>NZ_FOTE01000001.1:289043-312985 GCF_900114475.1 Paenibacillus sp. 1_12 | reverse complement strand
GGAAGCTGATCATTTGAGTGCCAAAGCGGTGGGAAGCGAGCAGTTGGCTGATTGTGCGGTGACGAGCCGTCATCTGGCGTTGAAATCGGTGTTCAGCGAGCACATTGCTGAAGAGGCGATTGGTACGGTGCAATTGCAGGATCAGGCGGTGACGGGAATCAAGCTGGCATGGGGTGCCGTAGAGGCAGTGCACCTGAGCACTGGAAGCGTAGGAAGTGAACAGCTAGCTGAAGATGCAGTAGCAAGCTGCCATATCGAAGCGGGCGCAATCATCGGTAAACATATTGCTGATGATTCGATTGGCACGGCGAAGCTGGATCATCAGTCTGTCACTACGGATAAGCTGGCACCAAGTGCAGTGGGAAGCGAGCAGTTGGCCAATGGTGCTGTGACGAGTCAACACATAGCAGTTGGTGCGGTAGGTAGTGAACAACTGGGCAACGATATGATCGATGGTCTGCATATTAAACAAGAGTCGATTTCGGGCTATCACTTGCTTCCGGGAAGCATAACCTCGATACATTTGGAAACCGGACTGGTGGAAAAGCTGCTGTTGGCTGCAGCATCGAAATTTCAAGTAGCGGGCGTTCAATCATCAACCGTGACAAGGACGGAAGAAGGAGCTGCAGAGACAAGCGAGGCAGTAGATGAAGTTGCCGAGACAGGAGTGATTTCATTTGATGAATTGGATACTTGCATAACAGAAGCAGAAGCAGAAGCAGAAGCAGAAGCTGCGCTAACTGTGATGGCGGAGCCGCTTGATGATTCAATTGATCAAACAACTGTAGGTATTACAGTAGTAAGTGACAAGATTATCGAATCCACCAAAGCAGCTGCTCCTACTCAGCAATTCGGATTATGTTCCTTTCTGATGCGTGTAGAAGAAGAAACCGTAAATATCCAGGTGCAATTTGATGAGCCTTTTACCGATGAGCAGTATGCGTTGGTGGTCACAACGGATCAAACCAACAGCTATGGTGTCATTCAACAAAAAAAATGCGACAGTGCTATCATTCAGATTGTTCGCAGTCGTTACTCTCCTCAATTGGAGGGGATCGTAAACTGGATCGCGATGGGTCGAACTTCGTAAGCATTCGTACAAATAATCAGCGACGCTTTTAGAGGTTGCTGATTTTTTTGGTCATTATCATGATTGAAATTATCATAATAAACCCCTATACTATCATCATAGATGATGGATGTGCAAGGAGAGGAAACGGGATGAGTGAACGGGATTTGACCAAAGGCGAAGAACGGCGCAGCAGGATTATGAATGCTTTAAAAGCTCACGGTCGGCTGACCATTCAGGAAATAATTGAGAAGTTCAACTGCTCGGAAGCGACTGCACGCCGGGATTTGGATGTTTTGGTGAAAAAAGAAGGGGTTATCCGTACAATCGGCGGCGCACAGTGGGAAGGCTTTACAGCCAATCGTGAAGCCTCCTTTCAGGAAAAAAAGCAGCTGCTCTGGTTGGAAAAGGAAGCCATTGCAACAGCCTCGGCCTCATTGATTGAAGAAGGAGACGTGATTGGCTTAAGCGGAGGAACAACGACCTTTCTTATTGCCAAAGCGATTAAAAACAAAAGGAACATTACCGTTGTAACCAATGCTGTCAATATTGCGATGGAGCTGGCTGACAGTGAGGGTGTGCAGGTGGTTCTAACGGGCGGGGTGATGCGTAAAAACAGCTTTGAGCTGTGCGGACCGCTTGCAGAAAAGGTCGTCGAGGATTTGAACATTGGCAAAATGTTTTTGGGAGCAGATGGGTTGTCATTGGAGCATGGGGTTACTACCTATTCGGAGCTGGAAGCTCAGATCGGACAATTGCTGCTAAAGCGTTCCAAGACGAGAATTGCTGTGCTGGATCATTCCAAGATCGGCAAAGCCTCATTATTCGGAATTGTTCCCTTGTCTTCTCTTGATATTTGTGTGACGGATGCTGTTCTGGATCCGGAGCTTGCGACAGCTTTGGCGCAAGCGAAAGTGACTGTTTATTTGGCTGATCAACATACATAACCATAACTATGGGAAAGGTCGTGAATGATGGATTTTTTAATCGGAATCGATATTGGGGGCACGAACGTTGTGTGCGGCTTGACCGATGCCACAGGCAAGTTGCTGCATAAAATAAAGCAGCCTACGGAAGCGCTGCGAGGCAGTGATTATGTATTTGATAAAATAAAATCAATGGTGGACCAGCTTCTGGCTCATGGTGGAATTCAACGTGAGGCCGTACGGGCTATCGGGGTCGGAACGCCGGGCTTTATCGACCCTGACAAGGGAATTACCCTGTTTGCAGGGAATTTGCGTTGGACTCAGGTTCCAACAGCGGAAGAAATCCATAAACGAACTGGGATTCCAACCTTTATTGATAATGATGTCAGAATGTATGTATATGGTGAGGCGGTTTGTGGTGCTGCCCAAGGCTATGAGCATGTGCTCGGAATTACGATTGGGACGGGGCTCGCTGCGGCTGTCATTAATCATGGAAAGCTTTATTATGGCGGTGGCTTCATGGCGGGTGAGCTAGGACATATCATTATGCCGGAAATTCCCTATACTTGCGGCTGTGGAATGCGCGGCTGTCTGGAGACGGCTGTGTCGGCCACAGGTATTGCCCGTCAGGCACAAGAGCTGGTACAGAGTGGCAGACCCAGCATTCTTCAGGAGTGGATGGATAAAGTGCCAGATAAGAGCATCACAGCTGCTGATGTTTCCAAGGCTTATGATCAGCACGATCCGTTAGCGATTGAGGTCATGAACCATACGGGTATGCTGCTTGGTAAAGGACTTGCCAATGCAGTAACGCTGTACAGTCCAGATGTCATCGTGATTGGGGGTGGCGCTGCATTGGCTGGTGAACGCTTGTTTGCGCCAATGCGCGAGCAACTGCAGCAATCGGTCTACCATGGCTACTGGGAACGGCTGACGATTGTCACTGCCGCGATGATTGATGATGCAGGAATCGTCGGAAGTGCGATGGCAGCAGGCAGCAGATTAGCCGTTTAGAAGCTGATTGAAGAAGGTCAGTCCACGTATCCTAAGGCTATCCGTTAACAGTGGATTAAATAACTGCTATATAAGATGAACTAAACATCATGACAGCAAAGAGGCGCTGCGAAAGCAGACCCCTCTTCCAATCGCTGTTGCAGCCAGATTCTTTGTATTCTTAGCCCCTTAGGGGTAAGAATCCGCCTGCAAAGGCGAACACTTCGTTTCTCCAGAAGGGTCCGCTTTCTCCGCTCGGGCTGTGTGTTTCTTTGGTTCATCTTATATAGATTCATTGCTGACAATTCCTGAAAGAATAAGCTGCCATACCAGCTCGAAATCATGCTGCTTGGTAACAGCATCTCCCTCATAAGCATGGGCAGGATGGTGAAAGCGTGCAGTTGCCATGAAGATGGCTCTTGCAGTCGATTCCGGACTTCTGTTTTTAAACACCTGTTTAACGATTCCTTGTTCCACTATCCGTGACAGTAGATTAATCAAATATTGCACATGATTCTGGATCAATTCGGTTCCTTGTGAAGTCACTGCAGCATAGATTGAGAATAGTTCAGGTTCATCAGCCGCCGACTGCTGCTTGCTATGAATTAAGGTTTCGAGCCAGAGCAGTAGTTGCTCTACAGCACTGCCTTCTTGCTGATTAGAGATCGCCTCCAATGGGAGCGAGATCCGGTGCAGCCAACGCTCGGTAACGGCCTCCAGCAGTGCTGCTTTACTTGCGAAATGACGATAAATTGTACCGTGACTTACACGAAGCACCTTGGCAACATCAACAACGTTAGTTTTATCCCCGTAACGCCGCAGCACCTGTTCAGCTGTATCCAAAATGGTTTCCCTACTTAATATGGACTCAGTGGCCATGATTTACACGAATCCTCCGTTTACACGAATCGTTTGTCCAGTCATCCAGCGGGTTTTCTCACTAGCCAGGAATAGAACGACATCGGAAATATCCTCGGGTTCACCTAATCGGCCAAAGGAGTTCATTCTCACAATCGTGTTAATCTGTTCCTCTGTCTTGCCAACTGTAAAGAGCTCTGTATTTATTGGGCCTGGTGCAACAGCATTAATGGTAATCCCTTTGCGACCGAACTCCTTAGCCAATTGGCGAGTGAATTGCTCGACTGCACCTTTGGTACCTGCATACACGCTATAGGCTGGAAACATAGCACCGGCAACTGAAGTGGAGAAATTGATGATCCTTCCGCCATGCTTCATGTGTATAGCCGCCTGCTGACAAGCAAAAAAAGTACCTTTGACATTGATGGCAAATTGTTTATCAAATTCGGCCTCTGTCACTTGTTCAATCGGTTTGGTAATCATAATCCCTGCATTATTGACCAAAATATCAACCTGCCCATAGAGCTCGATAGCACTGCCGAATAGCAGCTCCACTTCCGCAACCTGACTGATATCGGCTTGAATTGCCAATGCTTCACCGCCATTTTGCTTTATTGCAGCAATGACCTCTTCGGCAGTTCCTTTATTGCTTGCATAATTCACAATAACCTTGGCCCCGCGATCAGCAAAATCCTCCGCGATTTTCCGTCCGATTCCTCTGGAAGCACCTGTGATAAGAACGACCTTACCTGCTAATTCTTTATTCATCCTACATCTCCTCCGATTCGTAATATGGGATCTGGAATCATTGTAGTATATACAAAATCGAAACGAAAATCAAATGACATTATTTAAATTTTGTCATTTTTTTATTTTTTAACTTCATTCTTGTGTATGAGTTGCTATTTTGCTATAGAGTTCCCTTTTTTGCTATAGAGGATCCCTTTTTTGAAGCAGCAAGTATGCTTTTGGGGGACATGTTACTTATTTTTCCTAATGCCTTGGCAGGAGTCCATGTGTTTTTCTGCTTCAGGCATATCCTGTTAGAGGGTGTCTTGAGAATCGTTTCAAGAAAGGGGTGGATTCATGAAAGGGGTTATTTTGGCTGGGGGGTCAGGTACGCGGCTAAGACCTATGACGAAGATTATTAATAAGCATTTGCTGCCAGTGGGGCCCTTTCCGATGATTCATTATGCAATTTCCAAAATGGCTGAGGCGGGGATAAAAGACATTATGCTGGTCACGGGAAAACAATCGGCAGGATTATTTATGGAATATATCGGAAGCGGCAGCAGCTGGGGTGTGCATCTTACCTACACAATTCAGGAGGAAGCCGGAGGTATAGCTCAGGCTCTGGCACTATCTGAGGGCTTTATTCAGCCGAATGATAAGTTTGTGGTGCTGCTTGGCGATAATTTGTTTGAGGATGGTTTGGAATCCGCAGTACGGATATTCACAGAGGTGGAGCAAGGAAGTGCGATGGTCTTTTTGAAGAAAGTTGCAGACCCCCGCCGTTATGGGGTTCCTGAAATGAGAGGAGACCGCATTGCGGCTATTGAGGAAAAACCGGCATATCCTAAATCGGATTATTGTGTGACGGGAATTTATATGTATGATTCCACTGTTTTTGACAATATTCAGGAGATTCAGGCATCAGAGCGCGGGGAACTGGAGATTACCGATGTCAACAATAGGTACGCGGCTCAAGGAAGGCTTTCCTATCGTCTTCTTGAGGGCTGGTGGACCGATGCAGGAACGCACCGGTCACTGCTTGAGGCTAGTATTTGGCTATCGGCAAGTGAAGCTTTATGAGGCTATTGGTTACCGGGGGTATGGGTTTTATTGGAAGTCGTTTCTTACATTATTGGTTGGAAAAGCATCCCCAGGATGCTGTTGTGAATTTTGATCTGTTAACCTATGCAGGCAACAGCCACAACGTTGCAGATATTCGGAATGTACCCGGATATTTGGAAATTCGCGGAAGTATTACGGATGCAGCTCTAATAGAGAGAGTTATGACGGAGGAGCGGATTGATACCGTTGTCCATTTTGCCGCAGAATCTCACGTAGACCGAAGTATTCTGGACCCTCACCGATTTATCCAGACCAATGTGCTCGGTACTCAAACGCTGCTTGAAGCCGCGAAAAAGCATAAGGTAAGCAAATTTGTACACATTTCTACGGATGAGGTGTATGGAACGCTTGGTGAGCAGGGAAGCTTTAATGAGCAGACGCCACTGGCTCCGAATAGTCCTTATTCAGCCAGCAAAGCAGGCTCGGATCTGTTCGTACGGTCTTACTATGAGACCTATGGATTGCCTGCTGTTATTACGCGCTGCTCGAACAATTACGGTCCTTACCAATTCCCTGAAAAGCTGATTCCTACGATTATTACGCGTGCTTTACAGGATGAAGCTGTGCCCATATATGGTGATGGACTGCAAATCCGGGATTGGTTGTTTGTAGACGATCATTGTACGGCTATCGATCTCGTGATTCACAAAGGCCGTTCAGGAGAGGTTTATAACATCGGGGGCAGCAGCGAAAGAACCAATTTATATATGGTGAAGCGGATATTGCAGGAGCTCGGTAAATCGGAGCAGTTGATCCGATTCGTTCCTGACCGGCTCGGGCATGATCGGAGATATGCGGTCGATTCCTCAAAAATCCGCAATGAGCTGGGCTGGAGGCCTACTCACACCTTGGATGAAGGACTGCTCATGACGTTGGACTGGTATAGAAGGAATGAGTCCTGGTGGCGGGCAATCCTGGATGGAACTTATCAATTGGAAGAATGCGCTCATGCGAAGGAAGGTGACGGGCTTTGAAAATCGTGATTACAGGAGCAGGTGGACAGTTGGGCCATGATTTGATCCGCGCTTTGTCACCTGCTCATGAGATCTTGCCATTCTCCAGGGAGCAGTTGGATGTTACCGATGAGCTGGCCGTCAAGAAGCAGATATCCGCGTGTTGTCCGGATGTCATCATTCACGCAGCTGCCTTTACCCAGGTAGATCTGGCTGAGACCATGTTTGATAAAGCTTATGCCATCAATTCCACAGGAACACGGAATGTAGCTTTGGCTGCACATCATTGTGCTGCCAAGCTTGTTTATATAAGCACGGATTATGTATTTGATGGAACGAAGGCAGGAAGCTATACAGAATCAGACCGTACGAATCCGCTAAGTGTATATGGAAACTCCAAGCTCCATGGGGAAAAATTCGTGGAGATGATCAGCCAAACTTATTTTATTGTGCGTACCTCCTGGTTGTATGGTAAGCACGGAACCAACTTTGTGACTAAAGTGCTGTCTTTGGCAGATCGGCAGTCCAGCTTAACGATGGTTCATGATCAAACCGGTTCACCTACCTATACGTTAGACTTGGCTCGATTCGTAGGTGAGTTGGTGGAAACAGAAAAGTACGGCTTGTACCATGTGTCTAATCAAGGCTGCTGCAGCCGCTACGAGTTTGCGGAAGCCATCCTGCAGGCGGCGAATCGAACCGATGTCAGCTTGGAAGCGATAAATGCATCCGCATTTACAATGCCTGCACCACGACCTGACAACTCAGCTTTTGACGATTTGGCGATCCGTACGAACGGCTTCTCTCGCATGCGTGATTGGAAGCTGGCGCTGCAGGATTGTATCCACAATGATATCCAGTACGTGAGGTCAAACGAGGGGTGATTGTATTGAAGGTTGTCATTATGGCCGGCGGTAAGGGCAACCGGTTTTGGCCGAGAAGCACAGAGGAAGTACCCAAGCAATTTCTAGCTCTAACGTCTAACGATACGATGCTTCAAGAAACCTATCAACGTTTTCTCAGGTGGATACCGGCAGCAGATATTTATGTGGCTACCGTTCAAAAGTATACCCAGCTCGTATTGGAGCAGCTTAAGGAGCTGGATTCTCGGCAGCTTATTGTTGAGCCGGAGCAGAGAGACACCGCACCCTGCATGGCATTGATAGCAAGGCATTTTTTACATGAGGGTCAGGATGAACCCTTTGTAACGGTTCCTTCCGATCAGTATATCGGGGACGATGAAGCTTACATTCAGGCGCTTCAGCAAGCGGTGGAGGCGGCCCGCCAGGAGGATGTGATAGTGACCCTTGGCATCGTTCCGACACGGCCAGAGACAGGCTATGGGTATATTGAAGCAATAGGAAAGGCACAGGATGATGGACGGGCATACAGAGTCAAACGCTTTATTGAAAAGCCGGATCTGGAGAAGGCAATCAAGCTGGTCAATATGACGAATGTATACTGGAACTGCGGTATCTTTGCCTGGAGGCCATCAACGATAGCTGCATACTTGAAGCAATTCGAGCCGGATATGTGGCGCTTGCTTAGCCTAAGCGATGAACAGCTGGAACAACTGTATCCGCTTCTTCCCAAGGTCTCGGTAGATTATGCAATTTTGGAGAAAGCCGATTTGATCTACTGTATTCCAGTTCGGTTCGGCTGGGACGATGTGGGCACGTGGACGGCGCTGACACGATTATATCCAAGTGATGAGCAGGGGAATCTAATCAGCGGAACTGTACATGTACTTCGTGCTGGAGACAATATTGTTTTTTCGGAAAAGCGGAAGACGCTGGTCATCGGGGTAACGGATTTAATTATCGTTTCGACGCCGGAGGGATTGCTGGTATGCCCTAAATCGGATGAGCAGGCGATTAAACAGGGCCTTCTTGAGCTGGAACAAATGGGAACACAGGAAGAATAGAAGCCGATAATAATATAAAAGCAATGGCACAATTAAAAGTTGTATTAGATACCAAATCCCAACAAACAACCTTAGTGCGGGATAAACCAGACTAAGGTTGTTTGTTTTTTATGTTGAATAGTAAGCGATAATTTAAGCTGCATAATAGGCTGCACACACAGGCTTCAGCTTAGATAGCTCCCATAATGCTCAATAAACAGCTGCCGGTATTGCTCATAGCCTTCAAGGTTGGCGATCCCGCAATCATGAATGCACCAGGGAGCAGGCTGGTTCCATACCCCAACTTCATATCCGGCTTTCAGCATCTCCATGCTTTGTGAGGTATCGTAAAAATGCCAGCCTGTGAATAGATCCTCGCGCCAGGGAAGGTCGATCTGAGTTGCCATGATCAACCCATCGATAGCCCGAACACGTTCATAAGCTTGTTGAATGGGGCGAAATTCAAGCGGATGCATACGACCCGAGTGGCTGCTATATACTTTACCGTACAAATAAGGACTCTCCCACCAAATTCCGTTAGCTGGAATCGTGGTTGCCCCGGCGACACCAACCATTCCCAATTGTTCGTTATTCTCAAACAACAGTATCAAATCATCCAGAAAGTAAGGGTGAATGATGTACACATCCTGATGCACGTATACTTTATACTTTGCCTCACTTCTTTTCATCGCAGAGTTATACCCGCTGGTCATACTCTCAGCTTGCCCAATGGATATCCACTCGATAGTGAACCCGTCTGGTACGTGGAGGTTTCGTTGATAATGAAGCGCTTGCTCATATTGTTCGGAATCGGAAACACAGGAAATAAAACAGAGCTGTTTACTATTCATATTCATGCCTCCGACACATCATTTGAGTGCGGCACGATTCTTGTAAATATTCGGAAGAAAATCTTTCATAGCAAAAACCTCATTAAAGCGGGAATCAGCACCTTTTGGGAAAAGTACGCCAAGCCCTCCTGAATGGGTGAACTCAATAAAAGGGTGCTTCATTTTTATTTGTTCCCAAAAACGATGCACACCAAAATCTCCGAAACGTGTGGCTATATCATGGAATATAACGATACCATCAGGTGCCAATTTAGGCAGCCATGTTTCGTAATCGTGCGAAACCGCATCATACGTATGATATCCATCAATATGAAGCAATTGGATGGATTGATCCTCAAAGCCTGTTACAGCTTCATCAAAGGTTTTGCGGACCAGGCTTCCTATTTGTGTGTATAGCTGTTCATTTACACTCGAAACCGTTGTAAATACTTCATTGGCATAAAAACCGGAATGTGGATCTCCCGTCCACGTGTCAACAGCATAACAGTTTGTATGGAGCAGATCGTCATCTGATACCGCCTGACAAAAGCTGAAATAGGAGGCTCCCCAATGCGTACCTAGCTCGACCAGTGTATCGGGTTTCATAAATCGAATCAAATCATAGGCAAAATGACGATGGCCGAGCCAAGCGGAAGCGCTCAGGATAGCCGGATGAAAACGTTCATAAGCAAAATCAGGGTTATGAAAAATCCATTTCAATGAGATGCACCTCTGGTTTATGGCATGGTCCTGCAAAGAAGGAATAGACCTTGTTGTAATATATGAAGTTGGAACAGAAATGAAACGGCTTTTTATCGTATTGCGGAATCCAAGGGCAAAGACATTTTGCCGTTCCCTTCTTGGCGGCAGTGGCATAATTTAATACAAGTCTATTGATCTACTATATAGATATGAATCCTACAGTGAAGGAGCTTACGATGATTCATGCCTAATGACCTGAATGCCGGCACCCCCTTTGTTCCCGGTATGACCTCGATTGTCATTCTAACGCGCAATGCACTGGACTATACGAAGCAGTGTATGGACAGCATCATGAAGCATACCCCAGAAAGCTATGAAGTTGTTTTTATTGATAATGGTTCCGTGGATGACACAGTTTCCTATTTGCAAACCATTCCCAACTCACAGCTTATTGTTAATTCTATGAACAAGGGATTTGCTTACGGCTGCAATCAGGGCATGGCTGCAGCTCGGGGCGAATATATCGTTTTGCTCAATAATGATACCGTCGTAACGAAAGGTTGGTTGACTCGTCTGCTGACATGGCTGCAAAAAGATGAGTCCATCGGCATCGTTGGACCACGCTCCAATTATGTGTTTTCAGCTCAACGGGTCCAGCCTGTTTCTTATCAGTCGATGGAGGAAATGGCACATTTTGCAGAGTTTCATACCATGATGTTTCAAGGATCAGGTTTTGAAGCTGAGCGGCTGGTTGGGTTTTGCATGGCTTTTCACAGGCGTTTAATTGAGCAAATAGGCGGGATGGATGATCAATTTTTTCCAGGCTGCTATGAGGATGACGATTTCTGCTTAAGAACGCAAATTAGCGGGAAGAGGCTTTGGATCGCATCTGATGTATTCATTCATCATCATGGTCATATTAGCTTTCGTACCAACGGGGAAGATGTTTTTGGTTCGGTTATGCGTGAGAATGGGGTCAGATTTTGGGCTAAATGGGGTCTTACGGACAGGTATGTGGGTTCAGAAATCGTACAACGGGAAAAACCGTTCCAGGTGGGTCGGCATTATGTTCCATTGAGAGTCGACTGACCATCGGCCGAAAACGTGTTCGGTTAATAATTTTGGTGATTAAGTATTTATTCCAAGTCAGCTCTTAAGAAGGGTTCACCGCATACAAGGGAGGATTTCAATTAAATGAAAGCATTAATAACAGGCATCTCTGGTTTTGTAGGCAGCCATTTAGCTGAATATTTGTTAAAAAATAATACGGAAGTGTATGGGACTATACGGCATCGAAGTCGGATGAATCATATCCAGCATTTACTGAATGATATCAATTTGGTAGAGTGTGAGCTCAGAGACCCATTCTCGGTGGAAAATTTAATTCAGGATGTCAAACCTGATCTTATTTTCCATCTGGCAGCACAAAGCTTTGTCCCTACATCTTGGAATTCGCCAATAGACACCATTCATAATAATGTAGCTGGACAAGTTAATATCTTCGAAGCTGTCCGGCGGCTTGATCTGAATTGTAAAATACAAATTGCCTGCTCCAGTGAGGAGTATGGTTACGTAGATCCAACCGAAGTTCCCATTACGGAGCTTAATCCGATTCGCCCGCTAAGTCCTTATGCGATCAGCAAGGTCGCACAGGATTATTTAGGGTACCAGTATTACAAAAGCTATGGGCTGCATGTCGTATGTACCCGGACCTTCAATCACACTGGACCAAGACGCGGCGAAAATTTTGTAACCTCGAACTTTGCCAAGCAGATCGCAGAAATTGAGAAAGGGCTTAAAGCTCCGGTTCTCTATGTAGGCAATCTGCAAGCACAGCGTGACTTTACCGATGTTCGTGATGTTGTCCACGCCTATTGGCTGGCGCTTGAAAAGGGTGATCCAGGTGAAGTCTACAATATCGCATCGGGATCCTGCTGTACGATTCAGGAAATGCTTAATTTGCTGCTATCGCTGAGCACAGCTCAAATAGAGGTAAAGGAGGATCCTTCACGTTTGCGTCCATCCGATGTTGAGATTTTGTTGGGTGATTACAGCAAATTCCATGCGAAAACTGGCTGGAAGCCGCAAATTCCATTCACTCAAACGATGGAGGATTTATTGAATTACTGGAGAGCAATTGTATAATTCACATGATTAAGAGGGTCCTGCGCAAGTTCATGTGCAGGACTCTTTTTCGTTGAATGATACCTCTTTTTCTCCACGCTGTATTATTGGTTTCCCGGCTGTAAGGGCAGCAGCAGTTTTCTATTATTCAGCATCGATTGATCGTCTGGGCGGTAGGAAAGTGCAATTTCATTATGAAAGTAGGATTTTTCCATATCACCTTGCCGGTAGTAGCAAACACATAGCTGCAGGTGTGGGAGCCATGTAGAATAGTCTTTATGCTGCATCCCCCAGTTTTCAGGTGCTTCCAGCTTGGCAGCCAGTGACAGCCAGAATATAGCTTGCTCGATCGCATTTTTAAGCATGAAGTAGCGACCAATCCGATAGACGGAATCCGGTCGTGGAACCGCATATTCTAATGATTTCATTGCTGCTGTCATGGCTTCATCAATTTTTCCGAGCCCTTCGTAGCAGTCCGCGATTTTGCAGCTGGCAGCAAGGATATCCTCAATCCAGCCCTGCTTGGTATCCAGAAAAGCTTGATAATAAGTAACCGCATTGTCGAATTGGCCATGGTCCTTTAGCTCATTGGCATAATAATAGGTTTCACGTGGTGAGAAAGCTGTCTGCTTGGCTCGGTGTTCCTCATAAATATCCAAATTCCGCGTCGTGTGCACTTTATTTTTTTTATGTGTTATCGCGATATCAGTTGGAACAACCTTGCCGTGGACAACCAAATATTCATGTACGAATCCATGCCATTGAAAGCCGCAGCTTCTACGGACGATTCGATTGCGTTTCATGCTGAAGGTGGCTTGACCGTCCGGACCGCTGTTCAAGTGATAGTTCATTGCAAGGGAATCAATGCTAGTATCGAACGTACTTTTCAATTGAAGCAGCTTCTGCTGATCGCCCTCCAAAAGGACATCATCCGCATCCAGCCACCATATATAGTCCATGGTTGCTAATGAAAAGGAATAGTTACGAGCCGCCGCAAAATCATTGATCCACACAAAATCATAAATCTTCGCGTTATATTGCGCAGCAATTTCCTTGGTTTTGTCTGTGGACCCCGTATCGACAATAATAATCTCATCGACAAGTGTTTGTACAGAATCGAGACATCTACCCAATGAGTCCTCCTCATCCTTGACAATCATACATAAACTAATCATGATCATCTACGTCACTCCCTATTTTATCAGTATGTAGAATCCATTTCACTCATGCACCTTGCAAACTTCCCCTTGCCCCTCTTGTTAGTATCATATGATACATCTGAAGAATGGAGACAGTAACGTCAAGCAAAGCCAAACAATCGCTTTGTTTTTGTGGCTTATGCCGTGCCGATATGTCTGCCAGCCAAATATACTATGAGTACTTGAACTGAGCTGTAGAATAGGAGCGATACTGCTTATGGACGTGATGAAATTAAGAAATAATAGTAATGAATTCACGAATATGATGGAAAAAAGAGATGGAATTACAACCTTTGAACTCATTAGCGAGCTTTTGGATTTGGAGGGAGAAACGCTAATCTGGGAGCTTTATAAGCAATTACTGCTTCGGGAACCTGATGAGCCAGGTTTTCTCTCCCATCTTGAGCAGCTTCAAGGAGGCTGTCCGAAGCTGCTGTTAATGGATGCTATTATGAATAGTAAGGAAGCAAACGTATTATATGCCATGCCAATCATTGAAAAAGGGTCCCACAATAATTTCCCTTTGGCTCGGGTACTGAAGCGTCTCGCTCAAGCTGATCATAATGAGTTTATTCGAGCTCTTTATATGGAGGTCCTTAATCGGCAGCCCAATCTACAGGAGGTTGAAAACTATAAGCAGCTTCTGAATACTGGGAGTCTTCGATCATCGGTCAGGAGAGGGTTCTTTGTATCCCAAGAGCTTCAGGGATTGTTGAGAAAGAACTATAAGTATTTGAACAAGAACTCCTCATTCAAGCATGCTATAGGGCATGCATCTACCAATCCTATGAAGCATATCGGGGTATTCCTTGGTTATCATCACCCGGTCACGCTGGCTGGGGAAGGCATTGGTAACTTTATTGGCAGGTTGGTGGAAGGCTGGCTGAACAACCGAAGTGATGTGATGGTCCATGTGGCTGTAACTGAGGAAAATTGGATGCAGGCGAGACTGTTATTCGGCAAGGTTGCCTCGAAGTATGCAAACCGGTTATGGATTCACAGCTTTCCGAATATGAATTGGTTAAATAGGTTTATTGAGGTAGACGTATGGTGTGTTCCATATGTTGGCTTAAAATGGGCATTGGAGCTGGAAAAGCCCTACGTGCTTTGTGTGCATGATTTGGTTTATTTGCATTTTAAGGAGTTGTATGCTGACAAACAACCTGAATTTTTTTCCAATCTGCAGCCAAGTGTCGATGCTATGGCAAAGAAGGCATTCAAGGTTGTATTTAATTCCAATTACATTCGGGATCATGAGGGCTTGAAATTTTTGAAATTGCCAATAAACCAAACGGAAGTTATTCGGTTAGCGCCGCCTCTAGAGGAGTACCGATCTATGGGGATCCGCTTTGAGACCACATTTAGGAAAAAATACAATTTGTATGCCCCCTATCTTGTATTTCCTTCTATCATACGTTTGCACAAAAATCACGACCGGCTGATCGAAGCATTTTTGAATTTCAAACGAACACCCGAAGGCAAGGCTTCTAATCTTCGTTTGGTTCTAACCGATGACTACAAGGGAAGGCCCTTTGAAGAAAAAATTAGGGCTATGCTTGAACGCAGCAAGAAGGAGGAGCAGGAAAGTATTGTTTTTATAGGAAGGGTCTCGTCCTCAGATCTTCCATCGTTGTACAGATATGCTGTCGGCACTATTGTACCTACGCTTTTTGAAGGGAGCTGTCCATTTCCGATATTGGAATCTTTAACGGTCGATACTCCGGTTGCAATAAGCCGAATTGAGGTTGCGATGGAGGTCATAACCGACATGCAAGCCTTTATTTCATTTGACCCTTATGCTGTAAATGAAATTGAAGCTGCGATAAGCCAACTATGGAAAGGGCATGCAGGCTTGGCTGCTAAACAAAAGGTGGCGATAAGAGGTGTGCTCAAGCGGACTTGGGCAGATGCGGCTCGTGAATATGAGAGCTTGTTTGATATAATGATTGGCAAGAAGCATTCCAAAAGGAAGTAGTGATCACATGGTATCCCCTAATAAGGTGGTTATTATTGGCGGCGGCGGACATGCCAAAGTTATCATCGATATTCTCAAATCGGACCCAGAGGTGGAGATTATAGGCTGTACGGATACACATGCGAAGGGGACCGTATCGGGTATAAGGATTCTAGGTGATGATACAATCCTGCAGGATTTGTATCTTTCAGGGATTCGACATGCTGTTATTGCAATTGGTGATAATGCAGAGCGGAAGCGCCTTGCCTCCAAAGCAGCCTGCATTGGATTTCGCTATGTGAATGCAATCAGCCGATTCGCTTATGTTTCAGCTTCCGTGCAATTAGGTGTCGGTATCGCGATTATGCCCGGATCGGTTATTCAGCCCGATGCCCAAATTGGTGATTTAGCCATTATTAATACAAATGCCTCTATTGATCACGATTGCAAGATTGGG
This sequence comes from Paenibacillus sp. 1_12, assembly GCF_900114475.1. Classification (GTDB taxonomy): domain Bacteria; phylum Bacillota; class Bacilli; order Paenibacillales; family NBRC-103111; genus Paenibacillus_S. The sequence continues at coordinate 297,163 of NZ_FOTE01000001.1, read as the reverse complement.
GCTCTATGTCATGTAGCTCCAGGTGTTACCCTTTCGGGGCGTGTTGTAACCGGTGAAGGTGTTTTTCTCGGTACAGGTGCCAAAGTAATTGATGGTATGCATATAGGAGAATGGTCCATAGTGGGAGCAGGGGCCGTGGTTGTGAATGCACTGCCGGATCATTGTTTGGCCATAGGTGTTCCAGCCCGTATTATGAGAAAGTAGGATCAATAAAAAAGACGTTTCCGTAAGCAGGTGGAAACGTCTTTTATTGATTATATGGCAGGATCGATCAAAAATAGCAATGAAACCAAAGGGGATTAATTGTGCATAACATCGAGTAGTACTTGTTTGAAGCTTTTGCATATAAATTGGACTTCTTCGGCTGTTAGGTTTCCTGAGCTTGGAAGACTCAAGCCTTGAGAACCAAGTCGGTTGGCTACAGGGAATTCTGAAGCGGAATGTAGATGCTGGTAGGGGGGTAAAGCGTGCATAGGATAAAAAAAGGGTCGGGTCTCGATCCCAAGCATATGCAGTCCTTCTATAACTTCATTGCGCTGTCCTTCCGTAGCATCGTTGATCAGGACACTAAATAACCAATATACATTTTTGACTTCATCCTTTTGGACAGGTAATGTGAGAGCATCGAATGATCGAAGCTGGTTATAATAGAGTCCGGCAATACGTATCCTTTGCTCGATGTGCCAATCTATATTTTCCAATTGTGCGCAGCCTATAGCTGCTTGAATATTGGTCATTCTGTAATTATATCCGATGATCGGGTGCCAGTAACGGCGGTTAGGGTCCATGCCTTGGCCTTTTAGCAGCTTGATTTTTTGTGCGAGCACGTCGTCGTTCGTCGTTATCATGCCCCCTTCACCTGTCGTGATGATTTTATTGCCGAAGAGGCTGAATATAGCACTGTTGCCGATAGAACCAACCTTTCTTCCTTTATATTCAGCTCCTGTGGCTTCGGCCGCATCTTCGATGACAAATAAACCGTATTTGTTGGCAATTTCTATAATAGGATCCATGTCGACAGGATGACCGTAGATATGGACAACAATGATTCCCTTGGTTTGGGGTGTTATTTTGTCTTCAATTAGCAGCGGATTGATGTTCCATGTATCAGATTCAGCATCAACGAATACGGGTGTGGCTCCACAGTATGCCACGGCATTGGCTGTAGCTACAAATGTGAATGAAGGAATTATTATTTCATCATTTTCTCCAACACCGTTTCCTAATAATGCAAGATGAAGGGCAGTTGTTCCATTGCTGCAGGAAATGGCATGTTTGGTATGAATGAATTGAGCAAACTCTTGTTCGAATCTATGAATGTATGAACCATTTGAAGAGATCCATGTGGTATCAAGGCAATCCATTACATATTTTTTTTCGTTACCATTCAAAATGGGTTGGGCAACATGATGATATTTATCCATACTTAAACAATCCCCCTAAGGCCTGTTCCACAGGAAAATGGACTCTGAACACGATTTACGATGACAATCAAGTTATCGTAATATATGCGTTGACCTTTAGAATGGAATCGTCAGGTGAAGAGATAATGAGGCCCATTTTTACCCTGATAATTGGTGCAGCTTGGAGTTCACGGCAGTACTACTACCTTTTCGACACATGAAGAACAGAACTTGGCATATTGGATACACGTTTCTAATGAATCATTCGGTTCCATCGGCCACCAACGGATGGCTCCCATGGGAGATTTCGATGCAAAGGTCTCGACTTCTGGAGGAATATGACCTACTACAACGACTTCGATCTCATTAAAGTTGGTGGTTAAACCTTTTTGGATGGTCTCAAATAGTTGGATATGTTCATTGTTAGCGCAAGAGTGGGGGATAGGAAATAGGATCGAAACTTTAGATAATTGTTCATGAATGAGATGAGCAGATTTCCGCGCAGGATGATCTGTAGGTGTCTCCCATACGCGATGATAGGGTACATCATCAAGTAATCCTAGTTCTTTTAATCTTTCCTGAATTCTTTGATTATAATAACTGTTTAGTTCTTGTACGAGGATTTGAATCTGCTTATTTCTATGAAATGTAGAGTTATCTCCGTGTTCATTCCGATATTGGATATAGAGCAAATCAGGTATCGCTACATATTGTGTACAAAGAAACGTCCGAACTAGCATATCGTAATCATCAGCAACCAATAGTTCTTCGCGGTGCCCTCCAATTAGATGGTAAAAATCCCTGGTCCAGGCGCGAGGGTGATTCGGTAAGCCGACCAAATGACGAATGGTATTCCCATTGATGGCAGTTAGTTTTTGCACATTTTGCCATCGACTCATTGCATGTACCCATACTCGGTAGTACATACCGTATCCAAAACCACAATCCCAACCATACCAATGAGCATGGTGGCTCCCGACGTACACCTCTGCACAATCCCCATAAGCAAAGCTGCATTCAGGGTGTTGCTGAAATGCATCGACGATCTTCTTTAGACAGTTTGGAGTTAAATCATCATCATGATCTAATTCAACTAAAATTTCCCCTGTACATAGGCCTGCTGCATACCTTTTAATTGCTCCTATGTAGCCATTATAGGCATCTTGTCGATACCTCCTCACACGGGGATCGTCTAGAGGGAGTAAGTCTTGGTTGTATGTCAGATCCTCATCACCCGAGTCATCTACAATAACCCATTCCCAATTGGAGTACGTCTGATTCAATAGAGAGCGATAAGGTCGCTGAATTTTTTCTTTGGACTTGTAGCTTGCTGTGAACACGGACACCAAGGGAGTATCTGATGAAAAGCGAGTAGAAGGGGAAGGCAGGGTTTTATTTTCAGGGAGAGGATCGGTTCGTTTGAGCCAGCAGTAAAATAGTTTGGATGGTTGAATTTCAGCTGGAGAATTGTAATGTAACCAACGTTTTCTTTCTTGAATAGGTAAGGCGTTTAGTGTTTTAAATTCTGCCCATTCCGCTCCCAATGAAACATAGACGCGAGGTTTTTTGGGGTTTATATCTGATAACTCGTCATCAGGTTCATACAAATGCACTGTGATGCCACTTTCAGCCAATCGGTCTAACATTTCATCTAAACCATCCCATAAATTTTGCCTTGAATAAAATAGATGAGTTATCAAAAGTGGAGTGTGATTCGATGACATGTCCATCCCCCTTTCACGATATCCAACACAAAAACAAAAGACTCGTGTTGAGTAAATGTAAGATTCTATACATGGATTAATATATATCCAAAATATTGGAAAATATGACTCCAAGCAAATCCAATATTATTTTTCATCAGTTGGTGTCTGTTGCCAAATTGATAGCAACACATATATATAACTTATGTAAAGAAAGGAGTTGACAAACCATTCAATCATGATAAAGATTCCATTTTTACGACCTAACCTGGTAAAGCAAGAAACGTTGATCCCCTATTTATCCGAGATAGAATCATCCCGAATTTACAGCAATTTTGGCCCGCTCAATACTCGGTTTGAACAACGAGTTATGAATGAATACTTTGATGAACTTGGAGCTGTAACAACAGTTAATAATGCGACTATCGGCTTGGTATTAGCTCTTTCACAAAGTAAGCGCCCAAAAGGGAAATATGTGTTGATGCCAAGTTTTACGTTTGCTGCTACCCCCTTGGCTGCAATTTGGTGTGGATTAGAACCGTTTTTTGTGGATACTTGTTCGGATGACTGGTGTATGGACGAGAAGATACTTAGTGAGTCGCTGCAAATACTGGGCGATCAAGTGGCTGCTGTTATTCCATACGCTACCTTTGGAACCAATATGAACCTCAACTTCTATCAACAGATCCATGAATCCGGGATACCTGTAGTTGTAGATGCTGCTGCCAGCTTTGGTGCGACGGAAAATCAGAACCACTTTGGAAAGGGATTTCCTGGATGTGTCGTGTTTAGCTTTCACGCTACCAAATCGTTTGGAGTTGGAGAAGGAGGGCTAATATACAGTGCAAATAGAGAATTAATTTCCAAGATTCGCCAAGCTGAGAACTTTGGTTTTTCTACGAGTAGAGAAACGACCTTGCTGGGTTTAAATGGGAAAATTTCTGAATACACTGCGGCAATTGCCTTATCCACTCTGGATATTTTTGATCAAAAAATAAAAGCGAGACAGCAAATTTATACGTGGTACCTCGAACAACTAGATCAAAAAGATTTGTTGCGGAATGGCTGGACAGTTCAAAAAACGGCAGGGGAAATTCCTTATCAATTTATGTCTATCTGTTGTCCGGATAGTCAAAAAAATGGTGACATCATTCATACACTCGTGAGTCAAAACATCGAAGCACGGACTTATTTTTCTCCCCCTTGTCATCAGCATCCGCTTTTTATTGGGTATCCTCATACGCCCTTGCCAGTTACTGAGACAATATCCAAACGTATCGTAAGTTTACCTCTATGGGAAGAAATGACCAATCGGGATGTTTGTTTGGTTGTAGAAGGGATGGTTCCATCATAAAGATGCTTGTGATTTGGGGATGTGGAGGTCATGGTCGTGAAGTTCTTCATCTTTGTGAGCAAATTGGAATTGAAGTGATAGGATTTCTGGATGAACGACCTGAATTAAAAGGGCAGATCGTTGATGATGTTCCTGTTTTAGGTGATCTTGCAGATATCTCTTCGTTACAACAACAGGTAAAGATTGTATGTGCTGGAGTAGGGGATCCATTCTTGAAGAAACGACTAGTTGAAAAAACAAAGAATTGTGGTTTTCAGTTTGCAGATACTTTAGTGCATCCTTCCGTGTTTATTTCTAAACGAAATCGATTAGGGATCGGGAACGTCATTTGTGAAGGGACGATCATAACAACGAATGTAGTTATAGAAAATTTCGTTATTATAAACCGCGGTGTAAATATCAGCCACGATGATCGTATCGAAGATTATGTGACAGTTGCCCCCGGTGTACAGGTCGGAGGGAACGTCACGATTCATCAAGGGGCTTATATTGGTATCGGTTCTTCCATCCGTGAAAAAACAACGATTGGATCGTGGTCCGTGATTGGTGGGGGATCTTTTGTGAAAGAGGACGTGCCAGAGCACACTTTGTATGCTGGAGTGCCCGCCTTATTCAAAAAAAACTTGCCATAACCATTCGATGTATCACCAAGTACAACTGAAAATATGAAGAGAAAGGGGGGAGTTGATGTGGGACTTCCATTAGTTAGTGTAGTTATACCTGCGTATAACCGAGCACATACTCTCCAAATAGCCATCGACAGTGTGTTGGAACAAACCTATCCGAATATCGAAATCATCATCTGTGATGATAGTACGGATGATCGAGTACAAGAAATGCTTGTTCCTTATTTACTTTCATATCCTCAGATCCAGTATCATAGAAACGAACGGAATTTATTTCTTGAAAATTGGCACAAATGCTTTGATCTGGCAGCTGGAGAATATATCAATTATTTGATGGATGATGACATTTTTCATAAAGAAAAAATCGCGAAAATGATCTACTTTTTTAATGAATTTGAAAATATTACATTGGTTACCTCTTATCGACAAACCATCGATGAATCAGGTCAGTTTCTTCCTCCTATTAGTGCTACTGTTAGATTATATGAAGAAACAAGAATTTTTGATGGAAAGATGTTGGGGAACATTGCATTAACCCATTGTCTCAATGTCATCGGTGAACCAACAACGGTGTTATTTAGAAAAAAAGATCTTACCGAACGATTTGGAGTATACCAAGGAAAACAGTATTCTCTAATCAATGATTTAGCTGCTTGGTTATCATTGTTATCCAAAGGAAAAGCTGTGTACATTCCAGAAGCTCTTAGTTATTTTCGAAGACATCCGAAGCAAAATATCGTTACACAGAGTCTAAGTGAATGGTTAGAAATTATGATTGCCTCACGAAAAGATGGATTTCTTGAAACGAGCGCGTTATTCAAAATGGCTCTTTATTCTTATCGTGAACGAGTAAGGCATAGGAGTGAATTTGTAGAAGATATCAAGAAAATTGAAATGATGTTAACTGCTTTGGATTAAAAACCTATATAAAACGCACTTAAGATTATAACCGAACAAGCAACCGATCAATGGTTTGCATAGGGTGCTTGTTGAGTCGGTTCATGAAGGCCGTGACATGAAGGCGAATGCGATAGAATTTGCTAAAAAACACATTGTTGATGACGTCGCTCTTCAGCCATTTCCAAACCCCTTCCATTAGGTTTAACTCAGGACTGTAGGGCGGAAGAAAAACAAGCTGCAGACGTGGATGTTCCTGTAAAAAGGACCGAAGGCCCGCGGCGTGATGGATTCGGCTATTGTCCAGAATCATAACGATCTTTCCTGCTGGATAAGCTTTCAGCAAATCGGAAAGGAAACGAATCCATGCCGCCAGGTCTGCCATCTCTTCTTTCCGATGGTGAACCTGGCCCGTCTCGTAGTTGATAGCGCCGAACAACTTGGCACCTTCATGTCGACCGTATGTTTTGACTTTACGCTGCTGTCCTTGAGGAAACCAACTATATTGCAGGGCTTGATAGGCCCGAATCATGGACTCATCTTCAAACAGCAGATGGTCAATGGCACCCTCCCCAAGTTTACGCTTCAACTCGGGAAACGTCACGTCTCGAAAGGCGGTTTGGGCCTCCAAATCTGCCTTAGCAAGGGTATGGGTTGCCTTTGTGAAACTGAAACCCGACCGCTTCAGAACTTTGCTGACACCACGAACGCTATAGATAATGTCAAACTCACGCTCGATCCATGAAGCAATCAACGGCAGTGTCCAAGTGTAGCGTGCTTCAAAGCCTACATCTGCGGGCTGCTTGTTGATCAATAATTCAGCCAGCTGTTCGAGCTGTTCTTCGTTCAATCTAGGCGGCTTTCCAGGCGAATGCTTCATGAATAGACCTTCCAGACCCTTTTCTTGATAGCCCTGCCAATAGAGGCTGATGGTTTGGCGGACCAGACCCAGAAGACGGCTGATTTCAGCAAAGCTGTGTCCTTCCAGGTGCAGACGCACAGCTAGATAACGTTCATACAGGCGTTTGTCGTTGGTTTCTTTCATGGCTTTATTCAGCTTATTGATTTCAATTGTACTCATCTTTAACGCTACCTTTGGGATTGTTTTACTCTTTATTTACCCATTTGATGGCTTGGTAAGTTTTTTATGTGCGTTTTATATAGTTTTGTGACGTCAACTGTCCATAAAAACCCTCGACTACCTGACACCCAAATAACTTGGCGGTCAGGTAGTTGTTATATAAATTGTGTAACGAACATCATTTATGATTCTAGCGGAATTGTTGGGCAACACTATGAAATTTATCCTTATCTATCAATTGCTCTATGTTCCGTTCAACTGGAAAACAAACCTAATATAGGGATCGTAATAACAATCAATTTGCCGTGATATATACGTTTGCCTGCAAAATGCATTCATGATGTAAAGGTCTAATAAGGCCCATTTCTCCTAATTTACATTATTTTATATCAATAGACTGAGTCATTTACCGTAGCCATTAAAAATCAAATACATATACTTTATTAGACTCATAAGGAAGGGGTAAATGAAATGGCAGATGGACAGACGGGCGAAACCGGTCAAACAGGACAGACAGGTATGACAGGTCTGACAGGTATGACAGGTCTGACAGGTATGACAGGACAGACAGGACAGACAGGGCAGACAGGGCAGACAGGTATGACAGGTATGACAGGTATGACAGGAGCAACAGGCGCTCAAGGACCTCAAGGACATCAAGGACCTCGTGGATCTCAAGGAGCGCAAGGATCTCAAGGATCTCAAGGAGCACAAGGAGCACAAGGATCTCAGGGTTCACGAGGAGCGCAAGGATCTCAAGGAGCACAAGGATCTCAAGGATCTCAAGGATCTCAAGGAGCACAAGGAGCACAAGGAGCACAAGGATCTCAAGGAGCACAAGGAGCACAAGGATCTCAGGGTTCACAAGGAGCGCAAGGACCTCAAGGAGGACCTCAAGGAACTCAAGGACCTCAAGGGACTCAAGGCCCTCAAGGAATTCAGGGATCTGCAGGCCCACAAGGAACTGCAGGAGCGCAAGGATCTGCGGGTCCACAAGGAGCTACAGGAGCTCAAGGAACTGCAGGAGCGCAAGGATCTGCGGGCCCACAAGGAGCT
>NZ_FOTE01000001.1:0-287752 GCF_900114475.1 Paenibacillus sp. 1_12 | reverse complement strand
CAGGAGCACAAGGGGATACTGGAGCCCAAGGGGCAGCAGGCCCACAAGGAACAACGGGAGCCCAAGGAGCAGCAGGCCCACAAGGAGCTACGGGAGCTCAAGGTGCTACAGGAGCTCAAGGGGATGCAGGAGCACAAGGAGCAGCAGGCCCACAAGGAACTACGGGAGCGCAAGGAGCTACAGGAGCGCAAGGAGCTACGGGAGCGCAAGGAGCTACAGGAGCCCAAGGAGCTACAGGGGCACAAGGGGATACAGGAGCGCAAGGAGCTACAGGAGCCCAAGGAGCTACAGGAATTCCAGGAACTGGTGCAATCATTCCATTTGCATCAGGTGCTCCAATTGTTATGACCACTATAGCGGGTGGACTTGTAGGTTTAGGCAGCGTAGTTGGATTCGGCAGCTCTGCTACCAGTGTTAGTCTTTTAGGTGGAACTATTGATGTTACTGCGCTTAATAACTTTGCTTTTTCAGTGCCTCGTGCTGGTACGATCACATCCATTACCGCTTTTTTCAGCGTTTCAGTAGTCGTAACGCTTCTAGGATCAACTACCGTCACGGCACAATTATACAGTTCTTCTACACCTAATAACATTTTTTCACCAGTTGTAGGTGCTGTTGTAACGCTGGCTCCACCTTACAATGCACTAATCTCTATTGGTCAAATTAGTAACGGAATTACTACTGGATTGAACATTCCGGTAACTTCACAGACACGTCTATTGCTGGTGTTTTCCATGACAGGAGGAGCTTTGGCTACGTTGACTGGCTATGCAAGTGCTGGTTTAACGATCAATTAACTACGGAGGATTCAAATTTTGTAAGGACTAATATAAGCTATTATGCAAAGCTAAATGAATAATGTGTTTTTCTTCGAACAAGCATCACTGCTTGTTCTTTTTTGTTGTATGAACAAAAAAATGACCGCCATGTGGCGGCCATTCATCTCATTTTACACGCTTCCGTTTGGATCGAACTGGATGAAGAATTCTCCAGGAAGAATAGGGAGCTTACCGTCAAAATCCAAACCGCCAGTTCCGTCATCCAACACCACAGTCATGTGGATATCAGACAAACGTACTTCAACTTCGAATGCATTGTCCGCATGAGCACTTGCCGTCAATCGAAAATTGACGGCGCCGTTGGCTCCAACAGTTGCGAGCTCCTCAGCAAGTAGAACCTTGGGGCTGAGCCCGTTCGATGTGTTCCACAATAAGGCACGGAACGTTTGAATGGCGTTGGTCCTGTTATCGATGTTTACACGAATATGGTTACCTGTAAATAATCTGTGAGAAACAGAGCCAGTGGAGTATACAGTTACTGCCATGGTAATTCACCTCCTCCCGCTTAGCATATAATAGTAAATGCAGCGGGAGGGGGACATGTTCGGGCATTACCCGAGGGTATTCCTACATTTTTAGGTAATTAAATTAATCCGAGATTTCTCAGACGCTCTTTAATCATTTTTCCTACCACTTGCGGAGAATATTCGTTACGAATAGTTTGTTGACCGTTAGCAGCTATCGATTGGCGCCATTCGGCATTGTTGACGAGATTATGCATGAGCTGGGCGGCATGGTGAACATCCGGTTCTGCCCACGTTTGATAAGCTTTATATGGTCCCCAGTCCTGGCCAACCTGTACAAGCTGGTAATTAACAGGACAGGAGTTGGTTGGATTCATAAAGTCAGTATTACCTGACCAGTTCGTTGCAACGACCGGTTTTCCCAAATACATCGCTTCCGCTAGACCGAGTCCGAAACCTTCCGAACGATGCAGGGAAACGAAGCAATCTGTACATTGAAGAAGGGAATTGACTTCCACACGGGATAAAATACGGTCGATGATATAGATATTGCTGTGTCCGCTAACGAGCTCTCGCAGTCCCTCTAGATCTGAAGGTTGAAAGCTCATATTATTAATTTTTAGGACAAGTCCCACATTAGGATTATTCATTTCAAAAGCAAGCTTGAACGCTTCGATGACGGCTTGCGGATTCTTTCGTGCTGTATGGCTCTGCACATCATACATCATATAGAAGAGGAATTGATTATCCGGTAGTCCGAATGTGTTACGGTTAATCTCAGGTGAAACCTCAACATGAATTCCATGCGGGATGCGGATAACAGGCACTGGAGATTTTTTGGATACGGATTCGTGTACAAAGCTGGTCGGTACCCAAACCTCATTGACCAGATCAAATCCTGGCAGGTTCTCGTCTGGGAAGTCAGGGAGCTCCCAATGCCAGAATCCGATGTTGTGGCGACCTTGAAATAACCCCTCGCCAAAATGCATTTGTGCATGCAGAAGGGAATCACCATTCATATGAAGAATATTCGTATTGAAAGCCGGATGCTGTATTTCTTTATGAGCCCATGTCATGTCATCCATACGATTGGCGACATTTAGGGGGAAGTCAATAATACCAAATGGGATATCGGTGGTTTGAATAGCTCTTGCTGCCAAGCGTGCGGATTCCCCAAGTCCAATTTCCGCGTGGATAAAACCGATCAAGTTAATGCCTGGTGCATTTCCGGGTCCATCAGTGGGGGCTGCAGCTGGTGGGGTTGCTTCTACAACAGCCGCCTGAGAAGGTACAGGTGAACGTTTTTTTCTTCTAGCCTTTCTTCGTTTATTCTTGAACTTACTGTTTTTTCTGGATAGCTTCCATTTCTTTCTTCTGATAGCTCTGCGTTTCGATCTACGTTTGAGCTTGTTTCTCCGTTTCAATCTCAGCTTGCCTCTTCGTTTTAACTTTCTTAACTTTAACTTCCCTTTCAGTCTGGTTTTGATTCTGTGTTTTTTTCTTCTTAGTCTGAGCTTTCTTCTAAGCTTTTTGTGGGAACTATCGGCTGCTGCCAGGGTCCTCTTTTTCTTCCTTGCTTTGATGGCTAAAGTCATGGTGGTCACCCTTTCCGGGGAAGCATTTGTTGGCATTCTTATAGAACGCCTGCTAATTCAACAAGAATGTATATGCGCAAACCAACTCTTGAACGGATAGAAGGCAGCAGTGGATATGCACTTGGCAATATACTATGCAGGCTTTTGGAATGACTTATAGACCCTTGACCCCCTACAAGCAAAAAACGGCGTTTGACTATGGTCAAGCCAAGTGTGGCCTTCTTTAAGATTTCACTCTGGACGGGCTTTTCGCCCGATTTTAAGGCCTATGGAACGAATGCCCTGTTTCACCAGACGGATGGACATAAGATGAAGAAGGAGAAGAGACTATTGATCTGGAACAGGAGTTGGAAATTCATGAAAAAGCCGCTGCGAAAAACTCTTGTCCGAAATGCTTCGAGGCCTAAGGTTTCGATCATCATTCCGGTATTCAATGAGAGAAAAACATTGGCTGGAGTTATCCGGCAAGCTTATGCCATTCATAAGGATTGTGAGGTTATTGTTGTATGCAATGGCTCCAAGGATGGCACGAAGCAGTTGGCCAGAAAACTCGGCGCAATTGTCATTGAGTTCCAAGAGCAGTTGGGTCATGATGTGGGCAGAAGCATCGGTGCTAAGGCAGCAAAGGGTGATGTAATCCTGTTCCTGGACGGAGACATGGTCATTCCTGCACGTGAGCTGCGGCCTTTTGTGGAAGCTGTTAGCAATGGGGTCGATGTGGCATTGAATTGTTATTCCGGACTGACAAATCGTAAAGAGGTTCATCAGGTTGTTACGGTCAAGCATGCATTGAATGCAATTTTAGGCAGATCTGACTTGAAGGGGGCTTCAATGACAACGGTGCCCCACGCCATTAGCAGGAAGGCACTGCACCAGATTGATGCCGAGAATCTGGCAGTGCCACCTAAATTCCAGGTGATAGCACAGGCGGCCAAGCTGCGTATGGAAGCTGTTCATTATATTAACGTATTAAAGCTGAATCCGCTGCGCCGCAAATATCGGAAGCTGGATCCCGTTGGCGATCTAATAGTAGGCGATCATCTGGAGGCGATCTATTGGCTGACACTGCAGCAGGGTGAACGGTGTGGGAAAACAGATATGGGCAGAAAGAGAGAGCTGGTGAGGTGATTGGTATGAAGCTTCGCAAAAAAAAAGGTGCTTTTGCTGGTGGTCTATTTCGGCATAAAGCTGTTTCGAGCCGGAATAGCCGGTTACAACATCCACTGGGAACGATCAGGCTGAAGAGGAAAAAAATCTTGCCAAAGCTTAAATCTCGATCGGCTCCTCGAATTTTGTTTAACTGGAAAGGATGGGGCGAACAAGTAGGTCGTGAAGATGCGCTGCATCACCCTAAGCCTGAGGATAGTTGTAGTAAAAAAATGGTAAATAATCAATGGCTAGCGAGAATCAAGGAGAAGTCTTTTAACAAAAAGTCCTGGCCGCATTATTGTGAAGCTGTAAAAGGTTATCTCGAAGGCTATAGCCTCATTTCGGGAATTAATGTTCGGGAATGGATGCTGCTCCCGACAGAACGAACGGTGAGCGTTGTGATTTCCGTAATGAATGAGGAAGCAACGGTGATGAACGTGCTGCATCAGCTTCAACGAATGCCCTTGGAAGAAATTATTGTCGTCGTTAACGGCTCTGGCGATTCGACTTTTCAGAGGGTTAGAAAAGGATCGAGTGCCATAGTTGTCTATTACCCAGAGCCTTTGGGTTATGATGTCGGCCGGGCAATCGGGTCAAAGCTCACGGGTTCGGACATTGTCGTCTATGTAGATGGTGATATGACCATCGCTGCCGAGCAATTAATCCCTTTTATAGCAGCTATCGATCGGGGAGCGGACGTGGCACTTAATCACATCTCGCCTTATCTCAGGACATTTGCCCACTGGGATGGAGTTAGTATGGTAAAGCAGCTGATTAATGTATCGCTGGGTCGACCTGATCTGGGTGCGGATTCGTTAACAGCAGTGCCTCATGCTTTATCACGCAAAGCGCTGGATACGATTGGCATTGAGCAGTTGATGGTGCCACCCAAAGCCCAAGCGCTTGCCATTGCCAAAGGATTGGTTGTTACCGCTCCCTGGAGTGTAGATGTGATTACAACCAATAGGGTCAATCAACATAACAAAGGGGCGAACAATTCTGTATCCGATATGATCATTGGAGATCATATCGAAGCGCTCCATGCTGTACAGCAGCTGGGTGGGGAAAGGTTGTCTTTTACCGATCTCATTCGAAAAAGATCTTATCTGGTGTAGGGGAGGAGGCTCATAAGGATGAAGAAGACGAGTATTATAATTACCAATAGAAACGGGCTTCCCCTGCTGCAGAGGTGCATCCAATCCATTAAGAAGTATACGGATATCCCTTATGAAATTATCGTTGTCGATGATGGCTCTACCGATGGCACTGTCGAGTATTGCCGCCAGCAGCAAGTACGTTTTATTTCCACTCCGTCCAGCCGGGGGGGTTCGAGAGCGTGCAACCTTGGACTTCATCTAGCCAGCGGTGATGCGCTGATGCTGCTGGACAATGCCGTAGTGGCATCGCCCGACTGGCTCACCACCCTACTGCACTGCCTTTACAGCAGTGAGGAGATCGGAATCGTTAGCCCTATGACCCATCACGCAAGAGGCAGGGGAATGGGGGAGATGCCAAGTATTCTCCCTGCGCCTTCTGCTGAGGTGGCAAACATTCCAGATTTACCGAAATGGCTGTCAGCAAAGCGGCTGGATAGATATTGCTTTCTAATCAAAAGAGAGCTTGTGGAACATATTGGATTTTTCGACGAACAGTTTTCATTTGGTCACTTTGAGGATGATTATTGCTACAGGGCGCAATTGAGTGGTTATCGGTTACTGATTGCAGGTGATAGTTTGGTATACCATCTGGGTAGTACTGACTTTAATAAAGAAGGCGATAAGGAACTCCAAAGCTTGATTAACCAAAATCACAATAAATTTGTGCAGAAATGGGGTGTTGATCCCCACAGTCTCGTGAAATTGGATGGGGGTGAACTTGCTTGAAAACGAGACGAAACGTACGGAAAATAGGTTTGAAATCCAAATGGATTGCCGGACCGAAGGCTGGGCATAGGTTCGAGAAGACCGTTAGACAGCAGGCTGTGAATAAGCTAAAGCTGAAAACGGGAGTGAAAGGCGGACTAAGAGCTGGACAGACAACACATTGGAAAATCAAGAGGAAGGTTAAATCAATCATTCCACATGCTCCTGTAACCAATGGTTATGAAGAAGGTCGACGGGATGGTTATACACACGGAAACCAGTACGGTATTCATCTGGGAGGCAGTGAGGCGGTTGTAGCTAGGAGAGCCGCTGAACCGGAGGCTTATTGGGATGTGCACATTTTCTATGTAAAGGAAGGTTTTGTTTCGCTGGATGATGGGATCATTACAGCCCTTCAGAGAAGGGTCAGGTTGGTCACCCCACTTCACGAGGGAGAAGATGCTGCATCAATGGCGGAGCAGCTTCGACCTGATCTGGTTGTCGTCTTGAACGGTACCCGATTCCCTTCTGTACAGGTTGATGCCTTGCGCGCGCAGGGTATTCGAACCGTCGTTTGGATGGTAGACGATCCGTATCACTCGGACATCAGTGCCATACTTGCCCCGCGTTATGATATCGTGTTTACACATGAGATGAACTGTGTTGCCTGGTATAGGGAGCTCGGTTGTGCGCAGGTTCATTACCTTCCGCTTGCTGCAGCGATGCACCTGTACGCACCCCGAAAAGTAGAGCTTCCTTATCATACCGATATTTGTTTTATAGCTAATGGATTTTGGAACCGAATCGCGTTTATTGAAGAGGTAGCCCCTTTTTTAGCTCGAAAAAAGACGATGATTGCTGGCTGGTGGTGGGACCGTCTCGGAAATTACGAACTGCTCAGGGATAAAATCAAGCCGAATATCAACTGGATGCCACCTGAGGAAACGGCGAGCTTTTATAACGGAGCGAAGATCGTCATCAATCTGCACCGTTCGGATCAGGATCCCGCTAACTTTAACAGCAGAGGTATTATCGGACATTCGATCAACCCTCGTACGTATGAAATATGCGCGAGTGGTGCTTTTCAGCTGACAGATTCTCGAACGGATTTGCCGCAGCTATATGTGCCCGGAAGAGAGATTGCAACCTATGACTCGCCGACGGATTTTATAGAAAAAGCGAGCTATTATCTGGAGCATGATGAGGAGCGTGAAGCCATTGCGCTGCGTGGTTTACGCCGTACGTTGGAGCAGCATTCGTACAGCCAAAGACTCCTGACCATGCTGCAGATATTATTTCCATAATAGCGGAAAGGGGGGAGCCGACGATGGTAGTTGCGGGCAAAAGTAAACATGATAAGAGAAGGGATAGACGAAACTATTCAAAGATTTCAAGAGCTTCAAGGAATCGAAGAGTCACAAGAATTAACAGGAATTCAAAGAAGCCAATAGAACGAAGAATGACCGAGGGATTTCGTCAAGGCTGGCATACAGGCTATCCGCTTGGTCAATCCGAGGGGCATCATTTGGGAAGCTGTGAGACGGTCATTCGTAGTAACCAGCGTAATGAACCACTTCCAACGAGACAATGGCGGATTTTGTTTGTCGTATCCGGACAGGGAGATCCTTATGCAACGATAGAACGCGGGCTGCTGCTAAGCTTACATGAGCTTGTTGCCGAGCTGCGGGTAGTCACGCCATTTGATGATGTTGCCGAAATAGCTCAGACTATGAAGCCTGATCTCGTGCTCGTATTTAATGGTATGGATTATGTATCCACCGAGACCATCCAACTGCTTCGTCAACGGGGCCATCGCACGGCTGTCTGGTTCACCGACGATCCTTATTACGCTGATCTGTCCGGAGGAATTGCTCTGAACTACGATATCGTGTTCACACAGGAGTTAAGCTGTGTCGAATATTATCGTGGCCTTGGGTGTCCAAAGGTTCACTTTATCCCTTTGGCCGTATCCACACATAGTTATAAGCCTCAACGGGTTGCATCCGAGTTCCATAATGAAATCTGTTTTCTGGGAAGCGGCTATCGGAATCGTATCGCCTTATTCGATGCAATCGCCCCGCTGCTCGCATCGAAAAAAACGTTAATTGCCGGCAGGTGGTGGGAACGGCTGGAGCAATATTCGCTGCTGCAGCCGTTTATTCGTGGAGACGCCGCTTGGCTGACGAGTGAGGATACAGTCAATTGCTATGCGGGTGCCAAGATCGTAATCAACTGCCATCGTGCTTTTGATGATGATGAAATCAATGCGAATCAGCGAAGAATCCCCGCTCTCACACCGAATCCCCGCACGTTTGAAATTGGCGCTGTAGGCACCCTTCAGTTGGTTGATGCAAGAGAAGGGCTGGCGACATTTTATACACCGGGTGAAGAGATTGAGACCTTTGCCTCCCCAGAGGAGTTGGCTCACAAAATCGAGTATTACTTGCAGCATGAGGAGCAGCGCAGACGAATTGCATTGAAAGGACTGGCACGAACCGTGCGTGAGCATACGTATAGTTCACGGCTGCAAGAGCTGCTGCATGCTGCTTTTCTGTCATGAACAGCTGCACACAATGTGACGATGACGAGGTGTTGATACCATGAAATTAAAGATTAAACGGAAGGTTAGTAAGCAGTCAGCGGGTGGCAAACCATCCCAATCTCTATACGGCAAGCAGATCAACAGCAGCAAGCAAGCCAAACAAAGCCATGTCTTGCATAAGTTGCCCCTGAAGCTGAAGAGAAAGCCCGATAATAAACAGGGGAAAAGAAATTTTACTCGAGGGAAAGCTAAGAATACCAAAAGGTTCCGCTCATCCATTGTCAATCAGATGCTGGATGAATCGCATTCCAAGGGCTATCAGTCCGGATTTCAGGATGGGCAGTCGAAGATGTCCAACAACCTGACCAGCGAGCAGATCCACGAGCAGAGCTATAATCAAGGACACTTAGATGGACATAAGGATGGCTTGTATGCAGGAGGCGACGGAATTGTCGATTCTTTGCTGCCCTTTGATGCGATTTTACCTGAAATATCAATCAGACACATTATTGAAGCGGGGATTGGGCAGCTGCATTCTCAATTTTTTATATTGCAAAATGCGGAGCAAATTACTAATCGTCTGCGGAATGCATTGGATACAAAAACCCCTTTTTCACTGGTGCGAATTGGGGATGGCGAAGTATTGACGATGGCGCAGGAAACTGTTCTCAGCATTGATCAGGTGAGGAAGGAAGGAAAGTTTCTCAGCTATGCAGGAGTCGATGTGCCAGATTTGGCCGCGAGAGATCAGCTCGTTAGCTCCTTGAAGCAGGCGACAGTAGTCGGCATTCCGAAACTACGCAATTTCACTTATCAGCCGATGGCTTTTCAAGCGCTGCGCGCGCATGGAATCGACTACCATAGCTTGAGTCTGACCCACTCTCTTGTCAACTATTACATTTTTAAAGAAGGACGATTAGCAGGACTGTTACGTGGAAGTCGGGTGCTGCTTGTAGGCAATATGGCAGAAACGTTATCTGCTGTTCTGACTGAGCATGGGATCACAGTTAGCGGAATCGTAACGCCGGTACATGGTGTCAGGGATATTCCGCGTGTGATGGGGGAGGTATCCCGCCATAATTTCGATCTTGCACTTATATCTGCGGGGGTGTCAGCCGTCACGATAGCACAGCGAATCGCAACTGAGATGGGCAAAGTCGCTATCGATTTTGGCCATTTGGCTGATGAACTGGCAAGCCGCAAGGAAGCCTTGTGCTGAAGCAGCGGCCTCGTGAGGATGATTATAAACCTACATCAAACCGGAAGGAGGTGACACTACCGGATGACCAGGAGGCCTAAACAAACGATGAGCAGGCGGAAAGCAGTTCTTAAGGTCAGCAAACCGAGACGTTCTACGAACAGGCGGCAAGCATCCAGTAGGATCAGCAAATCAGAACATTCATCACATAAGCGGCAAGCAGCCGCAGTAAGCGGACAACGTCATGGATCCAAAAGTGGTAGCAAGCGAACTCTTCATCGAAGTAAAGCTGGTAAAAGCCAAGCTTCGCGAATCATCCATAAAAAAGGGAAACGCCCCTTTGGTAAATTGAATGCTGCTAAAGTGTCTCACCGATTCAGGATTGGCTATGAAGCTGGCTATCAGGCAGGCTACGAGAGCGGTTATTCTTCAGGAGTTACTGAGGGTGCAGCTTCTTTCACGGTTACTTTTGAAGGTACGAGTATCATTATTCCGACTTTTAATCAAGGTGAGCTGCTGCGTCAGTGCGTCGAAAGCATCGGTCAGTTTACACCCGAGCCCCACGAAATTATCATTATCGACAACGCATCCACCGACGGAACCGCTGACTATCTGCGTTCGATGACAGGTAAGCTTCGCTATCGGATTAATCCGGATAATGTGGGCTTCGCAGGTGGTGTGAATCAGGGCTTGAAAATGGCAAGGGGCTCCAAGCTTCTGCTCCTCAATAATGATACCGTAGTCACTCAGGGCTGGTTGAATAACCTGCATCGCTGTCTCGATAGTAATGCACGATTTGGGCTGGTAGGGCCTATGACAAACTATATTAGCGGTGAGCAGCTGGTAGCCACCTCGTATACGTCGATTGAGGAGATGCACCATTTTGCTATGGAGTTCAATCGCTCCGATCCGCTTCGTTGGAAAAAAACAGCTAGAATCACCGGCTTTTGTCTGCTTTTTCGAAGGGAATTGTTTGAGCGGCTTGGTTATTTTGATGAAGGTTTTTTGATCGGAAATTGTGAAGATGATGATTTTTGCCTCAGGGTTCGGCTGCTCGGTATGGATCTTGTCATTGCTGGTGATGCTTTCATTCATCATGTGGGCAGTGTGAGTATGAAGGCGCTCGGCTCGGAGATGGGAGAGGTCTATGGACGCAATCTCGATTTTTATGCAAAAAAGTGGGGTAGCGTTGACCAGCTTATCGTTGAAATGGAGAGCTTGCCTGCTAATGGAGAACGGCGTTCAATGATTCAATACTATCCGGATCATGCTGTTGTGCAGGGGAATCGTGGTGCTGTCTATGAACTGCATGCTGGTGTGCGACGTCCTTTGGCGGGAGTGGAGGGCCTGCAGGTATCCCCAGCACGCTTATCGCATGTGGAGCTGAGAGGCTGTACACGCGGGGAAGGAATACATGCTGATGAGGTCCGTCAACGTACCCTTGCCGCAGCTGACCATAGCTTAGGTTTGAAGGAAGGGATGCTGCTGCAGAAGCGGGATGGGCAACTGTTCTTTTATGAGGGTGGGCGGGTGCGAAGGATCATATCCGAGCTTGCAGTATCCGTATGGGGTTTCGACCGCCAAGTACCTGTTTCTGTAGATGACTCTATGTTAGGCAGTATATCCATAGGACTCCCGATTATTGCGCCGATTACACTGAGAGCAGACAATATCTAAGATTTGGGCAGTGCGATGAGTGGCTTTCCTCCATGCTGCGGCATAGGCTACAGGAGATGCTTTACAATTATGAGCTTCTACGGAAAGCTCTGAGAAAATGCTTACGAAGCCAGCTTCCTACGGAAGCTCTGAGAAAATGCTTACGAAGTTAGCTTCCTACGGAAGCTCTAAGAAAATGCTTACGAAGTTAGCTTCCTACGGAAGCTCTGAGGAGGAGCAAAGGGTGCAAAATCAAATCACAGAGATGATCCATCATATGGCCAACTCGCAAGAGCAAATGGCTAATATTATTGAGGCCAAGCGGCACGTGGTTGTTCATTTATCGCTGCTCAATCATCAAGTCTCAACAGTAGATCCGAACCTTGGCGAGATTCAGTCGCTGATGGAGCACTCTCTTCTTATTACGAAAAGCATTACCTCCTATTTGAATAGCTTGGCCGATTTAGAGGATGCTTTGGCAGAAAATTTGAGCAGTGTGATGAAAGAAATGGGAGACCAGGCTGCTGACGAATAGATTTCGGATTTTCTTGGATTATACATTGTACAGTAAGGGGAGGTCGTGTTTTGAGCAGACCGGAATCGTTTAATCGGATGATGACATCGGCAGCCAAGTTCCAATTGAATATTGCCATTATTTTGGAAGCGAAGGCAATCGAAGCGGTGAAGTCGCGCCATTGGATATGTAATCGTCTCAACCTCTCTGCCTATGAGGATCACGCTCAGCAAGTAAAAGAAACTATGGATGTACACGATCAATTAATTGAGCTCATTGATGGACTCACCAAGATGGAAAGTGCGCTGGCCAAAAATCTCGTCATTATTTTAAATCAAAAAGAAGAGGAAGATATGATGGGCGGCGGTTCGGGTGGCGGTGGTATGGGCGACTTGTTCAATCTGGGTGGGAGCTTCAAATGACGGACCGGTCCAACATTTCGGCATACGTGCACGAGCAGCAGCGCATTCAACAACATATTCTGACCTCACTTGCGAGAAGCCAACGTGCGCTTACCCAAATGCTTGAAGCCGTTGCAGACATTACCCAGCAATCTGCAGACGCCCAAATAAGCTCTGAGAGCATCATTTCGAATCCAAAGGAAACTGTACAGCGCGTTGTTGATCATATTCAGTTAATCAGTAATTATCAACGTCAGCTTGCAGCCAAAATAACAGGAATATCGATTCAGCGCAGAGTGCGAGTTCGAGGGCATAACGGCAAACCATGGTTGAACCACGAACACATAGCCGAATTACACCAAGCTATAGAAGAAAAGATGTGACTTCAGGAGAACAGCCAAGATGAGAAGGGAGGTGCACTCGCGAGTGTCTGTAACCCAAAAACGTCGAACCGTTCGCAAAACGCTCACTGTCAGCAAGCAAATCCATACGAGGAAAGCTGGTTCGAACCGGAAAAAGGCAACCAGAAAATTAACCTCAGCTCCCAATAGACATTTGACAAGAAAGGCAATCGCTGCAAAAAAATCAGCGCACAGACGTCCTGGGATTCGACTGAGAAAGAACAGAACCGCTACTTCCAAAGGCAAAGTCAGGAGTCCTAAAGTCAGTCCGCATAGTGACGCAGCCTATAGCGAGGAATACAATAAGGGCTTCAACAGCGGCTATGAGGAAGGGTTTAAGGTGGGCCACGCCAAGGGCTCGGAGGATGGTTTGGAGCAGGCTTATGGTGAATTGGATCCCAAGTAAGGGAGATTAGCAGTAAAAAATTTTATAGTTGCATAAATAATCCAAATTCCAGTATAATCGACTTATTGTAGGAAAATAATGGGTTTTAAGAGATAATTTCATAATAATATGTCGGAAGCACCGCCATTCGAGGGTTTTTACCTTAGGTTTGGGGTGCTCTTTTTGTTTATAAAACTGAGAAAAGGGGCGAAAGCGTATGAAAACAATAATTCTCTGGGTAACAATTGCTGCGTCATTAGCTGGAGCCAGTATGAGTCTTAGTCAAGCATTGGCTAAGTCGGACTTTGACGACACGCATAATCACTGGGCTGAAGCTAGTATTACAAAAGCTGTGTACCATGGATATGTGGAGGGCTATCCGAATGGAAACTTCCAACCTGAAGCCGCAGTGAGTCGGGCAGAGTTCATTAAAATGCTGGTGGCCGCGATTAACCCCCCAATTGTGCTGGGCACTGGCGAATGGTATCAACCCTATCTCAAAGCATCCGTTAATTCCGGTGTGCATCAATATGCGGACTTCACGCAGGACATCAATGGGGAAATCAGCAGAATGGAAATTATTAGGCTGATTGTTCGTGCAGCGAACTCTGAGCTTCAAAAGTCTGAGATTACTGTGGATGATAAAGCTCTTGTGTATAGTGCGGCCAAAAAAGGCTTGATTCAAGGGCTTGCCGAAGGTCATTTGGGGTTAAATGAATCTACCTCACGCGCGCAGGCCGTGTCCGTGGTCGAACGAGTTTTGCGTTTGAAGGACGGCGGAGTCCTACCGGTAGACAAGACGGCTGTAGAGCTGGCCGAATTATCGATGACAGGGACCAATTTTATGACGGTGCTTGGTCATCCGGCGTTCAAGGAATTTCCTGTTGAGTATTGGTTAGGGGATGTAGGACTTACGGTGAATCAAATTACGGTGGTGGATGCGGACGAGGACGATTCCAAGCGATCTATTTCAACTGCATGGGGAGATGAAAAAGCTGAGCGTTACATGCTGCTGTTCCAGCTCAGTTGGGATTTATGCAAATCGCAGCAGGACATTCGCATTTCTGATTATTTTCAGATTACGGAGAGTCAATCTAATCCAATTCAAACAATTGGACCGGAGATTGCCGCCTATCAGGAATCCAGCGCAACAACTACTACGGAGTTGGGTGTGAGTCTTACCAAAAAACAGCTTGATGAATATATAGCGAACGGCGGTTTGAGTTATACGGTAGCTGGAAGTAACATTCCTTTATTTTATTCGCAGCGATAGCGTGTGCGAGTCACATGATTGATACATATACAGAATCAATATATTAATGGAGGCAGACCCTATATGAAACTACTAAAATCGTTAAAGATCATTACTCTAATGACAGCAATTACAACTATGGTGCCCATTGCCTCGATACATGCGGCTGCAGAAATTAACTTTAAAGATACCCAAGGACATTGGGCAGAGGCGGATATCCAAATCGCAGCGAAAAAGGGTTATGTCGATGGTTATGTGGATGAAACCTTTAAGCCGAATAATTCGATCACCCGTGCGGAGTTTGTAAAAATGCTGGTAACAGGATTAGCGTTTAAAACTGATCCATCCAATAGTGAATACTGGCACAGCCAGTTCTTAGCTTCCGCACAGGCGAATGGATTGATAACCAGTGGTGAGACAGGGACGGATAAGGATTTGAATCGAAATATATTGCGTGAAGAAATGGCAAAAATTGCTGTTCGCGGCACCGGAACGACTACAGACGAAGATACCAAATGGATGTATTTAGCGACGAGCAATGGGATCATTACCGGACTGAATGAAAGCGGCGAGCTGGGTATGGACAAGCCCACAACGAGAGCCGAAGCGATTACCGTCATTGAGCGGATCTTGAAAATACGGGCGGGAACCAGGTTGCCTGCGGATAAATACGCAACTTCCGAAGCTGAGATTGCTTGGCACCATACGAATGTGTTTTCGATGGCACCTGAATATTTTGGGAATGGGGTTAGAACAGGGTCCAAATTTAGATGGGATTGGACCCGTTTCGCGAATGAAAACGGTTATTCCGAGGTGGAAAAGTATGTAGTGATTGACATGGATGATCCGCGAGATCCCAATCGGAAACTTATTCCGGAAAATTTCAGGTGGAATATGAAAGTCGGTAATACACGAACCGTCCGTTCTGATGTTCCTGATAATACGTATGTGTTTTTATCTTTTAATCACTTTGTTAGATATGATTCGAGTCAGAGGAATCCTTCCTTTGCATTTGCAAACTTGAATCTGAGTCCAGTAAAACTGAAAACTGGAGATAATGTTGATAGTGCTAATAAATTAATAAATATCGTTAGTTATGTACCTTATTTAAATAGTGGAACTGAGTACTACTATGCAAATGGAATCATAGAATTGGCACCAAACACTTCTGAGGTCAGTATCATTACTGGACAAATTTCTCCAAAGAATCTGAGAATTGAGAACGATAGCGATGTGGCGATTTACAAAAGATCCGCTCAAGGACTTGGCGATAAGTCAGACCCAATTATTTTTGCTTCTCATTACGAATCTTTTGGTGAAGTTGAATGAATAAATGGCTCAGTTTCATACTCTTATCTATATTTCTAGTCAATCTGTGGATACCATTATTCAATCAAGCGTATGCGGCCCAAACGGAGGTTTTTCTGCCGGATTTAAGTTACCCTTCCGGAGAAGTGATTAATGTCAACGCTGACAACCAGAATGAATTCCTTTCTCCAAAGCAATATGTCACCCCTAATGATGTATCCACTACATCGGTGACTGATCCTATACTAAGGGTCGAACTGAGAGATAAAACAGGGGCATTCGTAGCAGAAATGAATCCTACTTCAAGTAATATGTATCACTTAAATACTCCGATCAAAGGGAGGGAAATTGAAGTTGAGAGCAATGTTAAATTGGCATTATCCCAAGGCCCTTTTCAATGGTTTCGTGATCCTGGAGACAGATCGATTTGGATGTATGATTATGCGGAACCACCTGCTGCTGGGCAAGACCCTTTAGCAGTTACACAAGTCAATCGGCACTATTTGAAATCTACATTATCCAATCAACCGCAGCCGCCTTCCGGAATGTGTGCCTATGCAACAAAACCGATTGAACAGATAGGTCCTTTGCCTACAAGCTACCCGGGTTCAAGACCTTGTAATGAAGCGACCACAGAGCGTTCTGGATACTTAGATATGGCTAGTATCTCAGATTTTAAATATGGATCTTCGAAACGGCTGATCCCTACTGAAAAAATTACGGGATTTTTTTTAAAGCCAGAAAAGTTTGAATTTGATTCTCAAGGATATAACTTAAGTATAGAAAATATTAAGTATAATCCTGTAGTAACAGAGATTAACCAAAGTACATTTGCTTATCGTTTTGATTATACGATTTTATTTACGGTGCCCTATGATAAACAGATTAGTAACAATACGAATGGGATTGTCATCGAGTGGTATGACAGTTGGCAGGTACCCGTTTACGGCAAAGTGTATGAGCACCAGAAGCTGGTTGCCGTCGCCATCACCATCACCAATCCAGGTGGTGGAACCTATCCAGATCTAACAGTCAAATCCTTAACAGGCCCTTCATGTATCGAATCCAATGTTTCAGCTCACTTCAAATACACTATCGAGAACAAATATATCGCCGTTTCTTCCGGATTTAAAACATCCATTAGTGTTGACGGGATTACGATAGCGACCCATGATTTTCCCACTGGAATTGGGATTACCACAATCGATGGAGCATTTGACTACAAGTTTACGGCAAATACGATGAAAAGTATCACCGTTTTTGTAGATAGTAATGACGATATTAATGAAGGATTGAATAACAATAATAATAGTAAAACCGTAAATTTTACATCTGTTAACGACTGCTCAGGAGGTGGAGATCCTGGACCTTGTACGGGAGATTGCACCTCTGCTCTAGTCGTAGACTTAACGATTCGTTTTCCAGTCATCGAGTGGAAGGACATGGATATCTTTGAGGTTACAATCAAAAATCCCACAGCCTCCAGTTGCACTCCTGTAGAGGGCAGGTTTGCTATTGAACAGGGTAACAAGGAATATCAATTTCCTTATCGACCTGTTACGGGCATAGCGGACGACATATCGTTTGCTTGGAATGGGACGAAGTATCCGGGAGATATGGAGGTTGGAAACGTCAAAGTATATTACGCTCTCCATGATAGCTGCGGAAAAACAGCTTATGCCGGTCCCAAGCCATTTGAAATCATCAAAACTGCAGGTGCACCTACCGTATCGTTAGCCTGGTATGATTCGTCCACTAACGCAGAGGTGATCGAAGTCGTCCAAGGTGCAAATGTTTTCTTAAAACCGACGGTATCAGATAGTCGAAAAGAAAAAGTCACTATTCTTTGGAATTTCAATAACGGATCGTCTTGGGTAGCAGGATTACCTGCAGCAAAGGGTTGGACAAACCCGCTGAATGCGGCGCAGTATACCAACATTATAGCTGCTGAAAAGGGATCTCATAAAGTCTGTGTAACAGGAACCAACGAATCGGGTGTGAGTGCTACGGGTTGTTCGACCTTATATGTTATAGGCCCGGAACCGACAGCCATTATTGATGTGAGCGGCTGGCTGAAAGAGGATCGGCGAATACAACTATCTGGGGCAAAAAGCAGCAGTCCCAAAGGCGCTGCATTGACCTATGCATGGAGCATAGATCCAGTAATGGGGCAAACACTTGGAACCGCAGCAGATATCATCTACATCGCTCCGTTCACCGGTAAGCTAAAAGATATGAAGGTTTTGAAGCAAGGGCTGTACAAGGTTAGTCTAATGGTTATAGACACGGAGGGGTTGTCGGATTCTACATCGACGATTATAGACGTTGATCCGGATTTAAAGCCAATAGGCGAAGTGCTTGGCAATGAAAAAGGTACGAGGCAGCCAAGTGACAGGGGATACGCCACGTACACGAACGTTGGAAATGCGGCAAGTATGGACCAAGATAACATTGATAAACGATTATGGTCCTTTACCTATGACTCTAACAATGATGGATTATTCAACGAGCCTTGGACTCAGGAGGTAGAGGAAAGCGACATGGTTATAGGCGTGGAATATATGTACATGTCTGGGTCGGAGCCTCTTGTGATCACGAATCTTGGTGGCCATATCGTCACAGTCAAGGCACAAAACGTAGGGAAAATTGCAGGCAAACTGCGGGTTATTGAATCGTACGGACAACCTAGTGATTTACGATATTAAATCAGGTGGAGGGAATCATACTCTCCCCCATTATCATCATCCCAAAGGAGAACACGATTTGATATATCGAGTAAAACGCATATTTGTTATGGTTTTAATAGCAGCATTGGTATTTACTAGCTTCGTTGAACCGCTGAATGCCAAACCCAAACAAGAAACGTTACCTCTCTTTTACCGCGAAACCATCAATGACAATCCAGAGGTGACTTTTACGGCTACTGGCATTGCGACCGAACCGGGACCTATTCATGTAGCGGCTTATTCACCAGATACATTAAAGACTTGGATAAGCACCAGTCTGGACAAAGCATCAATTTTGAATACTTGGAGAGTTTCCCCTGAGGGAACTTTAATCTCAAGCGCAAGGGATAAAAGTATCAATCTTTTTTCTTACCCTTCATCCGTTACATCAACTACAGCAACCAAGATTGGGAGTATCCAATTTCCTTCGTCTTGTTACTACGGTTTTATAAATGGGGGTACCGTGCTGGAATATTCATGCGTAATAAGTAGGTACCTTGGAAATGATCGTTTTTTACTTATCGATAGAAGAGTCACCAGTGATGATTATTACATTGCCAGTTATCTGGAAGCACCTGTAAAGCTGATGAGTTCAGGCGTGGAGCCTGTCCTTACTTTTAGGGAGGCTTCTGATGACCTGATGGTAGCAGCTACCAGTGCATGGAACGCCAATACCAAAAATGCCTGGGATACGACTTGGTACCTGTTCCGACTTAGTGATGTGTTGAAAAGCATCGTAACGTCTAAAGGAGGCGGTACTTATTCAGTATTGTACTGTAGTTCCGGTTGTACTTCAGGAGAAACAGGAGCGTACCCCAAATTCTCGGACGGTGTTGATAATACTTACTTTAATTCTCGAAACGCTGGAACTTTAAGTATTCCTTTTTTCGATAGCTATAGGGAGTTTAATGTAACCAAGGGCATTAACGCATTTTACAAGCTAGACAATTCAACCGTACCCTATAAGGTAGAAAACCTTGGCGTTACAGGACCACAAGTACCTCGCGGAGCAAGTTATATTACTTCTAATGGTGCTTATCAGCCAGGGTTTCCAGGAGGCTCTGACTACTATCGAGTTTCAGGAGGGTTGATAACGGATCCTTATGGCGATTATTTGTCTTTTGGAACTAATAACGTTACTCAAATAGATCGGTTTACTGGCAGGACAAGCACAACGGAACTTCATATTGAGGCTTTCCTACCTAATCGGATCTCTAACGATGGACGTTATGTTGAGAGCCTCACTTATACTAGGCCATATTATGACGGTGCCGAGCAATATCATCCCTCTGAAGAGTCTTTTTCTTATTATGATACTGTAAACAAATCTTTATCTCTATCGCCACCTGCAGGTATATCATTTGCCGCACAAGAGGTAGGCCCAACAGGCTGGGGGAATATCAAAATCGTTACAAAACACGAATACTTCAGTCCTGTCTATACGGAGGGCCCACCACCAGACTATGAACCCATTTACGGTTGTGGTTGTATGATAAGTTATAGCACAACGGTCAGTGGCTTAGGTGATATGGGATCTGGTAGAATGATGCACAATGATACGTTCGAGGGTGGCGGGAAAATCTTTAAAGATGGATTGTATTATAATGTAAAAGGCGAGATATTCTCATTTACACCAGAATCGGAGCAGCCGCCCGACACCAACGAATATTTTACTTTTGGACAACTGATTAACCAGTCATCACAGCAAGTAACGAATGGCACTCTCTCATGGTCCACAAAATTCCATGGTCTACAGGCCAACAACATGTCAGCGGGTATCAGTTTCAGGATTCAGGATCACAAGAATATGTACCGGTTAGAGTCACATAAGAATAAAATCCAATTAGTCAAAATAGTGAATGGAAGAAAAACTACTTTAGATCCTGCAAGCAGACCCGTAATCAATGAGCAGTGGGTATCCTATAAGATAAAAATCACAGGGAATCATTTTAAAGTTTATGAGAATGGCAGTCTAGTTATTGATGTTAGTGACTCTGCTTTTTCTGGAGGGACACTTGGACCTTATTCCACTGTGGATAACACCGAGTTTAAGGGGATCCTGTTTATGTGGAGTGCAGACGACGATTCTTACGACACACCTGGCGTCGCTATTGTAGATACTCCCGTTACCTACGAAACGACTTATACAGATCCAGAAAATGATGCTCGTCTGGAAGCAGGGACGTTATGGAAATTCGATCAGATCGGTACCAATCAAGCTGAATTATTGGCATTGCCGGAAAAACTGATATCAACGACGAAGTTCTTGAATGTTAACGATGGAAAGGGACCTATTAATCCGCCACCTGCTGTCGTTACCGTTGGAGGACCGATCTTAAGCTTTGACACG
Organism: Paenibacillus sp. 1_12; assembly: GCF_900114475.1. Classification (GTDB taxonomy): domain Bacteria; phylum Bacillota; class Bacilli; order Paenibacillales; family NBRC-103111; genus Paenibacillus_S. Next base: position 267,110 of record NZ_FOTE01000001.1, on the reverse strand, counting down.
GTAGGGCTTTATAAAGTGGATTACAAAGTGCCGGATGATCCTAAGCCCAATAATCCTGAATTCCGGAATTACAGCAAATATTCGGATGCATATACTCAATATTTGATTATCCATCGAAAACCGTTTGCTCCCTTTACGCTCTCACAATCCAGCGATGGAACTGTGATATGGAATGACTACAGCTATGATCCGGACCGCTGCTACAATCATGGCAATTGTCAGCTAGCCTTTGCAGCGAATAACTCGGTGTTCGCCAAGAAATTTTATTATATAACTCCTTCTGGGAACAAGCTGGACAGCAAGCTAATTAGACCACTCGAAACGGGACTCTATACAGTAGCGATGGCCGTTCAGGATGAGCATAAAGCATGGTCAGACTGGTATGTGCAAGAATTAGATGTGCTCATACCGGCTGCACCTAACCATCCACCGACGGTATGGTTGACCTTTCCGAGCGGAAGCTATGACAATCCTTCACCGGTATCCTTGCAGCCGACGATCACCTGGAATCAGGCGGATATCGATCCGGGTACTATATTTTCCACATTTAATCTGTGCATCAGAAATGTATCCAATCATCCAGTAGAATGCGTAACTAATCAGGTGATGGAAACGACAGCAACGAGCTGGGCGTGGACAATGGAACATGTATTGTCGATGGGACAAAAATATTCCGCACAAGTTCAAGTCAGTGATGGGGAATCGTGGTCAGATTGGAGCAACATTGGCTGGATGACAACGAACAGTCCACCCATTGCCTATATGACTTTTCCTTACGGAACGCAAGCATCCCCCAATATCGTAAACACGCTGCGACCCGAGCTAACTTGGCATCAGTCAGACCCGGATATCGGCTATGTCTTGTACTGGTATCAGATTCAAATTATGAATGAAGCGAACAATTTAATGATTTTCGATTCCGGGAAAAGTTGGCAAAATACAACATCAACAACTGGTCATATGACGGTTCCAATTGATTTGCCTACGGGTCAAAAAATGACAGTTCGAGTTAAGGTCTGGGACCAGTATGGAGCCGAGTCGGAGTGGTCGCCGCAAACGTGGCTGATGATTAATCGGCCGCCTCAAGCAGATTTCGATTGGATGCCTAAGCCAGCTTTTGAAGGAGATACAGTTACATTGCTCAACCAATCGTTTGATCCTGATGGTGATCCGCTTAGCTATCGTTGGCAAATCGAAGGCCCGGCGTATCAATCCATACAAGACACGACAAATGGGCTCATTCCAGCAGCTGTTACAGATTATCATCCCGGCGATTATAAGGTTACGTTGACTGCGACTGACCCGTATGGCGCTGCCGATACGGTGAATAAAATTGTGCGTGTAGGCGATTTGACAGTAGAAGGTTTCGTTCAGCATACTGTGCAATGGGAGTTGAATCGTAAAGCTTATAACAGAATGAAGTCAGGAGAGGACGAGCGTCCGCGGCCTGTTGAAGTCTTTTGGTCAGGAGAGGCTTTTGTACTGACAGCCAAGACGAATGAGGAAGCAGCGCAGGTTCACGCGTCCATGTCCTATACAGAGCTGCAAAGTTTATTGACCTCGGGTAATTTAACAGATTGGACAGCACAAATGTACCGCAGCGATTTTGAAAACTTACCGGATCAGGAATACACGTTTCAATTTCGGGCGGTTTGGCCCAACGGGCATGTGGAAACAGCAGCTTGTACAATTAGGGTGATCAATCCATGGACGGATTTCACGAGCAGTGTGAGGAAAGAATAATAGAAAATAATTTATGTTAGTAGTCCAAAAGTCGAATTGTCACGTTATTCCATATTATAAGATGAAGCTTGGCTCCAGATAGGTGTATAATGGAAAAAGCGCTATTGACGGAGGGAAACAACATGCCATTGCCAGCTCAAAAACACGTATACGAACAAGAATATGCTTTGTCGCGGGACAAGGTATGGGAGCTGCTGAGCAACACGGACCACTTAAATCGTGTCATTGGACTCTTTCCGATCCGTTCCACCTCTTTTCATTTTCAAAATACCAATTTCTTTCAGGAGTTGTCAGCGAAGGTAGTGGGGGTTGTCCCTATGCGCTGGAAGGAGCATCCTTTTCAATGGGTGAAAAATGTTCGTTATGATGTGGTTCGAGAATATCGCGGTGGCCCGCTAAAACGTTTTTGGGGCGGTATTGAGCTGGAGGATACGGATACTATACTGTCTGATGGCTCAAGAGCTACCAAAGTGAAGCTGTTTGCTGAATTTACACCTGCAAATGCGCTTGGACTTGTTGCTATACCGATTGTAGGAGTCAGCTCGATGCGCAAAACATTGAAATACTTACAAACCTACTTGCAGTTAAAAGAACAAGAAAAGGAGCATTTGCTGCCCCAGACCGAGATAAGCTATAAGGTGAATACGGATGAACTCCATCGTCTGCTCGAAGAGCTTCAGAGGGTATCGGGGGATGTAAAAATGACTGAACGCCTTCGAGAGCATTTGATGGTTAGTGGAGACGATCAGGTCATAGATATGCGTCCCTACGAGCTGGCGAAGATCTGGGATATGGACAGGGAAGTGCTGCTGCGAATGTTTCTCTATGCGACGAAGCTTGGCATCACTAATTTAAGCTGGCACTTGATCTGCCCGAATTGCCGTGTATCCAAAAGCGGTGCGGAAACGATGTCGGGACTCAAACCGCAATATCATTGTGATTTTTGTGGAATCAATTATGAGGTTAATTTTGACAAGTATGTGGAGCTGTGTTTCTCGGTGCATCCTCATTTGCGTCGAGCGTATAAACAAATATTTTGTGTGGGTGGTCCGGCCATTACACCTCATATTTATGTGCAGTTGGAAATTGCTGCAGGGAATGAGGCCGAGTTCGAATATCCAAAAGTACCAGAGCAGCTAAGGCTGCGAGTCTTACGCTCCAATCAAACGGTATCCATAGTTCGTCAGCAAGCGGGTTTGCAGTCCAGAATACAGAACAGTACATTGTTGGAGTCTCAAGCAAATGATATGAAGTCCCAGGCAAGCTTGGCTATTCGTCAAGCGGCTGCTGCTCGTATAGAGGATGGTCATATTCATTCGGGGCAATTGGATATCCAATATGACGGGCACGGTTGGTCGATACCAGTGGTGGAAGAGCCCCTGCCTGGAACCCTTATTAAGCTTGTGAACCACAGCCGCGAAAATGTGATCGTCGCGTTGGAGAAAGATGATTGGGAGGATATCACCGTAACAGCATCCAAAGTGACGACTATGCACGAATTCCGTAGTATGTTTTCATCGGAGGTGTTGGCTCCTGGGCAGCAAGTCGGGATTGAAAATGTAACGATATTGTTTAGTGACCTGCTGGGCTCAACCGCATTTTATGAGCAAGTGGGGGATGCGCATGCATATGGGCAGGTCAGGAATCATTTTAACTTTTTGATTAGCTGGGTCAATGCGAACAAGGGAACCCTCGTAAAAACCATTGGTGATGCGGTAATGGCTGTTTTCGAATATCCAGAGAATGCTGTCAAGACAGCACTGGATGTACAGTCGCATGTGGACGAATTCAACAGAAAATACCCGTCAAATACACCGATAGTCATCAAGATGGGCTTGTTTCAAGGTCCGGCAATTGTTGTGAACTCTAATCAGCTTCTCGATTACTTTGGTCGAACGGTCAATTTGGCTGCTAGAATGCAAGGCTTGAGTGTAGGGCATGATGTCGTCATCAGTAAGGAATGCTCGGAGCGACCAGGCGTGCAAGCGTTACTAGCTTCATATGAGGTGCAAATCGAGCAGTTTGAGCAGAGGCTAAAAGGAATTGATGAAGTCATCCAGCTCACGCGCGTGCAAATCATTGCAGGAAACACATTGGCAGTCTAGTAGCACTAAAGTATCGTTTGCAGTGAGATGATTGTATATGCGTGAAGACTTCATATTGAGATAATGCGCGAAAAGTGAGTTGAACCTTATGTCATTTGGTAAGCTAAAGCTGTTGGCGATTATTGTACCACCCTTAATTATTGGCAGCTTTGAATATATTCGTCATGATTTTTTATTGTCCGAATTGTCAATGGAAGCGGGCAACCTATATATCACGTTCCTGACACTGCTGTTATCCTACCTGTTCGCCACATGGATGTTTAATCGGATTGACCTCACGAATGAGCGGCTGGCTTCCGAGCAGTCGCGGCGGGCTGTGTACGAAGAGCGTGAGCGGCTTGCTGAAGAACTGCATGATAATATTGCACAAATATTATTTTTTCTGAACGTACAGCTGAAGCAAGGCAATGTCCAGGAGGCACGGTCAGCCGTCACGGAAATCGATCAGCATCTGCGTCAGGCTATTTACAATCTTCGTACTGCACCGGAGGATGGTGCTACCTTCAGTCTGCGTTTAAGCGCATGGCTTGAAGAATGGAGTGCTCTGAGCAGTATCGACGTCGAGCAGCACATAGATATACAGGAGCAAAGTGTCTCCCCCTCCGCGGAAGTTCAGCTATTTGCGATCATCCGTGAAGCGTTCACGAATATCCGCAAGCATTCGCAGGCTGACCATGCGGTGATTCATTTGCGAATGACGGGTCGCGGGCAAAGCTGGAGGCTGGAAATCCACGACAATGGGATCGGAATCAGCCAACATTACGGCGATATGGAGAGTAAACTGCAGGAGCCAAATCGATATGGGATTAGCCTTATGCGCAAGCACGCCGCAGAGCTTAACGCCGAATTGAGCGTAAGCAAGTCAGAGCAGGGAGGAACGGGGCTAAGTGTCACCAGTCCTCCAAGAAGTGGGGGTAAAGCTGAATGAACTATCGTGTAGTTATTGCCGACGACCATCCGTTGGCGCGGAAAGCGATTCGATTGCTGTTGGAGCAGGAAGCAGACTTTGAGATAGTAGCCGAAGCACTTGACGGAGAACAAGCAATTGAACTGTGCCGCGAGCTGCAGCCAGATCTGGTGCTGATGGATATTCGAATGCCCGTGATGAGCGGTTTGGAAGCAACTCGTAAAATCAAACAGATGTACCCGCATACAAGGGTTGTGATGCTCTCCGTATCGGATGATGTGGCAGACCTGTTCACGGCAATCCAGAATGGTGCGCAGGGCTATTTATTAAAAAATATGGACCCTGATGAGTGGATGGTTTATTTGAAGGGTCTGTTGGATGACAATAGTGAAATTTCACGCGGTATGGCGGATCGTTTATTTCAATTGTTTCGTTCTTCTACAAGGCAGTCGGAATCTATGGCCAAGCCTAGTGGTCTTTCTCCTCGGGAAGTGGAAATATTATCATGCGTATCGAGCGGGCAAAGTAATCGGCAAATAGCCGAGCAGCTCATTATCACAGAAAATACAGTCAAAAATCATATCAAAAATATATTAGCCAAGCTGGAGCTGGACAATCGGGTACAGCTAACGGCTTATGCGATCAGGCATGGACTGACACACTTTAGCCAAAGAAGTGATGACAAATAGCCCAGTTGAGTCATACCCAGGACATCGTAATTAGATTACATTGATACTAAGACAAATGATGCCTGAGGGGACGATATAAATGATGAAAAAATGGAATGTAATGCTGTTAACCGGATTATTAATCTCGATGCTGGGAGGCGGAATAGCAAGCGCTCATGTAACCGTACAACCACCGACAGCAGTGCAGGGCAGCTATGAAAAGTTTGCTGTACGGGTACCGTCCGAGGATAAAGAATCACCGACTACCAAGGTTGAAGTCAAGTTTGCAGTAGATTCGGTTTCGATTTCGCGATTTGAGCCGAAGCCGGGCTGGAAATATGAGCTGGCTAAGGATGCTTCAGGCAAAATTACGGGTGTAACCTGGACAGCAACCGGTGATGGATTATCTCCAACCGAATTCAGTGATTTTTATATGCAGGGTAAGGTAGCTGACAATGCGACACAGATCGTGTGGAAAGCTTATCAAACCTACAAAAACGGTACAGTTGTTGAATGGATAGGCGCTGAAGGTGCCGACAAACCGGCTTCCATCACCAAGGTTACTGCTAAACCGTCCGGAGCAGCGGTAGATAGCCACGGTAATACGGCGGCAGCTCCTGCAGCGAACAGCACAGCGGCTCCAGCTGCTGCTAGCCCGGCCGCGGGTGCTTCACAAGCACCACTGTATTTATCTATCGCAGCACTTGTGCTTGGGCTTGTAGCCTTGATCCTTGCCGTATCCAAAAGAAAAGCTTAGTTACCTGCAAATAAGCTAATTTACACCTGCGTTATCTCTAAAATAAACACGAATGAATCTGTTGTCACTAATGACAATGACAAGCAAAGGAACCTTTCGAGAGCCACTGTGAAGTGGATCGGAAGGTTCTTCTTTTTTGCCATAGATTTAAGATCAAAGTAGCAGCACGAAAGTCAGAAAATGACTTTTAGATCCTATTCAATTACACACTAAAACTACGATTGAAGCAGGAGGCATTCAGTTGAATGGGGTGTTTGTTAAACCACCTTGGAACTCCTACGATTAACGTTTACGATCAACGATTGCTCGACCTTCCGCGATAAATCAGTTATGATAAAGAAAAATGTGTTGGAATGAGGAACGCGCAAATGGCATCCAAAATTATTAAGGAATTTAAAGAATTCGCTATGAAAGGCAATATGATCGAGCTGGCAATTGGGGTTATTATCGGAGGGGCTTTTGGCAAGGTTGTGACTTCTATTGTCAACGATATTGTGATGCCGCCTATAGGACTCTTGCTTGGCAAAGTTAACTTTAGCGAATTGTTTATCAGCTTGAATGGTACTCACTATGAAAACTTGGCCAAAGCCAAAGCGGTAAGTGCGCCCACACTGAATTACGGTCTGTTTATTAACAATATTCTTGATTTTCTGATCGTGGCTATTGTGATCTTCATTGCTGTGAAGCAGTTGAACCGTTTTCGCAAAAAGCAGGAAACTCCGTCCGCTCCTAAACCACAGACCAAGGATTGCCCAGAATGCTTATCGGAAATCCCGGAAAAAGCGATTCGTTGTAAGTATTGTACAGCCAAACAGGAAGTACATATGTCCGATAGGAGACCGGAGCTTACCAACTGATACCCCATGGTTAGGTCATTGCGATCCCTGTTGAATTCAGTTCCTACATGAGGAGAGCGCAAAATGATAAGTTTAAGAGATTCTCAGCTGCAATTGCTGTGGACGGCGCGGATCGATTATGCTGAAGGCAGTTGGGTGGAGGCTCATCAGCATGCGGATTTTGAACAATTGTTTATTGTTCTCTCAGGAGCGGGATGGATTCATTCAGGCGCTGAAAGCTGCGAGATAAAGGAAGGCTTGGCCTTCTTGTTTCGGCGGAGTGTTTCACACAGCTTTCAATTCACGGATGAAACCGTTACTCTGGATTTTAAGTTCAGGCTGCTGGACGGAGCTGTTATCGATGCATTATCGAACGTACAAGCAAGCTGCTTATGCCAGGGAGTACATTTATCAGAGATCAAGCAATGGTATAAACTGTCGCTTCAGCGGCTCAAATATCCAAATTCGGTAATGCCTTTGCGGATTGAGGCTGGTTTCAAAAGCACACTGGTGTCGCTATTTTTGGGAAACGCAGCAGCCTCTCTTCATGATTCCACTGTCCTTTCAAATATCGATGATGATGAACCGATAGCTGCTTATTTACGGTTGAACCTGGCCCACAAAATAACGCTTGACCAGCTATCACGACGTTTTGGCTACAATCCCAATTATTTAATACGGGTATTCAGCGGAAAAACAGGGCTTACCCCTATTCAATATTTACAGGAAATTCGTCTTGAGAAAGCGACGGAATATTTGGAGTTCACAGCACTGCCGATAACGGAAATTGCCGAGAAAGTCGGCTGGTCGCTGCCTTATTTCAGTAAAATGATTAAAGAACGTATCGGGCTGACACCCTCTCAATACCGCAAGTCTTTGATTAATGAGGTAGGCAGGGATATTGTTCTGGAGCCGGATTTTGAAAATATTTGGCGTGTTGAATATCCATAAGAGATCCTTCCGTCTGGAGACGGAGGGATTTTTGGCGAAAAGTGAGGATTGTAAAAAAACTGCTGAGGATAGGCCATATTCGCTTTCAAGTGATTGCCCTATAATTGGTAAAAGAAGAAGAGGTGAATTTGAAAGCAAAAGGAGAATGGGCATATGGTCAGAAAAATGACGGTTCCACCGATGAAGCTGGTCGATCACGATGGTGAGGGCACACAGCTGTGTGCTGTTGTTGAGGAAATCGGTAATATTACGTTAAAGAGAGCGTTGATCCCTGAGCCTGGGGAGGGGGAAGTAAGGGTTAAGGTGAAGTGGGTCGGGATTTGCGGCAGCGATGTGGAGGTGTTCCGCGGAGCTCGTGAGCCGGAATTTATTTCGTATCCAACACGCCTCGGACATGAGGTTGCAGGCGTAATTGATAAAGTGGGACCTAATGTAATTGGTCTTAAGGTTGGTGATCATGTCGCGCTGCGCTATATCTGGGGTGCTTTTGCAGAATATGTGTGCTGCACGCCGTTTTCAGTAAAGTCGTTACCCAAAGAGCTTCCTTTGATCGAAGGGTCGTTGATCGAAGTACTGCCAGGCATCATCCATGCAGCAGAGCTTGGAGATATTTCCCCGCACAAAAACGTATTGATCACCGGTCAAGGCGTAAGCGGTTTGGTGATGACACAAATCATTAGCTTATACAGTCCTCGAAATTTGGTCGTAACCGATTTGTTTGACGAAAAGCTGGAGCTCGCTCGCAAATATGGAGCGACTCACACGTATCGAATTCCTTCATCGGATGCAAATACGATGGATATTGTCGGCAAAGATTTCCCTGACGGCTTTGATGTGGTTATTCCTTGCCTGCTGGAGGGTGATGGTATGGTGGATGCCATTAACGCTGCAGCTCAAAATGGACGTATCGTAATGTATGGCTGTATCGGTACGTGCCATAAGCCGGTCGACTTTTTCAAGGTCCATAAGAAGCGACTGGACATTCTTTCAACCGAGCCTAAGCGGGATATCGATAACCGAAATTATTTTGACAGAGGTCTTCAGCTGGTGCTGGATGGATTGGTGAACACCGAGGAAATGATCACACATGTTGTGAAGCTGGAACATATAGCGGAGGCTTTCAAGCTGCGCAATGAGCATAAGGGCGATACGATTCATGTGATGATCGATTGTGAAACCGCTTCGCATTAATAACGAAATAAGGAGTGAATGACCGCTTGATGAACAATCGTTTACGTGCTTCCGCAGACACACGCAGTGAGCGTCTCTCATTGTTTGAGCTTGCATGGATTAAGCGGCATGCCGATCAATCCTTACAGGCTGACACGATTCATCTTACAGATGCTGTTGCCGAGAAGAGTGAGGGCAGCATCCATGATTATTACTCAAATGGCGACTATTGGTGGCCAAACCCAGAGACTGCAGATAACCTTCCTTACATTCGCCGTGATGGAGAGAGCAACCCAAGTAATTTTGACACACATCGGTTGTTCCTTCGTCAAATGAGAACTCATACAGCCAATTTGGCCGCAGCTTATGCAGTTACGGGCAATGAGGCTTATGCAGAAAAAGCCGTTCAATTTCTTAAGGAGTTTTTTCTCGACGAAGCTACTCGTATGAACCCGCATCTTTTGTATGCGCAGGCGATACCTGGAATTTGTTCGGGCAGAGGAGTCGGAATTATTGATACCCTGCATATCATCGATATTCCTCCTGCGATCGAAGCTTTGAAAGCTTCACCCGCGATGACTTCCTCCATCTACAACGGTTTGAAGCAGTGGTTCGCGGATTATTTGACCTGGATGAGCACACATGAGTACGGGAAACAGGAAATGATTGCGGATAATAATCACGGGGTTTGCTGGTTTGTGCAGGCGGCAGCTTTCGCGTGGTTTACTCGCAATGAGGAAATGCTGCGCTTTTGCAGACAACGCTTCAAGGAATCGCTGCTGCCCGATCAGATGGCTTCGGATGGCAGCTTTCCACGTGAATTGGCCAGGACAAAGCCTTATGGATATGCGATATTTGTGTTGGATAATCTCGTTACTTTATGTCATATCCTTTCTACACCGGAGGATAATCTATGGACCTACACGCTGCCAGACGGACGTGGTATCAGCAAAGGATTATCCTACTTATACCCCTATCTGAACAACAAGGCATCCTGGCCGTATCCTCCCGATATCGAGCATTTCGAAGGATGGCCAGCCAAGGTTCCGTCACTCTTGTTTGCCGGACTTGCCCTTCATGAGCCAGCGTATGTTCAGCTGTGGGACCGACTTGATCCCGACCCGACTGACGCGGAGGTGCGTCGTAATATTGCAATCCGACAGCCGCTGCTATGGTTAATATGAGATGATAGGTAGTCATGTATCTTGCCGACAAATCAGTACTTTTAAGCTTCAAATATGCACTCATCGCGATCCTTGCAGCCGCTACGGCTCAGGGTTCGCTTTTTTTTGACAAATTTATTATTTGCAGCAGAAAATATAAACTTTTTTTCGAGTTCATTCGTCATATGTAGGGATCTCATTATGGCCGGTGAACGGTTGAAGGAAGGTTTAGTCGAATGGCAGTGTCGATTTTTAAAGAACGCAAGCAGCAGTGGATTATGGGCATATCTTTTTGCAGTATGGTCAGTATGGCTCTTATTAATTTTACCGTAACTGGCAGTGTGCTTCCGCTGCCCGAGAAACACAAAATGGAACAGGTGGAGGAGGCGTCCGAGGCTCGTTTGAAGGCGCCGCAGCCGTCAGTATCCAACGATCAACCGAAAGCCGCTGACGTTCAGCCAGCAGTATCCATTGCTGAACCCTCACCACCCATTCAATCGACATTACCTGCCAATGATCAGCCGTTACCGACAGAATCGAAGCGTCCGCTTCCTGCTATCCAGCAGCAGCCAGAAATCAAACCTGAGCCTGCTGCAGCCGCAGCTCCCAAAACGGATCCGGTCTCTTCCAAGCGGATAGCACTGACTTTTGACGATGGACCTGATGAAGTGTACACGCCACGTATTCTCGATATTTTGAAGGAGAATCAAATCAAAGCGACTTTTTTTGTCGTAGGTATTCAATCGGCCAAATATCCGCAAATTCTCAAACGTATTCACGAAGAAGGTCATGCGATTGGCAATCATTCCTGGGACCATGCCGATCTATCCAAGATCTCTTTGGAGCGTATTCAGCAGGAGATCAAGGATACGGATGTTCTAATCGAAAAGACTATCGGGATCAAACCGACAATGGTAAGAGCACCCTATGGGGCCGTATCGGATAAGCTGAAAAAACTGCTGGCACAATCCAATCGACCGTTAGTTGGCTGGAGCATCGATCCGCGGGATTGGGCTGGAACGAGTGCAGCAGGTATCCTGCAAAATGTAAAATCACATACGAAACCAGGTGCGATTGTGTTAATGCACAGCTTCGGGGGCAAAAACGGTAATTTGGACAATACTGTCGAAGCTCTTCCGGAAATGATCGCCCAATTGAAGCTGGATGGCTACCAGATGGTCACTGTTCCGCAGCTGAACGAGGCTCGTTGAAGAAATCCTTTTCCATTTGCCCACAAAACTGTAAACTGATAATAAGAGTGGACGTCGGGATACTTCACTGGAAACGAAAAGTGATAGCGGATCGTCTAATAATTGAGGTGGCAGTAGTGGATTCCAAAATGAATTTCGAATACTTAAGATATTTGTCCGAAAGCTCGGATAAAAAAGAGATATTGGAAGAACTTATGACGGCATATGGCAAAGATGTATGGAACTATGCTTTCAGTATGACCAAGCAATGGGACCAAGCAGACGATATCACACAGGAAGTATTTATCAAGGTATACCGTAATTTGTGTACATTTCGAAGTGAGTCTTCTGTGAAAACGTGGATATTGACGATTACCCGCAATATGACTTTGGATTTTAGGAGAGCTGCGTTTTATCGTAAAGTGACGTTGATGGAGTTTATTCCAACGAAGGGCGAGCAGCCTTCCACGGAACAGATCGTTATTGACAAGCTGGCGACTAGTGATATGTGGAAGCTGGTGCTTACACTTCCAGCGAAGTACCGTGAGGTACTGCTCCTATTTGCCCATTACCAGCTTTCCATGAAAGAAATGGCGCATATTCTCGGTGTCAGCGAAGGAACGGTAAAGTCAAGATTGTTTCATGCCCGCAATAAAATATCCAAGTTAAAGGAGACTTTTGAGCCATGAATCCGATGGATGACGAGTTGAAAAAAAGCTTGGCTAACGGACCGCTCATCAGGAATGGGTTCTCCGAGAAGTTGAAAAAGCGTATTGAGGATCGTTTGGAGCAGAAGCATAACAATACGAGAAAATCGATGCTGGTATTCGGCTGTGTGAGCACTATGCTTATTGCTGCATCCATTTTCTTTATGGTGGACGGGGTGCCGTCTGTTGGACACGATGAAATCGTTGTACATCAACGCGAGATGACAGCCTTTGAGACGGAAGCTGCACTGCCGACTACCAAAGATCAGTCTGTATACGGGGTCCGTTCTGCGGTACTGGTCGGGCTTCGTGAGGACCATCCTACAGCAGGGAGCAGTCCCGCTCATAGCACATATCGTACACTGCTGCTTGCGCCGGAGGGAGGGAAGCTGCGGACGGCCGCTGAGGGAGATGGGATACTGATGCCCTACAAAATGGGTTTTGTCAGAATTGCGCCTGACAGTCAGCTGAACGCCGCCAACGAGGAATCCCATACGCTTCAGGTCATGGCTGCTGCTGACAGGGTATTGCCCCAAGTGCAAGCATACCCATCCAATACCAAATCGTTGAAAGTAGCGGAGAAGCTTCTTTTTGCAGGCAATCGTTATGTGGCTTTGTCGCAATCCATCCGGCAGTTGGATCAGGGTAAACCTTCTGTATATGAATACGCTTGGGTTAAGGAAGTAGATGAATTAACTTCATCCAAAATAAATAGCACTGGGATCATCCGCCCTTTGCAAGATCCGCATACGACCTTGAAGCGACTATATGGAGAATCGATTCAGCCTTCACTAAAATTGCTCAATACCAGAGCTCCACAAAACCCAGGTCCTCGTACTTCATCTACTGAACAAGAGGACGATAACGGGGAAAGCTGGACAATTGTTCGCAAAAACGGCGAATGGACTCCCCAGGTCGCATCATACACTGAGCGTGCCGCAGATAATGGCTATGAATATCAGTTGAAGCCTCTTTCGTACAGGCTGCCGGAATCAGTCGTTAGCTACGACTTACTTCCCTTGAGCTGGGAAGAGATTCGCAAGCTTCAGCCAAATGCCAAGGATGCGTTCGCTTCACCTAATAAGGAAATCGTAGGCGTAATATCGAACGATAGTATTAACATGTATCCATATGATGGCAAATTGATTCCAAAGCCACTGTTGACAATCAAGCTTGCTTCGGACGAGTCAATCGTTATGCTTCAATGGGCAGTTAATGAACCTTATATTGAACAATGGAAACAGAAGGGCAAGCTGCTGCTTGGAGAAAATTAATGCTGTTTGCTGCTCTTCAAGACGATAATAAGAAGGGCAGCGTCCATCAAAATTGGAATCTAGCAAACGAAGTGACCGTATAACAGCAGGGACAAAAGGAATAAAGAAGTTGTTAAATAGTAGCTCGTAAAGTATAATTACTCTGAAAAAAGTAAGAGATTAACGGCTATTTTAAGATGAACTAAACATCATGACAGCAAAGAGTCGCAGCGAAAGCAGACTCCTCTTTCAATCGCTGTTGCAGCCAGATTCTTTCGAAACTTAGCCCCAAAGGGGTAAGAATCCGTCTGCAAAGGCGAACACTTCGTTTCTCCAGAAGGGTCCGCTTTCTCCTCTCGGGCTGTGTGTTTCTTTTGTTGATCTTATATAGGAAGCGCTTTCCAACAATAAAACCAATGGAGGTGAGCAATGAGCTATACAATTATTGATGTTGCCCAAATGGCCAACGTTTCTAAATCTACCGTTTCTCGTGTAATTTCAGCTAAAGGCTATACGAGTCCCGAAACTCGGGAGAAAGTGCTAAATGCCATTCAAAAATTGAAGTACAAACCAAACGCGGTGGCTAGGGCCATGGTATCGCATCGAACCTATAATATTGGCGTTATCATTTATCGTAATGATTATCCTATTGTATCCCACCCTATTTACGGAAAAATACTAGATGCCATTTTGGCAGCTGCAGAAAGCTTGAATTATTCTGTATTCGTCTCGACTGATAAAGAAATGTCACGGCGTTCCGCTGATTACATGCTGGAAAAGAGAGTGGATGGTCTTATATTAGTCAGTCGGCTCAGTCAGGAAATGATCGGTTACATAGACAGCTTTCATATTCCTTATCTGATGGTGAACGGTACAGCAGAAAACAATAAAGTTACTCAAATCGTCAATGATGATCGAAAAGGCGGGAGGCTCGCCGCAGATCATTTATACGAGTTAGGACATAGACAGATCGGTGTTATAGCCGGGCCGCAGGAGCATCGGAGTCATCATCTTAGATATGAGGGCTTTTATCAACGCTTGCTCGAACTTGGTTGTGAGCTTCGTAAGGAACATATGTATGTTTCACCGACATCTTTATTTAATGATGGTTACAATGGCTGCTTATCAATATGGGAACGCTCCCACGCACACGATATAGAATTTCCCACCGCAATCTTTGCTACAAACGATATGCTGGCTTTGGGTGCTATGCGAATTATTATGGAAAAGGAACTTAGAATACCGCAGGACGTATCGGTCATTGGATCGGATAATATCGATTTTGCCTGTCTTTCAAATCCGTCCTTAACTACGGTTCATACGGATAAAGAAAAGATGGGTCAAGATGCCGTTTCCATGCTGAACCGCTTGATTCAAAAATCAGAGCTTAAACCTATGAAAGTGGAATATGAGCCGAAGCTGATTATTCGTGGGACTACAGGTCCGGTCAGAGGGGCCTCTAGCACCTTATATTGAGGAAGGAATCTATGCAGCTGAAGCATACGACTGTTCTATTTTAAGTAATGGAGGGATTGAAGATGGAGAAACTGTCGTTTCCGAAAATTGCTGCACATACAGGGTGCGGGAATACACCGGACAATACTATGGAGTCCTTTATGGAAGGGATTCATTTGGGAGCGGATATTGTTGAGGTAGATTTGAGAGTGGCAGGAGACGGTACTGTCGTTTTGCTTCACGACGATTCCCCGTATCTTCACGAATGTACTTATGAGCAGCTGAATCAATATGAAGTCAGGACGAAGCTCAGCTCTTTGTATGAGAACTATGAAATTGTAAAGTTGACGGATATCCTGCAAATCGTCAAGCAGTATGATATAAAATTAAATTTGGATATAAAAACTCTGGAAACAATTGAACCTACCATTCAGTTGGTGAAACAATTCAACGTGATGGATCAGGTTTTTATTACAGGATGCAGCGAAAACATTACTAACCGTCACCAAGATATTCGGGTTGTGTTCAATACGCCAAAAGAATTTACGCCCGAAGAGAGAGACAACTACTCGTTGTATGCGGCTAAAGTATGCGAAGAAGCCGTGCTCAATTCTTATTATGGTTTGAATATGGATTATGCAACATGCCGTCAAGAAATCGTAGAGCTTGCCCATGCATCTGGTCTTGCAGTATGGGTGTATACGGTTAATGATTCTGAGGCTATGCGGAGGTTTATCCAGATTGGGGTGGATGCCATTACCACCAAAGAGGTTACTGAGCTGATAAAGCTGCAAAAGTAAGCTGAATTCCTACCTATAAGCCAGGTTCCGCAGATTTTGATTGTGCTAACGCGTTTGTATGCTGTATTGAATGAATTCTGGACTATCGGTTGCTTACAAGCCGTATGTCCTTTTTTTAGTTCCCAGCCCTCTTGTCCCGACAGGCACAATGCGATAACCAGGTTAAGTGCCTACTCATTCTATGTAAGAGATGATAACCTTACCAACAATGGTAAGCCCATTTTTCTGCGCCACTGCACCATTAATTGCTGCTCTTCATAAACTAACTTGACTGTATCCCTACACCTTGTAATGATACAAAAACCCAAGCAAGGAGGGGTGACACTTTGAAGGGCAGCGACCACAAAAGTAAATTTTTGCTAACCAATCGTGAACGCGAAGTTTTCGAACTGTTAGTGCAGGACAAAACAACTAAGGATATCGCGCAGCAGCTGTTTATTAGCGAGAAAACGGTGCGTAATCATATATCCAACGTCATGCAAAAACTAAATGTAAAAGGTCGTTCACAAGCAGTAGTTGAGCTGATCAAGCTTGGGGAAATCACGATTTGATCAACTTGTCGTTTAGGATTCACACGGTCTTATCCTGTAAAGCCTTCTTATGCTTTTTTCCTTTAGTGGAATGAGCCAGAGAGGGCTCTTTGGTTTATCTCCATCTTTATTTAATAACAAAGAAGCCGTGCGCAAACACGACTTATGTAGCAAGCGATGGATTGATCGCGGCGTGCATAGTGGGGAACTATACGAAATTTAATTCTGTTTAAGTAAAAGCGGCTTGATTCTTGCGATGGTAAACCACACGTGAGAGCACAATACTGATCTCATACAGTAAAACGAGTGGAATAAAGACCATAAGATGAGAGATAATTTCCGGAGGTGAAATCAAGCTGGCGGTAATAACTAGAATCAGATAGGCGTGCCGGCGTAAAGCGTTTAGCCGTTTAGGAGTTAACACGCCCAGCTTAGTCAAAAACATCACAATGATTGGAAGCTCAAATGCGAGGGAAATTGGTATTATAATATTAAACATAAAAGAGAAATATTGAGCGACCCCATATGTTTCAGAGAGTCCTAGGTTTTTGGTGATGCTGGTGGTGAATGCAAGGCTCATCGGAAATACGATAAAATAGGAAAAGCAAAGCCCTATGAGAAAGGAGATAAAAGCAAAAGGTATGTACAGAAAAGCCGCATCCTGCTCGACAGGTTTTAATCCCTTTTTGACGAAAGCCCATATCTGATAAAGGATATAAGGCAATGAAATGACAATGGAGAAGGCTAGTGCTACACTCATATAAATTTTTGCGCTGTCCCATGGAGAGAACACATTCCATACCATGTCGGAAGCCGGGGGCATGCTTTTTAAATAATGAAATATGAGCGGGGCTATGAATAAGCCTGCAATCATCGCTATAAATACCACAGCTAATACAAGAATGATGCGTTTGCGCAGTTCTCCTACATGTCCAATGAATGTCATTGCGTTAGGTTCGGTCATAAGATATCTTCCTTTCATGTACAGCTATATTTGATGGTCAATCGGCCTTTGGCAGCCAACTGCCTGATTTCGAAAGTATTAAACCCTTCATTCATCTTCTGTTGAATTTCCTTGATCCTCTCCACATCCTCGAATGAGTACTTTCTGGTGCGTCCCTGAGTTCGATCTGGGCTAATCAGCTGCCTTTCTTCATAATACCGAATTTGTCGTTCAGAAAGTCCGGTTAATTCACATACCATTCCAATTCCCATCACTTTTTCATTCATACTTCCAACCTCCATTCTTTGTTAATTTAATGTCACATTAACGTTACTTATTTGTGAATTTTTTATTATAAAGGCTGCGTTGGCAATAAACTTACATCATTTCTAACATGATATCAAGTTAAAATTCATTTTTCATGATGAAAACTACCTATTTTTTATTCCGAAAATAAAAACTATGTCAGATTTACTTACATAAATCGATACATGAGATTTAAAATTTGGTATGGTTACTTCAGATTCTATGATAGCTGATCAGGAGGTTGTTGAAATGGAAAGTAAGGAACCAAATGAAATTACAAGAAGGCAGTTTTTAACGACTGTTGGTAAAATTGGTGGATCAGCTGCCTTATTCAGTGTAATGGGCACCATGGGGTTATTTTCTCCAGAAACGATGAAAGCAGCGGAGTACACACCTCCAAGCAGAAACGATTTATCCTTAACCAATCGTAATGGCAAGCGGGTTATTATTCTTGGTGGCGGGATTGCAGGGATGACAGCAGCTTATGAGCTAGAGGAGGCTGGGTACGATGTTACGATTCTAGAAGCGCGTTCCCGTTCCGGTGGAAGAATCTGGTCTGTAAGGAAAGGCACAACGGTTACAGAGAATGGCGGTGTGAAGCAGGTTGCACGTTTTGATAGTGGAGAGCATATGTACCTAAATGCAGGACCTATGCGTATCCCTCAGTTCCATGTAACGATGGAGTATATACGTAAATTTGGAATTCCCATTGAACCATTCAACAATGTTAACGATCATGGTTATTACTATAGCGAAAATGTTGGCGCACTATCTGGGCAAAAAATCAGAAAGCGTGCAGTTAAAGCAGACGTTAGAGGATATGTCTCCGAAATGCTGGCCAAAGCAGTAAATCAGAACGCGCTCGATTTGCCGTTGAATGCTGAGGAAAAAGAGAAGCTGGTTGCCTACCTGAAACGCGAAGGCGATCTCAACGCAGACCTCTTCTACAAAGGCTCTTCCCGCGGAGGTTATCAATCAGAACCAGGCGGCAAGCTCGATGCCGGAGTCGTTCGGGATCCATTCGATGTGAAGTCGATCATTAACTCTGGATTTGGCAACTTCTTCTCCAGCGAGTATGGCTATGACCAACAAATGATGATGTTCCATCCGGTTGGCGGCATGGACAAAATTCCGCAAGCATTCGAGAAGCGCGTCGGCCACAACATGGTGTTCCATGCCGAGGTTAATGAAATCCGTCAGGACGATAGTGGAGTCCGGGTTGTTTACAAAAACAGAGATACTGGGGCAGTAAAGGAAATCACTGGTGATTTCTGCATTTGTACGATTCCATTGTCGGTTCTTCGCAGCATTCCGGCTGACTTCTCACCCGAAATGCAGAAAGCGATCTCCAGCATCAATTATGCATCAGCAGGCAAACTCGGAATTCAGTTCAAACGCCGCTTCTGGGAAACAGACGAGCAGTTGTACGGGGGCACTACGGTAACCAATACCGATTTGGCTTCGATCTATTATCCTCCAACCGGATACAACGCTCAGAAGGGAATCATGCTTGCCTACTATGCAAACGGAGCTGCTGCAGATCGGTTAGGTGCTATGACTCTTGCTCAGCGCGAGCAGTACGCACTAAGCACAGGTGCCAAAATTCATCCGCAATTTTATAAAGAATTCGAAACTTCGTTCTCCGTACATTGGAAAAATATCAAGTACAATTTGGGTGGATGGGCTGCATATACGGAAGAAGATCGGAAAACCTCCTATCAAACGTTGTGCAAGCCAGACGGCCGGATATACTTGGCTGGGGAGCACATGAGCTACATTACGGCTTGGATGGCCGGAGGAATTGAATCGGCACGTAAAGTAGTTACTGAGCTCCATCAGCGTGTGTTGAAAGGTTAATAGACAATTATCAAAACAGAAATCAAAACAGAAGAGGAGATCAATGGACTATGCTAAAGAAAAATATGAAATCCATCCTGCTGCTTGCTGTCATGTCAACTGCTATTGGTATTACAGCTTTTGCCGCAGACGAACCGGACAAACCGAATAAAATAATAGCTGAGCCGATTTATGAGTCTGAATTTTATGGAAGTGCAACTTCGACGATTTCCAGTGGAGTTTCAGTACCTGCGGGAGCTGCCTATCTTTATACGAGTGGCACCGTTCCTCCTTTATTGAATAAAGATGGCGCAACCGTATATGAGCGCTATGGCGATACGAAGACACAAGCAATTGGGATATTCAAGAATTTCGAGAAGCAGCTTGCGGAGAAAGGCTTGACCATGAACGATGTTATCTACCTTCGCGCTTATTTAACTGCTGATAAGAGCAAGGATAACAAGTTTGATTATGCCGGCTGGAATGAGGCGTATGCCCAATTCTTCAATACCGCGGACAATCCGGTGAAAACCGCACGTTCAACCGTCGGTGTTGCCAGCCTTGTTAATGACGATTGGTTAATTGAAGTTGAGGCAGTTGCTGTATATCCTAAAAAACATATTCAAGACTAATCTATCTTTAATAGAAGGAGTGTTGATGTAACATGCTGCAAAATATCGGAATTCCTGGACTCATCATGATTCTTGTAGTCATCCTTATTTTATTCGGACCTTCCAAATTGCCAGAGCTGGGCCGGGCTGTCGGTCGCACGCTGCACGAATTTAAAGCATCTGCCAGAGAGTTGGTATCTGAAACTAAAGAAAATCCCGAGCCAAAAGCAGAGAAAGATCTGTCGGCTAAGCCGTCATAGTCTGTACGAATAAAGTGGTTACCCTGTTACATCTCGAACGAAAAGAGTGTCATTCCTCTTGGTAAAGCTTCACACTACCCAGCAAAGCTAAAGATTGGATATCTATCCAATCTTTTTTTGCATACGAACGTGCAGGATACCTGCGTCTTCAAAGGGCTGCTCCGAAATCGTATTGTATCCAAGCTGGGAATAAAAGGCCTCTGCATGACATTGACTGTCCAATATGCAGGAAGTATATCCTCCCGAGATCGCATGCTGTTCCAGTCCTTGAATCAATATTTTGCCAAGCCCTTTGCCGCGAAATTCGGATAATATAGCGACACGTTGGATTTTGGCGGTCTGTTTATTATAGGATATCCAACGTCCCGTCCCTGCAGGAACTCCGTTATAAGTCAATAATACATGGACACAAGCATCTGGTGATGTATCGTATGCATCATTTTCCAGTTCCTGTGGAACGCCTTGCTCTTCGACAAATACTTGATTTCGAATTGCAAGACACTGGGCTAATTGTGAATATGAATCTACTTTTGTGATTTCCATGTGCAATGCCTCCTGTTGTGGCCGCGGCGCAGCCGGACTACCTTATATTGTATCATTGGTTCTGTGCATATGCTATATATGGCATGGTGGCATTCAGTTTTTAATAGAAACTCCCAATCATCCAAAGGGCTGCCTTTTCTTCATTTCATAAATGTGAAAAGTAGATTGTGTGATAACCATTCAGACCCTACAATTCGGGTTACTACAAGATTTGAGCGAAAAAAGTCGCCCCGCAGCGGAGACGACTTTTTTGGTGCTTCTTATTGTTCACTTAAACTGTGCAGAGGGACAGTGCATTCCTTCTCAGGCTCGTCAAGGGTATAGATCCTCGCCATTTCCGTGTGTTCATCAACGTTTTGAATATAGATTTGTGCCCCTTGGTAGGTCACGTTAATCATAGTGGGTGAAGCTATGATTTCTTGTGCTCTTTGAGTATTAATGTTAACCAACCTCCACATTATTGTGTAACAGCATTATATTATTACACAAAAGTCTAAAGCTATTCCGAAAGAACCTAACCAGGGATCGGAGAACGAGGATTTCCACAGCAGGATTTGGTATCGCCCTTATCGAATAGGGTCAGTTATGAATGGAGGATAAAAAAACACAACACCTCGAAAGTTTTGCCATCCCGTATCACCATAATGACCCTTATAATAGGGCATAGCGATAATAGGTCAAACAAACCAACCGCGCGGCAGCACAATTCTTGCTGTTCAGTTTGATATTGGTCGTTCAATGAAGAAGTTATTCAATGCGGATTGCCTTATGCAAGGATGTTTTCCTTATTGTAGGCTTCTTTAATATGTTTCCAAATTTATTATTTCATATTTACATAAATGGGTTTAATTGGATTAATTTTCTTTACGGATTGAGAAAGGGAGGGATTGGGTGAAAAAGTTACGTTTAAGCGATTTACGGGATATCGGAAACGGGCATATTTTGCAGGATGTGCTGCCGGGTGCTTATTTGTCTTCAGGAGGACTTGCATTCTCGACGAGGGGAGATCGAAGCCATACGAATGACGGTCCGGATGGAAAGGACTATCATGTTCATGGAGACTGTGAAGCGTTTGTTATTTTGCAAGGAAGCGGAACGATGGAGATCAATGGAGAGCATATTCCTGTTGCTACCGGAGATATCGTGATTGTTGAGCCTGGTGAGGATCATCATCTGAATTCAAGTGAGGACGATCCGATTGTAACTGTATGGTGCCATGCGGGTTCGAGTCGTCACTTAAATCAGCAATGAATTTCGGGCGATGCAGGGTAAGAGATGAAAACCAACTCAATGGTGCGGTGTGTTTTCCGCAGATTCGTGAGGATTTTTGCAACACCATAAGAACCTGAAGCAAGGTTATTTCATTGAAGAATTAGGAGGTATTGGGAAACGATGAGAGCTATATTGGTCGGTTTGGGAGCAGCAGGATTCAGTTGGTATAAGCGGCTTAGAGATCAGGGATTATTGGCGGCGGTTGTTGAGGTCGATCCAGCCATGAAAGAGAAGATGAACGATGATCCGTTTCCGTTCTACACTTCTTTAGAGGAAGCCTTGGATAAGGAGCAGGTGGATTTTCTGGTTAATGTCACTTCGCCGATGATCCACACGCAGGTGAACCATGCGGCTTTTGACCGCAAGCTTGCTGTTTTATGCGAAAAACCGATTTCTTTTGATTATGAAGAATCCATTGAAGTAGTAACTCGTGCGGCGAGGGAAAACATTCCGTTCATGATCGCAGAAAATTACCGCAGATTTCCTTTTATTCGAAAAATGAAGCGTCTTCTCGATGATGGCGTCATCGGAAGCCTTTCCACCATGGATGTGCAGTTTCATCGGTTTCATCAAGTGCAGCGGAAATACACGGTCAGTGTGCTGGATGATATCGGCGTGCATCACTTTGATATGCTTCGTTATTTTAGCGGACGAGAAGGTATCTCGGTGTTTGCCAGACTGTTCAATCCGATTGGCGGCTGGAAAGAAGAAGGAGCTGTCCTTAATACGTATGCCATACTCGAATTGGAGGGCGGTATTATTGCGACCTATAACGCCTCCATAGCTGCGAGAGGGACAGAAACCTCATGGTGGGGCAATTGGCGGATTGAAGGAACCGAAGGTGCCATGGAATTGACCAACAAGGAAATCAGGATTTTCCGAGATGGAGAAACCCATTTAACTGAAGATCTCAGCGGAATCGATGAAACAGATATATTGACTGAATTTGTGGCATCACTGCACCAGGGACGTGAAGCAGAAACGAGCGGAATCGATTATTTAAAAACCCAGGCTCTTGTCCATTATGCGAAGCTGGCCAGTGAAAAAGGCACTCCTATTACCATTAAGGTTCCAATAATATAAAAGTTGTTCAAATTAAGTAGAACGGGGAATTCGAATGTCTACACAAGCTTGGAATGAAACGGCACCAGGCGTATGGCGCCTTACAATTGGGAATCCGCAAGCGATTACACCATTTTCCTGGATGGGAGTTTCACCTAAGGTGGATGCATTGAGTCAGAAACCAAGCGTTAATCCGCCATTTGAATGGGAAAGCATCCAGCTTGAAGCAGCAAGAGGGGCACATATCCTATCATTTCCACTTGATCCAACTGAGAAGCTGTATGGTGCGGGGCTTCAATTATTAAGAATGAATCTGCGGGGAAGAACTCGTTATCTGCGCGTCAACAGTGACCCCAAACAAGATACAGGCGAAACGCATGCACCAGTCCCTTTTTATGTCAGTGATCTGGGATATGGCGTGTGGGTGGATACTTCGCGGATCGTAACGATCCATTGCGGCTCTACCTTAAAGCAGGAGGACACGCAAATTTCAGAGATCCGTAACCGCAACACGGACAAGGGCTGGAAAGCTACGCCGATCGCTTCGCGGGTGGAGATTCAAATTCCCGCTGATGGAGCCGATGTTTATGTGTTTGGCGGCCCGACATTATCAGATGTTGTATCCAGATATAACCTGTTTTGCGGAGGGGGCGCGCTCCCTCCTAAGTGGGGCCTTGGTTTCTGGCACCGTGTCCCTACACTGTTTAGCGGGGAGGAAGTACTTGAGGAGGCACGGCAATTCCGAGAGCACGATATTCCCTGTGATGTGATAGGTCTTGAACCCGGCTGGCATAGCCACAGCTATCCGGTGACTTATGAATGGGAGAAATCGAGGTTTCCCGAGCCGGAGCCGTTCGTCAAAGCACTCGAGCATAATGGCTTTCGCGTAAACCTGTGGGAGCACCCCTTCGTATCACCGGAAACAGAGCTTTACGAGAAGCTGCAGCCTCTTTCAGGCAGTCATACGGTTTGGGGCGGGCTCGCGCCGGACTACTCATTGCCAGAAGCCCAACAGCTGTATAAAAATCAACATGAAGAGCGTCATGTTCAGATCGGTGTTGCCGGCTATAAGCTGGACGAATGCGATGGAAGCGAATTAACCAACAATTCATGGATGTTCCCTGGACACGCTAAGTTTCCTTCCGGTCTGGATGGCGAACAGATGAGGCAAATATACGGCTTAATGTTTCAAAAAATGACTTACGACCTTTACCATAGCAACAATCGGAGAACCTATGGGCTTGTACGAGCTTCCAATGGAGCAGCTTCAACGATGCCATATGTACTCTATTCGGATCTATATGATCATAAGCAATTTATACGGGCGCTTTGCAATTCCTCCTTCAGCGGGCTGCTATGGACACCGGAGGTTCGTAAAGCTCGAAATGCAGAGGACTGGGTCAGACGGATGCAAACGGTATGTTTCTCTTCTCTGGCCATGCTGAATGCGTGGGGAGACGGGACGAAGCCGTGGTCCTATCCTGAAGTGGAAGGAATTATACGTCATTATATCAAGCTGAGAATGAGGCTGCTGCCTTATTTGTATTCAAATTTCGCCCTTTATCGTGAGCAGGGAATACCACCTTTCCGCGCAATGCCGTTTGTCCTATCTGCTGCTGAGATTGCTCAAGCAGAAGCGGGCGGACCTGATGCTGATCATTCTATCCTGAATACGATAGATGCTGCGTACGGCAAGAAAAAAGTGAGAGAGTGGGATGATCAGTTTATGGTTGGTGATGCCATGCTGGTGGCTCCACTCGTTGAAGGAGAATGGGAAAGGGATGTTCTTCTCCCATCGGGAATCTGGTATGGGTTGGAGACGGGAGAGCGTTATACAGGCGGGCGTGTCATCCGGATTCAAGCAGGCTTGGAGCAAATTCCGGTATTTGTAAAAAGCGGCTCGATCATTCCGATGATGCCAGCGCTGCCGCATGTTCCACAAGCAGGTACTCGTGTTGCGCTTGAACTCGTCCATTTTGGCAGCGAGCCTGGTGAAGGGATGTTGTATGACGATGACGGTGAAACCTTCAATTACGAGAAAGGCGAATGTGGTTGGTGGAAAGCAGCTGTTACTCAGAACTCGGATGGCGAATTCAGTGGGGAGCTCACTGGGGCTGACGAGGAATTGCCTTCCTATAACTCTGTCACTTGGCGTTTTGCCCAAACCCGTTTAGAAGTATCTGGATAACTGTCGTACTATGTTTTTTTCCATCTATAGGCAATAGCCGTGCTGCCTTTAGGTAAATCCCCATAGACTGATTTCGTAAACTAAACAACAATCTGAGGAGTGGTTGTCGAAATGTCTTTTTCTCATGATCAAATGCCTATGTATACTCATGATCACGGTACCTATCATAAACAAATGTATGATTGGCACATGAAAATGCATCATTACCACGACCAGCAAAAAGCCCACCATTTGGAAAGAGCAAAACATTTCCACGGGCTAATGGCTGGAACATCACATTATGGAAATTATGGGCATCAAGGAAATTATGGACATCAAGGACATCAAGGACATCAAGGATATCAAGGATATCAAGGATATCAAGGGCATCATTGATATCCCTGCCCGACAGATACAATCACGAGATGATAACAACGCAAAGCTGCACATAATCCTATGAATGCCCTCTTATCCGAGGGCTTTTTCAAATGCTTTTAGTCCAGGAGTGATTGAACATAGGCAATTTCTGACTGATGAGAGCCGCCTTGTGACGGCGTTTCCAGTACGACTGGCAGCCCTTTAACGACAGAGGAACGTAATAGCTGTTTGATCGGCGCTTCACCAATATGACCCTTGCCTATACAGCTGTGCCGATCACGCCTTGAACCAGAAGCATACATGGAATCGTTAAGATGAACAGCTTTTAAATGATCAAAATAGCCAAGCTCCGTCCCTTTTTGCTGAACCTCATTCCAGTTGTCTCCAGTCCATAGACCACTTGCAAATGCGTGACAGGTGTCGAGACAAAAACCGATTTTATCCGGGTAATCCGAAAGATTCCTGATCTTCACTAGCTCTTCTAGTGTTGTGCCCATTCGAGTGCCTTCGCCGGCTTGGTTCTCTAGCAGAATGCAAGCTTTTCCATGCCATTGCCGCAGTGCCTTATTGAGCAAATAAATGATATTTTTATAACCTTGTAAGGGATCTTTTCCACGGTATTTTCCAAAATGCACGACTAACCCTACGGAACCGCAAGCGTCCGTAATGTCCAGTCCGTTGAGAATCGCCTGCAGCATAATGTCGCTCAAATCCTCTTCGACTGCCAGGTTTAATGGATAGGGAGCATGACCCATAGAAAGCAAACCTTTCTCTTCGCAGAACCGGGCACATGCCTCGGCTTCGTGTAAATTGAAGGATTTGATTGTAAGATTTCTTGGATTTTTAGGGAAATATTGAAAGGATGACGCTCCAATTTGAAACGCCATTTTGGCTGCTTGCAAATACCCCCTCTGTATACTGACATGACAGCCAACATTGACCATGTTTGTTTTCCCTCATTCCGATTCAAACGTGCATTCCTCAGGTTTTGCTTCCACAAAGGTTTGAATACTCGGCTGCCTTAAAATCAAATGATGGGTCCATTCCATAAATTGAATTTTTACAGTAATTACTGGTTTAATCCAAACCGCCTCATGACTTCGTTCAGGCTCATTGCTAAAAGGACGTTCAGTCTGAATAAGAGATTGAATTAACTTAGTAAATTGAAGCCATTCTTTGTTGGACAATCTGCCAGCCCCTGCATGACCGATATAGACAAGCTTCTGTTCATTAAATAAACCGAGCAGCAACGAGTTGACGACTCCAGACCGTAAGGTTACACCGCCAACGACAGCAATCACGTCTTTATAGTTCTTTTTTTTCTGCCATCTTTGGTCTTTGCCATCTAGCGTATAAGCACTGCTTAAGTCTTTACATACAATGCCCTCCAGATCATGAGCTTTGGCAACCTTAAACAACTCTTGTGTATCGGTAAAATTTTGCACTAACTGGACATGATCATTTTGTACAATGATACTTGATAAAATTTGCTGCCTCTCCTGTAAAGTTTTTCCTGTCACCCATTCGCCATTTAAAAAAAGGACATCAAATATCATATAAACGATTGGTACTTGGGCTTGAATGGAATCGATGCGGCTTGCTTTACGTAATTGATCTCTTTTCATGATTTCATGGAAGGATGGTTTGCTATGATCAAAGGCAATAATTTCCCCATCCAGTATGACGGATTGTGCATTGCAATAAGCTGAAATCGTCAGTAGCTCGGGATATTG
The DNA here is from genome assembly GCF_900114475.1 of Paenibacillus sp. 1_12. Taxonomy (GTDB): domain Bacteria; phylum Bacillota; class Bacilli; order Paenibacillales; family NBRC-103111; genus Paenibacillus_S. The sequence goes on along the minus strand of NZ_FOTE01000001.1, from coordinate 239,764 downwards.
CAACGTTCGTTCGTTAAGTTTGCGATTATATAGCTTTACCTGCAGCCCATTAAAGTAGGTGAGCATACGTACCCCGTCCCATTTGATTTGTGCAATCCATGGTTCGCCCTTAGGAATCTCATCGTTCGATATCGGTTCAAACGGAACAACAGGTGTGATGATCATCATATTCCTCCGTATGCGTGCAAGTCGTTAACGGCAGCAAATAGCTTTTGAAGGTCATTCCTTACAATTATCTCCGATGTTCTATGGTTTCATGAATCCTGTTTTCCAGGATAGAGTTCATATTTGAATGGAATGGAACGCATACTACAGGTAAGTAGACAGAGGAGGGACCGCCATGCAAACGTTGTGGAAAGGATCCATAAGTTTCGGACTCGTGAATGTACCTGTTAAAATGTTTACCGCCACAGAAGATAAATCCATATCCATGCGTTACATACACAAGACATGCTCCACGCCTCTTGCTTATGTGCGTAAATGCCCAACATGCGATAAAGAAGTGGAATGGGAAGAAATTGCTCGTGGTTATGAATACGAATCGGGCCGGTTTGTGTTGTTTGAAAAAGATGAGCTCGACAGTCTGAATGGCGAAATCAATAAGGAAATCAAAATTTTGGATTTTGTGGGTCTTCATGAAATCGACCCGATCTATTTTCAAAAAACATATTATTTATCCCCTGGTGAGACAGGAACTAACGCATATAACCTGCTGCTGGAGTCGCTTCGACAAACAGGGAAAATTGCGATCGCAAAAGTATCCATTCGCTCAAAAAGCAGCTTATCCTGCATACGTGTAATTGACCGATGTTTAGTCATGGAAACTATTTTTTATCCCGATGAGATTCGAACTATCGAGCAGGTTCCTAATTTGCCTGACCAAATTCAAGTCAACGATAAAGAGTTAACTATGGCCAAAATGCTGATTGAACAGTTAACCTCACCTTTTGAACCGGAAAAGTATAAGGATGATTATCGTGCTGCCTTAATGGATGCTATTCAGCATAAAATCGCTGGTGAAGAAGTGAAAATTGCGCCGGAGCAGCAGCGTACCAATGTTATTGATCTGATGTCTGCACTGCAAGCCAGCCTGGAGGCAGTTAAGACACATCCTGATGACGAGGGGAAAACAGACAAAAAGTCGAAGAAAAAGGTTAAAGTGTTGACTTGATATCCAAGTAAAAATTCGCTGAATGATGCGATGGCTGCGCATATAGGAGAGGAGTGTTAAGGTGGGGACGTCAATCAAAGGCACGGTGCAGATCGAAGGACACGAAATTACAGTGACGAATCCAGAGAAGGTGCTGTGGCCAAATGCAGGCATTACCAAGCTGGAGTATTTACAAAAACTGATCATCTTAGCTCCTTATTTGCTTCATTATTGCCAAAACCGTTACCTCACAACAATTCGTTTTCCTAACGGTGTTGATGATAAATCCTTTTACCAAAAAGCAGTTCCCAAACCGACTCCCTCCTTCGTAAAAACTGCCACCTTTCAGGGAATTAATTACGTTAATCTGGACTCTTTACCGACCCTCATTTGGCTCGGTAATTTGGCTTGTCTTGAATTTCATCCGTCATTTCATTATATTAATGATGAATTGCCTGCAGAATGGATCGTGGATCTCGATCCTTCCCAAGAAGTGGAGCCCCGCATCATGCAGGCAGCACTTCTGGTAGGTGAGGCGCTTGAAACGATGGGCATTGAATCCATACCCAAAACCTCAGGGGCCACCGGTATTCAACTGATCATTCCCATTCAGCACGGACGTTACACCTTTGAACAGCTAAGACTGGTCGGACGTTTTTTGGGCAGCTATTTAACGAAGAAGTACCCTGACTTGTTTACGATTGAGCGATTGAAGAAAAATCGCGGGGATTTAATTTACATCGATTACCTACAGCACTGGCATGGAAAAACGATGTCTGCACCGTACACGCCTCGAGCTCGTTCAATGGCAACAGTTTCAACACCTCTCAAATGGGAGGAACTGCGCAATAATTGCCGCATTGAAGATTTCACACTACTCACAATAGAGAAGCGGTTGGGGCAATATGGTGATCTTATTCAACGGATGGAGCCACAGTCTCTCGAACCTGTACTTGCAATACTTGATTAGTTTTTTACGTGATTTTATTGTTTATCCATTATTTTTACATCTCAAATTCGTGAATATTGGAACTAAATAGTCGATTTGGCTAAAAAAATCATAAAAACCAGTATCTATGCGGTAATTTTCTATCAAAAGTTGAATGTTTGGTGATTTTTCAGTGTATAATGTACTTATATCAGTGTTTTATAGTAAAATACTAACAACCATAATGGTGATCATAAGGAGGAAAAAGAATGGATACGATTTCATCTCTGTCAGAGCTTTTGGCAGGGCAACGGGCGTCCTCGTATATCGAAATACCCGGTGCAGCATCGAGGACATTTGGTCAAACTACGCTAACTACGACATTACCGATGAGCAAGCTGTTTTCCATATATGAAGTAGATTTGGAGGTTCAACGTTCGCTGGTTCCTCAAAACTTGTCAAAGCTTATTGACTATATCATGCTCTTTTTGGAGCACAAACAGGGAATTTATTTTCCTGGTATTATTCTTTCTGCGAGAGGTGCAGGAGAATATGATGCTGATAATAAAGTATACCGCTTACAAGCGATTGAAAAGCTGTATGTGGTAGACGGGCAGCATCGGTTGGCTGCATTTCGTCGGTTAATGGAAACCCTGCAAAGCAACATGACTCGTGCGAAGGATCGTCGTGAATATGATCGTATGGAGGAAATTTCCGAAAAGCTTAGTAAATTGTATTCGTTCCCGATGTCAACGATGATTTATCTCGACATCAATGCGCGTCAGGAGCGTCAACTTTTCTCCGATATTAACAAGCTTCCGCGTAAAATTGGTGGTAATTTGGCTGTTCTAAGAGAGCAGCGTCGATTCTATCATGTGCTGGCTACTCAAATTGCTGAGCAAGAGCCTGCAATGAAACGAATTTCGGTTGATATGTTTACAGAACGTGGTAAGGGTCCAGAGTTTTTGTTCTCGTATCACTTGCTTGTCGAAATTTTGGTAGGCTTATTTGAAGGTCGTTTGAAATCATCAGCACGTAACAATGGCTATTACTTTCAACCTAAGGACGTCGAGGAACTGCAAAAGCTGGCTTCGTATTATTTTGATGCTTTGCTTCGCTATTTACCGGAACCTGAAAAAGGTGAGCTGTGCTGGACGGAAAATATGCAGATTGCGATGGCAATGGTATTCCATAGTGAGGCGACCAAGACAGGCAGCTTTAATCGTTATGCATTGGAGTACGCGATGAAAATATTGCCTCATATTGATTGGAACGCTATTTTTGTAGGCGATGAGAAAGACCGATTGCCAAGACGTTCACGTATTATGAAGGCTTACCAATACATTAAAGACTTTTATCAGGAGCATCATTTGTTTCTGATCCGTGAGGATGAGCTGCTGGATAAAGCTAAGGAGGATGCAATGTAATGGATGGTTTGTGCTTGAATATGACGATTTTTCCGTTCTGTGAGAACTTTGGACTCGCTACGGTTGCAATACAGGTACAAGATATATTGAACTATACTTCAATTGACCCTATGGTCCAGCGAAAGCTGAGTGCGGGACAACGGAGGAAGATAGCGAATTATTTGCAGGAAAGAGATTTGGATCGTGTTTTTTTTGGCCCTGTGACATTGTCATTGCGTGAGGTCAGCTCGCTGGCTAAGGCGGATAATGGACTTTATCTACGCCCTGGCTCCAAGCTGAGCATATTAGACGGACAGCACAGGATTCTTGCTCTTGGATACGTAAATGAGCAAATGACCAAGGAAGTGCGCAGTCATGAAAGAAAAATTGCTGCCCTTCGCATTAAACAGCGCCGTAACCCAGACAACGAAGAGATTACTTTGGATTTGGAACAGCAGCAGGGTCTTGTCGAGCAGCTTGAACGTCGTAGATTAGAATTGCTGGAAAGCGAGCTTGCCGTTCAAATCTATATTGGTTTGAGTGAAGAAGAGGAGAAACAGCTGTTTGGTGACATTAACTCCAAGGTACAGCTGGTAAGCAAGGAATTGGGTCATTCGTTTGACAGTATCGATCCTTTGAACTTGGTCATTCAGCAGGTTGTGGATCATAATGTGTTCTTGAAGGGTGCAGGTGTGGAGCGTCGTGCTAATTTGACTTCCTATAATAAAAATTTCACTTCCTTCAGCTGGCTCTATTCCACAGCAACGATGCTGTTGACTGGTAAAATGCAGCCTTCATATGAGTTGGCCCGTAAAATTCGTCAAGATCCGACCACTTATGTCGAGATTCTGCACCAATTCTACACCACACTGCTTCCGCTAATGCCGGAGCAGCCAGGTTTACCGCAATACAGCTCTTCCAGTCGAGCTATGCAGGAAAGTATCGCATTGTATGCAAATGGATATTTATTCCAAGAGGGCAAGTATGTGAAGAACTGGACTACATGTCTGCGTGTATTCGATGGCTTCGATTGGTCTCAGGACAATGAGGAACTCATTGAGCGTTTTGGTCAATTGGACAATGGCAAGCTGAACCTGATTCATGAAAAATCTTTGCGTAAACATACGAAATTTGTTCAGCTGTTTCAGGAACTGCATGGGGATGTTAAGGATGATGAAGCATCGACCGCTTAAGTCGTTAAATGAATGAATTAATATTGGATTCCATACATGGATTGTTTATGTATTTTTGAAGTGTTACGAGTGTGAAAGTGAACAACAAAAAGCCTGTTACGCGTTTATGTAACAGGCTTTTTGCTTGTTTCTAATCCTCTACTTTGCGATGAATCATGAGGGAAGCAGCCGAGGTATTCTGCAGAAGCGAAGCGCGCCAGGAACAACAGCAATCGGAGGAATACCTCGGCCTTGCAGCAGCACTTATTTATCGCACATAACCTTCATCCAATCTCTTCATCAACCAATATGGAAACCTCAAGAAAACTGACAAACTGTCGAAGCTGATTGGCAAGACCACGGTTAATTTCTCCATTTTGAAACAAGCTTTGGATACTATTGCGGTTCAACTGAATCGCCTTGTACTGAAGCTCCTTTTTATGTTTTTTAAATTCCTCGTAAGAAGGAGCTGGTTTGAAAATACTATTCAATTTTTGCATGGATTGTCTATAATTAGAAATGACCTCTTGAGCCGCGTTTTTATTTTCAGGATTGATGTGATTTTTTATCGCGGTGATGGCCGCTTTCGAAGTTAAGAGTTTGGCGGCTTTGAGTACTTCAAATTGCTCTACGGGAAGGGGGCGGGACATTTTTCTACCACCTATAAATACCTTCCAGGCCAATCGTTTCAGCATAAATAGGGCCAATCTGAGCATATATTGCAGGCGGCGGGTAACAAGCATTTCCGAACGGTTAAGAAGCTGAGTTAGTGTAAAAGCATCTACTTGGTTAAGAGAACCTTCGTCCACCAAACGTTTGACTTCCCGCCGCTCGGCACTCAAGGCGAACAACCGAATTTCACGCTCTATTTTGCGGAAATGAATTTCGCTTACTAGCCCATCGCTGCGAATTTGCTGAATATGCTTGTTGTAATCGGAGATGAGCGATAAAGCAGCATCTTGATTCTCCTCGTTCATTTCTTCTTTTACCATAAGTATGCTTGCTTCTAATAGTTGAATCTTGGCATCCTGCTCCAGACGCTGCTTATCGCGTTCCTTTCCTTTATCCGGCTTATCTGAAAGTAGAGGAAGCAGGACGCTTGCGGTAACGAGTGAGATTAGAATAACACCTGCTGCCAGAAAAATAATTACATTACGTTCAGGAAAGGGAGTTCCGTCCTGCAGGAACAATGGAATCGAAAAAGCTCCCGCCAAGGTAATAGTTCCTCTGACACCCGAAATAGCTATCAGTAGAGCAGGTCGCAGCTGCGGTTTACCGATGTGCTCCTTTTTGCTGAATGACGATTCCGCTCGCCAAAAACCATATACCCAAACAAATCGAAGAGCGATTAGCGTTATTGAAATAAGAATGATGTAGACAAGCATCTGGACATTGCTGATGGTTAAGTCCTTGATAACTACTTCCGCAACATTCGGAATTTGCAGTCCAAGGATGAGAAAGACCAGTCCATTCAAAATAAATAGGATCATGGTCCAGGTGCTGACCGAAACAATTTTTAATTCCATCAAATTCGATTCGGAACGATCCCGTTCAATGGCATGGATGATCCCACCCGTTACAGCGGCCAGAATGCCTGACACACCAAATTCCTCAGCAACCAAGTAGATCAGGAAAGGGGTTAAAATCTGGATCAGCATATGTATGGTCGTATCTTCCATGCCTAATTGACGAATAAATACACGCAGACGAATAATGAGAAAAGATAGAAGGCAACCGACTAAAAGCCCGCCAATTGAAATCAAGAAGAAACTTGCGGTCGCTTCGGGAAATGAAAATAAACCGCTGACAGTAGCTGCTACCGCAAACTTGAAGGCTACAAGTCCAGACGCATCATTCATTAATGCTTCGCCTTCAAGGAGATGGGTTATTTTCTTGGGCATACGGATTTTGCCGGACAAGGCACCAACCGCAACGGCATCTGTCGGTGATAGGATGGCTGCCAAGGCAAATGCGGCGGATAGAGGGATCGCTGGTAATAACCAATGAATCACATAGCCGCCAACGAACACCGTTGCAAATACAAGTCCGAGAGACAGCAATAATATTGGAGCACGCAGGTTCCAAAGTTCCTCGCGGGGTATCCGTTTTCCGTCATTAAACAGCAGTGGAGCAACGAATAACACGAAAAACAACTCAGGACTAAGGGGGATATGGATTCCCCATGGAATAACAGCTGCCAGCATACCGAGAGCTACTTGGAATAACGGTACGGGTATAAAAGGTACAAAACGATTAAGTATCATGGACAGGCCAATTAAAACAAGCAACAGCAAAACAATTAGAAAAAGCTCCATAGGGCTCAGATCCCTCCTACCGTATAGATTACCCCATTTTACTTAGAGTAAACGGACGGCGCATCGACAGCACAACGGAAGCCCATATTACCGCTTGAGCTGTCAGGTGTATTGGAGCTGCGCGCGGCGACACGGTAACGGTTGCAGTAAGACTTGTGGCATAGATAGGAGCCCCCTCTCATCACACGCCTTGCCCCTTGCTGCGGCCCTTTTGGATTTACTCGTGTGCCCGTCAAGTGCCAGGTTGGACTGAACCAATCACCACACCATTCCCAGACATTGCCCGATACATTGTAGAGTCCAAAACCGTTTGGCTGATAAGCGTGCACAGGCGCTGTGCCGGCATACCCGTCGCTGCAGTTATTTTTGTCAGGGAATTTACCTTGCCAAATATTGCATAGATGCTCACTGCCAGGCTTCAGCAGATCTCCCCATGGATACCGTTTTTGAACCAAACCTCCACGGGCTGCATATTCCCATTCCGCTTCGGTAGGAAGTCGCTTGCCTGCCCAGCGGCAGTAAGCGGCTGCATCATTCCAAGAAATATGAATGGCCGGATGGTCCAGCCGATCTTCAATCGATGAATCGGGTCCCTCGGGACGCGCCCAATATGAACCTTCTACGTTCCACCACCATGGTGTCTGCTGCACGACATGCTTCACGTTAGCCGCCGTTTCATGAGACACGAACAAATGAAATACGAAAGACCAACCAAACTGCTCGGCTTCAGTCCTGTAACCAGTTGAGCGTACAAATTCGCCGAATTCGGCGTTCGTTACTGCATAAGGATCGATGTAAAAGGGTTGAATGGTAACAGCGCGAACAGGACCCTCGCCATCGTTAGGAAAGCCTTCATGATCATCTGTACCCATCAAAAACTCACCTCCAGGCAAATACACCATAGATTCATAAGGGCTGCTGTTGCTGACTCCGGTATTTTCCTTTTGAGATTCAGGTCGCGTGGAGGAGACTGCCGGGCTGATCGGCTGGGACGTGACGCTTGAGGCAAGATTTGTTTCTCCATCTGATCGGCAGGTTGAGCAGCAGGATGGTTTCTTTAGTTCATCATTCATAGGTAATGTCCTCCTAGAAATCAATGTGGTGGATCAGGTTTCTGTCAATTGGTTAATCACGGATATAGCCGCACCTGTGACGATAGCTTCCTCACCGAGATAGCCTTGGCTAAATACGACCTGATACGTTGGATAATGATATGTATTTTGAATAGCGACCCGAGTTGCCGTATGAAAAAAGCTGGGATGAATGCTGATCAGCGAACCACCCAGAATGACTTTTTCGGGATGCAAAATATTAAGTAAATTGGATAAGCCGATCCCAAAATAAGTCGCTGACTGTGAGAATATTTCCACGCTTAATGGGTCCTGTTCCTGTAAGGCTTGTGCTAAGTGAGTAAAATTGATGGCTTCCGGATCGGGCACAAGCTTACGTAAAATGCTTTCCCGACCTTGCTTTAAACGTGATTGTGCTTGCTGTTCTAAAGCATGAATGGAAGCGAAGGTTTCCAAAGATCCATAATTCCCTCGCGATCCGAGCCTTGGACCGTCGGTTTGAATAATCATTTGACCGATGGATCCTTCCATATCAACAGCCCCGTACACGACTTTACCGTTAGACATCATCGCAGAGCGAATGCCGACTCCCAAATGAACATACAGCAAATGACGATAGTCTCGATTGCGGTCTGACCACGATTCACCGATGATAGCCATATTGGCCCCATTATCCAGCCTGACAGGGAATCCAAGCCGTGCCTGCAAAAAGCTGCTGACCTGCACATCCTGCCAGCCCTGAGCCGGAAAATACAATGGTTCCAGTATAGAACCGGAAAACCGGTCCAAGGGGCCTACTGCGCCAACGCCCATACCCAGAACAGAGGAAGGGGGGATATTCTGCTTATGCAGCATGGCCGAAGCGGAACTGACAATTTGATTTAACAGATGCTCGGGGGTCATGGTTTCATCCATCGTCCAGCTACTGCTGTCAAGCTTGTTCATATGAAGGTCACACAAAATTAATTTGGAGATCATTCTTGAAATATCGAGGCCAAACACATATCCTGCGGTTGAATTGGTCTGATAGAGGATCGGCCTCCGACCTCCGGTGGATTCCCCAAAACCTGCTTCAAGCAGCCATCCTTGATCAGTTAGCTCCTCCAATGTCCGGGTTAATGTGCTTCCCGTCATTTGACTGTGCTCTAATAAATCAATTTTGGAAACCGTATCCTGACGACGTATCCAATCATAGATTTCCTTATGCTTACGACCACTAATCCGTTCCTCTATTGCAATAAGCTGCATCATTATCCCGTCCAATCCCAAGTATCCCAAGCTAATTTATAGGCTTATAGTATACAACAAAATGAAATATACCACCAAGTAAATATTGCGATGTTGACGGTTCCAACGCTAGTATAGCATCCTTAATTCCATTTTAAAATAAAGTATGTCTGGGATGAACTTTACCTTACTGCTTACTTTTTTTCGGTATGTTGTGACTCCCAATTAAAAATTTGGTAAGATTGATTAAGGTCTAAGCAGGGTTATGAGGATTATTTTCCCATAGATAGCTTGCAGCAAAGGAGAATATACATGTCGGATTGGTATAAAAAAAGCTTTGGTGATGATTATTTACTCGTTTATAAGCACCGCGATATGCAGGGAGCCTATAATGAGGTCAAAGGAATGATTGAATGGCTGCAGCTTGATCCAGGTGCTGAAATACTCGATTTATGCTGTGGGATGGGTAGACACTCGATGGCACTAACTGATTTTGGCTACAAGGTAACAGGTATCGATTTGTCTGGCGTACTGCTGAAAGAAGCTGTTCGAGTGGATACTGAGCAGAAAGTCGAATGGATTCAAGGAGATATGCGTGATGTGCAGATCACCCGGCAATTCGATGCCGTCGTTAATTTATTTACTTCATTCGGCTATTTTGAACAAGATGACGAGAACGAGAAAGTGCTGCTTGAAATTTACCGTCTCCTGAAGCCTTCCGGTCAAGGGCAGTTTATTATCGACTTCTTGAACCCGGAGTATGTGGAAAGGAACCTGGTTCCTTTTTCAAAACGTCAAGAAGGAAATAGCTCTATTGCAGAGACTCGAAGAATCGAAGACGGGTTTGTTCGCAAAACCATTGTCATTAGCGAGCCTGAATCAGAGGATCGTACCTATCTGGAGCAGGTCAAGCTGTATCATCAGGAAACCTTCTTGGCTATGCTGGAACGTGTGGGGCTTGAGGTCGTCCATGTGTATGGTGATTATGACGCATCTCCATACAATAAAGCCGAATCGAAAAGAATGATATTTGTTGGACGGCGGAAAGGATAGAAACGAATGGGCTTAATCACGTTACATAATGATTCGATACATCAAATCAAAGTACCGCTGCCATTTCCGCTTCGGTGGGTGAACAGCTATTTCATTCGCGGTGGTGATGGTTATACCCTGATCGATCCGGGCCTTCATACGGATGCTTCTGAGCAATGCTGGGAGCAAGTGATGCGGGAGTTGGGTATCTCTTATCGCGATATTGAGCAAATTGTGCTTACTCACCACCATCCGGATCATTATGGGCTTGCCGGTTGGTTCCAAGAGCGATCTGCAGCGCCGGTTCGGATGTCCTCGGTAGGTTATGAGCAGGCGCGTTTGCTATGGGGAGAGGGACAGCCTATGACAGCTTCTCTGCTAGCTTTGTTCCAAGCTCACGGCCTGCCTGCCGAGCTTATGCAGCCTATGCGGGCACATATGGATGAATTCGTCGCTATGGTATCACCGCAGCCGCAGGTTTCACTGATCCCTATAGGTGAGCTTATACGGCTTGGAGACCATGACTATGAGACGATCCATACGCCTGGACATGCTGCGGGTCATGTTTGCTTCTACCGAGAGGAATCGAAGGAGATGTTGTGCGGGGACCATGTAATTCCGCAAATATCACCCAACATCAGCTATTTGCCGGGAGGGATCGATGAGAACCCGCTGGGGAGCTTTTTGCAGAGTCTTTCCCAAGTAAGCCGATACGATGTAGCCTGGGCTTATCCTGGGCATCGCGAGCCGTTTGAGACTTTTACTCGCAGAACACAGGAGCTGATTGAACATCATGAAGCACGGCTTGCAACGATGCGACAAGCGTTGATCGATCAACCGAAGACTACGTATCAGGTTTGCCGCGATACATTTGGCGATAGACTTACGCTGCATCAATTGCGATTCGCATTGTCCGAGACATTGGCTCATCTGATTTATTTACAGGATAAGGTTGATTTGAATCGTTCAGAGCAGGATGGCATTGTGTATTTTCAAGCGATTCGATAATAAGGAATGATGATGAGGTGAGTAGTATTGGCAAAGATTCATACCTTTGAAGAAGCTGGATCTGTGGTTAGAGAAATTGGCGTATTGCCGTTATCGAGCTTTATTCCAGATCATCCTTCTTTGGAATCCATAACAGAGCATACTGCCTGGCATACGGATGAAGCCAGTGATCCGTGGCTGTGGAGAGACCGCTTTGCCAGTGAAGGGATTGCAGCCTACGGTCGCTTTTTCAAGAAGAAGCCTATGCTAATTGATTCTCAGCTGTTTCCATTATGGTGTCGGGCATTGGAGCTTCCGATGACTGTTGAAGAACGTTATCAGGATGGACTGGCATCCAGACATGCAGTGAAGCTCTATGAGACGATACGCGAAAATCCTGGCATTGATGTAAAAGCATTGCGTAGAGCAGTTGGTTTGGCGGGTAAAGAAGACAAAGCTCAATTCGATAAAACGTTAATCGAGCTTCAAAGCTCGACGGAGGTGGTCATTGCGGGAATCTCTGATCGTTTGAATGAGCAGGGCAACAAGAGTGGATGGAACAGTACCTGCTACATATTGTCAGAGGCTTGGATCACTCAGCATGGACTGAGTACCGTGCGGCTTTCTGTGGAAGAAGCGAAGAATAAGCTGCTGGCAGAATGTAGGCAACGCTGGAGTGAAACGGCCTACAGCTTTGTTGTTAAAGCGCTAAGCAGGTAATAGATAATATTAGCTATATAAGATGGACAAAAGAAACATACAGCCCGAGCGGAGAAAGCGGATCCTTTCTGGAGAAACGAAGTGTTCGCCTTTGCAGACGGATTCTTACCCTTATGGGGCTAAGAATCGAAAAGTCGTTCATAAATGGAAATGTCTTGAAAAAACACAGCAAGCAAAGCCTGGAGGGGCTAAGCTTGCTGTGTTTTTTGTTCACACCATGTAAATGTAGTTCAGTCATTTGACTAATGAACAGCTGCACTAATGAACTACTGTCATCGTTATGGTCCTGCGGGATGATCGATTTCCTTTTCCGCTTGTTTGCGGTGTGCGATGCGACTGCTGGCAGAAGCGGCAATTGCACCTACTATATCGTCGAGGAAGGTGTGCTTGTGTTCGCCGTGTTTATCGTTAAGCATTTTGAGGATGCCAGGCTTGAGTTTATCTACATATCCAAAATTTGTTAATCCAATACTTCCATATACATTAACAATTGAAAGAGCGAGAATTTCATCACATCCATAAAGCCCTTCATCGTTCTCGATCATTTCTTGCAATGGAGGCATTAGCTTACCTTCCTCGGCAAGTATATCTAATTGAATGCCCGTCAGGATCGCATTTTGGACCTCTCGTTTCTCAATGACGGCATTTACGCTTTCGATACATTGTTCCATCGTCAAGGTCGGGTAGTAATCCTTTTGCAAGAAATAAGTTAATTCTGCCATATCTATGACATTAACGCCTCTTTGTATCAACCAGCTCTTGGCAGCATTCGCCACACTTGCTGAATTTAAGTTATAGGGTACGGTCATGGGGGATCTCTCCTCTTCTTATAACGTACATGATCAAATGGGTTTATGAACATCCGTTTATAATGCTATATCATTTTTACCGCTTTTTTTGGCTTGATACATGGCGGCATCGGCCATATCAAGCAACTCATTGCCGTCTGTACCGTCTTGTGGATAGTAGGCAGCACCCATGCTACAGGTGATAAAAATATCATGATGTTGGATAACAAAACGGCTGCTAATCGCATCCAGTACTCGCTCGGATACCTTCACAATGTCTTCCTTTTGCTCAAACTGCTGCAGTAAAATAACAAATTCATCACCGCCCAAGCGGCAAACCGTATCGGGGTCTCGAACACAATGGGACAAGCGTGCTGCTACCATCTTGAGCAGATCGTCACCAACCGCATGACCGTAATTGTCATTGATCAACTTGAAGTCGTCCAAATCCAAATAGAGAAGGGCCATCTTGCGATGATACCTTTTGGCAGCCAACAGAGACTGATAACAGCGATCGTGAAACAGTCTGCGGTTGGGTAGAGCGGTTAAGGAATCATAATAAGCCAGCTGGATTAGCTGTTCTTCAATACTCTTGTGCTCGCTTACATCTCGTGTGATAAATCCGACACCAGCCAAGCTATTCTCCATGTGAATGAGTGAGCCTTTGCTTTCCAGCCATATTAAGGATCCGTTCGGCAGCACGTATCGATATTGGATATTAAATGGTGTCTGCTCGTGAATCAGCTGCCTAAGTGCCTGTTGAAATCGTATGAGATCGTCTTCATATATATGACTGTAGCACTGTTGTCCCAGCAGCTCTTCAGGGGAGCGATTAAGCAGGGTAGAGCAGGATGGAGAAATATAGGAAAGAGTGGAATCGAGTGTAATGCCTTGTATCAGATCGGTGCTTTGATTAAATAGTTGACGGAAAAAAACGTCGTTTCCAAAAGGGTTCGGCTGCATCGTCATCACCTCGTTATTATGGGAGAGACTTCTAATACTTTTGAACTACATATGCTCTAAGCAAATAGATCATTGTAATCATAACCTATTATAAAAATAATCAATACATAAAAGCAATACAATACTCATTTCGGTCTGATATTTCACAAAACAGGTTGTCATAAAAGAAGGCTGTCCTTCGTATAGTGGGAATAAGAGAATTGGACAAACAACTTATATTCGTAGGAGGAACTATCATGAAACAATATCAAGGGATTCGATTGGCAGCTGTGACAGGCATAATTGTATTGCTGACATCGGGCTGTTCCCTGCTGGGTACCAAGGAACAATCACAGCCTATTGACCCTCCACCGACAGGAGTTGATACCGCTGCAGCAACCACTTTAACCCAACCGGTCAGCGGCAAGCCCGCCCAGAATCTAGCGGCTATAACCGTTTATGCCAAAGATGAGAAGGGCTTTATTGCTCCCATTGCCTTACAAGTTGAAAAATCAGTAGAGGTTGCCAAAACGGCATTGGAATCGATGGTTGAAGGAAGTGCAGCTTCTAAAAGCATGCCCTCCGGCTTTATAGGAATTTTGCCTAAAGGAACGACAGTCAAAGGGATCAATATATTGAAGGATCAGAAGATGGCCGTTGTCGATTTGTCCAAAGCATTCACGGATTATAATGTACAGGATGAAAGAAAAATATTAGAAGCCATCGTATGGACATTAACCGGATTCCCTTCTGTGGACAAAGTACAGCTGCGTGTGGAAGGAAAAGCGTTGAAGGAAATGCCGCAGGGTGGAACACCACTCGATGAGCCTCTTACCAGAGCGTTTGGAATTAATCTGGAGAAGCCAGAAGGCGTGGAGTTTGGCCAATCAACACCGGTTACCCTTTATTTCCTGGGACAAAATAAAGATCTATACAGCTATTACGTCCCAGTCACACGATTGGTTAAACGTACAGATAACGTCGCACAGGCCGTCATTGAACAGCTTATCGTAGGACCCGATCAGAAAAAAGGACTTTCTGCTGTCATGACGCCCGGCTCGGAGCTTAAGCATATTCAGAAAGCGGGAGATTTGATCACCGTAGATTTTTCAGATAAGGTACTGGGTCCAGATAAAAAAGCTCCCGGCAATGCAATGAGGGCAGTTGTTTTGTCCCTTACGGAAAATGCGGGAACCGCAACCAAGGTGCAAATTACAGTCAATGGAGATGCTAAAGTCAGTGCCAGCGATAATCAAAGCTATAGTAAGCCTGTAAGCAGACCGTCAGAGGTGAATCCATCCAAATTATAGCAAGTGATAGATAAGGGAGCCGAGGCTCCCTTATTTTGTTGGAACTGCCTATGGGACTCTGTTACAATGAGTAAAGTTAATTAGGGTCATTTTAAGGAGGAACCGAGTTCACAATGAGAAGCGACGGTAGACAGTATAACCAAACAAGAGTGACTGCGATTACTACGCATTATAATAAGCATGCCGAAGGTTCGGTATTTATTGAGGTTGGTGAGACCAAGGTCATATGTACGGCAACGATTGAAGAAAGAGTTCCACCTTTCATGAAAGGCCAAGGGAAAGGCTGGGTTACAGCGGAATATTCAATGCTCCCAAGAGCAACGCAGGTTCGCAACCAGCGGGAATCGGCTAAAGGCAAGCTTGGTGGACGAACGATGGAAATTCAACGCTTGATCGGGCGCGCGCTTCGGTCTGTAATCAATCTCGAAGCGCTTGGTGAGCGTTCGATTACTTTGGATTGCGACGTTATTCAGGCTGATGGAGGTACACGTACTACTTCAATCACTGGCGCTTTTATTGCGATGGCTTTTGCAATTGATAAGCTTGCCAAGGATCGTAATCTCAAGTCGTATCCGATCCGGGATTTTTTGGGTGCTATCAGCGTTGGGGTTGTAAATGAGAAATCTTGTCTCGATTTGAATTATGAAGAGGACTCAAAGGCCAAGGTGGATATGAATGTCGTCATGACAGGGGACGGCAAGTTTGTAGAGGTGCAGGGAACCGGAGAAGAATCTCCATTTTCCCGGGATGAGCTTAATGAACTTCTGGCGCTCGCTGAGTCCGGAATTCAAGAAATGATTATTGCACAGGAAGAGGCGTTAGGACCGGAGATCTCAGCACGAATCAGGAGGATTTCCCATGCGGCAGCTGCTCGGAGCTGAAATCGTAGTTGCCACCAGCAACGAAGGGAAGGTAAGAGAGTTTGCAGCCTTGTTTTCATCCGAGCCTATCTCCATCAAGAGCCTGCGTGATTACAGTGGACTACCTGAGATCGTTGAGGACGGAGCGACTTTTGCAGAAAATGCCTATAAAAAAGCTCACACCATAGCCTTGTCATTGGGGGTTCCGGTAGTAGCCGATGATTCCGGGCTGTGTGTGGATGCGTTGAATGGAGAAC
Source organism: Paenibacillus sp. 1_12 (assembly GCF_900114475.1). GTDB lineage: Bacteria > Bacillota > Bacilli > Paenibacillales > NBRC-103111 > Paenibacillus_S. Next base: position 223,600 of record NZ_FOTE01000001.1, on the reverse strand, counting down.
CCGGTGTCTATTCGGCACGTTATGCAGGTGAGCGGGCAACGGACGAACAGAATAACAACAAGCTGTTAAAAACGCTGCTGGCATTTGACATGAATAAACGTGATGGACAAATAGATTCGGGAAAACTTATTCCTGATGGGTACGGGAAAGGGGAGCCATCTGCAGAACCTTCGACTCCTTCACATAACCCTGACTCTTTAAGTCGTGCACGATTTGTGTGCGCGTTGTGCCTGGTTGATGCGAGTGGACAGATCGTTGCACAGGCGCAAGGAGAATGTGAAGGTGAAATCATCAATGCTCCTCGAGGGAATCATGGTTTCGGTTATGATCCGCTATTCTACATTCCAGAGTACGGACAAACGATGGCTGAGCTTTCCAGCGAACAAAAGAACCGTATCAGCCACCGGGGCCATGCCCTTCAATCCTTAATGGAAGTTATTGCAACGAAATCTTAACAGCATTGTCAGAAGTCCCAAGAATTAAGAGGAAAGGGCAGCAGCCGATTTAATCCGGCTGCTGCCCTGTTTTGCTTTTTTCAGCCACAATTCGGTTCGAATTGGGCAGGATTTCCTAACGGACCGACACCTTATAGTGCCTGAGCCAAGTATCGGCTTGAGCCAAATAAGCAAACAGCTGTGGACCTGTCATCAGCTGCCCAAACCAAGGCAAATTGAACTGGCTGGCATCACCTTCAGCTAGGGTACGGATCTTATCAACATCGATAAAGGTAAGCAGCGGAGAGTTCGGATCATTCAAAATGTCCAGCACCCAGGTACGTACAGCTTCCAGATAGCTCGGATTGTGCGTCTTGGGGTAAGGGCTTTTTTTACGAGTCAAGACGTCCTCCGGCAATACACCGCGAAGCGCTCTTCGCAAAATGCCTTTTTCTCTATCTCCAGCCGATTTCATTTCCCATGGTATGTTCCATACATATTCCACAAGTCGATGATCGCAAAACGGAACCCGTACCTCAAGCCCTACAGCCATACTCATGCGGTCCTTGCGGTCGAGCAGAGTAGGCATAAAGCGGGTGATGTTCAAATAAGACATCTCACGCATCCGATTCTGGTCATGATTTTCTCCCGATAGCCGCGGCACCTCGGATAGTGCTTGACGGTAACGTTCTTGAACATATTGCTCAGGCTTTACCCAGTCTAGAAAATCAGGTGATAGCAGATTGACACGATCCTTCGTTGCAAGCGACCATGGAAACGTATTGGCATTTAGCGTTTCTTCCTTATGGAACCAGGGATAACCACCAAATATTTCGTCGGCTGCCTCCCCGGAAATGGCTACGGTTGCTGCTTTTTTGATTTCGCGGCAGAACAAGTATAGAGAGCCGTCTACATCAGCCATACCGGGCAAATCACGAGCATATACGGCGGTTTTTAGCGCTTCAACAAGCTCAGGGGTGTCGAATTCGAGGAAATGATGCTCGCTCCCCAGAAAATCCGTCATTCGCTTAATCCACGGAGCATCCGAGTTGGGCTGAAAGGCGTTGGATTTAAAATATTTGTCATTATCGACATAATCGATTGAAAAGGTATGGAGCTGCCCCAAATCATTTTCCTGATTATAACGAGCTGCGATCGTGCTTAGAGCGCTTGAATCGAGTCCACCTGACAATAGTGTGCAGATGGGGACATCGGAGGCCATTTGACGCTCTACGGTGTCTTGAAGCAAGCTGTGAATCTGCTGCGCCGTCGTATCGATGTCGTCCTCATGCGGCTTGCTCTCCAGCTTCCAGTACGTGCGTATACTTATACCATTGCGATCCATATTCAGCCAATGCCCTGGCTTCAGCTCTGACATATTGCTGTAAATTCCATGGCCGGGTGTGCGTGCCGGACCCACAGCAAAGATCTCGGCGAGTCCTTCTCCGCTGATTTCTGCAGGAAAATCGGGATGGGCCAATATCGATTTGGGCTCGGAGCCGAACAGCAGCCGACCATTTGTGTAGGAATAAAATAGCGGTTTAACCCCTAATCGGTCGCGTACAAGAAATAACGATTGATCTTGTGAATTCCATACGCCGAATGCATAAATTCCATTCAACCGATCTACGCAGGAGCGGCCCCATTCGATATACGAAACAAGCAGGACCTCCGTATCGCAAGTCGTGCGGAATACATGTCCGCGAAGCTCAAGCTCTTTTTTTAACTCGGGAGCATTATATAATTCTCCATTGTACACAATAGTAAACACATTTTCTCCATAGTGGCGCACCATTGGTTGAGCTCCGTTGTCTGGGTCCATAACGCTAAGACGTCTGTGCCCTAGAGCACAATGTTGGGTAATCCAAGTGCCGGAAGCATCGGGTCCCCGATTTAGAAGTGTATACGTCATTTGCTCTAAAATGGATGGATACTGCGTTAAATCTTTTTGCCAGTCGATCCATCCTGTAATTCCGCACATAACCTTCATCCTCTCTTAGAGTGTTTGTGTTGGTGAATGACTAGCCATTCGACAGCGACAGCAGATGATAAAGGTTATGCGGTGTAAAATCAGAAAATGTCTGTCCTTGCAAGAGGAAAAGATAGACAAAAAACAAATTACCGTTTAAACTATGCGTTAGAGCTTTATTATTGTATTCGTTCATGATGAATAGAACGAGAGAATTTATCCCACTCTAATCGTATGGCGAATAGTGAAATTAAACAGGTTTTTCAGTTTACGCTTTGATATGTTCATGTTCATGGGTAAACTGATTCGATCAAGAATGATGAGGTGATTATGATGAAGAAAACAAAATTCTCCAAGGCGCAGAGCGAATATAAAGAAGCCAAAGAACGCTTCGAGAAAGCGAATGAGGCGTTTCAAAATAAGCTGGCAGTTGTCAAAGTCCTTGGTGTAGTTAATCAAGAGAAAATTGAAGAGCTCATTGAAGAGACAAGCCTTCATACCGCTTTGAACGATTTGGGAGCAGCTGAAAAGTCATTGCTTGAATGGTCCCATGAAGCGATTCAATCGGAAAAGGATTATTTGCAAAATAAAGAAACGATCGACAAAATGTATGCTTTTATTGATCAGGATCCCGATATTAAAGCTAAATTAATTCAAGCAGCCATGAAAATTGTATAAACAAGCTAAACCATTATGACAGCGGAAGGACTACCTTCCGTTGTTTTTGTTTTTTCAGCTTGTCGAATATTCAATTAACCTCAAAACGGGTAATACACAATGAAAAAGGCATCAAGGAGGTGTTGGCCGTTTAACTTTGCAGATCGTGTGCAGATCAATAATGAACACCCAATTATGGATTACATACTGAGGCAACTGATTAACAGCATTCAACAGCTTTTGCAATCCATCGGCCAATCGGTTAAACTGCTCTCAACATTAAAGCCGAGGAGGAGGTGATGGGCTTTTGTCCGAGAAGCCGAACGAGAATGTCATTCTTTTTCCTAAAACCGTCGAGTTTTACCAATTCGAACTTACCCGAATGCTGGAGACTGAACGCTATGGCGAGGCCATTCAACTGCTGGGCTTTTTATTGACCTGTCATCATCAGGATGCAAGGATTGAAGAAGAGTGGCAGGCGCTCTTAGAGTGGTTGCAAACGATGTTTCCAGAAGAGGTATTTACTCCAGGCGAAGAGGAAGAGGATTTGACTGAAATGGAATTGCTCAGGCAGCATTTGTCGGTCAAAGCTAAGGCTGACAGTGGATACGCGGAAAAACTGCTCGCTCTGCTTCAGCAGCCGCAATCGATAGAAAATCAGCTTTTGGCTTTGGATCAATTAGCTTTCATCGAGCATCCAGCTATCGACTCCAAAATTATTGAATGGTTGACTGCTCACGAGCAGCATCCTTTGATCCAGTATAAAGGGCTTCAAACACTCAAGCTTCGCGGAGCTACAGGTCCGATTACGCTGGACAAGCATGGGGAGAGTATTACAGTGGATGTGGAGGATACTCCCAAAAGCTTTGAAGATTTTCCATCACCCATGAATGAGATTATGGAACGATTTCAGGAAATGAGTCAAATCAGTCAGCCAGCTTTATTTTATTATGCTCAAGAGACCTGGAATGAATTTCTTGCTTATATTTATGGAACGGCTACATATGGGCAAATGCTTCGATTGGATCGAGCAGGTATTGATGTCTGGGCTGCCGCGCTGCATTTTGTAATGCTTGAGAAAGTGTTCAACAGCGGAACAAAGGATGATGTACTTGAGCTTTATGGGATCACGAACGATTTAATGTTTCAATGGGAACAGTCGTATCGGATTATTCTTCAATTTGCTTCAGTGTTTTTCTCGCAAAGTCCAGTTAAATGATTTTTATCTACTTTGCTTGAAAAAAGAAAAGTATATGTTATAATAGAATGGTTATATTGACGGAACAACATTTCGTGTTTACCCTATGGGAAATAACGAATTGTAATGGATAATTTTTGGAGGGGAAAGCATAAAATGAAAGCAAGCTGGGAAAAAATAGAGAAGAACGTAGGCGTTCTTGATATTGAGGTTGAAGTAGATCAAGTGGCTGCGGCTCTCGACAAAGCATTCAAAAAAGTAGTTCAAAAAGTAAACGTACCGGGCTTCCGTAAAGGTAAAGTGCCTCGCTCGATCTTTGAAGCGAAATTCGGAGTAGAAAGCTTGTACCAAGACGCTTTGGATATCGTTGTTCCTGAGGCTTACGTGGAAGCGGTTGAAGAAACGGGTATTACTCCGGTTGATCGTCCTGAGGTTGATGTTGAACAATTTGCCAAAGGCCAAATCCTGAAATTCAAAGCAAAAGTTGTTGTAAAGCCAGAAGTAGAATTAGGCGAATACAAAGGACTGACGCTTGAAGTTAAGGAAGCTGAAGTTACTGAAGAAGAAATTACAGAAGAACTGGACAAACTGCAAAAGCGTCATGCCGAATTGGTTCCTCTTGAAGAAGGTCCAGCTGAGAATGGCGATGTAGTTTCTATCGATTTCGAAGGGTTCGTCGATGGAGTCGCATTTGAAGGCGGCAGTGCCGAGAAGTATTCCCTTGAACTCGGAAGCGGCAGCTTTATTCCAGGTTTTGAAGAGCAAGTTGTTGGATTGAACAAAGGTGATTTGAAGGATATTACGGTTACTTTCCCTGAAAATTACCAATCCGAAGATTTGCAAGGCAAAGAAGCAGTCTTCAAAATCCAATTGCATGACATCAAACGCAAAAATCTTCCTGCATTGGATGATGAGTTTGCTAAGGATATCAGTGAGTTTGAAACATTGGAAGAGTTCAAATCCGATCTTAAAAACAACCTGAGTGTTCGCAAAAAAGCTGAAATTGAGCGCCAAAAAGAAGCAGATGTTGTTGAAAAAGCGGCTGCAGCAGCACAAATCGACATTCCTGCAGTGATGATCGACAATGAAACCACACAAATGGTTAAAGAATTCGAAAATCGCCTGCGTACACAAGGAATGAATATCGAAATGTACTATCAGTTTACAGGTCAAAACGATGAGGCTTTAAGAGGCCAAATGCGTGATGATGCTGAAAAACGCGTTCGCAACAACCTGGTTCTGGAAGCTATTGCAAAAGCAGAAGGCTTTACTGTTCCTGAAGTTGAAATTCAGGCAGAATTGAGCAGCATGGCTCCTTCTTACCAACGTACTCCTGAAGAGCTTCATGCGATTCTGAGTGCAAACGGAAGTATCGAGGATCTTAAACATGATCTGCTTATTAGAAAAACAGTTGGTTTCCTGGTTCTAGAAAGCAAATAAATCTATAGCAGTCAGGCACGTATAATTATGCGTGCCTTTCTTTATAGGTAATTTAATCCACCTGCAGCAGAATCTCAGGTGTTTCTGTCTTTAAAAACGATAATCACATAAGATTATGGCCGAATATGGTGGTATTACCTGCGTTCGCCTAACATAGGCGTCCCTTAGCAGGGACGCCTATGTTAGAGATGTTATACATAGAATAAGATTGAACCCTTTACACTTAAAGTAACACTTGTCCCGAAGGACAGCAGCTCAACGCACCAATACACTGCACTAAATGTAAAGCTTGTCCCGAAGGGGCCAAAGCGACCCGAGAACACCACAGCACCTCAACGCACCAATACGCCTCATGTCGAGCGTGTTCCGTAGGAACGAAAGCGACCCGAGAACACCACAGCTTCTCCACTGTCAAGGGAGTCCAGAGGGCAGCGTCCTTTGGGGCCCTCCCTGTAGGGAGGGTTTGGGAGGGTATTGAATTGGTGTAATGTTTTCTTTTCTGATACAATAAAAAATGAACCACATTTTGAAGTAAAGGGGTTGGAACAATGGGTCTGATACCTATGGTTGTCGAGCAGGAAGGACGCGGAGAACGCTCGTATGATATTTATTCCCGCCTATTAAAGGACCGGATCATCTTTATCGGTAGCGGCATTGACGATGATGTTGCCAACCTCGTTATTGCTCAGCTGCTATTCCTGTCTGCGAGTGATGCCGAGAAGGATATTCATTTGTACATCAATTCTCCTGGTGGTTCTGTTACTGCCGGATTGGGTATATATGATACGATGCAGTTCATTAAGCCGGATGTTTCAACTATTTGCGTAGGCATGGCAGCCAGTATGGGTTCTCTGTTGCTAACAGCGGGTGCACCTGGCAAACGTTTTGCTTTGCCTAATAGTGAAGTCATGATACATCAGCCATTGGGCGGTGTCAGAGGCCAAGCTTCAGACATTAAGATTCATGCCGATTGGATTATCAAAACTAAGCAAAAGCTGAATCAGATATATGTAGACCGGACAGGGCAGCCATATGAAAAAATTGAGCGCGATACCGACCGTGATAATTTCATGAGTGCAGAAGAAGCCAAGAATTATGGGCTCATTGATGCGGTCATCTCTCGTAGCGAATTGAATGGATAAGGAGTGATCCCATGTTTAAATTTAACGATGAAAAAGGCCAACTCAAATGCTCATTCTGCGGCAAATCACAGGAACAAGTACGTAAGCTGGTAGCTGGGCCGGGAGTTTATATATGCGATGAATGTATCGAGCTTTGCACAGAAATCGTTGAGGAAGAATTGGGACACGAAGAAGAGCTTGATTTAAAGGATGTACCAAAGCCGAAGGAAATCCGTAATATTTTGGATCAATACGTCATTGGTCAGGAACAAGCTAAGAAATCGTTGTCTGTAGCGGTGTATAACCACTACAAGCGGATTAATTCGCAGCAAAGCAAATCCGAAGAGGTTGAATTGCAAAAGAGCAATATCGTTCTTCTGGGACCAACAGGAAGCGGTAAAACGCTGCTTGCTCAAACATTAGCCAAAATTTTGAACGTGCCTTTTGCTATTGCAGATGCTACTTCTTTAACAGAAGCTGGCTATGTGGGTGAAGACGTTGAAAATATTTTGTTAAAGCTAATTCAGGCCGCTGATTACGATGTGGAAAAAGCAGAACGCGGTATCATATATATCGATGAAATTGATAAGGTTGCACGTAAATCGGAAAACCCATCGATTACACGCGATGTATCCGGTGAAGGCGTTCAGCAAGCTCTATTGAAGATCCTGGAAGGTACAGTAGCTTCGGTTCCACCGCAAGGCGGCCGCAAGCATCCGCATCAGGAGTTCATTCAGATCGATACAACGAACATCCTGTTTATTTGCGGCGGTGCCTTCGATGGTCTGGAGCAAATCATTAAACGCAGACTTGGCAAAAAGGTGATAGGTTTTGGTACAGACGGGCTTAAAGTTGATTTGAAGCCGGGCGAGTACTTGTCTATGGTATTGCCAGAGGATTTGCTGCGTTTCGGTTTGATTCCCGAATTCGTTGGACGTCTTCCGGTTATCTCGACCTTGGAGCCGCTTGATGAGCCGGCGCTTGTTCGTATCCTGACAGAGCCCAAAAATGCGCTTGTCAAGCAGTATCAAAAGCTGCTTGAGATGGATAGCGTATCACTGGAGTTCAATCCGGAAGCGCTCGAGGAAATTGCTCGTGAAGCGATCAAACGTAATACGGGTGCCCGCGGCTTGAGAGCCATTATTGAGAGCATCATGCTTGAAGTGATGTATGAAGCACCTTCTCATACTGAAAACTCCAGCTGCGTGGTAACCAAGGAAGCTGTACAATCCAAGGTTGCACCCGAGATCACAGCAGGCAGTAAAGAAGGTAAGTCGTTGAAGAAAAAGGAAGAAAGCGCCTAAGCTTTAGTATATTAACCATAGCAGCCTCCAATCCATTTATTGGCCAATCCGGCTTTGAATCGGAGCGGAGGATGTTTGGTATCATGGGAGAGATATATGTTATGTTTCACAGAGCGGAGACCATTCCCGTTAAAGTAGGGGATTTGACAATCGGTGGAAGCAACGAGGTCATTATGCAGAGCATGTGCACAACTAAAACTGCTGATGTCAAAGCAACGGTTGCTGAAATTCACCGTTTGGAAGAAGCCGGATGTCAGTTGGTGCGTGTTACCGTTAACAACAAAGAGGCCGCGGAAGCGATCAAAGAAATCAAAAGACAAATTCATATTCCTTTGGTAGCGGATATTCATTTTGATCATCGTCTTGCACTGATGGCGATTGAGAATGGGATTGACAAGGTTCGAATCAATCCAGGTAATATCGGACGTCGTGAAAAAGTAGAAGCTGTTGTCAAAGCCTGCAAAGAGCGAGGAATCCCTATTCGGATCGGAGTAAACGCAGGGTCTTTAGAAAATCACTTGCTGGAAAAGTACGGATACCCAACACCGGAAGCTATGGTTGAAAGTGCACTGTTTCATATTAATATTCTCGAAGAGCTCGATTTCCATGACATCATCGTTTCCTTAAAAGCATCCGATGTGCCTATGGCCATTGCTGCTTACAAAAAAGCCGGAGAAGCATTCCGCTATCCGCTGCATCTTGGTATAACCGAGGCAGGAACCTTATTCACCGGTTCAGTCAAAAGTGCAGCAGGTATCGGCGCATTGCTGAATATGGGATTGGGCAATACGTTGCGTATTTCGCTCAGCGCAGATCCTGTAGAAGAAATCAAAGTAGCTCGTGAGCTATTGAAAACCTTCGGTTTGATTACTAACGCAGCAACATTAGTTTCCTGCCCGACATGCGGAAGGTTGGATATTGATTTGTTCTCGATCGCTAATGAAGTAGAAGACTATATAGCCAAGATTAAGGTGCCTATCAAGGTATCTGTCCTCGGTTGCGCTGTTAACGGTCCAGGAGAAGCTAGAGAGGCTGATATCGGGATTGCTGGCGCCCGCGGTGAAGGCATGCTGTTCCGTTACGGAGAAATGATTCGTAAAGTTCCGGAGGCTGAACTGCTGGCTGAGCTCAAGAAAGAGATCGATATCATCGTGGAACACTTTGGTAGAACAGGTGAAATACCTGGCAGAAAGCATCATTCCATTCAATCCTAATAATCTTAAAATAATGAAAGCAGCGTTCTCCGTACGAGGGGGACACTGCTTTTTTGTTTATTTGTATAGGCTGGCCGATATTGACAAATAACATAGGAAAGCAGGCAAGTGAAACCAATTGTCTGTGAAGATACGTTGCCGCATATTGCCAAAAATTCGCAGAGGGTTACGAAATCAGCTTTTTATGGAAGCACAAGGAGGTTAACGATGCACAAAGCTGCAAAATGGCTTATTACAAGTACCGTCGTACTAACATGCCTTGGTTCAGGCATTCTGAGAGCAGAGCAATCTAATCAAGAAGTCCCTGCCATTACGAAAAAGATAGCGATTGTGATTGACGATTTTGGCAACGACATGCGTGGAACTGATGAAATGATGGCGTTAAAGATTCCTTTTACAGCAGCGGTCATGCCATTTTTGCCGACGACTAGGCGTGATGCCGAATGGGCGCATCGACTCGGTCACGACGTATTGGTCCATATGCCGATGGAACCGGTACGCGGTAAAAAAAGCTGGTTAGGTCCCGGCGCCATTACCACGGATTTATCGGATGAAGAAATCCGAACCCGAGTGCAGGCAGCTATTAATGATGTGCCTTTTGCCATTGGGATGAATAATCATATGGGTTCCAAGGTAACTGCAGACCCGAGAGTGATGCGCATCATCCTGGATGTGTGCAAGCAAAACCATCTCATTTATTTGGATAGCAAAACAACGCACAAAAGTGTTGTACAGTCCTTGGCCAAGGAGCTAGGGGTAAGGACGCTTGAAAACCACATTTTTATGGATGATCAATATACACGCGCCCATATTCTCAAACAGGCTAGAAAATTAGAGGCACATGTTAAAGATAACGAAACTACAGTTGTGATTGGCCATGTTGGTGTTCCTGGTAAACATACCGCAGCTATTATCCAGCAATCAGTGCCGGCCTTGCAGCAAATCGCTGAATTTGTGAAGATCTCCCAGCTAGCCCCTTAGTGGGCTGGCTCTTTTTTCAGATAGGCTAATATTCCGACTGAGATAGCTTCGGCGAGCTGACGCTGCTTTTGAGGCTGCATCATTTGCTCACGATCCTGTTCATTAGAAATGAATCCCATCTCCACAATGACAGCGGGAACCTGAATATGCTTTAGCAAAAAATAAGTTTTTCCGTAGACCGGAGCTGTTTCAGTTGTATACAAATGATTCAGCGATCGCTGCAAACTGGTGGCTAGCTGCTTACTAGAATCGCTTTTTTGGTGAAGTACAACAGGTCCGCGGGCTCTGGTATTGGTTGCCCAATTGACATGAAGGCTGATGACGATCTTCGGACGAATTTCATTTGCCAGATGACTTCGTTGAGCTAAGTCCTTCAAATGCCTGGAACGATTGCGAAACCAGAGGTTTTCACTGCTGAGGGCGTAATCATCCATCCGATTGAGCAGCACACGCAGCCCTTTTTCCCGCAACAGGCTATACGTAATTTTGCCCATTTCCAAATTGATATCTTTTTCATACACATCTCCATGAAGAGTCCCGCTGTCTATGCCTCCGTGACCAACATCCAGCAGTACGTCGACATTTGTTAAAAAGGGATTGATCATATAGGGATAAGGCTTAGACGTTGCCTTACCGCTGATCGGGCAGGAAAGTATCACACTCAGAATCAGAGCAGTTGAGATCAGTATTCGTATTCGCATACGTGGTCGGTTCCCCCTCCGTCATATTCACTCCTTATATCGTTCTCCTATGTTTTGTTATCATACATGCTTGAAAACTTTCTCAGGTAAGGATTAGTACGTCATGATGAGGGGAATACTACCATGCATGGTACTTGTGATGCTATTTGCAAGAAACGAATGTATGCTGCAAAGTAAATTTTCTGCGAAAATTCTGAGGAGGGACCCTAATGAATATTAGTGTGATTTTAATGGTTATCCAGCTGTTTTTTGCTGTAGTGATTGGTATGTATTTTTGGAATTTGCTGCGCAATCAGCAGACGAATCGCACTGCCATTGATAAAGAATCGAAGAAGGAAATGGAAAAGCTGCGTAAGCTTCGTGCTATCTCGTTAAATAAGCCCTTATCCGAAAAAACAAGACCGACAGCGATAAACGATATTGTTGGACAAAAGGAAGGCTTAAGGGCACTGAAAGCAGCCTTGTGCGGGTCCAATCCTCAACATGTTCTTATTTACGGCCCACCGGGAGTAGGGAAAACAGCTGCTGCACGTGTAGTTTTGGAAGAAGCCAAGAGCAACAAAGATTCCCCGTTTCGTCATGATGCCCAATTTACCGAGGTGGATGCGACTACAGCGCGGTTCGACGAGCGTGGGATAGCGGATCCATTGATTGGGTCTGTACATGATCCTATTTATCAGGGTGCGGGTTCAATGGGGGTTGCGGGTATTCCTCAGCCAAAGCCAGGAGCTGTAACGAAGGCGCATGGAGGTATTTTATTTATTGATGAGATTGGTGAGCTCCATCCCCATCAAATGAACAAGCTTCTCAAAGTGCTGGAGGATCGCAAAGTATTTCTCGAAAGTGCGTATTACAATTCGGAGGATACCAATGTTCCCTCCTATATTCATGATATTTTTCAAAATGGCTTGCCTGCTGATTTTAGGATGGTTGGTGCTACTACACGTAATCCACAAGAGCTGCCTCCTGCTATCCGTTCGCGCTGCCTGGAAATTTTTTTCCGTCCGCTGCTACCTGGTGAGATTGGCGAGATCGCTGAAAAAGCATTTACCAAAATCGGGTTTCCGATTAATCCTGCCGCGGTTGAGGTCATAAAGAAACATGCTACGAACGGTAGAGAGGCGGTTAACATTATTCAGTTAGCTGCTGGGATGGCATTAGCCGATGCTCGTAAAACAGTAACTGCAGCAGACGTGGAATGGGTAGTCAATAGCTCACAAATTCCTCCAAGGCCAGAGAAGAAGGTAGGAGCCAAGCCGGAGATCGGATTTGTGAATGGACTCGCTGTGTATGGTCCGAATTTGGGGATGGTATTGGAGATCGAGGTCACAGCTATCCCGGTTACTCATGGAGGAATGGGAAACTTGACCATAACGGGCATCGTAGACGAGGAAGAGATGGGAGGGTCATCTCGAACGATCCGCCGCAAGAGTATGGCACGCGGTTCCGTAGAGAATGTAATGACCGTACTGAGAAGACTCGAAATCAACCCTTACAAGTTTGATCTTCATGTCAATTTCCCTGGGGGTACCCCGATTGACGGGCCTTCAGCGGGCATATCCATGGCGGTTGCAATAGCTTCCGCGATACTGCAAATACCTGTCGATAATCAATTGGCCTTGACAGGGGAAGTTGGCATTCATGGCAAAGTTAAGCCAGTGGGTGGGGTTGTTGCAAAGGTTGAAGCGGCTTTTCAAGCGGGCGTCACTCGTGTGCTCATTCCCAAAGAAAATTGGCAGGAAATATTCAGCGGGCTTCACGGACTAGAAGTTATTCCTGTGGAATCCATTGAAGAAGTGTTGGATTATGCACTTGGATCACAATTCAAGTTTTTGCCGGAAGCCTATGGAGCACAACCAGATTTCGCACCTGCCGCATCCATTACGGTTCTGCACGCCGATGCGCTGGAATGACAAGCAGCATCGGCTTTTCTTTTTCATGATGACAATCAGCATGGGAGGGCGATTGGTGTTTTGATTTTAATTTTGATAAAATGTAAACGTCAGCTAATGTTACGAAGTCGACTTTGCCCAAAGCAAAGTTCTCAGGAGGTGCTTCAGAATGGGACCGAATAAAATAAAGGTGCGGCGCTTGCCATTGCTTCCTTTGCGTGGACTGCTCGTTTACCCGAGTATGGTGCTGCATTTGGATGTGGGCAGGGAGAAATCAGTAAAAGCGCTTGAGAAGTCCATGGTGGACGACAGCTTGATTCTGTTATGCTCGCAGTCGGAGATTAACATTGAAGAACCTACCACCGAAGATATATATCGCATAGGTACAATTGCCAAAGTCAGACAAATGCTTAAACTGCCTAACGGCACGATAAGAGTACTGGTAGAAGGTGTAGTGCGTGCGGAGATCACCGAATTTCTAAATAATGATGAGTATTATGAGGTACAGGTCAGAGAGCTTCCCGAGCAGGAAACGAGCGATCCGGAAATCGATGCTTTAATGCGTACGGTTCTGCATCAATTCGAGCATTACATTAATTTGTCAAAGAAGGTAACACCGGAAACCTTGGCAGCCGTTTCCGATATTGACGAGCCGGGTCGTTTGGCTGATGTCATATGCAGTCATTTATCCTTGAAGATCAAAGACAAGCAGGACATTCTTGAAACGGTTCCAGTAAAAGATCGTTTGGAAAAGCTGCTAAGTATTTTAAACAACGAACGTGAAGTACTGGAGCTGGAACGGAAAATCAGTCAACGCGTCAAAAAACAAATGGAAAAAACACAAAAGGAATACTATCTTCGCGAGCAGATGAAGGCCATTCAAAAAGAACTCGGTGATAAAGAGGGACGGACAGGCGAGATTGAGGAGCTGCGCTCCTTGCTTGCAGAGACCGAGGTTCCCGAGAAGGTTAAGGAAAAGATCGAGAAAGAAATTGATCGTTTGGAAAAGCTGCCCGCAACCTCTGCAGAGGGCAGTGTTATCCGAAATTATATCGATTGGCTGCTTGGCATTCCCTGGTCTAATTTCACCGAGGATGATCTGAATATTATCCATGCCGAGGAAATATTAAATGAGGATCACTACGGATTGGAAAAACCTAAGGAGCGCGTGTTGGAGTATTTGGCGGTACAGCAGCTGGTAAAGAAGCTGAAAGGTCCGATTCTATGTCTGGTAGGTCCTCCGGGAGTCGGTAAAACGTCAATCGCCCGCTCGATCGCCCGCTCGTTAGGACGACAGTTCATCCGCATTTCACTAGGCGGTGTGCGTGATGAAGCAGAAATTCGTGGTCATCGTCGTACGTATGTCGGGGCGATGCCAGGAAGAATTATTCAGGGTATGAAAAATGCGGGTACAACAAACCCTGTTTTTCTGCTGGACGAAATAGATAAAATGGCGATGGATTTCCGTGGAGATCCGGCGGCAGCACTTCTTGAAGTGCTTGATCCAGAACAAAACAGTACCTTTAGCGATCACTACATTGAGGTTCCGTTTGATTTATCCAATGTCATGTTTGTGACAACGGCGAATGCAGTGCACAATATTCCACGACCGCTGTTGGATCGTATGGAAGTTCTCTACATTCCCGGTTATACTGAAATTGAGAAATATAAAATAGCCCGTAATTTTTTATTGCCTAAGCAGCAGAAGGATCATGGACTGCGTGAAGAGCAATTGGTTATTGATGAGCAAGCACTCATGAAGATTGTCAGGGAGTACACGCGAGAAGCAGGCGTGCGTAATCTGGAGCAGCAGATAGCCGCTGTTTGCCGCAAATCGGCGAAACGTCTTGTGTCTGGTCTGGGTGAAACGGTTACGATTCATTCCGATAATGTGAAAGATTTTCTTGGACCTGCGAAATACCATCATGGTATGGCGGAGGAAACGGATCAGATCGGTGCGGTTACAGGGCTTGCTTGGACAGAGGTAGGCGGTGATACACTCGTCATTGAGGTTACTGTGATGCCTGGAAACGGGAAGCTGACACTTACCGGTAAGCTGGGAGACGTCATGAAAGAGTCTGCACAGGCAGCGTTTAGCTACACCCGTTCTCGCGTTGCACAGCTTCATATAGCGCCAGACTTTCATGAAAAGCTCGATGTACACATTCATATTCCCGAAGGTGCAATACCTAAGGATGGCCCGTCTGCTGGCATTACAATGGCGACAGCCTTGATTTCAGCCTTAACAAACATACCTGTGTCCAAGGAAGTTGCCATGACAGGTGAGATTACACTTCGTGGTCGTGTACTGCCGATTGGCGGGCTTAAGGAAAAAAGCCTGGCAGCCCATAGAGCGGGTATTCGTACGATCATCATTCCGAAGGACAATGCCAAGGACTTGGAAGAAATTCCGGAAAGCGTGCGAAACGAACTAAGATTTATTCCAGTCGCGCACGTGGATGAAGTACTGGAATATGCTTTAGTCAAGCCCGTTGGAGTTTAAGTAAAGGAGCACAGCTCCTTAAAGAGAGAGTGGAACTTATTATGAAGGTCAATCAAGCTGAATTTATTATCAGCGCGGTTGGTCCGAGTCAGTATCCTGCCGACGCCTTGCCCGAGATAGCTCTGGCAGGGCGTTCGAATGTCGGCAAGTCATCACTGATCAATCGGCTCATCCAGCGCAAAAATCTGGCACGTACCAGCTCAAAGCCGGGTAAAACCCAGCAGCTCAATTATTATAAAGTGAATGCGGACTTATATTTAGTCGATCTCCCTGGGTATGGATATGCTCAGGTTTCCAAATCAAAACGTGAGATATGGGGCAAGTTTATCGAATCATATTTGCTGCACCGCGAACATCTCAAGCTGGTGCTTTTAATCATTGATATTCGGCACGCACCTTCCAAGGACGACCAGACCATGTTTGCCTGGCTTAAGCATAATGACGTTCCTTTGGTTGTGGTTACGACCAAAGCGGATAAAATAACAAAGGGCCATTGGCAGAAGCATGTTAAAATAATAAGAGAAACGCTGCAAATGGAGAAGCATGACCGCATGGTATTGTTTTCATCTGAGCTTGAGGTTGGTAAAGACGAATTATGGCAGGTCATTGAGCAGGAGATTGGCTGGTCAGCCCCTGATAAGGAAATCAAGCTTGAACCTGAGGTTAAACCTGCACTTGAAATCAAGCCTGAACTGGAAATCAATTCATAAGGAAAGCAGTGGCCGTATGCAATCAGCGTGTGTCGATGAACTCATAAAGTGTTTTAAGGAGCAGGCTGATGCAAAGGCCGCTATGCCTATGATGAAGTATATGCGCGATCAGTTTGAATTTCTTGGGCTTCCGAACCCTGTGAGAACAGGTCTAACCAAGCCTTGGGTAAAGAAGTTTGATGGTTTAACAGAGGCGCAGCTTATACAGGTTGTAGAGGAGTTGTGGTCTTTACCTGAGAGGGAATATCAATATGCAGCCCTATCGTTGTTAGAGAAATATAAGAAAAACTCAAGCGCTGGGCATATTGATCTTTTGGAGAAAATGATCATCAGCAAATCTTGGTGGGATACGGTAGACACGATTGCTTCTCACTTGGTGGGCGCATTTTTTTTGCGTTATCCAGAGCTGATTTCTCCTTACACAGAGAGATGGATTCAATCGGATAACATGTGGCTGCAGCGTTCAGCTCTTCTATATCAATTGACATATAAAAAGCAAACCGATCAGGAACGCTTGTTTTCATATATTTTGCTGTGTAAAGATTCAGACGAATTTTTCATTCGCAAAGCTATAGGCTGGACATTAAGAGAGCTGTCCAAATCAGATGAGCAAGCTGTCATTAAGTTCTTGCAGCAGCATAAGCTGTCACCACTCAGTCATCGTGAAGCGCTTAAAGTGATTAAACGCACGGAGCATATGTCTCGTTCCAATCCATAGCTCTTTCTTTAAGTAATCTACAGGTAGATTGCTTATTTTTGTATACATGGCAGTGAACCGCAGAAGTTTGTTAGGGAAACAGAGGGATTCAGATATATGCTTGGAATTTTTCAAGGAAAAGGCGTTATTTTCTAAAATAGAACGGAATTTAATGAATTTCTAACAGGAATATTAATGTTTTATGTAGTATACTATATATAAAATAATGAAGTTATAGCTTTTGGTTACAGCAGGGTGAGTTAAAGGCTCGAAATAAAAGAATCGAGGGATTTTTATGGCAATGAGGTTAGCGACTGAATATGTCAAAACCTGCCTACAATTAACGGAAGCCGAAATGGCCATGTTTATTCAAATGTTTGTCGATCAGCAAGTAACCCTGCAGGTGAAAATACTCGATAATGGAAATCAGGAAATCGTTTTATTAGACGATGCGGGTCAAGAAATTGTCCTGTCGTTCGAATTGCATTACGGTACTTATGTATGTCTCGGCTCATGTCGTATCTGCAATAAAACATTAGTAAATTTGATGCGCAAAGCAGTTGCGAATTTTAAAGGGAGTGCAACCGTTCATCGTATATACGAAACTTATATTATGGTGTATGAATATGAGCGCGGCTCTGTAATCCGAATTATTGAAAGTAAAGATGGGATTGAACGGATCGTATATGAACATAAAGATACGTTAGGACTGCTTGAGAGCTTATTCCGCAAGGATGAAGTGGAGCAAGAAATACTACGTATTAAATCTCAAGTGAACAGCTTGCTGGATTTGAGGAATGACATTCGTGAATTAGCTGTTCGTGAGCAGATTGATGAACGTTTAAGTAAACTGACTCATCAATTGTTTGTACTCGAGGCTTAAGAATAAATAGGTATCAACAAATACTTCTGATTCCGCCAAGGATTCAGAGGTATTTTTTTTCTTTTTAAAAAAAGTGTTGCATTTCCGTTCAATAGATGGTACTTTTAATCTCGTTGAAAACAAACAAAATAGGAACCAGGATTCACTCAGGACATTATTGTTGCGAGAGATTACTCCCTCGAGAAGTGAATGACGTAGGTCCTAGCGGATGAAATTTTTCAAACATTTTATTCCTAGGAAGGGGGAACCGAAAGATGGAATATTCGACTTTCGGAAGACACGTTGCTGTAGATACTTGGGGGGTTGATTTTGATCTTCTCAATAATGCAGAATGGTTACAAGCGCAAATGGTGGAGGCAGCAGAAGCATGTGGGGCGTCCGTGATGTCGGTACAGGCCAAACAATTCGAACCACAAGGTGCAACGGTGTTAGTGTTGTTGTCAGAAAGTCATCTCTCCATTCATACTTATCCTGAGAAAGGTTTTGCCGCATTGGATTGTTATACTTGTGGTGAGACTGTAGATCCTCAATTGGCTATCGATTATATGGTTTCTGTACTGAAGCCTGAAACGACTCATGCCAAGAAGCTAATCCGTGGTATGGGCGAACTCGTAGTTGAAACACCCGTTATCAAACAAATGCAGTTAATCAAATAGAGCAATAAGTATGCCAATCAAACTAACTATAAAAATAATACCCCGGATTCTTCCGCGGGTATTATTTTTGTTTACATACCCCCATACAATGTACAAGACAGGTACTGCACTTGCTTACGTAGTCAGTTTTGCTTCGCAAAACTCAGCAGATGCTTACGAAGCCAGTTTTGCTTCGCAAAACTTTAGGGGGACCCCATGAAACGAAAACGAAAGGTTGTATTTTACCTGCTGCTGATTTTTTTGTTAGGATGGCCGTTGTACCAGATATATGCGATGATGCAAGGTCAATCTGAGAAGCAGGATGCAGGGAAGATGCTGTATCAGGTTTCATTATTTCAGATGGAGCTGTTAAGCAGTTATTTGCAAAATGTAGATAAAGCCAAGGATACTGAAAGCCTGAACACGCTGCGACAAGCTGTATATACGGCTAATTTTACGCATGATCATCTTGTGCTTGCCTTCGGCAATCAATCTCTTACGCCTTTAGCAGGGCTACCTGACCTTATGCAGTATATACTGCGTCTGCAGGTGGGCGGGCAGCGGCCCTTGCGATCAGATGAAGTGCAGACGCTTGTAGAGGTGCACAAGCAATTTAACGTTTATTTCGATGCATACGGCAAATTGCTTTCTTCACATCTTGAAATCAATTCGTCGCAAAGTGCGCTCATGACGAAGGCCGATCAAACCATATCCGAGATGCTTCGCAAAAAAATGCAGCAATAGCTTCCGTTATCAGGAAGAATGTTGTGTGATTTATTGAGGTGTTACGGTATAAAGCAGCAGGAAATGGTTGAAAATAATGTACATTACATCTCGTGCAGCTTTCACAGTTTATACAAAAAATTTGTCGGAGAACCAGAATGATATATGCTATAATAAACAGAGATTATTTGGAGGGAGGCAGGTGACACCTATGCATATTGTTGTGGCGGGCTTGAATTACCGGACGGCACCCGTTTCGATCCGGGAGAAATTTACGTTTGTCGAAGGAGATCTTCCCTTGGCGCTTAAACAGCTGAAAGAGACGAAGAGCGTCATGGAATCCGTCATAGTGGGCACCTGCAACCGAACGGAGCTATATATTGTCGTAGACCGCGAGCAATTATGCGGGCACTATATTCGCGAGTTTATTGAGAATTGGTTTGGCGTACCGCGAGACGAATTCAATAATCATTTGTATATTTATGAAAATGACAAAGCCATCGATCATTTATTCAGGGTTGCGAGCGGCTTGGATTCGATGGTTATTGGCGAGACTCAAATTTTGGGGCAGGTTAAGGATTCCTTTTCTTTGGCTCAACAAACCAAGACGACCGGAATTATGCTGAATACTTTGTTTAAACAGGCAGTAACCTTTGCCAAACGCGCACATACAGAAACAGGTATCGGCGATAATCCGGTTTCTGTCAGCTATGCCGCTGTTGAGCTGGGTAAACGGATCTTTGGCAGCTATGAGCATAAAAAGGTGTTGATTATTGGCGCGGGCAAGATGAGTGAATTAACGGTCAAGCATTTGTATGCCAATGGTGCAGATAAGGTTATTGTAGCCAATCGAACTTTAACACGCGCCCAGGAGCTGGCTGAGAAGTTTCAAGGTGTAGCCTGTACCATGGACAAGCTGAATGCCTGTTTGGAGGAGGTTGATATCGTCATAAGCTCGACAGGAGCTGCTGAATTGGTATTGACTCGAGAACAAGTTGCGGCTGTCCTGCAAAAGCGCCGTTCAAGACCGTTATTCATGATTGACATTGCAGTTCCCAGAGACCTGGATCCGGCTATCGGAAGCTTGTCCAACGTCTTTTTGTATGACATTGATAATTTGCAATCGATTGTGAATACTCATTTACAGGAACGGCGGGAAACGGCTGTTTTGATTGAGCAAATGATCGCAGCTGAACTGCAAGCTTTTGAGCAATGGACCAAGACATTGGGGATCAGTCCGGTAATTCAGGCGTTACAGACTAAGGCAAGCTCCATTCATCAAGAGACGATGGACAGTCTGACGAAGAAGCTTCCTGATTTGGATGAAAGAGAACTGAAGATTATACGTAAATTAACCAAGAGCATCGTGAACCAAATGCTGCGAGATCCCGTTAACCGTATTAAGGAAATGGCTTCGGAACGGCATGGGGATGAGGCACTGGACTATTTCACCAAAATATTCGCCTTAGAGGAGCAATTGGTTGAGCAGGAACGTGCGGAGCAATCAGCTCGTCAGCTAGAGCTTGAAGACGTACAGAATCGTTGGAAAGAAGAATTGCTAACGAAGGTTTCCCTAAAGCCTGCTGAGGCCTTGTCCAAATCGTAATCGGAAGAGGTGCCTTGGTTAATGGTTACGAAAAGTTGGTTATACGATGCTATTATTTATATCTACGCCCTGAGCCTACTGTTTTACTTCTCGGACTTTGTTGGTCCGAACCGAAGTGCAAAACGGATAGGGACAGGGTTACTTTCTTTTGTATGGGTTTTGCAAACGGTCTATTTAATATCCGGTTTGGTCTATCATAATCCAACGGAAGCTTTTTCCATGTTCGAAACGTTGTTTATGCTGACGTGGTTATTAGTGACGGTTTCTCTGGTTGTGAATCGTTTTATCCGAATTGAGTTTTTTGTATTTATGGTGAATGTTTTGGGCTTTACGGTTCTCGCTCTCAATTTTTTCAGTAACCCCAAAGTATCGCCATCGTTAGCTTCCTGGAATATTAAAGATGAAGTGCTTTTCATTCATATTTCCTTATCAATCTTAAGCTATACGGCATTTGTTGCCGCTGCTGTGTTTTCCGGAATGTATTTATTACTGCACCAGCAGTTGAAGAGAAAAAAATGGTCCAAGCTGATGCAGAGATTGCCAAGTCTCGATAAAACAGATCAATATTCGTACATTTCTGTCATTATCGGAACACCGTTGCTGCTGCTGGGGTTGTCGATTGGTTTCGTTTGGATTGCGCTTGAAGGTAATGTTTCGTTATTTTTTGATCCGAAAGTGATTAATTCCTGGTTTGTGCTTTTGGCCTATATTTTCTATTTATTTCAACGAGTGATGCTGAAGACACCGGGTTATAAGTTGGCTTTATGGAATTTGGCTGCTTTTTTCATTATGGCGTTAAATGTAGTATTTGCGAATTTTTATTCATCGTTTCACCAATGGTCGTGATGCGATGAACGAAATCAACCATTACCCGCTGCTCGTGAATTTGAAGGATAAATGCTGCGTGATTGTTGGTGGAGGTCATGTCGCTGAACGTAAGGCAGGTTCGCTGATTGAAGCAGGTGCGTCTGTAACAGTAATCAGTCCTGTCTGCAGCTCACAGATCGAGCAATGGATGCAGCAGGGGGCTTTGTCGATACTTCGTGGTTTTTACTCTAAAGGAATGCGGCAAATCGATCAGTCATTGCTTGTATTTGCCGCTACCGACAATCCGGAAATTAATGAAGCGGTTCGTCTGGAAGCAGAATCACTGGGCAAGCTGGTTACAGTAGCAGATAATACGTCAGGAAGCAGCTTTATCGTACCGGCTGTGGTCCGTCGCGGCAAGCTGCTCATCTCTGTATCTACAGGAGGCGCCAGCCCAACGATTGCCAGAAAAATCAAGCAAGAGCTGGAGCAAACCTACGGGTTTGAATACGAAGCTTATCTGGATATTGTTCAGGAGCTTCGTTTGTTTATTCAATCAGAGGTTAATGATACGACGGTAAGGCAGCAAATGTTCAGAATGATGCTCGACTGGGAGCTTATGTCCTTAATCCGCACCTCAGGCAAGGATACATCATGGAAGCAGGAGCTTATTGACCTCATGGCTGCTGAGCCTACAATGGACGGAATGAAGCAAATCGGACTTTGGATTCAACAATACATCAAATAGGGGGAGACATATGCGTAAGATCGTGGTGGGAACAAGACAGAGCGCGTTGGCTCTGACACAAACCGGACAGGTTGTTGATCATTTACGGGAAATCAGTCAAAAACACGGCATCCCGTATGAATTTGAAATTAAAAAAATTATTACTAAAGGTGATCGTATTCTTGACGTCACGCTATCCAAAGTGGGTGGTAAAGGATTATTCGTGAAAGAGATTGAACAGGCGTTGATGGACGGTGAAATCGATTTGGCTGTTCATAGTATGAAAGACATGCCTTGGGAGCTTCCGGAAGGTCTTGTGATCGGAGCAATCCCTCTTCGTGAGGACCCGAGAGATTGTTTAATTACGCAAGGCTCGCTTCAACTGGATGATTTTCCTCAAGGTGCTAAAGTAGGGACAAGCAGCCTGCGTCGTTCTTCCCAGCTGCAGCATTATCGGCCTGACCTCAACATTGAGTCCCTCCGTGGGAATATTGATTCGAGGCTTAAAAAACTGGAGTCTGAAGGCTTTGACGCGATCCTGCTGGCAGCTGCCGGATTGCATCGGGTTGGTTGGACAGACCGCATAACCTCCTATTTACCTCCAGAGGTTTGTCTGCCAGCTGTTGGCCAAGGAGCCTTGTGCATCGAATGCAAGGGCGATAATAAAGAAGTGCTGGAGTTGCTTGGGTATTATAACGATGAGCGGACAGCGCTTGCTGTGGCAGCAGAACGAAGCTTTCTAGGAAGGCTTAATGGCGGCTGTCAGGTTCCCATAGGTGCTTATGCAACCGTTGAAGGTGAGCTTACAAGTGGTGCTTATCAAATCACCATGACAGGTATGGTAGGCTCGCCTGATGGTCAGCTGATGCTGAAGGAAACTTTGAGCGGAACGGATTCGGAGCTGTTAGGAATTAATTTGGCAAATGCATTGATAGAGCGTGGAGCTTCCGATATTTTGGATAGAGTAAGGGGTTGAAAAGAAGTGTCTAAAGGAGTCGTATATCTCGTGGGGGCAGGACCTGGCGATCCGAAGCTCATCACAGTTCGGGGATTAGAGGCGATACAACGTGCCGATGTCGTTGTATACGACCGTTTGGCAAGTCCAAGACTGCTAAGGCATATAAAACCTGGTGCTGAGAAAATATTCGTCGGCAAGCTGCCGGACAAGCATATGCTTAAGCAGTCGGAAATTAATCAGCTATTGGTTGATTTGGCCCTGCAAGGTAAGACAGTTACGCGCTTAAAAGGAGGCGATCCGAGCGTTTTTGGCCGGGTTGGCGAGGAGGCGGAGCTGCTTGCTGAAAATGAGGTTATTTTTGAAATTATACCTGGAATTACTTCTGCGATCGCGGTTCCTGCTTATGCGGGTATTCCGGTGACGCATCGTGACTTTACTTCATCCTTTTCCATAGTAACCGGACATGAATACAAGAATAAAACCTACAATGGTGTGAACTGGGAAAATCTGTCGCAAGCGTCAGGTACGCTGATCTTCTTGATGGGTGTGGCTAACCTTGAATCTATATGCAACAAGCTCATTGAAGGTGGTAAAACGACATCGACTCCAGTTGCTCTTATCCGTTGGGGAACCTGGATGGATCAAGAGACCATCACGGGAACCTTGATTGACATCGTCGAGAAGGTGCGGGCCGCTAATTTCAAATCACCTGCAGTTATCATTGTCGGTGAAGTGGTAAAGCTGCGAGACAAGCTGGCCTGGTTTGAAAAGAAACCGTTATTCAGTAAACGTATTTTGGTTACTCGTGCAAGAAGTCAGGCAAGTGAATTATCCAATCTCATCGAGGATTTAGGTGGAGAAGCTGTCGAGTTTCCGGTAATTCGTATTCAGGCTACTGCTCAAGCCGATGCACGTACTGCGCTTGGGGAAGCTTTGCGACGCCTGGAAGATTTTGATTGGGTTATTTTCACAAGTGTGAACGGTGTGGATCATTTCTTTGAAGCTATCCGTGAACACCAAATAGATATTCGTAAGCTATACAAGGCAAAGATTGCTGCTGTAGGTCCGAAGACATCAGAGGCGCTCAGGAGTCGGGGATTACTTGTTGAATTGTTACCCTCGAAGTTTTACGGAGATGAGCTGCTGGCATCGATTGCTCCACATTTGAATCAGGGTCAGCAGGTTCTGCTGCCGACTGCAGATATAGCCAAGGAATACATTCCGGCGAGACTGAGAGAATTGGGCTTGCAGGTAACTGAGGTCGATGTCTACGAAACGGTGCTTGAAACTAGTGGTGGCGCAGAGGTTATCGAAATGCTAGAGCAGAAGATGCTGCAGATTATTACGTTCACGAGTTCCTCCACAGTGACCAATTTGTTCCGTGCTTTAGAGGAATTTGGTGTGGATAATCCGCTTGAGCTGATCAAAGATTGCCAGATCGCCTGCATAGGGCCGATGACTGCACAAACCGCAATCGAAGCCGGATTAACCATTGATTATCTTGCGGAAGAGGCCACAGTAGAATCCTTGATTGAGAGTCTATGTAAGAGTTAAAGATTACATTACATCCTGGGAGGTAGAAGTCTATGGGTTTTCCAATCATTCGTAACCGCAGATTAAGAGGATCTGCTGCGTTGCGTAATTTAGTCAGAGAAACGAATGTTACGGTTCATGATCTTATATATCCTATATTTGTGACACACGGAACGGGAATTAAGGATGAGATTTCATCCATGCCGGGTGTGTATCATTATTCGTTGGATTTGCTGGAGGAAGAGCTTAAGGAGATTGTTGATCTGGGTATTCAGGCAATCCTTTTATTTGGGGTTCCCGACCACAAAGACGCACAGGGTAGCTCAGCCTATGATCCACATGGAATTGTTCAGCAGGCAACACGTCGCATCAAAGAACTGCAGCCGCAAATCCTTGTGATCGCCGATACTTGCCTATGTCAATTTACTGACCATGGACACTGTGGAGTCGTACATTTCGACGAGCAGAAACAGCGTGCTGATGTGCTTAACGATGAATCGCTAGAATTGTTAGTGCGTACTGCGGTTGCACAGGCTGAAGCAGGCGCTGACATTATCGCTCCTTCCAATATGATGGATGGTTTTGTATATGCGATTCGCCAAGGTTTGGATGAGGCGGGATATGAGAATATTCCGGTTATGTCCTACTCGGTCAAATTTGCTTCCGCATTCTATGGACCTTTCCGTGAGGCTGCTCATTCAGCTCCTCAGTTTGGTGATCGCAAGACGTACCAGATGGACCCGGCCAATGGGCGTGAGGCACTTCGTGAAGCTCAGTCTGATGTATTCGAGGGTGCAGACTTCCTAATGGTGAAACCAGCCTTGGCTTACATGGATCTCATTCGTCAGCTGCGTGATCAATTTGACCTGCCGCTCGTCGCATATAACGTAAGTGCCGAGTATTCAATGGTCAAGGCTGCAGCCATGCAGGGGTGGATCGATGAGCGTGCTATCATTATGGAGACGATGATTGGCTTCAAGCGTGCAGGAGCGGATCTTATCATTACTTATTTCGCCAAGGATGTTGCTCGTTGGCTGCGTGAACAAAGTTAACCTAACAAACACAGATTCCTAATCCAATAAAATGGAAGACAGAAGCTTTTCACATACAGCCTAGGTTGTATGTGAAAAGCTTTCTTTTTCATGTGGGAAGTGGGTCCTTGTCATACATTTGTCGGAATCTAAAGGGGCAATCAGTTGTTACATGCTGCTAAATAGGGCATAATATGAGTAGATCAATTTAAGCTTACGAGGTCAACTTTTCAAAAAGGAAAGTTCTTAGGAGTATACGGAAAAGAGGAAAAGCGGATGAGCTACAAGGATACGTTTATCAAAGCTTGTAAAAAGCAGGAGGTAGATACACTGCCAGTATGGTATATGAGGCAGGCGGGACGCTACGATCCGGATTACCGCGTTATTAAGGAAAAGTACAGCTTGCTTGAAATTTGTCAACAGCCTGAGCTGGCTGCCGAAGTTACATTGATGCCGGTGAAGAAGCTCGGTGTGGATGCTGCTATATTGTACTCGGATATTATGAATCCAGTCGCTTCGATTGGAATAGATTTTGATATTGTCAAAAATATAGGGCCTGTTATTCATAACCCAATCCGCTCATCAGCTGATGTGGAACGGCTGCGTCCGATCCAGGTGGAAAAGGACTTATCCCATGTTATTAAAACGATCGAGATTTTGGCTGCTGAACTGCAAGTTCCATTAATTACGTTCGCAGGAGCGCCATTCACAATTGCCAGTTATTTGATTGAAGGCAAGCCCTCCAAAAGCTATATCCGGACTAAAGAGCTGATGTACAGCGAGCCTGCGGTCTGGTTTCAATTGATGGATAAACTGGGCGACATGGTCATTACATATCTTAAGGCTCATATCGCAGCTGGTGCGAAAGCAGTTCAGCTTTTCGACAGCTGGGTAGGCGCGCTATCACCCAAAGATTTTCAATATTTTGTGCTGCCTACGATTAAGCGTATTTTTAGCGAGCTTAATCATCTGGATCAGCCCAAAATTTATTTTCCGGGCGTGAGCTCAGGTGAGCTTCTTCCTTTTCTGCATGAGATAGAGGCTGATGTCATTGGTCTGGATTGGCGTGTATCCGTGTCTGAAGGTCGTAAGCGTTTAGGGTCGAAATTCGCTGTTCAAGGCAACTTGGATCCCTATGTGCTTACAGCGCCGATGTCCGTTATCAAGGAGCAGGCTAAGCTGATTATCGATCAGGGTATTCAAGAGCCAGGCTACATTTTTAATCTCGGACATGGTTTGTTTCCAGAAGCGTCTATTGATAAATTGCACGAGCTGACGGATTTTGTTCATTCTTATTCAACATCTGCTTTGGCTGCCGCCAAACAAGGAAGTGGTGTATAAATGTCGAAACAGCGAATTGGTGTACTGGTCATGTCATACGGGACGCCTGAAAGCTTGGCTCAAGTAGAGGCGTATTATACCCATATCCGTAGAGGAAGGCCGCCTACAGCCGAGCAGCTCAAGGATTTGACGGACCGATATGAAGCTATTGTCGGTGGTTTTTTTCCGCTCAGGGAAAATACGAATAAACAGGTAAAGGCTTTGGAAGAACGGTTGAACGCTGATCACCCTGACCAGTCTTTTGTCTGCTATCAAGGCTTAAAGCATGCGGAGCCGTATGTTGAAAATGGAATAGAGCAGATGGTCAAGGATGGCATTCAGCAGGCTGTTGGTATCGTTCTAGCACCGCATTTCTCCCATATGAGTGTAGGCAGCTATATCAAACGGGCACGAGACAAAGCTGATGAGCTTGGACTTTCTATTCAGTTTGTCGAAAGCTATCACCTTCATCCGCAGCTGATCCAAGCGCTTTCTGTACGTGTAAATGAAGCGCTTCAGCGTTTTGAACATACGAAAAAGTCCGATGTTCGTGTGGTATTTACTGCACATAGCTTACCTGAGAGCATTCTTGGAACAGGTGACCCGTATACAGAGCAATTACTGGAAACTGCACGGGCTGTTGCGGCACAAACGGGGATTACGAATTGGCAGTTTGGCTGGCAAAGCGCGGGTCGTACAGGAGTACCTTGGCTTGGACCGGATATTCTTGATATATTGCGTACGGTAGTGAAGGAAGAGCAGATCCACAACGTGCTTGTCTGCCCAGTGGGCTTTGTATCTGATCATCTGGAGGTCTTGTATGACCTGGATATTGAGGCGCAAACAGTAGCCAAGGAGCTGCAGTTGCATTTGGAACGTACGGCTTCACTTAACACCGATCCTTTATATATGGAAACGTTGAGTGATGCAGTATACGCACTCTGCGTGCAGAATTAATTGATCGTAGGTAATCTATCTAAGCTGGTTCAAAGAACTTTGCAGCCCATGCTCGATCTGTGCAAATAAAAAAAGCCCGATCTTGAATCGGGCTTTCCTGCAATAAGATTAACCTCTCAGCTTGGCAAGATCAAGTTTCATCTCGTTACCGAGGAAGGTCAATATTTGTTTTTCCTGAAAGTCACGGATAACCTGCATCAAAATAGGCTTTTGTACACCTGCCATCTGTGATACCTCATCGTAGTTAAGCATCATCTTGATTGTCACGACGCTGCCTGAACGAATTCCATTTTTGTTGGCAAGTTTAATGAGGCTCTTGATTACTCTTGATCTAGCATCCAGGAACGTAAGATCATGGACATGTTGGTTTGTGTCGCGAAGGCGATTGCACAGCTCCTGCATAATACAAAGGGAAATGTCGAAGTTGGACTTTAACATATCCAAGAAGTTATTCGCCGATAAAGTGATCATGACACTGTCTTCCAGCGTTTGTGCAGAAGCGGAACGCGGTTTGCCGTCAATCAATGACAGCTCTCCAAAGCTATCGCCTGTTCGGAACAAGGAGAGAATCTTCTCTTCACCGGAAGTGGCCGCCGTGTAAATTTTTACAGAGCCGCTGAAAACAATGTAGAATACAGTACCAAGCTCTTTTTCTTGAAATAAAATGGTGTTAGCTTTGAACGTTTTTTTAGAGCAAATATTAGATATTATCGTTAATTGCGATTCGTTAAGACTGGAAAATAAGGGCACCTTGCACAAAAAGTCGATCATTGTTTTCCCTCGCTTCTTTTGCTGGAAAATAGTCCAAGTCTACCATCAGTTCGAATAATTATATATCGATTTTTCTTGCTTTTCAAGATAATTTATCGTGAAGAAAGGGTCATGACATTGAAACCAACCAAACGCGACGATTCACGTTCATCAAAGGCTTTTGCTGAAGCCAAGCAGTTCATTCCGGGAGGTGTTAATAGCCCGGTTCGCGCATTTAAATCCGTAGGTTTAACCCCTCTTTTTATGGAGCGGGGCGTCGGCTCAAGAGTGTTCGATATTGACGGAAATCAGTTTATTGATTATATCGGCTCATGGGGACCTCTAATTGTAGGTCATTGTCATCCCGAAGTCGTAGAAGCTATTAAAGCAGCGGCAGAATTGGGGACTAGCTTTGGTGCGCCTACTGAGCTTGAAACACGGATGGCCAAGCTGGTTATTGAAAGAATTCCTTCCCTAGAGATGGTAAGAATGGTCAATTCCGGTACAGAAGCAACCATGAGTGCTTTGCGATTAGCCCGTGGTTATACGAACCGTCCGAAAATTTTGAAATTTGAAGGATGCTATCATGGTCATGCAGATGCACTTCTGATTAAAGCAGGATCAGGCGTTGCTACTCTTGGACTGCCAGATAGTCCTGGGGTGCCAGAAAGCGTTGCTGTCAATACGATCACGGTACCTTACAACGATCTCGATTCCATCCGTGTAGCCTTTGAAAAGTATGGAGAAGAAATCGCCGCTGTTATCGTTGAGCCTATTGCAGGGAACATGGGTGTCGTGCCACCTCAACCGGGCTTTTTACAGGGTCTTCGGGATATTACTACAAGTTATGGCAGCTTGCTAATATTCGATGAAGTGATGACGGGCTTTCGAGTTGGCTTGGGCAGTGCGCAGGGACTATATGGGATTAAGCCGGACCTTACTTGTCTTGGCAAAGTAATCGGCGGAGGTTTGCCGGTTGGTGCTTATGGAGGCAGACGCGATATTATGGAGATGATAGCGCCAAGCGGCCCCATTTATCAAGCCGGAACGCTGTCAGGTAATCCATTAGCTATGGCCGCTGGTTACACGACGCTGCGCTTGTTAGGTCAACCGGGAGCTTATGAGGAATTGGAACGTAAATCTGCTCGATTAGAGGCTGGGTTTATCTCAAATGCCAACGAATTTGGTATTGCCTGTACGATCAATCGTGTAGGTTCGATGATATGCCCCTTCTTTACAGATCAACAGGTAACTAATTATGAGACGGCTAAGACATCTGATCAGCAGCGTTTCAATCGTTATTTTGCTGCTTTACTCGATAATGGAGTGAGTGTAGCCCCTTCCCAGTATGAAGGAATGTTCGTATCAACTGCACACACAGATGAAGATATCGAGCAAACAATTGAGGCTCATCGTTCTTCTTTGAAACAATTATAGACAAAGCAATCTTTCACTGCGTGTTGTGAAATAGGCATAAATTAAAAAGGATCAGCCCTCGTTGAAAGCGAGAGTTGATCCTTTTTATTATTATTTGACCGGTACGGAAGTGGAACCTGAAGGAACAACTGTTGTGCTAGTTGATCCGTTGGGAGGTGCTGTTGGTGAAGAGGGAACAGGTACATTGGCTGGAGGCGTATTTTTAGCTCCTGTATCGCCAGTGGCTGGTGTGTTGATCTTGGATGATGTATCCCCCGACGAAGCTGGTGTGTTCTTGGCAGCATCGCTTGCTGCAGGTGTGGTTGGATTCGTAGCAGGTGCAGATGTGCTGCCCGTTCCTGAATGATCACCTTGCCCTTGCTGTGAAGATCCGCCCGTCGTTGGTGTTGGGTTTGTCGTTGGATTCGTAGCACCGGCTCCCGCAGCTCCCGTTCCCGTTGGTGTATGTTCCGCAGGTTTAGTTGGGTCTGTTGTTACCGGATTGCCGCTGCCGCCTTGTTGAGTGCTGGCAGGGGGTGTGGTTTCTTTTCCGTTATCTTTGTTTCCGCCTGCAGCAGGGGTTGTCGTTGTTTTACTGCTGTCTGTGCCTTGTGCGGGTTTAGTCGCATCCGATTGAGTGCTAGGTTTTGTAGGCTCAGTGGTGCCGGATGGTTTGGTTGTACCCGTATTTGTAGCTGGAGCTTTCGTTTCGGTCTTTGTTTCGGTTTCTGTTGGTTTGGTCGGCGTTGGTGTCGTAGCAGGTGCTGGATTATTTTTGGCTTTGGCTTTAAGCGCAGCCTGCTCTTTCAAAAAGTCGGGATGATCGAAAGCACCTCCGGCATTAATTGTTGTTAGACCGTCCCAAACCCTGTTGGCTACAGCATCCTCAGGATGATCATAAACAAGATAAGCAGAAGGCAATCTGCGTTCACCATAACGGCTGGAGGGTTTGGTCACGAGTTCGCCATTCACAACCAACTCGGATGAAGCACCACCATCCAAAAAGCCTGCATTGACTACATCATCGGCAAGGAACAATTCTTGGATTTCTTTCAACGTTGCTCCAACACTCTGGGTCGAGCGACCATCAGCGACGATAAAAATGACGGTTCCATCCGCTTTTTGTCCGACTCCGGTACGTGGCGCACGGCTAACGTCATTGATGGGAAGCGGTTTTCCGTTGGCAATAACACGCGGATAAAATGAAGCCGCTTCGGATATGCCCATTTCTTGTAATTCAAACATATTATATTTACCGATGACGAGCGTACCTTCCTTGGTGAAGCCGACAATATGCTGAGCGACACTACTATCCTGGTCGGTATAAATCACTTCTCCGCCGGATATAACAGCTCCAATAGCAGCAAAGCCATTACCTAAGCCCTCGGGATCGTCAAAGCCTCCAGCATTGACTCCGGCTACAGCACCAGTGCGTTTCACCATGGAAGAGATTTTTTCACCCTCACCCGGTTTTTCAGGGGTCATAAGACGAATCGATTTGGGGTCGTACACATACATCCGTTTGCCTTTCCAGAATGTGCCGGAGACGTCTTCTACTTTAATTAACTCATCTATAGATCGATTCTTACGAGTCAACGCAAAGTTAGGTTGAACGGTAACCATATTAAACTGCTGTTTTTCCTCAGCATTTTCTTCAATAAACTGTCGCATTTTTTGAAGCATGCTGTCACGCTGCTCTGTACCTACGAATATCCAAGCCCAATCACGATGCTGTGTAATAATAACTGTATTAGCCATCCAAATACGCATTTCGGTTCCGACAGGTGTCAAAAACATAAAACTGGAAACCATAAAGGTCAGTATAGTAAATCCCAAAAGTGAGCGTTTGAACCAACTCCAATCACGAAGCTGCTGCCGGGTGGATTGGAAAAATTGTAGTGCATTACTCAATGTGTAGTCCTCTCCTAAGTTCAAGATAAATACTATTCATTCTATCATATATTTGGATAGTTTAATAGAAGTCTTAGTGCTTATTTGCTACAATGAAATATAAAGTTTTTGGAATTGAGGCGATTACAGCATGGATAAATACAGTTTGTACGGGATTACATTGGAAACATTGGTTGTCATGTTTGGTTTCTTTCTCGTCTTTGGATGTCTTGCAGTTTACGGTTTTATATATATGAGGAAGGTGCGAAAGCAGTGAGGATGTCTTGGAACAAAAAGGGGGAGTGGCTGGAGCTGTTATTGCCAAAGCCGCTCGAATCAGAGCTTGATATTGGATCTTATATCCGAATGCCCGAACTTTTTTTGAAAAAGCTCGTTAATAGCGGTGGTGTGTCGATAAAAGGCACTAGGGTTCGTCTGAAGCTATTTCCGAATGAGCCCCTACAGCATATGCCAGTATGGTCACATTTAGAAGTGCTGTATGAGGACGATTTTTGTCTGGTTGTCCATAAGCCGGAAGGTATGAAGGTTCATGGAGATGGATCATGGAAAGGCAGCGAACAGATGACTTTGGCTGATGCCGTTGCATTTTACTATGAGAGCACGGGGCAGCAGTGCAAAGTACGTCATATCCATCGGTTGGATGAGGATACAACAGGCCCTGTTTTGTATGCCAAGCATGAATGGGCGCAGTTGATTATGGATGAAGCCATGCGGAGTAAATCGATAGAACGCTGCTACGCAGCAATCGTGCAAGGGCATACAGACGTTTCAATCGGGACTATCGATGCACCTATCGGCAAGGATCGGCACCATTCATCGCGCAGACGCGTATCGATGACTGGAGAACGTGCTGTAACTCATTACGAGGTTGTCGAGCAGTTGAATCAGGGTATGCTTGTACGCCTTCGCCTGGAAACAGGGAAAACTCACCAAATCCGAGTTCATTTAAGCTATTTAGGCCATCCGATATGGGGAGATTCCTTGTATGGAGGACCTAGTAGCGGAATCTCTCGACAGGCTCTGCATGGCGAGAGCTTATCATTCGATCACCCCCTGACGGGCGAGCATATCAGCGTTGCTGCACCTTGGCCGGAGGATTTTCAAAGGCTGTATGCGGCACTTCAAAAAATATAGTCATGCTTATCCCCCGAAAACCATATAAATCTAAAGACAACTGAAACTGATTAACCGCTGGATACGGTTTGCAAGATTTAGTTTTCGGAGGGAGGACAAGATAGTGGCTGAGCAGCAGAATGGATTGCGGTTCGATATTTATGAGCGGGTGCATTTGTCTGAGGGAGTTGCCGGCATCAAACATTTGGAGGATGTGGAGCTGGTTCCTCATATTCAGGTTGTGCCCCAAGGAGATCAAGCTCTACTACGCGGTAACCTGCTTTTGTCCGGCACCTATGTAGATGAACAGGATGCCGTGAATCGTACGTTGGAGCACCTGATTCCGGTTGAAATTACACTACCGTTGAACCGGGTGCATCGTGTTGAGGATATTGCCGTTGAAATTGAAAATTTTGATGTCGATATTCTTTCAGCTCGAAGCCTCAATATTACAGGCGTATTATCTTTGAACGGGCTCGAAGAAGTTATTGTAGCTCCAAGTGCAGATGAGATTTGGCATAACAACTCGGATGAGGTGCTGTTTGTACATGAGGCGCCTACACCTGCAAGACCTGACACATCCGTACCATTTTTAACCGAAGACAACTACGCACAATCGATTCAAGAGCGTTCACCTTCTTCAGCTTACAATGATCCTCCAAACGACACAAATGAGTTGACTGCAGATGCAGAAGACGAAGCTGAGGAATGGCTGGATGATGAAAGCGATGAGGCCCTCGATGTGTTTCAGCATCAGCAAGCCGATATCTATGAGGCGAGTTATGCGGCAGAGGACAAGAAGGAGCCAAGAGTTGCTTTTACAGGGAAGCCATCCGATTCCCCGGAACCTGTAAAACCATTCGGTCTGACCTCACTGCTGCAAAGTTCTTCATCCGTTAAAGCGGAGCAAAGATTAGCTGAATCGGAAGCAGCATCAAACGCACCCTCTCCGGGCGACCGATTAGAATGGAAAAAACTGCTGCTAAGCTCAACGAGCGAGAAGCAGGAATTCCGCCGCGTTCGGCTGTGTATCGTTCAGAAGGAAGAAACATTGGAAATTATTGCGAAGCGATATGAATTAAATCCACGAGAAATTGCCTTGTTTAACCGATTAGCCGAGCATGAAGTTTCTGTAGGTCAGATCGTCTATATTCCCAAATAAACGAATATGCCCGATTCAACCTTATTATGGGTTTGAATCGGGCATTTTTGGCTATAATAAGGATAAAACCTTGGTTTACAGGCGGATATGTTATTGACTCTGTCGGTAATGTTGTTTATCATAGATGTAATCATATGTTTCAATAACTTGGAAAGGGAATAGTAGGCAGCTAACCCATCAGAGAGCGGAATTGTTACGCTGAGAGGTTCCGTAGGATGTAACTTGCCGAAGTCGCCCTGGAGTTGCAGTATTAAAAGCAGGTCTAAGAGTTCAATCAGCCATCCTGTATGGTAATTGTATGCTTGGATTGCGGATAGATGCTGCCGGTATCAGCCGTTATCTGTTGAAGTGCCGCATAGTGGAGATAAGCAGGTTGAGGTGTCTTGAATGCCTTAACGGAAGTGACTTGTCAGCCCAATTCTTTTTCGTATGCGGAATAAAGGTGGTACCACGGAAGCATATCCTTTCGTCCTTTGCGGCGAAGGGATTTTTTTGTTGCCTATGGAAGTGCAGTGGATGGGTAAATGGTTAGCCTCAACCAGTCCAGCCTGCAAGAAATTGACCAATAGTATGTAAATGGAGGAACCCGCGATGGAAGAAATAAAAACAACAGAAATGCCGACGACCTATGACCCGAAGGAAGCGGAAAAGAAATGGTACGATTACTGGTTGAAGGGCGATTATTTTAAAGCAGGGCAGCGTAAGGATGCAGAGACGTATACAATCGTGATTCCCCCGCCAAACGTTACGGGTATGCTGCATATTGGGCATGCGCTGGATTGCACATTGCAGGATATTATGATTCGTACCAAGAGAATGCAAGGCTATGACGCGCTGTGGCTGCCTGGGTCTGACCATGCCGGAATAGCGACACAAACCAGAGTAGAGCAGAAGCTGCGTGAGGAAGGTATTACCCGTTACGATCTGGGTCGTGAAAAGTTCCTTGAAAAGGTATGGGAGTGGAAGGAACACTATGCGGATTCAATTCACCAGCAGTGGGCAAAAATGGGCTTCTCTCTAGACTATTCCCGTGAGCGGTTTACTCTGGATGAAGGGCTGTCAAAAGCGGTCCGTGAAGTATTCGTCCGCTTGTACGAAAAGGGGCTTATTTATCGCGGCAACTATATTATTAACTGGGATCCGGCGGCGAGGACGGCTTTATCCGATATTGAAGTTGAACACAAGGAAATACAGGGACACCTGTACCATCTGAAATATACAGTCAAGGATAGCGAAGAATTTATTGTGGTCGCTACAACCCGTCCGGAGACCATGCTTGGTGATTCTGCTGTTGCTGTGCATCCGGAGGACGAGCGTTATCAGCATTTGATCGGCAAGGTGTTGGTTCTGCCGTTTGTTGGCCGTGAGATTCCAATTATTGCTGACGAATATGTCGATAAGGATTTCGGAAGCGGAGCTGTGAAAATTACGCCAGCACACGATCCTAATGACTTTGAAGTGGGCAAGCGCCATGATTTGCCGCAAATATTGGTAATGGATGTAACAGGAACAATGAACGATAAGGCGGGACCTTACCAAGGCTTGGACCGTTTCGAATGCCGCAAGCAAATTGTTGCGGACATGAAGGAATCTGGTGTATTGGTGAAGATTGAGGATCACGTGCATCAAGTCGGCCACAGTGAACGTAGTGGAGCTATTGTTGAGCCTTACTTGTCCACACAGTGGTTTGTCAAGATGAAGCCGTTGGCGGAGCAGGCCATTGCCGCTCAAAACGCGAAAACAGGCGCTAATTTTGTACCGGAACGCTTCGAAAAAAGTTATTTGCAATGGATCGAAAATGTTCGTGACTGGTGTATTTCCCGTCAGCTGTGGTGGGGTCATCGGATTCCGGCGTGGTACAATGACGAAACAGGGGAAATGTTCGTATCTCACAGCGAAGCCGAGGCTTCTGTTCGCGCTAACGGCGGCAGCATCCGTCAGGATGAGGACGTATTGGATACTTGGTTCAGCTCAGCGCTATGGCCGTTTTCCACTCTGGGATGGCCAGATCAAACAGAGGATCTGAGCCGCTATTATCCTACGAGCCTGCTGGTTACCGGCTATGATATTATTCCGTTCTGGGTGTCCAGAATGATCTTTACCGCACTCGAATTTACGGATCAAATTCCGTTCAAGGATGTGCTTATCCATGGCTTAGTTCGTGCTGAGGATGGCCAGAAAATGTCCAAATCTCTGGGCAACGGTGTAGACCCGCAGGAAGTTATTGAGAAATACGGCGCTGACGCTATGCGCTTTATGTTGTCAACAGGATCAACGGCCGGACAGGATATGCGATTCCGTTGGGAGAAGGTCGAGCAGGCGCGTAATTTTGCCAATAAAATTTGGAATGCTTCTCGTTTTGTATTGATGAATTTGACTGGCTTCACGGTGAAGGACATTGATCTGAGCGGTCAATTAGGTACGGCTGATCGGTGGATTCTGCACCGTTTGAACGAAACGGTACGTGATGTAACCCGATTAATTGACACCTATGAATTTGGTGAAACAGGACGCGTGTTAACTAATTTTATATGGGATGACTTGTGTGACTGGTACATTGAATTCAGTAAGCTGTCCCTATATGGAGCTGATGCTGAAGCCAAGAAAAAGACGCAATCCGTGCTTGCCTATGTATTGGATCAAACACAACGCCTGATTCATCCGTTTATGCCTTTCATTTCTGAGGAAATCTGGCAGCACCTTCCGCATGAAGGAGAGACGATTACGCTTGCCGCGTGGCCGCTTTACAATGCGGATTGGGAGGCAGCCGATGCGGTTCAGGAAATGAATCTGCTTATGGATGTGATACGTACGGTTCGTAACATTCGTGCTGAGGTCAACGTGCCCATGAGCAAAAAGATCGAATTGCTGATCAAACCGGCAAACGAAGAAGCTCTGACGATCCTGCAGCGCAATGAAGAATATATTCGCCGATTCAGCAATACCTCCTTGCTTGAGATTAGTCTGACGCTGACGAACCCGGATAAAGCGATGACCGGAATACTTACAGGGGCTGAGCTGTACCTGCCGCTTGCTGGGTTAATCGACATTTCGCAGGAACTGGCCCGTCTGGAAAAAGAGCTACAATCGCTGCATGGCGAAGTGGAGCGGATCGAGAAAAAGCTTGGAAATGAAGGCTTTGTAGCGAAAGCTCCAGCTAAGGTGATTGATGAGGAAAAAGCAAAGCTGGCTGATTATGCAGACAAACGGGATAAAGTAATCGCTCGTTTAGCAGAACTGAGGGGATGATTTCGATGAGCAGTACGACTGATCCGCAGGTACAATCATCTAATGGTTTTCAAAGCGTGGAAGAAGCGGTTGATTGGATCGTTAACTTGGTCAAGTTCGGTGTCAGACCAGGACTCAAACGGATGGAAAAACTAATGGAGCTGCTTGAGTATCCAGAGCGACGTCTGAAATTCATTCACATTGCAGGCACGAATGGTAAAGGCTCGGTTTGTGCTTATCTGACAGAGGCTCTTAAGCAAAGCGGTTACGGAGTAGGTACCTTTACCTCTCCGTATATCGAGAAATATACAGATCGTATTCGTTATAACGGAGTCAATATTGCCGATGAGGATTTGCTGCTTGCTGTTAACAAGCTGAAGCCTCTGGTCGATCAAGTGGCTGCTTCCGAGCTGGGGCAGCCGACGATGTTCGAAGTATCTACAGCTGTAGCGATCTATTATTATGCAAGAATCTCTTGCCCGGATTATGTGGTTTGGGAAACGGGATTAGGGGGAAGACTGGATTCTACGAATATCGTTAAGCCGATACTAACGGTTATTACGAATGTCGGTCATGATCATATGGATATTCTGGGCGATACTCTGGAGCTTGTAGCTGCGGAGAAAGCTGCGATTATCAAGGCAGGGGTTCCCATAGTCAGCGCGGTAGATCAACCGGGTGTGATTGAAGTTGTTGAGCAGGAAGCCAAGGATAAAAACAGTACGCTTTATTTAAGCGGCCGGAAGTTTCGTTATGAAACGATTACAACACAGGAAAACGAGCAGATCTTCAACTTTGAAGGGCCGTTTCGTAAGATTGAACAGGTTACGATTTCTATGAATGGCATTCACCAGCAGCAAAATGCAGCACTAGCTCTAATGACTCTTGAACTGCTGCGTCAATACTATGCGTTGATCATCGAGGATGAAATCCTTTTAAAAGCAATGAAGGAGACGCGGTGGGCAGGCCGATTGGAGATGGTGTCCACGGAGCCTCGTATTTTAATAGATGGTGCCCACAACCCTGAGGGTGGTGCGGTATTGGCACAAGCCCTTCGCGATACGTATCACTATAATAAATTGCATTTTGTGATGGGTATGTTGTCAACCAAGAATCATTCAGGTTATTTGCGGCATATACTACCATTGGTGAACACATTAATTCTTACGGAACCGGTGTGGCATAAGAAGGAAGAGGCGGCTAAGCTTGCTGAGCTTGCTGCTTCCCTTATTCAAGAATTGGGCCTTCCCGATATTGAAATCGTTGTAGAGCCAGACTGGAAGGCAGCGCTGGAGCTGGTGAAAGGCAAAACGGCGGAGAATGATCTGGCTGTTGTGTCCGGCACCTTGTATTTAATAGGGGACGTCCGATCCTGGATCCTACATCAAACCGATTCTGAAAAAGGCTGGTGAGAGCTGCGTGAATACATCTGAGCACATTCATTTTATCGGTATTGGCGGATATGGCATGAGTGCTATTGCCAAGGTCATGCTTGAAATGGGCTACCGTATATCGGGGTCTGACCTTGCTTCCCAGGAGCTTACGGAAAAGCTCGTTGCCAAGGGAGCAACTGTATTTATCGGGCATGAGGCAGAGAATGTCAAAGGAGCCGATGTTGTCGTCTATTCGACAGCCCTGCCTAAAGATAATGTGGAGATGGCAGCTGCGGAGGAATGGAATATTCCGATTCTGCATCGTTCACAAATGCTTGCGCGTCTCATGAACCAGAAGAAGGGGATTGCAGTCGCCGGTGCTCATGGCAAAACAACAACATCTTCGATGATCGCACTCGTGTTGGAGGAGTGTAAAATGGATCCTACCTTCATTATTGGCGGCGAAATCATGAATGTTGGCAGTAATGCCAAGGCGGGCAAGGGAGAATGGGTCGTTGCGGAAGCTGATGAAAGTGATGGCTCTTTTCTGCAATACAATCCATTGATCGCACTTGTCAATAATATTGAAGCCGATCATCTGGAAAATTACAATGGGGATTTTGAGAACTTGAAAAAGGCTTATGCCCAGTTTTTGAGTCAGGTGAGCGATGAAGG
The DNA here is from genome assembly GCF_900114475.1 of Paenibacillus sp. 1_12. GTDB lineage: Bacteria > Bacillota > Bacilli > Paenibacillales > NBRC-103111 > Paenibacillus_S. The sequence goes on along the minus strand of NZ_FOTE01000001.1, from coordinate 183,971 downwards.
CAAGGCTATTGTTTGTAAGGACGATACGTATCTTCAAGAGATGATACCCGATATTAAAAGTGAAGTCATTACTTACGGTATTGAAACTGATGCCGATTATACAGCCCGCAACATAGAGCTTGGTGATCGCAAGGTGCGCTTTGAGGTCGAACATCAGGGCAGTGTGCTGGGTGTGATCCAATTGTCTGTGCCGGGTAAACATAATGTATACAATGCACTGGCCACATTGATTACCTGCATGGAAGCGGGTTTGAGCTTTGATCAGATTGCGGAAGCTATTATGGATTTTCGTGGAGCTAAGCGTCGTTTTCAAGTGCTTGGTGAAGTCAACGACATTCTGATCATTGACGATTATGCACACCATCCAACTGAGATTGAAGCAACTATCAGCGCGGCCAAGGCGACAGGTAAAAGAATTATCGCTGTATTTCAGCCTCAAAGATATACGCGTACGTACTTTTTGTTTGATCAATTCAGCCGAGCATTCTCTGAAGCGGATGAAGTGATCATCACGGATATTTATTCACCAGCAGGCGAACAGCAGATTGAGGGCATAACCTCATCCAAGCTGGTTGAGTTGATCCGTCAGAACAGTAATTCGCATGTCTGCTATATTCCGAGTAAAGAGGAAGTACAGGCTTTTTTACTTGATCATGTTAAAAGCGGTGATCTGGTACTTACAATGGGAGCCGGGGATATATGGAAAGCGGCGTCCGGGTTAGCCCGTACATTGTATGAACGAGCAGAATCCAAATAAAATAAAGTTATAAAAAGAACAAATCGAAGACGTCTGCAGTATGACGTTAAGATTTGTTCTTTTTTGCGTGCACAATCACCGGCTTCGTCTAAATTATCTAAATTAACATTGACACTGATAATGATAACTATTATCATTGTATACGAGCGCATACTTGTGAGATAAGGAGCAGGATATGAAAAAAATCAAATACTGCTGTAAAAACTTGAAGCTTGGTTCCAAAAAGGTTTATAAATCCATTAAGGAACGCTTTCCGGAAATTAAGCAAAAGAAGCAGGATTGCCTCGGAAACTGCAAGCTATGCTCCAAGCAATGCTTTGTAATGTTAGGCAAATCAAACGTTATTTATGCTTCAAGCCCGCGTAAGCTCTACAAAGAGCTGAAGCAGGTTATAGGTTAATAAGGTACATACGAAGGGACGATTTTAACGATGAGCTTGAGCCTATTGTGGATTCTTTCTCCTATTTTGTGTATAGTGGTGATACTACTTCCACTCTACGTGTGGGGTTTACAACAAAAATAATCCATGGAAGGTGCGTGTTCGTATGTTGAATGATTCCTTAAGTACAGCTCTGAACGATCAAATGAATTTCGAATTTTACTCCTCCCATGTGTACCTGGCCATGGCTGCTTATTGTTCGGGAGAAAGCTTGGACGGATTTGCCAACTTCTATATTGTGCAGGCTGAAGAAGAACGATTTCACGCAATGAAAATTTATAAGTTTTTAAATGACCGCGGCAGAAGAGCTGTTGTAATCGGTATGGATAATCCCCAAAACGATTATAAATCGATGCTTGATGTATTTGAGCATGCTTATGAACACGAACAGATCGTTACTAAGCGGATCTATGACTTGTCGGATATTGCGATGAATGAACGTGAGCATGCCACGATTCAGTTCTTGAAATGGTTCATTGATGAGCAGGTGGAAGAAGAAGCGATGTTTGATACCATCATTAATAAGCTGAAGCGGATTGACAAGGACAGTAATGCATTTTTCATGATGGATACGGAGTTTGCTGGTCGAGTATTTACGCCACCTGCACCTTAAATAGCATTTTTGTATGATCACCAGCAGGCAGTTGATTCCTGGACGATAGATTCGTTCAGTCATCAGCTGCTTTTTTGTGCAGAGCTATCGAAAGTCTAGTGTTATTGTTCTATTCATCTGCTCCCTTTCATAGTCTAATAATACGAATTTGGACAAGGGAGCGAAGTACAATGAGCAAAGCCAAAATGACATTTCGGTTTGATCAGGGATATAGAAACAATGTTGGGAATCCTGAGAGGAAACCGAAAGAGCAGCAGGTAATCCCGCTGCGCCCGGAAGAATATAAAGTCACCCCTGTAGACACACAGACATTAAATCCATACCCCAATGATTTTGGAGGCTGGGAAAGCTCGTTTGATACGGAAACGCAGCGGGTGGAGAAGCTGATTCGCGAGTCAGGTCATGGGACCCGACATGAACCCAGACATGAACCCAGACATGAATCAAGACCAGGTTCGATAAAAGTATCTGGTCAGGAACCGATTGTTGATCTGAATTATGAATTAAATCGGGATACGGGTGCGCCCAATCATAGGCTATTGGAACAGGATGATCCATTTTTTGCACAGGATACTAGACAAGACGACCATATGGATCCGATTCGAGATCATCGTTGGTATGTGCCGGAGGAAACCTTCCTTAGGAGAAGGAAAAAGGCGGCTTCTTGGTTTAAGGTCGCAGCATCGGTTGCCGGAGCTGTCGCTACGGGTGCAGCTTTCGGGTTTCTTGTGCTTTCGATGTTTTCGCAGGACTCGCAGGATAGTAAAACAAATGCGACAGTGCCTGCAGCTGCCAATGTCACGGCGAATGCTGCGGTACCAGCCAAAACAGCACCAACCGATCAAGCCGTTCCCGTCTCCGGTGCTATAGCTCCGGCCAGCTCTGCAGGCAAAGCAGCTGATAAAATCGGCTCGGTTGCGGTATCGGCATCCGCTAATGGCGGGGCGATGGCTGCTGTTAACGTGCCAGCCAAAACCCTGACCTTCCTGCAAAGCGGTGTGTTCAGCACTTCACAAGGTGCTGCTGCCGCACAGTCGGAGATGAAGAAAAAAGGTCTTGCTGCGGTGAGTGATGTAGGTGATAAGTATCCTGTATATGTGGGGATGGCCTCCAATCGCGATGAAGCTGCCCGTCTTGCCCAGCAATTTAAACAACAAAAGATTGATGTTATCGTTAAAAGTGTTGACATGCCCGCGTTAACAAAAATCAAATGGACAGGCAAGTCCACAGACATTGTGTCGGCCTTTATCTTACAAGGGGATAATCTGATTCAGCAAATCACCCCACTAACAGTTTCTCACTTAACCGAAGCCAAACTAACCGGAATGGATGCATCACAGGTGCAATCCTTGAAAACAGCTCATCAGACTTGGGCAGGAATGACTGCGGGAGTAAACGAAGGGCTTTCCGAGGAAGGGAAGGCAGCCGTTCTTAAAATAAACAGTGCGATGAATTCAGCTGTGACTTCTTTGGATGAATATCGCAAAAGCCCATCAGCTGCCATGCTATGGCAGACGCAAAATGCGATTTTGCAGGCTGCACTTGCGCAAAAAGAATTCAGGCAAGTTATCCTGGCAACATAAAAAAAACGCCGACCGGCTCAGCTTATGGCTGCTGAGTGGTTGGCGCTTTTTGTGTGCTTTGTACGTATCGATCAAGTAAAGAGGCTGCTTCGGCACGTGTCATGCTCCGGTTCGGCATAAACTGATCAGCGGCGATACCTTCTATCCAGCCAGCCAGCTGCAGACTGTAGATCGATTTGGCAGCCCAATTATCCGTGGGTACATCGGTGAAAGACGCAGGACCTGTTACTGCTCCAACAACTGCTGGAAGTGCAAGTCGCTGAAACGTAGCGGAAACCTCTGCACGAGTAATTGGTTGATCCGGTCGTAATGTTGCGTCGTCATAGCCGTCAAGGATATGTGAGATGACAGCCTTATTCATGGCGTCATTTGCCCAGTGACCTGCTATATCCATAAATAACGGCATTGGAGGCTTTGCACAGCTCTCATCGTTCTTGTAGACTACAGCAGCAACCGTACTGCTGCTCATGCAAACGGTAGTACTCGCTGCGGGCTGCATGACCTTGGACAAATCGAATACCCGATCCAGCAGGGTCATCCATTCCGCTCGGGTCAGCTCACGGTTCGGTTTAAATAGACGGCCGACGCCATCCACAATCCCCTGATTTTTCAATCGAAGCACAGCTTCCCGCGCCCAATGCTCACGCATATCGGTGAATACCTCACTCGGTGTATCCGGAGGCATATAAGCTTCAATGCCTTGCACAATAGCCTGTGCCATTGTCGTTCTCATTTTATCGTTTGCCAGCAGCGCGGCATCCTGACGATTCGAAAGAAAAGCAGTTTCTACCAGTATACTTGGAATGGCTCCCATACGAACCACATATACGGCGCTTGCTACAACACCACGATTTTCTAAGCCTGTAGCGTCTATAAAATGGTTCAGAACAACCTTAGCAAACTCCCTACTCTGCGGCGTAAGCTCAGCCATCTCCGGACTTGCCGGATAGTCCTCCTGTGGATAATTATTATCGTGATACAAAATCAAAGCACCACTTGTTTTGGAATTGCCTGGCATTGAGTTGGCGTGGATTGAGACAAACAAATCAGCTTGCTGCGCGTTTGTAAAGTCAACCCGTTCTTTGAGTGACAGAAACGTGTCATCTTCTCTGGATATAGCGGTTTCATAGCCGCGATCTGCCAGCATCTTTGTTAATTTTGTAGCGATATCCAGATTAACGTTTTTTTCAAGCAGCTTATTCACACCCACTGCCCCAGAATCCGATCCCCCATGACCAGGGTCAACTACAATTTTTATTGCCCATGACGAAGATGGAGCCGTTAACAAACAAACAAGGATAAAAATAATAATGGTATAAGACCGATACATAAAAAATGGTTCCTCCTTAAAGTTTTCGTCAGAAAACTGACTTCGTAAGCATTAACTTTAAAAGTTTTCGTCAGAAAACTGACTTCGTAAGCATTAACTTTCAAATTTTCGCTTGTTAGCCTTGCCAAGGTATGCTTTCTTATTAAGTATTTAAGAGGCTGTATTACAGGATTAAGGCATGTGCTATAATACGGTGAGCGCAGTAGCAGCAGCCTTTTTAACAGCTTCATTTTTAACATGCAAAGGACGTGTAGCTATTTATGAAAAAGAATACATTTACCTTCATTTTGCTGCTTTTCATCGGATTAGTAGCGGGAAGTTTGGTTGGTCAATTGCTGGTTTCAGTGCCTGCACTTGCCTTTCTGACCAAGTCAGTTGATCTGTCCTGGCAGCCAAAAGCAGATTTATTGGTTATCAAGTACGATCTCCAATTTCAAATGAAGCTCAATTTAATCAGCTTGGTGGGGCTTGTTGCGGCTTTTTGGATTTTTCGCAGATTATAGCAGATCATAATGGAATACTACTTAAACTTTAACCTATTGGAGACAAGGAGTCTATATATGTCGATATGTGACGTAAAAAAAATCATTTTGGCATCGTCCTCGCCACGCAGGCAGGAATTAATTCAAACCTTGGGTCTTCCCTATGAAATTCGGGTTAGCGATGTTCAGGAGGATACAGAGCCGGGAATGAGTCCTTCTGAAATCGTAGAGCAGCTGTCCGGTCGCAAAGCAGCAGCCGTCTGCGAAATGTTAAAAGCCGAGCAGCGGGCAGAGGGGATCGTGATCGGTTCCGATACGATTGTTGTGCTGGGCGATCAGGTGCTTGGCAAGCCAAGAGACCGGCAAGATGCCGCACGCATGCTGGGGTCTCTGCAGGGAAAGGTTCATCATGTTTACAGTGGAATTGCTTGTATGGCTCTGAATACGGAACATGAACGGTATGCCCATCGGGCTGCAGCAGTCCACATGAAGCCAATGAGTTCTTCTCAGATTGATAAGTATATCGATACGAATGGACCGATGGGTAAAGCGGGGTCTTATGACACCACAATGCACCTTGGAGGCGTTGGTCAGTATCGTGTATTATCTGAATCGTCCATTGGGAAGCCAGAGGTAATTGTTGGACATACTGTCAGTAAGGTTACATTTAGACCGATGTCTGATGAGGAAATTTGGTCCTATATAGAAACTGGCGATCCGCTCGACAAGGCCGGTTCGTACGGCGTACAGGGATTAGGTGCGGTCTTTATCGAGAAGATTGAGGGAGACTTTTACAGTGTAATGGGGCTTCCGCTCAACTTACTTTACCAAATGTTGTTAAAGTTTGACATCAGCCCATTTAAAGTCTAAGTGCAACCATTATGGAATTGGGTATGTCAAAGGTTTTAGCAATAAAAATAGTTGATAAAGGTGCCGTTATTTATGGCACCTTTTTCATTTTGGCGATGTGTTTGCGTTCAAGCTCAATATGAAACAGCACTTTAATCATAGTAAGCAAGGAAATTTTACGAGGAGGGGATCGATGGGAGAAAAAAATCGGGGTTAATAGAGCAGGATATACCTTTGGAATATCACCAATATAATCATAAAAATTCCTTTATTTAGGAATATATTACTGTAGTTGAAGGACTATATCTCTAGCTGCGCATCGTTTTCTTGATATATCTTCCGCGGTGGGACAAGCTTAATTCAAAACTAATATTACTAGAATACAAGAAGGGTTTACATCGACTAAAATCTGGGATACAATCAGATTGTGAAAGCGTTAACACCCCACATAAAATTAGGAGGGGCGAGCATATCCACTACCAATTAGTTTATTCATTGAACTAACCAAGGGAAATACGAGAGAGCGATGGCCATGGCAAACATTTAATACCCGGTACTGAGGGGGGATAATCCCGATCCGAGCTTTTGCAGGATTGAAGACGATTATTACATATTTCGACTTTCGAATGATTTCCCGGGGTGCAACTCTGAACTCTAGCGGGGTATGGGCTCCATATTTAATTACCACGACGGGAAGTATTGGCTTACTTATTCGGATAAGAAGGTGCATGCTATTACCTGCTTACGGCAGAGGGCGGAACCCGGTATGAGCACGCAGCCACTTTGGCCAGGTCGAAAACGATTGACGGTCCTTATGAACTGCATCCGGACAATCTCTTCCTTACGTCATGGCACGCGGCCGGAAAAATCCGCTGCAAAAGTGCGGGCATGCTTCAATTGTGCAAACGCATACATGCGAATGGTATTTGGCTCATCTTACAGGCAGACCGTTGCTAAACAAAAATGTGCGCTACCTTAGTTCGTATTGTACCGGGCTAAAACCCATGAAAAAAGACGGTTCATTATTGAGCCGTCCATTCGTTGAACGTAACTTTATCCACGAAGTATAGCGAAGGAGGTTGTAGTTTATGAAAGCAATGAATAGTAGTGTTGCCCTGGATAAAAAGGATAGCGTTGGAAAGCCGTTGGAAAGAAAGAAAGGATTGTCTTACTATATAAAGCAGGATTTTATACTTTACCTTATGTTGATTATCCCTGTTGCATATATATTGACATTTAAATATGCTCCCATGTATGGCATACAGATTGCTTTTAAGGATTACAACATTTTTCAGGGCGTAAACATGAGTCCGTGGAATAATTTTGCAACATTCAAACAAATTTTTGCAACACCACAATTCTTTCAGGTTGTTAGAAACACTTTGATGCTTAACGGTTTGGATTTGATTGTGGGATTTCCAGCACCGATCATTTTGGCAATTTTAATAAATGAACTGGTAGGGAATAAGTTTAAAAAAGTAAGCCAGACCATACTATATCTGCCGCATTTCCTTTCCTGGGTTATTATCGGTGGAATTGTTACTCAGCTGTTTTCTCCCACAGGTATGTTAAATTCATTAATTAGCTCTATGGGTGGAGAAGCGTTACCGTTCCTCACGAACAAGTATGCATGGGTTGCAACTTATAATTTAGTTGGAGTATGGCAGAACGCAGGATGGGGTACAATTTTGTATCTTGCTGCTATGACGGGAATCGACAAACAGTTGTATGAGGCTGCTGAAGTAGATGGTGCAGGAAGATTGAGGAAAATTTGGCATATTACGATTCCAGGTATCAGACCAACCATTGCCATCCTTCTAATCCTGCAGCTCGGCAATATTATGGCTATCAACTTCGACCGTCCATTCACCATTCAAAACAACCTTGTTATGGACTTTGGTGACGTTATCAGCACCTATGTTTATCGTGTAGGTATTCAATCTGCGAACTTTTCAGTTGGTGCGGCTGTCGGCCTGTTCCAGTCTGTTATTTGCTTAATATTCCTGATAACTTCCAATTATATTACGCGCAAATTAGGCGAAAATGGAATATGGTGAGGAGGTACTGACAATGTCACAATATGTAAAAAATAAAATTTTTGACTATACAGCGGCATTTACTGTTATAATTGCGGTTTTTATATGCCTAGTTCCTTTTCTCTATATTCTTTCGCAATCACTTAGCTCTAATAGAGCAATTATATCTCAGGCAGTTACCATCTACCCTATAGACTTTAATATAGAAGCCTATAAAGTTGTATTCGGTGATGCCAGTATGCTGTACTCATTGTTTTATACGGTGATCACGACGGCTGTATTTGCGTTCTTTGCATTGACAGTTACAATATTGGCGGCGTACCCGCTGACTAAAAAAAGACTCAAGGGCAGAAGTTTTTTATTGCTAATGATGTTGTTTACCATGTATTTTAGTGGCGGTTTGATTCCGGATTATCTGAATGTAAAAAATCTGGGTCTGCTGAACACTTCATATGCACTGATTCTTCCGGGGATGATGAGCGTATACTATATGATCATATTGAAATCGTTCTTTCAGAGCTTGCCAGACGGCCTGGAGGAAGCTGCGCATCTGGACGGATGCAACGAGCTGCAGATTCTGCTCAAGATTGTGCTGCCTCTTTCCAAGCCGGCACTTGCCACAGTCAGCTTACTATATGCGGTATTCAGGTGGAATTATTTTCAGGATGCCCTTTTCTACATTACGGACCAGAACTTATATACGATACAGCTTAAGCTATATAATGTCATCAATCTTTCGCAGCAAATGTCCGGTGAGAATGTCAATGTAAATCTGCCTTCAGAGGCATTGAAAGCGGCAAGCATTATGTTTGGTACAGTTCCGATTCTTCTGGTGTATCCGTGGCTCCAGAAATATTTTGTATCCGGCATTATGATTGGTGCCGTTAAAGGTTGATATGGGTACGTGAAATGGATTATTTAATCTATTTCACGAATTTATATAAATAAAATTGCTAATATCAAAAAGGAGTGGTTTCTTTGAAGGCAAAGGCAGTAAGACCTATCTGCATTTCTGTGGCAGCGCTAACAATTGCGTCGTCTATATTGGCTGGGTGTCAGAGCAATTCGCCAAGCGGCGCACAAGATGGTACAGCAGGCAAACAAGATGGTACCGCTCCAAAAGAACATCGAACATTAACTGTCGAAGTATTCGACAGAGGTAAGCCCGGCCAGCCGGATTTGAATAATAACTTCTGGACAAAGTATATCAACGATAATTTCGGCAAGCAGTTTAATGCCACAGTAAAATTTGTTTCAGTTCCTAGAGCCCAGGAAGTAGACAAGTTGAACATATTGATGGCAGCCGGCGAGGCGCCTGACATTTCCTACACATACAATCAGGGACTTGTTTATAATTATGTACAGCAGGGTGGTTTGGCAGAGCTTGATTCAGTTCTCAAGCAACATGGACCTACGCTTACAAAGTATCTTGGCGATGATGTATTAAAGTATGGTAAATTTAATGGCAAGCAATATTCTGTACCAGGCAAGAGGACTGTTCTCGCAGGTTCAAATACGTTTATCCGTAAAGACTGGCTCGATAAACTGGGTCTTCCTGTGCCTACTACATCGGAACAGTTCTATAACACCATGGTTGCATTCAAAGAGAAGAATCCTGGAAATGTAAGCGGTGTTATTCCTTATGGTTATTCCCTGCAACCTCAAAATCCCGGGTTGAGCTATATACCAGAAGCCTTTAAACCATCTAATCTTACTCAAGAACAGTTTGCAACACTTCAGGCGCAATCTATATGGTTGGCAAACTGGACTATGCCAGGGTTTGATAAAGCTGTTCAATATATGAACAAGATGTATAATGCCGGCTTGATTAGCCCGAATTTCGCAACTGACAAGGATGGAAAACTATTGGATGCGGATATTTCCAATGGAAAAGTCGGAGCATTCCAGACAAACTGGGATGGTCCGTACAGGACAGCTCCCGGCACCTTGGCCAACCTTGTAAAGAACGTTCCTGGCGGGGAGCTTATTCCTATCGATCCATGGCAGAATGATGCAGGCAAACATCCTAAGAACGGGTACAGCCCAAATGGTATGTATATCATTATACCTAAAACAAGCAAGAATGTTGACCTTGCCATACAGTACCTCAACTGGATGGCTGACCCGAAGGTAACCCTCTTCCTCCAGAACGGTCAGGAAGGTGTGGACTACAATATGGTTAATGGTGTTCCAAAACAGACAGGAACAACAAATGCAGGCGATAAAATGATGACGGTTGCGAACAACCTCGACTATGATATACTTTCAAACGGTATCGAGCTTGGTGATCAGCAGAAGAATAATGCAGCAATTTCTGCAGGATATCCTGGTTATGAAAAGGAGGCAGAGAATGCTTTAAAGGTAGGTATGGTGGACTATTATACTCTATACTTCTATTCAATACCGAATGCAGCCGATGCAAAAAGCAATGCAGAGCTTAGGAATCTTTCAGCTCAAATGCTTGCAAAACTAATTGTTGCTAAGCCAGCCGAAGTGGATAGCCTGTATAAAACATTGGTTCAACAGTACATGGGTCAGGGTGGCCAGGCAGTTCAAGACGAGTATGTAAAGAATTACAAGGCTCAGAATAGTAAATAATAAGGGCTCGATTTGACATGGAGCCTCTGCGGGCATGATTACTCGCGAAAGCCGCGGAATGTAAGGAAATTCGCGATGCTAAGCAGCTTATCATGCCCGCCGCTCCATGTAAAATTGCTGTCTCTTATTACCCATTGCGAGTTGTTAAGGCGTGCGGTGATCTGACCTCGGATGTCGGCTTGCTTCTATATTATATTAGCTGTTCGAAATGGTGAGGTTGTATTTGTTGATTGGCATCTTCGTAGTCTGAAATCCAAGGGAATTATTTAATGGATATAACAGTTAGAGTGGACTTAGGTTAATGGATTTTTGGTTAAATGATAATTGGATATTTGGCGAATAGGTTAGGGAGGTGTCGACAATGGCAACCTCCCTATATTGTGTCTTCAGGAGGGTTAACATTATGGATTTTGCTGAAATGGATCGCCCTGAGAAAACAGTTAGATAAAGTCGGTTCCTCTGCCATACAGGGAATCGGAGCGACCTTGATTGAACGGATTGAAGGAGACTATTTCAATGTTGTGGGGTTGCCTTTCTGCCTGTTTGGTGAAATGCTAGGTGAATTGGGCGTAACTGTTCTTTCACTCGGCATCATGCTATAATAAAACTTCTACAAATACACAATGTCAGGGGGGAATGAATGGAATCGCACAATTTAACATTGCGCGATGTCCCAAACGAAGAACGTCCTAGAGAGCGCATGATGCAGGTTGGGGCTCAAGCATTAAGCAACGCGGAACTTCTGGCGATTTTACTGAGGACTGGTACTTATCAGGAGTCGGCTGTCCATTTGGCACAGCGGATGTTAAGTCATGCCGGCGGGTTACGCAGTCTGGTTGATATGAGCTTGGAGCAGCTAACCGAGATCAAAGGCATTGGCTCGGCGAAAGGATTACAGATTCAAGCCAGCATTGAGCTGGGTCGCAGATTGGCACGCAGTGTGTTGAATGATACCGTTACGGTTCGTTCCCCTCAGGACGTAGCTGATTTGATGATGGAAGAACTGCGTTATTTACAAAAGGAGCATTTTGTATGCTTGTTTTTGAATACTAAAAATCATGTCGTTGGTCAGGAAACACTTTCCATGGGCAGCTTGAATGCAGCTATTGTTCATCCAAGGGAAGTTTTTCGTGCGGCGATTAAACGAAGCAGCGCTTCGATTATATGTGTACATAACCATCCGAGCGGGGACCCGACCCCGAGCTCTGAAGATATTCAATTGACACAGCGGCTCGTCGAAGCGGGCGACATTATCGGCATTGATGTGCTGGATCATATTGTTATTGGTGACCAAGCTTTTATCAGCTTGAAGGAGCAGGGTTTGATGTAACAGAAACTGGAACATACGAAGGGAGTATTAAGCATGTTTGGTGGTTTTACGAAAGATTTGGGCATTGATTTAGGAACTGCTAATACACTGGTGTATGTGAAAGGGAAAGGGATCGTAGTCAGAGAGCCATCGGTAGTGGCAATCCGGACAGATACCAAAACAATTGAAGCCGTAGGAAATGACGCAAGAAATATGATCGGACGTACCCCAGGCAATATACGCGCCATAAGACCGATGAAAGACGGTGTGATCGCCGATTTCGATACGACCTCGACTATGATCAAATATTTTATCAGACAAGCCCAAAAGCAGCGTTTGTTATTTCCACACCGCCCGAGCGTTATGGTATGTGTGCCTTCAGGTATAACTGCCGTTGAAAAAAGAGCAGTTGAGGATGCTACACGTCAAGCAGGAGCTCGTGACGCTTATACGATTGAAGAACCGTTTGCAGCAGCTATTGGTGCCGATTTGCCTGTCTGGGAGCCGACGGGAAGTATGGTCGTTGATATTGGCGGAGGCACTACAGAGGTTGCAGTTATTTCATTAGGAGGCATTGTAACGAGCCGTTCGGTTCGAGTTGCCGGGGATGAGATGGACGATGCCATCACGCAATACATTAAGCGTACCTACAATTTAATGATTGGTGAACGTACGTCTGAGCAAATCAAGATAGAGATCGGCTCTGCTCTTACGATGGACCCTCCGGTTCGTTTTGAAATCCGTGGGCGAGACTTGGTTAGCGGTTTACCTAAAACAATGGCGATTACGTCAACTGAAATTACGGAAGCACTAACCGATACTGTCAATAGTATTGTCGAAGCTGTGAAGGTAACGTTGGAGAAATGTCCTCCAGAGCTTGCGGCTGATATTATGGATCGTGGCATTGTGCTTACGGGTGGAGGCGGATTACTGCTTAATCTGGATAAGCTGTTGGCAAGAGAAACGGGCATGCCTGTTCTTGTCGCTGAGAATCCGCTTGATTGTGTTGCTATTGGAACAGGCAGAGCGCTAGAGCATCTCCATTTGTTCAAAATGAGATCGGGTCCGACCAGTAAGTCCAAACGTTAAATCCATAAGCGTAAGATTAGAAGGTGGTTATTTTGAAATTACTAGGGAATAAACGATTATTAATATTGCTGTTGGGTTTCATTTGCTTTATTGCCCTGATGGGTTTGACGCTTGGTAAGCGTGAGCGAATGAGTTGGCCGGAAAAATTTGTTACGGATACGATTTCCTGGACGCAAGGAATAATTTATAAGCCCGCTGGCTATATAGCGGGTTTCTTTGAGGATATTCGGCAGGTGCGTACGATTTTTGAAGAAAACAAAGTACTGAAGCAAACCTTAACGAAGTACGCGCGCGACACGACCAAATTGAATGATCTTGAACAAACGAACAAACGGCTGCAAGAAGCTTTAAACTTTACAGAGCGTCAAAAGCAGGCGGGCAATTATACCTTTCGTATTGCGGAGGTCGTTGCCGTTAACCCTGATTTACTCAATAATACAGTAAGTATTAATCTGGGTGAGCAGGACGGCGTCAAGCCGAACATGGCCGTTATGTCTGTCGAGGGACTTGTAGGACGCGTAAAGAAGGTATCTTCCTTTTATTCTACAGTTCAGACGCTTAAAGGTATTGATGATACGGCCAATGAATCCAAAGCGATCTCGGTGACCGTGAAAAATAAAGAAAATGAAAGCTTTGGTGTCATTGTCACTTATGATCCTGGGGAACAACTGCTCGTCATGACCATGATTGATCCTAACGATAAATTGGAAGTAGGGGATACCGTTATTACTTCCGGCTTGGGGCAGGTTTTTCCAAAAGGAATCGAGATTGGTAAAGTCGTCTCCAGAAAGCAAGGCAACTTCGGCATCTCACATGAGGCTCTGATTCAGCCTTTTGCTTCTTTTGACCACCTTCGTGAAGTATTTGTCGTTATTGTTCCGGAGCAGGGGTGAGTCGATAATGCGCAAATGGCTCTGGCTGATCCTGTTGGCTTTGTTTATTTTGGAGGGTACCATATTGCAATGGATCATACCTTCAGTATGGCAATCCAAAATCTATGTGGCTCCTCATTTTATCGTCGTGATTGTGATCTATATCGGTCTGTATGTTAATCGGCATACCGCACTGATTTACGGTCTTATATTTGGATTGCTGCAGGACTTTATTTATTATTCCCCCATGCTGGGACCAATTTCATTCGCAATGGGCTTGACGGGCTATCTGGCTGGCTTGATGCACCGCCGTCTTCACTCCAATATTATCGTCAGTATGCTTGTCATGGCACTGGGCAATTTATTTTTTGACTCCATGATCTATGGGTTGTACAAACTGTTCCAAATCAACCATCTGGACCTGCAATGGGTATTTTTCCATCAGATGCTTCCTACTATGCTGATAAATCTCCTATTCGCGCTTTTAGTCTACGTTCCTGTCAGGAAGTTGTTCGAAAGCATGCAGACTGCAAAGACTGACGCAGAGGAATAATTTTTCGCTGAACAAGCAGGAGTTACGTCGAAAAAAGCCGAATTGTATAGGTGTAGGGAGGTAGGGACGGGGATGGCCGCTACAAAACATCATGTGATGATTAAAGGTGTAAAAGAAGGCCTTGTATTTCTTCTGGATGACAATTGCACATTCGAAGAGATTATCGAAGAGCTGCACCATAAACTTGAAAAAACACATCAAAAAATATTGACGGGTCCGATCATTCATGTTCACGTCAAATTGGGTACCCGTGCTGCCTCAAATGAGCAAAAGGAACAAATCCGAAGCATCATAGGCCAAAAGGGCAATTTGCTAATTCAGTCCATCGAGTCTCAGACGGTGGATCCAGTAGCGATATTAGCCAACACGGGTGATGTGCATTTGATTAAAGGCATCGTGCGATCGGGTCAAACGATGGTTAAAGAAGGGAACATCCTATTTCTGGGTGATGTGAATCCAGGAGGAGAGCTCATTAGCACTGGCAGCATTTATGTAATGGGATCGCTTCGTGGAATGGCTCACGCTGGTGTGGATGGTAACGATAAATCAATTATTGCAGCTTCTCATTTAAGACCTACTCAGCTGCGGATTTCAGCTATTATTAGTCGGCCTCCGGATGAATGGGGAATGAACGAAGCTTTTATGGAATTTGCCTATGTCAAAGATGGGAAAATGGAAATTGATAAAATTCACCATCTGCATAGATTAGTTATGGAACCGTAATGTGAAGGAGTTGAGCACTATGGGTGAGGCAATTGTCATAACCTCGGGAAAGGGCGGGGTCGGTAAAACGACTACCTCTGCTAATATCGGAACGGCGCTGGCGCTCAATGGCAAGAAGGTTTGTATGGTGGATACCGATATCGGTTTGCGTAATCTGGATGTGGTCATGGGTCTGGAAAATCGGATTATTTATAATTTGATCGATGTAGCAGAAGGACGCTGTCGGTTGGCGCAAGCATTGGTCAAGGACAAGCGTTTCGATGAGCTGTACATGCTGCCGGCTGCGCAAACTCAGGATAAGAGTGCAATTTCCCCCGATGCGGTTAGGGATATTATTTTGGAGCTAAAACGCGATTTCGAATATGTTATTATCGATTGCCCTGCAGGCATTGAACAAGGCTTTAAAAACGCGGTGGCAGGAGCGGACAAAGCTATTGTGGTAACGACACCTGAAAATGCAGCCGTGCGTGATGCTGACAGGATCATTGGACTTCTTGAGAATGAGAAAATATTTTCGCCAAAGCTGGTTATTAACCGTATTCGTCAAAGCATGGTGAAAAAGGGTGAAATGCTCAGTATTGATGAAATCACCTCAGTTCTTGCGATTGATCTATTAGGCATCGTCCCTGATGATGAATATGTGATTAAAGCGGCTAATTCAGGGGAGCCTACGGTTATGAATCCTAATTCTGCGGCAGCGATTGCCTATCGTAACATTGCTCGTCGTATTTTGGGCGATACGGTTCCACTCATGCCATTAGAAGAAAAGTCAGGGGTATTGACTAAATTCAAGAAGTTTATCGGGATGGGATGAGCATGTTTTGCTGCAAAAACTAAAAAAAGTCGATTTGTTGATCGTAGCCATTCTTTTGTCTTTCATGGTTATTAGCACGCTGCTTGTTTATAGCGCAACGCTCGATGATCCCTATATTGTGTTCGATATGAAAAAAACGATTACGATTTATGTTATTTGTATACTGGCCTTTCTCGGAGTGGCCTTGCTTGACTATCGTATTTTGTTGAAGATATCTCCGTATTTTTATGTGACGGGACTTGTATTGTTAATTCTGGTCTATAAATTCGGGATGGAAATTAATGGAGCCAAGAGCTGGTTTCAACTTCCAGGCAATCTACTATTCCAGCCTGCGGAATTTATGAAGCTCATGCTAATTATTGCCCTAGCCTCGTTTATGGCGAGAAGGCAAGGGGAAAAGCTGTTGTTTTTGACAGACATCGTACCTATCGGTTTTATTGTAATGATTCCTTTTGTACTTGTGCTGATTCAACCGGATTTGGGGAACGCGATTATTTTTCTGGTCGTTTTAGTCGGGATGCTGTGGATCGGTAACATCAAGTATACGCACTTTTTGATAGGAATTTTATTAGTGATAGCGGGGCTGTTTTTATTTTATTATGTATTCACTCATTTTCATGAGCCGATTCAGCAGTATTTGAAGATGCAGGGTAAAGGACATTGGGTTACCCGGATTGATACCTTTATAGATCCAGATAACGCCTCGAAGGACCACAGCTTTCAAGTAGTCAATTCAATCAAAGCAATTGGATCCGGCGGCTTGTCGGGGGAGCGATATTTGCAGGGTACTTCCGTACATCGTAATTTCATACCTTATGCGTATTCCGATTCCATATTTGTTGTTTTGGCGGAGGAATTCGGCTTTGTAGGTTCATCGGTTTTACTGCTGCTTTATTTTGTGCTTATTTATCGGATGATTCTTATCTCGATACAATGTAATGATAAAGGCGGGGCTTACGTTATAGTTGGCGTGGTTTCGATGTTTGTGTTTCAAATTTTTGAAAATGTAGGTATGCTGCTTGGCATCATGCCGTTGACAGGAATTACGCTTCCTTTTATCAGCTATGGGGGAACGTCGCTGCTATTAAATATGATGAGTATTGCCTTAGTGGTCAGTATCCGGATTCATCAGGAAAAAGAGCCCACATTTCGAGCATAGAAAAAAGCACCCCTGAAGGTGCTTTTTTTGTTGCGTGAACACAGATATTAAAGTTAGATCCGTATGCAGGTTCTTGTTGTTTTTACAAATGACAACCCTTAGGCTTTTTCATTGGTAAGCTTGAGCACTTCCAGCAGTTTGAAGAATAAGCTGAGTATAATCGTAACTATGGTAGCCAAAGCCATACCTTTGAGCTCGAATTGTCCCCATTTCAGCGTCGCTCCGCTAAGGCCGATAACGAGCACAACCGTTGTTAGTATCAGGTTGATTGGCTTGGAATAATCGACCTTCGTTTCTACTAGCATCCGGATCCCCGATGCGGCGATTACGCCAAACAGCAGCAGTGAAACACCACCCATAACGGGTGTCGGGATGGTCTGGATTAATGCGGATATTTTTCCGATGAAGGACAGGACTATCGCCATTATCGCAGCCCCTCCGATAACCCAAACGGAATATACTCGACTGATCGCCATAACCCCGATATTTTCACCATAGGTTGTATTAGGCGTAGAGCCTACCAGGGAGGATAGCATTGTTGAAACACCGTTTCCGAGCAATGATTTGCTGAGTCCTGGGTCTTTGGATAAATCCTTGCCAACCATGTTTCCGGTTACGATTAGGTGACCGATATGTTCAGCAATTACGACCAGAGCCGCCGGAGCGATAATCAAGATACTGGCTAAGTCGAATGTAGGGCTATAGTAAGTCGGGAGTTTGAACCAAGGAGCAGATGCTACGATTTCCCTGATATGTACCAATCCTAACATCGCAGCAAGCACATATCCGGCGATAATCGCAATCAATATCGGAATGACTTTAAAAATGCCGCGAAATAAGACTGAACCGATAGTTCCTACTGCAAAAGTGAAAACCGAAACGGTCACGGCTGTCCCGTCCAGCGTCCAGCCTGCGGGAGCGCCGCCTGGTGCGATAAAGCCGGCCATTCCAGCAGCTGTCGGAACCAGCTCCAATCCGATAACGGATACAATGGCGCCCATCGCTGCGGGGGGGAACACAACATCAATCCATCGCGTCCCCACAGCACGGATGAGTAAAGCAACGATTGTAAAAATCAGACCGACAACGAGAAATCCCCCTAATGCCGCGCTATAGCCTTTAGAGCCCAAAACAACGAAGACTGGGGACAGAAAGGCGAAGCTTGATCCCAGAAAAGCGGGGATTTTACCTTTGGTCATAAAAATGTAAAGCAAAGTACCGATCCCGTTCATTAACAGGATGGTTGCCGGATCGACCTGAAACAAAACAGGTACGAGCACGGTGGAGCCGAACATTGCAAATAAGTGCTGTAAACTTAGCGGAATGCTTTCACCCAACGTAGGGCGTTCATCAACTTGAATGATGCGTGACACAGTGTGACCTCCCTTTATATAACTTCCCGAACGATATTTTAACATATTTCGATTTTAAGGGAACTCTTTTTTTCTAAGTATGTCTATAGGCTTGTATACATGGAATTCGAAATGGGTAGGAATCCTTGATCAGTTAATATCTCTGCTTGTTATATTCGAGTGTACATGCTCATAGGATGGAATATACAAGCCCTATCTGATGCAGGAGGATTATCGACATGGAAACACGGGATAAAATGAACCATAGACAAATGGAACAGCTGCGAGAGGCATCAGAGCGTTGGAATGATCCTGAATATGTGTGGAAACGTAAATGGATGCGTGAGTATTCCGAGCAATCGACAGCTGGTCCTGAAGATGAGGGAGGTTGGCCGTTTCGTCCAAATGCCCATTCCATTCGGATCAAACTGGTAATTAGCTGCGCGTTATTTGCGACGGTGTGGGGATTGTTTCAATTGAATAATCCTTGGGCCAATATTGCCAAATCTCATATTTCAGCATCGCTGAATGAATCTTTTGATTTTCATATGGTTACTTTATGGTATGAGCGGCAATGGGGCGGGAATCCGTCGCTGCTTCCTGCCTGGATGCCAGGTAAGCAGCAGGAGGCCCAGAAGGTGACGGCGCTTAAGAAGCACTATTTCTCCCCGGTGAGAGGAACAGTCATTGCTCCTTATGAATCAAGTCGATTAGGCGTAACGCTTGAGACGAAAGGCGATGCGACAGTAGCGGCTTTGGATACAGGCTTGGTTATTTACAAAGGCAATAAGGATGACACGGGCTTTACTGTTGTCATTCGTCATGCGAATGGCCTAGAGTCTGTGTATGGCTGGATTGAAGCAAAGGTCGAGCTTAATGATTGGATAAAGGGAGGAGAAACGATTGGCAAAGTTTCCGCCAATACCTCCAAGCAGGCTGGATATCTGTATTTCGCCATTTCTAAGAATAATCAGTATTTAAATCCGATGGATGTGGTTGCTTTTGATTAGGTGGAATCGATGGTTCGGTGTTCCCATTCGAATTCATCCGCTGTTTTCAATTGTGATGCTGCTGTCCGTAGCAGGTGGTTATTTTATAGAAATAGCTACGTTATTCGGAATTGTGCTTGTGCATGAAATGGGTCATGTACTAGCTGCCAAAGGATTCGGCTGGCGCATTAAAGAAGTGCTGCTGCTGCCCTACGGAGGCGAGGCTGTGGTTGAGGAGCTTGGCAGCGTGCCGGTCTGGCAAGAAGTCATTGTAGTGATAGCAGGCCCTTTGCAAAACATCTGGATGATGCTAATTGCCTATTTGCTGCAATGGATGGGTTTGGTATCGGAGCAGTGGAGCGCCTACTTTATTGAAGCCAATCTCTATATCGCCTTGTTTAATCTGCTCCCAATTACGCCGCTCGATGGGGGGAAGCTGCTGGGGTCTCTGATGAGTTTATGGCTGCCTTATCATCGTGTAATCACGCTTAGCTGCTGCTTAAGCCTTGTGCTGAGTCTGGTTGTTACCATTCTCTCTGTATTACATGTCGTACGTGGAGGCGGCATTCAGCTGAATCTACTGATGATTGGCATCTTTTTAATCTATTCCAACTGGTATAGCTACAAAGGGAGAGCTTACCATTTCATGCGTTTTTTGCTGCACCGTGAAACGGCTTTGGTTCGATTAATGGGGGCGGGGACAATGGCTCAACCTATCGTAGTTAATGGGAGTCGACGTATCAAGGATGTTGTTCGTTTATTCATGCGTGAAAAATACCATTTAGTTTATGTACTGGACGAGCATGGGTCCATAAGGTCCGTAGTATCGGAACAGCCGTTGCTGTATTCCTATTTTAATGAGTCCAAGCGGGGATGTGCGATTTCTGAGCTTTTCATGTAAAATGGAAGGCGAGGTGGAAAAGATGAAGCAAATTCTGGTTCAATGCGGACAAGATCAAATTGAAGTAGCTGTGTTGGAAAATGGCAAGCTGGCTGAGTATGACAACGAGTCTCGTGGAACCGAGCAATTGGCTGGCAATATGTATTTAGGTCGTGTCATGCGGGTACTGCAAGGAATGCAGGCCGCATTTTTGGATATAGGACTTGAGAAAAATGCATTTTTGTACATCGACGATATGCTTCCTGCTCATTTAGACAAACAGCCCCAACAGAAGCCGTTGGTCACCGACCTGGTTCAGGAAGGACAAACCTTGCTCGTTCAGGTGGTTAAGGAGCCTGTTGGAACGAAGGGAGCACGTGTTACGACGCATCATTCCATTCCTGGCAGATGGGGAGTTTACATGCCTGAGGCGGATTACATTGGTGTATCGCGAAAAATTGCAAATGAAGAGGAACGGCTGCGTCTAAAGCGTGCTGCAGAAAGCAAGGTAATCCCTGGAGAAGGCTTCATTGTGCGAACGGCTGCACAAGGGGCTTCGGAAGCGACGATTGCCGCCGATTTGGAGGAGCTTCGACAGCGCTGGCTAACGGTAGAAAAATCGGTCCAAAAGCCAGGTGCCGTGCCGCGGAAGGTTTATAGTGATTTTGGCCTTCTTTCCAGATGGGTACGCGACGGATTTAGCGAGGATATTAAAGAGCTTTGGATCGATGATAAGGAAATATACCACTCCATCGTTTCTCTGCTGCGGACGTCGGCGCCTTCGTTATGTGAGCACGTACGTTTGTTTGAGAGTCGGTCGATATCGCTATTTGCAACTTATCATGTCGACGAGCAGCTGCAAAGTGGTTTTAAACGAAAAGTATGGTTGGATAACGGTGGCTATCTGATTGTAGATTATACGGAGGCACTGACCGTTTTTGATGTGAATACGGGCAAATATACAGGCAGCGTCAGCTTGGAGCAGACGGTGTACGATACGAATTTAATGGCGGCCAAGGATATTGCCAGACTGCTCAGACTACGGGATATCGGAGGGCTAATCGTTATAGACTTCATCGATATGGGATTGGAATCGAATCGACAGCAGGTATTGGAATTACTCGTAGAAGAAACACGTAAAGATCGAACCAAAACGGTGGTTGTCGGTTGGACGAAGCTTGGACTTATGGAGCTGACACGCAAAAAAATAAAGACAGGCACGGATAAGCTTCCCATAACCCGCTGCAAGACTTGCGACGGAAATGGCTGGATTTGGTCCAAATAAACAGTGATCATCTGCCACAAAGTAAGTGTTGCTTTGTTAAGTTCACTGTGATAAAATATTCGAGTATGTTGCAAAACATGCTGTAACCGCGCGAAACAGGTATAAGTATGTGTCTATTGTGATAGCACATCACCTGCTTATAGGCGAGTCTGAGACATGAAGGAGGTGCAACAATATGTACGCAATTATTGAAACAGGTGGTAAGCAATACAAGGTTCAAGAAGGCGATGTACTATACATCGAAAAATTGAATGCTGGTGAAGGCGATTCCGTTACTTTTGACAAAGTTTTGGCTGTGTCTAAAGAATCTGGTTTAGTTCTTGGAGCTCCATTGGTTTCCGGAGCTGCTGTTTCCGCGAAAGTGGAAAAGCATGGTAAAGGTGAGAAAATCATCGTTTACAAATACAAAGCCAAGAAAAACTATCGTCGTAAACAAGGTCATCGTCAACCTTACACTAAAGTTGTAATCGAAGCTATCAAAGCTTAGGGATCAGCAGATGATTCGTGTAAAGATTAAGCGCAAGCCTGACGGTCGTATCTATTCGTTTCAAGTAAAAGGTCATGCCATGTATGATGAGCCTGGCAAAGATATTGTCTGTGCAGGTGTATCTGCTGTTACGGTAGGTACAGTCAATTCGGTTGAAGCATTGCTGGGAATTCAATTAAAAACTCAAGCCAAGCATGGCTTGCTGGAAGTTGATGTTTCTGAGCTTGCGGATAACGTATTGGATGAAAAGCTGCAGATGATTTTGGAGTCGATGGTTGTCATGCTGCAAACTATTAAACAATCGTACAGTGCGTATATAGATTTGCAAGAAAATAAGAAATGAAGGAGGTTGACACCATGTTACAATTAAATCTTCAGATGTTTGCATCCAAGAAGGGTGTAGGTTCCACGAAGAACGGTCGTGACAGTATCGGTAAGCGTCTTGGCGCTAAACGTGCTGATGGCCAAGGAGTTAGCGCTGGAAGCATCTTGTACCGCCAACGCGGAACTAAGATTCATCCGGGCAATAACGTAGGTATCGGTTCCGATGATACGTTGTTTGCTTTGATCGAAGGCGTTGTGAAGTTCGAGCGTTATGGTCGTACTCGCAAAAAAGTAAGTGTTTACCCTTTTGAAGTCGCTCCGGTGGCTGCAGCTGTAGAAGTATAATACGTCATCGACGATAGCCCCGGCGATTCAGTGTCGCCGGGGATTTTTCTATATTTGGACTAGGGGATCGGAGAGATTGACATGGGTTCGAATCGACCGTTCAGCGAAGAATGCTTCGGTAATCAGTGTGAAAATGGGGCCATTTTAATGGGTGATGACAGAGAATTCGATCAGGATCTCCGATTGATTCGCTTATTTAACCACTATCGGCACGATTGGATGAATGAGATTCAATTAATATTCGGCTATGTCAAGCTCCGCAAGTATGAAAAGCTGGAGAGTTTGATGCACACCATCAAATTAAAGGTTCAGCGTGAAAGTAACATTTCGAAGCTCGGAGTTCCCGAACTGATTGTATATATATTCTCGGTACAGGCCGAGGTGAAGGAATTAAAGCTTGAAGTTGAAATGGAACATGAAATTCATTTAAATGAGTTATCGTTCGATTGCAAAAGATTGACTCAACTGTTGATCGCGGTTATTGAGGTTTTTAAAGAACATGCGGTCGCTCATCATGAACATGAGCATAGTTTACTTTTAAAGCTGACCCAAACGGTGGGTGAGCTGATAATAAATGTTAATTACCAATGTGACAAGGCTTGTGATCAGCTGTTGGCTGCTCTGGAACGAGTCAGGCTCCAATCCGAAATGAATATGACATTGAAAACAAATCAATGGGATGGGCATTCTATAGCAGTGAACATCGAATTGCCGTTGAATATATAAAGAGGTGTAGGCATGTTTATCGATAAAGCGAAGATTTATGTTAAAGGCGGCGATGGAGGCGATGGCCTCGTTGCATTCCGCAGAGAAAAGTATGTACCTGATGGAGGGCCGGGCGGTGGCGATGGAGGTAACGGAGGAAACGTTATTTTCCGGGTAGACGAAGGTCTTCGCACATTGGTTGACTTCAGATACCAAAAGCATTTTAAAGCCGATCGTGGAATTAAAGGCCGGAACAAAACGCAGCATGGCGCTAATGCTGAGGATTTAATCGTTAGAGTACCTCCGGGTACGGTAGTGATTAATGATGATACTCACGAAATTATGGCAGATTTAACACGCCATGATCAGGAGGTCATTGTAGCCAAGGGTGGTCGTGGTGGTCGTGGTAATGCGAAGTTTGCTACGGCGAACAATCCTGCACCGGAGATAGCCGAAAATGGGGAAGAAGGCCAGGAGCGTTGGCTTGTGCTTGAGCTTAAGGTAATGGCTGATGTCGGCTTGGTAGGTTTTCCGAGTGTAGGGAAATCAACATTGCTGTCTGTTGTATCCGCAGCTCAGCCTAAGATCGCTGCTTATCATTTTACAACGCTGACTCCAAATTTGGGTGTTGTTGACGTAGGTGATGGTCGAAGCTTTGTGATGGCCGACTTACCAGGATTAATTGAAGGGGCTCATGAGGGCGTAGGTCTCGGCCATGAGTTTCTGCGACATGTAGAAAGAACGCGTGTTGTTGTTCATATCATCGATATGGCGGCTACGGATGGACGTGATCCTTTTGATGATTGGCAAAAAATCAACAATGAGCTAACGCTGTATAGTGCTAAGCTGGGTGAGCGGCCGCAAATTGTTGTTGCTAATAAAATGGACATGCCAGACGCAGAAGTCTATTTGGAGGAATTTACACGCCAGCTTGCGGAAGCGGATCCTTCTATTCGTGTGATACCTGTATCGGCAGTGACCAAAAACGGTGTTCAGGAGCTTTTGTACAAAGTTGCGGACCTGCTGGAAACAATTCCTGATATGCCATTGCTGGAGGATCTCGTTGATCTGTCTGAGCGGAAGGTATTCAAATTTGAAGCGCAGGATGATGAGGAATTCACCATCCGACGTGAGAATGACACGTTTGTAATTGAAAGCCCAAGTATTGAAAAGCTGATCAAACGAACGAACTTCAGTACGCAGGAAGCGGTTGAGCGATTTGCGCGGATTTTACGTAAAAAAGGTATTGATCAAGCGCTTCGAACTCGTGGTGCTGTAGATGGACAGACCATTCAAATTGGTGATTTTGAATTTGAGTTTGTTGAAAAAGAATAGTTAGCTCGATAAGAGGAGTACCCGCTGCGCATGTATTTAATGTGAGCTGGCATTTCTCTTATTTTATGTAAACCTTTCATACCGACTAGGGAGGCATTATAGATTGGAAGTTAAAAATTTTAAAAAATCAGGGCATTTTCCGAGTTTGATGTCAGCATTTCTATATTTCGATGTTAGTTTCATGATTTGGGTGTTATTTGGTGCTTTGGCTTTATACGTAACGAAGGATTTTGGACTAACGGATGGGCAAAAGGCAACCATTGTGGCGATTCCTACATTGGGAGGCTCCATATTTAGAATACCAATGGGAATTCTGGCTGATCGCATCGGATCTCGGAAAGCGGGAATTATCGGTATGCTGCTGACCATCCTGCCTCTATTGTGGGGGTGGCTGGGCGGTACGACCTTTAATCAAGTACTGGCACTCGGTTTTTTACTTGGGATTGCAGGCGCAAGCTTTGCTGTATCCCTCTCTCTGGCAAGTCGTTGGTACCCGCCGCAGTATCAAGGCTTAGCGATGGGTATTGCAGGCGCAGGCAATAGCGGTACAGCAATTGCCACCTTTTTTGGCCCGCAGCTGGCAGCAAGTATGGGATGGCACAATGTATTTGGGCTTGCGATTATTCCGTTGGTGCTAGTATTGATCGCTTATATCCTAATGGCGAAGGATAGTCCAAATCAACCGGCTCCCAAAGGAATCCTTGATTATTTGTCGGCATTTAAACATAAGGATACCTGGTGGTTCAGTGTCTTTTATGCAATTACGTTTGGCGGGTTTGTCGGGTTTTCCAGTTATTTCAGTATTTTCTTTTATGATGTGTATGGGGAAAATGCGATGGCAGGTGGATTGTCCAAAATTCAAATTGGTTATCTAGTTACGATTACGGTTATTGCAGGCAGTCTTTTTAGACCCATAGGCGGATACATAGCAGATAAGGTAGGGGGCATGCGGTTCATGCTGATTCTCTACTCCGTTGTCTGCGTCTGTGCTTTTCTCGTGTCGACAATGCCAAGCTCCTTTATGGTGATGCTGCTGATTACGAGTGTGATGATGGCTTGCCTAGGCATGGGAAATGGATCTATCTTCCAGTTGGTGCCGCAGCGTTTCTCCAAAGAAATCGGAGTTGTCACAGGTATTGTAGGTGCAGCAGGAGGGTTTGGAGGATTTTTGCTGCCGAATAACATTTTAGGACCTTTAAAGCAAGCTACCGGGTCTCATGTTACTGGATTTATGGTAGTCGCTTCAATTGTTCTGGTCGTAACGTTAGCCTTCTATGCGGTATCACGCAGCTGGAGAAAAGACTGGGCCAAATCAGGCTCAGGCGTAAATTATTAAAGGATTATCAAGATAAATCTTAAAGATTCTCAACAAAAAAACCGAATGGACCTTACGTCCATACGGTTTTTTGCTGTTTATTAAAGCTGCCGCCTTTATTAGAAACGGGAAGCTCAATTCATCTCGGGATCAACCAAGGCTGTCCAATGTACTTCAGGCGTGGAGTGGTGATCGAAACCAGCGGTGCCGACCCAGATATGATCAACAGAGCCGTGTTCGAAATAATGCTCAAGCAGACGGTGGAAAATAAACGGAATTTCACGATCAAGCACCTGCTCACGCGGAATCCAGTGCAGAACGCCTTCCTCAGTCTGAATAACATCTCGTCGGGTCGTACGAGCCGTGTAAATAAATTGCTGCCGAACTTCCTGCTGATTGAGCCGGATCAAAATGTACTGCAGCTTTAAACCGATAATCTCCTCTTCATGAAAACCTGTTTCTTCGAATACTTCACGTAAGCAGGCGTTGCGTGGGGAACCAATCTCTCCCGGATCGAGATGGCCGCCTACGGCTGCCCACATTCCTGGATTTAACGTACGTGTCGGAGACCTTTTCATCATCAAAAGATCGTTGTCATGAAACAACATGGCGGTTGCCATTAAACGTGCACGAATCATCGATTTGCTCCTTTATTAGATATATAAGTGTTCGCAGCGTCATGCTTGTTTATTGATTTTACCAACTTTACCATGAATACACTTGATTAGGAAGGCGACAGATGTGGAAACTTTATGAAAATGACTGGCTATTTGCAAAAGCCTATTGCCTCCAACCGTTGTTTTCGATATAATGTCCACTAGGTAGAAACATTCGTCTTTTTGGAGAGGATTTTTACGCTGACGGATAAAAAAAAGGGTGACACAAAGCCAAATGAGCATGATCGGTATTATTTGGTCAGGGAAGATATTTTGCCTGAGGCCTTGCTTAAAACCGTGCAAGCCAAGGAGCTATTGGCTCGTGGGCATGTAAGAACGATTCATGAGGCTGTCGAACAGGTCGAACTAAGCAGAAGTGCCTTTTATAAGTATAAGGACGGAATATTTCCGCTAAGCAAGCTGGATCGGGAACGAATCGTTACCATTTCAATGGATCTTGAGCATCGTTCAGGCATTTTGTCCAAAGTGCTTGCGATGATTGCAGGACTTGAGGGTAACGTGCTAACGATACATCAAACGATTCCACTGCAGGGGATTGCCAATGTGGTCATTTCAGTGGAAACCTCATTGATGGAAGAAAATGTGACTTTTGTGCTGGAGATGCTGAGAGCGCAGGATGGCGTGAGTCGTGCTGCTTTGGTTGGACAGGGGTAGATAAGAGCTGAAGGATCGTTTGCAAATATAAGGAGGAAATCATAATGAAAGCAATTAAAGTAGGATTACTCGGTCTTGGGACTGTAGGAACAGGTGTCGTCCGGATCATTAAGGGGCACCAACAGGATTTGCTGAGCCAAACCGGTGCCTCCATTGAGATTTCCAAAATATTGGTTCAGGATAAAAGCAAGCAGCGTGACATTGATGTCAGTCCAGATGTAATGACGGAAAATCCGCGTGATGTTATTGAAGATCCGGAAATTGATATTGTGATTGAGGTTATGGGCGGTATTGAGCTGGCCAAAGGTTATATTCTTGAAGCGTTGGACAGAGGCAAGCATGTCGTTACAGCCAACAAGGATTTAATGGCGCTGCATGGACAGGAGATTTTGGCCAAAGCGGCTGAAAAAGGCTGTGACGTCTTGTACGAAGCCAGTGTTGCAGGCGGTATTCCGATTATTCGGACATTGGTTGAGGGCTTTTCTTCCGATCGTATTACGAAGATTATGGGAATCGTCAACGGTACAACCAACTACATCATGTCGAAGATGAGTCAGGAAGGCGCCGCTTATGATGATGTTCTGAAGGAAGCACAGGATTTGGGCTATGCTGAGTCTGACCCAACTTCGGATGTAGAAGGATTTGATGCAGCACGTAAAATGACCATTCTTGCCACACTCGGATTCCATGCGAATGTATCTTTAAGTGATGTTAAGGTTCGCGGCATCAGTCAAGTAACCAAGGAAGACATTGCTTACGGAAAACGTTTGGGTTATGAGGTGAAGCTGCTTGGAATTGCTGAGCGTCAAGACGATTGTATCAGCATCAGTGTACAGCCGACCATGGTGAAGAAATCGCATCCTTTGGCTTCGGTGAATGGAGTTTTCAATGCTGTGTATGTGCATGGTGAGGCCGTAGGGGAAACGATGTTCTATGGTCCTGGAGCGGGCGGTATGCCAACAGCTACATCCATTGTTGCGGATCTCGTGGCGGTTGTACGCAATTTGAAGCTGGGCATTAATGGTCAGCGAGCTTTTGCTCCATATAAGGAAAAGAAGCTGAAAACCGATGAGCAGATTGCTTCCAAGAACTTCATTTTGCTTCACGTTGAGGATAAAGCGGGTGTGCTTGCTCAAATTACGCAAGTGTTCGCCGAGCATGAAGTAAGCCTTGAGTCGGTACTGCAGCATCCAAATCAAACGAATCCCAAAGCGGAAATTATCATAATTACTCATGATGCAAATCAAGCGGCAATGAAAAAAGTGTTAAAGCAGTTCGAAGGCATGAACGTGGTTCACTCGATCAAGAGTGTTTATCGGGTGGAAGGCTAACATCAAGAAATTGCTAATAGTGCGTGTTCAAAAAGTCCTTTTTTGAACACCTCTATAACAGAAAAAGGAGTCGTACGATGGGTATGAATAGCGGCAAGGTACGCGTAAAAGTGCCGGGAAGTACGGCGAATCTGGGCCCTGGATTCGACACGCTTGGTATGGCGCTTGATCTATATGCGTGGATAGAAATGAGCACAGCGGCACAAACCAGCATCCATCTGATCGGGAGTGGGATGGAGGGAATTCCCACAGATAAATCGAACCTGATTTATAAAGTAGCGCAGATGGTGTTCGACAAAGCTGGAGTCACGCACCCTGAATTGGAAATTTCGATGTATAGCGATATTCCACTAACACGTGGGCTTGGCAGCAGTGCAGCTGCTATTGTAGGGGCTCTGGCATGCGCCAATGCGCTGATTGGGAGTCCCTTGTCTGACGACACCTTGTTCCAGATGTCGACAGCACTGGAGCATCATCCTGACAATGTCGGCGCTTCGCTGTTCGGCGGTCTCGTTGTCGCCTTCTGGGACGGCGAGCGCGCGGAATATATCCGCGTCGAGCCGAATGAGCAGCTGGAAGTGCTGGTGGCGATTCCACACTTCCAGCTGTCTACAGAGAAAGCGCGTCACGTCCTGCCGCGCGAGCAGAGCTTGACGAATGCCGTTTTCAACGTCGGCCATTCGTCCGTGCTCGTAGCCGCCCTCTGTACCGGGCGGCTGGACATGATCCCGCGCGCGATGAAAGACGCGCTGCATCAGCCTTACCGAGCCCCGCTTGTACCAGGGCTCGCGCACATCCTCGCCGAGGCGACGAACCACGGCGCCCTTGGCGTTGCTTTAAGCGGCGCAGGTCCGACGATGCTCACGCTCGTTGATCGCAGCAGCTCCCGCAAAGCGGAGCTGGAGCAGTTCCTGCAGGGCACGCTGCGCAGTGAAGGGATCGAAGCCACCTTGATGTGGCTGAACCCTGCAAGGCAAGGTGTTCAGGTGTTGACACACTTTGATGAAGGGTGTACATTATTTGAAAACATCAAAGGAGACGTTCGCACATGAAGCGAATTGCACTTTTGGGTCCCGGTACATATACCGAGGAATCGGCGCGCCATTTCCTGGACAGCGCTGATTGTGAATACGTGCATTGCAAGCTGATTGACGATGTTTTTATGTCAACGGTAAACGGAATAACGGATTATAGTGTCATTCCGATCGAGAACACGTTTGACGGTTCGGTCAGCCTTCATCTGGATTGGCTGGTGCACGAGGTGAATCTGCCCATGCAGGCCGAATGGATTTACCCGATCTCGATACAGTTAATGGCTTGGCAGGCTCCCGGTGAAACGTTGGAAACAAGCTGCAGCAGCTTGAAGAAAATCGTCTCGCATGGTGTGACATTAACCCAATGCCGCAAGTTTTTACGGCAGTATTTGCCTCATGTGGAACTGGAACAGGTCAGCAGCAACGGAGAAGCCGCAAGACTCGTGCAAGAGCTTGGAAATCCGGAGGTAGCAGCACTTGCTCCCCGATCAGCAGGCGCACTATACGGACTCCAGATATGGGCACAGGATGTTCAGGATCACCAGAACAACTTTACACGATTCGTTTTGGTCGGACAAGCTCCGATTGAGCTGAAGGATAACTACAGGTCTCACAAAACGACAATTCTCGTCACGCTGCCGGAGGATTATCCGGGGGCTTTGCATCAGGTGCTTTCAGCCTTTGCCTGGCGCAGAATCAACTTGTCCAAGATCGAATCCAGACCGACGAAGAAGAAGCTTGGCAATTATTATTTCTATATTGATATTGATGCAACGCTTGATTCGGTATTGCTCCCGTCAGCCCTTCAGGAAATTGAAGCGATAGGCTGTCAGGTTCGCATATTGGGTTGTTATCCCACCTATTCTTATAAACCTACACACTCGGAGGTGTAATTGTTAGTATGGCACAAGTTATTTATTTAAACGGCAAGTATGTGAGCAAGGAAGATGCAACAGTTTCGGTATATGATCATGGATTTTTGTACGGAGACGGTATCTTTGAAGGGATTCGGATCTACAACGGAAATATTTTCAAATGCAAAGAGCATTTAGACCGCTTGTATGATTCGGCTAAATCCATCATGCTTGACATCCCGCTTCCTCAAGAAGAAATGCAGCAGGTGCTGATCGAAACAATTCGCAAAAACGAGCTGCAAAACGGATACATCCGTCTTGTTGTTTCCCGTGGTCCCGGCGATCTTGGATTAGACCCGCGCCGTTCACCGAAGGCGAATATAATTATTATCGTAGAGCAGCTGTCGATTTACCCGGAAGAGGCTTATGTGAATGGTTTGAAAACCGTTTCAGTTTCCACACGCCGCAATGTGCCGGATGCGTTGAATCCAAAAATCAAATCACTGAACTACCTGAACAATATTCTGGTTAAAATTCAAGCTAATCTGGCTGGCGTAGGCGAGGCGATTATGCTGAACTCCCAAGGCTATGTAGCTGAGGGCTCGTCCGACAATATTTTCATCATCAAAAGAGGGGTTGTTTTCACGCCTCCTTGCTACTGTGGTGCTCTTGAAGGCATTACGCGCGCTGCGATTATCGAAATTTGTGAGAAGCTGGGCTACAAGGTAAAAGAAGAGCCATTCACCCTGCATGATGTTTATGTGGCTGATGAGGTGTTCTTTACCGGAACTGCTGCAGAGGTTATTGCGGTTCGCGAGGTGGATGCCAGAACCATAGGTGAAGGCAAAGCAGGCCCTATTACTACACATCTGCTTAAGGAATTCCGCAAGCTCGTTGATATTGATGGTGTCAAAGTATACGAATAATTGGTCTTGCAATAGCCTCCTGTTTCCGCTGATAAAGCGGAGAAAGGGGGCTTTTTGTATTATCCAGCAACGCGCTGAGAGCTAAGCTTCTGTAGGTAAGGGAGACAACCTCTCTGTTTTTCTTACGTTTAATATTAGTTTTTTTCCAGTAATGATGGTCAAATGCCTACTTTGGTGCATAAACTGTAAGGTCATTTTGTTTTGGCACGTGCAGGTGGATATTAGGATAATGCCAAGGAGGTTTGTGAAGTGAAAATTCATATGGTGAAGAAAGGCGACACGCTCTACGAAATCGCCAACAAGTACAATGTAGATCTCGACAAGCTGATTGCGAACAATCCGCAAATTACGGACCCGAATGTGATTGATGTGGGAATGAAGGTGAAAATCCCAAATGCGCCGATGCCGGTCATTCCGCCAACCGACTATTTGCATAAGCATGTGGTAGTTCAAGGGGATACCCTGTGGAAGCTTGGGAAATCATGGAATGTTCCCTTGCAAATGTTGATAACCGCAAATCCGCAGCTGAAAAATCCGAATATTTTGATGACGGGTGAGGTTGTGTACATTCCGAAAGTAAAGCTGCATCATGAATCCCATCAGCACCAAAATGACCATCCGCACCATGCTGAACACCATTATAACAAACCAAATACCGCTCCCATTAACAAGCCAAATACGGCTCCTATTCCTGTTCCATTACCTGCCCCGGCTCCGATAGCGGTTGCGCCTGCACCAATAGCTGAGAAGCCCCAGGAAGCTGTGCAGCCAAGTAAGGTGATTCCGATGCCAGAACCGATCCCTAATATCGAGTTTCAAAAGCCATTAAAACCTGCAGCACCCTATCCGGAATACCTACAGCCAGAGTCGTATACACCACCTATGAAGCCGATGCAGCAAGAGCAGCCACAATATCTACAACCAGAATCGTACACACCACCGATGAAGCCGATGCAGCAAGAACAACCACAATACCTGCAGCCAGAATCGTATACACCACCGATGAAGCCGATGCCGCAAGAGCAGCCACAATATCTGCAGCCAGAATCGTATACACCTCCTATGAAGCCGATGCAGCAAGAACAACCACAATTCCTGCAGCCTGAAAATCAATATGCACCACCTATGATGCCCATAGAATCTATGAACACTTATCCATGGCATGACAATAATCAAGGCTTCGAACATGGCACACAAGCACAGATGTGGGGGCATTCCCATCATGATATGAACTTGTTCCAGCAATATCAGGAGCCTGCAGCAGAAGTGTTTACTCATGACTACATGAATGCACCACAGCATTCGATGTGGTCGGAGCCTATGCTTTCTCCGTTTGCGGAATCACCTTATGGGGCTTCCATGCCTGCTGAAGCTTCATTTGGCGGCATGCCTAATTATCCCTTTTACCAACAGCCGCAGCAATCTATCGGTGATTGTGGCTGCGGCTGCGGTGGGCCAGTGATGCACACCCAAGCCATGCCATATCCATACGCGATGCCGATTTCTCAAATGCCAAATGCACAAATGCCAAATGCACAAATGCCGAATGCGCAAATGCCAAATGCGCAAATGCCGAATGCTCCAATGCCATACGGGACTTGGCCAACTGCTCAATCCCCTGTATCGTACGGAGAAATGCCAGTCTATACTCAGGGCTATGAACCAATGGCTGCAAACTCAGCATACCCGGGTTCCGTGTATCCGATGTCTATGCACCCGGCTCATATGGTACAGCCGTACGGTTGGTCTCCATATGGAGCAGGCATGCATGATTGCGGCTGCAACAGCAGGTATGAACTCGAGCAGCTGCTCAGACAGCAAAGTGAAGCTGAAGCAAAAGCAAAAGCTGAAATCTCTACTAATGCAGATGCATCGGAAGAAAAAAAATTGACTGTACAAAACACAACCAACAGTCGAAAAAAGGCTTCGATCTCCACAAAAGCCGCTAAACCGGCACAAAGAAACCGCAGATCAACACAAAAAACGAGTAAAGCCTCAACGAATTCCCCTTGGCTGGTCAGATAACGAACAATCAATTTCAAAGGAAACTGCTGTTTGTCACTTATATGTGATAAGCCGCAGTTTTTTTGTCTTCCCCAGAGAGTAAGGGAGAATCAGGTTCTAGTGTATAAAGAAAGTAACCAAGGGGAAAATAGGTAGTAAAAGCTACATAGGTTCGGATATTTTACAGAAGGGGTGGGTACATATGGTTATCCTTGCATTCCTCAAAAAGCTCAAAAAACGATTGCAGAAAAGTCTGCGCTGGAAGCGCCGTTGGATGAATTTAACGATATTTTGGCTGCTCGTCAGTGTATCCAGTGCTGCCTATGTTTGGCATTATTCTTCCCGAACTACCCTTACCTTGCAGCCGGAGGAGCAGGCGCAGATGGTAATTGGCCATGGACATAGTCAGCCTGAGAAGGAAGTGATGGAAATGATCAGCCAAATCAAAGCTCAGCGGGAAACTTTTACCCAAAAAATATACGTTTGCGGTGAAGAGCTGCAGCCGATCGGTTTAATGAGTGCTGCCGAAATTTTGGATTATCACAGGAGCAGTCCAGAAGCAACTGTTAGTATGGATGCCAATGGTCGTGTTTATTTCAAGGAAACCATCGAGGATCTGTCGCCGCGCTGCAAAGAGAATGCTTATTTCGGAATGGACAGCAGTGGGAATTTGTCTCTATTTGAGGGCGTTCCAGGGGTAGGAGGAGGAAGTGTGATCCAAACCTTCTTTCAATTAAATATTGAGCATCTGAAAAGCAGCCTGCCTAACAGCGCGATCAAAGAGTTGTATCGGGGCATTCAAGTGAGGGATTTATCCGAATACAACAGCGTTTTGTCAACGTTCAGTGATTATGCAGTTGACGTCCCTGGACAAGCCTTAAAGATTTCACCGGCCCCATAGGCAAACGGGAGAATAAAGATTTTTATGGAAAACAACAGAGTCTATTCAGTCGGTTTGAGCTGAATGGACTTTTTGGCGTGTTCATTGGAAGCGATATCTGCTATAATGGAACACATATGTTCGCTTTTGGCAGGCTAGGAGTGGGGAAGAAATGCGAGTTATGGGAATTGACCCCGGTATTGCGATCGTCGGATTTGGCGTCATTGATAAGCAGGGAAGTCGGCTGGTCCCTGTTCAGTATGGCTGTATTCAGACAGAAGCTCACACGGATGGTGCTTTACGTTTAAAGACCGTATATGATTCGATGGTTCAATTAATCGATAAATATAAACCGGATGCTATAGCGATCGAAAAGTTGTTTTTTAATCGTAACGTTACAACGGCGATGGCGGTGTCACAGGCGCGGGGTGTGCTCATTTTGGCAGCGGTCCAACAAGGACTTTCAATTGGTGAATATACGCCACTGCAAGTGAAGCAAGCTGTAGTTGGCTACGGTAAAGCTGAAAAAAAACAGGTGCAGGAGATGGTCAAGCTGTTCCTTCATTTGTCCGCTGTGCCCAAGCCGGATGATGTCGCGGATGCCTTGGCGATTGCGATCTGCCATGCTCATTCTGCTGTTCTTCAACAAAAGATAAATGAGGTACGCAAACCATGATCGATTTTTTAAGAGGCATAGTTGTACATAGAGAACCGGATTATTTGGTGCTGGATGTAAAAGGTGTTGGTTATCGGGTGTTTTGTACGAATCCTTATGCGGTTCAAACAAAGGATGGGGAAGAAACAACCTTGTTTATTCATTATCAGGTTCGCGAGGATGCGCATCTGTTGTTTGGTTTCCCCACTCGTGAAGAACAATCGTTGTTCCGTTTGCTTTTGGAGGTTAACGGCATCGGACCTAAGGTTGCCATTGGCGTGCTGGCTGGAGGCAGACCGGAAGTTATCGCGGCTTCGATTCAGCAAGAAAACATTTCTTTCCTGATGAAGCTGCCGGGGATTGGACGCAAAACCGCACAAAGGATGATTCTCGATTTGAAGGATAAGCTGGGTGCTATTTCTGCTGGTGATGATTCGATGCTGGCGATTACGGGGACAGGTCATCTTGCAGTCCCACCTCAAGGATCCGGCATTTGGAGCGAGGCCAAGACTGCTTTGCTTGGACTTGGTTATACAGAAGCGGAGGCTGATCGAACAGGGCAGCTGATTAAAGCAAAGCTCAAGGGTGATGAAACCGTGGATATCGTGATCAAGCTTGCGCTGCAGGCTCTGTTCCAGCAGTCGTTGCGGTAAAGTTATGTGCGATGAAAGGAGACACCATGATGGATGATCGGATTATATCAGCCAACCTGATGATGGAAGAAGAACAAATGATGGAATACAGCCTGCGTCCTCGTTATTTGGCTGAGTACATCGGGCAGACCCAGGCCAAAAGCAATCTGAAAATCTACATAGATGCTGCCAAAATGCGTAAGGAAGCGCTGGACCACGTACTACTGTACGGTCCTCCAGGACTTGGTAAAACAACGTTGTCGAACATTATCGCCAATGAATTGGGAGTAAACATCCGTACGACTTCAGGACCGGCTATCGAACGTCCCGGAGATTTGGCGGCTATATTGTCGAATCTGCAGGAGGGCGATGTGCTATTTATCGACGAAATTCATCGTTTGAACCGAACCGTCGAGGAAGTCCTATATCCGGCAATGGAGGATTACGCCCTTGATATTATTATCGGTAAAGGACCCAGCGCCCGTACGGTACGATTGGATTTGCCTGCATTCACTTTAATTGGGGCAACCACAAGAGCGGGATTATTGTCTGCTCCGCTGCGGGACCGATTTGGAGTTATTAGCAGATTGGAATACTACACGATTGAAGAATTAACTTTTATCGTGAGTCGAACAGCAGATATTTTGCAAGTCCAGATTATCGGAGAAGCAGCTCGAGAGATAGGGATGCGTTCTCGTGGAACACCACGTATCGCGAATCGTCTCTTGAAGCGCGTGCGTGATTTTGCCCAGGTTAAGGGTGACGGCATCATTACGATGGATATCGTGAAGGATGCTTTGATCAGTATTCAGGTAGATAATCTGGGATTGGATGAAATCGATCATAAAATGCTGCGGGCCATTATACTTAGCTTTAAGGGTGGACCTGTTGGATTGGATACGATAGCAGCAACAATAGGTGAAGAAAGTCAAACGATAGAGGATGTCTACGAGCCTTATCTGTTGCAAATTGGCTTCCTGCAGCGTACGCCGCGTGGTCGGATGGCAACACATACCGCTTATCAGCATTTAGGATTGCCTATTCCAAACAGCTCACCGTAATAAGGGGGAAACAAGGTAATGGGAAAGCTTCGAAACCAGCTCCGTTATAGAAGTTGTGCGAAATCGACAACAAAGAATTTATACAGAGTCAGTTTGTTCATGCTAATAATTTGCCTGTTAGCAGGCATGCTGTCAGGCCATACCTCTCCGGCTTCTGCAGCGGCTGTACCCAAATTGGATAAGATTAGAATTGCCTTATTTATCGATACAGGGAAATACAGCGCACTTACGCCGGATGTTACTTTGTCGGCTGATAAAGGGTTGGATGTCAGTCTGATCAATGCGTCTGGCCTAAGGCCTTTGTTTGCGACATCAGATAAAAGCCCGCTGCGTGTGGAGCTTGATTCTTATAGCGTGATGGTATTGGAAACCCCAGATGCAAATCAGGCTCGAACCTTAACCAAAAAGCTGACCGATTTAAAGATGGATGCCAGCATCAGCGTACGTACGAAGCTTGGGAAATCTGTATACCAGTTGGTGCTGGGTCCATTTACGACGAAGGAGCTGGCAGCTGCTGCTTTGACTAAAGCCAAGACAGTTGCCGATCTCACAGCAGCTAGCAAAGGCTACACAGCTGCGGTGAAGGGACCTTTGCATTGGAATGCTGGCAGCTATGCGACAGAAGCAGAAGCGCAGTCGCAGGCAGCCGCCATGGGACAAGCTGGATTGGATGCTGATGTTGCTTATTTGGACGCAGCTGCAGGTGCGCCTGCCTATGCGGTTCTCGTAGCTGCTGGGTCAGATGCAGCGGAGCTGACAGCTGCCAAACAGCAGCTGGGTACGGTTGTACCGTCCATTTCACTTCAGCCAGTGGATGCGGGTCTTACTTATGTGTTAAAACGCACGCTTGCTGATCCTTCCTCTACGACGGGTGGTACCATTCAACAGCTTTTGCTGGGGGGAACAAGCGTTAAACTTTCTGTTACGTCCAAATCAGCCGAAACTGTAACTGTTGTGGAACGGTCGGAGCGTTCCTATCGGGGTGTGATTGAATTGTCACGCCTGAACGGTAAGCTTGCTGTTATTAATGAACTGCCTTTTGAGCAGTATCTGGTATCGGTTGTGAGTTCCGAGCTTAGCAAGGAATGGCCGCTCGAGGCTTTGAAGGCTCAAGCAGTGGCAGCGCGCACCTATGCGTTAAAGCAGGGTGTCAAATATCAGATTGCCCATCTTACAGATACAACTCTGGATCAGGCTTACAAAGGTGCAGGTGCCGAATTTCCAACTGCCTCGCAAGCTGTCATGGCAACGCAAGGAGAAGTGATCATGGATTCAACGAGCTTGATTTCCCCTTTATTTTATTCCAATGCAGGAGGAATGACGGCTGAATCTACCGAGGTATGGGGCAATAAAGTCAATTACTTGAAAAGCACACCTACTCCTGATGAAGGAGCGGAGAAAGGCAAAGCGATTTGGTATCGAATCGTATTGCCGAATGGGAATAACGGTTATATCCATTCTTCCTATGTTAGGGACACGGGTCAAAAAAATCCGGCGGGTCTCCCTTACTATGAATCTACAGGTACAGATATTGCCGTGCGTCCCGCACCTTACGTCGATAATACAGCTAATCCTGCTGCCTTCAAGGTCAATATCGGGGACCGATTCGTTGTGTTTGATCAAGCTGTAGAATCGAACGCTTACTCGTGGATCAGAGGTCCTTATGATGCTGATAAGATTAAGGAAAAAGTGAATACAGTGCTAAAGAAACCGATCACGGGTGCTCTTGACCGATTGGAAGTCAAGGGACGTGGTTTGTCGGGTCGAGTGATCGAGATGACAGCCAATGGCCTACTATTGGAGCCTGAATATCCGGATGCGTTGCGCACACTATTTAATGGCTTGCCTAGTACCCTGTTTGAAATTGAGGAAACGGGAAGGTATACTGTATTGGGAGCAGATAGCGTCACGCGCAATCAGTCAGCTTCTATGCCGAATATAACGGTTGTAGGAGGGACTGGCTCAGCGCAGCCGGCTACCGCATCTCAGCTATTTGTGCTCAGTGGCGACAACAAAGTACGAATGACGAATAAAGCTTCTCAGTATGTGTTTAAAGGAACCGGCAATGGTCATGGCCTTGGAATGTCCCAATGGGGAGCCAAGGGTTATGCTGAGCTTGGCTATGATTACAAAAAAATATTGCAGACCTACTATGTAGGAGTCTCGATAATCAAGGAATGAAGCGAATATGCAAGTAGAATGGTTCGATTTTGATTTACCGGATTCACTTATAGCTCAGACTCCCTTAAAGGATCGTACAGCTTCGCGTTTGTTGACGTTGAACAAAACGACAGGCGCGGTGGATCATAAAGCATTCCCAGATTTGATTGATCATATGGAGGCCGGGGATGTACTCGTGTTGAACGATACACGAGTGCTGCCTGCACGGCTTTTTGGTGTGAAATCGGGTACAGGCTCGAAAGCAGAGCTGCTGCTCCTGAAGCAGCTGGAGGGTGACCGGTGGGAAGCGCTGGTACGTCCGGGTAAACGGTTAAAAACGGGGGCTGTCATTCTTTTTGGTGAGGCAGATGCAGGGGGCCAACACATGCTTACGGCTACCGTTGAGGAAGAATCCGATATGGGTGGACGTGTGGTACGCTTTAGTTACGAAGGGATTTTCCCTGAGCTGCTGGATCGGTTAGGTCAAATGCCGCTTCCGCCATATATCAAAGAGCAGCTTCCGGAGAAAGAGCGCTATCAAACCGTTTATGCCAAACATGAGGGCTCTGCCGCAGCACCTACAGCAGGGCTTCATTTTACCGAAGCTTACTTGAGTAAGCTGGAACAAAAAGGTATTCAATTAGTGTATATCACGCTGCATGTAGGACTCGGAACATTCAGACCCGTATCTGTGGAAGATGTGGAGACCCATGAGATGCATGAAGAGTTCTACGAGGTGAGTGAAGAGGCTGCTGCCCGTATTAATGCGGCCAAAGCAGGAGGGCGCAAGGTGATCGCAGTAGGTACTACATCGGCGAGAACGTTGGAAACGGCAGCACGCAACAGCGGGCAATCCGGTCGGGTTGAGTCTGGCAGTGGATGGACTGGGATTTTTATTTATCCAGGTTATACCTTTCAAATTGTGGACGCATTATTGACCAATTTTCATTTACCGAAATCGACGCTGCTAATGCTCATTAGCGCAATGGCTGGGAGAGAGCAGGTACTGGCCGCTTACCGTGAGGCTGTCGATCAGGAATATCGGTTTTTTAGCTTCGGCGATGCAATGTTTATTTATTAGTTCAAGTTCAAAAAGTCCACTCAAACTTCGTGATCAAAAGGGGACTTTTTGAACAACATTTATTAGTTCAAGCAGGAAGAGTGATCAGAGATGGCAATTACCTACGAGCATATTAAGACATGCAAGCAATCCGGAGCCCGTTTGGGGCGCGTTCATACACCTCATGGTATTATCGAGACACCTACGTTTATGCCCGTAGGCACTCAGGCTACCGTGAAGACAATGAGCCCGGAAGAATTAAAAGCTATGGACGCGCATATCATTTTGAGTAACACCTATCACCTGTTCATCAGACCGGGACATGACATTGTAAGACGTGCAGGCGGACTGCATGGCTTTATGAACTGGGACCGTCCGATTTTGACAGACAGTGGTGGCTTTCAAGTATTCAGTCTTAGCAATATGCGTAAAATCACGGAGGAGGGCGTTGCCTTCAAGTCGCATTTGAATGGTGACAAGCTGTTCATTTCTCCGGAGAAATCGATTGAGATACAAAACTCGCTGGGAGCCGATATTATTATGGCTTTTGATGAGTGTCCACCGTATCCCGCCGAACACAGCTATGTGAAAAATTCATTAGAGCGGACAACAAGGTGGGCTGAACGCTGCCTGAAGAGTCATGCTCGTCCTCATGATCAGGCGCTATTTGCCATCGTACAGGGCGGTATGTATGAGGATCTGCGCAAACAAAGCGCAAGTGAGTTGACTTCCATGGATTTCCCGGGTTATGCTATTGGTGGACTGAGTGTTGGTGAATCCAAGCCGCTTATGTATGAGATGCTGGATTACACGGTTCCAATCCTACCGGCCAACAAGCCTCGTTATTTGATGGGGGTCGGGTCTCCTGACGCACTTATTGAGGGGTCTATTCGCGGCATTGATATGTTTGACTGCGTGTTGCCGACTCGTATTGCCCGCAATGGTACGGTTATGACCAGCTCGGGTAGGCTTGTAGTCCGTAATGCACAGTATGCGGAGGATTTTGGTCCGCTGGATCCTGAATGCTCCTGTTATACCTGCACGAATTATTCCAGAGCATATATCAGGCATTTGATCAAAGCGGATGAAACGTTTGGTATTCGTCTTACGACCTATCATAACCTTCATTTTTTGGTCGAGATGATGCGTCAGGTTCGACAAGCGATTCTAGAGGATCGTCTGCTTGATTTCCGTGATCATTTTTTTGATAAGTATGGATTACATGAGAACGGAAAAGGTTTTTAACTATAGTTCAAGATAAAAGGGGAGATTGGAATGTCGTTTTTAGTTGCTGCTGATGCTGCTGCTGGTGATGCCGGACTACAAGGTTATTTGGTTACTTATGGGCCACTTGTACTAATGTTTGTTGTGTTGTATTTCTTATTGATTCGTCCACAGCAAAAGCGTCAAAAAACTCGCGGTATGATGCTGGGCAATTTGAAAAAAGGTGATAAAGTCGTAACCATTGGTGGTCTACATGGTACGATTCTGGAAATTTCCGACGATACAATCGTTTTACGAGTTAATGATGTGACCAAGCTTACATTCGAACGTTCAGCAATCAACGCTGTTTCAAACCAACCTGCTGTAGAAGAGAAGAAATAGGTTGCTGTAAGGGAAAATGCGAGCCTCCACTGGTATGGATGGACTCGCATTTTTGCTGTACGTTACTTTTTGAAGTTAATACCGAGGATGCCTCCGAGTGCACCTGTTATGATTGTCAGCGCTGCCAGATACAAGGTTTGCTCAGTAAATCCGGCATCATAAGTCAGAAATCCAATGAGCCATATGATACA
Organism: Paenibacillus sp. 1_12; assembly: GCF_900114475.1. GTDB lineage: Bacteria > Bacillota > Bacilli > Paenibacillales > NBRC-103111 > Paenibacillus_S. Next base: position 142,024 of record NZ_FOTE01000001.1, on the reverse strand, counting down.
TGTGTACACCAAACCTAGCATGCCTCCGTGATACCAACCCTTCGCACCACTACGTTTTCCCGCTGTCATGCCGCCGATCAGCATGGCTATTCCATGAATGGACATGGTGTAGCTGTACAGAGAGCTTTCCTGTAAATTGGTCGCAAGCATCAGCAGCGAGGTCATAAGTGTTCCGAGCAGCATGAAGATCATAGCAACCGTTAATCCGGATAATAAGGGGGATGACTTCATTCCGGTTCTCTTCCTTTCAGATAGAGGTTCTTATCATCATTGTATGGGCCCGTACATAAAATTAGTACAGGTCGTTCCATCCCTACAGAATCAATTATCGGGGAATGTCATTATTGTAAGTGAAAGGAAGTGATTGTATGGATTCGGTTCACAGCCTTGCCAACTGGCAGGTACTAGCTGCCATTATTATTGCTTTATTCACTTTTATATGGATAGTTACCGGGCTGATTCATCGCACGTATGCAGCGCTTGGCGGCGGGCTGCTAATGGTAATATTAGGTATTGTGGAAGCGGGTTCAGCCTTTTGGTACCACTTGCCCTGGCAGGCGATAGGGCTGTTGATTGGTTTGATGATCATGATCGGAATGACTAATCGAACTGGGGTTTTCTCCTATGCAGCTGCCAAAGCGGCACAAGGCTCGAAGGGAAAGCCGATCATCCTGCTTATTGTTTTGGCTCTGCTAAGTACGGCTGCTGCCGCTTGGCTGGATAGCTTGACTGCTATTTTATTACTCATTCCAATTACGATTTCTATTGCCAAATTGATGAAAATTAGTGCGGTTCCCTTCGTGATTACCATCACGATAACTGCGAATCTCGGTGGTACAGCGACCCTGATTGGCAGTTTGCCAAGTGTCATCATTGGAACGAAGGCTGGACTCACCTTTAATGATTTTTTGGTTAATCTTGTGCCGCCTGTGCTTATCATTTGGATCGTTACTGTAGGGCTTTTAAGTCTTTTTTATGCAAAAGTTTGGAAGTCCACACAAACTCCTATGGGTGAGCTAATGTCGATACAGCCGGGCACCTATATTAAGGACAAAAGGCTGGTTATCAAGGTATTGACGGTATGGGGCCTTGTATTGGCCGCTTTCATGCTACATCCGCTGCTTCGCTTTGAGGTAGCTTACGTAGCGTTAGCAGGGGCATTATTGATGTGTATAGCCAATTATAAAAAGCATGGCTGGACAGAGATACACAGCTCTGTGGATTGGAGCACATTGTTCTACATATGTGGTTTGTTCATCGTAGTTGGTGGGGTTATGGAAGCTGGAATCGTGCAGGTCATCGTGGTCAAAGCAATGGAGCTCACCTCAGGTAATCTGATGTATATCTCGATGCTTATTCTATGGTTAACCGGATTGGTTTCGGCAACAACGGACAGTACATTTTTTGTTACGCTGATGATTCCGATCATTCAGGATTTGGGCATACAATCGCAAGGTGCATTAAATCCACTTTGGTGGTCTTTAGCCTTGGGTGCAGGGTTAGGCGGAAGCGGTACGCTTGTAGGGGCAACAGGCAATCTTATTGCGGCTGGACTTGCGGGCAGAGCGGGACATCCAATCTCATTCAGAGCCTTTTTGAAGGCAGGAGCACCGCTAACGCTGATATCGCTTTTAATTGCAACCGCTTATGTGAGCTATATGTTTTATTAGTTGAAGTTATAAGTGTTATGGAAATAGCCGTAATCGTCACTTGTGGCGATTTACGGCTATTTGGTATGGATAGCTTGCTGACGTATTAAAGCCTTACACCCGCGTTTGTATGATGTCTTCGCGAATGAGTTGTTTTTGTTTCCATTTACGAACGATAACTCCATGTGTAGGTGAAAAAAACAGAGCCAGAATGAAGAAGCAACCTGCTATGCAGATCATGCTCCCTGCAATAGATGCATCGAGCAGATGAGCGACATAATATCCGAGAACTGAGCAGCAGCAGCCCATGACAATGCTGTATATGATCATCCGACTTAGTTTTTCCGTTAGCAGATAGGCTGTCGCAGGTGGTATAACGAGCATGCCAACAACAAGAATGGCGCCAACACTTTCAAAGGAAGCAACCGTGCTGATCGAAACGAGACCCATGAGCAGGTAATGGAACAACATAACGGGAATTCCAACAGCTGCGGCCATTGCCGGATCAAACGAGCAAATTTTAAACTGCTTGTAAAATAAGGAGATCATAATAATAGTAAGCAGCAGGGCCAGGCCGACGCCCCATACCGCTTTGGGTCCAATGTCGATTCCGCCTATGTGAAGGGTATTCCAAGGCACATAAGCAATTTCTCCATACAATACACAATCAAGATCAAGATCGATGCTCTTGGTAAAAATGCTGATCAGAACGACCCCAACCGCGAACAGCGCGGTAAACACCACACCAATCGCCGCATCAGATTGCACACCGCTCTGATGGAACAATTGAATCAAGAAGACGGTTATCAGACCAATCGCTGCAGCACCAAGCATCATGAATAGAGAATCTCTGGAACCGCTGATCAGAAAAGCTATCACGATGCCAGGAAGCACAGCATGACTAATCGCATCTCCTATCATCGCCATCTTCCGGAGCACCAGGAAGCAGCCTACGATACCGCAGGTGCTGGCAACCAATGCCCCCGTTAGTATAATCCAGAAGGTGCTCATCCAGTTTCACCTCTCTGCTCCAGACGTAGCGATTTTTCTTCTTGCACCACACGGTTGCGAACCGAGGCTCGAACGAGCAGCTTGGAGATGATACCCCTGCGGGGGGCGGCTAACAATGAGAGGACAAAGAGGGCAGTTGCTGCTAGCACAGTTAAGGGACCTGTTGGTAAATTGTTGCCGCTTGCGCTAATTAGAGTACCTATGAATCCGCTTAGAGCCCCGAACAATCCGGCAATCACAATCATGAAACCAAGCTTATCGGTCCAATAACGTGCGGATACCGCTGGGGTAATGAGCAGAGCGGCCATTAATACGACACCTACTGCCTGTATGCCCACAACGACGGCAATGACAATAAGAAACATAATGAGCTGCTCCAGAAAGGCAACAGGGAATCCCATACCGCGGGCAAAGCCGGGATCGAAGCTCACCAGCTTGAATTCCTTGATTAATAAAGTACTGATGCCAAGCAAGAGCAGACAAATGATCGAGATGATGATCACATCGGATTTAACCATTGAAGCGGCCTGACCGAACAGGAACTTATCCAATCCACTTTGATTCCCGCTTCCACTATGCTGGATTTGTGTGAGCAGCACGATACCGAAGCCGAAAAACACAGAGAGCACGATTGCGAGCGCAGAGTCCTGTTTGATTCGGGTATGCCTTGTTACATAACCAATTCCGAATGTTGCAATGATTCCCGCAATAGCGGCTCCAATTAAAAATAGAAGAATCGACTTGGAGCCTGTCAACATAAAAGTGATGCAAATTCCCGGAAGCGCCGCATGCGATAAGGCATCCCCCATTAGGGCTTGTTTACGCAGATAGGCAAAACAGCCGATAACCCCACTGCTTAATCCGAGCAGCATACAACCAAGTAATATCCATTGCGTATTCGGGTCGAGAAATAATTGAAACCATGAGAGCATACCATTCACCTCGAATCTATGAGTAATGAAGAGTGGTTATCGTGATCCAGCATCGTCAATCTGCCACCATAGGTTTCCTGAAGCTTAGTTGATGTAAAAGCTTGCTCAGTTGGACCAAAGGCAATAATCTGTACATTCAGCAGCATGACCCAATCGAAATATTCCTTGACTGTGGCTAAATCGTGATGAACGACCAGAACAGTTTTTTTATGCATTTTTAATTCGTTCAGCAGGGTGATGATTGCTTTTTCCGTTGCCGCATCTACGCCAACAAAGGGTTCATCCATAAAGTACAGCTGAGCGTCTTGAGCTAGTGCCCTCGCCAAAAAAATCCGCTGCTGCTGGCCTCCGGAAAGCTGACTGATCTGCCTATGCGCAAAGTCGGCCATACCGACCTTTTCGAGGCATTCCATAGCGATTTTCTTATCAGCCTTTCCGGGATGCTTAAACCATCCCAGATGCCCATAACGACCCATCATGACGACATCTAGCGCATGGGTAGGGAAATCCCAGTCTACAGATTCACGCTGCGGCACATAGCCCACCAGATTTCTTTGCTCCGAATAAGGACGTCCATAGATGGATACATCACCTGTCAGACTAGGAATCAATCCGAGTGCAGCTTTAATTAAAGTCGATTTTCCAGCTCCGTTAGGTCCTACAATGCCGATCAGCTTTCCTTCCGGAGCCTCAAAGGTAACGTTGCGAAGCACGGGTTTCTTTAAATACGCAACAGACATATTCGTGATTTGCAGCGGTGTTGTGCTCATCATGCATTTCTCCTTTTATAATCTATTTAAGTGCTTTGACGATCGTATTCACATTATGGCGAACCATTCCAAGGTAGGTGCCTTCAGGAGTTCCGGCTTCACCCATCGCATCGGAAAATAGCTCACCGCCTATCGTCAGCTCATGGCCTTTTTCCTTGGCACCTTGAATAACGGCATCGATGGCTTTTCGAGGGACGCTGGACTCAATAAATACAGCTTTAATTTTATTTTTGACCAGAAAATCACGCAGATCTGTTACATCCTTCGTTCCTGCTTCGGATGCCGTGCTCATGCCTTGCAGACCCATAACCTTAACCCCGTAGGCATCTCCGAAATAACCAAATGCATCGTGTGCGGTAACGAGCACCCGGCTTTGTTCTGGAATCGATTTAATTTGATCAGTTACCTCCTTATGCAGTGCATCCAACTGCTTGAGGTAGGCTTCTGCATTTTTTTTGTAGTCCTCGCTATGTGCGGGATCTTTCTTAATCAAGGTGTCACGAATGGATTCTGTTGCTTTCATCCAGTGAGTGACATCAAACCAGATATGTGGGTCGAACTCACTGTCCATTTGGGCACCGGAACGCAGTTTGGATCGATCGATTTTTTCGGATACAGCAACAGTGACTTTATTTTTGGACATCTTTTCGAAGATATCGCCCATTTTCCCTTCAAGATGAAGGCCGTTGTAGAAAATAATATCGGCCTTATCCAGCTTTTGAATATCACCCTGTGAAGCTTTATAAAGATGGGGGTCCACGCCAGGCTTCATCAAACCAGTAACATCAACATGATGTCCACCGACCTGCTGTACAACATCAGTAATCATGCCGACAGTAGTTGTTACCTTAAGTTTAGGTTCACCCGCTGCCGGTTTGTCTGACATATCGATGCTCGAGCAGGCGGCTATTGCGGCCATAAAGCAAATGCTGCTTACAATTAAAACTAATTTCTTAAAAGCTGTGGATGCTTTTTGCCGACGAACCTTCATCATTGTGTATCTCTCCTTTTAATGTTTTCTTTATGCAAATATTTTGTTCAAGGGAAACAATTAGGGCAAAAAAATAGGGCCGAACCTATATTTCCGATATGCATTTTATCCTACAGCAAAAATGTTTGCCTTGCAACAATTATTTTCCATTAGACAAATAGTTTCTTTAGGGAAACTTTTATTTTTATACTGGCAACAATTCGCAAATAGACTCAAGTATGAGGTACAAGGATAGAGGCTACAATAGGCTTGGAATATGCTCAGGAGGACAATCCATATGCTGACGCTTTTTTTTCGTACCATTTTTGTGTACTTTATTGTGTTTGTGACAATGAGAATTATGGGAAAAAGGGAAATTGGCAAGCTGTCCGTTTTTGATCTGGTCATATCGATTATGATTGCAGAGATTGCTGTGTTTGTGCTTGAGGATATGAATAAGTCGCTGATCGATGGTATTTTGCCGATGTTCACGTTGGTAGGCGTTCAACTGGTTATTGCGTATCTGTCTTTGAAAAATGAAAAGCTCCGCAGACTGTTTGAAGGAAAGAGCTCACTTATTATTGAGAACGGAAAACTCAACCGTGAGGAGATGAGACGACAGCGCTATAACCTTGATGACTTATTACTGCAGCTGCGCCAGAGTAAGGTGATGGACGTGGCCAATGTCGAGTTTGCCATTCTTGAGCCCTCGGGCAAGCTTACTGTCGTCGAGAAAAAGGAGCCTACCGCAACACCTGCCGAGGGAAAAAGCCTTTTCCGTTACGAGGGCTTGCCGTTACCGCTGATTATGGATGGCAAGGTGCAGGATGAGAACTTGGAGAAGCTTGGGAAAACACGATTCTGGCTCAAGAGTGAACTCCAACTGCAAGGGATCAAAGAATTCAGAGATGTATTCTTCTGTACATTGGATCATCGGGGAAAATGGTTTGTGGATCGTCGCAGGTAACAACAAGCAAACACGGTCAAGGCTATGCAGGTTTACTTGATAAGCTTGCGCCCAAGCAGCAGTACACGCATCAGATCACCGCGGTCAATAAGCCGCAATAAAAGTGAACAGGAAAAATAAATAAGCACACCAGTGATACAAGAAACCGTAAACCGTACAGTTTCATTATCCAGCCAATGCGTATACATCAGTACGTAGCTGCACCAGCCTGACACCAGCATAGCTAAGCCAACCTTGGCGAAGTCAATCATCTGCATACGGAAATGAAGCAGTCTCACGACACTGTGCCAATGCAATACAGTCACCAGCATAATGTTTACATTGATGGCCATTACAGCCCCGAGAATGCCAAATTGAGGCTGCCCTGCAAGACAAACAATAAGCGCAAGCTTGATCACAGAACCAACCAATGTATTAATTAAAGCCGAACCAGGACGATTCAAAGCTTGCAGACTCGCCTGCAGCGGTGCCTGAAAATAAATAAAGAGAGCAACCGGAGCCATCATTTTGAGCATAGGCGCGATTTGGCTTTGTCCATAAATGAGATCGCAAAGCGGCTCAGCCAAAACAAACATAATCATGACAAAGGGTGCTCCTGTAACTAAAGCCAGCTTCAGAGATTGATGGAGCCGTGTATGAATGGTTTTCATATCGTTGCGTGCTGCAGCTTCTGACAAAGAGGGAATGAGTGAAACCGACAAGGAATAGGTCAATGCGCTTGGAAGAAGCAGAATTGGAATGATCATACCTTGCAGCATCCCATATTGTGCTGTCGCCAGCTTAGTTGCGATGCCTGCCGCGGCTAGGCTGCGAATGATCAGAATAGATTCAAGAAAATACGAGCACGAGCCAACCAGCTTACTTCCGGTAATAGGCAATGCAAGCTTCAGAAGTTGTTTAAGATTCGCCCAACGGCCAACAAGCGGGATAGTTCCGATTTTGGCAATAGGAAAAGGGGATGCCATTTTACGGCTTCGTCGATAGTAGATGTAAAGTACTAAGAGAGCAACAGCTTCACCAACCATAACGCCTGCCATTGCCCCTGCTGCCGCATATTCAATACCGTAGGGGAGCATCGTGTAGGCGAAGGCGAGAACAGTGAAAATACGTATGAAGGTTTCCGCAACCTGTGACACTGCAGTCGGAATCATATTTTGTCTGCCTTGAAAGTATCCGCGCAGTACAGAGCCAATTCCCACCAAAATGATAATTGGAGTCATACATATAAAGGTGTAATAGACTCTGGAATCGGTAAGCAGGTGGTTAGCAATCCAGTGCGCTCCAAGCAGACTGGCTAAAGTAAAGACGATACCGAGCGACACGGTAAGTGTCATCGCCAGACGGAGGATGCGTCTGATTCTGCTTTCATTATTTTCTGCTTCAGCTTCAGCAATAAGCTTAGCGACAGCAATTGGAACACCGCCGGTTATTAATGTTAAAATGACGATCATAAAGGGGAAACCCATTTGATATAAACCCACGCCTTCTGCACCGATGAGTCTGGGCAGCGTAATTCGGGGAATAAAACCAAGGATACGATTAATAATTCCTGCTGCAAGTAAAATTAGCGTTCCCTTCAAAAATGATTGTTTGGTCACATCGATTCCTTCTTCCTACCGAGACTACTAACATGGATATGCAGTACCTGTCCCTATGCATGCACATTATTTAACTGCCTGATTAGGTACAGGAAGGAAAATCCTGCTTGGTAGCGAATAAGAGTGTTAAGAAGAGAGTTGGTTTAGGGCAGGAGGTTGTGAAGGTGGAGCACGATGGGCGCAAGGAAGAGTACGAAAACCAGCATTCAGAAGAACAAACGAAGCAGGTAGCTACCGAGCAGGAACAGATACTTCTTGAGCTGAATACGGAAGCCGGGTTGAACGCGGCAGAAGCCAATGTGCAGACCGAGATCCAAGCCTTTGTTGCAATGGATGAGGATATTAAAGATCCTGGAGATGATGTGGTACCTGAGGAATCCGAAACTTCCTCAATTGATCCCGAAGAAGAAGAGCCTGTCGCTTTATCGGAGCTGGAACTTAATGAGCTGATCGAAAGTATTTGTACGAGCAAGGCAGAGGAATTTAGAATGATCGGCTATGAGCATGTGACGGGAAGGGAAATTTGGGAGTGCGTTAGCGATAAATATCAGAAAACAGGGATGCCAGCGCTTCATCAAATTGTGAATGACATTTTGTCGTTAAAGGTGACGAAATTTATGAACTGGATGACGATGAGTATATATAAAAGCAACCCTTTCGCTTAGAAGGGGTTATTTTTTTGCTGTTGTATGGGCGTGTCGCAAATCATCAAATTGACTCGTTTTTAGCAGGTGAGTATAATAGGACTATTGAGATTGGAAGGAGATCGTTACTTATATGAAACGGATTGCAATATTTGTGGCTGTAGTGCTAGTTACGTTCGCACTGATAGCCTGGACAAGCCCAAGTTTAGTTGCAAAAATTAAACTAGGGTTGGACTTAAAGGGTGGTTTTGAAATCCTTTACGTAGCGGAACCTATTGAGGAAGGTAAACCCGTTACACTTGAATCTTTAAAACAAACAGCGAACAGTTTAATGAAAAGGGCGGATGGGCTGGGTATCGCAGAACCAGAGATTACGACCGAGGGGAAAGACCGGATTCGTGTACGTTTGGCTGATGTGAAAAATGAGGATGAAGTTCGTAAGGTTATTAAAAAACCTGCTGAGCTTACTTTCCGCGGGCCAGATGGAACGAAGGAAATGCTGGGCAGTGATTTCGTGGAAAATGCAGCCAAAATCGGCTTCGACCAATCAAATCGGCCGCAAATCAATATTAAAGTTAAAGATCCGGACAAATTCAAAAAAGTAACCGAGAAGCTTGTTGGTAAGCCGCTCGCTATTTATCTGGACGAGCGTCAGTTGTCTGCGCCGGTTGTCAATACGGTTATCACAGATGGCAGTGCAACGATCTCTGGTAACTATACGTTTGAGGAAGCTACTGAACTGGCATCAACCATCAATTTGGGTGCTTTGCCTTTGAAGCTTACCGAAAAGTATACTCAGGTAGTTGGAGCTTCATTGGGTAAATCCTCGTTGGATCAAACCGTAAGAGCGGGCTTGATCGGTTCCATCCTGATTTTAGTATTTATGGTCATTTTTTATCGTTTGCCTGGCTTAGTAGCAGCGATCACCTTGATCACTTATACATGGCTGCTGCTGGTCGTGTTTGACTGGATGAATGCAACCTTGACGCTTCCTGGTATAGCCGCCTTTGTGCTTGGTATCGGGATGGCTGTTGATGCCAATATCATCACCTATGAACGAATCAAGGAAGAAATACGCAGTGGAAAAAGCTTGATGTCTTCTCTTAAATCAGGTTCCAAGCATTCCTTCCGGACGATAATGGACGCTAACATTACCAATATCATCTCTGCTGGTGTGCTTTACTATGTCGGTAATGGTGCCATTCGTGGATTTGCGCTTACCACCATTATGAGTATTGTCCTGAGTGTACTAACCAACATATTTTTCTCAAGAATGTTATTGTACTTAATTATTAAAAGTAACAAGTTCAAGAAACCTTCTTACTACGGGGTAAAGGAGGCAGAAATTCGTGGATTATAGAAACCATTTTGATTTTATGAAAAACCGCAACAAATTTTTCACAATTTCTATCGTTATATTGATTGTAGGATTTATTGTCACATCGATTTTCGGCTTGAATTTCGGTGTTGATTTTAAAGCGGGAACAGGGCTTGATATTAACGTAGCTCAAACCGTAACCAAGGAAAAAGCGGAAGAAGTCTTTAATGGTATCAATCTGAAGCCGTCGGTCGTTTCCATTGGCGGTAATAATGATCATATTTCTGCCAGATTTGATTTGATTCTTTCGGATGACCAGATCAAACAAATTAATGCGGCCATGGTTTCCACTTTTGGTGATAAGGTGTCCCAGGAGGTCAATACAGTATCCCCGGATATTGCACGTGAGCTGGGTCTTAAGGCTATCTATGCAGTGGCTATTGCAAGTATCGCAATTTGTATTTATGTAAGCATTCGATTTGAGTGGCGTTTTGCAGTCGCAGCTATTATTGCGATTTTACATGATGCGTGTGTCGTTATTGCGATGTTTGCGATTTTCCGCTTTGAAGTTAATTTGCCATTTTTGGCGGCGATTTTAACAACTATAGGTTATTCGATCAATGATAAAATCGTTATTTTTGACAGGGTGCGGGAAAATCTCCGTTTCTCCAAAATTAAAACAACTCAAGACCTTTCCAATTTGCTGAATAATAGTATTTGGCAGACGATGAGAAGAAATATTTACACGGTTCTTACTGTATTGCTAGCAGCTGTTTGTTTGTTTGTGTTCGGCAGCGAATCCATTAAGCTTTTTGCACTTGCCAAAATTATCGGATTAACATCCGGAGCTTATTCCTCGATTTGTATTGCCAGCCCATTGTGGTATTTACTTAAAAACAAATCCTTGAGTTCTAAACCAAGAGCAGCTGCAGTAAAAGAATAATAGCTGGCCGCGTGAACTGAACGGTTCCGCGGCTTTTCTATCAATTTTAGGGAGTGGCTCTTTTGACAGAGGAACGTTTTCAAAAAACGGAATTCGCCTACTGGATCGGAATCATTGGAAATATTTTTCTTGCTGCCTTGAAAGGTCTATTCGGTTATTTCTCAGGAAGTAAGGCACTCATTGCCGATGCCCTGTATTCGGTTTCAACTGCTGGAAATTCTTTTGCTATGCTGATGGGACTGCGTGCTGCCAAAAAACAGCCTGATGGAAATCCTCTCTATAAACAAGGGAAGGCTGAATCCATTGCCGCTATTATTGTTTCGGTTTTACTATTGGTTATTGGTATTGAGATTTGTTTTTCATCGATCAAAACGATTTATTATGGAGTGGATTCGCCTCCGAAAGCTACGGCACTCATTGCTATTGTCATATCGATTATACTTAAAGAGGTTATGTTTCAATATAAATATCGTTTAGGCAAAAAAATGTCGAATCAGGATTTGATTACAAGCGCCCGGAAACATCGCTTGGGTGTATATTCTTCATTTGTGGTATTGATTGGTGTCGTTGGTGCCTTATTCGGTCATTACCTGGGAAATAATTACCTGTATTACCTTGACCCGCTAGCAGGTCTGTTTGTAGCCATACTAGTTGTGAGAATGGGCTACCGTCTTGTAATGGAGTCCATCCATCAGACGTTAGAGCATTCCCTTCATGATGAGGATGTGGCAGAGCTGATGCGCACCGTGCAGGTTATTAAAGGAGTTATTGCTGTCGAATATTTGCGCGCACGGGAACAAGGACATTATGTGATCGTGGATATAAAAATTAGTGTAAACCCGCGAATCAGTGTGCTAGAAGGCCACGACATCGCAAAAACGGTCAAGCAAGCCTTGTTGAAGCGGCATATTCATGTCGCAGAGGTTTATATTCATGTCAATCCATATGATGCGGGATATCCCTATAAAAATAACATTGATTTAGAGCAGGACCAATTTTCTTCAATGCTTCATTGAAAACCAGGTGAATAAGTCTCGCTGCTATGGAAACAAAGCCGAACGCTGACGCCTTGGCTGCTTCGCGTATTATTCACCACATTTTTAAGCAGTTGGTAGTAGAAGCTTACGAAGTAAGCTTTCCGAAGGAAAGCTAAGCAAAAGCTTACGAAGCCAGTTTTGCAACGCAAAACTCTCAGGAGGGTAAAATATGCTTCACGCAAAGGCAAAATGGAACATAACTGAAGCGGATGACGATCAAGTGGAAATGCTGGCGCAGGAGCTTCAGATAGAACCTTTGCTTGCTCGTCTGCTTATTGCCCGAGGAATGACGAATATTGAACATGCCAAAGCTTTTCTAGATGAAGGAACGGATTGGAATCATGATCCGTTCCTTTTAGATGGAATGGGAGAAGCAGTTGATCGTATTCTTATAGCTATTGAACAAGGTGACAAGATTCGTGTATATGGCGATTATGATGCGGATGGTATCAGCAGCACCGTCTTGATGATCCATTTGCTGAATCAACTTCAGGCGTCCTTTGATTATTATATCCCGCACCGCACTCATGAGGGATATGGATTAAATAACAAGGCTCTAGATTTGGCTCAACAGCAGGGTGTTCAATTGATTATTACAGTGGACACCGGTATTAGTGCCGTGGAGGAAATTGCTTATGCTAGACAGATAGGTCTTGATATCATCGTGACGGATCATCACGAACCACCTGAGCACCTGCCGCAGGACTGTACAATTATCAATCCTAAAAAACCAGGTTGTCCATATCCTTTCAAGCAGCTGGCAGGCGTTGGAGTTGCTTTCAAGCTGGCTCAAGCGCTGTTGGGTCGTTGGCCAGCTGAGCTGTTGGAGTTCGCAGCTATTGGTACGGTAGCCGATTTGATGCCCTTATTGAATGAAAATCGGATGATCGTCAAGCAAGGGCTTAAACGTATGCAGTCTTCGTCTAATTTAGGGATACGTGCTTTGTTTGATGCGGCGGGTATTAACTTAAAAGATATCAATTCAACGCATATTGGTTTTACTTTAGCCCCTCGGATCAATGCTAGTGGTAGGCTTGAGCATGCTGACGAAGCGGTTCGATTACTCACTACCGATAGTCAGCAGGATGCTGAACGTATGGCTTATCAGCTGGATCAGCTGAACAAAGAACGTCAAAGAATTGTTGAAGAGATGACGAAGCAAGCCTATGCGATTGTTCAGGAAAGCAAATCAGAGCCGCTCAAACAGGTGCTGGTCGTTGCGGAAGAGGGCTGGAATGTAGGAGTTGTCGGTATTGTTGCTTCCAAACTGGTCGACAAATATTATCGCCCTACGCTTGTGTTAAGTATCGATAAAGAGACAGGCATGGCAAAAGGCTCTGCACGATCCATCGCTGGCTATGATTTGTATCAAGCATTAAGTCATTGCCAAGACCTGCTTGATCATTACGGTGGACATCAGGCTGCCGCAGGATTAACTCTCGCAAGAGAGCATTTGCCTGAGCTGGAGCGGCGTTTGAACGTTTTGGCTGAAGAATGGTTATGCACCGAGGACTATACTCCCTATATGGATGTAGATATGGTATGCTCTCTAAAGGAAATCGGCGTAACAACTGTTCAACAGCTGGAGCTGCTTGGACCTTTCGGCATGGGGAATCCTACACCCAAGGTAATCATTAGGAATGCCAATTATAAAGAGCTTCGTACCATAGGTAAAGAACAGCAGCATGTGAAAATTACTCTGAAGACAAGTAAGGAAGAAAGTGCCGCTACCCTCGATGCCGTAGGCTTTCATAAAAGCGCGCTGCTGCCCTGGATATCATCTACAGCAGCTATGGATGTTCTTGGAGAGCTTTCCATAAATGAATGGAACGGAGTTCGTAAGCCTCAGGTGATGATTCAGGATTTACGGATTGCTCACAGGCAATTATTTGACTGGCGGGGCATTGCCAAGATTGAGCCTAAGCTGGCCGAGCTGATGGAGAGGGTCAAAGAGATTGATAGTCGACGCTCAGGTGGCGAGGCACACGCAGGCATTATCTTGTTTCAATCCCATAATGAGAGCATGCTCGGGCGCTTTGTGAATGAGCTACCGGTATGGTGCTTGATAAAAGAGAAGGATAATAGTCTGCTGCCTTTGAATGAGCTTGCAAAGCAGGTCAGCCTACCATTGGTGACCGATCTTATTCTTTTCGATCTTCCTTCAGACTTATCAGGTCTGAGTGCAGCTGTTAGTTCGGCAGTGGGTATGGAGCGAATATATGCTATATTTTATCAGGGTGGTACTGTCTATGAAGGTGCTCTGCCATCGCGGGATATGTTTAAAACCGTGTACGGAGCCGTTCAACAGCAGGCTGCAGCAAGACCCCCGGCAGCTTTTATAGACAGCCTGTCGAAGCGTTCAGGACTTTCTTCGAGTCTTATTCAATTTATGCTGGATGTATTTACCGAACTGGGATTGATGACAAAAGCTTCTGGCAGTTATAAGCTTGTAGACAAACCTGACAAAAAAGAGCTAACTCAATCTCAGATTTACCAAAATCGGCAGCAAAATGTCGAGATAGAGCAAGCCTTGCTTTACTCAAGTAGCCAGGAGCTGCAAGAACGGCTAATGCAGCAAAAACAATCGAACAAACCATTATTGGAGGGAATTGTATGAATTTTAAACCGTATATCCGTGTGATTGAGGATTTTCCGCAGCCTGGCATCAGCTTTAAGGATATTACTACATTATTGCAAAATGGACCTGTGTATCGGGAGGTCATTAACGAACTGGCCCGTCAGTTAAAGGAAGTGGAAATTGACTGTATCGCCGGACCGGAAGCCAGAGGATTCGTTATTGGTGCACCACTCGCCATCGCATTAGGAGTAGGTTTCGTACCGATTCGTAAAAGCGGTAAGCTCCCGGGCCATACGATTGAAGCCGATTACGCTTTGGAATATGGTAAGGATAAGCTTGCTATGCATCAAGATGCCATTAAGCCAGGTCAGAAAGTACTAATTGCTGATGATTTATTGGCTACAGGTGGAACCATTGCGACCTCGATAAACCTGATAGAGCAGTTAGGTGGACAAGTGATCGGGGCTGCTTTTTTGATTGAGCTTTTGGATCTGAATGGACGCGAAAAGCTGGGTCCGATAGATATTATTTCACTGGTAACGTACTAAAAGGTACGTTCTGATACAAAACCCGGACAGTAGATCCGGGTTTTGTTTTCGACAAAAGTTGTCGAATTGTCGTAAATAAGTTGACGTATTGCCTATGAAAAATGCATAATGGACTAAAATCGAATTAAGGGAATGAGTAAAGCGAATGGGGATTGAGCAGCTTCTTGAAAAGGCGTCGGGGTTTATAAAAGAACATGATTTGAAGCGTATAAGGGAAGCATACGAATTTGCAGAGCAAGCCCATTCCGGGCAAGTTCGCAAGTCTGGCGAGCCTTATATTTTACATCCATTAGCAGTTGCGGACATCGTTGTCAACATGCAGATGGATGCAACTTCAATCATCGCCGCGCTGCTTCACGATGTCGTTGAAGATACGACCGTTTCGCTGGACATTGTAAATGCCAAATTCGGTAAAACCTGTGCTATGATCGTTGATGGCTTGACCAAGCTTGAGAAAATTAAATTCAAAAGCAAGGAAGAGCATCAAAACGAAAATTATCGTAAAATGTTTGTCGCAATGGCTCAGGATATTCGGGTTATTCTCATCAAATTGGCCGATCGCCTGCACAATATGCGCACATTAAAATATCAATCTGAGGAAAGTCAGCGGCGTATTGCCGATGAAACCCTCGAGATATTTTGTCCGATTGCCAACAGATTGGGGATCTCTGCGATCAAGTGGGAAATGGAGGACATTGCTCTTCGTTACCTAAACCCGCAGCAATATTACCGAATCGTCAATTTGATGCAAAAAAAGCGTGTAGAACGTGAGCAATATATCGAGGACGTTGTGCATAATGTCAGCGAAAAGCTATCCGAGATGGGGATAGAGCCGGATATTTCCGGTCGGCCTAAGCACATCTATAGCATTTATAAAAAGATGACAGCTCGCAATAAGCAGTTCAATGAAATATATGACCTGCTTGCGCTGCGTATTATCGTGGATAATATAAAGGATTGTTATGCTACACTTGGTATCATTCATACACTTTGGAAGCCTATGCCAGGACGGTTTAAGGACTATATTGCTATGCCTAAATCGAATATGTACCAGTCTCTGCATACGACCGTAATTGGTCCCAAAGGTGAACCGCTTGAAGTACAGATTCGTACTGGTGATATGCATAGAACTTCGGAATACGGGGTAGCTGCGCACTGGGCCTATAAAGAGGGAAGTGTCGTACCATCAGGCAGCTTCGAAGATAAAATGAGCTGGTTCCGTGAAATATTGGAGCTTCAGCAGGACGCTGAGGACGCTTCCGAATTTGTGGAATCATTAAAGATGGACTTTTTCTCCGATCTTGTATTTGTTTTTACGCCTAAAGGCGAGGTTATCGAACTGCCTGCCGGCTCGGTTCCGCTTGATTTTGCCTATCGCATTCATACGGAGATCGGTAACCGAACCATTGGTGCCAAAGTAAATGGTCGCATTGTTTCTTTGGACTATCGTTTGAAAACTGGAGATATCATTGAAATATTGACCTCTAAGCACTCTTATGGCCCAAGTCAGGACTGGATCAAGCTGGCCCAATCCTCACATGCCCGCAGCAAAATTCGGCAGTGGTTCAAGAAGGAAAAGCGTGAGGAAAATGTAGAAAAGGGTAAAGAAGCGATTGAACGTGAGCTGAAACGATTGGGTCTTGAGCCGTCAACCCTGATGAAAGAAAATGAGCTTATGGAGGTTGCCAAAAAGTTTAATTTCCATGAAGTCGAGGATATGTTCTCTGCGGTTGGCTTTAGTGGGATTACAGCTGCACAAATCGTTACCCGTCTTACTGATAAATTACGTAAAGAAGCAGAAGAAGCGCAGCAGCAAGCGCTCCAGCTCACCAATGAGATTAAAGAAGTCAAGACAGCTCCTGCCGAGAAGAAAAGCAGGCCAACACATGGGGTTCGTGTTAAAGGCGTGGACAATTTGCTTGTTCGTTTTGCACGCTGCTGCAACCCGGTTCCGGGTGATGTCATTGTTGGCTATATCACCCGCGGCAGAGGTGTTTCCGTGCATCGGGAGGATTGTACGAACATTCCTGCAATTGATGGAAGTGAAGAAGGCAACCGTCTGATTGAAGTGGAGTGGGTAGATTCGGTGGAAGCCAGCTATAACGTGGAGATTGAAATAGCCGGACATGACCGTATGGGCTTGTTAAATGAAGTCCTGCAGGCAGTTTCGGAAAGCAAAACGATCATATCAGCTGTCTCCGGCCGTACGGACAAGAACAAAATGGCGGTAATTCATATGTCGATATTGATTCGCAATATTGAGCATTTGCACTCTGTCGTTGAAAAAATCAAACGGATCCGTGACATCTACTCGGTGCATCGGATTATGCAAACTTAAGGTTACGAGTTATTCCAATTAGGGACTAATGGTTAGCACGAAGGATTGAGGTGTAAGCACGTGCGTATTGTTGTTCAGCGTAGTAAACAGGCTAGCGTTGAGGTAGAAGGTGTAGCGGTCGGTTCGATTCGGCATGGACTTGTTCTACTGGTTGGTGTTACTCATGAGGATACAGAGCAGGACGCCCGATATGCGGCTGAGAAAATAGCCGGACTTCGTATATTTGAGGACGAGACGGGTAAAATGAATCTTTCCATCTCCGAAACAGAAGGAGAAATCTTATCGATTTCTCAGTTTACACTTTATGGGGATTGTCGTAAGGGCAGACGGCCCAACTTTATGGCTGCAGCCAAACCGGAGCATGCTGAACCCTTATATGAGCAATTTAATGACCATCTTCGCAGACTTGGTTTAAAGGTAGAAACCGGAGTGTTTGGAGCGATGATGGATGTATCTTTAGTTAACGACGGTCCGGTCACTTTAATTATCGACAGCCAGTAGTTATTTGAATAGCTTGAATGGTTAGGATATTTGGTGAAAAAGCGTTTCATAAACGAATCAGCATACGGATAAATATATTTTGATATGGAAATAATAAGCTCAGCAGTGAACGAGTCTTCAGCTTGTTCAGCTATTACTCAAAGGAGCTTAATACCCATGCGCAAGTCCATAAATCAAAATATTGTTTATCGGCCTGAGCAGCAGTTGCTTTCCTGTGGTTTGGGGGAGTCAGTCGGGATGGTTGCTGCCAGTTTGAATGGCAATGAGCTGACCGCAGACTATTCCTCTTTTACAGAGCAGTTAAAGCAGCAGCCTCGTCGAACCTATCGTTAACAACATGCAGATTAAGCAAATCGCCAGGGTACCCTATGGCGGTTTTTTTTTTTTTCTGCTCTTGACCTGTGATACACTTAATCTAGTTTTGGGCTGAACATCAAGCGGACAGGCCTCAAATTATGATCATTTGTTGAATTTTAGCGAACAAATGCAACCATTGTCATCGATGTCTCGTATTTAGAAGGTACGGGCTATTTAACTGGCAATTTGGCAATTTATGGATCTATAAAAATGATACTTACGAGGTGCAGGATGAGGAAAGCAGGCTATTCAACTGGAAATAATAAAGGATGGCAGTTGGCAGTGTTTGCCGTGCTGCTAGTGGCAGTAATAGGAGCAGGTACATATTTGTTAGCTAGTAAAAGGGTTTCAAGCGGAGGACTTGGCAAGCCGCAGCAGCTAGCTGAAGTAAAAGTTACGAAAAATATTAAGAACAGCTATGACCTCGTCGTAGTGGGGACAGATCCGGAAGGAATAACTGCAGCGGTATCCGCAGCGCGCAACGGATTAAAAACGCTTTTAGTGGATGGTTATGATCGCGAGATATTAGGTGGATTAATGACATTAGGTTGGTTGAACAGTCTAGATATGAACTATGAGCCCAGTAAAGGCCTATTATCTACTCATGACATTATGAATAAAGGAATATTCAGCGAATGGTATGGTCGCACTGAAGGAGATTCCTTCGATGTCGTAACTGCAGCTAATGTTTTTAATGATATCGTGAGCAGAGAACCCAATATCGATCTGCTGATGAAAACCAAGAAGATTGAGCCGCAAATGGCCCCTGCGGGAGCGGGAGCGCTTCCCCGTGTAACAGGCGTAGTCGTCACCAAATCAGATGGCAGCAGGCTTGCTATCGAAGCGAAGGCAGTTATTGATGCGACACAGGATGGAGATATTGCTGCTGCTGCTGGAGTTCCTTTTACAGTAGGACGCGAAGACTTGATGGATCCCAAAAGCAGGATGGCGGTTACAGCCGTATTCAGACTCAACGATATTACACCCGAACGGTGGGCCAGCTTCAGCAAGCCGATACAAGCTGAGGATAAAGGTCTTGGTGCCTACGGAATTAATGAAATGAGTTTGTGGGGTTTAACCAAGATGCAGGATTACCCTGCTGTAAATAAAGAAAAGGTCAGGATGCGCGGCCTGAACGGCGGACGGCAAAACGATAATACGATGCTCGTTAATGCACTGCAAATTTTTGATGTCGATCCTTTTGACCCTAAATCACGGCAAGAAGCTTTCCAGATTGCTAAAGACGAGTTGCCTCATGTCCTGGCATATCTCAAGCAGCAGTACCCTGAATTTGAAGGGGTGGAGCTGGCAGGCATTGCGCCTGAGCTGTACGTGCGTGAATCACGTCATATGCAAGGTGAATATAGATTGTCTATTATCGATTTGCTTGAAAATCGTGATCAATGGGATCGTATCGCATTTGGCGGATACCCTGTCGATATTCAGCGGACAAGCCCTAAGGACAATGGAGCTGTCGTCATTGATCCGGATAAATATGCGGTGCCTTACCGCAGTATTGTACCGCTCAAGGTTGACGGATTGCTAGTCGTTGGCAGAGCAGCAAGCTATGATACACTTCCTCATGGGAGTGCACGTGTTGTGCCTGTCGGTATGGCTGAGGGCGAAGCTGCAGGAGCTTCGGTCAAGATCGCTATTGAGCAAAATATGAGCTTCCGGCAGTTATCCGCATCTAAAGAATCCATTGCCAAGCTTCACGCAATGCTGAATAATCAAGGTATGGACTTAAAGCCATTTAGTATCCAGCCGGCTCCATATATGCAGCACAAATCCTACGAGGGTTTAAAGACAGCGATTAGCCTTGGACTTTCCAGCGGCGGTTACAAGAATGATTTTAGTCTGGACGTAGCTTCGAATCAGAAGCGAATGGTCAATATGCTTGAGGGCATGCGCAAGTTCAAACCAAGTGCGATGTCAGGCAGTCCTTCAACGGTGATCGCTAAGGTTAATGAACCTGCTAAGCAGCCATTGACGCTGGAATCAGCAGCTCAAATGATTGCATCACTACTGAAGCAGGATGCAACAGCAGAGAATGCTTTGAACAATTTGCTGACCAAAGGAATCCTAAGCAAAGGAACTGTGGACGGGATTTCCAAAAAGCAGGAATTAACGAATGGCGATACTTATATGCTGATTAACGATGTATACAAGTACATTAATGCGGCAAAATAAATATAATGAACTGAGAGCTTGAAAGCTCTAAGCACACATTATCAAGCAAATGGCTTGACTTTGCCAAAATTCGCTATTACAATAATGGTTATTGAATGGGATTATATATCCGTTGATGGGATCAAGTACTTCGTACCCTCGCATAAACAGAGAGGGAAGCTCAAGCTGCAAGCTTCCTTATGTGAAACGAACGAACAGACCTCCCGGAGGACAAACGGGGAACTACGGCAATTAGATGTCGTATAGTAGCCGATTTGCGTATAGCGGGCGTTAACCGCTTTGAGTGTGCATCTGGAACGCTAAGATGCAAATCGTGGGTGGTACCGCGGGATGACTTCGTTGATAAGTCTCTCGTCCCTGACAAATTAATGTCGGGGGCGGGAGCTTTTTTAATTTTCGTCCAGATCCGGCAAAACAAGAAAGGAGCAGCCGTACATGAGTATTCAGAAACCAAAGGGAACCCAGGATCTGCTTCCTGGAGAGATTGAAAAATGGCAGTACGTAGAATCCAAGGCGCGTGAGCTGTGCCAACGATTCAACTATCGTGAAATTCGCACACCGATTTTTGAGAACACGGAGCTGTTTCAACGTGGTGTTGGTGAAACCACAGATATCGTTGAAAAGGAAATGTATACCTTTGAAGCTAAAGGGGATCGTAATAAGCCGTTAAGCTTCTCACTAAGGCCGGAAGGAACCGCAGGTGTTGTCCGAGCTTATGTGGAAAATAAGCTATTTGGAGAGCCGGATGTCAGTAAGCTGTTTTATATCGGTCCCATGTTCCGATACGAGCAGCCGCAAGCTGGACGTTATCGGCAGTTTCATCAATTCGGCATTGAAGCATTCGGATCAGTTGACCCTAGTATTGATGCAGAAGTGATCGCGCTTGGTTACACTTTTTACAATGAGCTTGGCATCAAGGATGTAACCGTTGATATCAACTCAGTTGGAACGATTGCCTGTCGCGACGTATTCAAGCAGAAGCTTCAGGAGTTTTTTGCTCCTGTGAAAGACCAGCTCTGCTCAGATTGCCAATCCCGCTATGATCGGAATCCAATGCGTATACTGGATTGCAAGGTGGATCAAAAGCATTGCGAGGGCGCACCAACTATATTGGAATATTTGGATGAAGAATGTACGGCTCATTTTGCAGCGGTCCAGGAGCATTTGAGTGCGATGAATATTCCTTTCCGAATTAATCCACGCTTGGTCCGCGGTCTTGATTACTACACGCATACGGCGTTTGAGTATAAGGCAGCGGGTATCGGCGCAATTGATACCATTGGTGGTGGAGGCCGCTATAACGGTCTTGTAGGCCAAATTGGCGGAGGCAGCAATGATCAGCCTGGAGTTGGACTCGGACTTGGTCTGGAACGTACTCTACTCATCCTACAGGCGCAAAATGTCGAGCTTCCGGCTGTAAAGCTGCTAGATATTTATTTAGTAGGCTTGGGAGAAGCTGCCGAGAAGGAAGTCACCAAACAATTGCAATTGCTTCGACTGGCTGGTCTGAAGGCAGAAAAGGATTATTTGGGCCGTAAAATCAAGGCACAAATGAAATCAGCTGATCGCTATAAAGCTTCTTATGTTGCTATCCTCGGTGATGATGAGCTAACACGCGGCGAGATCACGATCAAGTCAATGGAAAATGGCGAGCAGCAAACCGTGCAGTTGGCGCAATTTGTAGCACACATGAAGACATTAAAGCATCTTTAATTAATTTTTTAAGTTTAATAATAAAAATGGCAAAATTTATCTAACAAAACCTGGAGGTTGATGATAGTCATGTTGTTGAAAACCCATCATTGTGGAGCGTTAACGAAAGCGAACGTAGGAGAGACCGTTATTCTGAACGGTTGGGTACAAAGAAGACGCGATTTGGGCGGCGTCTTGTTCATTGACTTACGTGATCGCAGCGGTTTGGTTCAAATCGTATTTAATCCTGATTTTTCAGGAGAAGCCTTGACCATCGGTGACCGTGCACGTAACGAATACGTATTAGCTGTAAGCGGAAAAGTCGTTGAGCGTGATGCGGCTACGATTAATGCTAACCTGCAAACCGGTGAAATCGAAATTCAAGTAACAGAAATCGAAATTTTGAATGCTGCCAAAAACCCGCCATTTTTCATCGAGGACGGAATCGAAATCGACGAATCTCTGCGTTTGAAATACCGTTACCTGGACCTGCGTCGTCCGGAAATGCAGCGTACGCTGATGCTGCGTTCCAAGGCTGCCAAAGTATTCCGTGATTTCCTGGATGCCAATGGCTTTTTGGAAGTGGAAACACCGATTTTGACCAAAAGCACGCCAGAAGGCGCGCGTGATTATTTGGTACCGAGCCGTGTGCATCCGGGTGAATTTTTTGCTTTACCGCAATCCCCGCAAATTTTTAAACAATTGCTTATGGTAGGCGGCTTGGAGCGTTATTACCAAATTGCTCGCTGCTTCCGTGACGAGGATTTGCGTTCGGACCGTCAACCTGAATTCACACAAGTCGACGTTGAGACTTCTTTCCTATCGCAGGATCAATTGTTGGATATGATGGAGGAGCTTACTGTTGAGCTGTTCAGAGTAACGACTGGCACCGAGCTTGCACGTCCGTTCCAACGTATCAGCTATGCAGACGCAATGGGCAAATACGGCTCAGATAAACCTGATTTGCGTTTCGGATTGGAACTCAAGGATGTTTCCGATATCGTGGTTAATTCCGGTGTTAAAGTATTTGCTTCCGTTGTTGAAAAAGGTGGCCAAGTTAAAGCACTTAATGCTAAAGGCTGCGGCAGCTGGAGTCGTAAGGAAATTGACGATTTGGGCGTATTTGCCGGACGTTACGGCGCTAAAGGTCTGGCTTGGGTTGTACTCAAGGAAGGTGAAATGAAAGGCCCTATCGTTAAATTCTTCTCAGAAGAAGAGCTTGCTGCGTTAAAAACTCGTCTGGAAGCAGAAGAGGGCGATCTCCTGTTATTCTCAGCAGATACCAAAAAGGTGGTTGCTGATGTATTAGGTAACCTTCGTTTAAAAATCGGACGCGATCTGGGTCTAATCGACGAGAATGAATTTAAATTCGCGTGGGTTATGGACTTCCCGCTGTTGGGCTACGATGAAGAAGCCAAACGTTATGTTGCCGAGCACCATCCGTTCACCCGTCCTAACGAAGAAGACATGCATTTCTTCGATACTGATCCAGGCAAGATCAGAGCACAAGCTTATGACCTTGTATTAAACGGCTACGAAGTTGGCGGCGGTTCGATGCGGATCTACAAGCGTGAGGTTCAAGAGCAAATGTTCAAGGCACTCGGCTTCAGTAAAGAAGAAGCGCAAGAAAAATTCGGCTTCCTTCTAGAAGCCTTTGAATACGGAACTCCTCCACACGGCGGAATTGCCTTCGGCTTTGACCGTCTAGTGATGTTAATTACAAAACGCACCAACCTGCGTGAAACGATTGCGTTCCCTAAAACCGCGAGCGCTACCTGCTTGCTTACAGATGCACCAGGTCCAGTAGACGATAAACAACTGGAACAATTGTCCATACGTCTAGCGCTTAAGCAGCCCGCTGCCAAGGCGTAAGTAAGTAAGTAAGTAAGTGAAGTCTCTACACCAGCAGTAAAGCTTCGTCCCGCAGGGGCCAAAGCGACCCGAGAACACACAGTCTCGCATTCGTGCATCACACCAGCAGTAAAGCTTCGTCCCGCAGGGGCCAAAGCGACCCGAGAACACACAGTCTCGCATTCGTGCATCACACCAGTAGTCAAGCGTGTCCCACAGGGACGATAAGCGACCCGAGAACACACAGTCTGGCACACGTGCATTACACTAGTAGTCAAGCGTGTCCCACAGGGACGAAAGCGACCCGAGAACCCAACCGTATGCATACCACAATGGGAGTCCAGAGGGCAAAGCCCTTTGGGGCCCTCCCTATAGGGAGGGTTTGGGAGGGTCATTTAGGAGGTATTAATCATGCTGCACCAGTTTTCAAGAACGGAGCTTGCTATCGGGCCGGAAGGCCTGGAAGTCCTGCGTAATAGCTGCGTAGCGGTATTAGGCATTGGCGGCGTAGGCGGTATAGCTGCTGAAGCTTTAGCCCGAACAGGTATCGGGAGACTCGTGCTGATCGACAAGGATGTCGTCGACATTACGAATATTAACCGTCAGGTGCATGCTCTTATGTCGACGGTTGGCCAGCCGAAAGCCGATTTGATGCGTGATCGTATTTTGCAAATCAACCCGGAATGCGACGTCGTTTCCTTGCGAATGTTTTATACAGAGGAAACGTATGAGCAGTTGTTTGCTTATCCTTTGGATTATGTAGTAGATGCTTCGGATACGATCAGCTACAAAATTCACTTAATCAAACAATGTCTGGAACGTAAAATACCGATTATATCGAGTATGGGCGCGGCTAATAAAATGGATCCTACCAAGTTTCAGGTTGCCGATATTTCCAAAACCTCAATGGACCCATTAGCCCGTGTCATCAGAAACAAGCTGCGCAAGGATGGAATCAAAAAGGGAGTCAAGGTCGTCTTTTCGACGGAAGCACCCATCAAGCCAAGAGTGGATGTTACCCAAAAAATTGTTCCGGAAAACGCACCTGAAATCCGTAAAGCCAAGCAGCCACCGGCCAGCAATGCTTTCGTACCGCCTGTAGCGGGATTAATTGCGGTTAGTGTCGTTGTGAAGGATTTGCTGGAAAAGGTGAATAGGGACTGAAGATTTCGGAGTGAAGCGAGCAAACGGTGGGACCACATTTTGTAAACGCCGAAATTGTCCTTTATAATGGAAAGCATAGGGGAATCTCCTTACGGAGTTCTTCCTGTGCTTTTTAGTATATAAATACCTGATTGACGAATACGACAGAGGTTGTGGATGAAGAATGGATTTGTTTTCATTAGCAGAGGAAAAAAGCCCTGCAGGGAAGCTGCTCGCAGATCGGATGCGACCGGTTACACTGGATGAATATATTGGTCAGGAACAAATCGTAGGTCCAGGCAAGCTGCTGCGACGAGCCATAGAAGCGGACCAGGTCTCCTCGATTTTGTTGTACGGCCCTCCGGGTACAGGGAAAACAACGCTTGCGAACATTATATCCCACGCCACCCAAGGGACATTTATTAAATTAAACGCGGTTGATGCAACCGTCAAAGATGTGCGTGAGGTCATTGAACAGGCAAAAGATAACAAGACGTTATACGGTCGCAAAACCATTTTGTTTCTGGACGAGGTGCATCGTTTCAATACGTCGCGTCAGGATGCGCTGCTGCCAGCTGTTGAACAGGGGATTATTGTGCTCATCGGAGCGACGACCGAAAATCCGTTTCACCATGTGAATGGCGCACTATTGTCAAGATCGACACTATTTGAGCTTCAAGCCTTAACTCAAGCGCACTCTCTTGTGGCGCTGCGCCGAGCGCTTGTTGACCGGGAGCGTGGGTTGGGTTCACTGCCCATTACAGCTTCGGAGGAAGCGCTTGCGCATATTGCTCGTATGGCTGGGGGCGATATTCGTCGCGCCCTTAATGCGCTTGAGCTTGCTGCTCTAACGACTCCACCGGATACGAGTGGGGTGGTCCATCTGACACTTGAGGTGGCAGAGGAATCGATCCGGCGTCCTACCGTCAAAGCGGATGAGTCTACGCAATACGATGTGCTCTCAGCCTTCCACAAGAGCATCCGCGGCTCCAGTGACGCGGCGCTGTTCTGGTTCCTGTATGCGGTAGAGAAGCTGGGGATGGATCCGATGACATTTCTGCGCCGCTTGATCGTAGCCAGCAGTGAGGATATAGGTTTGGCTAATCCACAAGCGATGCTGCAATCCGTGACGGCGATGGATGCCTATCATAAGATCGGCTGGCCGGAATCGAAGTATGTGATTGCTCAAGCGATTCTGTTTGCCGTTGAGAGTCCCAAATCGAATGCGATACCTATTGCTATTGGAAAAGTCATGGGAGCCTTTGAGCAGCTGGGAGCAGCTGAGGTACCTATACATTTGCGTGATACACATTACAAGGGATCGGAGAAGCTGGGGCACGTGGGTTATCAATATCCCCATAACTATCCGGGACATTATGTGGATCAGCAGTATTTGCCAGACAAGCTGCAGGAGCAGTCCTTCTACGAGGCAACCGAGCAGGGCATGGAGGATAAGATAAGGCTCAATCAAGAGCGCAGAAACGGGCAAAAGCAGCGAAAATCGCGATAATAGGTCAGGCTAGCTCATTTTAGGCTCATTTTAGGCTAATTGTCGGTATAAGTTTAACTGATCAAGCTTTTTGACTGATTTGGTTAACTTTTAAGCATAGCCCGCTGTTTGACTGTATAGTTTAATCATATATAATTTAATTATAGAGTTATATGATGCTCATAAAAGGATTAGGAAGGCTTTTTTATTAAGCATCGAATCACTTTTTGCATATGATATCCATATTTATGTTTAAAAGATCTCATATATATTAGCTTCAAGTGTCTCAAAAAAATTGTGAATTTAGGGGAGGTGTACCTATTCATCTCGAACGAGGAGAATAGGAAATTAATTGAGTAGTGACCCATTACCGATACTTTGGAATTTAAGTTTAGTTTTGCTTTTGGTATTCTTAAACGGCTTTTTTGTGGCAGCAGAGTTTGCTTTGGTCAAGGTTCGTCATAGCCGCATTGATGTGCTGGTTAAGGAAGGTAACCGCAATGCCAAGTTTGCTCAAATCATCATGAGAAACCTTAACGGATACTTATCAGCCTGCCAATTAGGAATTACGCTTGCTTCCTTAGGGCTTGGCTGGATTGGTGAACCAGCAATAGCTAAACTGCTCCAACCGGTGTTGCAGCCGCTGCAAATCCCTGAAACGATCCAGCATACGATTTCGTTTGTTATTGCATTTACGATCATCACATCCTTTCATATTACCCTTGGGGAACAGTTTCCCAAAACCTACGCGATTCGCATGCCAGAGAAAATTACGATGATGGCTGCAGGACCAATGATCCTGTTCTACAAAATCATGTATCCATTTATTTGGTTTCTGAATGGTACGTCCAACTGGTTGCTGCGCAAATCTGGAATAGAGCCTACAGATGAGCATGAATCCGCACATACGGAACAAGAAATTCGCGGCTTGATGAAGGAAAGCAATAAAAGCGGACTCATTGATAATGCTGAATTAACATTAATGGACAATATTTTTGAGTTTTCGGAAACGAATGCTCGTGAAATTATGATTCCCCGTACCGAGATGATTTGTTTGTACGCGAATCTATCGTACGAGGAAAATCGACAAATTGCTGTTACTGAAATGCATACCCGTTATCCGGTTTGTGATCCTGACAAAGATAACGTTATCGGTTTTGTTCATATCAAGGATTTGTTGAAGTCAGACCGCGGAATCGGTAATATCAAAAAAATTATTCGTCCGATTACCAAAGTTCCTGAATCGATGCAAATCAGTGCGCTTCTGAAACTGATGCAAAAAAGAAAAACGCAAATGGCGCTGCTTATTGATGAGTATGGCGGCACATCAGGATTAGTTACTTTCGAGGATATTATTGAGGAAATTGTCGGCGAAGTTCAGGATGAGTTCGATGAAGAACGGCCTCAGATTGAAAAACGTGATGATTCAACACATTCTATCGATGGGCGTATGTTGATTGAAGAGGTAAACAGCTATTTTGGCGTTGAAATCGAATCCGATGACTATGACACCATTGGCGGTTGGATTTATGCTCAGGTAGAAATGCCTCCGAAAAGAAGCCAACGGATTGATTACAATAATGAATACGAATTTGTAATTGATGAAACCGATCATTTACGGATCGCACGAATTTTGGTTATTAAACGCAGTGAGCATGATGAACAAGAGGTTACGTTACCCATGAGCATGTAAATACGTTAAAAAGCGGATATCCGAATGCAGCTTGTACTCTTATCAGAGTAACTGCACCGAATAGTCCGCTTTTTTGTGTTCATTCTGAAAATTTTTGTTCAAAAGTATAGACTGTTTAAGAAATGACCGTATCGATAATAGCACCGCCAAGACAAAGCTCGCCATCATAAAATACGACGGATTGGCCCGGTGTGACCGCTTTTTGCGGCTTGTCAAAAGTGACCTCGCAGGTACGTGCCTTTTCGTTAAAAGTGACGCTAACTCCTTGGTCGGGCTGCCGATAACGGAACTTGGCTGTACATCGGAATTCTTGCTGCGGCAGCGTTCCGCTAATCCAATTCAGATCTGTGGCTTTCAAGCCTAATGAATACAGACTGGGATGCTGCTCCCCCTGCACGACATATAACACATTAGTTTCGAGATTTTTACCGGATACAAACCAGGGCTCACCGCTGCCGGAGCCGCCACCGATACCAAGGCCCTGACGCTGCCCTAAAGTGTAATACATCAATCCGTCATGGCGACCCTTCACTTCGCCTTCCAACGTCTGCATATCGCCAGGCTTGGCCGGCAAGTATCCACTCAGAAACTCCTTAAAGTCCCGTTCCCCAATGAAACATACACCTGTACTGTCTTTCTTTTTTGCAGTAGCAAGACCTGCGCGCTCTGCTATGGCTCTAACTTCAGGCTTCGGTAAATGTCCGATCGGGAACATCGCCTTAGACAATTGGTATTGATTGAGTGCATTTAAAAAGTACGTTTGATCTTTGTTGCTGTCGACCCCGCGCCGTAAACGATAAATGCCATCCTGCTGATCTACTTGTGCGTAGTGCCCAGTTGCAATAAAGTCTGCTCCCAGCTCAAGCGCTTTGTTCAAGAACTCACCGAATTTAATTTCACGATTGCACATGACATCGGGATTCGGTGTTCTACCCTTACGATATTCATCCAGAAAGTACTGAAATACTTTATCCATGTATTGTTTCTCAAAATTTACCGTATAATAGGGAATGCCGATTTGATCGCATACTCTGCGGACATCCTCAGAATCTTCTTCAGCGGTGCAGTGGCCCCACTCATCGGTATCATCCCAGTTTTTCATAAAAACACCGATAACCTCGTATCCTTGCTCTTTTAAAAGAAGAGCTGATACTGAGGAATCGACACCGCCCGACATCCCGAGAACGACTCGTGTTTGCTTATTCATAATGGATATTCTCTCCTTGCTGCTTTACGTTTATCTTGTATTATACATAGGTTGACCCGAATAATAAATATTTCATGAATATGACACGGTTTTTCTCCCAATATACACGGATTTATGATACCATATATACGATACCATAATGTATTGAAATGTAAATGAGGTGCTCGACTTGAAAATTTCTACCAAAGGCCGATATGGTTTAACAATTATGATGGAACTGGCGTCCAGGTACGGAGAAGGACCCACCTCATTAAAAAGTATTGCCGAGAAGCATCAGCTTTCTGAACACTACCTAGAGCAATTGGTTGCTCCTTTGCGAAATGCAGGATTAGTCAAAAGTATTCGAGGAGCCTATGGCGGCTACATTTTGTCCAAGCTGGCAGAAGACATTTCTGCAGGCGATGTGATTCGGGTGCTGGAAGGACCCATTAGCCCTGTTGATTTTACCGAAGAGGATGATCCAGCCAAACGCGATTTGTGGGTACGTATTCGGGATAGCATCGCAACCGTGCTTGATTCCACCACATTGAAGGATTTAATCAGCTTCAAAGGTGAAGGGGTCAGCGATAGCTACATGTTCTATATTTAATTCAGATGAAGATAATGGAGTTATCATGACGATCTATTTGGACCATGCGGCAACAACACCGGTTCATCCCGATGTTATCCAAACCATGCTGCCGATTTACACACATTCCTATGGAAATGCCTCCAGCACGCATAGCGCAGGTAGAGAAGCACGTTCTGTTGTTCAACGAGCAAGAGATTTAATGGCTTCTTTACTTGGCTGTGCTGCTACACAGCTTGTTTTTACAAGTGGAGGTACAGAAAGCAATAACATGGCTATACTAGGTGCTGCCGCTGCGCGCTCCTCTTTGGGCAAGCATATCATAACGGTTCAGACGGAACACCATGCTGTGCTGCATACGTGCCAGCATCTGGAAAAGCTGGGTTATGAGATTACTTATTTGGATGTTGACAATAACGGACGGATCGATTTGAAACAGCTTGAAGAGGTGATTCGACCCGAAACCATCCTAATCAGTGTGATGTATGGCAATAACGAAGTAGGGACGATTCAACCGATTGTGAAGATTGGGGAGCTGGCCAGAAGTAAAGGGATCTGGTTCCATGTTGATGCTGTTCAGGCACTGGGAGTTATTGAGCTTAGTCTGAGTAGCCTTCCAATTGACTTAATGAGTTTCTCTGCGCACAAAATTCAGGGACCCAAAGGAATCGGAGCCCTTTATATAGCTAAACATATTCAGCTGGAGCCGATTTTGCATGGCGGCAGTCAAGAAAGAAAGCGGCGTGCAGGCACCGAGAATGTACCCGGAATTGCAGGATTTTCGAAAGCATTACAAATTTTTATCGAGCACAGGTATGAAATGCAACAAAAGATGGAAAAACTACGTATAGAGATGGTAACAAGGTTGCAAAAGCAATTGGGATCTGAACAAGTAGTAATTAATGGACATCCTACAGACTATTTGCCGCATATTCTTAATATAAGCTTTCCTGGCATATCATCCGAAACGATGCTGATGAGCCTGGATATGGAAGGAATTGCTGCAGCAAGTGGATCTGCCTGTACGTCAGGGTCACTTGAGGTATCCCATGTACTGCAAGCCATGAAATTATCTGAGCAGGTTACCGCTTCGGCCGTCCGATTCAGCTTTGGATCCGCAAGCAGTTTGCAAGATATTGTTACATGCGCTGAGAAAATTGTAACCATTGTCAATCGTATACGTAATAATTATTAGTAAGAGCGTATTTTATTGAATTCAGCTATTGCATCGGGAGGATACAGCGCTTGAAAAAAGCTCGTGATGTGATAGGATTACCGATTCTTTGTGTGCAAACAGGCAAACAAGTCGGTACAGTCAAGGATCTATTGCTGGATGAAGCCTGGCAGATTGAGCTCATACTTCTTGAGAACAGGCATTGGTTTTCTACAGCAAGCTGTGTAGCTTGGAAAGACGTAATTGCATTAGGAGAAGATGCTATTACGATTCACAACGAAGAGGCTGTAGTCCAACTGGATGATCAGGATCAACTATACATCTCGCTGCTGAACGGGGATCATAAGGTGAAGGGTATGCCTGTTGTAACCGTGAATGGTCAGCATTTGGGTATTGTGGACGATGTTTATTTGGACCCTGAGTTGGGTAAAAAAGTAATAGGATATGAATTGACCGAAGGTTTTATTTCCGATCTGAAAGAGGGCCGCAAATGGCTGCCCTTACCGGATACTGTAACAATGGGTGAGGATGCAATTATTGTCCCCGTTCACTGTAATGAATGGTTGACTGAAATAGTCAAATCTAATGAAGAATAGGGTGATACCAAATGTTACGTTGTCCGAATTGTAATTCGAAGGATATTGGCAAAATAGGCTCGCATCAGTTTTATTGCTGGGGCTGCTTTATTGAACTCAGTGTGAACGGAGAAAAGATGTCTGTATATCAAGTTGAAGAAGATGGTACATTAAGCTCTCTGGACGATCTGTTTTTTGAAGAGGAAATGCCGCATATTCATGCAAACTGATAAATGGATAGATCTAATGTACGTAGAATCGTATTCGCCCTAATCGCTTGAATCACACAGCGGCTGGAAGCGAATACGATTTTTTGTGTTATCCTGGGGGATTAAGAAGCAGGGTTGTACATATACTTATAAAGGTTGTTCAGAAGCTTAGCAGTGTTGAATAGCAGGCTTTTTGAACACGTAATTATCAAAGATACGAGGCCTTTGAAATAAAAAGATGGATTGCTTGGACTAGCGGGTAATCGGACAAGGAACTAAGGCGGGTGAGAACGCGTGAATCATTTTTACAAAAGCAGAGCATTTTCAATCATGGTGTATATGCTGCTAGGTCTGCTGATCCTGCTTGTTTTATTGAAAATAAAACCCATTTGGCTTGGCATTTATCATTTTCTGCTTGAGATACTGGCTCCTTTTATGATCGCTATGATTATATCGTATGTATTGAATCCTGTCGTTTCTCTGCTCAACGCTCGAAAAGTTCCAAGAACGGTGGCAGTCCTGCTGATTTACGCGGTTTTTATTGTTTCTACAACGGTCATTCTGATGAATTTGATACCGATGTTTATTAACCAGTTGAATGAGTTTAATGAACACATTCCCCAGCTTGAAATGAAAGCTCAAGGCGTTGTCGATACGATGAATAGCCTGCAATTTGTACCTGATACGATTCGTACGGGTATTGATAAGTCTCTGGTCAAGATGGAAAACGGTATTTCGCTAGCTATCTCGAAGTACATTGACGGCATCGGTAATACAATCAATATGATTTTCATTGCTTTTATCGTTCCTTTTTTGGCATTTTACATGCTAAAGGACTTTCAGTTAATTGAAAAAACGGTGCTGGCTACAGTGCCCAAGGCGAAGCGCAAGCAGGTATTCAAGCTTCTAGTGGATATCGATACGGCTTTGGGTAATTATATTCGCGGACAGTTTTTGGTATGTATCATTATTGGAGTTCTGGCGTATCTGGGTTACTGGCTGGTTGGAATGCCGTATGCGCTGCTTCTGGCCTGTCTGGTTGCAGTGTTTAATATTATCCCTTATTTGGGGCCTTTTTTTGGGGCGGCTCCGGCTATAATTATGGCCTCAACCATTTCCTTGAAGATGGTGCTCATGGTCGCTGTGGTGAATACAGTTTGTCAAATTCTTGAAGGTAACGTAATCTCCCCTCAGGTAGTGGGACGCTCTTTGAAAATGCATCCTTTGCTGATTATTTTTGCACTGCTTGCAGGAGGGGAACTTGCGGGTGTGATCGGATTGATCCTGGCGGTTCCGCTGTTTGCTGTCATCAAGGTGATTGTTCAGCACGTTTTTCAATATTATGTGCATCGGAAAACTACTTAAAGAGGATAACTGGCGTAGACGCGTCCTGGACGCATTCGGTTGACATTCCTTTTAGGAAGCGTATATAATCGTATACAAGTATATAACTGAAAGCGTTGATGAAATCAAGTAAACCATAGTCCATTATCCAGAGAATAGGTTATGGCCCACTGCTGCTTGCATGAGGCTAGCTGAGAGAACCTTACTAATGAAGGATGGTTGAAAGCTCATTTCGGAGTGCGGACCAAATCCGCCGGATGGACTCGTTACAAGTCTTGTTCAAGGAGATTGTTCAGCAGATTTACGTCTTAATTGACAGCTGTGCAGTAACCAGGGTGGTACCGCGATCAATTCGTCCCTGTCAGCAGGGGCGTTTTTCTGTTTAAAAGGGGTTTTGGGGCGTGGAGTCCAGGTTTAGTTGAGCGGAGCGGCAAAGTTCAAATGCAGGGAATTTTGCAAATGCTATAGTACCCTACGTGCGCAAGGGATGTGCCTTCGGCCTCTCTTGAACATGGATGATCTTGATTAGACGAAGCGGTAATCATCCATGTTCAAAGGCGGTACGTAAACTCTGCGGCACAATCCCTTGCTCCCTCCGGGACCCATTTGCAAAAATTCCTATCCTGCGGAAGAACTTTACCTGCTTCGCTTGGGGCAAAACTTCTACTCCATCCCCAATAGGGGATGGAGTAGTGAACCCCACGCTGCGCGAAGCTTCCCGCACTTATCATTACAAACACAAAAGCACCTCATCGAGCGAGTCCCGCAGGGACGATGCGGCTCCAGACCCACAACAGCAGCACCGAGCAGGCATCCGCACTTGCACAAGCACGACAGTCGAGCGTGTCCCGCAGGGACGAAAGCGGCTCCAGATCCACAACAGCAGCACTGAGCAGGCATCCGTACTTGCACAAGCACGACAGTCGAGCGTGTCCCGCAGGGACGAAAGCGGCCCGAGAACAAAGCAGTCCGCACCGCTCCCAAGGGAGTCCAGAGGGCAGAGCCCTTTGGAGCCCTCCCTATAGGGAGGGTTTGGGAGGGTAAAAAACTTAGGAGGTATCTATATGAAAGCCAGTGAAATCCGTTCCAAATGGCTCGCATTTTTTGAAAGTAAAGGACATCGCATTGAGCCAAGCGCTCCGCTAGTTCCACACAATGATCCGTCCTTGCTATGGATCAACGCAGGCATGGCGCCGCTTAAGGCTTATTTTGACGGACGTATTGTTCCTGAAAATCCACGAATTGCCAATTCGCAAAAATGTATTCGTACCAATGATATTGAAAATGTCGGAAAAACACGCCGGCATCATACGTTTTTTGAAATGCTGGGTAACTTCTCTATCGGTGATTATTTCAAAGAAGAGGTCATTACCTGGGCATGGGAATTTTTGACGAGTCCAGAATGGATCGGTTTTGATCCTGAGCGCTTGTCGGTGACGGTATATCCTGAGGATACCGAAGCTTTTGAATTTTGGAACAAAAAAATCGGTCTGCCCGAAGAACGGATCTATAAGCTTGAGGAAAACTTTTGGGACATTGGTGAAGGCCCTTGCGGACCATGTACAGAAATTTTTTATGATCGTGGCGATGCATATGGTGATTTGAGTGATCCGGAATGTTGGCCTGGCGGGGAAAATGAACGTTTTCTGGAAGTTTGGAATCTGGTGTTTTCCCAATTCAACCATAACAAAGATGGCAGCTACACACCGCTTCCTAATAAAAATATTGATACAGGCGCAGGCTTGGAGCGTTTGGCCTCCATTCTGCAAAATGTGGACTCCAATTTTGATACAGATTTGTTCATGCCGATCATTGAGCAAACCGCTAAGCTTGCCGGTGTGAAGTATCATGAAAATGCGGAAACCGATGTAGCCTTGAAGGTAATTGCCGATCATATCCGTACGGTTGCTTTTTCGGTAGGTGACGGCGTACTTCCTTCTAATGAAGGCCGCGGCTATGTTATTCGTCGTTTACTGCGTCGTGCTGTGCGATATGGTAAAGTGATCGGTTTGGATAAACCGTTCTTGCACACGCTGACACCGCTTGTTGGTGAAATTATGGGCATGTACTATCCAGAGGTTGTGGATAAGCGTGAATTCATCGAGAAGGTGATTCGTACCGAAGAGGAGCGTTTCCATGAAACATTGTCCGATGGTTTGGCTATACTGGCTGAACTAACGGAAAAAGCCAGCTCCGAAGGCAAAACACAGATCAGCGGCGCAGATGCATTCAAGCTGTATGACACCTATGGCTTCCCTTTTGATTTAACAGAGGATTTTGCTTCTGAAAAAGGCTTGACGGTAGACCGTGAAGGGTTTGACAGCTCCATGCAGGAGCAGCGCAATCGTGCCAGAGCAGCTCGCCAGGATTCGGACAGCATGAAGGTACAAGGTGGTCCACTTGCTGAGTTGACGGTTAAAAGTGAGTTTGTTGGTTATACTGAATTGGTAACTACTGCTAAAGTACTAGCTGTGGTGCATGAGAATCAGTTTGTCGATTTGGTCGGACTGGGCGAGACTTGTCAGGTGGTGCTGGACGTTACTCCTTTCTATGCTGAGAGCGGTGGACAGGTAAGCGATCACGGCTATCTGGCTTCAGGAGATGTTCGTCTGAAGGTTGTGGATGTCAGCAAAGCGCCGCATGGTCAACATGTTCATAGTGTGATTGTGGAGTCTGGTGTGCTACGTAAGGGTGATACCGTGCAGGCATCCGTCAGCGAAGAAATGCGTGAAGATATTATTAAAAATCATACGGCCACACATTTGCTGCATAAAGCCTTGAAAGAGGTATTGGGTGAGCACGTGAATCAAGCTGGTTCGTCGGTTGCTCCAGAGAGATTGCGTTTTGACTTTTCGCATTTTGGCAGCATTACGGCTGAGGAACTGCAGGATGTCGAAAAACGAGTTAATCAGCAAATCTGGAAAAGCACACAGGTGTCGATTACGTTAAAACCAATTGCTGACGCCAAAGCAATGGGAGCAATGGCTCTGTTTGGTGAAAAATATGGCGATGTCGTCCGTGTTGTGCAAGTGGGAAGCTACAGCCTGGAGTTGTGCGGCGGCTGCCACGTTGCGAATACAAGTCAAATCGGGCTGTTCAAAATTGTCAGCGAATCGGGTATCGGTTCCGGAGTTCGACGCATCGAAGCCGTAACTGGCCGTAATGCTTATATGTATATAGATCAACAGCTGCAATTGCTGCGTGATTCGTCAGGGCTGCTAAAATCCAACATTCAAGAGGTTCCAAAGCGCATCGAGGGCCTGTTTGTTCAAATGAAGGAATTGGCTAGAGAGAACGAATCTCTGAAGTCAAAGCTCGGTAAAATTGAGGCCGGTTCTTTAACAGATCAACTGAAGACAATTTCAGGAGTGCCCGTGCTCGCGGCGCAGGTCAATGCAGGGGATATGGATTCGCTGCGGAGTATCGTTGATCAAATGAAGGCTAAGCTGGGTTCAGCCATCATTGTGCTGGGTGCGATTGCCGATGATAAAGTTAATCTGGTCGCAGCTGTAACACCGGACCTTGTAGCTCAAGGTTTTCATGCCGGAAAGGTGATCAAGGAAACAGCTGCGATTGTCGGAGGTAGCGGTGGAGGCCGTCCTGATATGGCGCAAGCGGGTGGTAAGGATGCTTCCCAATTGTCGGCAGCACTGAACCAGGTAGGACAATTTGTAGAAAATCAAGCAATGATGAAAAAATAAATTTGCACTGTCAAGAGGAATTTTTCGACAAATAGCGAATATCTAAGAAGGTAACGTGTTTTGTTAGTTACTATTCATCATTTTTGTTTCTAGGGGGTGTAGGGATGAGCTCGATGGATAAAACGATGAAGTTCAATGTAAAAGCGGAAGAAATCGAAACATCACCCAAGGAAGTTATACTGGCGGTATATGACGCGCTGCAGGAAAAAGGCTATAATCCGATCAATCAAATTGTAGGCTACCTCTTATCCGGCGACCCGGCTTATATTCCACGCCATAATAACGCTAGGAGCATCATTCGCAAACGAGAACGTGACGAGTTGATTGAAGAGCTGGTCAGATCGTATTTGCAGCAGCATAAATCATAAGATGCAGGGTTGGAAATCAGGATATAACACGATTACCGTTGGGAGTTTAGTATAAGATGGAACGTTTAATGGGTTTGGATTACGGAGACAAAACGATCGGTATCGCCCTTAGCGACGAACTGGGCTGGACAGCTCAAGGTCTTGAGGTCATTCGGAGAACAAGCTCAGAGAAGGATATGACAAGGCTTCGTGAACTGATTGCTCAGTACAACGTTCACGGGCTTGTCGTAGGCTTGCCCAAGAACATGAACAATACCATAGGTCCTCGTGCAGAGCTGTGTATGGCATTTGCCGAGTCCTTGCGAGAGATTTTCGGACTGCCCGTTCATTTATGGGATGAGCGGCTGACTACAGCTTCTGCACAGCGTGTGCTGATTGATGCTGACGTCAGCCGCAAAAAAAGAAAGCAAGTCATCGATAAGATGGCAGCTGCGCTCATTTTGCAAAATTATATGGATTCCAATACGAAGAGGTGATTGGTGTGACTAAAGAAGAACAACTTCAAGAAGAAGAACCGGAAATTATTTATATCCCGGATGATGAAGGTAATGAAGAAGAATTTGAAGTCATTATGAAGTTCGAGGTTGACGGTTCCGACAAAAAGTATATGATGGTTGTACCGGTCGACGCGGATGAGGAATCCGATGAGGTGTATGCTTTCCGTTATGAAGAAGACGGAGACGACCTGCAGTTGTTTACGATCGATAATGAAGAAGAGTGGAACATAGTTGAAGAAACGTTCAATACATTGATGGATGAGGATGTCGAAGAGGAAGAAGAAGACTCCAATTAATTGAACCAACAGCAGGAGGCGTTCTTTTTGTTCACATTAAAAGATGTAAAATTAACAAGTCAGTTGCGCAGCACCTACGGAGATGATATTATTTTGTATGATGATAATGAACAATCCGTTGTTTATAAGCTGCTCACTGAATTTCAGTTGGGTGATCAAGGCTATGCGGTAGTGAAGCAGGATCAGCCTGTTGTTGGAGAGCCTGAGGTTTTTCGTGTTACAATAGGACTTGACGGAGAGCTTGAGCTGGAAACCATAGATGATGATGACGAATGGGAGAACGTTACCGAGCTGTATGATGAGATGACGTTTTCTGATGATAGTACGTTGTAAACAGCATGTTGCTTTCAATGCTTTCAAACGGAGTGAGCGGAGACAATCCGCTCTTTTTCGTTGTTTATGCGGACTTGGTCGAAAGGAGTATAAGTGGCACCATTTAGGAGAATAAAAACCGTTATTGTTACATTAATCGTGATCCTATTAGTATTAGCTATAGCCACAGCAGCAGGCTTTGTTTGGTATGTGAAGCAAGCTTTGCAGCCTGTTCCAGAATCTTCCGAACCCAAAAATATCTCGATCCCACCCGGAATGAGTCCGCTTTCCATTGCTCAGGAACTGGAACGACAAGGTTTGATTCGCAGTGCAAGAGCTTTTACTTATTATTTGAAATATGTTCAGCAGGGAAGCAAATTTCAGGCAGGCGAATATGAACTGCTGCCCGGCATGACCAACGATGCAATTATCGATACGTTTAATAAAGGATTAATTGTTAAAGAGCAGGGGATCAAGCTTACAATTCCTGAGGGCTACACAGTTAAACAAATCGCAGATAAGGTTCATCAGCAATTTGGTATCGATCCCGCAATATTCATGCAAAAGGAACAGCAGGACAATGGCTTCACTGCCCAAGTATTCAATAAAGTGACGAACCATGACAAGCTGCGAAGCAGGCTGGAAGGCTATTTATTTCCTGAGACTTATGAATGGAGCAAAGATATTAAAGTTGAGGATATGCTCAATAATATGATGCTCGAGCTCGATAGAAAGCTTGAGCAGCTTCCGGATAATTGGCAGCAAAAGCTGGCGGATCGTGGCCAAAGCTTTCATGAGATGCTGACGATCGCTTCGTTGATTGAGCGTGAGGCTGTACTGGACGAAGAACGTCCCCTAGTGAGCGGCGTCATTCATAATCGGTTGCGTAAAAATATGGAACTGCAGATTGATGCGACTGTCCAATATTTATTTGATAAGCCGAAGGATCGATTATTTGAAAAGGACTTGCAAATGGATAGTCCCTATAATACGTATTTGCATAAGGGCTTACCGCCCGGTCCCATTGCGAGCCCGAGTCTTTCATCCATTAAAGCAGCGTTATACCCCGCAGATAATAGTTACCTATATTACGTCACGAAAAAGGATGGCACTAAAGCGCACTACTTTGGTGAAACGTTTGATCAGCATCAAAAAAATATTGCAGTCAGTAAGAAAAATGAAAGTATGCTTAAAAAGTAATTTTTTTATTGAAGGGTGAGAATACAATGGAAAAACCAGAGCTGTACATTTCTGCCGGAACCGCAGAAGAAGCGCGGCGTTATGTTGAGGCCGGAGCTGATGCGGTATCCGTCGGTGAGCACCGTTTTGGTATGCGGCTGTCGGGAGAGGTCATGCTCGACGAATTGAGCGATTTAATTCCATGGTGCCATGAACGCGGGGCCAGAGTATATGTAATGGTTAACAAAATTATCGATAATGAGCTGCTTCCACAGCTACCCGACTATTTGGCGCGTGTACAGCAGCTGCAGGCCGATGCGGTAGTATTTGGCGATCCAGCCGTACTCATAGCCGTTCGCCAAGCTGCACAAGGCTTGTCGCTGCATTGGAATGCCGAAATGACCTCGACAAATTATGAAACAGCCAACTATTGGGGTTCTAAGGGATCAAAGCGGGTCGTGTTGGCCCGTGAACTGAATCTGGACGAAACCCTTGAAATAAAAAGCAAGCTGCCTAACATGGAAGTACAAGTACAGGTGCATGGAATAACAAATATTTACCACTCTAAACGCAGTTTGGTGACC
Source organism: Paenibacillus sp. 1_12 (assembly GCF_900114475.1). Lineage (GTDB taxonomy): Bacteria > Bacillota > Bacilli > Paenibacillales > NBRC-103111 > Paenibacillus_S. The sequence continues at coordinate 101,791 of NZ_FOTE01000001.1, read as the reverse complement.
AATTATGAGAATCATCAAGGAGACTCACAAGGTACTTCCAAGGGCCTTGAGGATGGATTGTTTCTTATTGAGCAGGAGCGTAAGGATGAGCGCTACCCTTTGTATGAAGATGAGAATGGAACGCATATTATGAGCTCTGATGATATCTGTATGCTTGAAAACCTGCATGAGCTGCTTGAAGGAAAAATCGATAGCCTGAAGATTGAAGGCTTGTTAAAATCACCTGAATACAACGAAGCTGTAGTCAGAGGCTATCGTCAAGTCATAGATGCGTTCTGCTCTGACCCGGAAAGTTATGTATTTGATGAGCAATGGCTGGATGCAATTCGTGAGCTGCAGGACCCAAGACGTGAGCTAACGTATGGATTTTTTTATAAAGAACAAGTGTATTAAGCTAACGAACAGAACAGTTAAGAAATGGAGTGATCGTGATGACGATGATACAGCAGCAGCTTCTTGGCAAGCGAGTTCGCTTGGATAAACCAGAGCTTTTGGCACCAGCCGGTAATCTGGAAAAGCTGAAATTTGCCGTGCATTATGGAGCCGACGCGGTCTATATTGGGGGCCAGCAGTATGGACTGCGTTCCAATGCAGACAATTTTTCATTCGATGAAATGCGCGAGGGTGTGGAATTTGCTGCTCGTTATGGTGCGAAGGTGTTCGTTGCTACGAATATTTATGCCCATAATGAGGATATCGATGGGTTGGAGGCTTATTTGCGAGGTATTCAGGATGCCGGTGTAGCTGCGATTATTGTCGCGGACCCGGTTATTATTGAAACCTGTAAACGGGTCGCACCCAAGCTTGAAATTCATTTGAGCACGCAGCAGTCCACGATGAACTGGCAAGCCGTGCAATTTTGGAAGGAAGAGGGCGTAGACCGTGTCGTGCTTGCACGTGAGGCGAGCATGAAGGAGATCGAAGACATCAAAAAGAACGTTCATGTCGAGATTGAGGTCTTTGTTCATGGTGCGATGTGCAGCTCCTATTCAGGGCGTTGTGTGTTATCCAACCATTTTACCGACCGTGATTCTAATCGTGGCGGCTGTTCGCAGTCCTGTAGGTGGAAATATGATTTGTTTACAACGGAGCAGGATCAGCAGATCGGGATTAAGGAGCTTCCTTTGTTTCAAGCTGATGACGATGCTTTTTCGATGAGCTCCAAGGATTTGTCGATGATTGAGCATGTGCCTGAGCTTGTACGATCTGGTGTAGATAGCTTTAAAATCGAAGGTCGCATGAAAAGCGTTCACTATGTGGCAACCGTCGTGAATGCGTATCGGCAAGCGATTGATGCGTATTTTGCCGATCCTGAGCATTACGAGATGAAGCCTGAATGGCTTTATGAAATCCAGAAGGCAGCCAATCGACCGTTGAATACCGGGTTTTTCTATGAGCACCCTGATCATGAAGACCATATCTTTGAGCCCGAGGATAAAGCAGCGCCTTATGATTTTGTGGGTGTAGTGACTGCCTATGACGCGGAGAGTGGTATAGCTACTATTCAGCAGCGTAATCATTTTAAGCCTGGTCAGGAGATCGAATTTTTTGGACCTAGAGGCACCTTTTTTAAACAAAACGTTCCTGCCATTTATGATGAATCGGGCCAAGAGCTCGATGCAGCGAGGCACCCTCTCCAAGCCATTCGGATGAAGCTGGATCAGCCCGTCCAACCTATGGATATGATGCGTAAAAGAATGCGAAAAGCATAGAAAGAGATCTGATTAAAAAGTCTCAATTTTGAGGCTTTTTTGTTTAGGTACAATGTACCCATGGACATATATGGAAGAAAATATTATGATTCTTTAGGTTAATTTGAACTATTTTAATTCTATTTGAAGCGATTGAAGGTTAATATTGAGTACATAATATGTCATTAGCACTTCATCACTTTTGGACAGAAGAAACTATACCAGATTAGGGTGGTGTTCTAATGAAAGGGAAATTGTCTGCAGTTAGCGAATGGACGGCGAAAATTGGGAATGTATTCAAGAATGTGGGGTCAAATAAATCCAACAAAGAAGCTTCGAGTTCACAGAACAATAGAAATACGAAGAGCATTCTCCACTTGGATAATCCCGCTAAATCAGTCGGTATGAAGTTGTTTTTAATTTTTCTTGTGAGCATTCTCTTTTTTGTATTGACAGTAGGGTTTACATCCTACAACTTTTCCAAAGATATTATTCAAAAGAAGGTAGCAGATGCCTCTGAACAAACGATTATTCAAGCCGGTCAAAAGCTGGATATTGTATATACCGTCTATGAGGATCTGTCGATGCAAATTTTGCTGGATGTAGAGATGAAGAAACTGCTAGCTGAAGTGGAAACTGTCAATCCAGGAAGCTATGACTATGTGAGGATACGCCAAGCAATCGGCGAAAAACTCAACATATACACATTCTCTAACAAAACCATTAAAGCTTTGCATTTATTCCATTCTACAGGTGGCACGATTGCGACAACGGATGGTTCTCCAACCAAAGATACTATGATCAAGGAAGATGTGTTAAAAAAAATAAAGGGAGATAATGGTCGAATCTCCTGGATCGAAACCAGAACATCAGGCTTTTTGGAAAATTCTGCGGGTGGTAGCAATGCGGCCGCCTTCGGACTGGGACGTGTATTGAAAAATACTGCCGCCACCAAAGAAGCAATTCTGCTTATGGAAATTAACGTGGATATTGTCGGAAAAGAGTTGGCTGATATTCAAATGGGTGAGGGCGGTCAGACAATTATTATTACGCCCGGCCTGCAAACGGCTTATTCCACAGATAAATCGGTTATCGGCAAGCCGACAAGCTTGGACATCACTCTGGATGCTCTGGAGGATGATCAGCATAGCGCGATGAATAGTAAAAAGGATTTACAGCTCGTGTATTATAAATCCGCTAAAACGGGTTGGTATCTGATTGGCGCAATGCCGATTGATGAGCTTGTAAAGGATGCTAAGGTGATTGCAAATATTACCTGGATTATGGCTGTTATAGCCGCCTTGATTGCGGTAGGGATCGGGATTATGGTAGCAAGAATGATAGGGCGCCCTGTGATTATGCTTCGTAACCTGATGAAAGAGGGCGAGCAGGGTAATCTGACCGTTCGCATGAATGTACAATCACAGGATGAGATCGGCCAATTAGGTCATAGCTTCAACCAGATGATGGAGAAAATAACAGTACTTGTAAAGCAAACGAATCAATCTGCTCAAGAAGTTCTAGAAACTGCAACAGAACTGTCGGATGCCTCCAAGAAAACAGCTACTTCTGCTAAAGAAATCGCGATTGCTACAGAAGAAATTGCTGGTGGAGCATCGAGCTTGGCGGTTGAATCGGAACGTGGGAATGAACTGACGCATAGTATCGGAATGCAAATGAAAGCTGTTGTCAATTCCAATATTGTAATGGGAACAGCAGCCTCAGATGTTCAGAAATCTAGTAAGCAGGGTATTCAATATATGTCCGAGCTGATTCTGAAAACGAATGCTACCGAAGAAATGACACGGAATATGGTTGAGAAAGTGGATAATTTGAAGGAAAGCACACGTTCTATCCGCAAAATTCTTGAGGTGCTGAACAATGTCTCCAAGCAAACAAATATTTTGTCCCTTAACGCGACAATCGAAGCAGCCCGTGCGGGTGCTGCGGGTAAAGGCTTCATGGTCGTGGCTGATGAGATTCGCAAGCTTGCTGATCAATCCCGTCAGTCGATCGCAATCGTAGGAGAAATAACCGAAACGATTCAAAAGGAAATAGATGAAACGGTAAAAGTTTTATCCAATGCTTATCCTATTTTCCAGGAGCAAATCTTGTCGGTTAAAGAAGCGGATCTGATCTTTAAAGAAGTGCAGAATCATATGGGCGGATTTATTGGACAGTTATCCGAAGTAACCGAATCAATCAGTCAGCTTGATGCATCACAATTGATTCTAAACGATGCGATGACCAATGTTAGTGCAGTAGCAGAGGAATCCTCAGCGACCTCGCAGGAAGTAGCATCACTTAGCTCCGAGCAATTGAACATTAGCTCCGGTTTGGTTCGCTTATCGGATAAGCTGGAGCAGTTGTCCGACTCGCTGCAGCAATCTCTTTCCAAATTTGATGTATAGAATAATGAAGCTGAAGCAGTTGTCGAACTTATGGACAAGACTGCAAAAAGCATTAAAATTGACAAAAAGCCTCTAGCTTGAGGCTTTTTTTTGCATCAATGCAATGATTCATATCAAGGATGCTGCGAGGTATTTTCATTGTCTAGGGTCATAATACCCATGGACATATTTGGAAAAAAGGAATATGATCCAAATGATCAAAAAAATGCGAAAAACGACAAAAAACTATAAAATGAAGCATTTGAACTAATTTATTGTAAATGAAAGCGATTAATAAAAAGGAAATAGGAAAAAGATGTCGAATATCATTTCTAATGTTATTATGTCATCACTATCGTGCAGAAGAAACTATATCAGATTAGGGTGGTGGTTCCTTTGAAAGGAATACTGTCTGTGTTGAAAGAATGGACAGCAAAAATTAGTAATTTTTCAAAAAATCCTGCTTCAAAAAATGAATCCGACAAAGGAGCTTCGAGTTCACAGCGTATGAAAAATTCGATGAGTAATCTTCGTTTGGAAAATCCAATTAAATCAGTCGGCATGAAACTATTTTTGATTTTTCTCGTCAGCATTCTCTTTTTTGTATTGACTGTAGGATTTACGTCTTACAACATTTCCAAAGGTGTGATTCAGAAAAAGGTAGCCGATGCCTCTGAACAGACGATTATTCAAGCAGGTCAAAAGCTGGATATTATGTACACGGTCTATGAGGATTTGTCGATGCAAATTTTGTTGGATGATGAGATGAAGAAGCTTCTTGTTGAATTGGAAGTCGTCGCTAAAGGAAGCTATGACTATTTGCAATTACGCCAAAAAATCAGTGACAAACTAAATGTGTATACATACTCGAATAAAACCCTTAAAGCTTTGCATTTATTCCGTCCTTCAGGCGAACCGATCGCCGCTTCGGGAGGCTCTACGAGCAAAGAAACATTGGTGAATGAAGAGTGGTTCAAAAAAATTACGGAAGACAATGGTCGTGCCACTTGGATCCCGACAAGAACCTCCGGCTTTGTAGATACCTCCGCGGGCAGCAATACAGCGTCCTTCGCGCTTGGACGTGTATTGAAAAATACATCTACCAACAGCACACAAGCCGTTCTGCTTATGGAAATCAACGTGGATGCTGTCGGAAAGGAATTAGCCGATATTCAAATGGGTGAAGGTGGACAGACTGTCATTATTACCCCTGATATGAAAATGGCTTATGCCCCAGATAAAGCTGCTATTGGTAAACCCACCACTTTGGACATCTCTCAGGATATTTTGAAGGATGATGCGCGCAGTGCGATGAATAGCAAAAAAGATTTGCAACTGGTCTATTATAAATCCGTCAAAACGGGTTGGTACTTACTGGGCGCGATGCCAATTGCCGAGCTTGTTAAGGATGCAAAAGCTATTTCCAATATAACGTGGATTATGGCTATCGTAGCAGCATTGATTGCGGTCGGTATTGGTATTATTGTAGCCAATATGATAGGAAAACCTGTGATTCTGCTTCGTAACCTGATGAAAGAGGGCGAGCAGGGCAATCTGACCGTTCGTATGAATGTTCAATCACAGGATGAGATCGGCCAATTAGGTCATAGCTTCAATCAGATGATGGAGAAAATTACAGTACTTGTACAGCAAACGAATCAATCCGCTCAAGAAGTTCTAGAAACTGCAACGGAACTGTCGGATGCCTCCAAGAAAACAGCTACTTCTGCTAAAGAAATCGCGATAGCTACAGAAGAAATTGCTGGTGGAGCATCGAGCTTGGCGGTTGAATCGGAACGTGGGAATGAACTGACGCATAGTATCGGAATGCAAATGAAAGCCGTTGTCAATTCCAATATTGTAATGGGTACAGCAGCCTCAGATGTTCAGAAATCTAGTGAGCAGGGTATTCAATATATGTCCGAGCTGATTCTGAAAACGAATGCTACTGAAGAAATGACACGGAATATGGTTGAGAAAGTGGATAATTTGAAGGAAAGCACACGATCCATTCGCAAAATTCTTGAAGTGTTGAGCAATGTATCGAAGCAAACCAATATCTTGTCCCTTAACGCGACAATTGAAGCTGCTCGTGCGGGTGCAGCGGGTAAAGGGTTCATGGTCGTTGCTGATGAGATTCGCAAACTTGCTGATCAATCCCGTCAATCGATCGCTATCGTTGGACAAATAACCGAGACGATTCAAAAAGAAATTGATGAAACCGTTAAAGCTTTATCCAATGCGTACCCTATTTTCCAGGAACAGATTTTGTCGGTTAAAGAAGCGGATCTGATTTTTAAAGAAGTGCAAAATCATATGGGTGGATTTATTGGACAGTTATCTGAGGTAACTGAATCAATCAGCCAACTGGATGCATCACAACTGGTTCTTAATGATGCGATGACTAACGTAAGTGCAGTAGCAGAGGAATCCTCAGCGACCTCCCAGGAAGTAGCATCACTTAGCTCCGAGCAATTGAATATTAGCTCTGGTTTGGTTCGTTTGTCAGACAAGCTGGAGCAGTTGTCCAACTCACTGCAAGAATCCCTTTCCAAATTTGATGTATAATAACGTATCAAACATATACAACCCTCCAAATCCACTTCATGTGGGTATGGAGGGTTGTTTTATGTTTAAGGATAGGTCTTCTTACCTTATGAAGCAATGAGCGTGGACAGTCGTTAAATCGTATAGACAGTCCTGTAATAATCACATGTTTCCTGTAATCCTTGTCGCAAAGTATATGCTGGTGCCCATCCCAGATGTTGTTTGGCTGCTGTGTTATCCAAACGACTGTGAAGAATATCGCCAGCGCGTGGTGGTTCGTATTTGGGTGAATAGGGAGTATTGCATAGCTCGCACATCAGCTGAAGAAGCTCAACAACAGTCGTTTGAACATTCCAGCTAATGTTGTAAATGCCCCTGCTTCCATGTGTCAGGGCAGCCATATTGGCTCTAACGATATCTTTAACGTAGATGAAATCCCTCGTTTGATCACCATCACCAAAGATCAACGGCTGCTGTTTCTGCAGCAGCTTGTCCACGAATATGGAGACGACACCGCCCTCGCCTTTGGGATCCTGACGAATTCCATACACATTTGCATAACGTAGAATCGTATAATCCAATCCGAATAAAGATGAGAAAGCTTCAATATAATGCTCAGGTGTGTGCTTTGAGATCCCATAAAACGAAAGTGGCTTTAAGGGGTGACGTTCATCGACACCCAAATATTCCGGTGTTCCATATACAGCTGCGGAAGAAGCATAGATTAGCTTCCTCACTCCATGATTACGGCACTGCTCTAGTATTGCGATGGTTCCCAAAATATTAATCTTGGCATCAAGGAGAGGCTGCTTTAGAGAGGTCTGGACATCGATTTGGGCGGCATGATGAATAACGATTTCTGGTTGTATGGCGGCAAATACCTTGGATAGCTGATCGTCCAATAAATCGACTTGATAGAATGATGCCTTGGGGTTAATATTGCTTGATTTGCCTGTAGAGAGGTTATCAAGAATATGCACGTGGTGTCCGTTCTCAATCAACTGATCTACAATATGGGAAGCGATGAAGCCTGCGCCTCCAGTTACAAGAACTTTCATGAGTAAACCTCCAAGTATAAATTGGCAATTCTGAATAAAAGCTACTTTAGCAGAGGTACTGTCCATGATGCGTTGTCGATCCAGGTGCGGTTGCTGAATTCTCTTCCTTTGATAACGACTTGATGTGGATATACTTGAATATACATACCTTGAGCGAGTGAGGACGTTTGCCCTGTCAATGTACTCCGGGTACGACCTACAGATGCATTGTTAAACCAATGGAAGGGTGTCTTCCAGTTGTAGTGATCTTCGCTTTCAAAACTTCTGTGTGTATGCCCGGATATGACGAATACATTTTTATAGGGCTTCAAAATATCGGTAAATTCGTTCGCGCGAATCAATTGGTGGGTTCGTCCATCGGTTCCCAGAGGCGGCAGCGGCTGATGAATAAATACAAGTGATGGCTTACCGTCCTTATGGGACTTCATAATGTCACGAAGCCAATTAAGCTGCTCGTCCGAGTACCATGCTCCTTCGCCTACCTCGGGTCTTTCTTCGACATAAGCTTCCTGAGAGACCATGATCAAATGAACCCCATTTACCCATGCGTCGATATAAGGTTTATCCCCATAAGCCCCATAAGCTAAAAAGTTCATGAACCGTGATCGAGACATCGCGTCTGTCTTGCCGTTTGGTACAGTTTCTGTAGAAAATTGACCTTTGGCAGTAAGCCAAACATCGTAATAATCATGATTGCCCATGTTGCCATAGATCTGTGGAAGCTCGTATTGATTCAAAATCTTTTTCAATAACATGTAATCACTTAATCGTCCGAAATCGGTTAAATCCCCCCCAAGCACGATAGCATCGAGCTTTGTTTCCCAATTTGTAATGTCTTGAAGTGCCAAATGCAGTTTGTCTGACATGGATGATTCATTGATCGTGATGTGTAAGTCGCTAAGCACGAATAATGAAATCAAAGGTTCATTGGATACGGCTTCAATGAAGTCAGAGGTTGAATCTGCTGCTGTTTCTGCATGAACGGTAAATCGACGAACAAAAGGCAGGGAGCTTGCAGCTCCAGCAGATAATAATCCTAAGGAAAGTAAGCTTTTTTTGATAAAATTTCTGCGAGTTATCAATCGTATCACCCAATCGGTACAGGGCCTGCATGAATTCTGGTCTGGCAGGTCACCCTAAAGTTTGTTTAATAATGGATATTCTCTTCTATTATAGCTATACGTTAGGATGATCTCAATCTAAATAGAAATCAATTAAAAATTAAACTTTCAAACAATGGTGATAAAGGGATGATAATTGACAATATAGTAAGCGAGAACATGATGAATACGCTCTATTGGACTCTTTCAGGCTTATAACGGTATTAAATGTAATTTTTAAGGAACTGCCCTGTCTTTACGTTAAGAGCCCCGTGATTGTATCATACATTCATGTGCGTATGTATCAGGTTATAGTGACCTATTTAGGGAGAAGAGGAATTCAATCACATGGTAAGTAGAGTAAAACGTCTTTTTATTGGAAGACCTATGAAATCAGCAGAGCTGGGTGAAGAAAAGCTAAGTAAATTAAAGGCTTTAGCTGTATTATCATCGGATGCTCTATCATCGGTTGCTTACGGAACCGAGCAAATTTTACTCGTTCTCATGACAGTGGGAGCGGCTGCTTTATGGTACTCGATTCCCATATCTGTAGCGGTGTTGGGACTGCTTACGATTCTAATCCTATCTTACAGGCAGACCATTTTCAATTATCCTGCTGGTGGAGGAGCTTATATTGTAGCCAAAGATAATCTGGGTCTGTCAACAGGCTTGATGGCAGGCGGCTCTCTGCTTGTTGACTACATTCTAACCGTTGCCGTTAGTTCATCCGCGGGTACGGACGCCATTACTTCAGCATTCCCAAGTCTTCATGACCATCGTGTACTGATTGCTTTAATTATGATTACATTTTTGACTGTATTGAACCTGCGCGGCATTTCAGAGTCTGCCTCTGTATTGGCGCTGCCGGTTTATTTGTTTGTATGCTCCATTTTTGTTTTGATTGTTTGTGGAATTTATAATTATATAACGGGTGGGGTCAGTACCCCACAGCCGGTATCTGGAATGACGATGTCGGGTGTCGGCTTGTTCCTGCTGTTAAAGGCTTTCAGCTCAGGCTGCTCGGCGTTAACGGGGGTAGAAGCGGTTTCCAATGCAATCCCTAACTTCAAACAGCCTGCTGAGAAAAATGCGGCAGCAACGCTTATGATGATGGGTGCCATTCTAGGAAGCATGTTCATCGGAATCAGCCTGCTTGCTTATTGGTACGGGATTCAGCCTATCGCAAAGGAAACCGTTATTTCACAAATAGCGGCATCTACCTTTGGCCGGGGAACGATTTATTACATCATTCAAGGTGTTACTGCCTTAATCTTGTTTCTAGCTGCGAATACTGCCTACTCTGCCTTTCCCCTGCTGGCATTTATGCTAGCCAAGGATAAGTTTATGCCCCATATGTTTATGGTTCGTGGTGATCGCCTCGGATTTTCCAATGGCATTATTATATTGGGTGTGCTATCCGCGCTGCTCGTTATTGTATTCCATGGAGATACGGAAAATTTGATTCCGCTGTATGCGGTCGGTGTGTTCATTCCGTTTACTTTATCGCAGCTAGGGATGATGATCAAATGGATCAAGCTTAAGCCGCGCGGCTGGGTCTTGAAGCTGGTCATTAATTCAATCGGGATGCTCACCACACTGGCCATTACGCTTATTTTTATAATAACGAAATTCAGTCAGGTATGGATGGTCTTCATCTTTTTGCCAGTCGTTATATTCATTTTCTACAGCATTCATAAGCATTACTTGAATACGGCAGATGAACTGCGGATTCAAATTGATATCGATAAGCCTGTTATCAAGGGAAGCACAATCGTGATTCCTGTCGCAGGTATTACCCGTGTAGTGCTTAATACAATTAGCTATGCCAAATCACTAACAGACAACGTGGTGGCGGTATATGTAGGCTTTGATGACGAGGACATTCAGAAGATGGAGGCGAAGTGGGAGGAGTGGAACCCGGGTGTGCGTCTGATTATATTAAGGTCACGTTACCGGAGTGTGATGAAGCCGCTGATCCGGTTTATCGAGACCGTCGAGTGGAAAACCGCAGACACTGATCATATCACGGTATTGATCCCACAGTTCATCACCAAGTATTGGTGGCAAAATATATTGCATAATCAAACGAGTTTATTGATCCGTGCGTATTTATTTCAACAAAAGGACATCGTTATCGCCACGGTCCCCTTTCATTTGCACCGTTAGGTCAACAATTGTCTTTTCTTAAATCAAAGAATCAGGTAACATGGAATTAAATGGCTTACTAACGTGTTGATGGGGGATATTTACGAATGAATCAAATACACAAGCGGCGTTCTTTTATGAGAGAACTGTTGATCTGGGTTGTGCTGCTTATAGTTGCTCCACTGGTTGCCGTATCCTTTCTTTTTTATCAGCATGAAATATCCGGAATGAATAAGATCGAGCAAGAGAAATCGATTCTCACCAATCGTACGGCTCAAAAGCTGGTTGAACGCCTAGGAGACACCATTCTGGGAATTACGGTTACGAACGGGTATTGGGAGGATAACCGACAAGCAGTACTGAATCATGACTTGGTGTGGATTCAGGACAATGTAGGTGTTGTCCCCGATGTGGTACCTAATATTGATTTTGTAGCGGAAACGGATTTACAAGGCAATGTCCTCGTGCAATCCGGGGATGTAGAGGAGCTTAAAACGAAGGTTTTGTTTCCTTTTATTCTGGCTAAGTTTCAAAAAGAATCGAAGTTTTCCGGAATCTTGAATACGTCAAAGGGGCTTGCCATTGTTGCGGTTTCCCCCGTTACGAGTAATAAGGGAGAAGCGGACCCGGTTGGCATTGTTATATTTGGCAGACTGCTCTCCGATGAAATTATAGTTGGCTTAAAGGATACGCTGCAAGCTGATATTTCCTTACTTGTCAGCTCTGGACAGTTCTTTACTTCAACAAAAGAGATAACTGCTGAGCAGCTTCAGATTTATATGAATGGGATGAAAACAGGTGGCGGGGAGCATTTCAATTTAGAGCGCCGCGGCGAGCTATTGGTCGCACAATCAGCAGCGCCGTTTCTGGATATGGAAGGAAAAACGATCGGAGCGCTGTATGCGGAGCTGCCCACACGCTCGACTACAGAGGCTGCTGACCGACTTCGTATCCTGGGGCTTTGTTCGCTTGGCGGTATGCTGCTGCTGTTGGGCCTCGTTATTCTAATGGTTAGGCAGCGAATTATATTGCCATTACGCCACTTCACGTTAACTCTGGAGGAGGTGGCAGCAGGGCGTACGGTTAAAGAGCTGCCTAAGCATGTCCAGCATGCGGAAGCACAAATTGTCGGAGCCATTGATAAGATTATGCAGTGGAATCAAGTGCTGGAGCGGACCGTCGCAGAGCGAACCGGCTCTATTCGTTCCTTATTGGATAATGCGAGACAAGGCTTTATGTCGATTGGACCTGACCTGCGGGTGAAGGAAGAATACAGTGTGGAGTGTACCCGTATTTTCAAACAGGATATTGCTGGGTTACAGCTTGGGGCACTGTTCTATGCGGCCGATGTGGAGGAAGCGACGCTGCTGGAATCGATTCTTGCTGAATTTTACAGTGAGCAGGATGAATGGAAGAGAGAATTGATTTTTTCCCTGCTGCCTGACGAGGTACTCATACAGGGAATGGTTGTCCAGGTCGAGTTCAAATATTTGTCTGATGTTGAGTCCGCCGCAGGACAAACCGCTGTGGGCGGAGCTATCATGGTGATGCTTACGGATATTACGGAAACCCGTAGATTGGAAGAGCAAATGAATCGTGAGCGCAAAAGACTGCAAATGGTCGTTCATGTCATCACTCATTCTGAGGATTACGCGCAAATTACGAGAAGCTTCGAAACCTTTTGCAATACGGAGCTTGTTGAGCTATCCGGTGGAAATGAATCGGTTGAGAATAAATTGCTTGAGATCTATAAATCGATTCATACCTTCAAAGGAAGTTTTGCCTTGCTGCAATTTATGCATATCGTCCCGAAGCTACATGAGCTGGAATCAGAGCTGATGGAGCTGCTCGGGCGAGAGGTAAAACCGACTTGGAGGGAGCTGGAGCTGTGGCTACGTTCATTGCGCTTAAATGAATGGCTTGAAGAGGACAGCTTGGTTTTGAAGGAAGCTCTTGGTGATGCGACGTCGGAGATGGGAATCGAATATGAGGTGAAATTGACAAAAGAACAATGGCAGCATTTGGAGCGTGAGTTAATAATGAGGCTGACTTTGGCAGAGGACAGGCTATGGCTTGCAGGTCTCAGGAAGTGGCGCTTCAAGCCGTTAAAGGCGCTGATACAGCACTATCCGGCTTATTTGTCGGAGTTGGCCGAGCGTAACGGACTCCTTTTACATCCCATTGAGCTAAACGGTGCCGACATCCCTGTTGATCCGGATCGTTTAAATGGACTGACGCAGTCTCTTATTCATATCGTAAGGAATATTGTGATTCACGGTATTGAGTCACCGGAGGAACGGGTGGAGCAAGGCAAGGATGAATATGCAACAGTCAGCTTCTCCATTGAACAAGAACAGAACGAGCTGACTTTGACCATATCTGATAATGGTCGTGGCATTGATTTGGAAGCGGTGAAATCGAGAGCAGAGTCCAGTGGCCTGCTGCCTACTCATAATGATACAACGCCGTTGTCGAACGAGCATATTGCCAATTTGATATTCAAAGATCAGCTATCGACGACAAAACATACAACGGAATGGTCGGGCAGAGGAATTGGCCTGGCGGCAGTGAAAGCTGAAGCAGAGAAGCTTGGTGGCACGGTTCGGGTATCCACTTCAAAAGGAAGAGGAACTGCTTTTATCGTGAAGCTGCCTTACGAAGATATTAGTGCTGTGGAAAGGGTCGGTTAACTGTGAGTCACGAAGAACAATATTTTCAAGCTTTTACTGCTACATCGGCAGCATATATAACGGGGCTTGGCATTCAAGGATTGAGGGTGCTTGAAGATCCAGAAGAAGGGTTATATCTGGAAGATGTAACTTCCTTTATTCAGCTTAGTGGTGTTATTCAAGGTGGTGTCATTCTTACTGTTGATCACTCTTTGGCTGGGGCACTTGCTCGCAAATTTATGCTGGAGGAGATTACTGAGGAGGAAGCGGCACAATACGGGGTTGAGGTAGTTGCAGAAATTTCCAACGTGATTTCCGGAAATGCTTTGACAGACCGTGACGAACATGATATTTTTTTAGGAGCGCCCTTAGTGATCGTGACCAAAAAAGCGGAGCTTCGATCAAAATTCAGTAATTTTTTCGTTAGCAGATTCCAAACGGATTCGGGTAATTTTTATTGTATATATATCCCTTCACAAAATAAATCCGAGCTTGCTCGTATACTTGCAATCTAATCTACCTAGATTTGGAGGATTCAAAGTTGTGGCTAACGTTATGATAGTGGACGATTCTACAGTAATGCGGAGAAATATCAAGCTCATTCTTGAGCGGGCTGGACATAAAGTTGTGGTCGAAGCGACGGATGGCAGAGAAGTATTGGCCAGCTACATAAACCATAAACCGGATTTGGTTACGATGGATATTACGATGATCAATATGGATGGCATTGAAGCGCTGCAAATTTTGCTGAAGTCATTTCCTCAAGCAAAGGTTGTTATGATCAGTGCGGTCGGACAGAAGCAGCAGGTATTGGACGCAATTAGATCGGGTGCCAAATCATATGTTGTGAAGCCTTTTGAGGCAGATAAGCTGTTGGAAATCATCGAAAAAGTATTGTTAGCCGGGTAATTAGCAATTATACATAGGTAGATCCAGAAGCAGCCGTCTGCAGAGAGATTCTGAGGACGGCTGTTTGTTTGCGTCTACTAAAGTCAATTGGGGTACTAGAGAAAGATAGTACTTCTTTTCCTATAAGGGTCGGGTATACTAATCATATGGTAATCGAAAGGGGAGCTTACTTGTAAAGCTCTATCAAGAAGCTCACTAAAATCGGTTTTTACGAAATATCGGTAGATGCTTACGAAGTAAGTTTTCTACGAAAACGGAGTAGATGCTTACGAAGTAAGTTTTCTACGAAAACGCAGTGGATGCTTGCGAAGTAAGTTTTCTACGAAAACTCTAAGGTGGTGCACAATGAGCAGAAAATGGCTGGAGCATGAGGGGCCTGAGTGGGTCAATAAACAGATTATAAACCGGGAGCAATATGAACAAATATTAGCATTATATGATGATAAAAAGCATGCTATAGGGGTACTTCCGCTGCTCGGTAGTATACTGGTCGGTTTGGGGATTTTAAGCTTTATAGCCGCGAATTGGCAGGAGATTCCTCAATTAGTCCGACTGGTTATGATTATAGTGCTAATGGTCGCTTTCTACGCAGGTGGAGAGCTGTTCCGTAAAAATGAGCATGATCGGCTTGGGCTTGCCATGACGGCTTTGGGTTTGGTCTGCTTTGGTGGAGGTATTGTTTTAATTGCACAAATGTTTCATTTGGTCTCCTACGATATTACGTCGTTTATCATCTGGGGTTCGGTAGGTACGCTGCTGACGTATTTGTATCGAAGTAAGCTGCTGTACTTGATGAGTTTGCTGATTTTCACGATTGCACAGCTGTATGGGATCATAGAGCATCATCAGTTTAGTTTTGTCTGTTTTGCAATCATGGTGGTTGGATTAGGCTATTATAGCTGGAAACGACAGCATGTCGGTGTGATCTGGTGCTTTGCGGTAAGCTTCGTTCTGCAAGCATTGATGCTTGTCATCGAACAGGAATGGAAATTCCTATGGGTGTTTGTGCCTGTGATGCTATTGTATGCACTGGGCGACTGGTTAAAAGACCGAAGCTCAGGATTTGCACTACAGTCCGTACCGCTTGCGTCAGCATTTCTATTTGCAATCGTGATGGTGCTTGTCTTTGATGATTTTACTCGAGGCGACCGTTTTGAACTGCTGGCGCAGATTCCTTATTTCATGGGTTCCTTGTTGGTCATATTCGCTATATCTCTGTATGGAAAATGGAAACATAAACGGATCTCCAGTGCGTTTGAATGGATTTTGGCAGTGCCCTTTATCTACTTGAATTCAGGCATTGCAGTCATGTACCTGCTGGCGCTGTTCACCTTCTCCTTTTACGTATTATGGAGAGGGTATATGGAGCAGTGGCGCTTCAAGATTAATTTTGGCACGGTGCTGTTTATATGTACGACAATGGTAGCTTATTTTAAATTAACGTGGGATTTTATGGATAAATCATTGTTTTTTATTATTGGTGGTTTATTGCTGCTAACGTTAAGCTGGTTCTTAAATCGCAGGAAAAAAGTTGTTCTCCAAGAAACTAAAGATGGGGGGAACCGCAATGAGTGATCAACCGATGAAAACAAAACGCCGTTTAACGATTCTTCTTATCGTAGTTGTACTTCAAGTGTTGTTCCTCGGCGGAATTGCAACCTCCTACTACGCTGTTGGCTGGTGGGGTACTGAAGTCAAAATTAAAACCGTACCCGTCGATCCGCGTGATTTTTTATACGGTGATTATGTAACACTTGGTTACGAGATTAGTACATTGAATCCCCAATTATGGAGGGATGCTGGAAACAAGCCTAGTAAGGGAGAAGCTGTCTATGTGCTGCTGAAGCCTTCTGCCAACGGACTGTATGAAGCAGCAGGAGTTTACCGGAGCAAGCCATCTACGCAAGCGGGTCAGGCTGTGTTGAAGGGAACCGTCGTTTATAGCTGGGATGAAACGATTCGTGTTGAATACGGACTGGAGCGTTACTATGTACCGGAAGGTACAGGAAAAGAGCTCGAAAGTGAGGCCCGCAATATGATTGTGATAGTGAAGATTGCCCCTTGGGGACAAGCAAGAATTGATGGGCTTGAGGAAGCGACACGCTCGTAAACGGTGAGTGGGAGATGCCGGAACGACATGCAACGCCGATTCACCTTTCTATTAAAGAAACTCATCATGGATATAGGGAAAGGAAAAGGCGCCCGACGGGTGCCTTTTTAGCGTTTAATCAGTGTTTGATATCCCACGTTCAACTTCATTCACCTATCATATGGACAAGGTCAGGTTCTTAACCTGTTAACATGTCTGTTGTTTAATCTTCATTTCGGCTGGGCTCGCGGTATGAATTGTCCCCATCCTCTCGCCTTATCGTCAACTTTACCCTGCTCTGCCACTATCTTGCCCCGTACGATGGTATAGACCGGGAGCCCTCGAAGCTTCAATCCTTCGTAGAGTAAGGCTGTTTCCCGAGCAACCGTATAAAGTTCATGAATATTTACGGTTCGTTGTGCACTCATATCGACGATAGTAATGTCGGCATCGGTTCCAATTCCGAGAGTGCCTTTGTTTGGATACATTCCGAAGGTTTTGGCCGGATTCACAGACATGAGTTCAACCAGCTTATACATGGAAAGCTTTCCTTTATTAACTTGATCCAGCATAAGTGGAAGAGTTAGCTCTGTACCGGGAAAACCAGCGGGAGATTTCAAAATATTCGTATACCCAAGCTCCTTGAGAGTTTTCGGGAAAGGGGAATGATCGCTCGAAATATAATCGATGGTTCCGTCCTCGATATAGCTCCACAACGCTTCAATCTGCTGGGGACTGCGAAGAGGAGGATTACATTTGCCGTAAGGGCCGAGCTTCTCCAGATAGCTATCATCAAATATTAAGTAATGCGGGCACATTTCGGCATAAATACGAATACCGTCCTGCTTGGCACGCTTAATGATTTTTAACGCTTCAGGACTTGACACGTGACAGCAGATGACTGGAACATGCAACTGTTCGGCAAAAAATACGACCCTGTTAATGGCGCTGGTTTCTACGAGCGTATTTCTGGCTAACAAATGCTTGTTATAATCGCCCTCGACAAACGTGCGTTCTGCAAATTCCGAGAAATAGCTTAACAGTTCTTCATGTTCGGCATGTAGAGCGAGCGGCAAACCGGTTTGCGAGATTTGCTTAAAGCCCTCATACAAATCGCGATCGCTCGTCATTGTGAAACCTTCGAATTCCAGCTCTCTACCAGTTGGAGCTTTGTGCATAAATGTTTTGTATGCAGATATCCCTTCGTTTGAGAGCGGGATGATATCATCCAGATGGTCACTGCCGGCAGCTCCATACAATCCGTAATCGATTAAGGCCTCCGATTTTAATATTTCCTTACGATTATTTAATAGGTCTGTGTTATAGGTGCATGGGAAAGAATTCGGCATTTCAATGATGCTTGTGATCCCGCCAGCAGCCGCAGCACGAGTTCCGGTAAAAAATGTTTCA
This sequence comes from Paenibacillus sp. 1_12, assembly GCF_900114475.1. Taxonomy (GTDB): domain Bacteria; phylum Bacillota; class Bacilli; order Paenibacillales; family NBRC-103111; genus Paenibacillus_S. Next base: position 83,783 of record NZ_FOTE01000001.1, on the reverse strand, counting down.
GTAGAAGAAGGATCTTTGGCAGGCTCCCGGAAGTGAACATGTGCGTCAATCATGCCTGGTAATACATATAAACCTTCCGCATCAATAACACGTTCTGCGTCAAACTGAACATGGGGCTCCGTAATGATATGAATCTTGCCATTTTTTACTCCGATATTGGCTAACTGGAAGTTCTCTTCCAATCGGTAAACGAGCCCGTTTTTTATCCATAGATCAAGCTTCATGTTTAGGCCTCCAAATGAAAATAGTAGAATTGGAATTTATTTATTATCATATAATGATAATTAATTATTATTAATTGATAATTATCATAAATGATTATTTGGATTATTTCAACATCGAAATTTTAATACAACAAAAAAGCCGTATCCTCTGGTAAGAAGATACAGCTCCGTGCAGCGTAGGACTATATGTTTTGCTCGATTTGCTTGGCTGCCTTTTTTAAGCTTGTGATTAATTGCTCTTTATCTTTCTGAATCATTCGTTCTCTTGGACCTGCGACGCTAAGTGAGCCGATGATTGTATGGGTTGAAAAGATCGGTACCGCATACGTATACACGCCTTCGTCGAGCTCATTGTCAGATTCAGCATAACCATTCGTTCTTATTGCTTTCAAATTATCCAGAAGTGCAATCTTGTCGGTAATTGTATTTTCCGTATGCTTTTGAACAATGCCATGCTTGAACAATTTGTTAACGGCGTCATTGCCCATATAGGCAAGGATGGCTTTGGAGGAAGCGCCTGCATAAAGTGGGATGAATATCCCAGGCTCTGAAGAGACTTTAACCATGTGAAAGGAAGATGAAATATTTTCAATACAAATCGTTTGAAAGCCGGATAAAATAACCAATACCGTTGTTTCCTGTGTTTCATTCATTAATTTCGTCATAACCGGCGTAGCTGCGAGAGAGAGCTCGTTGTTTAAGTTAATCATATTATTCATTTCCAGAAAGCGAAGTCCCAAACGGTAAGTCCCTCTGTTCGTCTCCAGAAGATACTTCTTTTCTTTGAGAATGCGGATGTAACGGTACACGGAGCTTTGAGGAATATTCATGATTTCAGAAATCTGAGGGACACTAAGCTCCTTTGTTTCCAGTGTATACAAATCCAAAATTTCTAATGTTTTTCGTGTACTCACTTCTTTCATCCTTCCGACTAATATTTTAAATTGAATTCTTATGTTGAAAATTGAGGGTAGACGAAATATAATGTTGTTAATTCGATTTAATTATCAACTATCAGTATTATATTATCAATAATTGATAATTACAATGAAAATCATTAAAATGCTTCATACAGGGAGGGACAAAAGCTCATTTCCACGCTGTTCCATTTATTAGATCACAAAAGTGAAAAAAGATAAAGAAAGAACGTCCTCAGTTATTTTTAAAATGATAACGCTTCATCGATGTTATGATACATAACACAAAATATCACATCGTTTTATTATTAGTCGTTTTGTGATTTACGTGTTATATAATATGACATAAAATTATTGACAACTTATTTTAGGTGTTGTAAAGTAAGACCCACGTTATATTTCACTACATGAAAACACAAAATTCGACAAAATATTTAGCAGCTTTTGTATATGCTCTAGCATTTTGTCGGGCCAAATGGGGGTTGGGAAACTGTAAAACGGGGGTCGAAGCACGGATTCATTTTTGTATCAGATCATGCACTTGTTCAAGCTTACGCGATAACAAATCATTTTAGGAGGCAAAACAATATGAAAAAACAAACTTCCTTGGTACTCGTTCTTATTCTTTCCCTGGTGCTGCTGATCAGCGCTTGTTCCAGTTCAGCTCCCGCACCGGCAGCTAACGGAAAATCTGATGCGGGGTCAAGCAATGTAAAAGGTCTCCTGGCTGATATAAAGAAACGCGGTACGATCGTGATTGCTACAAGCGGCAACAATGCACCGACTATTTTTCCTAATGAAAAGAATGAGTTGGTAGGTATTGATGCAGAATGGGCAAAAATTATTGCGGACCATCTAGGAGTCAAAATTGAATGGAAGCGTATGGATTTTAGCGGAATTATTCCAGGTTTAATGACGGGTAACTTTGACATCGGCTTGTCCGGTATCGGTGTAACTGAAGAGAGGCTTAAAACGTTGGATTTCTCGGAACATATTGCTTATGACGAGGTCGTTGCGGTTTATAACAAGAAAACAACCGGTATTAACAGTCCTGAAGATATTAAAGGACGTATTGTTGGTGTTGTTACAGGCTCTTCCAATGGTGATGCTCCGGCTCGTAAAATCGGTGGGTACAAAGAGTTGAAGACCTATCCTGGACAAGCTGAAGCGTTCCATGATTTGCAAAACGGTCGTATCGAGGTCATGGTTACCGGTAAAATGCTGGCTGGACATTGGATTAAAACAGAAGGCAAGGATTATATGGTATCTCCTAAAGGATTAGAAGGCCGTAAGCTGGCTGTAGCCATGAAGCAAGGCGAGCCAGATCTGAAAAATGCAATTAATGAAGCGATTCTTGCAGCCAAAAAGCAGGGGAAATATGAAGAAATTGCCCAAAAATGGTTAGGTTCTACGTTCTCTCAATAAATCCGTAATAGCGCTCAAAATCAGTTGAAGGAGTAGATTGCCATGATCAAGTGGGACGTTATTATCACTTATTTTCCGGCTCTTTTGGAGGGTGCACTAATTACATTGGAGGTTTCCTTGCTAACTATGGTTATTGCTACCATTGCGGGAACATTTCTGGCGCTTATGCGCATCTCTAGTAATCGTACTATGCGATCCATATCCATGGTATACATGTGGATCATGAGGGGAACACCCTTGCTGCTCGTACTGTTTTTCGTCTATTACGCATTTCCGAGCTGGGGTATTCGTCTTCCGGCGTTCGCAGCTGCGATCTTGGCCATGTCGATGAATTCTGCAGCGTATAAGGGAGAAATTATACGTTCTGGTATACAGGCCATTCCACGTGGGCAAATCGAATCGGCGATGGCTATCGGGATGAGCTATGGACAAACGATGAGACGTATCGTTCTTCCACAAGCCGTTAGGATTATCATTCCGCCATACATTAACAATTCAATTTTGCTAATCAAAAACTCGGCATTAGTATCATCCATCACAGTAACGGATTTAATGCTGAACAGCCAACAAATTTACAGCGCAACCTACCGTCCAGTTGAGATACTGGGTACAGCTGGCGTGCTTTATTTAACGATGACCAGTCTTCTGATGTGGTTTCAGATGTGGGCCGAGAAGAAGCTGTCCTATTATAACCGCTAATGGATTTTGATGCAGAGGAGCTGTTGACATGAAACCGATTCTACAGATTCAAGGGTTGCGGAAATCATATGGGAATCATGAGGTATTAAAAGGCGTTGATTTGTCGGTTAATAAAGGAGAAGTTATCGCTGTTATTGGTCCGAGCGGAACGGGGAAGAGCACTATGCTTCGATGTATCAATTTCTTGGAGGAGCCGACAGCAGGTTCGATCTGGCTTGGCGATGAGAAGGTGGAAAGCTTGACTTCCAAAGCGAAGGCAAGAACATATCACCCGCAAATAACGAGGCTGCGCACCCGGGTAGGTATGGTTTTCCAGCAATTTAATCTATGGCCGCACAAAAGTGTTCTGGAAAATATTATTGAGGGCCCGATGTTATTGAGGAATATAGCAAAAGCAGAAGCAATTAATAAAGCCAAACATCTTCTGGAATTGGTTAAAATGATCGACAAAGCTGATAAATATCCCGCAAGTCTTTCCGGAGGCCAGCAGCAGCGCGTGGCTATTGCAAGAGCACTGGCCATGGAGCCAGATGTGATGCTCTTCGATGAGGTGACTTCTGCGCTTGATCCACAGCTGGTTGGGGAAGTATTGGAGGTCATGACCAATTTGGCCCAGGCGGGAATGACGATGCTTGTTGTAACTCATGAGATGAAGTTCGCCGAGAATGTATCTAGCCGGGTACTATTCATGGACGGAGGCGTTATTGCCGAGCAAGGCACTCCCCAGCAGGTGTTCCGAAATACGGAGCACGAAAGAACACGGAGATTCCTGTCTTCCGTCCTGTAAGGATAGACAGTTGATTCCCGTACCCTATATGAAGCAGGTGGATTATCATGATCATTGTTACCGGCGGCGGCGGATTTGTGGGCAGTCATATCGTGGAACGTCTAGCTCATCGTGGAGAAGAAGTGTTGGCCGTAGATCTGCATGAGCCTGCCCAGCCCGTTAAGTCGCTTTGGGAGCCTTATCGGCAACGCATTCGGTTTGAACAGGTGGATATCACGGATAAAAAATCTTTGATTGGGCTTTTTACCGGCAATCATGCGAAGGGTGTCGTCCATGCGGCAATGATTACTCCTACCGCTGATCGTGAAAAGGAGGAACCGGAGCGTATTCTGCACATTGGCGTCGTGGGCAGCTCGCTCGTTATAAACACGGCTGCCAGACATGGCGTCAAAAGGTTTATTTATCTGAGTTCAGCGTCCATATATGAACCCATAACGGATCCGCACTGCGTTCTGGGAGAAATGGATCGGCTGCAGCAAACAGGGTTGTATCCGTTGACGAAGGTAGCTGGTGAATGGATGACGCGTTATTTATCTGAATGCTCCGGAATGGAAGCTGCTTCAGTGAGGATTGCGGCCTGTTATGGTCCGCTAGAACGAAATACTGGTGCGCGGACTCTCATGTCTCAAGTATGGAAGGCTGTTCACAGGGCCAGGAATAGAAAGCCGCTTCTTGTGGGCTCCCCAGACTATAGACTTGATTTCAGCTATGTCAAGGATATTGCTGAAGGTATTGTTGAGCTGCTGCTCGCTCCGAATATGGAGCATGATGTTTACAATATTTCTGGTGGGAGCGGCTATTCGTTGTTGGAATTAGCGGAAGCTGTAGCAGGGATGATCCCCGGAACAGAAATACGGGTGACTGAAGAGCAATCTGACGATGTTTTATTTGCCAAAAAGGGCAGCCGCGCAGGACGCTTGGATATTGCAAGGCTCACAGACGGTACAAGCTTCGTACCTATCTATAATCTTAACTCTGGATTAGCTGATTACTTGAAATGGCTTGAGAAGCATGAATTTTAGTGAAAGCTAACTGGCTGAGCAGCTAACCGGAGGCTGACGGATACAGGAAATGGAGTGAGGGAGCATCATGAGAGTTCAAGGAAAGACTGTTCTTGTCACGGGAGCCGGATCAGGAATTGGCCGAGCAATAGCGTTATTGTTTGCAGTGGAGGGGGCATCCGTAGTTGCATCGGATATATCGGATAATGTGGTTCAGACTGTCGAACAAATTCGGGCTCAAGGCCGACAAGCAGCTGTCGTTATCGGTGATGTCGGTGATCAGTCTGCTTGCAACCAAATGGTCAACACAGCACTAGAGTCCTTCGGAGGTCTGCATGCCGTCATTCACGCCGCTGCGATATCGCGAAAAGGTACGGTTACGACAATGAAGGAGGAGGATTGGCTTGATATCCTTAATGTCAATCTGAATTCTGTATTTTATTTAAGCAAGGCCGCCGTACCGCTGCTTTCCAGAGAGGGTGGAGCAATTCTGTTCATTGCCAGCCAGCTTGGACTTGTCGGCACGCAAGATTCCATAGCCTACTCAGCCGCTAAAGGGGCTGTGGTAAATATGGCGAGATCGATGGCTTTGGATCATGCACAGGATGGAATCAGGGTCAATAGCCTCTGCCCGGGGCCCGTTGATACGCCGTTCCTTCATGCCTCATTTCTAAGGCAGGCCGATCCGGAAAGGGCTCGGATGTTGTCGCTCGATAAAATCCCATTGGGCCGTTTCGGTACATCGCAGGAAATTGCTAATGCTGCTTTGTTTCTTGCTTCCGATGAGGCTTCCTTTATTACGGGAGCAACGCTGGTTGCGGACGGCGGTTACACAGCTCGGTAACAACCAAGGCCTCAAGACCTCATCACGTGTCACTATCGGATAGCGTTGAGGCTGACTTATAAGTAGAAGTGTATCTTCTGTAAAGGCAGCTTGATTTGTTTGATTAAACCGATAACTTATGAAGGAGAAGATCATATGGATTTAAATCTGCAAGGAAAAGTAGCTTTGGTCATTGCCTCCAGTCAAGGCTTAGGCAAGGGGATAGCCGCCGAACTGGTAAAGGAAGGCGCTAACGTTATGCTTACTGGTCGAGATCAGGAGAAGCTTCAAACCGTTAAAAATGAACTTGAGCAGCTTGGTACAGGTAAGGTGGCTTTCCATCCGGCAGATATAACGAATCCGGCACATATACAACAACTTGTACAAGTAACCCGCGATACTTATGGAAGAATAGATATTCTCGTCAATAATGCAGGTGGTCCCCCATCAGGGTCGTTTGAACAGTTCTCGGATGAGCAATGGCAGGCGGCTTTTGAGCTCAATCTATTAAGTTATATCCGAGTAATCCGTGAAGCTCTGCCTGATCTGAAAAAGCAAGGCGGGCGCATTATCAATATGGCTTCTTCTTCTATTAAAGTGCCGATACCGGGATTACTTCTGTCCAATACTTTCCGTGCCGGTATCGTAGGTTTAACCAAAACATTAGCTGAAGAGCTGGCTCCTTACGATATACTTGTCAATACGGTTGCGCCTGGTCGTATAGCCACAGAGCGTGTTGCCTTTCTTGATAACCTAAAAGCACAAAAAACCGGAAAAACGCGTGAGCAGGTAGAGGAAATGTCCAAACAAGCCATCCCGCTCGGTCGTTATGGGACTGTGGAGGAATTTGCAAAGGTTGTTACTTTCCTGGTTTCAGGTGCAAGCTCTTACATTACAGGCAGCTCGATACTTATAGACGGCGGAATGATTAAATCTATATAAAAGGATGAGGTGTGCAGTATGAGCAGTATTCGCAACATATATTGTGTAGGCAGAAACTATGTATTGCATGCTAAGGAATTAAATAATGAGGTTCCTACCTCACCCTTCATGTTCTCCAAGCCCACACATGCGCTAGTGGAAGCAAACGGCAACACAATTGTGCTGCCAGGTGAACGTGGTTCCGTTCATTATGAGACCGAGCTTGTTATTCGTATAGGCAAACCCTATGAAAAAGGAATCGCGGTTGATGAACTGGTGAATGGATTGGCCATAGGCATTGACTTTACTTTGCGTGATATTCAGAACGAAATGAAGAAAAGAGGCTATCCTTGGCTTTTGGCCAAAGGGTTTCCGAATTCTGCCGTTGTAAGCAAGTTTGTTACTTTCCCTGGGGTTGAGCGATGCAAGTCTATGGACTTCGTGCTAATCAAGAATGGGGTAAAAGCTCAACAAGGCAACATTCAACATATGCTGTTTGATTTACAGACCATTATTGACTTCTCCGCGCAACATTTTGGCCTTGGGGAAGGAGATATCATTTTTACAGGAACACCTGAAGGCGTGGGTGAGATTGCTGATGGCGACCATATGAGCCTGCTATGGGGCGGCCAAATCGTTGGGGAATGTACAGTGCATCTGGCTTGAGATTGATCCAGCTTACCTCCGCAGCCAAGTAACGAACAAGACTTACTATAGGAAATGAAAAGGACCTGATGGTAAATTTACCATCAGGTCCTTTTCATATGTTTGAGCAAGCGTGTGTGGTCCGACAACACGATTTACTTGCGCCTTAGCGTCAGCCAAATGACACCGGCAATCACAGCAAGCATACCGACAAAGGCAATGATGAATATCGAACCGTCCAATTCATATTGATCACGACCTGTGAGAAAATCACGGATCTGATTGGATTTAGGTTTGGCGGTTGTCTTAGGGGGAGCCGGTTCTTCAAAGGTATGAACTTTATTCTGGCTGTCGATAACGACGAATTTACCGGATAGCTTACCGCTTTCTGTAGGACTTGTCAGTACCTCGCTAATCGAGCTTACTCGATCTGGGGATGTAGCGGCCATTAACAGCAAGCTTTTGTTCTCATTCAACGGTGAGCGAGACAATTGGATAACGGCTGAGCGGCTCTGCAAATTGCCTAACAATTTTACATTTTTGACAAGCGAGCTGACTTGCTCTTCTTTAAATTGTACCGAGCTATCAGCAAAACCATTCATGAATTCAGGGAGATCTTTGCCAGTACCAACATAAAGGATATTACGATCCCTCAGAAGATCCTTTAGCCCTGCCGCTGATACTTTGGCTATAGTTAATTCCGTATTATCCTGTGCACTTCTGCCAATAATTCCAACAGCAGTCATTGCTACATTCAGCTCTTTCGTTCCGATTTTGTCGGGAAAAAGGAATGTAGTCTGGTTCCAACGGTTGTTCATAACAAATGAGTAGGGTATCGACTGCAGATTAAAGCTCTTTCTTTCAACAGGTGTGTATGTTAATGAAGAAGCATTATCAATAACGGCCCAGTTCCCAATCAAATTCGGATCTACACAAGTTTCCTGCTGCTGTTTCTGCGTATGATTTGCAAATTGAAAGGTTACTTCAATCTCAAGCCTTCGGGAAGCTCCAATAGTATCTTGGGTAAAATCAATTTCCAGTAAGCCTGAATCGCTAGTTGCTTCGCTGAGCTTATGGCTGTCAACAGGTGTACCATTTAACTTCACAGTAATAATAGAGTTTCCTAAATCAATGGACTTGGAGTGCTTAAAGGCTAATGTAAGTCGTGCGCCGTTCTGAATATCCACATAAGCGGGAAGATTGTAGTTAAACGTGGTGCTGACCTGCTGCATACCCCCAATAGAAAGATTAGCATAACCAATTTTCTCAAAGCTCACCGTATAAGGAGTGCCTAATTTGAACTCATTCAGCGGTTCCTGTTTTTTCATAGAAGCAGGAATCGAGGACGTTGTGCCAAGCAGTTGAGAGTATAGCGATTCATCCGTTAATATGGATACTGCATTCTGGATTTCTTCTTCCTTACCCGTCACGACCAAACCGCTTAATTCCGGATTCCATAAGGATTGTCCTACACCTATAAAGCCTTGTCCTTGAAGTGCGGGGTCGGCCTGCTTACGGTAGGCATCATTTATGGATTGACCACGTTCCTTCCAATGTCCAGTTTGACCGATCCAAATGGTGTTGTTCTCACGTAAAAGAGTGTCTGTTAGATCAGATTCCGTATAGATCGGAATGTTTATTCGAGTTGCCGATGCTTGGGCTGAAAAGAATTGCACCAGCCTAGCAGCTGAGGTGAACTCTACCTGCACAATATCGTCGGGGACGATAAGGATGGTTTGAATAGGCTGCTGGCTGCCCCGCTCTAAGAAAGGACTTGGATACCAGGTTAGATCAACGTTCGCGTAATTTTTTCCGAAATTCAAGTGCATACTGCTATTTTTACTTATAGTTAGCCAATTGGCTGGATTATTCGGGTCTGGACAAACGTTTCCGGAAATTTCCATGTGTGTGATGAAGGAAAGCTTATGATAACCGGAATTTGTAACATAATTAGTGACATCCAAACGCAAACGCGCCTTCTCTTTATTGGAATTGTCCAAAAGAACATTACCTACAGGAGTATCATCGATCAATAAAGTTAATGTTGAGGTTTTGGAGAGCAGTGTCGCTGCATGTCCGAATTCGATATCAACGAACGAACCGGGAAGTACTTTTCGACCTTTCCCTATCTCAAAAAAAACGTCCTCACGGGCATTGGCTCCCTTAAGCGTATGATCCTCCAAAAAAATGGGGGAATCTTCAATGTTTTTTGGGGTTGAAGATGAGATGACAGGACTACTTGACGGAGCAGCAGAAGGCACTGCTGGATTATTGCTGGAAGGAGCAGCAGTTGGTGTTAAAGCGCCAGTTGCATCAGGTGCTGATACGGTATTGGTTTCTAAAGCCCAGATAAAGGGCGGGTTCATTGTGGTTAAAATAACCATAAGCACTAACATACCTATACTTGAACGCAATAAAGATTTCATCGAATGAGTCACTTCCTTAGGGATTTCTTTAACGGGTACGTTCGGTTCGGCCGGTGTGTTGTAACCTGTTACTCAGCACTAAACTTTAATTCCTGCTGAGCTTTCTCCAAAATTTCATAGCAGGTCATGCCATGTGGAGGACAATCTACCTTACTATGTCTAAGTTTGGCAGTAACGGAACCTTTACCGCGAGGACGAGTTAGCAGCATCGAGTTAAAATGATCATCCAGCCAAAGCTCTGCTATGCTGGAATTTGCTCTTTCCGTTCCCGAAAGAAGCATGGCGAATTGTCCGTCCTCCAAGTAAGCTTTAACCTCAACTTCAGGCATGATATCGTTTATTAGATCGGCAACCTTTTCCAGAAAAAGCTGTGTCTGCTCGTAACCATATTCCTTTAAAAAATCGTGGAATTGATTAATTTCGACAATCATAAGGGATAACTTGCGCTTGTTACGTACACCCATAAATATGGCTTCCTCAAACTGTCTCAGAAATACATCGTGATTAACAAAACCCAAGGATTCGGCAATGACAAAAGGTTCATCCATATAGGACTCACTGTCCTTTCTATTGCTTATCAGCGAGCTTCTGCCTTTGTTTTTGGATTGAACGCCTCGTTTACTTATTCCCCCTATGAGCGAGAAAAAGGGAAAGCAGAGTAACCAAATCAATTCGTTCCAGCCGACTGTCGCTATATGATTGCGCACGTATAATTGATATATAATGGAACACCCGTAAACTGCAATAACAAAAAAGGTAACCATCAAGGTGTGATCCGTTCTGCGAAAATAACCGAATACTCCCAATAGTACAGCTACTATAAACCACAACGTATTCGTTGGATAAACCTGGCTAGTCATTATGAGATAAAGAGTTAGAAACCCAATGGAAAGCACTTGAAGAAAAATATTGGCGTATAATCTGTCTGATGGTTTCATATCTTCCATTCTCCCTCCAAATCATTCTTATTTATACATGAGGCTATTACAGGTTTCGACATAACTATATTCCCCAAAGGTTATGAATTTACCTTTTTTAAAAACAAAAAACGAAATGCAACAAATTATTTTATTAAGATAAACGATAGCATAAGGAACTGCAACGAATTTTTGTATAAGTTTTTAAAGTTGAATATACATAAAAAGACTACCTGCAAGAGCATATTTCTGCCCAAGGGTAGTCTAATTAAAGTGAAACCTATTTAGTTGTTCAATGTGGCAGCTAGTCTTCTTACGGGACCATTTGGTGTTTCGATGACCTCGTAAATTTTAAGTACGATTGGGTATTCCAATTGATCCGAGGTTGAATCTGTGAAATAAATAAGCTGTTCACCTGAGGTCAAACGACCTTCACCATTGAGGATTTGCGTGTTGGTTGCGATGCGCCTGCCATCCTTGGTTTCCAATTCAAGTAAAAGCTTGTTGTAGTTGCTGTCCACCATCAAAGGTGCAGGTGTTTGTAAGTCCATATTGATTCGCAGCTTGTAGCTGTATTTGTAGCTCAACGTTGTGGGATTGGAAAGAGCAATATTGGATAAAGCCCAATCATGAATCGTAACCTCATAAGGATATAGCATAAGTTTCGTTGTATCTTGTAATGGTTTGTTGACGGTCAAAATTGCCTGTGCAAAATTGATTTTGTATGGAGCTGCTGTTTTGTTATCAATTAATCGCAGATTATATTGATCCATCGTACCGCTAACGGGAAGCACGAACGAGTAGTTTACGAGATAATCCGTTCCAGGTACGACCAAATTGGTTGATGCATTAATTCGATTCCCGGCGTAGATAGGACCATTACCCATCAGCTCTGCGGCAAACTGGGGAATAGGCAGCGGCTTATCACCTTTATTGGAAAATCTCATCTTGACGATCCCGGTGCTATAACCCATCCCTTTATTTTCATAAATCTGAAAATCGGCGACAGACACATTGATGTTCGGGTTTACAACATTGTTGATCGGATCGATTGGAATTTGTGTATTTAATAAATAGGATGAGGCATTTGTACTATCTGACAACTGTTGATCTGCAGCAGGTACGCCAAAGCTTAAACGACCGATATAATAGGTAAGGTTGGCTGAAGCATCCGACCGGTTCGGAATTTTAAAAGCTTCCGGTGTCGATAATGTGAAGCTGTTAAGCTGTGTGTCCAAGTCGGTGGGAATCGTCCAATACAGGTATTTCTTTTCTCCAGGATCGAGGGAGCTGACGCTTTGATCGGCTCTGGCTCCTTTGTAGTTTTGGGTGCTGGACTTGCCCGCGATGATAAATCCGGGAATAACCTCGGTTTGTTTACCTGGATTTTGCACAAGCAGCTTGATGACCTGCACAGGGGTCTGATCTTTGAAATCTGTAGTCAGGTTGATAGGCGTATAGGTTAACGCCGAATCCAGAGAAGGGATCGTAAAGGCTTCGCCCCATTTTTTAATGAGCGTTGGATCTGAGATTACGGATTGGTCACCATACCACACCAGATTGGAAACAGGCAGATCAAGCATTGTAGTTTCGACCTTCGGATACACGTCTTTGTTCACGTCGACCCAAACGATGCTTGTTGGCTTCAGATTATCAGCTAATTCAACCTGAGCCATATAGCTAAGCTCGATATTGGACATCGGAGGGACCGAAATGGCGTTGTCCGAGCTGCCGCGGAGCACATAGCGTGCTCCATTGCCCGTTACGACCCGAATCTCATAATCCGGGACTCTCACTGTATCATTGGAAACATTATACATTTTGATAGTGGTGCCAATCCGTGTTCCGGTTAAGGTGTGCTCGCTTAGCAAACCATTGATTTTCACCTGAAGAGAACCGGTCAGTACGGAAGGATAACGCGTATCTACGACAGAGGCTTGCGGCTCATCAGCAAATACGGCGTTGTAAGGAAGTGATAGAAGAAGCGATGAGATCAAAATAACAGATAAAGCTTGTTTTCTAACTTTTTTCATCAGATAGCCTCCATTTACAATTCAAACTTATTTTCTTAATTCAATTTTGTCCTTGTCCTTTAAATCCTGAGTTCCGGAGACGACGACTTGCTCGCCTTCCTTGATCCCATCGACAACTTCCCGATTCGTATCGGCAACTCGGCCTAAGGAAACCTTGCGTTTTTCTGCCTGATCGTTAGCCGCAACAAACACGTAGCTGTCGTTGCCTTCCTTGACGATGCTGGCGGTTGGGATTGTAACGACGTCCTGAGAAGCGCCGCCTCCAAGCTGCAGCTTGACCCTCATCCCTGATTTCAGCTTTTGATCGGGATTGGGCACGCTTAGCTCAAGTACGTAGGTTTTACTTTGTGGGCTCATTACATCTGCCAGATAAGTAATCGTGCCTGTCATCGAGGTATTGCTTCCTTGGGTAACGAATGGAATCGTCGTTTTGCCTTGAACATATTTCATCGAGCTTTCGGTTAAATCGGCGTGGACCTTAATGGGGTTAAGCTGTTGGATAACACCGGCTACATAACCTGCCTGCACAGTGATACCCTGCTCAGGGAACAGATCGGTCAAAACGCCGCTAATCGGTGCTTTCACTTCAAAGTCGGATAAGGTTTTGTCAATATCCCGAAGGGAAAGCTCAGTTGTTTGCTGTTGGATACGCAGTGTTGCCAGCGGATCGGTTGCATCCAAATTAGCCAGCTGTTTATGGGCTGTGTCCAGATCCAGGCGGTTCGTCTTAATCTGGGTTTCAATCTTCTCAAGCTGGGCTTTGGTAGCCAGACCTGCATCGTAATCGTTGCGGGTATTATTGTAGCTTTTTTCCTGATCGGCAATCAGGATTTCGAGCTTTTGAACAGTGTTGGTAAGTACGCCTCGATTTGTGGAGATGTCTTCACGGGTTTTATTAATTTGGGCCTGCAGATTTTGTAAAGTAAGATCGGTTTTTTCTTTGTTTCTGGAAGCATCTACAGAATCGAGAACGAGTACAACCTCGCCTTGAGTAACGGAATCACCGCGTTTTTTAAGGATTTCTTTCACGTCACCACTTACTTTGGCCAGCATATTGACCTGGGTTGAGGAGACTACATCCGCATCGAGCTCGGTTTTATCTTCCATTTTTTGTTTGGCAGCAGGTGCGGTTTTGACTGATTTGGCTTGATTACTGCTGGCATTTGTTGTTGAGCAGCCGACTGCAACGGCTCCGCTTAAAGCGATGATAAGTCCGGTTTGTATCCATCGTTTCCACTGAATGGGATAGTTGTTCATTTGAATAGATGCCCCTTTACAATAAAATCAGTAATAACAGCTAATTATTCGCCCATCACGTGCTGTTTGGGTGCGCCGCTAACTTTGGTATTTTTCAAAAATAAGGAAAGCACAGCAGCGATAACAGAGAGCACAGCCGTAATAATAAATACATCATCCAAGCCCATGACGGTTGCCTGCAGCTGTACTTGACCGTTCAGATACGCCAATGCGCTTGAGCTCGCCTGAGTAGCTGATTGTCCCATACTTATATACTGATTCTGCAGCTGTGAGAATTGAGTTGCGACGTTCGTTGAGAACATATTCAATTGATCGGAAAGATCTGCAATATGAAAAGTTCGACGATCTGAATAGAGCAGTCCCAGCCAAGCGATACCGAAGGATGAGCTGATTTGTCTGACAGTGTTGGACAGCGCTGTTCCTTGGCCCATCTTGTTCATCGGAATGGTGTTCATTCCAACGGTTTGAATCGGCATCATCATCAAGCCCATTCCCATTGCACGGAACACGAGCCAGAAAATGAGTGTGGAAAATGCGGTTGTAATATCCAATGCCGAGGTCAGGTACAGCGCTACTCCTGTGAGGAGAAGGCCGATGATAGCCAGCAGACGTGCACCAAACTTATCGAATAGAGCACCAGCTATGGGCATCATAATTCCCGACATAACGGCCTGCGGCAGCAAAATCAAACCCGTCTGTACGGCAGATAAACCGGAGAGAGTTTGTAAAAATACCGGAAGCAGGAACAAAACGCCCATCATGATCAGTGTCGAAATACTGGAAATGACAAGGGAAAGGGTATACGTGGTGTTTTTTAACAAGCTTAAATCCAATAATGGGTAGTCGATCGTTAATTCGATAGCTACAAAGATAAGGAGACACACCAGGCCTAATGCTATGAAGGCGATGACCTCGTGATCCGTCCAGCCTTTCTCCGTTACTTTGCCGACCCCATACAGTAAGGACGCTAACCCAATACTGGAGGTAAGAAAGCCCCAAAGATCAAATTTACTGGCAACAGGAGATTTAAATTCCTTCAAAACCGCCATTGCTAGAAAAAAATCAAGAATACCAATAGGTACATTAATGGTGAAAATAAGTCTCCAATCCAAATATTCGACGATGTAGCCGCTTAGTGTAGGACCTGTGGCCGGTGCGAACATAACGGCAATTCCGAATAAGCCCATAGCCATACCGCGCTTTTCTGCAGGAAACATCCGGAAGATCATAGCCATGGAGATAGGCATCAACGCACCTCCGCCAGCAGCCTGAATAATGCGGAAGATGATCATCGAGCTGTTGCTCCAAGCAATCCCGCAGAGTCCTGAGCCGATGGTAAATATAATCATCGCGAGCAGGAAGATACGCTTATAACCAAAGCGGTCACCCAAATAACCGGTTACCGGAACCAAGGCACCACTCACTAATGCATAAGCTGTAACAACCCATTCGATCTCGGATTGATTGACACCGAAAACGGACATCATTTTGGGAATGGCAACATTCACAATACTCATATCGAGAATAGCCATAAAAACGGCAATGATGACAGCAAGCATGGCGAGACCTGAACCTTTGCTTTTACCTTCAGGGGCTTTATTGGGAGCTGTATGTAAAATAGGGGCATCCGTAGATGGGTCCTTTGTTGACACTCGGTTTCCTCCTTTCTCTATGGTGCGGGTTTAGCGGTTACTTCTCGATTTTGACGGTTGCATTCAGTCCTGGCACCAGTCGTTTACCTTGATAGTTGTCAATCGAAATTTTGACGGGAATCCGCTGAATCACCTTTGTAAAGTTACCGCTTGCGTTTGATGACGATAATAATGAGAAGGAAGAGTTGGTTCCGAGTCCTAAGCGTTCCACATGACCCGTGATCACAGCATCCGGGAAGGCGTCTACTTTAATCGTGACCTTATTGCCAATCTTGGCATCGGCGATCTCTGTCTCCTGCAAATTGGCTGTCACATACAGCTTGTCGAGATTCGCACTCATTGCAATTGCACTGGAGGGGGAAACCATTTGATCCTTTACGCCATTAAACTGAATAATCGTACCTTCCTCGACAGCGACAATCTCTTGTAATATTGCAGGCGTATTGCCACGAGCAGGCGTTGTTTCTACCATCCCGAGGATATCTCCTTTTTTGAAGGAATCGCCTTCCTTGTAGTTCCACTCAATCAGCTTTCCAGCTCCGGGCGTGCCGATTGCACGTAAATCACCTGCAATTTTGGCATCTTCGGTGTTGATAAACTTGCTGGCCATCGCAAAATAATAAGTTCCGCCAGCACCGCCTCCAAGAAGAATAATAGCTAGAACGGTTAAAATAATAATTTTTTTCTTCATAATATGGTTATAGCTCCTCTCTATTTATATTGGATCTTGTAAATTAGTCAGCATTTTGCGGGCGATTGTAATAAACTGCTCGCTTTCCTCAGGCTCGAGACTGCTCATCATGCAGCGAAGCACTTTTCTGCGTCTTTCCCTTTGTTCGTGGACCAGCACTCTCGCCTCAGGTGTTAGCTCAACCCAGACGACTCTGCGGTCGATTTCATCTCGGTTACGTGCGACATGTCCGTCACGAACTAACCGATTGATTGCAAGCGTAGTTGCGCTAGGGGAGAGGTTAAGCTCGTCGGCAAGGTTACTGACAGTTGCTCGTTTCTTGTTATCCAGAGTGATAAGAAGCAAATACTGCTGCTTGGAAAATTTGATCGATTTGACCGATCCCCATTTATTCGTTCGGTGCATGGCCATTAAAATCAATTCTTCCATTCGATCCAGCTTTTGTTCCAAATCCTCCATCAGGTCACCTCCTTATCCAGTAGTGAATGCAATTGTTAAGCGATAATTAGCTTGCATGAAAGATATTTTATGCTAATTAGTTTTAAGTTAAAACTATATACCAAAAAATATCACAATTACCAATCTATCGTCAACACAATTATTTAGGCATAAAGACCTGTGCAGAACAAAAGCTTGGGCAAGTTCTCCATGCATGTTAAAATGAACATTACAACGTTAATTAATAATAAATAAAGGGGCATAAAGCTAATGACTGATCACCGCAACCTCTTAGAGCTGGAAGAGGCAGCGAGACAACTATTTCGTAAAATATCGGTCTCATGGTCCAAGTTTAATGAAAATGGTATGACACCTGCTCAGGGCTTTTTGTTGGAGAGGCTTGAAATTGAGGGGCCTCTTAAAGCATCTCAGATCGCCGATATGCTGTGCTACACGCCAGGAGCGATTACAACATTATCTGATAAGCTGATTGCCGCAGGTCTGGTCGAAAGGGAGAGGACCGATGAAGATCGGAGAGTCGTTTACTTAAGCATTACAGAAGCGGGACGACAAATGCTGGGTACGATCCGATTGCAGCGTAGAGCAAATGTTGAAACTTTTTTCGGTGATCTGGCGGATGAGGATATTCAGCACTTGATTCGGATATTTAAGGAAGTCGTTTATAAAGAAAAAGTATAGAATCCCACTTGGACAAATTAGGGAAGATGCATTCAATGTAGATGGATTTACAGACTTAAGGAGGCTTACAACAACATGGATTTAGAGGAATGGTCATTGCCGGGGGACATGTTGATCTGGGACCGGACCGAGCAGACAGAGCATAGCGATGTGCTTGTCCCCTTTGCACTGGATGAGCTGTTGTCCAGAAGAGTGGGAGTAGGAGGTGCGCCGATTGTGCATCTTTGGAGGCATCCGCGAGCTTTTGTCATGGGTTTGCGTGACAGTCGCTTGCCTCATGCTTTACAGGCCATGGAGTGGCTGGAAGAACAGGGCTATTCGGTAATCGTTAGAAATTCCGGTGGCGCCGCGGTGCCGCTTGATCTAGGTGTAATCAATATCACACTGATCCTGCCCAAGCGTCAGGGAAATATAGATTTTCGTCATGACTTTGAAACGATGTTCCGTTTAATCAGTGAAGCCCTGCATAAGGTAACTTCGGATGTATCGAAAGGCGAAATCATTGGTTCCTATTGTCCGGGCGATTATGATTTAAGTATTAGGGGTCGCAAATTTTGCGGGATTGCCCAGCGGCGCCAAGCGCATGCTATTGCGGTACAAGCATTCGTCGTTGTACGTGGTGTTGGCAATCATAAGGCTGAATTGGCCAAGCAATTTTACAATATTGCGACAGGTGAGAAGGCAGTCGAAGGTACCTGTGATACGGGAGGGTTGTGCTTTCCAAAAGTTACGGAAGACAGCATGGCAAGTCTGGAGGAATTGATCGGATTAAAGGACGAGCAGGCTTTTATTGATTCTATCAAAGAGTCGGTCAGATCGCACAAACAAAAGTCTGATAAACAGGCATCCCTTGATCTGCCCGATCAAGCCGAAATAGCTACAATGGTCCAAACCCTGCGAAGCCGCTATGGACTAAAATAATAAAAAAGCACCAAAAGTCCGGTGAATAAGTCCCGCTGCGCGGCCAAATATCCTTCCGATCGCTGTTGTTTCCGTATTATTTTGATTCTATAAGATATATTTAGAGGTAAAAGTACGGAAACAAAGGCGAGCGCTTGCGCTTCTCCAGGATCATTTGGCCGCTCCGCTCTATATTCACCATATAACATAAGTACACGGAGGTAATGTCCCGTAAGGGACGAATCCCCTCGTGAAGAAATAGCTCTACTCACGAGGCCTGCCCACAGGGAATAAAGCGTCTCGAGAACACAACACCCGCACCCGCTCGAACCCATCCAATCCAGCCCCAAGCGTGTCCCGTAGGGACGAAAGCGCCCCGAGAACACTACAAGTCTCGTCCAATCGAATCCATCCCCAAGCGTGTCCCGTCAGGGACGAAAGCGTCTCAAGAACAAAACAGCCCGCACACGATCAAACCCATCCAATCCAGCCCCAAGCGTGTCCCACAGGGACGAAAGCGCCCCAAGAACACAAAAGTCTGCGTGCGATCGAACCCATCCAAACTAGCCCCTAGCGTGTCCCGTCAGGGACGAAAGCGTCCCGAGAACACAACAGCCGTCGTGTCCGATCCAGGGGAGTCCAGAGGGCCAAGCCCTCTGGGGCCCTCCCTTCAAGGGAGGGTGGGGAGGGTGCCCCCCCTTATAGGAAGAGCTTCAACGCCTCCGGAAGCTCCTTTTGCCAAAAGCCCCATACATGCTTGCCAGGCTTCTCAATATAAGTGAGATTGCAGTTCCTCGCTTCGAGAAGCTTTTTGGTTTGTCGATTGGCCTCCAAAAAATCGTAGGTGCCTCCCTGTGTGACGATTTCGAGCTCGTCCGTTCCAATCAGCATGTACAGCTTCAGCCAAGACAAATCGGTTTCCTTGGCAACTTGCTCTTGCGTTTGATGCAAAAATGCACCGGATAAGGATAGGACGTTGCAAAATAGGCTACGATAATTTAAGGCCAGATGCAAAGAGACGGTTCCTCCCAAGGAATCTCCGGCAATGATTCGATCCTTGGCTGTACTGCCGACAGGAAAACGGCTTTCTATAAAGGGCAGCAGCTCCTGTGAGAAAAAGTGCGTATAGGCATTAAAACGTGCTTCCCCAGGAGCATATTCGGAGGTTCTCGTTGCGATGTCCACATCGACACCGACGATGATTGCAGGCTGAATGCCCTCATCATAAATTAGATGGTTCATGAGTGTGGCAATTCGCCCGAAGTTAAAAAACTGCTCGCCATCCTGACAATATATGACGGGATACGTGTTTAGCTCCTGATAACCAGGGGGTAAAAGGATTCGAACAGGTCTTTCTTGACTTAATGAGGCTGAGGGAACCAGTTCTTTTACAATCGTTCGTTTATAATAAAGGGCGTCGTCCATAGGGGGTTACTCCTATTGTATTAGTATAGTTTTGTGGATTTTATTAATCTGTACTATATAATTTTGAAAACTGTTATACAGGTTTGGCAAGATAGAAATCATATTTTTCAAGTAAGTAGTTGTGTTATGAGTGAAAACAGGTTTATAATACTACTATAACAGAAATCCAGCTTTAATGGCATTGAAATCCTACTATTGAGGTGAATGTACATGAGTAAGCCGTATGAAGTAGCTGTAACCGAGGTACAGCCTTTATCCGTTCTAGCGCCAGACGGCACTGTCGTAAATGAGCAAGAAATGCCGAAATTGAATGATGAGCAATTAAAAGAATTAATGAGACGTATGGTATTTACACGTACTTGGGATCAACGGGCTGTTAACTTGACCCGCCAAGGCCGACTTGGCTTCTACGCTCCGGTATCCGGTCAAGAAGCAACAATGATCGGCAGCGAGTTTGCCTTGAATTCAGATGATTTTGTATGTCCGGGTTATCGCGATATGCCACAAATCGTTTGGCATGGTCTTCCGATGTATCAGGCATTCCTATATTCCCGCGGTCATCAGCACGGCGGACAAATTCCAGAAGATGTACATGTACTTATGCCACAAATCATTATCGGTGCACAAATTCTTCATGCAATGGGTGTAGCCATGGCGTTCAAAAAACGCGGTGAAAAGCGCGTTTCTATTACCTATACAGGTGACGGTGGTTCGTCAGAAGGCGATTTCTATGAAGGCATGAACTTTGCTGGCGCTTTTAAATTGCCTGCGATTTTTGTTGTGCAAAATAACGGCTATGCGATCACGACTCCATTCTCCAAGCAAACAGCAGCAGCATCTGTTGCCCATAAAGCTGTGGCAGCGGGTATTGTAGGCGTGCAGGTAGATGGTATGGACGTTCTTGCGGTAGTGAAAGCAGTTCAAGATGCTGCTGAGCGTGGACGTAACGGAGAAGGTGCGACATTGATCGAAGCGATCACATACCGTTTCTTGCCGCATTCCATGTCCGGTGACGATCCGTCCAAGTACCGTACGAAAGAAGAAAGCACAGAGTGGGAACAAACCAAAGATCCTTTGAACCGTTTCCGTTTATATGTTACAGCTAAGGGCTTATGGTCGGAAGATGAAGAAGCCAAGGTTGTAGAAGAAGCGAAGCAAGCCGTCGCTGACGCCATTAAAAAAGCAGAAGCTGTGGAGAAAATGACAATTCCCGGCTTGATCGATAGCATGTTCGAAGTTACGCCGTCCCATTTGGAAGAGCAAAAAGCAGATTATTCAAAGTAAAAGGGAGGAAGAGTAAGCCATGGCACAAATGACAATGATTCAAGCGATCAAGGATGCAATGCGCGTTGAGTTGGAACGCGATCCAAACGTAGTCATATTCGGTGAAGATGTTGGTAAAGTCGGTGGTGTATTCCGTGCAACGGAAGGTCTGCAGGCTGAATTTGGCGAGGAACGTGTATTCGATACGCCTTTGGCTGAATCCGCAATCGGTGGATTGGCAGTGGGTATGGGGATTCAAGGCTTTCGTCCAGTTGCCGAAATTCAATTCGTCGGTTTTATTTATGAAGCATTAGACCAAATCTGTGTGCAAGCGGCACGGATGCGTTATCGCTCAGGCGGTCGTTACAATGCGCCGATTACATTCCGTACTCCTTTTGGCGGCGGCGTTAAAGCGGCTGAATTGCATACAGATCCATTAGAAGGATTATTAACTCAAACACCAGGGATCAAAGTAGTTGTTCCTTCCAATCCGTATGATGCAAAGGGATTACTGATTGCGGCTATTCGCGACAATGACCCTGTATTTTTCATGGAGCATTTGAACTTGTACCGTTCTTTCCGTGCTGAAGTGCCGGAAGGCGATTACACAGTGGAAATTGGTAAAGCGAAAGTTGTTCGTGAAGGTTCTGATGTTACCATTATTACCTACGGTGCTATGGTGCATACTTCATTAAAGGCTGCTGAGGAAATCGAAAAAACTCGCGGAACCAAGGTTGAGGTTATTGATCTTCGTACCTTGATGCCGCTTGATATCGATACGATTGTTGAATCGATCAAGAAAACGAACCGTGCTATCGTTGTTCAGGAAGCACAAAAATCCTCTGGTATCGCTGCTGAAGTCATCGCACAAATTAATGAAAAAGCGATTCTTCACCTTGAGGCTCCTGTACTTCGTGTAACACCTCCGGATACCGTATATGCGTTCTCGCAGGTTGAAGACCAATGGCTTCCAAACCCGGCACGTATAATCGCTGGATTGAACAAAGTATTGGATTTTTAGGATTGCTATGGTTAAGCAAGTTTGCTAAGCAAACTCATGAACGCTTACGTAGTGGGTTTTGCTTTGTAAAACTTTAAGAGAATGCTTATGAAGTAAGTTTTCTACGAAAACTCTAAGAGAATGCTTACAAAGTAAGTTTCCTTATCAAAACTCTAAGGAGGTTAAAATATGGCGATATTTGAATATAAATTCCCAGAGCTTGGTGAAGGTATTCACGAAGGTGAAATCGTCAAATGGCTTGTAAAGCCAGGCGATGTCGTTAATGATGAGACCATCATTATGGAAGTTCAAAACGATAAGTCAACGGTAGAAGTGCCCTCACCGGTTGAAGGTAAAATTGTTGAAATCAAAGTTGCTGAAGGTACGGTCTGTACGATTGGCGATTTGATCGCAACGATCGAGGTTGCTGGAGAGGTTCCTCAACAAGCTGGCCACGGCGAGAGCGCGGCTCCGGCAGCACCTGCTGAGGCAGCTCCAGCAGCTAAGAGCGATGATCAAGCTGCTGAGTGTGCGGTAGGCGGAGCGGTAGCGGCTAATGTCGCGAACTCGAAGCTGGATACGCCTCTAGCAGGCGGAGCATCGACTGAAGGCGCGGCTCTGAAGGCCGACGCAGCAGCCGGTGGCAAGGCTTTGGCTACGCCAAGCGTGCGCAAGCTCGCTCGCGAAAAAGGCTTGAACATCGGGCTGGTCACAGCTAGCGGACCTAACGGCCGCGTGACCAAGGAAGATGTTCTCGCATTTGCCGCAGGCGGAGGTACTGCCTCTGCAGCGCCTGCAGCAGCTGGCGAAGCTCCAGCAGCAGCGGAAGCGGCTCCGACGGCAGCACCTAGCAAGCAAACAGCTGCTTCAAGCGCAGCAGCTGCAGTGAGCGGTGAACGCATCGAAGAACGCGTACCATTCAAAGGTATCCGTAAAGCGATCTCGAACGCTATGGTTAAATCCGTGTACACAGCACCACATGTAACCCTGATGGATGAAGTAGATGTAACACAGCTGGTTGCTCTTCGTGCAAAATCGAAGCCTATTGCTGAGAAAAAAGGCGTTAAGCTGACTTACCTGCCTTTCATTGTAAAGGTGCTGGTTGCTGCAGCGCGTCAATTCCCGGCTTTGAACGCGATGATCGACGAAGAAAAGAACGAGATCGTCTACAAAAAGTACTACAACATTGGTATCGCAACCGATACGGATAACGGATTAATCGTGCCGGTCATCCAGGACGCGGATCGTAAAAATATTTGGACAATTGCCGAAGCTATCAAGGATTTGGCGGCACGTGGACGTGATGGCAAGCTATCAGCAGCAGAAATGAAAGGCGGTACGCTGTCGATCACGAATATTGGTTCTGCTGGCGGTATGTTCTTCACTCCAGTCATCAATTTCCCTGAAGTAGCTATTTTGGGTACAGGACGTATTACAGAGAAGCCAGTTGTGAAGAATGGTGAGATCGTAATTGCTCCAGTGATGGCTCTTTCCCTAAGCTTCGACCATCGCATTATTGATGGAGCGACAGCTCAAAACTTTTTGAACTATATTAAGCAATTGCTGGCTGATCCTGAGCTATTAATTATGGAGGTGTAACAAATGGTAGTAGGCGATGCATCTGTAGAAATCGACGTGTTGGTCATCGGTGCAGGTCCCGGTGGGTATGTGGCTGCTATTCGTGCCGCTCAATTGGGCAAAAGTGTTCTGATCGTAGATAAGTCGGAAGTCGGAGGCGTATGCTTAAACCGTGGCTGCATTCCATCCAAAGCTTTAATTCATGCTGCAGAAGAGTTTGAAGCAGCAAGCCATAACTCATCTATCGGAATTGTTTCCGAAGGGGTCAAGGTTGATTTTACAAAGGTACAGGAATGGAAATCCGGTATTGTGAAGAAAATGACAGGTGGCGTAGGCCAACTGCTCAAAGGCAACAACATTCAGGTGTTCAATGGCGAAGCCTTGTTCATTAATGAAAATGAAGCTCGCTGCTTTAATGATAACGAAACAGCACGTTTCCGCTTCAACGACTGCATTATTGCAACAGGCTCACGTCCGATTGAATTAAAAGCATTCCCTTATGGTGGACGTATCCTTTCCTCCACCGAAGTGCTTGATCTTAAAGAGGTTCCGGAAAGCATGATCGTTATCGGCGGCGGCTACATCGGAATCGAGCTTGGACAAACGTATTCGAGACTGGGTACTAAGGTTACAGTTCTAGAAGGCTCTGACTCCATATTGCCAGGCTTTGAAAAGGAATTGTCCAATCTGGTTGGTCGCGGCTTGAAAAAAGGCAATGTTGAGGTATTCACCGAAGCATTGGCTCAAGGCTGCGAGCAAACGGATAAAGACGTTACGGTTACCTTCACTGTTAAAGGCGAGGAGAAAAAGGTTACGGCTCAATACGTGCTGGTAACCGTTGGACGTCGCCCGAACACCGATGGCGATCTGTCGCTTGAACTGGCAGGCGTTGAAGTGGGTGAACGCGGTTTGATCAAAATCAATGATAAATGCCAAACCAACGTTCCGCATATTTACGCTATTGGTGATATTGTTGCCGGACCTGCTTTGGCGCATAAGGCTTCTTACGAAGGTAAGGTAGCTGCTGAAGTGATCGCTGGACAGCCAAGCGTGATCGATTATAAATGTATTCCAGCTGTAGTATTCTCCGATCCGGAAATTGCGAGCGTTGGTTTGAGTGAAACTGAAGCCAAAGCACAAGGCAAAAATACAACCGTGGGCAAGTTCCCATTTGGTGTTAATGGCCGCGCAATGACAATGAATACTTCAGACGGTTTTGTTAAGCTGATCGGCGATAAGGATTCAGGGCTGCTATTGGGTGGACAGGTTGTCGGTAAGCAAGCTTCTAACATGATTGCAGAGCTGGCATTGGCCATCGAGTTGGGTGCTACTGTTGAAGATATCGCGCTTACGATCCATGCGCATCCTTCATTAGGTGAAATCACGATGGATGCTGCTGAAGTATTGCTCGGTCATCCAATTCACGTATTATCCAAAAAATAACATTTTCATTAAAGCTCGGGGCCAAACAGCTCCGAGCTTTTTTTGGAGCTCGAGAGGGATCAAAATAAAAATAGAGAGCTGCTCAATGAGTCTAAAGACTTAAGAGCAGCTTTTTTACGTAAAAATTAAGTCAAAATTTCAGAAATTTTATAGAATGATCGTGTATAATGGATTTTAGCATGTGCTTTTTTTGAAAGGGGAACACAATGGAACATCTTCATGGGACATACAACCCATTAATCGTTATTATTTCTTATTTAATAGCAGCGGCAGCCTCTTACGCTTCGTTGGATCTAGCCGGAACGATAAGCCTTACTAAGGGGAGGACAAAAGCTCTTTGGTTGATTTGCGGAGCTTGCTCAATGGGATTGGGTATATGGTCCATGCATTTTGTCGGAATGCTTGCGTTTTCTTTGCAGATGAATGTTAATTATCATTCGGAGCTTGTCGTATTATCGGTTATCCTGGCAATCGCAGCCTCTTACATAGCGTTGTATGTTGTGGGCAGCAATGAGCAGCGGGTCAGCCGGTTAGTTGTTGGTGGTATTTTGCTAGCCGCGGGTATATCGGGAATGCACTATATCGGCATGGCTGCAATGATGGTAGATATTATTTACAATGTCTGGCTGGTTGCTGTTTCGATTTTGGTAGCTGCCGCAACCTCCAGTGCTGCACTTTGGTTGTTGTTTTATTTTCGTGAGAATCAATCCCGCTTTGCCGTCTTATATAAGCTGGGCAGCGGGCTATTGATGGGAGCAGCCATAGCTGGCATGCATTACATAGGTATGGCTGCGGCAGAGTTTTATCATGGCGAAAACACTGTGATTGCAACGGGTATGCAGATTGAGCAGGGAATTCTGGCCTATATTATTGCGTTGGGCGCGCTAATGACCATTGGTTTCACATTATTCGTCGTATACATAAACAAGCGTTTATCCTATAAAGATTCTACCATTCAAACGCATGAGAGATGGTACCATTCCCTATACGAGAACAACTCAAATGGTATTGTATCGGTCGATATTTTCGGCAATATTATGGGCTTTAACGCTGCTGTGACCCGAATTACAGGTCTGCAGGAAGCCGACTTCATTAATAAGCATATTTCTCATATCGGTTTGAAAATTGTAGAAGAGGAAAGGGAAAACACCAAAAATTTTTACTATCAGTCGTTTACGAAGCAGCCGCAAAGCTATGAGACCGTATTAATAGCCAATGGTAATCGTGTCGATTTGAGCATTATTAATGTGCCTGTAGAGATTCAGGGAAAACTTGTCGGCAATCATATTATTGCCAAGGACATTACAGAGGAGAAGCAGTCTAAGGAGAAGGTTCAACATCTTGCTTATCATGACGAATTAACGGGATTGCCAAATCGGAGAAGGTTTAATCAAGTGCTTGCTGAAGCCATCGAGGAGACGAAGGGTACGGACTTGAAATTTGCCGTTATGGTATTGGATATTGATCGTTTTAAGCTCATTAATGATTCTTTGGGCCATACTTACGGCGATATTTTTTTGCAAGAAATGTGTGAACGCATTAGCACAAGTATACAAGGCTATAAAGTTACACTAGCTCGAATTGGTGGTGACGAATTTACCTTGCTATGCGACAATAGTTATACAGAAAGCGAAGCCATTGAGATAGCAGAACGAATTATTGAGTCTGTTCAATTCCCTTATCGCCTTAAGGACAATGATTTCTACATAACGGCAAGTATTGGGATTGCGATGTATCCACAGCATGGTGCGGATGATGTGCAGCTGCTCAAGAATGCGGATACCGCGATGTATGAGGTTAAGAAAAACGGGAAAAACGGGTACTTCCTGTTCACTAACAAGCTGGATCTTGAGCTTCAAGAAAAAATCGAGCTTGAAAGTGATTTGAGAAAAGCTATCGAGCGTAACGAGCTTTTGCTTTATTATCAGCCGCAAATTCGCCCGAGCGACAATAGTATGATAGGCGTTGAAGCATTGGTAAGGTGGATGCATCCGTCCAAAGGCTTGCTGCCTCCGGGAATGTTCATCTCTATTGCCGAGGAAACAGGGATGATTTATGATCTGGGGACATGGGTATTGCGTGAGGCTTGTTCACAGATGAGAGCCTGGCATGATACTGGAGGACCGTTGATCCCTATTTCCGTTAACTTGTCTCCCCAGCAGTTCCATCAGACGAATCTAGTGTCTCAAATCACGAATATTCTTGAAGAAACACGGCTTGAGCCGCAATATCTGGAGCTGGAGATAACGGAAAGCATGATGATGGATGCCTCGATATCTTCAGGGATTTTGAATGAATTGAGTGCATGCGGTATTCGAATCAGCCTCGATGATTTTGGGACAGGCTACAGATCGCTAAGCTATTTGAAGCTGTTACCGATCCATAAGCTCAAAATTGATCGTTCTTTTATAACCGATATTACGAATGATGACAATGATAAGGCAATCGTAGCTACGATCATCTCGATGGCGCGGCACCTCAATATGGATGTAATTGCTGAAGGTATTGAGACCAAGGATCAGCTTGATATTTTGATGGATAATGAATGCCAGGAAATACAAGGCTTTTATTACAGTAAGCCTTTATCTGCTGGCGATGTGGAGCAAGCCTTTTTTGTACCTATGAGAATGACCGAGTCAATAGGCAAGTGAAGAACCGAATGGAGCGAAATGAATGGAAGAGGCAAGCCTTAAGCAGGCAAAAATATTGATTGTCGATGATCAGGAATACAATATCAGTCTCCTGGAACGGATTCTGGACCGTGCAGGATATAAGAACTTGTACAGTAGTATGGATCCTCATCAGACTGTACCTTTAATCAAGGAACTGGACCCGGATATTGTGCTGCTTGACTTGCACATGCCCGTTATGGATGGCTTTGAGGTGCTGGGCTTAATCCGTGAGTATTTAAGAGAAGACAGTTATTTACCAGTTCTTGTTCTTACCGCTGATATTACACCAGAGGCCAAAAAAATGGCACTGCAAGCAGGGGCAAATGATTTTTTGACAAAGCCCTTTGATCGAACGGAAGTTGTACTTCGCATTCATAATTTGTTAAGAACGAGATATCTTCATCTACAGCTTCAGCAGCAGAAGGAGACACTAGAGGAGCGGGTACAGGAGCGAATGAAAGAGCTGCAGCAAGCGAAAGCCGAAATTTTGCAGCTGCTCGGCCGCGCTTCTGAGTATCGTGATGATATGACCGGACAGCATACACAACGAGTAGGGAAGCTGTCGGGATTAATTGCAGAACGATTGGGACTTCCTGCTCGTCAGGTGGACATGATCCGAATGGCGGCACCGCTTCATGATATTGGTAAAATCGGCATTCCCGATGAGCTGCTCCTAAAGCCGGGACGTTTTGAGCCTGAAGAATTTGAACGAATGAAGCTCCATACGACAATCGGCGTTAGTATTTTGGAAGGAAGCTATTTTACAGTTTTGAAAATGGCAGAAATTATTGCTGGCTCTCATCATGAAAAATGGGACGGAACCGGTTATCCTGAAGGTTTATGCGGTGAAGCCATTCCGATAGAAGCACGTATTGTCGCGCTTGCCGATTTCTATGATGCATTGACGCATGATCGTCCTTACAAAAAAACTTGGACGCCTCAGGAAGCGATCACGGAAGTGGAGAATCAGCGCGGGAAGCATTTTGACCCCAAGGTTGTAGATATATTCATTGACTTATTTTACGCTCGGGATGTTGAATTTTTGAACGAGGAGGTTGTTTAATTTGAAGGGGATTGTGTTCACGACATTTATTGAAATGGTGGAGCAAAAGTTTTCGTTGAAAACTCTCGATACGATCATTACTAACGCTCACTTGCCTTCTGGCGGCAGCTATACAACATTAGGCACGTATGACCATAGTGAAATGATTCAGCTTGTTGTTAAGCTTAGTGAACAAACCGGAATACCTGTTGCTGATTTGGTTCGAGTATTTGGTGAATATTTGTTCGTTCAATTGGTTGACATGTATCCACAATTTGTAGACAGCAATCGGACCTTGTTTGGTTTTTTACTGAAGATTGACAGCTACATCCATGTCGAGGTGCTGAAGCTGTATCCGGATGCCGAGCTGCCTAGATTCGAATATGACACTAGTGATCCTGAAGCATTGGTTATGATCTATCGCTCCTCACGCCCGTTCGCCGATCTTGCTGAAGGCTTAATTCTCGGCTCCATTCAACATTACGGTGAAGCTGTGGATTTGAAACGGGAAGATATATCAGATGGTCCAGTAAATGCGGCACGGTTTACTCTAACGAAGCGGGGGTGATGTCCTTGGATGAAATTGCACTTCTTCGTAGACAGCTCGAGCGAGAGAAGGCTGCTCGCAAGGAAGCCGAAAAAATTACCGAGCAAAAAACTCGTGAGATCTATTACATCAATCAGGAGCTTCGACAGTTGAATGATAATCTGGAAGATCTCGTAATCGAACGCACAGCCGAACTGGGAAGAGCCCATGATGAAGCCATTCAAGCGAATATGATCAAAAGTCAATTTCTTGCAAACATGAGTCATGAGCTGAGGACACCTTTGAATGCCATTATCGGATACAGTGAAATGCTGAAAGAAGAAGCTGAGGAAATCGGCGAATTGACTTTCGTGGAGGATCTCGGGAGAATTAACAAGTCGGGTAAGCATCTTCTTGAGCTTATTAATGATATTTTGGATATTTCGAAGATTGAGGCCGGTAAGATGGATATGTACTTTGAGCCCTGTGATCTGGCCAACTTGATTCAAGATGTCATGACAACGGTGAAGCCGCTTCTGGAGGCGAATGGAAATCGTGTAGGCATTCACACCGTTGAAGGTGAAATTATTAGTGATGTTACGAAGCTAAGACAAATTTTATTCAATTTATTGAGTAATGCAGCCAAATTTACTAAAGAGGGCACTGTCATAATAGATGTCAGCTACGAATCCCGTAATAACCAGTCAGGCTGCTCTTTTAGTATCAGAGACACGGGAATCGGCATGACACCTGAGCAAATAGACAAGCTGTTTCAGCCTTTTACACAAGCTGATTCTTCTACTACCCGTAAATATGGTGGGACTGGCTTGGGTTTAGCGATCAGCCATCGATTTTGCGAATTAATGGGAGGAACGATATCGGTTCGCAGTGAGCCGGGCAAGGGAAGTACTTTCACTTGCTGGCTTCCTCTTCATATTGCTGAGCAGTCCTATACAGCACCTTCAGTCCTGCACAACCTGCAAAAGGAACCAGCTGATCAAGCCAGTATCCTCCTCATTGATGATGAGCCTGCCAACCAGCAGCTGATGCGGCGCTATCTGGCCAAGGAAGGCTGGACGTTAGCTTTTGCCGAAAGCGGGCAGGAAGGTTTAAATCTGGCCAGAAAAATTCGCCCCAAGGTGATCTGTCTCGATATTTTGATGCCGAGCATGGATGGATGGACGGTACTATCCTTGCTTAAGGATGATCCCGAATTGCGAAATATACCTGTTATTATCCTTTCATTAACGAATGATAAGCATTTGGCCTATACATTGGGTGCATCGGAATTTCTAAATAAGCCGGTGAATCGAGATCAGATGATCAAGATATTGGACAAGTATATTTCCAATCATCAGGATCATTCCATACTGGTCATCGAGGATGATGTGGTATCAAGTGAAATGATGACAAAAATTTTATCAAAAGAAGGCTATGACGTAACCCAGGCTAATAACGGCCGGACTGCGCTAAATGGCATGAAGCACAAAATCCCTGATTTGATTCTATTGGATTTGATGATGCCAGAAATGGACGGTTTTCAATTTCTCGCTGAACTGCGTGAGCATGAAAATTGGCGTCATATTCCGGTTGTGGTGGTTACGGCCAAATCGGTTACGGCAGAGGAACGATTGAAGTTAAACGGTTACGTGAAGGATATTTTACAAAAAGGAACGTTTGATAAGGAGTCGCTCATAGAGGAGATTCGTGGATTGATACCTGGACGACCACCTGATCTAAGCTAACAAGCAGACAGTACACATTGCAATTATTCTTACGATTGATAATGATAATGATTAAGGAGTCTCGTATGCATACAATTCTTTTAGTCGAAGATAACGAGATGAATCGGGATATGCTATCCAGACGTTTGATTCGGAAGGACTATAGGGTCATTATGGCGGAGGATGGTCAGCAGGGGATAGATCTTGCTGCTCAGGAACATCCTGATTTGATTTTGATGGATTTGAGTTTGCCTGTGCTGGATGGCTGGGAGGCTATACGGATATTAAAACAATCCCCGGAGCTGAGAGGTATTCCTGTCATAGCCTTAACTGCTCATGCCATGATATCAGACCAGGAAAAGGCCTTTGCAGCCGGATGTGATGATTTTGATACGAAGCCGATTGACCTGAGTCGATTGCTGGAGAAGATAACCGCGGCTTTAGCCATGCGTGGATAAGTTTGAATGTACAGATTTTAGGCTTTTAAAAAAAGAAATAATAAGCGGCAAGCAGAAGCACCTTCCAGGAAAGCAGCGGAGGTGCTTCTTTTTTATGCGGATTTATACATTGACAAGTGGTTTCAACGGGTGTATTATCCAATTATAAGTAATTTGAACAAACGTTCAAAACATATGTTCAAAACAAATGTTCAAATATATGAGGGATAGTTTGGAAAGTAGATATTTCGGAGGAGGCTGAAGTTATGCAGGATAGCAAGGATGTAAAGCTGAAAATTTTGGATGGTGCGAAGGTGCTGTTTGCTCAAAAGGGCTTCGAGGGAACCACGGTCCGTCAAATTTGTGATCAAGCGGGAGTCGCGCTGGCACTGGTGTCATATCATTTTGGGGGTAAGGAGAACGTATTGTTTGCGTTGTATGATACGTTTGCACCGCAATTTTTGAATGAAACTTTCGTATTGTCTGATCCTGAACAGGATTTACGGAGATTCATTGGAGAATTCGTAAAGTTCCGTATGGAGGAACCGGAATTGATCAATATTTTACAGCAGGAAATTATGATGCAAAGTCCGCGAGCAGAGAGGTTGCAGAAATGCGTGTTTGCATTGTGGGTACCTTTAAAGGAAATTTTGGAGGTAGGTAAGGAACAAGGACGGTTTGAGTTTGACTCCTTGAGGCATACGCTGAATTTTATAGTAGGTATACTCATTCACTCGCGGGTAAGCTCCTTTTTTGATCCTGTGTTCGAGCAGTATGATATTCAGAATAATGCTGAGTTGGATACGGTGGTTGAGCATACGACCCGATTTATTTTTAAGGGATTACAGAGTAGATCATAGAGGCAGCTAGAGAGGAGACATCATCGAATGAAACGGAATTTGATATTATTATTGGTGTTAGGAGCGGCCCTCGGGGGCGGCGGGTATCTGATGGCTGCCGAAGGGAAAGATGCGGTGTCACTGGCGGCGAATCATAAGGGGAGCCTGCTGACGGCGGAACAGGTCAATGTATCGTTTCAAGGTGTGGGAGGCAAAATCGTGGAGTTGGCGGCAAAAGAAGAATTAAAGGTAAACAAAGGCGATGTTCTGATGACGCTCGATCAAACCGATATTGATTTGCAGCTGCAGAAGGCTCAGGCCGATATCGAGGTGACGGCCATTAAGGTCAAACAAAGTGAGGATGCATTGAATGTAGCTCAAGACAAGCTGAACAATGCGCTAAAGCAGGCACAAATTGGTGTTGAGCAGGCGAAGACCTCACAGGAGCAGGTACTTGAAGGAGCGCGTTCTGAGGATATCGAACGACAAAAGCTCGCAGTCGCAGCAGCAACCGAAGCACATACCCATGCGTTGAAGCTGTACAATCAATTGCTCAATACAGAAGATACATATGATAAAAATCCATACACCTATAAAGATCATCGGGATGCACTGGAAAATGCGCGCACCCAGCTCTCCACATTGGAAAACGCACGTGACCAGCAGCAGCAGGCTCTGAACAAAATGCTTAACGGCGCCTCACAGCAGGATAAGCAGCAAGCATCGCTAATGACGGATAAAGCTAATGCGATATTGGAGCAGAACATGCTGGCGGGGCAGGATATTACGAATCAACGAATCGGTTTGAATGCACTAATCAAACAGCAGGAGCAGCAGCAAATTCTTTTACAATCCTTGCAGGTTCAAAAGGAACGGATGGTATTGAAAGCTCCCGTTAATGGGAAAGTAGCTAGAATCATTCCTAAAGCGGGTGAAAATGTCGGATCAGGAACTCCGGTAATCGTGCTGGAAACCGGTAAATTATTCTTTGATATGTATGTAGATGAGCGACAGGTTAATAAGCTGCGGCCCGAAGGCAAGGTTCCGGTGCACTTTGCGGCGATTCCGGATCAAGTGAATGGACGTGTTCAATTTGTGACGGCAGCTCCACAGTTTGCGGGATTAAGGATGAGTCGGGAGAAAGGAACAGCTGATCTTACGATGTTTCAGGCCCGTATTGAGGTCGATCGTATTGATCCATTACTCCCCGGCATGACGGCGGAGGTGAATATCAATGAAATCGCTGCTCGATGAATGGAGGTTTGTGCTGAAAGGCAAGTTTATACTCACCATATTAATAGTTCCTCTGCTCGTATCGGCGCTGTTTGGTTACCTGTTTCAGAATAGCCAAATTAATGAAGCGCCGATCGCCGTAGTTGATGAAGACAATAGCCTGTACAGCAGGCAGTTCACAGATAAAATAAATGCCTCACAATATATGAATGTCGTGGATGTATTCCATTATGTGGTATCACCGGACACCTTGATGGCGAATGAAGCGTACATGGCCGTTATTTATTTGCCTCGCGGTATGGAGCAGCTTCGTCTTCAAGGCAAACAGGTAAATGTGGGAGTTCTGATCGATAATTCGATGCCTGCTTCAGTGAGCAATATCCGAAATGGTATTCAGGAGCTGTTTACTGTAGAGAACACGACGACATCGATGGGCAAGCTGAAAGCGATGGGGGTATCGGATGAAGCTGCTGCTGCGATTATTGCCCCACTCTCCATGCAGCAAAGGCTGCTGTATAATCCAACGTCCGATTTCATAGCCTTCATGGTTATCGGCTTTGTGAATGTTACGGCTCTTGGGATTACGATTGGCGGTGCAGCAGCGATTGTGCCAAGACTGCGCCTTGAAGGGAAATTGTCGGAGGAGCTCACGCATCCGATCGGCTTGTGGCTTAGGGTGCTGCCTTATGCAATGAGCTCAACCATTAGTCTGCTCCTTGTATTCGGGGTGTTGAAGCAGGTGGGAGGATTGCGGTTTGCCGGCAGTCCGTTGGCATTTCTTGTACCCTTGCTGCTGTATACGCTAGTAGTGACAGTTATCGGAATGCTCGTGGGTTGGACAGCTGCAGACCCTGCGAAGGTTACCTTACGAACGTATCCTATCGTATATCCGTCCTTTATGCTGTCAGGCTTCCAGGTGGCATCGATAATGCTGCCTCACTCGGCACAAATGATGGGCAATCTGCTGCCACTTACATGGTTGTTCAAATTTATCAGAGGCATTGGTTATCGTGGCGGGAGCTTAACTTATTATACGAGTGAAATCGGCGTGCTCGTTCTGATGCTGGGCTTGCTGTCATTAGGTGTCGGACTGATGGTAATGAGAGAAAACCGAAAGCTAATCATGAATAACAAGATGAAGGAGATCACAGCATGAGTACAAAATGGAAGATTACAGCAGTCGCAATGTGCTTTACCCTTTCTTTATTTCATTTTATTCCTATGGTTGAGGCTGAATCGGCTGAACCTGTTGCAGCAGCAGCACCTATTGGCGGATCAGCACAGGCAGTAACAAAACCCATCTTATATACTTTAAATGATAACTTAAAGGTAGAAGTAAAAAGTATATTGAACGAAACAACATCGGAAGGACAACGAATTGCTGTTGTGGTTCGTGCCAAAAGCACAGCTTCAAAAGTGGTCAGTATCCCGGACATGGAGCTGCGAGTGAAGGCTGCGGATGGTTCGGAATATACGCTGCAGGCAAGTGTATTCAATGCACATGCCATTCGTCCTCAAACCAATGAAGAGCTGAGCTATATGGTCATGGTTGATCGAAAGGATCAGATCGAACTGAAGGAGCTTGTATGGTTCTCTGTAGATTGGTATACGTATCCGAGGACGGAAACCGAGCTGCTGGCCATCCCGGTATCGGGACGCAGCTGGAATGGCTCCTTATCCTTGATAAAAGACCCAGCTGCCAATAAGACATGGGATGAATCCTTCCAAATTCCGAATATGGATTCACCTCTGATTTATACGCCAGCAGCGATCAATAAAGAGAGCACTCCCAAAGGAACCGTCTATACAGTAAAGCTGCTGGTTGAGAATCGCTCCACCAAAAAAGAGTCGCTGCCCGTGCTTAGTATGGACGGTAGAGCTGCTGCCGGTGTGAATACGACTTTATTCAATGGAAAAAATTCTGAGCAGGATAGCGTAGCTTTGGAGCCTGGAGAAAAGCAGTATCTGTATTTTCTGATTCCAACAGATAAAGATACACGGTTAAGCAGCTTGAATGTGTTAAGTGTCGAAAGCTTTAAGCAAATGGATACAAAAGGAAGGCTATCACAGACGGCTTTTACGATAGGAAGGCTTCAAATAGCGCTGCCACTTGGCGGTCAAGCCGACCATCCAGTACAAAGCATTGCTTATCAATATGACACTCCTTTCACATTTGACAGCTTATCGGACACGATTGATCCTTATATGTCGGTCTCTATGGTAGAACTACATATGCACGAGAATGAAGGAGAAGGCTACAATACGGTAGTTGGCAAATTCAAGCTTAGCAACAATGGAGATCAACCTATACCTCTACCTGTTTTTCAAACAAAGCTGGAGACCGAATCGGGAACAGCCTTTAGCGGAGCTAGACAAACAACAAGCACGCAGGATATAATGCCAGGCACCTCGTATATATTGAGCTATTCCTATCGGATGCCAATAGACATCAAGGATCGTAGCTTCGTATTGAAGATACTTGATTCCAAAGGCTCTACAGGGGCTGTGACTGCGGCCACGGCAACATTTCCCGTGACGAGTACAATTGGCGCCTACGTTGTTGCCTTACAGCCAGATGTTTTGGATACGGAGAAACTTTCGTTTTATCCATTTCAAGTGAAATTAAATGAGTGGTCCTTAATGGCCCGCACTAGTGCACCTTCGGCTACATCACCTATTACTTATACGTATAGGCTTAAGCTAAACCTGGATATTGCTCGAGAGGAGAAAATCATTGCCGATAAAGACTTTTCCAAAATGTCGTTGGAGCTTATAGATCCAACCGGCAAGCTGCTATCGGTCAAAACTTTGAATTTTACCGGCGTTAATCGATTGGTTAGCGGTATGCAGTTTATTACCTTCGACAACTTACGTACCGACGAGCAGGAATATCCGCTGAGCATTAACGTGTACGAAACGATAGCAACCCCGACAGGCGAAGTCAAACGTCTTATGACGGTGCTGCATGAGAGAGAGCAATGAGGGTTAATGTAGTGTTGTTTTATCATAGTTGGGAAGGGCAGGCAGCGAGAGCTGTCTGTTTTTTTATTATAAAATTTATGAATGGTCGAGATGTATGGGGTCATCCTGATAGCATATATGTGTGATTACCATATATTGGATTAGTGATGTATAATGACGAGAAAGAAAATAGTGGGATGTGGATGCATTAGCTACATTATACGGTTCGATAATAGCGATGGCTGTAACGGCTGTCGTCAATAGCATCACTAATAAGCCCGTCGTGGCTCCTCAACCAGCAGAGCAGCGACGGACCGAAGCTCGTTAACTATTAAG
The DNA here is from genome assembly GCF_900114475.1 of Paenibacillus sp. 1_12. GTDB lineage: Bacteria > Bacillota > Bacilli > Paenibacillales > NBRC-103111 > Paenibacillus_S. The sequence goes on along the minus strand of NZ_FOTE01000001.1, from coordinate 46,849 downwards.
TATTAGTTATGAATACGGATGCTCGTGTATATTGTCTTATGCTGAAATACTGAATTCCTCTTAATCTAGCGACGGCGTACAGACTTAGCAGTCTTTGGCTTTGCCCGGCGTGAAGCCGTTGCAGCGGCAGGCAAAACCTTCATAGTTTGGGTCAATTGATTATAGGAAAGAGCCCATTTTTTGCCGGGTGCCAGCCCGAATCTACGTAGATTCACTGCAGTAAGGTGGAAGTCGGTTTCCAACTCGTTGTCCGGGATGATGACCTTCAGCTTTTTGCTAATGGAGCCATTCGCCAAGGTAATAATCTGATTCGGTAAGCTTGGGATACCGAGCCAGCTTAATAGGGTATAACCGATAATGATACTGCCATCCCGGTGCTTGCGCGGCTCCGTTTTAAGCAGCCCATAAGCCTGGCTTGTCGTGATTCTGCGTAAACGAAGCCGATTGACATCCGGATCGTAGTTCAGTGTAAACCGGCTGCCATTGCGCATGCGAAATTTTCTTGCAGTCAGAGGGTCGACTTCGATATAGTTAAACGAGCAGTCACTTCCTTGTTCATGGACGATTCTTACTCTGCCTTCGAGATCGGCTCGCTGGAGAGTGACCTCGTGTCCGTCGCGAATGAGGTGAAGATCGTTGGCCAGCCCGCCCTCGCAATTATAAATAATAACCATCGTGTTCTCAGCCAATTCTTTGGAGACCTGAATGTCTACGACGCCACTTGCCACGATTTGCTCACTCCTTGTCGATCATAGTTGTACGGATACGGTAATTTATACTTCTTTACCATATGCGCTTGCTCATATGTCCGTTTGGATGGTTGTACTGGGAATTATAAATAGGATAAAAAGGGGATTGCTATGGATCAGCAGTATGTATTAGATGAAGCAAGACGATTTGTCAGGAAACAGCTTGGAGAGGATTCCAGTGGTCATGATTGGTGGCATATTGATAGGGTAACACGGATGGCGATACTTCTTGCCAGCAAAGAAGGCGCAGATGGTTTCGTTTGTGAGTTAGCCGCTTTGCTTCATGATGTTGCCGATGAAAAGCTGAATCCTTCATTGGAGGCCGGAATGGCCAAGGTTAGCGATTGGCTGGTTGCAAAGGAAGTCGATTCTGCAGCAATAAATCAGGTTATGGATATTATTGGTAGTATCTCGTATAAAGGCGGGCACAATCCTCCCGTCGTATCAAAAGAAGCACAGGTGGTGCAGGATGCTGATCGTCTGGATGCGCTTGGAGCCATCGGGATTGCACGAACGTTCGCTTATTCAGGCTGGAAAGGGCAGCTCATTCACGATCCTGAGTTGTCACCACGTAAGGAAATGACAGCTGAGGCTTATCGCAGCGGCAAATCAACAGCGATCGCACATTTCGATGAGAAGCTGCTGAAATTGAAGGATTTGATGAATACCGACAGTGCCAAACAGATCGCTGAAGATAGGCATCGTGTGATGGAACAGTTTTTGGAGCAGTTTCATAAGGAATGGGATGGACAAACATCCCTACGCTTAGATAAATCCGCAAAGTAAAGAGGATAAGTGAGATGGAGATCAATAGATTTGTCGGTATTGATGGGTGCAGGTCAGGTTGGATGGCTGTTACGTTATCCATAGATGGTGATTGGAAGACGAGAGTGTATGCGGAGCTGAATGAACTTTGGAGGGAGCATGGTGAAGCAGAGCTGCTGTTGATCGATATGCCGATAGGTCTTCCTTCTACTAAGACTTCTGTCAGATCATGTGATAAGGAAGCGAGACAGCTGCTGAGACCTAAGCGGGCTGCTAGTATATTTCCAGCACCGATTCGTGAGCTGCTGGAGGTATCTTCTTATCCAGAGGCCAACGCGCTTAGCAAACAGCTGACATTCCGTGGGTTATCAAAGCAAACCTGGAATATCATTGCCAAAATTCGTGAGCTGGATCAACTGCTGCAGCTCAATCAGACAGCTCGCCAGAAGATTTGTGAGTCTCATCCAGAGCTATGCTTTTCGGCTATGTCCGGCTCGCCGATGCAGTATAATAAACAGACTGAAACTGGCTATGAAGAACGCATACAGCTGTTAGGGCAGCTGTATCCTCAAGCCAGAACAATTGTTGATCAAACGCTGGAAGCTTACCCACGAAAGGCTGTGGCAAGGGATGATGTCGTGGATGCACTGGTGCTAGCTGTTTCCGCACTGCTGAACAGAGGGGAAATGTTGGCAGTCCCCACGGTCATGGAAAGGGATGAAACGGGACTCCCTATGCAAATTGTGTATGGTTCTAAAAGCCTTATTGTATAGGGCTTTTTTTGCTTTTTAAGCAGCGGAATGACTTTGATACTGCAAGGATGTTGAAGGTGTGCAAGAATGTCTAAATGGCTATCTCATGAAGCTGGCAAAGGATACAAAAGAGTATGATTGTTGATCCCATGGTTGTATTTTATAGTGAACCTACAATAACTCATTTATAGATTAGGGAGGCAGCTCACTCATGTTTGATATGCAAAGGTTTAAACAACCAGCGGCAGCAGATCGTATTCATCCGTTTTGGTTTTGGAATGGTGAAATGGAAGATGAGCAAATTCAATTTCAAATCGATGAAATGGCGGATAAAGGTCTGGGTGGTGTTTTTATATGTGCCAGACAAGGTTTGAAAATTCCTTATTTATCAGAGGCGTGGTTTCTAAAGGTGCGTGTTGCGGTTGAAGCGGCAGAGAAACGTGGCTTGAACGTCTGGCTATATGATGAGTATCCGTATCCGAGTGGTATTGCTGGCGGAGAGGTTACGCTGGAGCATCCAGAGGCGAAGCATTACACGCTGACGCATACGACACAAAAAGCGCAAGGTGGTGAGCATCTATCGCTGGAGCTGCCTTGGGCACGTATAGTTTATGCCAAAGCAGTCCCTATATCTGCGGATGGTCGCAGGAATTGGAGTGAAGCGATACCTATCCGTGATTCTATAGGTAACTTCCAGGCCGATTCAATTTTTCAAAAAACCGGACTGACTGCCTATAATCAAAAGCGATTTTTCACCTACCGTACCATTCAAAAGCTGGATTGGACCGCACCTGAGGGAGCGTGGGAGGTATGGATCGCACAGGAAAAAGAAATCGAAGATTTCAAATATTATGGTACGTTTGTTGACCCTTGCAATCGGGAAGCCATGGCGACTTTTATTCGTCTGACGCATGACAAATACGCCAAGTATTTGGGTGAGTTTTTTGGCAAGACAATCAAGGGGATGTTCACTGATGAAATTGGCCTGCTGGGACGTATACCCTGGTCTCCGCAGCTGGCTGGATTTTTTCTCGAGCGCAATGGTTATGATTTGCTGGAGCACCTGCATGCGCTGCTGGATCCTGAGGCCGAGGGTACGGCTAAGATTCGCTACGATTATTATCAAGCAGTCCATTTGCTGTTGAGAGAATCTTATCATAAGCAGGTTCATGATTGGTGCGAGCAGCACGGTCTTGAATATGTTGCAGAGGTACCTTCGGTCAGACACACGACCCAATTGTTCAGCCATGTGCCTGCAGGGGATACAGCGCATGAGAAGCTAGGTCGATCGCTGGAGTGGATAGTTAAACATAAGGCCTTTGAATTCCGCAGCAGTGCGAAGATGGTCAGCTCTCTGGCACGTCAATTAGGACGGGAACGGAATCTGATCGAATGCTTCCATAGCGTAGGATGGTCGATGACGCTGCAGGATGCACGCTGGATGATTGACAGAATGGCTGCTCAGGGAACAAACTTCTTTAACTTTCATGCTTTTTTCTATACGGTTGACGGCTTGACCCAGCACGATGCGCCGCCTTCGCAGTTTTTGCAAAATCCATATTGGACGCATTTTCAAAAGCTGGGTGATTATACGGGACGTATCAGCTATGTCATGAGCAGTGGAGAAGCCGTCATATCGACTGCGGTTCTGGAGCCGATAACCTCACTATGGACGCGTATGGGCAATCCGTTTCATGGTTTCTCACATGGGGGAACCGATACAGCAGAAGAGCAGCAGCTGAGCAGCTTGAGGGAATGGTGGGTGCGTATCTTTCACCAGCTCAGTCTGGTTGGCAGAGACTTTGATCATCTGGACCCTGAGCTACTGGCAGATGCTGAAATCAGCGAGGGTACGATCAAGCTGGGGAAAGCGCGCTACTCCACATTGATTCTGCCACCGCTTACAAATCTGGAGAGCGGAGCCTGGAAAAGCATACAGAGCTTTTTGCAGCAAGGAGGCAAGGTGATCAGCATGGGGCAGCTGCCGTATGAAGCGATTGATTCAACACCATCCGAACTGTCTGAAATCACAGCTGCGTTCGGATTAGCCAGCGGCGCAAAGGGAAGCTTCTGGGAGCATGCTTCGATTACAAGTTCGGAAGTCGATGCAAGCGCAGATTCAGAGCATGATCTAGAAGATGGTCAGCCTCTTGAGTGGTATAAAGGTGAGCACAACGCTTACCACCTGCCCTTTACAGCATCGGCTAAGGAACAACAAGTGCTAGAGCCGTTTACTGAGCTGCTGGATAAGCTGGAACCGATGGCGGTTCGACTTCTGCCGGCTTGTGGTGAATGGGGCTTGATGCTGCAGACACGACTTGTTGCGGACGATAAGGCTCTTGTGTTTATCAGCAATCAAGAAGAAACCCAGCGCGAGGTTGAATTGCAGATCGAAGCCCATTTGTGGGGTGAGCAAGCGCAAGCTGCTGAAACCTATTCGCTTGAATTCCGCGAGCTCTCCTTGGATACCGGCGAGGCTCTTGTTCTAAAAGACAATTATGCCAATATAGGCACTTCATGGGGGCTGCACCTGTCGATAGCGCCGTTTGCATCAAGGCTAATAGAAGTTGTTCGTGTTTCTCGCAGCAATACTAGCCCGTCAGTGCAGCAATCCAATCTTGGAAATTCATGGAAATTGACATTGGATGCGTCAGACATATGGGATATGAGCGTACAGCAGGCGAATGCGTTACGTCTGGATACTTTCCGGCTAACGGTTGGCACTGCAGCATCTTCAACGGACAGCTTAGCTGCTGTTGGAGCTGACGTAGGTGTGAAAACATTCATAGACCAATGCGCTGACTTGGCTGAAATTTCGGCACTTCCCGTCATGATGCAGCAAACCTTTGGGACGCCGATGGAGCTCTCTCTGGCTTACCCGCTGCAAGCACATTATTCAGTTGAATTCGTAGTGAAGCAGCTGCCTGAGCAGGTAGACATGCTGATGGATGATAGTGCCATTACAGGCTCGGCTGTCATTCGAATCAATGGTCACATCGTGGATATGCAGCAATTCAACGCGGTCTTTGTTTATGACCATATGAATAGATCTCAAGAGATTACACGCTTTTTGCAAGAAGGGGTAAATCAGCTCACTGTGGATATGGAGATCGGACAGGATAGTGAAGGTATTGTGGATGCCTTGTATTTGACAGGTGCATTCGAAGTCCGGTTCGATGAGACTAACCGTGCGGTGTTGTCAAGTCCAACCGTGCAAAAGCTGCCTTTACAAGCAGGACCATATGAGGGTTATCCGTTTTATGCCGGCGTGTTCTCATTTACTCGATCCTTGAGTGTAACACCTTTATCGGATGCAGCAAGCTTTGAGCTGTCCTTCGATGGCTGGGACCGGCATTTTCATGATTGTGCCGAGGTGTTTGTGAATGGGACGTCGCTTGGTGTCTGCACCTGGTCACCTTATATCTGGGAAGGACCTGCCTCACTGCTGCGAGAGGCCGATAACCATGTGGAAGTTAAAGTAACGAATACGTTGATCGGTCTGCTGGAAGGGAAATACTTCGACTATGAGGAACATGCTGTTAAACTGATCACGCAAAGAAAGGGGTAAAGCTATGTCTGCTGCACGTCAACCACGAATTGCCCCCGGCGCGAACCCAGAGCCTGCAAGTGCGAGACGGATGACCCGTCTCCGGCGTCTGGGCCTCGATCTCCGCAGGGATAAGTACTTATATTTGCTGGCGCTTCCGGGGCTGCTGTTCTTTTTCTTATTTAAATATATACCGATGGGAGGCATTGTGATCTCCTTTCAAAATTATTCACCATTCGCTGGGATTATGGGCAGCGAGTGGGTTGGTTTGGAGCATTTCCAACGTTTTTTCTCCAATCCTGAATTCATGCTGCTGTTTCGCAATACGATGGCGATTAACATTATGAACCTGGTGTTGTTTTTCCCACTGCCGATTGTACTTTCCTTATTGCTGAATGAGCTGCGGAGTGTGCTCTATAAGCGGGTGGTACAATCTATCGTGTACATGCCGCACTTTTTGTCTTGGGTTATTATCGCTGGACTCACATTTCTGTTGTTTGCCAAGGGTGAGGGTTTGATCAACAAAATATTGGAGTCGCTCGGCGCTAGCCGAATCGATGTGTTGACCAATCCAGATACTTTCTGGCTCATGCTTACGCTTCAATCGATTTGGAAGGAGTGCGGCTGGGGGACTATCCTGTTCCTTGCAGCTATGGCCGGAATTGATCCGCAGGTATATGAGGCAGCCAAGATCGATGGAGCCAATCGACTGCACCAAATGTGGCATATCACGCTGCCCGGAATCCGTAATGTCGTTATTATTTTGCTTATACTGCGCTTGGGCCATATGATGGATGTCGGCTTTGAGCAGGTATTTCTGATGTATAACGGAGCAGTTTCCGAAGTGGCCGAGGTATTCGATACGTACGTTTATCGCGTCGGTATTCAGCAGGCGCAATTCAGCTACAGTACGGCGGCTGGCTTATTCAAATCGGTTGTTGGCCTTGCCATGGTCGTGATGGCCAACTGGATCGCCAAAAGAATGGGAGAAGAAGGCGTTTACTAGCTTACGATTTTAGTTTTTTTAAGGAGGCTTTCCATGAGATCTGGCTTAGGTGACCGCATGTTTAATATTGTAAATATAGCATTTCTCGCTCTGGTTACGATTGTGACATTTTTCCCGCTTTACTATGTATTCATCGTATCGTTCACCGATCCGGTGGAATATTTGAAGAAGAGCTTTATTTTATTCCCGCAGAAATGGTCGTTGGACTCTTATAAATACTTGCTTTCGACAAAGGCTTTTCCGAATTCACTGGGGATCAGCGCCTATCTGGCAGTAGTTGGTACAGCTTTAAGTCTAATTGTAACAGCGGCTTTGTCTTACACGCTTTCCCGTAAAAGATTGCGCGGTAGAAAGCTCATTCTTTTGCTGATTTTATTGACAATTTTGTTCAGTCCAGGCATTATCCCTAATTACATGGTTGTTCGTCAATTTGGGCTTATCAATAGCTTATGGTCGCTGATTATACCGGCGCTGGCGAGCGGCTGGAACGTGATCCTGATGAAAGGTTTTTTCGATAGTGTGCCCGTCGAGCTGGAAGAGTCGGCGCAAATTGATGGCTGCAATGATCTGTCGATATGGTTTAAAATTATTTTGCCTTTATCGCTTCCCTCTCTGGCAGCTTTCGGCCTCTTTTACGCGGTTGGATACTGGAACCAATTTTTCAATGCGCTGATTTATTTGACGGATGCGTCCAAGTGGCCGATTCAGGTTATGCTGCAAAATATGCTGCTTAATGCCAATAATACCGATCTGCAGGCTGATATAACGGCGGTTGCGCCTCCGGCAGAAACCTTGAAAATGGCGGCAGTTATTGTGGCAACGGTGCCGATACTGCTCGTGTATCCATTCCTGCAGAAGCATTTTGCAAAGGGTGCCATGGTCGGATCTGTGAAGGGTTGATCGATTGAATAACAGAACCGAGAGGCATGCAGGCAGGATAGCAGCGGCTTGTTGTCGAAAATAGCTGGATAGTCTGTCAAACCTGCATAGACTCCCACAAAAGGTTGGAAGGTGAGCGATATTGGATCGAATTTGGAAGCCGTGGTTTGGGATTGCTACAAAATATAAATATAACAGCCGATTTTTTCGTAAAAGCTTGGTGATGATGCTGCTGGTCGCGAGCATTCCCGGATTGATCATCGGTGTCAGTATTTATTGGCTGGCATCGAACAATATGGAGGGTGAGCTGCAGCGGCTGCATCAAAATCAGATTAAGCAGCGTGCGGAAAATATTGACGACCAGCTGGCTTATTTGGAGCTGACCTTCTCGCATTGGGCATTTGATTCCAAATTCGATGAAAAACTGAAAACGATAAATATTTCATATAACTTCGAGCAGGTTCAGGATTTGTTCCGAACGCTGCTTGTAATGGAAGGCGCACACCCGCTGTTGGAGCGGGTTGAGCTGTTTCTTGATAAACCGCGGCCGTTGATCTTCAACAAGCAGCAGTATACGTATATTACCGAGCCTGCAAGCCTTCTACCATATGAGTCACTGCTTAAGAAGGAACGATCTGTATACTGGACGAATGCGTATCCTGCGGCACCTACCAAGGAGTCTGTACCCAATTCCTTGTCCCTGGTGAATAAAATTCCCGGAGGCAGCACCGAGACGTTTGGTGCTATCGTAGCTACGATTAATCAGGAAAATCTCATTAAAATGTTGAAGACGCTGACCCCATACAATGAAGGAGAGACGATTCTTCTGACGGGAGACGGCAGCTGGAAGCTGTCGAGCAATGGCATCGGCAAGTTTTCGGATATCGATACAGCCTTGCAGCAGGAATATTTGATGCATAGCTCCAAATCGGAGTCCTTCCTGTTTGAGCATAACAAAACGACATATTCGGTCTCTTACGGACAATTCTCAAGACTGGGAACAACCTGGGTTTACATTTCAGCGGCACCGTTAACATCCATTACAGCTCCTGTTGTGCTTGTATCCAAGTGGATATTATTTATCAGCTTGTCTGGACTGCTGCTTGCTCTGCTGTTGTCATGGTTCGTTTCCCATCGGATGTATTCCCCTGTCGAGCGGCTGGTTCGGCTCTTGTCTGGTGACAAAGGAACAGAGCTTAATGATGAATTTGATTTGTTTGAGAAGCAATGGAATCACCTGTCCAAAGAGAGTGAGACGATGCGCTCCAAGCTCACTGAGCAGCTGCCGCTGCTGCGAGAGGGATTTTTCTTGCAATTGGTGCAGGGTTATTTTTACTCGCTTCAGGAAAACGATCTGCGGGAGCGAATGAAGCATCATGGCTGGAAAACGGAGAACCGTCAGTTTATCGCATTAATGTTTCAGTTAACGGGATTTTCTAACCTGCAGGGCCGTTTTTCCTCAGGGGACGAGGATTTGGTCACTTTTACGGCAGCTAATATTATTGAGGAACTGACGGGAACGCAGTATGAGCAAGTGGAGGTTATCAATTTCCACAATTTTTCCGTAGGTTTGCTGCTTTCATTTCCGCTTGAACATCCCCCACGCTGGCTCGAGGACGATATCAGCTCTTTTTGCCAAGAGGCGACACAAACGATCAATCGGATTCTGAAAATGCAGGTGACGGTGTCAATCAGCAAATCGACGTATCAGGTGAAGCAAATTCCGCATTTGTTTGAGGAGGCGAGACAGGCGTTGGTATACCGCGATCTGCTTGACGACAATCAAATCATCAAGACGGAGCTGCTGTCCAAATCAAGCACACTGATGGAAAGCACTTTTCCTTTTACATTGGAAAAAGAAATCGTGCATGCAATCCGAAATGGCTTGGAAAATGAGGCTGTTGAGCTGATTGAACAATTCATGAAGGAATTATCGGCAAGTGGCTCGACAGAGCTGGCCGTTCAGCAGGGTATGCTGCAGCTGCTCGGGAGTATACGGTATGCGGTTCTGCAATCCGGTATGAATCCTGTACATTTGTTCGGGGGCATTAACCTGTTCGACCAGCTGGCACAGCTCAAGGAACCGGAGGAAATGCTCAAATGGTTCCAATACAAGCTGGTAGCCGTATTTGTACAAGAGCTGATCAGCCGGCAGGATTTTCATCTCAAGCAAATGGTAGAGAAAGTGATTCTCCATTTACGCGAGAATTACATGACGATGCTGTCGTTGGATTCGTGCGCAGAGCTGTTTGGCACCAGTCCCTATACGTTAAGTAGGGCCTTCAAGCATATTTCAGGCGTTAATTTCATTGATTATTTGACCGATATCCGCATCGATAATGCCAAGGGCCTGCTTCGTGAGACCGAAATCAAGATCAATGAAGTAGCTGAACGAGTCGGCTATCAGCATACATACTTCAATCGTATATTCAAGAAATATGAGGGGATTACACCTAGTCAGTTCCGTGAACTTAATCGTTCTTGATTTGGCTAAAAGCTTGAACCAGCGGCCTGTGCAATAGCTGCAACAAAGTCCAACCCGTGTAAACCCCTATTTACAAAAGAGTATGATTGTTGGCAAACCCTCAATCGATTAACGTCAATGTTGAGCCATCGAATATAGAACTAAAGGGAGGATCAACAATGAAGAATGCAAGACGAAACACTAAAACAGCAGCAGCTTCTATAGCTGCAATCCTGGCACTTTCGGCCGTAATGGCAGGCTGCTCCGGAGCAACCAAGGAGAGCGCTGCGACACCAGGGAAAACAGATGGAAAGATGGAAGCCAAGACTGAAGCGAAAGTGGAAGCGCCGCTTGAGGTCAGCATCATGACGATTTTGCTCACGCCTACACCAGCTGCAGATGATAATCCAATTAAAAAAGCGATTGAGAAAGCAACGAATTCCAAGATGAAGATTCAATGGGTATCTGGCAACAATTATGCCGACAAGCTGAATGTAACGCTCGCTTCCGGTGATATCCCAGAGCTGATTCTGATTAATGATCCGTTTACCTCCGTATTTCGTAATGCCGTAACACAAGGCGCGTTCTGGGATGTGGCTCCATATATTAAGGATTATCCGAATCTAAGCAGCAAAGTCTCCAAAACTGCCTGGGACTTGACCAAGATGCAGGATGGTAAAAACTACGGTATTCCGCGTCCGCGTCCGTCCGAAGCGGATAATTTCTTCATCATACGTAAGGATTGGCTGGACAATCTGGGATTGAAGGTTCCGACAACAACCGATGAGCTTTATGATGTTATGAAAGCGTTCGCGGAAAAGGATCCCGACAAGAATGGCAAAAATGATACCGTACCTTTTGCCTCAAACGTCAATCCGACAGATATGGGATCATTAGGGCAGATTGAAAACAGCTTCACGGGTGTAAACGGAAGATGGAAACTGGTCGACGGCAAATTTGTGCATACAAGCTTCCTTCCTGAAACGCGTAAATCTTTGGAGTATTTGACAAAGGCTTATAAGGAAAAGCTGATTCCTGAGGATTTTGCAGCTTTGAAGCTGACGCAAACCGGTGATTTGTTTAAAGCGGGAAAAGCGGGTATTATTTCTGATAAAGCAGGAACAATGGTTGATTATTATGATAAGCTGAAGGTCGTTCAGCCTGACTTCAAACAAGAAAACTTTTATCCGATCACGAACATTAACGGCTATAATCCAAAGGGTCCAGGCTTCTCCGGCATGATGTCGATTCCGAAGTCCGTTCCTGAAGCCAAAATGAAGCGTATTCTTAAATTGATGGATACCTGGATGAGTGACGACGTATTCGCTATTCAGCAGTATGGCTTTGAAGGTACGCATCACACCGTTAAAGATGGCGTCAAGGTGATTAACACCGAGAAGCTTGCAGCAGACAACGGGGCTGATTTTAACCAGATTGCTTATGTGGCTGACCCTTATGCAAGCTCGACGAAAGTATTCTTTCCTAAAGAAGTTAATGCTTTGTATACCAAAATTCAGGATGAACGTGCCAAGACCAGCGTAGCGGATATTAGCACAGGGCTATTCTCCCCGACCGTACAGAAGGCGCTTCCTGAATATGATAAAAAAGTTCAGGATTTGAAAACAAAGGTCATTTTGGGCAGAGAACCGATCACCGCTTGGGATGAGTTCGTAACCAAAATGAAAGCAGACCCTGATATGATCAAAATGAGTCAGGAAATGACCGAAGCGTATCAAAAGCGCAGCGGCGGCAAATAATAAGGAAAAGCTTGCAGATTCTCCTGCAGCATCCCAGAGCCTTCAGTTCCACTTATCCAGTGGTTCTGAAGGTTCTTTGTATTTATGAGAAATCGGCAAACTCTTAGCTGTCGGTTCTCATATTTTTTGATTTTAAAAGACATTTAAAAGAAGGTTATTGGCTAGTTAGCACGCAATATTGTAACATAGAGGGAAATTGGACACAGCTGCAGAGGGGAGTCGTGATTAGTGAGACCATTTACGTATGCAATCAAGCCATCCTACTATGCTAATTTAAAAATAAAACATAAGGTATTTTCCATCATTTCGCTCGTCGTAGGTATTTGCTTTCTGGGTACTTACTTGTCTCTGCAATATGTGTATTCGATATATGATGAGCAGTTATATTCCAAATCATCACAGCTTCTGAATTTATCTTCCAGCGGCATCGAAAATGAGCTTAAGAAGCTGGATCGTATCTCCTATAATATTGCGACAGATTTGAAGGTCCAGGAGCTGCTGGTTTCACTGAATGAATACACACCTGAGTTTGAAAAATACAAAATCCGTTCCTATATCACCGATCGACTTATCCAATATGCAGGGAATGAAAAATATATTTATTCGATTGAGATAATGGATGTGCTGAGTGGTGAAGCTGTAGCCGGTCAGTCTTCCCGATCCTCATCCGCCAAAAAACAAAGGATCCTTAATGAATCGACTGCTAGTGAGGGGGGGACCCGCTGGATTGTACCTGATGCAGAGGATTCCTATTTAATAGCGGCTCGGGAAATACGATCTTACAATGGCACGAATTTTGACCTCAATCATCTTGGAACTTTAACGGTTAGAATTTATTTTGATAAGATTGTCGAAAATGTGTTAGCAGGTTCCGAATTGAAAAACGGTGATTTACAAGTTACCTCCAACAACCATGTGATATACCCGATTAGTAGCGGATCTGAAGAACAGACTCCCCTTTCTGTCGAAACGGACATCAATCGTCAAGTGTATGAGATCAAGCCATACAAAGGTCAACAGTATTTTATTTCTCAGGTTCGTTCGGAATATTTGGGCTGGACCTATCTCAGCCTGACACCGTTCGATAAAATCTTTACGAAAATTAATTTAATGAAGAACATTTTGTTCGTTAGCTTTGTCGTTATTTTACTTCTGATCATGGCTGTGACGATCAAATTTGCCCGAACATTGACCAAGCCGATTGAAGAATTGATTGGTCGGATGAGACAAGTACAGAAGGGTGACTTCAGTCTCACAGGTATGGAAAACACGGATTGGACCTCGATGCAAATGGATGAGGTGGGTCAATTAAAGCGGACATTCCGTATGATGATTCAACAAATTAACGAGTTGATTACGGAAAATTACTCCAAGCAGCTCATAATCAAGGAAACTCAGTTTAAAGCCCTACAGGCACAGATTAACCCGCATTTTTTATATAACACACTTGAATCTATCAATTGGTTAGCCAAATCCAATGGGCAGCCCCAAATTTCAAAAATGGTTGAGTCGCTCGGATTTTTACTTAGAAGCTCAATCAGTCTGAAGGAAACCTTGATTACGGTAGGTGAGGAGCTTGATATCGTGATGAATTATATTACGATTCAAAGATTCCGATTCGAAGAAAGGCTCGTATTTGAACTGGATGTCGCTGAAGACACCAGATCTCTGCTGCTTCCCAAGATGACCTTACAGCCGTTGGTTGAGAACTCGATCCACTATGGTCTGGAATCCATGCTAGAGCCTTGCCATATTCGAATATGGACGAAACGAGAGCTTGGGTCGCTGATCATAGTGGTTGAAGATAATGGTCCGGGTATGGAATCAAGCCTGTTGGAACAGGTCCGCAGAGGTGAAGCACCTACTCGGGGCAGTGGGATTGGATTGAGAAATATAGAGGAACGAATCATTTTGGCTTTTGGCGAAGGCTATGGTGTGTCAGTAGAAAGTGAAATTGTGGGGGGAACCCAGATTTCAATTAAGATACCAGATGAAACGAGGGAGATGCATGTATAAAGTATTATTGGTTGATGATGAACGGATTATTTTGGATGGCATATCGAATGTGGTGAATTGGGATTCAGCGGGAACGGTACTTGCTGGGACGGCCAGAAATGGCATCGAAGCTTACGAATTTGTCAAGCAGAACCCTCCTGATATTATTATAAGTGATATTAAAATGCCAGGAATGGACGGTCTGCAGCTGGCAGCAAAAATGTTCGAGGAATATCCCCAGATTAAGCTGATCCTGCTATCAGGCTTCAGCGAATTTGAATATGCACGCTTGGCCATGCGATACAAGGTCAAGCATTATCTGTTGAAGCCCTGTAATGAAAATAAAATTTTGGAAGCTTTGGTCGAGGTTGTAGATGAGCTGAATCATGAGTTGCAAAAGGAACAGTTCGTGCACAATATGAGGTACGGTCTGGAGAGGGTGCTTCCGCATGTTAAGGAGCAATTTCTCAAGGAATTCGTCACAAACAAAACCTACGGCAACAGGGACTGGGAATACTATCGCAAGCTGTTCGATCTGGATCTCCAAAACCGCAAGGTAAGGCTGATCCTGTTTCAGTTAGAAGGGCTTTTTGAATTTGAGCATATGTTTGCCGTGAAGAACATTGCCGAGGAGCTGCTGCAAAAGACGGTTCTAAGCTCTACGGTCGGCGGGCAGGTGCTTATTGTCGTTGAAGATGCTGAGTCCGTCAGTGAGCTGTACGACTGCATTCACAAAATTCGTGAGACTTTTTTACGATATTATAAAATTGATTTGACCATCGCACTTAGTGAAGCGGATGAAATTATCCGGGCACGGACCCTGTACAAGCAGACACTGGAATGCTTGAATTATCGATTTTATTTGGGGGAAGGCAGCTTGATCACGAAGCGGGACATTGTAGGTGTGGAGCAGCCTGAGCCCCGAGAGTTTGCTTATGACGAGGATAATCTGATGCTGCAAATTAAAGCAGGACTTTGGGAAGAAGCCAATAAGGAGATAGATCTGTTTTTTCAAAAACTCGCAGGTCTTCGCTCCAATATTTCGACATCTAAATCTTATGTAATTCAATTGTTTATGGCCATCATTCGTCTTGGAGATGCGGATGCCATCATCAATTATCGAGATCATCTAGTCAAGCTAATGGACTTGGAAACCTTGCAATCGATCCAGAGCTTCTTCAAGGAAGTGGCCAGCGAGATTACGCTCAGCCATTACGAGCATACCAAGAATAAGCATTGTGCCATTATCGATAAAGTGCTGGACATTATTAATGAACACTTGGGCAATACGGATCTTTCGCTAAATTGGGTAGCTCATCAAATGCTGTATATGAACTCCGATTACTTAGGCAAACTGTTCAAGAAAAGAACGGGGGAAAAGTTTTCTAATTACGTAATGAAGGTGCGAATTGCCAAAGCAACTGAATTGCTCGAACAGAAGTCCGATATCAAAATATTTGAGCTGGCCGAAATGCTCGGTTTTGGGGATAATCCTCAATATTTTAGTCAGGTTTTTAAGAAATATGCAGGTTGTACACCTTCCGAATATATCAAGGCTACTTGATTGATCTCTGTTTTTTTAACATGTAGAACGGTTTATTAGGTTCATTTTAGAGCGAAAAAGCGTAATAATAGACCTTGTAATAAAGTAGAAACAAGGGGAGACTATAATGAAAAAAATATTCCTGCTTCTGGTTTCCGCATCTTTACTACTGACAGTAGCTTGTGGGGGTAATACCACGATAACAACAATCGCCACGGACACAGTCAAAAAGCCGGAGACGGCAGCAGCAGGATCAGCCAAGGAACCGATCAAACTTCGGATTGCTTGGTGGGGCGGTCAGTCCAGACATGATTATACATTTAAAGTTATTGAGTTGTATCAGAAGCAAAATCCAAACGTCAAGATTGAAGCAGAATATGCGGCATTTGACGATTATTGGAAAAGACTCGCTCCACAAGCAGCAGCAAACGATTTGCCAGATATTATTTCGATGGATCTTTCTTATCTGAGTCAATTTGCCGAAAAAAAACAGTTAGAGGAATTAACTCTCTACACGCAAAACCATACCATTGATGTAGGCTCGGTCGCGGCTAATACACTGAACAGCGGAAGGTACGACGGCAAGCTGTACCAAATTACAGTTGGTGTTAACGCGCTGGGTGCTACTCTTGATCCCGAGATCGTGAGTAGAGCGGGAGTAACGATGCCATCTAAGGAATGGACCTGGGATGATCTGGAGGTTCTCGGCAAACAATTGAAAGCAAGCGGCAGGCTATTGGGTGACTACATGCGATACGATGTATTCTTCCCTTACTACTTGCGTTCAATCGATCAAAAATTGTTTGATCCGAATGGTGCATCACTGGGATATGCCGATGATAAAGCATTTATTGATTACTACAAACGATATCAAAAAATGTACGACGCTGGTTATTTCCTGAGCTTGGAAAAGCTCGCTTTGAAGAAGTTCACCCCCGAGGATGATGAAATGGTACTAGGCAACGCGTTGTCATCCTTCGCCTGGTCCAATCAGTATGTGGCTTGGTCAGCGGCTGCCAAACGTCCAACAGAGCTGCTTCCGCCACCTGGACCCAACAGCAAAAAAGGCTTGTTCTTAAAAGCAAGTATGGGATTATCGATCACGAAAAACTCGAAACAAAAAGAGGAATCGGCCAAATTCATTAACTTCTTTATTAATGACATCGAAGCTAACAAACTGATTAAAGGCGAGCGAGGTGTTCCGATTTCGTCAAAGGTCAAGGAAGCCTTAAAGCCGCTGCTTAATCCTGAAGAAATTAAAGTATTTGATTATGTAGCGTGGGCAGAAGCTAACAGCAGTCCCGCGGATGCACCTAATCCGATTGGCTCGATTGAAGTGGGAAAGCTGTTAAAAGACATCAGTGAGCAAATTCTGTATAAGAGAATTTCAATAGAAGATGCAGCAGTCAAGTTTCGCCATGAAGCCAACGCGATTCTCGATAAAAATAAAAAGTAATGAATGGAGTACGAAACAGGTCAGTTCTTGCAGAACTAGGATCTGATTTTTTTTGAAACGAGAAGGTGCCGTCATTTCCGAAATGTCTGATTGGGATGAAATGTCTGTTTTTTAAACAAGGATGACGGTTTTTTAAATTCTTATTTCGTTAAAAAAGAGTGATAATAGTTCTTGTAGAACTCGAAATAAAGGGAGGATACAGATATGAAGAAAGCGCTAACATTAATCTTATCTGCAGCATTGCTAGTAACAGCCTCGGGGTGTGGAGCGACCTCTACACCATCAGCCGGAGCCGATACAACGAAAAAACCGGATGCAGCCGCACCTGCACCAGCAGCAACAGCAAGCAAAGATCCCGTGAAATTGCGTTTCTCTTGGTGGGGCGGTCAAGCAAGACATGACTATACACTGAAAATTATCGAATTGTATCAGCAAAAAAATCCGAACGTCAAGATCGAAGCCGAGTATGCCGCATTTGACGACTATTGGAAAAAGCTTGCTCCGCAAGCAGCCGCTAATGATTTGCCTGACATTATCCAAATGGATGACGCTTATATTAGCCAATTCGGTGGTCGCGGACAGCTTGAGGATTTGCGTCCTTATATGGATAAAGGAGCAATTGATAAAACCAATATCTCTACAGCTTACCAGAAGATCGGTGAGTTTGACGGTAAGCAATATCAATTAACATTGGGTGTTAATGCATTGGGTCCGGTAGTTGACGCAGATTTGTTGAAAAAAATCGGTGCTCCCATTCCTGCAAGAGATTGGACTTGGGATGACATGGAAGGATTGGCTAAAAAGCTTAAAGATAACGGCAAATTATTCAGTGACCGTGTAGATTATAAAACATTCTTCCCTTACTACCTACGCAGTGTGGATCAAAGAATTTATACAGCTGATGGTACGGCGCTTGGATATACCGATGACAAACCGTTTATCGATTTCTTCAAACGTTATCAAAAATGGTATGATGCCGGTTATGTGCTGACGCTGGACAAGATGGCACAAAAGAAATTGACACCAGAAGATGACGAAATGGTATTGGGTAATGCGGGCGCTTCATTCGCTTGGTCAAACCAATATATTGCATGGACTGCAGCGGCTAAACGGCCAACTGAAATTATCGCACCTCCAGGCAACACAGGCAAAAAAGCACTATTCCTGAAATCAAGCCAAGGCTTATCCGTTACTAAAAATTCCAAAAATAAAGAAGAAGCCATCAAATTTGTTAACTTCTTCATCAATGATCTTGAAGTTCACAAAATCATGAAGGGTGAGCGTGGCGTTCCGATTAACTCCAAAATTCAGGAAGCTCTGAAACCACTCTTAAAACCGGAAGAAACCAAAGTATTTGAATATGTAGCTTGGGCCGCAGAGAACAGCAGTCCTAACGATCCTCCATACCCAGTAGGTTCCGTTGAAGTATTGAAGGTTCTACAGGATGTGGGCGAGCAAATTCTCTACAAGAAAATTTCCGTTGAAGATGGGGCTGCGAAGTTCCGTAAAGAAGCGAATGCCATCCTTATTAAAAACAAAAAATAATGATTTAATTAGATCAGGACATGAGCAGCTAACAAAAGCTCATGTCCTGATCTTTTTTGGTTGATAAAGAAGCTGTCTGGTGTACAAATGAGCGCTTTTATCATAGTTTATGCCCAATGCTCAGGTACAAAAGGTTTCCGAGCAAATGGGCTATTTAAGCACCCTGCATTTCACCAAGCTATTTAAAGAACATACGGGCTGTTTTCCTTCCGATTACAGAAAACAAATCTCCTGGTCAGCATGGGCTCGTGGCTTATATTACTTTTGGAAACATATGGACACTCTGCGTCTTTTACGATAAGATTCACACATAATGAAGTATAACAAATAATTCCAGGGTGGTGTGCTTTTGTCAGCGTCGATTACTTACCCCAAAGCATTGGTTAAAGGTGATTTAATAGCAATTACGGCTCCCTCCAGCGGGGTTAGCGAGCATTTACATGATTTACTCAAACAAGCTAAATGTGCGGTAGAAGAGTTTGGGTACTCGGTTGTGGAGGGAAATACGATCTGGACTCAGTATAAATGCGTCAGTGCTTCGAAGGAGTTAAGAGCGCTAGAGCTGCAAAATTTTTTGCTGAACAAACATGTTAGCGCTGTCATTCCTCCCTGGGGCGGCGAATTTTTGATGGAGATCCTTCCATTGATGGATTGGGAGCTGCTGAAGGCGACGCCACCTAAATGGATTCTCGGTTATTCGGATATCAGTACTTTTTTGTTTGCGTATACATTATTAACAGGCTGTGCGACCGCACACGGAACGAACTACATCGATCTTCGCTCTGCTGGACCTGGTGTGATTAGCTCGCGCTGGGTTGAAGTGCTGGGTACAGGGCCAAATGAAACTGTAGAGCAGTTATCTTCAGATTTATACCAATCTTCTTGGGATTTCCCGAAAGCCGGCTTTAAATTGGATACGCCGACAGCATGGAAAATACTCGGTAATGAAGATGATCCGGCTTACGAACAACTGATGGCAGGGAGATTAATAGGCGGTTGTCTGGATACGATATCGATCCTGATTGGAACACCCTATGCGCCATTGCAAGCTTTTTCAGAGCAATATTGCCATGAAACCGGAATGGTCTGGTACCTGGAAAGCTGTGAGATGAAAGCGGCTGATTTATATCGGCATTTGTGGCAAATGAAGCAGTGCGGTTGGTTCGAAAATACGAATGGAGTGCTTATTGGGAGACCCGCAGGTTATTCTCCTACACAAAACTTTGGATTGCAGGACGCGCTGCATCAAGTATTTGACGATAGGCATATTCCTGTCATTTATGAGGTGGATATAGGTCATGTCCCTCCTCAGCTGACGTTGGTAAATGGTGCCTTCGCCAATGTGTCCAGCATAGCAGGCAGGGGAAGCATAACCATGTCTTATATATGATATCTACTATTTTGAGGCAGCGGTAAAGTGTTGAGAGTCTGTATTTTGAACAAAATGAACGGTTTTTTAAATTCCTAACCCTCTCAAAATCTTTATAATAGAATATATAGGAAAGCAAAAACATACTGCATACTACTTGTATAGGGGTTGAAGATCATGACAAAGCTGTGGGAAAAGGACAATGTCGTCGGATACGTGTTTGCAGCTCCGTTTATACTCGGATTTCTCATTTTCACATTATTTCCAATTGTTTCATCCTTGTATTATTCATTTACCGAATACAATTTGATGGAGTCTCCACGTTGGATTGGGCTCGGAAATTATGAAAAGATGTGGGAAGACGATAAAATATGGAAGTCTCTGGAGGTTACCTTCACTTATGTATTTGCCAGTGTGCCTCTGCGCCTGGGCTTTGCGCTATTCGTAGCTATGCTGCTTAATAAAGCAATCAGTGGAATAGGTGTTTACCGTTCTGCTTACTACTTGCCTTCCTTGATAGGCGGAAGTGTTGCGGTTTCGATTATGTGGATTCAGATTTTTGGCGATAAAGGACTTTTAAATTCGATGCTTGGTGTCATTGGTATTCAAACAGATACCTCTTGGATCGGAAGCCCAGGTACTGCATTGTGGACTTTGATAGCGCTCTCAGTTTGGCAATTCGGTTCATCGATGCTAATCTTCTTGGCCGGTTTGAAAAATATTCCGATTTCCTACTACGAAGCGGCAGGTGTAGATGGAGCAAATGGGTTTCACCGCTTTTTCAAAATCACATTGCCATTGCTCAGCCCGATTGTACTGTTTAACCTGATCATGCAAACGATTGGCGCCTTTATGACCTTTACCCCTGCTTATATTATTTCAAGAGGCGAGGGCGGTCCGCTCGATAATACACTTTTATTTTCGCTTTATTTGTACCGCAGAGCTTTTGTATTCTTTGAAATGGGATATGCATCTGCAATGGCATGGGTAATGCTGATCATGATCGGCTTACTGGCGCTGGCTATCTTCAAATCATCTGTATATTGGGTTCACTACGAGTCGAAGGGGGATAAATAATATGACGTCCAGCACAAGACAAGTAAAAGCAGCTTTCTATCACCTATTCATTGGCGGCTTGGCTCTAATTATGCTGTACCCAATCATTTGGCTTGCAGCAAGCTCCCTGAAGCCGAGCAGTGAAGTGTTTTCAACTGCTTATAACCTGATTCCAAGCAGTATCCAATGGGTTAACTATACATCTGGTTGGAAAGGCTTTGCCGGCAATACGTTCACCACGTTCTTTACAAATTCGTTCATTATCGTTATTTTATCGACAATCGGTGCTGTTGTTTCCTCAGGTCTTGTCGCTTATGCTTTAGCAAGAATTCCCTTTAAAGCCAGATCCTTTTGGTTCGCATGCGTCATGTTCACGATGATGCTGCCGCACGATGTTACTGTTATTCCGCAATACGTTATGTTTGCGAAGCTGGAATGGTTGGGTTCCTTTAAACCTGTTATTGTACCAAGTTTCTTCGGGATACCATTCTTCATTTTCCTGATTATGCAATTTATTCGGACAATTCCGCCAGAGATGGATGAAGCGGCGAAGATGGACGGCTGCAACAAATATTCGATCTTTTTCAAGATTATCGTGCCGTTGATTGTCCCTGCATTAATGACCTCTGCGATCTTCTCATTCTATTGGAAATGGGACGATTTTATCAATCCGTTGCTTTACTTGAACAAACCTACCTTATATCCGGTTTCTCTGGCGCTGAAGCTGTTCCTTGATGGCGATTCGCTTAACAACTGGGGCGGTATGTTCGCAATGTCCACGGTGTCTCTATTGCCTATTCTGATTGTGTTCTTTATTTTCCAAAAGTTTATTGTTGAGGGAATTAGCACGAGTGGATTGAAGGGTTAAAAGTGAGTTGAGTGGTTTGGTGGGTGTGGAAGAGTGGAAGTGTGGAGGTGGCTGCGCGGCCATAGTGTTCTTACGATCGCTGTTGTTCACGGGTTTTCTCATTAGATAAGGGATTTATCGGTGAAAACCCTTGAACAAAGGCGAGCGCTGCGCCTCTCCAGAACACTATGGCTTGCGCGTCAGGAATGGTAATATCATAAGAGGCTGGCGGACTGATTGTGCCGCGGCTTCTTTTTTTTATTGAAATGAACTTTCGGGACTGCTCAGTCGTATAATAGGTGTTTCGAACATAAGTCGAAGGGAAATGGCTCGTGATGACGGACGAACAGCAACTGGTTTATCAAGCGCAAAAAGGTGATAACATTGCGCTGTCAAAGCTATTCCAACAGCATTACAGCTATATAAAAAAATATTTGATCAAGCTGACGATGAATGTGCAAACCGCTGAGGATTTGACACAGGAAGCACTGATGCGCTCTATGGAAAAGCTGCATCTTTACAATGGAAAATCGAAGTTCTCCTCGTGGCTGATCACAATTGCCACCCGCCTGTATATGGATGAACTCAGGAAGAAGAAACGCGAACGGAATTGGCAGGAACAGGAGCACCTACAGTCTGTCCGCATTATGCAGTGGCAGCTAACGCAAAGCGGTGTCGAATGGCCTGATGTCTTGAATGCACTGCACAGCATGTCGAGCGACATCCGGATACCGATTATTTTAAAGCATTATTATGGATACAGCCAAGAGGAAATCGCCGATATGCTGGATGTACCCGTTGGCACAGTCAAATCCCGTATCCATAACGGATTAAGAAATCTTCGAAAGGAGCTTAATGAGCATGAAGAAGTCTGAGACTGACAAGAAAACATCAAAGAACATGGAAAAACCGGGCAGGGATGGCTGGAACGATCAAGAAATGACTGGAAGTCAAAAGCTTCTGGATACGGCTGATGAAGAGATCACTGCGGTACTTCATGAAGGATGGGGCCATTTGGATTCTCATATCGACGTATACACGCCGGAACTAGACTGGTTTCAACAGCAGATCAAGGAACGACAAGCCAGCAACCGCAAAAAAATGGTTTTCGAACTGGGATTGTTTTTGGCTCTGGCAGTTGTGTTATTGACTGTATTTATATCCTTGACTCTATGGACGCCCATAGTTTTTGTGATTATCCAGCTCATATCGGTTCTGATTGTTCCGTTCGTGCTGGTATCGCTGCGCAGAAAGCGGGTGTTTGTATGAAGCTCGAGCCTTCAGATGTGCCAATTTGGGTATGGATCTTACTTGGTGCCATCCTGCTATCACAAAGTATCTGGTTATTCTACGATGCACGTAAACGAGGGTTGTACCCATGGTTCTGGGGCGTGTGGGGATTGTTTCAATTTCCTTTGCCAACGTTGATTTATTTGTTGTTTGCACGTAAAATTTTTAAGAGGAGGTTGTGAATATGTCCAGATCTGTCGAATTTACAAGTGATAGGCTTATTCTACATTTAACTGGATTAACGAGTGTGGGGGCTCTAAGACGCAGAGTCGAAATTCCTTACTCACAAATTATTCAGGCATCGATCAGCGATTTTAAAATATCTTTATTCCAATTTCGAGTGGGCACGTCAATCGCTGACGTTAGAGAAGGCCGATTTTTAATTGATGGGTCCTGGTGCTTCATTTCCTATGAAAATCATAATGACGTCATTGTGCTTGAATTAAAGGATCATGAATTTAAACAGGTTGTTTTTCAAATTGAAGATCCGGTGGAAACGGAGAGACTGATCGCAAAGCATTTGCTGAAGTATAAAATGTAGAGCGAGTAAATTGTAAAATAGGATGATTGCGGAGGGAACATGCATGGATTCAGCATTGAAGTTTGATTTTGGTTTGGGAGAAGCAAAGAGCAGCTACGTGAAAGTAGGGGCAGATACCTTATATGATGTATCTTTGGGATATGGCTTTGCAGATGTGAATAAGGTATATGCTATTGATAGAGAAGAAGCAGGCGGGCTGCGCAGAGATTTTTGCATCCCTTTAAATACCGCCTTTATCGTCGACATCCCTGACGGTAATTACCATGTAACCTTGATGGTGGGGGATACATTAACAGCTACAGAGACAACAGTAAAATCGGGCGAGGGCCGTCTGCTGCTTCATCGTCTGCAAACGGCAGCAGGTCAATTCGTCAAGCGCAGCTTGGCTGTACATGTAAGTGGAGGGCAGCTCATTCTTTCATTTTCTGGCATTGCGCCACGGCTTAATTCGCTGGAGATTACAGCTTCCTCCCAGATCGTCACGGTGTTTCTGGCAGGTGACTCCACTGTCACGGACCAAGAGGCCGAGGGCTATCCGTATGCAGGCTGGGGACAGATGCTGCCGCACTGCCTGAACGCTTCCGCCGCAGTTGCCAATCATGCTAAATCCGGCCGCAGCTCCAAAAGCTTTATTGATGAAGGACGATTGGAAGCAATCCTGCAGCTTATCCGCCCCAATGACTACCTATTTATCCAATTTGGACATAACGATCAAAAACCTGATCTGGAGCGGCGTACCGAGCCTGCTACCACATACAAGCACTATTTGAAAAAATATATCGATGGCGCTCGCGAGCGCGGCGCGTTCCCGGTCCTGGTCACAGCAGTGCATCGTCGTTTATTTGATGAGAATGGCTTGATTATTAATTCACACGGGGACTATTTGCAGGCGGTTAAGGAGCTTGGAGAAGCCGAAGAGGTTCCGGTTATTGATCTTGCCGACAAAACGCGGAAGCTTTATGAGGCTTATGGTGCTGAACGTTCCAAAAGACTGTTCCTTTGGTCGGTACCCGGCGAATTTCCAAACCATCCATCGGGTGCGGCCGATAATACGCATTTTCAGGAGCGCGGTGCCATTGAAATTGCTAAGCTGGTAGCTGAGGGGATCAGACAAGCCCATCTTAATCCGCTGATGCTGTTTCTGCACTAAAAAATGAAAGTTTATAATGATTTGTCCTGAAATTATGTTAAGTTATAGCTTGTACAAGCAGCACAAGTGAATAGGGAGGGTGTCACAACAAT
The DNA here is from genome assembly GCF_900114475.1 of Paenibacillus sp. 1_12. Lineage (GTDB taxonomy): Bacteria > Bacillota > Bacilli > Paenibacillales > NBRC-103111 > Paenibacillus_S. The sequence continues at coordinate 22,046 of NZ_FOTE01000001.1, read as the reverse complement.
GGGGAAAAAGACTAAATTCAGTATCATCGGCGGTGGCTTCCGTACTCAGGCGTTCATGCGAATTGCCAAAGCATTACCTGAACGCTTTGAGGTGTCCGGTCTAGTTGTTCGGGATAAGGACAAAGGGCAAGAGATTGAGCAGCAGTGGAAAGTGAATACATATCGTACCTTGGAAGAGCTGCTGGAGAAGGAAGAACAGGACTTTGTTGTCGTATCAGTAGCAAGGACGGTATGTGCGGATTTCTTATTCGACTTGGCTAAGAAAGGTATTCCGGCTTTGACGGAAACGCCACCTGCCTCCGATGTGGAGGGACTGCTCAAGCTGCATGAGCTAACGCTGAGCGGAGCACGTATTCAGGTCGCCGAGCAGTACCATGATCAGCCTCTTCATGCGGCAAGGTTAGCCTTCGTCGAATCAGGACGATTGGGTACGATTTCAGAAGCTTATATTTCAACAGCCCATGATTATCACGGGATGAACCTGATGCGTAAGCTGCTGGGAACCGGTTATGGACAAGCCACGATCCGTGCCATGCGGCATGAGACACCGCTGATGGGCGGTCCCACTCGAAGCGGCCCTCCTACTGAAGAAACGATCATTCAATCCAAGCGTGATTTGGCATGGATTGAATTTGAGGATGGCAAGCTAGGCATTTATGACTTTTGCAATGATCAGTACAGGTCGTGGGCTCGTTCGTGCACGGTCAGTGTAAGAGGCGAACGTGGAGAAATAGTGGATCAGCGCATTAATGTGTTGGCTGATTATGCGACCCCGCAGTATCTAGATTTCAAACGAATTAATAAAGGTGAAAACGGCAACCTGGAAGGCTACTTCCTGCAGGGAATTATGGCTGGTGATCAGTGGATGTACCATAATCCTTTTGTAGGATCCCGTCTGAATGATGATGAAATCGCTATCTCCACTTGCTTGGCAAGAATGGCTGAATATGCGGCCGGTGGTCCAAGTTCTTACGGGCTGCGGGAAGCCTCGCAGGATCAATACCTCGGTTTGATGATTCAGCAGGCGATTGCTACAGGAGAAACGGTGACTGCAGATGTGCAGCCATGGGCAAAATTAATCTAACAGCTAAAACCTCTCACATCCCTTGGTCGGAAGATCAGGCGGATGAAGAGGTTTTTTACTCGTTATTTCACTGCAAAATAGGTAACGATTTCATCTAAAAGCAAGTTAGCCGCTTGAATACCGCCAGCCGAGTTCCAGATCACATCATCAACTTTTACGACTTTATTGGCTTTGGAAACGTTCAAGTTTTTGAATAAAGGATCCTTTAACCAATTATCTGCCACATTGGCAGCATCGGTCTTTCCAGTATTTTCTGTTACAAAATAAAACAGAACATCTCCGTCCATACTGGGAATTGTTTCTTTGGTCATTTTCTCGATGGAGGCATCCTTATCCTGAGAAGCAGGTCGGGCAAATCCAAGCTGAGACAAGAGAAGACCAGCAAAGGTTTGCTTTTGATAAATACGCACCTCTGCAGCAGAAAAACGCACAAGTGATATTTGGGTAGCTGCTTTAGCTCCAAGCTTGCCCTTTACATCCGCAACACGTTTTTCGAAGGCAGCTATCGATTGCTCACCTTCTGCCTTCTTGTTCACGGCTTCTGTATAGAGCTTAAAGTTCGTTTTCCAATCCCCTGATATATCAGCTGAGAATACGGTAGGAGCGATACTCTTCAATTGATCATAGATTTTGGCTTGTCTGACTTTATTGCCAATAATTAAATCGGGTTTAAGACTAGCAATCAGTTCGATATTCGGTTGTAATTCGTCACCCAACGCGATGACATCCTGCATGTCTGCTTTAATATGAGCATACCAGGGCTCTCCATACCAGGATTTGACGGCGCCCACGGGTTTAATGCCGACTGCAAGCAATGCTTCTGTTCCTTCGTTTGTAAGAATAACAACGCGTTTAGGTGTACCTGTTAAGGTCTCCTCACCCATCGCGTGTTTAATGACTCGGGGGACTTCAGCCTGTGGTGTTATAGATATAGGTGGTGTTGATGCAGCAGTGGGAATCGTTTTTTGGGTATTGTTTCCACAGCCTGCAGCTGTCATCAGTATCATAATCGAGACTAGAAGCAATAATGGAGTTCGGGTAAAATTAGGTAACAATCGCATAATGTTCTCTCCTCTAAAAAATGATGTGCCTAAACAAAAAAAATGATAATGGTAATCATTATCATTTAAAATATAAGTGATATCGAGTGAGACGTCAAATACTAAAAATAAATATGGATCATAAGCTCACTTATCCCATAAAATCTGAGATTAGAACGGATCGATTTAGGATTAAAGTAAGAATTAATAGTCCGTATGTAATTTGCAAATGGAAACTACTAAAGATCATTTTCATGAAGATAAGCGAGTGCTTCTGATCGGCTGGAAACATTGAGTTTTTTGTAAATTACACTTAAATAATTTTTTACAGTTCCCGTAGTCAAGAATAATTCAGAAGCGATAGCTTGATTGGACTTGCCTTGCTTCAGATTTTTTACAATGTTGCGCTCCTGCACGGACAAGTCTTTCAACTTATCGTCATACTGGGGATCGGAGGATAAGAGTGTGTTTGTTTCATTTGACGATTGTTTTTGATGCTGTTCTGATGATTGGAGCACCTGTGCAAGGCGTAATTGTATACTGAATGGGTAATTGATTCTCCCATCCAAACAGTCCTGAATCGTAGAAAGCATTTTTTCAGTCTCAACCCCCTTAACTAAAAATCCGCTAGCTCCATGACGAATCGCTTCCCATATATATTCTTCCTCCTCGAAAGTCGTCAAGATCAGCACCTTAATATCAGGGAATTCCGATTTGATTTGCTTGGTTGCTTCCAGACCATTCATTTTCGGCATATGGATGTCCATCAAAACAAGCTGCGGACGATGCAATTGTACTTGAGCTATCGTTGCCAAACCATCGCCCGTTTTGGCCACAACCGTGTAGTTGTCCTCCATGTTGAGAATAGCCGCTATCCCGTCACGAATTAAAGGTTGATCGTCTGCAATAAGAATGGTTTGTTTAGACATTTTGCTCATTCCTTTCGATCGTTCTCGTCTGAAACGGTATGGTTATTTCCAGTGTTACACCGCTGGTAGCTTCCTGGTTAGAAATCGACAATTCCCCTCCGACATCCGCTACCCTCTCTTTCATGGCATTCAGACCAAAGCCATAAACAATTTGGAATGGAGGTTTACCATTATCGGATAACATAAATCGAATGCGTTCATCATGATAAGTTAATGAAAATTGGAAATAAGTGCTGGAGCCATGCCGAATTCCATTGGTTAAACCCTCTTGCAAAGCACGATAGATGGTTAGCTCGATCTTGGGTGACAAATCTGGTATTGCAGTGTCTATTTCGTATGCAATTTCTACGTTGGTTTGCTTTTTCGTTTCATCCATTAATAGAACAAGCTCGGGTATGAACGGATAATCCAGGATGTTTTCTCGCAGCAGATGTACAGAGGTTCGGACGTCATCCAGACCGCTGAGAATATTTTCTCTCGTTCTATCGATCATTTCTAATGCTAGCGAATAATGGTTTTTCCCTATTGCATGTGCTGCTGTTTGCAGACCGGTTAATGCGGATGTCAGCGTATGCCCAACGGAGTCATGAATTTCACGGGATATTCGGGTTCGTTCTTGTAAGATGGCTTTGCGCTCCAACTCAATTGAAGCCATTCGTAGTTGTTCATTATCTTTGGCTAATTGATTCTTTTGCTGAAAAGCGATTTTTGCGAGAAAGCTTATTCCAAAAATAGCGAAGTATTCAATGATTCGAGGAAAAGCATAATAAATTTGTTCATAGGGGGGGAACTGGTGTGAAATCCAAAGGCTCAGTACACAGCAGGCGTAGCTCACTAATGTAAAAATAATAGATCGGTTTCTAGTGTGATGAAAGGTAAATTCACCTATAAGAATCAAAATATAAACCTGTGCAAAAAAATCTTCTGACTCTACCAATATGACTATAGCCAATGCTATCTGAAACAATAAAAACAGAATGCCGATCATTTGGTGCAGATCGATCCTGAGCCAATAATCTCGAATCAGAACGACAGCGACAAAGGTACATGTTAGCAGGCATAAACCCATAGAAAACTCTGTCGTGTGGAGAAGTAAGGTGACTGTTGCTGTTACCACGATCAGGGTCAAGATAAGATTGATTCTTTTATTTAATTGAGCATCCATCTTATACCCTCACATGAAATGAAATATGTATCGTCTTCATTTTATCATAAACATGACTTAAGTCATATCAATTAGAAAGAAATGTCGAAAATCAATCAAAAAACGAATATTTTAGTGAATTTCTTCATCTGGGTTAGGCCATTAGATTCATTTATAATAAATACTGTTGGTTAGATGGTTTTTGATTACATGATTTGAATAGGTATTGCCTCCCAGAAATGATTAGCAGACTTGCAGCATGCGAATCCAATAGACTGGGAATATATTTCAGTGATGCGTAAATAGAGTGTGGATCTGTTCGGGAGCTGCAGATAAAAATCAAATTTTAAGGGAGGCATGTACAAATGTTTCTGATTTTATGGAACGTATTAGGATGCATTCTTCTAATTTCGACTCTGTATATGCTCATCAGTTTAATGAGGGAAAGCAAGTCCGAACAGGTGATGCTGCCCATTGACAGTAGGAAATCGTCGTATGAAAAACGAAGAGTCTCATGAAAATGACGGAACGGACTATGAGGGCTTGAAAGATCGGATGAATCAAAGAATGGATCCCGCCATGCAAAGTTTCTTGAATTGTTATCAGTTTACGCAGCGAGAATCGGAAATTCTCATATTAATTGCTATTTATGGTTTTTCAAACCGTGAAATTGCTGAACATTGTGTAATCAGTGAGAAAACTGTCAAAAATCATCTAGCTAATATAATGAAAAGGATCGGTATTCGATCAACACGGAAGCTGCTTTCCTTGCTGTTCAATCATGTTCTAACCAATCATGAAAATCATTCGACAAAAATGATCTCTCAGCAAGCTTTCGGACACTTTTGTGAAGAGAAATGTGACAGCCAAGGAGTAGATTCTCCAGAGGCGGTTATATAAAATTGCGAATAGACACTTAAATCGCGAGATTCTAGATATGCGAACGAATACCAATCATGGGAGGAATTTATATATTAATCGATGTGGTATTTAAAAAAAGTGTGACTCCGGTACTTTTACTGATCGCTATCGTGATTTCGCTTTATTATGCTTCAAGCAACGTTCATGCAGCCGACGAAACTAATCTCGCTTTAAATCCAAGCCAAACGGATTACCCGCAAGTTACCGCATCCTACACTTGTGGCTGTGATAATGTTTGGAACGTCGTTAATGGAATTATCTCTTATACTAATAATCCGCGCGACCGTTGGACCAGTTATTATTCCGGGAGTGCAACGGACTGGGTAGCTATAGATTTTGGCTCGCCTAAAACGTTTAATCAGATCAAATTATACATCTATGATGATGGTGGTGGTGTGATGACTCCAGCCAGTTATCTGATTCAATATTGGAATGGGGGTAATTGGGTAGGTTTGTCCAACCAAACAAAAACTCCGGCAACACCACAAGCCTTTTTAAATACGGTGGATTTTGATAAGGTCACTTCCAGTAAAATACAAATAATAATTACACATACAAGCGGATCGGCCAGCGGACTCGTAGAGCTTGAGGTACTATTGCATCAAACGGCAGATGATATTGCAGCATCCGCTATGATGGCACAAATTGAACAATTGCCAATCCAAGCCGCCGTGTCCTTAACGGACAAGCCGACGATCACAGCGGCAAGAGCTGCTTATGAACATCTAACTGTAAACCAAAAAAGCATGGTCACAAATCTCAGTAAATTGACAGCAGCGGAAGCGGCTATAGCAGCATTGGAAGAGGCCTTATTGCCGAAAGTCAAAGACGTAGCTTTGCTATCTGCTTTTAGCAATGCTGCGGGAAATACAATAACGTTAACCGTATCATCGGTATTGGATGTAACCTATAGTATGCAAGCGGATAAATTTCAAGTTACCGCAAACGCAGTTTCAATTCCAGTTACGCACGCAGTCTATGATTCTACAGATTCCAATCATCAAACCATCAAGCTAACATTCGCATCACCCGTGTTGATGAATGCAACTATGGTAACTTTATCTTCACAAAGCGGAGCGTTCAAAACGAACAATAATGAAATCAACAAAACGATCCCTTCAAGAGCAGTCATCACCTTTAAAAATCTCGATCTGTCTCTGGATAATCGAATTGGTATAGACGATGTTGTTCGCATGATTGTTAATCCAGCTTTACAAATTGACGTGAATCAGGATGGGATTTTTAATCAAGAGGACATTGTAATGATATTACGCCAGATTTCGGTACAGGTATAATAAGTTTGCTAATATACATTCGGTATATCCTTAGGAGTCACTTTCTGAAAACCGTTGTCGATCAGGTAAGCCTATATAACGGGAGCATCCACATAAACACATTTGTGGTTGCCTCCGTTATTTGGCATGTCCAACGAATCGTGAAAATCCAAACCAACAAGACGTCTTATGTGACCGAAGATCGGAAGCATTACGGATTGATCCTCATTGAAGATTTCAAGCGAAATATCGTATTGGCGAGCTTGGGGAAGCTCTCTACCACAAAATGAATATCAAATCACCCAGTATTTTATTTACTTAATGACCGAGATTAGGATCAGAAAGCCATTGTACTGCTTGACTTCAACGAATTCTTCATCAAAGAAATCGCCGAACTCATTGGATTTGATAATCAGCATTATTTTAGTACCTGCTTTAGAATAATCACTTAATAGAAAGGCTAAGCGGAGAAAAAGGGATTGCCAAATCGAATTTTTTCTAAATTTAAACGTACAGGCACGTATAGGCTCTTGCCCACATAAAATAATACTATTCGCAACGTGGGGGTGACTGAGTATGCCTGGATTGTTCTCGGCAATAGCTTTGTTTATTAAAGAGGTCGTTCTGCTGGTTTCGTACGTGAAAAACAATGCGTTTCCCCAACCGCTATCAGAAGCGGAAGAAGAAAAGCACCTCCGTCAAATGGCTGATGGTAATCAGCATTCACGTAATCTGTTAATCGAACATAACTTACGACTTGTCGCTCATATCGTCAAAAAATTTGACAACACGGGAGAGGACCTGGAAGATCTGATCTCCATCGGAACGATCGGATTGATCAAAGCGATTGAATCTTTCAGTCCTGACAAAGGCACCAAGTTAGCCACCTTTGCTGCCCGATGTATTGAGAACGAAATACTTATGCATTTAAGATCACTTAAGAAAACGCGCAAGGATGTATCTCTGCATGACCCCATAGGAACAGATAAGGAAGGGAACGAGATTACGCTAATCGATATTCTTGGGTCCGAAGCTGACGACGTTGCCGATCTCGTGCAGCTTAAGATTGAAAAGTCGAAAATCTATCGGAATCTGGATATTTTGGAGGAACGTGAGCGTGAGGTCGTTGTGGGCCGATTCGGGCTGGAGGCCGGCGGTGAGGAGAGGACGCAGCGGGAGATTGCCAAGTCGCTGGGTATCTCGCGTTCATATGTGTCGCGGATCGAAAAGCGTGCATTGATGAAGCTTTATCATGAGTTTTATAAGGTGAAACGATAGTTGTAAAATAGTAAGCTTTAACGAGTCTGCCTTGAAGGCAGGCTCTCATCTATATGTGAAAGGACGTAATTGTCATGGACGAGCTACTACAACTTGTTGAAAAAAACATAAACAGTATAAAGTCAACGATTGAACGAAACAAGAAATATCATAAATATCCATTTACCACAAATTGTGACCATTATTACTCGCTTATATTGTTACAAAATCGTTTGGACAATTGGGACGTTTTTCGAAAATAATACTAAGTTTTAAAAATAGTCACTGTGTCCCCGTAAGTAAAATGAGTAATAGGTTCGAGAAAATAATAACGGTTTAAAGGAATGGTGTTCCTTAAACCAATTGAGGTAGGGTCTGAATTGAAATCATGATGGAAATTTAAAATCCCAAATAATTCAAAGTTGAGGGCTAAATTTATTACTCTATTGACAGAACAAAGATACCCGGATCCATACCGTATGTGGCTTGGAACGTATCAATCATCTTATCGCGCTCCGCCTTGGGTATCGTATCGGGAAGAAGCATTAATTCGTTAGCATAATAGACAAAGGCTATCCTACAAACCTTAGTTTGCTTGGGGGGGATTTTTGCAGGATTTCGACACTTCTGTGTAAAACTTTATACTTCATGGTGGAAAGTTTTTAGAACGTGAATTTCGATACGATGACCGGTTAAGCTGCAAAACTCATTTTTCATCGATACGTAGGAAAGGAGGAAGCTACAAATTATTAGCCCGGCACTCGCTTTTTTGGAGAGGCAGTTCTTACGTCTTAATCAATTTGGAGGAATTTCAATGAATAAACCAGGAGTTATGCAGCTAAAAAGTATTTCTTTTCTGTTAATATTCCTCCCTCTTATTTGTTCTTTTGGTTCGGAAGCGTTCGCCGTAAGCTCGGGGCCCGATACGTTCATAACTAAAAATAATGACGCTCTGCCGTTCGGTTCAATGAGTGATGTTGCATATGGAAACAATCAATACATTGCGGTCGGTTCCGAAGGCTCGATCATTAGATCCGTAGATGCGGAAAGCTGGGTAAACGTAAAAACGAAGGCCGATATTACGTACATAGGGGTAACCAATCGTGACACTTTTAGCTTTAACAGTGTGGCCTACGGAAACGGTATTTTCGTTTCAACCGGGAGGGATGGTGTTATATTAACCTCAACAGATGGTACGGCCTGGACTCAACGTACGTCAGGGATAAATACGTCCATCGGGGAGGTGAAGTACCTTACATTCAATGGGAGCAGTGCTTTTTATGTGTTAACCCAGGGGAAGTTTTTAAAGTCTACAGATGGAATTAGCTGGACTTCCGTTGTTCCGACAGGTTTAGATTCAGCCAGATATTTGACAAGAATTACTGTAAGGAACGCGGGCGCCCGTTTGGCTGTCGGAAATGATTCGGGAGACATTTACTCTACAACAAACGGAACTGCATGGACTACAACGCATCCAAAGCAACCCGGCAATATTCCATCATCGGGCACAAATATGTTGACCTGGATGAACGATCGTTACTTTATTTCCGATCCCAGCGCTTACATCTGGACCTCAACGGATTTATCGACATTTACTTTAGTCGGGTCCCCTTTTAAGCAAAATGCTGCGCAAACGGCCAATCAGATGTTTACAGGTTTTTACGACGGCAGTAAATATTACTTGTTTGGTTATCAAAATCCATACTACGGGGCTGTCTATACGTCGTCGGATGCCGTGACATGGACACTGCAAACATTTCAGCACGAGATTGTTGTTCAAAATGTTGAATATGTGAACGGAAAGTATTTCCGATTGGGTAACGGAGGGCTGCTGGTTTCATCCGACGGACAGAATTGGAGCTATAAGTGGGGCGGTATCTTTTATGAAGTTATTTACGATGGCGCTAAATATTTAGCGATCGGAAAACAAGGAAATGATGGGGGAATCTGGACCTCAGTGGATTTGGCGTCTTGGAGTGCTATCAATTTATCGTCACATATGAAGCCTCTCGTCGCTGCCGCCTTTGGCAACAATAAATATGTTGCTATTGGAGAGTTGGCGGGCACCACAACCGGTTTGGCAACATCAAGCAACGGTTCGGCCTGGAGCGTACAGACAACGATTAACGACTCCAGTTCTCTTTATGATATTGCTTTTGGAGCTGGAAAATTCGTTGCAATAGGTACCAAGCCTTCGGAATCTAATACGCTTCCGGTTATTAAAACATCTGCAGACGGCGTATCCTGGTCTGAGCCGACATTGCCTGCAAATACGTTCTCCTATTTAAATTCTATAGCTTTTATTAATAACGAGTTCATTGTTGTAGGGAACAAAATAGATGCAAGTTATAAGTTTACTTCGCCAATTATTTGGACATCTTCAGACGGGCAGACGTGGGCAAATCAATCCAGCGGTTACCCTGGTTCTACTGAAGCATTAGTGAATATTATTTACGATGGAAGCAAATATGTTTTGTCAGGATATGATACTGAGTCTTATGAGGTGCTCTCGCGCTCAAGCGCTGATCTTTCAGCGTGGTCAGCCCCTTCGATTATCTCAGGCTCTCAATACAACTACGGTTCTTCCGCGCAAATGGGGAGAAACGGAAATAACATTTACGTTATGACAGCGGATAGTAATAACTGGCCAAAGATATATTACTCTGGCGATGCAGGTCAAACCTGGCAAGATTCGAACCTGACTACGTCATCGATGTATCCGGTTTCGATCATGGAAGTGAATAATCAAGTTATAATTTCGGGTGATTCTAAATTAGTTATGACTTCAGTCAATACGACCCCGATTAGTAACTTTGCAATCACAGGGAAGACGAGCACGACGGCTACATTCAGTTGGACGGCAGCCAGTGGAGCGACGGGGGTTATCATCCAGCAGTCGCCAGCGGGAGCGAACACATGGGCAACGGCTACGACCGGCGTGATCGCGAACAATGCGACGAGCGCGACGGTAACGGGATTGAGCGCAGCGAGCGCGTATGATTTCCGTTTGGTGGTAACGGGAGGTACGAACGCAGGCAACTCAAACGTGGTGAACGTGACAACAGATGCAAGTCCGGTTAGCGACTTTGCCAACACCGCGAAAACAAGCACAACGGCTGCGTTTAGCTGGACAGCGGCAAGCGGAGCAACGGGGGTTATCATCCAGCAGTCGCCAGCGGGAGCGAACACATGGGCAACGGCCACGACCGGCGTGATCGCGAACAATGCGACGAGCGCGACGGTAACGGGATTGAGCGCAGCGAGCGCGTATGATTTCCGTTTGGTGGTAACGGGCGGGTCGAACGCGGGCAACTCAAACGAGTTGAACGTGACGACAAATGCGAGTCCGGTTAGCGACTTTGCCAACACCGCGAAAACGAGCACAACGGCTGCGTTTAGCTGGACAGCGGCAAGCGGAGCAACGGGGGTTATCATCCAGCAGTCACCAGCGGGAGCGAACACATGGACCACAGCCACGACCAGCGTGATCGCGAACAATGCGACGAGCGCGACAGTAACGGGCTTAAATGCGGCAGTCGCGTATGATTTCCGTTTAGTAGTAACGGGAGATACGAACGCAGGCAACTCAAACGTGGTGAACGTGACGACGAATGCGAGTCCGGTCAGCGATTTTGCGAGCACAAGTAAGACAAGCACAACGGCTGCGTTTAGCTGGACAGCGGCAAGCGGAGCAACGGGGGTTATCATCCAGCAGTCGCCATCGGGAGCGAACACATGGACCACCGCCACGACCGTCGTGATCGGGAACAATGCGACGAGCGCGACAGTAACGGGATTGAGCGCAGCGAGCGCGTATGATTTCCGTTTAGTAGTAACGGGAGGCACGAACGCGGGCAACTCAAACGTGGTGAACGTGACGACAAATGCAAGTCCGGTTAGCGACTTTGCCAACACCGCGAAAACGAGCACAACGGCTGCGTTTAGCTGGACAGCGGCGAGCGGAGCGACGAGCATCATCATCCAGCAGTCGCCAGCGGGAGCGAACACATGGACCACAGCCATGACCGGCGTGATCGCGAACAATGCGATGAGCACGACGGTAACGGGATTGAGCGCAGCGAGCGCGTATGATTTCCGTTTAGTAGTAACGGGAGGTACGAACGCTGGCAACTCAAACGTGGTGAACGTGACGACAATTGCAAGCCCGGTCAGCGACTTTGCGAACACAAGTAAGACGAGCACAACGGCTGCGTTTAGCTGGACAGCGGCAAGTGGAGCAACGGGGGTTATCATCCAGCAGTCGCCATCGGGAGCGAACACATGGACCACCGCCACGACCGGCGTGATCGGGAACAATGCGACGAGCGCGACAGTAACGGGATTGAGCGCAGCGAGCGCGTATGATTTCCGTTTAGTAGTAACGGGCGGGTTGAACGCGGGCAACTCAAACATCGCGAACGTGACGTCAGACGCAGCACTAACTTATACAATTACTGGATTAGCCAATCAAACAGTGTCACCACTTGTTCAAGGTTACGATTCGAATATGCAAGAAACAAAAACCGTCAGCATAGCGAATACGGGTACTGGCAATTTGACTAACTTGCTCGCAACGCTTAGCGGTACGAATGCAAGTAACTTTTTAATCACGCAGCCAGCTTTGTCATTAAACAGCGGAGAGCCAGCAACGAGCTTCACTGTCACAGCCAAAGCCGGCTTGGCGGCAGGTACGTACACTGCGTCGGTCACTGTATCGGCAGACGGTATGACACCTGTGACGTTTACCGTAACTCAAGTGGTCAACTTGCCGAATGCTCCTGCTAATCCGCAAAACCTTACAGCTAGGGGAGGAGACCGACAAATTACTTTAAATTGGGATACGGTAACGGGAGCGACCTATTACAGTCTTTATATGTCAACAACTTTGGGTCAATTCGGCAATGCTTCAGTGACGACCTTGACGTATTCAAACTACAAAATGCAAAATTTGGAAAACGGAACGGCCTACTATTTTATCGTGAAAGCAGGTAATTTGGGAGGCTTGAGCGCGGCATCCAATCAGGTAAGCGCAGCGCCAGTCGCTGTACCGGCAGCGCCTACGAATGTAACGGCGTTTGCTGGAAACGGGCAAGCCACAGTTACCTTTACAGCCCCGACTGATAACGGAGGCAGCGTGATTACTGGGTACGAGGTAACAGTCTTGCCAGGGAACATCACCGTGACTGGAGCCACCAGCCCGATTACTATTAATGGTTTGGCTAACGGTGTAAGCTATACGTTCACCGTAAAGGCGGTCAATGGCGCCGGTAAAAGTGTATCTTCTGTCGAATCCAATATGGTTTTACCGATGTCATCATCCAATAGTAATAGTAATAGTAATAGTGCTTCATCCACTCCTGAAGCTTCAGCAACGCCGGAGACCTCGAATACGGGTGTGAATGTACTCGTCAACGGTAAAGCGGAAAATGCGGGAACAGCAACGACAAGCAATCGGAATGACAAAACCGTAACTACCATAGTGGTTGAGCAGAAAAAGCTGGATAATAAGCTTGCGACGGAAGGCCAGCGTGCGGTGGTGACGATTCCTGTGAATGCCAAATCTGACGTTATCGTTGCTGAGCTGAATGGGCAGATGGTTAAAAATATGGAAGGCAAGCAAGCGGTTTTGGAAATTAAAACAGATCTTGCAACTTACACGATTCCTGCGCAGCAAATCAATATCAGCGCCATCTCCGATCAAGTCGGGATGTCTGTTGCCTTGCAGGACATCAAGATTCAGGTTGAAATCTCCGTTCCGCTCGCCAATACGGTAAAAGTGTTGGAAAACGCGGCAGCGCAAGGCTCGTTTACGCTGGTCGTGCCGCCGGTGGAGTTTAAAGTAATAGGTACTTACGGAGAAAAGACTGTCGAAGTCTCGAAGTTCGATGCCTATGTGGAACGCACGATTGCCATTCCTGACGGTGTAGACCCGAACAGGATTACTACGGGCATTGTGGTCGAGCCGGACGGAACAGTACGCCATGTGCCGACCAAAGTCGTAATGATTGACAGCAAATATTACGCTAAAATCAACAGCTTGACCAACAGCACGTACTCGATCGTCTGGCATCCACTTGAATTCAAGGATGTAGCGAACCATTGGGCAAAAACTGCCGTCAACGACATGGGCTCGCGAATGGTCATCAGCGGTAGCGGCAATGACCAGTTCAGCCCTAACCGGGACATTACACGCGCCGAATTTACGGCGATTATCGTTCGCGGATTGGGGCTTAAGCTAGAGAACAGTACGACGCCCATCTCGGATGTAAAGACTTCGGATTGGTACAGCAGCGCGATAAACACAGCCTATGCGTATCAACTAATCAATGGTTTTGAAGACGGAACCTTCCGTCCGAATGACAACATTACCCGAGAACAAGCGATGGTGATTATCGCCAAAGCGATGACGATCACCAATCTGAAAGCCAAACTTACAATAAAAGTAACGGAAGATACATTGCGTCCATTTATCGATTCAACCAATGCTTCGACTTGGGCATCAAGCAGCATTGCCGATAGTATTCAAGCAGGTATCGTATCGGGAAGAAGCGCAACCGAGCTTGAGCCGAAGGCGAATATTACACGCGCCGAGGTTGCAGCGATTATACAACGACTGCTGCAAAAATCGGATTTGATATAAATCTGTGCTACAGCCTGCAACTTATAGCAAAGGCCATACTGCAAAAGAATGGAAAGCTGCTGCAGTATGGCCTTTTTTTAATATTCATTTTAACCAACCAACAGTGAGAGATTGCATTGCTGGCAGGGTAAAAGTCTGGTGTATAAAAAATGAATTTGGGGCTTTAGTTCAGGGAGGGGGCAGATCGCTGGCAGCGATCAGTCGGTGGTTCGATTCCGCCTATCTCCACCAATATCAATGATTACACCCTCTTTGAGGGTTTTTATTTTGCCTTTTTAGTTTCAATAACTATGTATAAACGTATCGGCATTTGTATAAAGATACGGTAACATAAGGGAGAGAGCGTAAAATATTATGTGTAAATAGAAACAGGAAGACCTTAAAGAGTCTGCCTTCACGGCAGGCTTTAATCGGTAGGTTCGTACATGAATCCGAGATAGTTTTTTGACGCTGCAACAGAGTGAGCTGTTTCAACTAATGCGGATTTCAGATATTTGTTTCCATTTTTGGCTTTGGTAGATGTCCTTTTTCCTGCACATTTATGTTCAGGTACCAGTCCAGCCCATGAACATAAATGTGCAGCACTGGGAAAATGTTTCTTAATAATTGTCCCGATTTCCGTTGCAGCGTTAAGCTAATCTCAAACAGAAGAATGAAATAATGGTATAATATAGAAAAACGGAACATGGTTAGTATAGTAGGTGAGCACCTTCGTACTAGAAAACAACAATTTTTGGAGTTGGTGCAAGAGTCCGTTAAGAGATTTAACGATCCTAACATCGATAAATACCAGATTGCCAGTCGAACACCACTCGCCAATTGGTATTACCCTAATTTGGCTCAACGGGCAGCATACGAATCCGAAAGGAGAATAATACGGATGAAGAAAATCAGTTTGTCAACCGCTGTGCTCGGGATTGCTGCGTTTCTAGCCTTAGGCAGCACGCCTTTCGTCCGGGCAATAGAGATCGGAGATGTGACCGGACAGGTTCTATCAACTGATATTCGTGCGTATGTTAACGGCACCGAGATTCCTTCGCTAAATGTGAACGGCTACACGGCTGTAGCGGCAGAGGATCTAAGGGAATACGGTTTTGACGTGGCTTGGGTGCCTCAGGAAAGGAAGATTGTTATTCGTTACAGCGGAAAAAAGGAGGTCCATCCTCTGCCCGTCCAGAAAACAACCCAGCCGTCAGGCACAAAGGTGGCCGACGTCCTGTCTACGGATATAACAGCTTATTACGGTGATCGTAAGATTCCTTCCATTAATATCGGGGGAAGAACGGTCATCAAGCTGAACGATTTGTCCGCTTTCGGGAGTGTCGTGTGGTTCGAGAAGGAGAGAAAAATAATCTTCACTCCAAGCGTTGACGATGCTGGATGGTTCACCGCTAATCCGCTGGTAGTGCGGGAAAAAGGCACTGTTAAGGTGGACAATATTATGATCTTAGACCCGCAGATCACGTGGAACGGGGAGGAAGTCGGCCGGACAATCGATGATTTGCCTATGCTGGATGTATCATGGATTGCTGGTATGTTGGGTTATACAGCGAAAGAAACGGAAAACGGCAGTCTGCTGGTTGAAAACGGGACCAACGGATTTGTCCTAAGGGAAGGTGACAACCATGCGGACTTGATTTGGTTTGGGACAACGGTAGGTAAGGCGGAGGTTTGGAAGGAACCGGTCAAGCAGGACGGCAAATGGCTGCTAAGGGAGCCGGATCTTAAGGACTTGTTGGGCTATGAGTCGGTGTGGAGCCCGGAGACGCATTTGGAGAACATCACATACCGGAAGTTGATTGTGGAGGACCATGGGCTCAAGCAGCGTGGGGATAACTACAATTACATTGTCCGCGTGGACGAGTTTTTGCAGGGAACCTCGTACCTTCCCTTCCTTGATCTTGAAAAAGAGACAGACGGGCAGATGTCTCACGCGCCGGTTGGCGCAGGCGGCATGGCTGATGCTGTCGAAGACGGACCTAAATATAGACAGGATACGTCCATCAAACTGGAGCTCGGAACGAACCGGATGCAGCTTCGATTGACCCAGGGAATGTGCATTTTATTCGACGCGGCGTATGCTGTGGAGCTTCCCATTCGGGAGCTTGCGGCAATCCTGGACCAGAACACGCCGTTCAGCTCCGGAGACTCCACCCGCCTTTTGAAGGTGACGCCGGAAAAGGCATATCAGGAAACCTCCAGCTCGGACATGATCTTCTCGGGAACGGTGGACAGGATCAATGGCACAGGCTTGACCTTTAGAATGGAACGTCAGGAGGGAGACGAATACGTCCAGGAGGGCGACCCGGTATCGGTGCCGTTTGAAGGCGATCGCTTTACCGCAAAGGTGATGCTGCCGGAGCAGTCCGGAATGTACCGGGTGGCGGCATACAGCTTGGTCACCAATCCGAAAGGTTCCTTTCAGATGCCAGCAGCTTATTGGTATATTCAGAAGACCGATCCGGCAAAGTAAGCAGTGAGGTAGCGTAAGGCAGAGGAAAGAGAAGGCTAGTTGGTCAACGGAATATGGATACACTTGACCTTTATTAAAAGAAAGGATGGTTTTTTTCAATGGAACGGAAACTAGCTGTCATTCAGGCAACAAGTGTTCTGACAATATTCCTTTTCGTCGTCACCGCATGTATCTCAGAAAATAAATTAGCTGTAACGGACAATTATGAAAATTCGCCAACTAGGGATAAGATTAAGATTGATGTTTGGCACTGGACGGCAGAGCCCGGGATGAAACCAGCTTTTGACGCGTTTAACAAGTCTCATAATAATATTGAAGCCATATTTCATCAGTTTCCAAGAACCTCAAGTATACCAACTAAAATCAATTCTCTCCTTATTTCCGAAGAGTCCATTGATGTAACCGCCCAGTTCAGCCCAGATGATCTAAGAGAGAGAGTAAAAAACAATCTCTATTTACCTCTCGATGATTTTTTGAAAGAAAACAATATCGATTATGAAAAAACGTTTGGTAAGGCTATAACCGAGTTAACTAAAATCGACGACCATTATTACAGCATTCCTTATGGAGTTAATAAGTTTGCGGTATTTTATAATAAAAAACTGTTCGATGATGCTCACGTTCCGTATCCAAAAGCTGACTGGACTTGGCAGGATTTTATGCAAACCGCTAAACTATTAACAAACGGCAACGGTTCAGACAAAATTTATGGTTCCGTCATCTATCCCATGGACCCAAATGTGGGGTGGAGTACTCTTGCCATACAAACGCTTGGGTTAAACGGCATGTATAAAAACGATCATGAAACTAATTTTGATCATCCCAGTTATAAGCAAAGTCTCCAGCTCTTTATCGATATGCAAAACAAGGATAAGTCGATCATGCCTCTAGCCGAGTTTCCCGCTCAAAAACTTGATATCGAAACGAATCGAACCAATCTGTTTTTTAGAGGGAAGTTCGCCATGTTTATCGAGCCGACCTACAATATATGGAGAAGCAGTCTCCCGGAATATAAACATGATTTTGAAATGGGAGTCGTCCAAATGCCAAGGATTGACGCCCAATCTGTAACGGTTTCACTAATTACCTTCAGTGATTTGAGCATTCCCAGAAATAGCAAGCATCCGAAGGAAGCCTTCGAGTTCATTAAATTTTACTGTCTCGTTCATCCGGATGAAACGGTTGCGCCGAAAGGGATGATGCCGGCCGCGACACTATCCGATCCCAAAGTTATTCATGCTGTGGATAAATTAATTTACAGCGCACCAGGAGTTGATGAACATCAGAGCAAGCAGGTGTTTGAAGACCTGAATACGGTGTTTGTTTCGCCAGAAACCACAATGAGTACCGCCAAGAAAGAAATATTGCAGGTAGTGAAGGAAGATGTAACCAAAGCTTTCCTTGGAGAATTGAGTGTGGATGACGCTTTGAAAGATATGAAGAAAAGATCAGATGAGTTAATTATTTCTAAAAATCCAGCCGCGGATATGAAATCATGAATGCGCTATCATGTACGCAGAAATCCGGTGATTCTTATGATTCTTAAAAACTGGTTTGGTATCAGAAAGAGCATTCAGCGGAAAATATTCATCTCTTTTATGCTGGTCATGTTTTTGCCAACAACGATTATTAGTGTTAGCACCTATTATTTTTCAATTGACCTGTTGAAACGTAAAGTCAGTGAATCTTTTTTAGACAATCTTGCTTACAACAAGAACATAATCAGTATTGAATTTAAGCAATTTGAAAAAATCGCTGACTACATCCTATATAATTCAGATATTCAAAAGGTGCTTTCACCTAATTTTCGCCAGCATTCCACACAAGCGTATTACGATCTGGAAGGAGCGCAACAATCGCTCACGAATTTTACAATGCAGGCATTTGCTGTCTCAAACGTAGCTTCCATTCAGATTTTTGGGGACAACGGTATTATTCTCTTTACGGGCGCTACGAATGAAATATACCCAAATGATGAAAAATTGAAGGAAATTAGCTGGTATGGGCAAGCCATTAAGATGGATAAACCTCGGTTTTGGTTCGGAAATGCGGATGAAACATCGAGCCGGTCAAATTTATCGGGTAACGGTTATACTCCTTCCATGGTCAAAACGTTCCGCAATAGCGCAACATTAGAAAAGCTTGGGGTTATTTATATTAAAATTAGAAATGATTTGTTTGACAATTTATTTGAAGACAGTAATATGAAAAAAATAGGTAAATTTGTGGTTGTTGATGATAACGGACTAATTGTGCATGACCCCGATAAAAACATGCTATTAAAGACGTTTCCCGACATAGACAAGCTGAAATTGCAAAAGGGAGATCACGGTTCTTTTATTACTAAAGACGGTCAACTGATGGTTTATTATTACATTGAGCGTTACGGATGGTGGTTGACGGACAGTATCCCTCTTAGTGAACTGCTCAAGGATAACAAAATTATTTTTAATATTTCGATCACTGTTGTGTTGATCTGCTTTATACTATCCGGAATTATCTGGTATTTTGTTTCATCCGGGATTGTTCGTCCAATCAAGCAGCTTACTTCCGTCATGCTGAGTGTCAAAGAAGACGGGTTAGCCGTAAAATCTGAATATAAAGGGAATGACGAAATCGGTCTTTTAAGCTCAAGTTTTAATTATATGATTGAAAGAATTCAAGACCTGATTACCGAGATGGTCGAAGAGCAAACGAAGAAGAAAGATATGGAATACCAATCCCTTCAAGCGCAAATTAACCCACATTTTCTTTATAACTCGCTTAATTCCATCCGATGGATGGCCATGATTCATAAGGCAGACAACATTAAAGAGATGGTCGAGGCACTGGGCAGGCTTCTTGTTAATTGTACCAGTAAAAGAGACGCCATGATTACGATTGAAGAGGAATTGACTATAGTAAAGGATTACATAAAAATTCAAGAGATTAAGTATTCGGATAAATTTTATGTTGATTACGACATCGAACCCAATTTAATGAAGGTTAAATGTATTAAGTTTATTCTGCAACCATTCATAGAAAATGCTATATTCCACGGTATTGAACCTAAAAGTGGGATCGGTTGTATTCGTATTCAAATGAAGTTTTGCAACGATATCGTGGAAATTGTAGTGCATGATGATGGGGTGGGCATGGATGTAGCCCGAATATTGAATGATGAAAGCAACGGCAAACGGTTTAACGGCATAGGGATCAAGAATGTCGACGAGCGACTGCGGTTGACTTACGGAGAAAAGTACGGGATTCGCATAGAAAGTGTAAGAGATGAATATACGTCCGTTAATATTCGGTTTCCTATCGATGCAGGTTTAGAATAGGAGGAACATATGATCAAAGTTATGATTGCAGACGATGAAATACTAGCAAGGGTAGGATTAAAGACTCTGATTCCTTGGGAGAAATTCGACTTTGATTTAATTGCCGAGGCGGAGAATGGCAAGGTCGCATTGGATTTAGCTATGCAATTGAAGCCGGATATCATCATTACGGATATCAAGATGCCGATATTAAACGGCGTGGAACTCATCGCTGCTTTGCGGGAGCATTTAAAGGATACCAAATTCATTGTCCTAAGCTCTTATGGTGATTTCGACTATGTTAAAGAAGCAATGAGAATCGGAGCTGAAGATTATATTCTAAAGCTTGAGATGGAGCCTGACCTATTTATCGCACTGTTAAACAAGGTTAAGGGAAAAATTGAAGCAGAGCGTAGTATGTATAAGGAACAGGTCAAAGATGAATTGTACAAAAGAAGAAATTTGTCAGCATTGCGGGATAAATTATTTCAAGACCTTTTTTTTAGCTATTACGTGAATGAAGAGGAAATTAAAGGACAGTGTGATTATCTTGAAATCAAGCTTCATTCCAGCAAACTGGTATGTCTGATACTTAGAGTGGAGAACAGGGAATTATTTGAAAAATATGGTGTGGATGATAGATATATTCTTACCTACGGCATCACTAACATCATTGAGGAGATACTGCAGAATTATCCCCACGCTTACGTCATCTCGACCAATTCCATGGAGTTTACTATTGTTTTCTCAGTTGAGTCTGATTCGGAACGAGAAGTGAAATCAGTTGCAGAGAAAATAGCCAAGCACGTGGAGAATGCTCTCAAAACATATTTGAATTTTAAGTGCAGCATCGGCATCAGCGAAGTCTGCTCTCATTTCCGTAAGTTGAAAACCGCCTACCGCCAAGCAAGCGAGGCGCTGAATCAAGGATTCTCGGAGCTTAAACAAACCATTCATCATTTTCAACAAACATTCGATTCCAGTCATACTATCGGTTTTGAAGAGGAATTTAAAAACATAGAAAAGGCGTTTCATGTGCTTGATGGGGGATTGATCACGAACGCCTTCGATCAATTCGTCCAAAAAATCGATGACGGACGCTTTAATAAATCGGAAGACACTTTGCGTGGAATTTGCTGGTCATTAACGTTTATGGTCACTGTTAGGTGCAAAGAATTCACTGAGGAGGATTTGGATAAGACCGTACCCTTATCGCGATTGGAACAGTTTCGGACGCTGGATGATTTTCGCAACTGGATTCTCGAGCTTAAAGCTAAGGTTATTTCGGTATTGCTCCAAATTGACGATGCAAAAAATATAGTTTTTCGCGCCAAAAAAATTATTCTGGAAAACTATGATAAGGATATTTCCTTAAAGTCGGTTTCGAATTGCCTCAACATTACGCCGAATTATTTAAGTTCGTTGTTTAAAAGGGGAACCAATGAAAATTTTATCGATTTTCTCATTCAAGTTCGGATCGAGCAGGCACAACATTTACTTAAACATTCCAACAGCAAAGTATATGAGATCGGTGTAAGGGTTGGTTATCCTGACGCCTATTATTTCAGCAAGATTTTTAAAAGAGTAATAGGACAGACCCCTCAAGAATACCGGAACCACCAGAAGTAGTGAAGCAGTCCGTTAATTGGACTGCTTTTTATGTGCGACGGGCAGTCGCAACTTTAGCGCTTTAGTGCTATGAGTAAACGAATACAAGCGGCGGTGACGTTACCTTGGTAAATACGAGCCGAGAACTTGGAAAGTTACTTTCTCGAAGGTGAGAGTCCTTCCTCAAGCTTTCTGGTACGACTTGAGAAGCTTAATCTAGGGCAATATCGCGAGGTACTTGTCTGAAGGAGATGCGGGAAATCGAGAGATCCGCAAGCGGATGTGCAGACCCAAATGCGAAAGCGTGAAGCACGTAGCGGCAGGATAAGTCGGCGACTGTGCGTAAATAACGGGAAGCCTAAGAAAAAAAAATTGCT
>NZ_FOTE01000052.1 GCF_900114475.1 Paenibacillus sp. 1_12 | reverse complement strand
TTATCATATTTCTTTCTCATCTCGGACACCTCGACTTTGTTGAGTTTATTGTCGCATTCTCGTTTCTCAGTGTCCAATTTCTAGTCTAGCATCAATTGTAGTTCAATCCCTTCATGTAGAATAACCTCATCTGGTTCATATAGCTGTAATGTAAACGAGGATTTAGTTGTGTGAATAAACATTTCCTCCATATCAAACTCTCGTAACTTCTCTTCAAGTATCTTATGATTTTGAATATATTTCATATAAGCTCCTTTTTGGGACATATGTCCTTTCCATTATAGAATAAACTGATATGATAAAAACAATAAAAATAAGGAGTTCACAAAATGAAATTTGTATTTGATTTAGATGGGACGATTTGCTTTAAAGGACTACCAGTTACTGAAACGTTACTGAAAGCATTAGAGAAATTAGTAACGCTAGGACATGAGGTTATTTTTGCTTCAGCTAGACCAATACGCGATTTACTACCCGTCTTACATGAGCGTTTTCATCAATACCCAATGATTGGTGGCAATGGCTCAATGGTTGCGGTAAAAGGAGAAATTATATCAACAGTCAGCTTTGATGAAGAAACACTCGCCAATGTCATTCAATTAATGGAGACGTTTGATGTTTCTTATTTAATAGATGGTAATTGGAATTATAGCTATACAGGGCCAGCTGAACACCCGATTCTTAAAAAACTAGATCCTCAAAAACGTGCCAGACATGTTAAGTTAGAAGAGTTGCGACCAATCGTAAAAATTTTAATGCTTACTTCAGCTAATATGAAAGAAGTCGAGGTACAGCTTCGTAAGAAAGACGTTGTTGTTCACAATCACGGGAGTGAGGGAGTTCTAGACATAAGTCCAAAAGGTATTGATAAGTGGAGTGGATTGCAGAAATTAGGTGTACAGGAAGGGGAATATATAGCATTTGGTAATGATGCCAATGACATTACAATGTTCCAACATTCAATGTATTCAGTTATGATTGGCGAGAATTTACAGCTAGCTCCACTTTCATCTGAACGATTGCTACTAAGTGAGGATATTGAAAATCTTCTAGTACAAAGGCTTGATGAACTAGGGACTACTAGGAGCTAGAAGTCCAATGACTTGGATTTAAACCTATAAAAAGGAACCTCATTCATAAATTATTAAAGCCTAATTTCGCAATTATGTAAGCGTAAAATTAGGCTTGAGGGTGTTCGATAACTTAGCTTGACCATTCGCAAGATTTTGTTTGTTTGGAACAGTGTTCCAACCCTATCGAAAATCATCGCTCCCGGCATTTTTTTCTCCTATTCAATTAAGTTGTTTAATTAATATGATTCTGTGAAGCATAACTGCCCGCTGGATGAGCAATGGACTATCACAAGATAGCTCATCATGTTTGCTCCAACAAATTCTCAAGCTTATCCTTTACAACTGGCCATTCCTCTTTAGTAATGCTGTAAAAAACAGAGTCTCTTATAAATCCATCTCTCAGAACCCTGTGATTACGAAGTACCCCCTCCTTCTTCGCTCCAATTCTTTCAATTGCTTTTTGTGCGGTAATATTTCGTGCATCAGTTTTAATCTGCACACGTATGAGATTTAACATTTCAAAACAATACTTCAACATGAGATACTTGCATTCTGTATTAACCTTTGTTCTTCTTACTTCGGGCGAATACCATGTTAAACCAATTTCTAAGCTTCGATGCTTTTCGGAAATATCTAAAAACCTTGTACTCCCGACAATTTTATTTGTTAATCGATCTAATACTACAAATGGATATTCTAAACCAAAAGCACCTGCCTGTTCCTTGGATAAGAGTGCTTCCTCAACAAACTCTTTCATTTGATCTAAAGTCTTTACTTCATTGGCTACCGGCATCAATGCCCATATATCAGGACTCTTTCCCACTTCAAATAGATCTTGGATATGAATAAGATCCATTGGTAATAACTTCACTCTCGTCCCTGTTAATTCTAAATGTGTATCGATCATTACAATATCGAGCTCCCTCTTATAATTTAGTTTATAACGAGAATTTAATATCCTAGAAAAGCTAAACCATTCTGATTCTTACATTTTATATATAAACAAATAATTGTCAGTTTTTTATAGTCATTTTTAACTCCATTTCCTCATCTACCTTCGTTCATAAATTGAATCATATTATAATTTCTATATTTTAACAATAATTACACCTTTTTCTCTTAATATTCTGCATCGCCATAGATATTGAGTTTTCAAGTTGAAATAGGAGAAAAATCTTGACAACTATTAGCTGGTTTAACTTAGCAAACAAACTTCATTGTGGTCTGTATTACGCTAAAGCTTGAGCAATATGGACGATTCTTTCAATAACTGACTGAACATCATCAGCGCTTTTGATTACAAATAAGTGGTCAGCTTCTCCTTCTGTTGGTGCTACCACGTCGACTTTATGAGAATCAGCCTGTTGTCGAATAAGCACTTCCTCAAAAGTTGAAGCACTTCTAAATACATTTGTGCTTCGCTGACTATTAGTAACACGTGCTTGAAGAACATGATCTGGAATATCAAAATTGACGAGGATGCTGTGAAAGCTTTTATTTTTAAAATGTGAGAGTAGATCCAGGCGACCTTTGCGAGAGCGATTTGAGTTGCAGAGGATTAGATGAAATGGGGTCACATTAACAGCATAATCTACAATTGTTTGAGTGATGTTGTACTTGATAATATTAGGTCCTTGTCTTGGTAGTAAGGCTTTGTAATATGTGTTGATGAAATCAGCATGGTTATCTTGGTCAATCACAAGTGATTGCTGCAATTGTTGTTCTAAAGCTTTAGCAAATGTAGTTTTCCCGCTGTGGGTCTTACCGACTGTAATGATCACTAGCCTTTTCATCAAATCAACTCCATTCTCCAAATAGGTTAAGGCTTCACAATAAATTTTACTATTCGATGAATACATTAATAATCCTTTTATGGATTATTTTATTTCGCTTTAGTAGATGCTATTTCATGCCCAAGCATACCCTGAATACTTTCAATCGGTTCACCGTTATCTAGCAATTGACAGACATAGGTGTGACGGCAACACCCAAACGACACTATAACTTCGATTACGGATGACGTTCCGTACCGTTTGATAGTGGTGCTCAACACCTCGACCAAGAAATTCGACGTCTATGTGATTGGCGAGCTTCGGGCTTCCTAGTGGAGCTATCGTTATATTTAAGAGGTTGTCCCGTTAGCGGACAGCCTTTTTTAACATATAAGAATGTTCACTATGGATTTCATCAGTTAGATATTTGAGGGTAATCTATCGATTGAGCTGATCTATTTTCACTCGCTCAGGATAGGGAATTGGCTCCCACCAACCTTTACGCAGTGCTTCCCCATACCATTCTGGTGAAAAACAAAAATCTCTTTTTTTAGCAATTTGAACAGCTTTCTCAATATCATAATTGACTCTATGTAAAGTGACTTTTCCCCGTGTAGTATCTATAGTGACGTAAGCTGCTCTCGGATCGCCATCTAATGAAAATCCAACCGCCCCAGTATTCACCAAAACAGTATTTGCACTTCGGAAAATAAACTGTTTATGTATATGACCCATGATTAGCCAATCAGCACTAATATTAGAAATACTGGATTCGACGTGTTGGATCGAATCGTGTGGTTGAATTGCTGAGTAACAATCTTTTGGAGTTCCATGCACGAAAAGAAACGATTGATCATCTACTTCAAAACGGTATTCAAACGGTAATTTTGAAAGATATTCATTATCAGATTTTGACATATGTTCGATATGCCAATTCAAGTAAGGTAACTCATATGGACTTGGGATGTAGGAAGGCTCGTGAGACTGAAGGTTTTTAATACCCATAGCTCCCAAAAGATATAAATCGGTATTTCCATAAACACATGGGATATCAAGTTTTTGAATTTTCGAGACACATTCCGAAGGTTCAGGCCCCTTATAAGCAATATCACCTAAACAAATTACCTTATCAACGGATTCATAAGCAACATCATTTAGAACGGCATCTAGTGCCGTCAAATTTCCATGTATATCAGATAAAATAGCAAGTTTCAATTCAATACACCCCAGATTGTCAGAACATTATATGACCTATTTATCATACCATGCGACCGATACATGTAAATTACATATTTAACAGTACTGCCAATTAGTTGAGAAATAATTAATATTATGGAAAATACAACCAGATTCCTTTTTCAATATCTTTAAGCTATCTCCCGTTTGCGTAACAAAAAATCCATGAACCGGATCCGTCGGGATTGGGATCAAGTTCATGTCATTGAGTTTTGACATGAACTTGATCCCATAAAATAAAAAAAACGCGATTTACGCGGCTATTCATGAGATAATGTTCTTGTCACCCGACATGTTTTGATTCATTTATTTAATCACAATAATGAACGTAATTTTTATTGTTTTTCCCACTAATGCCCAAGAATACATCGATCGTAACAAGCGTAAAGAGTCTCCAAACACGCTTTTTACAATTGCACGTAAGTTTGCTTCACTCAACTCATTATTCTCGCCAACAGAGATCGATCCTTAAAGGAACTCAGAATCCGTTGACGAAACAGTTCAAATAGAGATTCGGCAGCAGCGATTGAAACAATTTGTTGTGGAGGGTACTTGCTATGCGCGAAAAGAATTGGGATTTTCTTGCTTCAATGAATGAACAAAACAAAGAAGTCATATTACAAGTAACACAAGCGATTAACAATGACAATGTAGAGACTGTTGTACGTCTGTTTAAAACTCATTTATGGCTGGTATCTCTGATAAATCTACCTTGCTTTACTTTTGATAGTCCGGCTATTGTTATAGCAGCTTCTCAAGGAAATCGCGAGATGGTCGATGTATTGCTTGAGTATGGTGCAGACATCAATGCTAAAAGTCAGTGGTGGGCTGGAGGATTTGGAGTATTGCATCATAACCATCATGATCTTTCACGCTATCTTATTGACCGCGGTGCTCATGTTGATTCCCATGCAGCCGCTGCATTAGGAATGATGGAGCTGCTATCAAAGATGGTAGAAGAGAATCCTTCTGTCGTTAATCAACGCGGTCCTGATGGGCAAGTTCCCCTGCACTTTGCCAAAGAACATAAGATTATCGATCTTCTCCTTACTCACGGTGCGGAAATCGATATGCGTGATATTGATCACGGTAGCACGCCAGCTCAATGGGCTGTGGATGATCCGGAAAAATGCAGGTATCTCATTGAGCGAGGTGCTGAAACGGATATCTTTATAGCATGTATTCTGGACGATATTGATATGGTTTACCGAATTTTAGAGACGGATCCGAATGCTCTAAATGCTCAAGTTGGTAAAGGCAACTTTACATCTGGCGATTCAAACGGCGGACATATTTACGAGTATAAAATTGGTGCATCATCACGTCCGTTATTTCTCGCTCAAAGCCTGAATCGTTTTGAAGTAATCGAAATGATGCTGAGATATAGTTCGACCGAACACAAATTTTTGCTTGCTTGTTTACAAGCGGATTCGGAAATAATCCATTCCATAACATCTGAACATCCAAATATTATTACCTCCCTGCAGCCGATCGATGAAAGTTTGATTGTTGATGCAGCGAGAGATAATCGACTTGATGCTGTCCGCACAATGTTGGAGGTTGGATTCAATGTTGATGCACGACGCAGCCCCCAATCATCGACAGCACTTCATTCATCCGCCAGTCGTGGGAACCGCGAAATCGTTAAATTGCTGCTAGCACATGGCGCATCTGTACACGCAACAAATGAGTTTGGCGGAACGCCATTGAATAGCTGCATCTGGGGGTCTTTGCATATCCAGGATCCTTCTGGAGATTACGCGGCGGTAACAGCAACCCTCATCGAGGCTGGTGCGAAACTGCCTGATCAAGCGACAGGAAGCGATATCGTTAAGAAAATACTTATCGAACGCGGAGTAACACACTGATCCTCCACCTAAGTTGATATTTACTAAACGAGAATGTAAACCTACCTTTAAATAAGGGCCACACGTTGTTTATATGGTTTACATGTATTCAATGTATTTTCGGCTGTTTTGGCCTGCTTTTTTTATAAATCCTAGATCAAAATTCGACTTTACTACCGCACAATACTCCCGTTAGCGGAACAAAGAGCTGCCTCACGGCAGCCCTTTCGGTATTGAACTATAGTTCCCCGTTTGTTTAATGAATTATTTCTTAAAATTGCACTAACTCAATAACGATAAATCTTTTACAAACCAAGCGTCTGTAGCATTATGCTCTGAACCATCTAATGGTCTTTCAAGTTGTTGGAAACCTAATTTGATGTAAAGGAGATTTGCTGCTTGAAGTTTCTTCAATGTTTCTAAGTAACAGTGTGTATAGTGTTCCTTGGCGAAGACGAGTGCTTCTTTCATAAGATCCTTCGACAGACCCATACCTTGAGCTTCGGGTGTAATGTAAAGCTTTTGCAACTCGCAAATTCCCAGCTCCTGCCCGAATGGAGCAATCCCCACACCGCCTACCACTTCATTTTGTTCATTCACTGCAACCCAATACTTTGAATTTGGTTGTTCCTTGTAATATTGTGCCAGACTGTTGAGTTGAGGGTCAAAATATGCTGTTCCCGGAATATTTAGGTTAAATGATTCCAATGAGCGTTTAATAATTCGCTCTATTGTTTGATTGTCCTTTTCTTCAATTTCACGAATTTGCATTGTTTCATTCCCCCAATATCTAAATAATTATAGTTTATTAACTCTACTATTATTCGACAAATAATTCAACCAATTCAAGTATCCAGCCCGTTACTTGAATAAACAAAAGAGGAGCTGCCGTGATGAAC
The DNA here is from genome assembly GCF_900114475.1 of Paenibacillus sp. 1_12. Taxonomy (GTDB): domain Bacteria; phylum Bacillota; class Bacilli; order Paenibacillales; family NBRC-103111; genus Paenibacillus_S. Next base: position 319 of record NZ_FOTE01000052.1, on the reverse strand, counting down.
TGCACCCCAATTGTTAGACACAGTCTAACAATTGGAGGTGTAGTTTTTTTGGCTAAATACTCAACTGAAGAGAAATTAGAAGCTGTCCTGGCTTATCTAGAAGGTAAAGCGTCATATAAGACAATTGCTGAAGAACGTAATATGAGCACTGCACCACTAAAAAGATGGGTATTACGTTATCAAAAGCATGGAGAGGAAGGAATTACATCAACGTATACAAATCACGAGATTCAATTTAAAATAGATGTACTCAATTACATGAACGAATTTGGGGCATCCATCAATGAGACCGCTGCTCGGTTTAATTTGTCTTCGGATT
>NZ_FOTE01000010.1 GCF_900114475.1 Paenibacillus sp. 1_12 | reverse complement strand
AAGGGGTTCAAATTCGCCTTGTCGGTCGCGCGGAATGATGATCTCTTGCTCTCCGTACTCACTGGTTACTCTCTTCTTACTCTTTCCATTACGGCTGTTTGATGTTGTTTTGTTCTCTACTTCATGCTTTTGGTAGCCTAAATGCGTATCCATTTCCGCTTCCAGCATCTCTTGAATCGTCTCGGCAAATAGATTCTTTAATGCGTTTTGGGCATCTTGAGCTGTTACCAACTTATTTTCCTTGATAAATTCGCGGAGCTGCTGCTTTGTCCATAATCCCATGTGTTCTCCCCAACCTTTCCTATACTTCCATTTTAATAGGTTTAGGAGTTTACACAAACTATTTTACAGACTCGTGAGGAACGATTTCGCAATGAAATTAAAGAAGCACTTCAAAGTAATCAATTCGTACCCCTAATAAGTGATTCGCATGTATGGCTTTGGTCTGAATATGATATCAGGTTGGCAATAAACAACGATGGTTTTACTCATGTATTGCTTACTAATTTGTAATTTTTTATTCTATAGGAAACCTTCAACCTTTAGCTATCATAGCTAGGTTTTTTCTTTTTGTTGCTGGGTATGCTAAGCTTAAATTATAAACCCAAAATAATCCAAACCCAAGGAGGTGATGCCCTATGACAACTAATTCCATACCCAATAGATTAATCGCTGAGAAATCCCCATATTTGCTCCAGCATGCTTACAATCCCGTGAAATGGTTCCCGTGGAGTGATGAAGCATTTGAAACAGCGAGAAGAGAAAATAAGCCTATTTTCTTATCTATTGGGTATAGCTAACGTTGGTTACCCACATGAACCTGTCATTGGTGCCACGTCATGGAGCACGAATCCTTCGAAGACGAGGAAGTCGCAGCTCTTTTAAACAAGGATTACATATCGATCAAAGTAGACCGTGAGGAGCGTCCTGATGTCGATCACCTGTACATGTCCGTCTGCCAGGCTTTAACCGGGCAAGGGGGATGGCCGCTGACGATCATGATGACACCGGAGAAGAAACCTTTCTTCGCGGGGACGTATTTCCCAAAAGGCCGTAAGTATGGCCGTAAAGGGTTGATGGATCTTTTGCCGCAGATAACGGCCAAGTGGAATGAAGACAGTGCCCAAATATCGGAGATGGGTGATCAGATTATTGCGGAGACGCAGAGCCGTCTGATAGCCAACCTGCAGGGGGAAATCTCGGACAAGACGTTGGAGCAGGCTTTTCAAATGTATGAAAAGCTGTTTGATCCGCAGTATGGCGGCTTTGGTGATGCGCCTAAGTTTCCGACCTCGCATAACTTGTCCTATCTGCTTCGTTACTATAAGAAGACTGGCAATGAGCAGGCGCTGGCTATGGTGGAGAAGACGCTGGACAGCATGTATCGCGGCGGGATGTATGATCATGTAGGATGGGGATTTTCACGGTATTCGACAGATGAACGGTGGTTGGTGCCGCATTTTGAGAAGATGCTTTACGACAATGCTCTACTGACGATGACCTATATTGAAGCCTATCAGGTAACTGGCAAACAACAGTATGCAGACGTAGCCGAGCAGATTATTGCTTATGTGCTGCGGGATATGACGGATAGCCAGGGTGCCTTTTATTGTGCAGAGGATGCAGATTCCGAAGGCGAAGAAGGCAAGTTCTATGTATGGAGACCTACGGAAATCAAGCAGCTGCTGGGTGAAGAAGAGGGCGAGCTCTACTGCAGTGTATATGATATCACCGACCGCGGGAACTTTGAAGGACACAGCATTCCGAATCTGATCGAATCCACCATCGAGGATGCAGCCCGATTAAAAGGTATACCACTTACTGAGCTGAGAGCAAGACTGGAAGTATCTCGTCAAACGTTATTCGAGCATCGGGAGAAGCGGATTCACCCACATAAGGATGATAAAATACTTACCTCGTGGAACGGGCTGATGATTATGGCCCTAGCCAAAGCAGCCAAGGCGCTTAACAAGCCAGAGTATGCGCAAGCAGCACGCCGTGCTTCGGATTTTATAGCCAACGAACTTCGCCGTGAGGATGGACGGATTCTTGCCCGTTACCGTGATGGAGAGGCCGCTTACCTTGGTTATGTGGACGATTATGCTTTCTACGTATGGGGACTGATCGAGCTGTACGAGGCGACATTCGATGTCGAACTGTTGAAGCTGGCTATGGAGCTGAATGCAGAAATGCTGCGGTTGTTTTGGGATGCGGATCAGGGCGGATTATTCTTTTATGGAAATGACGGAGAGCAGCTGTTTACACGTCCGAAGGAAATCTATGATGGTGCGATGCCATCGGGGAACTCGGCTGCTGCACTTAATATGGCCAAGCTGGCCAGATATACGTATGACGCAGGCTTATCGCAAAAAACGGACGAGCAGCTTCAGGCGTTCGCTGGTTCTGTTCAGAAGTATCCATCTGGTCATGCCTTGTTCCTGATTGCATTAGATTACGTTTTAAGCGCTCCTTCGGAGATTGTTCTTGCGGGTGACCCTGGTAAACCGGATTTGCAAGCGATGAAGGATAAGCTGCAGCGCAGATTTTTACCGTACGCGATTTTCATGCTGCATCCCAGTGGAGAGCAGGGGAACGCTGCAAGGAGTCTAATTCCGCTCTTGAAGGATAAAGTTGTGCTTGGCGGTAGGGCAACGGCCTACATTTGCGAAAATTTTGTCTGCCATGCTCCTGTTACTGATTTGGATGAGCTGGATGAAGTTGAATAGCTTGGAAAGATGGCGTGAGGATCATAGTGATTCTCACGTTTTTTGCTATGTCAGCTTGGAATCCATAAACAGAAAAACACACAAATTGATAGCAAAAAAAGCATTCAGAATTGGTTTTAATTTGGAAGCGACTATATATCATTAATTAAATGATTAAAATATGTTGAATTATGTTGAAAAAAGTCGAATATAGGTACAAAGAACCATTCTATACTGGCGGAATTTTTTGTAAACTCCATTTATGTAAAATTTTATTAACACAGTATTAATTTAAAAGCGGCGTCACTTATTTAACACGCATAACAACTGATAGAGGAGATGATATTGAAAAACGGTCAAACCCGAGCGTAAGCACAGCAGCACACAATTCTAACTAACAGAGGGTGATACTATGAAGTGGTTCAATAATTTGAAAACATCGGTAAAATTAATTTCTGGATTTGGTATGGTTGCAATGATCGTAGCCGTTGTAGGAATGTATGCAATATCTAACTTGAGTATGATGGACGGTAATATTAATGAAATGTACAACAATAATTTGACATCTATACAAAGGCTGTCATCTGGACTCAACAGCTATCAAAATATACGTGTAGCCACTCGCGATATCAGCTTGAGTAACAATTCTGCAGGCGAGCTTAAATTACAGGGTGATATTGAAGGCTACATCAAGGAGCTACAGGACGAGGTTGATATCTACCGCAATACAACGATTACCCTGATTGAAAAAGATCAGCTAAAAAGCTATGATACTGCTTTTGCTGCCTATACGAAAGTTCTGGCTTCCGCAATGAAATTGGGAGAAAAGGAGGATAAGACCGAATATAACAAGTTTCTCAACAGTGAATTAATTCCTGTTGGCACGAAGGTCAGGGAAAGCTTAACGAAGCTGATCGATACCAACGTGAAACTGGCAGAAGGGAAAAATACTGAATCAGCCGAAGCCTATAAGTCAGCACGCATGACAACCATTATTATTGTTGGAATTGCTTTTATCCTCAGTATTGTAATGGGTTATGGTATCGCACAATCGATTGCTCGTCCGCTGCATCGGATCGTAGATTTGGTGACCAAGGTGGCTAACGGGGATTTGCGGGAGAAAGCGGATATTGATACGAAGGACGAAGTCGGCCAGTTGGCTGCTTCTATTAATCAAATGATTAGCAACCTGCAACATCTCATTAACGGCATTATCCAATCCTCGCAAAGTGTGGCAGCCGCATCTGAAGAAATCTCAGCGAGTACAGAGGAGATTGCCAGCAGCAGCATCACTCAAGCACAGTCGGCGCAATCCATAACAGAGCTGTTCAAGGAATTAAGTGTAGCTATCAATTCCGTCGCTGAAAGCGCTGAACAAGCCGCAGAATTATCCAATGTAACGGTAAGGACCGCTAGTGAAGGTGATAAAGTGATACAAGCATCTATAGCGGGTATGCAAGCTGTAAACCAGACGATGACGCGGTTAGAAGAGGATTCCTTGAAAATTGGCGACATTATTGAGGTTATTGATGATATTGCGGATCAAACCAATTTGTTGGCGTTGAATGCTGCCATTGAAGCGGCGCGAGCAGGGGATCAGGGCAGAGGTTTTGCCGTAGTAGCCGATGAGGTTCGTAAACTCGCAGAAAGAAGTAGTGAAGCAACGAAGCAAATATCCTCCATCATAAAAGTGATGCAAGCGAATACGAAGCTAAGTGTAAATGCAGTTCTGGACAGCGTGGCCCAATCGTCTCAAACCGGTGAAGCTTTTCAAAATATTATTCACATGGTCAATGATTCTTCTCAAAAGGTGAACGAGATAGCTGCGGCCTGCGAGGAGGAATCGGCTCAGGCATCCGAGGTTATGCAATCGGTTGAGTCCATATCCGCTTCCAGTCAGGAATCGGCGGCATCCTCGGAAGAAACGGCGGCAACATGTCAATCGCTTGCACAGCTTGCTGATGAGCTGAATACCTCCGTCTCTATTTTCAAAATTTAAGCATGTGGATGTGATTCTATGGCAACATTACAGCAGGACCAATACATTGAGATGACTGTCGGCGTTGAAGCCTATGCCGTCAGAATTGAAGAAATTCATGAGATTATTAAGCTGCAAACCATAACTGAAATTCCGCATTGTAAACCGTACGTGAAGGGCGTCATTAATTTAAGAGGCAAGGTAGTTCCTGTCGTCAGCTTCAGAAATTTATTCGGCTTGCCTGAGCAGGAAGCTACCAAAACAACACGTATTGTAGTTGTCAAGCATCGGGAAGAATCAGTCGGAATTATTGTAGATCAAGTTAATAAAGTGACTACATTCCCCGATATCCAGCCGCCACCTGAGCATGTAGGGAGTGTGAGTGGAGCTTATTTCTTAGGGATCGGGCTTCGTGATAACAGACTGATTGGAATTTTAAAACTGGATGAAGTGCTGCTGCGCGACTAGGGGAGGCTGTTATTTATGAACGATTTGTCAGCCTATCGGGATGCCTTTATTGAAGAATTGGTGGATCAGCTTGAACGAATGGAGCAAGACCTGCTTTCAATGGAAAATGAAGTATTAGAAGAAACCGTTCAATCCATCTTCCGCGCCGCACACACGATTAAGGGCTCCTCAGCTGCAATGGGTTTTGATGAAATGAAGTCAGTTACCCATGAAGTCGAGCATTTATTGGATATGATCAGGGGAAAGAAGCTAGAGGTCGACTCCTCGCTCATTAATTTGCTGTTTAACGCGTTGGATGTATTGAAAGTATTGCGGGATGAGTATATGCGAGGGCAATCTTATTCGGATATATCAAAATTACTGTATGATCTGCAAAATTTCACGAAGGTCGCAGATACGCAAATACCAGTCAAAAGCTTGCCTGAGCTTACTCTGGAGCAATCGCTGCAGCTTGATGAAGCTGTTGAATTGGGGCTGCAGCTGTTGAAAATTCGGATACACTTAAGTGACGATTGTCCGATGATGGCTGCGCGGCTTCAATTGATTGCCCAAGAAATCACTGCTAGATATGGTACTATAATTTGCTCGGAGCCGTCTGTTTTATTTGATCCTAATAATGAAGACAGCGATTATTCGCAAGCCATCTTTCTAGTGAGTACTTCATTAGACATGAAGGACGTGCAAGAGCAGGCATCAACACTTACGGATGTTAGATTGGCTAAGGTAGATTTGTACAAACCGTTAAACAAGGCTGTGAATGCAGTATCTGTGCCCAAAGACAAAGAACCAGCTCAAGAAGATAAGAGCAAACAGGGACCGCAAACGATACGTGTCAGTGTGGAGCGTTTGGAGCATCTGATGAACCTTGTGGGAGAGCTATTAATTGATCAGACCTCACTCAACGAATTGAAACATTCGGTGTCAAGCCGGTTCGCGAATGAGGATTTTGTGGAAAGACTTAGTGATATAAGCGATCATATGTCTAGCATTGTGGAAGAGCTGCAGGAAAGCGTTATGAAAGCACGGATGCTGCCGATCGAGCATTTATTCAATCGTTTTCCAAGGATGGTTAGAGACCTGTCCCAGAAGCTTGGCAAGGATATTGAGCTGTTATTGGAAGGAATGGAAACTGAGCTCGATCGTACGTTGATCGAAGAAATTGGGGACCCCTTGATTCATTTAATACGCAACGCGGTTGATCACGGTATAGAAACGGCTGATGTGCGTGCAAGCAAGGGGAAAAGAATGAAAGGGCGCGTCCGCTTAAATTCGTTTCATGAGGATAATCAAGTTGTTATAACCGTAGAAGATGACGGTGCGGGAATCCTGCCCGACAAGATGATAGCCTCTGCCCTGCGTAAAGGAATTATTACCGATGAGGAAGCGGGACGACTTTCGGATCTTCATGCGATAAATTTAATCTTTCGCCCTGGATTTTCGACTGCAGCGTCGGTTAGTGAGGTATCCGGTCGCGGAGTTGGGATGGATATCGTTCGTAATCAAATTGAGCGGCTGAACGGATTGATTGATATTGAGTCGAAACCGGATCAGGGTACTATGTTTACCGTGCGAATCCCTCTGACATTAGCCATTATTACCGGACTTATGGTAAAGGTTAGCGGACGCGATTATGTCATTCCCATGAATAACGTTATTGAAATTGTCCGCATCCCTATTGAGGATATCCAAACCGTTCATGGAGAAAATGTAATTGTCATTCGGGATAAAGTGATTCCTCTCATTTGGCTGCATGATGCTATGCAGCTTGAAAGAGGGAATATGAAGAATAAATTTATTCCTATTGTCGTGGTAGGTTCAGCGGAGAAGAAACTAGCTGTGGCTGTCGATGAATTGTTAGGTAATCAAGAGATCGTTATCAAGACACTAGGTACTTTTTTAGGTAAAATTCCATTTATTACGGGTGCGACCATACTTGGTAATGGACGGGTAGCTCTCATTCTGGAAATAGCTTATTTGATACAAATGATAAACAAGCATAAGGTCGGACATTTGGTTCATACCCTATAACAAATAAGAATGATTCCGTTCCCTTGATTATTTTGCTATAATGATGGGATAGTTGTCTGGATTGGAAGGTGTGATCAAATGGAACCGTCTCTTGGTACCGTCGAGGATTGTGAATCATCGTGCTTTGGTTCAGAAGCAGACCTCAATCAAGTCAGAGAAAAGATGATTGATGAGGATTCCGCTGTTCAGCTCGCTGATTGGTTTAAAGCATTCAGTGATCCGACCCGCGTTAAATTAATTGGTGCATTGCTTCAAAAGGAACTGTGTGTTCACGATTTATCCGTGCTGCTCGAAATGGGACAATCCGCTGTATCCCATCAGCTGCGTTATCTGCGCAACATGAGAATCGTGAAACGTCGTAAAGCCGGAAAAACCGTCTTTTATTCACTGGATGATTCTCATATCGAAGAAATTTTTGTGCAGACTCTGCAGCATACGAAGCATGGTTAATTTGAACTTGGCTGCCTCATTAATTTGAGTAATTCTCTTCATGGCAAAGCCCGCAAGCCATCGGTCACTACCGTTGCTTGCGGGCTTTGTCTTATTTTTCCTGAATCATCATTTTCCACAGATCGGCCGAATCATACCCAAGTCTCCAGGCTGCGACACCGCCAATATCGTATTTTTTGGCAATCTCCAGACGAGCCTTAACTGTAGCCTCATCCTCCAGCCAGAATACCCTTTTGTTTCCATCTTGCTCGTATTCGACCCGGTATTGGTTGAATTTCTCATCCCAGGTTTGAGTTGCTTTTTTACTTTTGATCAATGCAGGCAGATCCTTCATTAGCAGCGCGCGATTATCGACCAGCTGACCGTTTTCATCGATCTGCCATTCACGCACGTAAAAAGGAATTCCCATAATCAGCTTGTCTCTTGGAATACCATAAGACAGGAACTCTCGAACGCCTTCATCAACCCACTGAAGCCCAGCTACCGAGCCAGCCTCCGGTCCTGTTCTCCAATGCTGATCATAGGTCATCGTGATGATGTAATCGACGGTTTCTCCCAGCTTTTCATGATCATAAGCCGTCGATGCATTCCACTTCACACTTCCACGAGGCAAATCGATCGAAATTTTAAGATTTTCGTCATGAGCGGCAGCCGTTAAATTTTTGACAAAGGCTGTAAATGCTGCGCGATCTTTACCGGCAACACTTTCAAAATCGATGTTTAAGCCCTCGACCCCTAATTGCTTGCCTTTACTAACCAAGGCTTGGATAAACTTTTTTTGTGCCCCGGCATCAGCCAAAAATTTGGTCGTTAACGCGGCGTCAAACTGATTATTGATTAAAGGATACACACGAACATTTTGAGCTTTCAGCCAAGCGACAGTGTCCTTATTGGAGGTATCCGTCAAGGTGCCTGACGCATCAGCAAGAGTGAAATACGTGGGAGATACCACATCCAGTCCCACCGTATTGTTCACATGTCCGCGAATCGTATCATTGTTGGAGCTTCCGTTCCAGCCCCAGAACTGCAGCATGCGGAAGTTGTCCCAAACCTTGAAGCTATCATCCAGCAATCGGATGGAAGCATTGCTGTAGCTAAGCGCGTAATTGACAGCATCCGGTAAAATCGATGAGTCCGATATCCAGTTGTCATTTTGAAAAATCTGATAGTACGGATAATTAGTCCATATGCTTTTTGGTAGTGCATCTTGAAAAATACGGGTATGATCAAAAGACCTTGCGTAGGCAATCGCATCATCAAGACTAAGAAAGGAATTCAGCAGTGATGCATATTGATAAACCTTATAATTTTTTTCATTGGATAAAATGGTTTGGTTATTCTTATCCGTTCTGACAACGCTGGAATTTCCCCACTGGGCAGCCTCTCGTACGGCATCCTCCAAATAGGCGAAGGTCCAGCTGTCCTGCGTCGATTTGCCTTGATATACCTGATACACCTTAGGGCCAGCGCGAAGCTCATTCTTGCTGGATTCCGGAATGTTATCCCAGATCCATTGGTGATCACGAAGATCGATGATATGTACATTACTCCATTTACCGGCCTCGGCTTTGGCTTGGGCCAAACTAGTAAATTCCCATGAGTCTAGCGTGATATCACCTTGATATAAGCGGTACTGTGGATAGTTATTCCAGACCCAACCATCTGAACGAAGATCGCGAATACTGGCGTGTCCCCAATTCGATGCTTCACGAACCGCTTGATCCAGAGTGGCAAATTCCCAGGAGGTGCTGCTTACCCCATTTTGATATATCTTATATCGGGGATAATTGTTCCACAGCCATTTTCGTGAGCTGATTTCCTCGACATGAGTACTTGTAAATTGCTTGGCGTAATTCTCGGCAGTGCTATAATCGGAGGTCTCTACTAAAATACGGTCATCCTGATAAACCCGATATTTGGACGTTTTATCTGCGGCAAGAGCCGAACCGGATGAAGTGAGGAGCAGCGCCAATATGGATATGACCAGAACGGTGTTGCGCTTCAAAATGCATCAGCCTCTTTCTACTAGTTACTAATCTATTAAACGCAATATAGCACCTAGAAGTTGCGAGGAAAATAATAGAAAGGCAAATAATTCCGGATTAAGAGCCATTCTGGCACGTAAAATAGAATCAATAGTTTCCGTTTTCGGGGCTTCTTGATACAATAAGAATATCTATAGCTATGGCTATGACGGATGTATGGAAAAGGCGGTTGTCGGTATGCTGAAATATCCACAGGCTTATATTAATTATTTGATACACTTTCATTCGGAAAGAGATTATTTTGAATGTCATGAGGTTTTGGAAGAGTACTGGAAGGAACATCCCGGTGATGTATTGGGTTCGACCTATGTGGGACTCATACAAGTTGCCGTTTCCTTATACCACTGGCGCAGGCATAATCATGCGGGAGCTGTGAAAATGCTGCGCAGTGCGCTCAAGATGCTGAGAGATACAGATATGACTCAGTTGGGAATCGATCCAGAGGCTTTTCGCGCAAGACTGACACAGCGGTTGGAGGTACTGGAGACACTCGAAAATGGTCAATACGAGGACTTGGACATCCCGCTTGCAGACTCGCAGCTGGAGGCACTCTGCTTGCAGCATTGCAGCAGGAATGAATTGACATGGCTTAGCCCCAGTGATCTTAGCAACACTCAACTTATCCATAAGCATACACTGCGGGATCGTTCATCCGTTATTTTAGAGCGAGAGCGCAGCATGCAGCTGAAACTGTTAACAAAGAGGGACAAAGGATGAGCAAAGAATTTAAGCATGGGAAAATTATGATCGTCGATGACGAACCCAACATTGTTGAAGTAATCCGGTTATATCTGGAGCATGCAGGTTACGAGCCGATCATCGCCTATCGGGGTGGAGAGGTGCTGCAAACGGTGAGACATCAGCAGCCTGATCTGGTGCTTCTGGATGTCATGCTGCCGGATCATTCCGGCTTCGAGCTGTGCAGCCGCATTCGCAATGAAACGGGAGCTTTGGCGCATACCCCGATCATTTTTCTCACGGCTAAGGGCGAGTCGATTGATAAGCTGAGAGCCTTTAATCTGGGTATCGATGATTATATTGTGAAACCGTTTGATCCTAACGAGCTGATAGCCCGAATCAAAGCCGTACTGCGCCGGACACAGCAGCAAAATACGGCAACGAACGCGCTCGCCGAGCCGGATCGTGATAAATTACTGCGTATGGGAAAGCTGGTGATTGATCCAGGTCAATATAAGGTCACATTGGAGGGTAAACGGGTCGATTTGACCCCTAAGGAGATCGAATTGCTTTATTTTCTGGCTTCGAATCCAGGAAGGGTATACTCACGCGAGGATTTACTTGGGTATGTGTGGAACTTTGATTTTAGCGGTGGCACACGTACGGTAGATGCTCATGTCAAAAATTTGCGTAAAAAGCTTGGCGCCAGCTCAGACTGGGCGATTCAAACCCTCTGGGGGATTGGCTATTCATTCGAGGTTATGCAGCATGCGTAAACCATGGTTCAGCAGCTTTTATATCAAGATTTTCTTAACCTTTCTGGTCACCTGTATTTTATTTTTTGTGGGACTGGCCTTGTTCTGGAATTACTACTTTACGGATTTATTTTATAAGGATAAAAAAGAAATGCTCTCGTCCCGCTTCGGTGAAGTCGCCAAGCTGCTGCCTTCTATTCAAGAAGGAACGATTTCAACACGAGAAATGCGCTTTGGTGTACGGATTATCGCCCGCAGCATAAACGGTCAAATATGGCTTGTTGATAGCTCAGGGATGATCCTCAACGGCTCATCAGAGCGTGAAGGTACGTTGATTCCCAAGGTTGTGGACACGATGTTTATCGATGGCCTGAAGGGGCAGTCAGGCTTTGTTGCGGGGGAATACAAGCTGGATGTTCGGGAGCGAAGTGGGACGTTGACCTACTATGCTCCCTCGCAGCTGAATGGAAAGCCCATCGTTATTTTCTTGAACGTGCCTGCCATTGAGGTCAGTGAAGCGCTGGCTGCGGTTCGTTGGAACATTGTGGTCCCTTTATTATTTTCGCTATTGACGGTAGGTCTGATCTTGTATATGCTCTCCCGCAAGCTGGCAGGCCCTTTGCAGCAGATGAACCGGGCGGCACTGGAGCTGGCAGGTGGAGATTTTACGGTTAGGGTGCCAGTAACCTCCAAGGACGAGGTCGGGGAGCTGGCCAGCAGCTTTAATTTTATGGTCGATCAGCTGGTGAATTGGGAGGATGCAAGACAGGAGTTTTTGGCTAATGTATCTCATGAGCTGCGTTCACCTTTAACTTCACTGCGAGGGCTTATCATCGCGATGAACGACAAAATTATTCCCGAGGAAAAATACGGTCACTATTTAAAAATATGCGATTACGAGGTACAGCGCCTGCAGCGTCTTGTTAATGATTTGCTGGATCTGGCAAGAATTCAGAATGGCATGGATGTCTTTCTCACTTATCCCATGGATATCGTTGGTAAAACCCGAGAAGTGCTGGATCTGATCAAGCCCACCCTTGCTGATAAAAAAATTTCCCTGCTCGAGCAGCTTCCAGATGAGACGTATCATCCGATCGTGTCCGATTTGGATGATGATCGTTTTGCACAAATATTGCAAAATCTGCTGCATAATGCAATTCAATTCACTCCATCCGGGGGCACGATCACAGTCTGCGTATGTGAAGAAGAGGGTCACGGCACGATTTATATACTTGATACGGGTATAGGCATATCGGGCGATGAGCTGCAGCGGATTTGGGAGCGTTTTTATAAAGCCGAGCATTCGCGGATATCCCGTTCGGAGGGAACAGGGCTTGGGCTTACCATCGTCAAGCATCTGGTTAACGGGATGAAGGGTACGATTGAGGTGGCAAGTGAGGTAGGCGTAGGAACCGAGTTTAAACTGTCATTTCCATTAAGCGAGCATGATGGCAATTAGTCATCATGCTCGCTTCTCTTCGGTTTCAACGTTGTACAGCTCTGTTCCCCTAATATTTCCACGAAAAGAAGTAACGGCTTGCCACAAAATGAATATTTCCCCGAATTTATCAATCTATGAACTCTCGATCCATATTATTCATATTTGTTCAGTTTCATAGATTCCACTGCATTCCGATTCCCATACAGCCCATGATGTAGATCCCTGCTAAGTAGTTTTCATAATTAGCTTCTTTAAAAATTTCCAAAACCAATAGTGTTTCTTCGTACACACAGCAATAAGATTTTACATAATATTCACAAATCTCTCATAGTTTCATCGAAATTGCGCTATATGCTGTTGATAACAGATCAAAGCTGCGTAACTTGTTACAAGTGGATTTTCTAAGAAAATTTAAGGAGGGATCTAATGGGGTATCGGTGGATGCGATGGATTGGCATCAGCCTGATTATGTTGTTAAACGGGTGCATCAATCCAGCACCGGTCAGCCTCACCATCCCAGAAGCCGTCATTCAAAGGGACGAGATCCAGAATACATTTGAACGGCAAATGGTTATTTTATTTCAAAGCTTAATTCAAATGGATCGACGTGAAAATTTAGGATTAAGCATCAAGCAAGCTAAAGAACTGCTTCCGATGGTCGTACGCAATAGTCAAGTCGGTGAGCTGGAACTAGCGGATCAACAACTCATTATCGGGCAGCTCACAGCCGGACAGAAGGAATTTGTCAACGAATTTCAGGAACGTCTTCGTATCAAGGAGCAAAACATGAGGGAATTCAAGAAAAAAGATCCTTCGAGTATCGAGGAACGTGAGGCCATGATTCATGAGTTCGAAGCACGACGACAGCTAGAACGAGATGCTGAATTTGGGAGAAAGTCACCAGCTCAAGCAGCAGAGGAGGGTACCCACGGTAACCCGCCACACCCGCCGCCTGCATCAGGAGGGTTCGGTAACGGTAAAAATGTAGAGCAGCAGCTCATTGATCTCCTGCAAGCGAAGATCAGGAAGGAACCAACACCGGAACGTTAAAAAGACTGTCAGGCCAATCACGCCGACAGTCTTTTAGCATGTAATGATTGTTGTTCAGGGAGTCGTTTCCCATTCATATCCGTTATCAACCACATCCAGCTTTCCGGTTTCTGGATCGATGATTAACCCGTGAACCGGCAGATTTTTGGGCAGTAAAGGATGGTTGCGAATCAGCTTTACGCTGCTGAGCACGCTGTCTTGAACATCATCAAAACCTCTCAGGAATCTTGCCAGATCGATACCTGCATGATGTAGAGTTTCGATCATTTCCTGGGTGACTCCGCGCTCCTTGGCTTTCTCCAGAACCTCGGGTGCGTTAAGACCGATCATACCGCATTGATGATGGCCCACAACAAAGATTTCCTTAGCTTGGAGCTCATAAACAGCAACAATAATACTTCGCATTATACTTCCAAATGGATGAGTAACGACGGCACCGGCATTTTTAATAATCTTGGCATCACCGTTTCGCAGATTCATAGCCCGCGGCAGCAGCTCCGTCAATCGTGTATCCATACAAGTAACAATAACCATCTTTTTATCGGGAAATCTGGTTGTAAGATATTGTTCGTAATCTTTATTTTTAACAAAATCTTGATTATGGTTAATAATGGTCGACATTAGTGAATCCATGGTACCCCTCCAATTGATTGTGTGCAGACTAACCTTGTAAGGTCTATCGTATATCCGTAATCTTTTAGTTTTTTTCTCTTTTATCCGTCAACTGCATGAGGCTGTTGTAAATTTGTCCCTTGCTTTTCAGGACGTAGCTCCTGTTTGCACTGCGATAGTCTAGTGTCATGTAGTCTTCGAAGTATACTTCTTGTTTCTTTTCATACCATAATTCAAAAGGTGAGCCGTCTGCTCGCAAATCATGCTCTTCGGGTTTGTCTACGATCCACAAAGAAGGCACTCCATTGGCTGAGCAGCCACATCCTTCTGAATCAAATACGAGTTTGAGCTCGCCTGAACCAGGAGGGAGCTTTTGTTTAATTTGTTGGACAGCTTCATCCGTAAATGTAATATGCATAGGGTTTCCTCCATCGTGTTTTGTGAAGCTTAACTGATTTCGTAAGATGGGACATCAATTGTACATCCATATATTTTACCACAATCGCAATGGGTTTGCTTCTCTTTTACTTAAGAAGTATGATCAATATAAACTTGAATAAAGGGGGAAGATCTATGACAACCAAACCATTTGAACACAATTTAAACGATTTCAAGCAGTATCTCCAAAAAATGAAAAGCTATGAGGAAGCAATAGGACTGATTTACTGGGATATGCGCACGGGCGCTCCCAAGAAAGGGATAGCAACCCGCTCCGAAGTCGTCGGCGTGCTGTCCGGAGAGCATTTCAAAATGTCGGTGGCTAGCGAGATGGGAGAATGGCTTGATTACTTTTCAGAACCAGAGCAGGATGCCAGACTGAGCCACGTCGAACGCAAGATTGTTGCAGAATGCAAAAAGGATTATGACCGAAGCAAACGAATTCCTCCGCAAAAATATCAGGATTATGTAGTATTGACCTCTCAGTCTGAATCCGTATGGGAAGAGGCCAAGCATGCTTCTGATTATGCGATGTTTCAGCCATATCTGGAGAAGATCGTCGCAACGAATCTGGAATTTATCGAATTATGGGGTTATCAGGGTCACAAATATAACACTTTGCTTGATATGTACGAGCCTGGAATGACTGTAACGAAGCTGGATCAGGTATTTGGCGCATTACGTCAGAAGGTAGTGCCTTTGCTCAGTGCCATTCAAGCCTCCAAGCATAAGCCCGAAACTGGATTTTTGAAGCAGATCTTTGATAAAGAGCAGCAGAAAAAATTCAGCTTGTTTATTTTGGGACAGATGGGCTATGACTTTGATGCGGGGAGACTCGATGAAACAGTGCATCCTTTTGCAACGGGTTTAAATCCGGGCGATGTGCGGATCACAACACGATATTTGCTGGATGATGTGAACAGTGCTTTATTCGGAACGATTCATGAAGGCGGCCATGCCTTGTATGAGCAAAATATTTCATCAGATCTAATCGGCACACCGCTATGCAGTGGCACTTCGATGGGGATTCATGAATCGCAGTCGCGCTTTTGGGAAAATATGATCGGACGCAGCCGCTCATTCTGGAATCGATATTATCAGGATGTGCAGAAGCATTATCCGGGGCAATTTGACTCTGTGGGAGTCGAGGATTTCTATCGGGCTACCAATGAGGTTAAGCCTTCATTGATTCGTATTGAGGCAGATGAGCTGACTTATAATTTACATATTATGGTCCGTTATGAAATTGAGAAAGAGCTATTTAGCGAGTCGGTTCGGGTAGCTGATTTGCCAGAAGTATGGAACGAGAAATATCGGGATTATTTGGGTGTAGCGCCAACTCATCATGGAGAAGGGGTACTGCAGGATGTTCATTGGTCAGGCGGAGCCTTTGGTTATTTTCCATCTTATGCGCTGGGAAATATGTATGCCGCACAAATGATGCGGACGATCCGCAAGGAGCTGCCGGATTTCGATGGCTTATTGGAGGCAGGGAACCTGATTCCGATCAAAGATTGGCTGGCTTTAAAAGTATATCGTCATGGCAAGCTGCTCACGCCGACCGAAATTATTACTGAAGTTACAGGAGAAGAACTGAACCCTGATTATTTGGTCGACTATTTCCAGCAAAAGTACGGAGACATTTACAAGCTGTGAGAAACGGTTTAGTTAAGCAAGATCAAATAAAGAAAAGCCGGTCAAAAGGACATATACTCCTTTTGATCGGCTTTTGTTATTGGTTTCGGTTCATTATCGTTCAATTAACTCCCACAGGCGCTAACTGTTGATGAATCGGTTTAACGCCTTTACCGTAAGGGACAACTAATGGAGTCTGGAACAAAGGGTCTTGAATAATTTGGCAGGGCAGATCGAATACATCCAGCATCAGCTTCTCGTTAATCACTTGATCTGCGTGTCCTTCTGCATACACCTTGTTATCCTTGATCGCTACCACATGATGAGCGTAACGGCAGGCAAGGTTAATATCATGCAGGACCATCACGATGGTTCTTTGTTCCTTTTGGTTCAAATCGTAGAGAAGGTCCAATACTTCAATCTGATGAGCCAAATCCAGGTAAGTTGTAGGCTCATCCAACAAAATGGTTGGTGTCCCTTGAGCCAATGTCATGGCAATCCAGGCACGCTGGCGCTGTCCACCGGATAGCGAATCGACGGTACGCTCGGACAATGTATCCATATGGGTTAATTCCAAAGCGCGGCGGACTTCTTTTTCATCCTCAACTGACCATTGCTGCAGCCAGTTTTGATACGGATACCTGCCTTGCTTCACGAGCTGAAGGACAGTTAATCCTTCCGGAGCGGAAGGTCCCTGCGGCAAAATGGACATGCGACGGGCTACCTCCTTGGTTGAAAGTGTAGCAATGTCACTGCCTGCCAGTACGATCTGCCCGCTTTTAGGCTTGAGCAGCCTTGCAAGCGACCGGAGCAGCGTAGACTTGCCGCAGCCGTTACTTCCGATAAACACGGTGATTTTTCCTTTTGGAATGGCTATGTCGAGATCTTTGAAAATGCATGTGTCCCCGTAAAATAGACTCAAATCCTTGGATTGAATAGCCGTCATGTTCAGATCTCCTTATATTAAAGCCGTATGGTTAAATAATTCAGGTGCTTCCAGCAATATGCTTACTAACGGTTACGTGTACGGTAGAGCAGGTAAACAAAAAATGGAGCGCCGATACAAGCCGTAAACACACCTGCGGGAATATCGAGCGGCGAAAATATCGTTCTGCCGATTAAATCAGCTACCAGTAATACGATGGCTCCCATCAGCGCGGAAACCGGCAGCAAAGCGCCAAAGCTTGGACCTACAAGCTTACGTGCAATATGCGGTGCCATCAGTCCAATGAATCCGATAGCCCCTCCGAAAGCAACAGCCGCGCCCGCGAGTGCGACGCTGAAGATCAATAGCAGGAATCTTTGGCGTTGAACGTGACTGCCCACACTGCGGGCTATGTCCTCACCGAACTCCTGAATATTAATATGTCGTGAGTACACGAACATCAGCGGCAGCAGAACAACAACCCATGGCAGCAGAGGTATCACAGACTTGGCCCATGACACGCCATACACACTGCCTGTCATGAACGTCATGGACTGATTGGCGAGAATAATGGGACCTGAAATCATCATCATATACGATAGAGCACTCATTGCCGCCGAGAAACCGATTCCGATCAGAACAAGTCGCAGTGGTGTGACGCCTTGCTTCCAGGATAATACATAAACGATTAGCGCGGATGTAAAGGCTCCAGCCACAGCAAAAACCGGGAGTAGATGAATGCTGATTTTATCAGAAAAGAAAAAAAAGAAAGAGACGGCCCCGAGTGTAGCTCCTCCAGTAATACCTATGGTATCAGGAGAGGCTAACGGGTTACGAATAACCCCTTGCAACAGTGCGCCAGCTACCGCCAGCGATGCGCCAACCAATACAGCTATAACAATACGTGGAAGCCGAAGAGAACGAACAATCATCATATTGGAGTCTTCACCCACCCCAAATATGGAGCGAATGACCTGTATGGGTGATATGTATACACTGCCGATACCTGTACTCAGAATAAAAATTACAATGACGGCAATGAGGAGTGCTATAGATACGAGTATCGCTTTTTTACTGACGAGATACGAATACGCTTTGCCGCGAACTGTTATATATTTGCTGGATGTAGTCATTTAGAAGCGCCCTCCTTTGCGAGCAATATAAACAAAGAAAGGAACACCGATCAAAGCTGTTGTCACACCAACATGTACTTCCTTTGGCATAGCAATGAAACGGGAACCGACATCGGCACTCACGAGCAGCAGCGCCCCGAGAACGGCACAATAAGGGATAAGCCACCGATGATCCCCGCCAACCAGAAAGCGAGCAATGTGTGGAATGATAATGCCGATGAATACAACCGGACCTGCGAGAGCAACCGAGCCTCCGGCAAGTACAACAATGACAATCGCTGCGGCTGATTTAATAAATATGGTACTTTGTCCAAGTCCCTTGGCAACATCGTCCCCCATCGCCAACACATTTATGTGAGGAGCGAGCAGTATAGCGCCGATTAATGCAGCGAGCATATAAAGGAAGACGGAATCAAACATCTCCATCGTACGTCCTGCAACCGAACCGACCAGCCACACCAGTACCTGATCAAATGCCTTGCCATTGGAGAGAAGTACGCCCTGTGTCAAGGATGCGAAGAAAGCTGTCATCGCGGATCCTGCTAATGTAATTTTGATAGGTGTCAAGCCATCGCGCCCAATTGAGCCCAATAGATATACACCACCGGCACTTACCGCCGCTCCGAAAAAAGCGATCCATGTATATTGTGTCAGATTGGTGACATTAAAAAACACCACTGCCAGCACTATAGCAAAAGCGGCTCCGGCATTGACGCCAAAAATGCTTGGGGACGCAAGTGGATTGCGAGTAATGGCCTGCATCAAAGCTCCCGCAACTGCCAGACTTCCGCCGACAAGTGCTGCGATTAAGGCTCGTGGCATACGGGTTGTCTGGATAATGATGTGTTCGTTTGACCCATTAAATGCTGAGTAAGCCTGAACAATCTGATCCCACGAGTAGGTATTAATGCCGAACATAAGGCTGCAAACAAAAGCAACTGCCAATAAGAGTAGGGCAGCTACCAAGCCTGCGGTTTTAAAGGAGGATGTTAATAGTTCTTTTCGCATCATTCAGTCATTTGCCTGCTTCCTGTCAAAGTTAAGCTGTTGGTTAAATATAAATTTATATTAGCTGTCTTACGTATATTGTAATGAGGCTAGTGTTCCTCTGTCAATGACTTTGAGAATCATTATCAAAAAAAGATTGACAAGCGGCGTGTTTTTCCCCTAAAATAAACCGAGACAAATGATAATTATTATCAATTCGATCATCTTTGCATGAAAAATAGGGGGTCCACTACATGTTTTCTAGAAATGATTCATTACGAATCAAATCGGCAGCTCTGCTTGCCATCGTTTTTGTATTATCCATCGTTTTATCTGCTTGCGGACAATCATCACAGCCAGCTGCTGGGACAAAGCAAGGAGCAGCTGCTACACCAGCACCTGCAACTACTGAAGGTCCACGTAAAATAAAGCATATTATGGGTGAGACAGAAGTACCTGCACAACCTAAGAAGGTTATCGTATTGACAAATGAGGGGACAGAAGCCTTGCTCGCTCTAGGTGTTAAGCCGATTGCCGCGGTGGATTCCTATTATGGAAACCCTTGGTATGATCATATAAAAGCGGATATGGAAGGTGTTAAGAACATCGGCGGCGAATCACAGCCGAATCTGGAGCTCATTGCTTCTCTGAAACCGGATTTAATCCTGGGCAACAAAATGCGCCACGAGAAAATTTACGAGCAGTTGAAAGCGATCGCGCCAACCGTTTACACAGAAACGCTTCGTGGTGAGTGGAAAAGCAACTTTCAAGTGTATGCTGACGCTTTGAATAAAAAGGCTGAAGGCGATAAAATCATCAGCGCATTCGATAAGCGTATCGATGATTTCAAGCAAAAAGCTGGCGACAAGCTGAAGGAAAAAGTAGCTGTAGTTCGCTTCATGGGTGGTAAAACAAGATATTATTACGGTGAAATGTTCACAGGTGTCATTTTCAAGCAAATGGGAATTCCACGGAACGATCCAAAAAGTGATGAAAAATCGTTTGAGGATATTACGAAGGAGCGCTTAACAGAGCTGAATACGGCGGATAAAGTGTTTTACTTCACCTATGATGTTGGAGATGGCAAAGGCAAGAAGCAGGAAGATGAGTGGATGAACGATCCGCTTTGGAAAAATCTTAATGTTGTGAAAAACAACAAGCTGGTCAAAGTTAACGATGCAACTTGGAATACATCAGGCGGCGTGAAAGCAGCGAACCTGATGCTGGACGATATGTACAAGATTTACGATGTTAAACCATAATTGGGCAGCAGCTATCACATGATGAAACCATGAGTTTACAAAAAAAGCCTTCAGCAACCGCAATGTTTAGCGGCCTGAAGGCTTTTTTTGGTTAACCAGCCCTATTAAACTGGCTCGTATACAAATCGTAGTAAAATCCTTTAACCTCTAGCAATTCCTGATGGGAGCCGCGCTCAATAATTTCCCCGCCATTCATAACCAGAATGAGATCGGCCTCGCGAATGGTGCTAAGTCGATGGGCGATGACGAAGCTGGTACGGCCTTTCATCAGCAAGTTCATAGCTTCCTGAATGATCATCTCGGTTCGTGTATCCACAGAGCTGGTCGCTTCATCCAGAATCAGAATTGCAGGATCAGCCAGGATGGCACGTGCAATCGTAATCAGCTGGCGCTGTCCTTGGCTGAGGTTACTGCCCTCAGCGCTCAGCAGGGTATCATAGCCTTGAGGCAGCTTGCGGATGAAGCTGTCCGCATTAGCCATCTGAGCAGCTTTCTCGATTTCGGCTTCTGTTGCGTCAAGCCTACCGTATCGGATATTTTCACGTATCGTATCCGAGAACAAGTAGGCATCCTGCAGCACGATACCGAGCTGGCTGCGCAAGCTGTCCTTTTCCAGATTACGCAGGTTCTCACCATCTATAGTGATCATCCCGTTATCAATATCATAAAATCGCGTGAGTAGATTAACGATAGTGGTTTTGCCTGCCCCTGTAGGTCCGACAAGGGCAATCGTCTGCCCCGGCAATGCAGTTAACGAAATGTGTTTGAGAATCGGAACTTCCTTTTTGTAGCTGAAGGACACATCCTTGAAAATAACCTCGCCTTTGACTGTATGCACTGACTTCTCTTTATGGTCCGTTCTTTCATATTCAGTTGGAGTATCCATAACCTCGAACACTCTTTCCGCACCGGCCAAGGCCGATTGGATCATATTAAATTGGTTCGCAAGCTCATTGATCGGCCTTCCTAACTGTTTTGAATAATTTAGGAAGCTGACAATAACACCGATCGTAACCAGCCCGTTAAATGCCATCCAGCCGCCTACGGTTGCAACTAACGCATAGCTGATATTGTTAATGACGTTCATTACAGGGCCGATAAATCCGGATAGAATCTGCGCTTTGCTACCTACATCCCGCAGCTTGGAGTTGATGGCATGAAATTGCTCGGTTGCTTTGGCTTCCCGATTGAAGGTTTTGACAACCTTTTGTCCGGAAACCGTTTCTTCAATAAACCCGTTCAGTTCACCGAGGCTTTTTTGTTGACTGGAAAAATGCTTGCGTGTCCGTTTGGCAATTTGACTCGTAAGCAGCATCGCCATCGGTATGACCACGAGACTTACAAGCGTCAGCCATACGTTCAGACTGAGCATTAAAACAATTGCCCCGATCACCGTCAAAAAGCTCGAGAGCAGCTGTGTCACTGTCTGATTTAAAGTATTACTCACGTTCTCGATATCGTTGGTTGTGCGGCTCATGAGTTCGCCATGTGTTTTGCTGTCGAAATAAGGGAGTGGTAGCTGTTGCAGGTGGGCAAACAAATCGTTGCGCAGTTCCCAAACTGTACGCTGCGATACTCCGGTCATGACGTATAATTGTACCCACGACATGGCTGAGCTCAGTACGTACACACCAAGCAATGAGAGACACAGCCAGAGCAAGCCGCTATAATTCTTGGGTATGATATATTGGTCGATTGCAATACCGATAAGATAAGGTCCAGCCAGCGTCAGGCATGTACTGCACAGTGTAAGCAGAACGATGGCAATAAGACCAAGCCGCTGACGCCGCAAATAATTCCAAAGCCGCAGCAGCGTTCCCTTCGTATTCTTAGCCCGCGCCTTCTGCATCATCATGCCGCGTCCGGGACCGCCGCCCATCGGGCCACCACCCATACCCATAGGTGGCATACCGCCTGGAGGTCCACCCGCAGGTCCTCTGGGGGATTCTTCGTGTCCACGCTGGCGATTATTATCATTAGCCACTGACAACCGCCTCCTTTCCCAGCTGGGATCTGTAAATCTCCTGATAAACAGGGCTCGATTCCATCAGCTCCTTGTGCGTGCCTTGAGCGACGACTCTACCGTCATCCAGCACAACAATTGTATCAGCCTCCAGCACGGAGGAAATCCGTTGTGCAATAATGATTCGTGTGCTGCGTTTGGTTTGATTTTTCAATGCTTTTTGAATCCGTGATTCGGTCCCAAGGTCAACCGCACTGGTGCTGTCGTCGAGAATAAGAATGGCAGGCTGGACAAGAATGGCCCTTGAGATGGAAACCCGCTGTTTTTGCCCGCCGGACAAGTTAACACCCCGCTGACCAATGATCGTTTGGTAACCGTCAGGAAGACTGGTTATATAATCATGAATCTGCGCCGCCTTGGCCGCTTCTTCAATTTCTTCCTGCGAAGCATCGGGTTTACCGAAAGCAATATTTTCGCTGATCGTCCCTGTGAAAAGGATAGCTTCCTGCAAAACAACTCCGATTTCACTACGCAAATGGGTCAGATCCATATCACGGACATCAATACCATCAATACGTACAGTTCCTTCCGTAGCATCATAAAGCCTTGGGATTAGATTCACTAAGGAGCTTTTACCAGAGCCCGTTGCGCCCAGAATAGCGACAGTTTGACCAGGTTCAAATACGAGATTAATGTCGGTCAGCGCATTTTCCTGTCGTGTAGGGCCATTCAGTTGCTTATCGTCTGTGTAAGTGTTGTAAGCGAACGATACGTGATCAAACACAACCTTACCTGCGCGGATCACATTGGTTTGTGCTTGTTCGTTATTCTGAATTTCTGGTTCGGTTTCCATGACTTCATGAATTCGTTCAGCAGAAGCTTTGGCACGGGAAACGTTCATCAGCACCATACTGACCATCATTAGCGAGAAAAGAACCTGTGTAACATAATTGATGAAAGCAACCAGATCACCCACCTGAATCGTACCCTGCCACGTTTGCAAGCCTCCGAACCAAATAACTGCTGCGATGCTTGCATTCATGATGAGCATCATGATGGGCATGATCAGCATGACAATCCGCGTTGCCTTAATCGAGATGTCCATCAGAGCATCATTGGAATTGCGGAAGCGCTTTATTTCATAGTTGGCACGAACGAAAGCCTTAACTACACGAATTCCAGTTAAATTTTCCTGTAGAACTGTATTTACGGTGTCGAGCTTTTTTTGAACCTTACTGAATAATGGAAAACCTTTGCGAATAATGATGACTAGGACCACAACGAGCAGTGGAATGACAACCGCCAAAATGATTGCGAGACGAGGACTGATTAATATCGCCATCAGAATACTGCCAACGGCAAGCAGCGGAGCACGAACGAGCATTCTCAGCGTCATCAACACGACACCCTGCACTTGAACCACATCGTTCGTTAATCGGGTGACAAGTGATCCTGCCTTGAAGGTATCCAGTACACCAAAGGAAAAGGATTGAACCTTGGTAAATAAATCTTTTCGCACATCCGCTCCAAAGTTTTGTGAAGCTGTGCTGGAAAAGAACGTACACCCGATACCGCCGATCAGTCCGATCAGTGCGACACCCAGCATGAGTGCACCTGTTTTTTGGATATGAGCTAAGTCTCCTGTCAGGATACCTTGGTCAACGATGCTTGCCATGTACTTGGGCTGCAATAGATCCATATAAACCTCAAGCAGCATGAACAAGGGAGCCAGCAGGGTTGCTTTCCAATAAGGCTTTAAATAAGGTAACAGTTTAAGCATGTGTCAACTCCTCGTAATCATAGTAAACTTTCTTCATGTAGTTGCAGCAACTGTACTTAATAATGCTGCGATCCCATTTAGGAATCGCTTGATGGGATGGAGGGTTTTTCAGGACAATGGGCAGAAGAATCGTTAGTGAGGTTCTCATGAACCTGCAGCATCAATCTGCGAAGCAGCACCTTATCTTCCTCGGAAAAATTACCAAAGCATTGAGCATCCATAGCGCGGAATGTTTCTTTAACCTCTGTTTGGGCCAGCCTTCCTTTTTCTGTGAGATATACCCTTGAAACCCTTTGATCCTTATCATCCTGCCGACGTTCAACAAGGCCGGTCTTTACCATACGGTTAAGCATGACCGTGATCGTGGCGGGCTGGATATGCAGCTGCTCAGCCAGCTCTTTCTGACTTTGACCGTCCTTGCGTTTCAAGGCGAATAGCAGCGGAGGCTGTCCAGGGTAAACTTCTTGATCCTGCAGAAGCTGATGCATCTTGTGCCAATGCGTTCGCATTACCTTGGAAAACACGTAATGCAGCGAATCGGATGTATAAATATCCATGGGTCACCCCTTTTGATTAGTCGGCTAACTATATTTATGCCACGATTTCGTGGCGGCGTCAATAGGTGAAAAGAAGTTCTTTACTTTTTCATCCAAAAAAACAGGGCGCCGAGTGGTTCTTTCTCATCTTGTCCGCGATTGTACTGCTCGATCAGCTTATCCAGACGGGCGATTTGTATGCAGTAGTCGTACATTCCAGCAGCTACAATAAATAAACGTAAAACTTCGGTGTTCCCTTGTGTATAGCTTGCAATCATGGTTTCCATAAACTTGTCGTTATCCTCTTCCATTCTTGCGGCTTCAGATATTTCCGGTTTTAACATATTTTCGAACTTGAGCAGGACATGCTCGTGGTATTTGATCAGTTTCTCCAAATGGTGGTCAAAATAGAGATTGGTTTCGGCTCTCCGTGTAGATCTAAAATAGTGCTGCTCAACAGAATCCAGCGTTTCCAGACCCTTTTGCAGCGTAGACAGCATTTGCTTGAAGACGACCAAATGCTGTGAAGTGCTGTATTTGGCGCGCTTTAGTTTTTTGAGCTCTTCCTCGAACAAATTATACTTGGCTGAGAGCGATTTGAATGAGTCCTCCAATGCCTTCAGCTCATCCCGAAATACTTTTTCTCTGATTTCATCAGAAACCGCTGTCCGCAGCAGCAGTGACATTTTGGCAAATACGGTATGAATTTGTTTCACGATTTGTTCCTTGGGATTGGGCGGGAAAAAGAGGATATTGATTAAAAAGGCCGAACCAATTCCGATCAAACTCAGTAAAAAACGGTTAAGGGCAAAGTCCCACTGGCCGGAAGCCTCCATGACCGCGATCACGGTGACCAGCGTAAGGCCGATCGTTTCCTCCATTTTGAGCTTCAAGCAAATCATAATAACGAGAATGCAGACGAGTCCAATTGCAATCGGTTCCTTGGATAAAAAAGTACCTGCAAGCATAGCTAATGCCGCACCAAGCGTGTTGGTCTGAATTTGATCCAGAAAATAGCGCCATGAACGATAAATGGATGGCTGCATCGCAAAAATTGCGGCTACAGCGGCAATAACCGGAAGTGAAAATTGAAGCCAAATACTGATGTAGAGGGACAACGTCACTGCAATCCCTGTTTTTAATACTCTTGCGCCAAATGACATGGTGAGCCCCTCCTTAGAGTTTTCGTAGAAAACTTACTTCGTAAGCATCCACTTTGTTTTCGTAGAAAACTTACTATGTAAGAATAATCTTTGTTTTCAACCTCTATATATATTTTCTTATCATACACAGGTTGGCCCGTGATTTGCAAAAGAACAGACTTATAAGTTCTTATTAACCTTTTTATAGGCAGCAGCATACTCTATAGCATTAAAAGAAGCACAAATATGGAGGGACTGGCCTATGAACAAGAAATGCTTGGGCATTATACTTGCCGTGACGCTGATACTATCACTGACTCTAACGGCATGCGGACCAAAAACAGCGGAAGAAAAAACGAAGGTAAGGATCGGTGAAGTGACACGTTCCATCTTTTATGCTCCGCAATATGTGGCAATCGCAAAGGGTTTTTTCGCTGAACAGGGACTGGATGTGGAACTTACCACAACTCCTGGAGGAGACAAAACGATGACTGCCCTGCTTTCCGGTGGTATTGATGTGGCGTTGGTCGGCTCAGAAACCTCGATTTATGTGCAGCAGCAGGGAAGTAGTGACCCGGTTATTAACTTCGATCAGCTCACACAAACAGACGGTACTTTTTTGGTTACACGCAAGCCTCTGCAAGGTAAGTTTGATTGGAGTCAGTTGAAGGGCAGTGTTTTTCTTGGTCAACGTGTTGGAGGCATGCCGCAAATGGCGGGCGAATTCACTTTGAAGAAGTTTGGCATTAATCCTAAACAAGATTTGAAGCTGATCCAAAATATCGATTTTGCCAATATTCCATCGGCGTTTGTTTCAGGTACAGGAGACTATGTACAGTTATTTGAGCCGCAGGCGTCAATGCTGGAAAAGGAAGGAAAAGGCTATGTAATTGCCTCCTTTGGCGTTGAAAGTGGTAAGCTCCCGTATACTGCATTTATGACTAAGCAAAGCTACATCAACAAAAACAAGGAAACCATTCAGCGGTTTACGAATGCCGTACAAAAAGCGCAGAATTGGGTGCAGTCTGCGAGTATCGAAGATATTTCCAAAACCATCAGCACCTATTTTCCAGATACTCAAAGTGAAATTATCCAGAGTGTGGTTAAACGTTACAAGGATCAAGGCTCTTTTGCAACGGATGGGCTGATTGACGAACAAGAATGGAATAACCTGCAGGATGTTATGCAAGCGGCAGGAGAATTGAAGCAGCGTGTAGATTATAAGACCTTGGTCAATAATCAATTCGCGGAGCAAGCCAAAAAATCGGTAAAGTGAGCTATACAAGAACTTTGGGAGGGGTGGCATATGCTGCTGGATTCAGTAGTACTTAAAGAAGTTTCTCATGTTTATGTGAACAATCGTGGCGCCTTTCTTGCTGTGGAGCATATGAACCTCAATGTTAAGCAGGGGGAGTTTGTCAGCTTAATTGGACCTAGCGGATGCGGCAAAACAACGTTGCTTTCACTCATCAGTGGGCTTTTGACACCCACAGTAGGAACGGTTTCAGTCGCAGGCGAGCCTGTAAGCCAGCCTACCTCCAAAGTTGGCTATATGCTGCAGCAGGATTACTTGTTTCCTTGGCTTACCATCTACGAAAATGCTTCCATTGGTCTTGAATTAATGGGACGAACAACAGCTGCGGATAAGGAGATCGTGAATCAGCTGCTGAGTGACATGGGTTTGTCCCATGCCCTCGGCAGTTATCCGCATCAGCTGTCCGGCGGCATGCGTCAGCGTGTGGCGCTGGTACGCACCTTGGCGACAGAACCCGATACATTATTGCTCGATGAGCCGTTCTCGGCGCTCGATTACCAGACCAAGCTGCAGCTGGAAGATTTGGTTGCGAGTACACTCAGTGCTTTGAACAAAACGGTCATTCTCGTTACTCATGATATTACAGAGGCGATAGCTATGAGTGATCGCATTATTGTACTGCAGGCAAATCCGGGACGAATTAGGACTGAGATCGAGGTACCCAAGGCGATTCGCGAAGCGCTTCCTTTAACGGCTCGTGAAAAACCCGGTTTTCATGAGCTATTCCATGAGTTGTGGAAGCATCTTGAGGAGAAGGAGGTGTATCCTGTAGATGAAGGATGAAGCAGCCAAGCAGATCGGTGCGATTGCTCAAGCAGGCCACACAGCTCAATTAGCCGAGAAGGAGCATGGGCGATTCCGCAAAAATGCAAGGAGGATTACTTGGATTGTCCGATTATCACAATTATTAATACTGGTCGTATTTATGATTTGGTGGGAGCTGGCAGGCAGACTGCAATGGATTGATCCGTTATTGTTCAGCTATCCGAGCCGGATTGCGGCGCTTCTATATAGTAAGGCAATAGATGGTTCTTTACTCATACATTTGGAAGTGACCATCTGGGAAACCATTGTTGGATTTGTACTGGGGACCTTGTTTGGCACAGCAGCTGCAGCCTTAATCTGGTGGTCGCCTTTTTTATCCCGTGTACTTGATCCCTATATTGTCGTGCTTAATAGCTTGCCGAAGGTAGCCTTAGGACCGCTGTTTATTGTTGCCTTCGGTGCAGGACAGTTCGCAATTATTGCAACCACACTTTCTCTGACCGTGATTATTACGCTGCTTGTTGTGTCAAATAGCTTTAAAGAGGTAGATCCCAACTACTCTAAGGTTATCCGGATTTTCGGGGGAACACGCGGTCATATTTTTCAAAAGGTGATTCTGCCTGCTTCCTACCCAACTATTCTTTCAACATTAAAAGTGAACGTCGGACTTTCCTGGGTCGGTGTGATTGTTGGAGAGTTTCTCGTTTCCAAAGAGGGACTAGGTTATTTAATCATATATGGCTTTCAGGTTTTTAATTTTACGCTGGTCATTGGCAGCGTCATTCTGATAGCTATAGCGGCTGCTGTTATGTATCAGGGTGTAGCCTTTCTCGAACGAAAGCTGATGGGGAAAAGGTAGAATCAAAAGTGAATATTAGGCAGCTTTTAGTCGGATATTGTGATGGAGGTTGTATCCTCGACAAATAAAAGATAAGATATTTCATAATCTTATCTTTTATTTGTGTTGGCTATGAACAAAACAGTCATTTTACTTCTATACACAACCGGAGGATTCAATGGGAATTCGAATTATTAAGACGGCTGCAGCCGTCATAGCTGCCATTTATTTAGCTCATTTGTTAGGCCTGCATACTCCCAATGCAGCAGGCTTATTGGCGATCCTCGGTGTTGATGTGACCAAAAAAAGAGGTCTGCAAACCTCTTTCCAAAGGCTGATAGCATCATGCATCGGTCTCTTTGTCGCGATTTTGTTGTTCTGGCTGTTGGGCTTTGAGATTTGGGTTATCGGTCTGTTTATTCTCCTCTTATATCCAATCCTTTCTCGCTACCAATTGAAGGAAGGCATAGTCACCAGCTCTGTCGTAATGTTTCATATCTTTAACGAACAACGGTATAGTCTCGATCTGATTGCAAATGAGATCTCTTTGCTGCTGGTAGGTCTGGGCGCCGCTACATTGATCAATATTGTTTATATGCCCAAAGCAGATAAACAATTATCGGACATGCGGATTAGATTGGAAATCTGTTTTTCTCATATTTTCTCGGAAATTGCCAATCATTTGCGGGATAATGGGCACGTATGGAGTGGTAGTGAGCTATTGGAAGCTCATCAACTTGTACAGGAAGCACTTGTGACGGCCAGACGCTCTCAAGAGAATACGTTATTGCAAGAAGACGCTTTATGGATGGTTTATTTCTATATGCGCAAACAGCACTTGGATTCAATTGATCGGATGCTGGAGTATGTGGCTCAGGTTTACCAGACGCTGCCTCACGGCGAGCTGTTGGCGTCCGTATTCGACGAACTGAGCGAAGATGTCAAAGTAGAGTATTACACGGGCAGGTCAGAAGGGAAGCTTCGTTTACTGCAGGATGAATTCCGTCAAATGCCGCTGCCGGTCACCCGCGTTGAATTTGAGGTGCGAGCCGCTCTGCTGCAGCTGGCTGTGGAATTGGATGCTTTCCTGGCAGTGGCGAAGCGGGAAAAAAAACAAAAAGCAGCTGCTCATTGAGCAGCCGCTGGATCATGCAAAGTTAAATCCCGTAACTGATGATGCTTGTGGCTAACGTGTTTTTCTACCGCTGATTAGATTGAATACAAGTGAAATGGCTGCGATAACAAGTAATATATGTATTAAGTTACCCGCTATGTCAAACGCAAAGCCAAGGCCCCATAGGACAAGTATCACTACAAAAATAGTCCAAAGCATATCGACACTTCCTTTCCGTATTGAAGAATGCTTGCAACTTCATATTCATTCTTAACCATATTAGACTCCATTAAATCACTATAGAAGAAATGCTATGAAGATTCATGGCAAAAAAAAGAAAACCGCCTTTGAATTGCTTGGAGGCGGTTCAACCATTTAATTAGATAAATGTGCGACTGATGATCACCAATAAAATGTAGAGTACAAGTATGACGCCTGTGGTAGTGCCCCAGCCATAGCCTCCGCAACTTCCACCAACTCCAGCTACTACACCCATATTGACCCCTCCTTTCGCCCTGCCTACTGTATGGTATGAATGTCTGTGACTTAATGATTGGACGGTTCTCAAAATGGGTGAATGCCCCGACAATGCGGTTGTTTCAACGTCTATTTTCTGCGTAATGAATATATTACTCAGACCCTAATCTAAATTCAAACCGCATTGCATATGAATTTTAATAACTATCTAGATTTATCTATGCTTATTTTATCAACATTCGCCCATGTCCTGCATACAAATGTAATGAATGATTGAATGGAGGAGGTAGAACAGATGTCAATAGATAAAGATTTGCAAACCAGAGAGATCTATACAAAAGCTGTCTGCGGAAAAGGACGCAAATTTTCGCAAGTCACCAATACGGTCACTCCGCCTCATGCTCCGACAAGTATACTGGGTGCATGGATTATCAACAACCAGTATGAGGCGGTGAAATCTGGCGAAAACGTCGAGGTGGTGGGTACTTACGATATCAATATCTGGTACTCCTACAATAAAAATACCAAGACGGATGTTGCCAAAGAAACGATTTCGTACGTGGAGGTAGTAGGGCTTTCTTACCTGGATAAACGCCACAAGCCGATAACCGCTGAAGTATCGGCTGTCGCTACTCAGGAGCCCAATTGCGTGGAAGCCAGTATCTCTTCACGTGGTGACAGTGTAATTGTACGGGTGGAACGTGAATTCAAGGTGGAAATGATCGCTGAAACAAAAGTTTGCGTAGTGGTGTCCGCGAACGGCTGCAATGATTTTGACGATAAGCATGTGGAGTTTGATGATGCAGGCAGCGATGATTACGAAGATTTGGATCCGGATCTGCTGGATGACGATTTGAACTGATGCTCCTGCTTTTATTATATGACACTTAAGTTCAATTCGACAGAGGGCGTCAGCCCTCTTTTTGTTCGAATTGGCTTTGATTCCGGTGCTTCTCTAATTGGAGCTTCACTTCATGTAAAAAGACCACTGGGGGGAAGTATCATGAGGGTATGGCTCTTGCACTCAAATGAACCGACAATACCGCTATTGCTTGATCGTCTTCGCGTGCCTAACGGTACACGTTTGCCTGTACAGCTTGATTCGACCTGCATCATTCATTGGGGTTGTTTTCAGCCTCAAAGACAGGAGCAGCTGACTCTGCAGCCGGTAAAAAGCCAGCTCCGTGCAGCGAATCCTGAGAAAGCTTCGGCATTGTTGAAGCTTCATGGGATTCAGAGTGATTGGGAATCAGTAGGACAGCGATTTTCTTATGAGTATAGGATTCCTGTGTTTCATTTACAGGCATTGAGCCTATATCAAAAGCAATCGGCTGTTTTTTATGGTTCGCAGCTGCCGACATCACGACCAAAATCAGAGGTGGACGATTTCGAGGAACTGTCTATTGTGACGCTTTCTTATCATGCGGTTCGCTCGAAACGTGAGGCGGTTAAGGCGCTTTATGCACTCGGTCTGGACTATGGCATCGTTCATATAGGGGTACGGCCAGGAGGGGAGCTTGTCGTGCTTGAGGTACAGGCAGCTCCTCAACTGACGGAACGTCTTGCGGAGCTGTTCGCGGATGCCATCCATAGCTTTGCCGAAGAACTAGATGCTTCCTACATAAGCAAAGAGGTAGCATTACTGGGTGCAGACCCGGAATTTTTATTGCGTGACACAAGAGGCAAAGTTACGTTTGCTTCCAAATTTTTGACTAAAGACGGTCCGGTTGGCTGTGATGCGATTGTGCTGCCGAGCTTCCGGAAAATTTATCCGCTGGCAGAGCTGCGACCGGAACCGAGCCTTGAGGTCGATCAATTGGCTAACCAGCTGTACCGTACGATGCAAATGGCATCAAGAAGAATAACAGACAGTACGCTCGAATGGTTGTCAGGCGGGATGCCAGTTCAAGGCTTTCCTTTAGGTGGACACCTTCATTTTAGTGGAGTCTGGTTAAACGTGGATCTTCTGCGTGTACTGGATAACTATCTGGCTTTGCCGCTTACGTTGATTGAGGCACCTACTACTGGACGAAGAAAGCCCAAATACGGATTTCTTGGGGATTACCGCAAGCAGCGCCATGGTGGCTTTGAATATCGTGTATTGCCAAGCTGGCTCATATCCCCGAAGGTTACCAAGGGTGTGTTCGCTCTCGCCAAACTCATAGCAGATCATTATCGCTTGCTGCCTGCGCGTCCTCTTCATGATTTGTCTGTTCAGGAAGCGTATTATGCCGGTGACAAGCTAGCAATTCGCCCATTACTGCCCACTTTGTGGAATGATCTGGTTCGTCTTCCTGCTTATCGCAAGTATGAACGCTGGCTCGTACCACTTAAAGCTATGCTGCTTAAAATGGAAGCATGGGATGAGCAGCAGGATTTAAGGAGAAAATGGCAAATCGGCCCTTATCATAGAAAAGAAGAATCGTCCGTGCATTCATGATATAATAGAAAAATATCAATAAAATTGACTATTACATTATGAATGCATACGTGCATGGAGGTTGCAGCATGGCGACATACACGCCGATGATCGAGCAATATCTGGCCATCAAGGCGGAGGTATTGGATGCTTTTTTGTTTTTTCGTTTAGGTGATTTCTATGAAATGTTTTTTGAGGATGCGATTCTGGCTTCAAGAGAGTTGGAAATAACGCTGACCGGTAGGGAAGGGGGGGCCGAGGAACGCATACCGATGTGCGGAATCCCCCATCACGCGGCAGATAACTATATTGCCCGGTTAATCGAAAAGGGCTACAAGGTTGCGATATGTGAACAGGTTGAGGACCCGTCACAAGCCAAAGGAGTCGTTCGCCGCGAGGTCGTGCGTATTGTGACACCGGGTACCGTGATGGATGCAAGGTCCTTGAGCGAGAAGAATAACTATATGGTGTCTGTCATGGTGACGGCTGCGGGAAGCTATGGTTTTGCGGCTTGCGATATCTCAACGGGTGAACTGTTCGTTACCCGATTGGAAGGCACGCTGGCTCTCGTTCTGGACGAAATGAATGTATATCACCCCTCAGAGCTGCTGGCGACGCCTGACCTGCTGGAGCAGTTGGGTGAGCAAGGTAATGCCTGGGCAGGTTCGACAGTATTAACACCACGTGAACCTTTGTCCGGACGTGAAGACTTGGCGCTAAGCGCCTTTTTTGCCGAGTCTGAGCTAGCTGCATTACCTATTGGTGGAGAAGCTGTTGTTCGTCAATTGATGGAATATCTGATAGAAACGCAAAAGCGCTCACTTGGACATATCAAGCATATTCGTGTCTATGAACAGAATCAATATATGATTATGGACCCGTTTACCCGCCGCAATCTGGAATTGATCGAGACCGTACGTGATCGTGCGAAGAAGGGCACGCTGCTATGGCTGCTAGATAAGACCGTCACAGCAATGGGCGGCAGGCTGCTGCGTCGTTGGATAGAAAAGCCACTCACGAGCGCAGCAGCGATCCAAGAGCGTCTGGAAGCGGTAGACCGATTGTATCACCAATTGATCGTTCGCGATGGACTTAAGCAATCTTTAAAGGAAGTATACGATCTGGAGCGACTCGTTGCCAGAATTGCATACGGAAACGCAAATGCAAGAGATCTATGTTCACTGAAGGTCACTCTTCAGCAGATACCGCTGTTGAAGCAGGAGTGCGAATCGTCCGGGTCGACCACACTGTCAAAGCTTGCTTCACAGATGGACCCCTGCACAGATGTGATGAACTGGATTGAAGAAGCCATTAGCGAGGAACCTCCGATCTCGATTCGTGATGGCGGTATGATCAAGCCAGGCTACCATGATTACTTGGACCAGCTGCGTGAGGCAAGCACGAATGGCAAACAATGGATTGCGGCATTGGAGAAACAGGAGCGCGAACGAACCGGCGTGAAGTCTTTGAAAATAGGCTATAATAAAGTGTTTGGCTATTATATCGAGGTCAGTAAATCCAATCTGTCCACATTGGAGGCAAGCCGTTATGAACGGAAACAAACGCTTGCGAATGCAGAACGATTTATTACCCCGGAATTAAAGGAAAAAGAAGGTTTGATTCTCGAAGCACAAGAGAAGATGGTCGATCTTGAATATGAATTGTTCATGCAGCTGCGGGACAAGCTCTCCGCACATATATCCAGATTGCAGAAGCTTGCCGAGCAGATTGCGGCTGTTGACGTGTATCAATCGATGGCGGCAGTAAGCGCAGCTAATCGCTACACACGGCCCAATATTGGCGAGTTCTATGAGCTGCATATCGAAGAAGGACGGCATCCGGTTGTGGAAGCTGTCATGCAGGATGGTTTTTTTGTTGCGAATGATACGCTTTTAAACGCAAATGATGGTAGTATGCTGTTGATCACCGGACCGAATATGGCAGGGAAAAGCACCTATATGCGTCAGGTGGCAATCATTTGTTTGATGGCGCAGATCGGCTGCTTCGTGCCTGCGAAATCGGCGACTGTCCCTATTATTGACCGCATATTTACGAGGATTGGCGCAGCGGATGATTTAATCGGTGGTCAAAGTACGTTTATGGTTGAGATGATGGACATTCAAGTAATGACCGATAAAGCGACCTCCAAAAGCCTCGTTATTATCGACGAGTTGGGTCGCGGAACCTCGACAGGTGAAGGGATGGCTATTGCGCAAGCCGTAATTGAGCACTTGCACGACCAAATCGGCTGTAAAACACTCGTGTCTACTCATTTTCACGAATTGGCTCATTTAGAGGAAACACTGCTGTCGCTGCGCAACTACTGCATGGCTGTCAAGGAGAGTGGAAGACAGGTAACCTTTCTACGTAAGCTGGTTCCGGGCGCCGCAAGCACCAGCTACGGTATTTATTGTGCACAAATTGCTGGTTTACCAGGAGGCATCATTGATCGGTCTTACGAGCTGTTGCATGCCTTCGAGCAGAGAGCGGAGCTTCTTACGGATCAACCGCCGTCTTATGCTTCGAATCTTACACATAAACAGCAAGCTCCTTCTGTCAAGGAGCTCCAATCAACACCTGCTGTGGAAGTAATTAATCGAGCACATACGGAACAAATTAATGAAACCGCCGCGGCCGTTCAGCTAAGCTTGTTTCAAGAAGAACCTTCGAATCGTACGAAGAAAAAGGCTGACGCGAGAGCCGAACAGTTAATTGAGCAGCTAAAGACAGTGGATTTAATGAATATGACACCGATGATGGCGATGAATTTTTTATTTGATTTGAAAAAGCAATTATAGTATTTTTTTATCCATACATTTAGATTTAATAGTTTGATAACCTTTTATTAGATGAGAGGATGACCCTAATACATGACAAAGAACAGCAATCGCTCCTTCTGGCGGCATACGACGTCCATAGCAATCGCGCTTTCACTGCTTCTTCCTACAGCTTCAGCTGCTTGGGGGGCAAGTCAAACAGACGTAGAAGCCGCACGGACGAAAGAAGTCATGGAGCTTCTGGAAAAATATCACGTTAGTGCTCCTATTAAAAAGAATCTAGCGGATAAGCCTATTAAAGAGATGATAAGCTCTCTTAATGATCCGTACACTGTCTATTTTACACCTGAAGAATTGAAAAGCTTTGAGAGTGCCGTGCAAAATAATTACGTTGGAATCGGTATTCGGGTAACAGAGCTTCCGGAAGGTGTATTTGTCACCGAGGTATTTGATGGACCTGCATCCAAAGCGGGGATGAAATCTGGTGACCGAATTGCTGCCGTTAATGGAGAATCAGTAACCGGAGATAAAGTCGATGATATTGTAAAGAAGATTACGGGTCCTGAAAATTCAAAGGTATCCGTTACGGTTGAACGGGGGCAGGAAAGCATTCCATTGTCCATGACTCGTCAAACGATCCAACTGCCATCGGTTACACACAAGAGATTTGATCCAGGCGTGGGCTACTTAAGTGTAACCGGTTTTTCTGGTGATGCAGATGAAGAGACAGCGGTACAGCTTGCCGAGTTAAAAGCACAAGGAATCAACAGCCTGATTCTTGATTTACGCGATAATCCGGGGGGCTTGCTGGATACGGCGCTCAACATGGTCAAGTTGTTCGTAAAGGAAGGCATCATGATCCATACAAAGGATAAAAACAATGTGGACGAGCCTGTTAAATTCAGCAACGGAACGACACAGCCATTTCCTTTGTACATTTTGGTGAATGAATACAGCGCAAGTGCCTCTGAGGTACTTACAGGAGCACTTCAGGACTATAATGTCGCAACCAAGGTTATCGGAATGAAAACCTACGGTAAAGGCAGTGTGCAGACGATCTTCTCAATGGTGAGCGGCGGGGCTATGAAAATTACAATAGAGGAATATTTGACGCCTAAGCTGCGCAAGGTTAACAAGATTGGCATTACACCAGATATTGAGGTCGATGGCGAGGTGCCACAGCTGGTTACAGCTCTGCATGAAGCCGGAATTCCCCAAATCAAAGTGGCATTGAACAAAAAAGGGGTTACGGTAAACGATGTCCCCGTGTTGGACAGCTTTAATGTCATTCGTGAGAATGGCAGCGTCTATGTACCTTCCAGAGTGCTAAGTTCATTACTCGGGGGCAGCATATCCTGGAATGATACCTTGAAATCTATTGATGTATCCGCATTTGGCGTTACGAAGTCCTATCCATCAACATCCGGGGAATTGATGCTTAAGAATGGTTCTGGCTATGTAAGTGTCGATCATTTTGCAGAAAGCTTTCCGCAATTAAGCTGGTCG
The DNA here is from genome assembly GCF_900114475.1 of Paenibacillus sp. 1_12. Lineage (GTDB taxonomy): Bacteria > Bacillota > Bacilli > Paenibacillales > NBRC-103111 > Paenibacillus_S. Next base: position 225,831 of record NZ_FOTE01000010.1, on the reverse strand, counting down.
GATGATGGTGAGCAGCTCACGCTAACCGCAACGAAGTAAGCGCTAAGGAGCATAAGGCTATGGGAATAATCAGAGTATTAGATGAACATATTGCCAATCAGATCGCGGCAGGTGAGGTCGTTGAGCGCCCATCCTCAGTCGTAAAGGAGCTTGTGGAAAATGCAGTCGATGCAGGCAGCAGTCGAATCGATATAACGATCGAAGAAGGCGGTCTTGCGTTGATTCGGGTGAGCGACAACGGTTCGGGGATGCAACCAGATGACTGTGAAGCAGCCTTCTTCCGCCATGCTACGAGTAAAATTGTGAGCAGTCAGGATTTGTTTTCCATTCGGACACTCGGATTTCGAGGAGAAGCACTACCGAGTATCGCAGCCGTTTCCAAGGTTACTTGCCTGACCTCCACCAATTCAAGCGGGCTCGGACATCAGCTTGTGATCGAAGGTGGAACGGTTAAAGTATCTGAAGAATCAGCAGCTCCGCGTGGAACGGATATTCAAGTGCGCGAGCTATTTTATAATACACCTGCGCGGTTGAAATATATGAAGACCGTGCAGACGGAGCTTGGTCATGTGTCCGATTTTATTTATCGACTTGCATTGGCCCATCCCGAAATAGCTTTCACACTGAAGCACAACGGCAGTGTGATGATCCAAACGCTCGGAAATGAGGATATGCAAGGCGTCATTGCTGCCATTTATGGAACCACAGTGGCCAAAACGATGCTTTCAATTCAGGGTGAGCATTTGGACTATTCCATTCGCGGGTTTATTGGTAAACCAGAGACAACTCGGGCCAATCGCAATGGGATTTCTACATTCATCAATGGACGCTATGTGCGCAATTTCACTTTAATTCATGCATTGCTGCAGGGCTATCATACTTTTTTGCCAATTAATCGATTTCCTGTTGCTGCGATTCATATTGAAATGGATCCGACGTTGGTTGATGTCAATGTTCATCCGGCGAAGCTGGAGGTTCGATTCAGCAAAGAGCAGGAGCTTATTCAATTTGTTGAAGAACAGGTACGCTTTGTACTCAATCAGCAGGTCCTGATTCCGACAGGGGCAGTACCTACCAAGTCTAAACCCATTAATCATATTCAGGAGCAGCTGGAGCTGTATCGTTCTGCTCCGCCCGCGCCGGAATCGGTCAATGGCAATTTTGATAAGGAAAATAGTCGCAAGCAGGACGTCGAGACCTTGAATCGTTGGTCGCAGGCAGATCTTCGCACTGAACGGGACAATGAAGCGAAGCGTACGGTCAATCCAATCCAGTCCACGGCCCGTGACACCGCACAGAGGGACAAACCATCGCGCAATGAACCAGTACAGTCCTTCAAGGAGCAGGCCGCAGCCAATGAGGCACTCCTGCGTACATTGACTGCTGACGACCAGACGCTTGCTCCTGTGCTTCCATCGTTTCCTAAGCTCTCTCCCATCGGGCAAATGCACGGCACTTATATCATCGCCCAGAATGAGGAAGGCTTGTTCCTGATTGATCAGCATGCCGCTCATGAACGTATTAATTACGAATATTATTTTGAAAAATTCGGTAATCCTGCAGAAGCCAGCCAAGAGCTGATTGTACCGATCACATTGGAATTTACAGCATCGGATGCAGTGCGGATCCAAGATAAGCTGCCATTACTGGAGCAGGCTGGTGTATATGTGGAGCCATTTGGCGGCAATTCTTTCCTGGTTAGAGCCTACCCACATTGGTTTCCGGATGGAGAAGAGAAAGCACTGATTGATGAGATGAGTGAATGGCTGTTGTCAGAGCGTAAAAGTGTAGATGTGAGTCGATTACGGGAAAAAGCTGCTATTATGTGTTCTTGCAAAGCTTCCATTAAAGCGAATCAGAGCATGCGGGTGAATGAAATGGAAGCTTTACTAGATCGATTGGCATCATGCCGAAATCCTTATACATGTCCACATGGACGTCCTATTGTTATCAGCTTTTCTACTTATGAGCTCGAAAAATTATTTAAAAGGGTGATGTAAGTGCTCGTAACGACCTCTTACGACCCGCAAGCTGAACACCTGGAGGCTGCAGCGCAGCTTACCAGATCGATCAAGCAGCTTCATGGGATAGTAAAACCGGTTCGACTCGTCTCAAGAAAGCGATTTTCACTAGCTCGACTTCGGCAGCTGTATAATGATTCTGATATCCTGCTTGTTTCAAAGGAGCGGATAGAGTATTATCATGAAGATCAGCCTGCTTTATTTTTCCATCCCAGCACGGCAGCAATTCGAGTCAAGAGGCTTGTGAATGGCGAGCATGATCCCCTAATGGAGCTTTCTGCCATACAGCCGGGTGATCGTGTTTTAGACTGTACAGCAGGTCTTGGTTCAGATGCGCTTGTTTATTCTTTTGCGGTGCAGGGTAATGGAGAAGTGGTAGCTCTTGAGAGCGAGCCTGTTCCTTATTTAATGCTTCGGCAAGGTCTTAAGGCCTATGATTCCGACATTCCTGGAATGAATGAGGCTATGCATCGCATACAGGTTATACAGATGGATCACAGTGAATATTTACTGCGAGAGCCTGACAATGCCTTTGATGTGGTTTATCTGGATCCGATGTTTCGGCAACCGATTCATGAGTCCAGCTCAATCAGCGCGATACGTGTATTGGCAAATTCCAGACCTGTAAGTGAACAGACCATTAAAGAAGCACTGCGTGTAGCAAGAAGGGCTGTCATTATGAAAGAGCACAGAGGTAGTGATGAATTTGTTCGTCTGGGCTTCGAAGAAATAAAACGTTCCACCACGAAAATAGCTTACGGAGTGATACGATTGTGACAAAGGCAACACCCAAACCCAAGCTGCTGGTGTTGGTAGGACCTACCGCAGTAGGGAAAACAGGACTTAGCCTTAAATTGGCCGCTGAATATGGTGCCGAAATTATTTCCGGAGATTCCATGCAGGTGTATCGGGGAATGGATATTGGAACAGCAAAGGCGACTGTCTGGGAGCGGCAGCAGGTTCCTCATCATATGATTGACATTCATAATCCGGATCACCCGTTCTCAGTAGCAGAATTTCAAGATACCGCACGTAAACTGATCCTTGACATTACCAGTCGCGGCAAGCTGCCTTTCATTGTGGGTGGAACCGGGCTTTACGTGGAATCGGTTTGCTATGATTTTCAATTTAGTGAATCCGGTTCTGATGATGCGTACCGTGAAGAGCAGCAGGCATATGCTGAGCACTATGGACCCGAAGCGCTTTGGGAGAAGCTGCGAGAAATAGACCCTGCAAGTGCAGAGCGGCTGCATCCCAATGACCAACGGCGTATCATTCGTGCGATGGAAATGTTCCATTTAACGGGAGAACGGTTGTCCGAACGATTGAAGGTACAAAAAAAACAGTCTCCTTACGAACTATGTATCGTCGGGTTGACAATGGATAGAGCTTTGCTATATAAACGTATAGAAGAGCGAATTGATCTTATGCTGCAAGAGGGTCTCTTGGATGAGGTCAAGCGTCTGATGGATCAGGGTTACGGCAAGCAATACATATCGATGCAGGGTTTGGGCTACAAGGAAATCATTGATTATTTGGAAGGCAAGAGTTCCTGGGAAGAGACCGTGATCCTATTAAAAAGGGACACCCGCAGATTTGCCAAACGACAGCTTTCCTGGTTTCGTCATATGAAGGACATTAATTGGGTAGATATGACTGAATTTACAAATTCTACTGCACAATTCAATGAAGTTCATGCTATAATAGCAGATAAGTTAAAATTCGAACGTTAAACTCACAAGGGGGCCCATGATGAATAAATCGATCAATATTCAGGATACATTTTTGAACCAGCTGCGCAAGGAAAATATTCCCGTTACGGTGTACCTGACCAATGGGTTTCAGATCCGTGGGGTCATACGGGCGTTCGATAATTTTACGATTATCATTGATAGTGAAGGCCGCCAGCAGATGGTATACAAGCATGCGATTTCTACCTTCACACCACAGCGTTCGGTTTCTTTAATGCAGCAGCCGGATAGCAGCTCCGACAATTAAGTGCTTTGTTAGTGCAACTTGGCAACTTTTTGAGTCGAGCATTCGTTTATTGAATAGGAACCATGAGAGCAACCCGTTCCGCTAGGGTTGTTCTTTTACTTTAAAGAGAGATCAGGGGAGGCAGAGGATGGCAACAGAAAAGAAACCACCGACAGCAAAACCAACTTCAGCAAAACCAACTGCAAAAAAAACAGCACCCAAAAAGAAAAAGCGGAAATTTAGCGTTGGCAAAGCTTTAATGTTTGCTTTTGTAACGGCTGTTCTGGGGATCATATGCGCCTTGGGCGTCTACATTTTTATCATAATCAATGGTAACAAAATATTAGATGCCAATAAGGATAAAATGGATATGGATGAAGCCTCACACTTAATTGACGTGAACGGGACTGAAGTAGCTGTCCTTCATGGTGAACATGATAATCGGGAGATTGTTAAAGCAGAGGATATCCCTCTAAAGCTGCAGCAAGCATTTATAGCAACAGAAGACCGTAGATTCGAGCAGCATACAGGTATCGATTTTCTTGGCATAGGACGTGCCCTTGTGAAGGATATCGTGGCCCGCAGTGCTGTCGAAGGCGGAAGTACCATCACTCAACAGGTAGCCAAAAATATGTTTTTGAATAATAATAAAACCTTTTTCCGTAAAGCGACTGAGATGTCCATTGCCGTTGCTTTGGAGGATCGATTCACCAAGGATGAGATTTTGGCCAAATATGTGAACCGAATCTTTTTTGGAAATCGAGTGTTTGGGGTTAAAGCGGCTGCGAAGAAATATTTCAATGTAAGTGAATTGAAGGATTTGAAAATTTGGCAAATGGCTACGCTCGCGGCGATTCCTAAAGCACCAAGCGTATACAATCCGATTGCCAATCCTGACAAATCGAAGGAGCGACGTGCTGTCGTCCTGAAGCTGATGCAGGAACAGGGGTATATCACAGAGGCTGAGCGTGCTGAAGCAGCTGCAGTCGATTATGAAGCACCTCCAGCTGTCGGAAGTAAAGACTATTTAACCTTTATTGATTATGTGATTAATGAAGCTGATAAGGTATATGGCATTCCCGAGGCTGAATTGTTGAGTAACGGCTACAAAATCTATACGACGATGGATTCCAATGCACAGAAGATTATGGAGCAGACGTTTGCCAACGAAAAGTTTTTTCAGAAAAACGGTCCTGAGCAAAAAATGCAGGGAGCGATGGCGATTATCAATCACAAGGATGGTGGGTTGGTCGGCATCATCGGAGGACGCGATTACGTGCCAACTGGCTTGGATCGTGCGGTAGTGCCTCAGCAGCCAGGATCTTCAATCAAGCCGCTTCTCATTTATGCACCTGCATTAGAGAGCGGTAAGTACAATCCGTACAGCATGCTGGAGGATAAGGAAACCAACTATAATGGCTATGCACCACGAAATTATGATGGTGTTTATAGAGGACAAGTAGATATGTTTGAAGCGGTGCGCAAATCAATAAACGCGCCTGCTGTATGGTTGTTTAATGAGATCGGTGTAAAAACCGGGATGGATTTTGCTTCTAAGCTGGGAATTCCATTTGAACCTCAAAAGGATCGAAATCTTGCGATTGCTCTTGGAGGCATGACCAAAGGTGCGTCTCCGTTACAAATGGCGGCTGCCTATGGCGCGATAGCGAATAACGGATATTTGAACACGACCCATTCAATTGTAAAAATTGTAGATGATGAAGGTAATACGATCAAAGAGTTCAAGCAGGAGCGTGTTACTCCAGCCATGAGCGCTAAAACTGCTTATTACATGACGCTGCTCATGCAAAGCGTAGTAGAGCCAGGCGGGACGGGAACCGCAGCCAAGTTCGAACGTCCGGTATCGGGTAAGACGGGATCCACACAAACGGTTATAAAAGGACTGGAGAAATATAACCGTGATCTTTGGTTTACCGGATTTACACCGGAATGGAGTGCAGCTGTCTGGATCGGTTTTGATAAATCGGATGCGAAGCATTATGTTACGATGAGCAGCGGCAGCGCTGCAGTCATTTTTAAGGAAGTTATGCAAAAGGCATTGGCGAATCGTCCGATGACGAAGTTTGTTAAACCGGACGGTGTTCCGGATTTGGTTAAGCCTGAGCCGCCAGCTCCAGTGAAGGACATGGGTGAGTTAAAGGCAGAGTACGTCAAAAGCAACGGAAGTCCATCTGTAATGTTAAGCTGGTCATCACTTGGTGATAATGTGACATACCGTTTACTTCGTAAAACGGATAAGGACAAAGACTTTTCAGCTGAACCGATGCTGACAACCACTCAAACGGAAGTCAAGGACATTACAATAAAGCCGGGTGAAACCTATCAATATGCGGTTGTAGCGTACGATCCCAAAACTGATAAGACAGGTGCTCAGTCGCCATCTGTGACTGTGGTCATCCCTGCTGAGGGTGCTTTACCACCAGGTCAAGTACCAGGTCAGGGAACCGGAACGACGCCGGGGACTGGACCTGATGCAGGAACCAAACCTGGCTCAGGAAGCGGGACAACACCGGGAACGGGAACGGGTACAGGTGCTAAACCAGGAAATGGAACAGGAACGAACCCAGGAACGGGAACGGGAACGGGAACTAACCCAGGAGCCGGAACGAACCCAGGAACGGGAACAGGAACGAACCCAGGGGCTGGAACGGGGACGAACCCAGGGACTGGAACAGGAACGAACCCAGGAACGGGAACAGGAACGAACCCAGGGGCTGGAACGGGGAATAACCCAGGGACTGGAACAGGAACGAACCCAGGAACGGGAACAGGAACGAACCCAGGGACTGGAACAGGAACGAACCCAGGGGCTGGAACGGGGACGAACCCAGGGACTGGAACAGGGACGAACCCAGGGGCTGGAACAGGAACGAACCCAGGGGCTGGAACGGGAACGAACCCAGGAACCGGAACGGGAACGAACCCAGGGACTGGAACAGGGACGAACCCAGGGACTGGAACTGGCAATGTTGTTCGTTAACTCGTAATAGGTAAGCAGGTTCGTACAGACTATATCAAAGTCTCCGATGTGTTAAGCATCAGGAGGCTTTGTTAATTTTTACCCTCTCGTAGTATAATACTTTAGGGGCGTTCCCAATATGAGATAAAGATCTGGAGGAATTAACAATGAAAGCAATATCTACAACTAAGATGACCAAATGGGCAGCTATCGCAGTGGTATGCGCGCTTATGCTGTCGGCCTGCGGTACCAAGCCTGCAGAGAAGGATGCGGCTTCTACTGGAAAGACAACACAGGGCAGCAGTCAGCCAGCAACCAATACGCAGCAGCCAGCAGCGAAGAAAAGCTGGACGGCTCCACCGGCTATGACCATTGATGTGAAGAAAACCTATCAAGCAACGGTTGCAACCTCCAAAGGTAGCTTCAAAATTGATCTATATGCGAAGGATGCGCCACTGACGGTCAACAATTTTGTATTTCTAGCCAAAGAAGGCTTTTATAATGATATTGTGTTCCACCGCATTATCGAATCGTTTATGATTCAAACCGGAGACCCTCTTGGAGTCGGTAGTGGTGGACCCGGCTACAGCTTTCAGGACGAGCTGAAGACCCCTTACAAATATGAGCCTGGGATTGTCGCTATGGCCAATGCAGGACCGAACACAAACGGCAGCCAGTTTTTCATCTGCACAGGTGAAGATAGCAAGAACTTGAACAAATCTCCGAACTATACGATTTTTGGTAAGGTGACTGAAGGTATGGATATTGTCAAAAAAATTGCTGCAACCCCTGTTACAGGTGGCCCTTCAGGTGAGAAAAGTACTCCCACAGAAAAAGTCGTCATCCAATCGGTTGCCATTACTGAAAAATAAATCGAGGATAATCTTTGTTAGCTAAAGAGGTGCAGCCTTGGAAAATAGACATTGCCTTATGCTCCACGGCTTTACTGGAGGGCCTTATGAACTGACTCCATTGGCAGCGTATTTAACCGAGCTGGGCGCCATATGCCATGTACCAACTTTACCTGGACATGACCCTGAGCTTAGAACATTGGGCGAAACAAGTTGGCACGATTGGTTGGAGGCTTCCGCTAAGGAAGCTTCCAGCTTAATCACGCTGTATGGAGAGATCGATCTGATTGGCTTTTCAATGGGTGGCTTGATCTCGGCTTATATTGCCAATCGTTATCCAATCCGTAGACTTGTTTTGTTAAACGCAGCAGTCTTTTATTTTAGTCCTTACCGATTTATGAGAGATCTGGTGCGTAGGATTCGAATGGACGACTGGTCGAATTGGGGAAAGGTAAAAAGGACGTCATTTAAGGCTACGAGGCAGTTTTTAATGCTGAATAAACAAATGCGTCCTGAATTGCCGAGGATTAAAGTGCCGACATTAATCGCACAAGGCGAACAGGATGGTATTATTCATCCGAAAAGTGCTCATTATTTATTTAATCAACTTCAAGGGGAAAAGGAAATTGAGTTTTTTCCTGAAGCTCGTCATATGATTTGTCTGGAGCCTGGTGCGCTGTCTGTATTTCATTCTGTTGAACGATTTTTGACTAAATGATGAAGCAGCGGCCATCGTGGAAACGGACACGAAGAATTATAGGGTTGTGTGCTGTTGTAGGACTGTTATGGGTGACCATCCTGCAATACCGAATGGCTAATGTTCCAGACAATACTTTAGCTCATGGAGAAGTAGGTATTATATTAGGTTCTTCTTTAAAAGATAACGCTGCCACACCTTCACTGCGCGAACGTCTGGAGGGCGGCATTAAGCTTTTTAAAGAGAGGAAGATCCAGCATATTATTGTATCTGGCGGTTTGGATCGAAGTGAGTTTCATTTGACCGAAGCTGAGGGAATGAGAAATTATTTGTTGGAACGCGGTATAGCGGACAACGTGATAGTGATGGAACAGGAAGCAACTAGTACTTATGAAAACTTATTGTTCAGTCAACAGATCATGAAGCAGCAGAATTGGCACTCAGCGGTAGTTATTACACACCGTTATCATATGCTCAGAGCGATGGAGATGGCTGCATTTTTGAATTACGAGCAGGTAGAGGCTTTTCCAGTAGACTCCAAAGCGGTGAATAATAGCTGGAACTTGATTCGTGAAACATTGGCTCATGGCAAATGGATGCTCGATCAACTGTTCATTACAATAAATGGTCGGCAATAAAATCCAAAAAGTTAAAAAGAATATCAATTATTCTTTCGACAGTAGTATTTTGGGAATTATCGTAAAGCTCTAAACTAAAACAGTAATTTTGATTGAACTATAAATGAAGAGGGAAGAGGTTCCAGCAATTTTTTGTTGGAACCTTACTCTTTTTATGATCAATCAAGATGATCATTTTAAGGTTGAACGCGATAATGGAACTGGAACAAGGAAGTAAAGCCTGCTTTTTGGTATAAACGGTGCGCGGGCTCATTATCATTAACGACCTGCAGGTACATTCGTTGTGCGCCGTTGTTCATACTCCACGAGGCTAGCTCATTCAGCAGCCGCTTACCGATTTCTTGTCCCCGAAGCTCGGATTTTACAGCAATATTCGTAAGTCCGGCCCAGCCTGCTTCAACGACAGCCGTACCAACTGCGGCGCATTGACCATTCCATTCTAGTGTACAGAAGCATTTGGGTTGGGTAATACGTGAAAACAGTGAATCATAAAAAAACAACTTGCTCTTATCAAAGCCTTCCATTTCGATGAAATCAGCCAACCATTGTTCACTGTGAGAGGACAGGATTTCTGCGCTCAGATTGTTGAATTCAGATGAAGTACGGGAGATGACCTGCTCTGTATCAGCAATTAGCACTGAACAGGGAGTTTCCTGGAGAAAGCCTTCCCGTTCCAATAAAGCATCAAGCCCCACCGGGGAAGCATCGCTGATATGATACCGAACTGGAAGCCCATGTGTTTGATAAAAGTGCAGTCCTTCCATCAGCCAATTTCCATTAGGAATTGAATTGCCTGCGCCTGTCCAGATGCTGTTTGCTCTTTTTGTGATGCCATCTGTTACACGCATGACCCAATCCCCCTGCTTAGCATTTGTGGCTGCAGGCCATGTGTTAAAAGCACATCGTTCAATTTGCTGATAAAACTGAAGTTGAGTTTGATCGGGGGAGGAGCTTGTTGAATTCATGTGCACTATCCTTCCTAATATGATTTTATAATAATTGCATAAATATACTATTTAATGAATAAAAACTCAATATATTTTTTGCTAAACCTGATTTATGTTCGGATTTTTGTATGAAACATTGACTAATAAATAAAAAATCTCTATCATCTTCTGTCTGGTCATTGTACGATACTTAGATCAGGATGTAAGATTGATAAAAGAGGTGATATATCGGATGCTGGCACAAGCTTTGCTTATTAAAGACGGGTCCGTGCTTATGCTTAACGAATATGTAGAACGAGGCGATTTGGTATGGAACTTTCCCGGTGGCGGGATTGAGCAGGGTGAGTCACCTGAGCAGGCTTGTATTCGTGAGGTGAAGGAAGAAACTGGATATGACGTGAGGATTACACATTTGCTCAATCGCTCGGAATCCAAATATACATTCCTCGTGGAAATTGTTGGTGGTCAACTAGCTATCGATGTTCAACACCCGGACAATCAAACCATTGTTTCAGCCGAATGGGTGCCGCTATCGGATGAGAATAGATGGGATCGAGTGACACGCCCTATCTGGGAGGCTTACAATAAGCTTAAAGATGCTTTAAAGACCATATATGTAATTCGTCATGCACAGGCCGAAGGGCAAGCAGCAGAAGCATTCCTGACGTCTGAGGGCATGAAGCAGTCAGAGCAGCTAGGCCGAATGTTATCGATTATTCATATTGATGAATTCCGGTCAAGTCCTATGTTGAGAGCACAACAAACCCTTAAGTCTGTTGCCATGCGAACTGGACAAGGGGTTGTTATTGATAATCGACTCTCCGAACGAGTGTTAAGCAGTGAGTCCATGGCGAATTGGCGTAACCATTTGGAGCGGACCTTCAGCGATAAGCTGTTGTGCTATCCTGGTGGAGAATCCAGCCATTCAGCATCACAGCGAGTTGTTTCCGTTATGGAGGAATTGCTTGCGTCAGATGGGCACACGTTTGCTGTAGTCACGCACGGCAATTTGATGGCTCTCCTGCTGGGTTATTATAAGGAGCAGTCTGGTTTTGAAGATTGGAGTCGGTTGACAAATCCAGATGTATACAGACTTACCTTTATTCGGAGCAGCTTGCTTTCCATGGAGCGAATTTGGGATACTGACAAGCATTTTTAGCAGCGGTGGACGGGCATGTTTTGAAATTTCGACGTTTCACTATACAATAGAGGAAGAAAATGAGCACATTCATCTGGGCTTCTGCGTATACTGCTAACACCAAGTAAAGAGGTGATATGCATGAGTGGACGTGTCCTGCCAACAGACCAGATCCAAATTACACAAAATGCTCATCAAATCAATGTGATATTACGCAACTCGGAACCCATTGCAGCACCTGATTCCGAGCCTCAATTTCACGGTAAGCCATTATCCCAGCAAGGTCAATTTGGGGAAATTATGAAAGAACTCGACCGGATGGTCGGTTTGGAGTCAATCAAGGAGCTTGTGTTCGAAATTTATGCACTGCTTCGGGTTGCCAGCTATCGGGCCGAGGTGGGGTTGACGGCGAATACGCAGGTGTACCATATGGTTTTTAAAGGAAATCCGGGTACTGGAAAAACGACGGTAGCACGTATCATAGCGAAATTGCTGCAAACGATGGGTGTGTTGAGTAAAGGTCATCTTATCGAGGTAGAGCGCGCTGATATGGTGGGTGAGTACATAGGGCACACAGCATTAAAAACGCGAGAAATGGTAAAAAAGGCTATTGGTGGTGTGCTTTTTATTGATGAAGCCTATAGCTTGGCGCGCGGCGGTGAAAAGGATTTTGGCAAGGAAGCGATTGATACGCTTGTAAAAGCGATGGAGGATCACAAAAATCATTTCATCTTGATTTTGGCAGGGTACTCGCAAGAAATGGATCAATTTTTACTGACCAATCCTGGACTTCCGTCCCGTTTTCCGATCCATCTGGAATTTCCTGACTACACAGTCGAACAGCTCATGCAAATTACTGAAATGATGATCAAGGAACGGGAATACGTATTGAATACACAAGCTGAGAGCAAAATACGGCAGCAAATCATCAGCGAAAAGCAGCAGAATGATTCCGAAGCTTCTTTCAGCAACGCACGTTTTGTACGTAATTTAATTGAAAAAGCGATGCGAAACCATGCCGTACGTTTGCTGAATAGCCATGTCCAGCAGCCCAGTAAGCAGGATTTGATGACACTTCGAGCTGAAGACGTCAAGCTGGAAAGAAAACAATCAAAGGAGACCCATAAATATTTATGAAAACAACCACACACAGCATTGATCACGAATTGGAACGGGCCGTTCTTATGAGCCTCGTTACCCCGCAGCAAAAAAGAGAGCAGTCTTATTCCGCAGAATATTCCTTGGCAGAGCTAGTTAGCCTTGCTGAAACCGCAGGCGTAGAAGTATTGGCCACCTTATCGCAAAACAAGGAAAAGATTGATTCCAAATGGTTTGTAGGAAAAGGCAAAGCTTCCGAGCTTAAGGATCTCATTGATGAGCATGGTGCCAATACGGCTATATTTGATCAAGAATTGTCCGGAGCTCAGGTGCGGAATCTGGAAGAATTTCTGGATGTGAAAATTATCGATCGAACTCAACTGATTTTGGATATTTTTGCCCAAAGAGCCAAAACCCGCGAAGGGATTATACAGGTAGAGCTGGCCCAGCTTAGTTATTTGCTGCCGAGGTTATCCGGTCAAGGAAAAAATCTGTCACGCCTTGGTGGCGGTATCGGAACGAGAGGGCCGGGGGAAAGCAAGCTGGAAACTGACCGCAGACACATTCGAGATCGAATTGATGAGCTCAAGCAGCAGTTGTTTGAATTTGTAAAGCATCGCAATCTGCACAGAGAACGCCGGAAAAAAACGGGTGTGTTCCAGGTAGCCATTGTGGGGTATACAAATGCTGGGAAGTCCACACTTTTAAGACAGATGACGGATGCTGATGTATATGTGGAGAACCAATTGTTCGCAACGCTCGACCCGACCTCAAGGATGCTGAAGCTGCCTGGCGGTAAGGAAATTGTATTGACGGACACCGTTGGATTCATTCAAAATTTGCCGCATGATCTGGTCGCTGCTTTCCGTGCTACCTTAGAGGAAGTTTGTGAGGCTGACCTTATTTTACATGTGGTAGATAGCTCAGCTGATATGATGGAAACACAGATGCGCGTTGTCAAACAAGTACTTACGGAACTCCAAGCACATGGGAAAGATCAGATTACTTTATTTAACAAAATTGATCAATGTACACCTGAACAAATACAAATGCTCTCTACAGAGGGTGACTTCTTGCGGATGTCCGCTTATAATGAAAACGATCTGGCACAAGTGTGTGAACTTATTGAAGCCCGCTTGATGGGAGATAGCAAGCAGTTTCGGATTCCTGTTGAGAAGGGCGATATGATTTCATTAATGTACCGGATTGGCGAAGTTTTGGAGAATGAAGTGGAAGGTAATGATATGGTATTCCAGGTCCGTATAGACAAACAGGAATACGAAAAGATCAGTCATTTATTAACTTCATACGCCACAGATCAGGTAATGGACGAGGGAGAGAATGAGTTGTATGTTTAATGAACGCATAACGGCATGGATGGAGCTTGCCGAACAGCGGATTGAGGGTAAATTTAAAGAAGTGGAACGGATCATTGATCAGAATCAGTGGAAGGTGATCCGCGCATTTCAAAAGCATAAAGTCAGTGATTACCATTTCGCTGGTTCTACAGGGTATGGTTATAATGATCGAGGCCGTGAGGTGCTGGATCTAGTGTATGCGGATGTATTTGGAGCGGAGGCTGCCCTGGTGCGGCCTCATTTTGTGTCTGGAACCCACACCATCAGCACGGCATTATTCGGGGTGCTTCGTCCAGGTGACGAGCTGCTCATGATCACAGGGCGGCCCTATGATACGCTGCACAAGGTGATTGGAAAACCTCAGGATGGCAAGGGCTCCTTACAGGATTGGGGAATCATTTATAACGAGGTTGCTCTTTTGGAGGATGGAAAACCGGATTATGAAACGATTCGCAGCAGCATCACACCACGTACCAAGGTTATTGGCATTCAACGGTCCCGTGGCTATTCATGGCGATCTTCATTCCATATCTCAGAAATTGAAGAGATGTCCCGGTTTGTAAAAGAACTAAAAGAGGATGTAATCGTTTTTGTCGATAATTGCTATGGTGAGTTTACGGAGCTTCAGGAACCGACTGAGGTCGGCGTAGATCTGATGGCAGGTTCCTTAATTAAAAACCCGGGGGGGGGCTTGGCTGCAACAGGCGGTTATATTGCAGGTAAGCTCAAGTATGTGGAGTTAGCTTCCTATCGCTTGACTGCTCCTGGTATTGGCGGAGAAGTTGGAGCCATGCTGGATACTACCCGCGGTATTTATCAAGGCTTGTTTCTGGCGCCCCACTTGGTGGGACAAGCCGTCAAAGGGTCTATCTTTGCAGCTGCTGTATTTGAACAGCTTGGATTCGTAACACATCCACACTGGAGTGACAAGCGCACGGATCTGATTCAAGCGATAAAATTCACAAGCGCCCAGCATTTGATAGCCTTTGTTCAAGGCATTCAGCAAGCATCAGCCATAGACGCGCACGTGGTTCCTGAGCCCTGGGCAATGCCTGGTTATGAGCATCCGGTAATCATGGCTGCAGGCACTTTCATACAAGGCGGGAGCCTAGAACTATCTGCAGATGCTCCAATTCGTGAACCATATATTGCTTATATGCAAGGTGGATTGACGTATTCACATTGTAAGCTTGGTGTATTAACCGCGCTGAGCAGCATGATGGAACAGGGTTTATTAAAATAATGACTTATACTTTGCATGAACCTAACATAACTTGACACATTTATGTAGGAAGAGTAAAATGAGGATAGGTTTTAAGTACACAGAGGTGATGAGTCGTGGCTGATGATATACGTCGTAATATGGCGTTATTCCCCATTGGTATCGTAATGAAGTTGACAGATTTAACAGCTAGGCAAATTCGGTATTATGAACAACATGAATTAATTATACCAGCTCGGACTGGCGGTAACCAGCGGCTCTATTCCTTTAATGATGTAGAACGATTGCTGGAAATAAAAGACTTGATTGAGAAAGGCGTGAATATCGCTGGAATTAAGCAAGTGCTGCTGCCTATGTCCAAGGATTCAGAGGATGCAACTGTTCTTAATGAGCAATCGGAAGTTAAACGCAGAGAAATGACGGATTCACAGCTTCACCGGATGTTAAAGCAGCAGCTGCTTGGTGGAGGTAAACGATTGGGACAGGTGTCATTGATCCAAGGCGAGCTTTCCAGATTTTTCAAAAAATAAGCGCTTTCCTTTTTAATGAAATACGTGTATATCCCCAAATTGCAGATGGTTCGCATAATTTAAGGAGGAACTTGTACCGTGACTGAAAAGAATTATAAAAAAGAGGACATCATCAAGATAGCCAAGGAACAAAATGTAAGATTTATTCGCTTGCAATTTACCGACTTGCTTGGAACGATCAAAAATGTGGAGATTCCTATTAGCCAGCTGGAAAAAGCATTGGATAACAAAATGATGTTTGATGGTTCTTCTATTGAAGGTTATGTTCGTATTGAAGAATCCGACATGTATCTATATCCTGATCTTAGTACCTGGGTTATTTTTCCATGGGTTGTTGAAGATCGCATAGCTCGTTTAATCTGCGATATTTACTTGCCGGATGGAAGACCTTTTCCTGGAGATCCGCGCGGTATCTTGAAAAATGCGTTGAAGGAAGCCGCAGATATGGGCTTCACAGCTATGAATGTAGGACCAGAGCCAGAATTTTTCCTGTTCAAAACCGATGAGAATGGCAATCCTTCTATGGAATTGAATGATCAAGGCGGATATTTTGACTTGGCTCCTATGGATCTTGGTGAGAACTGCCGTCGTGAAATCGTACTGACGTTGGAGGAAATGGGATTTGAGATTGAAGCTTCTCACCATGAAGTAGCTCCAGGTCAGCATGAGATCGATTTTAAATATGCGGATGCGATCAAAGCAGCCGATCAAATTCAAACGTTCAAACTGGTTGTCAAAACCGTTGCCAGACAGCATGGTTTGCATGCTACATTTATGCCAAAACCATTGTTCGGTGTGAATGGATCTGGTATGCATGCTCACCAGTCGTTGTTTAATGGTTCCACGAATACATTTTATGATGAAAATGACAAGCTGGGCTTAAGTGCAACAGCAAGATACTATATGGCAGGCATTTTACGCCATGCTCGTGCGTTTGCAGCTATTACCAACCCAACCGTAAACTCATACAAACGTCTGGTTCCTGGTTACGAAGCTCCTTGTTATGTTGCTTGGTCTGCCAGCAATCGGAGTCCGATGATTCGTATTCCTGCGTCCAGAGGCTTAAGTACTCGTGTCGAGGTTCGTAATCCCGATCCTGCTGCTAATCCATACTTGGCGTTAGCTGTAATGCTAAAAGCCGGACTTGACGGAATCAAGAACAAGATGCAACTTCCTCCCCCTACAGATCGGAACATTTATGTTATGACGGAGGAAGAGCGCGAAGATCAAGGGATCCCAAGTCTTCCGGTTAATCTCAAGGTTGCGTTGGAAGAGATGCTGCGTGATGATGTGATTTGTGATGCACTAGGTGACCACGCTTTGGCTCACTTTATTGAGCTTAAAGAGATCGAGTGGGATATCTACAGAACTCAGGTTCATGCTTGGGAGCGCGAGCAGTACTTGACGCTTTACTAAGATTTGTATCCTCATGTGAATCATTATAATTCTCTTTGAATAAACAATTGTGCAAGAAGCTTCCCAAAAGTAGAAATTTTACTGAGGGGAAGCTTCTTTTTTATGTTAGAGAGGCGCTTGTATACTGCACATAAAAAAAACTGACAGCCAGGAAGGTAGTCCTGATGTCAGCTTTAATATTTGCATGATGATTAAACAATGTCTCTGAACAACCCTACGACTCTTCCTAAAATAGTAACGGTTTTTAAACGAATCGGTTCCATGGTAGAATTCTCAGGCTGCAGACGAATATGATCCTTTTCCTTGTAGAAGCGCTTAACAGTAGCCTCGTCATCTTCAGTCATCGCGACAACGATATCTCCGTTATTGGCCGTTTGCTGCTGTCTGACGATAACGTAATCCCCGTCGTTAATGCCGGCATCAATCATACTGCTGCCCTCAATACTCAACATGAACACATTGTAATCGCCAACATAATGACTTGGAAGCGGGAAGTAATCTTCGATATTTTCAGTAGCAGTGATAGGAACACCTGCAGTAACACGTCCGATCAAAGGTACGCGAACAACAGATAATGCAAAGCTGCTGCCGTCTGTCAGAGAGCCGTCCGTAATTTCAATGGCTCTTGGCTTGGTAGGATCGCGACGAATAAGTCCTTTTTTCTCCAATCGCTCTAAATGTCCATGTACAGTAGAGCTAGATGCTAGACCAACTGCCTCACCAATTTCACGAACGGAAGGTGGATATCCTTTATCTTTCACTTCATTCTTAATAAAATCCAAGATTGCCAATTGTCGAATGGATAGCTTACTCATTAGGATCACTCCAATGCTTGGTAATAACTAGTGAGAGTATAACATAGAACCGGAGTTCGTACAAACATAAGTTCTAATTTTCAATTGACACAAACATTTGTTCGTGTTATTTTAAAAACAGAACAAATGTTTGGGGGCGCTGTTATGTACATGAATGAACAACTGTTATCAAAGAGAGATCCTATTTCGAAGGAAACGTGTGACTATCCTTTTCGTTACGTTTCCATTATTCCTATTCAAAAAATACTTCTGAGATATACAGGTTTGTTCGCATTGGCGGTCATCATACTCTTGATCAGCTTGTTTGTTTCATTGCTTGGTGGGGATCAGGATGCGTATGCTTCCTCGGATAACACGCCTATTGAATATTCAGTTGAAATCGTTAAGGGCGATACTTTATGGTCGATTGCCACTATGCATGTACATAATGGACAGGATGTCCGTGAATATATTTACAACCTTAAGAAGTTGAATGGATTAAAATCAAGCATACTTCAAGAAGGACAAAGACTTAGACTACCTTAAGTATAATTTTTAATTTTGTATGTCGGTTTTGTCGTTCTAGCTCTGAGAATTATTACGAACACCTCCTTAACTCTTGACAATGCTATTCCATAATGTCAAAGTATACTTTGATGCATTTAACAAGCATTTTTGTATAAGATCGGGAGGATTCACATGGATAATGGAACAGAGCCATATATTAAACGGATCAATGAATTGGCACGCAAGGCCAAAACAGTAGGTCTGACAGATGATGAGCTGGAAGAACGTAATGAGCTTCGTAAACGTTATATAGAAGCTTTTAAGGGCTCTCTTCGCAATCAGTTGGAGACAATTAAATTTGTCGATGAGGATCAATCGGATGGTGACTCGAAACAACACAATTAATTAGGGGTGAATCGTTGCGTGCATTATCGAGTATTGGGTAAAAGCGGGGTTGTGGTATCAGAACTGTGTTTAGGTACCATGACCTTTGGTAATACAACAAGCGAAGAAGACTCAACGTCCATGATCCACGATTTTCTGGATCAAGGCGGGAATTTTTTGGATACTGCGGATGTGTATGTATCGGGACGTTCTGAGGAAATTGTAGGGAAGGCAATCAGCGGTCGCCGCTCAGACGTAATTTTGGCAACGAAGGTACGTTTTGCAACAGCGAATAATGTAAATCATGTCGGCTTGTCACGCAAGCATATTTTAGACGGGGTAGAAGCAAGCTTACGACGTTTAAATACGGATTACATCGATTTATATCAAATGCATGTCTGGGATCAAATTACACCGATTGAAGAAACTTTGCGTACGTTGGATGATTTGGTGACATCTGGAAAAGTCAGATACATCGGATGCTCCAACTTTTTGGCGTATCAAATTATGAAGTCTCTTGGCGTCAGTGATCATCATCGATATGCTCGGTTTATCTCCAATCAACCCCAGTATAGTCTGGTGTCCAGACAGATGGACAGGGAAGTACTTCCATTATGTATAGAAGAAAATGTAGGTGTCATTCCTTGGGGACCTATTGGTGGCGGGTTCTTATCCGGTAAATATGCACGAGGTGAAGCTCCGCTAGAAGGAAGGCTTTCAGCTAAAGCTGGAGAAAGCAGCTGGGCATTACGCAACTCGGAGAAAAACTTCCGAATTCTTGAGGAAGTCCTTGCAGTTGCATCTGAAGTTGAACAAACACCTGTTCAGGTAGCATTGAATTGGCTAATACATAAAAAGGGTATTACTTCACCCATATTTGGTGCAAGAACGTTGGAGCAATACCATGAAAACATGGGCGCCACGGGTTGGCAGCTTTCAACAGATCATTGGAATCGCTTGGATGCTGTTAGTGCTCTTGAGGATGATTATCCGTACCGATTTATAGAAAAATTTAAAAGAGAAGTGTAGCCCGTACATTAAAGGAGATTGCCTATGTCTCGCAAGTGGGAACGAATGGTTAAGAAAAATACGAAAGTAGTCAACAAAAGTAGGGCTAAACATGGCAAGCCAACGATCAGCCAAGCTGTATCAGATGGTTCGGTTACTATTAAGGGGCGTAATTGGACTCTATCATTATTTTTATTTTGCGTAGGTATTTTTTGTTTTATTGCTTTTCAGAATACGAATCAAGATGAATATTTGTACTGGTTAACAGGCGGTAGTTATATGTTACTGAGTTTGTTCATGTTTGGTGTTAGACGCCCGCAGCTTAAAATTGGTAAAGATTTTCTGGGGAGCCGTCGGTTTACTGGAGATAAGAGAGTACCTGTTTCGGATATTAAAGAAATCGCATTATCTTCCGATTCTGTAATCATTTCACTGAATAGCAGCAAAGTAAAGTGGACGTTTACACGTTTTTATCACAGAATGGATATTTCGGCGATGTCAGAGCGGCTGAAGGAATTCGCCGCTAATCATGCAGTA
Organism: Paenibacillus sp. 1_12; assembly: GCF_900114475.1. Lineage (GTDB taxonomy): Bacteria > Bacillota > Bacilli > Paenibacillales > NBRC-103111 > Paenibacillus_S. Next base: position 205,728 of record NZ_FOTE01000010.1, on the reverse strand, counting down.
CCTTTGAAGGTGGAGTAGAGAGGGAGAGGCTCAATGGCTATTAAGGCAGTTTTATTTGATTTGGATGATACGTTATTATGGGATGATCGTAGTGTGAAAGAGGCTTTTCAAGCAACTTGTTTAGCTGCAGCAAAGCAAGTGGATGTAGACCCTGAAAGACTCGAGCAGGCGGTAAGACAAGAAGCGAGGAAACTATATGAGTCATACGACACCTTTGCTTTTACCAAAATGATCGGTATCAATCCTTTTGAAGGATTGTGGGCTAACTTTACTGAAGGCGATAACGAGAATTTTCGAAAGCTTGAGCAGCTTGCGCCTCAATATCGTACCGAATCTTGGACCCGAGGTCTTAAAGCTTTAGGTATTGAAGATGCAAAGCTTGGCTATGAGCTTGGGGAAAGATTTCCAATGGAACGTCGCAGTCGCCCCATTGTATATGAGGAAACGTTCGAGGTACTGGATCAGTTAAAAGGCAGCTATAAGCTGTTGCTCTTAACTAACGGGTCTCCTGATTTACAGAAGGAAAAGCTGGCTGGTGTTCCTGAGCTTGCACCTTATTTTGACCATATTGTTATATCAGGGAATCACGGAGAAGGCAAGCCTGCTACGTCGATTTTTAATCACTCCCTTGACCTGCTTCAGGTTTCAGCTGATGAAGCGGTTATGATTGGTGATAAGCTCACAACCGATATTTTGGGATCAAACCGAATCCATATGCGCAACATGTGGATTAATCGACATGCTTTACAAAGAGACGACGAAATCATACCTGCTTATGAGATCACAAGTTTACGTGAAATTCAAGGAGTTATTGATTCCATAAGTTCATAAGGTATAAAAGTCTAATTGGATAACAAAAACCCGCCAGCGCTGAGTAACAGGCTGACGGGTTTTGTTCATATTGTGTTTATAGATGATAACGGATTATGCTTTTTGAAAGGATTCGTCCGCAAATGGATGGGCAATCCAGCCATCAGTTTCAATAAACAATCGGATAGCGACAATTTGGCGATTATCCATTAGCGTGAAAAAGTGAGCCTTGTGCTCGGGAACGGAAATAACATCTCCTGCTTCCAATTCAACGTCGAAATAGCCTACATCATCAGTGCCTTTTATAATAAAAATGCCTTTGCCAGAAACAATAGCACGTACTTCATCTTCGGTATGGGTATGGACCTGTTCGAATTTTGTTAGAAGCTCTTCGATATTAGGTGTTGCTTCGGACAATGCAATAACATCCCATGTTTTGTAACCGCGTCTTGCCGCAATTTCTTGAATTTCTTCGTCAAATGTCGATAGAATTTGCGCTTTATTCTCATCGGACAATATGAATTTTTCTTGCAATTCTGCAGGAAGCTTGCCAGCATTCCAATGTTCGTAAAGTACTTCCTGCTTTTCCAAAAATGCTTGAACGTTACTTTCACCAGAGATGCGTTCATTAGTATTGCGAATACGGATTTCAGCCACGGTCATCCCTCTTTCTTTACCCTTAATAAGTTTCTAAGCTACATTATAATAGAATTTCATGCTTCTGTCGATCTGTTTCATTGATAATTCCGATGTGAATAATAAGAAAATGTAAATTGTTTGAACTTTATTTGATTCATCGGGATTGTGGTCGCATTATCTTTTCATGATGGGTGGTTTCTGGTACACTAAGGGTTACAATTGGACGGTTGCCGTTGAAAGGAAGATTAGTATGGGCAAAATAGCTTTAGAAGAACAGCTTAAGAAGAAAATTATGATTTTGGACGGTGCTATGGGCACAATGATCCAACAAGAAAACCTAACCGAAGAAGATTTTGGTGGTGAAGACCTTGATGGATGCAACGAATATTTGGTCATTACACGTCCTGACGTTATTTCGAAAATACATGAGGCTTATTTTGCAGCAGGCGCTGATATTATCGAAACGAATACATTCGGATCGACTAGTGTCGTTCTGGCTGAATATGATTTACAAGATCGAGCCCGAGAGTTGAATCTGATTGCTGCAAAGCTAGCCGTAGAAGCAGCTAACAAATTCAGCACACCGGAGTGGCCGCGGTACGTTGCAGGTGCACTTGGACCAACTACCAAAACACTTTCCGTAACTGGTGGCGTCACTTTTGACGAGCTGGTTGACAGCTACTATGAGCAATCTGTAGCACTGATTGAAGCTGGTGTAGATGCAATGCTTCTTGAAACGTCTCAGGATACTTTAAATGTAAAAGCGGGCAGCATTGGTATTCGCCGTGCTTTTGAAACAACGGGAATTACGCTTCCATTAATGATTTCCGGAACGATTGAGCCGATGGGTACAACGCTTGCGGGTCAAAATATCGAATCCTTTTATATCTCGCTGGAGCACTTAAAACCGATTTCCATTGGTCTTAACTGTGCAACGGGACCTGAGTTTATGCGTGACCATATTCGTTCCTTGTCTGAACTCGCTACTACGGCTGTCAGCTGTTATCCGAATGCCGGATTACCGGATGAGAATGGTCAATATCATGAATCACCTGAATCACTTGCTAAGAAAATGGGTGGATTCGCCGAGCAGGGCTGGCTTAATATTGCTGGCGGCTGCTGTGGAACGACCCCTGATCATATTCGTGCCATGGCCGAGACTTTATCTCAGTATAAACCTCGTGAGCAAGCCGTTTCTCATTTATCGGCAGTTTCGGGTATTGAAACCGTCTATATTGAAGATGCGAACCGTCCTTATATGGTTGGAGAACGTACAAATATTTCGGGTTCCCGTAAGTTCAAACGATTGATGAAAGAAGGAAAGTTTGAAGAGGGAGCAGAAATAGCCCGTGCACAAGTGAAAAATGGCGCTTATGTCATTGATATCAACGTACAGGATACCGATATAGATGAAGTGTATGCGATGGAAAACTTTTTGAAAGAGGTTGTCAAAAAAGTTAAAGTCCCATTGATGATTGACTCGACCTATGATCATATCATCGAGCTGGGTTTGAAATATTCGCAAGGTAAGGCAATTATTAACTCGATTAACCTGGAAGATGGCGAGAGCAAATTTGAAGCTATTTTGCCGTTAATACATCGATATGGCGCTGCTGTTGTTATGATTCTTATCGATGAGCGCGGACAAGCTGTATCGCGGCAAGCCAAGATGGAAGTAGCCGAACGCTCTTATGAGCTATTGACCAAGAAATATGGAATGAACCCGGAAGATATTATTTTTGACCCGAATATGTTCCCAGTAGGTTCAGGGGACCCGCAGTATATTGGATCTGCTGTCGAGACCATCGAAGGTATTCGAATGATCAAAGAAAAATTTCCTGAATGTAAAACGATTCTTGGTCTTAGTAATATATCATTTGGTCTTCCGCCTGCTGGACGTGAGGTTCTGAATTCGGTGTACTTGTATCATTGTACAAAAGCGGGTTTAGACTTTGCCATTGTGAATACGGAAAACCTGGAGCGTTACGCATCCATTGGAGATCATGAGAAAGAACTTGCTGAAAAGCTGATCTTTGAGACTAATGACGATACACTTGCAGAATTTGTCGCTCATTTCCGTGAGAAAAAGGTCGATAAGAAGGAGAAAATCTCTAATCTTACACTTGAAGAACGATTGGCGTCTTATGTAGTTGAAGGTACAAAGGAAGGCCTTGTAACGGATTTGGATATAGCGATGAACACTTATGCACCGCTGGATATTATTAACGGACCCTTAATGACAGGGATGGCAGAGGTAGGGAGACTGTTTAATAATAACGAACTGATTGTAGCAGAGGTGCTGCAGAGTGCGGAGGTCATGAAAGCATCGGTCTCCCATCTGGAGCCGTTTATGGAAAGAGCGGATAGTGCGGTTAAAGGAACTATCATGCTGGCGACTGTCAAAGGCGATGTTCACGATATTGGGAAAAATTTGGTGGAAATCATTTTATCCAACAATGGCTACAAAATCATTAACCTGGGTATTAAGGTTCCGCCAGATCAAATCATTGAAGCGTTCCGCAGAGAAAAGCCTGATGCTATCGGATTGTCGGGCCTGCTCGTTAAATCTGCACAGCAGATGGTCATTACCGCTCAGGATTTAAAAACTGCAGGAATTGATGTGCCTATTCTTGTAGGTGGGGCAGCATTGACGAGAAAATTCACCAAAACGCGTATTGCACCTGAGTACGAAGGCGTAGTGCTTTATGCCAAAGATGCGATGGATGGTTTGGATATTGCCAACAAGCTGAGCGATCCAATTCAAAAGCAGCAATTAATTGATGAATTACGAGATGCAATGGAATCCGATGTCAAGGAGTCTGGTAAAAAGGCAGAAACAATGCCAGTCTTGACCCGTGTGCTTAAATCGACAATTGACCGCACGCTGCCGGTACAAGTGCCGCCAAGCCTGGAAAGACGCGTTATTCGCGATTATCCAATGAGTCATGTAATGCCTTATATCAATATGCAGATGCTGCTTGGTCATCACCTTGGCTTGAAAGGCAAAGTCGATAAACTGCTTGCAGATAAAGACCCAAAAGCTATTCAACTGAAAGAAACCGTAGACGGGATTTTGGCTGAAGCACAGCAAGAGGGTATTATCCGTGCACATGGTATGTATCAGTTTTTCCCGGCTCAATCATCGGGTGACGATATTTTCATTTATGACAAGGATGATCTGACCAAAGTGCTGCAGAAATTCTCTTTCCCGAGACAGCAGACTGAACCCTTCTTCTGTCTAGCTGATTATCTGAAATCTACAGATAGCGGCGAAATGGATTACATTGGCTTCATGGTCGTTACAGCTGGTCATGGCATAAGCGAGAAAGCACAGGAGTGGAGAGAAAAGGGTGATTACCTGCGTTCACATGCTCTTCAATCTACTGCACTTGAAACAGCGGAGGCATTAGCGGAACGAGTGCATCAAATGATGCGTGATGTTTGGGGATTCCCGGATCCGGCTGGTATGACCATGGGCGAGATGTTTGGCGCCAAGTATCGTGGTCAACGCTTCTCCTTTGGTTATCCTGCTTGTCCAAATCTGGATGATCAGGAGCAGCTGTTTGCTTTATTGAAGCCGGAGGATATCGGTATCGAGCTGACTGAAGGCAGTATGATGGAGCCGGAAGCATCCGTATCAGCAATCGTATTTGCGCATCCGGAAGCACGCTATTTTAACGTGGATAAAGTCTAGGACATACTAGTGAAGGAGTGGGGTCATATGGGCTCGACTCCTTCACTATGTATAGAGACTCAGCACGACTTAGGAAATGGAGAAGATGAGCTTGGAAATATATTTTCTCGGCACCGGGGCAGGAATGCCTTCGAAAGAACGAAATGTGTCTGCGATCGTGTTGAACCTGTTGGCCGAAAACAACAGCTATTGGATGTTCGATTGCGGAGAAGGGACTCAGCAGCAGATTCTGCGTTCTCCTGTACGGACGAGCAAGCTGGAGAAGCTGTTTATTACTCATTTGCATGGTGATCATTTGTATGGACTGCCAGGACTATTGACGAGCCGTTCATATCAGGGTGGTGACAACCCGCTTACGATTTACGGTCCTGAGGGTACGGAGTTATTTATCCGCACTGCATTGGCTGTAAGTCAGGCTCATTTAACCTATGAGCTTAAGATTATTGAATTCGGACCAACCGATCAGCAGCTATTGTTCGAGGATAAGCAATTTGAGGTGTACATCGCGCCACTTGTTCATCGGGTTCAAAGCTATGGCTACCGGATCGTAGAGAAACCGCAAAAAGGCAGCCTGCAAGCTGATAAGCTGAAGGAGCTTGGAATCACTTCAGGACCTATGTTTGGTAAAATCAAGCAGGGAATGGATATATCCTTGGAGGATGGCACAATCCTTAAGGCAAAGGATTTTATCGGACCTGATGTTCAGGGCAGGATCGTAACCATTTTAGGTGACACACAGCCTTGCCAATATTCGCTAGAGCTTGCTCGTGATGCAGATGTTTTGGTTCATGAGGCTACCTTCGCAGAGGGCAAGAAGCATCTGGCCGTTGCCTACGATCATTCGACCTCGGTGGATGCTGCTCGTACGGCGCTAGAAGCCGGAGCACATGCTTTGATTTTAACGCATATTAGCTCGCGCTATCAGAAGGAAGAGGCTGCTCTTTTAAGTGAGGAAGCGAAGCGAATTTTTGAAGACGTTTATTTGGCCCGTGACCATTGGAGCTTTGAGGTGCCGCGTGTCAAAAGGAGCTATAATTAGGGCTTTTCAGCTTCTGCCAGTAAGATATCAAACAGGTTGCAAGTTGTCTTAGCCGCCTTTCGGAGGGATAATAGTTGTTAGGGTTTTCCATATTAATTGGATATTATGTTCTGGGATGGGTAATTCAAACGGGATTACAGGTTCCCATCCCAGCAAATGTAATAGGGCTCATACTATTTACAATGAGTCTCTTTTTTAAGCTCATTAAACTTGAATGGGTAGAGGATGCAGGAGAGTTTTTGATTAAGCATATGCTGTTATTTTTTATACCTTTTGTTGTCGGAACGATGGTATTCTTTCCTTATATCGGGGCAAATGCGGTTCAATTGCTTGTCAGTCTATTTGTAAGTACGATTGGAGTGCTCATGATTACAGGCTGGAGTGTCAAGCTGTTGAAGGGAAAGGAGAAAAGTAATGAGTCTCCATGATTTTCCACAGCAGCCCATGTTTGGGCTTGCGCTTTCAGTTATTGCCTATGCGTCAGCTCTCAAGTTAAACCAAAAGTGGAAATGGCTTCATCCGCTGTTTATCAGTTCAGGCCTTATTATAGGATTTATGCTGTGTGCCCATATCCCTTATGAGTCGTATCGTCTTGGTGGCGATTTCCTGATTTTGCTGCTGGGGCCTGCAACCGTTGCTTTGGGTATCCCGATATATAAAAATGCTCGGCGCATCCGTTCCAGTCTTGCAGCTATCTTGGGTGGAATCACAATAGGCTCCATTTCAGCTCTGCTGCTTTCAGGTGTTCTGGTATGGAGTCTTGGTGGTACCGTGGAGCTTATGGTGACAATGATGCCGAAGTCAGTGACATCACCAATTGCACTCGAAATATCACGAAAAGCCGGAGGCATTCCAGAGCTAACGGCTGTACTGACGGTACTGACCGGACTGTTCGGCAGCATGTTTGGACGCAGTCTGTTGCGACTAGTTGGAGTCAGTGACGATATCTCGATAGGGGTGGCTATGGGTACCTCATCCCACGGAATCGGAACTGCAAGGGTTATAAGAGATTCAGAGCTTCAAGGCAGCATTAGCGGATTTTCGATGGGCGCAGCTGCGATAATAACTTCGCTATTATTTATTCCTCTTTATAGTTGGCTGCACTAATGTCTATATCCGAAAAACCTCAATGATTTGAGGTTTTTTTATTTGCCCAAGAAAGCTTACAAATTATTCATAACACGAAAATGTCAACTTAATAATTGTTTGTTACGCTAGAGGTATCACTAAATCAACTTTCTTGAAGAAGGGCGTGTTGATGATGATTCCGACTGCTGCTCATCCGGTACCTCTATCTAACTTGACTGTGAAATTGGCATCCAATTCGTGGGAAATCGAGCAAGCCATGCGTTTAAGGTATCAGGTGTTTGTTGAAGAGGAAAAGAATTTGCAAATGTTGAATGAAAGTGGCTTGGAACAGGATCAGTACGATATGTTTTGTGATCATTTGATTATAACGGATTTGGAACGGGAACAAATTGTGGGGACGTACCGACTTTTACCGGGTTTACGCGCAATGGCGAGTATCGGCTTTTACTCGGAAACCGAGTTTGACTTGAGCTCATTTCAAGAGTGCAAGCCGCATACACTGGAGTTGGGGCGAAGCTGCATTGCTTCAGCTTACCGCGGTGGTAAAGCAATCCAACTGCTATGGGAAGGTATCGCGAAATACATTGCCGAGCATCATTATCAGTATTTAATTGGCTGTGCAAGTGTACACGTGAACTCCATTGAGGATCTAAACGTCATCTATAGCATGCTGCGCATCAAGCAGGTACTTACAGACCGTTATGGTATCCAGCCTTTGGAGTCGCATCGTATCGATGGGCTGCAGCAGGTCATGATTGAGCTGGATGAAAAAGAAATTTTTCGCAATCTGCCTCCTCTTATGAAGGGGTATCAATATTTGGGAGCGGAAATCGGAGGTGATCCAGCTTACGATAAGTGGTTTGAGACGGTAGATTTTTTCATTGTATTGGAGAAGGATCGCTTGGCACGAAAATATAAAAAGCATTTTCTAAAACAATAAATAGTAATGCGGGAGGCAATCTATGTATGAATGGATTGGTAAAATAACTGCAAATCCTTTAATAATACAAAGATTGGCAGCATGGAGCAGATGGGTACCCAAGCCTTGTATACTTATACTATGTGAATGCGCTGCGTTTATTTTACAGTATTCATTTTTCGGCAGGCAAATGCGTAAAAAGGTCGAGACCAACTTGCGCTTTTTGCTTAAGACTCGAAGCACCGAGGAGTTAACTCAAATACGTCATCGTTTTTTTAGAAATCTGATCATTATTCTGTATGAAATCGTTGTGGATTCTAAACGTCTTGACAGAAGTGATTTCTGGCGATTTCGAGCTGAAGGTGAGGATTATCTTAAGGAAGCACTACAGCTTGGAAGAGGCGCTATCGTTTACGCTCCACATGAAGGCAATTTCTTTTATTATTACTGGTACCTGAGTCAAACGTACAACTGTCTCACGATAGCGACTACCGATAGTCCTGAGCTGCGGCCGCTATATGAACAGTTTCAGCAGATGGGCTGTGAAGGATTGGATTACGATAGTACGCCGCCACTGTTGTTGCTTCGTAAGTTAAGAAAACATCTGAAGAGCAATGGAGTTGTGTTCATACTTGGGGATTTTTGGCGGCCTACCTTTCCAAAGTCTCAATTTTTTGGGCGAATGAGTCGTACACCTGAGGGTGCAGCATTATTGTCGATTGATCAACGAGTGCCGATCATTCCTTTTCATGGACGGAGAGATAGGGGATTCAATCATTGTCTCACGTTTGAGCGGCCCTTGCATTTATATGCCAGCTACCAGACTTCACAGCGGTCTGAAGCTACACGATTACTAAATGGTTATATGGAATCAGTCATACGTGAGCATCCGGATCAATGGTTTTACTGGTTTAATGCAGAAGAACGATTTGAAATCGATGTAAAAGAAGAAATAGAAAAGAACTTAGAGCTTGAGAATATACGTCTTGTTTCATCTTAAAATATGCATATTCTCTAAAATTTGGGTCATACTAGTTTAGGTGAAAAACTACTACAGGAGGGCTGCAGCATGGATTTTACAAGTCACGATATTGCAGTAATCGAACAAGCCTTGCATCTGGCCATGCGTATGGGAGGTAACGATTCAAAGACGCAGCAGTTTCGTGAAGTGTTAGTCAAGCTGCAAAGCAATTCGGCTGCGGCCTTCAACGGTACTTATCTGCAAAAGGTAGAACATGATGGATTGCGTTACGATTACGATGATTCTTCTGATATGCTGTAATTCTTTTTTGTATAAGGTTTGTTGAACTAGCTTTACTTCTGGCTCTGACGGAATGGTTTTCCGTTCAGGGCTTTTTATATGTTCGGAATATGAAAAATAAATATTGAAACAAATAATTGATATAAGAACGTACATTCGCTATAATATAAGCTACTACAATTCGGCTTTTGAATGAGGAGCTTGAATCCTATGAACCCATTAACCGGTAAGGTTGAATCCATAGATGAAATGATCGATTTAGTTAGAAACACCCCAGAACTGATGTCTCAGGTCACGCATTGGCATACGATTCCGCCACGTGATCCGATGTATGCTGCATTCCCGTCAGAGCTTCATCCAGTTTTATTAGCCGCGCTGAAGTCCAAAGGGATCGAGGGATTGTATACGCATCAAGAGCAATCGTTTCGTGAGGCGGCGGCAGGTCACCACGTGGTTACTGTCACCCCAACCGCATCCGGTAAAACCCTCTGCTATAATCTGCCGGTGCTACAGGAGATATTGAACAATGACAGCGCTCGTGCGCTTTATTTGTTTCCAACCAAAGCATTGGCCCAGGATCAGGTAGCAGAGCTTCAGGAAACCGTCAATCGAATGGGAGCGGATATCAAGACGCACACCTATGACGGGGATACACCTCCAACAGTTCGGCAGGCTATTCGCAATGCGGGACATATCGTTGTAACGAACCCCGATATGCTTCATTCCGCCATTCTTCCCCACCATACCAAATGGGTCAAGCTGTTCGAGAATATTAAATATATCGTCATTGATGAAATACATTCATATCGCGGTGTATTTGGCAGCCATGTAGCTAATGTGATTCGAAGGCTTAAACGAATTTGTCGATTCTATGGCTCCTCTCCACAATTTATATGTGCATCGGCAACCATTGATAATCCGCAGGAGCACGCTGAGCGTTTGATCGGCGAACCGGTTTCATTAGTTAATCGCAATGGAGCTCCGGCTGGTGAAAAACATTTTGTTTTTTATAATCCTCCTGTAGTAAACCAGCAGTTGGGTATTCGTAAGAGCAGCGTATTGGAAACTCGTAAAATTGCTGGAATGCTGCTGAAGCAAGGTGTACAAACGATCGTATTTGCACGAAGTCGTGTTCGAGTTGAGCTGCTGCTAACCTATCTACAGGATCTGATTAAGCACGAACTGGGTGAGAAGTCGATACGCGGCTATCGTGGAGGGTATTTGCCACAGCTTCGCAGGGAAATCGAACGTGGCTTGCGTAATGGTGAAATTCGTGGAGTCGTCAGTACGAATGCGCTGGAGCTGGGTATCGATATCGGACAGCTGCAGGCATGTGTGCTTAACGGATACCCTGGAACGATAGCCAGCACCTGGCAGCAATCCGGACGTGCGGGCAGGAGGCAGGAAAGCTCAATTACATTTCTTGTTGCGAGCAGCAATCCGCTTGATCAATATATGATCCAGAATCCGCAATACTTTTTTGAACGTCCACCTGAGCAGGCGCGAATTCATCCCGATAACTTGATCATACTGGTCGACCACGTTAAATGTGCGGCGTATGAGCTTCCTTTTGAAGAGGGTGAGCAGTTTGGCGGAGAATCCTTGAAGGATGTTTTGGAATTTCTGACAGAGGAGCACATACTCCATGTTGTTAAGAATCGATGGTATTGGATGGATCAATCATTTCCCGCCCACGATATTTCATTACGCTCTGCAGCCCAAGAAAACTTCGTGATTGTAGACATAACTCATGGTACGCGAGTTATAGGTGAGGTGGATCGGTTCAGTGCACCTACTATGATTCATGAAGAAGCTATATATATCCATGAGGGCATTCAGTTTCAGGTGGAAAAGCTTGATTATGAGGAAAAAAAGGCATTTGTACGCCAAGTTAATGTCGATTATTATACTGATGCAAGTATGGCCGTTCAATTAAAGGTGCTTCATGTACACCGTGAAGTAGAAGAACATGGACTGCAGCGTAATTATGGCGAAGTGACTCTAAATGCAAAGCCGACTATTTTCAAAAAAATCCGATTGCGGACTCACGAGAACATTGGTTCAGGTCCGATCCATTTACCCGAAGAGGAGCTGCATACCAGTTCCTATTGGTTTACTTTTTCGGAGGAAGCCTCGGCAAATACTACAGTTAATGATATGCAGTTTGCACTGCTTGGTCTATCTAATGTACTGGTGCATATCGCACCGCTCTATTTGATGTGTGATCCGCAGGACATTCGCGTTGTACCGCAGGTGCGCGCAATTCACAATAAGCTGCCAACGATATTTTTCTATGATCGTTATCCTGGAGGTGTTGGATTGAGTGAACGACTCTATGACGTCCATGGTGAATTAATCGCCGAATCAAAGAGATTGATTTCAAACTGTCCATGTTTAAGTGGATGTCCAGCTTGTGTCGGGCCCATTGAAGAGGTTGGGTTGTTGGGCAAGCAGCTTTCTCTCAGCTTACTGCGTCGACTGGAGGTAGCACCATGAGTATGCTTCGTGAAAGGCTGCTGCGCCACAAATCTACGGGAAACCAAGCGAAACCAGCACCTGTACCGGATGATTCGGAGCAGAGTGGGGAATGGTCTGTCATAGACGCTCATATGGAACACAACGAATGGGGCTCATTTGTGATGAGGCGACGGCGGTACGACCAACAGGCGGTGCATGGCCGTTACGTGCTGAGTGAATTAGCAAGTCAATCCGACAAACTGCTTCATCTGTTGGGAAATGAAGAGTCCACAGACGAGCTTGATGGTCTTACTCATGAAAAATTACTTTATCTCGATACAGAGACTACAGGTCTTGGCATAGGTGCGGGTAATGTGGCTTTTATGATCGGTATCGGCTTCTATGAGGAAGGGCAGTTTATCGTGGAGCAGATGTTTATTCGTGATCCAGGTGAAGAACTAGGTATGCTTCATCATCTACACGAGAAAATAGCCAAACATCCTTATTTGGTGACGTATAACGGTAAAACCTTTGATTGGCCGATCATTAAGAATCGTTATATTTTGAATCGGATGCAGCTGGAAAACCCGATTGCGGGACATTTTGACTTTTTGTATCCATCTCGCAGCCTATGGAAGCACACACTGCCCTCATGCCGATTGGGTAAGGTTGAGGAGGAGCGCCTTGGTGTTGTCCGCAAGGATGATGTTTCCGGTGCTCTCGCTCCTGTGCTGTATTTTCAGTATTTGGCGGAACGTAATGTCTCCATTGTCGAGGGCGTATTTATTCATAATGAACTCGATATTTTATCATTAGCAGGTCTATCCATACATTTTGCAAGGATATTGAGCGGAAAAAGCAATCTTATCGATATGGGACTTGAAGAGCTGTACAGGCTGGGTGTGTGGCTGGACAAGTTGGGCCAGCAATGGTTGGCAGATCAGGCATTGGAGTGTCTAGCAGAGCGGTTAATAGGCTCAGAGTCTGTGGCAGAGCAAGGAGCAGATGACTATCTACTACCGCTTGCCCAGGTATATAAGCAGAAACATCGCTACATAGCGGCACGTGAGATGTGGGAGTTGTATGTGGAGCGAAAGGGAGATCGGACGACCGCTTCATTAGACGCGTATGTTGAGTTGTCCATGCATTACGAGCATCGGGAGAAGCAATACGGTGTGGCTTTAACCTATGCTGAACAAGCACTTGATAAAGCGTGGCGGCAGCAGTCATTGAAGCGTTCCTATGGCATTGGAGGCGCTAGAACTGTTGGAAAACGCCAAGCAACCAAATCACTAGAAAATAAGCATGAGATTGGGATTGCGGATTTGGAAAAACGAATCCAAAGATTGCGACAAAAGTCTATGCGTGTCAACAATCAGTCAAGAGCTGTTAAGAAACCGAATGCTGCTCGTAGCAAAGGTCAATTAAAATCAAATCTTGGCATGTCTATGGATAACTTGATTTAATGTGGAAAAAAGCCTGTCAACTTGGCATATTTAAGATCATTTAATGGGAATATATAGATAATGGAGACGTGTGTTTTCATCATTTTCAGCTCGAAGCGTTACAAGGCTGCAAAAATATTATACAATGTTTGCATGAGGTAGTTTCGGAGGGGTACGGTCATGCCATGCTGCTCATTGAGAATCTATGGAGGGTGATTGCTATCATTCATGTTTTTTTGGACGACGTACGCTTGTGCCCTGTTGGTTTTGTAGCAGCCCATAATGCAGACGAATGTATATTACTGCTGCAGGAATGCGAGGTTGGCGTCTTGTCTCTTGACTTTGATCTGGGCTGGGGTCAGCCAACCGGACTGCAGGTAGCCAGTTTCCTAGCTTCTTCAAAGCGGTTTCCCAGTGAAATTTATTTGCATACATCCAGTTGGAGCGGTAAGGAAGCCATGTATCAGCTTTTATACCAGAGTAAACCGGATAACGTTAAGCTGGTGAACGGACCGATGCCTCACGATACGCTTCAAACCATTGCCAATACAGCAAAGAATAGGTTGTGATCTTGTAATATGCAGCACATTATATCATTAAGCAATGTACATTTTATCCGTGAAGAACGGGCGATTTTATCGAATATTGAGCTTCAGGTAAACACAGGTGAGCATTGGGTCGTTCTCGGGAAAAACGGATCGGGTAAAACAACGATTCTGGAGATGATTAACGGATACCAATTCCCGAGCAAAGGCCAGGTACAGGTTCTGGATCAGATTTATGGTCAATGTGATGTAAGAGAAGTACGCAAAAAAATCGGGTACATCAGTCAGTCCTTATATGAGAAGCTGAATCCGGCCGATCCCGTATGGGAAGTCATTGCTACCGGCGAGTATGCTTTTTTGCGTTTTTATCAGGAAATATCGCCCGAGGTACGTACCAAGGCACTGGGGATGCTGGATGAAATTCGCCTTTCACACTTGGCCGAGCAGCCACTTGGCACACTTTCTCAAGGGGAACGCAAAAAAGTGATGCTGGCACGGGCTTTAATGACCAGTCCCTCGATTTTAATTATGGACGAGCCTTGCTCGGGATTGGATTTGTTTGAGCGGGAACGGCTGCTGGAAACCGTTAATCGGTTAGGCAAGCAAAATATTACCGTATTGTACGTCACACATCATATCGAGGAAATTATGCCGATGTTCACACATGTTGCGTTGATTGATGATGGTAAGCTTGTGGCCTCAGGCAATAAGGAAGACGTATTGAATGAAGAGAATTTGTTGAAAGCTTTTCAGGTTCCGGTTACTCTGGAGTGGTTTCAAGGCCGTCCTTGGATAAAGGTGCTCGGATGATGAATGTGGATGAGCTGCAAAGCAGCACTTTTATCGGTACGGCCAATCGCGGCTATGGACAGCAGGCTCAGGAAGAAGTTTTGAGGTTATTCGGATCGCCTATCAAATTTACACATCTGGTTCCCAATGAAATCTTTCTTTTCCAGCTTCCTGTAAGTAAATCTGATGTTATTAACAAGCTAACAACGCAAGAGCCGATGTTTCTCCGTCATATTCAGCCTGTAGATGCGGAGCTTGTTTGGGATGGCGAGTTGGCATCACTGCTGACTTGGGTTACTGGTTCTATACAACTAAATGCAGAGAGCTTGATTGCGGTACAGGTTCGTAAAACCGAGGAGTTAACGACGGGTGTTTCTCAAGGTGAATATAAACAAGCGATTGATCATATATTGACCGAAACCTATGCGACAGTACCTGTTGCCAAGGGCTCAGAATTTATTGTTTCCCTCTATCTGGTTCCTGGGAGTGCTTATATCGGACTCTCCAAGCCGGAAGAAAACTTGTCTGACTGGTCTGGAGGAGCGATACGCTTTCGTAAAGAAGAAGGCCAGCTGTCTCGTGCTAAATTCAAGCTGCTGGAGGCTGAGCAGGTGTTTGGTCTCGATTTAACACAATACAAGACAGCACTGGATGTTGGTGCTGCTCCGGGTGGCTGGACTTCACTGCTGCTCGAACGGGGAATCAAGGTAACAGCAATCGATCCCGCCAAGCTGGATAAGGATTTGCTAAAAAACAAAAATCTGACCTTTCATCAAAAAAACGCTGCTGATGTGAAGCTGAAGGATGATTCCTTTGAATTGATCGTATGTGATATGAGCTGGAGTCCAAGACAAATGGGTAAGCTTATTAAAGGACTTTTGCCAGCACTTATTACAGGTGGAACGGCAATCATTACGGTTAAATTGATGCATAAAAAGGCTTTTCAAACGGTTCGGGAGCTTGTGGGTGATTTATCCCCGGATCTTACTGTACAAAAGGCCAAACAATTATTCCATAATCGTGAGGAGCTTACCTTGTTTTTCATCAAGTCATAGCAGCAGGCTTACAAGAAGCACATAAGCACGATTCGTGAAATTGATGAAGGAGGCCAGGCTCAGAATGACAAGAGAGTATGCAGGAAATGATGAGAAATCAAAATGGAGCTCTATTTATAATATAAAAGAAGAAGATAAGCCTCCAGTATATGACGATTGGCTTATAAAGCATACAAATTTACTTGAAGCCTCCAAAAACATAGCTGTTCTTGACCTCGGCTGTGGAATAGGGTGTGACAGTCTGTTTCTGTCCGAACGCGGCTTCGAAGTCATCTCCTGTGACTGGTCAGAGGAAGCTCTGCAGAAAGTGCGGCAGCATATTCCACTTGTGGAAACACTTCAGCTGAATCTGCTGGAGCCGCTGCCTTTTGCAGATCAAAGTGCGATAGTAATTATCGCTGATTTGAGTTTACACTACTTTTCATGGGAAGCGACACTAGCAATTACCAAAGAGCTGCAGCGTGTTTTGCATCCAGGTGGTTATTTACTTTGCAGAGTGAATTCTATCAAGGATGTGAACTTTGGAGCTGGAATTGGCCAGGAAATCGAGCCGGGGTACTATGAGCATGAAGGGCACAGGAAGAGATTTTTTGATAAGGATCGTCTTGAGCAGCTATTTGATCAATGGCAAATCACTTACATAGAAGAAGCTGTCCTGCATCGTTATGGTAAACCAAAGGCTCTATGGGAAATTGCCGTGAAAAATTTGAAATAAGTACCGAAGCCTGATCATAATGGGTAAAGCTTGAGCATTCGCGACTATTTCTGTATTTCATGAGATGAATGGAATAATAATACAATTATTGAGGCCCGTAGGATAAGCAGTGTTTAACAGACTTGTAGCTGCTAAGGAGTGAGTACTCATGAAAGCTGTATACGCAGGAAGCTTTGACCCTATTACCTTAGGACATGTATCAGTAATTGAACGTGCTTTTAACTTGTTTGACGAAGTACATATCATTATTGCTAATAATCGGGCCAAGTCCCATTATTTCACACTGCAGCAAAGAACAGAATTAGTAAGACTGTCGATTCCTGCGGAATATAGAACGCGCGCCCACATTGTTCCGTTTGAAGGCATCGTGGCCAATTATATCAATGAGCAGAAAATTGATGTCGTGATTCGGGGAATTCGTAATGCAACTGATTTGGATTACGAGCTCCAACTGGAGCAATTTGTTCGTAATTCGACGGAAGCAGATACGATTTATTTATCACCGTACTCACCTTATATGCAAACTAGCAGTTCTTTAGTTCGGATGTTTTTCCAATCCAATAAATATACGCTTGCCCTTAACTATATGACTCCTGATGCTTACGATCAAGCGATATGCTATATGCAGGAGACGAATCAGCCGCCTTTCAACTAGAACTCCTGGTTCGATAAATGGATATATGGTTTTCCATGCGAGAACAGGAATGGGGATGACTGCCAATAAATCCATTTTGCTTGTTCAAGGGATCCAGCCATCTTGCATTGCTTTTTGTTTGGATAACGTAAGCTTAAGCAGCAGTTTGTCATCATGCTTTTTAATTACGAATTCATGGAGAATGTATGCAACCATTATTTACTGCAGATATTGTAGATCCTCTGATCCAACGTATTGAAAATTACAATAGGCTGCTTAAACTCATAGACCTCAAATGCTTGGAGGAGGGCAGTTGTACACTTCCTCTTAAAGTAATGGCTAACTTTCTAGACGTGACCCACGCGGATATTAGTAAATGGATTAATAAACTGATCGACTTTGGGATTATTGAGCAGGTCGGTTCTAATCATGTTTATAAAAGAAAAAGCTCTGAGATAGATAACCCATCCTTAAACCGGTTAATAGATTTATTAAGATTGTTCAAGGATAGCCCAAATCTCAGCTTTTCTCTTCAAGCCAAAGCCCTCGATATCTCGATTACCGAATTGGAATATTTATTTGGAATGCTGATTCAAATTATTGAATCCTGATTTCTTTTAATGGGAGACTCATCTTTACAGATGAAATTTACAATATAATGGTTGAAAAATCCATTTATTGTGCTATAATCAACGTAAATATGAAAAACAAATGCGGAAGCACCGCTAAACAAGAAATTTTCTTGTTTAGCGGTGCTTTTTTTTCGTTCGTATTAGGGAAAGGAGGAGCGCACATTAACAATAACGTAAAGGCTGCCATTGTACTGGCCATTGTGGCGGTCATTCTTTTTGCCAGTGGAATCATGCAGGTAAAGGGGGAGATGTAGAAGCGCTAATTGCAACAAGAAATCTTTGTAAAAAATGAATCGCGGTTCATATTGGAATGACAATAACGGAGGAGGGTTACATCGGTTTGGTGAAAATGAGACTTGTTTTGTTGGAGGAAGATCGTTATTTCGTTGATATGTGTTCTTCCTATATTCGAACCTCTGAGCATGCAGAAAAGTTCATGTTCACGACGTTTTCAAACAAAGAACAAGGCTTTGATTATATTGAGCGGTCCAAAGAACCGTATATTTTACTTGTGCATGAAAGCTTTATGCCGCTCCCGGAAAGAGTTTTTCAGCAGCAGCACGGTTGTTTGATCATTCTAAGCGATACTTCTGTGGCAGCCGACGTGATGGAATATCCAGTCTTGTGCAAGTACCAGCCGCTGAATCAGTTTTTTTCACACATTATTTCTCATTTTAATGAGTATACAACGAGCCCAAGACTAAGAGGTGATCATTCAGCAGAGGTTATTTCAGTATACTCCGCAGTGGGTGGCAGCGGTAAAACGGTGACTGCGGCTCATCTGGCGCGAGAGCTAGTTTATCAGGGGAAACGTATTTTTTATTTGAACCTGGAGCAGATGCCGTCCTACTCATGGCTTGAGAGCGGGTTAAAGCAGACAGAAAATAATTTCTCGCGCATTTTGTATTATGGGAAAATCGGTGAACACTTGCAGACAGCAAAGGTAGAGCTTTATAAGAGGCAGCACCCGGTTATGGGTTTTGATTATTTTCCTGGTGTGTGCGAGCCAGCAGAAATGGAGGAAATCTCGGAAAAGGATACACAATCATTGATACGTTCGGTGCTTGCAACGGGGGCTTATGATTATATCATTCTCGATTTAGATTCAGCGCTTCAACACAGAACTAAAGCTGCGCTTCGGATCAGTGATCAGGTTGTATGGTTAGTGCTGGATGATCGTGTTCATTGGGAGAAGACACAAGCATTAATGAATCAGCTGCTTTCAAGCCATGATGATTATGAGGTGGATTGGGGACGTAAGCTTTATGTAGTTGTGAATAAATTTAATGGAAATTTATTGAATGAACGCTCAATTCTGCCTGTTGCGATCTCAGGATATTTACCTTACATACCGGAATGGAAATCATATGCAGGTGTTGAAATCTTGCAGGTAAGAGGGGTTTTCAGTGAAGGGCTGTCAAAGCTTTCATTACTATCCCCATTCCAGGCGGAGGCGCATACGTATGCTGTCGGATGAAGATTTTACTGGGTTAAAGCAAGCAATCAAAGAGAAACTCGATTTATCTTTCTCCGTCACAGACCAGCAGCTGATGGATATGGTGGAGCAGGAGGTATTCGCACGATCCTTTGACCGCTATCAGACCGCAGGGCAAAAGCATGCTCTCGTACTGAGACTGTTTAACTCCTTTCGAGGTTTAGATGTTCTGCAGCCCTTAGTTGATAACCCGGCGGTCACTGAAATTATGATAAATCGTCATGATCAAATTTTTATCGAGCAGGAGGGTCGTGTCCGATTAACGGAAGTGAAATTCGAAAGCAAGGAGAAGCTGGAGGATGTTATCCAGGCGATTGTTGCCAAGGTGAACCGTGCGGTCAATGAGGCTAATCCGATAGTAGACGCAAGGCTGCTGGACGGCTCCCGTGTGAATGTTGTCCTTTCACCTATTGCACTTGAGGGACCTGCCATGACGATTCGTAAATTCCCGGAATCCCCATTGACGCTGGACAATTTAATAGCTAAGGGGGCATTGACCCAAGAAGCTGCTGATTTTCTGACAAATTTGGTGAAGGCCAAATATAATCTGTTCATTGGAGGCGGTACAGGCTCTGGAAAAACAACCTTTCTGAATGCTTTGTCGCAATATATTCCCGAGGATGAAAGGATTATTACTATTGAGGATTCAGCCGAGCTGCAAATCAGAACGGTACCAAATCTGGTGCGCATGGAGACTCGAAATGCCAATACGGAAGGTAAAGGCGAGATCACGATCCGTGACTTGATCCGTTCCTCGTTGCGGATGAGACCGAATCGAATTATTGTCGGTGAAGTGCGCGGCGCAGAGGCGTTAGATATGCTATCAGCCATGAACACCGGGCATGATGGGTCACTCTCCACTGGCCATGCTAATTCAAGTACGGATATGCTGAGCCGACTAGAAACGATGGTGTTGAGCGGCGCAGCACTGCCGGTTGAGGTTGTTCGCAAACAAATTTGCTCAGCTATTGATATCATGATTCACCTCCATCGGCTTCGGGACCGTTCGCGCAGAGTGACCGAGATCAGTGAAATCATCGGTATGGAGGGAGGCGAGGTAAAGTTAAATCGGTTGTTCGAATTTGTTGAAAGGGGAGATGACCAAGAAGGACGAGTGATCGGTGAGCTACAACCGACCGGGAATGTGCTGACCAAACAAGATAAGCTAGCAATGTCGGGTTACGCTTTATAAGGTGTACCGGTACGACAAAGGAAAGGAGGCCATGGCCTGTATATTATTGTGATAGCAGTACTGCTGGGTGGAGGGTTGTGGATCTTTTTTTCTTCCAAACGCTCGAATGAATCTAAAAGTGAATCTAAAAGGATAACAAAGGGTCCTCAACTGCTCCAGTACAATGTGTACGAGATGACTTTAACAGAAACGATCGTTACCGTGGTTATAGCAATGGGGATTTTGGGTGGGATTGGTTACGTATTTTATCAGAATGTGCTTGCTGCAATACTCATCTCATTAGCCGGACTTTACTATCCCAAAATCCGCAGAAAAGATCTTACACGTAAACGCAAGGCGTTGCTTCAATTGCAATTCAAGCAAGCATTGGCTTCGTTGTCATCGGCATTGGGGGCTGGCAAATCGGTTGAGAATGCATTTCAGGAAACACTGGTTGATTTAAGATTATTGTATCCGGATCCGCGGGCACTTATTGTGAAGGAGCTGGAAACGATTAATCGGCGCATTGAAAATGGGGAAACGATTGAAATGGCACTTAAGGATTTGAGTGAGCGAACACAGATCGATGATATCCAGCAGTTTACGGAAGTATTTGCAACCTGCAAGCGAACGGGCGGCAATCTGGTTCATGTAATCCGTCGTACCGCCTCCATTATCCAGGAAAAGTTGGATATTCAGCAGGAAATTTCGGTCATGATGGCACAAAAGCGTTTTGAATCGAGAGTTCTTGCTTTTGCACCTGTTATCGTAATTGCGGTGCTTAGCTTCAGTTCCCCTGACTATATGGAACCTATTTACAAAGGGATAACGGGATATTTGATTATGACCGCAGCTTTACTAATATTACTTGGATGTTTTGGGATTACAAAAATGATTATGAATATTAAGGTGTGATGATCACTTGTACATGCTGGCACTACTGTGTGTGGAGCTTGTGATAGCTGGAGTCCTTCTAATGCTGGCAACCCCAGTATATAAAGGTTTCGTCAAAGACAACCAGATGTATCTAAAGCCTTCAGTTGCTGCGCCCGTATCGTTGTGGCTAATGGATAAGCTCAGGATTGCCGATCGTCTGCCTGAAAGTATTTCGAGGATACATCATATCATGTTTGGCTTGTACGGAAGCAAGACCGCCATGATTCGCACCAAATGCTTTATTGCAGGAGTCTTTACGTATTCGATTTTGATCGTCATAGGAAGTACTTTTCTTGGATGGGCTTCGGATGTCGGTGCGGAAATGCTTGGTTATGGAGGAGGACTTGTTATCTTTTTACCGTTTCTCCTGTACAAAAATTTGGCAAGTCAGCTTCTCAAGAAAAAAAGACAAATGCTGCTTGATCTGCCGGAAATGGTGAATCAAATTGTGCTGCTCGTCAATGCAGGAGAAACCGTTCAGAAAGCATTATTGCGCTGTATCGAACGAAATCCGAATGTACAACAAAGCCCTTTATTATCCGAGCTGGCAATCGCCGCTTATGAAATCGGGATGAACGCCTCTTTTACCAAATCGATGGAGGATTTCAACAAACGCTGCGGGATACAGGAGGTATCCTTATTCACGACCACACTGCTGCTCAATTACAAAAGAGGTGGAGATGAGCTGGTCATGTCGCTGAAGGAGCTATCTTTTACACTATGGGAAAAACGAAAAGCAATAGCCAAAACGTTGGGAGAAGAAGCGTCCTCCAAAATGGTATTTCCGATGGTGTTTATATTTATGGTCGTCATGATCGTGGTAGCGGCACCGGCAATTTTGATGATGGACCAATAATGGTAAACAATTTACGTATGTGATGAACTGACTACAATGAGGATGGAGCGTGTAAGTATGATGAATATAAGTATAATCAATAAAGGTATTCAGAAATTGTGGAGCGATGAGGAAGGATTAGGTACACTTGAAATTTTGTTAATTGTTGCGGTGCTGGTTATTGTTGCCATTGCGTTTCGTAAGTGGATTATTAAATGGATCGAAGAGCTTTTTACGTCGACAAATGATTCGTTTAAAGGCGAGGGTACGATGACGGATACTCTTAAAAAAGATGCAGGTAAGGTGAATCCCTGAGAACAAGTAATAGCAATCCTAATCCCATGAACAAGTCGGCATATACCAGACTGCTCCACGAAACCCACGGAACGTTTACCATTGAGGCCAGCTTTGTGATGCCCCTTATTCTGATCAGCACCTTGTCGCTCTTATTCTTGGCACTATTCGTTTTTCAATCATCATCCGCACAGCAATCTGCAGGGATTGCGGCTGACCGTGCTGCTTTTGTTTGGGATAACAGCACGAAAAATACGGTCACGGGTGCCTATAATGTTGGTGAGGATGATGGATTGTATTGGCGGCTGCATAGTGACAGCATTTCGGATCTATTTGCGTTTCTGATTCCCAATGCTGCTTCTCAAATAACTTTGCCTACTGCAGTCACTAATGGAGATCGAGGTCCTGAGGGAAAGCTGCGTCGTGTGGGTGCTGCAATCTCCAAGGAATGGAAGGGGACGATACAGTACCGGAATAGCGGCATATTTAGAGAAGTATCCATATATTTGAATAAACCGTTCCATACACCTAAGTATGCAGAAAAGCTGCTTTTTCATGATGTGGAATCTTCTGCACAAGCTCAAGTGGTTGATCCCGTAGAATCTATTCGTATTATTGATCTGACTCGAACGTTTATCAGTGAAGTAAAGGGACGATTGTCGCCGCGTGCTGCAGTTGAAACTTTTACGGAGCCAACCTCAGTTCCTGAGCAGAGGGTTGTCATTGATAGCCATGCGAGTGCAGTTAAGTATTTACAAACGCTTGTAAACGGCAAAGCCATAACTGTCAAGGTGAATGCTGCAACAGAGCGCCACTTAGATGCCTTGGATGCCAATCAGGTTGCACATCAAGCCTTTTATACCTTTACTGAAAGTCAACTGCGACAAGTACAAATGCCTAAGGATGCAGAGCTTCTGCAAGAAGGTACTCAAATCAAAGGCGTCGTCTGGCATTTCTTTAAGCAATCTAACAGAGATACGGTAATTTTATCTGCGGGCTTTCGACAAGAGCTTCAGCGTAAAGGCATCGTAATTGTGATCCATGAGTAACGGGAGGGATGCGTTTGAACCGGCTGCGGAGGCTGATAAAGGAACAGCAAGGTGCAGTCTCCTTGTATTTAATATTGATTCTTGTACCTATCTTTTTATTTTGTGCACTGCTGATTGATTTCTCGCGTATTAAGGTTGCCGAGAAGGAAGCTGAAAATGCGGTCAAAACAGGAGTTCGATCTGTACTATCTGCCTTCTCCCCACAGCTGCACAATTACGGATTATTTGCTCTCGATCAGGAACTGGAAAAGACTGAAGCCTTATTTCTAAAAACAGTGGACGGCAATCTCTCCGGTTCTATTCAGGCAGCTCATTTCCAATTTATTGACCATCGTTTGGAAAAAGATGATTCAAGTATGACTTCGATGTATACATTAGCCAATCATAAAATATTTAAGAAACAAGTTTTGGAAGATATGAAATATCGGGCTCCAATGATTTATTCCTTGGAATTAATAGATAAATTTAAAAAGACAGGCCTTTCAACAACAATGTCTCAAGCACAGAAATTTTCTAAAAATGCAATTTCCATTGAAAAATGGATTGAGAATCGTGATGACAAGCTGGACGATGCGTGGGATGAATGGGAAACCATGTATAAAAAGGCGCAAACTATGCATCCGTTTTATAAAACTCAACTATCAGATTTAAACAAATTAAGTGAAAAGGTGGGCATTCATAACGTAGATGAGGTCAGGCAGTCTCTGACTGAAGCAAAGGATCATTTGAAGAATTTGGAGGAGCAAATCAAAAGTATTGATAAAAGCATTGATTCATTGGCGAAGGCCGGTGCAGGAGCTGCTGATTCGATTCGTGGCCTTTCTGAAAGCAGAAATAAGCTGAATGAGCAGTTGAACGAGATATTTAAAAAAGTAAGCGACTTGGAGCAGCTGCTGGAGGATACGATTAAATATGCCAGCTTACTTACCATACTTAAGCTTCGATCGACAACAGATTTAAATGCTTTAAAAAGCTCTCTCGAAAAGTTCGAAACGGCGCTTAATTTGGCCAAAACCGCTAATGATAAATTAAACGCAGAGCTGAGCACAATAGAATCCGGTTCTAGCGGTACGTCTGATTTTCCTGCAAATCAGGTATTTCAAAATATATATAAGATCAGCAGGCAGGAATTGGATGATTATGGAGCTCAAGCAGCATCTAGTGTGGCTCTATTTTCGGGTCTACAGGCACAGCTAGGCAGTATCTGGCTGTTTGATGCACAAAACTATCAGAATGCGGTTAGAGCGAATGAATCATTTTGGCAGCAGGCGAATGATTTGTTTACCAAGCAAAGTCCAAAGGAAATGGCTCGGAATAAGAATAAGGACAGTGTAAAGACTTCGAAAAAGGAACAAAGGAAAAAGGCCCAACCTTATCTTGATCAGATTATGAAGGCAATGGGCAGCTGCAGTCTGATTGAAACTACGGACCCTTATAAAGCAAGTTATATTAGGCTTCAAGGAGATCCTTCTAAGGGTACAGTTGGTTATTATCAGGGTTACATGATGACTAACGAACAAGCCAATATCGCTCAACCTGTTCCTAACCTGGATTTCAAGGATGCCGATAAAGCGAATGACAGTGCGATGAGTTTAATTACTTCATTTGAATCCATACTGACCGATGTACGGGATGAGTTTTATATGGATGAATATGCACTGAGCAAATTCAATTACCGTACGTTGGGGCTGGAAAAAGATGTGAGTGGTTCCATTAAGGTGTCCAGAGAAGCGTCACAGCCCGACCGCCACCCATTGACGAATCAAGAGGTTGAATATTTGTTGTATGGAGGTAATTCCTGCTTGAGTAATTACTCAATGGCCTATGGCGAAATGTTCGCATTTCGTTTGGCAGTAGGTACTGCAGAAGCCTTAATGGAGCCGCATATTCAAGCGATGAACGCGGGTTCTCCCTTGCTGATGCTGCTGGCAGCAGTAGCCGAAGGTGCCATTAAAGCACAACTGGATATGGTCAAGCTGGTACAGGGAGATGCCGTCCCACTGGCTAAAAAGCTAGGTAGTCTCGTTACATTAACGTATAAAGATTATTTACGAATTTTTCTTCTTTTGCATAGCAGAGATAAGGTGCTGATGTCCCGCATGCAGGGCTTGATCCAATTAAACACGGGGAAGGACCTGCAGTTAAGTACAACGTATGTGTCAGGTACCGCAGCTACCTCGATAAGGCTGTGGTTTTTACCGGGAATCATGAAATTGCTCGGATCTGCTGAATTATTTCCTTGTGAGGTCACCTTGAATCGATGTCAATTGATCAAAACGGGTGCAATGTCTTATTAGTCAGACGTCTTAAGCTTTCACGGCAAGTTTATTGGAAGTTGAGATTCGCTTTTGTAATTTTCTGCGAAAATGAATGAGCTTACAGAGTAAGTTCCAAGAAAACGGAGTATAGATTTCGAAGTGAGTTTTCTACGAAAAATTTGGGAGGTGAAAAGTGAAGTTCCTTGATAAGCAAGATGGTGGTATCGTATTGGAGGCTTCGCTCGTTTTGCCACTATTTTTATCTTTTATTTTATTGTTAATTGCATTTATCCAGGTTTCATTAGCAGAAATGGCTTTACAATCCGCAGTATCCGATACGACGAAGGTGGTCGCAACCAATATGTATTCGATTGATCTGCTCTATCAGGAAACTAAATCCAAGTGGGACCAAAGCTCGGCCAAGGGACTGATGGATACAACGTTGGATAAAATCGATATGGTCAAGTCAAAGGCTGTACAAGGGGAGGAATTTGTTGATGAATACGAGAGATGGATTCCAGAGCCAGTCATCAAGCTGATGCAATGGGAAAAAAATCAGAGGGAGCAGCTTGAAGCTATGAGTCAATCCGGGACTGAGGAGGCTAAGCAGCAAATCGAGGCCATATACAAACCAATGCTGAACAGCGCAGTCACACCACTGGTCGTTACGTATGCCAACAAATCCCGTTTGAAGCCGGAACGCCTGCAAGTGACGAAAGTCATTATGCCCGATCTGAACAACAAAGAGGAAGCGTTTATCGGAATTGAGGCCCAGTATGAGGTTCCTTTGACGGTTCCTTTTTTTAGAAAAGCAATTGTGATTCGTAAACATGCCTATGAGCATGCTTGGGTAGGGGGAAGCTGATGGGGATGATGCTATTGACAGGCATGCTGCTCACAGCCGCGTTCATTACTGACATAACCCAAAGAAAGATTCCTAATCTGCTATGCGCTGCAGGATTTATAGCGGGAATCGGTTATCATGCTTTGATTTCAGGTGGAGCGGGTATTGGCTATGCACTACTGGGTGCATTATTTGGATTTGCGCCTCTGCTTCTGCTTTATATGATCAGGGCAGTTGGAGCAGGGGATGTGAAGCTTTTTGCTGCGATTGGAGCCTTGAGCGGTGGAGAATTTGTACTGCAAAGCTTGATGTATTCATTAATTTATGCAGCATTGATCGGATGTCTGATTTTGTTCTGGCGACGTGAGTGGAAGGCTCGCGGGGGACCTATCTATACAATGTTGATGGGGATCATGATTTGGAAGCGGCTTAAACCGCTGGATACCTATCGTAAATCAGCCCATCATCTTCGATTTCCGTTTATGTGGGCTGTCATGCCTGCTACTGCAACAGTATTTTGGCAAATTAGCTAGGAAAGGAGTTCAACAACTTTGAATGCGCTGTTATATGGTTTAAAGGTCGATTTTGCAACTCGTAATGGGCATTATATGGTGCTGTCTGCTGATGACGGACTGAACAGGAACCAGCTTTCAAGCTTTCAAGTGAACATGCTGCTTGCTAACAAAGTCCCGCATTTACTTGATCTTCAAGTTGAGGAGCATGATCAACAGATTAAGCTATATTACAATATTACAGGCAAAAAAATGCTTACTCAATGGCTGCGAATGGGAAATATAAACATTAAACAATTTTTTTCTTTGTTATTTGCAATTGTGGATATCGTCGGAGAGAGTAATATTTACATGCTTCAGGAAGGCAGATATGTGCTTAAAGAGGATTACATCTATTGTGGGGAAGATCTAACTGATGTTCACTTAACCTATATTCCGAAGGACACGTTAACTGAAAAAAACACCTTGTCTGTTGACCTACAGCATTTGGCCTCACGCTTAATTCATAAAGTATCCGAGCTTTCGGGGAGTGGCTATCAGGAAATCATGAATTACCTGATGGAAGAATCATTTAACATACCGGTTTTTAAACAGCTGCTGCTCAAGCATAGAAATCGACTTGGACAAACCTCCATACCTCATGACCAATCGTCTGGTTCGCAGCAAAGGGAGGTTGTCCCTTCTCAGCAAACATTTACTTCTACGGTTTCGAAATCCTTGAATGCTTCTTTGAGCGGTGCTAGCTCGTCAGCTGCACATTCAGTCAAATCATCGCCCTCTGTCCCATTAATTGTGCCACCGATTCAAGCAGCAATACCGACTGCGGCGGCAGCTGCTGAGACAAAAGCCGCGTCACCTGTGCATACACCACCGGCTTTTTCACCATCCTGGTTTGAAGAGGATGACAAGCAGGAGAAAGCTGAAAAGAAGAATAAATTTCGATTTCCTGCTCTGCTGAGCGGAGTCCTTGCTTTTTGTTTAATCTGGAAGCTGTATCTGGATCATGCAACTGAAGGCTGGTTATATGTATGCGGTGGCTTGTCTCTGCTTGTTATCGATCTCGTTTTTATTATACTGAAAATCTGGAAGCCGGGAGTGAAAACGGTCGAACCTGCATCATGGGATTCGGTTCATAAGGAGCTTTTCCAAGAACGTCAGCAGCTTCAGGGTTCCTCAGTCTTACAGCCTTTCTATACTCCAAAAACTGTGGACTCATCACACAAGAACAGTGCAAGTCAAACAATTGCAGAAGCGGATGGATTATTCAAGTCACGATTGGAATCAAGACTCGAAGGCTTGAAGGAGACAGACGTTTCCAAGGAAACCGATTCCTATTATAAAAATCTTGAACAGCACACGACTCTTCTATCATCTCAGGATGCGACCGTCTTTTTAAGTGTTTCCTCCTTGCAGCTTGGTGTGAAGACAGCTCGACCTTATTTTGAATGGAACTCAAATGGGTTAAGTAAAGTGATCTGGCTCGAGAAATTCCCTTTTTTGCTGGGCAGGTCAGGCTCAGGAGTTGATTTTGAAATTGAGGAGCCTGGCGTATCTAGGCTGCACACGGAATTAACGTCGGAAAATGGACAATATATGCTGAAAGATTTAGGATCTCGAAATGGAACCTTCAAAAATGGTGAAATTTTAGTGCCTTACCGGATGTATTCTCTGATGGAAGGTGATATAGTTAGAGTAATAAGCACTGAATTTGTATTTAAAATGGGGTCGTAAGGGTTGAAAACAACGTTTGCCGTAAACTGGCAGTATGGAGTGGCTACCCATTCGGGTTGGTTTCGGATGATTAATGAGGATAGGTCGCTGCTCCGAATCGGTTCCACGGAGAATGGTGAACCTTATGCAGTTGCCGTCATAGCTGATGGCATGGGTGGGAGTGGGGATGGGGGGAAAGCCAGCGAAGTGGCAACGGAGGTTGTCAGGCATTGGCTGGATAAACAGCTCCCCTCTATTTTGCGTCGTAAAATCATTTGGGGCAAATTGGATAATTCCATCGAGCGGCTTTTTTACGAGGTTAACGATCGACTCATACAAATCGGCAAGGATGCAGGCAATCAGGTTGGTACGACTCTGACCCTGCTTTTTCTGCTGAATGAAACCTACTTTCTTTGTCATATTGGAGACTGCCGCATTTACAAAGTAAACCCCAAGATGCATATTCGACAGTTAACACGAGACCAATCCTGGATTTACGAGCAGATTCGCAAAGGCAGATTATCGAGGCAGCAGGCGAGAAAGCATCCCAAGCGTCATGTGCTCATGGAATGTCTTGGCTATCAGAAAAAACTGAAGCTTATTAAACGTAGCGGTTTTTTTGTTCCGGAGCATTTGTTTTTACTTTGTAGTGACGGCTTTTACGATCGGTTGCCCGATTCAAGGATAGAGCGCTTTCTCCGCGAAGGCGAGAAGGAACAGCAGGATCTGCAGCAAATGAGTGATATGCTGATCGACATGGCTTTGGATAATCGTTCCAATGATAATATTAGCGTCGTTCTGCTGCGTTCATTGAACGCTAGTTTCACTTTTTGGCAAAGATTGTGGTATAGGACGAAAAATTTTCAGATTTTATTCCCTGTGCAGTGGCGAAAGTGATATAATAAAGTGTCACACATTTTATTACTGGACAGGAGCCAATCGAAGAGCAATGAGTTTGTTGACTGTAGAAGATTTAAGCCATAGCTTTGGTGATCGAGTATTATTTAAAGAGGTATCGTTTCGATTACTTGCAGGAGAGCATGTGGGTATTGTTGGTGCAAATGGTGTAGGCAAATCTACGCTGATGAATATATTGACTGGACAATTACTGAAGGATCAGGGGAAAGTCGAGTGGACGCCACGAGTTCATTATAGCTATTTGGATCAGCATACGAAGTTGACTCCCGGCAAAACAATCCGAGACGTACTTAAGGATGCTTTTTTATCGTTGTACGAGCAGGAAAAAGAAATGCTGCTGATTACGGAACAGATGGGTGATGCCGACCCGGAAAAGCTGGAGATTTTGTTAGAGCAAATGGGAGAAATCCAGGACCGTTTGGAAAACAGCGGCTTCTATTTACTGGATTCAAAAGTCGAAGAAATGGCCAATGGATTAGGTCTGGATGCTATCGGACTGGATCGTGATGTATCACAGCTTAGCGGTGGACAAAGAACAAAGGTATTATTGGCCAAGCTTCTTCTGGAGCAACCAACGGCGCTGCTGCTTGATGAGCCTACGAACTATCTGGATGTTGAGCATATTGATTGGTTAACGAATTATTTGCAAAATTATCCGTACGCTTTTATGCTGATTTCACATGACACGGAATTTATGAATAAGGTCGTTAACATCGTATATCATTTGGAATTTTCCAAGCTGACCCGTTATACTGCTAATTATGAGAAGTTTTTGCAGATGGCTGATGTGAATAAACAGCAGCATCTTGATGCTTATGAAAAGCAGAAGGAATATATCAAAAAGCAAGAGGACTTCATCCAACGTAACAAGGCTCGTGCATCGACCTCCGGAAGAGCGAAAAGCCGCGAGAAGCAGCTGCAAAAGGTAGATCGAATTGACCGTCCGGAAACTGCAGCCAAGCCTGTATTTCAATTTAAGGATGCCAGATCCAGCGGCAAGGTCGTATTTGAAGGCGAAAAGCTGGTTATCGGTTACGATCGACCGCTGCTCCCCGAAATGAATATGATCATTGAACGTGGTGATAAAATCGCTATTGTCGGCTGCAACGGTGTCGGTAAATCAACACTGTTAAAAACGATAATTGGCAAAGTGCCAGCTTTTGGCGGTAAAACCTACCGTGGTGACTTTTTGTTTCCGGCTTATTTTGAGCAAGAGGTTAAAGCTGCCAATCTTACACCTATCGATGATGTATGGAATGAGTTTTCCCATATGAACCAAAATGAAGTTCGTGGTGCTCTTGCTCGCTGCGGCTTGAAAAATGAGCATATCACGCGTCCTATGAGCATGTTGAGCGGTGGCGAACAGGCCAAAGTTCGCTTGTGCAAGCTTCTGCTTCGCGAAAGTAACTGGATTCTATTTGATGAGCCTACGAACCATTTGGACGTATCCGCCAAGGATGAGTTGAAACGCGCCCTCAAGGAATTTAAAGGCACGGTTTTGTTGGTTTGCCACGAACCTGATTTCTACGAAGATTGGGTAACCAAGGTATGGGACGTCGAAGAATGGTCTAGTAAAGCTTTAGCTCATAAGTAAGAAGCCGCAGTAGGCAGTAATTATCAAACTCAGTACTCACCCAGCAGTACGCTTTCCCTTCAACACAAAGTGCTAAGCGTGTCCCAGAGGGACAAAAGCGAGCCCAACAAGTGGACTCTTACTGTCATCATGAGCTGCACAACGCCCTACTACACCCAAACCCAAGCGTGTCCCACAGGGACGAAAGCGCTCCGAGAACACAAAAAGTCTCATATCAACACACACCCATAACACCCAAACCCAAGCGTGTCCCGTAGGGACGAAAAGCGTTCAGAGAACACAACAGTATCTCTCACAGCTAGGGAGGGTTTGGGAGGGTAATATCAACCCTAAACAGGGTAAAAAGGAGAAAATTTATGATTACTCATATCGTCTTTTTCAAACTAAAGGACCGCAGTCTTGAATCCATTCAAGCAACAGCAAAGGTACTTTCCGACATGGAAGGCCAAATTCCAGTTCTCAAACACATTGAGGTTGGACTAGACATCCTGCATCAGGAACGTTCTTATGATATTGCTTTGGTTACAAAATTTGACTCCTTGGAAGATTTATCTGCATATGATGTTCATCCTGTGCATCTGGAAGTTAAGAAACACATGAAAGAAGTGCTGAATGGGACGAGTGTTTGTGTTGATTTTGAATCGTAATTCAGCAGCATTGTGTACATAACAAAAAAACCGACTCTGGTGGATTCTAGATCACCATAGAGTCGGTTTCATAATCATCAGCCATAACATAACGAACAGGACAAACATATACATATACAAAGCTCGAGAGAGCTTATTCACGAGTAATTTACGGTCATGCTCCGGTTGGCGCAGCTTGCGAATCGTTGGAGAAAAGGCACGAGCCATAAAAAGCAGTGAAGCAAATAAAACAATAAAAGTGCCGGCAATCCATGGCGTGCTCCAAGGCCAACCACCAAGCCACATCAGGAGCAGTCCTGAGGCAACGAGTACATGGCCCGTATGCTTGGATAATCGTACTGTAAAATGAAACGAATCCAGATATGAATTCAAAACTGCGCCCTCTGCAGTACGAAGTTTGGAAAGCATAGGAATAAGCACGAAAAAGGGACCGATAGATACCATAGCACTAACGGCGTGGATAAAGATGAGCCATAAATACAAGATGAAGCCTCCAAACTTGAAAAGATAAATTAAACAGTGTAGCATTCATTTAGATGAGTACTACACTGTTTTTGGTATCTGCTGCTTTATACGGCGCGAAACTCGTGAACCCATACTTTCATATGTGGAAGCCAAGGCATTCCAGCGTGCATGCCAAGAATGTGGTTTTTGTAGCTTTCCACGTTTTCAAAGCCTTCGGTTTGAACTGCTTCATCGGTCAATTCGCCTAAACTTTGTTGGTACACCTTGTGAACCTCAAACTTATGACCTTGAAGCTCCATAATCTCACCGATATCGGCATATCGTCCATTTCTGCGAGTTGCGGTTTTTTCGCCGCTGATCACTTTCTTGACATCTTCTTCAACAGTGACCAGACGTTCAATTGTACAGGTTTTTGGTGCTAGTACTTCGGACATTGGGATATTCCTCCTTTAATTATACATCTGTTAGCTTACATGAAAACAGGAAATGACGCAAATCTATCAAGTTTATTCAACAAGGGGCGAACAACGTGAGAGCACAAATCAACCAAAACTATGTGATCCAACTGCTGGAGCAGCTGTTGAACACACCGAGTCCAAGCGGCTATTGTGTTTCAATTATGAATTTTGTCGAACAGGAAGCGAAGAAGCTGGGATTTTCGATGAACTATACGAAAAAAGGTGCGGGATTGATCACTGTACCAGGTATTGATCCAACGCGTGTGATTGGGTTGTCAGGGCATGTGGATACTTTAGGGGCAATGGTTCGATCCATCAAGTCGAACGGTATGCTGCGTTTAACACCGGTTGGTGGTTATATGATGAATGCTGTCGAAAATGAATATTGCCAGATCCACACCAGAGATGGTCGAACCTATGAAGGGACGATCCTGACGACAAAACCTTCGGTTCACGTTTACCCCGATGCACGGGAACTGAAACGGGATGAGGCAGCTATGGAAATACGTTTAGACGAGCCTGTGAGCAGTGCGGAGGATGTACAAAAGCTTGGAATCAGCACAGGAGATTTTATTTCCTTTGACCCGCGGGTGAAATCAATGGATAATGGTTTCATTAAATCCCGTCATTTGGATGATAAAGCTGGAGTAGCAGCACTATTCGGGCTGCTGGAATTGATGCACAGAAATAAGATGAAACCTGCACATACGCTGAAGCTGCTGATCAGCACCTATGAAGAGGTGGGACATGGTGCAGCTTATTTACCTCCTGATATAGATGAGCTGCTGGCAGTCGATATGGGAGCCATGGGTGAGGATCTGACCTGCACCGAATTCGATGTGTCGATATGTGCCAAGGATTCCTCAGGCCCCTACGATTACCAAATAACCTCGAAGCTGATCGAGCTTGCCAAGCGTGAAGGAATCAAGCATGCTATCGATATTTATCCGCAGTATGGCTCAGATGCATCTGCTGCTCTGCGCGGCGGGAGTAATATAAGGGCGGCGTTGATCGGACCCGGCGTGCATGCCTCTCATGGGATGGAACGAACTCACCGTGAGGCAATCATGGGTACTATCGCTTTATTGACTGCTTACGTCATGGAACCATGCACAATTCAAGAACCAAAGGAGCTGTAAGTTTTGAACATATTATCTATTGAGCATTTTCATAAAAGCTACGGAGAAAAGGTACTATTTGATGATCTAACCTTTGGTATTGACGAAAGACAACGGATTGGATTAGTCGGTGTCAACGGAACCGGTAAATCCTCCTTGCTAAAAGCCATTGCAGGCTTAGAGCCTGTAGATTCGGGAAAAATGTCTCATTCGAATCATTTTCGCGCTGAATATTTGCCGCAAAACCCACAGTTTGATAAGGAGTCTACGGTACTGGAGCAGGTTTTTTATGGCGATACGCCATTGATGCAAACACTTCGTGAATATGAGGTGGCTCTTGAGGCCTTGCAGGTCGAGCCTGAAAATGAAAAACTGCAGGAACGGCTGTTTGCAGTTCAACATCGTATGGATACGTTAAATGCCTGGGAGGCCAGCACAACTGCCAAAACCGTGCTGACGAGGCTCGGTATTGTCAACTTTTCGCAAAAGGTCGGCCTTCTATCAGGCGGACAGCGAAAGCGTGTGGCGATGGCAAGAGTTTTGATTCAGCCGGCGGATTTGCTAATTCTCGATGAGCCTACGAATCATATTGATCATTCTACTGTGGAGTGGCTGGAAGAATTTTTGTCCAAATGGAAAGGTGCCCTGCTTCTAGTAACGCATGATCGTTATTTTCTTGATCGTGTAACGAATCGGATTATCGAGCTGGACAAAGGCAAGCTTTACAGCTACGAAGGCAATTATGCTTCCTTTCTTGAAAAAAAAGCGGAACGTCTTGATCGGGAAGCATCAGAAGAGGATAAGCGACAAAATTTGCTTCGACGCGAGCTGGCTTGGCTGCGTAGGGGTGCAAAAGCGCGCACGACCAAGCAAAAAGCACGTATCGATCGGACTGTCGAATTGCGTGATCGTAAAGTGGATGGACCTTCGACACAGATGGATATGGCGCTTGGAGCTAGTCGTCTTGGCAAGAAGGTAATGGAGCTGGACAATGTGACCAAATCGTTTGAGGGACGGACCTTGGTTCATGATTTCAGCTATATTGTCATGCCGGATGATCGCCTTGGCATTATAGGTCCCAATG
Organism: Paenibacillus sp. 1_12; assembly: GCF_900114475.1. Taxonomy (GTDB): domain Bacteria; phylum Bacillota; class Bacilli; order Paenibacillales; family NBRC-103111; genus Paenibacillus_S. Next base: position 170,617 of record NZ_FOTE01000010.1, on the reverse strand, counting down.
GCAGCGGTAAATCGACACTGCTCAATATGCTGGCAGGCAGATTGCAACCGGATGAAGGTTCGATCGAAGTGGGTACAACCGTTAAGCTTGCTTACTATACACAGGAAAGCGTGGAAATGGACGAGAAGCTGCGGGTGATCGAATACATTAAGGAAGGCGCCGAGGTCATCCGCACAGCTAGCGGTGAATCAATTACAGCGTCACAAATGCTGGAGAGGTTCCTATTCCCAGGAGCTTTACAATGGACCCCAATTGGCAGGCTATCTGGCGGCGAACGCCGAAGATTGTACTTATTGCGAACGCTGATGGGTGAGCCTAATGTGCTTCTGCTGGATGAGCCTACCAACGATCTGGATATCCAGACACTGACCATCCTCGAAGAATATTTGGAGGATTTCCCTGGTGCCGTTATCACCGTTTCCCATGATAGGTACTTTTTGGACAGAACTGCGGATCATCTATTCATTTTCGAGGATGGGGCGATCAACCGTTTTATTGGTAATTATTCGGATTATTTGGCTTCAGTCAAGGAAGCGGAACTGGCTGTAGCCAATGAACGCAAGCAGCAATCTCAGAAGACGGTCCCTGCCGCCAATATGAATGTTCCGTCCTCATCAGGAACTGATCGCAAAGAGGGTACGCGTGCGCGTAAGCTTAGCTTTAATGAACAGCGGGAATGGGATCAGATCGAGGACAAGATCGCAGCGCTTGAAGAAAAGCTGGCTCACATCAAACTGAGCATAGAGCAGGCTGGCAGTGATTTCGGTAAAATCCAGGAGCTTTATGAGCAGGAGCAGCAGTTGACAGCGCAGATGGAGCAGGCTATGGACCGCTGGACGGAGCTATCTGAGCTTGTCGAGCAAATTTCTAATGGTAAATAGCGTGAATGCATAGGGTTTTTGTGGTATAATTTATGTTTGATGGCAAGGTATTATTTTTATCGCAAATTGAAGAGAGTAGGGAATACGATGATTACAGTTTCTAATGTAACACTACGATATGGTAAAAGGGCTTTGTTTGAGGATGTTAACGTCAAGTTCACACCTGGCAATTGCTATGGATTGATCGGAGCTAATGGCGCAGGTAAATCGACATTTTTGAAAATTTTATCTGGGGAATTGGACGCTAACAAAGGAGAAGTGAGCATTACTCCGGGCGAGCGTATGGCGGTTTTGAAGCAGGATCATTTTGAATTTGATGAAATTGAAGTTCTAAGAACAGTCATTATGGGTCATGCCAGATTGTTTCAAATTACCGAAGAGAAAAATGCGTTGTACAGCAAAGCCGATTTTTCCGAAGAGGACGGGATGCGTGCAGCAGAATTGGAAGGTGAATTCCAGGATCTGGACGGCTGGCAAGCAGAGTCGGATGCGGCTGAACTGTTGATCGGACTGGGTATTCATAAGGATCTGCATGAGCAAAAAATGAAGGATTTGAGTGGTAACGAGAAAGTTCGCGTGCTTTTGGCGCAAGCTCTTTTCGGGAATCCCAATATTTTGCTGCTGGATGAGCCGACGAACCATTTGGACATCGAATCGATCAATTGGTTGGAAAACTTCCTTTCCCGATTTGAAGGTACAGTAATTGTTGTATCCCATGACCGGCATTTCCTGAATCAGGTTTGTACGCATATTGCCGATATTGACTTCAGCAAGCTTCAGCTCTATGTCGGTAACTATGACTTCTGGTATGAGTCTAGCCAATTGGCTTTGAAGCTGAGCCGTGAGTCGAACAAGAAAACAGATGAGAAACGTAAAGAGCTGGAGGCGTTTATCCAACGCTTTAGCGCCAATGCGTCCAAATCGAAGCAGGCTACTTCACGTAAAAAGCAGCTGGAGAAGCTGACCTTTGAAGACATCAAGCCTTCTACACGGAAATATCCATTTATTAAGTTTTCACCCGAACGTGAGGCTGGTAAGCAGCTGCTTGCTGTTGATAAGCTGACGAAATCGATTGATGGCGAGCTGCAGCTGAATAACATCAGCTTTACCTTGAACAAGGGCGATAAGGTTGCACTTGTAGGTCCTAACGGAAACATCAAATCACTGCTGTTTCAAGTCCTGATGGGAGAAGTAGAGGCCGATTCTGGGGAATATGCATGGGGAGTTACGACATCTCAAGCGTATTTTCCTAAGGATAACACAGCTTATTTTAACACAGACATTAATTTGGTTGACTGGCTTCGCCAATATTCCAAAGAGCAGGATGAATCGTATCTTCGCGGATTTCTAGGTCGGATGCTGTTCTCAGGCGAAGAGGCCCTTAAAAAAGCAAGTGTGCTTTCCGGGGGAGAAAAGGTTCGCTGCATGCTGTCCAAAATGATGATGAGTGGAGCCAACGTCCTGCTGCTGGATGAGCCGACAAACCACTTGGATTTGGAGTCAATTACAGCTCTGAATAATGGTATGGTTGATTTTGATGGTACGATGCTTTTTGTATCCCATGACCATCAGTTTATCCAAACGGTAGCCAATCGAATCATGGAAATTACACCAAATGGCTTGATTGACAAAATGACCACCTACGATGAATATTTGCAAAGTGAAGATGTAAAAAAACAACGTGAACTGCTGTACGTTTAAATGAGAGTATAGAAAAAGGATGAGCTTGTCTGGATAGCTCATCCTTCTCTTTAACTGCCGCCTGTGCGGCGCCGTTGATTATTCGGTTTTTTGTTGTTCTGATTTCTCATTACGGCACTGTTGCCGCCGCGCAGCTGTCCATTCACTTTTTCATCAGCTTGCTCTTGCTTCTTTTGGGCAAGCTTGTTTTTAATGGCGTCAGCCAAGCTGACTTTTTTTGGCTCTTGTACGGAATCGTTTGATTGAGTTTCGTCGGACATGAGGTACACCTTCCTTGTTCTTGATGATTCAATTGTACTGATTTTGTAAGGATTTGTCCAACAGGAAGCTGGTTTATCTTGAAACAGGAGCGTATATGATGTTTGACCCAACGATTTATGACAATTTAAAGGTAGTGCTTGAGGGTGCTGTCTATGATATGGACTTGAATGATTCCGTTCGCATTTTGGGAAGAACAGATCGTGTCGAGCTGTCCTCTATGTCCCGCAGCTTCTCCATGACCATGGCCCGCAAACAAGATGGTGCGGCTGAAGGCAGCTTCATGCTGACAGCAAGCGTAGCTGATTTAGCTGCAGAGCTGCTCGCCGATTCCAAACAGCAGCCTGGCTGCAGTCTAGAGCTTAGCTTTGTATTCCCGATTGCCGATATCGAACGGGATTGCGCCAAGGCTTCCTCTATGATCAGTGAAATCTGGGGGGCCGGGCCGCAAATGTCACAGTGCATCATGATGGAATACGGACAGCAGCCGAGACAAATGAAGTCGAAGCTGGAAGTGAAATTCATTAAAAAGCTGGATGAGCGGCATATTGATGATATTCCAAGTCTATTGGAGCATTTACACCTCTGCCTTGAGCGCCTGGACGAACAAGTAAATGAATAAGAAACAGATTACCCACCAGAAAGGAGTTTTTGCAATGGAAATGACGGAATGGACGGAGCAGCAGCTGCGGACGAGGCTTACTTTGTTATCCGAGAGTCAATTCGTATATTTGTATACTCCATGGTGTGGTACTTGTAAAATGACTGAAAAGATGCTGCAGGTTGTTTTGACACTGATGCCGGGTCTTCCTATTGTGAAAAGTAATGTGAACTTCTGTCCACAGCTTGTGCAGAGCTGGAAGATTGAAAGTGTGCCTTGTATCGTGCATCTTAAGCAGCATGGTATTGCGGACAAAAGATATCGCATGCAGGGAGTAGACAATTTGCTCCAATGGTTTCATAAAGCTTTAAATGGTAACGAACCGAGCTTGGACTCGCAAGGCTTATCAAATACGGGTGGTTCTGATTTAACTTCTAATCCATCTAACGCTGGTGAAATTAGCTTAGCTTCGCAGAAATTTAAGGAGGATAACCGAGATGAGTAATCAATTTGAGATTGGAACGATAGTCACAGCCACTTATAAAACCGGAGAGTATGTCGGTGAAATTGTCGAGATCTCGAGCTCCGGCAAAGCTGCAGTTAAAATTAAAGCTGTCATCAAGCACCCGACACAAGGTGATTTGCATAATCCGATGGATCCGAATGTACCTTTCTTTCATCAACGACGGGCATTATCTGACGGAGAAATTGCTTTAATGCCTATGTATACTGTTAAACCATTTAATGGAACAATTCAAGAGTATCGGGTTTCTTTGGAACGTGCCTTGTATACCGAGATCCGGATATTGGAAGAACAGGCAAGATGGGTAGAACGCTCCTTACAAGAGCTGGAGCAGCTGAAAAAAGATTATACGTTATAATTTAGAACGGATGTGCCGATCTTTATGCTGTTTGTACTGATAGGCTTGTGGACAATTGGGTTGCTTCTAGTAGTTACAGATCCTAGGAGAGCTACAACAAGGTGGATCGCCAGCATTGCCTTCACTGGCGGTTTTGGCGGTTTATCCGCTGTTATTAATGAGCTGTTGAGTCCTTATTTGACCAAGCAGGGCTGGATGTCTATATCACTTTCCCAGCTCATGGGTTATATGGAGCGATTCTCGTCGATTATTTGCTACTACGGTCTTCCGTATACCTTCCTGATGTTTACAATCGTATACCACCCAAACTACGCGAGCTGGCAATGGAAAAGATGGCTTTCATGGTTACTGCTTCTGCCTGCGCTGATATCATTTGCGTTTGAACCCGTAGGTAACGACCCGATTCCTTATCGATTCGTAATGTTCTGGACAGTTCCTTACATTATTGCGGGGATCATAATATTAATACACGCAACAGCCAAGGAAATGAATTCCTATCTACGCAAGCTGCGTATGCTGACTACACTTGCAGCGGCTCCAACGATGTTTGGTGCTTTATTCACTCTGTATATACTTCCAACGTTGTATGGCAATAATGAATGGTGGCGTTATAACGCCTGGCTGATCGGATTTACGCTGGCTGTCATTTTTTTCTCCAGCTTTCGTTATGGATTTATGGGCCTGCAAATTTCAATTCGCAATCATCAGCTTGATTATACGCTGAGGGCTATTACTTCGGGTACCTCGATTCTTAACCATGCGATAAAAAACGATGTAGGAAAAATTCGTCTGTTTGGTGAAAAGATCAAATCGGAATCCAATCAATCCGATCCTGTTCAATTGGAAAATGATGTCGATGTAATCTTAAACGCTTCACAGCATATTTATGATATGATTTATCGTATACAGGGGCAAACTCAGGATGTAATTTTGCATGAAGAGCCGGTTCTGATTGCTGAGATCCTGGAACATTGCCTGATGGCGCTGGAGCCAACTCTTGACCAAATCGAGGTCGTAAAGGAAATACGCTGTGAAGGAGCTATGTGGGGAGACAGTGCACAGCTGGATGAGGTCATGTCTAATGTACTGATGAACGCGATAGAAGCAATGCCGCAAGGAGGAAAGCTGCTCGTTAAATTGACCGAAACGAAACGGAGCCTGACGGCTGAAATAAGGGATACGGGTATTGGTATGGACAAATCACAGCTCAGGCAAGCTTTTGATCCATTCTACACGACGAAGGGCGGTAAGAAGCTTAACTTTGGGCTTGGACTATCTTATTGCCACACCATCATACATAAACATAAAGGTACAATGTCCATTCACAGCAAGCCTGGCGCCGGTACAGCGGTATTTATCATTTTCTCTAATAGGAAAGGAGGCGGTAGAGGTTGAGCAGGATACGCATTGCTATTGTAGAAGACGATCCGGATTGGCTTCGCGGCTTGACTAGCTATTTGGGTAAGGAAGCCGATTTTGAGTTGGTTGGTCAAGCCTCCTCCGGACAAACTGGAGTCGAGCTGCTGGAGCGGGTAGAAGCTGATGTGGTGCTTATGGATATTATGATGTCAGACAGCCCGGATGGCATTTGGGCAGCGGCAGAAATTGTACAATGCACAGGAGCCAAGGTCATCATGCTAACTTCAATGGAAGATAAAGAGCTGATTTTCGAGGCCTTCAAGGTCGGTGCGGTCGATTACATGGTCAAAACGAATTTTGCGGAAATCCCGCAGGCTATACGTAACGCATATGCGAACCGTAGTCCTATCCATCCCAGCGTAGCTGAGAAAATGCGCGAGGAATTCCGCCGTTTAAAGCATCTGGAGCATGAGGTCAGGGTGAAGGAGCTGCGTGATTTGCTTACACCCACAGAAGTTCAGGTACTGGATTTAATTGAAAAAGGGCACACACAAACACAAATTGCCGACAAGTTTGTAGTTTCGATACGGACGATTAAAGTTCATGTGGGTAACATTTTGCGTAAGCTCGGAGGCAAAAGCAGTAAAGAAGCAGCTCAAAAAGCAAAGGATATGGGTATACTTTGACATGGACTTATTGGAGATTAATTTACAATTATTCAGCGTTATAGGTACAGTTGCCTTCGCAGTTAGTGGAGCCGTTGTAGCTATGGAAGAGGATTTTGATATCTTGGGTGTGTTTGTACTAGCGCTAGTTACAGCATTCGGCGGTGGTGTGGTGCGTAATTTGCTCATTGGTATTCCGGTAACGACTTTATGGGAACAAAGCTTTTATCTGAAAACCGCCTTGATTGCGGCTGCACTTGTATTTATTGTTCCCAGCAGTTGGATACGACGATGGAAAACGTGGGAATCGCTGTTCGATGCAATCGGGCTTGCCGCATTCTCGATTCAAGGGGCCATTTATGCAACCAATATGAATCATCCTATTAGTGCTGTTGTTGTTGCAGCTGTTATGACCGGAATTGGCGGCGGGATCATTCGCGACGTTCTAGCAGGTCGGAAGCCTCTGGTATTGCAGGACGAAATTTATGCGGTATGGGGCATGATGGCTGGCTTGTTTATAGGTCTAGGATGGTTTCAGGGTTCCTATCACTTACTGGCTTTGTTTGTCATTATTGTTTTTCTGCGGATGCTTTCTGTGTTTTTTAAATGGAGACTGCCGCGGCGCAGCTTGAGGTTGAAATAATGCTTACGCAACACTAAGATAATGATTATGAAGTGTATTTCGCTAAAGCTTACTTAAAGCTAATGTTTACGATGTAAGTTTCGCTTTAGCGAATCTTTAAGGAGGGTTGCCCATGAACGAGGTTCATTCCTTACAGGAAATGAAAAGAATTCCCTCTGAACTGCTGCAGGAGCGTCTAGAGGTCGTTAAGCAGTTGAGTGCAGATGAATTGGAGCTGTATGAGATTTCCAAGGATAAGCTGACAGGGGATCATTACCTCCATTATGCTTATCTTCATAAGCAGGTAGCAGCCTTAGGACCAGAAAGCAACGGCGTTGAGACCTTCCATCAGCTTATGCCCTTGGAGAGCGATGATGTGCTCGCTTATATATTCGGGGAACAAGAATTTGCTTATCCGGCAGCATGGAAGAGGTCATTTTTACGAAATGGTCCGGATGGGGATTATGTCTGGTTCGATCCAGAATACACACATGATGAGGAGAATAGCGAGGCTATCGCGAACGAGCTCAGGGAGCAATTGCTGCGCTTCAAGCAGTCCTCTGAGTTGACTCCTGAAGGTGTGAGCAAGCTTCTGCAGGATTTGGACCGAACGCGGGACAGAGACCATTCTGAATGAAGGTGAACTTCGATTTCTGATGCTCACCGTACTGTGATTTATATAAAAAGCTCCAGTCAGGCTGTGCGAGCCGCACAATCTGACTGGAGCTTTTTTAATGCTCAAATTTATAACCAACCCCCCAGACCGTTTTAATATGTTTAGGTTCTTTAGGATCAATTTCGACTTTCTTGCGGAGATTGGTAATATGTACATCAACGGTACGTTCGGTTACGAAAGTGTCAATCCCACGAATTTTGTTCAGCAGTTCCTCACGGGAAAATACTTTGCCGGGATGCATCCAAAAATGCTTCATAATTTCAAATTCAGAAAATGTGGTTTCTACAGGGTGATTGAGCAAGTAAATACATCGTTTTTCCATATCGATCTTGATGGATTGAGGGTCGATTTCCTCAGATTCTGCAGGGGGTGCAGAATGAGCCATATGATTCGATATCGCCGACCTGCGCAGCAGCGCACTGGTTCTTGCCGCCAATTCACGCATGCTAAACGGCTTGCATAAATAATCGTCTGCTCCTATTATTAATGCCTTTACTCGTTCTGAAACCTCACTTTTGGCGGAAATCATCATAATGGGCACATTCGAAATTGTTCGAAATTCTTTACATAGATCCATGCCATTTGCATCAGGAAGCATAATATCCAAAATGATAACATCTGGTTCTATCGTACTAAATAATTTAGTACCTTGCTGCCCATCTGCACCCCAATGTACGGTATGATCTTCTTCCGACAAATAAATCGAAATCATATCTGCGATGCTCTGGTCGTCCTCAATAAGTAAGACGGTAGACATGGGCTCCCTCCTCACTATGTTAAGAAATGATTTAGAAAATTAACAAATACAAAAGGATAAATAACAACATTATTTTAACAAATGTTTTATATAGTGACAAAATAAATTACTTACTTTTTTAATGTATCTCAAAAGTCTGTTTTGGACAAGCTTATGAAGAACTAATTAGTTAAATATTGAGAAAAGAAACAAATCCACTATCGGGAGGCTGTTATTATGAACATTGCTGCTCATATTGAACAACAAATACTCCTTCTCAATCAAGAATTGCATACGCTGGTTACCTTGAAAGGTTACGAACTCACGCATTCTGAAGTTGTGAATAAGAGTATAGAATTGGATCAATTAATTTATTGCGCGATGAGCAGTCAATCTAAGCGGTTACAAAAGATGCATGCTTCCTAGTACCTACATATGAAGTAAAAAAGCCATTAAAAAAGCCATTTTTTTGGGGTCCCGGTGAGGAAGACCATTTGGTCTTGCTCTAGAAGGATAACCAAAGTAAACGGCTTTTTGGTGTTGTACAAATCAGGGGTCAGTTAACCCAATGTTCTCCCCAATTGTGAACGGCCTCCATGACAGGTCGGAGTGCTCTTCCCTTTTCTGACAGCTCATATTCAATTCGTACAGGAGTTTCTGGGTATACGTGCCTATGGATGAGACCCTCTGTTTCTAATTCTTTAAATCGTTCAGCTAACATTCTGTCGCTCATGCCGGGGATCATTTCGGAAATATCCTTAAACCGTCTTGGACCCTGAAGCAGGGATTGAATAATCAAGCCGGTCCAGCGTTTTCCTAATATGCCAAATGCGGCTTCAAATTTCGGGCAAAGCTGATGATCAGCCATTGCTATCATCTCCTTCTTCATTACATTGTAGCATAAGTTACTCAATAAAAGTAAGCTATCATTAAAAGGAATTTTTATGTCTTTTTGCAAGAAAGATTGAAAAATGTTTCATTGTAAAGTATAACAACGATAGAGCCTTTTAATTTGAACTGTATATATGGAGGGGGAGCTGCGTTCATGTACGGATCACCACTATCAGGATTAGCCAAAAAGATGATGCTTCTGGGTTCAGGCGAGCTTGGCAAGGAAGTTATCATTGAAGCCCAAAGATTAGGAATTGAAACGATTGCTGTAGACCGTTATGCGAATGCGCCTGCGATGCAGGTTGCACACCGATCCTATGTAATCAATATGCTAGACGAGGATCAGCTTCGCGAGTTGATCAGGAAGGAGCAGCCTGATCTAATCGTTCCCGAAATTGAAGCTATCGCGACTCAAGTGCTGCTTGATTTGGAGCGCGAGGGAATGCGTGTAGTACCAACCGCTACTGCTGCTCAACTGACGATGGATCGCGAGGGCATACGTAGATTGGCTTCGGAAATATTACAGCTGCCGACAGCAAAATATGCTTTTGCAGACAGCCTGGAGGAGCTTCAGGAGGCCGTTGCCGTTATTGGTACCCCCTGTGTCATAAAACCGATTATGAGCTCATCAGGCAAAGGTCAAAGTGTTTGTAAATCACTATCGGATGTAGAGAAATCGTGGACCTATGCGATGGAAGGCGGAAGAGCGAAGAAAACACGAGTGATCGTAGAGCAATTTATTCATTTTGAATCCGAAATTACACTGCTTACCGTACGTTCGGTATCAGGTACTGCTTTCTGTGAGCCGATCGGGCACGTGCAGAAGGATGGCGATTACATAGAATCATGGCAGCCCCATCAGATGACAGCCGTACAGATCGAACAGGCACAGCATATTGCAAAGACAATTACTGATGCATTAGGCGGAACGGGGATTTATGGAGTGGAGTTATTTTTGGCTAAAGATCAGGTTTATTTTAGTGAAGTTTCTCCGCGGCCTCATGATACAGGTATGGTCACAATGGTTACACAGGATTTATCCGAATTTGCACTTCATGTGCGGGCCATACTAGGGCTGCCGATTCCAACGATCCGTTTGCTGACACCCGGTGCCTCTCATACTTTAAAGGCGACGGAAGAACAGCAGGTGTTTAGCATCGAAGGAATCGACAAAGCGTTAAGCTATCCAAACACACAGGTGCGTATTTTTGGCAAGCCGGAAACGAAGGTTGGACGAAGAATGGCAGTTGCGCTCAGCACCGCGGATCATGTAGAAGAAGCGCGAGAAATCGCAGCTAAGTCTGCTGGGGAATTAAAGCTTCGTTACGAGCACTAGGCGTTAAATAGGTAGATATACACGTTTTTTATGGATCTTATGGTCGCTGGCTTGACTAGAACGACCAAAACAAGCTATTATTCAAGATACACATGATAATGGTGATCAACAGACAACCTATATAAAGAGAGGTACCGAAATAATGGCATACCAACCAAAGGTAATCAACGCAGAGATTGTAAGCAATAACCCGAAAAACGGATTGTTCGAGGTCGTAGTTAACTTAAAGGACCGTACATCCTGCAGACTTATTTATGAAAAAAAGGCAGACAATGCGACTCCGTTCGCATCGCATATCAACCGTTTGTTGAATGAGCCGTGCCCGATTTGCCGTAAAGACTTTCTGTGCGACTGTATGACCAAGTACAAGGAAGATATTTCGGAACAAGCGTTGGAGCTAGTTGGAACGCCATAAACAAATCATCCATTGAACCCGTGGGCTGTAAGCTCATGGGTTTTTTCCAAATTCTAAGGATAATCGGGTGAGGGTTACTCATGGTACGCATGTTAATCTATATCGTGCTTATTTGTTCTGCGTTTATAACAAGCTGTATTTACTATTATTCGGTTCAAGCCTCTTCCAAAACACAGCTGGCAATGGGTGAGCAGCTTCAGCAGTTGCATGATCAAACCTTAGTGAGGATTCAAAAGTCGTTCGAAGAGCTTGACCACACGCTTAGGCTGATCAGTAATGATTATGCTATTCAGCGTTTGAGTGAGGGAACGGTTATTACTGATTCTGCTGAGGATCGTGCGCTGCGGGAATATGCCGATTATTTGCTTCGTTCCCAACGCTCACAATTTCCTTTTGTGACGAACATTTGCATGTCTTTGGATGTATTGAGCTATACCTTATGTACGGAATCACTAGCATCAGTTCCTCCAATAGATACGACTATTCCAACATTGCGCAAGTATGATCGATCCATACTCACCCGTGAAAAGAAAGATGGTGGTGCGGGTGGTTACGAGGTATTATATACGGCACCGCTGATGAATCGAAAAAACGTGATTAAGGGCTCCATTCAATTCACATTAATGTTAGACCCGCTGATGAAGGATATTTATAGCAAGATGCCGCTGCTCCGAAACCAGCTCGTGGACAGCAATGGCGTAATTATGTACAGCACACAGACTACGACTGGGAATGAATGGATCCAGAAGGAAGAGGGTTCGAAGGCGACGACGGAGACACTTCAATGGGGTAAGGTGTCGGTAGTATCGACAAAAAAGCTGGAGCTTCCGGGAACCGTATGGTTTTCACAGCTTGAAACTAAACAGTTTCTTGAGAATTCATTTGCAGAAGCTTTTCAATCTACGCTCGGATTGTTCATTGTATGGCTGCTGCTGCTCTGCATACTGTGTATGCTAGTGTTCCAACACTATTCTGCTCGGCCGATGAAACACCTTCGAGGGCTAATGAATCGAGCAGAGTTAGGCGATTTCAAAGCTTACTGGGTGCATAAAAGCAGCAGAGACTGGAACGAGCTGGGTGAAAGCTATAATCAAATGCTGAATCGACTGGAAGAGCTGATCAGACAAGTAAAGCGTGAGGAATCTCTAAAAAAAGAAGCAGAAATGGAAGCGCTACAATATCAGCTGAATCCGCATTTCTTGTATAATACTTTAAATACGATCAAATGGGTTGCCAAAATGCACCAAACCCCGCAAATTGCTGAGGTTGTGACCTCCTTGGTCCGTCTGCTGCAGGCGAGCTTGGGGAAAAAAGGTGATTTTATTACGGTTCGTGAGGAAATTGAACTGATTCATGATTATATTGATATTCAAGCATTTCGGTATGGGGACAAAATACGTATGGAGTACCAGATTGATTCGATATCCGAGGGCTGTCTTGTACCGCGAATGATCTTGCAGCCGCTTTTGGAAAATGCAATTATTCACGGAATTGAGCCGAGTCGGCAGGTGGGAATTATACGTATCGCCATTTGGATCGAAGCCGAGCGTGATCTGCTGATTTGTCAGGTTGAAGATAACGGAATCGGTATGATGGAAGACAAGGCTTTAGAGTCAACCTCCGGCGGGGGAATGAGGGAGAGGATGAGCGGGATTGGACTACGCCACATCCGCGAGAAAATAAAGCTGTACTATGGAAGCGGATACAGTATGAATATTGTCAGCAAGCTTGGGCATGGGACAACTATTCGTCTGACGCTGCCTGTACATCAGAATGAGGAAGGATAAATGATGAAGGTATTAGTAGTAGATGATGAGCCCATCATCAGACAGGTGTTGAAAACGATGATCCGGTGGGAGGAGCATGGTTTTCAGTGGGGAGGTGAGGCCTGCGATGGCAAAGAAGCATGGGATAGGCTGGAGGATGGCGGTATCGATTTGGTCGTTACCGATATTTTGATGCCACGAATGGACGGTCTGGAGCTGGTCCGAAAAATGAAACAGTCGGAGTCCGATGTAGCTGTTATCGTATTAAGCTGTCTGGATGATTTTACTTATGTAAAGGAAGCGATGAAACTCGGTGCGTGCGATTATATATTAAAGCCGACGATGGAACCTGAGCAGCTGGTCACAATTTTGAAGGAAGCGAGGCTGGACTTGCAAAAGCAACGTGAGCAAAAGCAGAGACAACTGATGCTCACACAGCAGCTTATGCAGTCGAATCAAGCACAATGGGGATTAAGGATTAAGAAGACGTGGGTTAGTGGTCAACGTGATGAAGAACTTGAGGAGGCACTTCTTACCGATGTTGAAAGGGTGTCTAGTTGGATGATTTATTTGTCGCCTGACGTTCATTTATCGTTTATCGGATCGGACTGGCCGGATGTGTGGGCTTATGTGATTGTGAACGAGCATCAGGTACTGCTTATTTATAAGGATGGTCTGAATGTGATTCAGCAGGAGCAGCGTCAGGCGCAGCTGCAACAATCTTTATTGAGAAAGGATGTTGGCTTGACGGAGAAGGGCTTCTGGCTGTCGGCTGTCACCTGGATCAATCCAAAAGAGCAGCTGTATCATATTGTGCATATGCATGATGAGCTCAGAAAGTGTTATTTTTACGGAGTTCAATCGGCACAACTGAATCATACTTCTGAGGTACGGCTAAGCGGAGAGATGTTTACGGATTGGAAGGGAGAGCTTCCGCAGGAGGAAAAGCACAATCTGCTTCGGGCGATAGCTGGGCATAACGAAGATGCGGTTGTACATTGGTCCGAGCAAATCATGGAACGACTGGGTAGTCTTCAGCCTCCTGTCGTGCAGGCTTCCGGCTTTTTGTACGAGCTATTAAACTTTTCAGCTGCGTTGGCTCGACAGGAGGGGACTAACAATCTTGATGATTTTGATCGAAAGGTTGCAGCCGCACAAGCACAAGCATATTTTCAGCTGGAAACGCTCGGAAAATGGTTTTCAGACGCATGTCGAGAGCTTGTTATTTTAAAATCAGGTACGGCGATAATACCGACCTCCCGGAATCCTTTTGTCCGTAAGGCTCAGCAGTATATGAAGCAAAATTACCATTTGCCCATCAGTACGAGTGATATTGCGGAATATGTCAAGCTAAGCCGCAGCTATATGAGTGATTTGTATAGTAAAGAGACCGGGGAATCGTTGATTGAGTCACTGGTACGCATAAGGCTGGAAGCAGCCAAGCAGCTCTTGTTGGCAACAAACAAAAAAGTATACGAGGTTGCAGAAGCCGTCGGTTTTACCGATGCCAAAGTTTTTGCCAAAACGTTCAAGAAAGCTGTCGGATGTACGCCGAAGGAATATGAGGAACAGAACAAATAGACACCAATTCCAACAAATTGGTGTCTATTTTTATGTGCTGGAAAGGTTTACATTATAAGTAAAGAATACGCTTACAATCGAGATTTTGGAGGAATGGCCGTGCAGCATCCGTTACATAACTATCCCACGAGTGATCCGATATTACAAGCTGTCAGTTTAACCCGAACATTTGGCAAAGCAGGGGCTGCCGTACACGCGCTGCGCGGTGCTTCGCTTAATATCGCAGCTGGTCGTTTGATCGCGTTAAGAGGAAGATCGGGTTCTGGGAAAACTACACTTTTGAATATGCTCGGAATGTTGGACCGGCCTACGGAAGGGGCGATTTATTTTGAAGGCCAAGATGTGACAGGACTATCCGACAAAAAAAGGAATGAATTGCGTCGTACACGTCTTGGTCTTATTTTTCAGTCATTTGCTTTGGTTCCTTATATGTCGGCTTATGAAAATGTCGAATTTGGCTTACGTATTGCTGGCATACCTTCAGCTCGTCGCCGTGAGTATGCGGAGCAATCCCTAGACTTTGTTGGTCTGAGGCCAAGAATGAAGCATCGTCCCTATGAAATGTCAGGCGGTGAGCAGCAGCGCACAGCCATAGCCAGAGCGATAGCCCACAGGCCGAAGCTTTTGCTAGCGGATGAACCAACAGCTGAGCTTGACAGTCGTATGGGTTTGCAGGTGTTAAAGGTATTCAAGGATTTAGTGCAGTTTGAAGGTATGACGATTATATTGACGACACATGACCCAGCTATTATGGAAGTGGTCGATCAAGTGTATGCACTGGAGGATGGACATATTGTGGAAGAAAGCTAACAGACGTCATAGTCTGGTTTCTTTGATAGTTGCAGCTTCGATTGTAATAGCTATTATTCCCGGTTGCAGCCTGCTGCCCCAGGAGGAGGAAGCATTAAAGCCACCGCTCGTAAAGCCGGTTAAGGAAAATTTTGAGCTGTTTGAAGTTAAGAAGGGAACCATCAAGAAGCAAATCAATGGAGTGGGCACCTTTGCGGCGGACAAAATGCAATATTTGTACTATCCCGAATCGGGAGGGCGTCTTGCTGACATCAATGTCAATCTTGGAACCGTTGTGAATAAGGGCGATGTTGTTGCCCAGCTCGATAAAGGAGAGATTGAGGGTAAAATCCTCCAGCAGGAGCTGGTCGTAGAAAAGGCAAGGCTGGCCTTGGAACAAGCCAAGGATGAAAAACGTGGTGATGCGATTGCTATCCGAATTAAGCTGCTGGATATGCAGAGGGAGGAAATTCAGCTCGATCTGTTTCGAAAGCAATTGAGCAAGACAAAGCTGGTTTCCGATGTAAACGGTATTGTTACGTTTCTCGATCCTATCAGGCAAGGAGATCCAGTAGTTGCTTACAAAGCGATCATCACGGTGTCTGATCCAAAATCGGTGCGTCTAGTATATGAAACGACCAATACGAATGATTTAGTTGGAGTCCAGATTGGAATGCCTGCAGAAGTGAAGGTAAAAGGAGGTGTCTACCCCGGAACCGTGTCGCAAATTCCGGCAACAGCACCCCAATCGGATGTCAAAGCAATAACTGATAAAAATGCGAAAACAATCGTAATTACAGCCCAAGGACTGCCTGATACGATCGAAATTGGTAACAGTGCGGATATTACGATTGTAACCGAGTATCGGGAGGATGTAATCATCATTCCGAAGGTAGGGCTGCGCTCCTATATGGGCCGTGATTATGTACAGGTGCTTGAAGGCGAAAGTCGTAAAGAGATTGACGTGGAGAAGGGAATCGTATCAGCTACGGAAGTAGAGATTCGCAAAGGGATCAAAGAGGGCCAAAAGGTGATTCTAAACAATTGAGGTGATTCCGTGTGGCGATACTTGTGATGATCATGCGTAAAATGATCAAAAACAAATGGCTCGAATTCAGCCTTCTGCTCGGCTTGATCATCTCGGTCGGACTTGTGAGCAGTATGCCGATTTATACAAGCGCAATTTTGCAGCGGCTATTGGTCAAGGATTTGGAGCTGCTTCAGACAAACAATCAACAGTATTCAGGAGTTTTTTGGAGTTCCGTGTATTTGACCGGAGAAACTACACCCGAGGAGTCAAAGCAGTCCATTATGAATGCGGATGCTTACATGGCCCAATCGATCGCTCCCGCGTTTCAGCTACCGATTCCAAATTTAGTCACAGAAAGAATGACGGATACTTGGAATTTGGTTCCGGTTGATGCTAGTAAAATCGATAGAAAAGTTAGCCGACGTGCAGATATTACGGCATTAAGTGGAATGGACGAGCACGTTCGCGTTGTAGACGGCAAGCTGCCCTCTGCTAACCCAGTAGATGGTGTGGTAGAAGCGGTTGTTGTGGATCAGGGGCTATCACTGTTGAAGATGGTTGTTGGTCAGGAATATGTCATTGAGGATGACACAGCCAAAACTCCTGTCAAATTTAAAATTGTCGGGGTTGTTGACCGTAAAACGTATGATGACATTTATTGGTATAATCCGCTGTCCAGCTATAAAGCGAGTCTGTTGGTCTCCTACGATTGGTTTGAAAAAACAGTGACCCAGGAGCAGCAGCTCATGCTTCGCTCCAGCAGCTGGTATATGACTCTTGATTATAGCCAGATGAAGCTAGAATCGATTGAGCGATATATTCAAACCCATCAACGTACAGAAAATTACTTAGGCAACCATTTTCCGAATGTATCTGTGAAGGCTCCTGCTTTGAACACGTTGAATGGCTACTATGCCAAGGAAGAAAAGCTTCGGATGATGTTATGGTCATTGAATGTGCCTGTCATGATTATGCTGGCTTATTATTTATTTATGGTTTCCAATCTCATTATTGATCGTCAGAAAACGGAGATTGCCGTATTACGCAGCCGCGGAGCAAGTCGTTTGCAAATTGTTCTCGGGTACGTCGTGGAAGGGGTCATGCTGGGAGCGATTGCTCTCCTATGCGGACCGTTCGTGGGACTTTCGTTAACCAAGGTACTGGGGGCTTCCAATGGTTTTCTTGAATTTGTACAGCGGGCGACACTGGATGTCAAGCTGAATGAAGAAGCGTTTCAATATGGATTCTACGCAGTTCTTTGCTCTGTTATCATGACACTGCTGCCTGTTTTGTTTGCGATGAAAGCAACGATTGTTGGGCATAAGCAGCAAATGGCAAGGCAATCAGGATTGTCCTTTTGGCATAAGTACGGAGTAGATATCGTTTTATTGGCTATCTCCATGTATGGGCTTTATACGTTCCGCCGCCGTATGTCCGATATGCAGGCACTTGGGCTGGATACGACAGATTTGCAGATGGATCCTTTACTATTTTTGGTTCCTGCGCTGTTTGTACTGGGAGCGAGTTTTCTGCTTTTACGGATTTATCCGTATCTAGTTCGGTTGCTGTATCGGATCGGTAGACGCTGGTGGCCGCCCTCTCTGTATTCCACGCTTCTTCAGGTCGGCCGCTCAACGACTCAGTATCAGGCGATTATGGTGTTCTTAAGTGTAACGCTGGCTACGGGATTGTTCAGTGCTAGTGCTGCCAGAACGATTAATAAAAATGCTGGAGAGAAAATTATGTACAGCAATGGTGCTGATATTACGATGCAAATTAAGTGGGAGGATGATGCGCCGCCGCCAAGCACGGGTGGGGATTTTGGCGGAGAACCCATGACTGAAGAGAGTTTGGCTGCCGCCAAGAAGAAGGTGCAATTTTCCGAGCCTCCCTTTTTGCCGATGACCCAGTTAAACGGTGTTGACTATGCGGCAAAAGTATTCACGAAAAAGGATGCTGCGTTCAACATTGGCAAAGAGCGTGGTACAGCAACCTTAATGGGAATCGATACCGATGATTTTGGGCGAACAGCTTGGCTGCGCAATGGACTGCTTGACCATCACTTTAATGATTATTTAAATTTGCTTGCAGCGAACCCTGCAGCGGTGCTTGTGTCCAAAACCATGGCTGAACAGTACAGCCTGAAGGTTGGCGACCCTATCTACGCGAGCTGGAATGGCGTGCAAAGTACGATGTTTCAGATTTTCGGAATTGTGGATTATTGGCCCTCGTGGAATCCAAATCCGCTTTTTACGGATAAGTCAGCAGCCGCAGGCGGCAGTACTGCGAGTAACGCCAAAAACAAAAAGGTTAAGGACCCCATGCTGATTGTAGGTCATCTTTCCTATATTCAAAACAATATGGCATTGGAACCGTATGACGTTTGGTTAAAACTGAAGCCTGATACAAAAAGTCAGGATCTTTATCAAACGCTCGAGGATAAGAAAATTCCGATAACCAAGCTTGTTGATGCCAAGCAGGACTTAATCCGATCCAAAAACGATCCATTTTTGCTTGCCATTAATGGCGTCATGACCCTCGGCTTCATTATTTCGATCGTGATCAGCTTTTGCGGATTTTTGCTATATTGGGTGTTGTCCTTATCAGGTCGTATTCTACAATTCGGGATTTTACGGGCTATGGGGGTTTCATTCCGTCAATTGATTTTGATGCTGGTTGGGGAGCAGTTGCTTACTTCAGGTGCGGCAGTAGCAATCGGGCTTTTGACCGGTAATCTGACCAGTCGTTTGTTCGTACCGATGTTCCAGTTATCCATGCAAACGTCGAGTCAGGTTCCGCCATTCCAGGTAACCTTTGATCCCCGAGACCAATTTCAGCTATATATTATCGTAACGATCATGTTATTTATGGGTTTGTTGATATTGGGGACGATGCTCTCACGGATCAAGATACATCAGGCAGTTAAGCTCGGGGAGGATTAATGATGATTCATTGTGATAACCTCGTGAAAATTTACAAGGTGGCTGATCTCGAAGTCGTAGCGCTGCAAGGGCTTGATCTGCATGTAGAGCCTGGCGAGTTGATGGCAATTATTGGTAACAGCGGGAGTGGCAAGTCCACGTTATTGAATATGCTGGGAGGTTTAGACCGACCTTCAGCCGGACAGCTGCAAGTCGCTGGCAAAGACCTGTTAAAGTTCACTGAACGCGACCTTGTCCGTTACAAACGAGAAACGGTTGGTTTCGTCTGGCAAAATAATGCGCGTAATTTGATTCCTTACCTGACGGCACAGGAAAATGTAGAGCTGCCCATCCTTCTCCAGGGTAAACGCAAGCGTGAACGTGCCTTGGAACTTCTGGATGCAGTCGGGTTAAGCCATCGTGTCAAAAATCGGCTCAATCAACTGTCGGGTGGTGAGCAGCAGCGAGTAGCGATCGCAATAGCTTTGGCGAATAATCCGAAGCTGCTGCTTGCTGACGAGCCTACAGGTTCTGTCGATTCCAAGATGGCGGATCAAATACTGGATTTATTTCGTGATTTAAACCGAAGGATCGGATTGACTGTCATCATTGTGACGCATGACCCGCTGCTGGCCAAAAAAGTGGATCGGGTAGTAGCCATTAGGGATGGCAAAACTTCATCTGAGATGATACGTCGCAAAACTTATGCGGATGAGCTGGCCGAGCTGGAGTTGGGAATAGGTCAGACCGAGGATGAGACCCATACGGAATACGCGGTACTGGATAAGTCAGGCCGTTTGCAAATTCCCAGTGATATGCTGAAATCGATTGGTATTCATTCAACAAATAAGGTAAGAGTCCAACTGGAGGACGGGAGAATCGTCCTGCTGCCTCCGGAGTCCAAGGAGGAGAGTACGCATGTTCCGATTAAACATGATAACTAGACTGCTGCTGATCGTACTGACGCTTGCGGCGATATGGCAGATACCGATACAGCCAGTAATGGCAGAAGGGGAGAGCTACCAAAGGGAAGAGCTTGATTCGTCATTACAACTGCCCGCCGTAGCCATAGGTTCCAACAGTTCCATACAATTGAAGAGCGCTGCGGTGGTGCCTACAGATGGGGGCAGAATGCTTTTCTTTACGATGACGGTCACGAATGCAGGAAGCGGTAAGCTCTCCTTTCTTGATTACTGGGTTAAGGTTATAAGTATATCCGGTGCTGAATTTAAAGCGGATCTGGTCACTCAGGATAAGCTCAAAAAAGAAATTCCAGCGGGCCAGCAGGTAGAGTTCTCCTTTTACGCACCCGTTAACGACTCGGTTCAGCTTTATGAACTCGGATTTCGCATAACCAAGTGGGATTATTCGAGTGCTGATTTGGAAAAAACAGTCGGTGATATTCGCTTCCCTGACGCAGCGGAAGCGCTGTGGGCGCCTGTCTCAGGAGGCAAAACGGTACAGCTATCCGCGATGCCTGTTGAACTGGATGTCACCGCTTGGTCAGCATTAGCTGGTGATAGCTATATGTCCCCGAAGCTGACGCTTCGTTTGACCAATAAGGGGAAAACCACCATTCGAATCAACGGATATCAATACGCTCTGAGAACCTCTAGCGGTGCGATGTACCCGCTGGATATCGTCCTGAACGCGGATAAGCAGTCGCTGCAGCCAGATGTTCCGCTAGAGCTTCAATTGAGAGCCAATCAGCTGCCATTGTCAGCAGGAACCGATTCATGGGATCTGGTCATGACACAGCCATTTGCACTAACCACGGATACCAAAATCAGTTTTCCTATCGCTTCTTTGCGTATATCAACCGATCCTAAAGCATTACCTGAGCTAGGCGGAGTTGTCAGCTATACGAATACCGATGGAACTTATTCTCTTAAAGCCGAAAAAATTGGTCGTTTACCATGGGAGGATCAGGATATTTTGAGCGCTGAAGTATCTTTAACCCATAATCAGTCGGTCGCGCTGCCATTTCCCGAGTTGAAAGCCTACTTTGAGCTTGATGGTGGGAGTAAGGTAGATGCCAAGGTTATTAAGCTCGATCGTTCGGTAGGCGTCCCCCCCTCTGAGCCCGTTCATGTAAAGCTTGTTGCCAAAATCCCATACACGTATCCGTTTTCGTCGGTGAAGCTGGTGGTTCAGGAAAAAAAGAGTGAAACTGCAACAGAGGAAATCGCTCAGTTTCAGCTTCCTGAGTTGATGATATCGATGCCTTTGCTGACGTTTGGCCAAACCCAATCGATTACTGGCGCAGGTCGGGCAACCAGCTTCTCTCCGAGAGAAATCAACACCTATACCGACGGGGCAAGCAATCTGTTTGAAGTGCAGGTAGAAGTATCTAATCTAGAGAAACGCTCGAATATTATTCCCAAGCTGACAGCTTTCTTCAAAACAGCGAATGATGATTTGTATCCAACCAAGATTCGTGAAGTTAAGCAAAAGCTGAATCCTCAAGGGAAAGCGCTGTTGTCCTTTTCAACAAAACTGCCCAAGGATTTGGATGTTCAAAGCCTCAGACTGGTCATTGGTGAATCGATAACGGAGCAGCGACTCAGTGGCACGGACGATAAAGCCGAGGCTTACATCAATGCCGTACAAATGGAGCTCCCTTTGGAAAATACAACAGTAAGTCCGATATTAAAAGAGCTCGTTTTTTATCCGTATACGATTTCATTAAGTAATATCAATACTTGGCTGGATCGCAATACACTGCGGATTAATTTTAAATACAAGCTGACCAAAGATAGCTTTTACGAGACGAGCACCGAAGGCAGCAAGCTTATCATTCAATTCGTAGACAGCAACGGAAAAGTCAATATCGATGAGGTCTTTTACCTAGAAACAGCGCCTGAGGAGGAAGATAAACGACTTAAGCTCGGAGAGTTTGACTACCGAATTACCAAGCAGGATGATAGCCTGATCTTTAAGATCGAATCACTCAAAAAGTATAAGATGAACATTTATCACGAATTCCAAGGTAAGCGCAAGCTGCTCGGGTCCCAGACTATGGATTGGTTCGGTACAACGGAGTAGTTTATCAAACATGAATATGGTAAAATAATAATAGAAAAGAGGCGGCGACTACGCTACTCCTTAGGCATCCCCAGGCTGTGAAGCTGTGGATGCCTTCAATTTTACGACGAATAAGCGTAAATTGATTGTTAAACACAAAAAATATATTTAGAATGATGGAGGAATCGATATGACCCAATGGAGAGAAATTGATAGTCAAGACGAGTGGAACCAATTATTTGAAGGCTCATCGGAAAAGCCGGTTGTTGTGCTTAAGCATAGTACGACCTGCCCAGTTAGTGCTAACGCCCTGCAGGAGTTTGAAAACTATTTAAAAAAACAACCGAACGAACAGGTTGAATATGTGCTTGTTAAGGTTATTGAATCCCGTCCGGTTTCCAACCAAATTGCTGAGGATACAGGCATCAAGCATGCTTCTCCGCAAATTTTGTATGTGAAAGATAAAGAATCGGTTTGGAATACCTCACATTGGGCTGTAACTGAGGCTCACATTACAGCCGTTCTTAATTAAGCTAGACGGGGAGGATAGACCCTTTTGAGCATTCAACCGCATTCTTTCTTCTCTGGAGCATTGTACGCTCGGAAGTCATGCTTTGTTTACGTGCCTGCAGGGTATGAGGAATCGGAGCAGCGCTACCCGGTTATTTATTTACTGCATGGTATGCACGGTAGTGAATCCAGTTGGCTAACCAAAGGGAATGCCGAGCAAACACTGGATCAGCTCATAAACAGCGGCGAGCTCGTTCCGAGTATTGTTGTTATGCCGAATGACGGGGGTTACGGTCAAGGAACCTATTATATGGATTGGTATGATGGTACAGGCAACTTTGAACAATATTTTATATATGATCTTGTTCCTGAAATTGACAAGCAATATCGAACGATCAGCAGCTGCAATCAGCGGGTTCTGTGTGGTTTGTCGATGGGCGGATTTGGGGCCGTATGTCTTGCACTAAGGCATCCTGAGCTTTTCGGGGCAGCGGCAAGTCTTTCAGGAGGTCTGGTATCAAGTCAGTATTTGAGAGACCAATTTGCACGATCGGATATTAGCCGGATGATCGGACCTATCCATGGACCCTATTCGCAGTCGTATGATATTCAGCTTGTGGCCAACTTGCGTCTGCAGGAGGGTCTACCTCCTGCTTTGTATATGAATTGTGGAACAAGTGATTATTTGTACACAATGAATCAGGATTTTCATCATCATCTAGAGACTATTGGCTACACGCACACGTACGAGCAGTTTGAAGGCGAGCACACTTGGACATATTGGAAAGAGCATCTGCCGGATGCTTTGCGTTTTTTACATTCCTATTTAGCCCATTAAGCCAAAAGACCAGAGTCCGTTAGTAGCAGTTGTGCCCCGGATTATCAACACTTTAAGAGTGCTTGTGTTCGGTTCACGCTTCAGTTACTGGGATTCCGGTCTTTTTTTATTTGAACATCAATGCTGCTGATTCAAGAACAATTTTGGTTCTTTGCAGTAGTTTGTTATATAATAAGTAACACACATCAATCGAAGGTGGCGAAACCACGGATGAAAATTGCCATAGCAGGCAGTTCAGGATTTATTGGTCAGCATCTGACCCAATATTTTCTTGAACGTAAATATTCACTGATCTTGATTTCTCGAAAAAAACTCACCTCCACGAATCCTTTAATTCGGCACGCTACATGGTCAGAATTGAAAAACGATATTAAGGTTATGACAGGAACGGATGTGATCGTTAATTTAGCGGGTGAATCAATCAATCAGCGTTGGACCGATGCAGCCAAGGAAAGAATACTGAATTCACGACTTGAAGCCGTTGCACAAATTGCTGATATTGTAGCGCGTATGGAGCAAAAACCGTCTGTCGTTATCAATGCCTCAGGCGTCTCAATTTATGGAACCTCGGAACGTGGGAGCTTTGTCGAGCACAGTGAACCGAATGTTGAGGACTTTCTTTCGGGTGTCGTAGAGAAATGGGAAGCGGCGATGGATGAAATTCGGAATACAAGAATCGTAAAGCTGCGATTGGGTATTGTTCTTGGTCTCGATGGTGGCGCTTTCCCCAAGTTGTTAATGCCTTATAAGCTTGGCTTTGGAGGGCGAGTTGGCAGCGGGAATCAGGTTATTTCATGGATTCACATTCTGGATCTTTGCCGACTAATTGAGTTTTGTATTGAGAATGAGGATATTATTGAGCAAATTAATGCAACAGCCCCGCAGCCAGTGACGAATGATGAAATGGGTAAAGCGATAGCCAAAGCACTGCGTACCCGGCATTGGTTTCCGGTTCCTGCTTTTATGATGAAACTTATGTTTGGGGAGATGTCGATTTTGCTGCTAAAAGGTCAACGAGTTATTCCTCTATTGGCTATTGACTATGATTTTTCATATCTATATCCAACGATCGATATGGCTTGCGCTCATCTTTTGAAAACGCGAAAGTAGAAAAGATAAATGGAGGTAATAAAATGATTCAATTCGGCTCATTGGATTATGCAGAATTGCGGTTTCAGCAGATACGGGCAACTGTCGAGATTCGCGATAAGCAGTGGATCGATGTGGAGCTGCATTTTGAGTTGGAGCAGGGTTTGACACTTCCTGACGATTTCACAGAATTGACGGCGTTGATTTTTTGTACATACTCAGGAGAAATTGCGCAAATGGTACCACAGGATGAAGGGCGTGACTGTGAGTACCAATTTACAGCTGATGAGAAGGCACAGCTTATTCATTTTTATGAAGAAAACGTTAAGCCTAAGCTGCTGTCACTGGTTAGTTAGAGGCTCGGTAAAATAGAGCGACCGTGGTGTTCTGGAGCGCAGCTGAGACTTATTTACCTTACTTCTAGATTGGAGGAGGACGTCACTTAGAATGCGTAAACTTGTATTTTTCTTAGGTCCAGCAGGGGCCGGTAAAACAACCATCGCAAAAACCTTGGCCAAACGGTACCGTGCGGCTTTATTTGATATGGATACCATGCTAAGGCCAGCAGCAGCTGCATTGATGAAGCTAGCCGGTCTGGACCCAGAGGATCGTGATTCTGCTACATATAAGTCACTCTGCCGTGATTTGGGCTATCGGATCACGATGGATGCCGCATTGGAAAATATCGAACTGGGGACAGATGCCTATGTAATCGGGCCTTTTACTAAGGAGACCGAGAGCCCGGAGTGGCTGGTAAAAGAGCTTGAAAGCATAGGTGCTTCAGTAGAAAATGTTGAAGTCAAGGTTGTTTTTGTTCATCTTGCAGACAGCTTGAGCTATTATCAGCGTATTAAGGAAAGAGGCTTGTCACTGGATGACTGGAAGCTGGACAATTGGAATGTTTTCAGCCAAACGCTTGCCATCCGTGATATTCATTGGGATATCCCTATTTCACATATTTTTTATTATAATAACTCAGTTCCATCAGTTCCAATAACCGATGATAGTTTTATGTCCGTTGAAAGGTTTATTTATGGAAGCTCCAGCCTTAATGCTGAGAGGAATGAAGAGTGAAAATCAAACAATCCCCATCAAGCCTACACAGACTAAGGCTGATGGGGTATTTTAATTTGATTAGGATGATTCGGGGTTCTGCTTCTTTTGCATCGCTGCTTTCAGCGCTTCTTCCAGACTGGAGCCTACAGCCACGTTATCGCTAAATTGGTTGATGAGCTGTGCACTGTTTCTTTTGGCAGCTTTTCCCCCTGCACGTGGCTCATCACTCAGCATTTCGATGACGTTGCAATGACGGCATTGCGCATATTTCCCAGCTTTTCCGGTGTGAATTTCCATTTTCTTATGGCATTGCGCACAACGTTTGTTGGACAGCATGGGTTCGCCTGCCCGTTTATAGCCGCACTCTCTGTCGATACATACAAGCAGCTTGCCGCGCTTACTCTTGATTTCCTGTAAGTTTTTCCCGCAATCCGGACATTTGGAATGGGTAAGATTATGCGGTTTGTATTCGATTGTACTTTGTTTGACGACTTGAACCATGGCTGTCGTTTGCTCACGAATACCTTTGAGAAAAGTTTTCATGCTGCCAGTTCCTTTGGCGATATGTTCAAGCTCCAGCTCCCACTTGGCAGTCAACTCCGGTGATCGCAGTGAGGGAACGACCAGCTCAATTAACTGTGCACCCTTGCCAGTTGGCTGAAGCACATTCATTTTCCGCTCGATGGTATCGGTGGAAAGCAGCTTTTCAATAATATCGGCACGGGTAGCAGGCGTACCCAATTTATGCTTCTCCATGACAGACAGCAATGTGGCTTCGGTATATCGGGAAGGGGGCTTGGTTGCATGCTTTTCTAAAGTGCTGCGATGATCTTTGAACACTTCTCCTGACTGCAACTTAGGTAAGGATTGGGAGCCACCTGAATCATCATCCCGAATATCATCGTCCTCTTGCTCAGAAGAGATCGACTCCTGCCCATAAACGATTTTCCAGCCGGCATCCTTCGTAACGCGACCCTTGGCATAAAAGCTTTCTCCACCTATATCTATCGTGACAGCAGTTTCGTCATAACGATACGCGGGATAAAATAAGGCGATAAAACGCCGCGCGATCAGATCATACAATCGACGTTCATCATGGCTTAGAATATGAAGCAGCGGTGTTTGCTCGGTCGGAATGATGGCATGATGATCTGATACTTCACTGTCATCCGCGATCCGTTTGGTTATATTCAAAGGTTTGTTAAGCAATGGTCTGACTAGGCCTGCATAGGTTTGTATACAAATGCTGTCCAATCGACCCTTTAGTGTTGGAATCATATCGGACGTCAAATATCTGGAGTCCGTTCTCGGATACGTAACCAACTTGTATTGCTCATACAGACGCTGCAGCAGATTTGAGGTTTGTTTGGCTGAAAAACCGTATTTACGATTGGCGTCTCTTTGCAGCTCAGTCAAATCGTAAGCTAACGGGTGAGGCTCTGACTTCTCGGTCATTTTCAATTGAGCTACTTTTGCATCAGCGCCTTTTACCCGATTTAATAAAGCGTCAGCGGCTGCCTTGTCGAACAATCGACCATCGGGATTTTGCTTGCCTCGCCACATGGCTTGAAAACCACCAAGCTGTGTCCGCAGCAGCCAGTAGTCCTTGGATTGAAATGCACGAATTTCATTTTCTCTTTCCATCAGCATCGATAGGGTAGGGGTCTGTACACGTCCTGCAGCCAATTGCGCATTGTATTTGCAGGTAAGCGCCCGTGTAATATTGAGTCCTATCAGCCAATCTGCTTCTGCGCGGCAAACAGCAGATTGATACAGGTTGTCATAGTCACGGCCTGGCTTCAGCTTGGCAAATCCCTCTAAAATCGCTTTATCGGTTTGCGAGGAAATCCACAAGCGTTGAAAAGGTTTGCGCCAGTTGATTTCTTCCATAATCCAACGAGCGACCAGTTCACCTTCACGACCAGCATCGGTTGCGATGATAAGCTGATTCAAATCATTACGTTTGGCTAGTTGTGCGATAGCACGAAACTGCGGTGTCGTTTCTTTAATGACCTTAAGCTTCATTCGTTCTGGCAGCAGCGGAAGCTGGTCGAGCTCCCAAGCTTTGTATTTGGCATCATAATCCTCAGGTTCAGCCAAAGTTACAAGATGGCCCAAAGCCCAGGTCACGACATGCTTGGGTCCCTCCATATAATGCTTTTGCTTCTGGTTGCAGCCGAGTACACGCGCGATTTCTTTGGCGACGCTCGGCTTTTCTGCAAGTACAAGTGATTTCATAACAAGCTCCTCCGTAAATCTGTGTAGTAGTAGAATGGTGTTTAGTTGATCATACAATGATTGAGTTCATTATGCAGCTATCTTGGTACGCTTGCAAGCGGTGGATGAACGGAAAGTTGTTGTTTGGCTGAGTTGATCGGAACTTTAATGCTTCCAATAGAGCTCTCGATATTCCGTAGGGGTCATCCCTTCCTGCTCAAGAAATCGCTTGTTGAAATAGCTTGTGCTAGGATAGCCGGCATCGAACGAAATTTGACGTACGGTCATTTCCTTTTTCTCGAGCAGCCATTGCTTGGCTTTTTGCAGGCGGCATAGCGTAACGTAAGTCATTGGCGTCATTTGAGTCACTTTACGGAAAAGCTTGCAAAAGTAATAAGTGCTGACTCCCGTCTGCTCAGACCAGTAATCTAGCTCAAACGGTTTGCATGCCTCCTGCTGGATACGCGGAAGAAGCTGCAAAATCAGCTCAGAGGTCGCGGCCGTTCTTTGTGTAGACAATGGAACAGCTTGATTGACGAATTCAGCAATCACGGCGTAGGTGAGCGTCGACAGTCTGGTCATTTCGAACAGCGTGCTCAATTCAGCTTCCAGAAGCAGTTCATCGAGAGCACGCTCAAGCGGCTTCAACTGGCGAACTGTCCACAAATGAGATTGGTGCAGGCCTCTTTCAAGCAAATAATCGCTAAGCCTGGAGCCATAAAAGTGAACCCAGCGAATTTCCCATGGATCTTCCTGAGAAGAGTAATAGCGCTGCCGCTGAAGTGGAAAATAAAGAAAAGCATCGCCAGCGGTTAGCATCTGTTTATCATAAGCAGTCTCTACATAGCCTTTACCGCTAATAATGAGATGGATGCTGAAATTATTCAGTGCTCCTTTCTGTCGGTCCACAGAATGGAAGGGGTCCTGCTGGTACCAGCCAACGGATTCAGGTAAGCAAAAATAAACATGCTCGGACAATGTCGGAAGCATTCGCTGTTTTTTCATATGCACGACCTCTCTAGAGGACAATATAGTTGTAGACATGTGCAAAAATCTTCTATTTTCATTTTAATAAGCATTCAATATAATAGCAATATAGTCTTACTAACACAAATGGTTGAGGAGATGGATTGTACATGTCGCAGAAAAAATTGCGTTGGGGAATACTCGGATGCGCAGCTATTGCCAAGAGAGCAGTTATTCCAGGAATTCAACAATCGCAAACCGGTGAAGTTGCTGCAATCGCAAGTCGTAACGAAGAAAATGCAAGGATAACAGCGGATCAATTTCATATTCCTACTGCATATGGCAGCTATGAAGCTTTGTTAAATGATGAAACTTTGGATGCCATTTACATACCGCTGCCGAATCACCTGCATAAGGAGTGGACAATCAAAGCCGCTCAAGCGGGTAAACATGTATTGTGTGAAAAGCCGATTGCACTGGATGCCACTGAGGCAGCAGAGATGGTAGCTGCTTGCGAGCAGGCGGGTGTTAAGCTGATTGAAGCATTCATGCATCGCCATCATCCGCGTTATGCGATGATTAAAGAGATTATACAGTCGGGTGAAATTGGAGAAATTCGTGGTCTCCACGGCGCTTTTACATTTAATAGCTCCAAAAACAAGGGTAATGTGAGATTCAATCAGGAAATGGGTGGCGGTTCGCTTTACGATGTAGGCGTCTATCCGATAAGCACAGCACGTATGATATTAGGGCAAGAGCCTGAGGCCGCTACTGTACACGCTTTCTTTTCACCCTACCACGACAATGTGGATATGATGGCATCGGGCATTTTGGAATTTCCTAATAGTGTCGCTTTGACCTTCGACTGCGGCATGTGGGCAGCTGGGCGTAATGTGTTTGAAATCCTGGGGACGGATGGCCGAATTGAAGTGCCAAGCGCCTATGTAACCCGTCAACATGCAGATGATCATTTTTTTGTTACAGTGGGCGGACAGCGCAGGGAAGTCGAGGTGCCTCTCGTCAATCAATATGCGCTACAAGCGGATGATCTGGGGCACAGTATTCTGGACGGAACGGCGCTTAGATATGAGTCTTCGGATGCTGTGTTGAATATGCGTGTGATCGATGCCTGCTTGAAATCCGCAAGAGAACGTGTTCGAGTAGAGCTCTAAACCTAAATGAGAGGAAGATAAATACGATGAAAACAATAGCAATAGCTGGATTGGAAAAGCCGGTTACAAATTTGATCCAAGGCTCTGATTTTTTCACCCATGAGGTTTATGATAAAGTGTGCAGCGTGCTTGATAATTATTTAGAAATCGGCGGGAATACGATTGATACAGCCTTTATTTACCGTGGTGGACAAAGCGAAGAGACGATTGGCCGATGGATGAAAGAACGGAATAATCGTGATAAGGTCGTTATTTTGACGAAGGGCGCTCATCATAATGCAGATGGTCCTCGTGTAAATCCAGAAGCAATTGCAGCGGATTTGGAAATCAGTCTGGCCCGATTGCAATCGAGCTACACCGATTTGTATGCGCTGCACCGTGATGATACGAACATACCGGTAAGTGTGATTATGAATGCCTTGAATGAGCATATCCAAGCAGGGCGGATTCTGGCTATTGGCGCTTCCAACTGGACACATCAACGTCTTCAGGAAGCTAACGATTATGCAGCAGCCAATGGTTTGGTCGGATTTTCCTTCAGCAGTCCCAATCTGAGTCTTGCCAAGCCAAATGAGCCGCGTTGGGCAGGATGTGTTTCAGCAGATGTACTTGATTGCGCTTGGCATGAGCAGACTCAGCTGCCATTACTGTCATGGTCATCACAAGCTGGCGGATTTTTTACCGGAAATTTTGCTCCTGACAAATTGGACAATGCTGAAATGGTTCGCGTTTATTACAGCGTTGCGAACTGGGAGCGTCTGCGCCGTGCGGCAGAGCTGGCTGAACAAAAAGGCGTCAGCACGATTCAAATTTCACTGGCTTATGTGTTGAATCAAAAGTTTCCTACAGCTGCATTGATTGGAGCACAGAACCAAGTTGAACTGGAGTCCTGCGTTGAAGGTTCACAAATCCAATTGACTGAGAATGAAGTACATTGGCTGGAAAACATATAAAGTAGCGATTAAGAAACGAATTGTGTATGAAAACATAGACTTACTGTGCTGAGGCCGTACTTTCGGAGCATGCACTTTCATAACCTATGCCATCGTAACTCCCGAAGCAGAAGAACCTGCTGCTGGAGCAGCGATGGCATTTTTTTATCATAGATCTATGACAATTTGTGTCATAGATCTATGATATAATCAAATAAAAATGTCATCGGAGGTGCTGCAAGAGTGGCTAAGTCTAAACGCGTGATAGAGCTAATGATAGCCATTAACCAACGCAGAAAGTTTACGGCTCGCGAGTTGGCGGATGAGTTTCAGGTATCGATTAGGACGATTATGCGCGACCTTCAGGTTTTAAGTGAGCTTGGGGTTCCGCTATATACGGAGTATGGACCTCATGGAGGGTATCGAGTACTGAGGGAGCGTCAGCTGCCGCCCATTACATTCTCCGAGCAGGAGGCGGTGGCGATCTTTTTTGCCTATCAATCATTGCAGCATTATGGAGCCTTGCCATTTGCGGAGGAATCCATCACAGCTTTAAACAAATTTTATTATTATTTACCGGATGATACCAAAAGTAAAATTGATAAAATGAAGCAGCGAGTCGTATTTTGGACGCCCAAACGCCAGGCGCCAACTCCGTATTTGCAATCTCTACTAGATGCAGCCTTACAGCAGCAGCCGATGCAGATCGTGTATGATTCCAAGGAGGGAGCTAACCAGCGGACTGTTCAGCCAATCGGTGTATATTCGTATAACGGATATTGGTATTGTCCGGGTTATTGCTTCTGGAAAGAGCGTTTTTTGTTGTTTCGGATTGATCGTGTTCTATCTGCGGTGGCAGCGGCTGACGGACACAGAACGATAGATTTGAGTGAGTTTTCCATTATGGATTGGTTTAAACCACCTGA
Organism: Paenibacillus sp. 1_12; assembly: GCF_900114475.1. Classification (GTDB taxonomy): domain Bacteria; phylum Bacillota; class Bacilli; order Paenibacillales; family NBRC-103111; genus Paenibacillus_S. The sequence goes on along the minus strand of NZ_FOTE01000010.1, from coordinate 138,778 downwards.
GGAACAGCCTCGATTCACAGATGAGCATATTCAGATTGAAGCCGTCTTTACAAGTGTTGGAGTGCGTAGATGCCAATGGGAGGCAGGGATGAATACGGATATTGAGGTCCATGAGGACGGAACAGGAACTGTCCGAATGTGTATCAGACCTAATGAGGTGGATTACTTTGCTTCCTATTTTTTGGGATTTGGGGCAGAGGTCAAGGTGGTCCAACCTCCTCAAATGGTAGAGCTCATGCAAGCCTTAATAGAAAAGATGGCGCAAATGTATGCGCCACCGAAGCATACTCCTACAGAAATTCCGTAAATAGGAGCGTTCTAATTACAAACAAAAACAATTTATTGCTGCATGAGGACAGGGATGTAAATATCAAATTGGCTATCCGATCTTTCATTGCCTGTGAAGCGGCTGTCATAATATTCGAATTCAGGAGCTTGAGCACGAATATAGGTTTTATTACCGGTAAGCCATTCAAAGATTGCTTTATAGGTTGCTCCCAAAACAGAGATAGGTCCGTTATGAGTGAAAATCGCATACATTTGTGGTTTTAAGAAAATTTTGCACATCGATTCGGGTACTGGGATATCCAACTGCGATTCCGTCAATAAAGCGGCAGTCACGTATTCGAACGGATTACCTGTATGTACATCATAACAAACACCTAAGGTTACCGTATGGAGACCTTGAATTTCTCCGATCCGATTCATAAACAAACTCCACTGATCAACGATAGATGGAATTCCCCCATCGCTGTATACATGTGTTTGATGCAGGCCGATGGCATGATAAGCAGGTTTGTTCTCAATAACGGGAATCAAAGATGGCTTGAATGTGGGCTGCATAATGCAACATCCTCTCTTTAATACGATTGTAAGCTTTGACGAATGACACATAGTGATTGCTTTGCTTGCTTCTATAAAATAACATCCAATCACGACAGTTGTTGTCATAGTCATTCGTGATTTTTGTACTTTTTAGCCGTTTTTATGTATAGGAGCAGCAAAAATCATGTGTTAAGATGAGAAATACAGATTGGAAGCGGTTGCAATAAATTGAGTAGGTAATTCAGTGGATAGATCAGAGAGGCATAAGTCGTAAATACTCAGCGAAATTTTAAAGGAGGGATTTCAGATGCAAGAAAGTCCTTTAACGGTTCTAGTGGTGGATGATGAGCTGCCGCTGCGTGAAGAGCTGCGACTATTTCCTTGGTCTACCTGCAATGCCGAGCTTGTTGGTGAGGCTGAAAATGGGGAAGAGGCAATGGAGCTATGCCGCAAGCTGGTGCCCGATGTGGTCATTACCGATATTACAATGCCCATAATGGATGGAATTGAGCTGTTCCGATCCTTGAAAAAAGAGTTTCCACTGACACAGGTCATTTTGCTTACATGCCACAGTGATTTTGAATATGTGCGTGATGCCTTACGGCTTGGAGCACTTGAATATTTGATCAAGGTTTCTTTGCTTGATTCTGATCTGGAGCAAGCCTTGAATAAGGCACGGGCAACCATTCAGCGAGAGCACAGTTACAAGCGTAGTGAACTCGATAAGCAGCGCTGGCAGCTGGTCAAAATTTGGAATCGATATGGAAACGAACAACTATCCATAGAAGCAGTATCTATGAATGTGAAGGATGAGCTAAGACACGTTCTGAAGGAATGGCAGCTGAATTTTCCATTATGGTTTACCCGTCTGCATATTCATGCCAAAGCAGAGGATGAGATGTACGTGCATCATGAACTGCAAGCGATTTTCAGCGAGTGGGAGCAGTGTTCTAAGGTACCGAACCGTTGGATTCAGCTCGATAAATCAGACTATGTGATATTTAAGAATGAGTGTAAAGAAAACGAATTGTCCAATCGGAAGCAGGCAGGACTGATTTTGAATGATTTGCAGACTGCCTTGGAGCAGCGTTTGTCTTTTTTAAGTGAGGCTGTCCGTCTGTATGCAACTTTAAGCGGCGACATATCCAATGAATCAGAGATGTTTGGTGCATTGCGGCAAACGGTTATCGCCCCAGAATCGGCCTTTTACGATCATTCAGGAACCATTTATGACCATGCCTTGGTGTCTAAACAAGCTGCAGATTCAATGGAGGATCATATCAAACAGGTACATACGGAGCAATTCCGTTCGGCATTAGCGGTATCGCAGGAGCATTTGGTCCGACATGTCCGGGAAGAGTTTACAGTATGGGCCTGCTCCAATCGACCGAACCCGGATGAGTTAAAGGCATGGCTTATATACAAACACAAAGAATTGATGAAGGATGCCGGTTATATGGCTGATGATAAGGGCCAGCAGAGGTTGAGCCAGGCAAGGACGCTTGCAGAGCTGACCACATCATTTACTCGCGAGCTGGAGGCCGCTGTCGGGATGAAGAGCAAATGTCGTAAGGAGGTACAGCATGCTAAGAAGCTAATTGCTGAGCTGCTTATGGAGCCGATTACCCTCACCTCAATTGCGGAGTCTGTCGGACTTAGCTCCTATTATCTGAGTCGGTTGTTCCGTGAGGAGGTAGGGGAATCCTTCAATGAGTATGTTACGAGTTTACGCATGGATAAAGCGATCCATTTGCTGCAAACAACGAATATGAAGGTATATGAGGTTGCCGAGCAGGTGGGTATCCCGAGCTACCGATATTTTTCGGTGCTATTTCGCAATCGAACAGGCGTAGCGCCAACAGATTTTAAGAAATGCTACTAGATTCCCCCCCCTCCCCCGATAATCGAGATATGAATCCAACTAAATATTATAGAAAGAAAGAGGGAGCAGCATGCTAAGCCGGGTCAATCATTGGATGCAAAGCCGCAGCATGGTTTTCAAGCATTTTCTGTTTCTTTTTGCGGGAACCTTGGTATTGTTCGGTTTACTGGCATGGAATAACTTGAAGGATGCCGAGCAGTTGTTTCGCAAGCAGGTGCTGTCTGATGCTGTCGTTATTAACGATCGTACCAATCTGTATTTAGACGCTTATTTGGATAATGTGCAAAATATTTTATTGCTTCTTTCCACACGTGACGATCTTCTGGACGAGGGGATGGAGGAAGAAGCAGTTACCGTGCTGCGCAAGTATGCGGAGAAGAACAGCGCACTCTACAGAACCTTGTACCTGGTACGCGCTGATGGCAAAGCGATGTCCAATACACAGGTTTTTCTTGACATTATCGGCAATCCGCATCTGGCTAAGCTGTATGAGATGTCCAAAACGAATTACGGCGTTATGATTACCGAGCCCTACGAATCGCCATTATCGGGAAAGACCGTGGCATTTGTGCTGCCGATCAGCTCCAAGAACGACAATGAAATCAAAGGGATTGCCGTTGTTGAAATTGATCTGGCACGGTTGACCAATATGCTCGCACAGTTCATGAATACACGCAATCAAACCTTCTCGATTGTAACCAACAAGGGTAATGTCATTAATAGCTTTGATACGAGTTGGCCCCTGGATTATTATAAGCTGCTGCCCTATAACACAAATGTATTTCCTCCCGAGCTGGATCACCATTTTGTTACCGAGATTCAAGAGCTGCCTATAGGCATTACTGAAATTCAAGGCTCCAAGAAAAAGCTGATTGCGGTGAAATCGGGTATGAATAAGCTGGGCTGGTATTTTACAGCTTTTATTGAGGACAGCTACTTTTACCAAAATATTATTATTCTTTATGATAATTACAAAACTGCTGCGGTGATCTGGGTGCTTATCCTGCTGATCAGCTCCTATATGATGAGTCGCTATGTCACCCATCCGGTACGTACCTTGGTAGCCAAAATGGACAGGGTGCGCGATATGGAGGTGCTGCCTTCGATCTCCGTCACCCGAGAGGATGAAATCGGCAAGCTAGCCAAGAGCTATAACGCAATGATGGAGCGGATTCATCACCTGCTTAAGGAAACAAAGGAAATGGAAACGCGCAAAAATCAGTATGAGCTGAAAATGCTGCAAAGCCAGATAGCGCCGCATTTTTTATACAATACACTTGCCTGCATCAGCAGTCTGGCCAAGCAGCAAAAAATCGAGGCTGTACGTGAAACGATTCGTGCACTTGTGGGCTTGTTGTCGTTTAGCTTCGATAAGAGCGGTGAGTTTGTAACACTGGAGGAAGAGCTTGAGGGCCTGCGTATGTATGCCTATATCCAAACTGTACGTTACGGAGAGAAGTTTGTATTGACGATTGAGGCAGCGCCAGAAACGCTCAACTGTAGAATTTTAAAGCTGACACTTCAGCCGTTGGTCGAAAACGCGATTTTCCACGGATTGGCCCCTCAAAAGGTGCAGGGGCATATTCGCATTCGAGCCTGCGTTCGGCGAGGAAAGCTTTGTATATTCATTCGAGACAATGGGCTGGGTATGGACTCTGAGCAGCTTAGCAGCATTTTCAGTGAGCGCCGTAATGTACCCAGCAAACATCGGTTTACGGGGATTGGGATCATGAATGTTCAGGAGCGAATACGGCTGCATTTTGGCATTGAATTCGGCTTGAAAATTGCTAGTCGACCTCAGGTGGGGACCTTGATTCGAATAGAGCTTCCAAATGTATCACAGGAATAAAAGCGTTTGCAAAAATTCGAACACTTTCGCACGATCACTGTATATTTCATTTAGAAAGCGCTTGCTATAATTTAATTATAGAAAAAGAGCTTATAGCGCGTGTACAAAAGAAGTGTAGATGAGAGAGGGTTTGCAAATTAAGCCTGTAGGGGGATGCCATTTATGGAACAGATGACCGTGCACAACGTGGCTGATGCCAAATCAAAGCAAACCAAGGGCAGGCTGCTGGGCAGAAACATTTGGGCTTTTCGTGCCTTTTATATGATGCTGCTGCCAGGTGTGCTGTACTATATCTTTTTTCGATATGTACCGATGTATGGGGTTATTATCGCATTTAAGGATTTTAACTTACTCGAAGGAATTGTAAGCAGCCCATGGGCAGATCCCTGGTACAAACATTTTCAAATCTTTTTCAATTCGCCGTATTTTACACAACTGATGGTCAATACCTCCTTGATCTCCCTGTACAAGCTTATATTCGGTATGTTTCCGCCGATCCTGCTTGCGCTCATGCTGAATGAATGTCGTGTAAAGTGGTTCAAAACAATCATCCAAACGCTGACTTATATGCCTCATTTTTTGTCCTGGGTGATCATATACGGGATTCTGATTGCCTTATTTTCACAAAACTCCGGTTTGTTTAACCGTTGGATAGAAGAGAGTGGAGGGCATTCAATCGGATTCATGACCTCACTTGATTACTTCCGCGCCATTCTTGTCGGTTCGGAAATATGGAAGGATCTAGGATGGGGAGCCATTATTTATTTAGCTGCTATGACGGCTATCGATCCTACGCTTTATGAGGCTGCTCGTGTAGATGGTTCGGGACGTCTCCGGATGATTTGGCATATTACACTTCCGGGCATACGCAATGTCATCGTGCTGCTGCTCATTCTGAAGCTTGGCCATATCATGGATGCGGGCTTCGATCAAATTTATATTTTGTACAATATTCAAGTATATCAAGTGGCTGATATTCTCGATACCTGGGTGTTCCGCACGGGTCTTCAGCAGTTGAATTTCAGTCTGGGAGCAGCTGTGGGCCTGTTCAAATCAGCAATTGGACTTGTTCTAGTCATGGGGGCTAATCATTTATCGAAGAAATGGGGTGATGGCATATGGTAAAAAGTATGGAGGATCGTTTCATCAACGGAATCGTTTTTCTTGTACTCGGTTTGGCTGGATTAGCTGCGATTTTCCCGTTGATGTATGTCGTAACCGTCTCCATCACACCTTTCACTGAGGTTTTAAAGAACGGCGGCTTCATTCTAATTCCCAAGTCAATCACTTTCAGCGCTTATCATAAGCTGTTTACCGAATCCAATATTCCAAAAGCATTTTGGGTAACGGTACTCATTACCGTCGTCGGAACGATCGTCAATCTGATTTTGACCGCTTTGATGGCGTATCCGCTCAGCCGTAAGGCGCTCCCGGGGCGTAATCTATTTTTACTGATGGTTGTTTTTACGATGCTGTTTAGTGGCGGAATTATTCCGACCTACCTGATTGTTAAATCGCTTGGTCTGATTGATTCGATCTGGTCGATGATTTTGCCTAATGCTGTCTGGAGCTTTAATGTGCTCATTATGAAAAGCTTTTTTGAAAATCTGCCGGAGGAGTTGTTTGAGTCGGCGCGTATGGATGGAGCTAAGGAATTTCGGATTTTGCTGCAAATTGTCATTCCGCTATCCGTGCCTTCTCTCCTGACGATAGGATTGTTTTATATGGTTGGGCATTGGAATGAATTTTTCCAGGCAGTTATGTATGTAACTGATCGCACATTGTTCCCGCTTCAAGTGGTGATCCGAGAAATCTTAATGCTCACCCAGCAGCCCATGGAAAATGCGGAGAACATGATGCCAACCGAAACGATTCAGATGGCTTCGGTTGTGATGGCCAGCTTGCCGATTATTGTGATCTATCCGTTTATTCAAAAGCATTTTACGAACGGAATGCTGCTCGGCTCTGTAAAAGGTTGAACGACGGTTCGTCCGCTCCGGACTGCAGCTGGGGCCACTACCGCTTCAATATATAGATGATTACAGCTCCAAACAGGTCACCAACTATGAATGAAAGAAGGGGTTAGTCCATGAGCCAAAAGAAAACAATGGTCGTTTCACTGGCGTTTTTGATGCTGGGTGGAACCATTTTATCGGGCTGCGGAGGCGGTGCGGCCAAACCCGAAGCGGCTGCTCCCAAAAATGATACAGCACAAGCTCCAGCAGCAGCACCAGTGCCGACGCCGGCAGCAAGCACTAAAAAGATCAAGATTGACATCATAGAAACTGGAAACGGTCTACCTTCACCGGACCAGGATATTATTAAACAAGAGATTGATAAGGCATTGAATACAGATTTGAATTTAACCGTGTACGCCTCCCAGGATGATTACAAAAATCAACTGAATGTCCGAATGGCTTCAGCCAACTTCCCGGATTTGTTCGGTGTAGACCGTCAGCAGCTGAAGCAATTTTCGGAGCAAGGCCTGCTCCTCGACCTGACCCCGTACATGGATAAGCTGAAGCCTGTTAAGGATTTCATCGGCGAAGAAAGCTTGAAGAAAGGTACGATGAACGGCAAAGTATTTGCTGTTGCCAAAACGCCTACCATTCCTTATGACACGTATTTTATCCGCAAGGATTGGCTCGACAAGCTGGGCATGCAGGTACCGAAAACGACAGATGAATTGCTCGAAGTGGCCAAAGCTTTTGCGGATAAGGATCCTGATGGAAATGGTAAAAAGGATACCTTCGGTATTACCGGTGGCAAGTTATCAGCCTTCAGTACCATATTTGGTGCGTATGGGGTTGGGTATTCGGCTAACACCCCAAGTCTCTATGTGAAGGATAATAAGCTGGTTAATGCGTTGTATGATCCGAGCATGAAGGATGCGCTTGGTTTTATCAAAAAGCTGACAGACGCAGGAGCCGTTGATCCTGAATTGTTGGCTAACAGCGGTTTGCAGCACCAACAGAAAGCAATCAAGGGTCAGGCAGGCATCATTTACATCGATTGGCCGAATATGACCAAGGATCAATTTGTTGAGCAGATCAAAGCTGTTAATGCTAATGCCAATTGGGTGCAAATGGACGCGGTTAAAGGACCTGGCGGTCAGAACGCAAGCTCATGGGATATCGGAGTTACAGCCGGTTTATACGCGATTCCCAAATCACTGGAGAAAAATCCGGAAAAGCTGCAAAAGGTGTTCGATCTGCTGAATTATGTATCGGGTAAAGAAGGCTCGCCACTCGTTCAATATGGTGTGAAGGGAAAGCATTATAATCTGGAGGGAACCAAAGTAGTAGCTACTGATTTGATGGGTAAAGAAGGCGGATATTTCTGGCTGTATCAATTTACCGGTCGTCCTGAGATGGAGTACTTGCAGGTTAAATTTGCGAAACAGACACCTTTCATTGAGTTTGCCAACAAGCAGCCGCGAATTCAAGCTCTCAATGGGTTTGTGGATATCCCTAATGGCTATAACGCTGCTGATGCGGGACGGTATATTGAGGAAGAGCTATCCAAATTTATTTATGGCAAACGTCCGCTCACCGAGTATGACAGCTTTCTTAAGACGCTAGAGTCTTCAATGAACTATAAAGCTTACATGGATGCTGCACAGAAGCAGCTCAAGGAGTTGGGATATTTGAAGTAGCTTGACTCCTATTTTATTAACAATCCCAATAAGGAGTGTTTATACATGGATACGACGCAGTCTGAAAAGAACTCACAATTGAATATATCCGAGCTGATGAAGCAGTTTGATGAGCAGGGCTATCTACTGCTGCCAAACGTGATTTCGCAGGAAAAGGTAAATCGTCTCAATGCAGCAATTGACGAGATGGTTGCCCAGGAACCGGAGTCACTTGCCCATAATATTTACAATAGTGTGGAGCGTCACGAGGAAATTGCTTCCCTAATCGATGAGCCTACCATTTTACCATTAATCGTAAATTTGCTGGGTTACAACATTCAATTGCATATTTCGCATCTGACGATCCGTAAGCCGAATCCGAATAATACAGTCACAGAAACGCATAGTTTCATTAACTGGCATCAGGATGGCCCCCATCCACAGTTCCCGCGAATCCATGGAATTACATCAACTTACTACATTAAGACCTGCTATATTCTGAGCGATATGTCCGAGCCGAATCGCGGCAATACGAAGATTATTCCCGGTTCACACAGCCAATCTTACCTACCGGACACACACAATGTAACCGATGATTTACCCGGAGAGATGCAGGTTTGCGGCAAGCCCGGAGATGTATTCGTATTTGCACAAAATCTGTGGCATGCCGGAGCACCGAATCATTCGGATTTTACACGGAGACAGCTGTTTCTGGGATATAGTCCAATTTGGATGCGTCCGATCGATTATCGTACTGCATCCGAAGAACAATTAAAGAATGCCAGCCCTTTCCGCAAGCAGCTGCTTGGTGTCATTGATGAGAATCCATTTAAAAATTACGTTCCTTCAGAATCTATGGTACCATTGAAGAAATTGTATTTGGGCGAATCTGGAAGTGGTGGATATGCCCATTAGGGATGGAGGGGAAAGTTTGTGGATAATGCGGTGTCTGGTAAGCTGGAAGGTAAGCTTGCCGTTGTCACAGGAGCTTCCCGGGGGTTGGGCAGATGGATCGCGGTTGAGCTGGCAGGTCATGGTGCATCGGTAGCGGTCAATTTCGCCAATAGTATCGCCGATGCCAATGAGACTGTACGACTTATTACAGAAGCGGGAGGAATTGCAAAAGCCATTCGTGCGGATATTACGCAGGAATCGGAGGTTCAGCGTCTCATTGAAGACACGGTACAGCTGTTTGGTCGTTCTGTGGATATATTGGTCAATAATGCAACTGGTCCACAGCCGATGTTATCTATTGAGGAAAGCAGTTGGCAGGTATACACAGATCAATTGGAGTTTTTCGTAAAGGCACCGCTTTTGCTAACCAAGGCGATATTAGCAGGAATGAAATCACAGGGCTCGGGCAGTATCATCAATATAGGTAGTGAGGTTGCGCAGCTCGGCAACGCGAATTTCTCAAGCTATGTGACGGCCAAGGCCGCGATGATTGGTATGACCCGTTCATGGGCCAGCGAGCTGGCTCCTCATGGTATTCGGGTGAATCTGGTTGCTCCCGGCTGGATTCCTGTTGAAAGGCATAAAGATTCCAATACGGAAGGGTATCAGAAGCAGGTACCACTCCAGCATATGGGAGAGCCGATGGATATTGCTGCCGCTGTGTCGTTTTTGGCTTCTCAGGAAGCCAAATTTATTACGGGACAATGCCTATCTGTTAATGGAGGCAATACGTTTGGAATATAACAGTACGGGTTGATCACAATATGATATCAAGACGAGATGTAGCCGACCGCGCGGGAGTATCCGCAGCGGTCGTTTCTTATGTATTGTCCTATCGCAATGTTATTAAAGAGCAAACACGGCAAACAAATCAGACGATTTCTCAATCCTGTGGTAAAATGTAAGGAAATGTAGCAAAGTGTTACTTATTCAGGAGGACCGGTAATGAAAGCTGGCAATTCCAATTCAAGAAGAGCGATGATTATAGGCGCTGGCATCGGTGGATTATGTGCAGCAATTGCATTGCGTAATGAAGGCTGGAAGGTTACTCTGTATGAGCGGTCATCCGGGATACGGCAGGTCGGGGCCGGAATTGTTTTGGCTGCTAATGCAATGAAAGTACTCCGTAAGCTGGGGGTAGCCGATCAGGTTCAGGCTGAGGGGGCACCGATTGGAAGGGCGGAGATCCGTACTTGGGACGGTAAGCTGTTGGTCGATTTACCGACAACTCAACAAGCTAAGAAATATGGTTCGCCCAGTTACATTGTTCATCGTGTTAAACTTCAAACCATTTTATTAGATGCTTTAGGTAAAACGGCAGATGTACAATTTAGCAAAAAACTCGTTGGCTGGAATCAGGATAAGGATCAGGTAACGGCTGTTTTTGAAGATGGTTGTACTGGGGAAGGCGAGCTCTTGATAGGTGCGGACGGGATACGTTCCATCGTGAGAAGACAACTACTTGGAAACACATCGCTTCGATATTCCGGATTTACGGCTCTTCGAGGTATTTCCGTGTTCGATGATAAGCGATATCCGTTGGACGTTGGGGGCGGTTTTGAAGCTTGGGGGCCAGGCAAACGTTTTGGTTATACGTATCTTGGAAATGGTCTCATTTACTGGTTTGCAGCGATCAATTCAGAAGAGGGCACTCCCTATCCGGCTGCTGAACGTAAGCAGAAGGCGCTTCACGAATTTCGCGGCTGGTATCAACCGATTGAAGCCGTTATTGCTGCGACAGAGGAAACCGACATCCTTTCTCACGATATTTATGACTGCCGACCTACAGGACGATGGACAGAAGGAAGAGTTGCTCTACTTGGTGATGCAGCACATGCCATGCTGCCTAACTTAGGTCAAGGCGGGGCGCAGGCCATGGAGGATGCTTTAGTGCTTGCACAATGCTTACAGTCCGTGGATACGGGCATACCGTCAGCTCTTCAGGAATATGAACAACACCGCATTTCACGTACTACCAAGGTGGTACGGCAGTCACGACTCATGGCAAAAGTCGTTCAAACGGAAATTCCCGCGGCGATCCGAGTAAGAAATTGGCTGCTGCGAAAGATTCCACCCAGCATGCACGTTAAACGATTTGACTGGCTGTTAGGATTTGAGTTATAGAGAAAAAGGAGAGTACCAACTGTGGCAAAAGCAAAAAATCAATCAGTACCAATTCAAACAACGGTTTTCCCCATTTTATTCGCGATCAGTATTGTTCATTTATTGAATGATACGATGCAATCCAGTGTTTCTGCATTATTCCCGATCCTAAAGGACTCCTTACAATTGAGCTACACGCAAATAGGGATGATCGCACTCGCTATGAATTTGACGGCTTCGCTCATTCAACCGCTTGTCGGTTATATGGCAGACATTAGACCTCGTCCTTACATTTTACCTATAGGCGTTTGTTTTACATTAGTTGGAGTGGTTGGCTTGGCGTTGGCGCCTTTCTACGCAATCATTTTATTATCGGTTATTGCGATGGGCATTGGTTCCGCGATATTTCACCCCGAATCTTCTCGTGTTGCTTACTTGGCAGCAGGAGGGAGACGAGGACTGGCGCAGTCCATATTTCAGGTTGGCGGCAATATCGGGAGCTCACTGGGTCCGATTATGACTGCTGTTGTATTTGTTTCTATTGGTCAATTCGGTGTTATCTGGCTTACTTTTGCAGCACTTCTTGCAATCATTATTCAATTTTATGTGGCTCGCTGGTACAGCGTACAGGATATACGTCCAAGAACAACAGCCAAGCCAGTCCAAACCAGTAACAGCAAGGCAGGCTTGACTCCGGCACAAATTTCATGGGCGATCGTGATTCTGGTATTCTTGGTATTCACCAAACATGTATACATGTCTGGCATTACGAGCTATTATACCTTTTTCTTAATTGAGGATTATGGAGTTTCCGTGAGCAATGCCCAATGGTTTTTATTTGCTTTTCTCGTCGCTTCCGCAGCAGGGACTTTCATTGGCGGCCCGCTTGCAGACCGCTATGGTCGTCGTAATATCATTTGGTTCTCCATATTTGGTACAGCTCCATTTTCAATTATGCTGCCTTATGCGAATCTGTTCTGGTCAGGCGTACTCGTTGTATGTGCGGGTTTTGTGCTCTCATCTGCATTTTCGATTATTGTTGTATATGCACAGGAGCTGTTACCCGGTAAAGTAGGGCTAATCTCAGGTTTGTTCTTTGGTCTGGCATTCGGAATCGGGGGTCTGGGCTCGGCAGCGTTAGGCTGGGTTGCGGATTCAACAAGTATTTCCTTTATCATGAAGCTGTGTGCGTATTTACCTTTGTTAGGTATATTAGCTGTTTTACTTCCCAAGGACAAAAAGGCACTTGCATAAGCTTCTAGAATGCGTTGAAATAGAGGTATCCCGTTATAAGGAGAGGATGAGCCATGTATTTATTAGCCATTCTGCTGCCGCCGCTTGCGGTACTGCTCTGCGGTAAGCCATTTCAGGCTTTGATGAATTTGATTTTGACTTTATGCTTCTGGCTTCCTGGAGTTATTCACGCCATCATGGTCGTAAGTGAAGCCAAAAGTAATAAAAGAATGGAACGATTAGCAAGGTCGATGAAGAATAAGTAGCCTCCAGACAAGGAGGCTTTGAATACTTACGAAGTAAGTTTTCTGTGAAAACTTTTAGAATCGGGCTGATAATATGAACCCTCGCGAGCTGTTCGGTGATATCGATATTTATTTGTTCGATCAGCTGTTAAAGGGTCGAATTGTAAAAGGCATGCGGATACTGGATGCAGGCTGCGGGTCTGGTCGGAACCTGGTTTATTTTCTGCGCAGCGGTTTTGAGGTGTATGCGATTGACCGCTCTGAGGAAGCGATCGAAGATGTGCGAAGGCTCGGAGCCGAACTGGCCACAGGATGGACGGATGAATATGCCCAGGTACAATCCATCGATAAAATAAGCTTTCTCAATGAAAGCTTTGATGTCGTGATCAGTAATGCCGTGCTGCATTTTGCCGATCATGATACACATTTCCAGCGTATGCTGAATGAGCTGTGGAGGGTGCTTCGTCCTGGCGGTCTTTTGTTTGTCAGATTGGCTTCGTCTATAGGTATTGAAGACAAGGTCATCCCACTTGGACAGCATCGCTACCGATTGCCTGACCGAAGTATCCGCTTTCTCGTGGATGAGGAACGATTGTTAAAAATGACAGAGAAGCTGCAAGGTATTCTGCTCGAACCGCTCAAAACCGTCAATGTCGCAAACCAGCGGTGTATGACGACTTGGGTGATGAAGAAACCTCATATTTTATTTTTTGATCCTATCGAGGAGATACAGCAGGAGCAGGATGGTTCTTCGGAGCCAGATTGATTTTCATTAACAACTGCTTTTATCATAACTCATTAGATCCCAAAGGCAGCCCATGGCAGCCTTTTTGTATTGTGGGAGACAGCTTAGTGAATCGAAGAGTGTGACCAAGCAGGAGTTGGTATTCTGGTATTCTCAGCGGAACATATGAAATAATCGAAACAGACAGGATTCTCTAATGAAAATTTTGGGGAAAATAAGTTTAATTTTCTTTCAATAGGCCAACAATGACTAAGGAACATTGAACCTTTGGAGGGAATCGCATGAGTAGAAATAGAAATAGGGGACTTGCTTTACTAAGCTGTATGCTGCTCTTGTCAGGCTGTGAATGGAGCAATCAGCCGACTATGGCTGAACGTACACCTCAGCACGGACATCAGGCGGAAAATGCAGCTGTGTCTACAGCATCTGAAATGGCGAAGGATTCAGGGCCGATGATTAAACGGATTGACATCGTCAACAGCAAAGGAATCAAGACGGGTACAGCTGTGCTGTCTTCCATTCCAGAAGGCGTCAAGATGCAGGTTGAGGTCGCTGGACTAACTCCTGGTAAACACGGCATTCATATTCATCAGTATGGTGTGTGCACAGCTCCTGATTTCAAGACGGCCGGAGAGCATCTGAATCCCGCAGGGAAAAAGCATGGCTTCAATAATCCACAGGGACCACACGCTGGCGATCTTTTGAATCTGGAGGTCGGCGCAGACGGAAAAGGCCGTGCCGAGCTGGTTAACAAGATGGTAACACTGGATAAAGATAAAGCGAATTCTTTATTGAAACAAGGTGGTACTTCCCTGGTCATTCATGAAGCTGAGGATGATTACTTTACAGATCCATCCGGCAACTCCGGTGCTCGTATTGCTTGCGGTGTTATTCTATAGTTGGCAGGCAGTACAAATGGATGGAAGCTTCTTTTTGGAAGTTATGAAGGATTGCTGCACCCTTTAACCTGTGTTAAGATATTTAAACCCGCCTTCGGGGCTTTAATGAGCCTAGGGGTGGGTTTTTATTTGGATATTTTAACCTCTTAAGGGAGTTGCAGGGATGAAGTTTGACATCGAATGTATATCTTTTTTTGTGATTCAGATCGAGGGAGAAGAAGAGCAGGGCGGTAAGCGGTATAAGCACTATCAGACGCTCGACGGTGACGACTATGCAGACAGTGAGCTTAGCTCCTTTCTAGGTGGAGAATTCTCCAAAATCGCCAAGCGTCATGCTGAACGCAATCCGAAAGCCGAACAGGTGCCTACGAAAATTGGTCGATTCGCTGTGGAGCCGGGCTATGATCTTGACAGCAATCCTAATTATAATTTATTTGCACGGCTGCGTATGGCCGATACGATGGATACCTATATCGAACATGCTGAAGCTTTGGTGCAGGCCTATATGGATACGAGCGCGATTCGTGGCGGTGCTATGTTTGTCGCTCGTGCCAAGCTGAGTCAATTGTTTGACGAACCGTTTATATTTGTATTGAAGTGTGATTTTGAACAAAAAATTGCTCGAATTACAGACGAAAGAAGTCTACTGAACAAGGTTGAAATGGCGATTAATGCCAAAAATATGAAGTCGATCATGTACCCGCATATGCCGGAGGAAGGTATGCTGGAGCCTTGGGAGCTGAAAATTCATCAATCCTCGCACGCCCGTTATTTTGAGGATTTCCTGAAATATGTCGAGTATGAGAAATCACAGCCAGAAATATTGAATGAACAGGTGCTTGGTTTTGTTCACCAATATATCGAGCAGGTCTACGAGGATAATGAAGAAGCGCGGGAGAAAGAGACACAGGAAATGGAAGTCTGGGCATATAGCGAGAAGCGCGAACTGCAAGAGAAGTGGTCACAAGAACAAGTAATGGAGGCGTCCTCTGTATTGGTGGAGCAGCAGCCGGAGCTGGAGATGAAGCTGAAGCTTGGGAATATGACAGTTCGAGCCTTGTTGGCTGATTTTGGTGACCGGTTGCATATTGCCAAGCTGGGTGATCGGTATGTCGTTGTATTGGAAGGTGAAGGGTTGATGTTTGATAAAGGTATTTTACCTGTCGAGCTGCTGCAGCCTGAGCCCTTGGAGCACATTGTGGATCGGATCAAGAATAAGGCAGAAGAAGAAGCTGGCTAGTAAGAAAAAATCATAATAAAAAGGAATCAGCATGAAGAGCAGCCGATTCCTTATATACACGGTTATGAGTAGGGTAGTTACAGCAGCAAGTAACTGACTAGCACGCCTGTACCTCCAAACAGCAAGCCAAAACCGAGATTCCATGCGGTTATCCGATAAGGATTAACCCGGAGCAAGCCGCTCATGATCGTCACAGTTGAGTTAAAGGTTCCCATAAAGGAAGAGCACAAGCATGAGGTAATCAGCACAATAGCGATACTTAACGGATTCATGATCACGAGCACGGGCTGCAGCAGGAAACCGAATATCCCCATCACAACCAAAGGATGAATGCCAGCAACCGGTAAAAGAAAACAGACCAGAAAAATGACAATTAGCAGTAAGGACGGCCAATGGGAGATGGATTGAACGGAACCCTCGACCAGATGAAACAACGGACTTTTGGACACCGCACTATTAAAAAATCCGAATGACAGGAACAATACCAGTAAATGGCGCAGTCCGACAATGCCCTCTCTCCCATGCAGCCGGACAGAAGCGACAAAGCGCCCAAAGCGTCGTAAGACGATAGCCCATGCAATAGAAAAAGGAAGCAGTACAAACGTCATTGCCGAGAAAAAAGATAGCTGTAAAGCCGATTGGAGCAAGAAAGCGAACGTAATCAGCAGCAACAGAGCGAATAAAAAGGAAATGGTCTTGAACCATGAGGGGGCTTTCGCGGAAGCATTGATCATGGCTTCGTCCTTGATTTTACGATAGCTTAAGCCCCACAGACCGCCAGCTATAAACATAAGGACGGATAAGCCGAGCATCCAAGGGAGCAATGACATGTATGAGATGCCAGTAATGAGTACAGCAGTTGCCACCAAGGGTTCAACCGGACTCCATAAAGCGACTATCCCAAAGCCGCGTAAGATTGCACTGGCGATGAAACGATTGGCCAATCCCTGCTCTTGATGCTGTAAATGCTTTTTCAATACTCTATGTACTAAAGGAAGAGCGGCAAAAAACAGAAAAAGGCTTAACAAATAGCTTACTGCCAAAGAGCGTACATATAAGCTGCCCAAATTACCGGACTTTACATGGAGCCATCGGCTTAAGTGTCGATCATAGCCTCCAATCCGAATGACACGGTTAATAAACGGCAGCATGTACAGCAGCGAAATCAGCATGACGTTGGATGTCATCAATAATGGGAGCTGAGAGATCGAAAGCTGTCCCCAAATCATACAAGCGATCCCTGCGGCAATAAATAGTGAGCCAGCGATTTGAAACATTCTGCGTGCGTCATGCATGGAAATAGCTAGGCATACGATGGCAAGGCTTCCTTCGACAAATTGGAGCCAGGTCGACCCGATCAAGGTCTGCAGTACAAAGGATAGGACGAGTAAGCTGTACAAAATAGGTCTTGTAGATTGAATCATGGTGATAATCACGGTTGTTCTCCTGTCTGAGTAGATATCAGTATTAATTCTTTAGGTATTATAGCATTGAACGATTTAATGAGGTATCCTTTTCTATATGGATTGTCACCTAATAACAAAGGAGAATACGGATGAACCCTTCTAAACCCGCAGCGGCACGTCCCTCTTTAACGGAAGGACCTATCGCTAAGACGCTTTTTTTATTTTCTTTACCGATATTGCTTGGCAATGTGCTCCAATCTTTAAACGGTTCTGTGAATGCAATCTGGATTGGCAAGTTTCTCGGTGAGCAAGCTCTGGCGGCAACGTCAAATGCCAACATTATTATGTTTTTATTAATTAGTGCAATTTTTGGTATTGCAATGGCTGCTGTTATTTTGATCGGACAAAATCTCGGAGCGAAACGGATAGACGAGGCTAAAAAGGTAGTCGGTACTAGCGCGGTATTTTTTATGGTGCTATCGATTATAGTTGGAGCCATCGGTTTGATTTTTTCACCGGAAATTCTTGATTTGTTGAATACACCAGCAGATGCGAGGGAGTTTGCAATTGCTTATACACGGATAATTTTCGCTGGGGTGCCTTTCATGTTCGGTTATAATCTCGTGATGGCTGTGCTGCGTGGATCAGGTGATGCCAAAACCCCATTTTACTTTTTACTGCTATCGGTGGGGCTTGACGTGCTGCTTAATCCGTTATTAATAGAAGGGATGGGACCGTTTCCACGGCTCGGTATATCCGGCTCTGCCTATGCGACCTTCTTTTCTCAATTGGTCAGCTTTGTGCTGCTGCTGGTATATTTGTATAGAAAACAATATTTTCTTCGTATTACGAAGGACGATCTTCATATGCTGCGTTTAAAATGGGATATTGTACGTGCGCTCATCCAAAAGGGGCTTCCTATGGGTTTGAATATGGTTGTGGTTTCGTTAAGTAATTTGTTTTTGATCCATTTGGTAAACTCTTACGGGTCAGAAGCTTCAGCTGCTTTTGGGATCGCGACTCAAATTTCAAGCTACGTGCAGATGCCGGCTCTTGCGATTGGCGGAGCGGTGACTTCTATGGCAGCGCAAAATATTGGAGCAGGGAATTGGGATCGTGTTAACCGGATTACATGGACGGGTGTGGCCTTTAATGTGGGCTTGACGGGCGTATTGGTTTCGTTCATACATTTATTTAACCGACAAGCCGTGAGTCTCTTTTTACCTGAAGGTAACGCGATTGATATTGGTGTGCACATCAATAATTTAACGCTCTGGTCGTTCATTATCTTTGGTATCTTCAATGTGGTGGCAGGTGTTGTCAGATCTGCAGGCTCTGTTATTGTGCCGCTTGTCATCTCTTTTATCGCCTTATTGCTGGTTAGGAATCCGCTTGCTTACCTGCTGGGTGGTATGTACGGGTTTGACTCCATCTGGTGGAGCTTTTCGGTCAGCTTTACAGTTGCAGCAGTATTAAATATTTTATACTATCGATTTGGAAATTGGAAAAAAGCAAGAATGAGGCCGGCAGCTAAACCAGCCTAACGCTTGCGAAATACATCAAGAAGCAGCTCATTACTGGATGGGGACTGCGTTTCCCAGGTTGCTGCAAAACGAACCTGATGGGAAACGCCAAGAATATCGTATCGATTGACAAGGTGCTGGCGGGCATTGCCAACAATGAGTGAATGCAGCCGCACCTGCCTGTGGGCTCCGAGCTCAGCCAATTGCTGACGAACGGATGCACTGATCGTACCTATACCATCGGTGACCATAACAAAATCAGCATCTTTGAACCGCGGATTGGCTTCTACCATTTCCATCCCTCGTTTGATAGGGGCATCAAAATGGGTGCCTCCCCCAAACGCCAGTTGTGTCAAAGCGTAAAATGCCGGCCAGTCTGGCTTGCGCCAATAGAGTGTCTGCTCGACCAATTCACCTCGGGCACCGAACAGCAGCAGCACAAAGTCGCGCCGCTCTATCAAGCTAAATGCCGCAAAGGTCGCGACAAAAATTTGTGCCACTCGCAGCTTGCTGCCGCGCATCGAATGAGAAGTATCCAGCATACAAATAACCGGCCCCTTGTGCGGTTCTTTGGTGCGTCCGCTCACATTGTACGTCAGTAGCTTGTGATCAAGCCATTTTACCAAGAAATACGATTCAAAATCAGGATCAGCCAACAGACTGGCTTCACTTGGCAGCATATGGGCAATATTAGCGGATTGCCGCAAATCGTCATAAGCCTCAGGAATATGAGGAGAACGTTGGCTGCGGCGCTGTACCTTGAGATGCTGTAGATTACGTCCTACCTCCTGTAGAAAAGCAATCAGCTCTGGATGACGCTTCAGCTTATTCAACCATTGGAGATAGTTGGAAAATTCCTGTCTGTGCAGCCTCCCGAGATCACTTCCCCAATAACGATTGGCCACTCGTTGGCTCGCTTGCAGCAAATCGTGTACATCTAAACTTTCCTGTTCTTCACGTCCCAATGCATCCTTGAGTGAACGGTTCAGCCATTGTCCCAACTGCTCTTCCAACTGTTGAAACGTATCCTTCTCGCGCTTGGTCAGTCGTTCCAGCTGACGTTCTCTCTGCTCTAGCTCTGCTTCAGACTTGCGCAGCTTGAGCTTCAGCTTATCCCGTTTTACAAAATCGGTACGCATTTCTGTCTGTAGTGCTACAATGCGTTCTTTCAACTGTTGTATTTCCGTTTCAACCAAAGGTCTTGAGTCCAGCGAAGCCTGCTTATCCTCGACATTGCGTTTTCCCTGCTGGAGCGTGTAGCCAACCAGTTTTAGCCGCTCCAGCTGTTTATCGCTTAAATGCTCGCTAATCTGTGTGCTGTCCTGCCCCTGACCCATCTGCTTATTGAGCAGACCGATCCCCAGCAAGGTTTCATCCTGCTTGCGCTGCTTCACTTCCTCGGCATAGGTTGAAGTCAGCCACATCAGCGCTTTAAGTGCTGTCTTGAATGATGCATTAACCTCACCTATTGTACGGGGACGAATGGAGCGATAAAAAAATTGCCTGCGCAGCTGTCCGACCAGCCAGCGATGAAAGGGTGTAGCTTCCTGGGAACGATCGATTTGCGGTTTTGGCAAATAAAAGCACATAAAGAAATCGGCAAACAGCTCCACTGAAAACCAGGCCGCGGAGCCTTTCGTCTCACGAATCCATTCCTGCGCGGTGCGCGATGAATGGACATAGCCATCAAATACATAGCGGTCTATACGGGCACATTGGATGATCAACCTCATTCACCGCCTATACGAATAATGGTTCAGCCTGCTATAGCGTGTAGTCGTATTGGACACCGGGAATTTCACAGTCAAACAACGTGCGGTACAAGCCTTGCAGCGTCTGTAAAATTCGTTCTCCCTGAATCCGCAAATGTGTATATTTTACAGCGAATCGATCCGTCTGGATCAGCAAAAAATTTTGGTTGCGGATATAGCCCGGCCAATCCTTTTCCCGCTGCTGCCATTGCACCAATTTGCCGCGCAGAAGCCGTGCTGTTTCTTCCAGCTCTTGTTTACATTGCTCAAGCCGATTCTTTAACTGCTCCTGTGCTTCCTTTCCGAGCGAGCCGCCGACTTCCTTCTTGAACTGGAACGCATGAAGCTCATCCTCCATTTCCAGCCATCGTTTAGCGGTCTGATCATAGTCGCGAAGAGGCAGATCACGCTCGGACTGCTGTTTAAGAGCCTCTTGAAAGGCGGTCTGAAACAATTCCTGCACTACCGTGATATCCTCTGGAAAATCCCACAGCATGTTTGGCGTGTATACGGTATCCCAGACATTAACGGCATCTCGACCGTTTAATGCGGCTGAGGTTTTCCACAATTGCCCGATCTTTCGCCAGCGGCGGTCGGGTAAGGTGAATTCTTTTGCTTCCATTGCGGTTTTCAGCTGGTATAGCATATAAATAAGCGATTCTGGAATGGTGACTCCTTCAGCTGCCTGTCTTACTGTTTCCACATCCTTGACTGTCAACAAAGAAGGGAGCTTATCGGTTGGAAGCTGAAACATCTGCTCATAGCTCGACATATGCTTCAAGAAACCGACCTCATAGCGAATGAGGAAACGGTCATACAGTGCGGCTAATTGCTCGTTTTCTTCCGGAAGCTCGTTGGAGGCGGCCATCAGAAAGAGGAGTGGAGATTGCTCTTTGTCACGTCCATTAAAAAAGACGCGTTCATTTAATATGGATAGCAAAGCGTTCAGGATAGCGCTATTAGCTTTGAATATTTCATCGAGAAAAGCAAAGTCAGCAGCAGGCAAATACCCCTCGGTTTGCCGAATATATTGATCAAGCTTCAGCTTCTGTAATGAGACTGGACCAAACAGCTCATCAGGTGTCGTAAAACGGGTTAATAAATATTCGAACCATTCTCCGCTGCCGAACAGCTGCGAGACAGCTCTTGCCAGCTGCGATTTGGCTGTACCGGGAGGGCCAATCAAAAGTACATTCTCATTGCCCATCAAGCCAAGTACAAGTAAACGAATTAGCTCTTCTCGCTCCAAAAAGCGGCTTTCCAGCAGTCCGATAGCCTGCTCCAGCTGATGTTGGATTTTTTGAATTTCATTCATTTGAATGTCCATCCGCATTAGTCAACGATCTTGATCGTGAGCGAATGGGTGCCTCCCCTGCAAATGTGTCATAGCGAGCCCAAGTTCATCTTTAATTGTAGCAAAATAATTTTAGATATACGAATTATTGCAGGATTTCTATTTATGAATCGATTCATGGTATGATAAGTCAAGAATGAAAAGTAAGCATTTTACGAAAACTCAGTAGATGCTTACGAAGTAAGTTTTCTGCGAAAACTTAGTGAATGCTTACGAAGCTAGTTTTGTTCCACAAAACTCAGTAGATGCTTACGAAGTAAGTTTTCTGGGAAAACTTAGTGAATGCTTACGAAGCCAGTTTTGTTCCACAAAACTTTAAGGAGGGTATCAACCATGTCAAGCATTTATGAAATATCCGTGCCGACAGCGAGCGGCGGCAGTAAGCCATTAAGCGAATACGAGGGCAAAGTACTGCTGATTGTGAACGTGGCTTCCAAATGCGGCTTTACACCACAGTATGCAGGTCTTGAAAAGCTGAACCAGCAATGGAAGAATCGTGGGCTTGTTGTTCTGGGCGTACCCTGCAACGATTTCGGCGGTCAGGAGCCGGGAAGTGCAGAAGAAATTCAGGAATTTTGCAGCTTAAACTATGATGTTACTTTTGAAGTGCTAGGTAAAGTTTCCATTCTGGGAGATGACAAGCATCCTCTTTACGCGCTGTTAACTGAGCAGGCTGAGCCGCAAGGTGATGTAAAATGGAATTTTGAGAAGTTTTTAATTAGCAAGGAGGGTACCGTTGCTGGCCGATTCTCCAGCCGTGTTGCGCCTGAGGATGCTGAATTAACAGAAGCTATCGAGAAAATACTGTAATATATTGTATAAATATACATATTGAGGGATTGTGTGAACGTTGCATAGTCCTTTTTTCTACATGATTCGATTAATTTCGTCATCAAATTCCTTTATCTGTGCTATAATTGACGCTGAAAAGCTAAACTTTAAGTTTTGAGAAGGCACGCATGACTTACTTCCACAATGAAGCTCTTTGCTATCATAATGAGAGGGTATTTTAGCGGAATCTGCTCATATAGCAGTCTGGAGAGAAGTTGATTATGGATTATATAGAATCATCGCTGCCACTTGCACAGCAGCCCTTATTCAAGCACAGCGGCGATGCTATCGTGCTTCTGAGTTCAATTGGTATCATTATGCAGTTAAATACGGAGTGTATCCGATTGTCACGACTGGATTCGAAGGATTGGTTGGGTTGTTCTTTTGAATCTCTTTTGGATAAGGAGAACGGACATACGTTTGCAGCCCATTTTCAAGGTGCTCTTCGGGGACTGGCAAGTAATCTTGAAGTTGAATTTCCTGAGCGGAGCGGGCAGGTGATGGAGCTTCAATTGCGTTTAATACCGGTTGAATGTGATGAACAGCTATACATATATGTAGTGCTCAAAGACGTGACGGACCAAAAGAGGGCCCTTCAGCTCATTGAGCACATGGCTTATCATGACACATTGACGGGACTTCCCAATCGTACTATGTTTCAAATCCAGTTGACGCAAATGATTTCTGCTTCATTGGGCAACTCCGAGGATGACCAGTTTGCGATTCTACTCATCGATTTGGAAAGATTTCAAATGGTAAATGATTTGATGGGTCCCAATCTTGCGGATTTGCTGCTAAAGCAGGTCAGTGAACGGCTGCAGCTTCTGGTTGGATTCGATTGTACCGTCAGCCGGTTAGGTAACCATGAATTTGCCATTCTGTTTACCAGATTCGAGAATGCCGCAGAAATTGTGGAAAAGGCTCGCACCATTCATGATCAGTTGATGGCTCCTTTTTTGGTACGGGATCGTGAGATTGTGATTGTTGGGAGTATTGGATTGGCTTTCTATCCGCAGGATGGCACGGATATGAACGGATTGCTACTGCATGCAGCCAATGTTCAGGCGATGGAGAAAGAATATGGGGAGGGTGTCTATCGCCTCCAGCACGGGGATTTTGGTGCAAATGCACGACTTCGATTGGAGCTTGAGCATGATCTGCGCAGGGCCTTGGAGCGTGAAGAGTTTGAGCTGTATTATCAACCACAATACGATATTCAACGCAATGTGCTGATGGGTGCGGAAGCGTTGATCCGTTGGCATCATCCGAAGCATGGAATGGTTCCACCGGCACAATTCATACCGCTCGCCGAGGAGACAGGCTTGATCGTGCCCATTGGCGAATGGGTGCTTCGTACTGCATGCAGGCAAAATAAAAAGTGGCACTTGGCAGGATTTCAGCATTTATCCATTTCTGTAAACTTATCCCTTCGTCAATTCCAGAAGCATAATCTAATCGGCGATATTATTCGAATTTTAGAGGAAACCGAGCTGGAATCGAGGTTTTTGGAGCTGGAAATTACAGAAAGTATGGCGATGGACAACGTTGAGCGTGTGATTCGTAAATTAAATGAGTTGAAGGAATTAGGTATCCGGATTTCGATGGACGATTTTGGTACCGGCTACAGCTCTCTTCAATACTTACGCAGACTTCCTTTACATAAGCTGAAGATTGATCAATCATTTATACGTGATATTAATCATGATGCCGACAGCGCGGCAATAGTGAGTACGATTATTGCAATGGCCAACCATTTAAGGCTGGAGGTCGTGGCGGAAGGAGTGGAAACCGCTCAGGATTTGCAATTTTTGCTGCATCAACACTGCCGTCACGCGCAGGGCTATCATTTCAGTAAACCGCTTCCTGCAAAGGAATTCGAACGTTTGTTAAACGAAGGGGGGGAACTTCTGTCGCCTTTTTATGCACAGCCTTGAAAATTTGCTCTTTTTCTTGAGTGTAAAAAGGACTATAATAAAGCGGGATTGCAAAAGTCCCATTTTATTCATACAGCAGTACAATAATTTTCAGGCTGATCAGTGTCCTGGGAGCTGAAATACTACTTAAAACTAAGCAGATTCTTATGAAGCAAATTTTGCTAAGCAAAACGAAGCAATGCTTACGAAGAAAGTTTTGCTAAAGTAAAACTGAGTAATGCTTACGGAGAAAGTTTTGCAAAAGCAAAACTCTTAGGAGGGATACCCATGCAAACGATTGAACAGAAATATGAAGAGTTAGGCCGTATTTTACACGAGATGGATAGGGTCGTAGTCGCTTTTTCGGGCGGCGTGGATAGTGCTTTTTTATTAAAAGCAGCTTTGGAGTTTTTGGGTCCTGAGCGTGTCTTGGCAATAACAGCAGATTCCGAAACGTACCCGGTTCGGGAGAAGGAAGAGGCGATTCTGCTCGCCAAGGAGCTTAATGCGCCGCATGAGGTTATTCACACGAGTGAATTGGACATTCCCGGTTATGCCGAGAACCCGACAAACCGTTGTTATTTTTGCAAAAATTCATTATTTGAGCACCTTATTCCAATCGCTGAGAAAAAAGGTTATCATCACGTCATCTTTGGCGCAATTGCGGATGATTTGGGTGAACACCGCCCTGGACTGCAGGCTGCTCATGATCAAGGTGTACGTGCGCCGCTGCTGGAAGCAGGGATCAAAAAATCGGAAATCCGTCATCTTTCCCGTCAATTTGGACTACGTACCTGGGATAAGCCATCCTTTGCATGTCTGTCTTCAAGAATACCTTACGGGGAAGCGATTACAGCTTTAAAACTGTCGATGATTGACCAAGCTGAGGATTTCCTGATTCAACTCGGATTCCGTCAAGTACGGGTTAGACAGCATGAAAATTTGGCGCGTATCGAAGTGCCTGCCTCGGATCTGCCCGAGATGCTGGCTGTTGCTGAAACCGTTCATGCCAAGCTGAAAGAAATCGGTTATGCCTACGTGACGATGGATTTGAAGGGTTACCGCTCAGGGAGCTTGAATGAAGTGCTAAGTCCCGATCAGCAATCCGTCCATGCGGATACTGTATAATTACGATAGAAAATAGATTTTTCAAATAAAAGCGCCTGGAGGAAATAAAATGTCAGCTAAACCAAAGGTTCTTATCACGCAAAAAGTGCCGGAAACGGTTCAAAATTATTTGAATGAACATTGTGATTGTGTTAGCTGGGACAAGGAAGGCATTATGCCTCGTGCTGAAATTCTGGAGAAGATTAGCGATATGGATGGTGTTTTCCTCTCTAGTACGGCTGTAAATGCTGAGATGTTGGACCGTGCACCAAAGCTGCGCGTAGTAAGCTCGTCATCTGTTGGTTACAACCATTTTGATATTGAGGAAATGAAAGCGAGAGGTGTGCTGGGTACGCATACTCCTTATGTTCTGGATGGTACGGTTGCGGATCTCGTGTTTGCGCTCATGCTGAGTGCAGGTAGAAGAATTGCAGAGCTAGACGCTTTTGTAAAGGCAGGTAAATGGCAAAAAGGTGCAGTAAAGGGCACCGAGCTGTTCGGAACGGATGTTCATCATGCGACTATTGGGATTATTGGCATGGGACGTATCGGTGAAGCAATTGCCAAACGTGCTGTACATGGCTTTGATATGAACATGCTGTATCATAGCCGCAGCCGCAAGCCGGAAGTTGAGGACCGGTTTGGTGCTCGATTCTGCTCCTTGAATGAGTTGCTTGTCGAGTCGGATTATGTAGTCATGATTACGCCTTTAACTCCGGAGACGGAGCATATGATCGGTAAAGAGCAATTTAGTCTTATGAAGCCATCGGCCTTTTTCATTAATGCTTCCCGTGGTGCAACCATAGACGAGCAGGCGCTGATTGAAGCCTTGAATAACGGAACGATTCGTGGAGCAGGTCTTGATGTGTTCGATGTAGAGCCAACTCCAATCGATAATCCATTGCTCAAAATGCCGAACGTTGTCACTTTGCCGCACATTGGGTCAGCAACTGACAAAACACGTTATGATATGGCCATGCTGGCAGCAAAAAATCTCGTTGGTGTATTGACTGGTGGGGAAGCCTACGTGGTTCAGGAGCTGCAGGGCGTAGCTAAAGCATAATGAATAGAGCTTAAAGTGCGCTGAATAAGTGGCTCAGCAGGGCAGAATTGTTCTTCCGATAACACCAATTCACCACTTTTAAAGTGGCTATATAAATAAAACAGCCCGTCAAGGCACGATATGTGCTCATGACGGGTTGTTTTTGTCCGTTTCTTAGATTTCCATTCTCTTTATTCGCTACTGTCCCCTAATCAATAGATGACAGAGTTTCTGGAAGGTTCAACGATCCTGAACAGAGACTCAGGATTCGATTGGAATCGTAGTTGGATTCTAAAGCCAGTCTATAAGTTGAGTGCTTCCAATTATCTTAATACAAAATCACCCTGGATTGGATCAATTAAAGGTGAGGCCATCCCATCGTACCAGATCTGCAGCGAATGCAAAGCACGGGTGCAACCTACATATAACAGCTTGGCATCCTGCTCAGTGGCCGGATAATGAACGTCATCCACATCTATGATCAATACGGCATCGAATTCAAGACCTTTTGCCATGAAGGTCGGTACGATTGAAATCCCCCCCTCATAGTGCTGCTGACCCGCCGCGATCAGATTGACCGCCAGTCCGGCTGCATTCAGCTTCTTATAAAGCGCTTCGCTGCGTGCCTCGGTACGAACCAGAATCGCAACGGTTGTAATTTCTCCGGTTTGCAGCTTTTGCACAGCAGTAATAATGGAGGCAGTCAGCTTGGCTTCATCCACCTGAACGATTTGGACAGGGTCCCCACTGCGGAATACAGGAATAGCCAGGGCGGCAGGCTGCTCCAGACCGAGCTTTAATACTTCATTGGCAAAATAAATAATTTCCATAGTAGATCGATAACTGCGATCCAATTGAAAATAAGCCGTTTTACCTTCTTCAAAAAGCGCTGTAAACTCATCCCATTTGCGAATCCCCTGATAAGCATGGATTCCTTGGGAAAGGTCTCCCAGTATGGTAAACGATTGATTCCGAGTATGCAGGTTCAACAAAGCAACCTGAAACGGCGAAAAATCCTGAGCTTCATCAATCACCGTATGATCAAAGGTGAGATCTCCATGAATACCATGAAATTTACTGCGAATGAACAGCAGTGCGGCCAAATCCTCGGGCTGTACACGTTTCTTTTTAAGTTGTGCTTCAGTTGCGGCAAGCAGTTCCTTAGGTATTTCATTGTAAAGCTCGACAGACAAATAATTGGGCTTACCCGCAGATTGGAACAATTCTTTATAGAATGTAAATGGGGTGTAGGCAGTCCAGTGCTTTCCATAGTCGCGCAGTCGGCTGGAAGCTTTTTTCTTGTAGTCCTTTTTCAGATGAACCTCCCAAACCTTTTCAAGCTCCATTTCCTGCCACCGTTTTACGCGTGCCAATACCCGTTCTCGTCGTTTCATTAGAGGGTCATGTTTATATTCAACCTCATACCAATGACGCATCGTTTGCTTGCTCAGCTTGACTCCGTCCCACGGGCTGTAATCTGCATCGGGTGCAGCAGAAGCTTCGAACTGCTCCAGTGCTTGCTCCAGCCAATGCATGAAGCGGATCGACCCTTTCCAACGTCCCGGAGCCGCATCGTTCATAACAGGACGTCCCGGACCCGTTTGAAACCAGTATCGCAATTGCTCTGCAGTATCAATGAGCTTCACCTCATGCTCCAAAAGCTCCAGCGCCCAGTCGCTAAAAGTAGTTTGCTGAATATCGCCGACACCAAGCTCTGGAAGCACCCCCGAAATATAGTCGAGAAACATTCGGTTGGGAGCAAATATTATCATGCGTTCAGCGCGAACCTGATCACGGTATTGATAGAGCAAATAGGCGAGTCGATGTAAAGCAACCGTTGTTTTACCGCTTCCAGCAACACCTTGTATAAGTAAAGCGCTGTTCTTTACAGCACGGATAATCGAATCCTGCTCAGATTGAATGGTGGAAACGATGTCACGCAGCTTGTTATCCTTGTTCTCTCCCAAACGGTAGAGTAGGAATTCATCAGTGACTGCCATGTTGTCGCTGTTTCGGTCAAATGTATCGACCACCCGCTGAAGAATTTGCTTGCGAATGACGAGGTTTCTTTTTAAAAAGACAAGGCCTTCCACAAGCCCATCCGGGGAGTCGTATTGAGTGGCGTCCATGCCTCCTGTATACGAGTAGAACAGAGATGCAACGGGTGCACGCCAATCGACGACCATCAACTCAAGTGTCAAATCTTTCTCAACGCCAACCTTGCCAATATAAAGAGGGAGAGGCTCCTTGTGACCGCTTTCCTGAAAATCAAGCCTGCCAAAATAGGGCTCATTCTGGGCTACCGCCAGATTGCGACGCCGTGAATCACGAATCGAATCCAGCACCTGCTCGGTGTGATCATGTCCGGTATAGGGCGGAATGCTTGCCAATTCTTTTAGCTGTCGGTCAATTTCAGCGAACGTGTCCGCTAACCGTTTCATTTCCTCGTCATACGCCTTTTGCATGCTGATTTCCAAGTGATAACCTCCGCTCATTCCGTTCATATTGTGTTAGACAGGACGGATATCATATCACAATTTACATCTATAATGCAATCATTGTCTAAAATGTAAATTTCTTTGGCTGTTCATAGCGATCACCCCAAAAGGCTTCACGCCGTCGGTTTGCCAACGAGCAGGAAGCCTTTTGGGGTGATCTATGTTGTATTTAATGTTGAAAG
The DNA here is from genome assembly GCF_900114475.1 of Paenibacillus sp. 1_12. Taxonomy (GTDB): domain Bacteria; phylum Bacillota; class Bacilli; order Paenibacillales; family NBRC-103111; genus Paenibacillus_S. The sequence continues at coordinate 109,562 of NZ_FOTE01000010.1, read as the reverse complement.
CGTAAAGGCAAGCTTTCGACTCCATGTACAATAAACCCACTTGCAGGATGAAGCATTTCTTGATTTGCCCGCTGTAGGTTCGGAAGACGATCCAGTATGACTCTAAGTGCGACTCGTGCTTCCAGTCGTGCAAGCGGTGCGCCCAGACAGAAGTGGATACCGTGGCCAAAAGCAATATGTGGATTGGGATCTCGTGTAATATCGAACGTATTGGCATTCTTAAATTTCTGCTCGTCACGGTTTGCCGATCCAATCCATGCGACGACCCGGCTGCCTGCAGGAATCGTTTGTCCGCCGATCTGGATTTCCTCCTTGGCGGTACGAAACATCGCTTGAACAGGGGAGCGATATCGAAGCACCTCTTCAATGGCAGAAGGAAGAAGCAGTGGATCTTTAAGGAGCTTTTCCAGTTCTATTGGATGCTCCAATAAGGTAAGAACTGCATTGCCGATCAGATTGGTCGTCGTTTCATTGCCCGCAACCAGCAAGAGTGAACAGAAAGCCAATATGTCGTGCTCTGACAGCTGCTGCTGCTCCTCTTCCGCCAACAAGAGAGCACTGATTAAATCATCTTGGGGGTGAATGCGGCGTTTTGCTATGATTTCGCGGAAATAGGCATGCATCTCCATGAGAGCTTTTTGGGACTCGGGATTCGCTTCTCCAACAATGGCATTGGCTGAGGCTACAACCTCATCGGACCAATGCTTGAACCGATCGCGATCCTCGCTCGGGATACCTAGCAGCTCAGCAATGACGATAACAGGCAGCGGGTAAGAAAAATCCCGAATGAGGTCAATCTGGCCTGATGGTATAAATGGATCCAGCAGTTCATTGGCGATTTGCTTGATACGTGGTTCCAACGCAGCAACTGCCTTGGGAGTAAAAGCACGACTAACCAAAGAGCGAAGCATAGTATGCTTGGGAGGATCGGTAGTAATTATCGAGAAACCGCTGTTTGCCTGTGCAGGCTTGTCAGAAGCAGATTCTGAATTTGAGCCATTGCCGTGGCCGGAAGAAAAGCGGGCTTGATCAGAAAGCACGGTCCTTACATCCTCATACCGGAACACGGACCAAAATTTCATAGCTTCCATATAAAAAACTGGCTGCCCTATGCGCATTTGATCATACATGGGATAAGGATTTCTGAGCAGCTCCGGAGTAAATAAGACACTCATCGTTACATACCTCCTCATTTCTATCATGAATGGCAGTTCTGGTTAATGACTTAGCATTTGGAAAGGTATTATTATTTCCCACTTACCCACTAGCTATACCTTTATTTACCCGATTATGGGCATATAACGAGCAATCGTATGAAAGTTTTACGAACAATTGCTTTTTCGGTATGATGATATTCAACTACTTATATACATGGAGGCTGGGGCAATATGAGAACCGAGGATCAAATTAAAAGAAAACGCAATGAGCTAGAAATGCAGTTGAAGTCAGCGGAAGCAGATCTGGAAAATGTACGGCAAAACAATCCAGAGAACGAGGGGAAAATAGGAATGCTACGTTCAAAGGTAGAGCAGCTGGAGTCCATGGTGATGATGCTGGAATGGGCACTAAATGAGCCAAACGGTAAATACCATACTTAATAATTAACCTTTCTAAGCTAGAACAGATTAGCTCGATGGGTTGAAAAAGATATAATTTACATTCAGTTTACGTTTCTGAGCAAATTTAACATATGGATAATGAACTCTGGGATTCTGTTAAATCTTTGATAGTTACAATTGAACATATGTCCACTTAATACATATGTTTGGCCAAAACTGTTGGAGGTGTTGAATCAGAATGAAAACAAAGACTTTAAAGCTGATTACAAGTATTGCACTGACGGGAGGTTTGTTGGTTAATAGTCCCGAGCTGCTTCCGATTGGCGTTTCGACGGTACAGGCGGCTGAGCAAGCAGCAGCACCATCCGTGTACATCGCTCCAATCGATCGCGCCAAATTTATAGCTGGCGGGAAATTTGATTTCCGCGTGGAGCTGAACGATTTGAAGGCAATGCCAGGCTCTGTAAGTATCACGGTTAACGGTAAGGATGCGGAGCAATTTTTCGGTAAGCCTTTCGTAAAAACGAACACGAGCAAAAGTCAAGAATTCACAATTCGTGATGTAAGTATTAACACGGCAGGTACATATGATGTAGCTGTAAAAGCGGATGGTTTATCTAAAACCGTTAAATATGAAGTAGTATTGGCGGATAACGGCGGGCAGAAGGCGAAAAACGTCATTTTGTTCATCGGTGATGGAATGGCATTTCCCGATATCACCATTTCCAGAGTTATGTCCAAGGGGATGACTGAGGGTAAATATAATGGTCTGTTGGAAATGGATAAGTTCGATCAACGAGCAGTAGTTACCACCTCAGGAATGGATTCCATCGTTACGGACTCCGCGAACAGCGCGAGTGCGTATAATACAGGCCATAAATCGGCCGTAAACGGTCTTGGTATTTATCCGGATAACACGGAAAGCTCTCTGGATGATCCGAAGGTAGAGACACTGGCTGAAATGTTAAAGAGAAGCAGAAAAATGTCCGTAGGTGTTGTTACCACATCCGAAATTGAAGATGCAACACCTGCTGCAGTAGTATCCCATACACGTCGTCGTGCGGATAAGCCGGAAATCGCAGAAATGCTGTACAAGCTGCAGCCAGAAGTTATCTTGGGTGGTGGCTCTGCTTACTTCTTGCCTAAATCAACACCAGGCTCCAAGCGTAAGGATGATCAGGATTTATTCGATATGTTCCAGAAAAAAGGCTACACCATCGCTGAGAATGCAACACAGCTAAAAGCTGCCAACACACCGGATAAGCTGCTCGGCTTGTTCCATCCAGCGGATATGAGTGTATATTACGACCGTTCGACTAATAATACAGCTGAATTGAAAAGCTTTACAGATCAACCGAATTTGTGGGATATGACACAAAAGGCGATTGATGTGCTGAGTAAAAACGAGAACGGGTTTTTCCTGATGGTAGAAGGCGCAAGCATCGATAAGCAGCTTCATCCTATGGATTGGGAGCGTGCTGCCTATGATACGATTGAGATGGATAAAGCTGTCGGCGTGGCCAAGCGTTTTGCTGAAAAGAATGGCGATACGATGATCGTAATAACAGCTGATCATGCTCACTCTGTAAGTTTGGCTGGAACGTATTGGGAAGGTGACGGCAAATCGGGCAGAGAAGGCTTCCGCACGTATGAAGAATCTAAATTCCCGACTTATGTAGATTCAAATGGTGACGGCTTCCCGGACAGCCCTGATGTTGAACGCAAGCTAGGAGTCGTATTTGGAGCAGGTACGGATCACTATGAGGATTACAAATTCGATCCAATTCCAACCTCACCGTCTGTAAAAAATAAAGAAGGTCTCTATGTTGCCAATCCTGCTAAATTAGCTAACCCGGATGATCCGGAACGTGATCGTTTCTTACGCAAAGGGATTCTTAACCCAACGACAGAAAGCACTGGCGTACATTCCGCAGACGATGTTCCTTTAATGGCTTATGGCCCAGGCTCCAGCTATTTCAAAGGTACCATGGACAATACCGAAGTTTTCTTTGGTTTAGCCAATGCGTTAGGTGTTAATTTGACAGATGCCAAATCCGACGGTAAAAACTGGGTTCAGCTTTCCACTTTTGTTAACGTGATTGGCGGTACGGTTAAATACGAAGCTGCTACAAGAGAAATTACGGTAACTGTTAATGGCACCAGCGTTGTCCTTAACTTGACTAGCGGTAAAGCTACGAAGGCAGGTAAAGAAGTAGCACTTGATTTCAAATTTGATAATGGCACGACCTATGTATCAACAAGCTCTATTCTTGAAGTACTAGCAAGCAAGTAATACAGCTATTCTGTAACCCATAAAAAACTTTACAATTTTAGCTTGATCCGGAGGGGATTTGCATGTCACTGGACAGTAAATGCATGGTCACCTTGGGCGCTTGTCTAGTGGGTATGACTCTTCTTGTTTCCGGATGCAATCAACCGGCTCCCCGACTTGATGGGGGGGCGGTTGATTTGTCTTTTCAACAGACAGCCAAGGGAACAGAGAAAACCATTCAGACGAGTTCTAACCAAGGCGATATGAATAAGGGGCCGAATACAACAGAACAACCAACTGCTCAAGCAGAAAGAACAGAAGTGAACCAGACAAAGACAAACTCACTAACAAACAATTTGGAAACAAATAAAATAGATGGGATCACGAATTCCACTATCCAAGAATCTTCTACCAAGCAGGAAAATAAGTCCGCTGAAACAGGGGCGGAAGTTCATAAGTCGGATTCATCCCAACCCAAGCCTCCAGCCGAACAACAAATATCAGCATCGGGAGAGACTATTAATTCGCAGCCAGTGAAATCTGCTGCTGCTGCATCAACTGCAACTGCAGCTTCAGTTGAGCCGCTGCCAAAACCTGTTCCTTCACAAACAGCATCCCAGACAGCTTCAAGTTCAGCCATACCGCTGCCGCAGTCATCTCAGGAGTCTTCGGCAGAGGCAAAGCCAGCAGCCAACATCGTTAAGGACTTGGCCAAAGCAGCCACAATTACCTTCAAGGATCTATATTCGGATATGACTGTTCGTGGTGTGAAGTTCTCAGATAAGCTCACACAACTTGCCAATAAAAAAGTGGAAATGACCGGATTTATGGCTCCTCCTCTAACTGCAAAGGTCAATTTCTTTGTGCTGACCCGTGTAGCCATGTCGATTTGTCCCTTTTGCTCAACGGATGCGGATTGGCCGATTGATATTGTCGTCGTATCCATGCCAAAAGGGAAAGAGGTTATTCCGACTGAGCATCAGGTCAAAGTTACAGGGACATTAAGCATTGGCTCTCAAACGGACGAGGCGACTGGTTTTGTAAGTCTGATTCGAATTATTGCTGATAAGGTCGAGGTGCTCAACTAATGCTGCTGCTGGAAAATGTGGACAAAAGCTATACCATCCCGGGCAGGCAGCACGTTCCTGTCCTGCATATTCCCCGCTTTCAGATGTCATCACAGGAAAAAGTGGCATTGGTCGGTCCGAGTGGTTCCGGTAAAAGCACGCTGCTCCATATGATAGCAGGTATACTTCGTCCAACGAGCGGTACCATTCGTCTCCTTGACAGGCAGTTGGAAAGCTTGAGCGAATCAGAGCTGGATCGATTTCGAGCGAAGCATGTCGGTTATGTCTTTCAAAGCTTTAATCTGCTGCCTGGATTTACGGCGATGGAGAACGTGCTGGCAGCGATGCGATTCGGTCAAATCTTACCGTCTAAAAAGCATAAGGAACGTGCCGCGGAAATGCTGGATCAGGTTGGCTTGGGTCATCGACTTCATCATAAATCGGGACAATTAAGTAATGGCGAGCAGCAGCGTGTTTCCATTGCGAGGGCATTAGTTAATCAGCCAGCACTTGTACTTGCTGATGAGCCAACGGCCAGTCTCGATTATGCGAATGCGGAGCAAGTGGCTGCTCTGTTGAATGATACATGCAGCAGTCATGGTGCAGCTCTATTGTTGTGCAGTCATGATTTGGAATTAGCAAGAACTATGGATCGAATAGTCCATATTCGTGACCTTTCCCAAATAACGACAGGGAGGGTGGGGTAAAGAGATGACCTTACTGCAAATGGCATGGCGCAACCTGCTTAACCGACGTGTACAAACGCTAATTACAGTTATAGTTATTCTTATCGGAGTGTCGATGGCTTTAAGTATCATGATGCTCTCGGACGGTATCAAGCAGGGAATCGTCAAAGCTAGTGAGCCCTACGGGATGATCGTCGGTTCCAAAGGCAGTGCCAATCAACTTGTGTTCAACACGATTTTTTTGATGGATAATCCTTTAGCCAATATTAGTTTGGATTATTATCGCTCTCTAGAAGCAGATCCAAGGGTTAACCAGGCTGTTCCGTTTGCTTTGGGAGATAATTATAAGGGCTTTCGTATCGTAGGCACAAGTGCTGAATTTTTTACATTAAAAGGAAAACTGGCAGATCCGCCTTATTTTCGTCTGGCAACTGGAAGAATTTTTGACAAAGCTTTTGAAGCCGTAATTGGCTCCAAAGTGGCTGGGGAAACCGGACTGGCAGTAGGTGATACATTTGTTTCCGGACATGGCGTAGCGGTGTCCAACGAGCAGGATGAGCATAAGGAAACCCCTTATACGGTTGTCGGTATATTAAACGGTGTATCAGCTCCATCCGACAAAGGAATCTATGTAACGATGGATAGTTATTGGGTCAGTCATGGACAGCACGGTCATGATGAGGATGATGAGACAGATCATGATCAGGGCGAGGGAGTCCAAGCATCCGCTGCTCACAAAACATCATCGCAAGCTAAACCTGGGCAAGCAGCATTATCTTGGACAACGAATCAGCTGGAAGCACCTCAGGGCGTCACGGCTGCATTGATTAAACCGAAAAGCTATATGGATTTGATGAAAATGTATCAGGAAATCAATCAGGGAGCCAGAGCGCAGGCTGTTTTTCCCGGGCAAATTATTGCCAAAATCTTTGATATGATGGGCAGCGGAGAACAGGTATTGAAATATATCAGCTATGTCGTACTGGGAATGTCAGGGCTTACGATTATACTGGCCTTGTATGGCTCCACGATGGAAAGAAGACGTACGGTATCGATTTTGCGGGCCATCGGAGCAAGTCGGAATTCGGTTTTGGCCATCGTTTTGCTGGAATGCGTGCTGATCGTAGTGCTTGGTTGTATCGGGGGGATTGCCGGTGGTTACTTGTTAACGTTGGCATTATCCATGTATATCGGTACACAAATATCGATTACAGTCATACCCATGTACAATTGGGAGCTGCTGAGCGTTGTCGGAGTTGTTGGTTGCATAGGGATATTCGCAGGTATTCTGCCTGCAATGAGTGCTTATCGCATGGAGGTCGCACGATATCTAAATTCACAATGATAAGTCTTAACGAAGCAATTGCGTGAATTTTTGCTCTAACAGCTTAGGGTCAGTGGTACCGAAAAGCCTATCAACGATGATTCCATTTTCGTCTACAAAATAAGTAGTGGGGATCGCAGCAATGTTGTAGGCTTCGGTAACCGCTGCTTTGGTGTCTAATAAAACAGGGAAACGAATTTCGTATTTGCCGACAAAAGCTTGCGCGTCTTCGACTCGGTCCTTGCTTGTGACATTGACAGCCAAAATCTCGATGCGATCCTTATACAGCTCGTATAATTTCGAAAATTCAGGTGCTTCAGTCTGACAAGGCTCACACCAAGAAGCCCAGAAGTTAATCAGAGCTGGCTTACCTTGCAGCGAATCCAATGAATAGGTTTGCCCATTTAATGCTGTGAGTGTGAATGCTGGAGCTTTGTAGCCTTTTTTGGGGAGCTGCTTGTTGGTGGTAGTTAGCTGCTGAATAACGGTAAGCAGTGCCAAACACAAGACGATAGCAAGCACCCATTGTTTTTTCATGTATAATTGCACCTAATTTCGCTAGATAAGATAAACAAAAGAAACACTCAACCGAAGCTAAGAAATACAGCTTGATTACATGACGAATTTATAAAAGTCTTACACCCTCAACGGCTAACATATACATCGTTAAAGCTTGGGCGTCTTGAATCATCCATTCCCGGTATTCATTTTCCGCTGTCACATAATCATGTTTAGTGATATACCCATCTCTTTCCATTTGGATGCCTCTACTTGAAGCCGTATCCGCCCAAATTCCAATGCGAGTTTGGAAATCAGGATGAGATCGCATAGTGACTTCATGATGGGGGGTTACAGTGGTGGCTTCAATGCCGGCCTTTTGAAACAGATTAGGAAGGTGATCGGCAATCGCATTGTCCATACCTGCATCAGAACGCCATTTCAAATATGCGGAATAGAAAGAAAGCATACTTGGGGGAGGCTGTGGCTCCCAGGATATCTTCTCATGATTGTAATCAGTGATCAAAATTCGCCCACCGATTTTCACGGCAGATTTCATCGTTTTTAATGCTTCAAACGGATCGGACAACCATACCAAAACACGAGCCGAGGAAACGATATCAAACGTTCCTTCATAAGGTATATTATAAATGTCCCCGGTTTCGAAAGCTATCCCCGGTATACTCCCATGAGCTTGACGTGCTTGATCGATTAGGTTCGGATTGCTATCCATTCCTACAACACGTCCATGGGGTCCTACTGCTTCTGCTATTCCACGTGTAATGGCTCCGGTTCCACAACCTACATCAAGCACTGTCATACCTTGAGTGAGTATGTCTGCAAGTCTTTTATGAGAGCTTGTTAACGATCTGGAATTCAAAACGTTGGTCAGCTTCCCGGATAATTCAGCCCGATTGTGAGCTATATTTGTGTCCATCAAATTCTCTCCTTTTGAAGTAGTGTGTTCATCTTAGCGCTCCCACTTCTATTGTTGAAATATATAATATTTATTAGCTTTATAGGTATTGACTATATGGAAGCTGGTTCAAACTAAAACACGCATTAACTAAGCAACAAAGAACTTGAGCACAATGCAGCATTGCTACCAAATAATTAGGCATGGTAAAATTGTAGGTAAAGCTGGAAACATCGATGCCTCTGAGCTTAAGGTTTACAACTGGTTTGTTTATCGGGTACGATGGGCGGAGAATGGCTTTGTGTTTGTTAGGAGTGAGAGATGATTTGAAAACGCTAATTATAGCTGAAAAGCCCGATATGGGACGCAATATTGCAGCAGCCATTGATCCGAAGGCGAAAAACTTCAGAACTTATATCGAAGGTGAGCAATACATCATTACATGGGCAATTGGGCACTTGATCGGACTGGCTGAGCCGGATTCTTATGACGTTAAGTATAAAAAATGGAATTTTAATGACCTTCCGATTATTCCAGATCACTTCAAGCTGATCCCGAATGCGAGGACGAAGGATCAATTAAAGCAGATTGGGGAGCTCGCCAAGCGAAGTGAAAAGCTGGTCAATGCGTGTGACGCGGGGCGTGAGGGTCAGCATATTTTTTCCTTGATTCAACGGCATTTGAAGCTAAAGCAGCCGGTAAAGCGACTGTGGATATCCGATTTGACACCAGAAACGATTCGTAGAGGCTTTGCGGAGCTGCGTGAGGGTGTTGAATATGAGAATTTGACCAAGGCGGCGCGGGTTCGCAGTGAAGCAGATTGGCTGATCGGGATGAATGGTTCTAGGGCATTTACAACGAAACATCAGGTGCTGTTGTCCGTTGGACGTGTGCAGACGCCGGTTTTGGCCATTTTGTATGACCGTCAAAAAGAGATCGAAGCGTTCAGCTCGAACAAGTTCTACGATGTTGAGGCTTTGTTTAAGCAAAAGGATACCGAGTATAAAGCGTTGTGGCAGGGTGAACGAATTACCGATCCCGCGAAAGCCAATGCAATTGTTGAGAAAGTTAAAGGTAAAACCGGTGTGATCGCAAGCTATGAGGTCAAGGATACGAAGGAGTATCCGTTTAAGCTGTATGATCTGACGCTGCTGCAGCGGGAGGCAAATGCAAAGCTTGGTTTTTCCGCCAAAAAAACGCTCGATACGGCTCAGGCACTTTATGAGAAGCATAAGGTGATCAGCTATCCGCGGACAAACTCCAACTATGTGACTGAAGCCAACATTCCTGAGATGTACAAGGCGCTGGACCAGCTGAAGGGAACCTCTTATGGCGAGCTTGCCGAACAGGCAGACAAACGGCTTGTACATAAAAATAATAAGAGCATCTGCAACCCGACCAAGGTAGAGGATCATCACGCCATTTTGCCAACCCACAAAAAGGCTGGCGGGTTGTCCAATGACGAACAGCAGGTATATGATTTGATCGTACGGAGATTTTTGGCGCAGTTCTACCCTCCGGCGGAGTACAAAATCCACACGGTGTTAACCGAGGTTGAACGTGAGATGTTTAAGAGTACGATCAAACAACTGCTTTCCTTGGGCTGGAAAGTCATATACGGCGATCAAAAGAAAAGCAAGCCGATGTCTCGCGGCAAGGCGGACAAGACGGACGAGGACGAAGTCCCGGAGGAGGAGATAACAACTCCGTTCAGTTTACAGGCAGCTGAAGCTGTGAAGTGTGCGAAGATTGCTGCTAAGGAAAAAGAAACCCAGCCACCAAAGGCGTATACGGAAGGAACGCTTTTGAAAGCAATGGAAGGTGCGGGGAAGCAGATCGAGGATGAGGAGCTTCGGGATGCAATGAAGGACTCAGGACTCGGAACTCCCGCTACGCGTGCTTCCGTTATTGAACGGTTGAAGCAGGTGGACTACATTCTGATGCAGGGAAAGCGGATCGTCATTACGCAAAAGGGGCGCACAGCGGTAGAGCTGATTCGCTCAGCAGGCGTGGATCTGCTGACTTCACCGGAGATGACAGGGCAATGGGAACGCAGGCTCAATGAAATTGCCCGCGGTGTAGCATCTGACGAAGTATTCATGGCGAACGTGAAGAAATTCACGAACCTGATCATTGAGAAGGTTCGTGTACAGTCGAAAGCGGCAAAGGAAGCGTTCGAGAGTGCGTCTGGCCCAGCGGCGGCAGGCGCGAAGCGAACGACTCGCACGCGCAGCAGCGACGGCGGTGCGGAGGCGAGCGGCAGCACAGCAGCGGCAGCAGGCGCGAAGCGGACGACGCGCACGCGCAGCAGCGACAGTGGTGCTGAAGCGAGCGGGAGCATAGCAGCGGCTTCAGGCGCAAAGCGGACGACGCGCACGCGGGGCGGCGATAGTGGAGCGGAGGCGAGCGGCAGCACGGCAGCGGCAGCAGGCGCGAAGCGGACAACGCGCACGCGAAGCAGCGACGGCGGAGCGGAGGCGAACGGCAGCATGGCAGCAGCGGCAGGTGCGAAGCGGACGACTCGCACGCGCGGCGGCGACGGGGGGGCGGAGGCGAGCGGCAGTACGGCAGCGGCAGCAGGCGCGTACGCGCAGCCGAGCGAAGCGCAGGCCGCCGTAGCCCGCAGCAGCATAGCGGCCTGCCCGCGCAGCGGCTGCGCAGGGCGTATCATTGCCGGCAAGCGTGGCTATGGCTGCACCGCATACAAAGCCGGCTGTAGCTTTGTACTTTGGAAGGACAGCTTAGGCGCCACGCTGTCCGAAGCCGATGCCCGCTCTTTAATCGAGCGAGGCAGTACAGCTCCAATTCTTAGAATCGATGAGAACGGCAAGCAGACGGAAGGCCGGCTTTATCTAATAAACACCAACACCGGACAGCTTGCTACAGAACAACCATATCGATAAAGCGGAGGTGAGCGGATTATGATGAAGGAAATACCGATTCCATACGTACGATCCAATCAGGTAGGTATTGTGCTGTTCGTGCTGCTGGCAATTGTTCTGCAGAAGCCAGTACTGATTATTATTTTATGGGCCCTTCAAGTGCTGCCAATGGTTCTGGGCCTTCGGGCAAACCTCTTCATACGGATGGCTAAGCCCTTTTTAGCTAACAAAATACAGGGAGCCCAAACTGAATCACAAGAGCTGCTTCGTTTTAATAACTCGATTGCAGTCTTGTTGTTATCCATTGCAGTCATTTCCTTTTGTTTCAATTGGTCTTCTATCGCAGGTTATGTGTTTGCCGGAATGGTTGGCATCGCGGCTTCCATTGCAATCTGCGGCTTTTGTGTCGGCTGCTTCTTATATTATCAATGGAAAAGCAGAACCAGATAGCTGGCTGCACATTGTCAGTGTTAGGTTGATTTAGGGTAATAAAAATACGCTCCGTTTGCAGTCAGATAGCTGCACCGGAGCGTATTTTTTATGAATAACATTCAACAACTGCCTGGCAAGGACTGGCCATTTCATTTGCGCGATTACTGGGAAACAGCCATAGCTGAGGTGTATCCTTAAGGTTAGAAACGGAAAGCAGGAAACGTTCTGTCGGAAAATGATCGCTCTGGAGCTGCACATTGCCGCCATCGACTTTAATAACCTTGATCTGTACATCCGCTCTCATGCTTCCATTTTGAATGACCTTATAGTTATCGTGTATTTTAGCTGTTGCGGGATCAATTCTTTTTTGAAATTGCAGCAGCAGTTTATCCTTGCCTTGACGCACAATCGCCTTTAGATTGGGTTTCTCATCATACATATAGGCTCCCAGATGATATTCGTAAGCTGTCCAAGTCCGATAGCCCAGGGACTTACTGTGTGCCGAAAAACTTTCCAGCCAGGAACGACTACGCCGCATAGGACGAAGCGAACCGATATCGGTCTGCACACTGAGCGGCATATCTGGATGTATGGCACGAATCCGTGCAGCAAATGGCTCGTAATGTTTAATGTAATCAGCAGGAAGCCGCCAACGCATCCAATCGGGCCAATGGGTTTGAATCACGTGAATATCAGGTTTTACAAAAGAGATCATCGCAGCGGCATCAAGTCCATGAAATTCCCGAACCTTATCCACCGAGTCAGCCCCGGCATTGACACCGAGCGACCAGGTCGCGATTAGGATTTCAGGCCGAGCCTCACGAACGCCCCCCCGACCGTTAATTAATTCATTTAAAAAACGATTTACAGTCGATACGCGAAATTCGATCCAATCTCTGTACAGAGAGGTGTTCCTTTTATAATACAAGGGTGAGCTTTTCTGTTTGAAATCAGGAATTTCACTGCCATATTGCTGCTTGAACGCGGCTCTCGCATAAGGTCCAACATCACCATATACACCGCTTGAGATCCCGTTCCATTCGGGAAAATACGGCTCCGCAATCTCCAAACCATCAAAATCATGAGCCTTCACCAAAGCCGCCATCGTCTGTTTTTTCCACTCTACGTAGCGGTAACTAAAGGGAGAAAGACGGAAATATCCATCGTTTATTGGCTTCAGCAGCGTCATCTGCCAATCTGGCCAATCCTTCGGCAAATGATCCGTAATATAGGTACCGTTCCCAAGCATTGTAGCCCAAACCATGATGCCCCGTGCCCGAAGCAGCTCTACCAGTTTGCCGTTCACCTTGTTTTCATCCGTTACAAAATAATGAACAGACCGATATCCAGCCAACTCCAGCTCATCGACAATACTTTGCTCGGAGCGGTCTTTATAGTAAGGGAACGCCGGATCGATTTGTATGGAGGGACCTTCCCATTTTCGCATCATCAATTGCCCCTTTGATTGACTATTCATGAGGATTAATGCAATTCAATCTGCTCGTTTGGACAGTACTGGGGTTCTAGTGATCGTACCCCAGCTTATTCTACAAGCTGAACGGATATGCCTGCTTCTATAATAGCGTATGAAGGAGATAATTGACAAAATGCTTAAACATTCTCTTAAGCTTCTACTTTATGCAGCGTTTGTTGCAGAGCTTTCCGTCGGGAGATGGAACGGGAGAGTCCAAGAGAGGCCGCAGCGGTACCCGCAGCTACAGCAACGCCCGCAGCTCCAAGCCAGCTGATCGACGAAAGCGATGCTTTTTCCACGATTATGCCGCCGATTCCTGCGCCTGCTGCCATAGCGAGCTGTAGTACTGAGCTGTTCAAACTTAGCATAATGCCCGATGCTTCCGGTGCAAGACTGATCAAATGATATTGCTGAGTGGGACCGGAAGACCATGCTGCGAACGACCATAGCATGAGCAGTGGGAATACAAAAGCAGGGGAATGTGCGGCTAGCGATAACAGGATAAGCGAAACGGTATGAAGAACCATTCCACTAATCAAGGTACGAGGAACCCCCCATCTATCCGTACTGTAGCCTCCGAACTTGGAACCAATCAAGCTTGCGATCCCAAAAGCGAACAACCCTATACTTACACCTTGCTCGCTCATTCCTGTTACTGTAAGCAGAAACGGAGATATATACGTATAAGCGATGGAGTAGCCGGAAATCCAGAAGAAGGTCACGGACAACGCCACAGCAATTCGGGGTTCTTTAAGCAGTGCAAGCTGCTTGCGCAGAGATACGGGTGCCTCACCTTCCGTACGTGGTATAACGTAAGCAATGATAAGAATGGCCAATAAACCGAGAACACCGATCCCTCCAAAAATCATTTTCCAATTATAGACGGAAGCAACAACCCTTCCAAGCGGAACACCAATGATTAGAGAGGTGCTAAATCCCATAACAAGCGTGGCTATTGCGCTGCCTTGTTTCTCAGGCGGAGCCAATTTGGCTGCAACTGTCAATGCGGTAACAACGAAAACTCCCGTGCTAAGTGCCAAAATAATACGAGAACCAATCAAAAAGTCAAATCCGGGAATGGCAACGGCGATAACATTTCCAATTACGAATACGCCAAGTGAGTAAAGCAGCAGCTTACGCCGTTCTACGCGGGCTGTAACGGCCATCAGAAAAGGTGTGCCAAACGCATAGGCCAGTGAAAATACGGTAATGAGCTGACCCGCCGCAGCTACGGACACTCCGCTATCTGCTGCAACCTTATCCAATATACCCGCAATAATAAACTCCGATGTTCCGACCAAAAAGCTGACAATAGCCAGCATATAAATTTTCCATGTGTTGGACATGTACATTAGGCTCCTTTCATCATTCCGATTATTTTATGTTTCTAGAAATATAGAAATAACAAGCAAAAAAATTACTCAAGCAAATAAGGGGCAAATTTCTGTGCCATTTCGCGATTTACACTGTAATATATATAAGTACCGTCCTTGCGAAGGTCCAATAAGCCGCATTCCGTCAATTGCTTCAGGTGATGAGACAGCGTGGAGCCAGCAACAGATTCGAGCTTACCCCCAATAGCGGAGCAGCATAGATTCTTTTCCTCAGTAAGCATCATAGCAATTTTGAGTCGGGTTGGCTCTCCAAGCGCTTTGTATACTTTAACTGCTTGCCGTAAGCCCGCACTATCTTCAGTCATTATAATCGCACCCTTTTTTTTGATTGTTATTTCTATATCCGTAGAAATTAAGTTAACATAACCAAATACGAATGTAAACAGAAAAATTGAGCGGATCGGAATAATCTTTGTTTTTTAAACAGTAATTATTACAAATAATTGACTTTTTAGGCAAAGGAGGCTACAATTTTAGCAGATTGTCTTCGACAATTAAGAAGATTTTTTAAAGTTAATTTTCTGTGAAAATAAAGTAGATGCTTACGAAGTGAGTTTTCTACGAAAACTCTAAGGAGACTGATCATGATAAAAACAGTACCTGTACATATACTATCCGGTTTTTTGGGAAGCGGGAAAACAACATTATTAACGCAAGCATTAGATTATTACAGGCTGAGCGGGAAGAAGCCGGCTGTATTGATGAACGAGCTCGGAGATGTGAATTTGGACGGTATGCTCGTAGATGACGAGGTGCCGATGACAGAAATGCTGAGTGGATGTATCTGCTGTACAATACGTGGGGATCTTGGGATGGAGCTGAGGGAGTTAATCAGGGATCATACACCCGACGTGATTTTCGTAGAATGTACCGGTGCCGCGAATCCAATTGAAATATTGGATGGCGTTACGGATGCCTCTTTATTAACAGAGATGGAGCTGAAATCACTCATTACGGTGGTTGATGCAGCACAGCTGCTCGAGCGGCATAGCAAAGGACATGGCAAAACTTATCGGCTGATGCAGGATCAGATTCGATGCGCTTCCGAGCTAATTTTGAATAAAACGGATTTAATCAGCTCAGCAGATCTGCTTGTTCTGGAGCAAGCTATTCGTGAGTGGAATCCGTCAGCACCAATGACGGCAACGATCCGTTGTCAGGTTGATTTAGGAATGTTTGATCGTTTGGATGGGACTTCCAAGACCCTTGCATCTGCGACCTCAGCGGCAGCTATAAGTCACGTTACGTGCAGTGACCCCACTCATGAGCACAATCATCATGAAGAGGGCTGCAGCCACCCCGCACATCAAGAGAACGATACAGTTGAGCAGACCCACCACCATTCTCACGATCATGTGATGGTTTATACGCATTATTTTCAAAAGCCCATCGACAGCGAACAATTCGAGAACCTGGTAAGCAAGCTTCCAGCTGAGATTTATAGGGCCAAAGGCATATTGCGTTTTTCGGACACCTCCAGCTTGTTTTTGTTTCAATATGCATATCGGGAGATGGATTTTGTCAAAATCACACCGAAGGAGGAGGTTCCAAGCGTAGCTGTATTCATTGGCGAGCACTTCTCCAAAACACAACTGGCAGCCGATCTAACTGCTTTGGAGAAAACGGTATCCACTGAGAATTAAGATGTCCTGAATCGTTCCATTCCATTTACATACAATATCCATATGAAACCGTATCTCTTGCAGCGCATATGCATTAGAGATATGGTTTTTTATTTATGATACAAGTCTTTTAAAATAATTTCCAAAACGCATTGACACCAAACTCTGACGATGCTAATATACTGTTTATAAAACATAGTAAACACATCGGAATTATTATATGTCTACCGGACAACCGGAGTTAAATAATCATAATTTCGAAGCAAGCCGTTCACATATACTAATAAATATTCTACATAGCGGCTGGTCTTACTATCCTTTCAAAATTCATTTATAAGATATATTTATACTCAGGGGAGAGATTAATTATGAGAATTCAATGGGGTAAGCTTACTTTAATCAGCGCTATTTCGTTATCTTTATTAGGATTGACGGCTTGCGGAGCAGCAGCTCCAACTACACCGGCAGCTTCAACACCAGCAGGGGACAACAAAACCGCTGCAGTTACACCACCACCGACACCCAAACCGCCTGTTGAAATTTTAAATGTATCCTATGATCCGACTCGTGAGCTTTACGCAGAGTACAATAAAGCATTTTCCGCATACTGGGAAAATAAAACAGGCCAAAAAGTAACCGTAAAAGCTTCACACGGCGGTTCAGGCAAGCAAGGACGTTCCGTTATTGACGGTTTGGCCGCTGATGTTGTCACCTTGGCACTCGCCTTTGACATTGATGCGATTCAAGAAGCAGGCTTGATTCAAAAGGATTGGCAAAAAAAGCTGCCTCAAAACAGCACACCATATACCTCAACAATCGTTTTCCTCGTGAAAAAGGGTAATCCCAAAGGCATCAAGGACTGGGATGATCTGATCAAGCCAGGCATAGAAGTGATTACTCCTAACCCTAAAACTTCAGGTGGCGCACGTTGGAACTATATAGCCGCTTGGGGATATGCTTACCAAAAATTTAATAAAGATGAAGCCAAAACGAAGGACTTTGTTCAAGCACTTTTCAAAAACGTACCGGTTTTGGATTCAGGAGCTCGTGATTCTACAAATACGTTTGTGCAACGGGGCATTGGTGATGTCCTGCTGGCATGGGAGAACGAAGCTTACCTTTCCATCAATGAGTTTGGTAAAGACAAATACGAAATTATTACACCATCACTGAGCGTATTGGCAGAGCCGCCGGTAGCTATTGTGGATAAAGTCGCCGACAAGAGAGGCACTCGTGAAGTATCGCAAGCATATCTGGATTACCTGTATACAGAAGAAGGCCAAAATATTGCGGCTAAAAACTACTACCGTCCTCGTTTGGAGTCTGTAGCCAAGAAATATGAAAACCAATTTACCAAAGTCAAGCTGTTCACAATTGATGATGAGCCATTTGGTGGTTGGACCAAGACTCAAGCTACACACTTCGCGGATAAAGCCATATTTGATCAAATCTACAAACCATAAGTCAAACGGCTTATACTGTGCGGTTAGCCGCATTGGTTTACCGTACATTTGGGCTAATGAAAAGCTGAGGCTTACGAAGAAAGTTTTGCAAAAGCAAAACGAAGACGATGCTTACGATGTGAGTTTTCCAAGGAAAACTAAGCTTAGGCTTACGAAGAAAGTTTTGCAACAGCAAAACGAAGATGATGCTTACGATGTGAGTTTTCCAAGGAAAACTAAGCTTATGCTTACGAAGAAAGTTTTGCAAAAGCAAAACTCTTGAGTCAGAGGAGAGGAATCCATGGCAAGTAAATGGAAAGAACGAAGTGTATTACCCGGTTTCGGGCTATCAATGGGATTTACCGTGTTGTACCTAAGCTTAATCGTATTATTCCCTTTATCTGCGATTTTTATCAAAACCTCAGGTCTGACCTGGATACAGTTTTGGCAAACCATTAGTGATGCCAGAGTGATCGCTTCTTACAAGATCAGCTTTGGGGCTTCCTTCGGGGCTGCAATTATTAATACGATTTTCGGGTTTATTGTAGCATGGGTGCTGGTCAGATATTCTTTTCCGGGAAAACGATTTGTTGATGCTCTAGTGGATCTACCGTTTGCTCTGCCCACGGCAGTAGCCGGGATTGCCCTGACGACGATTTATTCCAAGAACGGCTGGATTGGCAGTATTTTGGAACCATTAGGATTTAAGGTAGCCTATACACCCATAGGTATTATGATCGCCCTAACTTTTATCGGCATTCCGTTTGTTGTCAGAACCTTGCAGCCAGTCATTGTTGAATTACAAAAGGAAACCGAGGAAGCAGCGGTCAGCTTAGGCGCTCATCGATGGAAAACCTTTACTAGGGTGATCTTTCCAGAACTGCTGCCAGCTGCATTAACCGGATTTACATTAGCGTTTGCCCGCGCAGTCGGTGAATATGGCTCAGTCGTTTTTATCTCAGGTAACATGCCGATGAAAACAGAGATTGCCCCGCTCTTGATCATGACTAAGCTTGAGCAATATGATTATGCGGGTGCTACAGCCATTGCCCTGGTGATGCTTGTTATTTCGTTCTTTTTACTGCTTGTCATTAACTTCATCCAATGGCGGGCTAACCGCTTTAATGTAACTTAGAAGCAGGAGGAAACACCATGGCCGGATATGTGGCAACCGCAAAAGCAGGTTCGAGTACGTTGGGTAGACCCAAACATATTACAGAACCGGCGGTCGTAAAATGGGTTTTAATTAGTGTTGCTTTGCTGTTCTTGGGACTTTTACTTGTACTGCCGCTCGTTTCGGTATTCGTTGAAGCGTTTCGTAAAGGTGCTGAAGTGTATTTCAAGGCGTTGACGGACCCGGATGCGGCTTCGGCAATTCGTTTGACTTTAATGACAGCTGCAGTTGCTGTACCTTTAAATTTACTGTTCGGCCTGTCAGCAGCATGGGCAATTACCAAGTTTAATTTTAAAGGTAAAAACCTGCTAATTACGCTAATCGACTTACCTTTTGCCGTATCTCCAGTAATTTCGGGACTTATATTTGTATTATTATTTGGTGCCAAAGGCTGGTTTGGTCCGTGGCTGGATGATCATGATATTAAGATCCTCTTTGCTCTACCGGGTATAGTTCTGGCTACCGTATTTGTCACATTTCCTTTTATCGCTAGGGAGCTGCTTCCGATTATGCAGGCTCAGGGAGTACAAGAGGAAGAAGCGGCCGTTACGCTTGGAGCGAAAGGCTGGCGCATTTTTTGGAAGGTAACATTGCCTAACATCAAATGGGGATTGCTGTACGGAATTATTTTGTGTAATGCGAGGGCGATGGGGGAATTCGGTGCGGTTTCGGTCGTGTCCGGTCATATCCGGGGATCTACGAATACCATGCCGCTTCACATTCAAATTCTGTATAACGAATATAATTCTGCAGGAGCCTTCGCGATGGCCTCATTGCTATTATTATTGGCGGTCGTAACCTTGGCGGTAAAAAGCATCATTGAATGGAAATTTGATGGGACTCAGCACATAGAAGGGGAGTAGAGAGCATGCATATTGTAGCCAAACACTTGATGAAAAGCTTTGGCAGCTTTCAGGCTACCAAGGATGTCAGTTTTGAGATTGAAAAAGGCAAGTTGATTGGTTTGCTGGGACCGAGTGGAGGCGGCAAAACTACCGTTCTTCGTATGTTGGCTGGACTGGAAGATCCAGATTCTGGTGAAATATGGTTTCATGGCAAAAAAGTCAACGACATTCCTCCTCAGCAGCGCGGGATTGGCCTTGTTTTTCAAAACTATGCTTTGTTCCGGCATATGAGCGTGTATGACAATATAGCTTTTGGTTTAACGGTTCAAAAGCGCAGCAAGCAGCAAATCAAGGAACGCGTCACAGAGCTGGTTGAGCTAACAGGCCTGAAGGGTCTTGAAAAACGGCTGCCTCATCAATTATCTGGAGGTCAGCGTCAACGTGTAGCTTTTGCTAGAGCTATCGCACCGGAACCGCAATTGCTGCTGCTGGATGAGCCATTTGCCGCTATTGATGCCAAAGTTCGTAAAGAATTACGGACATGGCTGAAAAGCATGATTAACCGCTTGGGTATTACTACGATTTTTGTTACACATGATCAGGAAGAGGCAGTTGAGGTTGCCGATCAGATTATGATTATTAATCAAGGCAGATTGGAGCAAAAGGGATCTCCGATTGACATTTATCAGCATCCGCAAACTCCATTTGTCGCTGGATTCATCGGTGAGTCGAATCAGGTTAGCGATATTTACCGATTTAAAGGTTTCTACAACGTAGCAGTCAGCGATGCAAGAGCTACGATTCGACCGGAATTTGTTGAAATTGGCTTTTTAAATGAAATTACTGTTCCATCAGCAGCAGAAACCGGAATCGTCAAAAATATATATTTCCGTGGTACAAACTGGCAAGTTGAAGTAGAGGTTAACGGTCAAATTTTATTTGCTTATCGCTCTTTGGAGCTGGAAACACTGAAGCCATCTGATCCTGTGCATGTGTTAATTCATCGAGTTTATTTATTTCATGAGCAAGAGCATCTGACGGTAGAAAATGCACTTAAAACGGATCCGATGCCAGTTCATATCTAAAATAAATCGGGCTCTGAGGTTTGGTAAATGAGCAGTGAGTGGAATACTAATACAAAAAGCTGCACAAGCATTGTTTAACAAACCTCTGGAGCTTAACACAGAAAGGAAGAGCAGACATGGAACATCACATTCGGATAAGCAGTGACCAAGTAGAATTAGCAGCTACGCTGCACTACCCCCCATCAACAGGAGATAAAAACCCGATTATTATTATTGCACACGGATTTATTGGTAATCGAATTGGGGTGGATCGATTATTTTTAAAGGCCGCTCGGGAATTCAGTAAACAAGGATTTATGGTACTGCGCTTCGATTATGCAGGCTGCGGCGAAAGTACGGGTAATTATGGTTCTAGTGATGTCGACGCCATGATTGCACAAACACGACATGTCGTTGACTATGCCTTACAAATCGGCTGCGTAGATCCAACACGTGTCATTTTGCTTGGACACAGCTTGGGAGGAGCCATTGCCGTGTTAACTGCTGCGAGAGATAAGAGAATCAAGTCACTTGTATTGTGGTCGGCGGTTGCTTATCCTTTTAGTGATATTATAAAAATCACAGGTAAAAAGGTGTATGAGGATGCGGTACAATTCGGAACTGCTGATTATTTGGGTTACTCGTTTGAGCCGCAATTTTTTGAATCGTTAACGAAACATCAGCCCTTTGAACAATCGAGGAAATTTAATGGAGATGTATTGCTGGTGCATGGAACCAACGATGAAACGATTCCGGTTGATTATTGCTTCTTATACCAAAAGCTATTCTGGATGAGATCTCAAGGACAATGCGATAAAGAAGTGATTTTTCAAGCGGATCACACGTATTCGTCGAACCAATCCTATACCCAGCTCTTAGCAACGACCCAAAATTGGTTAACCTCGATTGAAAAACAAAAAAGTGATTGGCATGATTGGACAATTTAATAGGTGCGCTTCAATTCCGACTATGCACATGTTATTAATATGAGTGGAGGTTATGATATGGCAAAGCCGTTAGAAGTGGATGACATATGGACACAAAGGATACTTAACTCCGTGAATGGTTTGGAATATGGTACCGTGCAAATTGTGATTCATGATGGTCGAATTGTACAGATTGAAAGAACCGAACGCAAACGCTTTGAAGCTGAGGCCGGAGCTCGCGATCGTGATCATACCGGAGTGAACAGACAGCAGATTCGCAAAAACAGTTAATAGTAATTATAGATAATAGCATCCGTCAATTAACAACAGTAATTATTCATGAAATGAATTATGAAATCATACAACTTAGTAAAGTAATCGAGAAATCGAGCAATAAAAGGAGTGATCTTAATGGCACGTATAGCAATTATATCAGGAAGCCCTTCTGCAACTTCCCGCTTGGACGGGGTTCTGCAGCTTGTCAGCAAGGCAATTCTCGAAAAAGGTTTAGAGGTGCAGTGGGTGAATGTACGCGACCTGCCTCCTGAGGATTTATTTTATACCCGATTTGATAGCCCAGCAATTACGAATGCCAATCGGATCGTAGCCGAAGCAGATGCAGTCGTCGTGGCTTCGCCGATCTATAAAGCATCTTATACAGGTGTATTAAAAAGCTTTCTGGACCTCATACCGCAAAAAGGTCTGGATGGCAAGGTTGTACTTCCATTGGCTATAGGCGGTACAATAGCTCACCTGCTTGCAATCGATCATGCGTTCAAACCCGTAATTTCAGCACTTGGTGCGCATCATATTTTATCAGGTGCATTTATTCTGGATTCCCAGGTTATTCGTGCCGAGGATGGCAGCTTCACTTTTGTTCAAGAAATTGAAGAGAGACTTCAGAGTGTCGTACAATCGTTCATTTCTGAGACGGTATGGCGTAAAGAAAGAACGGACGTTGTAGAAACGGTTAATGAAATTCCTATAACCTAGTAGGTCTTGTCTACCTGACATCGGGAGGCTTCAAGCTGCATTTTTTGCGGAGTGAAGTCTCTATTTATTAGATTAGGAGGTGAGTGACTATGAATGATGTGATTGTCCAAGACAATTCAGAAATAGAAGTTAGTGAGTCAGAGGCTATTCATTTACCGGACATTCAGTTTGTCAACTATTGCTTTCAAACTTATGGTCTCAATCGTGGGATTTACAATACTATTGATCAGTGGTTTTATAGTATCGGTTATCGGGATATTACATCGAGACGCAGTCAAACCATCCATTTTCTGAAGGATATTCAACAGAAGCATGGGAGAGATCGGAGCAGTACCCTTCGATTTGGCAAGGGTGGATTAACCAAGCAGTTGTACGATTTTGTACATCTTCCCAAACCTGTGTTTATGTACAGCTAATACAGCAAACGAAGTCACTACCCCAAATAAGAGGATAAGCGGCCATCGAGACCAATGATGACCGCTTTTTTCAGTTTGCTTTTTTTATTGAAAGGTATTCGGTCCAAAATAGGCGATTCCCATCGCTTCGCGTACTTCCTGCATCGTTTCGCGGGCTAATACTCTTGCACGTTCAGTGCCGCTTATCAGAATTTCGTCGATTTGCTTAGGGTACTTGCTTATCGTTTCGCGCCGCTCATTCATTGGTTCAAGCAGCTTGTTAATTTGTCCTGCGATCCTGGCCTTGCATTCGGAGCAACCGATAGTTCCTTGAGAGCAATTCCTGTAAATGTCCTCAGCCTGCGGAGCATTAAAGGCTTTATGATAACTATAGATGGGGCATATATCGGGATGTCCCGGATCACTTTTGTGAATCCTCTCGGGATCGGTTGTAGCTTTCTGTATGAGCTCATTGACTTGCTGTGGACTTGAATCCAGGGATATGGCATTGCCGGAGCTTTTACCCATCTTACGGCCGCCATCGAGGCCGGATAAGCGTGGGATTGCGCCGATTAAGGCTTGAGGCTCAGGGAATACAGGTCGGTAAAGGTCGTGAAAACGGCGTATAATTTTCCTTGTTTGTTCAATATGGGGAACCTGATCCTCGCCCACAGGTATGAGCGTTGCGCGGCAAATTGCTATGTCTGCAGCTTGACTAACGGGATAGCCCAGAAAGCCATAATTCAACTGCGTATAGCCGCGTTCAGCAGCCTCCGACTTAATCGTCGGATTATGGCGCAGTGAATTAACTGTGACGAACATCGAAAAATAAACAGTCAGCTCCGCAATTTCCGGGATCATCGATTGAATAAATAGGGTAGAGCGGTTGGGATCAATACCAGCTGCTAAATAGTCCATGGCTACATTTCGCAGATTATCGCGTACGATAGCAGGATGATTGAAGTGTGTCGTCAGTGCCTGTACATCAGCCAACAAGACGAAGCACTCATAGCTGTTTTGCAATTCGACACGATTTTTCAAGCTTCCGACGTAATGACCAAGGTGAAGCTTGCCGGTAATACGATCTCCTGTTAAAATTCTCTCTTGCATTGAATTTCCTCCTAAGAGCTTTGCGAAGCAAAGCTAGCTTCGTAAGCATCAACTGAGCTTTGCGAAGCAAAGCTAGCTTCGTAAGCATCAACTGAGCTTTGCGAAGCAAAGCTAGCTTCACAAGCATGAATGTGGTTTCGAGTAAGATTACGCTTGTTTCTGTCTGCTCTGAGATACGCCAACACCAGCCATCCTCCATGGCCATCACCCCCTTTATGAAACGCAAAAAAACCTCATCGCAAAGGACGAAGTTATCGTGGTACCACCTTTATTCATCTTCGATACGGAAGATGCACTCTCAAGTACGGACAGGCTCCTCAGGAACGCTATCGATACAGCTCTCATGGTAACGGAGAGAGAATCCCGGCTTAGCCTACATTTGGAAACGTTCAGCCAAGCAACTCCGAAGTCCATTCGCGCGTCGGCCGGGGATGGTTCACACCAAACACCATCTCTCTGAAACCCAACTCCAACGGTTACTTACCCTTCATCATCGTCGATACTTTATGAAACGAAGTATACGCTGGCTCGATGGAGTCGTCAAGTACACAATTCCTAAATAGTTACAGACAAAGAAATATAGCGTTTAAACAGGAGGAAGTTCTTGATCTATTTCATTACGTGATTGGAGCTTACGTTCAACATAACGAGAGGACAATCTTGAAACCTGAGCTACCCACTAATTTTGGCTCCCCGATATAAGATAGCTTCGTCCTTTCTCAAGTACTTTTAGTGCATTAGTAACAACGGTGTTGGGTGTCAAAAATACTATATAAGATGGTGAGTATTTGTCAATTATTAACCACTCTACGTCCTACCAAGGTAGAAGACTAGCAGTTGCGGTATGCATAATTCTTCAGCAATCCCAATTCCAATATCACAAGATCGCTTGCATCAGGATTGGAACGCTTGCACATGTTTATGAAATTCGTTTCTGATCTCCTGAAGTACTATAGGATCGATCATTACATCGTAAGCAGTATTAGCCAGCGCCTTTGCGCCAAGCAGCATGCCATCGAACGCCTGACTCGTCATGGCTTGATCACGAAATTCCTCGGTGTGCAGAAGCTCACCGCCATTGGTTACTTTAATAAAGGGATGAATAGCCGGACAATGCCTGGATACGTTGCCTAAATCGATAGAGCCGTGATCCTTGCCGCTGTGAATATCCGATTCACTGATCCCCAAGTCCACCAAATTAGCAGTGAACAAATCGGATAGTGCCTCGTTCGTATTCATTTCATCATAAGAGTACTCATAATTCGACACTTTTAGTGCACAGCCAGTTTGCAATGCAGCACCTTCAGCGCAGCGTTTAATTTTTTCAACCAATTGATCGGTGTAAGGGCGATTGGAGCTTCTTATATAAAATTGAGCAGCGGCTGTCTCCGGTATGATATTAGGCGCCTTCCCGCCATCACTGATAATCCCGTGAACACGGGCGTGACTTTGCATTTGCTGTCTTGATGCATTGATCGATTGAAACAGCAGCAGCACAGCATCAAGTGCATTAATTCCCTCGTGCGGACTCGCCGCAGCATGGGCTGGTTTGCCAACAAATTCAAATTGCAGCGCGTCCATGGCTAGTGATACTCCTGATTTTTCATAGGTATGGAATGGGTGGGCCATCAGAGCAAAATCAACATCATCGAACAATCCTGCAGCAGCCATAGGAACCTTGGCACCCTTTGTTTCCTCAGCAGGCGTTCCGTACACACGTATCGTTCCACCGATTGTATCAAGAACCGATTTAAGACCGATTGCCGCTCCAAGACCCATCGTAGAGATAAGATGGTGCCCGCATGCATGACCAAGCTCTGGCAGTGCATCGTACTCGCATAAGAAGGCAACGGTAGGACCGGGAATACCGGATTGATATGTGGCAATGAAAGCAGTAGGCAAATCGAGAACAGGATTTTGGATATCAAAGCCCTGTTGTTTAAGCTCATCCATCAATCGGGCTGATGCAAGCCATTCTTCGTGCCCAAGCTCAGGGTGTTCTCCAATAAATCGGGCGACTTGAATGAGTGGTTCTTTATGAGTATCAATTGTTGTATTTATTTTTAGCTTCATTGAATTCCGCTCCTTTGCCGTTCATTTATGTTCATTATAAACAAAAAGACCTCCACGGCTCAATGTTGTGAGCTTGGGAGGTCTTTCAAATGAAAAGAAGTGTATTATTGAACTTCTTTGCGGTTCGGTTCAGTGATTAAATGATTTTCTAAAGACTTCTTAATTTTGTGCATACCCTCAATTTCAAATTGATGATTTTCACGAAAGCGAACACCTGTCAACGCAAGTGCTTCGTTTAAAGTAAGCTCTACAGAAATCGTCTGTTCTTGTCCATTGTTTTGTTGTCCATAAGTCATTGTTCATCGCTCCTCATAACCTGATTTATGAAGCTGGATTTCAGTTTGATCATATAAATTCATAGCGACAAATAGAGTGCTGGATTTGTTAGAAAGCCTTGATTTTGCTTGATTTAAATATAACATACCATGTAATGTTAAGCAAGGGCTTCAGCAAATAAAAGTCATTTATTTTCGAGGGAAAAAGCGGAAAATCAGCTTTGAAATCTAATTGTAGTAACGTGCGAATGGAGTGTTGATTTTCTAAAATAAAACGATTACATAAAAGTTGTTCACGATTTCAACACAGCGTTTTTTGTCGTTTCAAGTAGACGATCATGATTCGAACATGGTACTATGCATAGGAGATCATAGTTCGAAATTTTCAATAAATTGCTTTGTTACATAAGTTAGTAAACAAAATATTCAGAAAAAAGGAGTTACCGCACATGTTTCGAATGGTTGCTGCCGCAAAAGCAACATTACTGCTCAGTACTGTCCTTACAGTGGGATTGACTAATATATCCCCGGTCGCTGCTGTTTCTGTTTCCTCGACCCAACTTCAACTTTTTGCAGGAAAATCCGAAGCGTTCATGAATACCCAAAGAGTTACCCTGGATGAGCCGCCCGCAATGATAAACGGACAATTTTATTTACCCATTAAATGGGTTGCAGACGCACTTAGGATGCAGCTTATTTGGGACGAGCATACACAGACTGCACAAATGTTAACTTCAAAGGCATTTATTCAATTCAATCCGTCCCTTAATCAGATCCAAGTTAATGGCAAACCCATTCCTTTCAACTCGGTCGCCGAGATTCGCAATGGAAGAATGCTTGTAAATCTGACCTGGCTTGCTACTTATACGAATATGACTTATCGCTTTGATTTTGCCTCACAAAGTGCTGAACTAGCGGATTATGGAGAACCCGCATCTGCTTATAAAGAATCGACGCTTCGCAAAGACGACACACAGCAAAATTCGCGACCTATTGCCAAGTTTGCTTTTGGAAAAGCAACGTATCGATTAGGCGAGCCTATTACCTATACGGACTTGAGCTATGACCCGGATTCGGAGGGTTTGCCTGGCTACGATTGGAAGGGGAAACAGGACGTCTTTTTTAAGCCTGGCACTTACACGGTCACGCTAACGGTTAAGGATGGTAAAGGCAACGAAAGTGAGCCATTCTCACAATCCATACAAATTCTCGATATTCCTTATATTAGTGAGCAAGCGTATCCGTTCTATTTTAAACCGCTCGGCAGCTTATTATCCAAAGAGGCAGTGGCCTCCATCACTAAGCAATCATTGGTAGACCCCACATTGTCTGTATCGATAGCACAGCCTGAGAATCGGCGTTTACTCCTAGGCAGCAGCAAGAAGCCTATTATGGAAAAAGGATTTTTATTTCAGGAAAAAATTAACGGACAAGCTCGATTATACACTCAATACATAAATGGGATGAATAGCAATGCTCAGCTTGCGGTTATGATTCGTAATCAAAGTGATACACGTCCGGTGTTAGTGAGTACAACCACTGCCGCTGAATCCCAAGCGTCTGTTTACACTTCAATTCTTGGAAGTAAGACGGTTGAAAATTTTTTGGCAAATCAGTTGGATTCGGACAGTTTGACAATTAATCCCGGGGCAGCTGTTTTTTACAAAGTAAGTCCAGAGCTTGGCTTAGGGCAAGGCTTTCAAGGGATTTACGATATTAAATCAGATGGTGCTGTCGATGTATCTTATGTAATGGTCGCGCCAGGTGAACAGCCTTATCAGCTTGGTGACTACCGTAACTTACAATCCAAGGAATTGCGGCGTTCCGTATTTCCTGTTTCAGATGTTAGCTGGCAGGTAGATGCGAGATCGTTAAAGGCGCCAATTTCGTTGGGAATAGGGGACGGTTCTGTTGAACCGACACTTAAGGAAGTCATTCGGGATATGGGAGTCGAGCCTGTACAACCAGTCAGCAGCGTGAGTAATGCAGGTGCTCGTTACCGGATTAATTTGGAATTGAACGGGAAAATGGCGGTTGCCTTATATCCACGTGGTGGTTTTTTTGAAGGCGCAATTCGTGTTAATGGCAATGTCATCTCGATGCCAGGAGCTGGATTAACCTCCAACGAAGCCATACTGCTGCACCGCACATCAGGCTCAGAAAAGAAGATTGAAATTGAATTAATGACCGCGGAAAGCAATCAATTGCCTCTAGATCTCATTCTATATCCGCTTCCCGATAAGCAGTAGTATTTCATCATAAAGGAGTTCGTCAAGTGAAATCATCCCTATTAAAAAAGTGGTTCGCCGTGATGGGCACACTGATCATAGTCATTAACTGTTTGTTGCCGGATTCTGTGGTTCAGACTGCTTCTGCAGCTGACGCATCAGCGCCAGAAAGTGTGTCCCTGCTGCTGTACTATGGCAAAAACGAGGCTTTCCTCAATGGTACAAAATTTGTGATGGAAGCGCCTGTTGTTCGAATGAAAAATCGTACCTATTTGCCTGCGGCGAGTCTTCCGTCTTTGCTTGGTATTCCCGTTGAGTGGGATGCTTCTTCTGGAAGTGTGCAGGTGACAACACCTGCAGCATTTATTCAGCTTCAGCTTGCTGCCAAACAGCTTCGTGTCAATGGAAAAACAGAAGACTTTGAGCAATCGGCTATTGTGCTGAATGATCGGTTGTACGTTGAATTAAGCTGGCTAAATCGTTATATCGGCTTCAAAGCGTCTGTTAATGAACAACTACAGAGATTGGAGCTGCTGTATATTAAACGGGCTGAAGCTGGAAGCTTGTTCAATGATACAATGCCGAATACGAAACCGATAGCCAGATTCTCGGTAAACAAGAAGTCCTATCGTTTGGGTGAGCCGATTATATATACAAATACAAGCTTTGACCCAGATGGGGATGCCATCAAAAGCGTGGATTGGATAGGGAAGGCCGAAGCGATTTTTCAACCGGGTCTGTTCAAGGTGTCACTCTCCGTAACGGACAGCAGGGGTACCGTCAGTGAACCATTCTCTTATAATGTGGAAATTGTCAATGAGCTTTATCTGGATGAATTTGAATACAAAGTGTACCATGAGCCTGTAGGGACATATGTTAAAGAAGAAGAAAAGACGCTTCGCTCCTATCTACGTGGAATCCCGCAGCTTCCTAACATTGTGAAGCTTGAAAAAGATCGTCCTTTGATCGTAAGTGATAGTCCGGAAACCTTTACAGAAAAAGGGTTTTTATATCAGGAAAAAGTGAATGGCAAGGCAAGGCTGTATGCGGATCATGTGAATGGCATGAAGGAAAAGGTGCAGTTCGCGATCATCGTCCGTAATCCAAGCCCCGATAAGTCCGTAACGATCAAGACTACGCGTCATGGTGAGGTTCATCCCTCAATTTATGCCAATTTGATTGGAAACGAGGCATCGATCGAATTTTTGCAAAGCGACAGCTCACCAGAATCGATTACAGTCGCGCCTTATCAAACGATATATTACAAAAAAATGCCGGAATTTTATCCCGACCAAGGGATGAATGTGATGTATGATGTAGAAACCGATGGAGAAGTTTATTTCTCATTTGTTGCCATGGATGCAGGCGCTGGGATTGAATCTGTCGGTATGTACAAGCAACTCGATTATACAGGCAATGTCCGCGGAACCTTTGAAGGCTCTGATGTTTCCTGGGATGTCGATTTGACCGGATTAAAGAAGCCATCATCTCTGGCTATTGGAGACGGTACGTCCGATCAGTTTGTTACAGGACTGGATGCATATGTGAAGGAGCATTCATTGAATTTGGGCAACTATGGTGTCGTTTATAAAATTCATATGGATCATCCACCCAAAATGGCGCTGCTGCTTTTACCCCGTGGGGGCGTGTTTAGAGGTCCTTTCGAGATCAACGGTAGTATCGTTCAAGCACCGCCATCTGGCATCATGATGGATTATCAAGGTTATACCATACTGGCACGAACTGACGGAACAGAGCCGGCGTTGGATATTGAATTCACACCAGCTGCCGGATCTGCGTTTCCCGTGGATGTAATTTTTTATCCATTGGAAGACAAATAGACAAGTAAGGAAGCAATACAAATAAGGAGAGAGGCCAACTAACAGGCTTCTCTCTTTCAAGTTTTTGGAACTACTCTGGAATAGGGCTGTCCACCTTAACACTGTCACTGATATGAAACAGCTGAGGAATCGTGACTAACTCGATATGGGCTTCCTGCAGTTTTTCAATGATCCTTGGTAGCGCTTGTACGGTCCCTGCCAAATTTTCACCTTCACCGCCAGCTCCGTGCTGCAGGATCACAGCACCCGGTACAACATGACCGAGCACATTATCTGCCACCTGATCGGCGTTTAGTCCTTTCCAGTCTAGGGAATCCACATTCCAGTTAATAATATGGTACTTCTGGCTAGCTAACCATAAGATTTGCGGTTCGGTCACATTGCCATAAGGCGGGCGAAAGAGCTTTGGTTTGGATCCAGTAATACTGGATAGAACCTCCTCCGTACGTTGTATCTCGTCCCGAAAATTAGCATCGCTGGTTTTGGACAGATTAGGGTGGGTGTAGCTATGGCTGCCAATGATGTGTCCTTCATCATGGATGCGCCGAACGATCTCAGGATGTGCTGCAGCACGATTGCCAACAACAAAAAATGTTGCTTTCACTCCATAGCTTTTAAGTATATCCAATATCTGCACGGTAAACGTTGTATCTGGAACATCATCAAAGGTAAGTGCTGCCTGACGCAGGCTTCTTGGGCCATTGAACAAAAAGGTACTGCGATATTTGTGATGTAAATCGGCCAATGTAAGCGGCTTATTCGCTCTTTCCGTATCTTCTTTTCCTGCCAATAGGTGGGGGGTGGAGGATGTATCCTTTTGAGCACTCAGCTTTTGCTGTATGGATTGACCTGGCTGATTCGGCTGCTCCATTTGAGCTGTATTAGCTCCACATGCACCCGTCCCTAGCAGAGCTGCAGCTGCCAGCAGAGATAAACCGATTTTATAGCCTGAGCAGATCATGATAAGCCCATCCTTTCTAATTCCCATGTTGTCTTTACTTTGTGCTGTTTTGCGGTTTTTATGTATGAAAGTGGTGGGATTGGGATTCATTTTGATAATTAAAGTTTTTTTGTTGACGCAAGATGTTATATAATAAGGATTAGTGCCGGGTAACAAGGAAAGGGAGAAGAAATCGGATGATTATTGTACGTAATTTATCTAAATCATTTCCACCGAATCATCAAATATTAGATAAGCTTAGCTTTCAAGCGGACGAAGGTGAGCTTATTGCTTTAGTTGGCGGCAGCGGGAGCGGCAAAACCACGCTATTTCGCTGTTTATCCTTGAAGCTTAATTGGGACGAGGGTCAGTACATATATCAGGGGAAAGATATTTCGGGAGTGAGCGGGCTGGAGAAATTCAAGCTTCGCAAGGACTGGGCCTTTCTGGAGGAAAAACCTGATTTGAATCCGCGTAAATCTGCTTTGAAAAATGTACTTAGCGGTTTGTTTTTTCATAAAGCGTGGTGGCGTATTCTTTCAGGAACCACATCCGGCGATGATCATATGACAGCTATGGATTATTTGGATAAGGTCGGTTTACTAGATAAAGCGCATGATCCAGTTGAAAAGCTGAGCGGTGGGGAAAAGCAGCGCGTAGCGATTGCCAAAGCGTTAATCCGGGGAGCGCGAGTGATTTATGCAGATGAACCTATTTCCGGACTGGACCCCGAAGCGGCCCTGCGGGTTATGGAGGATTTAAAAGACATTTGTACGAAGGACAAGGTAACCATATTTTGCAGTCTCCATCAGGTCGAGATGGCTGAAAAATTTGGCTCGCGAATTTGGGGCTTGGCCGAAGGCAAGCTTGTTGTCGATATTGCCGGGAGAAGACTGACGCAGCGTGAAAAGAATTTGATCTTTTAAAAGGAGATTTGTTTATTCTTCAATCTCTAATGTGTAAAAGTAAGCAGCACAAACGGATTGTGGACTGTGCTTGCTTAGAATGGTTAATCGATGAAAAGGGTGGGTTTCTGTAGAAAACAGATACTCACCCTTTTCTTAAAATTTTGAAGGAAAGAAGATTTCATAGAGAGGAATTTCTAATGAATTCGTCGAAAGTATTCTTTGAAAATCTTTACAATTTATTGAATGAAATTTAAAAGTTCATTAGCAGCTCCTCAGTGCTTTATCGACATATGTGGCTACTTGATACTGTACAATCCTGTAATGTATTTTAGGGAGGAGAACATATTGGAGCAATGGGTTGAAAGCTTAATGAGCAATTTAATGTTCATATTTATCCCGTCTATTGTGTATTTTATGGTATGGGCAAAAAACAGGAAACAAAACAGTTATACGTCTAAGCTTGTTTTATTTCTTTTTTTATGCGTTTCTATTATTTTGTGTCTATCATTTCCTTATCATTTTCAGGATAGGTTCTATTTTGATTTTAGGCAAGTACCTCTTGCGATCGGTGTTTTATATGGTGGGCCAATCGTGGGAGGAGCGCTTCTTGCTATTCTGTCGATATATCGTTTCTTTATCGGCGGGGATATGACCTTGTTTGCTATACTCGTAGCTGTGTGTATATATATAAGTTTGTTCGCCATGACTAGAAAACATGGGTTGAGCAATCGTCCCAAATTAATTAGTGCACTAGTGGTATCTACCGGAATCATTCCGATTGCTTTAAAATTGTTATGGTTCTGGTATGACCTGTTTGATTACCAACAATTGCTGAATCTTCTCCTATTCAGAAGTATGGAGTTCGTCGTGATATGTGTGACTGTATATCTGATTGAGTTTGTCATCGATCATTTCAAAATGCAAAAGGAGCTTCAGGAAATTGAAAAAATGAGAGTGGTCAGTCAAATCGCAGCTAGCGTTTCACATGAGATCAGAAATCCACTAACGACTGTAAAAGGTTTGTTACAGTTGTTTAGAGAGAGTGAATTATCAGATGAAAAAAGAAAAAATTTGACAGAGGTTGCTTTACAAGAATTAACGACTGCCATCAATATTATTTCTGATTATTTAACATTCGCAAAACCCCAGATTGAAAAAATGACTTACCTCGATTTATCTCAAGACCTTGGGCAAGTTGTCAGTGTTTTAACTCCATACGCGAATATGCAGCAAGTCACACTAACGTGTGTTGTGGATACGACAGAGCAAATACTTGGCGATAGCCAACAATTTAGACAGTGTCTAATCAATCTGGTGAAAAACAGCATTGAAGCTTCACCCAACGGAAGAGTGGATATAGCTGTAGTCACTATTAGAGAGCATGTTGCTATTCGAATCAAAGATACAGGATCAGGCATGACTACCGAACAAATTCAAAGGCTTGGTACCCCTTATTATTCGACTAAAGAAAAAGGGACTGGACTTGGCACTATGGTGGCTTTTAGTATCATTAAGGTTCTGAATGGCAGAATCGTAGTAGAAAGTGAGATCAATAAAGGGAGTACATTCGTGATTTCATTTCCCAAACAAACGGCCTTAGATGCAGTTTAACCCTTATAAATGAAAACCCAGTCTAACACTTAATTAATGTGTTATGACTGGGTTTGGTTTATTTCATTGAGTACGAGAATTTCATTCATTAAGGCAGTGTACGCATATGTAAGAATAATGGATAAAAAGTCCTCTATAATCTACTCTCGGTAATTCGGCGAGCAATCATACCGCCATGCAGCCGTCCTGTTTCAATAAACACTTCATTGGCATCGCTACCTGAGGCAGCAACACCAGCAATGAAAAGGCCGGGAACTTGAGTTTCCATTGTTTGAGGATTATGTATGGGCGCTGTGGATGTCTCATCCATCTGTACACCTGCGGATGAGAGGAGTCCACGATCCGGGCGGAATCCGGTTAATGCAAGTACAAAATCATTATCCAAAAGCTGTTCATTTTCACCGGTCCGAACGAGAATAGACTGATCATGAATCTGGATAATTTGCGAGTTGAACAGCATTTTGATTCTGCCCTTTTTAATCATGCTTTCGAATACTGGAAGTACCCAAGGCTTAATGCTCGAAGAAAAGCTTTCTCCCCGATACACGATCGTGACCTCAGCCCCTGCCCTCATTAAATCCATTGCCGCATCGATAGCTGAATTGCTTCCCCCTATCACCGCAACCTTCGTTCCGCTGTATGGGTGTGCCTCATGAAAATAGTGGGAAACCTTGGCGGATTCCTCCCCCGGAATGCCCAGCATATTCGGATGATCAAAATATCCCGTAGCCACAATGACAAAACGAGACTTGATACTCGAAATATTATTAAATCGGTCACTAAGCTGAAGCTCGAAAGAGCTATCTTCTGTTTTTGTGATCGATTCCACGGAATGGTACGACTGAATTCGGATCTGGCTGCGTATTGCTGCATTGCGATAATAATGAAGCGCCTCAAGGCGCGATGGCTTTTCGTTGGGGGTTGTAAATGGAATGCCGCCTATTTCAAGTAAATCTGGAGTGCTGAAAAAATGCATGTAGGTCGGGTATAGGTAAATAGAGTGGGCAATACTGTATTTCTCGATGATCAAAGGTGCATAACCCAGCTTCTGCAGTTCCAATGCTGCAGACAATCCACAAGGGCCTGCTCCGACAATAACAATCTCTTCCAAACTCAGACACCTCGTTTCTTTCAGAATCGGTTAAAAGCCGCAAAGCTTCGAATTCCATAGTAACCGATTCAAGAACACGATGCAAAAAGAGGATATCGATCATGGAATGGATTAATAGGCTTTGTACAGACTGTGTAAGCTAGTATGTTTTGGCAGCTATGGATGATTGATGACGCTGGACTGCTTTTTACGACATACATAAACAAAAGCGGGTGGAACATTAAGCATAACGAATTGAATTGCCTCGATTTCAAAATGCTGGCTAAGCTGTTTCTTCATTTGGAGCGTATATTGGAAGGCGATGAAGAGTCCGTTCGGTTTTAATGATTTGACGATTTGCTCCATCAGATCGTTACGCACCTGCTGCGGAAAGTTTGCAAAAGGGAGCCCGCTGATAATACAGTCAACATGCGAAAGGCCTTGCTGCCGTACAACGCTGTGAATACTTTTGGCATCGGAATGGGTTGTGAAGCCTGGATGCTGCTGTTCCAGCTGCTTCCGAAGATGGGAGTCACGCTCAAATAACATAACCTTGGTTTCCTGCTTTAACGAGCGATGAATAGCTTGCGTAATGACACCTGTTCCTGCCCCAAGCTCAGCTACACTCGTGATATCATTCCACTGAACAGCTGCAACCATTTTGTTGGCCAGATGTCGGGAGCTTGGAGTAACGCTTCCAATTGCCTTGGGGGTTCGGATAAATTTATAGAAGAACAACATTTTTTGAAGCGTCGTTGTCTCGTTTGCGTTCATTTAAAATTCCCCTTTTCGGTTCATTAAAGCTATCTGTAAGCATAATGTTTTTGAGCTTCTTTGCATACGGACCAATGTACTGTATGGAGCTAGACTAAAGTCTGGTTTTGCAAAGATGGATGGTTTCAGTTTGCTTTTCTCTACTTTTATTAGTGTCTATCATACTACGAAAATGAAATTTCGCCTAATTTTGGTTCAAAAATAATTCCTAAATGTGTAAAACACACTTTATTTTATATGATTTTTAATTGTGTGCAGCCCGCATAAATTGATTGGGTTAGGGCATGATATCCTCGGTAATAAATTATGGATTAAAAGGAGATCAAGTGATGATGGAACCGATAACTACCAAAGAGCTGGATTACGTTACGGACTCGATGTCTAATGAGGATTTGATAATTAAACAATGCGCGGTTCTCGCAGCAAGCACACAGCAAAATGCTACCCATTCGTTATGTATGGACATCCTCAATGTGCATAATCAGCATTTTAACATCCTGATGCAAACCCTTCACCAGCATGTGCCTGTGGCTCCTACACAAAACTATAACTAGAATGAGGTGACAGAATATGAATCAAAATACATCCGTGTTACCAGAAAGAGAAATGCTGCTTACGATTCTGTGTGAGTTGAAACGTACAAGCCGAGAGTATACGACAGCGGTGACGGAATCCAACTGCAGCGCAATCAGGCAAACCCTGACTTCCTTATTACACAGTACGTTGGAATCACAGGAAAAAGTGTATGGTTATATGAAACAAAACAATATGTACAAGGCATCCTCCCCGGTACTTCGTCAGGAAGTTGACAAGAAATTCAAGCAAAATCAACAAACACAACAAGAACAAAACCAATTTGTACAAAGCAGGCTGCAAGGAAGACAGCCATACGGCGCTCCGTTTCCCAATAATGGGAATACTCCCTCTCAGCATCAGTCTTATATGATGTAGCGCCCGATAAGCGCCGTTGTGATACGGTGATTGGAAGACCGAGATAAACGTCTTGCGTACGAATGATGCGCAAGGCGTTTTTGTGTATTTGCAACTATACAAATGGACAAGCATATTTTATGTTATGCTTCATAAAGTTACAATAGACATGATAGCTAGCGAGAGATTTTTGCTAGATTCAGAGGTTTTTCAATTTTATATCGGAAAGAGGTGCTTGCTTCATGCTCGAAAGGAATCAAAAAGAAGAAAATTCCAGTTTAGCGCGATTTATCCGAGCCCGGATGCCGCTGCTGTTGATGGCTTTTTTGTTTGGAAATTTAATTGCGGTCGTTTTCACAGCGCTTGAGCCTTCCGGGGCGGATCAGCGATCCGAGACGTATACATACAAGAAAACAACGAGCTCCAACGGGGTTATGCTTCATGCGCTGAGAACCCGGCCTAATAATATCCTGTTGAAGCATATTCAGTCCAATGTAACTTTAACGGATGATTTCGGAATCAATGGGGGCTTTTTTTGGAATGGAGATTTGCTCAGTATTGCCGTCATAAACGATCAACCGTTAGTTGGTGAGCAGTGGGACTATGGTTCAGGTTGGTATAATATTGATGTTCCGAAGGGCACCTTGGTGTGGGATGAAATAACGGGCAGCTTCAGTGTACAAGTAGCGATTGATGCAGATCAGCTTCATGTCACAGATAAAGGACATTATTGGGCTCAGGGTGGAG
This sequence comes from Paenibacillus sp. 1_12, assembly GCF_900114475.1. Classification (GTDB taxonomy): domain Bacteria; phylum Bacillota; class Bacilli; order Paenibacillales; family NBRC-103111; genus Paenibacillus_S. Next base: position 72,070 of record NZ_FOTE01000010.1, on the reverse strand, counting down.
TCAGCATGTCACTGCAGCATGATGAGCAGTGGGTTCAGCAAGCAATGGCAGAAGATATGCCGGCATTTGCTGAGGCCCGGCTTCGTTCAGGTGCCGTTTATGATCATTCACAGAATCTATGGCTGCTAGTTTCGGAGACTCCATGTACAGTAGAGCAGTTTCGTACAGCGGCTATAGAATGGGTGGGACGTAGTCAAGTCGTGGACGGTGTTTTTCTAGATGGCGACGGCTCCTCGCAAATGCGCAGTTCACAAATTCAGCTTAAAGGGGACACAAGAGAAGTTTACCAAATGCTTGCGCTCAAGAAAAAATAAAGAGCAGCGTGGAGCGACTAATTCCAGCTGTCGTTTAATGTGGGCTGCCCATGCAAAATGGGTCTGGAAAGATAGACGCAAACAAGCTATGATAACGAATAGCTGCCATTATTGGCGCATACAAACAGAGTGCTTCTGGAGAGGTGGTAGAAACGAATGGCGATTAATTTTTGTACGGACTGCGGCCAGCCTATGGAAAGACGTACTATAGATGGCGTGGAACGTATTGCGTGTACGAGCTGCAGCGCAGTTCATTGGGGATCTTACAGTATCGGGGTGGGTGCCCTGGTTATAAAAGATGATAAAGTGCTGCTTGTTCGCAGGGCGCAAGAGCCTGGCAAAGGGAATTGGACAAATCCAGGAGGTTATATTGAGCAGTTGGAGCCTATTGAGGAAACAGTCATTCGTGAAGTGCTTGAAGAGTGTGGAGTTCAAACAAGTGTTAAAGGAATTATTGCCCTGCGCGACCAGCCGCGAGCTTCGGTACATAATCTGTATGTAGCTTTTGAAATGGACTATATAAGCGGAGAACCGATTCCAGATGGTGTTGAAGTAGATGGGGCCGGATTTTATTCGATGGAAGAAATGCAGACGATGCAGGTGGCAAGCTTTACACAATGGTTGATCGATGCGGCTTTACGCGGTAACGGTGCTGGCTTGCAGCATGATCGGGAACCGATTGTGCCGACCAATGGCAACGGGTTTTTCAGGGTTTTGTAAGGTTGGACAGGCTATTCCCAAGTCTTTGACTTACGGGAGTAGCCTTTTTTCTTTTGTATTAGAAGAACAGGTTTCGATTTAAAAGCTTTTTTATAAAATTATTTTTGCAATAGAGGAATTTGTCGATCTATTCAGAATATAAATAGTATTTAGAAAACTAATCTTATTTTCAGTTTATTCTCGAAAGGGGTCTTGCAATGGTTACGCTACCAAGAACAAATGAGCTGGGCTTTTTTGAAATCAGATTGGAATCTATTGGAGGGCTCGGCGCCAATCTGGCTGGCAAAATGCTGGCAGAGGCTGGTGTGGTGGGTGCCGGATTGAATGGCGTCAGTTTTTCCTCCTATGGTTCCGAGAAGAAGGGGTCAGCGGTTAAGGCGCACATCCGGTTTTGCGATATCAATACGAATATTCGTGATACCTCGCCTGTAGAGCGTCCGCATGTCGTAGGAGTATTTCACGAATCTTTGTCGAAAACGATCAATGTCATTAGCGGTATTTATGAGGATTCACTTGTGCTGGTCAATTCGACAAAAACACCGGAAGAGCTGAAGGCCAAGATGAATATGAAAGGCGGAACGATTGCTGTCATTGATGCGATCGGTATTTCGCTTGAAGAAAAAAATCGGGTAAATATGGCCATGCTGGGTGCGCTGTTTCGGCTATGCCCTTTTCTAAATCCAGATACGATGAAAAATGTTATCCGCAAATCGTTGGAGAAGAAATATCCTTTAGCTGTACAGCCTGCTTTGAATACATTTGAAAGGGGTTACAACGAAGTCGTATTTCAAACCTTTGAGCTGGCGGATGGAGAGCAAATGCCGTCCTATATCCGGCAGGATACCCCTGTTCTTGGTTTCGGTACACAGCCTATGGGCGGCGTCATTACGAATCCCGGAAATAGTGTATTGAAGGATTTAAGTATATCCCGAGCAGGCATGATGCCGCATTTTGAAGATGACAAATGTATTCACTGCGCAGCCTGTGATACGGTCTGTCCGGATTTTTGCTTTGTGTGGGATGAGCAAGCAGATAAAAAGGGCAGGCCGCAAATGTTCCTACAGGGAATCGACTACCAATACTGCAAAGGCTGTTTAAAATGTGTACAGGCCTGTCCAACGGAGGCACTTTCAAGTGCAAGGGAAGCAGACGGCTACGCGGAGGAGCATCGTGTTCCTCATCGGTTTGACTTAGCGGCAACCTGATCCGATCGAATTGCATATCATAATCCATTACATGTAAATTGAAGGGTGGAGAACAAAGTGGCAATTGAGATTAATAAAGAGATTCCTCAGGGTACGGTGGAGCAGCGGATCGTATATGAATCCGGTAATGAAATGGCGGCATATGCCGCGCACCAAATCAATTATCATATTATGGGATATTTCCCGATTTCGCCTTCCACAGAGGTTGCCCAATTTCTGGATATGATGAAGGCTAATGGACAGCATGACATCAAGCTGATCCCGGCAGATGGCGAGCATGGTTCAGCAGGGATCTGTTATGGTGCATCCACAGCAGGCGGTCGTGTATTTAATGCTACGAGTGCCAATGGTTACTTGTACATGCTGGAGCAAATGCCGGTGCAATCGGGTACCCGTTTCCCGATGGTGATGAACCTGGTCTGCCGCTCCGTATCCGGACCTTTGAATATTCACGGAGACCACTCCGATTTATATTATGCCTTGAATACAGGCTGGCCGATTCTGATGTGCCGTGATCCTCAGGCTGTTTATGATATGAATATTATGGCGCTTAAGCTGGCTGAGGATGCTGAAGTTCGTTTGCCTGTTATCGTTGCATCTGATGGATATTTCACATCGCATCAAAAACGCCGTGTGCAAACGTTTACTAAACGCGAGGATGTACAGGCTTTTATCGGGGAACAGCCCCCAGTCGGCTTTGCCGATACACTTGACCGCAACAACCCTATTACTGTAGGTCCATATATGAATGAACCGGATTATATCAATAACTGCTATCAACAGTCGATGGCTATGTACCGAGCGGAGGAGGTTTTCGACCGAATTCGCAAGGAATATGCTGATCTGACAGGACGCGACTACCCGATTCTGGACCAGTACTGTATGGAAGATGCCGAGGTTGTTGTGTTCCTGATGAACTCCGCATCGGAAATTATCAAGGATGTTGTTGATCAGCTTCGTGCCAAAGGGATTAAAGCGGGCTCACTTGCGCCCAACATCATTCGGCCATTCCCACAAAAAGCGATCGCCGAAGCACTGAAGAATGTTAAGGCAGTTACTGTAGGTGACCGTGCTGATTCTTACGGTGGTCATGGCGGAAATATGGTTAATGAAATCAAGGCTGCACTATTCACGCTTGGCAATCATGATACGATGGTAATAAGCCGTATCTACGGTCTGGGAGGCAAGGATTTTTACAATGAAGATGGCCATGCTTTGTTCCAGTTCGCTATTGATGCGGTGGAAAAAGGCAAGGTAGAGGTTCCGTTTGATTATTACGGACATTCGGTTGGCGACCCGAATCGGACGATGAAACGTGTACTGAATCCGATGAAATATGAAGAATTAAACACAGGACTGATCACGGTTAAGCAGGATGAAGAGACGAAGAAGCTGAATGTCCGCATTCCGCCGCTGCGTGCTTTAACGAAGAAGCCAAAACGGATTGCTCCGGGTCATGGTGCTTGTCCAGGTTGCGGTATTTTTTCTGGGCTTGAATTGTTCTTCAAGGGGATCGAGGGCGACATTGTAGCTCTGTTCCACACAGGATGTGCAATGGTAGTTACGACGGGTTACCCGTATTCATCACATAAAGCAACATATATTCACAATCTGTTCCAAAATGGTGCAGCCACGATGTCAGGTGTTGTCGAGATGTTCTGGGAGCGCAAACGCCGTGGGGAGTTGGATGCTTATAATTTGCCAGCCGATTTCACATTCGTGATGATAACAGGCGATGGCGGTATGGATATCGGAATGGGTCCGGCCATCGGAGCGGCGCTGCGGAATCATAAAATGATCATTCTGGAGTACGATAATGAAGGCTACATGAATACGGGTGCTCAATTGTCCTATTCCACGCCTATGGGCCATCGGACATCGACCTCCAACGTAGGCTCCAAGCAGGGTGGTAAAGTGTTCCATCACAAGGATACCGCGCAAATAATGGCAGCAACCCACATTCCTTATGTATTTACAGGCTCCGAGGCGTTCCCTCAGGATCTGGTTCGCAAAGGTGCCAAAGCCCAATGGTATGCGCAGAACGAAGGGTTGGTGTACGGCAAGATTTTGATCGCTTGTCCTTTGAACTGGTTGTCTGAAGATGAGGATGGTTCCAATATTGTGGGTGCGGCAGTAGATTCCTGCTTCTTCCCGCTGTATGAGGTGGAGCACGGAGTCACAACGATCACCTATAATCCGGAGGATAAGAGTAAAAAGGTTCCTTTGTCCGAGTGGCTTACAACTATGGGTAAAACGAAGCATATGACTAAGCCCGAATATGAGGATTCCTACAAGGAGTTTGAGCGGGAAGTGGAGCGCCGTTGGAGTATGCTGAAGGCGAAGCATGAAAGCCCGTATCTCTAAGCTCGAAACTGCAAAGTGCTGACAAGCAAATAGTGCTGGAATTCTACTTCGGCAAGATGATTAAATAATAAAAAGCAAAAGGCATTCTCTCCCTAAGAGAAAAATGTCTTTTGCTTTTTGAAAAATGGAGGAGATAGGGTTGCCTTATGTGATAAAGCATGCGATCACATCAAAGCTTTATACCTGTATGTTGGTTAACGGTTATAGGCTGCCTTATTACGGGACTAAATTTTGGGATGATGAAGAAGCTGCTCTGCATGAATATCAAGATTTTTTAGACAAGCAGAATATAACAGAGCCATCTTCATGGGAGTTGTTGGAGCTTACTGAAAATCAGTTAAAGATGTGCAATGTGAAGCTCAAAAATGATTCGCGAGTTATCCTTCATTGGGATGAAGTGAAGCAAGCGGCGGCTGCAAGTATTTCTCCGTTAGAATCGTAAGCAGGCTGATGCCGACCTCGTTGTGCCCGCCCTCGGGTATGATGATGTCGGCATATTTTTTAGAGGGCTCAATAAATGCTTCATGCATCGGCTTGACCGTGGACAAATATTGACTGTAAACCGACTGAATGCTGCGGCCGCGTTCTTCAATATCGCGCAAAACGCGACGAAGAATACGAACGTCAGGGTCCGTATCTACAAATACCTTAATATCGAGAATACCTCGCACCTGCTCGTCCGATAAAACATGCAGCCCCTCCAATATAATGATTGGATTCGGAAGCAGCTCAATCGTTTGGTCAGAGCGTGCGTGTTTGGCAAAATCATAGGTTGGGGAATGTACAATCTGGTTCAGCTTAAGCAGCTTTAGCTGCTGTAACAACAGTTCATTATCAAAAGCAAAAGGATGATCATAATTGATCAATTCGCGTTCTGCCAACGTTAACTCGCTATGGTCGCAATAATAATTGTCCTGGGAAATGAAAGTAATTTGTTTACTGCCGAGCTTTTCGATGATGGAGCGGGCCACGGTCGTTTTTCCTGAGCCGGTACCGCCTGCAATTCCGATGATAAGCATAAATAGATGATCCTCCTGATTGGATGCTTGGTTTTCGAGTTAATCCCGTTATTTTATCATAAACATGGAATGAAGACGAGTGCAAAAGGATGTTTTGCCGACTTCTGTAGCGTACAAGCAGGGAATGTGGTATGCTCTTTGGAAAACGCGCTTTTTACTTGTCATAGCCAATGATCCCATTACATGGTTTTGGGCATTAAGGAGGCAGTAAAGTATGAATAAGGATTTTATCCAGATAAAGTCGCTTCAGGGTGATTTGAAAATCTCGCATAAAAAAAGAGATTTCGGCATTACCGTTTCCACCGAGGAATTAGTATACCAGAAGCCACATGTCAACTATTATTTCAAGCTTGAGCACATCACAGGTATTATTCCTTATGATACGACCGAGACCAAGAAAATTACTTTTCAAAATCGTCGAAACTCGGGCAGTGAAATTATTACGATGTCGCATGGAATCCCGCATTATCGAATTTATGTGAGTCAGGCTTATGTGCATAACCGCAGCGGGATTTTTCAGTTGGGAAGTGCTCAATTTATTTTGCCTATTATAAGCGATTTGCTTAAAGCAATTTCCAAATATGCTGGTTTAAATGGAATTGAAATCTAACGATTTGCTTGGAAGAGGAATTGCAGGGAGGATCAACTATTGGCTACACAAGCTACAACCGCAAGCGTTTCAACAAAAAGCAAGCTGCCCGTTATGGCCAGTGTTGTGATTGCTATGCTGGTCGCATCTATGGATACGACAATTATTAACACGACCATGCCGATTATTGCCAAGGAGCTGGGTGGGTTTGAGCTGTATGCATGGAGCTTTGCTTCGTATATGGTCGTGTCCACGGTCGTTGCTCCAGTGGCCGGACGCATATCTGATTTGTATGGGCGTAAAACGATTTTTGCAGTAGGTATACTTATTTTCTTGCTTGGCTCTTTATTGTGCGGATTTGCCAACACGATGATTCAGCTAATTCTGTATCGTGCGGTACAGGGAATAGGTGCGGGCGTGATGATGCCGTTTCCTGCGATTATTTCGGGAGACTTGTATCCACCTGAAAAAAGAGGTAAGGTTCAGGCCTTTTTCACCGCAATGTGGGCTTTATCCGCTATTTTGGCACCGATGCTTGGCGCATTATTTGTTCAATATACGACCTGGCGCTGGATTTTCTACATTAATATTCCTTTATGTCTGATTTCTTTGATTTTGCTAAGGGCTTATAAGGAAGTGTACATTCCGAAGAAATCCAAGGTCGATAGTCTAGGTGCGGTCTTGTTTGCTGCCGGAGTCAGTATGCTGCTCCTGACTACGGTTGTCGAAAATTATGTATGGGCTTATGCTGTTGCAGGTCTCGTCATCCTTGCAGCGTTTTATTTGTATGAGCGTCAGCACAGCTCACCGATTGTTCCCTTAAACTTGTTTGCCAATCGCTCCATATCAGGCATGAATGTGAATTCCTTTCTTGCTTGTGCTGCACTGTTTGGTGTTTCCAGCTATGTGCCGCTGTTTCTTCAAGAGGAAGGTCATAGCTTATTTGTTAGCGGATTGGCCCTGCTCGGGGTATCGTTTGGTTGGATGGTCGTTGCGGTTCCGAGCGGCAAATGGACGGTGAAATGGGGCTATGGGAAGCTGATTATTATCGGCAACTTCCTGTTGATCTGCTCGGGTGCGATGCTGCTCTTATTGAAGCAGGGTACTGGGTTTTGGTACATATTCTCGGTTATGGTGGTCCAGGGACTCGCCTTTGGCCTAATATTCACGGTGGCCACAATTGGCTCTCAACAGCTGGTAGGTACCAATGAGAAAGGGGTATCGACATCCATGCAGCTGTTTTCACGCAATATCGGAACGGCTGTTGGTGTGACAGTGATGGGTGCCTTTTTAACAAAGGGATTAGACGTTTATAGTGGATTTCATGCCTTATTTATATATGGCTTTATAGCCAGCTTAGCGGCTCTTGCTTCGTCTTTTGTACTCAGAAAAGTATAGTATAATTCAATATTTATGAAAAATAATGGAATCCCCTTTAAATGAACACTCACAAACCTCATGTGATCATGATGGAATGAGTGAACAGGAAGGGGATATTTTTTTTGTATGGCTGAGAAAGATAAATCCATTGTGTTCCCGTTATCGATGTTGAATCTGCGTTATTTCGAGGAAGTGTTAAAACAGTTAAGCTATATCTACAGATCGAACATACGATCCAACAACTATCAGGGAGGTTCAATAGATGAATCAACAAATGAAAAAATGGCTTCCAGCCAGTGTGGCTGCTGTCATGGCAATGAGTTTATTAGCCGGTTGTGGGAATGGTACACCAACACCAGCTCCAGCCGCTGATACAGGGAAAGCTGCAGCAGCCAAGCCATTCGAGGGGAAAAAGCTTACAGTCGTTACCGCAAACCATCCATGGGGAGAGGCCATAAAACCACTGCTGCCCGAGTTTGAAGCACAAACAGGAATGAAAGTGGAGGTCCAAAGCTTTTTCGAAGATCAACTCACACAGAAGCTGACTGTTCAATTTACTTCAGGTTCGGCAACGCCTGATGTGTTCATGTATCGTCCTTTACAGGAAGGTAAGCTTTTTTACAAAAATGGTTGGGTACAACCTCTGGATGAATACGTAAAAAAAGACGCCAGCTATGACTTTGATGACTTTACGAAATCCTCCATAGGTTCAACAACCGTAGATGGCAAGCTGGCAGGTATTCCTATCATCACTGAGCAGGAAATCCTTTACTACCGTAAAGATTTATTGCAAAAAGCGAATATTGCAGTACCCAAAACCTTGGACGAGCTGACAGCAGCCGTAAAAAAACTGCATGATCCAAAAGCGGAAATGTACGGTTTCGTAGCCCGAGGCCAACGTTCTCCCCTGGTAACACAAGTTTCCTCTTTCTTATATTCCGAAGGTGGCGATTTTACTAAAGGTGACAAGGCAACGCTGAATACGCCAGAAGCCATTAAAGCGTTCACAACCTACAGTACCTTATTAAAGGATTATGCGCCTCCAGGTGTTCTTAATATGTCCTGGCCACAAGCACTAGGTATTTTTGCACAAGGAAAGGTTGCCTTCATCACGGATGCCAATTCGCTTTATAAAAACACGACCGATCCGGAGAAGTCAGTCATTGCCGACAAAGTGGGTTACGCATTGTTCCCAGGTGGTCAAGCAGGCTCGAAGCCTTATAACATTACCTCATGGGGTCTGGCGATGAATTCGAAGACAGCAAATAAAGATGCATCCTGGGAGTTTGTGAAATGGGCAACTGGTAAGGATGTTGTGTTGAAAACGCAAAAACTCGGAAATCCGGGTCCGCGTGCATCGGTATGGGATAAACCCGATGGTGTATCCGGTTTCCCGGCTGAAATGGTTCAAGTTATTAAGGATTCGACCAAAGGCGGAGTTGACCATGATCGTCCGGTTGTAATCGGTGTAGGTGAAGCACGAGACGTGGTAGGTAGTATTGTGCTTCAAGGTATGACAGGTGGAGACATTAAGGCAGCCGCCGATAAAGCGAATCAAGAGCTCCAGGTTATTATGGATAAAGAAAAAGGTAAATAATTAATGACATGAAGGAAGGGGCCGGTGGCTAAGCTGGCCCTTTCCGTATTCCTGACAAGAAAGGAAGCAGCGCTGATGAGTGAAAGCTGGTTTGATCGCAATATAAAATGGATTTACACGATGCCCGCAGTTTTATTTGTATTGATTATGATGGTATTTCCTATCGTCTACACACTTCGGATCAGCTTCTACGAATGGAGCATGTCCGCAACGACTCCGCCCAAATGGGTCGGTCTTAGCAATTATAGTGCATTGCTTGCTGAGAGCAGGTTTTGGGAATCTGTCGGCAATACCTTCTATTTCACCTTTGCTGCGCTCATTCTTGAAACGATATTAGCTATAGCGATAGCCTTGCTTTTATATCGGGATTTTCGCGGTAAAAATATTGTCAAAACGCTGTTCCTGCTGCCCATGGTTGCGACTCCGGTTGCTATGGGGTTAGTATGGATGTTGATTTACGAGCCGACTATCGGTATAGCTAACACGCTGCTTAAATCATTGGGGCTTGATCCATTGCTTTGGCTGGCTTCGCCGTCTCAGGTTATTCCTTCGCTAGTCATTGTGGACGTATGGGAATGGACACCTATGATTGCGCTGATCGTAATGGCCGGTTTGTCTACACTACCTAGCGACCCTTACGAGGCGGCAGATGTGGATGGAGCTACGGTGTGGCAAAAGTTCCTTTACATTACACTTCCCCTACTGCGGCCGACGATCATCGTAGCTGTCATGCTGCGTCTGATTGATGTGCTTAAGACTTTCGATATTATTTATGCTACCACACAGGGTGGTCCTAATCTGGCTTCAGAAACATTGAATGTATATGGGTATGTGTTGGGCTTCCAATATTTCAAGCTTGGAATGGCTTCTTCATTGCTCGTGATGTTTTTCGCTTTGGTGATGGGGCTTACACTTATGATGATCTGGATTCGTAAAAGGCTGGAGGCGTAGAAACAGGATGAAAAAGAAAGGCGCTAATAATTGGGTATACACCTTGCTAACAGTCGTCGTGATGGCCGTATTCTCATTCCCATTTATATGGATGCTGCTGGCTTCCTTTAAAACGCAGGCACAGATCTTGTCCTCCGGACAGTTTTTATTTTTCAAACCGACCTATAAAAATTATGTAAATGTGTTCGAGCAGTACGAATTTATGCGTTTTATCGTGAACAGCTTTATTGTGGCGGTGGGGTCTACCCTTGGTTCATTACTGCTGGGTTTACCGGCAGCATATGCTATCGCCAGATACCGTCTGCAGGGACTGGGACTTGTCATTCTGGTGGCTAGAATAATTCCGGGTATTACGTTTTTGATTCCTTGGTTTATTCTTTTCTCTAACCTGCATTTGGTTGATACGTATTTGGCGTTAATTCTAAGCCACATGTTAGTCGGGTTGCCTTTTATTATTTGGATTATGATTTCGTTCTTTGAGGGACTGCCGCTGGAAATTGAAGAAGCAGGGATGATTGACGGTTGTACACGCTCACAAGTGTTCATGAGAATTATTTTACCGATCTCTGGGGCTGGGATTATTACGTCCTCTCTGCTATCGTTCATCTTTTCATGGAACAACTTTATGTTTTCGATTATACTGGCTGGAGACAAAACAAAAACACTGCCGATTGCCGTGTTTAACTTTTTATCCTATTCGGATATTAACTGGGGCGCATTAATGGCCGCAGCTTGCATCATTACATTGCCGGTATTAATTATTGCTTTGCTGGCTCAGAGGTATATCGTTAGCGGTTTGGCTGCTGGAGCGGTAAAAGGATAACCTTCCATGGAAAAGCGAGAAGCGATCTGTATGCTTCAATCTAGCTTTGGTATACAAAACTTATATGTGGTTAATAATCAGCAGGATAAAGGAGTTAATATGACAGTAGCCAAACGGAATACGTATCGCAAAATGGTACTTATCATCTTCCTCCTGCTGATTCCGATAGCTTGTGTGTATATGTACTCGCATCAGGTCAGCGTGCAGGTACTCAGGGACGAAATACAAGGAAATCTGCTGAATCGTCAGCAGTTTTTTATTTCACAGGTAGATGGAGCTGTTGACCAGTTAGCGATGTTTCCAGTGATTGTCGCTCAGGACCCTTTCATCCGTCAATATGTGGACAAAAAGGACAGCGATATCATGGATCGGCTTCGTTTACAATCACGTGTAATCGAAAAGCTCGGTCTACAGAGTGTATCAAGCGATTGGACGAATGAATTATCTATTTATTTATCTGCGGATAAGCAAGCATTGTCTTCCAATATTTTTGTGACCTATAGTGATGCATATATGAAGCAGCCGATTCAGGCGAACTGGTCGTATGATAAAGGAAACAGCAAGCCAGGCAGCGATACATGGGTTCGTCAAATTGCACAACCTGCTTCCGCTTCAACATTGGAGCAAGCTCAAGTTGTGTATGAGGTCCGTTTGTATGCGGAAAATATACGTTTAATGCTGGATCATTTCAAAGCGGGTGGTAAGGGAGATCCCTTTTTATATGCACCCGGACTCGCTGCCATTCATAATCACAGTGTCGATCCCAAGCTTACTCAAGCGGTTCTCAAAGATTTGGAGCTGAACTCACTTCAATCGGATTCTGGAAATCGTTTGCTTGATTTGAAGACTGATAAGTATCTGGTCAATTACGTAAAATCGAATACATTGGGTTGGTATTTGGTCGACTACGTGCCATTGGAGCAAACTTTACAGCCCATTAATGCCAGCAAGAACTTTTTTTATGTTTCGATGGGGCTGCTGCTGATCGCAGGAATTGTTGCCGCTTATTTGTTGTACAGGCATGTGCAAATTCCTATTGGCAAGCTGCTGCAAAGTGTCCAGCAAATCAAACGCGGTGATTATTCGGGACGAATTCAATACCAAACCAATAATGAATTCGACTTTCTGATCCGCCGCTTCAATGAGATGACTGAGCAAATGCAGGAACTCATAGAGACTGTTCATGCAGAACAGCTGCGTTCTCGTGAAGCTACGTTAAAACAGCTGCAGGCACAGATTAATCCTCATTTTTTATACAATTGTCTTTATTTCATTAGTAACATGGCTATGCTGGAGGATAAACAATCGGTGGTTGAAATGGCTAATAATTTGGGCGATTATTACCGCTATACCACAAGGGTGGAAAGACAGCTTGTTACTGTTAAGGAAGAGCTTCAACTTGTTAATAACTATTTGACGATTCAGAATTTACGGATGGATCGATTGTGTTTTAATTTGCAAATACCGGACTCGATGTTAAATTTGAAAATCCCCCGATTGCTGCTGCAGCCGCTAGTAGAGAATGCAATTATTCATGGTATGGAGCGAAAAGTTGGCAGAGGCCAGATCCGAATCTATGGCGAATCGGATAATGAGGAATATCGAATTATTGTCGAAGATAATGGGCCGGGTGTTTCTGCTGAACGGCTAAGTGAGCTGCAAAAAACGTTAGATGCGCCAATGTCCGATGAAATTGGCTGCGGTGTATGGAATATTCACCAACGGCTCCGGTATCAGTTTGGCAAAGAGGCTGGACTTAAGCTTGTGGCTGCGGAGAATGAAGGCTTCAAAGTGATTGTAATATGGAGGGATTCGCTGGATGTACCAGATCTTAATCGTGGATGATGAATTGCATGTGGTGGAGCGTTTGGCCGGAACCATGGATTGGGAATCGCTTGGTGTCGAAACGGTTCACAGGGCCTACTCCGCTCAAGAGGCTTTGGTCCTGCTTCAAACAACGACGATTGATATCCTGATCACAGACATTCAAATGCCGGGTATGACAGGTCTCGAATTAATCGCTATCGTTCGGGAAAAATGGAAGAGAACGAAATGTATTTTATTATCGGGTTACGCCGATTTCAGCTATGCTCAGGAAGCGATTCATCATGGAACCGCTGATTATTTATTAAAGCCTGTATCTGAAGAGCAGGTTCGTGAAACGGTCCTGCGAGTACTGATGCAGATTCAAGCCGAATGGGAGGATATTGTTTCCCAGCAGCGTATTCGTCATACATTGAGGGAAAACTTGCCTTTGTTAAAAGGAAATCTGTTAAATGAGCTACTGCAGGGAAGAAGATATGGGACTGAAGCTTGGGAGCCGAGAATGCGTGAGTTGAGTATTCCGGATTTTCAGGACAGTCCCTTTGCTATGATCATGGTGCGGATGGAAGAGCAATTTTTGCATTATGACGCTCATAGTCTTTCACTGTTTGAATATGCGGTAAGTAATATCGCAGAGGAATTATTTTCGCCACATTATGATTTATGGCATTGTAAAGATAATCATGATTACTTGGTGTTTATGTTGAAAAGTAAAACTTTTAGCATACAAGCAGAGGTTCAGCAGCATTTGGAACGCACATCCAGTGAGCTTCAAAAAGCGGTTTCGACGTATTTGAAGGGGAAAATTTCAGTGCTAGTGAGCAATTGGGGTCAATTTCCTGAAGACGTGACTACGATGTATAACCAAGCGTTGTCGTTATTTCGTAAAAGGATTGGCAGTGAACACAATCTATTTATGACAGCTGCGGATACGGAGATCCACGATGAAACCTATCGAACCCTGCAGCGGCTGTATGAGCTTCCAACCTTAACGCAATTACTCGAAGCTGGGCGTTGGAAGGATGCAGAAGAAAAACTGCTGGCGGTATTCGATGAATTAGCTAATCAATGGTCACAGTCACAAGAATATGTGCTTGAAGTTTTCTTTACGGTGTCCGCTGCCTTTTCCTATATTACGCATAAAAATGGAAAGCAGCTAGCCGAGCTTTTGGGTGCGGATTATTATAAGCTCATTGAGGGATTGCCATTTCGTTCGGTAGGCATGCTTCGTGATTGGAGCTTCCGTGTACTTAGCCAATTGAAGGCAGATATGGATAAGGAGGTTCAGGATTCACGTTCATCAATCGTTCAGCGTGTGCAGCAGTTCGTGGATCAACATTTAAGTGAGGATGTTTCCTTGCAAACCATAGCCGACCATATTTATCTGCATCCTGTCTATTTGTCGAAAATTTACAAGCTGGAGACCAACCAAAATATTACGGATTATGTGTTCCAGCTTCGTATGGAGAAAGCCGCCTATTTGTTGAAAAACAATCACGATAAAATCTATGAAATTGCCGAAAAGCTGGGTTATCAACGAGCGCATTCATTTATTCATGTATTTAAAAAGCACTACAATATGACGCCGCAGGAATATCGGGATTTCCATACGGCGGGTAAATTCTGAATGAATCCAACTACGTTACGCAGGGATCCACACATGGAACGTACAGCCTTGACCGAACTTAGAGGTTACATGAATCGTTCCATGATGGGATTCAACAATCGATTGGGTAATAGATAAGCCAAGACCCGCGCCGCCATATTGGCGTGCCCGCGAAGAATCACTGCGATAAAAACGATCAAACACATAGGGAAGATGGGATTCACTAATACCAGGGCCGTTGTCTTTAACGGACAGCACCACACCCTGATCCTTGCTGGTTAAGGAAACCTCGATATGTCCAGTTTCAGGATCTGTGTGCTGGACGGCATTTTGAAACAAATTGAGAACGACCTGTTTCATGTTGTCTGTCACGAATTTGCAAACCATCTGAGGCTCAACCTGTAAAGTAAGCTTGCGTGTACCTGCCAAAATATGAAGCTGAGGCTCCATTTCACGTATGACGGCATCCAACGAGCCCTCTTTGAGCAGAATTTGTGGTGTACGATCAAGCTTGGCCAAGAGTAGTAGGTCATTCACTAATTTATTCAGCCGTGCGGACTCTCCGTGCATACTTTTCAAAGCTTTATGCAGCTGTTCGGGATTGTTGGCAGCTCCTCGCATTAGTACCTCGAGGAACCCATGAATAGAAGTCAGAGGTGTACGAAGCTCATGAGAAGCATCTGCGATAAAACGATGCATTTGCTCCTGGGTTTCTTTTTCTGCCTGAAAGGAGGCCTCCAACCGCTCCAGCATCCCGTTAAATGATTCTGCCAGCTGATCGACCTCAAGCTGTCCTTGATGAGTCGGGAAGCGATGATCCAAATTCCCGGCATTAATTTGCTCAACCGTATTGCCCATGTTGGACAAGGGAACGAGCGTTTTACGCAGCAAGGGTAAATATCCGAGTAAACCAAACACCATGGCTGCAACAGATAGCAGCAGGAAGGTGAGCATCTGACGAATAAGCAGCTCTTTGAGCGGGCCCGTCATCGTACTGACTTGCACTAATCCATTCATCTGCCCAGGAGCGGTGAATACTGGCTGCAAAACGACTAAATACTCGACTCCATTGTCATCCAACATAACCCGGTAGTTCAATTCAGGTTTTTTCTTGAATTTCAATGCTTCGAGATATTCCTGCGTTTCCAACCGGGGGCCATTTTCTATTCCTGAACGGCTTGCCAATGCCGTGTAATTGCCGGCAGCATCAATGAAGGCCAAGGACGTTTCCGGCATAAAGAAAAAGGATGCGCGCGAATTTCCGTTCTCATTGTTTCTCCCAGCTTGCTGCCAGGCGTCACGCGGAAGCGACATAATCTGGCTTTGGACGCTTGTCGCTTTATTTTTGTAAATAATGTCTTTCATAAATACGTACTGCAGCACCCCGATCAGGACGAGTAGAGCGGCAAGAATGATAAGTGATCGGGACAATAGCTGGATTTTTAACGAATTTGGCGCAAAGAACTGCTTCCATTTAAATTCTTTTTTCGCTATCATGAAAGATCCACCCGGTACCCCGATCCACGTAAAGTCCGAATCAACTGGCGATCTTTGTCGTTAAGCTTATCTCTTAAGGAACGAATATACACCTCTACAATGTTTTCTTCGCCTCCAAAATCGTAGCTCCACACCTTTTCCAATATCATGGATTTACTTAGCACAAGACCATGATTGAGCACCAAAAATTTTAACAGCTCATATTCCGTTGGAGAGAGTTCCAATACTCGGTTCTCCAAGCTGATTTCTTTACGGCGATCATCAATTCGGAAAGGACCGATGACGACCTCCCCAAATAAATTGGGAAATTGATTGCGGATTCTTGCGTGTATGCGGGCTAACAGCTCATCAAAGCTAAAAGGCTTAACCATATAATCGTCAGCACCAAGTGTAAGACCCTTCACCCGATCATCGACCTCATCCTTGGCTGTCAGCATAATTACGGCAACATTTTCCGTCTTTTTCAGCATCCGGCATACTTCAAATCCATCCATACCCGGCATCATGACATCGAGTATCGCGACGTGTGGTTGAAACTGTTTAATTAGGTTAATAGCCGCGATCCCATCCTGGGCGCACTTCACTTCAAAGCCTTCATTTTGTAATCCTAATTCCAGAAACTGCAGGATATTCGGCTCATCATCGACAAGCAATATTTTAATACCTTTTAGTGGCTGCATATTGTTTATCCCCCTCAAGCAAGCGTTATGGTTATAGTATCTGTTTCTGAACTGAAATACCACTGAAAGATAACTGAAAATACGTTGAAAATGTATTCTTAAGCAAATCTTCAGGTAAATTTCAGGTAGCGCTCAGGTTACTAGGCTTTGAGAAGAGTAAACTCAACTGGCGCGGAAAATAATCTCATACATCGGTGGTGAAACTGTGAACATTTCTTCTGTTTCTCCAAGCTCTTCAGCTTCTTACTCAACGAACAGCAGTAACACAAGCGATTTGGAGAAGAAAAAAGCAGCATTACAAAGTGAACTGAGCAAGCTCCAGGATAGCAAGGAGGACTCTAAGATTAAGGAGCAGAAGGCACAAATTATACAGCAGCAAATTGATGTGATAGACCGTCAAATCGCTCAAAAGAACAAAACTGCCAATAGCTCAAGCACACCAAGTGGTATAAACCCTAATGAAACCAACAGTACAAAGAACAAAAGCGAGGCTGAAGCAGCATCCAATAGCTCAGCAATCAGCTCGATTGATATCCGAATTTAATGTAAAAAAATGACAAACTCGACCTCGCAAGGTCGGGTTATTGGAGTTTTCTGAACGTTAGCTGAAAGTTTGCTGAATGCTCGGTTATTTAATAGCCTAAAGTTCTTCAGCAATTTTTCAGGCAATCATCAAGTTTATTTCAGGTATGCCCTTCATAATGAAATCATCAGCAAGGTTTAGCAGAGGAAAGAGGGGGAGGGTCATGATAGCCAGCACATCGAATCGCTTTTCTGAAATGTTTCATCGGTTTCATTTTCAAGCGCTGAATACGAATGTGGACTTTATGATTTGGGCCGAAGATCAGGAAATCGCAGCTATTGAAAGACTGGCGGTGGGATGGTTCAGGGACACCGAATTTCGATTTGGCCAAAACTTTCCTCATAGTGAATTAAACCATTTAAATACGTTGTCCGGGGAACGCTGCAAGGTGTCGGATCCAATGATGGAGATTTTGGCGCTCACCGAAACGTATCGGAAAGTAACCGGCAATATGTATAACCCGTTGGTTAGTTCGTCTTCCCATTTACCTCTTCAGCTTTCACTCGATTCGGATACGAAATCGGTACGCCTTCCGGAGGAAACGACTCTGGAGCTGGATAGCATTGTTCAGAACTGGATTTTACAGCGATTGGCCGAAATGTTTCAGCACCGGATGAAGCTTAAACAGGGTCTGCTTCGTGTAGGGGATTCCTATAAAGTATGGGGCAGACCTATCGAGAGCTTTGATCCTTGGGTAATCGGGATTAACAAGCCGGGACAACCAACGGGGCTGGTCGCCACGGTGTCATTGTCAGAAGGAGCTCTTGCAACCTATACAACACAAGTGCCAGAAACAGAATTCCCTAATGCCTGTACAGTAACTGGAATAGATCCGGTTGAATGTGCAATCTGGGCTCAGGTTATAGCCAAGCTCGGTTCGGATAAAGGGTTGTCAATGATAGCTGAGCACGCCGCTTATTGTGAAGTTATATTGATCGATGAGCATAGCAAGCTTCATTATTATGGTGATAAAGCCTCGCTTGGATCCAAATGGAACGAAATCAATGTTGATTATTATCATAGCAGTTAGGGAGGCACCTTCATGAACAAGAAAAAAGTGATTATTATCACACTGGCGGCAATTCTGGTATGCGGCGGAGGTACATACGCCTATATGAAAAAGGATACACTGCTCGGAACGAAGCAGGTAGCTGTACAACAAACGACCTATACCGTAAAAAAAGGAAATGTGCGCACAGCCATTTCCGGTACGGCTCAATTGGAGCCGCAGGAGCAGCAAACGATTGTCCCTCCCAAGGAAGGCATGATTAAGACCCTTAACCTGACCAGAAATCAAACCGTCAAAAAAGGGGATTTGCTGTTGGAGGTGTCCGATTCGAGTCTGGATGAAAAGCTGGATTCAGCAAGGCTTACGTTAAGCGGATATGAGTCGGATATGCAGGATTTGCAGACCCAGGCAGGAGCTTTGAAAACTTATGCATCCGCTAGCGGGAAATTAATTTTGGCGACAACAGTGAGTGAGGGTGCTGGCGTTTCCAAAACGACTAAAATTGCTACGATTGCCAGTATAGATACGTTAACGGCAGCACTCCCGTTTCTTCAGGAGGAAGCAGCACAAATTAAAGCGGGTGATTTGGTCCAGTTGACCATTGATGGCTTTATGCTGACCAAGTCAGGTGTTGTCACATCCGTTTCACAATCCGTCAAATCAGATGCCAAAGGCAATCATCTCGATGATGTGAATATTCGCGTGGACAACGATGGAACTATGGATGCAGGACAAAATGTCAAGGGTGCGATTACAGTTGACGGCTTGAAGCTGGAATCCAAAGTACAGACCGCGCTGCAATATAAAAACTCGGTAAACGTGATGGCTGGTGTTACTGGTAATATTGACCAATTAGTGATCAAAGAAAACCAAATGGTCAAAAAAGGTGATCTGATCAGTACCATTGTGAGTGACACCTTGCAAAAGGATATTACGAATAAACAAAATCAGATTACCCAGTCGCTAAAAAGCATCAAGGATTTGGAAGATCAGCTGGAAAAGCTGAAGGTGTACGCACCTTTTGACGGTGTATTCTCGACCGATTTCGTTGATCAAAAGAAAAATGTTCTTGCCTCCTATCCAGTTGGAACTACAATTGCAAGTAATGTACAGCTGGGTGCAGTAGCCAATCTGGATACACTTCAGCTGCCCGTCAAAGTAGATGAGCTGGATCTCCCCAAGATCAAAGTAGGCCAAAAAGCAGAGGTTAAGGTTGATGCCATTGCGGGCAAAGTTTTTAATGGGGAAGTTACACAGGTATCTACCGTGGGTACGGTTACGAACGGAGTGACCTTCTATACAGCCGTGGTGACATTGAACAATGCATCTGAGCTTAAGTATACGATGACCGCTACGGCAGATATTCTCATCGAGGATAAGAAAAATGTGCTTGTCGTTCCAGTGGAAAATGTAAAAACACGCAACGGTAAAAAGACAGTTTCATTGAAAAAAGAAGATGGAACCATTGAAGCCGAGCATGAGGTTAAAATTGGCGCAAACAGCTCCACGCTAATTGAAATTACGGATGGCCTTGCTGCCGGTGATGTGCTTGTCAATCAGACAGCGGCTCCACAGCGGAAGCTTTCCCAGTCGGAAACCGACGCTCTGAGAAATCAGTATCAGCAGGGCATAAGAAACGGCAACGGTGGCGGAGGTGCTGGCGGATTCCCTGCAGGAGGAGGAGGAGGATTCCCGGGTGGAGGAGGAGGCCGATGATTATAGTTCGAAAGGACGGTGATGACCTATGAAAATGATCGAACTGACACAAATTAGAAAAACCTATTTTCGTGGAATTGAAGAGCTTCACATATTAAAAGACATTTCTCTTTCAGTCGGTATTGGCGAGTTTGTGGCCATTGTCGGTCCCAGCGGATCAGGTAAATCGACCTTGATGAATATGATTGGATTACTCGATGTACCTACCTCCGGATCGTACAATCTCGATGGTATTGCTACAGAGAAGATGAAGGACGATGAACTAGCAGGCTTACGGAACCGCAAAATCGGGTTTATCTTTCAGCAGTTCAACCTGCTTCCGCGGCTGACAGCTATCGAGAATGTGGAGCTGCCTATGATTTACGCTGGTATCTCCAAAAAAGAACGCAGAGAAAAAGGGATGCAAACACTGGAGCTGCTCGGTATGGCACAGCGCTCCCATCATCGTCCAAGCGAACTATCGGGTGGGCAGCAGCAGCGGGTAGCCGTTGCCCGTGCCTTGGCCATTGGTCCTTCCTTGCTGCTGGCGGATGAGCCGACCGGAGCTTTGGATTCCAAAACCGGGCAAGAGGTGCTGGAACTGATGCTGCATTTAAATGAAATGGGCAATACGATTGTCTTGATTACCCATGACCAGCATATTGCTGAGAATGCGAAACGTATTGTTACCATAAGAGATGGATTAATAGTCAGTGATATGGAGAACGAGCCTGAGTTGCGACAATTGAAGGCGCTGGAGGCAACGGTATGAGAATTACAGAATTGCTGCGGATGGCACTCAAAACCGTTAGTGCCAGCTGGATGCGAACTTTACTTACGATGCTTGGAGTTATCATCGGTGTCAGCTCTGTTGTAACGCTGGTAGCAATCGGGCAAGGCACATCTGCCCAGATCGCCAAGCAATATGAAAATATGGGTACGAACCTGCTGGTCGTGAATTTATTGAATACGGGCCGCGCTACACAGCTGGATTATCAGGATATAATGACCTTTGAACAATTTCCGGAAATCAGCGCAATGGCCCCAACGGTTACTTCCAACATCAACATCAAATACAACACAACACAAGACTCCTATACGGTCATGGGGTCAAATGAAAGATATATGACCATTTTGAAGGCTTCACTTAAGGAAGGACGCTTTATTACGGAATCGGATCTGGATTTGCGGACGAATGTAGCTGTTCTTGGCACAACAGTTGCCAAAGAGCTATTCGGTAATGTCGATCCACTGGATAAGCAGATTAATATCAACGGCTTTCAATTCACGGTCGTTGGTGTGCTTAATGCGAAGGGTTCCACGATAGGCGGCGCTTCTGCGGATACTTCTGCTATCGTACCGCTCACTACAGCACAACGTCAGCTGAACCTGGGCGCTATACGGACTACTTATGTTGAAGCTACTACAAAGGAAGACATTACTAAAGCACAAGCGACATTGACTTCATTCCTGACCTATAAATTTAAAAGCGCCAACGGTTTTCGTTTTACGAACCAAGATCAGCTATTAACAGCAAGTACGGAAGCTTCAAATACGTTAACGAGTCAGCTGGTGAGTGTCGCTTGCATATCCCTGTTGGTTGGAGGGATAGGGATTATGAACATTATGCTGGTTACAGTGAGTGAACGTACGAGAGAAATTGGTATTCGCAAATCGATAGGGGCCAAGCGTAGGAACATTTTGCTGCAATTTCTATTTGAAGCTGTCGTAATCAGCGGTTTGGGAGGACTCATTGGGCTGGCATTAGGTGTTACTTTAGCTAAGATATGGCCTTATTTCAATCCTAAGCAGTTAACTGTCGTTTCATTTGATATCAGCTTGTATGCATTTTTGTTCTCTGTTCTGGTCGGAGTTATTTTCGGTTTATATCCTGCCAACAAAGCTTCCAAGCTTCGGCCAATCGATGCTTTACGTACCGATTAATAGATGTGAAAAGGTTCATTATGTAGAATATTGATACTTATGAAGACGGTTTGCTCGTAAAATCAGACAATGCATACGAAGACACGTTTGCTTCGCAAACTCAGATGATGCTTACGAAGACAGTTTGCTTCGCAAACTCTAAGGAGGAATTACAATATGGTTGTTCAACAATTGCGTGATGGAAGAAAGCCAGCACATAAGGCTCTTATTGCGGTTCTTATCGTATCCATGCTGGCCATGATTTTCTACTCATGGACTAATTCGATTACTTATGCTGGCAAGGAAGGCGTGTTTATTAACAATTCTGTTTACTTTACATTGGAGGAAGCTTCAATTTCCAAAGGCGCTGACTCCCAGATGATGCGATTTAACGTCAAGCTTAACAATGATGGCGATTCGGTTGTTGATTTTAATCAGTATGGTATTAAAGTGACCTCGACCTCAGGTGGCAGCTATTATGCACAAATGAGTCAAGCTGCCGATGCCCTGGTTTCACCGCACACAGCGGCAGGTTACTATTATGTAGCAACGATTCCTGGTTCGCTGCAAACAAGCGATTTGAAGGTTACTGTTTTTCAGCGTAATGGCTCCAGTATGCAGGATGTAGGCTCGCTTTCCGTAGCGAATGCACAGTCGTTAGGTGAACAAGCTCAGCAGCTACTACTGAACCTCGCCGATGTAGACACTTCATTAACAGCAAGCTCTTATGTCTCCATCCAGGCTGTCAAAGCGATCACGGTACCTCAGGATGGAAAATGGACCGTGCTGGTAGATACTACTGTAACTCCTACAGGTTCGGAGACGGTTACTCTGCCATCGGGATTAAAATATTTGCTTCGCGACGGACAAGGAAGAACAATCGTATTCACATCTAATGCCATAGATGGCAGCACCATTAATGCAGGTCAAACCAAGCATGTATTGTTAACTGCCAGCATGGATACGGCACCAGCTACAGATAAAATGTCATTGGAGCTTTCACTCGATAATACTGGTATTAAATCGTTTGGCAAGCTGTCCCTGTCTTCATTATTTCAGTTAGTTAAAATGGGAGACCGCACGCCTTACCTTATTCAAGGACGGACAGGTGTAACCTTGGAACTGCAAAAGGCAGAGGAACAACTGATCTCCACTAAAAAAGGTGCACTTATTACGGCTGTTATTCACAACGATAGCAAAAGCACCTTGCAGACACCATCATTATTAGGCACGTTAATGTCTACAGACGCAGGGTTATCTGTGAGTGCAGAGACTGTTGTCTCGCCAGACGCATATATTGCTCCAGGAGAATCCGGTATTTACCGATTTGCGATTGTACTCCCAGAAGGGATAGCAGCTGATCAGCTTCAATTCCTGGTATCAGATAGCCGTAAAGCTTCAGGAACAGGTGCAGCTACCACATCAAATAACACAACGACATCCAATACGAACACTTCAGGTACAACAACTGGAGCATCAACTGCCAACTCGTCAACAACCAATTCAACAACGACTGGTAATACGGCGAACACGTCAGCAAATGGAACAACATCATCCAACAATTCAACAAATACGTCAACAGCTTCTCAATCGAACAGTTCTTCATCGATTACAAGCTCATTGCCAATAGCAATTGTCAGTCTTCAAGAAGGTCTTGCAGCTGCTTCCAACCTGAATTCGATACCACAGTACGATCTTGGACAGCCATTTACTTTCTATACAGGCAGTCATGTCATCGATAATAATTTGGAAGTTTCGATGGTGGAACTGAATGGGCATACCAATGCGGACAATGGTTATCAGACCGTCGTTGCAAAATTTAAATTTTTGAATAAAAGCAATGACACGCTGGCACTGCCAACATTTGATACCACTTTAACAGATAGCTCTGGAACTGCTTTCCCTGGTACACGTCAAACGACCTCTCTAACACAGCTGATTCCGGACTCAGCCTATGTGTACAGCTATTCGTATATGCTGCCGCCATCGGCGCAAGGTACATTTAAATTGAGTATTCTGGATACATCCAATTCGCTAAAATTAAAACTGCCTATCGCCGATTACAAGGTAGCCGTTAATCAAGCAGGAGAAGATGATCCAATGGCAGTAAGCAAAAAACTTTCGTTTTATCCTTATACCGTAAATATTGAAGAATGGGACTTGTCGTCCGTATACAGCTCCAATGCTTATACGTATAAGCTTAAGCTGAGTCTTGATATCCAAAAAGCTGCAGAGGTTATTGTCGATAATACATTCGCCCAAATGGAATTCGAAATTGTGGATGGCAGAGATCGGGTATTGGGAAGTACGACACAACAGCTGCAGGGTACAGGTAAATTGATCAATGGAGCACAGACGATCACGTTTAGCGATATCAAATCTGAGCAGCTCGATTATCCGTTGACTCTTCACATCTATGAGGATATTACAACTCCAACTGGTGTTGCCAAACGGTTGATTGCTACATTTAAACAATAAATACACTTTAAAGAGCGGCTCTTGATGCAGATATCTGTCTCAAGGGCCGATTTTCTTGAAAGGGATCTACCAGAGGCTGACATTAAAAAGGTGACTGAAAGCAATAAAACCTTGAGCAATGGCGATTTAGCCAATAAGCTCAAGGAATAAATTCTACAATATGATTTAGGAGATCGTTACCATGGCCACGGAGATTGGCCCCACGGCCACGCCACTTTACGGTTGGATTCATAATTAAAAGCAATACCATTCGCAAGTGCCAATTGGTTGCGAATTTCTTTGCGTTGTTCACATAATTCATCATGTTGAGTTAATGCATTTGAATCTTTGGGATTTACATCCAAATATAAAATCATGTCGACTAAGGCAAAATCGACCGCTTCCAATTGTTCCAATAGTTCGCTGCTGTTTGCTTTAGATGATGTTCTCATAGGATTAGCTCCTCTTTTATTTTAGTGTTCTTCTAAGAAATATATAAACCTCTTAGACCAACTTCAAACAGCCTGCGAATGGTAATCATCAATTTATTTATTTGTTATTTTTTTATTGGGCATGTGAACGTGTGTTCGCATAAAGTGAGTGAGCATGTTATAATAATGAGAGCTAAACGCAGCATGAACATCATGTTCATCTACAACTTGTTAAAGAAAGGAAGCGTAGTATTATTATGACGGGACGAACCCATCTGATTGTAAGCACAGGAGTTACCATGTCCCTCATGCAGCTGATTGGTCAGGGTGTCACATTGCCTGGCTTTGCCATAGCTTTGATTAGCTCACTGCTTCCTGACATTGATGAACCAAATAGCCTATTATTGCAAAAGACCGTTCCCAATTCCTTGATAAAGAAGTTAAAGTGGCTGCTTGCAGCTATTGGGGTAGGGTGGATCGTATATGCGTATCTGCAATCCTTTTTCCTTCCGTTCAGCTATGGTATCGGTATCTTGTTAATAGCGATTTGTTTGGCCAATCACCGATTATTTCGTCAATTGCTGATGGCCGCTCTCGGTGGTCTGCTGCTGTATTTGGGTGCTGATGGAGGCCCTTGGCTGGCTGCAGTCGGAGCACTGCTTATGGTTTGCTCCGTACTTCCGCACCGCGGCTTGACGCACTCGATATATGGCATTGCCATCTGGGGCGGTTTGCTTTATGCAGCATCTGTTCAATTGGCTATGCCCTTGTGGATAGCTGGCGCGGTTTCTTATTCGCTTCATTTGCTCTGTGATGTGTTAACGAAACATGGTATACAGCCTATCCCTCCGCTTAAGTGGAAGCTCAGGATTCCATTGATGAGTACGGGCAAGTTCAGCGGCTTTCTGGTGGAAAATGTATGTATCACCTTGACATTGGTTTTGCTGTGGAATGCCTTTGTAACCCCCCTGGGTAGTCAGGCTAGAACTATATGGGACTCCTTATGGTTATAATTCGGCGGGTTACCTTTAGGTAAGTTGGTAAAGCAATGGTCAGTTATTTTAAAATGTAGAGCTAAAGGCTATAATGATTTAGGAACATATACAAAACAAACGGATGCACAGGATGCATACATAGAAGCGGAGGCGTACTAATGAATTCATTTCAATTTCAAAATCCAACTCGGATTCTATTTGGAGCCGGTACTGTGAACAAGCTGGGCGAGCAATTGGCCGAATATGGTAAAAGGGTGTTATTAGTTTACGGCGGCGGCAGTATCAAAGCGAACGGTTTATATGATCAGGTTCAGCAGCAGCTGAAGCAAATCGGTGCAGTCGTGCATGAGCTATCCGGGGTAGAGCCCAATCCTCGCGTTTCAACAGTCCGCAAAGGCATAGAGCTATGCCGTGAGCATTCACTGGATTTCATATTGGCAGTAGGCGGCGGTAGTGTCCTTGATGCAGCCAAAGCAGTCGCTGTTGGTGTTCCTTATGAAGGGGATGTATGGGACTTTCTGATGCATAAAGCTCAGATCACGTCAGCTCTGCCACTCGGAACGATTTTGACACTGTCAGCAACCGGCTCGGAGATGAACGGTAGTTCTGTCATTACCAACTGGGAGGAAAATCTTAAAAAAGCATTCGGAAGCATTCATGCTTATCCGAAATTCAGTATTTTGGACCCAACCTTAACTTATTCAGTGCCTGCTAACCAAACGGTAAATGGTATTGTCGATACGATGTCACACGTTTTTGAGCAATATTTTTCTACAACAACGAACACTCCATTACAGGAAAGATTATGTGAATCCATTCTGCAAACCGTAATCGAGAATGGAGAGATTGCTCTAAAACAGCCTGATAATTATGAGGCGCGTGCCAACCTGATGCTCTGTGGAACCTATGCATTGAACGGTGGTATGATCAGTGTCGGTATGCAAAACGATTGGTCCACTCATATGATCGAACATGAAATCAGTGCTATCTATGACATAGCCCATGCGGAAGGCTTGTCTATCGTATTCCCTAACTGGATGAAATATGTGTTTAACACGCGGCTTGATCGTTTTGTTCAATTTGCCGTACGTGTGTGGCAGGTGGATCCAGCAGGTAAAACTGATGAGGAAATTGCATTGGCAGGTATTCAAGCGACACGTGATTACTTCACAAGAATCGGTGCTCCTGCAACTCTTGGCGACTTGAAGATTGACGGGAAAGAGCTTGATCGGATGGCCAAAGAAACCGTGCGTTTTGGTACAGTGGGTTCGTTCAAAAGCTTGGATGCGGATGCCGTACATGAGATTTTGGAATTGAGCTTGTAATTGCTATTAGGAGAAACAGAATGAGTGATTTAAACAGCACGACGCCTTCCAGGGCGCAGCATATTATTTTTATTATTGTTACGGTATCTTTCTGGGCATCACTGTATACGTACGTCCCAATTCTCTCGCCATACTTGGAGCACTTGGGCGCATCCTACAGTTTTGCCGGATTGGTATTGGGAAGCTACGGTCTCGTCCAAATTGTTCTTCGCTTGCCGCTCGGTATTGCTTCTGATCGGTTGAAGGCAAGAAAACCCTTTATGATGCTTGGAATGCTAGCAACCTCGCTAAGCTGCATTTTTTTTGCTTGGGGAGAGCATATGGGCTGGGCGCTCGCTGGAAGGATTATGTCCGGGATCGGAGCTTCAACCTGGGCGGCTTTTACAGTATTATACGCGAGCTATTTTAGACAAGAACACATGACCCGGGCAATGGGGTTAATTAGCTTGTTAACGGCGGCGGGCCAGTTACTGGGGATGGGGATAAGCGGTTATTTGGTTGAGGAGTGGGGATGGAGTGCCACCTTCTGGGCAGGAAGCTTTATTGGTGTAGCTGGATTGCTTGTTAGCATTGGCATTCGTGAGCCGAAGCAAAGTATAACGCTTCAGCCTATTCGACTCAGCGGCTTGCTGCAGGTAATGAAGGAGCCGCTTCTCCTGAAGGTTTCTGTGTTATCCATCCTAGCGCACTGCGTGTTATTTATTACGATGTTCGGCTTTACGCCTTCACTTGCCCTTGCGCTTGGAGCCAATAAGCTCGACTTAACTGTACTCGTATTTGCATTCATGATCCCACACGCGTTGACTTCCTTCCTTTCAGGAAGAGTACTGGCACCCAAATTTGGCTCTTGGCAGGTTGTGGCGGTTGCATTTGTATGCAGTGCATTATGTACAGTGGTTATGCCATTGGTTAATAGCTTTTCAATGCTTCTTCTTACACAGATCTTTAACGGTTTTTTTCAGGGTCTTCATTTCCCATTGCTGCTTGGGCTCGTTATTCAGCACATACAGCCTGAGAAACGTGCTACAGCGATGGGCTTTTATCAGGCCGTATATGCAATGGGAATGTTTGCCGGACCTTTTATGGCAGGATGGCTCAATGAATTCGGTGGTTTGAATAGTGGATTTTATTTTGCCGGCATCCTCGGCTTTGTGGCTGCGGCATTGACATGGACCTGGAAGAAATCACAGGTGGATAATGAGATGAGCTTGCCTAAGATTCGGAATCAGCAAGAGGTCAACTCTTAATAGTTATGAATTAAAGATTAATAGCCATTGAGCAATTGTAAGCAAAGGTACCTCTGAATGAGCACAACCCCCGAATCCAGTTCAGGAAATCGGGGGTTATTTCTGTACTATTTTCATTATTTCCCGGGTAAGCGCACAACTCGATAAAACAGTACGAGCTTCGACATTTTACTTCGATTACCTTCCACGAATCAACAGATTAAGCAGAGATAGCATACAGATAGCGCTTTCAATCGCCAACATCGGT
Source organism: Paenibacillus sp. 1_12 (assembly GCF_900114475.1). Lineage (GTDB taxonomy): Bacteria > Bacillota > Bacilli > Paenibacillales > NBRC-103111 > Paenibacillus_S. Next base: position 43,589 of record NZ_FOTE01000010.1, on the reverse strand, counting down.
AATTAGGGAAATAATTTTTTGCAGTCGAATGTATTCATTTTTCTCAAGCCCCGGTCGAAAATAACTGTACAAATAAGCGGCCTCATCAAAGCTTAAAGCGGGATGGCATACGATTTCCTGAATGGATAGCGGATTATCGATAAGAATTTGCCATTCCCCATCTCGGTCTGCAAGCGGAATCCTTGACATGATATCAGATTTAATGGAAATGATTTGTTTGAGCTCATCCCATATATGCAGCCAGGAAGGACTGAAAACGCCAGGCTCGGGAAATAATCGCTGCCCCTTATCAAGCCAACCCTTGACCTGTTCAATCTCTGCATCCTGCATATACTTCAGCTTGTGTTTAATCCCCTCCAACAATTGATGAAAAGTGGAATAACCGCCGTGGTGCACCATTTGCTGATACTCAGCCTGTTCTTGCTCTGACTCCGCATAAATCAAGCTTTCCCAAGAACTATGATTCATCGTTTTGTTCAACCCCTTGAGTAGTTATAGGCTCCATTTGTATTAAATTTAGTATAATTATGTATTTTAAAAAAGTCTATATAAGCATTAGAAACAAAACACTTTTACGGAGTAGGCGAATTGAGTTTCAGCATTCGATTGGCTGCATAGATACCTGTGAGGATCAGGGCGGCCCCTGCAAAATGGTAAATGTGAATACGTTCTCCGGTGAAGGCGGTAGCAAAGATTGTACTGAATAAGGGAATAAGGTTCAGGAATCCTGCACAGCGGGCAGGTCCGATCATCGCTATCGATTGATTCCATGCTGAAAATGCGATTAACGAAGCGAATACTCCAATATAGACGATACCTGAGCCCATACCGAGCGAAATATGCAAAACAGGTTTAACGAGCATCACTTCAACGATGGAAAGAGGAATTAAAAGTGCGACTGAAATGATAATCGTATACACAAATAATGCATGAGCTGGGACTTGTTTAGCAGATCGTCGCATTCCAACAGAGTACAACGCCCAACATAAAATCGCTGCGAGCATCCATAAATCACCTTGATTAAAGGAAAGGTTAACCAATACATCCCAGCTGCCGCGGGTGATCATCCAGAGCACACCCAGCATGGATAAGCCTATGCCTGGTATGGTTTTCAAGCTGATGGACTCTCTAAGCATCACCCATGAAACCATAATAATCAGAATAGGCGTTGCTGCATTCATGACCGCCGCATTGATCGAGCTCGTATACTGTACAGCCATATAGACAAGCGTATTAAAGCCTGCAACTCCGGTCAGCGATAGGAAAGTTAGCATTTTCCATTTTTCGAAAAACAGGGCACGATGGGTCCAGGCATCCTTGCCATATATCGGTGTTATCACGATCAACGCAATACACCATCGCAATGTAGCTAATAGAATAGGTGGGATATCGGCTACAAGCACCTTTCCAACCACAAAATTTCCGCCCCACAGACAGGTTGCCAAAACTAATAACACATAGGGTGAACGCCAATTCATGATGGTGGGACTCCTTTGCTCCAATATATAAGTGACATTAGTTTAAATGGATATCGTAAACAATTGCAAGTTATTTGTATTGTGCAACAATAGGTTCTTATTGACCATTAAATGTTAGTTCCGTTCGTCTTATAATAAAATTACCAAATGTACCCAAAGGTGGGGTTGCAATGAAAAAAGTATGGTACCAACGGATGTTATGGTCGTACATTCCGATGTTTATGATTGTCGTCTGCTTTTTATTTTTCGTGTTTTTTCAAACATTGGCAGAGCAAAATAAAAAGGATCTATCGATGGCGAACCAAGTGTTTACTCGGCAGGTGCTGTACTATATTGACGCTACACTGCAATCCATTGATTATTTGGTTATTAATGAATTATTGAATAATGAGTTGTTCAAACAATTTTTTGAAGAAACCGAGTCAGGCGATGTCCTGCTGAACTATAAAATTTCAGAGAAAATCAAAAATTTGAAGCAGATGAATCCGTTGATAGATTCGATCTATTTGGTTCGTTATCATGATCAGTTTGTGTTTAACGGCAATATATTGAATGGAAGGGAAAGCTTTACGGACGCATCCTTTGTTCAACAAATGAAGCAGGAGGCCTACCCGAATCAGTGGTCGAATCTGCGTAAATTTCGTGAGTTTGAGAGGATGGATTCCAGATCGGTTGTCAGTCTTGTTCGGCATTCCCCATCTAATGTGGAAAAAGGTGTGCTTGTTGTCAATGTGAGCACTACTCAGCTGCAGAAAAAGGTGTTGGAGCTGTATCATACCTCATTTCGGTTTGTAAGTTTGTTCGATCGTAATGGGGAGCTGCTGTTCGATGACGGTCATAGGCTGGATTCACAGATCGAGGACAATCAGATGATCTCGGCGGAAGCCTCTACATACACAGGCTGGGTCATACGCAGCGGCTTGATGGCGGGAACGCTGATTAGTGTCGCCTCAACGGTTTCGGGTTTTTGGATCATTCTTGGTATCATTGCTTTTACACTCGGTGTGATTTCTATTCTATATGTAACACGCAAAAACTATAAGCCGATTGATGAGCTTCTTTCCCGGATACATGCGTATTCGCAGCCGATTAAACCGATTGTAGGCGGAAATAAGATCGATGAATTTAAGGTGATTGGCACTGCTCTGGGCAGCTTGATGGAGCAATCGAACCAGCTTGCCCAGCAGTATGAAGATGAGCTGAGAGTTCGCAAAAAGTTGTTTTTTCACGAAATGCTGAGAGGTGCTTATAAAATACAGCTGCCTGAATGGAGCTCTCAAATGCGCAGACTCCAGATGAGTGATACGTTTCATCAACAGCTCGTTATTGTAGCGGAAATTGATCGGAGTATTGATTTTTTTCATGCTTATAGTGAACACGATCAATATTTGATTAAATTTGTCATAGCAAGTGCTTTCCATGAGGTAATGGATAATCATAGAGTATCGGTTTGGATTGAATGGACGACAGATCACCAACTGAGTGCCATTGTAAGCAGGCCGAATGAGGAGGAGACGACAAGTGACTTGATTTTTCAAGCCTGTGAACAGATTCAGCTGTGGTTAAAGGCGAACATCAAGTACACAGTGACGATAGCCTTGGGCACGGTGGCCGAGCAGCCCGTTGATATTGCGCTTTCTTACAAAGCAGCGCTGCGATCACTCCAATACAAGGCGGTGCTTGGCCATAATCGAATTATTCAGCAAAAGGATTTGGACCTGCACTCTCAGGAGGACCGTTTCAAATACGTTCAGCTTCTGCTTAAACTGATCGAAAGCTTTGGCATTTATCAAGAAAAATGGCAGCAGTGTCTGGAAACCATTTTTTACGAAATGAAAAAAGACATGCTTTCCAGGGAATTTATTCTGATCGTTTTGAATGATCTCATCTGCTCTTTAAACAAAGAGCTCAGCAAAATACCGAAGACAAGCAACTGGCGAGAGGAAGGAGAGCTCGAAGGTCTTGAGAAGGCAATGGATCAGTTCGAAACTTTGGAAGAAATCCAGCAGCAGTTTACGGAAGTACTGAATAATTTGTTTCAGCGTGTGCAGACCTTCCATAATCGTGCTCACCTTCATGATTTACTTAGGGAGCTTAAACAATATATCGAGCAAAACTTTATGAATCCGGAATTGTCTCTTGAGCATCTTGGACAACAGTTTCGTATGAATGGCAAATACATTAGTCATGTATTTAAAGAGGAGTTCGGGGAAAAATTTATTGATTTCCTGACCCAAATCCGCATGCGTCAAGCACAGCAATGGTTGTGTGAGACCGATTGGCCGATTCAGGATATTTCCGAAAAAGTTGGGTACGTCAGTTCGATCTCATTTCGCAGAGTTTTCAAAAAACATTCGGGCGTATCACCTGGAGATTATCGCAAGGTGAAAAGTGCTTTTAAGTAATTTGAAACTGGTGCAAGGAGCACCTCCACTAAATAAAAGTCATTTCATAAAATTCTCCTCATACTTCGTCCACGGGAAGTCCGATGAATAAGTTCCGCTGCGCTCTTCCGTTCGCTGTAGAACAAAGACGATGACCAAAAGTATATCCCCGCGCTAACGTATAATTCCTGTTAAACGAATTAAGTATGGCCTGCGAAAATAGCTTGCAGCTGATGTTGTCCACGCATAAGAAAACAGTTTGCCAACAGGAAAATGGATTGTTGAAGTATGACCCGCAGCCCTCTAAATTGAAAATAAGCTTACTAATTCCAAGTATTGTAAAAATAAAACAAAGGAGGTCGCCTTCTCACCAAGCATTAAGCAAAGCATAAGCGATGTAGATCGTAACGAGAACCAGCGAGTCCCGAAGGGACGATGCGTCCCCGAGAACCCGTAGTCTCGCCAACCCGCATCACACCAAAAGTAAAGCGTGTCCTGTAGGGACAGAGCGAGCTAATCCGTGCGCAGACTCGCCAACCCACATCACACCAAAAGTAAAGCGTGTCCCGTAAGGACGGAGCGAGCCAGCCGCACACAGTTTCGCATACCACCATGGGAGTCCAGAGGGCCAAGCCCTTTGGGGCCCTCCTTGCGGGGAGGGTTTGGGAGGGGGATCCTATCTATTAAACGACATTGGCAACTTTATCTTATCGTCATTCTTCCGCTGTTGTACTTGATTATTTTCAAGTATATCCCGATGTTTGGCGCCCAAATCGCGTTCAAGGATTACAACGTAGTCAAGGGTATGCTGGGGAGCCCCTGGGTGGGGATGAAGCATTTTGAGCAATTTTTTCAATCACCAAATTTTCCAGTTCTGATTCAAAACACCTTGTTTTTAAATCTTTATGCATTGCTAGTGGGCTTTCCGGCTCCGATTATTTTAGCTTTGGCACTTAATGAATTGCGACAAGGTTTGTTCAAAAAAACAGTTCAAATGGTTACCTATGCCCCTTATTTTATTTCTACAGTCGTTATGGTTTCGATGATTATTATTTTTCTGTCTCCACGGGTCGGTTTTGCTGGCAGCGTATTAAAAGCGTTTGATATGGAATCTGTTAATATTCTTGGGCTTCCAGAGCTGTTCAGACACATATATGTGTGGTCGGACATTTGGCAGCATACAGGGTATGGAGCGATCATTTACATGGCTGCCCTGGCAGGAATCAATCCGCAATTGTATGAAGCAGCCAAAGTAGACGGGGCATCACGCCTGCAAAAAATATTCAACATCGATATTCCCGGAATCATGCCAGCGGCGGTGATCTTACTTATTTTGAACGTTGGTCAATTAATGAATGTCGGATTTGAGAAAGTATTCCTGCTGCAAAATCCTTTGAACACCGGCACATCCGAGGTGATTTCTACCTATGTTTACAAAATTGGTTTGATCGGCGCCAACTTTAGCTTCTCCGCAGCAATCGGCTTATTCAACTCCGTCATTAACCTGATTTTACTGCTGCTTGTAAACTTCTTAGCCCGAAAAAGTTCGGAAACCAGTCTGTGGTAGAGGAGGAGGTCTGAGATCATGTCCAAATCGAATGCAATTCGTGAATCCCATGTAGATAAGCTTTTTCTAGTTTGTATTTATGTATTTCTTGGGGCTGTTCTTGTAAGTGTATTGTATCCGCTTGTGTACATTGTTAGCTCTTCCTTCAGTTCTCCGCAGGCAGTAGTCGCAGGAAGGGTGTGGCTGTTTCCGGTGGATTTTAGCCTGGCTGGCTATGAAGCTGCATTCAAAAATCCACAAATTATGATCGGGTACCGTAATTCTGCTCTGTACACAATTGCAGGCGTTTGCATTAACATTATTTTGACAGTAATGCTTGCGTATCCTTTGGCTAGAAAGGATTTTAAAGGCCGGAATGTGATCATGGTGCTGCTTGTGATTACGATGCTGTTTAACGGTGGGCTGATTCCATACTATATGACGGTGAAAAGTGTAGGGATTCTCAACACGCCATGGGCCATGCTGCTGCCGCAGGCAATGGCGGTGTGGCAGGTCATAATTGCACGAACATTTTTTCAAACGACGATACCGGAGGAATTATACGAGGCTGCAGAGCTGGACGGGTGCAGTGATCTGCAATTTCTGCTGAAGGTCGTGCTTCCCTTATCCAAGCCGATTATCGCCGTGTTGGTGCTGATGTATGCAGTTGGCCATTGGAATGCTTATTTTGATGCACTAATATTCCTGAAATCATCCAATCTGTTTCCGCTGCAAATCATATTACGTAATATTTTGATTCTTAACAACATTGACGCTTCCTCGATGATGATCGATGCCAATCAAATGGCTGTAAGAGAAGGCTTAAAGGACTTACTTAAATTTTCCTTGATCGTCATATCGAGCTTGCCTGTGCTGATTTTGTACCCTTTTATTCAAAAGCATTTTGTCAAAGGCATTATGATCGGATCACTTAAAGGATAAATTGAAATAAGGGAGCGTTTCTATGAACAATAAAATCATGGCTTGCTGTGCATGGGCTATAAGCTTGGTGCTGCTGGTTACGGCCTGCAGCGGAAATCCAGATGCGAATATGGAAGCGGTTCCAAAAGATGGTAATGCCCCTATAACTTTGTCTGTATTCAGTGGACAGCGGGCAGATGTGGAAAATTTGGAGACGAATACATTCAGTAAATATGTCGAGAAAAAATTAAATATCAAGTTCAAGTGGGAGGTGGTTCCCAATGCCGGTTTGAATGATAAAAAACAGCTGCTGCTGGCAAGCGGCGATTATCCGGAGGTATTTTTGGATGGGAATTTGACACAGGCTGAGCAGTTGAAATATGGACAGCAAGGTGTATTTATTCCACTCAACGACCTGATTGATCAATATGCGCCCAATGTGAAAAAAGCGTTCAAGGATATCCCATATTTACAGAAGGGGATGACGGCGCCGGACGGTAAAATATACGCAATCCCGCAGATCAATGAATGCTATCATTGCTGGTATGCACAAAAGCTGTGGATCAATACGAAGTGGCTGGAAAAGCTGGGCTTAAGTATGCCAACAACGACTGAGGAATATTATCAGGTGTTGAAGGCCTTTAAAGAGAAGGATCCTAACGGTAATGGCAAAGCAGATGAGATTCCACTCAGTGGCGCAGGAGATCCCGCTACATGGCATGGCAATATCGACGGATTTTTGATGTCGGCATTTATTTATAACAATTCTGCGGATTATTTCACGATGAAGGATGGTAAGGTAGATTTTGCTCCCAATAAACCGGAATGGAAAAAAGGCTTGGAATACATGAACCGTCTTTACAAAGAGGGACTGATTGATCAAGCCTCATTTACACAAAACCAGGATGGTTTGAAGCAGCTGGGCAATAACCCGGATACGGCAATCCTCGGTTCATTTACGGCGGGGCATATCGGGATGGTTGTGGATACGGCTCCAGGAAAAACGCGGCATAAGGATTATGATGCGGTTCCACCACTCAAAGGGCCGGATGGTGTGCAGCTGAGCGGATATTTTGCGGGTGTGGGCAACGGGACTTTCGCCATTACAAACAAAGCATCGAAGGAAAAAGCGATTGCAGCTATGAAGCTCGCTGATTATATGTATACGGAAGAAGCAGCTTTGTTGTCAATTTTCGGCCCTGAAGGAAAATGGTGGTCCAAAGCGAAGCCAGATGAGAAGGATGTTCGCGGACGTCCGGCTAAATATGTAACGGCTCCGGAATTTGACTCGATTCAACAGCAAAATGAGCACTGGAGCCAAATGGGTTCCTCGCTGCGAACTCGTGATTATAGGGAATCCTTTGCCGTGCCGCAGGATCCACTTGGTAATGGCGGCTATGAATACCGTTTGTATTTGGCTACGCAAAAGTATGAGAAATACCAACCGAAAGAGATGTATCCCGTGAGTATCTTCATGGACCCTCAGGATGCCGATGCAGCGAATCAGCTGCGGACGACGATCAACGCCTATGTAAAAACGTCGATGGTCGAGTTTATTATCGGTCGCAAAAATTTGAATAATGATTGGGATGCTTATGTTAAAGGACTGGATGGACTGAATCTGCCGCAGTATATGAAGATTTATCAAAAAGCGTATGACAGTGTCTATAAAAAATAAAGATTAACTTATTGCTAAAGGCCAAGCACAGATCGGGTTCCTTAAGCAAACTTTTCTACATTTGTCACGATACGGTTTCCTATTCCTGATGGCTCTTGATGTCGGTAATTTTGACTTTGGCCGAGGCATTGTGTAGCATAGAAATTACCGACAAGCTTCAGCTGCATCATGGGAAATCATAAGAATGACAAACGAAGGGAGAGATTCAAGCATGTACGATATTATTGTAATTGGGGCTGGCCCGGCAGGATCCAGTGCGGCTTTATTCGCAGCTAAGGCAGGTAAGAAAACTTTGATTATTGACAACGATCAGAGCATTACCAAGCGTGCCTGGGTGGAAAATCATTATGGTATTTTGGAAATAACTGGTCCGGACCTGGTTGAATTAGGGAAAAAGCAAGCAACCAAATTTGGAGCTGAACTGATCTCTGGTAAAGCAATTAAAATCGGTAAAACTTCAGAAGGTTTTCAAGTTGAGACTGAAAGTGAACACTATGAGGGTAAGCATGTCATTCTCGCAACTGGTGTTCTTACGGATCTTGCAGAGCAAACTGGGATTGAAACTAAACCGGCAAGCGAGCCTCGTATCAAAACGGTATATGTCACTTCTCCGGAGGGTAAAACTTCTGTTGAAGGAATTTGGGCAGCGGGAACTGCTGCAGGGGTGAGTGTACATACAATCATTACTGCCGGTGATGGCGCTAAAGTAGCAATTAATGTAATAAGTGAGATCAACGGTGAGCGGTATGTGGATCACGATATGATTAAATCCTAAAACCTTGTAGTTCATGGTTTAAAACATAGTGAAAATGAAGAATGCTGCCGAATTATCGGCAGCATTTTGTTTTGTCCAGTTGTAACGGAACAACTACGTGTATTTTTGTATAAATGGCTATCATTCTCTGCTGAGAATCCAATTTATTTCTGATAAATATACTGAATAGATAGATAGTTGATTACGGTCGAATTGATGATACGCTTTCAATTGTTTTGCCGAACAGCACCTATACACCGCTTGGCATCACTTTGATATCGGAATCCAGCTTAGGGAGAAAAGCGTGGTTTGGATTAAACGTAAAAATTCGTTTTACTTGGTAAGTCAGCATCACTACAGCAGTTAACGCCTCACTTAATGAAAGCCGGAGCTCTGGGAAGCTTCCAATTAACTGCTTGGATTCTTGCTCAAGCTCGGGGCTGCCGGATATGACCATGAGAACACCTTTGGCCACTGACTGATCAACAATATCGATAAAAAATTGGGCATGGTCAAAGCTGCAGCGGTTTCGCAGCCACTGATGTGTATCAAATATGACATAATTGGTTGTAATGAGCGGACGCTCCAAATCATCAAGATCAAGAAAAAGCGCTTTTGCCCGACTGTAGTTAGTTTGCTCTTCATCCATCAGAGACGTCAGAGCAGTTTGATCCAAAAAAACAGCCTGTCGGTAATCCATTTGCTCAATCCTCGGCATACTGCTCACCTCCATAACGGTTAAATTCCCGGCTCGTTAATTGATCCAGATAGAGCAGGGGATTACGCTCCAGCTGCTGAAGAGAAATGATCTGTTGTGGAACGGATTGTGCCTGCGCCCAATGCTGCTGCAAAATACGATTAATCACGGCACTTACCGTCGTTTGCTGCTGCTCTGCCAGATCATGACACTTGTCCAGCAGAACAGGATCTAAATCGAGAATCGTGGCTTCTTGTTTGTCTTCGGAACCAGATATGAGTTGACTCGCGGCTGTTTTCCATTGCTCTAGCCGGCTATGTAGCTTTTGTTTGGCATTATCCATCGAGTAAGCACCTCCTTATTCTGTATAAGCTTCGGATGTACTCCTCTTTTTTGGGGTATATCGGGTTGTAATCTGTATCTATTGACTCCAAACAACGATATTGATAATTATTATCAATAATAATGGTTTTGTAGTTTTTCTACTATATCAAGGTGTGTGGTGAAGAGGGCTTTGACTTTTTAGGCATGCACCATTGCAAAACGAAGGCTGAAACGTTAACAAGTAAAGGTGTATTATACGACACAGCAGTGGTTAGCGAAGAAAGCAGAGGAATATATGCGAGGTAGTAAAGGATAGATTTGTACCATCCAAGAGGCTTGCATTCTCAATTACTAAACACATCGCATGTTAGAAGCCGAAGAGTGGGATGGCGTATTTATGTGAGGTGATGCATCAACTTGTTGCAGCTGACATCAATAGAACTAATTTCCTATTAATGGTAATTCTGATTTGTTTACTACGTCCACCTGTTGGGATATGCAATTGCTCTGAATGGAGTTAATAACCGATAACTTGCATAAATATATTGAAAAGTCCAAGTTTTTCAAAAATGTATTAATCTGTGAAATGCTATTTACAAAAAAGTCTAATTGATGGTTATCCACTAATTCTGCTAAGCTTGTGAAGCGAATGAATAACCACATTTTTCCAAATGAATCAATTATTAAGGGGGTCATTATGTAGATGGAATTGAATTCTATTGGTATGGACAAAGGTATCGAGCATCAAATTCATCGGTCTAATCATCCCATATTAATCAAGCTGTTAGAAACTGTGTATTGGATGTATTTCATTGTTTTATATCCAATCTATTATGTGTGGAATAAACGTGACTTCACTAAAAACAAGCTAAAAAATCCTTTTTATATTAGCAAGCTTGTACGACTGATCGAAAAGCATCCGCGATTGTACGAATGGTCAATGTTTGTGTTGAACTTTCCGAAACCAACCTCTGTGTATCGTTTTTTACCTCCGCTCAAAGGCAGCATTCTTCAGGTGGGCTGCGGGACCGGGCTGTTGAACAAGCATGTAGGTAAATCGCAGTCCAAGAAAATAGTTAATTTGGACATTAACCCGCACTATTTGGAGTATGGAATCAGGAAAGGAAGATATGATTCTTACCTGCTTAGCGGGATTTATGACGTTCCCATGGAGGATAAAAGCTTTGACGTGATTATATTTGCCCGCTGCTTTCATCATATTCGCCATCATAAAAAGGCATTTGCTGAGTGTGCCCGACTGCTGAAGGATCATGGTGAGATCTGGATTGCAGATCCGGTCATAATGGAAGAAGCCGAATCGGGCAAGCAGATGACCGAGGGTTATATGGTGAATTCTTCAATTGATGGAGTCATATGGCGGTTTACGAAAGCGGCTTTGATCAAGCATATTATCAAATCTTTGCCCCCCCAGCTTCAGCTGACTTCTATTACTGATGACAGACAGCTGCATATGACCAACTACAACCTGAAGTATGCCCAAACAGACATTCTGGCCGTTATTGTCAAAACCAGTGATTCGGCCGTTGTTCATAAACCATAAGGAGTGATGTTCATGCTTCAGGAAAAAATTATCGGGATCATCAGTGAAATCAAAAATGAGCCGGAGCTGCTTCAAAACCTGCAGGGAAGTTCAGATGTGCTGAATGATGGAGGATTGGATTCCCTTCAGCTGATTAACTTCATATTGCGAGTAGAGGATGAATTTAATATTGAAATTGATTTTGACGAATTTGATATGGTCCATTTGAATTCGATTGATACGTTCTGCTATTTTATAGAATCCCAAAGCGCATGATAGGATCAGAGCGCAGACCGCGTATTCATTGCGGAACCTTTGATGCCGAGACCTGTTGGCGGGATGACAAGCTAACTAGACTGCCTTCTATTCCCGATCTGCAGACACGCAATTTGGTGAATGCCATGGATGAGCTGTTATTTGTATTTTGTCAGAAACAAGATACGTTGTTGACCCGCTATGCGATGGATGAAGCGCACCTCCATTATTTACAAGACATTGGCTTTAGGTTTACTAACAATAAGGTGGATCTGGACGTATCGCTTCCTCCTACGGCATCCAGTGAAATGAATATCTTCGAACGTTTGTCGGCGGCATTGCCGTACATGAAGTTAGAGGAATTAGTGCAAGATGTAGAATTGGAGCCCTTTGCCATACTGAATGGTGTGGATGTACTGGCTGAACAGCAGGGTTGGAGGTTTCACGCCCCCTCACTTCAAGTGATTAAGCATGTTAATTCCAAAGTCTATTCCACAGAGCTGAAAGACAAGCTGGGTATTTGGAATGTAAGTCAATTTATAAGAAGCTGTACTGAACTGGATAGTATTGGAAAGGCACTGCTGGATTCCGGTCCGTTCCTGATCAAGGATACCTTTGGAGTATCGGGAAAAGGAAATTTGCTGATTTCAACAGAAGGCATGCTGAACCGAGTGAGTACCTATATAGCCAAGCAAGAAAATAACGATAGACAAACGTTGTTTATTGTCGAGCCGCTGCTGAATAAGGAAATGGACTTCTCGTGTCAATTTGAGATTTTACCGGACGGAAGCTTCAGTTTTATTTCGGTGCAGCAGGTGCTAAATTCTGATTTTGCCTATCAAGGCTCGGTAACGGCAGCTCCTCCATTGATACAGAGGCTGGAGCGGGAAGGTTATTGGGAGCTGATGCAAGCGGTTTCCAACAGTTTATATGAGAGTGGTTACTTTGGACATGTCTGCGTCGATTCCATGGTACTGCAGGATGGATCGATAGTTCCGCTAGTGGAGATTAATGCCAGAAAATCAATGAGTCTTATCAAGCATCAGCTTGACATGTATCTGGATGCTCATTCGCTTGAAGGTTATCTGACGTATGTATCGATGGTTGGTTCGACTCCGATTGCTTTTGGAGATGTGCTGCATGCGATGGAAAATGAGGGGCTGTTGTACAAGAACGGATGCCGTAATGGAATCATTCCATTAAGTGCAAATACATTCAAGGTGAATCAACAACGAGACGGACGTTATAAAGCACGTATGTATGTATCGATTGTTGCGAGTGATTTGGTGGAGGGGGAGCAATTAAGTATTAGGCTTCGTACGCTGCTATCATCGCTGGCCATCACAGTATCCAGTTAGGGGATGAGGTTTTGAAGGAGACGCCCATAACCATTCTTTGCTCCGGGTTCGGACTTGGCTTTTATAACCCTGGATTAATTGTCAGCTACCAATTGAGGCAGAAGCAGATCGCAACCGAGGTATTGGTGTTTGAAAGCTTTGTACAGCAGGATAAGCAGGACAAAATACGGGACAGCCAAAAAGCCTATCATGATAACTTCGCGTTAGCACTGGTGGCAACGAAGATTCCGAAGGATATTCGCGACAGTATCGATTTTGAGCAGGTTGATGTGCTGCTGGAAGCATGGGCTAAAGAGGGGAGGCGCGATTTTATTGCATTATCCGGACATTGGGTCTATATCCTGGATCTATACCGGGCTAAGTTGAAGGAGGGAAGTAGGGAATTTAGTGACGTATTACAGGTCGATTTGCTCTATGTCGATTCAGATTTATCTCCTTCGTGGAAAGGCTTGAAGAAGTTCAACCCGCTGTACAATCAGCACTATAAAGACGTCTGGCTTTATCAGGCATCGAGCAGTGTCATCGCCTGCTTCATTCCTGTGGGAGAAGATGCTGTAATTCCATTGAGTGATCGTCATGATCGATATGTGATTCACGGGGGAGGCTGGGGGATGGGCACGTATCAGGGCAAAATTCCCGAGCTTCAGGAGCGGGGTTTCAAGCTCGATATCGTTGCTTATACGTGGGAGGAGACGCTTGAACCGAGGCAGGGTGACCGTTATTTCATGAATGACCCTGCATGGACGGCATGGCGCAAAGGTCCAAAAGGAGAGCATGATCTTCCGTTATTTGCCGAAATCCAGCCATCAGAACAACCCCAGTACACGAATTTGGAATCGCATCACGGTCTCTATGATGTTATTCGACAGGCCAAAGCCATAATCAGCAAGCCTGGGGCTGGCACCCTAATGGACTCATTATCTTCGGCAACGCCGGTTATTATGCTGGAGCCGTTCGGTTCTCATGAGAAGCGCAATGCCGAGCTGTGGGCGCTTAAAGGCTTCGGTATCTCTTACGAGGAATGGAAAGAAAGGGGTTTCTCCGAGGAGATTTTGTATGAACTTCATCTTAACTTGCTACAGCAAAGATCGATTACACCGAGTTATACAGAGGTGCTTGTCGAAACCCACCATTTACACGAACAAGGGAGGATCGTTCATGCTGATTAAAACAGAAACGGCACAGCAGCATCCAGGTCTGGATAGCGGTATTCCCAAATGGGTGTTTCTCCAATTACTGGAGTCCTGCAACCTGAGATGCAAAATGTGTTTTGAGTGGGGAGATAATGGCGCCTATAAAGAAAAACCGGAGCTGAAGAAGCTCGATCTGGCGGTAGTCAAAAAAATTATAGAGGATTGCAGTCCAGCTAGACCCTATTATGAGCTGTATGGCGGTGAACCGTTAATCTATCCATGGATCGACGAAGTATTGGAATCCATTAAGTATCATAAAAGCAGCGTTCATTTCCCAACAAACGGTACACTGCTGGAGCGTCACGCAGAGATGTTGGTTGAGCATGCGCCGGAACGAATTTGGGTATCGCTGGACGGGCCGGAGGAAATTAATGATGCACAGCGGGGCGAGGGCGTCTTTCAAAAAGCAATGAAGGGAATTCGCAAGCTCTACGAGGTGCGAGAAAGCAAAGGCTCGATCTATCCCAAGATCGGGATCAGTACGGCGGTAACACCGATTAATCATCAACATCTGGAACGCTTTTATTTTGAAAGTCTGGATATGACGATGATTGATTGCATCAGTGTAGAGCTTCAGCAATATGTCACTCAGGAGCGCTACGAGCATTACGCCACGGTGCTTAAGGAAGAGTTTCATGTCCAATCAGCTCCCATTGCTAGAGGTTTTATCAGCAGCCCAGCGCATTTCAGCAGTATAGATGCCAAGGATCTGGCCCGGCAGCTCAAGCTGATTGAGAAGTTTTGTAAGGACAGCGGCCGTTATTTCAATGCTTATCCCAAAGTGATTAGCGAAGACAATATTCGCAATTATTTTAACGCCAAATGGGAGCAGGTCACAAATATGAAAAAACGCTGTGTGTTTCCCTGGATCAGCACTGAGATTAATGCCAGAGGCGGCGTAACCTCTTGTCATAATTTTTATGATCTGACGCTTGGCAATGTCAATGAGCAGGGACTGCTTGACATTTGGAATGGTCCGAAATATAAGGAATATCGCGATTATTTGAAAAAGCAGCTATTTTCCATATGCCCAGGCTGTTGTCTGTATTACAACGAAAAACCGAGCCATTAATTCACTAATTGGAGGGATGGACGATGCAGCCCAAAACGAGAACCAAGATGGATCAAAAATCTTTTGAAATTCTCAAACGCACGATCCGTAATATCGCAGTTCCAATTCGTGAAAAGGCTCATAATCCGAAATATAAAACGGTGCTGCCTGAGTTTGTGGCGATTAAACTGACCAACCGTTGTAATTTACGCTGCAAGCACTGCTACCAATGGAACGAATCAGGCTATCATCACCATATGGATACTGCGGAGCAGAACCTGGATATCGATATCAAAATCATCAAACAGCTGCTCGATGATACGAAGGCTTTGAAATCAAGACTGTATTTGTGGGGCGGGGAGCCGATGTTTCATCATCGGTTTGATGAGATACTCGATCTGCTTAAAGAAGATCCGCGTGAAACGACGATTTGTACCAACGGACTCTTAACCGAGAAATTTATAGATTCGCTTAATGAAATATCCGAGGATTTGGAGCTGCTCATTGCACTCGAGGGTTTTGAGGCTGACCATGATTTGATCCGCGGCAAGGGCTCGTTCAGGAAGACGATGGAAACTATTGATCTTCTACTGGAGATGCGGAGAAAAGGATTATTTAAAGGTCGGATTTCCGTGCATAGCGTTATTAACAACGCTAATATTTATTACTTGTATGATCTGATGGAAAGCTTTGAAGCCAAAGGGATTGATCTCGTGCTGCTGACCTTTCCGTGGTACATCTCGAATGAAACTTCTGTGAAAATGGATGACTATTTCAGCGACCATTTTAACTGGCTACGTCCTCTGGATGAGCATCAGCGCAACAGCTGGCACGCATTCAAGTATAAAATCGACACAAAGCATTTGACGCCTTTAATGGAACAGCTGGAGAAAATGAACGAACGTGTTTGGGAAACCAGGCTGCGTTATCAGCCTGGACTGGAATTCGATGAAATCGAACCTTTCGTCACTGGGGACGAGATGACAAGCCGTTGTGCAACAGACTGTCTGGCGCTGGCAACACGAATTGATGTAACGCCTAACGGCAACATCTCGGCTTGCAAGTTTTTCTCGGAGTTTTCCGTTGGCAATTTGCATGAGCAAAGCTTGACGGAAATCTGGAATTCCGAAGCTTACGATAAAATTCGTGAGACGATCAATAGTGGAGGATTGACGCCAGCCTGCTCCAAGTGCAATGTACTTTATTTACATGGAGTATCCTCGTTAAAGCACATTTAGTTTATTCAATTAATAATTAACGGTATTAACGGTGTGTGAATGGCATAGCTTCGGAAGTTATGCCGTTCATTGGAGAGTATTTAACAAGCTAAAGGAGACCTGATGATGATTATTGAAGTGAACGGGCTGTCCAAATCATTCAGCTATTACAATAAGGAGTTGGGCTTGAAAAGCTCGTTCAGCAACTTGTTTCGGAGAGAAAAGCTGATTAAGGATGCCGTCTCCGATATTTCGTTCGGAATCGAGGAAGGTGAGGTTGTCGGTTTCCTTGGACCTAATGGAGCAGGCAAGACGACGACTCTGAAGATGCTTTCCGGAATTTTATATCCTGGAGGCGGCAGTGCTACTGTGCTTGGCTACACACCGTGGGAGCGCAAAAATGACTTTAAGCGGCAGTTCTCGATTGTTATGGGTCAGAAAAACCAGCTGTGGTGGGATTTGCCAGCCAATGAATCGCTTTATTTGAACAAATGTATTTATGAGGTGGATGACAAGCAGTATAACGACACCTTGGGCGAGCTTTCGGAGCTCCTCGATGTTAAGCATTTATTGAAGGTGCAGGTTCGCAGATTATCGCTTGGGGAACGCATGAAGATGGAGCTCATAGCGGCACTGATTCACAAGCCGAAGGTACTGTTTCTCGATGAGCCAACGATTGGTTTGGATATATTGTCCCAGCGCAAGATCAGGGAGTTTTTCAAGCATTACAATCAGGATAGAAAAACAACTATTTTGCTAACCAGCCATTACATGAATGATATTGAGGATCTGTGCAAAAGGACGATTATTATCAACCACGGTAAAGTGATTTTCGACGGCAGCCTGAAGGAAGTTAACGATATTCTCGGACACAAGAAAATCATGAAGCTGATTTTGTCTCATCCCGTTGATGCTCATACCCTTCAGCAGGTCGGGAACGTGAAGGAGGTTAAGGACCTACTCGTAACCATCGAGTTTGAAAAAAACGATATTAAGCGATTGTCACGCTGGGTACTCGATCATCTGCCTGTTATCGATTTTACCATTGAGGACATTCCGATTGAAGAGGGCATTGCCCTGCTGTATCAAAAAGGCGGTGAACAGCATGCTCATGCCGAGCAAATATCTTAAGAGCTTTTCACTAGGTGTTCAAAAGGTTTTGGAGTATCGCACGAACTTTTTTTTAAGCTTGTTCAGCTGCATATTCCCGATTATCATTCAATTCTTTTTTTGGAAGGCGGTATTCGCAAGCTCTAATCAATCCATGGTGTTCGGCTATTCCTACAACCAGTTGATTGCCTATTCGATTCTTGCGATATTGATGACTAAGCTGATAGGGACTGGCTTTCAATTCGAAATCGCACGGGATATCAAGGATGGCGGCTTGAACAAATATTTGATTAAGCCGATTGGTTATTTTGCTTATCGGATCTGCTGCTTTCTTGGTGAGAAATTGATTGAAATGGTTGCGATTTTATCTATTTCGATGGTTGTTGTATGGGTATTGAATCTCTGGCTGGGGTTCCCGGTGCAAGGTCAGCAGGTGTTATTGTTTTTCTGCGTCGTCCCTTTTTCGCTGCTGCTGAATTTCTTTATTTACTATAGTTTGAGTGCAATTGCGTTCTGGTTTATCGAATCCAACGGAGCGTTCAAAACTTTTGGTCTGCTGGCTACAATTGCAAGCGGCGGGTTATTTCCGCTCGATGTGTACAGTCTTGGCATGCAAAAGATTTTACTAATGCTTCCTTTTAATTATGTGGTGTATTTTCCAATTCAACTGCTGAGTGGCAAACTTTCCATGGAGCAGATTGGTCAAGGCTTGGTTATGCAGATCATGTGGATTGCTGTGTTTGCTGTGCTTTCCGGTATTCTCTGGAACACTGGAATGAAAAAGTATGTAGCTGTGGGAGGGTAGACCTGACTCATGAAAACGTTGAAGAAATACGGGTACATCTACCTGATTTTCGTGAAAAATTGTTTTATCGCGCAGATGGAATATCGGATCAATTTCTTGTTCGCCAATACGATCGAGATTGCTTATTTGTGTATCAAGCTGATTTATGTACTGGTGGCATTTCGGGTGGGTGTCATTATTAATGGATATACCCCGGATGCGCTGCTGATGTATGTCGGCTCGTTTACGATGATGACAGGATTTTATTGTTTGTTTTTCTATTCTAATTTTATGATGCTGAGCAATCATATCCGTGACGGTACGCTGGATATGCTGATTACAAAGCCGGTCTCGCTGCAATTTATTGCTACGCTGCGCAGAATCGACTTCGGGTACTCCTTTACGAATGTGGTGGCAGGGATCGCGATGATTGTGATCGGCTGGAGCAGGATGGGTATTCCTGTAACGCCTGTGAAGGTTATCGGCTTTATGGCCTTTATATTCGTGGGTGTGGTGCTCAAATACGCGATTTTTTTGATTCCCTCGCTGATTTCATTTTGGACGGTGAATACCGACGCGGTTAATCAAATGTCAACAGCCATCTGGGATATGAATCATGTGCCCATGAATATTTACGGACGTTCAATCCAGCAGGCGGGTATGTTCCTGTTTCCGGTGTTTATTATAACGAACTTTTCGCCATTGTATGCGATGGATAAGCTGGATGTTTCCTATATGGTTTGGTTTATCGCAGCACCTATTCTCTTTCTATTTATATCTCGTAAGCTCTGGAATGTGGCCATTCGCAGCTACACCAGTGCAAGTGGTTAATCTCCCATTAACTGAAGGATCGAGGGAACTGCAATGACCAAAATCGTATTATTCGCAGGCGGTCTGGGTACCCGATTGGGCGAAGAAACCTTGCTTAAGCCAAAGCCGATGGTGGAGATTGGAGGGCTGCCCATTCTATGCCACATCATGCACGGTTATGCGGCTTACGGATTGAAGGAGTTTATCGTCGCGCTCGGCTATAAGGCAGAGGTGATCAAGCAGTATTTTTTAAATTACGTCTATTTGCAAAGTGATTTCTCAATAAACATGTCAAGCTCAGCTGTTGAAGTGAAACAGCGACCGGATAACGATTGGATCGTTCATCTGGTGGATACAGGACTGAACAGCATGACCGGTGGACGCTTGTATCGTTTAAGGGATCAGTTGAACAAGGAAACCTTTATGGTGACGTACGGTGATGGTGTGAGTGATGTGGATTTGAGGCGGTTGATGGATTTTCATCGTTCACATGGTAGGCTGGCAACCTTGACCTTGGTGCGTCCGAGGGCCCGATTCGGTACGGTTGATCTGCAGGGTGATCAGGTCGTTCGCTTTAAGGAAAAGCTGGACACAGAGAGCTGGATTAATGGCGGATTCTTTGTATTTGAACCGGGTATGCTTGAATATTTGAGCAAGGATGAAGAAGTACTCGAGAGCGATGTGCTGACACGTTTGGCTAGAGATGGGCAATTGATGGCTTATCGACATACTGGCTTCTGGGAATGTATGGACACAATGAGGGATAAGCAGTATTTGGAAAGCTTGTGGGCCTCCGGCAATGCGCCGTGGAAAACCAACTAAATGCTGAAAGGAACGGTGCCATTGATGACCGGAAACGATATTATCCTGGAGGATCTGGCTTATATATTTGGCCAGACTGAGAAGGCTGACCGATTTGCAGGAAAAACGATTGTGATCACGGGCTGCGGTGGTTTTATTGGGTTTTATTTAACGCATTACTTCATTTATTTGAAGCTGCAGGGGGTTCCAGTTGAGTCACTTGTGCTGCTGGATTCATTCCGCTATGGCAGACCTATCTGGCTGGAGGAGCTGTCCCGTGATGTAGCAAATATTGAAATACACAACTTTGATATTGCAGTCGATAAGCTGGAATCGATTCCGGCTGCTCACCGTGCGGATTATGTCATTCACATGGCGTCCATTGCCTCACCTACCTACTACCGTCAGTTTCCAATTGAAACCATTGATGCGAATGTGCTGGGACTAAAAAATCTGCTTGAATTTTATCGTCATCGGCCTGTAGAAAGTCTGTTGTTTTTTTCCAGCAGTGAGGTGTATGGTGATCCTGTGCCGGAATGTATTCCCACTGCTGAAACCTATCTTGGTAATGTGAGCACGTTGGGTCCGCGTGCCTGCTATGATGAGTCAAAGCGTATGGGAGAAACGATGTGTTATGTGTACCACCAGACATATCATATGCCGATTCGGATCGTCAGACCATTCAATAATTTTGGACCGGGTATGGCGGTTGGCGACAAAAGAGTACCAGCCGATTTTGCACAGGCCGTACTAACCAATAAGGATTTGGTGATCCATTCAGATGGTAAACCTACCCGGACCTTTTGTTATATTGCCGATGCAATTGCTGGATATATCAAGGTATTAACCCATGATGAATTTGACTGCTTTAACATTGGGATGGATCGACCGGAGATTACAGTGCTGCAGCTGGCAAGTATTTTCCGTAATCAGGCGGCAGATTTATGGGGCTATTCGGGAGCAATCCTTTATCAGCCATCGATGGAAAAGGATTATTTAACCGGCAATCCGTCCCGCAGATGTCCCGATATTTCCAAAGCTAGACAACTGCTTGACTTTCAGCCTGTCATTGATGTAGAGGTTGGCGTGAGACGGTATTTGTCCTTTCTGGCAAAAGAAAGAGAAAAGGTCAGCTCATGATTGCAGTTATTGGCTTAGGGTTTGTTGGGCTGACGACGGGATTAGGTTTGGCTCATAGAACGGGTCAACCCGTATTTGCTTATGACGCGGATGAGTACAAAAGAGAGCTCTATAAAAGCAAGCAAATCCCTTTTTATGAGCCGCAGCTTCAGGAGCATCTGGAGCTGTACGAAGGGAACCGATTTATCGTATGCGATACGATGGTGGAGACTGTGGCTCAAGCGGATATTATTTTTATATGTGTCGGAACGCCAAGTTCATCGAGCGGAGAAACCGATTTAGGTGATTTGCGACGTGCGGTCATTGCTTGTCTGGATGCCTTGGCGCAGCTGTCGCAGCCGCAGCATTACCCTGTTTTCGTGATTAAATCGACGGTTCCGGCATCTACCACAACGGATGTCATTCAGCCGCTTTTGCAAGGTCGGGGTTATCGGATTGGGGAAAACATAGGCTTGGCTTCTAATCCTGAATTTCTTCGTGAGGGCTCCGCGTGGCATGATTTTGTTCAACCGGATCGTATCATCATTGGAGAGCTTGATCCAATAGGAGCACAGCGACTAAAAGAGCTGTATGTCAATTTCGGTGTTCCTATCCATTGTGTATCCGCGCATACCGCTGAATTTGTCAAATATGCCTCGAATGCGCTGCTGGCCACGATGATTAGCTTCGCTAACGAATTGTCGATGATTGCTAAACGAATTGGCAGTATTAATATTCCGCAGGTGTTTCATTTGCTTCATGAAGATAAGAGATGGCAGGGGCACCCTGCAAAAATGACGGACTACGTGTTTCCTGGCTGTGGCTTTGGCGGTTATTGTCTGCCCAAGGATACGTTATCCTTATATGCACATGCAGAGCAATATGGGCATGAAGCCGTTATGCTGAAAGCGGTACTGCAAGTCAATGAGGATATTAAAAGCCATATTGTAGAGCAAATTGCGGCTGCAGTCCTTCCTGAAGAAACGATTGGTATCCTAGGACTGTCGTTCAAGCCGGAAAGCGATGATGTCAGAGGCGCAGTGTCCAGGGATATTATTGGACTGCTGCTAAAACGCGGCTACAGTCGGATTGTAGCTTATGACCCATTGGCGATGGATAATTTCCGCAGCGCCTATGGATTACCTATTGAGTATGCGGACTCTGTAGAGGAGGTTGTTGAACGCAGCCAGGTTATTACCATCATTACAGCATGGAGGGATTTTAAAGATAAAAAAAACTTGTATAATGGCAAAAAAATCATCGATGGACGACATTTTTTATGAACAAACCTGTTGAGGGAGGTGTTAGCCATAACAAAGCTAACTCAGGAACTAGAGTTTCTCGATATACTGGAGCGGGTACTTAAGCAGGAACGTGATTTATTGGATTCGCTTGGACCTGATGAGGATTTGATTGAGTATAATTTGAACTCGATCATCGTCGTGGAATTGGTGGTCGAGCTGGAAGTTGTTTTTGGGATCGAGATTGATGATGATGATTTGCTAACTGAAAATGTATCCACGCTTCGCCGAATTAAGGAATTGGTCGATAAATACCAACAAATCAAACTAAACGGCGGGTGAAACGCATGGAATTTTGCTGGATGCTGCCGGAAGCGGATTTGTCACTTATTATCAAGCAGACGCAGCTGGCGGAAACAGGTGGATTTCAATCAGTACTGCTTATTAACGCCAATTCTTATATGGACCCTTGGATTATGGCCACGGTGCTGACGCAGGAAACGGATCGAATCCGTATTCTCGTTGCGCAAAACACAAGCTATTGTTTGCCCACGACCACTGCCAAAGCTTATAGCACGCTAAGCTTGCTCTCCAACGGACGCATAGATTTGAATATTGTATCTGGCAGCTCGCAGGTAGAGCTGGGAAGGATGACACGTGCCGGTGATCATGTTTCACGCTATAAGCGAACAAAGGAATTTATCGAATTGTTCCTGCGCTTGCAGCAGGGCGAGATTATCCACTACCATGGGGATTGTTTCGATGTGCAAAATGCGGAGCTTTTTCCTAAGCTGAAGGCACCAACGGGAACAATATTTATGGCTGGCAGCTCGCAGGATGCTATGCGCATTGCAGCGGAATTTGCTGGCGGTTACCTAGTATTCGGGCATGAGCTTGATGTGATCAAGCAGCATTTCGCAAGCTTTCGTGAACTGCTGCCCGAACTTCGTACGAATCTAAATCCCAATCCCAAATGTGGAATCATGATTGATATCATTGCGCGGGAAACGACGGACGAGGCTTGGGAAGCTGCCCATCTGTTTCTGGAAAAAGCCAGTCCGTTTCAAAAAAGAATGAACCGTCTGTTTCGCAACAACAGCGACTCGGTCGGCATTTCCAAATATCATAATTATTATAAGCATATAGAATATAAACAAGCAGAAGGATGCCCAGATTCCACATTATGGGCCGGATTGTCACAGTTGAACACCTCGAATGGCTTTTCTATCGTCGGTTCCTACGAGGAAGTACGTCAGACGCTTTTCCGATTTCATAGACTTGGAGTGAACTATTTTATACTGTCGGGCTTGATCAGCACTCAAGAGCTGGAGCGGATCGGTACACAAATCGTCCTCCCCATCCAGTCCAATCGTATACCTGTCGATGGTGTAAGTAAGTGAGCACAAAGGGTTGAAGGGAGCCGTCATGTCAATTTATATGGTGGACAATTTTACTGTACAATCCGGACATCACTGTTTATTCTCGGGATTGCGCCATTTGCTGGTCAGAGAACGACCCGAATTCGATAAGGAAGTAGTGGAAGCGGATATATATTTTCAAAGTGATGGTCTGAATCTCGAATACAACGGGAATTTATGCAAGATGTGGCTTGCTTCCCAGGAGACGATCATGCGGCAGTTTGCGGCTTGCTATGGGCTTCATGCTCAATATACGTTCGAGTTGGGACCTGCCGTACTGGACACTTTCCGTGAGATTGTGCGGGGGAATCGCGCTATCCTGATTTTTATGAGGAGTCCCTATTTGGATTATCATGCGGTTTTTCGCGATGGAGCCGAACACAATCATATTTTACTTTTGTATGGAATCGATGTGATCCATCAAATCGCACAGGTGGCGGACACCTCCTTTCTTGATGGTTCAGGACAAACATTATCTTATAAAGGTCCGTTATCGTTGTCACATATACTTGCTGGAGTATGGGGTTATGCTTGGTTTGAGGTTGATCCGTCGCACAATCCAACACCGAATGCTGACGCGCGGTTTCACAGGGCAGTTGAGAACATCAAGCGGTTTTGTCGTGGGCATATATTGCCTGAAGGACGGTTTCAAGGGCTGGACGCTTATAGAGCCTATGTCGCAGATTGGTCGCGATTGATTAACATGGATCCTGCAGAGTTCACGGACAGCTGCAAACATATGTATTACTGCCTGCGCGTCGGAGGAATCATGCATCAATTGGATTACTTTGAAATGTTTATTGGGAAGCATCGGGAGCGCGTCAGGGATTCGGATGGGATGCTTCAGCAGCTTAGAGTTAGCCAAAATGAATGGAAAAAGAGCTTATACCAGCTGTATAAAATTGGGTTATCCGTGCAGCCCCACAAGCTGCAGCCGCTCCAAGCACGTTATTCAACGATGCTTCAGACACATGAAGAATGGCTGGAGGATTTTGTGGTTAGGGCTGTCTAATGAAAGGAGATCGCGATGATAACAGATAACCGCGTGGTCAACCTCCCGCTGGAGATTCCTATTATTGATGTGCATTCGTTTCACGCATTTTCACAAGCCATTATCCTCACTCGCCCAGAAAAATCACTGCCATGGCTGGTTACCAACTATATTCATATATTTGGTGTGCCGCATTTTGACAAAGGCAATTTCATTCATCTGGCCACTTCCTCTCATTTTCATAGCTTGCCCTATTCTTATGTCTCCAAATTACACACGGATCAGTTGAGGGCTTGGTTCCCTGACAGTATCGAATTGTTCGTCGATTGTCTGAATAAGCAGCAGTATTTGGCTATCGCGCTGGATGAATATTTCATACCAGGCATGCATGCTTATCAAAAATACCATCTAGTTCATCATGTATTAGTACATGGTTATGATTGGGAGCAAAGGCTGTTCAGAATTGCTGGATTTTTTGCCGATCCGCCTGTCTTTACAGCCAACCAAACACTTAGCTTTGAGCAGTTTCAAGAGGCTCTTGCCCATGCGGTTCCAGTACCTCAGCGAGCAAGTCAAACGTTGGAAATTATCCAGTTTCCTTATCAGGCACTAAACACCCCGATATTCGAATTTGATATCAAATTGATCATGAGATCATTGGAAGAGCACCTTTTGTCCAAGCCTGTAACCGAAAGGAATCCCAAACGGATCGACTTTTGGTTCGGTTTGAGAGCTTATGATTTGTTCATTCAATTTTTGGAGCTGGAACGCGAGAGCGACAAACCGATTATTCACATGAAGGCATTGCAAACGTTGGTCAACCATAAAAAATTGATGATTGAAAGAATGAAATATTTGTCGGCAAACAATTACATGACCGATGACAGGTTCATCAACATGGCAGAACAGGTATTGAGAAAAACGATGATCGTTCATCAGCTGTGTGTCAAGCAGCGCATTGTGCAGAACCCTCACAATATCACCAGAGCGATTCATAATATTAAACAGCTGCAAGCCTACGAAAAAGAATTTTTGGAAGGATTGCTTGACCATCTGGGGAGATGAACGGAGATGCAGTCCATAAACATTCAAATCGACGAGAGTCTGGTGAGCGAGGCTGGCAGCAGGTTTGCTGATAAATCTACTTTGTTTATACCTATGGAAAGCTTCGAGAGCAGCGTGTATGCCTGGGCTAATCGCGGTAAACGGTATGTATTAAAAATGATAGACCGACAGCGCCGGTCGGAAGCTGAAATTCAGGGAGAAATTGATTTTGTCCACTTTGCAGTGGATCATGGTGTATCCGCCGCAAAAGCTATTGCCTCTCACAACGGCAGTTATGTAGAGTCGGTCGATATTCCGGTAGGAGGCGGAGTTTGGGCATACGCATTTGAATGGGCTGAAGGGGAATTGTGCAGCCCTGAAAACTGGGGACCGGAGCTGTTTATTGAGTGGGGTCAGCTGACAGGCAAGCTTCATCAAATATCCATGCAGTACAAACCGACTAGACCGGAGTGGAAACGTTGCCGCTGGGATGAGGATGAATTATATGCTGACGCTTTGTGGAGAGTTGCAGTGGAACCAAAGTTTGAAGCATCACTGGGCATATTCCTATCAAAGCTTCAGCAGATACCCGAACAGCAGGGACAGTTTGGATTAATCCACAATGATTTGCATCATCGCAATTTCCATGTAAATGCCGGCAAGTTGACCGCTTTTGACTTTGACGGGATGCTATACCATCATTTTGCCAGCGATATTGCTGTCGCTTTGTATTATGGTCTCAGCACGGATCGTTCTACCAATAATAAATTGTCATTTGCGCAGCTGTTTATGGATCACTTTATGGAGGGTTATACCCGTAATCAATCCGTTTCCAAGGAGCTGCTGGCATACGTGCCGGAATGGATGCTACTACGTCATCTACAACTGTATACCTTGTATCTACGTAAGTGGAGCGGACCGAACCTGAATACCATGCAAAGATGGACCTTAAACCGTTACCGTACAGATCTCTTAGAGGGCAAGCTGTTCGGCGGCATTGACCTTTGCAAGGTTCGTTTGTTATTGCAGTGAATTTATCTCACACAAATCTTTGGGTAAAGCGAGGGACGACCTAATGAGCCAAACCATTTTGAACAAGGATTCGATTACGGATTTTGTCAGAAATATGGTAAAAGAGGTATTGCAGACGGACGAAGCACTGACAGAGGATAAAGAGTTGGCCAGTCTCGGGATGGACTCCTTTAATTCCATGAATCTTGTGATTGAATTCGAAACGAGATTTGAGATTGTTTTTGACGACGAAGAGCTGTTATTCGAGAACTTTGCCACGCTGCGAAGTATGGTTGATAGAATTTGTGCCAAATTAGGTGTGGATTCATTGACGTAACGAATAATTATGGAAGTTAAAGGATATGGTTCGGATTATGCACCGGTTCGTTATTAGACCAGGCAGAAAGAGAAGGAGTTGAGATCCATGAAGCAGCAATGGGTTGATTGCTATATCGATAAATTGCTGGCTTTATATCCAGAGGTACATACTTATGCCGCGATGATTGACCGGTGGGCCTTTATACCTGAGTGGACGGATGCTGATATCGATTTTAACTTAACACAAGTATTGGCAACAGAACAGGAGCTGTTCGGTCTATACGGGATTCGAAGGCAGTTCAAATACGGCTGGATTGATGACACGCTGAAGAGCGGTCTTCAGGTATTGCTGCCCTGTGACTTGTTTTTTATGCCGCACGCCAAGGTTTTTTATGGGAATGAGCATGCTGGTCATTATATATGGGTGCAGCAAAAACTGGTTAATGATGAATACCAGATTTTCGATGATCATCCAGCCTTTAATGGGGTAATGGCTGGTCATTATTTACGGCAGGCGCACGAGGCAATGAGACTTCCTTACCAATCCCTGGACCCGGGATGCAATGTAATTACGGATGAGCAGGCAATTCTTTATACAGGTCGGATGCTGCAGTCCGATTCTTTTCACCTCGGGTCCTTCGCACTTGAGCTGTTAAATTCGAATTTGCCACCGATTCGCAAGTGCGTGATTCTTAAGGAAACCCGGCATATGCAGCATCGGCTGACCGGCTTGATCCGTATAATTGATTCAGCTCCTTTGCCTGAAAGCTCCATCGAAGAGATGACCATGGTCCGTCAGGCGGTGACCAATTATATGGATGGGTGGCGAGCCACAGTCAATTTGGCTTTGAAGGGCATGCTGCTTCCCGTAGAGACGGTCTGGGAGCGGCTCGAGCAGCGTCTTTATAAGCACACCGAAGGAGATAAGGTCTTAACTGACGCTGTGATTCATTTTAAGGGAAAACTCGACTCCGTTTATCAGGAAGGAGGAGGAAATCGAAGATGATTTTTTCCTGCTTACAGATGGCTTGGGGCATTGTCCTCATGAAATACCATGATCCCGATCATCTTCAACTGCATATCGATACAACGTTCAAGATGCCCATGTGGACCTGCAACAACACAGTTGTTCCTCGGGACAATGTCATTGTTCTCGACATTCCGGTTTGTATGGAGGATACACTCAAGGAATGGATGAATAAGCTTCGTATATCATTAGCTTCTTATGCAGAAGCAAGCGGAGTTGCGATTTCCTTTGCACCAAACTTCACAAATAGCTCTGCTTCTGGGCAGGAAACAGCAAGTGATAGAGAGCTCGAAGTGATCATGGATGCAGACAGGCAGCTAAACTCGCATTTGCATAGCGAAATTTCAGCTGATCGTTTTATAGGGCATTTAAAGAAGGTTTATGAAGCTCTGATTTATGATGAACAAACATCAATTAAGGATATTAATATTTTATTACGTGAAGAGCAGTTACAGCTGCTTTATACGTTTAATCAGACCCGCTGTGACTATCCGAAGGATCACACCATCCACGGCCTCTTTACGAGGCAAGCGGCGGCTAATCCTGAGCAGATAGCGGTAGTGTGCAACCAAGAAAGTCTCAGTTATGCGGAGCTGGAACGGAAGTCAACTCAACTGGCCGTCAAGCTGCAAAGCAGAGGGGTGGGATCCGGCAGCATAGTTGCGATAACAGCGGATCGAACGGTCGAGATGGTGATTGGGCTGCTGGCGATTTTGAAATCGGGTGCAGCTTATTTGCCTATCGACCTACGTGCTCCGGAAGCACTTACCCGAATGATTTTGACAGATAGTGGAACGCTTCTTGCTGTGAGCAAATCCTTGTCCCACAACATCGGAGTCGAACTGGTTAATCCATACGATCCGTTATCTTATGACAATGAAATGGACGAAGGAGCACAACTTTTATCGGAAGGCTGCGCTTCAGATCTAGCTTATGTGATATACACCTCAGGAACGACAGGCACACCCAAAGGAGTCATGGTTCACCATCAGGGAGTTATAAATTTCTGCTGCTGGCTGGGGGCGAAATACAGGATGGCTAAGATTCCACGTATACTTCAATCCGCCAACCTGACCTTTGACGCGTCGGTGGAATCGATATTTGGACCCTTGCTGAACGGGGGAACCCTATATCTTATAAGAAGCGAGCTGCTGCTTCATAAGGGGGCTTTTCGCAATTTCATCGATAAGCATCAAGTGCAAATCGTTCCGCTCGTTCCTTCCTTACTGTCACTGATTGCAGACGATAATAAGCTGGAAAGCGTTCAAGTGGTCATTACAGGTGGAGATATTCTAGAGTGGGAGCTTAAGGACCGGATCCTTAAGAGAGGCTATAAGCTTTATAATCACTATGGACCCACAGAGGTAACAGTTGATGCACTGTCCTCAGAAGTTGAGGAAGACAGGGTGACTCTGGGCAAGCCAATTGCCAATACGAGGATTTATGTGCTGACTCGTTGGCTGCAGCTTTGTCCGGTGGGCGTATGGGGAGAAATCTGCATAGCAGGGGACGGTTTGGCGTTAGGATATTTAAACCGCAAAGATCTGACTCAAGAGAAATTTATTGCGAATCCGCATGAACCCGGTCAACTTATGTACCGAACAGGAGACATAGGAAGATGGCTAGAGGATGGGAGAGTCGAATATGGCGGAAGAATCGATGATCAGCTCAAAATTAACGGCATATTGGTGCATCCAGAGACGATTCGCAAGCACCTTATGACGTATCCAGCAATTATTGAGGCTTGTGTGATGGGCGTTAACTTTGAAGGTAAAACGAAATTGTTCGCCTACTATACTGCAGAAGGGTCAGTAGCCACTACACAGCTTAGAGAACATTTATTGCTGTATATTTCCCCGGCCATCCTGCCCAGCAAATTTATTGAGGTTGCTCAGTTTCCGGTAAACTTGAATGGCAAGCTGAACAAACACGCGCTGGTAGAAATGGCTGGAGTGTGAATACTTGATCATGAAGGGATAACCATGGGGTTATCCTTTATTTTTGCTTTTTCTATTTCTCAACTTGATACAGCACCTAAAATTGATATATTGTGCTTAAAATTAAAATCAACTATAATTAGTTTAATCGTTAAGTTAATTGAACGGTAACGAACTGTTACGATTGCTTACGGTATACCTCGATGTTCGATTCAATTTATTGGAAGAGGTGTTTATTCATGAATCAAAAGATCCGATGGGGGATTCTTGGCCCGGGAGGTATCGCAAATACGTTTGCTAATGAACTGCTGCACCTTCCGGATGCGCAAATTGTAGCTGTAGGTTCTCGATCCCAAGAAAGAGCAGACTCATTTGCCGCAAAACATAATATACCCCACGCTTATGGCAGCTACGACGCGCTTATTGCTGACCCGAATGTAGACATTGTCTATGTGGCTACTCCCCACTCCGAGCACAAAGATAACGTGTTAGCCTCTCTTCTGGCAGGTAAAGCTGTACTTTGCGAGAAAGCATTCACAGTGAATGCTTCTGAATTGGAGGAACTAATCCTGATTGCTCGTGAGAATAAGGTGTTTCTTATGGAGGCCATGTGGACGCGGTATTTGCCGGCGATTCATAAAGTGAGGGAATGGCTGGCCAGCGGAGTAATCGGAGACGTGAATATGGTTGACGTTAGATTCGGTAATCGCACGAAGTTGAATCCCACAAGCAGGTTGTTTAACCCAGCACTGGCAGGAGG
The DNA here is from genome assembly GCF_900114475.1 of Paenibacillus sp. 1_12. GTDB lineage: Bacteria > Bacillota > Bacilli > Paenibacillales > NBRC-103111 > Paenibacillus_S. Next base: position 12,822 of record NZ_FOTE01000010.1, on the reverse strand, counting down.
GGCTTTACTGGATGTTGGTATTTATTGTGTTTCTTTTATTTCCATGATTATGGGCAGACCACCCTCAACCATTCATAGCGTGGCCCGTATTGGGACGACTGGCGTTGATGAGGAATTTTCAGCTTTGTTTGGCTACGAGGGGAGACAAATGGCTAATCTGATGGCGGGCCTTCGATTAAAAACAAAGCATGAAGCTATTATTTACGGAACGGATGGCGAGATACGAATCCCGAAGTTCTGGGAAGCCAAGACAGCTGTTTTGTCCGTTTATGGAAAACAGGAGGAGCGTTTTGAGGATTGCGGTAAGGCGATCGGATATATGTACGAGGCGGCCGAAGCCATGCGTTGTCTTCAGCAGGGGAAAATAGAAAGCGACATCATGCCGCTAGACGAATCGTTGGCGATTATGAGGACATTGGATGCACTTCGCGGAGATTGGGGAATGAAATATCCGTTTGAAACTCGATAAAACCTATTTAGTGAAATAATAAGGACCTCCCGCAACTTATTGGATATTATTTCCGTTTATAAGTTAAAGTTGACGAGGAGTGTGAATAATGAAAAGTTCTTACTATGGTTCTCTTTTTATACGTTATGCTGTAATTGCAGGAATTTACCTGCTAGGCTCTGCTTATACTCCAAGCTCAGCGGAGGCCACGATCAACCTAAAGCCCCAGTATATTACTATTCTGGCAGAAACGGAGTTATATGAGGATTATAAAAATCCGAAGGAAGCTTCTGCAAGCCTCGGCCCTCTACAATCAGTAAAAGTTGTTGACGTTGATGCAGAGTGGAGGCAGGATGAACCTGTTGATGTAGTTTGGTATCTTATTGAGACAACTTGGCTGGGCAACATGTGGGTGCATGCAGATGAGCGGGTGATGAACGGATTATTGCAGGAGGAGGAACGATCGATTACGACGATTTTCGAGACTCCCTTATATGATCAGCCGAATACACGGCCATCGGGATTAACGTTATCTCCACAAAAATTAAAATCCGATTCATCTATTACATATTCGCAATTGCGGGGAACTAATGCCATGTCCTTTTTGGGTGGTGGAGGCAGCTGGTATCGAATACATACATGGCTCGGTGATAAATGGCTGCTGAAACCAACATTGGTGGAGGATATTCTTGAAACGCCTATTTCGTTTGATATGAAGCTGGAAACAGCGGAAACAGCTTACCCTTATCCTTATCATATCGAAGCTGCCGCTGAACCCTTGTTATCTCAAACCTTACGAATAGAGGCGACATGGGATACCCATGGATTTCTTGGTCCGAGTGGAGAGTTATGGTATAAATTCCACCTGCCGCAAGGCGAACGTTGGGTAGCCCCGCAAAATAAAGCCACCATTTCTTATAAGCCTATTCAGGAGACTGTCAAATTGTCTGTCCAAACCCGTTACTTTGAGAAGCCTACTCTAGATTATAGTATGATATTTTGGCTTGAGCCTGGGGAATACGAAGCGTTTGAAGCTTCTGGTGCGCAATGGAAGCATGTAATGACACCAACGGGAGATAAGTGGGTAAATCCAGAGCGGGCTTTATTGGAGCGTCCTATTGAGATCGCTCCGACAGATGAGGATATACTATTAACCTTGGAAGATCAAACCTTTGACCATCCTATTGAAGAGAAAACCGCTCATGCCAAGGGTTTCTATGGCCCACAGACCGTACACGCCTTTGAGAAGTGGGACGTAGGCCCTAGTGGTGTCTGGTATCATTTTATAGGTTTATCCGGTAATGAATGGGTAAAGAAACGATAAAGCGAAGTATCAAGTGTGTCCCGAGACTCGATAGGTTGTTCCTTATATCATTCTTTCTCATTATCAATTGCTTCTGCCATCGTTTTATCGGTCAAATGGGCATAAATCTGGGTAGTATCCGATGAAGCGTGTCCTAATTGCTCCTGGGTTTTGTATAAATCGTTACGCAGATAATAGTCTGTAGCAAATGAATGACGCAGCTTATGAACCGACAGATAAGGTTTCCCGAACCGTTTGGCATATTTGATGACCATTTCCTGTATGGCACGTTTGGTCATGCGCTCTCCTTCTTTTTTTCCGTTAGCGACGGCAAGAAAGAGGGCTTTTTCTTTTCGTGGAGCTTTATATTGCAATTGTCGAATCTCCAGGTAGGCCATCAGATTTTCTGTTGCATCCTGACGGAAATAAACTGGAGTTTTAAAGGTATCGTCATTCGAGCCCTTGCGATAAACATAAGTCAATTTTTTCTTAAGATCGATATCATCAAAATTCAAATTCACGACCTCAGAAACCCGAAGACCCGAATTCAGGATCAGCCGTATGATGCAGGCATCGCGAACCTTGTTGATATGGTAGGAGTATAGTGCCTGCTTATTCGCAGCAACCTCTTCACCGTAGCCATGCTCGATAAATGCCATAAATTCATGTATTTCCTGCTCCTGCAGCAGCTTGCCTTCAAGCTTGGCTGCTGTATCCTTCGGTTTGTGGGTTCGCTTGATCTCGACCTTCGCCATCACATTCCTCTTCAGTAAAGGATAAAACTGTTCATCCTCGGCAATTTGACTCAAATAATGAAACAAAGAGCGAAGTGAGGAGAGCTTGCGCGAAATCGTAACACGGCTATTCGTGTGCTCGGTCCGTGTCATTAGAAACATTCGAAAATTGTCGATGCTTTCCATATGCAGCTTTTCCAGCGTTTCAATTGGAATATGTTTTATCGAATTAGCTTCTGCCAGACCTTCCGCGAGCATCCATGAGAAAAAGGTCTCATAATCCCGTACATACTCCAGCAGGGAGGAAGGGGACAGGTCGGGCAGCTTGAAATTGATGAATTTCTCTACGTACCATGGCATCGCGGGTAACTTTTTATCCAGTTCCTGGCGGTCTTTTACTTTCAAAATATTCATAAGTAAGCACCTCAAATTTATGTACAACTACGTTTAAGTATAGTGCAGTGAGGGGATATTGCAAATCGAAGTCTATAATTTCGATACTTCGGAGCTACTTATTATTCGTATGCACACTGCTCACAACATAGGGTATTCCCCGATTTACATTCCACTCCTTCATGAGTGCCTCAGATTGAAGTGCTAAATCATGATAAGGCTCAGGGCTTGAACTGATTTTATCAAACTTATGTCTAAAATGCTGTCCGTCCTTCATGATTCGTAAAGCTCCCAGATAGTTATCACTCAAAGCCCAGACAACACGGTGAATATCCGACAATATCAACGCACCCGAACACATAGGGCAAGGCTCCACTGAAGAGTACAAGGTACATTTATTTTTATATTTCTTATCCATTAACAGCTTGCCAGACTGACGAATTACATCGATTTCTGCGTGCCAGGAAGGATCGTGCATCGTGTAAACTCGATTATGCCCGCGACTGAGGATGTCACCATCCGGTCCAACGAGAACAGCGCCAATCGGTATGCTTCCTCCCTTTGATGCGATCCTGGCTTCTTCCAAAGCGAGCTCTAGAAAATATCGATCGTTATCCATAACTACCTCCACTTAAATGGTTGTTTATGTTTGATATTATCTTTTATCGTATTTCTTAAATAAATCATCAAGGGCTTCCCTAAGCAGCAGCGATTCCTTTTTATTAAGCCCTTCGGCTAACTGCTTCAGTCGACGCAAGCTAATCGAAGAGTAGTAGCAGGATTTCATTACCATTTCTTCAGTCGGGGGGAGTGCAACTTGATTTCGTCCGATCTCTTTGGCAGTCATCAGCGCCGCATCAGCAGCCCGATTCAGTGCTTGATATTCTTTAGCATCACGAGGGTATTGGGCGACACCAATAGTGACGGTGACCAACCAATTATCAGGCAGTCCGTAATGCTGATTGGCTTCAATAGAAGTCCTTAATAGTTCCATTTTTAAAAACGCTTGTTCCAGCGTTAACCCAGGCATGACAATAGCAAACTCATCCCCTGAGACACGATAAGCCTGATCTGGCGCCAGCTTAGCAAACGCTGCTGCTAACTTCTGAAGTACCTCATCACCTTTTTCACTGCCCAATTCATCGTTGATTTCCTTTAAGTGATCCACATCGATTAATGCTATTGCTACATTGTCTTCCTTTTTCAGCAAGGCTTGAACATTCAGTTCAAGTGCTTTGTTGTTGTGTAAATGGGTCATCGTATCGGTGTACTTTTCCATTGTATATAACTCCTAACAATTGGTATAAATTGATAATAATATATAAAAATGTATATGTAAATATATATAATATAATTATTCAGTATTGTTGATGTATGTGTATAATTTCGATTATTGTATATCATGGGAAGAAAGTATGAGAAGACTAGGCGAGGCGTTCTCCAGTAAAATCTTGCATTAAAAAATGCGGAAGGTGCACACCAGCGGCGCTTATGGTACATTTAAACTGCAAACGATTACAAATGATTATTAATAACTCATTCTCGCTTATATCATTGATGGAGGTAACTTTTATGCAGCTTGCGGAAATTAGAAGCTTGGCTCAGAATATCAGAGACAATATTAATCGGGTAGTAGTCGGAAAAGAGGATGTCATCGATAAGCTGCTCATCGCAATCATAGCATCAGGGCACGTGCTGCTTGAGGATGTGCCGGGAACAGGAAAAACGCTGCTGGCTAAAGCAATGGCGAAGTCGGTTCATGCCAGCTTTAAAAGAATTCAATTTACGCCCGATTTACTGCCATCGGATTTAAGCGGTATTCACTTTTTTAACCAAAAGCTGTCTGAATTCGAATTTCGTCCAGGGCCCTTGTTCACTCATGTTCTGCTGGCTGATGAAATAAATCGTGCAACACCAAGAACTCAATCCTCGTTATTGGAGTGCATGGAGGAAAGACAAGTAAGCATAGATGGGGAAACGAGAAAGCTTGAGCGTCCGTTTTTTGTTATCGCAACACAAAACCCGGTTGAAAATCAGGGGACTTTTCCGCTACCGGAGGCTCAGCTTGACCGATTCTTGTTCAAAATCAAGATGGGATACCCCAACACAGAGGAAGGCATACATATTCTGAAACGCTTTAAAGAGGCCAATCCCTTGAATGCCATCCTGGGTGTTGCCAAGGCGGAGGAAATTGTTGATGCGCAGGACAGCTATTCACAAGTGAAGGTAAGTGATGATATACTGGCCTATCTGATAGCTATTGTGGAGAAGACACGTACTCATAACGATATTTCTACCGGTGTCAGTCCCCGAGGGAGTCAAGCTCTACTCAAAGCCGCTCAGGTGCAAGCGATACTCAAAGGCAGGGATTTTGTTACTCCTGATGATATTAAAGCTATGGCTCAGCCTGTGCTCGCTCATCGGCTCATCGTAAAAGGGTCGCTGCGTTCACGTACTGAGGCGAGTGAAGCGATAGTTGCCGCCATCCTACGGGATGTACCTGTGCCTATTGAAGATAGCCTGATTTCCGGATAGGATGTGGTCGTATGGGGATCCATTGGTTTATATTAACGGCTCTTATTATCGTGATTGCTCAGGGGCTTGTATTCCGCTATTTTGGACAAAAAGGGCTCAAATATGAGCGTTTTTTTGGTACACAGGCATGCTTTCAAGGTGAAGAGGTAGAACTGGTGGAGCGGATTGCCAACCGCAATCTGGTGCCAGTACCGTGGCTGCGGCTTGAATCGTTGATTCATGCGGGTTTGAAGTTTCAAAACCAAAGCAACCTGGATATTAGTGATGGTACGATGTTTCAGAACCACAAAAGCTTGTTCAGCTTGATGCCCTTCACGCAGATTACGAGACGTCATCGGATTATGTGCAAGAAGCGGGGTTGCTACAGATTAAATACGGCGTCTATGACATGCGGAGATTTGTTGGGTGTATATAGGAATACGATCAAACTTGCGCTGAATGTGGAGCTGCTCGTATATCCGAAGCTAGCGGATCTAGATGCGATGGCACTGCCTTCACACAGCTGGCAGGGTGATATTAGTGTGCGACGCTGGATTGTGGAAGATCCTTTCATGATTTCAGGGGCAAGAGAATATCGTTATGGTGATCCATTAAAAGGTGTGAATTGGAAAGCCACTGCTCGCAGCGGGCACTTGCAGGTGCATCAGTTGGATTATACCGCCGATCATCGGCTCATGATTTTGCTTAATGTCGAAGATCATGCCAAAATGTGGAGTCAGGTAAACGATGAAGAGCTGTTCGAGGAGGGTATTTCCTATGCAGCGGCGATTGCTGCTCAGGCCATTGATCAGGGAATGGAAACAGGCTTCGGTACCAATGCGTATTTGATCGATTTACCTAATGATCCCGTATACATTGAAGCAAGGAATGGGCCTGCCCAGATGACCTTTCTGTTGGAAACGATGGCGAAGCTTGTTGCAGGACGGAGAATCCCGTTTGATGATTTATTGCAGGAGGTAGTAGAGCAAGGAGCTACCAATTTGGACATTGTGGTCATTTCAGCTTATGTGAGCGAGAAAATGATGAAGCCCATTGAGCAGCTGCGCCGCAGCGGGAATGCCGTAGAGCTATTCTTGATTGAAACGGAAAAGGCATCTACCGAACAGGCAGGTGTTAGCCTATGAATACCCATACAAAGTTGAAGGGAATCGGACTTGCCGCACTTAAAGGAAGCACAGAGCTGCTGATGGTTCTGCCTTTGCTGCTCTTAGCAGGTGTGTACTTATTTCCTGAGAATGTAAGCTTATGGCTGTGGTTAATCACATTGCCTGTTTGCTACGCTGCAGGTTTCGCCATAAATCAGCTCCTAAATATTAGCAAAATGTTTCTGATGCTGGGGATGGTTATCTGTGTCGGAGCCATAGACGCAATCAGTTTATCGGGATCGTCCTATGCATTTTTTATTGTACTGCCGGTTGCAGCAGTATGTGTTTACCGCGGCGCGCGTATGGTCACTGTTCTCTGGAGTTTAATGTTTCCTGTTAGTTTCTATGCGGTCGGTTTGGTCATCTATTTTATAGGTTCCGTAGTGCTCCAGTTTGTACCTTCGTTTGAGCCCTATTTGCCGTTTTTGACAGGCTTTGGGTTATTGGCATTGGCGTTGACCTTTCTGATGACGAATCAGACGATGATGAAGCAGGAAACACTTTCTGGTAACAAGGAACCTGTGCTTGCTTCCGGGGTACTGCTGCAAAATCGTGTTCTGATTATTCTAGTGTTAGTCCTCATCGTGCTCATTGTATATATACGGAAGCTGCAGGCTGCATTGCTGTGGCTAAAAGATCAAATCATTGCTTGGCTGAATCAATTATTGAATCATTCCTCCGAACCGCCGCCAGCCAATCAAGAGGTGACACCGCCGCCATCTATGAATCTCGGTGAAACACCGCCACCAGCAGCATGGCTGCAATGGCTCGAAAAAGTCATGATGTTTCTTGTGGGCGCAGCGCTTGTTATTGGTGTGCTCATCCTATTGTATTTTGCAGCTAAAAGACTTCCTCCATTGATTAAACGACTTTTTCAATGGCTGATGCTTCGGTTCAATCAAAGGGGATTGCACCAACAGGATACGGGCTACGAAGATGATATCGAAAACCTGATGGATTGGAAAGGCTTGAACAGCAGCTTAACAGGAAGTCTTAGGCAGTGGCTGAAAGGACAGTTTCATTCCAAAGGGAGCTGGTCATCAATGGATAATCGGGAGCGTGCCCGGTTTTTGTATCGTGAATGGCTTCGCAAACATACCAAGGAAGGCTACAAGCTTCAGAAGCATTTGACCCCTGAGGAAATTAGTCAGGATATTCAACGCTGGAGAAAGAGAGAGCCCTCTTCTTCATTAGGACCGATTGTAGGCATATATGAACAAGCTCGCTACAGTGACAAGACACTTCAGGAAGCCGATATCGAAGTCATGAAAAAGTTTGTTGAAACCAAATGACGTTCACAGAGTAAAAGAGTTATATTGATAAATCAAATAACATTTAATTAGACAAGGGGAGTGTAGCTACTATGAAAACCGTCACAGTACAGGATTTGTTAAACCGTTTTTCTATGGAAGTGCTAGCCGGCCATGGTCAGCTGCAGCGGATGATTTCTAAACCCAAGACGCATCGTCCGGGTCTGGAGTTTGTCGGATATTTCGACTTTTTCTCTCATGCGCATGTTCAAGTGCTGGGCAGGAAGGAAATCAATTATTTGCATACGTTAAGTGAGGAGGAGCGTAATTTAAGGATTGGGAATGTCGTTAAATATCACCCTCCGTGCTTCGTTGTTACACGTAATCAGGAAGGATTGAAATATTTAACAAAATATTGCGAGGAAGAGGGCATCCCTTTATTACGCACCCCTGAGCCGACATATAAATTTGTTGATCTGATGGATACTTATCTAGCTAAATCTTTGGCCGCTGAGATCGCGATTCATGGTGTATGTGTCAACGTATCCGGTATCGGGATTCTGCTTCGCGGTAAGTCCGGTGTTGGAAAAAGCGAGACGGCCCATACTTTAATTCATCGTGGGCATAGGCTTGTTGCTGATGATATCGTCGTATTGCGTAAAATCAGTTCGGAAACCATAGTAGGTACACACAATGGAAAAACCAAGGAATTCCTCGCTTTACGAAGTATAGGTCTTGTGAATGTGTCCCGTCTGTATGGCCGCAGAGCTTTTCAAGATGAAACCCGGATAGTACTGGATATTGAGCTGACCAAATGGGAGGACAACCGACTTAATAATGAGTTGGAGCTTGAACAGAAATTTACGGAATATATGGACGTACGTATACCCCACATTGAAATTCAGCTACAACCTGGACGTGATGTTGCCGGACTGGTGGAGGCTGCTGCGAACAACTGGTATCTGCGTCAGCAGGGCTACAGTGCTGTCGAGGATTTTATGAAACGTTTAGAGTTTGAATAAGTTTAGAGGTTAAATAATTTACAAAACGGCAATAAAGGATTTGGTCGAATATTCATAGAATATGTAGATAGGAGTGGTACATACAAAGACAAACCATTGGGGTAGATAACTATGGAAATGAATGAGCAGCTGTTAAAAGAGGCAGGCCACGTTATTACTAAGCAATCAGGCGAGGTTATTTTCCGTGCTGGTGATCCTGGTGAGGATATGTATGTTTTGCTTAGCGGATCAGTAAATGTTTTTCTGGAGCAAAACGGCAGCAGCATACCGGTAGCCAAGTTTCGACAAGGTGATTTTTTTGGCGAGATGTCATTACTGGAAGGAATGCCCCGCAGCGGCACTGCGATCGTAGATCGAGATAGCGAGCTCGTCGTGCTTGGTGAGGATTCATTCCGCAAACTCATGAAGGAAGACATCGTTCTGGTTTGGCGCGTTATGAAGGGTTTATCTACTCGAATTCGCAGTACGAACAATGAGCTGATTAAACGGATTGGGGTCGATTTGCAGGAGGTTTCCAAGCTGCTCCAAGAGAACGCGCAAGGCTTGTCAACCAGTATTGTACATATTGCGGCATCTGCCGGAGAGATTGATACAAACGAAAGACAGCTAGCACAACAGATCAAAGAGGTTCAGGTTATTTCCAAAGATATTGGGGTTATGTTGGAATTCATCCGTAATGTTGCAACTCAGACACACATTCTCGGATTAAATGCGGCGATAGAAGCGGCAAGAAGCGGCGAGCATGGCCGAGGTTTTGGAGTAATAGCCGAGGAAATTCGCAAGCTTTCTGCTCAGTCAAAGGATAATGCTGAGAAAATCGCTAATTTAACGGAACAGATCGTCTTGAATATGGATAAAATCACAAGCTCATCCGAGAATAGCGTACTGAGAATTAATGAACAAGCTGATGCTACGAATCAAATGGTCGCCACAGTGGATACGATGGCTGGATTAGCCGTGCGGCTCTCTGCTATTGCCAGTACACTTACATAGCTCTTCCCACTGCAATATGTTACGATGAAATGACTCACAAACAAAGAAGGATGATACTGTTGATTCAAATATTGGATGCAAGTATGGTTTATAGCAAAGAAGATGGACATGTAGGCAAGGTATCTTTTGCAGTTGAGAATCACAAGCAGCCCTATGAAATAATGCTGTACAGCAAAAAAGGAAAAGAGTGGAGCTATAGCTTGAATTTTCTGAACGAGTCTGGTGGCGAAGAAGATATCGAAGCTGTAGAAGAATTGCTGGAAGATGATGAAATCTATGAAGAACTAGTCGAAGCAGCCAAAAGCAAGCTTCAAAAAGAAGCATAAAGCTAAGAGTTGAAGAGACACAAGTCAAGTCCGCATAAGCTGCGGGCTTTTTGGTTTGAATGGAGAGCTCCTGTGCTTACTTTACTATACAAGTCAAAAAGCTGCCAATGTCACCAAGCAAATTTTACAATGCCGCAAATAGTAATCTGATGGTTGACATTTTACAGAGATATGTAATATTATTAACTAATTAACGTTAGGTAGGCAGCTTGAAGGAGAGGAATAGATATGAATCGTTATTGGATTTATGTGGTGCTTTCAGGCATACTTGAAGTCGTCTGGGTAACCGGTCTTAAGCACTCAGCAACTGCACTGGAATGGACAGCTACAGCGGTAGCTATCATTATAAGTTTTCTGGTCATTATTTTAGCTGCAAGACGTTTACCGGTGGGTACGGTCTATGCTGTTTTTGCCGGTATTGGCACTAGCGGTACGGTGCTTGTAGAGATGCTAATGTTTGGTGAACCCTTTAAATTGTCCAAGATTCTGCTCATTGTATTGCTGTTAGCGGGAGTTATTGGCTTGAAGATCGTCACGACAGAAGCCACAGACGGAGTCAAATCCGAAGCAGAGAGGGGGAGCCTATAATGCCTTGGTTAGCTCTGGTTGCTGCAGGATGTCTTGAAGTGTTTGGTGTTATCAATCTTAAACGTTTGGCTATGAAAAAGTGGGATGCTTTATTCTATCTTATTATTACCTTTGGTATTGGCTTTGTACTCTTATCTTATGCTATGCAATCTATTCCTATGGGTACGGCTTACGGAGTTTGGACGGGGATTGGTACGATTGGTGCCGCATTAGTCGGGATGTTTATGTATGGGGAACCGAAGGAATGGCGAAGACTACTGTTCATAGCGATGATTCTCTGTTCGGCTGTAGGTTTAAAATTGATCGGATAACCTTTTGTGGCCATGCAGTTGACATGAAACCTTAAGGTGTCATATAATGATACGAAACCAATTAGTTTCGCATTTATTTAAACATCGACATGGAGGTTATTGAAATGGAAGATATTGTTCAGAAAATGGTATTTAATGCGCCCATTCAAAAAGTATGGAGTGCTGTAGCTACATCGGAAGGCATTGCTGCATGGTTTATGCCCAATGATTTCCAGCCAGTTGCCGGTCATGAATTTTTGGTGAATGCTGGACCCTTTGGGATGTCACCATGTAAAGTGATTGAGATTGAACCTCCTCATAGTCTGGCTTTTCAATGGGGTAAAGACTGGACGATTAAATTTGAATTGGCGGAGTTGGAGGATAAAACCGAATTTACTTTGACACATTCTGGTTGGGATGCTGATAAAGTTACAGAATTTGGACTTTCCCATACAATCATTCGCGACAATATGGCTCAAGGCTGGGTTGGGCTTGCCAAATCGCTGGCAACCTATGTCGAAGCCTGATCAAGCAAATGCTTCACCGAAGCATGATGTATTTCAAGCGATAGCAGATCCTACCCGGCGCAGTTTACTGCAATTGCTTGTCGATCAGGAGCTCCCCGTGACGGTCATAAGTGGACATTTTCCAATCAGCCGAACTGCGGTGTCTAAGCATCTGCGAATTTTGGCTGAAGCCGGACTTGTCCAGGAAAGAAAGGTTGGTCGGGAGACAAGGTATCATCTTGTATCGGAGCCTTTACTTGAATTAAAGGACTGGCTTTCCTTCTATGAACGGCATTGGGAAAATAAGCTGGCAATGCTCAAGCATTATGTTGAAGCAGATAATCAGGATGATAAGGGCTAATAGGCTCCATCGAAGCTGCTTTTAGCAGAAGATGTGCGAATACGTAGTACAATCAAAAGGAATATGGAACAAAGACACCAAGCCAATCATGTTATGCTGGCTTGGTGTCTTTGAGTTGCTTCAGGGCAAGCAAGGTAGAGTCGGTAAAATCCGATGTAACTGTAAGAAAATCAATGAAAACGATTGCATGTACTTTTCAGAACAGGAATTGTGTTGTAATATGGAGTCAATAATGGTAAAGATATTCAACAACGCAGATCTTGGAACGGAGGAGTTTTAATGAGAGTCCATGATATCGAAATTTCTCACGACATGCAGCCTCAATATTTGCAAATGGTAGCACAGAAAGCGAGCACCTACCGTTCAGATATCACAATCAAGTTTGAGCGGGAAAACATAAATTTAGACGCAAAAAGTATTCTGGGGATGCTGCTGATACCTATGCGTACAGGTACTCGAATTACGATTCAAACCAAAGGCAGGGATGAGCAGGAGGCTATTGATGCAATGAGCAGCCTGCTAGAGAATCATGAACCTTAGATGGTACAATTAATTCCGTTTAATTAAAACAGACTGTTGAGTTTTGATATGCTCCCCAAATAGTAGACAGGTGAAATATTAAAAACCTGATGCTATGAGGGGAGCATTTTTATGTCTGGGGAACCATTTCAGGCGACAGAGAAACTCGCCATTATCGAAGAGATTGAACGTGGTGAACTTGGCATCATGGCTGCTACGTACAAATATGGAATATCAAAGACAACCTTGGTTAAGTGGCGACGCCGTTATGAAGTCTATGGCATCGAAGGATTAGAGGTTCAAAAGGGAAACCGCACCTATTCCGTTGAACTGAAGCTTCAAGCAGTGAAGGATTACCTGGAGGGGGAGTTATCTCAGTACCAGATTATTGACAAATACAAGATTGCAA
>NZ_FOTE01000055.1 GCF_900114475.1 Paenibacillus sp. 1_12 | reverse complement strand
ATATATTTTCACCGGTAACCCCTGACCTTCTTGTTGTCCACATTATCGCATGTGATTCGGGATCATCGTCCCAACCAGCCTAATCATGGTATAACAAGCAGGGGGGATGAACTGTATAGCTCTCGGGATCCAACTCCCACGGGCAGAAACGTTCGATCCCCGGCTACCGTTATCTTACGACCACACAAAAATGAGGTCTACCAGAAAGATCTGGTGACCTCATAATACGAACGGGTAGGATAGTTGATTAAAACGTAACTTTATCTTGAATCCCCTCCAGAATAATCGTATTCTCGAATTAAATAAAGTTGACAAAATATGGATACTATCATAAGTTTAGAAAGTTGATGAAAACTATTTTATAGAGGCAGATTCATCTAATCGAGTGTTAAAGGAGAAAATAAAATAATGTTAGAAACCGGAGATATTAACAATATCATCAAAAATCTTTATGAAAAAGGATTATTTGGTAAAAATATTATTGCGATAAAAAATAGGACTGGATCTACTGATGGGCATGTTTATATTCTTTCAGAGAACAACGAAGAAAAATACGTTTTAAAGATAGATCGCCCGCAACAAATTACCTTAGCTGAAGACTTTCTTAATACATATCGGCACATTATTCTTCTACCTAAAATTCTTTATACTGATCCTGAAAAGGCGTTTGTTGTGTATTCATATATTGCTGGTACAACTCATAAAAATCGTTGTTTAAAGATTAATTGGTTGACAATTTTAGCTAAAGAGTTATTCAATCAATACGAAAAATCACTTCAAACTGAAATGTGGGGAAGGATACAAAGACCAATTCAAACTTGGAGTGAATGGAATTATCGGAGTTTGGAGGGTACGAGAGATAATTGGGGTAGTCTTTTGACAGTTGAGGATTATGATAGAGTGAGATCAATTGTTGAAAACATATCGAATTGTGCAGAGCATGAATCCAGATATTTGCTATATAAGACGAACAAAAGAAACACACAGCCCGAGCGGAGAAAGCGGACCCTTCTGGAGAAACGAAGTGTTCGCCTATGCAGACGGATTCTTACCCCTATAGGGCCAAGAATAGAAAGAATCTGGCTGCAACAGCGATTGGAAGAAGGGTCTGCTTTCGCAGCTCCGCCTTGCTGTCATGATGTTTAGTTCATTTTATATACATGGAGATACTGGAATCCATAATTTTGTATTTCATGAACACTCACTAAAGGGTGTTATCGACCCTTCACCAATGATTGGTCCAATGCTATATGATTTTACTTATGCATTTTGCTCCTCACCAGATGATTTGAACTTAGAAACTTTAATTGCAACATTCACTTTACTCAATCATGAACCTGTAGAGAGATCAAGGCTTATTGAAGAAGTAATCTTTCAACTTTATTGCCGTATTGGGATCTGTATACAACTCCATCCACATGATTTGGAAGATTACTTAAAAGCGTGGGAATACTGGAAGTCACTTTACATTAATGATTCCTTGACTACATAATTTGTGGTTTTCCAAAAAGTTAACATAGCTCGAAATCATTTGGAATCACTACGCTAACGAGTAGGAATGATCGGTAGCCTCATTAAGCTATTGGGCAGATTAATGGAATTAGTCAGTAACGTTATTTGCTGCTAATGAAATGAGGAAAAACAGCGTAACCTTCGAACCTTAGGAAGTGTATAAAGGAAAAGTTAATGCAACCAATTTCATTTAATAATCGTTAATAAAAGATAATAAGTTCGTTGAAATGGAGAGGAGAGTTCAATTCATGAAAATAATTAAAAGTTGGGGAATAAGCTTTCTAATTGCAATCGTTGCGTCGATGACTATTAGAACATTTGTCGCAGAAGCTATGATTGTTCCGACTGGTTCGATGCTTCCAACCATTCAAATTAATGACCGATTAATTGTTGAGAAAATAATATGGATGGATGATTATCAGTTTGGTGATATTGTTGTATTTTATCCACCTATAACTGAGAAGGTTAATGAAAGGTATGTAAAGAGACTCATAGGAACTCCTGGTGATGTGATTGAAATTAAGAACGGGGCACTGATTCGTAATGGTGTAAAAGTATCCGAAACTTACTTAAACGAGCCAATTCGGTATGAATTTGGTCCGATTACTGTCCCCGAAAACAAATACTTTTTTTTAGGCGACAACCGTAATGATAGTTTCGACTCTCATTCGTGGACTACCCCTTTCGTGGATAAAGAAAGGTTGATAGGGAAGGTAGTTTTAAAAATTCCAACGCATTTAATTGATAAGAGGGATTTAAGGTAAGCTTTTTACTATCTTAGCTTCGCTCCGCTAAGGATTGGGAATGCAAGTCGGCCCGCCAAATGCTTAGCCTCTATTTGCTTCCGCATGAACTTGTCTCACTATCGGATGAGATCTTGTTGAAGCATCTAAGAGAAGCTGCAAAGCGCGGACTCGCCTAGGTCGCGTGAAGAGCCTGAAAGCAGCAGCCAGCCGCTCTGTAGGTATGAAACAAGGCACAGAGTTAGCTAAGGTGGAGCTTCAGTTGCTACTAACGCAGTATGAATATCTTCAAAGTAAGTTTTCAGAGCTTGATGTGAAACTTGACGAGCTCATGGAGCAAATCCCATATGTTCAGCAACTATTGGCGATCAAAGGGATGGGCCGAGATACGATAGCTGGATTCATCGCTGAGGTTGGCGACATCCACCAATACCGTCATCCCAAGCAGATCGTAAAGCTTGCAGGACTAAACTTAAAAGAAAACACATCGGGCAAACACAAAGGACAGACCAAAATTACGAAGCGAGGTAGGAAGCGACTTCGAGCCTTACTCTTTCGCGTCATCATGCCATTGGTTGCGAAAAACGGAGCATTTAAAGCCTTGCACGAGTATTACACCAAACGGCCGGATCATGAAAAAGGGACATGAATTCAGTGAAGAAAAAATGATGCAGGATATTCCTGGATTCAAGGAAGTACCACTAGCAGTATAGATGCAACAGCTTCTTCTTAGAAATTGAGGTTGTAACAAACAACAGACAACTAAAGCACGGATGAGTCGGAACGAAACTAACATACGGACGAAGATCCTGTCGGGCAGCATATCTGACCTCCACCTCATGGACAGGTTGAATGAAGGAATGTGGGAGCGTAGACTCTGTGAGACATGGGAGGGTTGACCACCATGAGCCAATGTGGAGATCCATAGGTGCAACCATACTTTACCGGAGAAACCATTTTTTACAGAGAAGTGGTCTAGGTGGAGATATTTTGCGCTTTTTGCAGCCCCATATTTTTCTTCATCTTTAATTTGTTTCCATGAAAAAGTGATCTGTTAAATAAGTAAAACATTGAAATTCTAAGAAAACATGAGCATCTAAGAGAAAAGTGATTCTTCATAGAGGGAGTATAGTTTAACAAAATGTGGAATTAATTAATATCGAATGGAGAAAGAGAGTTGTCACACTATGGACGACACATGAGAGCGTTCTATAACAATTACCTGGAATGGAAAAAGTGTTATCCGAGTATTTTGCATGGATTGGCAAGTTCAGAGAGTAGCAAACTTAATGGGTTCAGTTGGTAATGATGAGGGAGGGTAACGTTCAATGAAACTTTCGGACACAGATATGTCAATTCGAGTACATACACGGTCCGACACAGACAGAATTGTAACAATGATTAACCGCGACTCATTTCACATGATGAACGGAGTATCTGTAGCAGAGTTCGAACAAAATTTGGACGAACCAGATAGAAGAATCCGTGAGAATACTTTCGTTATTGAGATTGGCAGACTATCGTCGGTTATTTTTCATTGTGCTTCGTAGAACAAGAAATGCATATCGCCGTTGATTGTTTCGGGACAGTAGACGTGGATTGGCGTAGGCGTGGGATTGGTACAGCAATATTCAACTTCATATTTACCCGACTCAAAGGGATCGGGCGAGAAGATGCAAAGCCCATTCGCTTTAAACACCGTGCGCTCACGTGTATTCCTGGAGAAACCACTATTGGGGTCAACTTTGGAATGCAAGAGGAAAGTACCTTGGAGATACTCTGTTTGAAAAACATGGTTAACTTAAAGATCTTCAGCCAACTATTAGGATTTCAATTCCATCCCCCTACCCTTGAGGACGCAAATGCTTGGGCTGATATATATAATGAGGCATTCTGCAGTAACAAAAGCCAAGAGAGCGTAGTTCATGAATTCCAGGGAACTAATTTCTCTCCGAATCTGTATATCTTATGCACAAATGAAATTGGAAATCCTATTGGTCTTATTTCTTCGATTCTTAGAGGGACTCATGCTCGAATACCAACCATAGCTTTAAGGCGCGAGTGGCAAAAACGTGGTATTGGGAAAGTGCTGTTATCCGAAATTCTACATCGATTAAAACATTCAGGTGCTGATGATGTTAGGCTAACCGTAGATAGTAAAAACCACGCAGCGAAGTCGTTATATAACAAATTTGGTTTTCAACAAGAATATAATAGAATTAACTACGTTGCTACGTTTTTGCCTTTATAAAACTTAACTAAATTTATCTAACAGTAGAGCGTGGTGGAAAACGGCAACTAGTGTTGAACTAGTGGGCAGGAGAGTTTAATCTACGTTAGAACATTGCCTCCTTTCCTACAGCCATAAGGATAATTTGGTTATATCTAATTTCCACTTTTAAACATGGTATAATTTTCCATGTAGTGGGAATTTTCATGTTTATTTGGGGAGTGTTATTATGTTTAACTTTAAAAATACGACAACAGAAATTTCAAATAGTGGTATTGATACTGTTATTTTATCCGTAGGAGCAACAGAACAGTTTGGACCGTACTTACCGATGCATCTAGATACACTTATCGCAGAATTATATGCCGATGCTTATGGTAGAGAATTAAATGCTTATGTGTTACCAACAATCCCTTTTAATACATCTGAAGAACACGCCAATTTTAAAGGGACGGTTACGATAAGCCCCAATATCTTAACAGCCATGCTAGAAGATGTAATTATAAACCTGACAAGACAAGGGGTTACGAAGTTTTTGGTCTGCACAGGGCATGGTGGTTCATATTGGGAGAGTGCTTTTATCAAGAATATAAATTACAAATATCCGCAGATCATCTTAATCTCCGCAAATCATAATACGAATTTGGCTTGGGAAGCAGCAGTTGAAAAGGCAGGTTTACAGGGCTTAAACGAAATACATGGTGGTTTATTGTCCGTTTGTACAGCTATGTGGCTTTGTCCAGAACTGGTAAGAATAAATTCTATGGGTTCAGACATACCATCAGAAAATCGTCTTTATGCAGATTATCTAGGGTGGGGTAAACTTACTCAGGAAGGTTGTTGGGGAAAGTTTGAAGAAGGAATTTACTCACAAAAAGAACTTGCAGAAAAAGGAAAAATATTTTGGGAAACATTTATTACTAAAAGAACAGATGGTTTGAAGCAAACCTTGATGAGGGATACCGTAGAAAAACAGAAGCATGATTACGAACGATAGCTCAATAAACAAACCGCAACAAGGCTGCCGGCAGAAACCGGCAGCCTTGTTACGCTATACCAGCTAATAGCTTGTCAAGATTCCCAGTAAAATGAACCTAAATCATATGGTATTGTTAAATTAAGCATACTAAATAACCTACCAAGTCA
>NZ_FOTE01000002.1 GCF_900114475.1 Paenibacillus sp. 1_12 | reverse complement strand
CAAAGAAAAGGATATGCAATGACAACAAAGTGGAACAACGAATTTTTCGTCAGGATTGGTCTAATTCCAGCTTTCTGGCTCTACTATGAAGCGCAATATGGATACACATTAGAAAATTATACCCAGTATATGAAGGATAAACAGAAAGCGAAAAGTGCTAGTAGATTAGCAAAAATGAAAGAACGCGGACAAGAATATTACACTCCTGAGCGCGTTCGGAAAATGCAGTATGCCCAGAGATTAGCTACATATTAAATTCAAGTTGAATCACGTTGGTGAGCCGTATGCCTTAGTAGGGCACGTGCGGTTCGATAAGGGGGGAGCCATGAGAGTGGTTCCCCTACTTTATTGTTCATGTGGATAAGAAAGTGTAAGTAAGTACAAATGATTATAAATAAAGACAAAGTCATCAATTCTGTTTTTTTTAAAAGTAAGCTCGCGAATGGCAAGGTTACTTTAAATGTAAGATAAAACAATGAATCGCCTAAGAAATCGCATTTTAACCCATTCTTCCGTATTTTATAATGATGTATAAATCGTTTTACAATGATCTTAATGGGGGAGTGAGATGTATGGTAAAAAGCTACAATGTAAAAAGTGTAAGAGGTTGTTTATTGCCGGCGACGATTATTGCCAGCACGATATTAGCTTCAGGATGCGGAAGCGATAGTGAGACAATGGCTACAAAGACTTCCGAGACAACGGCAGGAATAACGACTCTTAATGTCTACAGCTGGACGGTTGAGGAAAGTATGATGCCTTTTTTTGAGGCTTTTGAAAAGAAATATCCGAACATCAAAGTTAAATATACTAAAATGGCTGATTCAGCCCCCGCAACCGCTAATTCCCTTTTGACCTCAGGGGAACCTATTGATGTCATACCGCAAGCGTCCGTAGATGATATGAGGATCAGGGCAAGCAGCGGAATGTACGAGTCTTTGGATGGTTTCCTGCAGGCGGATAATATGGACTATACTAAAATCTTCGGAAGCTCGATCAATGATTTGGAAACTGTAAACGGCAAACACTATGCTCTTCCTTACAGCATGGCTACCTATGGTCTTTACTATAATAAAGCTATGTTTGACAAGGCCGGAGTGCCCTATCCTACTGATGACTGGACATGGGATGACCTCAGAGCTGCGGCACTCAAGTTGACGTCAGGCAGCGGGGCCAATAAGATATACGGATTTCTTCCAGATTACACAGGCCAATGGGCTTTTTCTGCCGCTCAACAGCTAGGTCTTAACTATATTTATAAAAACAATGGTCAGGAATCGAATTGGGATCATCCCGCCTTCTTAAAATCTCTGCAATTTTTTTATGATATGGAAATGAAAGATAAATCGGCGTGGCCTATTTCTGAATATAAGGCGTTAAAGATCGACACCAATCCTCACGCTATTTTCATGCAAGGCAAAGCGGCCATGTATATCCAGCCATCCTTCATTGTCAAATACAGTTCACAAGATTCGTATGGTTTTACCAAATTTGATTATGGAGTTGCCAATCTGCCGAAAGTAACAAGCGGTGACAGCCTAAGCAATATTTATTATATTAGCGATTACAGCATCCCGGCAAGCGCGCCCAATAAGCAGGCGGCGTGGACTTTCCTTAAATTTTATTGTTTGGAGGCGCCTGAAATTTTCGCTCAATCCAAAGCAATGACTCCTGCAAATCTTTCATCCATGGATCCTTCGGTAAAAGAAAAGGTCGGTAAAATTATTTTTGACTACCCGCATTTTGAACAGACGACCGGAATGAAAACATTCATAAACAATAAATTATCCCTAACGCCATATCTTACGACAATCAATACGGCAAAGGCCGAAATCATGGATTTGATGAAGTCTGAAATTACGTCGTGCTTAATGGGGAATGAAACACCAGCAGAGGCGATTGCCAAGTTGAAAAAGCAGTCCGACGATTTAATCAAAAAGGCAAGCAAATAGAAGAGCTGTGGAGGAATGCCTGATGGAATTGGCAAAGAAAAGTTCTTCGATAGCGGTTAGACCAAAGAGAAAGATCAGAAAAGACATTTTACAAGAAAATATTGCAGGTTGGCTGTTTCTTTCTCTTAATTTGATTGGCTATGTCATATTTAAATTGGTTCCCATTATTATTTCTCTGATTTTCAGCTTTAGCGATTGGAATTTAGTTTCCGGCTTAAAAGGAATCAAGTTTGTAGGACTAAAAAATTATGTGAATTTGTGGACGGACGTTATTTTTATCAAATCTTTAGTGAATACCATAGTATTTGCAGCCATCACTGTCCCGTGCTCCGTTTTTTTGGCCTTGATCCTTGCAGTGATTTTAAACGACAAGATCTTTTTTAAAAGCTTGGTGAGGTTAGGCTTTTATTTGCCCAATATTGCATCTATGGTCGCGATCTCTGTAGTTTGGAGCATCCTGTACATGCCTACCTTCGGTCCGATCAATATGGTCCTGAGAGCCATTGGGATCGAAAATCCTCCGGGGTGGTTATCTTCGTCCCAATGGGCTCTTCCCTCTATTATCATAATGAGCGTTTGGCAGGCAGTTGGATACAACGCCATTATTTTATTGGCCGGGTTGCAGAGTGTGCCAGGTTCGTTATATGAATCGGCGGATATCGATGGAGCGGGCCCGCTTAGTAAATTTTTTAAGATTACAATACCCATGCTGTCACCAACCTTGTTTTTCGTAACGATTATCTCCATCATAGGGTCTTTTCAAGTTTTCACACAAGTGAATGTTATGACGCAGGGAGGACCCGGGACGTCTACATCGGTACTTGTCTATTACATTTATAAATCGGCGTTTATGTATAACAAAATTGGATATGCGAATGCGATAGGCTGGGTGCTTTTCGTGATGGTATTTATCTTTACTGCGCTGCAATGGAAATTTTCCAATAAAGACTCGCACATAAATTAGAGCAAGAGAGAAGGAACACGATGAATGCGAAATACTTGAAATTAACCCAGAAAACGATTCTGACCGTTATTATGCTTGTGCTTTCCATTGTGACCATTTTGCCATTTATTTGGATGTTGTCCGCCTCTTTTAAGCCCACCGCAGATGTCTTTGAGTTTCCGATCAGATGGATACCCAAAAAAATTATTTTTGAGAATTATGTGACCGTATGGTTCGCGCGTTTTCAAACCTACTTCCTCAACTCCGTCAAAGTTTCAGTTATCAGTGTTGTCGGGGAGGTCATTACCAGTGCTTTAGCTGGGTATGCTTTTGCGAAAATCAAGTTCAAAGGCAAAGAGGCGGCTTTTATTTTGTATATCGCTACATTAATGTTTCCGCACCAGATGCTCTTGGTTCCAAGGTTTGTTCTATATAGATTGATGGGTCTGTACAATAGCCTCTGGGCACTGATGCTTCCAGGTATTTTCAGCGCATTTGGCACCTTTTTGTTTAGACAGTTTATTGCTACGATTCCGGATGAGCTAATTGAGGCCGCCAAAATGGACGGGTGTCGCCATTTTAGAATTTTCTGGAGAATCATTATTCCGTTATCTTTGCCGGTAATCTCCACACTAGTTATTTTTTCTTTTGTGGGCTCCTGGAACAACTACGAGAACGCGCTGGTATTCTTAAGTAATAAAACGTTATATACCATTCCGCTCGGACTTTTGCAGTTTCAAAGCGAAGAGCAGACGAATTACGGCGCAATTATGGCGGCCTCGGTGCTATCGCTTATGCCGATATTTTTAGTGTTTTTGAGTTTGCAAAAATACTTTATTGAAGGAATTGCTACTTCAGGCTTAAAAGGGTAATCGACATGAAAATAGTTAAGGGGGAAGTCCCATGTCAAATGTATTCCGATCAAACTTGGCGCCTGACGTTATTGTTGTACGCGATAACCAAACTCTGCTCGCAGCGAATGAATCCGTCAACTGGGCCGAGCAAACCTTAATTGAGGCGCTGGAAACCCGCAAAGTGACAGTCGGAATTGAAAAAGGGGCGGCGGAAAGCACAACCGCCAAACTAAGAATTGTTATTTCCGGCAACGACTCGCCGCTTGCGGTTGCCATAGGGGACGATCTAGGGGTGGCTTTGCCTGTGGAAGCCGAATCCTTAGCTATCCTTGTCTCCCAGGGACAGATTCTGTTGACCGCCCCTGACGACCGCGGGCTCGTGTATGCCATTTTGGAGCTGGCAGATAGAATAAAGCACGCTATTGGCGATATTGTTGGGGAGCTGCTTGGTACGGAAACGTTAACCGACCGTCCGGCCAATGAAATACGCAGCGTGACCCGTTTATTCGCCTGTGAACCAGAGGATAAGCCTTGGTTTTACGACAAATCGTTCTGGGATGAATATTTGACGGAACTGGCCATGCAGCGCTTTAACCGATTCACGCTTTCTTTAGGGATGGGCTACGATTACGGTCACGATCCGGACGTGCACGACAACTATTTTTGCTTTGCGTACCCGTTCTTATTTGACGTACCCGGCTATGACGTTAAGGTTATTGAACTGCCCAAGGAGGAAAGACAGTGGAATTGGGAGATCCTCGGCTATATCGGAAATGAGACCAAACGCCGAGGTATGCATTTTCAACTTGGACTTTGGAATCACTCCTACATCTACACCGATAGTCCGAATATGAATTACACGATTGCCAATATTGATGAGACGAACCACGCATCCTATTGCCGTGACGCCATCCGCAAGCTGCTTAAGGAGTTTCCGGCAATCGACGGTCTGACCTTCAGAGTCCACTACGAGGGTGGCATTCCCGAACCGGCTTATGAGTTTTGGCGTATTGCCCTGGAAGGAACGAAAGACGTCGGCCGCCGTGTCGAAATCGATATGCATGCTAAGGGCATTAATGACGAATTGGTGCAGATCGCACTTGGCACGAATCAGCCTATCTTCATCTCCCCGAAGTACTGGGCTGAGCATATGGGCCCCAGCTATCACCAGGCCGGTATTCGAGATAACGAGTTTTCTCTGCCAGTTAACCAGACGATGCAAATGCAATCGATCACTGCTTGGTCGCGCCGATTTACGCGGTACGGTTACGCGGATTATCTGCAGGATGATCGGAAAATCGGCATTCTGTTTCGGTTATGGCCTGGTACACAGAAGCTACTACTGTGGGGTGATCCGGCGCTTGCTTCAGGATATGGGCGGTTTTCCCATTTCAGCGGCACTCAAGGGATCGAGTTATGCGAGCCGCTGACCTTTAAAGGCCGTAAAGGCTCCGGTTCGCCGGGCGGACGGGAGCCTTATCTCTCCGAGGAGATGCAACTGCCTAATCGGGACTGGCTTAAGTACAAATATACCTACCGATTGTGGGGACGTTTGCTATATAACCCCGATGCGGAGCCTGCGGTTTGGCGGAGATATTTGCGCTCCGAGTTCGGCAAGGCGGCGGAGGATTACGAGCAAGCTCTTTCTCATGCCAGCCGGATATTGCCTCTGCTTACTGCAGCGTACTGCCCCTCGGCCGCTAACGTGGTGTATTGGCCTGAAATCCAGACTAACCAGCCAATTGCCGATACAGATTTGCCCTCGCCGTTTAAATTCGATTCTCCGAAGCCGGGTACGTTTGGAGCCGCTAGTCCGCTAGATACTGCGTTGTTTTACCGTGTTGACGATTTTGCCGATGATATTACCCAAGGCTTCCGTCAAGGGAAATATTCCCCTCTGGAGACAGCGGAGCGGCTGGAATCATTTGCCGAAACGGCTGCACACTATTTGTTCAGAGCAATACACCATGCCGAGGATTCACAGGCTCCGAATTTTCGCCGGTTCACTATTGATGTGAATATGCTGATTCATATCGGTCATTTCTTTGCCAATAAATTACGTGCTGCATTGAGCTTCGCCTTGTTCGAACGGACTGGGGATATTGCTCAGCTGGAGCGGGCCTTAGATCTTTATAATTTGGCAAAGGAACATTGGGTGAAGGTTGTTTCGATCTCACAAAATATTTATAAACCGGATATTACGTTTGGCTATACTAAACCGGTAAGAGGACATTGGGCAGACCGTTTGCCGGCTATCGAAGCTGATATCCGAGCAATGGAACTCAAATTGCAACAGGCCCGCTCGAGCGCAAACAGGACGGTCGATACTGGTAAGCTGCAGGCGGCGATCAAACTTCTTGCAACGAACCCTGTTGATCGCAGACAGCTGTTTGTTCATGAGTCTCCCACACATTTCTCTAAGGGAGAAGAGATCAAGCTGCAGTTGGAGTTGCCGGGAGCTTACGATAGTCTGAAGGTAAAGCTGCATTATCGGCATACCAATCAGGGCGAGCATTATTGCGTTTCAAACATGAATAGGAACGGAGTGTCATTCTTTGCTGCAATACCAGGAGAGTACACAAATTCGCCGTTTGGGATTCTTTATTTCTTCGAGGTCATTGAAAGCGATGGCGGAGCTCGGAACTATCCAGGCCTGAATGAGGACATTTCGAATCAGCCGTATTATTTCGTCCAAAGCCTATAATTCAAGTTAGAAGAACTTCGCAGTACGATTATGCTGCGAAGTCTTTAACGAATACGGAACCTGTTAATTCAACTTAAGGAGGAATTCGAGTGACCGCAATGGAGTATAAAGTAAAAAAAGGAATTATCGACTGTGATGTACATGTATATCCAAAATCCAGAGAAGAGTTAAATAAGTATTTGCCGCAGCCTTGGCGTGACTGGTACCGGCCTCTAACTCGAGCCTATGGCAATATACAGGGTAACCGTAAGGATGCGACGCCGCCCAACGGTGGGGGAGCAGGAACGGATCCCGATTTTTTACGAGAGCAGCTTATTAATGAATACGGTATCGATTATGCTATTCTATTGCCTCGTGCGATGCTTAACAATCTGCCGGATCCTGATATGGCTTCCGCAGTAGCTTCAGCCTATAATGATTGGCTAGCAGATACGTGGCTGGATAAATATAATCATGATGGTGTATTCAAAGGATCGCTGTACATTGCCACTCAGGATCCCATCGGGGCAGCCAAAGAAATTGAACGATGGGCCGGACACCCTCATTTCGTGCAAGTCATGACCGATTCCGGTGCAACTGCACCTTTTGGTCAACGGCAATACTATCCAATTTACGAAGCGTGTGAAAAACATGGTTTCCCGCTTGCCATCCATCCCGGTACAGATGGAATGGGCATTAATCATCAGCCTACTCCAGGCCATCCTACCCGGTACATTGAGTTTCATACCTGTTTGTCTCTTGCTTTCCAAGCTCATTTGGTTAGTTTTCTTACCGAAGGTGTATTTGTTAAATATCCAAATTTCAAGATCGTATTAACGGAAGGCGGAGTATCTTGGCTGCCGCCATTGATGTGGAGGTTGGATGCAGAATACAAGGGGCTGAGATATGAGGTGCCCTGGCTTGAAAAACGTCCAAGCGAATTTTTGCGGGATCATGTCCGCATAACGAGTCAGCCGCTCGAACGTCCGGATGATGATAAATATTTGTTGGCCATGTTGGAGGCGATGGATGCCAAGCATATCTTGATGTTTGCTAGTGATTATCCGCACTGGGACTTTGACTCGCCAAGAAGAGCTTTTCCGAAGCTGCCGGATGAACTCCACCGACGTATCTTCTTCGAAAACGCAAAAGAATTTTATAATCTTTGAGTAAAGGAGTTCTTGATCATGGAACGATTCGTTGTATGCAAAACAACCGAGATGCAGCCGGGCGAACGAAAAATCGTTCAAGTCGGTGGCAGGTCCATTGGAGTGTTCAACGCAAACGGCGGATACTTCGCTTTACGGAATAGCTGTCCCCATCAAGGAGCGCCATTATGTGTAGGAAGACTGACTGGGACGACCTTACCGTCTCAACCGGGAAGTTATCGGTATGGACGGGAAGGCGAGATTCTAGCATGTCCTTGGCACGGATGGGAGTTTGACGTGACGACTGGGAAATCGTTATTTAACCCTCATCAGTGTTTAGTTAAAAAGTACGATGTAACCATAGAGCCATTAGAGGAGAGTCTTGAAACATACTCCGTCACCGTAGAAGACGGTTTGGTCGTTCTGTACGCATAAGAGTCGGGTAGGATGAATTCTAGTCTACTTCGGGAGAACTGGCCCGAAGAACGGTAGAAATCTTTGAGAGGTGCTATGATGACTGACAAAGCGATTTCTGATATTTGGATCGTGCGGGATATTAGCGACGAAGTAACCGCGCAAGCGGAATGTGATTGGGTCGTTGGGCATTTGTCGAAGATTTTGCAGTCAAAAGATCTGACAGTCGTCTACTCGGATAAGCTGGATGCAGACCAGAAAGCAAAACTGCGGATCATTGTCACCGGGAGGGGTTCCTCCATTGCCAGGGGTATGGCCCGAGAACAAGGGATAGAAATTCCAGATGTGCCTGAGGCATTCGGGATTTTACGAGGTGTGACCGGAAATGAATTAGCCGTGGTTGGAAGTGATGTCCGAGGCCTGATTTATGCCATATTGGAATTGGTAGACATCGCCAAGTACGCTACCAACCCACTGGATGCTCTTAGGTCGGTCCAATCCTCCATGGATAAACCAAGAAATTCAGTTCGAAGCGTGACCCGTTTGTTCAGCAGTGAAGCGGAGGACAAGGCATGGTTTTACGACCATAGTTTCTGGGAGGAATATCTTACAGAACTGGCAACCCAGCGGTTTAACCGAATTACACTTGGCACGGGAGTCGGTTATGATTATTTGATCGACAAAATTGTTGAGGATCCTTACTTTTGTTTCATTTATCCCTATTTACTCTCGGTTCCGGGTTATTCAGTAAAGGTTGACGGACTTTCCGTTGAAGAAAGAGAAAACAACTTCAAGATGTTACAGTACATCGGCGAACAGGCAAAACGGAGAGGACTTCAATTTCGTTTGGGGTTGTGGAATCACGCTTACGATTATGGCCCCAATAACACGAATACGAAATATAAAATCGAAGGTCTGGATGTTTCAAACCATGCGGCTTATTGCCGAGATGCATTGAAGCTTCTGCTTCAAACCTGTCCAAACATCGAGGGGATAACCGTTAGGGTTCATTTTGAAGGCGGGGTGCCCGAGCCGACACACGATTTCTGGAGAATTGTCGTTGAAGGAATTAATCAGTCCGGACGCATTATTGAAGTAGACTTTCATGCAAAGGGCGTAAATGATGAATTGATCGATATCGCCTTGGCTACAGGGATGCCTGTCGTATTATCGACGAAGTATTGGGGAGAACATATGGGGCTCCCGTATCATCAAGTATCCATACGCGAAAGGGAATTTCATCCTAAGCGACTGGGAGAAAGTGATAAGTCTGCTCATTTTAGTATTGGAAACCCTAATCTGAAGCATGGCGGAATGGATGTCACGTCCAAGCGAAGCTACACTCGTTATGGATTTGCCGACTATTATCGTGACGACCGAAAGTACGGGATCGTCCACCGCGTATGGCCGGGAACCCAAAGAATTTTGACATGGGGCGATCCGGAGATGGCGGCCGCCTACGGTCGAAGTGCGGGCTTCTGCGGGTCATTGGGAATGGAATGGTTCGATCCTCTTTCCTTTAAAGGCCGGAAGGGATCTGGAAGTCCGGGCGAGCGTGAATTGTACGAGGACGAACATTTGCGGTTAGGGATTCGGGATTGGAGTAAATTTTCGTATACGTACCGCTTGCTGGGAAGGTTGTCTTACAATCCAGAGGCTGATCCGGACTCTTGGAGGAGGTATCTTCGGTCAGAGTTTCAAGACGCTGCGGAAGCATGTGAAGAGTCGTTGTCTTATGCCAGCCGCATTTTACCTTTGATCCTTGTTGTCCACGCACCGTCCGTAGCCAATAATGTGTATTGGCCCGAAATGTATACCAATATGCCGTTATACAGAAGTGGTGAACCCATCGAAAATCCATACATAAATTACGGTTATCCATATAATTACGATTTTGACACACCTTCTCCTCATACCTTTGGTTCTGTCAGTCCCCTTGATCCGGAACTGTTTTACGGTGTTAACGAATTCGCAGACGATGTTATTCAAGGAAAACGTAAAGGGAAATATTCCCCATTGGAAATCGCCGATTTTTTGGAGCATCTTGCCAATCAGGCCGAAGGTTTTTTGGCAGAGTCGTTGGGTAGGATTCATGACCAGTACGCTCCAGGGTTCCGCCGATTGGCTGTGGATGTACAGATCATGGTAGGAATCGGTCGGTTTTTCTTGCAAAAATTTCGTGCTGGGGTCGCTTATGCGTTGTTCGAAAGAGCCGGGGATGCCACTTTGTTAAAGGATGCATTAGCATATTATCATGAGGCCCGAGAGGCTTGGAAGCATGTTGTTGGCGTTTCTAAAGGAATCTATAAAGAAGATCTTACTTTCGGGCTCGCTCATTATTCACGTGGGCATTGGTCAGATCGGTTAGGGGAAATCGAAGAGGATATATTGGTCATTGAACGGATATATAATCAGATTCGTGTAAAGGAATCCGTTGGGGGTCGTACTCTGGGAGATATGCTGGCCCCTATCCAGAAAGGAGATCGTCCTCATAGCTTGCATTCACCAGCCGAGTCCTTTATCAAAGGGCAGCCTATTGCTGTGCATTTGATGTTAACTGGCGCTTTATCGGAGCTACAAGTACAACTACATTTTCGTCATGTCAATCAAGCCGAGTCATATATCACCCTTGAAATGGATCAGCAGGAACAAGGCTTCGAAGCCATGATCCCCGCATCGTACACTAATTCGCCATATTGTATTGAGTATTTTTTTGAAGTTAGAAATGGAAATGGTGATGCGTGGATGGTTCCAGGGTTTGAAAAAAACCTGTCCAACCAGCCGTATTATTTACTTCAATGTAGGCAAAGTACGACCTGAGGCAGGTACGGGTGGAAAGATGACGTTTCTTATCTGGGGAGATCTGCGGAATAAGCGAAGTAACTTCGGAAACAGATAAAGCCGCTAAAACCACAGTAATTTTGGTTTAACGGCTTTTTTTGTCTGCAACGCTGCTCATATTTTCTATTCCTATCCCTTTATGGAGCCAAGCATAACGCCTTTAGCAAAATACTTTTGCAGAAAGGGATATACAATAAGTATAGGCGCCATCGCAAATGTTACTGCGGCCATACGGACTGTTTCTAAGGGCGGAATTCCATCTGCAGCCGTCCCGGAAGCACCGAGGGGCGTGGAATCCAGGACAAGCGCTTTGATCAGCACCTGCAATGTCCACTTGTTGGCATCGGATATATAGATCAAGGCATTAAAATAAATATTCCATTGCGAAACTGCAAAAAATAAAGTGAAGGCGGCAATGGCAGGCATCGAAAGGGGAATAACAATTTTGAAAAATATGCCCACGTCATTGCTTCCATCAATTTGTGCAGATTCCTCCAGCTCAGGAGGCAGCGAATCCAAAAAGCTTTTTACAACAATTAGCGTCCACGCATTGGTCAAATTAGGCCAGATCAGAGACCAATACGAGTTAAGCAGTCCAAGACTTTTCACAACCAGATAGTTCGGAACGATGCCTGCATGAAACACCAGCGTAAAGATGACGAAGCCCAAGACGAGCTTTCTCCCATCGAGATCCTTTCTTGTAAGGCCGTAGGCCAAAGTAAATGTGACGATTACCTGTAGAATGGTACCCACTACTGTAATAAAAAAAGTGCTCTTAATGGAATTCAAAAAACTTTGTGTCGACAAAATATATTTATAAGCATCTAGGGACCACTTGGGTGGGAACAGATAAAATTGTAAAGGAACGTAAACAGCAGGGTCCGTGAATGAAACGCTGAAAATATAAATAAACGGGAACATACAAATCAAGGATAACGAAATCAGGGCACTGTAATTAATCCAATCCGCTGCCGTCAGCCTTTTTCTGTAAACGAAACTCATTCATGCCACCTTCTTCGTTATGAATAATCAATCAATGTACAAGCTAGTAAATCCCCTCATATCCCAATTTTTTTACGATTTGATTAGCAGTGACTACCAGAATGAGTCCGACAATCCCTTTGAACATCCCTACGGCTATACCAACGCTGATTTTGCCGCCTACAATACCCTGCATATACGAGTAGGTATCAAATACATCTGCAACGGAAGTGACTAGAGGGTTCATCATTAATAACACTTGTTCGAACCCGACATCCGCCATGTTCCCAAACCGGAGAATTAATAAAATGATAATGGTGGGACGAATAGCGGGCAGTGTAATATGGTAGATTTGCCGCCACCGGCTCGCTCCGTCAATTACGGCAGCTTCATAGCGGGCAGGGTCGACTCCGGCGATAGCTGCAAGAAAAATAATCGTTCCCCAACCGGCATCCTTCCATATATTTTGCAATGTCAGCAATATCCAGAAAAACTTAGGCTCGGAGAGGAATAGAATGGGCTGGTTCCCGGAAGCAACGACTAGTTTATTGATGATGCCGATATCCGAAGAGAATACAAAGAAAGTAAGACTGACCAGGATGACCCAAGATAAAAAATGGGGGAGATAGACGATCGACTGATTTATTTTTTTGAACCATTCATGTCTAACTTCATTAAGCATCAATGCCAGAACAATAGGCACAGGAAAATAAAAAACGAGGTTGAATATGCTGATAAGGAACGTATTTCTGCCCATCATATAAAATTGCTCGCTTTGAAATAAATTGGAAAAGTGCTTGAATCCGACCCAGCTGCTCCCAAAGAAACCTTTGAAGGGGCTGTAGTCCTGAAACGATAGCAGTAAACCCCATATAGGCAAAAATTTAAAGAGAAAAAAATAGATGACTCCCGCCGACATCAGCAGGTATATGTAGCGATTTCTTTTTATTCTGGCCCAGCGTTTGTTAGTTGGCATTATTCGCGCCATATTATGTCTCCCTTCCAAACCATAAGAAGAAGGGTTGGGCAATTAGGATATCCTGAGGCTCCCGAATGCCCAGCCTTTACTGAGATTTAATTGATATTGCCTGAAATTCCGCGATTATTTATTCGTACGTGATTTATAATCCTTGGCGAATTCCTGATAGGCTTTCTTTATTTTCGGATCGGTATTTACCTTATCCACAAATTGCTTGTATTGATCCATCGTGATTTGGCCGACAACCGCTTTAATTCTCATACTTTTCAATTCAGCTTCATAGGTAGGCCATACATCGACCCATGTAGGGGAATATAAATACCCAAATACGTCGGTTTTGCCTATTTGACCGTAAATTTCCATTTCTTTCTGTTTCGCTTCGTTAGCAGCCTTTGAGACTCCGGCATAAGCTACTTTTCCCCATTTGGAATAAGCGGGCGTCATGGCAGCGATACTGTCAACGGTAATTTCTTGTTTACCCAGATCGGTCAAAACCTTCTCGCCATTCACATTATTGTAATGAACACCCTCCTTGCCATAATAGCCAAGATCGGTAATTTCCTGTGTAGCGGTTTTTTCAAAGAAATCCAATATTTTGGTCACCTTTTCCTGAGGCACCTTCTTGCTAATATACATGCCGCCACGGGTCCCGATATCGAGCATGGCTCCGTCGCCTCCAGGTCCTTTTAACGGCTGAAACGACACTACATTACCATCAGGCTGGGTTTTCTTCACATTATCCGTATAAACGAAGCTGTAGTAAGCGCTGGCATCATAGGCGAATGCCCGACCCGAGCTGAACAAATCTTTTTGTTGTGTAACGGTCAGAGCGGAAAATTCTTTAGCAATCAGCCCTTCTGCATAAAGTCCACGGAACCATTCAACCAGCTTAGTAAACTGCGGATTTAAGTAGGAGTACATCAGACCGCCTTCCGCATCGTAAGTTGGATTAGGCACGCCGAAGGCAGCGTTCAGGGAAGGGGAGCCGGTAGCATCAGCAATGTCATAACCAATTGTACCGTTGCCGCCAGCTGGGTTGCTTTTCACAATAGCTTTTAGCGCATCTTTAAACTCATCGACAGTTTTAGGCACAGGAATATTTGCTTTTTCCAGCCAATCCTTTCGGAACATAATCGTATTGTCGATTTGAGCTCTGCTTCGCGGAATACCCATAGTTTTTCCGTCATATTTAACGTAGCTCCAAGAACCAGGTATCATTTTATCGCGTAAATTCGGATATTTGGAGAAATCGCCAAGAAAAGGAGTCAGATCCCAAAAGGCTCCGTCTTTAATGGCATTGACCAATGTGGGGCGGGTGTAATCAGCCTTCAGAACTTCTGGGAGGTCTCCAGAGGCAAGCACCAGATCCAACTTGGCATTGTAATCGTTCCCATCTAGGACGAAAGTAATATTCAGCTTAGTATTCGTAAGCCTTTGCAATTCGGTATAAAAAGCGTTATCCAGTTTGGGTATGGTATTTGTAAAACTCGTCATCATATCAATGGATAAGGGACCTGCATCTTTTTTGTCCGCTGCAACTGTTCCTTTCGTCTCTATTGTTCCCGTGCTGGGACCTGCGCTGTCGCTTGCTCCGCTGCTGCAGCCGTTTAATACCAGAAGGCTAAGAAATAACGGCAGGCTGAATTTGGCCCATTTTTGGGTCATCGCCAACACCTCGCTTGAAAGGGACATGGACAATACACCTCCGATAAATTGGGAATTGGTGTTCAGAACCAGTAAAAACTGTGATCGCTTGGTTTAATATTCGATCACAATCGTTTCGAACAACTGCAGCTCTGGCAGCTTGAAAGTGACAGATTGCCCGGACAATACCGTGAAATCTAATAACCGTTTTGATTTCAAGGTATAGATGCTGCTAGGCTTCCGTTCAACAGCAAGTTCAATCTCTATAGATTGAATAGGAATCGGAGGGTGGAAGGCGGTACCCAATTGTCCGCTTAAATTTACCAGATGAATCAGGGTGCTGCCGTCCTCTTTCTTAAGGTGAGAGGCTACCTCGACCGTTGGATAAGTATTGACAAGTAGACTTCGCTCTACCTGAAGCAGATCAATCAAGGCGCTGAGCACCAGTTTGGAGTGAGCATGATTGCTCAGCTTCTCATAATGCTTGCCGATCGTCCAGGGGATGAGGGCTGTGCTGCCCTTGCCATAGGAATGGTGGATAAGCCCCGGTATATCGGTAACGATGGTATAGTAGCATTTTTCCGGAGGACCGAACATGCAGGGAGGGATGTACCTCAGAAAACTCGTGCATTGTGCCTTACAGCGAGCTTGAAAAAATTCATCATACAAGTACATGATGTCCAAATCCTCAAAGCCTTGCAGTCGCTCTTTATCCTCCGGTTTAATGCGGAAATAGGTACCCTGCTGGCGCGGGTAGGTCTGCTCTATACGGTCCACACCCAGCGATGCCAAACGGTATTTCTGGAAAGGTGTCCCTTTCTCGTCGCAGGTTGAGGAGCCACCGGTTGCTAGCAGCTTGCCCCCGGATTGCACATAGCTGTCCAGTACGCTGCATGCGGTCCCGCTCAAATTGCGGGCATCCGGCAGCAGTACGGCTTGATATGGGCTCAGCTTATCCAAGGCCGATGGTTCCTCCAGAATGCTGTCGTGAATGACATCAAATAAAATGTGCTGCTCCGAAAGGATTCGGAATAGTCCCTGAAACTCTTTAATACTTCCGTAATAGCTGCTGTTTTGCGGGAAGATAAGGCATACATCGGAGAGTGATGTGATGTTGGTATAATGACGCTCGTTATCCCGGTGAAAGCCATACAATTCCTTAACGGATTCCATGCACAAGCGGTCATCCTGATTATTTAAGGTTCCAATTACATAAAAGTCCAACCATCCGCCATGGATTAAATCTTGCGCTAATCTGGCGGAGGTATGGTGTGCAGAGACGGCGGAATGGCGCATGGCAAAATCGACAAAATGAACCGCAGAATTACTGACCGCCATGTGCTCCCAGGAGCTCATCACCATGTTGACATGATGAGAGGCTGAGTAATTAAATTCAGGAAGCTGACGGTCGATGCCGGTGTTGGATTCCATCCTGAAAATATCCGTACCCTCGGGAGTATAATTGCAAATTGCAACGTTGGGATTTATGTCTTTCACCGCTTGGGCGCGTCTCCTGAATAATTCGGCTACCGTTTGCTGCTTGAACTTTTCATAATCTCGATAAACGGGATCAAGGCTATCCGCTGTCAGAGGCAGCTGAGGATGACCAAATAATTGTTGAAAACGGGCCTGATCGCTGTCGGATTGACAAATCCCGTAATGATTGTAGCTGTAATCATGAATGACATAACCATGCATATTGATGAATACACCATCAATCGGATATTTTTTGACGGCCTCCGTCATGATCTGGATCGAACCTTCCTGCTGGTACCATCCGTTAAATGCAGTGTGTACTTGACCGTTATAATTGATGGTTTCGCCTTTGACGCTTTTATACAACCATTCGGGATGCTTCAAAGCAATGGCTTCGTTCAATCTGCTGAAGTCAAACCGGGCAATCAACCGCATGCCATTGGCATGAACACGTTCGAGGATTTCCCCGACAAAGTCGTTGACGAGAAGGGGATTGCGATATTGAAAATCGAGCTCCGTAGGATAATTGGCCACGATACCGCCAACATTTAATAAAAGCACATCCGCCGAAAATGGCTTCAAGCTGTTTACAAACTCATCGGGATCTGACAGCACATCAATTTCCCGAAGATTGGTTTGAATTAAACGCATCGGCTTTTCAAGCCACCACTTGTTTATTTTCATTGCATCCTGTCTCCTTTTTATTATTTAAAGCCTAGCCTTTCGTGTAAACATCTCTTTCCGACAATTGATTAACCATAGCTCCTCCCGTACGATAGGCGTGAATATTGTGACGGATGAATTCAAGCGAGCGCCCGTTTCTGTCAGGAACTGCAGGCGTACAGTGTGGAGTAATCAGCGTATGGGGAGCATCCCATAATGGGCTGTCTGCTGGAAGCGGTTCGACTGAAAATGTATCAAGACCCGCCCCGGCAATAGTTCCTTCACGAAGAGCCAACAGCAGTGCATTCTCATCTACAACAGCACCTCGGGCAAGATTAACCAAGAAAGCGGAGGGCTTCATTAATTCAAGCTCTCTTTTACCAATCAAATGGTGAGTTTCGTTCGAAAGAGGCAGCACCAGAGCAACGATATCACTTTCACGCAAAAGCTCATCAAGTGTATCACCGCGGTCTGCGCAGAAGAGCTTGTCAACATGTTCCGGAATTTCGCTTACGCTGCGGCGGTAGCCCAGAACCCGCATATTGAACGCTTTCGCCCGCAAAGCAAGCTCTTTACCTGTATTTCCCAAGCCGAGAATTCCCATCGTCTTTCCATACAAGCCCCGCAGATTGTTTTGACCGGGAATTCCCCACTGATGGACTTGCTGGGCAGCATAGAAAGAGGTGAATTGATAAGTAAGTGCCAACGAAAAATACATGACGTGTTCTGCGAGCACGGGTCCCGAGCGACCTGCGGAGCTGGTTACGATCATCCCCTTCTCGAATACCTCTGGACGAGCTGACTTATTAAGACCGGCATGGTCGCAATGAATCCAACGAAGGTTGGTGGCATTTAGAAAGCGATCATCCAAATCTCCATGAAGCAGCGCAACATCGGCTATCTTGAGAGCCTCTTCGATGCCGGTAGCATCCTTTGTATTGAGATGAATGATATTGGCCGGAGATAAAGCTTCCTTAAGTCGGGCCATTTGACTCTCTGTGTATTCTACTGTTACCAGAACGTTCTTAATTTCCCTTGTACTTGTCATCTTTCCACTCCTTAATTGGTTTATTAGCAATCCATATGATAAAGCCCGGCTGCATGACTAGCCTTTAACAGATCCGAGCATGACGCCTTTGGCAAAATATTTTTGCAGGAACGGATACACGGCTAGAATAGGTAACATCGCTAATACAATTGAAGCCATACGGATTGTTTCCTGTGGGACGAGAACCTCATCAGAGCTGCCTTGCTGACCTACTCCAGAAGCATCAGCTTCAATAACCAACTGTTTGATTAATACCTGAAGCGTCCATTTCTTTGTATCCGATATATAAATGAGAGCATTGAAGTACGTATTCCAATGCTGGACTGCGAAAAATAGTGTAAATGCGGCGATTGCCGGAAGGGAAAGGGGGATGATAATTCTTAGGAATACGCCTATATCTGTACAGCCGTCAATTTTGGCCGAATCCTCCAATTCTGGGTGAATCGACTCCATAAAGCTCTTAACAACAATCAGACTCCAAGCGCTGGTAAGGCTGGGCCAAATCAATGACCAATAGGAGTTCAGCAGGCCCATTTCTTTAACTAAGATATAATTAGGAATGACCCCAGCGTTGAAAAAGAGTGTAAAGATTACAGTGCCTAGGAAAAAATTACGGCCCATCACCCATTTTTTGGTTAAACCGTATGCCATCGTGAACGTAATGATAATGTTGAGTACGGTACCTACAACCGTAATAAATGCAGTGCTTTTCAATGAATTGCCAAAGCTGTCAGTCGTTAAAATATACGCATAGGAGGCCAGAGACCACTTATCAGGAAGTAGATAAAATTTCAATGGCGTATAGGTTGAAGGGTCCGTTAACGAAAGGCTGAGCACATACAAAAAAGGAAACAAACTCACAATAGCAATCAGTCCTAGTAGACTATAATTGAGCCAATCGCCAACCGTCATTGATTTTTGGTGAATAAAACTCATGGGTTCTTCCTCCCTATACGGATGCTGCTAATAAATACCCTCATGCCCGAGTTTCTTGACCACATAATTGGAGATGAGTACGAGAATGAGTCCCACAACTCCCTTGAACATGCCTACTGCGGTGCCAATACTGATATCACCCTGCTGAATCCCCCGATAATATACGTAGGTGTCAAATACGTCTGCGACATCATTCACAAGGGGGTTCATCATAAGCAGGACCTGCTCAAAGCCAACGTCCGCCATATGCCCCAACCGCAAAATAAGCAGAATCACGATTGTCGGCCGGATAGCGGGCAGCGTAATATGCCAGATTTGCCTCAATCTCCCGGCTCCATCAACGACTGCCGCCTCATACCGCTGCGGGTCCACACCAGCAACCGCTGCAAGGAAAATGATCGTGCCCCAGCCGGTTTCCTTCCAGATGTTTTGCAAAGTCAGGATGCCCCAAAAAAATTTAGGCTCCGATAAAAATGAAATCGAATCCATTCCAAGCGAAATCAATAGCTTGTTAATAAAACCAACATCGACGGATAGCGTGAAAAAGGTCATACTTGCTACGACAACCCAAGACAGAAAATGCGGCATATATACGATAGATTGATTTAGCTTCATAAACCACTCATGTCTGACTTCGTTTAGCATAACTGATAAAAGAATTGGTAACGGAAAAAAGAAGATCAAGCTCATCAAGTTAATGAGCAGCGTATTCCGCAATAAAATATAAAAGTGCTTATCGAGAAATAAATTCGAAAAATGCTCAAATCCAACCCATTCACTTCCGCTTATTCCGACAAATGGGTTGTAATTCTGAAAAGCGATGAGCACACCCCACATGGGTAAAAATTTGAAAATAGCGAAATAAATAAAACCTGGTAGGATCAGCATATACACATACCGTCCGGTGACCAGACGCTGCCAAACCTTTCTGTTATGGGTTGACGAAGAGCAAGGGAAGGATAGTCCCGATGGTTTGGTCGATTGTTCCAGGTTCATGGTGTTTCTCCTTTCATCCCACAGACCAAATTACCGGTAGTTGGTTCTGTAATTGCTGGGCGATGTTTTTAACAGACGCTGAAAAACACGATTAAAGGTCCGATGCGAATAACCGACAGCCTCGGCAATTTGGCTAATATTTTGATCAGTGGCTGTTAACAATCTCCGGGCTTCGTTCATTTTACACTCCGTTACATAGTCAATAAACGATTCTCCGAACTCTTTTTTGAACAGACGGCTCAGGTAAGCGGGTGTAATATGAAACAAATCGGCACATTCCGCCAATGAAATTTCCCGAGATACATTATCGACAATATACCTTCGTACTTTTTGAGCGATTATTTTGCCTGAAGTATTGTAGTTTTCGTTGGCGATTTTTTCATATAGAGGAAACAGATACTCACTAAACCAATCACGCATTTCTGCCCGGGTTTCCCGAACTCTGAGCTGGTCGAAAAGGTCATATTCGAGCATATCAGGTATACCGCCGCCCTTGTGCTCAATGGAAGCGATTATTGCAGCCAACAGCATATGATAGCTTTGAGAGCTGATTGCGTAAGATTCAGACGGCTGCAACGAATGAGTAAATTCCTCCATAGATGACTTCGCCTGTATAAGATCACCCAATGCAAGCGACTCGACAATAGAGCTTTCAATTGCGCGTGGATAGCTGAATGGAAGCAGCTTCTGTGTACTTTCCAAGTCAGCAATATATAAGACAGACTCATCCTCTTTATATAAGCGATATTGCAGAGAGAGCTTGGATTCCCGGTATGACACCCGAATATCCGCAATGTGAGGATAAAACCGCCCAATTCCAACAGATACCTGAAGCTTTAAATACTTAAGTAGTGCAGCACGTACCGATTCGGCAAACTGCTTCGTTTCATTGATGTTCGAATTCAGAGAAGCGTTCTTGTCAAAATATAGAATCGCGGTTCCTTGACCCTGATGGTCATGAAGAACGTTACCTCGAAGTGTTGGGTGGCTGGAAAGCAGTTCTCCCATAACATTGGTTACTGCGAAAGTAATCATGGGCTTATCTTCTGGGCGAAAGCGCTCTTCTTTAAACAGCTTTTCAACCTTGACCAGCAATACGACTACATAGGTATGATCCACAGGAATTCCGTATTTGCGGCATTCATCATACAGCGTCGGACTGTGGATGTAATTGCCTGCAAGCCACTGCTGCAGCAGCCTTTCCATAAGCGGCGGAATCGAGCGGTCAAGCTGCTCGCCCAGCGTCTTTTTCTCTATATGGAGATGCTCCACCAATTGCCCAATCGGATTATAGGCTCGTTTTAAGGTAATGACAGTAAGCAAAATGCCGACCGATAGCAGTACAAGCACAGCGGAAATAGTCATCCATCGGATCCATCCCAGTTCTTTTGCAATAGCCTGATTGGGATTTACCGATATGTAAATATTGCCGGATGTGGACTTTATGTACGAGTAATAGAGTGGTTCTCCGTGGGAGTCCTCAGCTTTGAAGCTGTCTTTCTTGCGTTGATCGGATAGGATCGTCTGTATGACTGCTTCATTAAAGTAGGAATGGGTGTCACTGTCTTTCTGAATTTGAAAAAGTACTCTGTGCTGCTCGTCAATAGCAATAATAGACTCGGTTTTGGCCAGCATGGATACATCGGCAACATATTTTTTAATCTGGCTGACATCGACTTGTATAACCAGCAAGCCTTGCGATTCCCCCGAGGAAAGCGTTGGGAGCTTCATAGCAAAGGAAATATATCCATTAAGCTTGCTTTCGAGCAAATAAATCCATTGACCCTGCTGATTGTTTTTTTCCAGCTGTTCGATATCTTTTTTATACTTGAAATCTGCTTTTTGCTGGTGACCTGCTTCGGTAGACAATACAAGCTGAGCGTTATTGTTATAATAATAAATATTTCCAATCAGATTGTTCTGATATTTTTCTAGTGATATTTTATTCAACAGCTCCATTTGGGCCACGTAATTGGTTTGATAATCTGGAAGATTGAAGGAATCCGTGATCATGGAATCAAACGCTAAATGAAATGACCGGTCAACAACGTCGCGCATCACCTTTTCTGTAAACTGCTCGACCATGGTTAGTGATGTCTGGTTATCGGATTGAATACTTTCAATTCCTCCTTTCATTGAGAACTGGTAATACACAAAACCCGCCAACATAATTGGCACGCATACCGAGAGGCAACCAAACCAAATAAATCGGTAGAAATAAGTAGCTTTCATTCCATGAACATCCCGAATATTCATTAGCTATCATCTCCCGTACAATCAATATAACAAGATATGGAGTGGGCAGATATAGACAATATTTGATATTAGTGAAAGTGCTTACAGTGATGAGGATATCCTTGCAACAACGTAAAATTTGTCTATTGAGTGCCTGCCCCCTCCGGTTTACTATGAGGTTATGCTTGACACATTTAATTAATGAGGGGATGAACGAATGGGGCTAAATTATCCAAAACGTATGCGTGGACCGACAATGAAGGTAGCCATTAGTTCCGCGCTGGCTCTGCTTCTCTTGGCAGGCTGCAGCGGCAGTCCAAATACGGCTATACCGACAAATCCAATAGAACCGCCAAGCAGTAAGTCGCCTGAAACGAAGCCAGCCAGCCCGCTGGAGATTCAAATGACAGCGCGCTTGTTCGAGGAAGCGCCCAATATGGAAAACTCCTATTGGAAAGAGTTTATGAAACGAACCAATACCAAATTAAACATTGAATGGATCCCTGACGGCGACTATACGACCAAATTAAACCTGATTCTTGCCTCAGGAAATATTCCCGAAGTCCTTGTAATTAATAACCTCAAACACCCGCCAGTAGTTAATGCGGTCAGGAATGGGGCATTTTGGGATCTCACGCCGATTCTGGGTGATTTCAGCAAATACCCGAATTTGAAAAATTATTCAGCTCCTGATTCCTGGATTACCAGCCGTATTATCGGTAAAAATTATGCAATTCCCAAAAATCGTCCACAGCTGTCCGGTGGTCCAAAAATTCGAAAGGATTGGTTGGATAAGTTGGGTATCCCGATGCCGCAGACTATGGACGAATACCGCATCGCTCTGAAAAAGATTGTGGATGCCGATATTGACGGCAATGGCAAGAAGGATACGATAGGGCTTGTATCCAAGGCTAGCCTGTTTTCTGGAAGCGCCGGCGGATTTGGCGATGCCTTCGGCATGGGAAAACCTACCTTTGATCCGGATGGCGGACTTATTTATGAGCAATTGACTCCGCAGTATGCCGATATGATCGCCTGGCTGAGGGATCTTTATTCAGATGGGGTGCTGGCCAAGGAATTCGCAGTTATGAAGCCTACACAGGCGGTTGAGCTCTTTGAAGCCGGTAAAGCTGCGTCATTGATTAATGAAAGCTTTCGTTGGGATTATTCGTTTATGAGCACGATTAAGAAAGTACAGCCTGAAGCTATTGTAGATACCGTTCCTCCTCTTCAAGGACTCAATGGATATGCTGTTCGCTATTCGACTGGAGTGGACGGAGCTTTTCTTATTTCGAAAAAGGTTCCCGAAGAAAAAGTCAGGCGAATCTTGGATTTCTTCGAACTGACAAACAGCAAAGAATATTACGATTTTTCGGTCAACGGTATTGAAGGTATTCATTATAACAAGGTAAACGGTGAAATCGTCTTAACGGATCTGCATAAGAAAGAAGTGGGTTCTACCTCACCGTGGCAGCCTATTACCTTATTCTTTGATAAGTTTGGAAAAATAGTCACACCGGTAGCTCCAAAGGAATATAACGATGCGAAAATCAAGCTGGTTGAATCGCAGGGTTACTTGACGAAGGGTGTTATTAGTCCATTCAGCGTTATTGACTCGAGTACGTGGATTGCCACTTGGCCTAAATTTCAGCAGGAATGGACCTCGATGTCAGTAAAAGCCATAGTTGGCCAAATCTCCATGGATGAATATAAGGCTTACGTGAAAAAAATCAACGATGATCCGAACATTAAGAAGTCTTACCAAGAATTTGCTAAGGATTATAAAGAAACGTTTGGGAAATGAGACTTCCCTGCTAAACCCTTCCTATAGGATGGGCGCTTAGATGGAGTTAATACATGGATGATAACTTTTATTCGGAGGCGAAGCTTATATGGGTGAGCAACAAAAATGGTGGATCAATCGGCCATGGCGCGAAATTCAAACGAATTTACGTGAGATCGATATGCTAGACATTAACGCCGAGCAATTTGTTGCAGATCTACAGGAATTCAAAGCTAATGTTGTGATGATCAATGCAGCAGGCATTATTGCCAGCTATCCGACGAGTCTGCCGTTTCATTTTCAAAGTCCATATTTAACGGGTGACAGCTTGAAGGATATTATTGCCGCTTGCCATAAAGCAGATATTAAAGTTTTTGCCAGAACCGACTTTTCCAAGGTCCGTCGGCCGATCTATGAAACTCATCCCGAATGGGCCTATGTCAGTCAGAAGGGTGAGATTATTGATTATAACGGCGATGTACACGTTTGCTTGAACGGAGATTACCAACAGCATTATGCTCCACAAATAATTAAAGAAGCGATAACGACACACGATTTTGACGGTATCTTCTTTAACATGGGCGGATACCAAGTAAAGGATTACAGCTACCGGTATTATGGCATATGCCACTGCGACAGCTGCAAACGGGGATTTGCCGAGATGTTCGACGCTCCGCTACCAAAGGTTGAGGATGCAAGTGATCCGCTGTTTCAAAAATATATGATCTTTAAACAAAAAACGCTGAAGGATTATGCGGTTAAAATGCATCAGGTGATTCTAGGGGTACGTCCCGATATATGCATCGCCAATAATTTTGAATTAAAGGAGGGCATGATTCGGCAGGAGTCCAACACGGCCTTGGATCGTCCGCTGCCTCATTGGCAGTATAGCGCATCCGACAATACCAAATGGGCGGTAAGTTCTTATCCTGAGATGGTATCCAGTAACACAACGGTCGATTTCCCCGACTATTATCATAGGCATGTTTCGGTTTCACCGTTCCAGCAGAAGCTGCGTTTGGCTCAAAATCTTGCGAATGGAGGAGGTCTGGATTACTACATAATGGGACGTCTTGATAATAAAGAGGATAAATCCGGGTATGAAGGGATCAAGGAAATCTTCCATTATCACGCGGAGCATGGCGAGGAGTACCTGAATATCAGCTCCAATTCAACGATTGCTTTATTGAACGGGCCTTCAGCCAATCAAGCCGAATACCGTGGCTGGTTCCGCTTCTTGACGGAAAATCATTATGTTTTCGATACCTTAGTCGTTCAGAATGCATTGAATCTTTCTTGGGATAAATATAAGGCGATTATTGTTCCCGATTACCAGCCGCTTAGCGATGAATTTACCGCTAGATTGGATGCGTTCACACACGCAGGGGGAGTCGTTATTTCGGTATGTCGCAGTGGCTTCACCAATGAAGCTTATATTGCCAGAAATACTCCGCCGTTAAAAAGCTTAGGCATTGATAAAATTAGCTCCGTGCGTGAGGACAATCGTTCGGTATATTTCAAA
This sequence comes from Paenibacillus sp. 1_12, assembly GCF_900114475.1. Taxonomy (GTDB): domain Bacteria; phylum Bacillota; class Bacilli; order Paenibacillales; family NBRC-103111; genus Paenibacillus_S. Next base: position 806,672 of record NZ_FOTE01000002.1, on the reverse strand, counting down.
GTGGATCATAAAGACCAATTTACACGCTTCCCGGTCAGTGATCTGATTTATTTGGACAGTCATTACGTATTCGCTGAGTACAACGATCAGACGGAAGCCTTCTTTAAAATGATTCCACCTCATATGTTCGGACCACCGGAGCGCTGCTACTATACTCAGGTTACCGATCATCCCGGGTTTACTGTAAGTGCATACGGCAAGGGGCTCGGCATATTTATTCCGTGGAAACCGGGTGAGCTGTTCCATAGACAAGGCTATACGAATACTATTGAATTCGTGGCTGATCTACTTGAGCATGTGGCTGGATTAAAGCCTATTCAAGGAAATCTCCCGCCGATGGTCGAGGCTACGTTGTTTGAACAGAAGGGCCGTAACTCCACACTGCTTCATCTGGTGAATGGAACCGGGCATTTCGGGGCTACCTTTTATGAACCGGTTACACTTTCTGATCTAGAAGTGACCTTTCCGGCTGCCGAGGCCCCACAATCCGTTGTAAGCTTAATTAACGGAAGCGATTGTGAGCATGAATACCGCGATGGCCAGCTTACGATTAAGCTAAGCAAGCTGGGATTGTTCGATGCGATTAAGATTTCGCTCTAACCCATAAGGTAGGGTGTATCCGACCACATGATGTTGTTGAATTTCAACAATCGGCAGTCGGGTACACTTTTTTACATTGACATAATCTTATCATTATGGGAATATATTCTTAATATCCCATATTGAACAATGTTCATAATAATGAACAAAAGAGGGCGATACCTAATAATAAAAAGAGGGACAATGAAAATATAATCGATTATCATGTTGGAATTGTAAGTAATCCATTGGAGATTTTAAGCTTGCTCCCGCAGCGGAAAAAATGCCAGTATTACTTTCAGGAGTTGTTGCAAATTGAAAGAGGACATTCATCTTTATATGAAAATTGGAATTGTTCATCATACGGCATTTCCTTTAGCAGGTTCGAAATCCGGAGGCACTTTGGAATCGATAACGGACATCGTGAGTGACCATTTCTTTGATGCAATAGAAATTACATCCATTCATGATTCAAACGAACGGACGGAAGTCAAGCAAACTTTGTTGAGCGGCGGAATGATGGTTTGTTTTAATGCTATACCGCAACGATTAACAAAACCGCTCAATCTAGGGAGTGTTATTGAACACGAAAGGCATTCAGCCATACAAATGATAAAAGAAGCAGTTGACGAGGCTTATGAGATGAATGCTGAAATATTTACTATTTCGGATGATTTTATTTCTGAAGCCTTTTTTCATGAACACGCTGTCCGAGCTTTAAATGAATCTTTTAAAGAAATCTATCGTCATGCAGCTTTGAAAGGAACTATGAAGGTAGCTTATCGGCCTCCTTTTTCAACAGTGTCTCATAGTGTTACCGGAAAATTTCCTAGAATAGAGCAAGATCAATTTGGTTTTTTGATCGATCTAGATCATCTACCAGTCAATTACGAGATGAATGATAAGAATATGAAATATATAAAAAAACATTTGCTCTACTCCCGAATGGGAAACTGCTGCAAGATAGGTCGATACAATCAATTAATGGGTAAGACGCCACATCAAAGAAATCAGTTCACTGCTGTTCATGCAGACCAGCTGTTGCATTTTTTACGGAATCTTTATAAATTCGATTACATAGGGGAAGGCAATCAAGGTGTGCTTTCTTTAAATGTAAAAACGATGGACTACGAATCCCCGCATTCTGTAATTGCAAACGGAAAACGTACCCTCCTCGAAGCTTGGAGGATTTTGCAGCTCAATCAGACGATTTGGCCCAATTGCTGACGAATGCTCATTATTAAGGGAATACTTATCTGAAAAGCACTTGGAGGGTTATCAAATGGATAGCACCAAAGCTAAGTTGGAAAACGGACAAATCAGTTCAACTTTGAAACGGATAGTCGGTGGAAATAATATCTTACCGGGTGACAGTAACCGTTCGGAATACCGTATAAACGCTCGTCTGAAAGCGCTGCCAGAAAACGAAAAGCAGGTTGCTGAAATACTTTGCTTTGCTGATGAGCACCGGTTATCGGTTGCTCCTCAAGGAGGAGGCACGAAAGATGCGTATGGTCAATCCGCTAAATCGATTGATTTGGTGCTCTCCCTGAAAGCCATGTCCGGTGTGCTGGAGCATTCAGCCGGCGACTTAATGGTTACTGTCCTTGCCGGCACCACTCTGCGGGAACTACAGGCGACGTTGAAAGCAGCCGGACAGTTTTTACCGTTGGATGCAGCATGGGACGATCAATCGACGATTGGAGGCATCGTTAATTCCGGTGCTTCGGGACCCCGTCGGGCCGGTTATGGCTCCGTTCGTGATTTTCTCATCGCTTCCCGGATTGTTTATCCGAATGGCCAAGTCATCCGTACAGGAGCTAAGGTAGTGAAAAATGTCGCAGGCTACGATATGAATAAGCTCTTTATCGGATCAATGGGTACATTGGGTGTACATACCGAATTTACTTTTAAAATCAGGCCTATTCCGGCGGGACAGTGTCTGATGATTATAGGGAATGCCCATGTCGAGACGCTGCGAACCTTCCAGAATATACTGTTGGATTCTCATCTTGAGCCATGTGTATTTGAATGGGTGAACAAAGAGACCGTCAAATTAATCGGAATCGAAACGCAGGGACCTGCCGTCCTTCTTGGATTTGCTGATGTATGGCCTTCGGTTGATGAGCAATTTCGCCATGTTCAGCAGCTATGTCAGGAGTTAGGGGCTACGGTAATGTCAGAGCTTCGCGGAGCCGAGGAATTTGAGTCCGCACTTTCTGTGTTACGGAACATCCTGCCTAATTCTAACCTTATGGAAGACGGCGAATCGGTAGTCTCAATGAAGATGATGGGCAAGCTTACCGATGTGCAGGCGATGTATGAGGCCGCCGAAGCGAGGGCTGCACAGTATGGTTTATCCTTGAAATTTAGTGGCGGAGCTTTAAGTGGAATCGCTAGGGCGACGGTAAAAACGGCAGGAGAAGATAAAGCAGACCTTTACAGGAGCCTCACCACTTGGATCCGTAATATGCAAAGCGATATGAGAAATATTGGTGTGAGGACTGTTGTAGACTTCGCTCCCGGTTCGATTCGCAATCAGATGTCAATTTGGGACGAGACTACCGCTGATCAAAAAATTATGCGAGGGATCAAGATGACAATCGATCCGAATGAAATACTAAATCCTAGCCGAATTATGGGAGGATTATAACATGTCAAACCACTCGAAAACCATAACCCCGGAAAAAATAATGTTTCCGAAATCGAATTATGTTTGGGAAGACTCACCGGATCCCGCCAAATTTTCCGAATGCGTACATTGCGGAATGTGCCTGGAAGCTTGTCCGACTTACCAGCAGACGGGGCTCGAAGCCCACTCGCCGCGCGGAAGAGTATATTTGATCAAGTCGGTCGCGGAGGGGAAGCTGGAATTGAATGATTTTTTCGCAGACCCTGTCAATACTTGCCTGGATTGCCGCGCTTGTGAAACGGCATGCCCATCGGGTGTACAAGTAGGCGCATTGGTAGAGGAAGCACGCGGACAGCTTTACAAAGCGGACCCACCCTCCGGCTTTTCGGGATTCATCAACAAGCTCTTTTTACGCGGACTTTTTCCTTATGCCTCCAGAATGAGGATACTATCATTCCTTACGAGGTTCTATCAACGTTCAGGTCTAAGGTATTTGGCAAGAGGGACCAGTCTGCTCCGTATCCTACCTAAGCATCTGCAGGAAATGGAACGCGCGCTTCCTGATCTAAAAGCCAAGCCTGTTTTGGGAAGAGTCGAAGAACTGCTGGCTCCAATCGGAACTAAGAGAGCGAGAGTCGCAGTGCTTACCGGTTGTGTGATGGATGCAGTATTCGCGGATATTAATGAAGCGACCATCAACGTGCTTCGTCATAACGGCTGCGAGGTCTGGATTCCCCAGAACCAGTCCTGCTGCGGTGCTTTGCACGTACATGCCGGTGACAGAGATATGGCTAAGCAGTTGGCCAAGCAAAACATTGATACTTTCCTATCCGAGGAAATCGACGCGGTTATTATTAACGCCGCAGGATGCGGGTCCACCTTGAAGGAATATGGAGAATTGTTAAAATCGGACCCGGAATACGCGGGAAAGGCACACCTTTTTGCTGAAAAGACTATTGACGTATCTAGTTTCCTCGACAAACTTGGATTAATTCCGCCAAAGGGCGAGCTTGATATGACCATCACTTATCACGACGCTTGTCATCTGGCCCATGCTCAGGGTATTCGCGTAGAGCCTCGGAGACTGCTTGAATCCGTTTCGGGCATCAAGCTCGTTCCGCTGCCGGATTCTGACCGCTGCTGCGGAAGTGCCGGAATCTACAATCTGACGCATCCGGAGATGGCCGGAGAGCTGCTTGATCGTAAAATGGCCGACCTTCCAAGCGGCTGCGATGCTGTGGTTATGGGAAATCCGGGCTGCATGATGCAATTTATGGTCGGCGTTGTGCGTCATGACCGATCCGAACAAATCCTCCACACGGTGCAGCTTTTGGACTGGGCTTATCGGGAGCAGGGAGTTAAGTTATCGAAGCAACCAGACAAAGTCGGACGTTCCGAAGTGTCTTAAGGAGGGAGTTGCCCAATGGATTCGCAGACAAAAGCATCTATAATCAAGCGATTCGAGCAAATTGTTGGTCCGCGTGCTGTCCTGCACCGCTACGAGGATCTTCTTGCCTATGAATGCGATGGATACACCGTTCATAAAGGAGTGCCTTCCCTTGTGGTTTTTCCTAAATCCACACAGGAAGTTTCCGAAGTGGTCCAGATTTTGTACCAAAACCGGATTCCATATCTTCCAAGAGGAGCAGGAACGGGGTTAAGTGGCGGCGCAACGGCTTTGAACGGTGAGGTCATTATTAGTTTAGTCCGCATGAACAAGCTTATTGATGTGGATTACCTTAACAAGAGGGCTGTGGTACAGCCGGGCTTCATTAATCTCAAGCTATCCAACTCCATTTCCTCTAAAGGCTATTACTATGCTCCTGACCCGTCCAGTCAAGCCGCGTGCACGATTGGAGGCAATGTGGGCGAGAATGCAGGAGGCGCGCACTGCCTGAAATACGGCGTCACCACTAACCATGTTATCGGTTTAGAATTAGTTTTGCCCGACGGAGAAATTGTACAGATCGGGGGCGTTCCGGATGCTCCGGGTTATGATCTGCTAGGATTTATTACTGGGTCCGAAGGCACGATGGGTATCGTAACTGAAATTACGGTGCGTATTCTTAAGAAACCCGAAGGTATCCTTACCGTACTTGCCTTGTATGATGAAGTTGATGACGCAAGTCAAGCCGTTTCTGATATCATTGCCGCCGGAATCGTTCCGGCAGCTTTGGAGATGATGGATCGGACTGCCATTGAAGGGGTGGAATCGGGAAACTACCCGGTTGGGTATCCTCGTGATCTGGGGGCTGTATTGATTGTTGAGGTGGATGGTATCGCCGCGGGATTGCAGGAACAAATTGACCATGTCATCGAAGTGTGCCGTAGATACAGGGTTCGTGAAGTGCGTCAAGCGAAAAATCCGGAGGAACGGGCACGCTGGTGGGCGAACCGCAAGACGGCATTCGGCGCTATGGGTACCATTTCCCCTGACTATCTAGTACAGGATGGTGTTATCCCCCGCAGTAAGCTGCCTGAAGTGCTTAGCAGAATCGGGGAGGTCAGCCGAAAATACAACCTTCGTATTGCAAACGTGTTTCATGCGGGCGACGGAAATCTGCATCCGTTAATTCTCTACAATTCCAAAATGGACGGAGAGACGCAGCGTGCGATCCAAGCTGGCTCGGAGGTTTTAAAGGTCTGTGCCGATGTAGGCGGGTCCATCACCGGTGAGCATGGAGTCGGCGTAGAAAAAATGGAGGATATGCGGTTCATTTTTACTGAAGAGGAAATGGAAGCGCAGATCCGAATACGGGACGTTTTCAATCCTGATAATCTGTGCAATCCCGGGAAGATATTCCCTAAACCGGCTCGATGCGTCGAATTGAAGCAGCCTAAAGTCGCGTATGCAAATTCCTAATCCAAATAGAGCCTTCCGTAACCGGTTGCCTGAGCAACCGGTTATTTCATTTTACACTAAACAAATAATTGTTCTAAAGTTTGAGCGAATTCCTGTGGCTTTTGTGCATAACCTAAATGAATTGGCAAGCTAAGCTTTTCAGCTAAATCTTGACAACATCTTGGGGAATGATCCGACGGAATCCATTCCATTAAATAAAAAAATTTATCTTTTTGTACTGCCTGCTTATTTAAATCAATTTTACATATTTGTTTTTAGATTGATAAAGACACCATCTTGTTGATCGATTTGAGCTAATAAAACATGTTCAAGCTTCACATTGTTTTCTTTCAGCCATATTTTCATCCATTGTGAGTCTTTCTGAATATTTTTTAAATTCTCTTCTATAATTTTACCGTCAATAATACATGCATGGGGAATTCCGCGTGAATGACCTTTGATATTCATATCTGCGCGGGTGATGGACATGCTGTTAGTTTTCTTCATGATGGATAGCGTTCCATCGGTTTCCATAAATGCAAAGTCTATTTCATCTATATAAAAAGCATCTTTCTTCCTTAATAACATTAGAAGTTCATCGATAGTTAGACGTACTCTCTTCATGTTTTCCATCAAGATTTGACCTTCTCTGATGATGATCTGAGGTTCACTGTCTAATAACTTTCTTCCAATAAAACTTTTTAAAGAAATATAATCGGAAAGAAGAACAAGAATTGAAAACATAGTTAAGCCGATTACACCAACAAGCAGGGATACACTTGGATTGAAAATGAGGTTTCCCCCAATAGAACCAAACGTGACTCCAGCAACAAAGTCAAAAAAAGTTAAATGGGATATTAATTTCTTTCCAATAATACGTGCCCAAAATACTAAACCAACAAATGAAATGATTGCACGAAGCAAAATTTCGATAATTGACATGTTTATGACCTCCAATATATGTAATATTATTACCTAAAATAAGGCATATACTACAGGTCAGAAAAAATAGGGACAGATATTCCATTTGGGGGCTGAATTATTGTTAAGTGTGATCTTGTTAAAGCTTGGTGTTAATGCAGGAATATTATGGGAGTTATTGAATTATTCAAACAGGTGCTGTGCTATTATTCATTACCTTCCATAGTTAATTCGATAGGAAGAGCAAACTGATAACGATAGGATTTTCGATGGGAGGAGTAGATTTGTCAGATTACAGACGGCACCACGAAGACTTACACGATCACGGTGACGCGTGGAAGCTATTTATCAGACGATAACTCCAATTCATCAGGTATCCCATCTTCATCGAGTGGTAGCTCAGGTGGTATGTCCAACAATACGACACAGTTCCGAATTTTAGTTGAAGGAAAGGAGCTTGAACAAATCGCTGTATCTGCCGTGTCCAAAGAGGGCGAAAGAACTGTGTTTTCAGTGACGTTGGATGCGTTCCAATTGGATGCGCAGCTTACCAAAGTTGGAAACAAACCGGAGATTGTCATTCCCGTGACGGCAAGCGCGGACAAAGTGACGCTAATTTTGACTGGGGACGCGGTTAAATCGTTGGAAAACAAGCAGGCCGTGCTGACAATCCAAACGCCTAACGGAAACTACAAGCTGCCTGCGCCCGAAATCTCCATCGACCCATTATCGAAGCAGTTGGGGTTGCATTATACTGAAAAAAGGACATACTAAAGAACCTTCCTTTTGAACATTGGAAGGTTTTTCATTCGGATAAGAACTATGGTATCTAAGCTAAGTAGTGGAAGGACTCTCGCTTAACTAAAAGTGCATATATCCAGTGAAGAAGCTTGTCGGTTGGTGGATACTAATATGACCCCGTCTGAAGTGACTGCTGCCGGTACCTTAGAGGTCTTTCCACCTGGAAATCCACTATCATTATAACTACATCCTTAAGTTTGGTACAATATACATATGGTAATAATCATCTATGGATTCCCATGCATTTCAAATATAATTTTGAAAGGAAGAATGTACAGTGTCATTAATTATTACCTTGGTTATAGTCGTGCTGATTGTGCTTTACGCTATTGCTGCTTACAACGGATTAGTTAAATTGCGAAATTGGGTTAAAGAATCGTGGAGCCAAATTGACGTTCAATTGAAGCGTCGACATGATTTGATTCCCAATTTAGTGGAAACCGTTAAAGGTTATGCGTCACATGAAAAGGAAACATTAGAACGAGTTATTTCTGCTAGAAATCAGCTTTTGAGCGGCAGTCCGCAGGAACGTATAGAAGCGGATAACCAACTGGCTGGCGCACTGAAATCGATATTTTCGTTATCGGAGGCTTATCCTGAATTAAAAGCCAACCAAAACTTTTTATCCTTGCAAGAGGAGCTAACTTCAACTGAGAACAAAGTCGCCTATTCGAGGCAGCTCTATAATAAAACTGTTGCCGACTATAACATCAGACGCGAGTCTTTTCCCACAAATCTGCTCGCCGGAATGTTCGGATTCGGACCTGAACAGCTGTTAATCACTCCTGATGTTGAACGTGAAGCACCTAAGGTGACCTTTTAAGGGGGTTAAGATTCCGTATGCTTTATCGGCAAATTGAGCAAAACAAACGTAAAACGGTTTTTCTTATTCTTTTATTCAGTTTGTTAGTTTTGTTAGTCGGTTGGGCGGTTGGATATTTGGTAGACGGTGATTACATTTTCGGTATCGTGCTGGCAGCGATTGTTTTGGTTTTTTATGTTCCTATTACCTATCTATCGGCGACTATGCAAGTCTTGAGTATGTCCGGTGCAACGGAAATACAAAAAGCGGATAATCCGATGTTGTTTAATATCATTGAGGAACTTTCGCTTGCCGCTCACATCCCTATGCCTAGAGTTTATATGGTTGACGACCCGGCACCGAATGCTTTTGCTACGGGGATTAAGCCAGAGAAAGGTGCAGTTGCTTTTACAACTGGACTGCTCGCGAAATTAAACCGAGAAGAGCTGGAGGGCGTAGTCGCTCACGAATTATCGCATATCCGCAATTATGATATTCGGTTGATGACTATTTGTATTGCGCTCGTTGGCGTGATTGCCATCATAGCGGATATCGGGTCACGAATGCTCTTCTATCGTAGTGGTAGAGGAAATAATCGGGATAATCAAAAAGGCGGAAATCCAGTTATCATGATTATCGCTTTGGTATTTATCATATTAGCACCTCTTGCAGCGCATTTCGTGCAGCTTGCAGTCTCGCGTAACCGTGAGTATTTAGCGGATGCCTCTGCTGTTGAATTTACTAGGAATCCTGCTGGTTTAAAACATGCGCTTATTAAAATCAGTCACGATACGGAACAAGTCCAACGCGCGAAAGATGCGACTGCTTCGATGTATTTCGCTAATCCTTTTAGCCGAGATCGTAAGGGAAAAGCCAGCTTATTTGCAACTCACCCGTCGATGGAAAGCCGTATTGAGCGTTTGGAGCAGATGTAGGTAAGCAGATTTAATGCATGTACAAATTGCACATGCAGAAGGACTACAAGATTTACATTATGAACCTGGACAAGAATTTAAAGAACATTATGGTTCTTTTGGACCCAATAACCCTTCTAGTCATAATAATCGAATAAGTACATTAGTCATGTACTTAAATGAAGTAGAAAAAAGAGGAAAAACAACATTTCCAAACTTAGGGATTATTGTTAAACCAGTTAAAGGTTCTGCTGTTTATTTCGAACGAACTAACGCTGCATAGTGGTGAACCTGTTATCCGCGTTGGAAAATGGGTTGCTACTCAATGGATGCGTAAACAGAGAATTCGAGAAGGGTACTAAAGTTAAGATGGACAGAGCGATCAATTTAATATCTATATATTTCATTCAAATATTAAAAGATTTTAGTCAAGAGTTAGTTAGTAAACGCTTAATGAATTTTTTCATGCAAACTGTATATCTGCAGTTTTCGCCCATCATCAGTGATGTCCTCTTGATCATATCTCAATCTGCTCATACAACTGTCGAGTGATAGCGGAGGGTTGAATGTTCAACTCTCCCAGACGTTCCTCAAGCTGCCGATAAGTGCGTAACACATAATCGTGCTTCCCCATGAACAGATACGCCTGCATCGTGAGTCGATAAGCTTCTTCATCATACGGCGACTGGCTGCTTGCACGCTCTGCCGCTTCTGCTGCCTTTTTGCCGTTTTCTTGTGCAAGGTACTGTTTGGAAAGCTTGAGCAGCCATTTCACGGTTGTATTCTCCAACTGTTGAGACAGTTCCATGGCCCAGAAATAATCCTCGCTTGCGAGAAGCTCGCCCTGATAAAGCTGCAGCATTTGTTCCATCTCTGCAATCGAAACATCTGTACTATTATGCCAACCGAGGAGTCCCGACATGAATTGGTGTGCGTCCACACTGATTCGGTCTGTATCCAGTATATAATGTTCTTTCTCGTACGCTACTATGTTTTCTATACCTATTTTCCGAAGGTTCTTCCTTAAAAGACTGACGCAGGTGTGCAAATAAGTTTTTGCCTTCTCATACGGTTCGTCAGGCCACAACTGTTCTATGATTTGGTCACGGTGTAGCGCACTTGGACTCTTGACATGCAGCAGCAGGTACGCGAAAAGCTCCTTTTCCTTGGCCGTCCGCCAATGCATACTTTTACCGTTTATCGAGGCGACATGAAATGTTCCGAGCATACGGACGATCAGTTCTCCGAAGCTTTCAGGGTCATTGGAAGAAGGCTCGGAGGAAAGCCTCCACGCTGTATCTTTCGACAGTCTTTCGATTGTTTTAGATAAGCGCCCGAACTCAATGGGCTTCAGGATGTAATCGATTGCCGCAAGTTCGAAAGCCGCAATTGCATACTGATCGTAGGCCGTCGTAAACACGATTACAGCATCTGGGTCCACCTCATGTATCTTTTCAGCGAGTTCAAGTCCGGTCATCCCCGGCATTTCGATATCTAGAAACCAAACATGCGGACGAATGTGCCGGAGGGCGTTAATGGCTTCGAAACCGTTGGCTGAGCGCCCAGCGATGTTAACTTTTCCCGTTCGAACGAGGAATATTTCCAGCATATTCAGCGAATGAAGCTCGTCGTCTACCAAATACGCTTGCAGCATAGTATCGCACTCCCTTTCTTAATGTTCGTTTATTGATATGGAAACATGATCGTCACCTTCGTACCATGGCCAAGCGTACTATTGATTATGGGTGTTTGTCCGTTCAGATGCTTTAGCCGCCTAGCCATATTTTTTAGGCCGATGCCTTGTCCCTGAGATCTTCGCACGAACAATGAGCTTACTTGCTCCTGTGTCATGCCAACTCCGTCATCCTCTACAACAACTTTCACCAAATCTTCGTGCTCTCTGATCGTCAATCGGACGGTGCCTCCGTTTACCTTTCTGGAGACTCCGTGGCGAATTGCATTCTCTACTAACGGCTCAATGATGAGCGGCATGACCTTGCAGTGGTAGAGCGATTCGTCCACATCAAACTCTACTTTTAGCCGCTTGCCGAAGCGCTCCTGCTCAATCTCGACATATGCCAGAACGAGCTCCATTTCTTTGCTTAGCGGAATGGTTTCCTCCGAATTATCCAGATGGAAAAGAATGCGTAAATAGCGGCTGAAGCTTCCAAGCAGCTCGCCAGCCCTTGGGCCGTCTGTATAGCACAATGACATAATAGTGCCCAACGCGTTATACAAAAAGTGCGGCTTAATCTGCGATCGGAGGAACGCCATTTCATTGTCAGCTGCTTCCTTAACAAGCCGTTTCATGCCAAGGAGTGTATGAACTCTGACTAGGATTTCCCCCGCATCAAGCGGACGGGTAATGAAATCATTGCCGCCTGCTGCGATGCAGGATTCAATATCCACTGGTGTGCTGCGAGTGTTAACAAATAATACGGGCAGCTCAGCTTGGCTGAAATCGAGCCGGATTCGCTTGCACACTTCAAAGCCGGTTACGGATGGAAGCATAACGTCCAAAATGATCAGATCGAGTCTTCCACGTTGTGTTATGGCTGTTTGCACTTCCACATCGGAGCTGGCAAATGCCACCCGAAAACCTTCCGTGGTAAGAAGACTGTTCAACTGCTCCATGTCGACCAAGTCGGTTGTCGCGATCAAAATGGTCGCCGAAGGACTACCTAACAAGTCTTCGAGGTCCGAACCAGCTTTCAATGGGCCTTCTTCCTGAAAAGCCGTTGCAGCGGCTTCTGTATCTTCGAGAGCTGCGGAAGGCAGAGCAATCTGCATCGTTCCTACACTATCGTTGATTACAAGCTTGCCACCCATTAATTTAACGAGTTCGGTAGCAATGGACAATCCTGCGGCCACGCTGTGTACGTCCATGGAAGTAGAAGATTCCTTCATCTCGTTATGTGTCAACACCACTCTGCGGGCATCGTGTCGGATCATTATCTGGACGCAGCCGTTATCCTGCCGACATTCGAATAAGATCTCCCCGTTGTTCTGAAGACCGATTATATGATAAACGAGGTTATAGAGAACTTGCAGCAATCGGCTTTCATCCGCGATGACATATCTAGCCTCCGGTTCAATCCTACGCTCGAGGACGATCCCTTTCGCAGTTGCCAGGAAACCGAACACATCGATCACCACGGAGATGCAAGACACGAGATCAACCATGCCAGGAATGATCTTCAAACTACCGTCCTTAAACCGCGAAATATCGATCAGGTCATTCACCAGGTTGGACATCCGGTAAGCAGTGTTCCTAATAATTTGTAGCTTTTCCCGAATCTCAGCCTCGTTCGGCCTACGCACCGGTGTTTCAAGAAGTGATCGGGACAAGTGAATGATGCTGTGAAGAGGCGAATTCAGCTCATGTGAGGTAAGAAGCAGAAACTCATCCTTCATCCGGTCGGCAATTTGGAGCTTGCGGGTAAGCTGCTGCATGGAATCATAGGCGCGAACATATTGGTACACAAGCAGTAAAGCAAACGCCATCAGAATAAACAGCACGGTCATATTCGACAGAGCTATGCTTATCAAATTCCAAGTGTTTAAGATCGTAAGCATGCTTGAAAGAAATAATGTCCACACGGATGCGATCAGCAGCTGGAACTGAGGCTTGGTGATTGAACCATATTTCCCAGAAGCATACTGATGAAACAAGAAGGCAGAGGCTGCAACAAAGGTTAACAGGCTCATGACATAAAAGCTTTCTTGTCCGTTCGAATAGAATCTAAAAGGAGTTATCGCGATCAAGAGACAATATAAGGCATGAAAGGAGCTTATGACCATCAGCCCTATTCGCATCCTTCGATTCGTAACAATCTTTGAAATAATCAAAAAGACAAGCATAGGCATGATGTACACAGAGATGTATTTGATCTTAAAGGCAAGCTCGAAAGACAGATCCGGAAACATTTGCAGCAGCATTCGCTCCCCGTTCGTAAACACGATCACAGCAAAACTGAAAAAGAAAAAAGCGTGCAACAGTTGGAGTATGTCACGGTGAAGGTGAAAGAACAAGTATAAGAACAGTAATCCGAAGAGGAGAAGGAATCCCATGACCACCAGCTCGAGACCAGTCTGAAAGATTTTCTTATTTTCCATATGCGGACCCAGACCGAATTCTATAGAACTGAAAATTCCCCCACTTCGAAAATCAAAATTCGCTGCTTGCAGCACAATTTCGATTTCTGCCGCATCACTCCTGAAATAGACGGTATACGGCACGTTGCGAGGCTCGTAGGTTTCGAGAGAGATTCCGGGTATCCCAGACTGTCCAAGCAGCTTACCGTCAACATACAGAGCATCGGAAAACCGGATATACCGTTTGGAAATCGCCAGTGTTTGATCAATAGGTATGTTCCGAATGACCAGCCTATATGTCCCGTAGCCTTTGCCGCTCATTTTGGTGCCTTTATTGATTTTCTCATTCTCCCAATTACCAGGCACGTGAATCATCACTGACTTTAGCTGAGCATTATGAATCTCAGCAGGCGACAGAAGTTGATGTGGATAAAATTCCCACTCTCCATCCAATGAAAAAATCCCTGTTTTTGTAAGATCCCAGCCGCGCAAATCGAGCACGCCATGTTCTGCTGCGGGTGTCTCCCGAGCCCCGGTTATCTGCTGCAGTGCAACCAGCAAGATGATCAGAGTGAGTGCAAAAATCCCCTGAAGAAAGTGATCCTTCCATATGATAAGCACCGAAGAAACCCCTTTCCTATTGTTGTAGACAGTTTTTCCGTGCCTTTGGCCTCTATTCTATCAATCATCACATAAAAATCGCTTAACAAAACTTAAACCAAGTTATCTCATCCACCATACAGAAGAAATTGTATTGTTATTTTAACGTATGGAATCCGGTTTGATCAATGTAAACCAATAAGTCAGTGAAGAGCACCCTTTAAAATAGGATATGGAAATACTTCCGGGTTCATTTATTCGAGGGATCCAAAAGAAATACACAGCCCGAGCGGAGAAAGCGGACCTTTCTGGAGAAACGAAGTGTTCGCCTGCAGCATCACAGCAAAAAAGCCGACGACTCCTACCCTTAGGTTGAGTATCCGACTTTTTTATCCCGTATAGGCTAAAGCATGATGAAGATCAAGATGAGGTGTCCGATGATTACAAAGAGGTAGTTTTATTATGAATAATCGCTTGTTCTTTAGTTGCATGGACATTAAGGATAACGTTAAGCATAAATAATACGACAGCAATAGCGGTTACAGTACCCCCAACGGCAACTATAGGTTCAGTATTAGGAACACCGCTAACTAAAAGAAATAAGCTGATCATCATGATAGGAAGTCCGATATTATGTAGCCAAAAATGAAATTTACCTAATCGGGAGTCCGCTGCTTTTGGAAAAACACTATAGACCAAACCAGCTAATGCAAGCGAAACCCAACCAACAAGATTGATATGAGCATGAACCGAAGCGAATTCAAATTTGTGAGTAATCGACATAAACATGCCGAAACAGACACCTACAACAAAATAAATGGATGCGATTTTAATAAGTGTAGCTCCCATTGACGTACCTCCTCAAAATGACTATTCTTAACCTGCAATATCATGAATGAGAAAAATTTGTACATTACTTTTCAAGTTCATACGGAAATACGGGGAACTGAATCAGGTCCGATTGAGCAATGGGTAGAAATACAATTTTATCATGACTAGGGTCTCCTTTTGGTAGTTTATGGAGATCACTCCCGTCATAATATATGGGCTTGTCATGTTCATTTGACACAATAATCACCTCCTTTTTTAATGATAAATACCAACATATAAGATCTTTTTGATATTTTTATGGAATATCAAAATCATTGTATTACTGTTCTTATGAAATTAGAATGCAGTGCAAAGGCTGCGAAATATATACCATTTGTAAGACAAGCTGATGCTGTGGTTATTAGTTTCGGAGCTTTGAAATACTTAGATAATTCGCATATTGATGCAGACGCGTAATCAACATGCAGCAGCAGGCAAAGCGGGTAATGTGAATCTGTTCAAATCCCGTACTATAGGTCTGATTTTTTTTGCGTTCAAACAAAAAAAAGCGTGGGTATGAAGAGCTACGCTTATTACGTCAGTTCTTTTTTTATTTCACAAGGAGGTAATACGAAGTGGTAGCAAACAATTTGAATGGTTCTCAGCCGGCTATTGGCCATTCCTAATCGGCCTTCGCCGAGCTGCCAGTCCGTTCCGTCAGGCCACCAGACAGAGGCAGACCCACCGCAGCCACAATAAGCAGGCAGTAAAACAGCACATGAAAATCGAGCATCACGCTGACCATCACGGAAGCCGCCATGCCGCCGATATAGCGGGAAGTGGAAAAGATGCCCGCGGCAAGGCCCGACATATCCTTCGATACCGCTTGCAGCGAAGCGGCCTGCATGGACGGCGTACCGATACCCGAACCGATCCCGCCGACCAGTAAAACGGCCGCTATATAAGAGATATTCGGGTAGACGTAAATGCCTAAGTAACCAAGCAGAGCTGTCGCTGAGACCGCAAAGGACAGCAGCACGAGAAGCCTTTTTCCGAGCCGCTCAGTCAGCGATCCGCCGATCCAGGAACAGGCAGACATGGACAGGGAGAATACAAACAGCAGCATCCCCACCGTCTGCACGGAATAATGATAGACCGTCTGTAGCAGTACGGGTACAACCAGAATAGTGCTGTACATGATCGCGTTACTTAACAGGATAGCTATATTTGCGCTGCTGAACATTCGGTTCCTGAAGAGTGAAAATTGGATCAAGGGCGCCTTGAAACGCCTTTCCCGATGAATGAAAAGCATCGTGATGAGCGCCAGTTCGGCAGCGGTCCACGCGCTGAAAAACTCGCGATGTGTCACAATCAGGGTCAGCAAGGTAAAGCCAGCAGCCATATAAACCGCCCCCAATATATCAAGGGTCGCATCGCCGCTCCTTGGGAGTGTGCGTGGAAGATAAACCCAAGCCATCACGAGGCTAAGGAGGGCGAACGGGATGTTGATCCAAAATATCGATGTCCATCCTATTCCACCGATCAGTATGGAACCGACCAGTGGCCCAATCGCGGCCCCGAGGCCCATCAACAGGCCGAACGTTCCGAACGCCTTACCCAGCCTTTCTTTGGGAACGACGTCGCGTATCAAGGCGGTTGCGTTCGGAGTTGCTATTGCACCACCAAGCGCCTGTACCGCCCGGAACATGATAAGCCACAGCAGACTGAAGGAAAACATGCATGCCGCTGAAGCGATAAGAAAGAGCATCATGCCCAGCAGAAACATTGTCCGCTTGCCGTACAAATCGCCCATTTTACCTGCAATGGGCTGAATAGCTGCCATGACGATGAGGTAAATCGTAATTACCCACGAGGCTTGCGCCAGACTGACGTCCAGCGCGCCAGCTATCGTCGGCAGCCCCACAGCGATCATTGTGGAATTGACGGGAACTAGAAACGTTCCCGTCAAGATGGACAGCAGGCTGAGCCGATAACTAGGACTGCTGTCCAAAATGGACCACTCCCTTGGTACCGTCCACCGTAACTATGTCGTCATCCTTCAGCAGAGACGTCGCAACCTTCGAGCCCACAACGGCCGGAAGCTTATATTCCCTGGCCACCGTACCCGCATGAGATAAAATTCCGCCAGCATCAGTCACAATTGCTCCCACAATGGAGAACAGCACCGTCCATGGTGGGGTCGTCGTCTTGCAGACCAGTACATCTCCCTGCTGAACCTTGGAAAAGTCCTCCGGAACGCGGACTACTTTAACCGTACCTGTATAGGATCCTTGGGAAGCAGCATAACCGGTAAACGTCTGCTCCTGAATTTCGGGCGGCTTTCCGCCGAAGATTCGCTCCAGAGCCGGATCCATCGGCGCTTCGGGCGGTGTCCCGTAGAAAGGTGTCGGCTGCTTCAGTTTGTTCTCTTCATATTCCGCTTTTCTTTGTCCAATCTGAGCATGCAGCGGTGTCGGATTGGACAGCATAGCCAAGAGCTCATCGAGATAGAGGAAGAAAATATCACCTTTGTCTTCCATGACCCCCTGGTCCACCAGTAACCTGCCTACATTCAACAAAAATAGCCGTGATTTAGCAGGAAGCATGGCATCGATGTAGAAATGATGGTCCTCATCCAGTCCCCAACTATCCAAAGCCCATTGATACATCATAACGAAGGTCTGCTTCAATTCCATTTCCGGGAGGCCTGCGATCACTTCCTCCGCCTTGGCTTCTCTCTGCCGCACGGTCTCCGCAAATTCAAGGTCGAAGTCATAATCCTTCTTGATGTACCTTGCGATAATGCGCAGCGCGTATTCCGGGTTCTCGGCCCAAATTTCATCGTTAAACTCGTGAGAATTGGTTGAGCGTTGCCCATATATCTCCAAAACATCCTGAAGGCGTTTCAGCAGTGCGAGGCCTTCCTCAGTTTGTTCGATACGCACCTTGTAGCCCATTTCTGTCGCTTCCTCGGCAAAAGCGGCCACCAGTACCGGAGACTGCTTAGCCCAATCTGATAGCTTCCACAGCTCTCTGTCGGTTTCGAGCGATTTGTTCATGACCCCCGCTAGCATATCGTATACGACTGCTGAATCTGCTCTTCCCGTTAGTTGGCCGTACATTTGCTCCAAGGCTATAAAGGCGGTACGCGGAAGGATAATCTCAAAGTGCAGTTGCCAGGCCCTGCGGTAGAAATCGAACAATCCAAGCAGTTTCTCTTTCGCTTCCCCAACTGTTAAAGCACGCTTGCTGTCTTCGTCCAGACTCCGGTAGAACGGCAAAAACTCTTGATCCACATAGTTTCTCAGGTGCTGATTCAACAGTGGAAGGATCGCCCCAATGGTTTTCTTATGCTCCTCCAATCGCTCCTGCAGGTCGCCTGGATATGGAACGGTATACTGATAAATTCGACCATCTGCCAGTTTATAACGAAATTGGGACAAAGGCATCTTCAGATTTTCGAAAGCCACCTTTGTGCCTTCCGTCACCGCCGGAACCATAAATGAGGCGAACAACGGCGTCAGCGCATGCGACAGGTGAACGTCGTCCTGGACCCAAAACCCCTGTTTGATATCTTCCTCATGTAGCATAAGATCACTTCGAAACGTTTCTGTAATAGCCATATTGTAGCTTGCCCTCCAGTTTAGGTGTGTTTTTGCCAGACTATAGTTACGTAGTAACCGGTCTTGCCTGTAAAATGTAAATATGTCCGTCTTTTATAGCAAACTCAATGTCAACGGGCATCCCGTAGAAAACTTCAATTTTACGTGTCTGCTCCGCCAACTCGGCGACATGTTCGTCGGATAGACAGAAGCGATTTTGCTCCTCTTCCGTTGTTGTGAGTTCCACCGTCCCTTTGTCGGCTGCTACGATTTTAACTTCCTTCAATCCCAACTCTTTTTCTATGTGCCCGTCGGTTTTGCCTATGACATAAGAATCGGGTGTGACCAGACCGGAAACGATCGCCTCGCCCAAGCCGTAGCTTGCATTAATGATGATCTCGTCTTCATTGTGCGTCACAGGATTCAAGCTGAAAATTACGCCCGATACGTCCGCTTGCACCATCTGCTGCACCAATACGCCCATAGGAAAGCTGCCCATATCGGAACTCACATTTTTTTGCTGCGCGTAATCCCGAACCCTTGCTGAAAAGAGAGAGGCCCAGCAACGTTTCAGGCTATTCAGCAAGTGCGTCAGGTCAGTTACATTTAAAATCGTCTCGTACTGCCCCGCAAATGAGGCCTCCTCCAGATCCTCCGCCGAGGACGAGGAACGCACCGCCACAGCCATCATCCCACTCGCAGACTGGCCACGCATGGACTCGAAGGATGCTGCTACTTCGTCATAAACATCCTCTGGCAGCCGTGCTTCGATTAGCTTACTTTCAAAATCCCCTATGAGCTCGGGGGTTCGCAGATCGTTTGCTTCCAGAAAACGTTCCAACGCATTCGAGGTAATAACGAAACCACCTGGGACTTTAACGCTTTGTCCTGTCAATTTTGCAAGCTGCAGCGCTTTCGATCCAACTGTTTGAATATGTTCATGGCCAGCCATGTTAAGCGTCACCGTATACATTAGAGATGAAGATACCCCCTTTCAATTTATATTTACAATTTCTTAATAAAAGTAATTTAAAGTGCATTAAGTATATATCCTACTTGACAATTATGAACACTAACGAAAGTTAGTTTCTCGCAAAAAAATAAACCAACAATGGGGCATCTTTCCGTCCCATTTGTTGGCTTATCATCTATCTATCCTACTTAATCCAATAGCTTCATTTCTCTTGCACGCGCAATCGCCTGAGATCGTCATTTCGCGCCAAGCTATGAGGCTAAGAATCGAAAGAATCTGGCTGCAACAGCGATTGGAAGAGGGGTCTGCTTTCGCAGCGCCTCTTTGCTGGCATGATGTTTAGTTCATCTTATATAGATAGAATATCAATATTTAATATGAATAAAACTTTCGTGGTATTATACCATTAAATGGAATGGGAGTGATGTATATGAGAGTTGCTTGTTCTGCTGGGGGATTAATCGTTAAAGACAACAAAGTGTTGCTTGTGAAGATTGCATATGGTGCAAATAAGGATTACTGGATGATACCAGGAGGATTTGTTGAAGAAGGGGAAACATTTGAAGAAGCAGCAATAAGGGAAGTAAAAGAAGAATCAGGGATTGTAGCTCGACCTAAAAGGCTTGTTGGTGTTAGAACGGGAACTAAAGAGCTTCAAAACGGATTGGAGCTAGGTATATATTTCATCTTTGAGATGGAATTGATATCTGGTGACTTACTTGCTGATGGCTCAGAGATTTCAGAAGTTCAGTTTAGACCCGTTGATGAAGTACTTAAAGATTCACAAGTTATAAGTTTAACACAGGAAATATTGCGTACATACACAAACACATTACCAAACTCTGGGTTAAGTAAAGTTGAGAACCCTATCCAAACGAATAATAAATACATTAAGTATGATGTTTACACCTCCTTGTAATGCCTGAAGTGTTATACAAACAGTTTTTCAAAAACTATATAAGATGAACCAAAGAAACACACACACCGAGCGTAGAAAGCGGATCCTTCTGGAGAAACGAAGTGTTCGCCTTTGCAGACGGATTCTTACCTCTATGAGGCTAAGAATCGAAAGAATCTGGCTGCAACAGCGATTGGAAGAGGGGTCTGCTTTCGCAGCGGCTCTTTGCTGGCATAATGTTTAGTTCATTTTATATAGGCTAACGAAAGTTCACCAAGACGGGCACAGAGTTCCAGACCTTGACTCCTCGCCGAGGAAGTTTCGTGATGGCCGGTTCCGGACAAAAAGATATTTAAATGGATTTTTTACGTGCATTGTTTTCCCATGATTGAACTCATCTCATTAAGATTTTTGATGAATAGGTGATAAAAAAAAGGAGACTTGGCTCGAAGCCAGGTCTCCGGTTGTCCGGAAGAATTAATTACAACTATTAGAATTGGATTCATATTTTTTTGGAAACATACTATTGAATACCTTTACTGTCAAGTTGAATATACGGAAGTTAAAAACCTCATATATTGAGGGGATTATACTTTTTTTCAATGGCACTCGTTGAACGGCCAGGCTTTTTGCATCTGATTATTGATTAAACTTCCCATCTACAATACTTTCACTCAAGGGCCTACGGCCATTCGGTTGTTCTTTATCCTGAAAGCTCTCATGAAGTGCTTCCTTCGTTCCAGGATAGCCAAGTGCAATCACCGCATGCAGTTCGATTTCATCCGGAACATCCAAAACAACACGGGCCTTGTCTTTATCATAGCCACCCACAGCACGCGTCGTCAGACCCAGTATTCGTGCCTGCAAAGCAATAGACGCCCAAGCAGCCCCAGTATCAAAGGCATGCGAACGATTCGGCTCTCCATCAGCTCGAAGCTTATCAGAGGCCAATAATAGAAGCACCGGGGCAAAGTCAGTCCAAAGTCTGTTGTTCGGTCTGATAAACTCCTCAAATCGTTTCCGCTGCTCTGGTGTCCTGGCGACAATAAAACGCCATGGCTGCAAATTACTCGACGATGGAGCCCAACGGGCAGCCTCCAGAATTGTATACAGCACATCGTCCGGCACATTACGAGTTTCATAAGAACGCGAGGACCAGCGATTTAAAAACAAAGGATAAACCGGGTAATCAGCCTTACGGGTAGCGTCAACTTCTGGTAAAATGCTTTCTGTAAATAAATAGGTAGTCGTATTTGCTGTCATATTGGATCCCAGCCCTTTCTCTCATTCCATGTAATAAAAAAAGAGACCTCCTGTAAAAAGGATGTCTCCGAAAATACGGTCGACTGCTGTGTATCAAATTAAAATCACAGTAAACACATGTGAATAATAATTTAATACTATCAATCGTAATTATAAATGTCAATGGAAATATTTAATTGACAGTTCCTCAAAGGATTGTTATATTCTTATTAATCATATAGGAATAATGAATTTTGATCCTATTTTAAAAAACTTTTGGTATTCCATAGCATGTGTGGACACCGTTTAAACGGAGACATTCTCTTTTCATAAAGAATGTCTTTTTTTATTTTATATCTAAATGATTTAAAAGAAGGAGTGAGCTATTTGGGAAATGCGCTTGTTGTGAAGAAGGATTTTCGGATTAATCTGGAAAACGAATTATTTATTCGAGGAGAAGCTACGCTTGTTGAGGAACAGATCGCAAAACCGGTTTTGGTAATCAGCCACGGGTTTAGAGGATATAAAGATTGGGGATTCTGGCCTTATGTCACAGCGTGGTTTGCAGAACGCGGATTCTACGTAGTTCATTTTGACTTTTCACGTGTGGGTGCCCAGAACAGTGGAGCCGATGAGGTTTCCGTTCAAAGACTGAGCACAGTGTCCAGAGAATTATCTGATTTGGGGGCTATACTCGCTAATCTAAGAGAGCATAAGCTGCCATTAGCCGAGCAAGCCGATATAGACCGTATCACCCTGCTTGGGCACAGTAGGGCAGGCGGAAGCAACATCATCTTTGCCGCCGAGCATTCATATATTAGCGCTGTTATTGCCTGGAACGGCGGACCTCCTCCTAAAGCAGTTGCTGGAAACCCGAACCCCTTTATTAATGATGATGTGGAGCATAACAAGCAGAGATTCGACACAGCTCGTCTTCTTGCTTCTCTTACGTCACCAGTGCTTATTATCCAAGGAAACAAGGATCGGGAAGCTTTGCTTGAGGGGCAGCGGCTGTTGAAGGAAGCAGCTCCCAATCAAACCTATGTCAGCATACGCGATGCGGATCATTTTTTTGGAGGAGAGCATCCATTTCATCACACAACCCCGTATCTGGAGGAAGCATTAGAAGTTACGCATAGCTTCATAACAAAATTAGATTCCTATCCGCAATAACCTCGATCAGTTTGTGTTGAATGCCGGTAAAATGGGGTATCTTATTCCTATATTTTGAAAGTTAACTTTTGACAGATGAGCTTCCTCTAAAGGACAAGAGTTCAATAAATAAACGTAGGCAGCCGGTACCAATAAACGGCTGCCTTTTTCACGCTATTCCAGCTAATAGCTTAGGAATTGGGGAGCTTTTCCTCGATGTCTAAATTTGCTTACTTAGTCTATCTAAGATGAACCAAAGAAACACACAGCCCGTGCGGAGAAAGCGGACCCTTCTGGAGAAACGAAGTGTTCGCCTTTGCAGACGGATGCTTACCTCTATGGGGTTAAGAATACAAAGAATCTAGCTGCAACAGCGATTGGAAGAGGGGTCTGCTTTCGAAGCGCCTCTTTGCTGTCATGATGTTTAGTCCATCTTATATAGGCTCAAAGATTCTTTCTTATAGCATCGGCACGGATAAGGAACACAACGAGGTCACATTACAGCCTCTTATAGCGGCACCCCGATGCTATGTGTAAGCGATTCGAAAAATGTTTGACAAACTATGATCAGGAGGATATCCTAGGATTACTTAAACGTTTACGTAACTAAATGATGTCATGTAAAGAAGGTAATTGATGTTATGAATCCTCCGACAATAAAAGATGTGGCCAAGGCAGCTGATGTTTCTGTCGCTACGGTTTCCCGAGTGCTTCATAACCTCGCCGGTTATTCAAATATGACTAAACAAAAGGTCATGCGGGCGGTGGAAGAGCTGGGGTATCAACCTAATGCGATTGCAAGAGGGCTCGTTAATAAAAGGACCCAGACGATCGGTGTCCTGTTTCCGGATGTGTCCAGCAGCTTCTCATCTGATATTCTTCATGGTATTGAGGAAATTGCTCAAGAAAAAGGGTTCAGTGTAATTGTGTGCAACACCGCTGAAGAAGGCAAGCGGACTATGAAGTACTTACAGGTCCTCCGAGAGAAGCAGGTAGATGGTATTGTCTTCACGAGTGAAGTGCTTAAGGATGAGTACTATCAAGCGATTAAGGAAATGAGAGTTCCAGTCATACTTGTAAATACGATGACTCCGAAATATATGATACCTTATGTTAAGGTAGATGATCGTCAAGCGGCTTATCATGCGACAGATTATCTGATTCAGAAGGGTCATCGGGAAATCGCAATGATTAGCGGTACGCTTAAGGATCAGATAGCGGGCTTCCCACGTTTGGATGGGTACCGTCAGGCATTGGCCGACAATGGAATTGAATATACCGAATCGCGAGTAGCATACGGTGATTTTGTACTTGAGGGCAGCAGGAAAGCAATGAAAAAGCTGCTGGCAGAAGCGCCTCCTTTTACAGCTTTGTTTGCAGCAAGCGATGAGATGGCTATAGGTGCAATGAGTGTGGCTATGGAACACGGACTTAAGATTCCCGATGATCTCTCGATCATAGGTTACGACGATTTAAAATTAGCAAGAATGATCTATCCGCCGCTGACTACCATTCATCAGCCATTGACAATGATGGGGCGCATGGCATCGGAAAAATTAATTACTCTAATCGAAGAAGGTTCAACGCAAGTGTCGAGCAGTATTGTAAGTCATCATCTAGTGGAAAGACAAACAGTGCGATCCAAGCCCTGAAAAGGGCTTCTTTTTGGGGAAATTTAGTAAACGTTTAACCCGAAAAATATGTTTTTCCAGTAAAAAAGACCTTGTAATAGATGGAATAACCATGGTTTACTCATTTAAGGGTGGTGATATTAAGCGATTTGCATGGTTTTTTTTACCTCATTAGGTTAAACGTTTACTACTTATAAGAATCAGTCTCACCAATATTTCTTTTATAAAATGGAGGTCACCACGATGAAAAAAACAGCTACAACTATTTTTACAAGCGTCCTTGCACTTTCGGTAATTGCAGGTTGCGGAGGCGGAAATACGAACAGTGAAGCTTCTTCTAATACGGCAGCAGCAAAAGGGGAAAAAGTGAAACTGGAGTTTTTCCAAAATAAGACTGAAGCTAAAGCTTCCTTCGATGCACTAATTAAAAAGTTTAACGATGCAAATCCGAACATCGTAGTGACTCAAGTTAACCCGCCAGATGCGGAAACTGTATTGAAAACGCGTGTAGCCAAAAAGGACATACCTGATGTCATGGGTCTTGGAGCCAATGATACGTTCGCTCAGTTATCCAAAAGCGGCTTATTTGCTGACTTTTCGAATGACCCTCTTATAGCCAATATTCAGCCTTCCTACATCGACATGTTGAAGAGGCTGACAAGTACCGATCAACTATATGCGATTCCTTTTACAGCGAATGCCAGCGGTGTTATTTACAACAAGACCATATTTAAAGAACTAGGCTTAAGCGTTCCTAAAACTTGGGATGAAATGATCGCTACGGCACAAAAAGTCAAGGATGCGGGCAAAACGCCGTTTTATCTGACAATTAAAGACTCGTGGACCTTGTTAGTCCCGTTTAACTCCTTGTCGACCAACATTGTTGGCCTTGATTTTTATGATAAAAGATCTAAAGGCTCTGTTAAATTTGACAGCCCAGAATTCCGTGAAGTAGCTGAGAAGCAATTAAAGCTTCTGGATTTTGGTCAAAAGGATATGATGGGCAAGGGCTACAATGATGGCAATGCCGCTTTCGCTAAGGGCGAATCAGCGATGTACCTGCAAGGCGTATGGGCTATTCCAGAAATTATAAAAGCAAATCCGAGCATAGATTTAGGCGTGTTCCCATTTGCTGCTACGAACGACCCATCCAAAAATAAAGTGATGTCCGGCGTTGATACACTACTGACTATTTCTAAAAATAGCAAGCATGCCGAAGAAGCTAAGAAATTCATTGAATTCATGCTGAAACCTGAGAACGTTCAAATCTACATCGATGAGCAAAAAGCTTTCTCTGCCGTTAAAAACGTGAACCAAACCGATGCAAGCGTACAAGGTCTAAACGCTTCGTTTGCGAGCGGTTCTATTGAAGACTTCTCCGATCACTACATCCCTGGTGCTGTAAAAGCGGACACCATTATCCAAAGCTACCTCCAGAAAAAAGATATTGATGCTTATGTCAAACAATTTGATACCGAATGGGATAAAGTTGCTAGCCGCAAGTAAGTGCCGCCGCAATCTGAAGAAGAAGGGCGCCGAAAGGCGCTCTCTCCCTATTTATTAAAGGAGGATCACCATGGTTTCAAAAAAAGCGGCGTATTTCAGCATGGCTATACCAGCGTTGCTCTTATTTTTTGCTTTTCATACCTTTCCTGCTTTACAAGGTATTTATTACGCCTTTACGAATTGGGACGGATTCAGTGAAGGGTACGACTTTGTCGGCTTCAAAAACTTTATTAGCCTCTTTCAAGATGACAATGTCATTAACTCGTATTTGTTCACTTTTAAATATGCTATTGTTGTAACTATTTTAATCAATGTGATAAGTTTGCTCATTGCATTGGGTTTAAATTCACGTATTAAATTCCGTAATTTTTTCCGGGGTATTTACTTCCTTCCTAACGTGCTTGGGGTACTTATTGTAGGTTATATTTTCAACTATATTTTTGCCAATATTGTTCCGACGTGGGGAGAGAAACTTGGAAGTGAGTTTCTGTCTACCAACATTCTTGGCAATGAACAATGGGCTTGGATCGGAATTGTTATCGTAGCTGTATGGCAAGGAATTGCTTTTAACACGATTCTATATATATCCGGACTTCAAACGATTCCACAAGATATCTATGAAGCATCCAATTTGGACGGAGCGGGTAAATGGCAGACGTTCTGGAAAATCACATTTCCCATGATTTCTTCCTTCTTCACGATCAATATGGTACTGGCTATGAAGGGCTCCCTCATGGTATTTGACCAGATCGTTGCATTGACGGGAGGCGGACCTGGTCGCGCGACACAGTCCATTGCATACTTGATTTATCAAGGTGGCTTCCAAGGTGGAGAATTTGCCTACCAATCCGCGAATGCGGTTATTTACTTTATCGTGATTGTGGTTATCTCCGTCATACAGCTTAAATTTTTGCAAAAACGGGAGATGGGTGCATAATGACAAAACAATCCACGAACTGGGTCATCACGGGTTTGATCGCTCTCGGATCTTTACTGATTTTGTTCCCTTTATATATGGCGGTTGCTATCGCACTCAAGAATCCAGAGGAAATGGCGAAATCGATTTTTTCACTACCGACGGGATTACACTTTGAGAACTTCACGAATGCCATTGAGGCGACTAATTTTTTCTCGGCTTTCAAGAACAGCTTTGTTATCACAGCATGTTCGGTTGGTTTTATTCTCCTGACCAATTCGCTCGTTTCCTATGCGATAGCGCGGAATATGAATAGTAGGTTTTTTAAAAGCTTGTATTTTTATTTCATCAGTGCGATGTTTATTCCTTTCCAAATTATTATGCTTCCGATTGTAAAGCTTACAACGGATTTGCATATGAACAACATCCCGGGATTGATTATCCTCTATATCGTATATGGGCTCTCTTTTAACATTTTTGTCTATGTTGGCTATATCCGTACGATACCGATTGAATTGGAAGAGGCTGCTACGGTTGACGGAGCTTCGACCTATGGAACCTTCTGGCGCGTAATCTTTCCGTTGCTTGCACCGATTAATGCCACCATCGCCATTTTAAGCTGCTTGTCGACGTGGAATGATTTTATGCTGCCGCTCATTATTTTGGGTAAGCCGGAATCATATACGCTGCCTCTTGCGCAGTATGTATTTCAAGGTCAATTTAGCACGAATTTTAACTTGGCGTTTGCGTCTTATCTGCTTGCTCTCGCCCCGATGGTTATCGTATATCTGATTGCGCAAAAATGGATTATTAAAGGAATTACTCAAGGTGCTGTGAAGTAAAAAGCAATGGAATAGGACAGAATATAAAATGATTTCTTGATCTCATTTAGACCACAATTGTATGCTCGAGGCCCCTCAGCGTTTTCTGAGAGGCCTCTTAGTTATCTTCTTGGTTTATTGGTAATCTAGAAGACGTCCATGATCATGCCATTGACCGTACATTTTATTTTCTTTAGTGTTGATTATAAATTTGTCTAATCTGCTCTTAAATACTTCTAGCTGATTTTTATTACTTTGTATTGTGTCGATTCGAACTCTTTTATAAAGAACGGGAAATGCCAAAAAATTCTCATATACTTGCCTTTCCTCTTGTAGCCTTTGCTCTATAACGCTATCTATTTTAAAAGAATCGTAGTCCATATTAGGAAGTACCTTTCTTCCTTCATCTCTCATTAACCCCAACTTTTCGAGGCGGCGGACACGTTCTTTATTTAATTCAGTCCATGAACTTTTTTTGCTTCTAGGAGACAGTCTCTGCGCCAGTTCGGTTTCAGATATTTTCTTGCTAATTGCAAGTACAGGTAGGATAATAAACCTCCCCCATCCATGGTGAGAGAGGTTTCGAATTAACCGGTCGTAAATCTATTGCAGGGGAGCCATAACTAAAGCTTTCAGGTATTCTTCCTGGTACTTGTCCATGCCATTGAAAACGGCAATATAATAAATACCGTCCTGCTTCCACAAGTAATAGGTTAGACTCAATAATTTTCTTCCGTTGCCGTCATGGCTAGGTTCAAAGTAGACGTGATCCTTGTCGGCATATGCCGACATTTCGACGCCGTTAATCTCTATCTTTCGAGAGAACGAGAGCTTGGCTGCATCGAATAGTGGAGCTTTGCTCTGGTAAAGCATGAGCAGGTCATGCCGATTATTGGAATCGACCGGTGCGTTATAGGTACTCCACAGAGCATCCTCGGTTTGCCTAAACGAGTACCCCGTGTTCTGATCATTCCCCCTCAACATGGTCAAGTCCCTCAACGCAACCTCAGTGTCGTTCAAGTTGAGCGGGATCTTCACCTTGAAGCCGAGAATATTCTTCGCTGCAATCAAATCCGTCTCATCATAAAGAGGAAATGAGTTTCCCGCTCCGTCGTAGCGGACATGCTGAACTTGCTGCGGTAAAACAAAGGATTCCACCATTTTCGCTAACTCTTCTTGCGACATATACTCGCTGTAGTAATCGATAGCGTACCATACACTGTCATCCTGCCAGTAGAAACTCTTGCCCGTTTCTGGCCTTTGCTTGTAGCGCCTCGTATCTGTGAATAAAGTGCCTTTGACATTGCCAATCGTAACAAATTCCTGCTGATATTCAGGAGTCTCGTTTGTCCCTTGGGGATAGTGAGCTCCCAGCAATTGATTGTGCTCCAACAAATTGCCGTTGCCGATAGCAGTACTCACCGTTATGGTGTTTTCATTTCTATTTCCAAAGTTAGATACAAAAGTAATGGATGTTACATCAATAAGGTCAGCGTCGTTGGATCTGGTGAAACTTTTAGAATATAACACATCCCTCATCTGATAACCTTCAGGAAGGTAGTCAACTACTTTAAAGGTATATTTCGGAAAATCGAGTGCCCGATCGAGACTATTAAACCATATGAACGAGTCGTTGTATATGGAAGGAAGTGCCCCCTTGGAGTTTGCTGCTGGAGTAGTAACATCTGACTCGCTATCCGACGCATTGGTAAGCAGGATGACGCTCAAGGCAAGAACAAAGAGAATGGCTGCGGCGGATAGCTTGTACGAGCCCTTCTTGAACTTGGTGATCATCATGATTCTCCGTTTCGTTTCATTCTTGTTGTCTCCAAAATAGGATAGGTTAACCCGGGACGAGGTGCCTCGGGAAAATAACCGCGACAGCATGAGCAGGGTCATGCCGTAGGACGAAGCTTCACGCTCGCCCAGCACTTCAAGAACGCTCGCGTCGCAGGCCACCTCCTGGTCGGCTTTCATCTTCCTCGCGGCCAGCCAAACCAAAGGATTATACCAATGCATGGCAACGGAAAGCATCCACAGGAAATTACACCATAAATCCTTGCGCTTGAAATGAGTCAGTTCATGCATCAGGATGTGCGTTAGCTGACTTGAATCGGCGATCGTGACGATATCTTCGGGCAAATAAATTCTCGGCTTCCATAAGCCATAGAGACAAGGGCTACGAAGATGGTTGGTTTCATAGGTGTGAATCTGCCTTCTAATGTTCAGTTTCTTCTTGCACGCTTCAAGAACGGTAAGTATCTCTTGGTTGTCGAGCTTACGGGATTCCCCAACCCTTGTTCTGAATATCAGAGCGCTAAACAGGTAATATCCGCCTAAAAATAGAACCCCGCCAAACCAGATAAGTAACGCGATCGTTAGCCAAGTTAGTCCATGCTGATTTTTCTCATAGCCCTGATTTTGAGGGGACGGTGATACGATAGCAGAGGCTGTTTGCTCCGTCCGGTTAGGGATGGATTCGGAAAGCAATATGTTTTCTTCGTTATTTTTTAATGGTCGTATTGTACTGGAATCGGAATCGGAAGAATAATTGGGAGACATATTCTTCTGATTTGAATTCCATTCAACCTGCATAGCTTGCGGCAGCAGATTAAACAAGCTGATAGCGCTCTGCGGAGCGATGGGAACTAACAGCTTAATCAATACAAGAAACCACAATATATGAACGACTCTCGGGCTAAGATGCTTATTGAACAGTTTTCGAATCAGAAGTACCAACAACAGGATTACCGTCGATGCCAGTGACGCGGTTAACAAGAGTGAAAACATTGTTTCTAGGAGCTTCATGATTTCTTCTTGTTCTCCAAAATTTGTTGAAGCTCTTCAATATCTTCCTTGGAAAGCTGCTCTTCTTGGATAAATTTTGCGCACAGCATTCCGACAGCCCCATTATAAATCCTGTTCAGAAAAGATCGATTCTCAGCCTTTAAAAATTCATCGTGCGAAACTAGCGGATAGTACAAGTAGTTCCTACCTGACTTTTCGAATCGAATTGCCTTTTTCTTATGTAATCGGTTCAGGAACGTTTTGATTGTCTGATCCGACCATTGCATCTGCTGCGTTAACTTCGAAATAATCTCGTTAGCGGACAAGGGCTCTTGTTGCCAGAGGAGCTTCATGATTTCGCTTTCGGCTTCTGTAATGTGGGGGGACTCGTGCATCGATTTCACCTTTTTTCAATAATTATTGTTTACGTCTGTAAACGTTAATTATAGTTTACAAGCGTAAACGTAACAAGTCAAGTCGAAAGTGAACTCACATTATTGCGCGTAGTCGTACATGATTCAACGTATGGGTAGTCATACTTGTCTTTTATGTTCACTAGGTCGCAAAATTCCCATGGTCGTCTTCATAATGCAGAGTGCTTATTTTTGCCGAATATAATTCGTCTGTCTACTCTGTTGTTGAATGACTCAATATATTATTTAGTATTTTTTAATTGTGTTTTGGAAGTCGTAATTGATTTCTATTGAAACATCAGCGTTTATTGTAATTTTGCTAATCATTTTGTGAACAGACTTCTCTATTCATGGGCCAACTATATTGCCCATTCCGTCTTTAAAATAAGAAAAATGTCGAAATTTCACGAATAATTTATTGCAAAAGTGATTTTCATATACTATACTATTTTTAATTCATAGTAATCCACTTGAAATAATATTATTAATAGGAGAGATGGGAAATGGCGAGCTTTGCTGTATTTGTAACTGAATTGGACAATTCAAAAAAAGACCAATATTTTTCGGATCATATGAAGTATTTGGATGATTTACGCGATCAAGGAACAATTATTGCAAACGGCAAATTTGCGGATGGTTCCTTAGGATTGATTATATTCCGTGGCGAGTCTCAAGCTGAAGTAGAAGACATTTTATCTCGTTCTCCTTTCGCAATTCATGGTGTTCGTGAATTTAAAGTTCATGAATGGGTAGCGAAATGGGGACCTGAAATTTAGGAGAGCGATAAACATGATCGAATCTTTTATATATAATCGCTTTTTGCAAAATACTAGAACATTGGGTGGCACGAAAAATGATAATCCGGATCAAGTCCATTTATCATTTGGGTTTCCCTATTCAGATTTGTTTCCGATTCAAGAGCTCGCCGAGGCAGCAAAACAAGCTACGTTCGAGCAAGGAAAGAATGCACTTCATTATTTCGGTGGCCCGGCAATTTCATATTTGCCAAGCTGGGTAAGTGGCCGTCTGGATAAAATTGGGATTCAAGTGCCAGTTGAACAAATCAAAATTACGATTGGTGCTGCGCAAGCGATCGAAGTCATGGCGCGTATTCTATGTAATGTAGACGATGAAGTTTGGGTCGAAAATCCTACTTTCTTTGGTGCTACTCGTATGTTTGGTCTTGCGGGTGCCACTATAATTCGACCCTTTGAAATCGATTCGAACGGTATTTTGATTGAACCCTTGCAAGTGGAATTGGAGAGAAGAGTGCAAGCAGGTGAGGCATTGCCTAAATTGTTGTATGTGATGCCGAATTATCAAAATCCAACGGGGGTTTGTTTGTCTGTAGAACGCAGAAAACAATTGGCTGATTTGGCGAAAACGTATGGATTTTATATTTTGGAAGACGATGCGTATCTTGAGTTGAACTATACAAACAAGTATCTTCCTGCCATTCATACATTTGCTCCAGAACATGTGATACATATCGGGACGTTCTCTAAAATTATCGGTCCTGGTGTTCGCTTAGGATGGGCAGTCGTTCCTCCAGTATTACTGAAATTTGTGCAGCAATTTATGAGTGGTTCGCAAACGAATCCATACATGCAGGAGATCGTATCTACTTATTTGCAGAACAACGATTTTCAAGCGTATTTGGATGGTGTTAATGCACATTATAAGGATCAAAGAGATACGATGGTGGATGCGCTTGTAAATACATTTGGAGATCTTATAGAAGTCCAAGTACCACAGGGTGGATTTTTCTTGAGTGTTCGTTTTAAGCAACTGACCGATGTCATTCAACTAACGCAGATTGCAGAACAACATGGTGTTAGTATTCTGAATGGTAGTGCCTTTTATGCAAATCGCGAAGGAAGAAGTACAATTCGATTGTGTTTTACGTATTGTTCTAAGGAAAGAATTGCGGTTGGCATCCAGCGTTTGTATGAGGCGTACCAACAATTAAAAGATATTACTAAGGATTGAGGTGGAGGATAAAATGAGTCACTATACGCTGCATCCGCATGGGATATATCAAATTCGCCTCCCCATGGGTAACCCTCCTTGGATGAACAGTTATTTGTTACCCGATGGGAATGGATACACGTTAATCGATCCTGGATTTAACACAGAAGCAATTATTGCTTTGTGGCATGAAATCAGTAAAGATATCAGATTTACATGGGATCAAATTCGTAAAATTATAGTAACGCATCATCATCCTGATCATTATGGTCTTGCTGGTTGGTTTCAACAGCATTCTCATGCACCTGTTTACGTATCTACCATTGCGAAAAAACAAATTGAAGGGTTATGGGGAGAAGGTAGGCCACTAGTTTCATTATTCTTAGAAACCTATCAAAAGAATGGACTTCCAGAAGACTTGATTGAGCAGTTAGGAGAACTTTTGAAAAAAAATGTGCAGCAAGTGCTTCCACATCCGACACTGACCACCTTGGATGAAGGCGAAACGATACAAATCGGAGATGCAACGTTCGAGGTATTGCATATTCCGGGTCATGCTGCTGGTCACAGTGCATTGTACAGTAAAGATTTACAAGTGATCTTTGTAGGTGACCAAGTGATGCCTGATAGCTTGCCAGATACATGTTATGTGTCAGACGAGTTTGATCCTAATCCAATTCATAGTTTTATCCAATCGTTAGATAAATTAAAGCCGTATTCCGTACAATTGGCGTTTCCTGGTCATCATCAACCCTTTGCACATTTTGGTGAGCGGTTAGAGCAATTAAAGGAGTTGAATGCTGAGCGTCAACAAAAAGTGGTGGATCAATTTACAACGGAAGAATGGAAAACAGCTTACGAAGCGTATTACGGCGTATTTGAACCTGTACCTGCTTTGATTCAAAAACGATTTCATTTTACAGAAACATTATCTCGAGTTCGTTATGCTTTGTCTGAAGGATTAATCGAACAAACAGAACAAAATGGAATTGTGAAATATAGAAAAGTGTGATCGTACTGTATAGGATGGAGGAGAAAGCAGTGACTAACAAACGTAATAAACAAATGAAATTAGGTGCTCGTGTATTCGGTATTGGACATTATCGTACATCTTGGCGTCATCCCAACGTACCATCGGACGGCAATGTAAACTTTGAAGAGCATGTCCGTCAAGTTCAAGAAGCAGAGGCAGCTAAATTTGATTTCGTATTTTTCTCTGATCGCTTGTACTTTGATGAGCATAGTGCTCCAAAGTCATTGAATCAATTTGAGCCAATAACTTTGCTTGCGGCACTAGCTTCTATTACCAAAAATATTGGTCTAGTCTCCACACTATCGACTTCATATTCAGAGCCTTTTAACGTTGCACGTCAATTTATGACGATCGATAAAATTAGTGGTGGTCGTGCTGGTTGGAACGTTGTTTCTACAGCTTTAGGCGGAGCATCTTTAAATTTTAGCCGTGATGTACACTATGGTCATGCAGAACGATACCAACGTGCTAAAGAGCACTTGGATGTTGTGCAAGGCTTATGGGATTCATGGGAAGATGATGCTTTCGTATATGACAAAGAAAACAATGTCTTTT
Organism: Paenibacillus sp. 1_12; assembly: GCF_900114475.1. Lineage (GTDB taxonomy): Bacteria > Bacillota > Bacilli > Paenibacillales > NBRC-103111 > Paenibacillus_S. The sequence goes on along the minus strand of NZ_FOTE01000002.1, from coordinate 772,179 downwards.
ATGACAAAAATAAATTACACGCTTTGAACTATGAAGGTGAGTTTTTCAAAGTTCGTGGTCCATTAAACATCAATCGTTCGCCACAAGGACAACCCGTGATTTTTCAAGCAGGTCAATCTGAAGCAGGTAAAAAATTCGCGGCGGAGTATGCGGAAGGTGTATATACAACTCCAATTTCATATGAAGAGGCACATACATTCTTTGAAGATTTAAAAGCTCGTGTTGTAAAAGTGGGTCGTGATGAAGATGATATTCTAGTCTTTGCTGGCTTGAATCCGGTAATTGGTAGAACAGAAGAAGAAGCAAAAGCGAAATTTGCTGAAGTTCTTTCTTATATCACATATGAAGAAGCGTTAACAGAGCTAAAGCTGTTCTTTAAAAATGTGGATTTGTTTAAACTTGATCCAGATGCACCTTTCCCTGATTTGCAAGATGAAGGAAATGAAGGTTATAGCTACATGGCAAATCGTATTAAAAAAGCAGCAAAAGAATTAGGCCTAACCCTTCGACAAGCTGCATTCCGTTATGGTTCACCAAAATCCGAGTTTGTAGGAACTCCTGAACAAATTGCAGATCGCATGCAAAAATGGTTTGAGGGTAGAGCATGTGACGGTTTCTTCGTATGGCCTCCATATAATGAAGGAACACGTGAGTTCATTGACCTTGTATTACCGATTTTGCGTGAACGCGGATTGTTTAGAGAAGAATATGAATCTACAACATTGCGTGGAAACTTGGGACTAGATTTTGTTCCTAATCGTTATGCTAAATCTTGATAGGATCACTGATATCGATTGAGCATCGAGAATTGGGGGTGGAGAAATGCTTCAGTTAGATAATATCCATAAAAAGTTCGGTTCGGAAGAAGTGTTGAAAGGAATTTCATTGCAGGTCAATCGAGGTGATGTTATTTCGATTCTCGGTCCAAGTGGATCAGGAAAAACAACACTTTTAAGATGTATTAATTTGTTGGAAAGACCCAATAAGGGAGCGATTAAAATCGGTGATCTATCAGTCAATACCGAGAAATTATCCCGCAAAGATATTTTGAAATTACGTAGAAAAACAGCGATGGTATTTCAGTCGTATAACTTATTTGCCAACAAAAATACACTGGAAAATGTGATGGAAGGTTTGATTGTGGTCAAGAAAATGAATAGAAAGGAAGCGAAAGAAAAAAGCTTGGCTCTACTTGAAAAGGTTGGCTTGGCAAACAAAGCAGATCATTATCCATCTCAATTATCTGGTGGACAACAACAACGTGTCGGTATCGCGAGAGCACTCGCTTTAGATCCAGAAGTTATTTTATTCGATGAACCAACGTCTGCATTAGATCCCGAACTGGTTGGAGAAGTGCTGGATGTCATCAAAAAAATAGCTCAAGAAGGGGTAACGATGATTATCGTTACGCACGAATTGAGTTTTGCTCGAGATATTTCTACACATGTTGTTTTTATGGAAAAAGGGAACATCGTAGAACAAGCTGAACCGAAGCAGCTTTTCTTTAATCCGCAGCAACAGCGGACCAAAGAGTTTATTAGTAGTCGCATTTCAGAATGGACATATAATATTTGATTAATTAATAGAAAAGGGTGTATGAGAAATGAAAAAGTTTTCTTTTATAGCAGTTATCCTTGCATCGGCTTTGGCGTTAACTGCATGCGGCTCTAGTTCCAACAAAAACACTAGTGGAGCGCCTTCAACAGGCGGCGGCGAAACTGCTGCTGCAAAGGTAACTGTGGTTAAAGTAGCACGAAATGCAGTACCAAATCCTCCATTCAGTTTTTTAAATGACAAGAATGTAATGGATGGGTACACGGTTGAGTATTTGAAATTGTTGGATGATCGTCTCAAAGAATATAAGTTCGAATATGAAGAAATCGCTCGTGAAGCTATGCTCGTTGGTGTAGAGACTGGTAAATATGATTTCGCAGCAAACTTCTACTACCGTAACCCAGAACGCGAAGCAAAATATTTGTTCAGTGCACAAGAATATGGTTATTCTTTGAACTCTTTGATCGTTAAAAAAGATCGTGATGATATTCATAGCTTGGATGATATGAAAGGAAAAAAATTAACTCCGATGAGCCCATCCACTGGATTGCGTACGTTGGTCGTTGATTACAACAAGAAAAATGCTGCCACACCTATTATTGCAGAAGATATCGACGCAGTAACAGATGCAGAGTCTGTTCAATGGGTAGCAAGCGGTAAATATGACGCGTTTTTAACAAATACAACCGTATTTGACAACGTAAATAAGCAATTGAAATTGCCTTTGAAAGTAGCAGCTTATGTAACAAAAGAACCGATTTGGGTATTATTTAACAAAGAGAAAAAAGATCTAGCAGCACGGATTGACGAAGTAACAAAAGCAATGATTGAAGACGGTACATTGCCAGCACTTTCTGAAAAATGGTTTAGCGTGAACATGTTCAAATCTCTTAAAGACGTGAACGATCAATATAAATTTAAATAATTTTTTGAACGGAGGGGCAACCAATTGATTAATTTGGCAGAAGTCATCGATGCGTTTTGGAAGCTCCTTCCAAAACTGCCCCTTACGTTATCCTTTACGGGAATGGCATTAGTTGGGGGTACTTTACTGGGATTTGTTTTGGCGCTGATTCGGATTTTTCGAATCCCAGTGCTTTCTCAATTAATTGTTGTGTATATTTCTTTTATGCGCTGTACACCTGGTATCGTACAATTATTTTTAATTTTTTACGGATTACCAAAGCTATTGCTTCAAGTAGGCATCCAAATTAATTCATGGAGTAATTTTACGTTTGCAGTGATCGCTTTTGGATTGCATTGTGGAGCTGTTATGTCAGAAGTGATTCGATCTGCCTATTTAGCCATACCGAAATCACAGTATGAGGCAGCGAGTGCCGTCGGAATGTCGTATTTCCAATCGTTGCGACGCATTATTATTCCACAAATGCTTCGTATTTCAGCTCCGGTTATTGGGAATAATGCGATTACGATTTTTAAAGAATCGTCTTTGGTGTTTACAGTTGGTGTTGTTGACTTAATGGGTCAAGCTCAAATATTAACCCAACGAAAATATGGGATAACCCTGATTGAAACATATTTAGCTGTATCGTTTATCTATTGGTTTTGTTCGATGTTATTTGGCCGTTTGCTTGCCATCTATCAAAATCGTACGGAACGGAAATATAAGATTATGGCTAGAAAGGCATAGGGGTGATTCAATATGTTACTAGATTGGGATTATATGTTGAGCAAGTTGCCATTAATTATTGATGCAATACCAAGAACGTTGCTATTGGTGTTGGAATCGGCAGCTATTGGATTTATTATTGGCTTTTTACTGTCTATTGTTCGCTCTTATAAAATACCAGTATTATCACAACTAGCCACAGCGTACATTTCTATTTTCCGAGGCGTACCCTTGCTTGTTCAAATGTACCTCGTTTATTTTGGATTACCGGATATATTTGCGCATTTAAATGAGTCTTTTGCAGTTACATTTTTTCCTACCGAGTTTAACAAGATGTTTATTGCGCTTCTCATTTTTTCACTGTATACAGCAGCATACCAGGCAGAGGTTTGGTATTCCGCACTTCGTGCAGTGGACTACAATCAAATGGAAGCTGCATTATCAGTCGGGATGACATTACCACAAGCGCTGATTCGTATTTTTATTCCTCAAGCATTAGTAAGCGCAATTCCGAATTTTGCAAATTTGTTTATTTCTTTATTTAAGCAAACGTCACTTGCTTTTACGATAAAAGTAATTGATATTATGGCAGTTGCCAAGATGGAAGCTGGTTCTACTTATCGCTACTTGGAGATGTATGTGCTCATTGCGATTGTTTATTGGATTTTGATATTAGCATTTGAACAGTTATTTGTATATTTAGAAAAATATTTTTCAAATCAGAAAAAACATCGCGCTGTTTCTAGAGGGTAAGCGTGTAAAAGCACTGACAAATTGGAGTCCATACACCACACACAAACATATGCGATTCGTGAAAAGCCTTGTATATCAAGGTTTTTTTACATTTTATCCCAATCTAAGTAAACATGAGGTTGTCCTCGCATACGAAACATATGTCATTTTCCACACAGAATACTGACGTCTATACAGAGGTGTCCGCGGCTACGTAACGTAGCTGCTTTTTTTTGATCTGAAAGTCATTTCTTCTATCGCAGGAGGGTTTTCATTAACGAACATATTACATAAAAGAAACGAAATTAATACATTTTTCTTCGTGAACTTATGTAATACAATAACAACATCAAATGATATTTGGTAGTAAAGTCAATACCATATATGAACAATATTTGAGAAAATAGATTAAATTGAAATGTACTTTATATATAAGGAAGGGAGTTGAAAATAAAATCAATAACGAAAGTCAGAATTTAAAGCAGCAGGAGGTAAAACAAATTGACTAGTAGTGAAAGAATGCACAGAAGAATAATGATTAAACAAAATATACCCTTGTATGCAATGTTGCTATTGCCACTTCTGTATTTTATTATTTTCGCTTATGTTCCTATGCTTGGATCGGTGATTGCCTTTAAAGATTACAGATTTATTCAAGGAATTCTTGGGAGTGAGTGGGTAGGTCTTAGGAATTTCAAATTGATATTTGCACAGAAGCAGACACTGGAAATTATTAGAAATACGTTTGTCATTAGTTTGCTTACCGTATTAGTATCATTTCCGTTCCCCATTATTTTAGCTATACTGCTAAATGAACTAAGAATGAAATGGTATAAAAAATTAACACAAACCGTTCTTTATTTGCCTCATTTTTTTTCCTGGGTAATCGTTGGTGGTATTATTGTTAGCGTTTTCTCCGTTAAACATGGTCCTATTAACTTTATTATTGAATCATTGGGCGGGCAGCCCTACCAGTTTTTATTTAATCCCACGGCATGGATGTCCATATTTTTAGGAAGTGGCATATGGAAAGATAGTGGTTTTAATGCCATCATCTACTTAGCTGCATTATCGGGTATAGATCCCACGTATTACGAAGCTGCAAAAGTAGATGGAGCTAACAAGTGGCAGCAAATTACGAAGGTAACTATTCCTTGTTTGTATCCTACGATTATACTAACGTTTATTTTAGCTACGGGTAAGATTATGGAAGTGGGCTTTGATCGAATTTATGTTCTGCAAAATCCAGTAACCAAAAACATATCTGAGGTAGTGTCCACATTTATTTATGAAGTTGGTATTCGCACAGGGGAATTCAGCGTGACAACCGCAATGGGGTTGTTCGATTCTGTGATCAGTTTGTTGCTTGTACTTTTGGCTAATAAATTAGCTAAAATGTCAGGGAATGCGTTATTTTAAACACACTTTACAAACTCGACATATGAGGGAGAGAGACAGATAATTGAAAATATCGACTGGAGAAAAAGCATTTTATTTCACGAATAACATTGTGCTTTTTTTAATATCGTTAACGTGTTTACTTCCACTCCTATATATTGTTGCTACTTCATTAAGTAGTGGTGCAGCTATTGAAGCAGGCAAGGTATATTTATGGCCGGTTGATTTTACACCCGCAGCTTATCAAGTCTTGATCGTATCAACTAATTTATTTAAATATGTTATGAATAGTATCGTTGTGACGGGGGCTGGGACTGCTCTTAGTATGATTTTTACGATATTATGTGCATATCCGTTATCGAAAAGGAAATTGTTTGCCAGAAAAAAAATAACGTTTTTTGTAGTCTTCACCATGCTGTTTAGTGGCGGTTTGATACCTACGTACCTACTGGTAAAATCACTTGGATTAATGAATTCGTATTGGTCCATTTGGTTAACGACACTAATTAGCCCATTTAATATGTTAGTCATGAAGTCTTTTTTTGAAAACATATCAGAAGAGTTGGATGAAGCAGCTAGAATAGATGGTTGTTCCGAATTCAGAATCTTACTTCAGATGTATCTTCCGCTTTCAAAAGCTGTCCTTGCTACTTTGTGTCTCTTTTACGGGGTTACTTATTGGAATTCGTTTTTAAAAGTGCTAATGTTTATCAATGATTCCAAGGGTTATACTTTACCCGTGCTTATTCAACAGATGGTTTTCCAAATAAACCAAATCAATGTTGATAATAATACTGAACTAAGAGCGATACCTGGTGCAAGCAGTGTCATATCTGAATCGGTTAAGTCTGCCGGTGTTGTTATATTGATCATACCCATGCTCATCGTTTACCCATTCCTGCAAAAATATTTTGTGAAAGGTGTTACGCTCGGGTCGGTAAAGGGCTAAGAAAAACACATTGACGATTATATTTCAGTCTTATGAAAACGTTTTAATGATTTGGGAAATGTAAGGGCTGCGGCAGAAATATCGCAGTCTGAAACATAGATATCGGAAGCGATTTGAACTTTCGATGTGATTATAAACATAAAAGGGAGGCAACAGAGTATGAACAAATCTTTTCAAGCAATTGCGGTTGGATTAACGTTAGTAATGTCAGTTTCTATTGGACTTGCAGGATGCAGCTCTAAACAAGACGAACCTAAAAAGGTGGGCAGTGCAAGCAATGCCAACGATCCTAAAGCGAAAAAAGGTAAAATTACGGTTATGGTTTATGATCGTGGAACGATTCCTTCTTCAGAAGGCACCTATGAAAATAACCGTTGGACCAAATGGATTCAAGAAAATTCTCCGCTTGAAGAAGTTAAGTTTATAGTGGTGCCTAGAACAGAAGCCACACAGAGAATGAACATGCTTTTTGCATCTGGAGAGGGTCCTGATGTTGTATCGAGCTATGAAGAGGTCCTACCATTCATATCAAAAGGTCAAGCTTTAGAAATAACAGACGATTTGCTGGCCAAAATGCCTAATTATAAAATGATTTTGGATAAATATCCAGCACTTAGAAAGTTAACAACTGTAAACGGGAAGATTTACACAATAGGAACGGTAACCAATGTTGCACCCAATCATGCTGTGGTCATCCGGACAGATTGGCTGGAAAAATTAAATCTTCAAATGCCAAAGACTCCTGAAGAATTATTTGCTGTAGCAAAGGCATTTACTGAGCAGGATCCCGATGGAAATGGTAAAAATGATACCTATGGAATATCCTTAAGTACTGATGCACAAAGATGGCTTTCTCACATGTTTGGTTTTGCCAATCCTGAAAAATATGCGGTGGTCGATGGCAAGCTGACATTTGTATGGGATAGAATGCAAGATTGGCTTAAGTATTCAAAACAACTTGTAGATGCAAAGCTTGTAGATCCAGACTTCTTACTTGACAAAGGCGATAAATCGCTAGCAGATTTCACCAATGGAAAGATAGGAATCTTTGCTACAGGAAAATTTAGTTCAATTAATTCACCAACTTTTGCTAATTTCAAAAAGAATAATCCAAATGGAAAACTGGATACATTTGAAATGCCTGCTACCAAGTATGGTAGTTTTACAGGATATATAAATGGGGGTCCAGGCAATGCAGCTTTTATTAATGCAAGTACAAAAGATGTTGATGCTGCGGTCAGATACATTAATTGGTTAAATGACCCTAAAGTTTCGGATTATTTGACTTATGGACCTGATGGCGTTTATAAAAAGAGAGATGCAGAAGGTACGGTTGTTGTAGTAGATCCGGAGAAGAATAAAGTTGAATATGACTATGCCTCAGATTACAGCATTATAAGAAATGCTTTAGGAACTGGTGGTTCTACAAACTATGCTCCTTTAGCAAATGAGTATTATAACCAGTATTTAAAATCGAATGACCCCGTATTGCAAGAGTTTGGAGACTTGTTTTTTAGGATGGCACAAGTTGTCAATAAACCTGGTGCGATTGATCCAAGAAAATGGCAACAAAGCATGCCGGCACTTTCCTCTGATAACTTCTTGAAGAAAACAAATGGAGGAAAGGCAGTAGATGACCTTCTATTAAAAGCTCTTGCAACACCAAGTATGACTGCGGAGAAAGCTATTGCAGATGCTAAAGATGCTTGGAAGAAAGCTGGCGGCGAAGATGTCGATGCTTTTTACAATGATTACTATCAAAAAAATAAAGCCACGATGTTATCTCCAGAAGATTTTGAAAAATTAAAACTTACACCAGAATTGTTGCCTTCTGCGAAGAAAAATTCTAAAATAAAATAAATGGATAATATTGAAAGAAGAACTGAAAAAGGGAACTCTTTGTCGTACGATAAAGAGTTCCCTTTACACACAATATTTGAAGATTAGGTTCTTCTACGTCATAGTTAGCCTGAGATACTAACGTTAGAAATGTGGGTGATGCTGTATGTATCGTGTGGTCATTGTTGATGATGAACCTTGGGCTTTAATAGGAATTCGAAAATTATTAGAGCGTAGTCACAACAGATTTAGAATTATTTGCGAAACGACAGAACCTGCCAAAGCATTGGAAGTTATTTGTAAAGAACGACCTGATGTCGTGTTTACAGATATCAGGATGCCTGAAATCTCAGGTATAGAGTTGATGCAAAAAACGAGAGCAAAAGGGGTAGAAGCTGATTTTATTGTGATTAGCGGGTTTGCAGAATTCTCCTATGTGCAGCATGCGATGCAGGAAGGTGCGATGGATTATCAATTAAAGCCTCTGGATTTGGTAAAGGCGGAGGAAATGCTTGAAAAGCTATATAGAAAGCTGGAAAACAAGCGCAGCACAGCTGATTTAGGTTTTTACATTTCCTTGCTGGAAGAAAGCAGGGATCATCAGTCACTTTTGAAAACCAAGCTGCACCATAACCCATACTCCAGATATCAGGTTGTAACGGTGTATTTTAAAAGCTCTGAATATGATGATGTGGTTTTATTTGATTTAGGGAATAAAGCACAATTCACTGCCTTGAAATTAGGCCCCCAAAAATGTGTTTTTATTATTAATAGTGATGAAGATAAAAGCGCGTTGATTTATAGTAGTCTTACTGCAAAGGAAAGTTTACTCGACAGGGCAGGGATTAGTTTATCCAGTGATGGGGCTGACCATTTAGCCATGCTCTTAAAGACTTCTGATATCGCTAGTAATGATTGTTTTGTAAATACGTCAATGACAATTTCACAATATAGAAAGAGCAACAAAAGGCTTGTCAAACAATTTGCTGAGCAGATAACAGAAGCATTAGAACGAGCTCAGTACAAGAACCTGAAGGGTATTACATCAGGGATGACAGCTTTTTTTATAGCAAACCGTTTGGGGATTGAAGATGCTGTGCTTTTATGGAATGAAATGGTTATGCAGACTTCAGGAAATAGTGAAAAAGGCAGCGGATTAATGGACTTTGAGCTGCTAGACTATATTGAGATTAAAGAAAAGTTCATGAATTTAGAAACGCTAAGTGAATATTTATTTGAACTGCTTTCCTTTCTTGAACCCGATCAACCTGGAGATGCCAATAATAAATTTAAAGAACTATTGCTTTATACCCATAAGCACTATCAAGAGGAACTGTTTTTAAAGGAATTGTCCAATCGATTTTTTATTAATATAAGCTATTGTTGTGAGCTGTTTAGAAAGGTTACAGGCATGACGTTTTCACAGTATATGACTGATTTGAGAATGAAAAAGGCTTGTGAACTGCTTCAAAATAGTACCTTATCCATAGCAGATGTATGTAAGAGTGTCGGTTATAGTGATTATTTTTATTTTAATAAGGTGTTTAAACGAAATTTAGGGTGTACACCTTCCAAATATCGTAAAACGAGCGGAGATTTGAATGCGCTTAATTAATAATCTGAGGCTGAAACACCAAATATCACTGCTTATATTGATAGCACTGATTATGATGATCCTGTTGCAGAGCATGTATAGTGTTTTATTCAATTCACTAACTCGTGAGCGTGCTGCTAAGTATGCAGAGGGTCTCATGGGACAGGTAGCGCTAAATGTGGATACGATTGCAAAAAGTGTTGAAAGAGATTCAATTACCATTAGTTATAGCAAATACGTGCAGGAACTTTTGGTGTCGGACAACATCATTAGGAATGCAGATTTAAAAGACTTCGTGTCTGAAATTTTTACTAATGCAAGATCTTCCAATCAAAATATTTATAGTATTGTTCTATTAAATAATAAAGACAGGCAAATTTCAGACTCCCTCCATTATAATAATGATATATTGAAAAGTCTGGGAAAAATGTATAATTTTCAAAGCAGTGAGTTTAAAAAGGCTGTGTTTTCTTCTATTGTAAGAGACAGCAGTGATGCTTTCTACTATTATTCCTATATTTCTCCTATATTTTCTTCTTTGGATATGACTGGTGGTTATTCAAAAATCGGAAGCTGTATTTTTCTTTTAGATACTAGGGAGTTAGAGAAATTAGTAAATACAGCAGAATTAACTAACAATTCACTTTTTTTAATTCTTGATTCAGAAAATCGGGTTATCGTTAGCAATAAAGGTCTTAAAGCAGGAGACTTCTATGAGGAGATTTTTTGGCAGGAAGGAATAAGCAGTACGGTAAAAGATGAAATTCTTTATGAGGGACAAAAATCCATCGTCCAATATAAAAAAATTGAAAGCACAGATTGGAAGGTAATCAGTGTTATTCCTATTGCAGAGCTAACTAGTGATATGAAGCCTATCGTCTCCTTCGGAATCTGGTTAGGTATCATTATGATTGTGTTGTTGACTGTTATAGGCAGCGGTTTCATATATAATACCACGCGTCCGGTCATGTTGATCGTGAGATTCTTATCCCAAATTGGTGAGCGTAATATCAAACAAAGATTAAGAATCTCGTCAAAAAACGAAGTGGGTATCATAGCTACTAATATTAATCAAATGTTAGATAAGGTCGAGGCAATGACTAGTAAAATAGTTGAGGATCAAACTTCCCTCTATGAAGCCAAGCTATCGAAAAAACAAGCTGAATTGTCGGCTCTGCAAAGTCAAATTAATCCTCATTTTCTTTATAATACTTTGAACTGCCTGAGCAATATTGGTTTAGCCTATAATGTGATGGAGGTAGTCAGTATATCCTCGGCTATGTCAAGAATATTTAGATATAGTATAAAAGGGGAAGACATGGTGAGTATCAAAGACGAAATGAGCTGTATTAAGGACTATTTGTTAATTATGGACATCCGGTATAATGGCAAATTTGAGACCGTGATCCATATTGAAGAGTCAATACTCGAGAATAAAACTTTGAAAATGGTACTTCAACCTATTGTGGAAAATGCTATGTACCATGGATTGGAGATGAAAAACGGGGAAGGACGGCTGTTGATTCAAGGATTCATATCAGAGAGCGGCTATTTGCAAATGGATATAGAGGATAATGGGGTAGGGATGAATGAAGAGCAGTTATCAGAATTACTAAAAAGTATTAGAGATGATGAAAATATGGAACTATTTGGAACTGATAAACAAAGCATTGGACTTGGAAATATTAATAAGAGAATCAAGCTGCAATTTGGTCCGGAATATGGTCTGGATATCGTTAGCGAAGCATTTGTGGGAACCAAAGTTACCATAAGGCTACCCGTTATTGAACCTTAAGATACAGTTGAAATGTAGTTACTCAGACTTAATAGGACAGGTAGGAGAATCTGAAATATGGATTTATTTATAACAAAAAATGGTATGTGTAATGTGAGTTTGGAGATTTGCTATAACAGTGGCATCATTACGCAAAATGCCGTTAGTTTGTTAATAGACGAATGGAGAGATATGTATCATATTCAAAATCTCCAGCTAAAAGTGAATCATAGTGGAGGTAACCGAATTCGAATCATCGAGCCTGTAGTAGTGGAAGGCCAAAATGAACAAACATTTGTTATTCATACTGGTTTTGAAGATGGAAATTATCATATCTATCTATCTGGTGCAAGTGAAAAGGCAATTTTATATGGAATATGTGAAATTCTCGATCAGACGTACATCCAGGATCATGAAGTGCGGTTACCCCAATTAAATATGACCAGTACGCCAGATATCAAAAAAAGAGGTGTCGAGAGACATTGGGGGCCTTCTTTGACAACAACGGAAAATATCGATGAGAATATCAAACTGATCAAACTTCTGGCAAGAAAAAGAATCAATCATCTGATGTGGATTGATAATTGGATCAGTAAGAGCTGGTATGCATTTCTTGATTTCAGGTATTTCGCCAGACTACAAAGAGAGGATCAATCTGGAAAGATTAAGCTTGCAAAAGAGTGCTTGGGTAAAATCATTAATGAGGCAAAAAATTGGGGAATGGACTTTTACCTTTCCTGCACCGAGTTCAATATACCCGAAGAGCTGCTGAAGGTATACCCTGAACTGTTTTATCGAAATCCAAAAAATGGTTTATTCGCACTAAGATTAGACAATGAAGATACCTGGAATTTCTACAAATCCAAAATCAAAGAGGTCATGGAGGACTTCCCTTCACTTTCCGGTATTGAACTGTGGACAGGAGAGGCCATGGAAATATGGCAATGTTATCGTCCTGACACAGATAAAAGGTCTATAGGAGAGCTTTTCCTTGCGATGTATGATAAAGCCCTTGAGGCAATGGATGAAGCAGGAAGAAGTGATGGACGGATCATTTGTTCTAGTTTTACCCATCATCCAGATTGTGAAAAAATATATGAAGATATTTTGGGTAAATTACCTGAGCGGTGTGACTCAAGAAGTAAAATGCAGGTTGAGGATTTTTATCGTTTTCATTCTCCGGCGACGCTCCCAGGCAGGCTTTCACCGGGCAGGGAATGGGTAGAGTTTGATCTTGGAGGCGAATATAGAGGGGATTGGAGCGGATGGGTCACCTGCGCGCTTCAATTTATACCCGATAGAATGAGGTATTATTACGAAAAGGGAATAAGTGGTTATATGTGTAGGATACGTGGTTATTCATTGGGACCATACACCAAATTTGTTGGAGATTATGCAGTTTTAACGGGATTACAGTCTATTAAATATGATGTTTTTTTCAAAACCTGTTGGGATATGAATATAAAACTGGATGATGTATGGAGAATGTGTAAGAAAAGCGGATTCCCTGATGAAATGCTGGAATTTTTTGTATTGTCAGAAAAAGTAGCAGAACAAGCCCAATATGCAAATGAATCCATAGTGAATAATTTCCACTCCTCTTTTATTGGCTCTATAGAAAGATATGAGTGGCAGCTGCAATATATGGAACATACCTATAATACGGCTTGTAAGGAAAGAAAATGGATTTTAGAACCTAGTGAAGAAAATCTTACACTCCTATTGGATGAAAAGGAACTTGCCATTCAAAATGTTCAAAAAATGAGTGAAATACTGGAACAATGTAAGAATGATCTGTCAGAAGAGGACTATACTATTCTAAAGAAATGTATGGACTATCAAATACAAGCAGTTAAAGTGTTTAAAGTTCATACTGAGATGTTTTTTAGGTATAGGTTATTAATGATGACCAAGTCGGAAAATAGGTATGAACTTCTTACGGATTGCATGAAAAGATGTGAAAAGGAAGTAACGCTGCTTCGGGATCATGATCAGGAGCAGGCCAAAAATGCTTATGCTTTGATTACCGATATCAAGTGGAGACTAAATTGTGACATGAATAGTACCTATTATCATGAATTAGCCTACCATGGTGTTTGTAAGACAGCTGGACTTCTATAATCATTAAAAGACGGAGGATTGGAATGAGTTATATGCCTGAAAAAGAAAGATATTCCAGTATGAAATATAACAGGTGTGGAAGCTCGGGTCTCAAACTGCCTGCTATTTCCCTAGGCTTATGGCATAATTACGGAGGTGTAGATGCGTTTGAAAACCAACGTGAAATGCTGCACCGAGCTTTCGATCTTGGAATTACCCACTTCGACCTGGCTAACAATTACGGTCCGCCTCCAGGGTCAGCAGAAGAGAATTTCGGCAGAATCCTAAAAAAAGACTTCATGGCTTACCGTGATGAATGGGTTATATCAACCAAAGCAGGGTATACGATGTGGGAAGGCCCCTATGGAGACTGGTGTTCAAAGAAGTATATGATTTCCAGCCTAGACCAGAGCCTTAAGCGTATGGGACTTGATTATGTTGACATTTTCTATTCACACAGGCCAGACCCGGAAACACCACTGGAAGAAACGATGGGTGCACTGGATTTGGCAGTAAGACAATGAAAAGCTTTGTATGTAGGACTATCCAATTATAGCGCCGAGCAGACACAAAAGGCTTCTGTCATTTTGAAGGCTCTTGGTACACCATGTCTTATCCACCAGCCCAAGTACTCTATGTTTGAAAGATCGATAGAAAACGGACTGCTGGATGTACTGAAAGAGGAAGGAATAGGTTCCATAGCCTTTTCCTCTTTAGCCAAGGGGCTGCTGACCAACCGCTACCTTACTGGAATTCCTTCCGATTCAAGGGCTGCAGGTTCAAGTCCGTTTTTGAATGCCCAGGCCATCACAGATGGGATAATGGCCAAGATCAAACGTTTAAACAGCATGGCGTTAGAGCGCGGTCAAAGCCTCGCCCAAATGGCTATTGCTTGGGTGCTTAGAGAAGGACGCATAACCACGGCTCTTATAGGAGCAAGCAAGGTAAGCCAGATAGAAGACAACGTTGCAGCATTGAACAACCTGGATTTCAGCCAGGAGGAGCTGCTGAGAATTGAAGAAATATTGAAATGAGGATATAAAAAAACTTAACGAAAGAAGGAAAACAGGATGACTCATCATGAAGTAGGCTATGCAGTTGTCGGATTGGGTGTTGGTAAATCACATGTAAGGAGTGCTGTGAAAGCGAAGGGTTGCGAATTTGTTGCTATTTGTGACCTTGATGAAGGCGTTCTCAATCGTGTAGGTGATGAATTTAACATTTCGCCGGAGAACCGTTACACTAGCTATGAACTGCTGTTAAACCGGCCGGACATCGATGTTGTGAGTGTATGTACACCGAGTGGTATGCATCGTGATGATGCCATAAAGGCGTTGGAGGCAGGCAAGCATGTCTTAGTGGAGAAGCCTCTCGAAATCCAATTGGATAAGATCAACGACATTTTAGCTGCAGCTGAAAAAGCTGGGAAGTATGTAGGTTGTGTTTTTCAAAACCGTTTGAGCCCCGGCAACAAAAAAATTAAAGAAACGATTGATAGCGGCAGACTTGGTAAGCTAATTACGGCTAATTTTCATGTGAAATGGTTCCGTAACGACGAATATTATGCAAAAAACGGGGGATGGAGAGGAACGTGGGCGATGGATGGCGGCGGAGCCATCATGAACCAATCCGTACATACCATTGACTTGATGCAGTGGATGATGGGGCCTGTCAAGAGTGTTTTTGCCAAAGCTGCAGCCTTCAATCACAACATCGAGACCGAAGACACCGCAGTAGCGGTCATCCATTTCGAAAACGGGGCGATCAGCACTTTTATTGGTACAACTTGCGCATATCCGGGCCTTGAGACTCTTTTACAAGTTCATGGCACTACAGGAACCATATATGCAAGCAACTCAAATATTGAAACATACAAGCTCGCTGATGACGCGGAAAGAATAGAAGAAGCTCAGGTGCTAAGTGAATATGGAAAGCAAGAGAAGATGAGCGGCAGCGCTGATCCTACTGCAATTTCCACAACTGGACATGCCGGGCAAATACAGGACATGATTTTTGCCGTGCAAGAAAATCGTCCGCCTATGATCCAAGGGAAAGAAGGTTATGCAGCTGTTGAAATTATTCTTGCCATTTATGAGTCCGCACGGACGGGTAAGGAAGTGTTCCTTCCGTTGGTCAAATCCAAAACATTGTCAAGGAGTTAATCCCCAGAGGGCTTCTATTCTAAAAAGAGGGTGAAACAGCATGTCGGTATCTTTTCAAATTAAAGTAAATGCAGGCAATCATGACCGTAATTATTGTCCAGTTGTGTTCCAATTGGATAAAAATAATGCTTTGTTACAAGGTGCTGCCTTGAATTCTTTAGTTATGAAGGACGAACAGGGCGGCGTTACCGCAGTACAAGTAAGAGAGGTCGGCGATTACTACCATATTCATTTCGTAGTCGAGCATCTAGCAAAAGGCGAATGTCGTACGTATAATATTGAATCCGGAGCAGTTTGGCAAAAGATGACGGCTTCCGGTGTGGAATTCATCCATGAAGTTTCGCAGAAAATTGATGTGTTTGTCGGCGGCAGCTATTTTACCTCCTACGTCTATGATACCTCCATCGCAAAGCCATATCTTGGACCCATGATCGGACCTTATGGTGAGAGCTATACCCGGCTCGATTTCGAAACTAAGGAACACAAGCATCACCGCTCACTTTGGCTGGCTATCGGCGATGTGAATGGAATTGACATGTGGAATGAACCTGCGGAACAGCACGGCAGACAGCTTCATCAAAAATTTGCTGAAGTGACTGACGGACCCGTATGCGGTGTCATTACATCACACAATGTATGGACGAGTTTTAATAAAAAGCCGCAAATCGATGAAGTTCGTACCATCACTGTATACAACACACCAGCGGGCGAACGAATCATAGATTTGGATGTAGTGTTTACTGCAAGCTACGGCCAGGTAGAATTTGGTGCTACCAAAGAAGCCGGCCCGCTTGGCATCCGTGTAGCGGAATCTATGAAGGTAAATAATGGAGGTTCTATGGTGAACTCATACGGATCTGTCAGCGAAGCTGAGTGTTGGGGGAAACGTGCAGAATGGTGTGATTACTTCGGTGAAGTGGGAGGACATACACTGGGGATTGCCGCATTTGACCATCCGGACAATGAACAATTTCCGACCTATTGGCATATTCGCAACTACGGCTTGCTTGCTGCCAACAATTTCTACTTTAACGGCGGCAAATTAATCAAGCCAAAGGAAACGGTACGATATCAATATCGGGTATATTTCCATGAAGGGGATACCCGAGCGGGCAGTGTCGCTAACAAATATCAGGACTACCTTCATCCTCCTCAGGTGGAAATAATCACCCTCGTGTGATCACTATAATCAATAAGAGATGGGGGTTATTTTATGAGCTATATGCCTGAAAAAGAAAGATATTCCAGTATGAAGTATAACAGGTGTGGAAACTCGGGTCTCAAACTGCCTGCAATTTCCCTAGGCCTATGGCAAAATTATGGAGGCGTAAATGCATTGGAAACCCAGTGCGAAATGCTGCGCCGAGCATTCGACCTTGGAATTACCCACTTTGACTTAGCCAACAATTACGGTCCGCCTTCAGGATCAGCAGAAGAGAATTTCGGCAGAATCCTACAAGCGAACTTTGCCGCTTACCGTGATGAATTGATCATATCAACCAAAGCAGGCAATAGGATGTGGGAAGGCCCCTATGGAGACGGGGGCTCAAAGAAGCACATAGTTTCCAGCCTTGACCAGAGCCTTAAGCGTATGGGACTTGATTATGTTGACATTTTCTATTCACACAGGCCAGACCCCGAAACACCAATGGAAGAAACGATGCATGCCCTGGATTTGGCCGTAAGGCAGGGAAAAGCCTTGTATGTTGGACTATCCAATTACAGCGCCGACCAAACCCAAAAGGCTTCTACCATTTTGAAAGATCTGGGTACCCCATGTCTGATCCACCAACCCAAGTACTCTATGTTTGAAAGATGGATAGAAAACGGGCTGCAGGATGTATTGAAAGAGGAAGGAATAGGTTCCATTGCCTTTTCACCTTTAGCCAAGGGACTGCTGACCAACCGCTACCTTACCGGAATTCCTTCGGATTCGAGGGCTGCAGGCTCAAGTCGATCTTTGAGTGTCCAATCCATCACGGATGAGGTAATGTCCAAGATCAAACGTTTAAACAGCATCGCATTAGAGCGCGATCAAAGCCTCTCTCAAATGGTCATAGCTTGGGTGCTTAGAGAAGGACGTGTAACCTCGGCTCTTATAGGGGCAAGCAAGGTAAGCCAGATTGAAGACAACGTTGCAGCATTGAACAACCTGGATTTCAGCCAGGAAGAGCTGCTGAGAATTGAGGAAATATTGAAATAGGGGAGCTGCTTCATGCAATCCCCTTTTTTCTCCTCTATAGGTACGATTAGGACTGTTTACAAAGAGTTTTTAAAGTCTCTTGGCGAACAACCCTTTATCTTCTTGAATACTTTAGAAAACAGAAACGGGTCCGTATAACCTATACTCCGTGCAATATCTCCTATTGTCAACGCGTTGTTCGCCATTAACTCACAAGCTTTATTTATTCTGTATTTGACTAAATACTCTTGAGGGGAGATACCTGAAACACTTTTGAAAATAGTTGAGAGGTATTTCCTATCCAGTCCAACAAAATTTGCGATTTCATGAATACTTGTTTTGTTTGAATAATTTCTGTGAATGTAGTCTATAGCTTTTTTTACATATAAATCTTTTGTATATTCAGATTTGATTTCATTGTTAGAATCTTCAATTAATATGGAAAGAAGCTGAAATAATAAGCCGGTAAACATAACATCACGACTTTGTATCCTATCTTTAAGATTTATCATTTTATTTATTATTTCTGAAAATTGGTCATCATAATGATGCGTGAATATAGGATTTGAATGATTTAAGTTGGCGCGATTTAAATATTGTAATGCATCAATTCCGTTAAAACCCCAAAAAGTATATACCCAAGGGTCATTATCGTCAGCTCTATAGTAGGCAATATCATTTGGACATATCAAAAAACCTTGGCCTTCTGTTAGAGAATAGGTTTCTTTATTTAATTGAAAGATTCCCTTTCCTTTTATTATGTAATGGATAAAATAATGATCTCTAGTAGCTGGACCGTATTTATGACCAGGTGGACAAGTGTGATAGCCCCAATAATATGGAGTAAGACCTAAATTTGAATCTATATAACTTGAACTATTTACAATAACCTTCTCTGGTCGTCTATCCATATCCCTCTCCTTTATTTTTTTGATTAAAGACATTATAACATGTTTATATGGCATATCTCCATTTAAATAAAGTCCTACTAGTTTATAATAAAACTTAGATTGAGAGACAATAAATGATTAAATAACAAAAAAAGGAGCGATGATATGAAGAAAATTGCGTTTATAGGAGCAGGGAGTTTTGGGTTTACGAGGACTCTAGTAAAAGACATTTTGACATTTCCGGCATTATCGGATTGTACAATTGCACTTATGGATATTGACGATGTGAGATTGACTGCTATAACCCAAGCAGTAAATAGAATCATTGAGGAAGGGAAATATCCGGCAAAAGTTATAGCAACTAAGAGTAGGGCTGAGGCACTTGAAGGGGCAGATGGTGTTGTATGTACGATTCTTGCCGGTGGAGTAAACGTCTGGAGACATGATGTTGAAATTCCAATGAAATATGGTGTGGATATCAATTGTGGTGATACAAGAGGTCCAGCTGGAGTTTTTAGAGCGCTTAGAACCATCCCTGTCATGCTTGATATTTGTAAGGATATCGAAAAATACTGTCCTGATGCTATATTTTTAAATTATACCAATCCTATGGCTATGCTTTGTAGAGCGATGCAGGGAATGAGTAAAGTAAAAGTTACAGGTTTATGCCACAGTGTTCAAGGAACAGCAGGGAAGCTAGCTAAATGGATTGGCGCACCTATGGATGAAATCACATACAAATGCGCGGGAATTAACCACCAAGCTTTCTATCTTGAGTATAAATGGAACGGTAAAGACGCTTATCCACTTATAAGAGAAGCTTTGAAGAACCCTGAGATCTATAATATCGAGATCGTAAGAAATGAAATGTTTTTTAATCTTGACTATTATGTAACCGAATCAAGTGGACATAATTCAGAATACAATCCATGGTTTAGGAAAAGACCTGATTTAATTGAGAAATATTGTATAGATGGAACAGGTTCGAACCCAGGAAAACATGCATTCATTCTGGAGTCGTATTTGAAAAAAGAACATTCTTGGAAAGCAGAAATAGACGCGTGGTTACAAAAAGATAAAATTGACCTTGAAAGAGGACCTGAATATGCTGCTTACATTTTTAATGCAACTATCGGGGATGGAACCTTATTTGAGTTTAATGGAAATGTTAGAAACTTTGGATTAATTGATAATTTGCCTGAAGGTTGCTGTGTTGAGGTTCCGGTACTCGCTTCAAAACGTGGGATTGATCCCATGCATGTGGGACCATTGCCTGCTCAACTTGCTTTATTAATTAATACGAATGCCAGATGTGAAGAACTAGCTGTAGAAGCTGCGATTGAAGGGGATCCAAGAAAAGTATTCCACTCCATATGTTTTGATCCACTTACTTCTGCAGTGCTTAGTCTTAATGAAATCAAATCAATGGTAGATGAAATGTTTGAAAAAAATAAAGATTGGCTGCCTCAGTTTAAATTATAAAAAGATATTGTTTAATGAATATTCCCCGCAGCTTGCTGCGGGGGATCTATCCTACTCGCTTCGCTCGCTTTAGAACTTCACCATAGCCTCTTCGTGTTACCTTACATACTCCTGTTTGACACTTTGGTCTTTTACATAATTTCTTATCGCCACTTAGCCGCCAAACTTGCTTACCGTATACACGAAATAATTTGTAAGCGCAAACAAATGGGCGCATAGATTGCGCAGAATCTTCTTTGCAAAGATTCGTGTGAAATTCAGTTTAATGTGCTCGTCCGAGGTAGGCGCACAATCAATTGAAAATGATGCCGGTCTGTGAAGTGAATTTTCTGGTGACAATCTTCCGGTCTGTCTTCGTGCAAACAGGAAGAATCACATATACAAACGTTTAGACGAGAGGAGGTTGTGCCATTTAATCTATCTTGTACGAAACTTATTTGAAAGGATATGAGAATCAGTGTGAGGCGATTACAATTAA
This sequence comes from Paenibacillus sp. 1_12, assembly GCF_900114475.1. GTDB lineage: Bacteria > Bacillota > Bacilli > Paenibacillales > NBRC-103111 > Paenibacillus_S. The sequence continues at coordinate 751,415 of NZ_FOTE01000002.1, read as the reverse complement.
ACAGGAGGCGAAATATTAATGCATTTTAGTAAAGTGAATTTGCGAATCGGAAATGTGCTGGTGAAAATGATCGTTGTTGCTGCCCTAATCTTAAGTCTCTCTATTAACATGGCCCAGCCTGCATCCGCTGCGACCGTAGTGACTTATCCTTCTCACTTCGGTACAAGCTCGGACTACACTTTGAGGGTTGATTCGACTACTGTCAGGGTTGCCAGGCAGTTTGACTATTCCTTTGCCCAGTTTGCTTATTCCGGTACGGCTACATTCAAAGTAACAGCCAAAGATAACATCACTTCCTACGATATCAGCCCTCACAGTTACGGCATCTCGGCAACTAAAAGCGGCAAGGATCTAACCTTCTCCCTTCCCCAATCTGGATCGCGGTACTTAGTGATCAAGATCAATAACCTGGAGAACCTTGTTATCATGGCTGACCCTATCGAAACAGACAGGCCATCACCCAATGGCGGCAGCGTAAAGAGCATCAATGATTATTCGGTGGATAATACGGGCGGCAATCTGATGACGTCCAAAATCCAACAAGCTATCAATGATGCCAACGCTCGTTCCGGCGGCGGCACGGTTTATTTCCCAGAGGGTATTTATAAGTTCTCTCAACTTGAGATGAAAAGTAACGTCACGCTATATTTAGCTGCTGGTGCGGTACTTCGCGGATCATCGACGTTAAGCGATTATGATTTCTCCGGGGACAATTTTCCCGCAGCCAACATCCGCATCGTAGGGAAATCGAATGTAGCTATCAAAGGTAGAGGTATGATCGACTCCAATGGGTCTACGCTTACAACAGGCGATAGCGGGCCGAACCGTGAGAACATCATCTCTTCTTCCAAAAGTGGTGGAGGAACAAAACCGAATAACCTGACTTTCGAGGGTATCACCCTGAGAGATGGAACAACCTGGAACTTTAGAATTCAAGATGCTACTAATGTCAACATCAAAAATGTAAAGATTATAAATAACGTCAACTGGATCCATGGAGATGGCTTTGATCTCGTCAATACTTCCCACGCTGTTGTGGATCAATGCTTCGCCTATACCGGCGATGATGTATACGATGCAAAATCATCATCGGAAGAATCGATGACGGATGTCGTATTCAAGAATTCGGTTGCTTTTACCGAATCTGCAGGTACCAAGGTAGGCATGCAAGGAAATGCATCAGTTAGTGATATTTGGTTTCAAAATATTGACGTGATTCAGGGCTATCGGGGCGTCAGTGTGGATCATGACCAAGGAAATGGCGTATGGGACGGTATTCATTTTATCGACATCCGTACGGAAAAGATCCATAATAATGGGACTTCCGGCCAATTTAGGACGGCTCCGATCCTCATCTGGACGGCCAAATATAGCGGTAGCGAGGTTGGCCCCGTCAGCAATATAGAACTGACCCGCGTTAGCTTTGAGAATATCAACAATTTTCATTCCTTCATTCAAGGTTACGACAGCTCCAGCAAGGTTTCCAATGTAACTATCACCGATTTGAAGATGAACGGTAATAAGATCACTAGCGCTTCCCAGGGGTTAATTGATATAGGTGCAAACACGTCCAATATTAGTTTTCACTAATGTCACTAAATACAAGATTAGCATCGCAATCTCAGGATGTTAACGGTGGCTCGACGGCAGATGGGGCTGGGCTCATTCAGTGGACAGATAATGGCGGAGCCAATCAGAAATGGCAGTTATTCTCGCAGTAGACGACAAGTTTAATGAAGCGTTGGTTATGAAGGGGATGCCTTTGGCATCTCTTTTGCATGAATACAGTTCATGTTAAAGGCAGAGGTAACCGATTATAGGACATAAAAGAAACGAAATTAATCCATTTTTCTTGCTGCTTCTATACAGTAGGATAGTAAATATAATTGCAAACAATATGCGTATTCAATCAAAGCTGGGCGGCTGCTTGAAGATAGCGGCATTCACCCCAGGATATGATTTGCTATTTAAAGGGTCTGAAGCGATCTACATATTTATAAATATGGGATTTTTATTTTGGATAGGAGTGTTTGATTGAATATGATGAACGACTGGGAAAATCACAGGCTGCTGCAGCGGAACCGGCTGCCGGCAAGAGCTGCATTCATTCCATTCGGCGATGACGAAAGCGCTCTATGCGGTGAACGGGAGTTATCCCCATACTATGTGCCGTTAAATGGAAATTGGAAATTTAACTATGCCCCGACTCCTGCTCACGCCCCGTCGAGCTTCCACCAAGAAGCCTTCGACGCAAGCAGCTGGGATGACCTTCCTGTGCCTTCCTGTTGGCAAATGCACGGCTACGGCCAACCGCATTACTCGAACGTCGTTTACCCGTTCCCGATTGTACCACCACTTGTGCCGACCGATAATCCGACCGGTTCCTATCGCCGTGAATTTACGGTTCCGGCTGGCTGGAACGGACAGCGCATTACGCTGCATTTTGAAGGCGTAGACAGCGCATTCTTCGTTTGGGTAAACGGACGGGAAGCGGGCTTCAGCAAGGGCAGCCGCATGCCGGCGCAGTTCGATATCACCGACCTTGTCCGCGATGGGACGAACGTCCTTGCGGTTCGTGTCATGCAGTGGTCGGACGGCTCGTATCTCGAGGATCAGGACATGTGGTGGCTAAGCGGTATTTTCCGCGACGTTTATTTGACAGCTGCGCCACAAACTCACTTATACGATTATACGGTTCGGACGCTGCTCGATACGGACTACCGTGATGCCACTCTCGGGGTCAGATTGCGCTTGCGCAGCGTGAACGCAGCAGCCCAAGCCGTGCGGGTTGAGTTGCAGCTGCTCGATGCATGCGGAGGGCCGGTAGAAGGCGGCAATGCAGAGGAAACCATAACGAGTGTTGAACTGACGCAGGATCACACCACAGTGTTTACGCTTCCAGTCGTCAACCCTAGGAAATGGTCTGCCGAAGACCCGTACTTATACAAGCTGTTGATCCGGGTAATTGGCGATACCACGCAGGTAACGACAGTGCGCGTTGGCTTCCGCTACGTGGAGCTGAAGGGTGGCTTGCTGCTCGTAAACGGGATGCCGATTATGTTCAAGGGTGTCAACCGGCACGATCATCACCCCGACCTTGGGAGAAGCGTACCGATTGAATGGATGCGAAAGGACGTGCTGCTGATGAAGCAGCACAATATTAACGCTGTCCGTACCTCGCATTATCCGAACGATCCGCGTTTCTATGATCTGTGTGACGAATACGGCCTTTACGTCATTGACGAGGCCGATCTGGAGTGCCACGGCTTCCGTAAGACAGACAACTCCAATCAATTAAGCGATGACCCCGATTGGGAGGCTGCCTATCTAGACCGGATCGAACGGATGATCGAGCGCGACAAGAATCATCCCTCTATCATCTTCTGGTCGCTTGGCAATGAATCGTACTACGGTTGTAATCACGCGGCGATGTACCGCTGGGCCAAGGAGCACGACCCCACACGTCTGGTGCACTACGCGGAAGATAGGGAGGCCGTGACCGCCGACGTATTCAGCACGATGTACAACAGGATTTGGCAGTTGCACGAGCTTGGCCAGCGTGAAGATCTCGGCAAGCCCCACATCATTTGCGAATATGCGCATGCAATGGGCAACGGTCCGGGCGGCTTGAAGGAATATTGGGACGTCTTCTATGCCTATAAGCGGCTGCAGGGCGGCTTCGTGTGGGAATGGATCGATCAAGGTATCCGGCAGTGGACGGCTGACGGTGTGGAATTCTTCGCCTACGGCGGCGATTTTGACGACCACCCGAACGATTCGAATTTCGTCATCGACGGTCTCGTTAACCCGGACCGTGTGCCATCTCCGGGATTGTTGGAATTAAAAAAGGTGATCGAGCCGGTTGTAATCGAAGCGTTGGATTTGCAGGCTGGGCAGTTGAAGCTTACGAATCGATACGATTTTCTGCATCTGGATCATCTGAATCTTGTATGGAATGTAATGGCAGACGGAAAAGTCCTATGCTCGGGCAAAAGCGAGCTGCCCGATATCGCGCCGGGTTGTACGGGCACCGTGAACATCAACTATGCGCTGCCAGATCGGCTGCAGCCGGCAACCGATTACTGGTTGAATGTCAGCCTCCTGCTTGCCACCGATAAGACTTGGGCCGAAGCAGGCTTCGAGGTTGCGTGGGCCCAGTTCGAACTCCTGAACAAATCGGAGCAGAAACCTACCCTTGAACTGTCCGCCTTCGCACCGTTGTCCGTGACGGAGAATGGCGTGATGCTGGAGGTGCGAGGCGGCGATTTTGAGCTTCAGTTCGATTGTGTATACGGCGTTATCGCAGACTGGAGACACGCCGGCGTCCGTCTGCTTGAGGAAGGACCTAGGCTCGATCTGTGGCGCGCTCCGACGGACAACGATATGCGACCGATCGGTGACTGGAGGACATCTATCGAAGATGACAAACGAGCAACGGTCGTATGGAAAAATTGTGGGCTGCATTGGCTGCAGCACCGCGTGATGAGCGTGGACTGGTGCTGTAATGGCAGCGGAACGGTCGTAACGGTCACCTGCAGGGTACGTGTGGCGCCGCCGATTCTAAAATGGTCGGTGGACACGCTGTATACCTACACGATTTATGCCAATGGCGACGTGATGGTCGACGTGAACGGATCGATTGATGGTAACGGCGCTCCGGAGACGCTTCCCCGCATCGGGCTGCGGTTGGCGCTGCCGAACGATTATGAGCGGGCTGAATGGTACGGCAGAGGCCCTGGCGAAGCGTACGCTGACTCGAAGCAGGCCGCAAGGTTCGGCATCTACCGGAAAACCGTGCGCGAGCTGTTCACCGAATACATCGTACCGCAGGAAAATGGCAACCGCGTCGATACGCGCTGGCTCGCGTTGACGAATGAGCTGGGAGCGGGTCTGCTGGCGACAGGTTCGCCGCAGTTCGAGTTTACGGCTCGACGCTATACGAGCGAGGATCTCGAGAGGGCGCAGCATACGTATGAGTTGAAGGAACGCGACCGCGTCTTCCTGCATCTTGATCTTGCGCAGAACGGCATCGGCAGTGCCAGCTGCGGTCCTGGAGTGCTCCCTCAGTATTTGCTGAAAGCGGAAGGTTTTTGCTTCAGGGTCTGCCTAACGCCGATAACCTCTGGGTCGGGTTCACCTGCACAGCTTGCCAAGCGTGTGCCGCAGGTACGCTAACACCCGTAATTACAAAGCCCCTCAGTTCGGTTCTGCGCCGAATGCGGGGCTTCTTATTGTGAAATTGGCGGGAAGTAACAAGTAAACTCGATTCCTATATCAGCCGCCTTATGAACTGCGTATCTTATTAAGGATAAATACTTGTCAGCCGATTGTGTCTAGGCGCGATCCCTTTACTTGATGTTATAAGCTACAAAGGGGAAGAGATACATATATGAAGAACAAATGGTTATATCGACAAATGATTTCGTTCCTTCCGGTCTTTTTTGTATTTACGGTTGTGATAAGCTTGTTGTTTTACTTATCGGTAGGTGAGCTTACCCAAAGGGCTATTTCAAACGCAAATGCCGCTCTCGCCAGTTACATCATGAAAATGGTAGACAGCAACCTTCAGGATGTGGAAGGAATGATTGCCAAAGAATTGATTACTAATCCGCTTTTAAAATATTTCGGTACGGCTTCCGATTCCAATTTCCCGGACCTTTATTCCAAGGAAATCGTGAACAAGCTCACGGAATTTACCGAGGCCTCCCCTTTTATTGATACCGCTTACTTAATTCGGAATAAGGATGGAACGGTCTTCACTCCTGGATATAAGATTCCGTTGGATAGGTTTGGAGATAAAGATTTTATTACGAGCGTGCGGCAAAATGGTTTGCCCGTACATTGGACGAACCTCCGCTCCTATAAGGATACATATCAAAATGATTCGTCTTACAACGTTATATCATTGGTAAAGCCGGTTCCGTTTGATAACAGTCAAGGGATATTGGTCATTAATATAAGGGTCAGTACGATTGCCAAATTTTTGAACGGACTGACTAAGACAGAATTCAGTAAAGTGGAGTTGATGAGTCAAGAAGGACAAAGCATTTACGGGCAAGGGGTGGATAACGGCAAAGAGAGGTTATCGACTTCTTACTCTGCGGAAGAGGTGTCCAATTATACACAGTGGAAAATTTCAGTAGGCACAGCTAACGAAGAAATGCTGGATACCGCAATTGTGTTTACTTATGTTTCTATTGCAGCCGGTATTGTTTTAACCATATTGGGCATGGGTTGGATTGTGTATGTGGTCAGACGTAATTATGCGCCGATCCAATCGATAAATGATAAAATCAATGCTTATCTTTTGCACAAGCGGATGCAGCATCAAGGTGATCGTGGAAAGGATGAGCTTCAATTTTTGGAAACCGCTTTAGATCGAATCATCGATCAATCGCTATTGTTTGAAAAGCAGCATGAAGAAAGTATGATTTTACGCCGTCAGCATCAGTTCCGGCAATTAATGAACGGCGACAGCCAATCCGATTTGGAAGAATTAAAAGAAGAGTGGCAGAGACAGGGTTTGCAGTTAGACAATGTTTCGTTGTTTGTAAGTATTTTTGAAATTGACAAGCAACAAGAATTTATAAGCAAGTATTCGCAGAGGGATCAGGCTCTGCTTAAATATTTGCTGCAAAATGTCATTAAGGAAATATCGGCTGAAGCAGGTATTTGTCAATGGTCGGAGTGGCTGGATCCGATGCAATTAGGCATCATATTTCAAGGTGCGGACATGGAGAGCCAGGAGCAGGTCGTTCGATTGTGCGAACGCAACATAGAATGGCTTAAGCACAATGTTGCCTTTACCGTAACGATCGGCATTGGGAGTTCTTGCGAGCAGATGGACGAAATTCCGCAATCCTATGCAGACGCACAGGAGTCTCTAAAGTATAAATCAAGCATGGGTCATGATCGTATTATCGGGATTTGGGATATTGCAGGCCGCAAGCAGGGGAAAATTCTCCCTTATTTGAATACGGTACGCACGATTTCCCAGTTGTACCGCTTGGACGATCCGTCATGGCATAGCCAATTTGAGCAATTGAGGATGCATCTGACGACCAATTTATTCACTTCCGATCATATTAAAAACATGTTGGAATATGTGATTTATCATCTGAACGAAGAGATCAATCAGCTTTCCTCCGACATAAGGGAGTATTGGAATAAGGAAGTCGCTCCCAAGCTGGAATTGATGCTGTCCTCGAATCATTCGGCGCAGGAAATTCTAAGTCGCATGTATCAAGGTTTAACCGATTTCGAACAGGCCATCCGTGCTTTGAAAGAACGGAAAAATAATCATAAGCTGATAAGGGGACTTCAAACTTATATTGAGCAGAACTATGGCAATCCGGATCTTTCCCTGATGTTATTAAGTGAAACGGTTCAAGTGAATGCGAAATATTTAAGTTTATTATTTAAAGAAGAATTTGGCGAAAAATTTATTGATTACGTTACCAAAGTGCGTGTCGAGAAGGCCAAGAGTTTGCTGCTGGAAACGATGGATCCGGTACAGGATATTGCTGTGAAGGTAGGATACACGCATTCTATTTCTTTTATCAGGGTATTTAAAAAATACGTCGGACAAACACCAGGGGACTACCGTAAAAATAAGGCTTGAGTGGAAATCGATCTATTTCGGAAATCTGTATATGAAGAGCCCTTTGAACCTGCAAAGAGATTCAAAGGGCTCTTTTTGCCTGAGGTAAGGGCGTTTTAGGAATGCTATCTATAGAATGAAAACGGTTTATTGACCGTTTAGCGGCTTAGGTTTACTGTGTAAGAGCGTAAAGCAAAATAAGTTTGAGGAGTGATGAAGTGAGGGAGGTTTCGGTTCGTTCGGATAGCAGTTATACCAGGGCCCACAGTAATCGGTTAATAAGACGAAGAAAATTTATCCAAAACGTACCCTTGTTAATTATGTTTATACCTGTCATTTTGTATTACATCATTTTCAAGTATGTTCCGATGTTCGGCCTGGTCATTGCTTTTAAAAATTACAATTTTCACGATGGTTTTTGGGGCAGCACCTGGGTGGGCTTCAAGCATTTTCAAACGATTTTTCACAGCTCACAAACAATTTCAGTCATCAAAAACACGTTAGTATTAAGTGTGCTGCAAGTTTTCGTCAGTTTCCCTTTTCCTATAGTGATTGCTATTCTACTGAACGAAGTAAGGAAGAGCTGGTTTAAACGAAGTGTCCAAACAATGCTTTACATTCCACATTTCCTGTCCTGGATTATTGTCGGTGGGATGATTACGACGATGTTCTCGATGCAGACGGGCGCGATCAATCATGTCATTACTTATCTTTTTGGGGAGCCCTTTCCGTTCCTGTATAGAGAAAATTCGTGGATTGCCGTTTTTGTTGGATCGGGGATTTGGAGAGATGCAGGCTATAGCGCCATTATTTATATAGCCGCATTGACTGCAATCGACAGCTCATTGTACGAAGCAGCCAGCATGGACGGCGCCAACAAGTGGAGGCAGGTATGGCATATAACGCTGCCCGGCATCCGTCCTACCATTTTCATTTTGCTGATTCTGTCGATGGGGAGAATACTAGAGGTAGGGTTCGACCATGTGTATATTATGCAAAACTCCACGGTAAGTGCTGTTTCAGAAGTCATCAGTACCTACATTTACAAGGTCGGTCTTCAAAGCGGACAGTTCAGTTTAACGGCGGCGCTTGGCCTGTTCGAATCTGTAGTCGGATTAATACTCGTGCTATCAGCCAACTCGGTCGCCAAACGGTTCAAACAAAACTTATGGTAAGGAGTAACCATACATATGAAAATCAGTACCGGAGAAAAGATCTTTTACTCCTTGAACTATATCGTCCTTGCGGTGGCCGGATTGAGCTGTATCATCCCCCTCATTCATACACTCGCGCTCTCGTTAAGCGACAATCATGCGGTCATGTCTGGTATGGTTTCCTTTTTACCCGTCAATTTCACATTCGGATCCTACGATTCGCTATTTAAAGGAACGCGTCTGATCGGGGCGCTTACAAACAGCATGACCATTACCTTGGTTGGGGTAACCTTGAGTATGCTAATGACCATATTAGCCGCTTATCCGTTATCAAGGCGATATTTTTACGCTAGACGGTTTTTCAGCCTTGCGATTGTGTTCACTTTGCTGTTCAGTGGCGGTATCATCCCTATGTATCTGCTCCTGAAATCGTTGGGTTTGATGAACAGTTACTGGGCGCTGTGGCTGCCCTCACTCGTCAGCTCATTTAATATGTTACTGATGAAAACGTTTTTTGAAAATATCCCCGAAGAGTTGGTTGAAGCCGCTCGTATGGACGGATGCAGTGAATGGCGGCTGCTCGGAGGCATTATTCTGCCCTTGTCCATTCCAGTCATGGCCACGCTGGTTTTGTTCTACGGCGTTCATTATTGGAACATGTTTCAAAATATCCTGCTATACATTACGAATGCCAAAAAATATAATTTGACCGTTCTTGTTCAGCAAATGATTCAAAACCAAGCGGCCTTGGCAGAGGCGACATCCAATGAACCCCAGCTGGCCGATCTGATTACACCCGAATCGGTTCGTTCCGCCGGAGTCATTATTTTAATGATCCCCCCATTACTCGTGTATCCGTTCATACAAAAATATTTTGTTAAAGGTATTATGATTGGTGCAGTAAAAGGGTAGGTAAGTCAACAGTTCGCAAAACCATTATTATTAAATTTATGGAGGTATTGGAATGAACAAATTAACTGGCAAGCCTGCGATTGTAAGCGTAATTACAGCTTTGACTTTAACAACGATACTAGCAGGTTGTTCTACACCACAAAATAATGATAAAAATAGTACTACTACTGGTCCGGTTGCGAAGCCGAAAATCACATCCTCAGTTTTTGAACGCAATGCGGTGCCGCAAGAAGAAGGAACTGTTGACAATAACCGGTGGACCAAATGGATTAACGAAAAAGCCCCAGCCGAGGTTACGTTTGTTCCGGTAGCACGTGATGCTTCGAAACAAAAGGATAAATATAACGTGCTGTTTGCTTCAGGAAGCGCCCCTGATTTAATTTTTGAATATACAGCTCAAAATTTACTGGATTGGTACAATACCAAGCAGCTCATGCCGCTAGATGATTTGATCGAAAAACACAGCACTACATACAAACAGTGGCTGCAAAAATATCCGGATATGAAGAAGCTGGCAACAGCAAGCGACGGCAAAATGTACATGTTTAAAACCGTGCAGAACGGGGGAATTAATGACACCATTCTCATACGAAAAGACTGGCTGGATAAATTAAAACTGGAGGTGCCAAAAACAGTCGATGATTGGCTAAAGGTAGCCATAGCTTTTGCTGATCAGGATCCTGATGGGAACGGAAAAAAGGACACCTATGGCATTAACATTCAAGGAAGCGATGCGGCCGATCAAATCAATAAAATGTTTAATGATTGGAATAGCCAGTTCGGTTATACGGTTTATAATGGACAATTAGTGAAAAGATTGGAAACGACTAAAGCTGCCGCTGATTTTAAAAAGAAATTGTTCGATGCAGGTGCGGTTGATAAAGATTTTCTAGTCAATAAGCCAGATAAAGTAAAACAAGATTGGATTTCCGGGAGACTGGGCATTTACACGCTGAACGGGAATTTAAATAATACAGCCTCACTTGCCGCCTTCCAGGCACTGAAGAAAAATGTTCCTACGGCAGAAGTAATTGCACTGGCTTATCCCGAAACACCGTTCGGTAAATTAAATCCTATTATAGCTGCACCGTTTAATGCCGGCGGGGCAGCGATCAATATCCTAGCGAAGGATCCAGTCGCTGTAATGAAATACGTCGATTTTCTCGTTGGAGCGGAAGCATCCAGCGTGTTACAGGACGGTTTTGAAAATGTTCATTATAAGCCGGATGCCAACGGCTGTGCGATTCCGATAGATCAAGAGAAAAACACAAAGGAGAGAGGACAAACCACTTCAGATTTATCTATGCTTTCATTTGGGCCTGGTGTTCCGAATTCAAAATGCTCCTTCGCGGAGACATTCCTTAATCCTGCGGACCCTATTCAAAAATCATTTAAGGATTTGGTGCTGCAGGCTAGAAAGGATTATATTGATCCCAATCGGGAGTTTGTACAACCTCTTCTCAGTTATCCTGTGGTTTCCGATGATTTAAGCCTTATTCGCGTCAGCCTTCAAAAAGATCTTGCGACAATTTGGGACAAGGCGATTATCGGAGGGAAGGCTTACACTATCGATCAGGCATTCGAGGATGCCAAGGCGGTGTGGGCGAAGAATGGAGGGCCGAAACTGGACGAGTACATGGCCAAATGGTATCAGGAGAACAAGGATACGGTCGTGACTACAAAAAATGCCGTTAAGATGTGGGATCAGAAGTAAAAACGCAGATTTACAACGCTAAGGTATTTTGGACAGAAAATAATCCGGTTCTCACCACGTCAAGGGTGCAACCGGCTTTATTTGGGGGCTAAGAATCGAAAGAATCTGGCTGAACAGCGACTGGAAGAAGGGTCTGCTTTCGCAGCGCCTCTCTGCTGTTATGATGTTTAGTTCATCTTATATAGTTTGTTTCTTAAGAAAAATATTAAATATAAATAGGAGATGTGTGGCAACCATGATTACTTACACTAAACCCGCTTATACTACAGCAAGCTCGGCTTTTCATTTACATGTAGACGACACCACTGTCTTTGTTGAAAATTTTTTGGACTACCATTATGCTCATTTTTCCTACTCGGGTACATCCATACTAACGGTCACGGCAAGCCAGCCCATCACAAGCTATGATATAAGCCCGCACAGTTTGGGGATTACGGGGACAGTAAGCGGGAATCAATTGACTTTTTCTATTGACAGTAATTCCGAAAAGCCATGCTATTTGGTTATACAGATTAATAGCCTGGAGAAGCTCGTTGTTCTGGCGGACCCTTTGGAAAGCCATGCTCCGGCATCCTCCGGGACAGGTATTTATAATATAATAAACTCTCCTTATCATGCAGACAACACTTGGACGAGCGATGTTACCCGTATCATACAGCAAGCAATTGATGATGCATCTGCCGCAGGCGGAGGAATCGTGTATGTACCTGTAGGTGTATATAAAGTTAAGGATATTCTCTACATAAAGAGCAATGTCACCCTTTACCTACAGGGAGGGGCAGTCCTAAAGTCAAATCCGGACAGAACCCTTTATGATTCTACTATCAGTGGGGAGGGTAAAATATTTATTGAACCCATGATAAGGATAGACCATGCACCCAATGCCAAAATACTGGGGCGCGGTGTGTTGGACGCCAGTGGTATAGAGATTATGGATAAGGACCGTGCATCATCAACCTATCTCGGATACAGAAGAAACGTTATTGTAGGTAACTTTTCCAATCATGTAACGATAGAAGGCATCATCATAAAGGACTCAACAACGTGGACAATTAACGGTATTCAAGGTGGCGATGGATTTACGGTAAGAAATGTCAAGATTATCAATCACAAAAATGCAGACCAGTATAAAATCATGAATGACGGTATAGATCTATGTGGAACAAGGAATGCCATAGCGGAAAAAAACTTTGTCATGACCGTAGATGATGCCCTGTGTGCTAAATCGACTATAATGGACTTTGCCATGTATAACATACATTTCAAGAACAATATTGTATTTTCGTCTTGTGCTGGTCTCAAAGCAGGTTTGCAGTCGTTGAGCCCTATGTATGATGTATGGTTTGAAGATAACGACGTCGTTCAGGCACGGCGTGGAATCGTGGTAGAAGCAACTTCGGGGAATCAGTTGATGGACGATATACATTTTGTAAATACAAGAGTGGAAAGCTTTGTATTTACTTCCATGGGTAAAAGTATTCCTATAGAAATAGAAGCGAAAACAGCACCCATAACGAATGTAAATATAGAAAGCACTTTATTCGATAAATTAGCTTTTAACCCCATACATATCTATGGCTCAAGTGACACGAATGCTGTAACAAATGTAACGTTTACCGATCTATGCATGTGCGGAGATGCCATAACGAATATCTCCGACGGACGGATAATGGAGGGCAGCTATGCAGCCGGGATAACTGTGACAGCTACTTCAAGCACTTTTTGAAAGCCGTTATTTCCATAAAACCCACCGACGTTTCCAAGCTCTCTATCAAATATTGACTTTCCATGAGAAAAGGTACAGCTCCTCAAATTTTTGGGGCCGTACCTTTAGTTTTCGTGGCGATTTATAGCTGCATTTTTAATTGCTAAAGCATTCTAGAATAGCAAGCTAAACCAATGGGTGGTATATTATGGTTATATGATAGAGATAGGTGGAATTATATTGTCCGATATCATTTTATTCAGAGGGCGTCCAGGTGTAGGAAAGACGACTATATCAGATCTATTAAGTTCCCAACTTAATATCCCTATTATTCGAAAAGATGACTTTTATGATGTGGTAGCTAGTTATAACGATATTCATGATCAAAGGAACAAGGTTTCATATGGAATCTTATTCAGAATTCTAGAATCGAACAAGAAAATGAATGGACGTTTTATTCTGGATTTCCCTTTTAACCAAGAAGAAGACGTGACGAGGTTTAGTGATTGGTTAAAAGAACATAACTATTTCTTGAAATCCATACTTTGTATCTGCTCTAATGAAAAAATTTGGGCCGATCGCTTTAACAAAAGAAAGGTTAATCCTATGCCTAACCAATTGATTACCGATTTTATTGAATTAAAACAATATTATAAAGATCTAAGCATTAAACCGTTAGAGGGCGAATTAGTAGTTGATACGACCGATGAACTTGATTCAATTATTAGTAACGTCACCAAGTACATCAATCAGAATGCTTAAGGCGACTCTTAAGGCTCCAGGCGGTCTCGCTTCTGGAATTCAACCATCCAGCCCGGATATTCCGGCGGCAGTGCGCTCACTTCGTCAAGACGGCGAATTTCATCATCCGTCAGCTCCAGCTCCGCTGCTTCCAGATTAGCCTCCAGTTGTTCAAGCCGCTTTGCTCCAACCAGAACGGAGGTTACGACGGGTCTCGTCAGCAGCCAGGCGAGGGCAACAGTAGCAGAATTCGTTCCGTGCGCTTCCGCAATCGGCCTAAGCACATCAATAATATTCCAGGCACGTTCCTTATCCACAAGCGGGAAATCAGCCGCCGAGCGGCGCGAATCCTCTGCTTTCTGATTGTGCCGGTCATACCGCCCCGATAGCAGACCGCCGGCAAGCGGACCCCACACCAGGAGTCCCATTTTCTTCGCCTCCATCATAGGTGCCAGCTCCCGCTCTAAATCCCGGCTGGCAAGCGAATAATACGCCTGCAGCGTTTCAAAGCGGGCTAGATTCTTGCGCTCAGAAATACCAAGTGCGTCGGCAATCTTCCAGGCTTGCCAGTTCGATACACCAATGTACCGAACTTTGCCTTGTGATACCAGATCATCCAGAGCGCCCAAGGTTTCTTCAACCGGCGTCAGGAAATCATCGGCATGAATCTGATACAAATCGATGTAATCGGTTTGCAGCCGCTTCAAGCTTCCTTCCACTGCATCCATGATGTGTCCTCTTGAAGCGCCGACATCGTTACGTCCTTTGCCAGACCTACCAGCTGCTTTGGTAGCAATCACAACATCCTTTCTTGCAATGCCAAGGTTACGGAAGGATTGTCCAAGCGTAATTTCACTTTCACCATCTCCATAAATATCAGCGGTATCATAGAAGTTGATCCCGATATCCACACTCTTCCGTATCATCTGATCTGCCTCTTCTTGTCCAATTGAACCGATAATACTATTAAAACCCTTTCCACTGGAGAACGTCATCGTCCCTAGAGCAAGCTGCGAAACTAAAAGTCCTGTATTTCCAAGTTGTTTATATTTCATTATAAATTGCCTCCTTAGATACGTGATATTCTATACCATGACGATAGCGCTCACTTCGCGAACGCTGTATGCGACTGTCCGGTACATCCGTAATTATCTGTCTTTCTCTCCTTGAAAGATAGTTCGATCATACGGAATATCTGCCTGATTATCCAAAGCGAATTGTTTTCCCAGCCGGTATATGTTTAAATATTGCCTAAGAGCACACTACAAATAAAAAGGAACAGACGCCATGCACATTAACCAGGTGAATATACAGGAGCTTCTGGATCGGTTATTGAACCTTTGCTTACAAATACCTATAAATTCAAACAGACTGCAGGCGGCTGTTCCTTTTCTTGATATCTTGAAAGTAAACAGCCCGACATTAATGTCAAAGGGGCCATTGAAACCATCTCTCTGCATTATTTTGCAAGGGAAGACACGCTTGCAGTTTGGAGAAGACATAATCGAGTACAAGCGGGGGAATTTTCTCGCTACAAGCTTAAGTTTGCCGGTTACTGGCCAGATATTGGAGGCCGCGGCAGATGCGCCATATTTGGCGCTGCGGATCGAATTGTCCCCCGGTGAGGTGGCCGCAGTCGCAACTGAAGCTGGTCTGAAGCTCCAACTGGAGGACGGGCCTCACACGGGTATTTTTGTCGGCAAACCCAAGCTTGAGGTATTGGAGGGCTTCGAAAAGCTGCTGCGGCTTTCACAAGACCCCAAGGCGGCCAAATACCTCGCGCCAGCAGTAAAACGGGAAATCATCTACTGGCTGCTGGATGGTGAGGAAGGCTCACGCTTTTATTACAACATGTTATGGCATCAGGAGGCTTCCGGAATCAGCAAGGTAATCGACTGGATCACCCATAACTTTGACAGTGCCATTACGATTGAAGAGCTGGCTGAACTGGGGAATATGAGCATCTCCAGCCTGCATTATAAATTTAAAGAAGTGACGGCCATGGCTCCCTTGCAGTACCAGAAGCAACTTCGTCTTCAGGAAGCGCGTAGGCTTTTGCTTGACGGTGCCAATGTAACGGAAACGGCGCTGCGTACGGGCTACCAAAGCTCGACGCAGTTTAGCCGTGAGTATAAGAGGCTGTTCGGGCTGTCGCCCGTGCAGTATATCCGTTCCCGCCATGAGGGCGAGCAGTTGGCCGAGCATGAACCCCTGAGAAAGCTGTGACCTGCAGTTTCCGCAGGGTACAAATTAATCAAGCGCAATACATGATGTTAAATGTTTATATTCAGGGCTCTTGTAACAAAACGAGGGGAGTGTGAGCCATGACTGCATATGAAAAACCAAGCTTGGACATAAGTGAGGAAGAGGCAGTATTAAGGACTCATCTCGGTTCAAAAGTGGTAGAGATAACGCCACTGGTGGGCGGTAACTTGAGCACTGTTTTCTCCTTCAGCAATGAAGGAAAAGGATACGTGATTAAATTCAGTGACATGGAGGGAGCGTATAAAACAGAACATTATATTTCGGAATTGCTATGTAACCAGGGGATACCGTTTCCAAGATGCCTTGGACAAGGGAAAGTCGGACATCTAGCATACTCCATAATGGAACGGATTGATGGCTGTAATCTAGCGGATTTCTCAGCTGAGCAGCAAACCCACCAACTCCCAGAGCTTATAAGGATATTGACACGTCTAAACCATGTAGATCTCGGGCTAACAAGCGGATATGGATGGGTCGGGCCTAATGGTGACGGAACATTTCAAACATGGAAGGACTATTTGGTTACATCATTTGCTGAGGATCAGACGGGGAACTTCTGGGAGAATTGGTATGACTTATTTCAGAGTTCTTGTTTAGAAAAAGATGTATTTGATGAATGCTACAAACGTTTAATGGCTTACTCGTCCTACAATGAACCCCACCGTTACTTTATTCATGGGGATTTTCACCAATGGAATATTTTGTCCGACGGCTCACGTATAACCGGTGTCATTGATGGCAACTTTGCATACGGCGATTTTCTTGTCGATCTCGCAATTCTCGATAGACACATGGAAGGGCGTGAAGTAATTCATGCTTATCAAGACTACCAAGAAAAAGTTGGAATTATTATCCCGGATTTCAAAGAGAGATTAATTGGAGCCTATTATTTTAAGGGGATGGATGGACTTCGTTTCTATGCAAAAATGGGGTGGAACGATGCCTATTACAGTACACGTAATTTTCTTCTCAATTTGGACACTTGATCATTTAAAGGAAATTGGCAACTGTAAGCATTTAAGCGCACTTTAGTCGACGGGGATTATGTTGCGATTCAATCACGGATGTACTTGAGTGATGAATTTGTCATCGAAGGGATACAGAAGCGTTGCTGCAGCAACGCTGTTTTTGTTGATCGTGATTATTAAGATGAGGGATTTCTCCAGACAAAGGAAAGAGTCCAGCTGATTCTATTTCTGGCTTCGCTGCTTCTCCTGCATCTCCAAATAGTTGCGCATCCGGCGCATATTTTCGGGTGCGTCCATAGGATCCGCGGCGATCATTTCAATGATACAGAGTCTTCCGGCACGTTCCTTATCAGCTTGGGTTATAGCCTGGTCAAGCTCTCCATAGGTCCGGACAGTCACGGCAAACGCATCGCCTCCAAAAGCTTCAGCCAGCTTGGTATATGACCAGCGCGGAATTTTGTTATATTGCTGATCCTCTGTTTTCACATTTAAATATTTTTCGATCGTATACCCATCGTTGTTCAAGACGAAGATAATGGGCTTGCATTCATAATAGAGCATGGAGCTGATCTCTTGGGCTGTCAACTGCAAGGAGCCGTCACCTGTAAATAACAACACCCGTCGGTTCGGGGCAGCGATACTGGCACCGTATGCTGAGGGTGTGGCATAACCGATGGACTCCCAGCCTCCCTGAGCAATATACGTTACATTGAGCGGTAGTTTCACCTGCGCCATCCCGTTGTACAACGTACCGGTCTCGGCAATCACGATATCCCCTTCTTTGAGCATCTGCTGAAAACGAGGATAATAAATGGCCGCAGTTAGTGGCTCATCAGTACTGCCGGTTATTTGGTCGTACGGGAATGTTGCTTTTCCCGCTAAACCATGGCCTTTGTGACCAACCTTTTGCACAGCAAGCAGCATGTCGACTGCGAACACATTCGGATATTCGGCTTCTGCGATCTTGACCATTTCCGGTTGAATATCGACTGTCACTAGTGGGTTCAGCTTCGCGGTGAAGTTTCCGGTGTTATTGTCCGCCCATACCATGCCTACCGCAATGACACAGTCTGCATTTTCTACCGTGGTTTGGACTTCAGAACTTCCGAAAGAGCCTCCATACATCCCAATATAATTCGGATGGGTTTCGTCGAATGCCCCCTTTCCGAACATCATTGTCGCAACAGGTGCGTTCATGGCATCGGCGAACTGCCGAACCGCTTTTTCTAGGCCGAACCGCATTGTTTTGACATCAACCAGAATGACCGGCCGGTGGGCACGCTCCAGCAGCTGGCGGACATGTTCCGTTGCTGCCTGAAGGGTTTTCAGATTGGACGTTGGACGCGGCGGTATCGACTCTTTCCTGGCAATGATCGGCTTGGTCACTAAATCATCAGCCACAACCAGGTATACCGGCTTTTTCTTTTCCTTCGCAATGCGAATGGCGGCAGGAATTTCAATCTCGGCGTTTTCCGGCGTCAGTACCGCGGTATAAGCCGTAATCAGTTCATACACTTTGTGGAAGACGTCAAAATTTCCATTCATGAGAGTGTGGTGCATCAGCTTGTGTTCCTTTTGATCCTTATCGGGAGGCGCACCCACGATGTGAATCAGCGGCACATGCTCGCTGTAAGCTCCCGCTATTGCATTGCAGGCACTGAGCTCCCCGACCCCGAAAGTCGTAATAAGAGCGGACAGACCTTTAATTCTTGCGTAGCCATCCGCCGCATAACCTGAGTTCAATTCGTTCCGTCCACTAATAAACCGGACGCCGTTATATCGCTCCAGCGTATCCAATAGTGTAAAATTATAGTCTCCGGCAACGCCGAAAATTTCGGTAATACCCTCCAGCTTCAGGCAATCGAACAAATACTGGCCAAGTGTTTTTTGAGCTGTTTCAGTTTGCGGGTTAGAGCTTCCCACCACTGTTAAGGTTCCCATCTCTTGCTCACTCCCTATCTTTTTAAATCTGTCCTTGTATAAGATACCCTTTTCATTGAACTGGTTATTCACTAAGGGATGTTCGATATGCTAGTGTTCTGTGTGTCCTAAAAGGAAAGAAAAAGACAGTACTTAATGATGACATTATTTCGACTTCAAAAGATATTGCTTTTTTAAGGTGTTTGATTCTGATTGTTCCTTAAAATACGCTGCACGACACAATTCATTCGATGATCGAGCAAAGAACCGTAAGGGTACAAGGCTGGATGATTCAATGTCGCTAAAAAAGACGAGGGTCGCTCGTAGCTAATTATGGCCCCAGTGGGATTACCGTTATCATAAAGAGATACCCGGAACGGCACAAACAAACTGGCTCTTATATCGATCGTGAGGATCGGTTCGGCTACGACCCCATTACCGATGATATATAAAACGCATTTTTTTATGCCGTTATGGAGCGAGACCAGCCGGCCTTGGTCGATTTTGAAGAAGATCATTAACCCGTGGGGGCCAGCCATTTGTGCGAATGCTTGCTGTACCTTTTCCCAGGAAGCATGCTCTTTAACGAGCGCGGTTTCAGCGTTCTGATTCCAATGCCCCATTTCACGCTCGAACGCAGTCACGAGCGCTTCATAGCTCAACCCTGAAGGTATATCTTCGCGGACGGTCGTTAGCCACGAAACCATTTTGTAAGGAATAAAAGGGCTGTTTGCCATTGTATCGGAATCCTCCCTGTTGATCATACATTACCAACATTGTATTCCTTGGTATGATCTGCAAGAACGATGTAGGGACTAGAGGCAACCGCCTTTATATTAACTAACGAGCAGTTATATTGAATCGTAATGATCGTTGAAGCACGACGTTTGAAGGACTAGTGATTTTCTCTCATACTTGTGACAAATTCACTTTCAGTCAAATAATTGCGGAGCTTATAGAACGAGGATAGAATGAATGGCAAAAAAAGAAGAGCATCCCAGCCTGTTTCAACAGGGCAGCGGATGCTTTTTGTTTGTTACTTGCAAGCTTACACTTGGATGCTATTTCACGAGCTCAATAAACTTGCTTGCCGCATTGGAAAGCGGCATATCACGCATAATCATGAATCCCACTTGGGAAGGTGGCATCTTGAGATCTAATTGAATTTCAAAGAGTGAACCCTCTTCCAGTTCCTTGGAAATGAATTCTTTGGTTATGTAAGAGATTCCGAGGCCTTTTCGCGCAAATTCGATAAGAAGATCCACGCTTCCGACTTCAATTTCAGGTTTGATCTGATAACCGTAGCTTTGAAATAGTTCCGTGATGGCCATCCGTACCCGGCTATTACGTGAGAATAGGATGATGGGATACTGAAGCAGCGATTCCAGTGAGAGTACTTGGTCCTTAAGATCAGCATAATGAGCCCCCGCTACAAAGCAATCCTGCAGCTGAATGCCCATCATCACTTCAAGCTGGGAATCGACAATGGGCATACGAACGACACCCAAATCGATTTTTCCCTCTTTCAAAAATGCGATGGTTTCTGGCGTCGTCCCATGATTCAGATGCAATTTGATGCCGGGATACTTCTGATGATAACTTTCCAGAAAAGGAAGCAAGTAGTGCTTGAACAACGAATCGCTGCCACCGATCCGCAGCTCGCCGCTGTCCAGATTTTTAAGCGCCGCCATCTTTTCTTCTGCCAAAGAGATTAGGATCTGCGACTTCTCGATATACGAATAGAGAGTGACGCCCTCTTGCGTTAAGGAAACACCTTTGGAATTGCGATAAAACAAGGTGATACCGAAGCTTTCTTCTAGTTGTTTGATGGCGTGGCTGACGCTTGGCTGGGTGAGGTACAACGACTTGGCGGCACTAGATAAGCTTCCGGTCTTCGCGGCCCAATAGAAAACCTTGTAAAGTTCGTAATTGATCATAGACGTGGTCTATATCTCCTGTAAAATATATTAATTACCTGTATAGGTGATATTCGTATTATAGTGGATTTAGGAAATAGAAACCAGTGCTAACCAAAAAGGCTCTGCAGGAAGGAGAAGAAGAATGGAAGCTACCACGTTTGTCTTATTTGGAGCCACGGGGGATTTGGCCAAAAGAAAAATTTACCCTGCCATATATAATTTGTTCATCGATCAGAAACTGCCGCAGTCCTTCTCCGTGATCGGTCTTGGTAGAAGAGAATTATCGGATGAAGCCTTTCAAGCAAATGTCGAGCAATCTATCCTTATGTTTGCCAGACGCGAAGCGAAAGATCCCGTTATGGTGAAAAGCTTCTTACGTGCATTCCGCTATAGTGTTCTCGATGTGAGCCGTAAAGAAGATTACCAGAAGCTGCTGCAGCTGATTGAACAGCAGGAAGAAGAGCAACGTGCTACAGTGCCGAATCGTATGTTTTATTTGTCCGTAGGACCTGAATTTTTTGAAACGATTACGGCGAACATCAATGAAAGCGGACTTGGTTCCGCAAATGGCTGGAAGCGTTTGGTGATCGAAAAGCCTTTCGGCCATGACTTGCAATCGGCTCGGGATTTGAATACGAATCTGAGCAAAGCTTTTAAAGAAGATGAAATTTTTCGAGTTGATCATTATCTCGGCAAGCCGATGGTACAGAATCTTGCGGTTCTGCAGCAGAACAATCCTGTCCTTCAAGCATTATGGAGCAGCCGTTACATTGCTAACGTTCAAATAACCGCGAACGAAATCGTCGGAGTTGAAGAACGAGCTGGCTATTACGATCATGTTGGTGCTGTTAGAGACATGTTCCAAAACCATATGCTGCAATTGCTCATGATGCTGACGATCCACCTCCCGAACAACAGTACTTCAGAGAATGTCCGTTTTAAAAAGAAGCTGGTGATGGATTCCCTGGAGAAGCTGCAAAAAGAGGATGTTAGATCCCATGTTGTCCGCGGGCAGTACGGAGCAGGAACGATCCAAGGGAAATCGGTGGTCGGATATACATCCGAACCCAATATTGCCACAACCTCAAAAAATGACACATTTATCGCAGTTAAGCTTCAAATTGATGATTATTTTTGGCGGGGCGTTCCTTTTTACATCCGAACTGGCAAAAGAATGAAGGACAAATCGACGAGAATCGTGATCGAGTTCAAAGAACCGTTAAAGCAGTCTGGAGCAAATCATGATAATAAAATGCCTAATCTTCTCGTATTTGAAATCAATCCCCACGAAGGAATTTCGCTCCAATTAAATACAAGAGATCCTTTGGAAAAAGGGAAGTTCAAGCCCATGCATATCGACTTTCATGAGAGTCAAGATGATGTGCCCGAGGCTTACGAGAATTTGATTGGCGACGCTTTGCACGGAGATTCTACGTTCTTCGCGCATTGGGACGAAGTCGAGTTGTCATGGCAATGGGTTCAACCTATCTTAGATGCATACGAAGAGAACCTAGTGCCACTTCATCACTATGCAGCTGGCACCTACGGACCAGTCGAGTCCGATGAGCTGCTGTCACAGGATGGCTATCATTGGTGGTTCGATGACAAGTCGGAACAAGAAATCGAATCCATAAAAGGAGAACAATATGCCTACCACACAAACAATTGATCAACTCGCTGTCGATACGATCCGTACGTTATCGATTGACGCGACTAACGCGGCCAATTCCGGTCATCCTGGGCTGCCAATGGGAGCTGCGCCTATGGCGTATGCACTATGGGGCAAACTACTGAATCACAATCCTGCCCATGCAAAATGGTTCAATCGCGATCGTTTCGTATTATCCGCAGGCCACGGCTCGGCTTTGCTGTACAGCCTTCTGCATTTGTCTGGTTATAACGTTTCTATAGAAGATTTGAAGCAGTTCCGCAAGCTGAACAGCCTGACGCCAGGACATCCTGAATTTGGCCACACGGATGGCGTAGATGCAACAACGGGTCCTCTTGGGCAAGGTATTGCGATGGCAGTAGGTATGGCGATGGCTGAAGCGCATCTGGCTTCGAAATTCAACCAAAGCGGGTTCCCTGTCGTCGATCATTACACTTATGCGCTTGTCGGTGATGGCTGCTTGATGGAAGGAATCTCTTACGAGGCTATGTCCATGGCGGGACATATGAAACTGGACAAATTAATTGTATTGTACGATTCCAACGACATCTCCTTGGACGGAGATCTCAATCTTTCCTTCGGAGAGAATATCCAAAAAAGAGCAGAATCCGCACATTGGCATTATTTAAGAGTGGAAGACGGCAACGACATTGAGCAAATTGCTAAAGCAATCGAAACAGCCAAGCTTAATGATTCCCAGCCGACGATTATCGAAATCCGGACGATTATCGGTTATGGAAGCAAAGTAGCAGGAACGAATAAAGCGCATGGCAATCCGCTTGGCAAAGAAGAAGCAAAGGCAACCAAGGAAGCTTATGGCTGGAAGTATGAAGAAGAATTCACAGTTCCGGCTGAAGTCAAAGCTCATTTTGCAGAGCTTAAACAAAATGGCGCGGCCAAAGAAGCAGCGTGGAACGAACTGATTTTATCCTATAAAGCACAGCATCCAGAGCTTGGTACTGAGCTTGAACAAATCATCGGAGGTTCCGTCAAAATCGATGCTGCGGACATCCTTACCTTCGATTCTTCTAAGACGATTTCAACGCGCGTAGCAAGCGGTCAAGCGATCAATCATTTCGTTAAATCCGTGCCTTCGATTTTTGGCGGCAGCGCGGACTTGTCCCATTCGACGATGACCGATATTAGCGGAGAGCAGGTATTTGCTGTTGAATCCTATGCTGGACGCAATATCTACTTCGGTGTCCGCGAGCATGCAATGGGCGCTGCAGGCAACGGTATGGCGCTGCACGGTGGTGTAAAACCATTCGTAAGTACATTCTTCGTGTTCAGTGATTATCTACGCCCGTCGATTCGATTGGCTGCACTGCAGAAGCTGCCTGTTACTTACGTATTTACCCATGATTCAGTGGCTGTTGGCGAAGATGGACCAACTCACGAGCCTGTTGAGCACTTGGCTGCGCTGCGCACCATTCCTGGACTTACGGTCATTCGTCCAAGCGATGCCAATGAGACGGCAAGCGCATGGGCTTATGCCTTACAGCAAAATGAAGGTCCGGTAGCCCTGGTGTTGAGCAGACAGAACCTGCCTATATATGATGCAACCAAAGGCAATGTCGATGCGGTAGCCAAAGGAGCCTATGTCCTGACGGAAAGTAACAGTCAACCGGATGTTATCCTGATCGCAACTGGTTCCGAAGTTTCCTTGGCCGTGAACGCCAAAGCTGAGCTCGAGAAGGATCATATCTCTGTACGCGTAGTTGCCATGCCGAGCCGTGAGCTGTTCAACCGTCAATCCGAAGCTTATAAGGAGTCGGTACTACCTGCTGCCGTCACGAAGCGTCTAGCTATCGAAGCCGGTATCTCGCTCGGTTGGGAGCGTTACACGGGACCTAACGGCAATATATTGTCCATCGATACATTCGGAGCTTCAGGACCAGGTGTTGAGGTTATGGAATACTTTGGCTTCTCTGTAGATAATGTGGTTCGTTTGACAAAAGAATTACTGAAGTAAAACGCTAGAAATAAGAACAAAAGCTATTGCATAGTCAGAATGTTTTGCAAGGTTAAGTAGTTTATACAAAAAAATAATAATTATAAAAACGGAGGAAATAACAATGAAATTTTTTATCGACACTGCGAATCTGGTAGATATCAAAAAGGCTTATAAAGTAGGAATCTTGTCCGGTGTTACCACAAACCCATCCTTGGTAGCCAAAGAAGGCGTGAAATTCGAGGATCGCATCGCTGAAATTTTACGCGAAGTACCTGAGGTTGAATCCGTTTCGGCCGAAGTAACGCCTGAAGCAGAAACAGCTGATGATATGATCGCCCAAGCGAATGAACTGATCAAAATCAACAACAATGACAAAAACATCACCATTAAGCTTCCGATGACGTTAGCAGGCTTAGAAGCTTGCCGTTACTTGACGAAGAAGGGTGTAAAAACTAACGTTACACTGATCTTCACCGTGAACCAAGCACTTTTGGCTGCTCGCGCTGGCGCGACTTATGTCTCCCCGTTCCTAGGCCGCTTGGATGATATCTCGGAAGACGGCGTTTTACTTGTCACGAAAATCGCTGAATTGTTCCGTACGCATAACCTGGATGCACAAATCATTGCGGCATCTGTCCGTCATCCGGATCATGTTACACGCGTGGCTATGGCTGGCGCGCATATCGCAACCGTTCCTTTTTCAGTCATCGAACAAATTTCCAAACATCCTTTAACGGATCAAGGCATGGACAAATTCGCTGCCGATTGGAAGAAAACAGTCCAACAGTAAGTTGCATTTTGTCTAACACAGGTTAAAAGGAGTGGCTTTCAAATGACAATTTCATTCGATTATTCCAACGCGTTAACCTTTATGCAGAAACACGAGGTTGATTACTTCAGCCCCTTCGTTAAAGAAGCTCATCGCATGCTTCACGCCAAAGAAGGCCCAGGATCTGATTATGTGGGCTGGGTGGATTTGCCTCTCAACTACGACCAAGAGGAATTCGCAAGAATCAAACAAGCGGCAGAGCGAATTCGCAGCCATTCCGATGCACTGATCGTCATCGGAATCGGCGGCTCGTACTTAGGTGCGAGGTCTGCGATCGAAGCCTTGTCGCACACCTTCCATAACCAGATGGACGGAAAAACACAAATTTATTTCGCCGGGCATCAATTAAGCTCCACCTACTTGACTCATTTGTTGGAGCTGCTTGATGGGAAGAACATTTCCGTTAATGTGATTTCCAAATCGGGAACGACGACGGAGCCTGCGATTGCTTTCCGCGTACTACGCGACTACATGGAGAAAAAATACGGCAAAGCAGGAGCTAGAGAACGTATTTTTGCTACGACGGATCGTGCGCATGGCGCTTTGAAGCAGCTCGCTGACGAAGAAGGCTATGAAACGTTTGTCATTCCTGACGATGTAGGTGGACGTTATTCCGTACTTACCGCAGTTGGGCTGCTTCCAATAGCCGCCGCGGGTCTTGATATTGACCAAATGATGGCAGGTGCCGCAGCTGCAGCTCAGAAGTACAATAATGACGATCTTTCCACAAATGAGAGCTATCAATACGCGGCTGTGCGAAATGCTTTGTATCGCAAAGGGAAGTCGATTGAATTATTGGTTAACTACGAGCCGTCTCTCCATTTTGTATCGGAATGGTGGAAGCAGTTGTTCGGGGAAAGCGAAGGGAAAGACCAAAAGGGACTATTCCCGGCTGCCGTTGATTTTACGACAGACTTGCATTCGATGGGGCAATACGTTCAAGAAGGTCGCCGTGATCTGATCGAGACGGTCGTTACCGTGAAGAAACCGCGTGTGGAGATTACGCTTCAGGAAGATGAAGGCAATTTGGACGGATTAAACTTCATTGCAGGTATGACGATGGATGAAGTGAATAAAAAGGCTGCTCAAGGCACAGTGATTGCTCATGTTGACGGCGGTGTGCCGAATCTGCTGGTCGAGATGGATGAGCTGAATGAATATTCATATGGCGAACTGGTATACTTTTTTGAGAAGGCATGCGGAATCAGCGGATTACTTCTTGGTGTCAATCCGTTCGATCAGCCGGGAGTAGAAGCTTATAAAACCAACATGTTCGCGTTGTTAGGCAAACCTGGCTACGAAGAGCAAAGAGAGCAGCTTCTACAACGTTTATCTAAATCTTGAAGGTGGCTGTACGCCTTGAGTAATCAACAAATCGGCGTCGTGATCGAACAATTCAAAGAATCGGGCCAGCACTCCATTGGGGTGCTGCCCTTTTTGTGTAGAAATTAGCTATGATTACGATGTTGCCATGATCGACGGTGATAGCCAGTTTTTCTTTACCTAATTTGTGTTTATATCGTCAAAAATTCGACAACACAGATGAGGATTTAGTGGATTACTAGTCCTATTACGTGCCAAATCAATTGCTGCGTCAGCGGCGACAACGATCAGCTTATCCAATACGGTTATCGCCAATGGGGATGGAGTAGAAACACAACTAACCGACGTTTCCCGCAGCATACAAATTATCGTTGTTGACCAAGCAGCTTTGAACGTTCTTATTGCCAGTGCCCAGAACGAACATGATACGGCGGTGGAAGGAACTAACGTAGGCAACTATCCGATAGGATCAAAAGCGACGCTGCTGACAGCTATTAACAGTGCTAAAGCGGTGGCCAACAACATGACGTCCACCCAACAGCAAGTGGATGAAGCCAAGACGAATTTGAGTGCAGCCTTGCAAACATTCATCGCCTAGAAAATTTCAAGGATCGAGGGAGATTTGAACGGAGACGGTAAGATCAGCATTGGTGACTTGGCCATTATGGCGAAGTATTATGGAAAGACCTCTGCCGATCCAAACTGGAATACATACCAAATAGCGGATCTTAATCACGATGGCATCATCGATATCAATGACCTCGCTAAGTTGGCGAGTATGATTCAATAATAAGTTAAACGACACCTATTAAATAAGAATACGGAGGAAGGCAAAAATGCCTTCTTCCGTATTTTTGTTTTTCTTACAATGAATCAGTGCTTGATGTTCATCAACTGGAAACAGCGGGTTGGATGAAGCGTGACAACACTCGACAGTGATGTATATCACATACGTATCCAACTAAACAACCTATAATCATTCGTATAAGTAACTAAAGTTAATAATTAATGAAACGGGGTATGATCTATGGAACTATCAAAAAATACCGAATCGAAAAAGGAATTTAGTGGACTTGGTCTTTTTATTCTTCTCACGGGGATAGTTATTTTCTCACCGTTTATTTATTTTATGATTAGCTGGGCACTTGGAGAAGTACCACTGGTTTCTGGAGGAATCGTGAAGTAACAAACGGAAAAATGTTGAGTTCTTTATACTGAAATTATACAGGAGAGGACAGGCCGAATTTAATTCGTCTGTCCTTTCAACGTTTGAACGGATAAGATATGTACACAACTCTTTATTTAAACATGTGGGGTGATTGGCGTGGTAAGAGTTCGAAGTTCAAACAGACCCGTGCGATAACCGTTTTTCAATAAGAAATTAGCATTGCGTAAGCAGGGGTGAAAATGTCCACCCAGAACAGCATCCGCTTCAACTCGGGATAGACGTTTTAACGATTCCAGATAGAGTGCCGGATCGTAATCCGCTCCTACTGCCACACCCAATTTAGCCTTCCCATTAGGGCCTGCCATCAGTGCATCCCCTGTAAATAAAACAGTCTTGCCGTCGATGCGCAGCCTATAAGCCATAGATCCGCGGGAATGCCCCGGAACATGCAGGACTTCAAACTCCAACCCGGCGGCTTGGATCACATCACCTTCGCTTACTTTTCGGTCGACCTTGCACGTAATGTATGTATCATTGTAGGAATAGTATGTAATCCGCTCGTCACCACATTCAATTCCCTCGGCATCGCTACAGCCTGCTACAATCTCACTACCTCGTTTACTAAAAATATGAGCATTTCCACTATGATCAAAATGTGAATGCGTAAGCAAAAGCTGGCTCACCGGATATTCGGATAACCCCCATTCTAGTAGGTTCTGGTCTATAACCTTGAGATCGACATGGTTCGTTCCACAATCAATAAGTACAACCGCGTCGTCACCCAATACAGCATACACATTAGGATGAAGCCCATATGGCTCACCACTTAATTGGTAAATACGTTTCATTAGCTGCATACAACTAGCATCTCCTTTTGGTTAATTGGAATGGAACGTACTTTTTTGACATATAACATCGATACTTTCGTTACCATAATTGTAGCATACTTTTCCAAATTGGAATGGATCGCCGACTTTCATAAAACGTATGTTGCTTAAGATGAGAACGATTTGTTAAAGTTAGAAACTGAGTGTGTTCAATGAAAGGGACCGTTGGCCATACAATGTGGATTCTTATAAATTAAATAAAACAAAAAGGGGGGACGGCTATGTACGACATAACAATTATTGGAGCCGGGGTTAGTGGAATCTTCGCTGCCCACACCTTGATACAGAAGGATCTTCGCATCTTGATGATTGACATTGGGAAACGCTTGGAGGAACGGGACTGTCCCTTAGATCGGGGTGAAAGTTGTCATTGTGATTCCTGTGCCAAATATGTAGGTTTTGGTGGACTAGGTAAGTCTGAAGGGAAGTATAACTATACCAATGATTTTGGAGGTGACCTTGAATCTAAGGTGGGATATGACTTCGCTCTTAAGCTGATGGAAGAGGTAGATCATACATTATGTCAGTACGGCGGCGATCAAGCAGTGATGTACAGCACAGAAAATCCTTCCCTTGTTCGTAAGGCCAAAAAGGCTGGTTTTGAGATTCTCTCCACCAAAGTTCGGCATCTGGGAACTCGACTGTCGGAGTCTGTGCTGCAGCGAATGTTCGAACGATTAAAGACTACAATGGATTTTAGATTTCAAACCGAAGTGAGTCGGATTCATAAAAAGGACGATTATTTTGAATTAATCATTTCAGGCGACAGCAAGTCTATATTTTCAAAAAAAGTCATTCTAGCAACGGGCCGCAGCGGAAACGAGTGGTTGTCTGATCAATGTGCTTCCTTAGGTATCCTTCAAAATCTCACAAGAGTAGATCTCGGTATTCGTGTAGAGATGCCTGGTAATCAGCTCGATTCTATCCTTCAGGATTCATTTGAAACGAAGCTGCAATATGTTGGAGAAGGCTTTACGGCTACTACGTACTGTATGAATCCGAAGGGAAGAATTATCCGTAAGTATCAGGACGGGCTGGTCATGGCAGATGGCCAAAATTATCGGGAACAGGTAAACGGGTCTTCTAATCTGAATTTTACTTTGTTTGTACCGAGATATTTCTCAACCCTACAGGAAGCCAACCAATACGTTCATTCCATAATCGGCGCCATTAATCAAGGTGGAGATCGGATTTTGGCGCAGCGGTTTGGAGATTTACAGGAAAATAGGGCAACCTCGGCTACTACGATGTCTCACAATAGAGTTACACCCACATTATCCGCTGACTATGGCAGCTTAAGGCAGGAGGTTCCTGATCTCTACATTCAATCCGTTCAACTTTTTTTCGATTCTTTGGAAAAGCTATTGGAGCAACCCATTGATGAGGATACTCTGCTCTATGCCTTGGATGGAAAGTTCTATTCGCCTAGAATCAAGACGGATACCCGATTTGAGACGGAGGTTAGTCATCTCTATGTGATCGGGGATTGCTCTGGCATAACACATTCTCTATCTCAAGCAGCTGCTAGCGGAATTCATGTTGGCAAGAGCCTACTCCAAGAAAAGACACTTTAACAGCAACAAAGTCATGCACATGCAAAATGAAAGGATGCAGCAAATAAAATGAAGCCTACTCCTATCAATCGCGTATTTCCGCAATGATTTCAATTTCGACCGGTGTATGAAAGGGCAGCTCGTTCGTTCCGATAGCCGATCTTGCATGCTTGCCGCTTTCGCCAAATACATCGACCAGTAAATTGGACGCGCCGTTCATTACATAAGGCTGGTCGGCGAAGCCTGGTGCGCTGTTGACAAGACCTAGCATTTTTACAATTTGTACGACACGATCCAAATCACCCAGATACCCTTTCATTACGGCCAGGCAATTGATAATCGTCTGACGGGCTGCTTCTTGTCCTTGCTCTACAGTAAGATCCTTGCCCAGCTTGCCCTCGTACATCAGCTTGCCGTTAATGCGGCAGTCTTGACCGGACAAATAGATCAGGTTTCCGGTTTGAACGCAGGGAACATAAGTAAATCGTGGTTCAGGTGACGGGGGGAGAATGATACCAAGCTCCAGTAATCTTTGTTCAATCTTTGCCATTGTAATGACCTCCATAAATATAAATTAATGATGAAAGCAGCAGTGCTGCGCTCGAATTAATTGTCCATCTCTTGCGTGCGTATGCTGACCGCGGTCAAAGGTTGGCTTGCCGTTTACGATAACCTGTGAAATCCCATCAGGATATTGCCTTGGGTCTTCAAAGGTGGCATGATCCTGGATGATGTCCGGATCGAACACAGCCAAATCCGCTGCGTATCCAGGCACAAGTAAGCCGCGTTTGCCAAGCTTGAAGCGCTGCACGGGGAAGGAAGTAAGCTTACGCACTGCCTGCTCGAGAGTCAATACCTTTTCATCCCGCACATATTTGGCAAATACTCTTGGGAAGGTGCCGTAGAGTCGCGGGTGCGGCTTGCCGGTTTCACACGTCAGGCTGTCGGAAGCGATGAGAGACCGTTCATAGCAAACGACTTGCTTCACATCATCGTCAGCCATGTGAAAATACACAATCGAAATTCGCCCATCCTCCTCGAGCAGTAAATCAAGCATGCAATCTACGGGGTGCAGGCCTCTTATTTCACTAATTTCCTCCATATGCTTGCCTTCAAGCTGCTTGTTCTTCTCGTTATGAACAGCTGACAGGAAGATGCTTTGCCAGCCAGTGGAGCAGACCAGATTGTCCCAATCCTCATGCTCGCGCCCTAGCTCCTCACGAATACGTTTGCGCATACCTGGGTCTCGGCATACCTCCAAAGCGCGGGTTATGCCGCCTTCAAGTGACCATGGCGGGAGCACAGTCGTTAACGTAGTGGAGCCTGCGTTATACGGATACACATCGCAGGTGACGTCAAGTCCACGTGCACGAGCCTGCTCAATCAGCTCCATCGCTTCCATAATCTTACCCCAGTTGCGCTTGCCCGCTGCTTTCAAGTGACTGATATGCAGGGAAACGCCCGTTTTCTCGGCAATCCAGATCACTTCTTTAACGGATGGGATCAAATTATTGCCTTCGCCGCGAATATGGGTCGAGAACAACCCATTGTACTTGGGCAAAACAGAGCACAACTCAGCAACCTCCTCCTTGGAGGTATAGCTGCCGGGAGCATAGAGCAGTCCGATAGAGAAGCCGATAGCTCCGGCCTTAAGCCCTTCCTCAAGCAGTTGCTTCATTAGCTGCAGCTCTTGCCCTGTAGCATCGCGCTTGGCGAAGCCCATGACGGCAATCCGCAATGAGCCATGTGCGACATATGTAGCAATATTCTCCGAAGGAGCAGAACACGCGAGTGTATCCATATATTGGGGAACGGTTTCCCATGGCCATTCCCATGAGGTTTTTCCAAGCACAGGCTGGACGTAGCTTTGCAGCAGGTCAGCATTCTGTTGGAAAAACGGGGCAGGGGCGAGTCCGCAGTTGCCGACCACCTCAGTTGTCACACCTTGCCGGATTTTGATTTCGCTATGGGGATGATCCAGTATCATCAGATCGGAATGGCAGTGACCGTCAATAAATCCGGGAGAGATGACCTGCTTATGGACATCGATCGTGCTGTGTGCTTCTTGATCAAGTCTACCGACTGCGGCAATCAGTCCATCTTTAATGCCGATATCGCCTAGAAACCAAGGATTTCCTGTTCCATCCACAATGCGACCGTTTTTCAATATGAGATCAAGCATAGTAACGTCTCCTTATAATCAGATTCGGCGGCTATTCCAGCATCCCGCGCCCGAGCACGGTCATTTCCTGCAAGGCTGCGCCATCGCTGAAAAACACTTTATTATGCAGATTAACAGTGCTGCAAATATGGTTTGGGATGATCCGCAGTCGGCTGCCGACCTGCAGGTTGGCATTTTGCGAGTTAGGACCCAGGCGAAGCATACCGTGTTCCTCAGAGAGCCGCTCCAGCACGGCATCGTCCAAGCCATCGATGTGGCCGAAGCCTTGAAGCATCAGGGGTTCGATATTAGGCTGTACATCAGTGGCAAAAGTTTTGCTGCCTCCGTCGACGACAGCCAGATCCGCAGATGGTCTACTTACGACGGTCACCCAGACACTGCCAGCGCAATCTTCTAAGCTGCATACGCCCAACTTCGCTTGCATGCGGTCTTGATACACATAGGTTCCCGGACGGATTTCGGTTACGCCCTTCACGGCTGCTGCATACATGCCTGTTGGAGTTGAGCCGACACTCACATCGACGATTGGAATGCCGTTCGCACGCAGCCGCGCAGCCAAATCGGCCATAATTTGGCCTTCGTCCTCACCTGCGGTTTGCAAATCGAGTGTTGGCTTCTGGTTGTAAATCGCTCCACGGAACGTGTAAATCCCCGTTAACCGCAGATGCTCCAAGCTATGGATACGAGCAGCCAGCTCCGGTGCTTGATCATACAGTACACCCGTCCGACGCAGCCCGGTGTCGATCTCCAGTCTGACTTGAAGCTGATGCCCGCTGCGTCCAGCTGCTTCGTTCATTTGTTCAGCACCCACTAGGCTGTCTACGGCTGTAATCAATGTGATTTGTTTACTTAGTCGAATTGCGCGTTCGATTTTATCAGTCGTGACGAGTGGATAAGCAATAAAAATATTCGTAATCCCATGCTGTGCCATGACCTCAGCCTCAGACACTTTGGCTACTGTAATACCAATAGCTCCGGCATTCAGCTGCTGATGAGCAACCCAGGGCAATTTATGTGTTTTGGCATGGGGACGAAGCTGAATCTGATTGCTGCGGGCAACCTCGGCCATATTGTGAATGTTACGCTCCATAATCGCCTTATCAATCCTAATAAAAGGTGTCTGTGGTTCGTTGTTTACGATGGATTTGCTTGCTTCCTCGCTCATTCCTGCTCCTCATTCCTCTCAGCTTGAGATTTGCTTTCTTCCAGATAGCTGTAAAGCGTGTACTTGGAGATGTTCAAATAGCTGCATATTTTCTCGCCGCTTTTCTTTACCAGGAAAGCACCCTTTTGGTCCAGCAGCTGAATCATTCTCATTTTGTCCTCTTTCGTCATCGCGGCTACAGGTTTACCGACCTGCTCCTGGGCTTCCTGAAGCAGTGCGTCGAGCAGGTCGCTCACATTGCTGACGAATGATTCTTTGACATCTACTTGTTGTCCACCTGTCGTTAACGAATCCAGCGTTCGCTTAGCCATCATCAGATCGGTCACATCATAATTGATGCATATGGCTGCAATCGTTGTGCCTGCACTGTTTTTTTTGTACAACGAAGTAGAACGAAGGATGCGGCCGTCTTTGGTTTGTGTAATGTAATTAAAGCGATTTCCATTGACTTGGCTGCCTCGCAAAATTTCCAACCCCAGGTTTGTACCGGGATCGCCGACCTTCCTTCCGGTTATATGACCATTCTCAATGGCCACGATGGTGCTTTCATAATCTCCGGTCAAATCATGCAGCACGACCTCGCACTGATCCCCGAATTGAGCGGCAATACCTTTAATCAAATCACTAAAGAACTCAAAATCTTCACGAATAGACTCCATTATTCATCAAGGTCTCCTTATGTAAAAGTAACTCATGTAAAAGCAGCACCTGCAAAAATAGTAACACAAACAAAAAAAAATTCAAACATAAATTTAGTTAGAATAAAAAAAAGTATGATTTAGATTGCTTGCTTGATTTTGAACTGCTGCCGCTAATCGTATAGATTGAACTTTCGTCTAATTGAGGCCCATTTGGGTAGTTAGCCTTATTCGTCGTGAATAAAAAAATGGAAAAAAACACAATATATAGGTGAGGTGGGATCATGACAGTATCTTGTATACAACTAAAGCAAATATTCGAGAGCAGTGGCGATTTCATTTACACGGAAACGATATTGAACAAGAAAATAGTACATATTTGTTATTTGCAATCATTAGTTAACTTTAAAAATACGATGGATTTGATAGTTAATCAACTGAGTCAAGCTGAAGATGACATCGATCCGATTCCATATATGGCCTTGACCTATAATGCCAGAGTGAATCTGTCTTTGGATGAGCTTATCCAATCCGTATTGCGGGGTATGCTGATTATTTTTGATCAGGATGGAATAGGGAATATCGTATTCAAACCCGTACACCCTCAAAACGCTAGAAGCATCGGGGAACCTCAAAACGAGAATCCCATCCAAACCTCAATGGATGCTTTTACGGAAGATATGAATATGAACGTAGGTTTGATTCGCAATCAACTGAGATCAAAAGACTTAGTTGTTCAATCACATTCCTTAGGGAGTGATTATCCGCGTGATTTGTCGGTTCTTTATCTACAAGATCAGGCCAATCCGAAGATGGTTAAGCTCATTTTGGATTGCTTAAATGAGAATAAAATGATGGACATTTCCGATATTCAGCTTTTGTTGAAAGCATTAAAGCAGCCTCGCTTCAGCCTAGTTCCAACCTATGTAACTTCTGAGCTTCCGGTAGCGACGAAGCGCTACCTGCAGGATGGCCGAGTCGTGATCCTATTGGATCATTTTCCGTTTGCGATTTCGTTTCCAGCTATTGTGACGGATTTCTGGGCGGTGAAGACCGATCAAGATCAACCGCTTCCGTTTATGATTCTATACCGAATCATACGTTTTATTGCATTGTTAGTAGCGATCTCCATGCCTGGCTTGTATGTGGTCCTCAATGCCGTAAATCCCGAGCTGTTGAGAATTCAACTGGCGGTGTCTATTACAGATTCAAGGGAAGGTGTTCCTTATCCGGTATTAATTGAAGTCCTGCTCATGCTGATCATCATTGAAATGGTCATAGAAGCGAGTATTCGGCTTCCCAAAAGTATCGGTCCAACGATCACGATGGTAGGCGGGATTATTCTGGGAGAAGCTGTAGTACAGGCCAGACTGATGAGTAATTTTTTGATTATCATTGTGGCGGCTACAACCATTGCACATTTTTCATTGGGTACATATATAAATACGCTTTCGATTCGATTGTATAAATATGTAGCTATTATTTTCAGTGCTTTTTATGGAATATTAGGTTTAATGTCGTCCCTCGTACTGCTGTGCTTCTATTTGGGAAGCATTTCTACCTTTTCAATCCCTTATTTAAGCTTTACCGCAAAAAGAGGGGAATCTAATGAATAAAAATTTGGTTTTCATTTTATTTTTTCTGGTCCATCTTTCTTTGTTTTTTTATATGTATCCGGTGAATATCATCGAAGCAGCAAATAAAGGCAGTTGGGAACCTATACTGGTCGGTTTTTTGATAGAGGCACTTTTTGTAGGCGTGTATCTGAAAGGAATATCAATGTTTCCATGTAAGGACATTATTGACATTTTCACTGGAATATCGGGAAGATGGGTAGCAAGGGTTCTCCTTATTCCGTATTTTATTTTTCTATTTATGAACTTCAGCATAGTCCATCGTATGGAGCTTGATTCGATTAATGTCGTGCTGCTGCCCAAAACCCCCATGTTGTTTCTGCTGCTGCTTTATGCGATCCCATTCTACGTAGCCTGGAAAGGCATTCAATCTATTGCTCGAGGTGCAGTAGTCGTGTCTATTTTCGCTGTACCTCTAATTTTGTTTTCTTTAATGAGCAGCATTAAAAATTTTGATTTCCATCAAGTTTTCCCTTTGTTCGATGCACGAATGACTTTTTTTACAAAAACGGAATTCTATTCGGCGCTTTTCGCTCATTCCGGCTTTTTGTTTCTTGGGATGATTGGTCTCAAAATGAAGTTAAGCATCCGCTATACCATCATGGTCTTAATGGTGCTTTTCTTTTTTGCACTATGTGCCGTTTACGTACCCTTGCTCATTTTTGGACCCGAATCCATTATTTATTTGCGTTATCCCGTCGTGTTAACTTCGGATACAGTCGATATGGAATGGGTTATCTTTGATTGGCTGC
Organism: Paenibacillus sp. 1_12; assembly: GCF_900114475.1. GTDB lineage: Bacteria > Bacillota > Bacilli > Paenibacillales > NBRC-103111 > Paenibacillus_S. The sequence goes on along the minus strand of NZ_FOTE01000002.1, from coordinate 714,763 downwards.
CTACTTTTTTTATTATTTCTACGATAGCTATTTCCATGGTGGAAGCAGCAGTGTCATTTTGGATCATGACAACTCTCATGCAGAAGCTGTTTTTTTTTCGAAAAAGAGGATGGGCAGTCATTGTATTAAGCATAGCTTCTTATGTCCTTAGTGCGATGATCGTCAATACGGAATGGCTGGATACAATGAATGCATGGAATACCATCTTTTGTTTGTACAGTATCATTGTAATTCCGCTGACGGTTTGGATTATGAGTTTAAAATATAGGAGGGATTCCGCGTGATACCTCGCTTCGTCATCCGTATCGGACTCTTCCTGTGCTGTCTGGGCTGCTTGGGAATGCTCACTAGCTGCTGGGACACCAAAGATATTAATAAAAGACTCATGCCAGTTGTCATGGGGATTTGTAAAAATGAAGATCAGCCCTACAAAATTATTTTGCAGATTCCGAGTCCTCAGAAGAAAGGTTCTCAATATTTAGAGGGTGAGGCGCAAACGATTAACAAAGCCATAGATGAAATCCGTATGAAGTCTGAAAAAAGTGTTGATCTGCTGCATTTAAGGTTATTTCTAATATGTGAAAAGTTGACGAAAAAAGATATCAAAGACATTGTCAATTATGGGATACAGGCAAACGATATTTCGGTAAAAGGATTAGTAGGTATTGTGAGAGGGGATTTCGAACAGACGATGCACCACAAAATCCAATCCAATCCGGAGCTGTCCTCGTATGATTTTTTCAGTGAACAGGCGGGGTGGACTCCCGATATTACAATTCTTCGTTTATGGGAAGCGTTTCGAGATACGAATTCTTATACACAGGATATGGTTATACCGATTCTCAGTAAGGGAACCGACACCCTCTATAACTTTGAAGGCTCTGCGATTATGCGAAAGGATAAAATGGTGGGTGAAATTTCCCCGGACGAAAACGTAATTTACAATACATTTCGAAGAAAGTACACAGGAGGCACGATAGAGGTTGCGAAGAATAGCAGTGTCTTGATTAAGAAAGCATCCATTAGCCATAAGGTCAAATGGACAGTTTCAGGTCCAAGCATGAAAAGCCGGATGAAATTGGACGTGGTGATTTCAGAGAACAAGGAGAATTTACCCGACGAAGTTATTGCCAAATTGCTCAAAGAAGAAATTGAAAAAAAAGGAGATAAGCTGATTCAAAGACTGCATTCCTATAAAGCCGATTCCCTTGGCATCGGACAATATTTTCGAAGAATCATGACGCCGAGTCAGATGAAAGACTGGAAAAACCAGTGGTTTCCGCATATGAAGCATGAAATCACAGTGGATATCACGATTCTTAACAATATTTATTTCAAATCTTCGAATAAAATGAAGTCAAACCCCGGTAGTTGACGAGGATCCACGAACATCAAAACAAACCAATTCTGGAGAATGGCAAGGGTATTTCCATCCGCTGCTGTTCTTTTTTTGTGCGTTTACTCTACGTTAATCAAAACGTATCTTTCATTTTACAATTGGTCGCTATACTAAACTAGTATTCTAGTAAGTGTATAAACAGGAGGGACATCTATGTACAGACTGAAAGCCAAATCCAAATCATTAATTTTTCGAAGATTGTATGTTTATTTGTACTGTTTGCTGTTTGGTTTCGTACTCATTTTTTCAAACACCCAAACGGTGCAGGCTCACGCATACAGTGCAAGTTACACAACTTTAAATTTCACAAAATCTCAGACTGAAATGACCTATGTAATTGATGAATTGTCGGTTATCGAATTAACTGATGGTGATGTGAATCACAACGGAATGCTGGATCCTGAAGAATTTAAAGCGGTACAGAACCAGATTGAATCGGTCATTAAGGAAAACGTTACTTTAAAAATAAACGGCGAACCGCAGACATGGCTGCGCACGAACTATATAACACTTAATCGACAAGGGGAAGCCACACAACTTACACTGAATGTAGTGTACCCCGCTGTATTGGCCTCTCAGGCTGTAACTCTCACAGATCGTTTATATGAAACTGACACTAAAACCAATTATGTGAATCTGCTTACTATTCATTATGGAACTCAAAAGAGCACTTCAGCTCTATCAGGCAAAAACCGTACGTGGTCCATGATGCTTTCGGACAGCGCATATGCCGGATTACAAGATGACCTGAAGACACAGGGCAATACCAGTACTGACACAGATAAGCAATCCCAGGATGTGACAACGAATTCATCCGAGATGATCTCGGGTTGGTTGTCATTTTTTAAGCTTGGCATTAATCACATTCTTACAGGTTATGACCACTTATTGTTTTTGTTAGCGCTCCTTATCGCCAGACAAAGCTTCAAGAAATTTGCGCAGGTGATTACCGCCTTCACTATAGCCCATAGCTTGACATTGACGTTATCTGTTTTAGGCTGGCTTGATGTATCGCCTCAGTTCGTGGAGCCTGCGATTGCTTTTAGCATCTGTTATGTCGCTCTGGAAAACATATTCCGCAAAAATGTGAACAACCGTTGGATATTAACGTTCCTGTTCGGTTTGATCCATGGCATGGGCTTCGCCGATATTCTCAAGGAGATGAATATCCCTACAAGTGAGCTGGCAATCGATTTGGCCAGTTTTAACATCGGGATCGAAGTTGTACAGCTTGTAATCGTCATTATCTGTTTACCTTTACTCGCTCGTATGCAAAATTGGAGCCATTCCAGAGGAGCGGTTATCGCAATATCCTCGGTTGCTTTTATTTTAGGAGGCATTTGGTTGGCTGAACGAATCTTAACATAGAAGAAGGGGAATACGTTGCGTAACATATCTACACATAAGAATGCACCTGTGAAATCCAACAGCAATTTGCTTATTATTGTCTGTTTAATAATCGTATTGATCTTATACCTTGCCACACTAAAAGACTTTGGAGCTATACTAAGTAATTCCAAGCTGCAGGTTTTTAAAATGACGCTGATCAGCATTATTATCGAAGCTTTGCCGTTTATTTTGATCGGCGTGTTCGTTTCGGCCCTGCTGCAGGTATTTGTGTCGGAACGTACCATCAGGAGATTAATTCCCAAAAATCCGTTCCTTGGGATCGTGACCGCAGGCGTACTTGGCATTATTTTCCCGATATGCGAATGCGGGATGGTTCCTGCGATTCGCAATTTAATTAAAAAAGGCATGCCCTTGTATGTGGCTTCCACATTTATACTGGTAGGACCGATTCTGAACCCTATCGTTTTTTTATCAACACTAACCGCCTTCCGCAATCAACCAGTAGTTGCTTATAGCCGTATGGGGGTAGCGATTGTTGTGGCGCTCATCGTTGGGCTTATTATTTATCGGTTTGTCAATCCGAATCAGTTGAAGAACACGCTGCTCACGAATCATGGTCATGACCAGGAACGAAATAGCATTGAGCCAGCAGCGCAACCACATTCTCATAAAGAACATAGCCACAGTCATCCTGTAGGAAATAAGCTTCTGGAAGTGATGAGCCACACCATAAGTGAATTTTTTGAGATGGGCAAATACTTGGTATTTGGTTCCATGTTAGTCGGGCTGCTGCAGGTTTTCATTTCACAAAACGGCTTGGCATCAATGGGGGAAAACTTCATAAGTTCCCACCTCATCATGATGGGACTTGGTTTTATTTTATCGCTTTGTTCAACAGCGGACGCCTTTGTGGCGCAATCTTTCCAAACTACATTCTCCAATAGCTCTCTGGTCGGATTTATGGTGTTTGGTCCGATGCTTAATTTAAAAGGGCTTTTGATGATGCTGGCTGTTTTTAAAACCAGATTTGTCGTTATACTCGGTTGTCTAGTATTTGTGTTTGTTTTTGCAAGTACATTAGTGCTTCATTGGATTTTGAATTAATCGGTTCCTTTATTCAACGCAAGGAAAGGTGACAGTATGCGTATACAAATTAGCTCTATCCATGTGCATCATTTCTTGAGAGCGGCGATTTTAACCGGGTTTGCCGTTTATACCGCGTATTTGTTATTGTCGGGTGAAATTCTTCAGTTTATCGTTCCACAGTTAGTCATTTACGTAAAATGTGCCGATATTGTACTTTTTATTACTGCCGGGTTTCAATTTTATATTGCTTTTCTATCCCTGAAGGAGCAAACCATTTCGTGTGGGTGTGGTCACGATCATCAGGAATCAGACCCTTCACATGATCATGCTTTCGGGCATCATCATACTCACGCAATCGAAGAGTCTTTATGGAAAAATGTCGTTATCTACGGCTTATTTATTATTCCGCTTGTTCTTGGGGCGTGCTTGCCCAATAAAGCGATTGCCAGCTCTATGGTCGATAAAAAGGGTATGAATTTGGGTGGTTACACGATCCAGAACCGTCCTGCTTCAGGTGACATGGTAGAACTGGGCGGCAACGAAGATCCTTCATTGAAGCAATTGTTTAAAGCCAATGTATACGATCAGGATTACGCAAGATTGGGCATTTTCATTTACAAGCAGCCATTGATCGAAATGAAGGATGAGTGGTTTATTGAAAAACTGCGTGCTTTAAATACCTTTGCGGACAATTTCCAAAACAAAGAGATTAGCATCAAAGGTTTTGTATATCGGGAAGCGGGTTTACCGGGTAATCAAATTATTGTCGGGAGAATGGGGATGACCCATTGCATAGCCGATATATCTCCTTATGGAATTATCGCGGAAGCGCCAGATTCCAACACTTTGGCCAATGATTCATGGGTCACAGTTACCGGAAAAGTAGGGAAAACACAATACAATGGACAAACCGTAATCAAAATCATGGTAGAAAAAGTGGAAGCCGCAGCAGAGCCAAGCGTTCCTTATGTTTATCCCGATTGGAATTTTGCTTCGAAACTATAACGTTCGCTAACAAATAAAGAGGTGTTTATTTTGCTGCTTAGCATTGGAAGTTTATTCATCGTTCTTCTCATAACGGGATATTGTATTGTTCGTATCCATCGCTACAAGGGATTCATCACAAGTGCAGCCGGAAAGCTGAGCAGCATGTCAATGGTTGCCCTCTCCAGCGCATTCATCGGCATTTTGTCCGCTCAAACGTTAGAATATCAGATCGTCCCAAGCACTGTTATGAGTGGATTGTTTGCGATCGCAGTCGGGTTTCTCACAGGTAAACCATTTCGTAAGCTTGATGTGGTCAATGGAATTTTGTCCGGATTTGTGGGGGCAATTATCGGTATTGTTGCAGGCGTTATGATATTCATCTCTGCCAGTGCCATTATGATTACGGATTTGGGTTATATCGTCTGTATTTATTTGCTGCTGAGCGTGTTTGACCGCCAAATCAACAAGGTGCAATCCCAGGAGATTACCTCTACTAAGGCAGTTGGACAACACTCTTATATCCCGACTATTTTTCTTGCTTCGGTAGTTTGCCTTATGCTCGGAGGTGTTATCGTTAACTCAAATAACATAGTGATTGGTCAAATAGGTCAAAAACAAAGCCAAGTTACCGCAATGGATGAAGAGAACGATCTGCAGGTAGCAATAATTGATGTGACCGCTGCTGGATTCAATCCTAAAAATACTGAATTTAAGGCGAATACGATGATCAAGGTAATTTTCAATGTAAACTCCAACACAGGCAACGGTTTGAAGCTGGTTTCCAAGGATTTAAAGATTGACATGGTATTAAAAAATGGGAAAAATTCATTTCTTCTCGATGACCCCCAACCCGGAAAATATGAATTTATGCTCGGATCGGGGGAATACAAAGGAAGTTTTACCGTTACTCAGAAAAAGTAACGAGTTCATCACTGTATGTAGTAGGTGCCATTATAACGTAAATCTAACGATTTGATTTTGTAATTGTTCAGACATTTCGGTCATGGAGGAGGCAGAGGAGAAAACCTCTTCCATGGAAGCTAGCTGTTCTTCCGTTGAAGCCGATACATGTCGAATCTCTGTAGTAGATTCCTCGACAATTTTGGAAATGTAATTCATGGAGTTACCCACTTGTTCCGTACTGGCAGACATTTGCTCTGCAGCCGCTGATACCTCTTGTATTTGGGTTACTACTTTAAGTACTGATTGTTCAATATGCTCGAACGAGGTTCCGGCTATATGTACGACAAGCATGCCTTCATTTACCTCTTTGCTCCCAGCTTCCATCGATTGTGCAGCCTGATGTGTTTCTTGTTGAATTGTTGATATCAAGTTAGCAATCTGTTGCGAGGAATGGGAGGATTGTTCGGCTAGTTTCCGTATTTCGCTCGCTACAACCGCAAATCCCTTACCCTGCTCTCCTGCGCGTGCTGCTTCAATCGATGCATTTAAAGCTAGTATATTAGTCCGGGCTGCAATCCCCGTTATTATTTCGACAATCTCTTCAATATCCTGAGAACGATCACTCAATCCTTTGATGATTCCTGATAAATTCTCGATGGTTTGATGTATAAAATTCATTTGATGAATTACCTTTTGAATAGCCTGTTTGCCTTCTAACGACTTTTCCGCAGCCTCAGATGTAGTAAAAGATACACTTTGAGCATGAATAGAAATTTGCTGAGCGCTAGCTGACATTTCATTTACGGCATGCACGCTTTCCGTTACACTTTGGACTTGCTTGTCTGCCCCGGCGGCAACCTCCTGGATGGCAGTAGCAATTTGTTCAGCAGCAATATGGGTCTGATGGGCACTTGATGTCAATTCTTCCGAGGAAGCCGTCACATTTTCGGCACTAGTTCGAACTTGAAGTATTAAACTTCGAAGATTAGTAACCATTTGGTTAAAGGAATCAGCCAATTCTCCGACTTCATCCCGATTCTTCACCTTAATCTCTTTAAGTGTGAGGTCGCCTGAAGCTATTTGTTTGGCCGCATTCGCTATAAATACAATCGGTTTGGAAATGATCCTAGAAATCAAATAGCCTATTACAATCGCGAGTATGAATGAGAACACACTAATAATCAAAACAGTTCTTTTGACGGATTCAACCATTAACGAATTTTCTGCGCTGCCTTCATCCACTAATTTCTGTTGGTTTTCTGCAATTTGATTTGCCAGAGTTTCCATTTCACGACCAATCAGAATAGTTTCAGAACTGGCCAACTTTACTGCTGCTTCCTTATTTGTTACAGCCAGTGTAGCCACTTGGTCAGCACTTTTCTTAAGTTGTTGATTAAGTGTATTTAATTTGTTTAAGTCGGTTTTGTCTGTATCACGCTTTACCATATTTACAGTGGCGGTAATCTGTTCCGTTAGGTTCGCATTTGCTTGAGTATATCTATTCAATCCGTCTTGGCTTTGAGTTAATAGATAATCTCGTAAACTGCTCATTTGCTGCAGAGTGCTTGATCTCATATCTTTTGAATTGGATAAGATTTTCGTTCGTCTATTTACAAGATCTAAATAAGAATCGTCGACCTTCTGTAAATAATAATGCGAAAAAGCGCTAACCAATCCAAGCAGGAGCGCGATCACTATGAAACCAGTTATCATTTTGTTACTAATTGTAAACCGCATACGCCACCTCTTCTCATAAATAATATCTGACATATTCCGACATTAACACAAGCTGTATTTTTTTACAAGATTCCTCGATATAAACAATTATTTAGCTAAATCGTGCATGGTGGATACAGGGAATATTCTGAAAGCCAAATATTAGAGATTACAAGAACAATAAAAAAACTTAACATTGCAAAAACATTCTTTTTACAAACGGCTGTTATATTGGTCAAGCAGACATGATAAACACTTCTTAGAAAGGAAAAAGCAGCAGCTCTGGCGATAGGACAGTCTTCATTTTAGGGGGAAAATAGTGACGTATAGTTAAAAAATGGTATGAATACTAGCATATAATGTTTGCAGATTGTTAGGAGCTTAGACGATGGTTTTAATTGAAAAAGATAAGTCTAATCATGTTTTACTTTTTTCAAAGCTAAATGGAGGTGCAAAGAATGTCAGGTTTTATTAACAAAAATAAAAGATGGTATAGCCTTACGTTGATTGTCATGATGTTAGTAACGATAATTTTTCCAAACACTTTAGTTCAGAAGACCTATGCTGCACCAGAGACGGTTGCGGGATGGACCTTTTCAGCGAACGCTGCGGACCCTGTATCAATCCCTGCGACTAGTGGTACTAATGCTAACCGGACTAATGGGAAGCTTACTGTAAGTGGTGCGCGTGCAGTTACATACTCGAGCCCATCAATTTATACTGCTAATTGGCAAGTAGCCGGGGGCTATTGGCAGGCGCAAATCAGCACAAAAGATTACTCCCAACTAACTCTTTCCTCTAAGCATATGGGAGCTCCAACAGGTCCGAAAGAATTTAAGATTCAATACAGTACGGATGGTATTACATTCACCGATGTTCCAAATGGGTCATATGCAGTAACTGGAACGCTTGCATTGGGTCCGAACAATCTTGTATTGCCTAGTGCAGTGGATGATAAAACTGATGTCTATATTCGATGGTTTAATTATTCAACTGTTCCTATTAGTAGTGGTACAGCGACTGGTAGTTCAGGTACCAGCAGAATCGCCGACATCGTCATCAATGGCGTGAAGATCGGCCAAAGTCAAAGTACCGCACCTGATGCGAATAAAATCGCATTTGACACGTTGACACACGTTTCAAGTGTTAGTGGAGCCGTATATGGCGGTGCTGACGTGAAGGTTTATCTGGCCGATAATTCGGTAGCAGGTATGGGAACAGCGGACACAAACGGTGCTTTCAATTTGACCATTAATAATCCCAATTCAGAACGTAAAGTGTATATAACGTCTCTGGAGAGCGGAAAAACCGAAAGTAGTAAAGTTTCTGTAGATTTTGGAGCTATTCCCAAAACGAGCAACCCAGACGCAAGCAAAATCACGTTTATCGATGATTTCACAACAATTAAAGGTGTTGCAGGGGCCGTTTATGGACTTGCTGCGGTGAAAGTTTATTTACCCGACAATACGCCTGCAGGTACAACGACTGCCCAAAATGACGGATCCTTCAATTTGACGATCAGCAACGCTGCTCATCAAACATCCGCTTTCGTGTCAGCGACGGCAAGCGGCAGAGACGAAAGCGATAAAGTGAGCGTTTCGATTCCCAAAACGTTGAAGCCGGATGCAAACAAGATCGCATTTACCAATTCTACATCGGTGATTGGGTCTGCTGGAGCTGCTGCGAATAATGCGCAGATTACCGTTTATTTCGATGATAATTCAGTGGCAGGCACGGCGACAGCGACAGCAAACGGTTCGTTTAATCTGACCGTCTCGAATCCAGGAGGCAAAACTTCCGTATACGTAACTGCCAAAGAAACCGGCAAAATCGAAAGCGATAAAACTACGGTTAACTCATCCGTTCCAGGAGCAACTTATTCACCTGGTGACGTAGTGCTGAGTCAGCTATATGTGAATGGCGGTAACAGCGGAGCCTTCTACAAAACGAAGTTTTTTGAGCTGTACAATACGACAAATCAAGATATTAATTTTAATAATGAATGGGCTCTTATTTATACCTCGGCAACTGGCACCAGCTTTGGAGCAGGTAACAAATTGAGCGGTGTTATCAAGGCTCATGGATATTATTTGGTGACCGGGGCTAACGGCTCTTCCTGTAAAGACGATGCAGGAAAAAGCATCGCTTGCGGCCTTGATCTTCCTGTAACAGCGGATCTAACCACCACTCTGAATCCCAGTGGTTCTGCAGGAGGTATTCTTACGCTTGCTAATTCAGTAACAGGATTAAGCAGCCAGGATGATACCAAAGCGATGGATATTGTGACTTTCGGCAATGGAACTACAGCTAGTTTCGCAACGAAAACGGATCACTGGGGTTCTCCTTTCTTTAACTCCGGTGTCGGAGGCGGGGTCCTCCTGCGTAAAACAAATGCAGGCTCCGACCCGAGGATCGCGTTTGGCTTAGGTAACGGATGGTTTACGAAAGACCCATCCAAGGATTTCGTGATGAACGCTCCGTCGAGCCCTGCCAAGCCTGACGAAGTCATCATCCATAACTCTAAATTCATGCTTACTCCTGACTCGACGAAGATTACCTTTAGTCAAGCTGGCGGAACGGCATCCGTCTTGGGTGAAGCGAATGCAGTCCCAGGATCTTCTACCGTTAAAGCGTATTTGTACACGGGTGGAACAGTTACCAACGTTCAACAAGCTACTGCGGCTGCGAATGGATCGTTCACGTTGAGCTTTTCCAATCCTGGCAATAATCAGTCGATATACTTGACTCATACGGATTCGTCTGAACCGACACCGATGGAAAGCAATTATTCCCGAGTCGATGTGACAGGTTATCCAGTCGGGATTACACCTATTGATCAATTACGCACAAATGATGTAAAGGGTTTTCCATTGAACTTGGGATATACGGCTACCATTGAAGGTGTTGCGACTTCGAATAATAATGCACTTGGATCCGAAAAGACTCATTTTTATCTGCAAGATGCAACTGGCGGGATCAACATTATTGATGGCAAAGCTCCAACGGTCGCAATCCAGGCTGGTAACAAATTCAGAATCGAGGGGCGCGTTGTATTTACTGCCGGTATGACTAGATTTGTTCCGACTACGATTACTTATGTAGGTCCGGATCAGATGCCCGAGCCTCTTGCAATCGGTTTGAATTCGTTAAATAGCTACGCAACAGCGGAACCGCTGGAAGGCAAGCTAGTTTCGATCTCAGGAACAGTTACAAACATACCTGCTTCTGGTCCAGACTATGACGTATCCATCTCCGATGATACAGGAAATTTGTCTATTATACGTATATTGGGAACTTCCGGTATTGATGTAAGTAAAGGAGTGATTGAGCAAGGCGATAGTTATACTTTTAAGGGCATCGTCGGTCAATCCAAAAGTGTATCTCCTTTTACAACCGGATATTATGTACTTCCAAGATCACTTTCCGATATAAAAGGAGAATTGCAGTTTACTCATACTCCATTGACGAAAGCTTATACTGGAATCGATGTTTCATTTACTGCTAAGGCTAAAAATGCGGATTCTATCACCCTATATTACAAAGGAACAGCAGATCTGACTTTTAGCCCGATTATCATGAGTTCCGCAGACGGAATCAATTACAACGGCAAAATACCGCAAGCCAATGTGCCTGACAACAAATTGTTATACTACATTGAAGCCAAGGGGAACGGAAAGACACTATCTTCCGGGGACGTTAACGCTCCGATCAGCATTGATGTTGTGGAGGACAAGGATGGACCTGAGTATGCGAATGCATCACCTGCTAATGGTGATAGTGTAGATACGGGACACCCTGTGATTTCTGTAACGTTGGATGACCCTAACGGTGTTAACACGGCATCCGTCAGTATGAAGATCGACGGAAATGATTTTACTTCCAAAGCGGTCATTTCTGAAACAATGATCAAGTTAACTTTGACCGCAGATCAAGATTTGGCTGTAGGCATACACACGGTTGTGGTGTCAGCCAAAGATAAACTGGGTAATGCTTCGACGTATTCTTGGAGCTTTCAAGTATTACAAAGATTTACCGGAGGAAACCATTACCGGGGAACGACTCATAATCATACCAATATTTCGCATGACGCTGATGGAGCACCAGAAGATGCTTTAAAAGCAGCGGAAAAATATGAATATGATTGGTTTGCATTTTCCGATCATTCACACGATATTGATTCCAGTCTTGTCGGCAAAGATTCCGTCGATCATAACGGAATGAAAGAACGAACAGGCGGATCGAATTGGCAGTTGACTAAGGATTTGGCCAATCGGTATACGAAGAACGGGAGTTTTGTAGTTTTTCCGGCATTTGAAATGACTTCAACAACATGGGGACATTCCAATGTGTTCGGAACTAACAACTTTATCGATCGTGTAGAAGAGGGCGGAACGTATCAAGATCTTAAAAATTATTACAGCTGGGTTTTGACGTATGACAATATCGTTGCCCAATTCAATCATCCGGCGATGTCTGCAAATGCGTTTGCAAACTTTATTCCTTACGATAAAAAGGTAGACAAGCTGTTCACGATGCTTGAAGTAGGCAACGGATCAGGCAAGTACTCTTATGCAAATGCTCAAGATAAGTTTTTTAACGCGCTTGATCTAGGTTGGCATGTGGCTCCAACTTATGGCGAGGACAATCACGATGCAACTTGGGGACAAACCAAAAATCGTACTGTGATCGTAGCTAATGATCTGAGTCAGGAATCACTGCTCGATGCTATGAAAAAAATGCGTGTTTACATGTCAGAGGACCCTAACTTTAAGCTGGATGTTTTGGCAAGCGGCTATTACATGGGTTCGACAGTGGATAGCAAAACATTGGACTTTAACATAACCGGCAGTGACCCTGTATTGGAATCTTCTGCAGATCCTAAATACAGTTATCTAAAAACAAAGTCCAACGATAATATCTCAAAGGTTGAACTGATCACGAATGGTGGAAGAGTTGTAGATAGCTATACGCCAACCACCGACTCAACTTCATTTAATTGGAACCCAAGCTTTACCGTCATGGGCGGCCAACAATGGTTTGTAGTGAAAGTTACACAAAAAGACGGGGATCGCATTTATTCTGCCCCGATCTGGTCTATGGCTCAAGATTTAGCTGTACAAGTCAGTAATATTAATGCAGTTGACGGAGCCATTATTGGTGGAGTCCCTGCTGACTTAAAAGCAGGAATCAGCAATCAAGGAAGTATTAACGTTAGCAATTTGGTTGCTCATTTTTATTACGACAGCATGGATTCCCAGCATTACATTGGAGATGCGACGATAGATTCGCTTCCGGCTAATACTTCAGGCTCTGCGAGTGTGACATGGTCTAATCCAACCGCTGGAGACCATAAGGTTATTATTGTGCTTGAGGCCAAAGACGGGCATGATCTCGGGAGCAATAAATTTGAACAACAATTTACAATTAAAGCACCGCTCGGTAAGATCATCTTAATTGATGCCACCCATCAAAATGAGAATACTACATTAGATGCAGGCACTTATAAAGATAATCTGAAATTATTTACGGTGATGATGAGAAAGCAAGGATATACCATACTCGAAAATAAGGCACTGATTACGGATCAAGTATTAAGTAGTGTGAACATATTGATGGTTACACATCCTGCTTCTGCCTACACGACGAATGAAATCACGGCAATTAATAAGTACATGTCTAATGGCGGGTCGTTATTACTTACAGAAAAAAGTAATTTCGGCGGTTCAAATCAAAATGCAAACAGTTTGTTGGCCGGAATCGGATCCAGCATTCAAGTGAATAATGATGGCGTATTTGATGAAACCAAGGAAGGAAACTTCTGGGGCACTCCTTTGACTTCTAATTTTTCCGTCCGTTTGCATCCAACACCTGTAAATAATTATTTGACGGATTTTGTTCCTACGATTGAATATTACAGTGGAGCAAGCTTAGCGGGGAAAGGCGGGGCAGGAAATAAAGTTGCACTTACGGACAGCAGTTCGGTTACGGTTCTCGTAAAAGGGAATGAATCGACATTCCAGGATACGACAAGTGTAAAAGCTGATACCGTTTCTTACAGTGTATTCACTTCTAATGGGAAAAATGGTCCTGCTTTGGATTCCATATCCGGCGGATCGAAAATACCGTTAATCGCTTCTGAAACCATTGGGAATAGCCGGGTCATAGTTACAGGCATGAATATTTTCAATGATAAGCAAATGGATCAAACGTATAATCCGAAGGGTAACGATCCATTCGCGCTTAACGCGATCAATTGGTTAGCGCACCTTGAACCCAAAGTGAGCCCTATTGGTGAGGCTCGTACTAAGGCAGAAGGAACGGAAGCCGTTATTCAAGGAAAAGTGACGACCACAGCATTTTATGACGCCGTTTATGTTCAGGATGAAACAGGCGGAATCATGGCATTTAACGAAGTGCCAGCCGGCAGTCTGGTAGTCGGAGACACCGTTCGAATATATGGACACATTAAAATATTCGAGAATAATACAGAGCTGGAGTTTGATAAATTTGATAATAGTATAGTTAAAATCAATACCTCTCCAGGAGTTCCTGTCGAACCTAAAGCTGTCAGCACGCAAGATGCATATGCTGAAGCTAACCAGGGTCAATTACTTAAAGTGACAGGGAAGGTTACAGCGATTCCGGATGATAATTCTTATTTGGTTAATGATGGTTCGGGAGAAGCATTAGTTTTTGCAGACGGGTATATTATCAATCAAACAGGTCCTATTCCGAAGCTTCAAATTGGAGACACGCTTGAAGCGGTTGGACTTGCTGGTAAATATGCCGATGGTCAACGTATTCGAGTGAGAGATACGAGGGAGTTAAAAGCTTCAACGCTCACAGCGCCAACAGCAGCAGAGGTAGCGGCTGGGATTACAAGGGTAGCGGCACCTTCGAAGGATGCGACAAGCTTAACGCTTCCAGTCGTACCAAGCGGTTATACGATCGCGATTAAATCTTCGAGCCCAACAGGCATCATCGCGACGAACGGTACGATTACGCCACTTGAGACAGATACGAGCGTAAATCTCGTATTTACAGTAACTAGAATGTCGGACAGCTCCACGGCGGATACTGCTAGTATTACGGTTATCGTTCCGGCGAAAACCCCGTCAGCGCCAACAGCAGCAGAGGTAGCGGCTGGGATTACAAGGGTAGCAGCACCTGCGAAGGATGAAACAAGCATAACGCTTCCAGTCGTACCAAGCGGTTATACGATCGCGATTAAATCTTCGAGCCTAACAGGCATCATCGCGACGAATGGTGCAATCACACCATCTGAGACAGATACGAGCGTAAATCTCGTATTTACAGTAACTAGAATGTCGGACAGCTCCACGGCGGATACTGCTAGTATTACGGTTATCGTTCCGGCGAAAACCCCGTCAGCGCGAACAGCGGCAGAGGTAGCAGCTGGGATCGCAACGGTAGCAGCACCTGCGAAGGATGCGACAAGCTTAACGCTGCCAGTCGTAGAGAGCGGTTATACGATCGCGATTAAATCTTCGAGCCCAACAGGCATCATCGCGACGAACAGTACGATTACGCCACCTGAGACAGATACGAGCGTAAATCTCGTATTTACAGTAACAAGAATGTCGGACAGCTCGACAGCAGATACGTCTAGCATTACGGTTATCGTTCCGGCGAAAACCCCGTCAGCGCCAACAGCGGCGAACGTTAACTTGAAGTCGCTGCAATTAAGCGGTATGATGATTAATTTCTCTGAGGATAAAACGGATTATACGCTGAGTGTCGGAAATAGTGTAAACAACGTAACCGTTACGGCAGACGCAGTTGATTCAAGCGCTACGCTGGAAATTAACGGAGATGCAGCAAGCAGCAAACAAATCGTTTTGTCAGAAGGATTAAATACAATCACGGTTACAGTAACGGCAAAGGATGCGACAGCTAGAAAATCATATACAGTACTCATAAAAAGAGTTATTGTCCAAACGGTAACCGATACGCCGATACAAGTTACTACTGAGCCTGTGAGTTTAATCGTTCCAACAGGGGTAACTACTGGCAGTATACAAGTTGCACCTACTACAACAGGAGATACGAAACAAGCTACACTGCCTTTGGTGGAAGCGAGAGCAACCACTTCAATAGGTGAGATTAATGTCTTCATTCCTTCAGGAGTGTCCATTTCCGCACCCGCTGCGTGGGATGGAACCATTAAATTGCCAGAGCTTCAGGCAAATAATAGTGTTACTGTAACTAACGGAAATGTTAGTGCAGTTATCGAGGTTGGAGTACCAGATCTAACCTTAACCTTTGACAAAGCGGTAAGGCTCCTAATACCTAACCAAGCGGGTAAATTAGCTGGATTTGTAAGGGATGGAGTCTTTGTAACGATTACAAATGAAATAACCGCAGATACTCAAGAAGTGGCTGATAAACTTGCAGCAGGTGGCGAAGGTACAATTAATGTAGGCAACGATCTGGTCATTTGGACGAAGCATTTCACCAAATTTGCCAGCTATACGGATGTCGCAGTTCTTCCTATCACTCCACCTAGAAATAACTCGGATAATAGCAGTAGCAGCAATTCAGTTAGTAACACAGCTATAATCTCTCCATCTGTTGGTGGAACGGTCACCATCAATGGTGTTAAGATCGTAATTCCCGTAGATGCTCTCAATACTGATTTTATGGTAACCATAGATAATATAACCAAATTTGCAGATTTAACTGCGGATGCATCTATGAAATTGATTAGCGACATCTATGAGATTAAGAAAGACAAAGAAAATGATTTCACTAAGTCTTTATCAATTACAATACCGTTCGATAAGACAAATGTTGATCTAGCGAAATCAAAAATATCAATTTACTGGTTCGATGAAACAACCAAAAAATGGACTTCATTGGATAATCCTCAAGTTGATATCTTAAATGCAGTCGTAACTAATTCTGTAAATCATTTTACAAAGTTTGCTGTTTTCTCAACTGATAATCAAGAGGCTGCTGCACCAACAACAGTACCGGAGCCCACACCTGCTTCTGTGGATCTCAGCGATATTAGAGGTCACTGGGCAGAAAATAGTATACGGGGACTGATTACAGCAGGCGCAATCGACGGCTATCCTAATGGAACCTTTGGTCCAGATAAAAAGATTAGCCGTGCCGAATTTGCTATCGTCATAGTAAAAGCGTTCCACCTTGAGGAAAAGAGCGGGAAGACGTTTGCGGACACTGCGAATCATTGGGCGACAAAGGCAATCCAAACCGCGGCTGCCCATGGGATCATTACGGGCTATAGCGATAATTCCTTTGGACCTGATGACTTGATTACCCGTGAGCAAATGGCTGCCATGATTGTCCGCGCGGCTAAGCTGCCAGCAGTGACGAGCGGAGTCGCATTTAAGGACAGCTTGGATATCTCCGAGTGGGCCAAAATGGAAGTGGCCACTGCAGCAGCAAGCGATCTGGTTAATGGTTACCCAAGTGGAACATTCAATCCAAAAGAAAATGCTACACGAGCTGAAGCAGCAACCGTTATTCTAAAAGCTATTAAGAAATAAATGGATCGTAATAAGGTAGCTGTCCCAATTTAACTTGACGGCCACGAGCATGTATGAAAAGTCTAGGCCTGTGACTTCTAACTCCAGTATGGAATTAGAATCGCAGGCCTAGAGTCTTATATGCGACAAGGCTATAGGAACAGGTAAGGTTATTTTGACTCGTAAAGAATACTCATTTACATAAATGGGAATGATTTGTTATCATATAAGTAATATTTCAACGCAATGATGAGAAGAGTAGGGAACAATGTTCTTGCACAGAGAGCCCCGGCAGCTGAAAAGGGGTAAAGAGCTTATCCCCGAACCAAGCCTCTGAGCAGCATGTCGGAACCTTTAACAGGGATGACGTGACGGGAGCTCCCGTTATAGAGCTAGAGTATAAGCATTGCCTGCAATGCCGTACTTGAAGAGGTTAATATGGCGACATATTAATGAACCTGGGGTGGTACCACGAAAATTTCGTCCCCAAGACTTGAGGTCTTGGAGGTGAAGTTTTTTTTGTATGACCACTTATTACGTTCATTAGGAGGAGTCGACATTGAATAACGAGAAGGAGCATCAAACTGAAAGCGATAACTTTTTATTTAAGCTGATTAGTGAGGAGCTTGAGGCGAGCGCATTTGGACGAGACATGTGCACGCGATTTCCTCCCGAGCCCAATGGTTATCTTCATATTGGAAGCGCCTATGCGATACACACAAACTATACAATCGCCCAAAGGTTTAACGGAACGTTTCATTTACGCTTTGACGACACGAATCCCCTTAAGGAGGATATCGAGTATGTGAACGCGATTATCGAGGATATCAAGTGGCTCGGTTACGATCCGGGAAACCATATCTACTATGGCTCGGACTATTCGGACGAAATATATAACGCCGCAGTTACCTTGATCAAGTTTGGGAAGGCTTATGTATGTGATTTGACGCCGGAGCAAGTAACGGATTATCGGGGGACCTTGACGGAACGGGGCAGGAACAGCCCTTATAGAAATCGATCAGTGGAAGAAAATATAGAGCTTATTACTAAAATGAAGAATGGCGACTATCCGACCGCCTCCAAGGTTGTTCGCGCCAAAATCGATATGGGCTCCCCTAATGTAAACCTGCGTGATCCAATTATTTATCGAATTATCCATGCTGAGCATTATAGAACGGGAAAAGACTGGTGCATCTATCCGATGTATGATTTTGCCCATCCTATTCAAGATGCAATTGAAGGTATCACCTATTCCTTATGCTCAATTGAATTCAAAGATCACAGGCCCTTGTATGACTGGGTCCTCAAGGAGCTTGAGCTTCCAGAGCCTCCGCGGCAAAGGGAGTTCGGCCGATTGAGCTTAACAGGTGTTGTGACGAGCAAACGGTTTTTGAGGCAGCTGGTAGAAGGCGGTTATGTAGACGGATGGGATGATCCTAGGCTCCCTACGCTTCGCGGCTTAAGAAGAAGGGGCTATACGCCGGAAAGCATCCGCAGCTTCATTGAGGAAATAGGCAGTATCCGAACCCAAAGCACGGTAGATATCGCAATGTTGGACCATTCCCTCAGGCAGGATCTAAAAGCACAAACGATTAGCGTCATGGCGGTTTTGCAGCCTTTAAAAGTCGTTATTACCAACTACCCGGAGGATGACATGGAGCTTCTAATGATTGAAAACAACAGTGAAAACGAAGCGCTTGGGAAAAGAGAGGTTCCTTTTTCCAAAGTCATCTATATCGAGCGAGAAGATTTTATGGAGCATCCGCCCAAAGGCTTTCACCGGTTAAGCCTGAATACTGAGGTAAGGCTGAAGGGTGCGTATTTCATAAGATGCGAAGAAGTAATAAAGGACCCGGATACAGAAGAAATTATCGAGCTTCGTTGTACCTATGACCCAATTACGAAGAGCGGCACAGGATATACGGGGCGTAAGGTGAAAGGCACGATCCATTGGGTCTCATCGGCTCATGCGAATAAGTCTGATATTTATTTGTATGAGAAGCTGCTGTTGGAGAAGGACAATCCGAAGGAGGACAGTGGAGACTGGACGGATGCGATCAATCCAGATTCGCTTGTTATCGTAAAAAATGGTTGGATGGAACCTTTTGTTCAACATGCCCGACCGGAACAAAAATTTCAATTTTTTCGTCATGGGTATTTTTGTGTGGATAGCAAGCTAACAACGGGCGACAAGCTTGTATTTAACCGTATCGTGCCGTTGAAAGACACGTGGAATAAAAGATGAGGTTTATATGCATATATACGAGTTGACATTTCCTTGAGGATAAGGTAAATTGATTTTATGAAATTAAATTGTATACAATTTAATTAAATGAAAAGAGATGATTATGAACAGGAACGAAATATTGAAGCTGGATAATCAATTTTGCTTTGCAGTCTACGCGTTTTCAAGAGAAATGACAAGGCTATACAGGCCGGTACTGGATAAGCTGGGACTCACGTACACCCAATACATTGTGCTTTTGGTGCTTTGGGAGCAGGATGTCATAACAGTTAAGGAGCTGGGCAGCCGGTTGTATTTGGATTCAGGCACCCTGACACCGTTGCTGAAAAAGTTGGAGGGCATGGAATTGCTTCGTCGAAACCGTGACCCTCGGGACGAGCGCAATGTCATCATCCGGTTGACAGAACAGGGGCTAACTCTTAAGGAACAAGCGTACGAGGTGCCTGAACGTGTATTTTGTCAAGTCGGGATGGCTCCGGAAGAAGTCGTCTCACTGAAGAAACGTATTACCGAATTGCTTGAGCAGGTCCATCAAATTAAACAGGAGGAATAAACTATGGGAGTTCATTCGTTTTCCGCAACCAACATTCGAGGTCAAGAAGTGCAGCTGGATCAATATAAAGGCAAGGTTCTGCTGATTGTGAACACCGCAAGCAAATGCGGATTTACACCGCAATATTCCGAACTGCAAAAACTGCACGAAACATACAGTGATCAAGGGCTTGTCATCCTTGGCTTTCCCTGCGATCAATTCGGAGGTCAAGAGCCAGGCACGAACGAAGAGATCGACACCTTCTGCCAGATCAACTATGGCGTTACGTTTCCGCTCTTTTACAAAATCGATGTATTGGGCGATAACAAGCATCCATTGTTCACTTATTTGACGGAATCTCTGCCGTTTGAGGGCTTTGACCAAAGCGATGGCACTGGCAAAATGATGCACAACATGCTGACTAAAGCGGGTACGATTGAGGGCAACGACATCAAATGGAATTTCACGAAATTCCTTATTAATCAAGAAGGTAATCCTGTCCAGCGCTTTGAATCAACGGTGTCGCCTTCGGATATGACATCCGCCATTGAAGCACTGCTTTAACTTTAGCCTCAGAGAGGGCAGTTCGAATATTATTCGAACTGCCTTTTTTTAATCCTAGCTCGGCACAAACGTATGGGTCTATTTAAGATGTGTAGTTATTTTACGGATCGAACTTCCTGTGTAAGCTGTCTATTTCATATATGATCCGGAGCTTTGGTGTAGCTGAGAAAAGAGGTTGATTCTATATTAATCATATATGATTTTTGAAAATAATTAATATGTTATTTGTATATCTTTACTATAACACTTCATTAATTCACTCTGTTCACAGGTTAAATTAAAAATATCGTTAAATAGTTAACAAATAATTACACTTAATTATTGACAAATCATATACGATAATTTATTGTTTAACTATAAATACTTTACTTTAAGCAGGATTCCATTGAGGTTACTCGGACAAGAAAGGTCGAATTGAATGAATAAAGAAAAGGGAGTTGCCAAAGAGGATATTTATAATCTGATAAAGGAACGGATTTTTGAGTGGAAGCTATCGCCTGGACAAAAGATCAATATTGATGTTTTGTCGAAGGAGTTAAATATTAGTCCTATTCCATTAAGGGAAGTATTATCACGTTTCCATTCCGAGAAGCTGGTTATTTTTGAGCCTAATAAAGGATATCGAGTTAGTGGAATACTGGATGACCAGAGGTTGATGGAAATGCTTGAAGCTAGAATTTTAATAGAAACGCATGCGATACGTTGTGTCATCCGTTCGAATTACACGCATATTGTAGACGAATTATTCCGACTAAATGATCAAATTTCTTCGATTAAAATGGGCTCTTCTTACAAAGAGGTTCTCGAATTTAATCAATTGGATCACCGATTCCACTTAACGCTAGTGCATGCAGCAGGAAACTCCTTTCTTACTGACGCTTACGGAGGAATGCATTGTCATCTGCACATTGCACGCTTTTATCATGTACGAGGTGAGGTGGATCAACGAGAGGCTGCTGCCGAGCATTTTGACATTGTGGAGGCGATAAAATTCCGAGATATATACCGGGCTGAGGAAGTCGTGACTAACCACATTCGGGATGCAAAAAATCGACTATTGCAAAAGCTGGATAAGAATACAGAAAGTTGAACTGACTTTACTATTATCATTCTGGAGGGGTTTAAGAATGTCCAAGCAAACAGATGAAGTGTTGGGTAATTTGATTAACGGACAATGGGTAACCGGTACGGAAACCTTTGATGTTTTCAATAAGTATACAGGTGATGTGATTGCGAAGGTGACCAAATCATCCCGAGAAGATGTAAGCGATGCCATAGGGAATGCTGCAGAAACCTTTAAGACAGCTAAATTGACACCTTATCAAAGGTATGAGATTTTGATGAAAGCAGCCGATTTGTTCAAGCAACGTAAAAAGGAGCTTGCCCTGACGATTGTTCGGGAAGGGGGCAAGGTTCTGAAGGACGCCCTTATGGAGATTGAGCGGGGGATCCAAACCTTCATTGCTTCTGCTGAAGAGGCGAAAAGACTGCAGGGGCATGAGGTGCCCATTCAAGGACAGCCGGGCAGCGAGAATAAAATGGCCTTTACTTTGCGTGTTCCTGTTGGTGTCCTGTGTGCAATTACGCCTTTCAATTTTCCTTTTAATCTGGTAGCTCACAAAGTTGCGCCGGCCCTTGCTGCAGGTAACACCGTGATTCTTAAACCGGCAGGCGTGACGCCGCAAATCGCTGCAAAAATGGCAGAAATCTTGCTGGAGGCTGGTCTTCCACCTGGTTTTTTAAATGTGGTGAATGGTCCGGGAAGAGAAATCGGGCAGTATTTGATGGAGGATGCACGTATTTCTATGTACACCTTTACCGGAAGTACGGAGGTAGGGAAGCAGATTAAAGCATCGTCTGGTATCCGTAAGGTGACTTTGGAGCTCGGAAGCAACTCGCCGAATATCGTTCATAAAGACGCACCTGACTTGGCCAAAGCTGCTGAGCTATGTGTGAGAAGGGGGTTCGTGAATGCAGGTCAGGCGTGCATCTCCGTACAAAGAATTTATGTGCATGAAGATGTCTATGCCGCTTTTGTCGACAAGTCCATAGAGGTGGCATCGAGTCTTCTGGTAGGAGACCCGGAGCTGGAAGCAACCGATATTGGCCCGATGATTTCCGTCAAGGAAGCGGAGCGGGCAGAACAGTGGATTCAAGAGGCCGTACAGCAGGGAGCGACAATTGCGCATGGCGGTCAACGTACAGGCGCGGTTCTTGTCCCGACCATTTTAACCAATACCTTAGCTTCCATGAAGGTGATGTGTCAGGAGGTTTTTGCACCGGTGATCTGCATTACTTCCTATAGCGATATTAATGAGGCATTCCTTGCAGCGAATGATTCGAATTATGGGCTTCAGGCAGGCATTTTTACTTCCGATCTTCAGTTGGCCTTCAGGGCAGCAAGGGAACTGGAATTCGGCGGTGTTATTATTAACGATGTGTCCACCTTTAGAGCGGATATTATGCCTTACGGCGGTGTCAAGGACAGCGGTTATGGCAAAGAGGGTCCAAGGTACGCTATTCAGGAAATGACCAATGAAAAGCTTGTTGTTTTTGACATCTAGCGGAAAAGGGATGATCAGGATATGAGAGATACATGGAGCTTTTTCCCATCAGGGAAAATAATATTCGGAAACGGGGCAATCCATAAGCTGGGCGAGTTGCTGACAAGCATGAAGGCTCAGCATATATTCCTCATTACCGATAAAGGAATCGAACAGTCCGGCATGTTAAGCCTGGTGCTGAGTATTTTGGAAAAAGGCAATTTTAATGTAAAGGTGTTTGACGCTACGATTCCTGAGCCGCCGATTTCCGTTGTCCTGGAATGCTACGAATATGCGAAGTCGCAAATCAATGCGGATGTGATTATCGGGCTTGGTGGAGGCAGCAGTATTGATCTGGCTAAGGTTGTTGCCTTGTTAGTGGCGCATGGTGGGCGGCCACAGGATTATTTTGGCGAGAATGCGATTCCTTCGCCAATTGCCCCCTTGATTGCCATTCCTACTACAGCTGGCACGGGTTCTGAAGTTACATCGGTAGCTGTAGTAACAGATACCGATAATAATATTAAAGTGGGCATCTCGAACAACTATTTGAGACCGGCAGTTGCCCTGCTGGACCCTGAATTGACACTCCAGCTTCCGCCATATGTGACAGCTTGCTCGGGGATCGATGCTTTAGCACATGCCATTGAAGCATACCTTGCCAAGGATTTTAAATATATCCAGGCAGAGGGTGAGATTTTATTCCAGGGCTCAGCTCCGATTAGTGACACCTTAGCATTGCAGGCGATTGAGCTTATTTCCAAAAACCTGATTACCGCAGTCCAGCAAGGGACCAATCTGGAAGCTCGCTCCAACATGCTGCTAGGCAGCTTATTGGCAGGATTAGCCTTTTCCAATGCGGGCACAGCTGCTGCCCATGCATTGGCTTATCCGATCGGAGGGATAGCCAAGTCGCCTCATGGTGAGGTCACAGGACTTCTGCTTCCCTACGTCATAGACTTTAATGCCCGTACGATGGAAGATAAAATAAGAAGGTTGTCTCAAGCCCTGCTGATTCCTGCTTCCAGCCACCAATCTTCAGTGGATGCGACCCAAGCTGTCGTCGCGCATATTATGGATATGCTGCAGCAAATCGGATTGCCCACGCGGCTTAGCTCTATCGGAATCACGAAGGAGCAGCTTCCAGAAATTGCCGAAAAGGCCCTGAAAATCGATCGATTAATTCGCAACAATCCACGTACAGCAACCCTTAACGGTTTCATTGAGCTGCTTGAAAAAGCCTATTAGAGGTTGTTCAAAAAGTCCCCTTTTGAACACGAACTATTAGTTTAGGGAGAGGATTTCATGAAGGTTGTTATAACTAGGCGTATACCAGAGAGCATTAAACAGATGTTGGAAAATGATTACAATGTTTATATGTGGCAGGAAGACAATGAGCCGATTCCCTATGAGCTTCTGCTGGAACAAGTCAAGGATGCCGACGCTTTATTTACGAATGTATCTGATCGAATAGATAAACAACTGCTTCAAGCAGCTCCTAACCTGAAGGTGATCAGCACAATGGCAGTTGGATATGACAATATTGATATCGACGAAGCCACGGCAAGGGGGATCTGCGTCGGCCATACGCCTGATGTGCTTTCGGAAGCGGTAGCGGATTTGACCTTTGCTCTCCTGCTTGCAACTGCGCGAAAAGTGGTAGAAGCTATGGACTACATAAAGGAAGGCAGCTGGAGAGGCTGGGGTCCGATGCTTTTAACCGGGCAAAATGTATATAACTCTACAATGGGGATTATCGGTATGGGAGCGATTGGAAAAGGTGTAGCGAGAAGGGCGTCCGGATTTGGCATGAAGGTTTTATATCATAACCGAAGACGAAGAGAGGATGTTGAACAGGAGCTGGGCGTCGAATACTGCACGCTTAACGATTTGCTTCAAGCCTCTGACTTTGTCGTAATGCTGGCGCCAGCCACGCCTGAAACACGCAGAATGATCGGGGAAAGAGAGCTTTCCTTAATGAAGCCGACTGCTATTTTAATTAACACATCCCGAGGAAGCAATATAGACGAATCAGCGCTATGCTCTGCTTTGAAGGAACGGCAAATTTGGGGAGCCGGTTTGGATGTGTTTGAAGTCGAACCGATTCATGCGAACCATCCATTAATCGCTCTTGATAACGTGGTCGTACTGCCGCATATCGGAAGCGCAACCATAGCAACCCGAATGGAAATGGCGGAAATGACTGCCCAAAATATACGGTTGGGACTAAGTGGTGCGAAATTAATTCATACGGTAAACCCTGATGTCTATAATAGGGGTTCTTGAATAGCCAACTGCGTTGAAGAAGTTATTGTAACTATACAGAGAGCCGCCCACAAGGCGGCTATTTTGATTTTCTTTTGTCCTTGATCATGTATTCGGAAGGTTTGAGTCCGGTGACGCTTTTAAACACACGGCAAAAGTAATTTTGATCCGTATAGCCGACTTTGGAGCTAATTTCATAAATCAATAAATCCGGCTGTTTCTCCATCATTTTTTTAGCTAAGCGAATCCGAAATTTAATAATATATCCGGTAATGCTGTCCCCGGTTTCCCGTTTAAACAGCTTGCTTATATAGGTGCGGGACAGATGGAGATGTTTGGAGATATCATGGACTGTTAAATCGTTATGATAATTCATTTCCACATACTGCTTGATCATTTCGATATACTTATGCTCGCTTTGATTCGAATCCAAATAGTCGTATAGGCAAAGCAGCCTTTCTTTTATCGAAACGATGAGCAGTTCTTTCGTTTGCACATTATAAATATCCTGTAAATGAATGAACGATTGCAGCTCGGCAGCGCGTTCAGTTTCTTCAACAATTTTCAAAATAATGCCGATCAGGAATCCCGAACAAATCATTTGCAGATAAGATATGGACTGGTCAAGAGAATGGGCAAGACGGTTTTCGAGCGGCTTCCAGGCATTCAGAACATCATGCTTATTCCCTTTGAGAATAGCTTGAACGATACCCTCAATTTCTTCCACGCTAAAAGATTCGAAACCAAGAGGATGCATTTCAACATCTTCGAAGTGGGATATTTGTTCAAAACCGACCATCGTGCTTGTCAATAAGGCATGCTTGGATTGTTTATGCGATTGCACATAATGGTTAAAATCCACGGAATAGGCGCCAAGACCGATATTGGATGGAATTTCCAAGTAGAAAGCAATATTTTTTATAATGGTCGAGGCGATAGTGGAAGCCCTGGTGCGTACTTCTGCAGCCTCTTTTCCAAAAATCAGCAGAGGCAGCCGGTCATCAACATACCTTACGACATATCCCCCATTTCCGTATTGTGCAATAACTTCTTGTGCAATATTGGATACAGCGTATTTGTATAAATACCAATCGTGCTCGGAAAATGTTTTTTCATTGTTCAAACGGTGCAGCTCCAGAGTCATGATAATACCGCCATGAGTAATATCCGCATTGATATTGAAAAAGTCCAATTTCTGCCGAAGCTCATCACCCTGCTTGACCTTACCACTCACAATATCGAATATAAACTGTTCTCTTAGAACAGGCAGAGCGTCTTGCAGCTGTTTTTGTGTAGCTTGGAAGTATTGATTGTGATTTTTGGCCAATACGAATTCCTCCAGCACTTGTCGAATGACAGGGATGATCTCGGAGTGGACGATTGGCTTCAAAAAATAATGAGATACTTTTAATTGAACAGCCTCTTTGGCGTAGTCGAATTCATCGTATCCGCTAAGAATGATGATCGGGATTTGGGAGTTCACCTCCCTTATTTTTTTGACCAGCTCCAGACCGTTCAGATTGGGCATGCTGACATCAGTTAGCACCAGGTCGGGATGATGAGATTGATATTGCTGCCAGCCATCCAGCCCATCCTCAGCTGTGATCAAAGAATCAATTCCCAGATCAGCCCATGGAATCGTTTTTTTAAGGGCATTAATGCTGAATCTTTCGTCGTCAACTAGCAGAGCTTTCATGGACAATGTTCCTTTCGTCGGTAGAATAAACAATCGGGAGGTTGATGATCACTTGAGTTCCTTGGGAAGCAAGATTACGCATCTCGACACCAAAGGCAGAACCAAAATGCAAACGAATTCGCTCATCGACATTTTTAGCGCCATATCCGCTGGACAACATCCCGGGTTTCCATTCTTCGCTGTCTGATTGGAGGTGTAATCCGCGCCCATTGTCTTCAATAATAATTTGATAATGAGTAAGACTTGTTATTTGTGTATAAATGCGAATTTGGGAATCTCGTTCACCAGCCCATCCTATGAATCCGTGTTTAATAGAGTTTTCGATAAAAGGCTGCAAAATAACCTTGGGTATTAAGCATCGTTTCAGATCAGCATCCACCGATTCCGCATAAGAAAACTTCTCTGGAAACCGAATGAGTTGGATATCCACATAAGCCAGACAATGCTCCAATTCTTCCCGCAGCGTTACAAAGGTGTACCCTTTGTTCAGACCGATTCGGAACAGGCTGGCCAGTCGATTGGCTACAAGACTGATTTCGTCAATTCCTTTTTCAGCCGCCATGCAATTGATAATATCCAACGTATTGTATAAAAAGTGCGGATTAATTTGATTTTGCAAAGCACGAAGCTCCGCCTCGCGTTTTAAAGCGTGTTCATGATGAAGGTTGTTGATATTTTCCTTCAGTTTCTCGGCCATCCTGTTAAAGCTAATATGAAGCTGATTGAATTCAAATATAAAATGCTGTTTTTTCGGTGATGAATAAATTTCGGCTTCGATATTTTTAAACCCCATCAATATATTTCCAATAGGAGAGATCAAACGTCCTGACAAGAAGGTAGCAACGATAAAAATAAGGAGCAAGCCGGAGATGCCGACAAGCATCACGTAATGGCGGAACTCAAACAGAATTTGGTACATATTATCAAACGGTATAATCTCTACGATCCCCCAATTTGAATATTTATTCGGGAAATTGATATAAAGGGATTGCCTCTTGCCGAGATTGATTTGGAAAATACCTCGATCTAATTGATGTGACAGCTCTACGATTCGCGTCCAATCCCCTTGATCCAGCTTGTATTCATTTTGCAAAGGATTCAGCTCGGTCATTAATCTTCCCTCGGTGTCCAACAAAAGGAACATCTGATCTCCCATATCCTTATTTGTATCTGAACGTATCACATTTTGCAGTAATTCTACATTCATATTCAGTTCTACATAACCGATGGATTCTCCACTGCGATTATAGATGTGCGTAACATAGGTCAATACTTGCTTTTTGTTGGGCGAATTGCTTTTATCGGATTCCGTGTGGGATTCGATCCAGATGGAGTTGAAGGAGTCTAGCCGTTTTAATTCCTTTTTCCAAGGAATGCTCTCCAGCGTTTGAAGGTGGCTGCCAACCTTGGGGCGTGGTATGAATTTGTCACTGTACACATGGATACTGCTGATTTTGGAGTTGGAGTAAATGATCCCATTTAACCAATCCTCCAAATCTGTGCGCATGGTGAAATATTGATACGTATTGGAATAATCATTTTCCAGAGCTTCTCTGAGCTTTTCATGGATGGAAATATTTAATGCCGTACTTTCCATGTTCTCAACCAGATTCATAATCCGCGATTGGTAGTTATACAGAAGCTCCAGCTTAGCGCCCCCAAGTTCACGAGTAATAATCTTAGAGATGATTTGATAATTCAATAAACTCACGCTTAGTATAAAAAAACTGCATAAAAGAATTAGAAGCATGAAAAGTAAAGGCTTCAAACGGATTTGAAAAAATTTCATTTGGAATCCTTCCTTCTTGTTGATAATGGATCATTCGTTCGGATCTTTCAACTCACTTTCATTGTAAGAGGGGATCAACTTACATGCAACAGGTGGAGTCGATCTTATCCGATTTTGTGCTAGTTTAGGATACATAAGCATAGTTTCAGCCTGTTTTTTATGTTGTATAGTAAAAATGTAAATCCGGTACATACGAAGGGAATGAGACCATGAAAATTAAAAGTATTGAAACATTTTCAACGAAAGAGGTCAGCTTTGTAAGGCTTCGTACAGATGAAGGACAGGAAGGATACGGGCAGATTTCGGCCTGGAACGCGAATATTTCTACGCTTGCCCTGCATCAGCAGATTGCCCCTATCGCGCTCGGAAGCGATCCCCTTGATATTGAAGGACTGGTCGAGCGTTGTTTTTTAAAGGAATACAAATTCCCAGGTGCATTTACAACTCGAGCGATCGGAGGGCTGGATACGGCGTTATGGGATCTTAAAGGAAAAGTGGAAGGGAAAAGCGTATGTCAGCTTTTAGGCGGAACCCGCAAGACCATTGATGCCTACGGCTCAAGCATGCGCAGAGACATTACCCCCAAGGATGAGGCGGAAAGAATGATCCGTCTACAAGATAAACATGGTTTTCGTGCTTTTAAAATGAGAGTGGGAAAGGTTTTTGGCAATGATGTCGATCAATGGCCAGGTCGTACGGAAGAACTGATTTCGACGGTACGTCGTGCTGTTGGGGACAAGACCGTACTGCACGCCGATGCAAATAGCGCCTTTACACCTAAGAGAGCCATTGAGGTGGGACGTATGCTGGAGCAGCTTAATTTCTGGCATTTTGAGGAGCCGTGTCCTTTTCCAGAGCTGGAATGGACAGCGGAAGTGGCGCAGGCCCTGGATATACGAGTATCAGGAGGGGAACAGGACACCTGCATATCCCACTGGAACCGGATGGTTCAGATGCGCGCTGTTGATATCGTTCAACCGAATATTTCTTATGTGGGGGGACTATCCAGAGCATTGAGAGTAGCCAAGATGGCAGACAAAGCCGGTTTACTGTGCACACCTCACAATGCAAATTTAACGATGACGCTCGTATTCACACTGCATATGCTGGGCGCAATCGATAATGCCGGTCCGTTTATGGAATATACCATTGAGCATGATCCGTGGGCGGTTAATTTATTTGATCCTGTTCTTGAAGTAAAGGATGGTAAAGTAGCCATTCCTGATGGCCCTGGCTGGGGAGTCACGATCAATCCTCAATGGTTGGAAAAAGCAGACTATAAGATCAGTCAGATAGACTAATTGGATACGGAATAGGGATAGAGTATTTCACAATTATTATGAAGCGAAAGGGTGTTAATATGAAAAAGATTTTTACCGTGATGATGACGGTATGCTTGGGCCTTGTTTCGGTAGGCTGTACGGGCAGCGGCACAGCGCCGAAAGCAAATGAAGCAAGTACTGGATTACCTGGAGCAACCGGAACGACCACAACGTCAAAAGACAGCGGGAAGGTAACAGAAGTGCGGGTAAGCTGGTATGGAGACGCGAATCGCACGAAGATTTATAATGACACCTTTGATATTATCCAAAAGAAATTACCGGATCTAAAGCTCGTAAGGGAGTTCGCTGCTTCGGGCGAATATTGGACCAAGCTGAACACGCAGGTGGCCGGCGGCAATGCCCCGGATTTGATGATTTTCACCTTGGATACACTTTATGATTTTGCCAAAAGAGGCCAACTGTTGGACCTTCAGCCGTTTGCAGACCAAGGAATTATTCACTTGAATGATTTTAATCCCGCCATCGTGAACAGTGGTAAAGTAGACGGTAAACTGTATACGGTTTCACAAGGGAATTCCATACTCGGAAGCTACTATAACAAAGACTTGTTTAAAAAGGCGGGAGTCAGCGAACCGGATCTGAATTGGACCTGGGACGACTTCTCCAAAGCCATGATAGCGATCCATACTTCTCTTGGCAAAAATGTTTGGGGAAGCGAGGATTTGGCAGGGGTCAACAATGTATTTCAGACTTTTCTGAAACAGAAAAACAAGGATCTGTATAAAGAAGACGGCAGCCTGGGCTTTGAAAAATCAGATATGATTGAATGGTTTACACTTTGGGACAATATGAGACAACAAGGTGGAATTCCACCAGCGGATATTTCGGCGGAATATAAAGGTAAAAACGAAGTGGAAAGCATATTGGCCGCTGGTAAGGTAGCTGTATCGATGAGTGCTTCCAACCGCCTGAAATTGTTTCAAAATGTAATGAAGGATGAACTCGGGATGGTACGCGTCCCCAATGTCAAAGGCGGAACCCAATTTGATCTTCTGGCAGGTGTGTATATGGGGATTTACACCAAGTCGAAGTTTCCGAAGGAAACGGCCCGAATTATTGACGCATTTGCAAATGACTCGGAAGCTGCCAAGGCGTTTGGTCTTCTATATGGCCCTGTTGGCTCCAGTAAAGTGATGAAAGAGCTTGAACCGAGTATTGATCCTCTCATGAAAAAGGTTAATGATTTCCAAGTAACCGTCAGTAAAAACGTGCTGCCTACCGTTCCCTATCCGACTGGAAGCAACGCTGTGAATAAGCTCCTTAGCACTGAAAATGACGCCGTTGCTTTCAAACAAAAAACGGTCGCTCAATCGGTGGATGACTTCTTTACTGAAGCTCAAAAAATATTGAAGAAGTAATAACGGAATCAAAGGGGACATGTTGAATGAAAAAGCTATGGATCACTTCTTTGGCTATTTGCTTGACCTTGATGTCTGCAGGATGCTCTGGCAGCAGCTTGCCGAAGGCAGAAACAGCTCCGGCTCCGACTGCAAACGAAAAAAAGGACACGAAGGAAACACCAGCCGCTGTTAAGGAAGTACGCGTCAGTTGGTATGGAGATGCTAACCGCACGAAAGTATATAACGACACGTTTGACATCATTCAAAAGAAGCTTCCGCATATCAAAATTATTCGGGAATTCGCCTCTTCTGCTGAATATTGGAACAAATTGAACACCCAAGTGGCTGGTGGCAATGCGCCGGATCTGATGGTATTTACGCTGGACAATATTAATGATTTTGCCAAACGCAATCAGCTGCTGGATCTTCAGCCTTTTGTTGATCAAGGGGTCATTGATATCAAAAGCTTTAACCCTACTATAGTGGATAGTGGAAAAGTCAACGGCAAGCTGTATTCAGTCTCTCAGGGCAATTCGATTAAAGCCAGCTATTACAATAAGGCTATGTTTAAGAAAGCGGGTGTTAGCGAGCCAAGCTTTGATTGGACCTGGGAGGACTATTCCAGATCGATGATTGCCATCCATGATGCTCTTGGTAAAACGGTCTGGGGCAGCGAGGATATGGGAGGCACAAGCAACCTCATGCAGGCCTTCTTTAAGCAAAGAGGCAAAGATTTGTATAAAGAGGATGGCAGCCTTGGCTTTGAGAAAGCCGATATGATCGATTGGTTTACCATCTGGGATACGATGCGCCAGAAGGGTGGGATACCGCCTGCGGATGTGTCGGCTGAATATGCAGGCAAAAACGAGGTAGAGGGCATACTGGCATCAGGAAAAGTGGCTGCAACGATGAGTTCCTCCAACCGCATGAAATTGTTTCAGGATGTCATGAAGGATGAGTTGGGTATTGTGAGAGTACCGACGACCAAGGGTGGTACCGAATTTGATTTGCTGGCGGGTGTTTACTCTTCGATCTACGTCAAATCCAAGGTTGCGAAGGAAACGGCTGAAATTATTAATCTGTTCGTGAACGACCTGGAGGCGGCTAAAGTGTTTGGCGAGCTGTACGGTCCTGTAGGCTCAACGAAAATTATGAAGGACATTGAGCCATTTATAGATCCATCCTTAAAGAAAGTAAATGAATTTCAAATAGCGGTCAGCAAAAATGCGCTACCTACTGTTGCTTATCCTACTGGCAGCAATGCCGTTAATAAGTTAATCAGCACCGCGAATGAAGCGATTGGTTTTAAGCAAAAGTCAGTCAGTCAAGCGGTCGATGATTTCTTTGTGGAAGCGCAGAAAATATTAAAGAAATAATGAATGAAGGGGAATGAAATGAAGCTAAAAGATTATGGAGCCGCTTATTTGTTTTTAACGCCATGGTTAATCGGGCTTTTTGTGTTCAGCTTATTTCCCATTGCCGCATCCTTGTATCTGTCCTTTACGTCCTATGATATGCTCAATCCGCCAGTATGGAGCGGGATGGAAAATTTCCATAATATATTTACGGATAAACGTTTTTTTCAGTCCCTTCAGGTAACCTTGACCTATGTATTATTTGGTGTGCCGATGGAGCTTATATTCGCTTTGACACTAGCGATTGTTTTGAATTATAGCGTAAGCAAAGCTGTCAATGTATATAGAGGTATCTACTACATTCCATCTCTTATTGGCGGCAGTGTATCCGTTGCGCTGCTGTGGAGGCAAATCTTTGGCAGCGACGGCTTAATCAATCAAGGGCTGGAATGGTTCGGAGTAGCCGGTACAAGTTGGATTGCAAATCCGAGCACAGCGTTAATTACCATAATCATTCTTAAGGTATGGCAGTTTGGCTCGCCTATGGTTATTTTTTTGGCAGGCTTGAAGCAAATACCTAAAGAATTGTATGAGGCCGCAGAAATCGATGGAGCGGGCAGGAGACAAAGCTTTTTTCAAGTGACACTGCCGCTGCTTACTCCCGTTATTCTGTTTAATCTGATTATGCAATTGATCGGTTCCTTCCAAGCGTTCACACCAGCGTATATTATTAGCGGAGGCAACGGCGGGCCTGTCAATTCTACCTTGTTTTATACGCTTTATTTGTACCAACAAGGTTTTCAAAATTACCAGATGGGTACGGCGTCAGCCATGGCATGGATTTTATTGCTGCTCATCGCGCTTTTTTCAGCGGTTACCTTCTGGTCATCCAGACGATGGGTACATTACATGGAATAGGAGGGACAGACCATTAGCTCTTCAAGGGGACTCAATCGTTACTTATATCACACAATTATCATCATTTGCTCATTTGGGATGCTGTATCCGTTTTTATGGATGCTAAGCAGTTCGTTTAAGCCCCAGGATCTTATTTTCCAAGACCTGAGCTTATGGCCCAAGCAAGTAACTATCATCAATTATATAAAAGGCTGGATCGGGTTCTCTGGAACCTCCTTCGGTACATTTTTTACGAACTCCTTGTTTATCGCAGTGGTTTCCATCTTAGGTAATTTAATAAGCTGCTCACTTGCCGCTTACCCTTTTGCAAGGATGGAGTTTCCGCTGCGCAAATTCTGGTTCGCTATTATGCTGTTAACCATCATGCTGCCGCATCATGTGCAAATTATTCCACAATATATTTTGTTTAAAGAGCTTGGCTGGATAAATACGTATTATCCGCTGCTTGTTCCGCGTTTTTTTGCACTGGACCCCTTCTATATTTTTTTGATGGTCCAATTCATGAGGGGCTTGCCCAAGGAGCTCGATCATGCCGCTACGGTAGACGGCTGTGGTAAATTTCAAATTTATTGGAGATTGATTTTACCTTTATCGCTTCCGGCTTTGGTAACCACGACCATATTTACATTCATTTATACGTGGAATGATTTTTTTGGCCCGTTGATCTATATCAGTGAAGTTAAGGAGTTTACGGCCACCTTAGGACTTAGTTTGTTTATTTCTTCAGGAGAGGGCAAGTCGGAATACGGTCAGCTGTTTGCGATGTCGATGTTGTCTTTGATTCCCTTGTTCACCATCTTCGTCTTCTTTCAAAAATATTTGGTTGAGGGAATTGCTACGTCTGGAATTAAATAACAGGAGGAAGAAATGGCGCAAAAAACAGTTAAAATCGGGCTTGTCGGTCTTGGTGGTCATATGGTTGGCAATTTGATATTGCGTTTGTTGGTGCTGCCAGTGGAAAT
Organism: Paenibacillus sp. 1_12; assembly: GCF_900114475.1. Classification (GTDB taxonomy): domain Bacteria; phylum Bacillota; class Bacilli; order Paenibacillales; family NBRC-103111; genus Paenibacillus_S. The sequence goes on along the minus strand of NZ_FOTE01000002.1, from coordinate 680,258 downwards.
TGTCGCCGTATGTGATCTTAACCCGGAGCGGATTTCCTTAGTCGAAAAGAAGTTTTTCATTCCAAGGAGCTATACCGATTATCGGATTATGCTGCAAGAACAACAGCTGGACGCTGTCATCTGTTCCGTTGATGCGCAAACGCATTATGAGGTTGCCAAGCTGGCGATGCTTTCTGGAACGTATGTATTCATTGAAAAAACACCTTGTAGCACCGTGGCGCAAGCAGAAGAATTGGCGGAGCTTCAAAAACAGACACAATGTTATGCGATGGTCGGGTTTAATCGGCGTTTTGCCACTACCTATCTAATGGCCAAGGATATTGTTAAGCTTCCCGAATTTGGCGGGGTGCATATGTATCAAGCCAAATATCATGCATCTCCCTATGGCTCGCAAGCTTCGTTTATATTCAATCATATTGTCAACCATCTGGATCTTGCCCGATTTTTCTTGGGAGATATGCGGATCACACATGCGGAGCATTTTGAGCTGGATAACAGGCGATTTGGCTACAACATTACGTTCGTTACTGAGCTCGGAACGATTGGAAATATTCAATCGGCTTCTGTTCAGGATATGACCATTCCTGTGGAGCGGGTGGAGTTAATCGGCAGCGAACGTAATGTGATTGTCGATAATTTGAAAAATATCGAGTACAACCGGCCCGGACAAATGAATGGTGGTTATGAACATGCATCTTTAAGAGGTGAAGGCAATACATTAATTTGGAATGTCAATCACGGCCTGCATACAAGCTTTACTTATTTAGGCTATGATCTGGAATTAAAAGAGTTTATTCGAGCCGCAGCCGAACGGAATGAGCCAGTTGTCCATATGGAAGATACGATGAAAACGATCAGGTTGATTCATCAATTTAATGATTTGCTGCAAAGCTCATAACGGCTAGTGGAGATAAGGAGTGTATAGGAGTGGAATATGGTACTTTCGGAAAGACAGGCGTTTCGGTTAGCCGTATTGGCTTTGGCGGTGCACCGGCAGGGTTAAAAAATTACCTGCAGTCTTATGATCCTGACGCCGAGACAGATCGAAATCAAATCTTGAACGCGATCGACGCCGCTTTATTGGCAGGCATTAACTATTTCGATACGGCCCCGGGTTATGGCAATGGAAAAAGTGAAGAAATGTTGGGCTATGCACTACAAGGCCATAGATCCAACGTATTCCTCGCCAGTAAATCGGGGATTTGCGGAGCAGATGAGCTGCGTCGTTCCGTCGAGAACAGCTTGATTCGATTACAAACAGACCAGCTCGACTTTCTACAAATTCATGGCACCAGCTATACCGATGATGCTGTCCGCACCATTCTTCAGGGGGGGATGCTGGAGCAAATGCTTCAATTGAAGGCGGAAGGGTTAGTCCGTTTTATCGGTTTCACGAGCGAAGACAATAATGCTGCCGTATACGAATTCATCCAAAGCGGACAATTTGATATGATGCAAATTTGCTACAATTTGTTCATGCAGCATGCCTACGATGCAAATAGGCCGTTCGGCAGCATATTGGAAGCGGAGAAGGCAGGGATGGGCATTGCCGTCATGCGCACCACAACTTCGGGATTATTTAGCCGTTGGATGCAAGTGGCGAACCCTCACAATACATTTGATTATACAGAAGCTTTAATCCAGTTCGTATTGTCCAATCCTTATGTGGATGTAGCCTTAATCGGGATGCGGACCGCTGAGGAAGTCAGGAAAAACGCTGCAATTTGCGAGCATGTATCCGGAAGGATGGATTTGCGTGACTTATTCACCTACTACCGCTAATGTCGATTTGAACGAGGGAGCACTGGATAAGATCGATGCGTACATGCATATCGGCACACCGAGGTTCGGTTCCGTCCGGAATATTTTTCACACCTTGGATACTTACCGTATTTCCCGTGCGGTCGTTGTTTTGGGCCCTTTAGTTCCCGATCTGGAAAGCTTGTTCCAAGCTATGAGAGAACGTCCCGATCGCATTCGTGGAGTGGGCATACCCTTCGGAGCCGATGCCGAACAGCGCTTGGAATTAACCCGCACTCAGGTTGAAGCTGGCGTTATCGGCATGCGCTTGTCTTATGAGGAATGCTTGGCGACCCCAGGCATCATGGAGCTGCTTGGCGATCAGGGAAGGTGCATTTACGCGCTCAACCCTGTAGGGAGCTCCGAGGCAGCAGAGTTTTATTTAGCGTGGTTGTCCCGCTACCCTGATTCCTTTATCGCCGCGCCGCATTTTTTGAATACCAGCTTCAGCTGGCGTGAAAGGAACAAGCTGGATAGCAGCTGCCTGGAGCTGCTTCAGCATCCGCGGTTTTATGCCATATTGTCCAGACAAGGAGGCAATGGAACCACGGAGCCGTACCCTCATCCCGATTACTTAACCTGGGTAGAATTCGTCATTGCCCATTGCGGTTGGGACCGTATCGTGTGGGGAAGTGAATTTCCGGTATATCTGTGGCGCAATGAAACGTATTCCCAATGTGCTTCATGGTTATCGGATTTGCTTCCAGGGACCGTATATCCCCGCCTTCAAGCCTTTTGGTCGGGGAACGCGCAGAGGCTGCTGTTCGAGACGCCCGCACCCCCAACCGGAAATGTTGCCATTCCAGAGTGGTTGCAATCGCAGTTTGCAGGAATCAGGAACCGTACGGTTCCATTGATTCAGAATACGACACTGGATCTTCCGGGCGATTTATACTATCGGCTGTTGGAGCGTTACCTGGAATCGGAGGATTTTGCCGCAGAACGGCCATTTAATGAGTTTTTCAAAAGCTTGCTTGGGGCCTTGTTAAAGGAAAATTACTAGCTACTATTTTGAAGCTGAGGTGAATCATTTGAGTAAAACAGATTGGTTCAATAAACGAGGAAGAGGCATCCATCTTACTATCCGGGATATCGATTGCGACAATTATGATGCTGAACAGATGGCAAAGGATTTCCATGAGATGCATGTATCGTTCTTCAGTTTTTTTGCTGGAGGTTACGTAAGCACCTATCCGACAAATTTGGATCTGCAAAGAGAAAGTCCTTACTTAAACGGTAAAGATGTCACAGGTGAGATTGTTGAGGCCGCGCATCGCTACGGCATCAAAGCGGTTGCTATGATTGATCTGGGAATTTTACCGAAAAAGGCTGCTTTGCAAAATCCGCATTGGTGCTCGGTTGATGGCAACGGCAATCTGTATGAGTCTACGGACGGTTTCTATGTAAGCTGTCCTCTCGGAGGCTACCAAAAGGACTATGCCGTCCAAATCGTAAGAGAAATCATCGAGAAGTACGATGTAGACGGAATCAAATTCGGAGGCGCGAGCTACGGCTTTAAATCGTCGGGAATTTGCTACTGCCGCAACTGCCGGACAGACTTTAAGGAATCCACAGGCTTGGACCTGCCAACGGCTAAGGACAGGACGAGTCCCGTTTGGACCCAATTTACACGTTGGAAATTGAAGAAGACGACGGCTTGTGTCAAGTATTTGATGGATGTAGTTAAAAGCGTCGATCCCGACATGCCTGTATTCGGGAACAGCGTCTGCTTTGGCGACCCCGAGTGGACGGTAGGATCTTCACTCGATGTGGAACAAATGTCCAACTATCAAAGCGCCATACAAGTGGAGGCTCAGACTCGGTTTAAGCTGGATGCGTCCGGCCAAGCCCAGTGGCAATCACTCCGCTGGACAGGTGAAGAAGCAAGGTATATGTCCTCTGTTACGGACAAACCGATTTGGGTTGTCGTATCCTACTTCATGGCATGGCCGTGGAGAAGGAGCGCGATGACACCTGTCGAGCAAAAGGTATACCTGGCCCAAATCGCCGCCAACGGCGCTATGCCGATGGTGAATTTATCGGGAGGGCCGCCAAAGGTACATGAAGATCCAAGAGGTTTTATCGCTATGAAGGAATTGTTCGAATTCCATGACAAGCACAATGATTATTATGATGGGGACGTATCGGCTGCCAACATAGCGATCATCTATTCAGCGGATACGCTGAACTTCTACGAGCCGGGCAATCACGATAGCCACGACCATTATGTTGAATGTATTCGCGGAGTAGAGCAATCGCTTCTGGAAGCGCACATCCCGTTCGATATTATTTCTACGCAAACGCTCTCGGATGAAATGTTGAATAAATATAAGACGGTTATTCTCCCGTCCATGGCATGCATGGGCGAGCAGGAAGCCGAAGCGATTCGTCGCTACTCCGCGAGAGGCGGAGGCGTTATCGCTACGGGTGAAACTTCTTTGTTCGATTTGGATGGGGCTAAACGGAACGACTTTTTGCTGAAAGATGTGTTCCAAGCCGAATACAACGGAGTCACTCTCCAAGTCAATGGAAAGCATACTGGGGAAGTCATGCAGGCCTACATGAACATTCAGGACAGCACACATCCACTCGTTCAAGGACTGGAAGAAACGAGTGTTGTGCCTATTGCTTATGACTACTGCACAATCAAAGTGAGCATAGACCGGACGGTAGTACCACTGACCTTATCTGCGCCGTTCCGAGTGTTTCCGGAGGGATTATCGTATACGGTTGAACCGGATACTGGGGCAGCGATGGCGGTTTTGTCAGAAAATGACACGAAGGGACGGACAGTGTATTTTCCCCACCGAATCGACCGGTTGTTCTGGCAGACGGGTATCCCGGATTTGAAGCAGCTGTTGGTCAATGCTGTTTTGTGGTCGATGCATGGAGAGGTTCCTATTGTAGTTTCCGCACCCGTTACCTGTGAAGTTTCTCTTAGAAAAAAGGGTAACAAGATCATGGTGCATCTCATTAACTTGACGGGTGGTAGAAGGGTTTTCAATGAACTTGTTCCTCTACATGGCTTATCCGTAGGCATCAAGGAGCCGTCTGTTGTCAAAGCTTATTTATTATCTACTGGAGAGTCATTGGAGATTAGGAAAAGCAATGATTTAAGTCAGGTTACCGTGGAAACTTTAAAGGATTACGACGTTGTCGTCTTTGAGGTATAGGCATTCCTTCTCATCCCGTCCCTATGCATGTATGGGGATGGGATTTTTCTTCTGAACTGTGCAACAGCCAACTAAAGTGAAAAGCGATCAGATGGCCTTTGTATGCTCAGCATGATTGTTAAAAAATACACTTATTCCAAACATCTGTCGGTTCCAATATCGTTGGCATCGATTTAAAATGATCATGCATGAAACGGAGCTGGCTACTGTTGGCAGCTTAATTAACGTTAGGGGCGATTCCATTGATTAATGTGACCCGATACTGGGAAGATCTTAAAATTTTACAGGTAAACAGGGAAGCTCCCAGAGCCTACTATATTCCCTATGGTGAAGCGGAAGCGGCTTTGAGCGGAAAACGTGGACGTTCCCCTTATTACCAAACCTTGAACGGACGATGGAAGTTCCAATATCAATCCAGCGTCAAGGATGTTGAAAATGGCTTTTATGACGTTGCAACGGATGTAAGCGCTTGGGACGATTTGACGGTTCCGTCCTGCTGGCAGGTAAAAGGGTATGATCAACTGCAATATACGAACGTAAATTATCCATTTCCCTGTGATCCTCCATTTGTGCCTAATGAGAATCCAGCTGGGTTGTATGTCAGGGAGTTTAATATTTCTGAAAATTGGAAGGGAAAAGAAAAATATGTCGTGTTCGAGGGAGTCAACTCCTGCTTTTATCTCTGGATCAATGGCGAATTTGTAGGCTACAGCCAAGGCAGCAGGGTACCAGCGGAGTTCAACATTTCCCCTTATATCCAAAGCGGTAAGAACCGAATGGCCGTAATGGTATTAAAGTGGTGTGACGGCACCTATATAGAGGATCAGGATCTCTGGAGGTTTTCTGGTATTTTCAGAGACGTTTATTTACTTGCAAGAGATCAGAATCACATTGTGGATGTATTCAACAAGCAGGAGCTATCGGATGATTGCCAAAAGGCTGTATTCAGATGTGAGTTACAAACTACGAGCCCTTTGGAGATTAATGCGCAGTTAAGAAATGCCAAGGGTGACGTTGTACACGAAGGAAAAGCAATGATTGACCGTAAGGGAAGCCTGGAATTTGAGGTTCTGGAGCCCGTTCTTTGGAATGCAGAAAATCCTTATTTATACAGTCTTTATATTTACAGCGGGGATGAAGTGCTCCTATTCAAGGTAGGTTTTAGAAAAGTTGAAATTAAAGACGGCGTGTTTAGGATAAATGGGACTGCTGTGAAGCTAAAAGGTGTCAACCGCCATGATTCACATCCTGTGCTTGGGCAAACGATTCCAATTAACCATATGATCAAGGACCTTGTGCTTATGAAGCGTCACAACGTGAATACGATTCGAGCCTCTCATTATCCTAACGATCCGCGTTTTCTGGATTTATGCAATGCATATGGTTTTTACCTGATTGATGAAGCAGACCTGGAATGCCATGGCGTACTGCATGCAGGCGATTATCATATGCTAACCCGGAATCCGGATTGGGAGCATGCTTTTCTGGAGCGGGCTATCCGAATGGTGGAAAGGGACAAAAACCATCCTTCCATCGTGATGTGGTCCCTCGGTAATGAGTCTGGATACGATATGAATCATATGGCGATGGCAAGATGGATTAAAGGCAGGGACACGTCACGACCGATTCACTATGAAGGCGTAGACCCGCGACATAAAGGAAGCCCCAACACAGAGGTCATCGATGTAGAAAGTCGGATGTATTCTTCGCCTGCATACATTGAGAATTATGCCAAAGATGAGAACAGCACGAAACCGATGTTTTTATGCGAATACAGCCATGCCATGGGAAATGGACCTGGAGATCTGAAGGATTATTGGGATATCATTTACAAGTATCCAAAGCTGATGGGCGGTTGTGTTTGGGAGTGGTCTGATCATGGAATCAAGACTCAGTCCGCCAATGGCACACAATATTTTGCTTACGGGGGCGATTTCGGAGATCAGCCTAACGATGGCAACTTTTGCATAGACGGTCTTGTTGGTCCAGACCGGAAACCACATACAGGGCTGTTGGAATTAAAGCAGGTCATTGCGCCGATCCGTATTGAAGCCGAGGATCTGAGCAAAGGCGCGATAACCGTAACGAATTTGTTCGATTTTACCATTTTATCCCATATGGAATTGACTTGGAAGATCGAGAAGGACGGACAACTTATGGATCAAGGAGAGCCGATCCAGCTTCATGCTTTACCTCATACTGCCCAACAGGTGAGCATACCTTATGCGATACCTTCACAATCCCATAGTCGTTATTTCCTAACGGTTTCTTGCAGGTCCAAGTGGGATACCCGATGGGCTGAAGCAGGTCATGAAATTTGCTTTGGTCAGTTCGAGCTCCCCGTCCATAGGCTGCAGGAGCATAAGGCTCAATCCATACCGGCCATTCATGTGAACAGTAGTGGGCATCAGTTGAGCATTGAGGGATTTGATTTCAAGCATATATTCGACATGTACAACGGTGTGTTTATTAAGGTAACCAAGCATGGATTGGATATGATCGATTCTCCGGTTAAATTTAACATTTGGCGGGCTCCAACCGATAACGATCGTAAGATTAAACACAGCTGGATGGAAGAGGGCTATGACAGAGCGACTATGCATGTGTACAGCTCTGAGATCACGAACCAAACGGATACATCGGTGGAGATCGAGGTCAAATTTTCCTTAGGTGGATATATTAAAATTCCTATTCTGCATGGCGTTGCCCTCTGGAAAGTAGATGGCACAGGTGAAATTTCACTGCAAGTAGACATCACTGTAAGAGAAAGTCTTGTGTTTCTTCCACGTTTCGGGCTGCAGCTTACTATGCCTCAAGGAACAGAAGAGGTGGAGTATTTCGGGCTGGGGCCGCATGAGAGTTACATCGACAAACGTCAAAGTGTGAAAAAAGGGAAATATCTCCTGACGGTTGACGAGATGTTCGAAAACTATATTATGCCTCAGGAGAACGGATCGCGTTATGGAACCGAGTGGGCAATCGTGTCCAACGAACAGGGAATGGGGTTGAAATTCTCAGGTTCGGATGATTTCTCTATTCATGCCGCGCATTATACACCAGAGGATCTTACCAGGGCCGCCCATGACTATGAGCTTGTCAGACGACAAGAAACGATAGTTCACCTTGATTACAAGATAAGCGGTGTAGGCTCCAATTCCTGCGGACCAGAGCTTCTGGAACCTTATCGTTTGGATGAAAAGGAGTTCAAATTCGAAATTAGAATCAAGCCTATTTTCAAAGAGGATGAATAAACAATGGTGTGGTGATGTTCCCTGAGCAATTAGCTTGGGGGGAATCACCCCTATTTGTTAGAAAATGAACCTTATGTAATAAACTAAGAGTGGAATCAACAAACATAAATCGTTATACTACATTATAACTATTCATGATCTTAAAGCAGGTGAAGTATGAAATACCGATTTTCGTCTGAAAAGCTCCCTTACCGGTTTCAATTATCCAAAAGTGTACAAGCCAGGCTGATTATTTTTTTATTGATCGTGGCAATTTTGCCTTTAATCACTCTTGGTTATTTTTCTTATAATAAGTCATCCCAGGTTGTGAATTCACAATTTGGGAACTATGGCTTATACGCCGTACAACAGCTTAGGCTTCATCTGGACACCAACTTAAAGCAAATGGAAAATATCACTGGAAATATATTGGCTTATTTGACTTCTACACCTATTGTAATCGAGGATGAGGATATTCAGACTTACAGCCAATATACAGATGAAAGAGATCTGAAAAGACTGCTCGCATCTTATACAAATTCGGATATCATAAGCGTAAATATCGTTACAAAATCAGGGAAAATCTATGGGAACGATTTGATTAATGCTCAGAAGCTTATGAATTCCAATTTATGGAATAATGTATCGGAGCCTACTATTAAACGCAATAAGATTATTATTCATCATCCTGACTATTACTCGTCCACATCCGTAAATTATGTCATTAGTTTAGTTGTACCTATACAAAAACAATTCAGGCTACCGGAAGGAAGTCATATTTTAATCGAAATGAAAGCGGATTCAATCCTAGGGTTATTTCGCAATTTTGAACACGATTTGAAAGCGCATCTGCAAATTCTTGATCAAAACAGAGGTGTCTTGCTACAAACCTCTACTGATTATTCATTTGCTGATAACGATATCATATGGTCGGATCAGTTGGATACGAATGGGTGGATCATTGAAGCCAGATTGCCGTATAAGCAATTTTATGAATCTTCCAGTGTCATTTTGAAATATTCGTTGCTTGTTTCTTTACTTGCGCTTGTATTGGTTGTGGTTATGGCGGGTATATTTTCTTCGCGGTTTACTAGGCCCATTAAAGAATTAGCTAAATCGATCAAGAGATTCGGTCAAGGGGATCTTTCCGTTCAAACCCCGATTACGACCTCCGATGAGCTGGGATATCTGGGAGATGCCTTCAATCGGATGACAGAACAAATCAAACAGTCCGTACACGAAATCAGCCTTAAAGAAAAACTTAAAAGTGAAGCTGAATTGAGAGCGCTCCATTATCAAATTAATCCTCATCTGCTATTCAATACATTAAACAGCATTCAGTGGAAGGCGAGATTAGCCCACCAGCCGGATATACAAAATATGCTCGTGCATTTAGTAGCCGTGTTGGAGGCAAGCTTTAATTTTAAGCAGTCGCTTGTACCGCTTAAAATGGAGCTTGAAGTGGCACAGCATTTTCTGGAAATTCAACGGTACAGATATGGAGATGTTTTCAACGTTGTATTGAGTGTGGAGCCTGAGCTGGAGCACTGCCTAATACCTCGAATGGTGCTTCAACCCTTGTTAGAAAACATCTTTTTTCATGCTTTTACAGATGGTAGGGGTCAATTGCAGCTTACGATAACTTCCTTACGGCAGAACATTTGCATGGAGCTTACCGATGACGGTTTGGGCATTAAACCACAGCATCTGGAATATATCCGAAGCGGTCACAAAATTCCCGATAAGCAGGGCGGGTTAGGTTTGCGGAATGTCGACGAACGATTTAAGCTGCATTTTGATTTACAGTACAGGATGAACATTGAATCAGAGAGAATGAAAGGAACGAGGATGATGATCACATGGCCGAAATTGCTGTAGACACGGTTTTAAAAGTGATGATTGTTGATGATGAACAGTTGGTCAGACAAGGTCTGCGCATGACCGTGGATTGGGGAAAACATCAGATGACGGTCGTTGCCGACTCTGCAAACGGTTTACTTGGTTGGGAGTCATTCCAGAAGCATCGGCCGCACATTGTCATTACCGATATAGTGATGCCTGAGATGGACGGAATCGAGTTGGCCAAACGAATCCTGAAGATTCATCCGGAGACTAAGATACTGTTTTTGAGCTGTCACCGCGATTTTAGCTTTGCCAAGCAAGGTATTCAACTCGGTATTTCCGATTACATAGTAAAAACCAATTTTGATGATGCACAGATGGACGAAAGCTTGGCAAAAATACGTCAGGAATTGGTTCTTCACCAACAAGAACACGCTTCTGTCCTGACGCAAAAAGATCAAGACAGCAGAGATAACCTTTTGCAAACATGGTTAATGGAAAAGAAACAATCGGCCGCTGCTCAATTGAAACAGCATTTGGACACGGATTGGAAATGGACGGTTTCCGGGGGACATGTATTCCATCTGTTTATGAACAAAGCTGATGATGAAGACGAGAAAGATTTGAATTTACTGGAGGAAGTGATTCAAACCTTTCCAATTGTATACGATGAGGGCATCCTTTTTCTAAAAAATGGACGGGACTCGTTGTTTTTGTTTTGTGGTTCAGATCTTTTGAATGCTTGCAAAAATGATTTGCTAGCCATGAAATTGAACAAGCCTTGGCTGCATTGGAGAAGCGAGGGGAATATCCAGGATGCGTCGGGCTGGATGATGGCGACTGAAAAAATGCATCGACTTCGGCAAATCGAGACGCAAATCGAATTACGCAACGGGATTCATAAGGATGATGTGCTTAGGGCGATTGATTTTATCGATCAGCATTTGCATTTGGATATTCGGGCTGCCGATCTGGCTAACCGTATAGGCGTCAGCAGAAGCTATTTCAGCACGATATTCAAAGAAGAGGTAGGCTGCAGCCTGATCACATTTATTTCTGACCGTAAACTCAAACGGGCCAAAGATTTACTGCGTCTGACCGATCTTCGAACGGATGAAATAGCCGAGCAGGTGGGCATTCAGGATGCCAAATATTTTTCCAAATGGTTTAAAAAATGCGTCGCTCAAACTCCCAGTCTATACCGACATCAAACAAAATAACGAAATGATGGAACAAGATTACGACAACCTCCTGAACGTCAGGAGTGTTTTTTTATTTTTCAAAAATAGTACACTATAATCAAACGAACGTCAGTTTGAAAGCACTTTCAGACCAACTATGATAAAGAAGAACAAAATAAGGAGGGTAATGAAAAATGAAAAAGAAAAGTTGGTCGTTACTGCTGGTCCTCTGCATGTTTTTCTCTATCATGGCCAGTGCATGTTCCAATTCAAGCAGCAATAATGCAGAATCCGCAAAGCCCGGTGAAGCCGCCAAAGCTGCAGATACGGGTAAAAAAACGAAGCTGGTCGTTTGGATATGGGAATCAGCCAAAACCGGTATTGATTTGAACATGGAAGAATTTAAGAAGCAATACCCGAATATTGAGGTTGAATTTCAGTTGATGAAGTCATCGGACTTGTATCAAAAGTATTTGATCGCTTCCAACACCGGAGATGCTGTACCGGATATTGTTTCATTGGAATCTACCAATCTTTCTCAAATGGTGCAAATTGATTCCTTGCTGGATATAACTTCCCGCGTTCAGCCTTATAAGGACAAAATGAATGCATACAAATGGGAAGATGCGACAAAGGACAATAAAATCTATGCAATGCCGTGGGATAGCGGCCCTGTTGTGATGTTTTATAGAAATGATGTGTTTGCAAAAGCAGGCCTTCCTACGGATCCAAAGGAAGTTTCACAAAAAATCCAGACCTGGAACGATTACTATGAAGCGGCGAAGCTGATTAAAGAAAAAACCGGTGTTCTGATGTATGGAGACTCGAAAACAAATTCGAGCAACCGTGTATTCGAATCCATGATGTGGCAGCGCGGTTTGTGGTACTTCGATAAGCAGGGCAATGTATCCGTAGATTCGCCTCAGATAAAAGAAGTAGCTGATTTTCTGGTCAAAATGCAAAAAGAAGGGCTCGTATTTGATGCTCGCGCTAATACTGACCCTTGGGGTAATGCAATCAAAGAGGGTAAATTTGCTACCGTGGTCGGAGGCTCTTGGCATGATGCGACCATCGAGCAGCAGTATGCTCCTGGAGATAAGGGAAAATGGTCCGTTGCTATGATGCCTAAATGGTCCAAGGATGATAAATATGTGAGTGCCAACCAAGGCGGCTCCAACATGGCTATCAACAAAAATTCCAAGAATCCTGAGGAAGCATGGAAATTCATCGAATTTATGCTGGGTAAGGACAGTTCTCAAGCAAAAATGATGACAAAAGCAGGATTGTTCCCAGCACTGAACACGGTGTACAGCAGTTCGGATATGGACGCGCCATCCGCCTATTTCAACAACCAGCCAGTCCTGAAAATGTATGCAGAGTCGTTAAAACAGACGTTCCCGCTTGCTTACACTTCTGATTTTCCATTAGCCAATAAAATGATGACGGACGTTTGGGCGCAAATCTTTTTAAACAATACACCTTCCGACAAAGCTTTAAAAAGCATGGCTGACGAGCTTAGACAAAAGACGAAAAGAAAGTAAGTACAAAATAACTATTCAATATCGACAGGAACCACTGAGGGAGAGTCATGTTCATTCGAACGAATGTGAATCAGCATGAGTTCGATGGGGATGATGCCCCCTTTTGTTTTGCTATGCAAAACTTTTAGGAGGAAAGCTATGAGAACCACAAGCTGGAAGTGGCAGTTTCGACTCGCTCCTTATTTCTACGTATCGCCATACTTTTTGTTATTTATCCTGTTCTCTTTATATCCGATTATTTATTCCTTTTATATAAGCCTCACGGATTGGAACGGTTCTAAAGTGAAGTCGTTTATTGGATTGCAAAATTATACGACTTTAATGCATGATAACCATTTCTGGTTGTCTTTATGGAACAGTGCTGTCATCTACGTGATTTACGTGCCTATCATGCTTTTTTTGGCGCTTGTTTTTGCCAGTCTGCTTAATGCCAACTGGATGGTCGGCAAAGGGTTTTTCCGTATGGCGTTGTTCGTCCCGAATTTTGTATCGGTTGTTGCCGTATCCTTCGTATTTGTTTTGATATTCAACACGCAGGATGGACTTATGAATTCGCTGCTTATGAATTTGGGTTGGGTGGATAACCACATTCCGTGGCTGGAATCACCGAGCTGGGCTCGGTTTACTGTCGCAATGATGGTTTTGTATCGGTGGCTCGGCTACAATATGCTGCTGCTGATCACAGGACTGCAAAGCATCCCCAAGGATTTGTATGAGGCCGCATATGTCGATGGCGCCACCAAAATTCAAAGCTTCTTTCTGATCACCATTCCTCTGGTTAAACGGATTTTACTTTTTTGTACGATTTTGTCCACGATTGGCACATTTTCATTGTTTACCGAACCGTTCATTTTAACTAAGGGTGGCCCTTTGAACTCCACGTTAACTCCTGTTTTGATGCTGTATAACGAGAGCTTTCAAAATTTCAACTTCGGTTATGCCTCTTCGATTGCCGTATGTTTCTTTATTCTCATGATGCTGGTCTCGTTAGTTCAATTACGCCTGTTTGATGACAAAAATGGATAAGGGGGGAGAAGGACGTGCAGACCTCGGCTAAACAGAGTTACAGCTGGAATCGTAAAAATGAATTAAACACAATTCTTATGTTTATTATCATGACTGTTGTTTCCGCCATTATGTTATTTCCATTTTTTTGGCTGCTTAGTTCTTCATTAAAAGCAGTAAGTGAAATATTTGTTAATCCTCCCATATGGATTCCCGCAACCTTGCATTGGGAAAATTTCGGGGAGCTGTTTGCGAAAAGAAGCTTTGGCATCATTACGTGGAACAGCGTGCTGCTCTCCACGACCTTTACTGTTGCAACGCTGTTCCTGTGCAGCTTAGGTGGTTATGCGTTTGCCAAATACGAATTCCGTGGAAAACAAATTTTGTTCGTTTTTGTATTAGCTTCATTAATGATCCCTCATGAAGCGACAATGGTACCGCTGTTTGTGATCTACAAGCAGCTCCATTTAATTGATAATATTTGGGGCGTCATTCTTCCCGACCTTGCCAATGCGTTTGGTATTTTCTTTATGCGACAATACTGTCGTTCACTGCCGGATGAGATGCTGGAAGCGGCACGGATTGATGGGTGCTCTGAATTTACGTTGTTCAGAAAAGTGGTGCTGCCTAATTTGAAATCGGCTTTTGCAGCTTTGGGCATTATCTTGTTCGTTAAGCAGTGGAACAATTTTTTGTGGCCGGTCGTTATTCTTAGATCCAAAGAGAACTTAACACTTGCCGTAGCCATCAAAGCACTTGAAGACAGCAATTATACACCGTATCACTTGATCATGGCTGCTTCGGTTATTAGCGTCTTACCACTGCTTATTGTCGTACTCGTTTTTCAAAAGCAGCTGATTTCCGGATTGACTGAAGGATCTGTCAAAGGATAATCGATATCGGCGAATGTTGAGTTGATCCCATAGAGAGGTGGAGGATACCCAATCCAGGGTAACCTCCACCTTTAGGTTTGATTCATTTGTAGAAAAGTTATTTTTTGGCTTTAGCCGCGTATAGATCATTCATTTCCTTTATATAATCGTCTCCGCCGCTCTTCCGCCATAGCTCAATAGCCTGTTTGAAACCATTCTCATCTGTTTTGCCGACGATGAATTTAATTCGAATATCATTGATAATACTATCCAATTGAGGTCCTTTTTGAGCATATACACTGGATATGAACGAGGCCGCAGGGTTACCGATCACTTGCTTGATGTTAGCCTTTTGAACTTCAGCTACTTTTTTACGGGTTGGTGTTTGTACAGGCAGCAAATTGCGGTCTTCCGGAATAAACATTAACATTTGATTTAAGCTGGCGAATTCCGCGGTGATGTTGGCATCGGGAGATCCTATGACGCCTCCGCTTTTGTCCATCGTAAAATGACGATTTTCTATGCCATTATACAATAAAATTTGCATGTCCTTATCATTCAATCTATCCAGAAAGGTTAATACTTTTCTTAAATCACCTTCCGTTTTGACTGAGGTTTTGGAAATAAGCAGCATACCCGCATAGCCATCTGTCGGCAGCACCCTTATTCCGGCGGGGCCTTCAATTGCCCCGAGAGGCTCCATTACACTCACGTTTTTTAATTCTGGACGAACTGTCCAAATTTTTTCCTCGATTCTTTGTGCGGTGTCCGTAACCCCGACAGATACTCCCGCTACACCGTTCCCCATAAATTCCTCGGCTTTGGCCGGATCTGTAATCGGGAAGTCTTGATTAATCAATTGCTCACTGTACAGCTTCTTGAAAAATTGAAGCGCATTCATATATTCAGGCGTCATATGTGCGGGGACTAGCTTACCGCTCGCGTCTTGACCCCATTGATTCGGTACGCCAAACCACGTTTGCATAATATCCAATGCCCCATTATTTTTAGTGAGCAATAGACCGGTAGCATTATTCCCGTCAGGGTCTTTGGTTTTGAACGCTTTGAGCATGTTATAGAAATCGTCGATGGTTTTGGGCGGCTGCAGGCCGACTTTTTCCAGCCAATCCTTCCGATAAGCAATACCGTTGCGGCCGAGCGCTCTGGATCGGTAAATACCGTAAATTTTCCCATCAACCGAGATATTGTCCAAAACGATTGGATTGACTTGGCTTAGGTTCGGATAATCTTTTAAATAAGGACCCACTTCCCAGAAAGCGCCGTTGCGAGCAGCGTTAATGAAGGTTGACGATTTTGTTAACGCTACCATAACCTCCGGCATTTGACCGGATGCCAAGGTGATATTAAATTTGTCCTCGTAAGACGTGGATGGAACCCAAACCGGAGTTACCTCCACATTGGTCGCTTCCGTTAATTTGGTCAGAATCGAATTGTTCTTTTCCGGCAGCTGGGTTGAGTAGCCCGGCAGCATCATAGAGAGCTTTAATGGAGTTTTTGCACTCGTATTGTCAGGCTGCATGGTTTGGGCTGGGGTGGCATCTTTCGTGCTGCACGCAGCTGTGAAGATGCTAACAGTTGTTAGAACAAGCAGAGCGGAGAACATTTTGTTTTTTTGTTTTTTCATACGCTTCCCACCTTTTCAAATATGACTATGATTATTGCTTGCTGCTTACGAACCTTATTATAGAGACTTGGGGCCTTTACGGGCAATCGAACAATTTTGTAGGCAAAGAATAGGTCGAAACTCAGAAATGTGGAAAGATTGCAAAAATGTTCTAAGGTGAATTGCGGACAAACAAAAAAATACAATTGTATGAAAGATCGTAGATGTATATATTGGAGTCAGCACATCAAGCAAATGATGAGGAGGACTACATGATGAACCAAGGAAATAAAGGAGCGATTTGGGCAGCAGAGATGAGGAGATACCAAGATCCCATATCGGGAGTTCCTATTAAACAGCTGACAGATTATGCGAGCCATAGCCATCATTTATACTTTACAGATAATGGTTGGTTTGATGAGGGACAAAGGGTATTGTTTATTTCCGACAGAAATAATGCGACCAATTTATATAGCGTCCATGTTGAGTCCGGAGAGATTATTCAATTGACAGACCTGACTGGACGTCAGGGGTTAAACGTATGTTTAAATCCGAGTGGAACGGAAGCCTATTATCAACGTGCCAACCGGATAACCAAACTGGATTTAATTACATTGGAAGAAACGGTTCTATATGAAGGGCCAAATGGGTTTCATCTGGGACAGCTTAGCTGTACGGCGGATGGGAAACATGTTATTACTGTACTATCGGAAAACTTATCGCATCGGATTCGCATTGATCTCGGGAACGGCTATGTCGGCCACCGGGAGATTATGGAAGCGCAGCCTTTCTCCCAAATTATCCGGGTCTCCACGAAAGACGGGGAAATGAACGTCGTGTTTGAGGAACGGAATTGGGTAGGGCACATTAATACTTCACAGACACAACCCCAGCTTTTGACTTATTGTCATGAAGGTCCTTGGGAGCTGGTGGACCACCGAATTTGGGGATGTGATATGGATACAGGACGAACATGGAAAATTCGGGAGCGCACTGAGCCCTTGGAAAAGGTGGGCCACGAATATTGGATGGAGGACGGACTAACCATTGGGTTCCACGGGTTTCGTGCGGATGGTACCGGATTCATCGGAAAAATCAACAGCGATAATACGGGTCTCGAAGAAGTAGAGTTTAATTTCAGAAACTGGCATGCCCAT
Source organism: Paenibacillus sp. 1_12 (assembly GCF_900114475.1). Lineage (GTDB taxonomy): Bacteria > Bacillota > Bacilli > Paenibacillales > NBRC-103111 > Paenibacillus_S. The sequence goes on along the minus strand of NZ_FOTE01000002.1, from coordinate 662,833 downwards.
TCCAACGATTTCTCACAGGTCGTTGTCGATGGCCGGGCGCCGCTTACGCTTATGATTTATTGGAAAAAAGAGGAGAACGGCTTCTCGCAGCCTAAAATTTTATGTGAGCACCGCTGCAGCTTTCATTCACAAGACGTTCATGCTCACCCCAGATTCAGTCCTGATGGTTCCAAGCTGCTTTTTACAAGCGATAAGAATGGTTACGGTAACCTGTATGTATTGGATATCCCAGAGGATGCGAGGGTGCTGCCGAATTTCATGAATCCATAAGTGTTGGAATCATGACGCGACAGCGGAGCGGGGCTTTTTCACTGAACTTCCAGATTGGATGCTACATATACGAGGCCTAAACGGAAGGGAGGATCAGGATGTTAAAGTCCATTCATTCAATCGTTTCCCGGGAATACTTGGGATCATGGGGGAAAAAGAAAGGGAGATTTTATTGGAGAAGTTTGGCTTGGATCTTGGCTGTATCCAGCTTACCTGGGATGATCAGCGGTTTCATCCTATATTGGGTAGGAGATACACGAATCGAACGGGAATTGCACCAGCTTCATGCCAGCCAGATTGAGAAGCGAGCACAAAATGTTGATGATCAATTTGCTTATTTAGAACTGTCGTTGGCACATTGGGCCTTCGATCCCAAGTTTAATGGTGATCTCAAGGATGTTAATTTCAATTCGGCGTACCAGCAGGCCTGGGATATTAGCAAAACGTTGATGGTGATGCAGGGCTCTCATCCACTGGCCAAGAAGGTTGAGCTTTACCTTCAACGTCCTAAGCCTGTTGTGTTTAACCCGGAATATAATTTGCTGTTGAACCAGGAAGCCATTCTTCCTTATGTAAAAAATCTTAGTCCTGTAAAGGAATTTTTCTGGACCAATTGGATCCAGACGCCTATCGAAGAGCCAACTTCAGCCAATGTCGATCTGACTTTGGTTCACAAATTATACGGCGGGAGTCCAGAGCCCTTCGGAGCCCTGATCGTTCATTTGAACCGTGACAAGATCATCAACTTACTACAGACGTTGACTCCTTATGATCAAGGGGAAACCTTTCTGCTGGAGCATAACGGAAATATATTCGTGTCTGCGAACAATTCCCCTGAATCGATGAAGTTTGAGGGTGCATTAAAAGAGAAGGTGCGCAGCCTTCCTGTAGGTCATGGGTCTTTTCTGTATAAATGGGGAAAAGATACGTACGCGGTTTCTTACGGCAATCTATCAAGAATTGGCGAAGCCTGGACTTACGTATCGGCGGTACCTGTCGATGCTATTACGGCACCTGTTATTTTTTTATCCAAATTACTCATGGGTGTCAGCCTGTTATTGTTGATTCTAGTAGGTCTGCTGTCCTGGATTGCGTCCAAACGTATTCATTCCCCCGTAGACCGGTTGGTGCGATTGTTCTCATCAGATACGGCTGCGGGTGATCAGGAAAATGATGAGTTTGGAATTATTGAGACGAACTGGCATCATCTAACGCGGGAAAGTAAGGCATTGCAAAATAAGCTGGAGGAACAGCTTCCTCATATGAAAGAGAGCTTTCTGCTGCAATTATTTCGGGGGTACCTATATTCTTATTCCGAGCAGGAATTGATCGACAGAATGGAGCACTTTGGATGGACGGTGGATCAACATCAGTTCCTCACGGTCTACATTCATTTAACAGGTTTTTCGAATCTTGAGGGCAGATTCTCTCAGGGGGACGAGGGATTGGTTACTTTTGTTGCAGCCAATATCATTCAAGAGTTTTCGTTAAAGCGGTTTGAACAGGCCGATCTGATTAATTTTCATGATATGACCATTGGGATGCTGGTGGTTGCATCGGAAGATCATCCGTATACGCAAAATCTTCGCGAGTTCACGGAGGAAATTACGCAAGCTATCAACCTTATTCTAAAGATGCAGGTCGTGGTGGCGATCAGTCGATCCAGCAGCTCCATTGCGTCCATTCCAGATAGTTTTGAACAAGCAATACAAGCTTTAAGCTACCGTAAATTTGAGAATCAGAACCAAATGATCGATTTAGAGCAACTGGGGGAAACCGAGGTGTCCTATGAGCTTCGCTATCCGTTCCAATTGGAGAGAGAAATTATTCAAAAGATGCGTACAGGCGAGCAGGAGGAAGCGGTAGTTGCGGTCAAGGCATTTTTGAAAGCGCTGCAAGAGAATAATGCTCTGGAAATTGACGTGCAGACTGCGATGCTTACCCTATTGGGAAGTATTCATCATGCAATCATGCTCTCAGGGGTGAATCCGGGCCGTATCTACAAGGATTTAAATATGTTTGATGAATTGTCGCAAATACGAGAGCCAGATCAGATGTCGAAATGGTTTGATCTAAAAGTAATTCAACCTTATATTCGAGAAATGGAAGCGCGTTCAGACTACGAGAACAAAAGAATGGTAGAACGCCTGATGATTTATATGCAGGAGCAATACATGACCGAATTATCGCTTGATCAATGCGCGGAACAATTTGGAACGAATTCATATTATTTAAGCAGAACCTTTAAAAGGGTGGTCGGCAAAAATTTTATCGATTATTTAACCGAGCTGCGTTTGGAAAAAGCCAAGGAGCTGCTCAGCGATACTGAATGGAAAATTAATGAGGTGGCGGAGAGAGTAGGCTACCAGCATAGCTATTTCAACCGGATATTTAAGAAACAAGAAGGTGTAACGCCAACCCATTACCGGGAAATAAGCAAAAACCAATAATTGTGCATTAAGGTCACGAAAGGATGTGTTAGCCATGGAAAGAGCATTAATGGAAGAAACAGTTCGACCACTGCGAAAGGCACGCAATCAAACCAGTCTGCTTACGAGGATGAAGCGGGACAAGTGGCTGTACCTGCTTTTAATGCCCGGCTTGCTGTATTTTCTCGTATTTAAATATTTGCCTATGTGGGGCGTACTGATTGCCTTTAAAAATTATCAGCCATTTCTCGGATTTTTTAAGAGTCAATGGGTAGGTATGGATAATTTCGTCGTTTTTTTACAAAATCCCGATTTTTTCAGACTATTGAAGAATACATCGCTGCTCGCTGTGTATGACCTCGTATTCTTTTTTCCTGCTCCGATTCTTTTGGCTTTGCTGCTGAATGAGGTGCGGATATCGATCTATAAAAGACTGGTTCAAACCTTGATTTACATCCCTCATTTTATTTCGATGGTTATCGTCGTTAGTATCACCTACTTGATGTTATCTCCAGAGAGCGGCCTCGTGAGCGCATTAATCAAACAACTGACGGGACTTAAAATCGATTTTCTGGCAAGCGAGGAATGGTTCCGCCCTCTGATCATCACGCAGACAATTTGGAAGGAATGCGGTTGGGGAACGATCATTTTTCTGGCTGCCTTGGCAGGTGTGGATCTCGACCAGTACGAAGCGGCTACAGTTGACGGCGCAGGCAGGCTGCGCCAATTGTGGCACATTACTTTACCGGCAATTCGAAGCACCGTGATTGTCTTGTTGATTCTACGAATGGGGCATTTCATGGACCGCGGCTTCGAGCAAATTCTTTTAATGAGCAACGCGTTAAATCGAAGTGTCGCTGATGTATTCGATACGTATGTGTATTTTATGGGTATCACGCAAGGTGCATTCAGCTATAGTACGGCTGTCGGGCTTTTCAAATCCGTGGTGGGTGTCATCCTTATCGTAAGCTCTAATTTACTGGCAAAACGCGCGGGACATTCCGGGTTATTTTAGATGAAAAGGGGGGATTTCGATGAAGATTACCAACAGCCTAAGTGGTAAAATGTTTGATACAGCCAATATTTTGTTTCTCGGTTTATTCTCTCTTTGTGCATTTGTTCCTTTTTTATATATTATCGGCGGTTCTTTTGCTACAGATGCCGAATTAATGGCCAGGCCGCTTTTGTTGATACCTAAGACGATTTCATTGGACTCATACCGCTATATTTTTACGACAAACATGCTGTACAGAAGTATTTTTGTTTCCATCTACATTACGGTCATCGGTACAGGAGTCAATCTGTTTTTCACTTTTACTATGGCTTATGCGCTGTCCCGTAATTATCTTGCAGGAAGAAATTTGGTCATGAACTTAGTCATCTTCTCAATGCTGTTCAGCGGCGGGCTGATTCCCTCCTATTTAGTGGTTAAGGAATTAGGGCTGTTGAATACGTACTGGGCCGTCATGCTTCCCGGAGCCATCAGCGCCTTTAACATGATTATCGTAAAAACATTCTTTCAGGAGCTGCCGGTTGAACTGCTGGAATCGGCGCGAATCGACGGATGCAGTGACTTGGGTGTATTGTGGCGCATCGTTCTGCCATTATCTAAGCCGATCATGGCGACATTTGCTTTGTTTTATGCAGTTGGGCATTGGAACGACTTCTTCAGTGCGATGATCTACCTGGACGACAATACCAAATGGCCTCTGCAGGTCGTATTGCGTCAGATCGTACTATTATCACAAGGAACTATAGGCAGCACGGTAGATATGGATCCGAATTTTGTGAAACCTCCTGATCAGTCTATTAAAATGGCGGTCATTATTGTGGGAACCGTGCCGATTATGCTGGTTTATCCTTTTCTACAAAAACATTTTGCCAAGGGTGTATTAATAGGAGCCTTGAAAGGATAGGGGATTATTCATGAATGCAAACGAGTCGTTATCTAATTTAGCAGGTAAAGTGGATATTAGCGCGGCAGGTCCACGTTGTAAAATGCTGCTCGGCGATTTGGACGGAGACGGTCGAATGGAGCTTCTGCTAGTTCAGCCAGGCAATCGCAAGGATGTTCGATATATTCCCCATCAAGTGCAGTGCTTGACAGCTTTTGACCTTCAAGGAAATCTGTTATGGCAAAAAGGAACCCCACATCCGGAGGCAGGCGGACCGGGAGCTGATTATCCGGCGCAAATCTACGATTTGGACGGCGACGGACAGTTGGAGGTTTTATGTGTGATGGACGATAAGTTTCTTATCCTTGACGGTTGCAGCGGTATAGTCAAAAAAACGTATGACCTGCCCTCTCCCGAAGCCCATGATTGCATTATCATTACCAACGTTTCAGGGCGTGAACGACCGAGCGACATCATTTTAAAAGACCGATATTCGCGTTTGTGGGCATTGGATCAAAATTTTAACCTATTATGGACGCATCAGGGGAATCCTGGTCATTTTCCATGGGTATATGATTGGAATAAAGATGGCTACGACGAGGTGATGGCAGGGTACGATATGTTGGATCATAACGGAAACCTCCTCTGGTCCTGTCATGATTTGGAGGATCATGCGGACTGCATATTCACCGGAGATGTGAATGGTGACGGCAAGCCGGAGCTGGTGATCGGAGGCAGCGTAACGGTGATGTACAATCGGTATGGGAAAGAGCTGTGGCGCTATAACGGATCGATCGAATCGCAGCATGTGGCACTGGGGAAATTTCGCGAGGACCTGCCTGGACTACAGGTAGCGGGTTTGGATCGTATTATTCGTGGTAATCCAGCTAAGCAGATTGAAGGCAAGGACGGCATGTTTCTTTTGGATGCGGGAGGTCAAGAGATTTGGAAGGAAGAACGTACAACTAGTGGATGGCTGACGATCATCGAGACACTGCATAATTGGGATGAGGGTCCGTTGGATTATATATTAGCTTATCGCAGAGGCGGCGGGGTATTTCCAACTTTATACGACGGTTATATGAATGCGGTAGTTACGTTTCCGGTTGATGGGTATGTCACCCATGCGGATTTGCTTGGTGGAGACCAGGAGCAGGTCATCATTTATGATAATGATGCGGCCTCGATCTTCTCTAACCAGATGATCGATCTGTCCGCATCAGCATCAGGCAAGGCACTGGCACAAAGCAAAAGGTTGTATAGTTCCACGCTTTATCCAGGCGGGGAAATAGAATGTTATTAAAACCATATTCTCAAGTGTCTAGGAGCGGTATGTTCCTTTGAATCGCAGGTATCGAAGTCTTTCATAAGATTAAAAAGGGCAGGTCGAATGCAATCATTCGTCTGTCCTTTTTGATATTGCAACAAGGAGCTCGTAGGAAATAGATTGTTAAAGGAATAAGGATACCTTACCCTATAATGATCATTTATTCCCCTGCATTGATTATTCCTGACAAAAAAAGAATAGGCAGCGAGTAAGTCAGTTGGCATAGAGGTAACTCTTAGATGATTATTTATAGTTATTTGGACATCACCTATGATGAATTCAGCAACAAACAAGAAGGGGTGGGAAATTTGAAAGGGAACGATGCTGTGCAGCAAAGAGCAATGAGACCCAATGTGAACGCAGCGAAATTTTGGCCTTCCAAACAGATGATCTACCGGGATCGATGGTTGTACTTCATGCTTCTTCCAGGCGCGCTGTATTTTGTTACTATGAAATATTTCCCCATGTGGGGGTTGCTGATTGCGTTTAAAAATTATCAGCCATTCCTGGGGATTATGCAAAGTGAGTGGGTTGGATTTCAGCATTTTACACGTTTCTTTCATGAGACGTCCTTTTGGCTCCTGTTTCGCAATACGTTGATCTTAGCCATGTACAATCTTGTATTTTTTTTCCCGATGCCGATCATTATTGCTTTAATGTTGAATGAGCTTCGCAAGGAAGTGTTTAAGCGTTTTGTGCAAACGCTGATCTATATCCCTCATTTCTTTTCGTGGGTGGTGGTGGTCGGTATGGCCTACATTTTGTTTACAACAGAAGGGGGGATCGTGAACAATTTCATCATCAGCTTGGGCGGGAAGGAAATTAATTTCCTGATGAACGAGGATTTGTTTCGAAGTATGATTACCTCTCAGGTGATTTGGAAAGAGACAGGATGGGGAACGATTATTTTCCTGGCCGCTCTGGCGGGCGTTGATCCTCAGCTTTATGAAGCTGCACGCATCGACGGAGCAGGGCGTTGGAGACAACTATGGCATATTACATTGCCCGCGATTCGCAGTACGATTATCATTTTATTGATTTTAAGGTTGGGCAACTTCCTGGATAACGGATTCGAGCAAATTTTCCTTATGTTGAATGCCATGAACCGCAACATTGGCGAAGTGTTTGATACGTATGTATATACCTCAGGGATTCTCCAGGGACAATTCAGCTATTCAACGGCTGTCGGTTTATTTAAGTCTGTGATCGGCCTCATTCTTGTCATGGCCGCCAACTATGCAGCCAAGCTGTCCGGCGAAGAAGGCATATACTGACAAGACATCATATGAGGAGGCGATTTGTATGGTACAGGATAAAAGCTTGGGCAGCCGTGTGTTTGACGGTATCAATTATACGCTGCTCACCGTATTTTCGTTAATAACGGTCCTGCCGTTTATTTATATCGTAGCTGGCTCGATTACGACATCAGAAGAACTAACCAGGAGAGGGGTGGTCTTATTTCCTACTGTATTCTCATGGGAAGCATACCGCTATATTTTCTCAACCGGTACGCTGGTTCACAGTCTCTTATTCACTGTCTATTTAACCATTCTGGGTACACTTATGAACCTGTTCTTCACTTCACTTATGGCTTATCCACTCGCCAAGCAGACACTATTTGGCAGACGCGCTTTCATGCTGATGATTGTATTTACGATATTGTTTAACGGCGGATTAATTCCAACGTTTTTGGTCGTGAAGCAATTCTATATGCTGGATACGATTTGGGCCCTTATCATACCCGGACTCATTAGCGCGTTCAATCTAATCATTCTCAAAAACTTTTTTCAGCAGCTGCCGGAGGGTTTGGAGGAGTCTGCCAAAATTGACGGCTGCAGCGATGTTGGCATTTTTTTTCGGATCGTTCTGCCGCTGTCCACTCCTGCGCTGGCAACATTTTCGTTATTTTACGCGGTCGGTCACTGGAACAGCTACTTTCAGGCGCTCATTTATATGAACGACTCCAGTAAATGGCCGATACAAGTTCTGCTTCGTCAAATCGTCATTATGGCTCAGGGGGGAATCGGCGATGCTGCCAATATAGATCCTAACTTTGTTCTTCCCCCTGTGCAAACGATCAAAATGGCTGTGATTGTCGTTGCCACGGTTCCGATTCTAATCGTCTATCCGTTTCTGCAAAAGCATTTTGCCAAAGGGGTTTTATTGGGTTCGGTTAAAGGTTGATTGTCTTTGCTGAAAATTGACTTTTTGATATAGTAAAATGATGATAATCATTGGGAGGTTAATCGAATGAAATTAGGGGCAAACACCACAAGTAAGTTATGGAAACGCTCTATCGCTTCAGGATGTATAGCCGTAATGGGTGTAGGCTTGCTTGCAGGCTGCAGTGCCGGAACTCCTCAATCTGCAGCTCCAACGGATCAGAAGTCGAATCCAACAGCAGCTGCTAAAGGTCCACTAGATCTAAGTGTACTTACCGTATATTTCGGAGCTGAGCCTCCAAAGCCAGATAATGAGTTGATTGTCGAATATCAGAGGTTGATGAATGTTAAGTTCAACACAATATGGGTGCCATCGGCCGCGTACAATGACAAGTTAAATACGACGATTGCTGCCAATAATATGCCTAAAGCATTGCTGGCTCTTGATATGAAGGCGCCTATTATTGTAAATTCAGTGCATTCGGGAGCCTTTTGGGAGATCGGTCCATTGCTGAAAGATTATCCGAATTTGAATAAAGCGAATCCAATTGCACTGAGTAACAGCTCGATTGATGGCAAAACGTACGGCTTATACCGCAGCCGGCCTTTGACAAGGGGAGGAATCGTCTTCCGCAAAGATTGGCTGGATAATCTCGGGTTGCAAGTTCCCAAATCCCTTGACGAATTGTACAATACCCTTAAAGCATTTACGCAGGGCGATCCGGATAAGAACGGTAAGAACGATACCATCGGTTTGTTTCTCAATTCAGACTTAAGCTTTCTCACTATGTCCTCTTGGCATGGGGCGCCCAACAAGTGGGAGGTGAAGGATAATAAGCTTTCACCTGACTTTTTAACGAAGGAATACTTCGAGACTATGAAATTTTATAAAAAATTATTTGATGAAAAGCTGATCAATCAGGATTTCGGGGTAGCGAATAACAATCAGATGTTCGAAAATATAAACAAAGGTAAAGCAGGCATGTATATCGGCAACATTGGCGATTCCCAGAATAAGCATGCGGATCTTTATAAATTAACGCCTAGTGCTGTGCTCGATATTCAAAATCGTATTAGCGGTCCTAAAGGGGAGCGTATAAATTCGGACCCCGGGTACTATGGAGCCTATATGTTTCCTAAGAGCACCGTAAAAACGGAGGCCGAATTGAAACAAATACTCGCCGCTTTCGATAAATTGGCTTCTCAGGAAGGAACGGACCTTGCTTTCTACGGAATTAAAGGCAAGCATTGGGACTTGGAAAATGGCAAGGCCAAACGGCTCATTGATTCAACGGCATGGAACAACTTGAAAGCTGACGTATTTGCTTACGATATTTCTTATATCAAAGAAACGGATCCTGTGATGACAGATAAGGATTCCCCACTTAGCATTAAGTACTTGCAGTTGGTGGATGAGGGCAGTAAGATCGTAGTAGCCAATCCTGCAGAAGCCTTGATATCCGAAACAAACTCGCAAAAGGGACAAAGTCTGGACAAAATAATATCGGATGCACGAACCAAATTTATTATGGGACAGCTCGATGAGAGCGGTTGGATGAAAGCGATTGAACAGTGGCGCAATGAAGGCGGCAATAAAGTCATCGAAGAGATGAGTGCGGCTTACGATAAAACAAAAAAATGATATCCTGTCATCTATGAGAAGGGAGAATATGCTCATGGCGATCAAAGCACCAACCTCATATTGGAAGCGGCTATTGCTGTACAGCATCCTTCTGGGAACCATTCCTGTGATTGTCCTGGGCATATCCTCCTACTGGAAGTCCTCTACTGCGATTCAAAAGAAAGTGAATGAAAGCAGTATGCAAGTTTTGAAGCAAAGCCAGCTAAAAGTCGAATATATTTTGATATCGGTTGATCGGGCAATGAGCACCTTTATCACATCCAATCATGTTTTTGAATCATTAAGTCAGCCAAGAGAAGGATTTCGCATCGATTTGTTTCAAGCCCTTCAACAAAGCATGAATCAATTGCAGCAGCCGGATCTGGGTGTTCAAGATATCCAGTTAATGAATTTTAATCAAAATTGGCTGATCAAAAACAATGGATTATATGAGTTAAATGAAATGATGAATTCCGATTTACTTTCAACCTACAAGAGAATGGTGCCTGGTTCCGAGTGGCTGAAACAAAAAAACGATCCCTTACAAACGGCTTATGATGTCAGTCTAGTTAAGAAGCTGCCTATTAATTTAACTCCTGCAATCGGAATGATGGTTGTTCGCATTCCTGCCTACGAATTCAGCCGTCTTATCTCGGGCGGAACCGATCTTGGAAACGTAATGATATTAGATACGGATTATACGATACTGGCACATCAAGATGCTCAGATGTTGGGCAAAAAGCTTTCCGATCTTGTGGATATCAGTCCTATTGAACAGGCAGGAGATATACTTGAAGGTACGTTTACCTTAACTAACAATCAGAATAAACATATGATCATTCTGCGTAAATCGACATACAATGGATGGCTTTATGTATCGGACATAGCGATCAATGAGATTACTAAGGATTCTAATGATATCGGATGGTTTACCTTGATAGCTACACTGGTGATCAGCTTTACAACGTTCTTATTGTCGTTGCAAGGCTCCCAGACGATGTATTCTCCGATACGAAGGCTATACCAGTCCGTTGCATCTCATACAGACCCCCGTCACGGCACTCGTGATGAGTTCGAAGAAATGATCGACCGCTTCGGCAAATTAACGAATAGTCAAACACAAATGAAGAATGAATTAAAGGGGCAGCTTCCACAATTGCAGGAACTGTTTGTTTTTAAATTGCTGCAGGGAGATATGAATGCCGCTTCGCTGGAGCAAAAACTTTCGTGGTTAGGGTACCCTCGGTGGGAGCGGTTCGCCGTATTATCTCTGCAAACGGATTCAATTGAAGATACACGCTTTCGTGAATCAGATTTGGATTTGTTGATGTTTGCCATTAATAATATCGTAACCGAGCTAGTGCCACAAGAATATGGTTTGAAACCTATACTTTACAACTCATCTCAAGTGACAATAATTGGTATCGATGCTTCCAATGAAGAAAAAATGAAAAAAGTGTTGGTCGAGCTGGCGGAGGAAATCCAACATCATATCCTTCAGTATCTTTCACTGAAAGTCAGTATTGGGATCAGTCGAACTTATGATTCCTTCCAGAATATCCCGAAGGCACTAGAGGAAGCGGAGGAGGCTTTAAAGTACCGCATCACTTTTGGGGAAGCGTCTATTCTATTTATTGAGCAGGTGCAGCCAAGTCGATTGAACCAAGTACGCTTTCCAGAAGAAACGGTGAAAAAATTGATGGATGCTGTTAAGTTATCAGATGCTTCGCTTGTCAAGGAATATTTCCATCAGCTGATGACGGAATTAATGAACGAAAAACTGTCACACCGTGAAGTCCAGATGTTCATGGTACGACTTATTATCGATTTTATGAAGGAAGTAGATGAATCCTCGGAGTTGTATGAAACTTTATATATAGCTCAGAGGACCTTATTTGAAGATACCTTCGTGTTAAAGACGTCACATGAAGTAGCATCCTGGGCACGTAATACCATCGTAATGCCAACGATGCATTTTATTGAAGAACGAACCAGATTTCATTATAAAAAAATATCAAATCAAATGCTGTTGTTGATTCATCATGACTTTGATAAGGATATTTCGCTGGAATCGTGCGCGGATCGTCTGAACTATCACCCCGATTATATTAAGAAAGTATTCCGTAAAGAGACCGGGAGCAATTTCAGTGACTATTTATTTCAATATCGGATGGGAATCGCCAAAACCTGGCTAAGAGATACCGAATGGAAAATTAGTGAGATTGCAGAGAAGCTTAGATATACCAATGCTCAGAACTTTATCCGCTCTTTTCGAAAATTTGAAGAAATGACACCTGGTCAATACCGGGAAGAGAGTAAAAAGATCCCTCAACGATAATTACAGACTAAAGTAAAAAACGATAAGGATGGTGCTCGATTTGAGTAATTCGTTTTGTAAACCGGAGCAGTCGAAGCTTTTTGTTCCTTGGGTCGACCCGGAGTCGGGTGTAACCAGCTACATTCTTAATGAACGCAGTGCACCATTCCAGCAAGCGTTCTATTTTACTAATAACAATGTAACGTCAGATGGCCGTTATGTTTGGTTTTATGCAGCGTATCCTCCCTCACCCGGCCAGTGTATGGGGATCGTGGATATGTCCACACAGGAAGTTCGAATTTACCCGGAGACACGTTTTATATCAGAAGCCCCTTGGATCGATCCGGTTACGGGCGAGGTATATTGGGCTGTGGATTCAAACATTTATAGGAGAGGTCCTGAAGCGGAAGATAAACCGCAATTGCTAGGCTTTTTTCCAAAATCTATATTTGGCAGCAGCATCCGCAGAATTACGACACATCTCACACGCTCTGCTGATGGCAAATACCTCAACCTCGATTTGATTGCGGGGGACACTTGGCATTTATGCGCCATGGAGATCGCAACTGGCAAATTGGATATATGGAAATCTTTTCCTATTTGCTTCAAACATGCCCAATTCAGTCCTGTCGATCCTGCTGTTATGATGCTCTGTCAAGATCATTGGGACGATATTAAAACGGGCGAACATTTCGATTATGTGAACCGGATATGGCTTATCCGCAAAGGTGAGAAAGCACAGCCGTTATTTGCGGATGACTCAGGCAAAAATATGCACAGACACAGCCATGAATGGTGGGCTAAGGACGGCAAAGGCATTTGGTTTGTGGACTATGATCATGGTACGGAATACTACAATCTGGCAACCGGGGAACATACAAATATTTGGCCGAATGGTACGTGCCACTCACACGCATCTACAGATGACAAATATCTTGTCGGAGATATCGGCACCTATCAATGGGACCAGAGACCAGTCCTTGTATCTTTCTTCAATACGGTAACAAAGAAGGAGGTCGCTATAGCCAGCAGCATGCCTGCACCGCCTGAGGTGACCAAACGTGCGTTCTTTCATGCCCACCCGCACCCACAATTTATATTAGATGACGAATATATTGCCTATACGACCACCGTCAGGGGCGGCCTCGATTTTGCTTTGGTACCGGTAGCTGAACTTATAGAGAGAACTTCATAAGGCTGTGTTCAGATCATGGACCAAATATTTTTTTTATAAACGAACAATTATTGGATGAAGTTGAATATACGTTTAATAAGGAAGGTTTAAGGGGGGACGTCATGCAGATCCAGGTGGTGAGGCCAGGCCAGACGCTCTATCAGCTTTCAGAGGCTTATGGTGTGAGTATTCAAAGCATTGCGGCTGCAAATGAGCTTTCACCGGCTAAATCGTTGGTGGTGGGACAGGCATTAGTGATCCCGATTCAAGGTCAATATTATTGGGTAGAGAGTGGCGATAGCCTGTATACCATTGCTCATAAATTCAGGGTATCCCCGCAGGAGCTGGCATCGGTAAATGGATTAACTTTAAACCAGCCACTAAACGTCGGCCTGAGGTTATATATTCCACCAAGGCCGCGCAAGAATATCGAGGTCAATGCTTACATCGAGCCCCGCGGTGAAACCGTTGCACCCCCACTGATCCATGCAGCCCAGGAAGCAGCGCCTCATCTCACCTACCTTGCACCCTTTAGCTTTCGCATCCAACGCGATGGCACTTTGAAAGCTCCTCCTCTGGGTGGTCTCCAGACGGTAGCTGGAAATAACAACGTGACCCTTATGATGGTTGTAACCAATTTGGAACAACAATTCAGTGCAGAGCTTGGAGCCGCCTTGTTAAATGACGAGCAGCTGCAGGATACCTTAATGAAAGAGATTATCCAGACGGCCAAGCGACTTGATTTCAAAGATATTCATTTTGATATGGAGCATTTGCGACCCCAGGATAGAGAGGCCTATAATCGTTTCTTGCGTAAAGCAGCGGACATCATTCATCAACAGGGGTTCTTGATGTCGACGGCACTTGTGCCCAAAACCAGCGCAGCGCAAACTGGCGCATGGTACACGGCCCATGATTACAAGGCGCATGGAGAAATTGCCGACTTTGTTATCATTATGACCTACGAATGGGGATACAGCGGTGGTCCAGCCATGGCCGTATCCCCGATCGGTCCAGTACGGCAAGTATTGGAATATGCGCTAACGGAAATACCTGCTTCCAAGATCATGATGGGACAAAACCTCTACGGATATGACTGGACCTTGCCTTTTGTGGCCGGTGGAGCATATGCAAGGGCTTTAAGTCCGCAGGAAGCTATCGATTTGGCTCGTGAGCGGCAAGCTGCCATTCAGTACGATTATGCTGCGCAGGCTCCGCATTTCACATATTGGGACGATAATGGTAAAACCCACATCGTATGGTTTGAGGATGCAAGATCCATTCAAGCCAAATTTGATTTATTAAAAGAATTAAACCTTCGAGGCATCAGCTATTGGAAGCTCGGATTAAGCTTTCCTCAGAACTGGCTGCTCATTGAGGATAACTTTAATGTTATTAAAAAATAACGGTACCCACGTCTGATCTGCTTCAATTCGCTGAAGTTATGAATATTACCTAAAAGTTGGCCTGCCTTATTGGCAGGCTTATTAATGTTGAATTTATCTATATTGGATAACTAATTCTCATGATTTGGCTCCATTCCTTCAGAGTCGTATAGCCACTCCGTAATTATGTTTTTGCGATGCGGTAAGTTTGCGTTATAATAAATGGGTAATCATACTAGCATTCAGGGAGGCAATCAAGTGGACATAGCATTTGTAGGTTTGGGAACGATGGGGCGGCACATGGCAGTAAATTTATTAAAGGCCGGATATAAATTAAGCGTTTACAATAGAGATCGGCGAAAAACAGAAGGTCTCGGTCCATCTGTCCGCGTTGTCGACTCCCCAGGTGAAGCGGCCCTAGGAGCGGACATCGTGATCACGATGATCTCAGATGACCGTGCAGTAAAAGAAGTTTATTTGGGTGAAGGCGGGATTGTTCCGGCGCTCCAGCAGCAGCCTGGTGCTCGGACCTTTATCGATTGCAGCACGATTTCTCCAGAAACCAGCTTACAGTTGGCTGCCCACTTATCAGAAATTGGCGCACAGATGCTGGATGCACCGGTTACGGGCAGCGAGCCTCAAGCTAAAGAAGCGCAGTTGACATTTATCGTTGGAGGGGATAAACAGCTATTCGAGAGCTGTCTGCCTCTATTCACAGCTATGGGGAAAAAAGCGGTCCATATGGGAGCACAGGGGACAGGCTCGCAAACCAAACTTGCCAATAACGCACTTGTTGCCATTACACTGGCAGGACTTTCTGAAAGTATATCGCTCGTTCGCCAAGCTGGCATTGATCCGTCTTTGTTTCTTGAGGTTGTAGCGGGTGGTGGAGCACGTAGTGGCATGGCTGAGATGAAAGGACCCAAAATACTTAGCGGCGACTTCTCACCGCAATTTATGACAAGATTGATGCTGAAGGATTTGAAGCTCGCCCGCGGATTGGCGGAATCGTTTGATCTTCCAGTTCCTGCTTTATCAGCTGTCAAGGAACTCTTTCAAATGGCTTGCAATGACGGATATGGCGATGAAGATATGAGTGCAATTGTCAAATGCTATGAAGACTGGGGCAAAAGCGGGAGCAAGCAAGTGTAGTGATATCAGATAAGTTTTCTGGATAGGTGGAAAAAACCGACTATGTATTATTGGAAAGCAGCGATCGAAAAGCCGATAGAATTCATATCTGCCGGACATTTCACTGCCGGTTATCCGTGGATTCACGGAAAGCGTTCCATGAACAGTTTTGAAATCATTCTGGGACTGCGCGATACCGCTTATATTCAGCAGGAAGATGACAAGTTTGAGGTAACCCCAGGCAGTGTCTTGCTGCTTTTGCCAGAGCAGACCCACTGGGGTTATGCATATTCGGACCCGCAGGTTTCTTTTTACTGGCTTCATTTTCAATGTTCCGAACAGAACATGGAGTTCATGGATGAGAAGCAAGCGGAGGCAGAACTTGCACGTTACAAGCATAATCCTTATCTGGATGGAGCCATGCCATTCGTGCTGCTGCCGGCATTTTTTAAACCCCATGAGGTGGATAAAGCAGGCATTTTGTTCCGTCAGCTGCTGCACATTGTGGAATCTCGCTATTACACCCGGCAGGGAGCCGACTACATGCTGACTTCTTTATTAATTGAGCTGTCACAGCAGTCGATGGCTGCTTATGCGAGCCCTCAAGGGGAAATGACGTCGAAGCATCAACGGATGATGAATGTGCTGGAGTGGATTCGGATTCATGCAGTCGAACCCATATCGGTTGATGATGCCGCACGCGAGTTCAATTACAATCCGGATTACTTGTCTCGTTTGTTTAAAAAGGAAATGGGCATGAACATGCAGGAATATATTCAAAAGGTTAAGGTTGACCGTGCGAAGGACGAGCTGGGTCGGACTGATCTTACCATTAAAGAAATTGCTCAGCGGTTAGGATTTGATGATGAGAAATATTTTATGAAAGTATTTCGCAAGCATCAGCAGATGACGCCCACGGAGTTTCGTCGCGCTTTTTACCGGACACATTTGAATAACAAGTAGTGCTGGATAGATGTTTCAATTATGGATGAAAAAAGTCCGGTTCTCCCAACAGGGAAGCAACCGGACTTTGGCGTTGTATGCTAGACAAGCTTTTTGATATAAGAGATATAAGCAGGCAGTGAAACCTCGGGTTCCTCCAAATAGGGGGCCCATTTTTTCTCGTATTCCAGCGACAACCAGCCGTCGTAGCCATTCTCCTTAAGAATGCTGACAATTCTCGGGACAGGCACATCACCGTCTCCGATTAGACAAAGCTTTTTACCGTCAACGCTTTTAATCGCGTCCTTAACATGGGTATGCTTGATAAAAGGAGCAAGCTCGCTATATGTAATTTCAGGCTCTTCTCCATGCAAATAAGGATGCTCAAAGTCCCATAGGACTCCAACACTGCTGCTGTCCGTTCGCTCCATAATTTCTTTGATGATGCGATGATTGTTAATATCTCCGTGAGTTTCCAATAGGACGGTAACGCCGGTTCCTTCAGCATGACGTCCCAGTTCAGTCAGCCCGGCAGAAATTTGTTGTATAATTTCCGCTTCAGAAGACGCTTCCGGAATGATATCTCCAAATACCCGGATGTACGGTGATTGGAGCTTTATAGCAAGATCGATACAATCCTTGCCTTCTTGAATGGCAGCCCGGTATTTCTCCTCATTGTGAAAGGAGCAGGAAGTATCCAGACAGCAAATTTCCAATCCCTTTTGTTTCAAATCCAACTGAGTCTGCTCTATATGTTCAGGCAAAAACGGACGCGCCCGGGAAAGGTACATCTCGCCCTCCACGCCTCTTAATTCAATACCGTCGTAGCCAAGCTGTGAGGCTGCATTCAGAGTTTCCTCCCAGCTCCAATTCGGGCTTGCCAGTGTTTGAAATGCTATTTTCATCGGTTGTTCTCCTCATATATCAAATTTATAGAACATTACTTTGCATGTTACCCTTGTATTTTCCAGGAGAAATACCAACGGTTCGTTTAAACATTTTCAAGAAATTGGAGTAATCATTAAATCCACATCTTTCACACGTATCGGTAACGTTATAGCCTTCAGTAAGAATTTCTTTTGCTTTGGATATTCGTTTAAACAAAATATATTCATGAATGTTGCTGCCGATATTTTTTTTGAAAATTCTTCCCATATAAAATCGATCCACATAAAACTTTTTGGAGAGAGAGTCAAGGGTAAGATCTTTGTCCAAATTCATATCGATATAGTCCAGCAATGAAATTAATAATTCAGGCATTGTAGAAACGCTGTCGGAGCGATTAACATCCATAAATACAATATTAATCAAGACCAGTATTTCAACGAGATAATTCAGCTTTAAAATTTCATAGCCAGCATCGTTCTTAAGATTCTCCATTTGATGAAATAGCCGCAGTATTTCTTTAGTTTGACTCGGTCTAAGAGAAATCTTGTTTTGTTGACCCTTCGGTTTGTTGAGAAAGCAGTTCAGAAGATCAAGCCGTGGCGAATTGAAAGCTCGGACGATGTGCGGTGCAAATTGTAGCGTTATTCTTTCATATAATCTATCATTTCGAAAAGCCGGTTTATGGATTTCCTGATTATTGGTAATCATGATATCGCCGTACTTTAAAGGGTACATACTTTTTTCAACGAAGTAATTCACATCACCTGAGATTAAAAAGTAAATTTCAAACTCTTCATGCAAATGAAAGTTAACATTATATGGGTTAGGATTTAAGAGTTTATGCTCATAACGAATGCATTCATCGATATTTCCATAGGCTAAGTTCATCCATATGACCTCACTTTATCTTACACAAATGTTTTAGGCCGAAATTAACAATTATCTTTGCTAGACGGATTCTACCGTTGAGATGAGATATCGCCTCCTTGATTCGTGGTTGCGGTACGTATGACTTTCATGATAAGAATAGAGTATTATATAAGAAATGCAATTTCATTGTAATTTTTGATGAAAATATGGACTAAATTGATGATTCATGGAGGGATTGTACTGCCTATTACTTATTTAGACCAAATCGATCATTATATCAAATTTTTACATGTGCAGCGGAAAAGCCACAGTGTCGATTTTCATCTGCATCAAGGCTGTGAAATTTATTTTCTCCTTCAAGGGGATGTCAAATATTTTGTGGAAAAAACCGTGTATCCACTGCAATTCGGCGATTTGATAATTACGAATCAACACGAAATTCATAAACCGTCTTTTTCGTCAGATGTGATGTATGAGCGAATTACCATTGAATTTGATCCCCAAATTGCTGCCCAATATCAAACGGAGGATTTTAATCCTTTATCCTGCTTTTATGACAGACCCATAGGTAAAAAAAATAAGCTCTCTCTAACCAGCAATGATTCAGCAGCTTTACTCAGTTTATTTATGAAATATGATGCTTTAAAAAACCATCCTTCCTTAGGAAACGCCGTTATGAAAATGAGTTGTTTTATGGAAATCATGGTGCATATCAACCGTCTATTTCAAGAGCAGAAGATTACAGATCAAGGGCTTGATTTGCATCATAAACTGTCTCCCGTTCTGGACTATATTGAAATGCATTTGGGCGAGGATCTTAGTCTAGACCAATTGGAAAAACAGTTTTTTATAAACAAATATTACTTGATCAAGCTTTTTAAAAAGTATACCGGAAACACCATTCATGAATACATCATCTATAAACGTATTTCCTTGGCCAAAAAATTACTTGCAGAGGGCAGCAGTGTGACTGAGGCTTGTATGGTCAGCGGATTCAACGATTACACTAGTTTTTTACGGATGTTCAAGAAAAAAGTAGGGATATTACCACGGGATTATCAAAAAAATGTTCTGGGATAACCCGCTTGCTGTGGAATCCACAATGAAGCTAACCAATAAAATGCAGTCAGTCTCTTAAGGAGATGGCTGCATTTTTTTATGAGGTCTCAAAGTGCACAAAAAACAATATTTTAATCACAAAAAACTATGATATATGTTTCATAATATTTTAGAATAGCAGTGTAAGGAGGTTTATCCTTAAGCTCCCTTATCTGTAAAGGATGCCTTAATTTTTTGTATGCGCTTTCGTTTTTCTTCAGGTCACTATACATGGAGGGTTAATGTATGAGTACAAGGGGTAAGGTGAAATTGGGTTTAATTGGTGTAGGTGGAATGGGCAGCAGTCATCTTAAGTACCTGAGTCAGATGGAGAATGTCGAAGTTACCGCCATTTGTGATGTTGTAAAGGAAAAGGCAGACAAAGCTGCAGCTTTATATCATTCACAAGCTTATTACAATCATACAGAGCTTTTTGAAAAATCTGGTATTGAGGCGGTATTAATAGCAGTTCCTCATTACGATCATACACCGATATCAATTGCTGCGTTTAATAAAGGAATCCATGTTCTATGTGAAAAACCTATTGCTGTTCATGTCAATGATGCCAAGAAAACCATTGCTGCTTATGAGTTAGCAAAGGAACTTCAACCGAATCTTATGTTTGGTATCATGTTTCAAGAAAGGACATACCCCTTACACCGAAAAATAAAAGATATCCTTGATGGAGGCGAGCTGGGGAAATTAATAAGGGCGACATGGATAAATACAAAATGGTTCAGATCCCAGCTTTACTTCGATAGTGGCGAATGGCGTGCAACCTGGGCTGGAGAAGGAGGTGGGATTCTGACAAACCAATGCCCGCATAATCTTGATCTCTACCAGTGGTTATTTGGAATGCCGGCGCGCATCAATGGTTTTGCTCATATTGGCAAATATCATGATATCGAAGTCGAGGATGAAGTGACGGCTTACTTTGAGCATGAGAATGGAATGGTTGGACATTTTATAGTAACCACCGCAGAAACTCCTGGATCAAACCGTATGGAGATTGTGGGAGAGTACGGAAAATTAATCTTTGAGGATGAAAAAATTGTTTTTTATAGAACTCGCGAGTCCATGCTTCGTTTTATCAAAGAATCTCAAAGCAGGATGGGGAATGTTGAAAATTGGTACACCGAAATTCCTGTCCATGTGAATGCGTCTTCAGGGCATAAAGTGGTTACAGACAAATTTATTGAAGCCATATTGAATGGCGGAGGGGAGCTTGTCGCACATGGACCTGAGGGTATTAACGGACTGACGATTGCCAATGCGATACTACTTTCTTCGTTTAACGACCAAACCATCAAGCTTCCTATAGATGCAGACGAATATGAGAAGAAGCTTGAAGAACTGATTAGAAGCTCTAAATATGAAAAGACGGTTAATAAAGATGCGGCTATGGATATCAGCTATTCCAAGGGTTAGGTTAGGGCATTTCAAAAATGTATGGGGGGATTTATCAATGAATCGTAAACTCGGTAAGACGTCAGCTTATGTCATGTCTTTTGCATTACTCACAAGCCTGTTAGCAGGCTGTACTTCGAGTGCAACGCAGCCAACGAATTCGCCGTCAAAAAACGAGGAAGCTATATCGTCAATCCCACTTCCTATTGTAAGTAAACCTATTACTTTAAAAATGTTTGTCTCCATGGATCCCAAGGTAGCGGCAACAATGAAAAATTATAATGAAATCGCACAGTTCAAAGAATTGGAAAAAAGAACCGGCATACATATCGATTTTATTCATCCTGCATCTATGGACGCGGCGGCAATCAAAGAACAGTTCAATCTGATGATAGCGTCAGGCGACTTGCCTGATCTGATTTATTATAACTGGATCAATGATTTTAACGGTGGTCCTAATAAGGCTATCAAGGATGGCATCATCCTGCCGCTCAATGATTTGGTAGATAAATATTCACCCAATCTCAAGAAATTTATGAGTTCCGACCCCAAAGCGAATAAACAACTTCGTACAGACGACGGCACGCTCTATGTATTCCCTGAGGCACAGTCGCCGGATCAGTTCGCCAAGGTAAACCCGAACCCCAATCCTGCGTTCCAGACCTTTGGCTGGCAAATACGTCAGGATTGGCTGGAAAAGCTGAAATTAAAGTCGCCTGAAACGATTGATGACTGGTATGAGGTGTTAACCGCTTTTAAAACGAAAAATCCTAGCGGCAGCGGCAAAAATGACGAGATTCCTCTGGCGCCTAAAGGAGCAGGGGATTTACAGAACTGGGTAAGGGCTTGGGGGATCAATTACGGTTTTTATCACGATGGGGATACCGTTAAATTTGGACCTTATACTCCTGAATATAAGGAAGCGCTTACGACGTTAGCCAAGTGGTATAAAGAAGGGTTGATTGACCCTGATTTTGGATTAACAGACGCCAAACAATTCGATACCAAGGTAACGGGTAACCGTGCAGGAGCCTGGACGGGGGCTACATCGGGAACCTTTGGCAGATTTGTTCAATTGATGAAAGCCAAGGACCCTTCTGTAAAATTATTGGGAACGGTTCCGCCATACGTCAAAGGGACCAAATCCTACAATTTTAATGCAGATGAAATCAAGGTTGCTAATGGCATTGGGGTAGCTATATCCGCCAAAAGTAAGTATGCCAAGGAAGCAGCGATGTGGTTGGACTACGGCTATAGTCCTGAAGGAGCATTGCTCAATACGTTTGGTATCGAAGGCGAAAGCTATAAGATGGTGAATGGCTCTCCTCAATTGCTCCCTGAGATCACCAATAATCCAAAGGGTTTGTCTATTGATGAAGCATTATCCAAATATTCTAGAGGTTCTGGCGGCTTAGCGTATGTCATGACACCTGAGATCTGGCACCAACGCATGTCGTTACCTGAACAACAGCAAATTATCGGCTTATGGAAAGCAGGTTCGTACGATAGAATCATGCCTCCCGTAACACCAACCGTTGAGGAATCGACCAAAATGGCATCCGTAATGTCTGCGGTCAATACTTATAAGGATGAACAATTCCTTAAGATGGTTATGGGTCAGACCCCTATTAGTGAGTTTGATAACTATATAAAGACTTTGAAGGGCATGGGAGTCGAAGACGCCATCAAAATTCAGCAGGCTGCATATGAAAGATATGTGGCAAGAAAATAAGCTTTACCTTTGACCCATTTTAATTAGCAATGTCCAGGGGTGTCGGCATTTGCCGGCCCCTCCTTGCATGTGATAACAAAGGCAGCCTTGAATTCCTCTTTGAAGCTCTTATATCTGTTGAAGGACTGTTACCAATGGGAGGGAACTATGGATCAGATTAAGGTTGGTGACGCGGCACTTTCCGGAAGTGCTTATCAGACGAAGAAACAAACCGGTTTTATGCACAGACTTAAAAGAGATATATATAAAAACCGAATGATTTATATGATGGCATTGCCGGTTATGGCCTATTATATTATTTTTCAATATGTCCCCATGTATGGTGCATCCATCGCCTTTAAAGATTTTTCCCCTATGAGGGGAATTTTGGGAAGCTCTTGGGTGGGCATGCAGCATTTTAATGATTTTTTTAAGGATGTATATTTCGGGAGGATATTAACCAATACGCTTTTAATCAGTGTATATAATATTATATTTGGATTCCCGGCACCTATCATTTTAGCGCTGTTATTAAATGAAGTGAGAAAAAATGCGCTTAAGAGGTTTGTACAATCGGTTACTTATTTGCCGCATTTTATTTCTGTTCTGGTATTGTGCGGTCTGATCGTAGATTTCACTGCAAGAAACGGTATCATTAATGATCTGCTGGCTTTTATGGGAATGGAAAGAATAACCATGCTGCTTAAACCTGAATTATTTAGAACGATTTATGTGAGCTCTAATATTTGGCAGGAGGTAGGATGGGGATCTATCATCTATTTGGCTGCATTAGCCGGAATTGACCAGGATCTGTATGAAGCAGCGACAATTGACGGGGCGGGACGGTTTAAGCAAATGCTCCATGTTACGCTGCCAGGAATTATGCCGACGATTATTATTCTTTTTATTTTGAGAATGGGCAGTATGATGAATGTTGGATTTGATAAAATATTTCTTTTATACAATCCGATCACCTATGAGACGTCGGATGTTATTTCAACCTATGTGTACCGAAAAGGGATTTTGGAAGCGAACTATAGCTTCAGTGCTGCCGTAGGTTTATTTAACTCGGTTATCAATTTTGTGCTTCTCGTCATTACGAACAAAGTCAGCAAAAAAGTGAACGAAACCAGTCTTTGGTAGGGGTGGATACAATGATTGTAAAGAGAAGCAAAGCAGAAATCATATTCGGTTTTTTTAATATTAGTTTTTTGCTATTCCTGACTTTAATCACGTTATATCCATTTCTGTATGTTGCTTTTGCCTCATTAAGTAATCCGTCTTCGCTAGCCAGTCATTCCGGTATACTGCTCTGGCCTTTGGGATTTAATATTGACGGTTATATCAGTGTTTTTAAAAATCCTAATATTATAACGGGTTATACGAATACCATCATTTATGTAGTCGTGGGAACAATTATTAATGTCTTTATGACCGCTCTTGGAGCCTATGTATTATCCAGGAAAGGAGTCATGCTCCGCGATCCGATGATGATGATCATTGTGTTCACGTTGTTTTTTAGTGGAGGTCTGATTCCTAACTATTTATTAGTGAGAAGCCTTGGCATGTTTGATACCATGTGGGCACTCATTTTGCCGGGAGCAATCAGTACCTATAATTTAATTATTATGAGAACCTCTTTCGCAGCAATCCCAGAAAGTCTGGAGGAATCCGCGAGAATTGATGGTGCCAACGATATCACGATCTTGTTTAAAATTGTCCTGCCATTATCGCAAGCCGTGATTTCGGTTATGATTTTATTTTATGCGGTGGCGCATTGGAATTCGTGGTTTAGCGCTATGATTTATTTGCGAAATAGAGATGCGTATCCTTTGCAGCTGTTTTTACGTGAGATTTTGATAAACAGCAGCACCGACAGTATGATCACAGGTTCCAGTGGCAATGACAAAGAGGCAGTCAGCGAAATTGTAAAATATTGCACGATTATTATAGCCACTTTACCGATCATTGCCGTTTATCCCTTTATGCAAAAATACTTTACGAAGGGGGTTATGATAGGAGCGGTGAAGGGATAGTCATTAACATATGATGTGGTGTAGGAAAGGAATACTGCTCGAAGCGGATATACCAAATGATCATGGAAAAGAGGAGTTAACCTTGATTACTGCGGACCAAGTGCAGTTTTATCATGACAATGGTTACTTACTGGTAAAGGGTGTATATAACACTGAAGAAGTTGAAAGGTTTCAGGAATCTGTGGAAGCCTTCCTGAAGCGTGCGGCCGCCTCCAAATTTGACAGGAGTCACGCTTGGCGAGGAGATTACCTGCCGCCGGAACAATTAAAGAAGCTTGTGCTTAAAGGCTTTCATGATGTGCAGTACCATGATGCCCAATTTACTCAAATGATCACACAATTGAAGCTGGTCGGTATATTCGCCAAGCTGATCGGTGATAATGTCCAACTGCATCATACCAAAATGATGGTCAAACCACCCGAAAAGGGTGCTGCCTTCCCTATGCATCAGGACTATCCGTATTTTCCGCACACCAAGCACAGCATGATGCTGGCCAGCATCCATCTGGATGAAACCAATGTAGAAAACGGTTGTGTATATGTGATACCCGGCTCCCATAAACAAGGCCCATTGCCGCACGTAGGAAGCTACTATCTGAACCATAAGGAATATCCGATTGAAAGCGGAATTCCCTGTTTAGCTGAAGCGGGTGATGTATTATTTTTCAATTATTTAACGATACATGGATCGCCGATTAATCGAAGTGACCGAACTCGCAGAAATGTACTTGTTCAGGTTCGTGATCCCGAGGATCTGCCGACAAAGGATACACATGTAAATTGGGGGCAGGGGCTGATGCTCCATGGTATCAATCCGTTATTCAGAAATTATAATTATGAAGGGAAATTAGTGGACGTGTAATAGTGGACAACGCAAATGCATCATGAGTTAAGTCAATAAATCCTACTTTTTCATCAAAAATTACGAGGAAGTTGCATTTGCTACCCTTTACAATTAGGAAGAATCTAATATCACAGATAAATGAGGAGATGGATGATATGAGCGAACGGAAAATAAGTATAGGATTAGTAGGGCTTGGTAACATCGGTTCCACGCATGCCAAAATATTGAAGGAGATGAGCAATGTTCACATAGCAGGTGTTTGCGATCTTATTCAGGAGAAAGCGGACTCATATGCTAAGGATCTGAATACGAAAGCTTATTACAATTACAAAGATTTGCTGGAGCAATCGGGGTTGGATGCCGTCATTATTGCAGTACCGCATTATGACCACCCGACCGTTGCCTTGGATGCTTTTGCACGCGGAGTTCATGTCATGTGCGAAAAACCGATCGCTGTTCATCTTAATGATGCCAAGCGTATGGTCGATGCTTACGAAAACGCCAAAAAGCAGCATCCGAATTTGGAATTCGCAATCATGTTTCAAGAGCGCACCCTGCCTTTTTACCGTAAAGTGAAAAGCATTGTAGAAAGCGGCCAACTCGGTAAGCTAACGCGTGCAACCTGGATACATACGGCATGGTTCCGTTCGCAGGCATATTACAACAGTGGAGATTGGCGTGCAACCTGGGCAGGCGAAGGCGGTGGTATTTTGACGAACCAGTGTCCGCATACGCTTGATGTGTATCAATGGTTGTTCGGGGTACCTGCTAGTATTACCGGACATGCGCATATCGGCAAATATCATGATATCGAAGTAGAAGATGAGGTAACGGCTTATTTTGAACATCAAAATGGCATGATCGGACATTTGATTGTGACTACAGCTGAGCTGCCGGGAACGAACAGAATGGAAATTATTGGCGAGAACGGTAAGCTCGTACTGGAGGAAGGCAAGCTCGTTCTTTACAAGAATCCAATGTCCATGCTGAAATATTCCAATGAAACGGAACAAAAGTTCAGCAAAATGGAAGTTGAGCGCATAGAGATTGAGGTTGATATCAACGAGCCTTCCGGACATCAAGTGGTGACAACCAAATTTGTCGAACGGCTGCTTAACGGTACCGGAGAGCTTATCGCTCACGGTGTTGAGGGCATAGGTGCATTAACATTAGCGAACGGTATTATGCTTTCTTCGTTCCAAAAACAAACGGTTCAAGTTCCCATTGATGCCGATGCCTTTGAAGCCAAGCTCAAGGAATTGATTGCCAGTTCAAGATTCGTTAAAAAAGTGGCTGTAAGTCTAGCACCTGATGAAGATATGACCAAATCTTTTGGAAGCCATTAAGGTATTGGAGAGGGGACGCTTCTGTGAGTAAAGTAAAGCTTACTTGTTTTGCAGATGAAATAAGCTCCGATTTAGATGAACAGTTGGATGTTCTTGAGCAGGAAGGTATGAAATATTTGGAATTGCGCGGAGTATGGGGCAAAAATGTGCTTGAGCTGAATGAGGATGAGCTAAATCAAATTCAAGCTGTTTTACAAAAGCGTGGTTTCCGTATTTCGTCGATTGCTTCACCAATCGGTAAATATTTAATAACGGACCCTTTTGAACCACAGCTTGAGGCTCTTGATAAGGCTACATATGCGGCACAATTTTTTGAAACTCCGTATATTCGTATTTTTTCATATCGGCTGCCGGAAGGCGGGAGCGTTGAGGCATATCGTGACGAAGTCTTGCACAGGCTAAAGCAGCTGACAGAGGCCGCCAGCCGTAGCGGCGTGATTCTGATCCTGGAGAATGATAGCAATTTGTACGGTTCGACCGACGACTGCTGCCTGGACATTCTTGCTCATTGCGATTCCAAGCACATGCGTGCCGCATTTGACCCCGGAAATTACGTCATGAACAATGTTCAGCCGATGCGGGATGCTTATCCCAAGATTTCTCCCTATACGGACTATGTTCATATCAAGGATGCTGTACAGGAGCCGCGTCAATTCGTACCGGCGGGAGTCGGTGAAGGTCAACTTGAGGAATTGCTCGTAAAATTAAAGGAACGCCAGTATGATGGTTTCCTATCGGTTGAGCCTCATTTAAAGCCTTATTTGCCCGAAGCAAGTGATTCAGAACGCGTCATAACTGCTATCCGTGCATTAAAAGGTTTACTCGAAAAGGTAGATCAGGATTGGGAATAGCATATCGATAAATGGACTCAAGCAGGCTCTCAGCTCGAACTATTCGAGAGAGAGCCTGTTTTTTTACGTGCATCTAAGATCATTTCTATTTATCCCCGGTAACCCTTGGGAGATATCCCATACATCTTTGTAAAAGCACGGGTGAAGGAGAACAAATCAGGATATCCAAGGGACAGGGCAGCCTCTGTCACTGAAAGACCAGTATGTTTGAGAAGTTGGGCACCTTTTTCCAAGCGCAGCCTTTGTAAATACTGCATAGGGGAACAATCAAACTCCTTCATAAAAGCCGTATACAAATGTGACCGATGCACACCTACATGCCGCGCAATATGGTCAATCTTAATATTTTCAGTACAATGCAGCTCCAAATATTGTTTGACCTCTGCAACCCAATGGCGCTTTGGCGAGGCTCGCTGGATGTCGGTGTTTTGCTTGATTTTCCACAGCAGCTCGTACAAGAGACTTTGCTCGCGCATAGGATCGGTCTTGCCTTTCTGAAAATACAGGATGAACTGTCTGATTGTCGCCCACACTCGATGGTCCAGCGCACGCTTAAGATGAAACGATGCATCCTTTAAACCCAATTCCAGTAGTAATAAGGAGACCTGTGGGCCATCCAGTGCGATCCAAACCATTTGCAGTTCTTTTGCAGAGTCCGGTATCGCTTGATAGACATAGGATTTCCCAGGAAATAAGCAAAAGGCATCACTCTCCCCAAGCTCTACAGTTATGCCTCCACAGGTCACCTGAACCATCCCGGACTTAATGAAATGAAATCCGTATTGCTGAATGCTTTTCGGTCCGACACCATAATGCGGCTTCGCTTTGTTATGTCCGGCCCGGACAATCCAGCTTCCACCTGCCGCCTGCATAGGTGTGGGAAGGGAGTACCAATGTTCGGCAAATTCATGGGCATACTCCTGCATGTCCTTTGTCAGCTCCCTACGTATATGTCCTGTCTTTAGAATAAATCGAAGACAACAAATTGACAAGTCCAACATATTTGCATTTCAACAAAATGGAAAGCAATTTATACTATCCAATAAGGAATAATAATAAGATGAACAAAAGAAACATACAGCCCTAGCGGAGAAAGTGGACCTTTCTGGAGAAACGAAGTGTTCGCCTTTGCAGACGGATTCTTGCCCCTATAGGATGAGAATAGAAAGAATCTGGCTGCAACAGTGATTGGAAGAAGGGTCTGCTTTCGCAGCTTCTCTTAGCTGTCACGAGGTTTTAGTTCATCTTAAATCGATTTATTTGAGGAGGAATGTTCAGTGAGTAAGCCCAACATTTTGCTAATTACAAGTGATCAACAGCATTGGAATACGATAGGCGCTTTTAACCCTGAGATTTCCACCCCCAACCTGGACAGATTAGTTAGAGAGGGAACAACCTTTTCCAAGGCGTATTGCCCGAATCCTACGTGTACACCGACAAGGGCATCCATTGTTACAGGAATGTATCCGAGCCAACACGGAGCTTGGACGCTGGGAACGAAGCTTTTGGAGGACAGGCATACCGTTGGAGAAGATTTTAAACAGGCCGGTTACCGAACGGGGCTCATTGGGAAAGCTCATTTTCAACCGCTAAAAAGTACGGAGGCATATCCTTCCGTGGAGTCGTACCCTATTTTACAGGATCTGGAGCATTGGAAAAGCTTCAATGGACCTTTTTACGGCTTTGATCACGTGGAGCTGGCGCGCAATCATACGAATGAAGCGCATGTGGGGCAGCATTATGCAATCTGGATGGAGCAAAAGGGCTGCAGCAATTGGCGCGATTATTTCCTCTCACCGACCGGAACGATGGACCCGTCCGTACTGCATAAATGGCCAATTCCTGAGCAATTTCATTACAACACTTGGATAGCCGAACGAACCAATCAGCTACTGGAGGATTATAGCCGGGATGGGGACAGCTTTTTTCTGTGGGCTAGCTTTTTTGATCCACATCCTGACTATCTCGTACCGGAGCCATGGGATACGATGTACGACCCAGAACAGCTAACCATTCCAACCGTGACACCTGGCGAGCATGATCGCAACCCGCCGCATTTTGGATTGACGCAGGAGCCGAATCCGGACTTCTCACATTTACAGGAAACCGGCTATGGTATCCATGGCTATCATTCCCATAATCGACTCTCCGAGAGTGAACGTAAAAAGCTTGTAGCGACTTATTACGGTATGATCAGTTGTATGGACAAATACATCGGACGCATCTTGGATAAGCTTGATGAGCTGGGGCTAACGGATAACACCATTGTGGTGTTTACTACAGACCATGGTCACTTCTTCGGGCAGCATGGATTGCAATACAAGGGTGGCTTTCACTATGAGGATCTCATCAAAATTCCTTTTATCGTCCGCTATCCAGACCATGTACCGACAGGCGTTGTATCTCCAGCGATTCAATCGCTTGTTGATCTCGCTCCGACATTTTTAAGTATGGCAAGAATCACAATCCCCCACAGTATGACTGGTGTGGATCAAAGCGAAGTATGGTGCGGCAAGACCG
This sequence comes from Paenibacillus sp. 1_12, assembly GCF_900114475.1. Lineage (GTDB taxonomy): Bacteria > Bacillota > Bacilli > Paenibacillales > NBRC-103111 > Paenibacillus_S. Next base: position 632,609 of record NZ_FOTE01000002.1, on the reverse strand, counting down.
AGCAGGCGCGGGATCACGCCATCTGTGAATTCCGCCATGAGCCGACAACGATTCATCAAAAAACGTACGTAGATCAACGATACAAAATTACGGTTTACTATAATCAGACCTATGGCGAAATCTTTGATCTGCAAGAAGACCCTGGAGAACTTAATAACCTGTGGGACGACAGCAATTTCCTCGAATTGAAGACAGAGCTGCTCTTGAAATATATATGGGCAGAGCTTGGAAAAGAACCGCTGCCCATGCCACGGATCTGGCACGCTTAGGAGTCAGAAGGATTAAAAGGTTGTTCCCTTTAAGCGGAACAATCTTTTTTACCTTATAACAAGTAAAGAAGAGACCATACCATTTTACTGAATATTGTGTCATAATGAGTTCACTTTAAGAGAATGTAAGCGGACACATCCGGAAAGGCAGGTGCTCATAAGATGAAAAGAGCAGGCTGGCATCTATCTCCGCTCAGAAGCATCCGCTCCAAAATTTTCATTGCTTTTAGTCTTGTCGCATTATTGTCCCTTGCTGCAGTGACCAGCATTATCTACTACCATTCCTTCAATACCATCAAAAAAAATGCAATTATTTACATAACAGATATCATCCGGCATGCCGATGAAAGCTTGAAATTAATGCTGATCGATATGGACAATATTAATACGGTTATTGTATCCAGCAGAGCTAATGTCATTGATCCGCTCATGAGTGAACATTATCCGATATCTTATGAATGGTTTCTGGAAAATAAACAGGTGGAGGATTTTCTTGCTTCATTTATTACATATAAATCGTATATCAATCGTATTTCCGTTATTGGCTTGAACGGCAAGTTTTATAGGGCGGGAGCACCTTTGACGGATCAATTCGTTGCCGAATCTCGAGGGTTAGTCCAGCAGATCATCGATTCCAGCTCGCAGCGTGTCTTTATGCAGCGAACCAAAGGAGGCGATAACGATGCCGTTATTGTTGGTCGAGCTATCCGATATTCCGGTAAAACGATTGGTGCATCCATTATTGAAATCAATTACGATATCGTGAAGCAGGTTTATCATATTAAGCCGCTGGACGACAGCTATGTATATGTCATTGAGGATAACGGCGATTTCGTATACAAATCGAACTCCGAATTGATGGCCAACAATATTTCCGAAACGAACTTCGAGCAGGTATTGTCCGCCGATGCTGGCAAGGAAACGATGAGTGAGGTTGATTATGAGGGCAATTCCTATCTAGTCGTCAATTACAAATCCGATTTTACCGGCTGGTTGACCATAGGAATGATAAAAAATACTTCATTGTTGAAGGATTCCTTAAGGCTTCGGACACAAATCGTCGAGGTTTCCGCCATCGTATTTCTTATTGTAATCCTGTTGTCCAACGTGCTTGCCGCACAAATTACCAAAAATTTGAATAAGCTCCGTAATGCGATGCGTACGGTTCGGGATGGCAAACTGAATAGTGTAACCTCCATTCAAACTCAGGACGAGGTAGGTCAGCTAAGCGTCGTATTTAACAGTATGATCGAGCGTTTAAAGTATTTGCTTGACGACATTTCTATTAAGGAGCGCCAGAAACGGGAGTTGGAATTTACGGCGCTGCAGGCTCAAATCAGTCCTCACTTTTTATATAATACGCTAAACACCATTCGATATATGGCTCAGCTTCAAAATTCGCGTAACATCGAAGAGATTACAGGCTCTTTAATCGATCTCTTAAGGGGAATCGTCGGGAATTCACATCCATTTGTCACGCTTGGAGAAGAATTGGACTACGTCAAAAGCTATATAACCATTCAGTCCTACAAATATATGGATCGATTTCAGGTCATCTATCAAACCGATCCCGAGCTGATGGATTGTATGACAATTAAAATGGTGCTTCAGCCCATCGTAGAAAATGCCATTTTTCATGGTGTCCAATCACTTCCTTACAATGGTATCATTGTAATCAAAATGTACCGTGAGGGCGATCTGGTCATAATTGAAGTAACGGATAACGGAGTCGGGATGACAGAGGAGCAAATACAACAGCTGCTGCGTGCCCAAGGAGGGGAGCGCACTACCTCATTTAGCGGAATTGGAATCAGCAACGTACATGAGCGGCTGCAGTTATATTTTGGTAGTGCTTACGGGTTGAAAGTAGAGAGTGAGCCTCAGCTCTACACCAAGGTTCAAATCTGTATGCCACACATCGGGAGGGGAGAGGCTGGTGTTAATCAAAGTACTGCTAGTGGATGACGAGATGCTTGTGCGTAATCATTTAAGATCGTTATTTGATTGGGAAAATCAAGGTTTCACCCTATGTGGAGAAGCCAATAATGGAGCCGCGGCTCTGCGTTTAATTGAAGCATTGAAGCCGCAGATACTCATTCTAGATATCCACATGCCGATGATGGACGGAGTTGAGCTGACCAAATACGTATATGATAAATACAGGAACATTCAAATTATTGTACTAAGTAGTTATGATAAATACGAATATGTCAGAGATACGATGAAGCATGGGGCCATCGATTATTTGTTGAAAAGCAGAATTCAGGCAGCGGATTTGATTGAGCTCTTGAACAAAGCGCGAAGTACTATTGAGTCAGGCTTACATGATCAACCACCATCAGCTTCACAGGTGTGGAGCCAGAATGGAATTCGACTTGCGCAAAACCAGCTCAAGGACTGGGTGCTTGGAGATAATGAAAGGAGTGCAGGGCTGGATTCGCTATACCAAAGCCTTAAAGCTACCGGTAAACAAATCCTCGTGGTGATCATGCAAATTGTTAACTTTTCCGTTATTACCGAAGGCTACTCGGATACGGACAAGCATCAATATATTCGCTCCATTCTCAATTTATCGCAGCAAGCGCTTGGGCCTGAGCGTCTGGGAATTGGAAGCCATATTGACCAAGGCAAGTTTTTGTTATTGCTAAGTGTAGGCCAACAGCACAGTGAAAGTCTGGCTATCTCCGAGCTGCACGATAGTATTGAGCGATTGGGGAAAACGGTTAATATGTATTTGAATGTGAAAGCAGCGTTCGGCTATAGCCCCATCTGTGTTCAGCATTCCGATATCCGGAAGTATTATCATTCAGCATGCGCTGCTATGGAACAAAACCTGATGGATATATATGGATGCCGACCTTATGATTCTACACGAAATTCAAATAAAAGTGTATCGCTCATGACGATCAATATTACGCAGGAGAAAGACCTGCTGAGCGCGCTTGAAAGAACGGATAAAGAACAAACAGCTGGCATTTTAAAAGATATTTTCGAACAAATACAAAGAACTTCAACGAGTCCAGGCTCCATTCAAATGATTGTGAGTGAATTAGTCAGCATACTGAATAAAGTAGCTAGGAAAACCGGTATTGAGCAAAAAAGTCTGTTTGGTGGCGAATTTCTCTCGCGGGAGCAGCTTAATCAATATAACAATTTGGAGGAAATTCAGAGCTGGATTCAGGGTGCCTACTTTAACTTGACCGACATCCTGCAGGAGAGCCGTTATGTAGGAACCTACTCCAAATACGTACAGCAAGCGATCAAATATGTGAATGAGTTTTATAAACATCCGCTTTCTCTTGAAGAGGTTGCTGAGAAGGCAGGGATCACACCTTCATATTTAAGCAGGTTATTTAAAGAAGAAACGCAAACGACTTTTACCGATTATTTGAATCAACACCGCATTCATATGAGCCAAGGCTTAATTGAACATGGGGATGAGCGGATTAAAGACATATATGGCAAGGTAGGATTTTCGAGCTACAATTATTTTTTTAAAGTATTTAAGGATATCGTAGGAATGACTCCGATGGAGTATGCCAAATCATTCGAAACCCGTAAGAAGAAATAACAGGTCAATTGTGAAGAACCTCTCTGAGCGGGAGGTTCATTTTTGTAGAGTTTGGAGCCTATGGGGAAGGTCAATGTAGTGTAGTTTTATAAAATCGATTAGTTTTCGTATATCATTTTGTAGTTTTCCTGAATGGTTTTTAACCTATAATAAACATCAGTTGAGATATTAAAGCGTTTTCATCAAGCATATATAGGGGAGGGTTTTATTTGAAAAATCAAGCAAAGGCAGCTGCCGCGTTAATGTCCGTCTTTATAATGGGAGGGGCGGTAATAGGTTGTTCCGACAACACAGCTGATACCTCCGGGAAGAAAGATGCGAACAAGGGAGCAGCAGGTCAAGTCAACGCCATTGGATTTCCAATCGTCAAGGAACCGATTACCTTAAAGATGTTCGGCCGCAGATCGGCTCAGAATGGCCCGTGGAAGGACATGCTCGTGTGGAAGGAGTACGAGAAAATGACCAATGTAAAGGTTGAATTTGAGGATGCTGGCGACCAAGGGTTCGCAGAGAAACGCAATCTGCTAATCGCAACTAATGAGCTTCCCGACGCCTTTATCCGCTCGGATTTAACGACAGTGGACGCTTTGAAAAACGGAAAAGCGGGCCTACTCATCCCAATGGAAGGTTTGATTGACAAGTATGCACCTAACATCAAAAAACTGTTTGATCAAAATCCGGAAGTAAAGAAGGCGCTTACAGCTCCTGATGGCCATATTTATGCTTTATCTGACATAGTTACGCTGGAATCAGCCCGTCTTGGCTTAAAGCCTTGGATCAACAAGGAATGGCTGCAAAAGCTGAATATGAAATCGCCGACTACCAGCGATGAACTGATTGAAGTGCTGAAAGCATTTCGAGATAAAGATCCTAATGGAAATGGCAAGCCCGACGAAATACCATTAGCTGCAAGCTCCATCGCGGATTTAATTAATGCCGTTTCTGGCTCATGGGGCCTTGAGCGTCAAATGTCATACAGCATCAATGTGAAGAATGATAAGGTGCACATTTGGCTGGCCGATGAAGAGAATAAGCAGATGCTGCAATTTTTGCGCAAGCTGTACGAAGAAAAACTGTTGGACAACGAAATATTCACACAAAATTATGCCAAATACATCAGTAAAATTAACTCTGGCAATACAGGCATGTTCTATATTCAGGAAACAGGCCCTTTCTCAAGTGTAGCCAACAGCTACACGGGAATGGTTCCGTTCAAAGGCCCCAAGGGTGACCAGCTTGTATCGGCTATCTCTCCTATAGCTAGAAGCTACGGTGTATTTGCTATTACGAATGTGAACAAGTATCCAGAAGCCACGATGCGTTGGGTGGATCATTTTTATGGCGATGAAGGTTCTATCTTTTTCCGTTATGGAATGGAAGGTCAAACGTTTGTCAAAAAAACGGATGGATCGGTCGAGTATACGGATGACATATTGAATGACAAGCGCGGATCATCCGTAGCCATTGGTCAATTTACGATTTATCCAGGTGGAGGCGCACCACAGTGGATCAATGACAAGAACTCGTCAGGTATTAATCCACCGCAAGTGCAGGAAGCCGCCAACATGCTCAAACCCTTTATTCCGAAGGTTGTCCTCGGTCCGCCACTCTTCGAGGATGCCACACGTGAAAGCGTTGAGAAGCTTAAGGGCGATTTGGACCGATATGTAGCAGAATCAAATGCTAAATTCATCACGGGAAGTACGGGCTTTGACAAGTGGGATGAGTATTTGGCTACACTCAAGAAGCTGAAGGTTGATGAATTGGAGAAGCTGTACCAGCAGGCTTATGATGCGATCAATAAAAAATAATAACGGTTCAGGGGTACAAGGCAATGGCTTTGTATCCGACTTTCCCACATTTAATTTTCTGCAAAGGATGTGAGCGTATGGCTGGTTCTTCACCCTCCTCAGTTCCTGCGTCAAAACCCACATCTGTCTGGAAAAATAAAAACTCTTTATTCAAACGGATGCTTGTCAGGTACGATTTGTACCTCATGCTGCTTTTACCTCTAGCCTGGTATATTACCTTTCAATATGTGCCCATCTACGGATTACAGATCGCGTTCAAGGATTACGTTGCGGCCAAAGGCATCATGGGCAGTGAATGGGTGGGGTTGAAGCAGTTTGAAAGGTTTTTTTCTTCTTATTATTTTTGGCGCTTAATTTGGAACACGGTGTCCATTAGTTTGTATACCCTGCTGTTGGGTTTTCCGATTCCTATTGCCTTAGCAATTTTGGTTAATGAAATCAAGCATGTCGACTTCAAAAAATGGCTGCAAAATGTGACGTATATTCCCCATTTTATTTCTGTAGTCGTTATTGTCGGCATGCTGCAGGTGTTTCTTGCACCTTCCTATGGGTTGATTAATCAACTGCTGGTCGCGATAGGAAAGGAGCCAATATCGTTTCTGCTCGTTCCCGAATGGTTCAAAACCTTATTTGTAACGTCTGGCATTTGGCAAAATATGGGATGGAATTCAATCATTTTTATCGCTGCACTGGCAGGAATTGATCCATCGCTTTACGAGGCTGCTATGCTTGATGGCGCATCCCGATTTCGTCGCATACTTAGTATTTCAATTCCTGGAATCATGCCAACCATCGTGATTATGTTTATTTTAAGTATTGGGCATATCATGGATGTCGGTTTTGAAAAGGTGCTATTGATGCAGCATGATTTGAACTTAAGCTCCAGCGAAGTGATCGCTACATTTATATTTAAGGAAGGCATTCAGAAAGGTGAGTTTAGCTACACGGCAGCTATTGGATTGTTCAACTCCCTGATCAATTTTACCCTGCTTGTGGTGGTCAACGCTGTTGCCCGCAAAAAGAGCGAGACAAGTTTATGGTGAACCAAGGGGGACAATCGTAATGGACCTGATCCGCAGAAGAAGCTTGAACGATATTCTGTTTGATGGCCTCTTATATGTTATTGCTTCAATTGTACTGGTTGGTGTGTTGTACCCGTTGATCTTTGTGTTAAGCGCCTCCTTCAGTAATCCAGAATCGGTACTTAACGGAGAGATGTGGCTGTTACCAAAGGAACTGACATTGGATGCTTATAAAAAGGTTCTGGAAAATCAGGACATTTGGAAGGGCTTTATGAATTCAGTTAAATATGCGCTGATTGGGACAACGATCAACATAACCTTAACGCTCTTAGCCGCATACCCGTTGTCGCGAGCAGATCTTCCAGGACGCCATTTAATCATGTTTTTCTTTGTATTTACGATGTTTTTCAGTGGTGGACTGATCCCGACTTATCTCGTTGTTAAAAATTTGGGGATGGTTAATACGTTGTGGGCTATGGTTATACCGAATGCCATTGCCACGTATAACATGATCATTATGCGAACCTATTTTCAAAGTACGATTCCAATTGAGGTTCAAGAATCAGCATGGATCGACGGATGCTCCAATTTCAGGCTTTTGCTTTATATTATTATTCCTTTATCCATGCCTATTATTGCGGTGCTTACCTTATTTTATGGAGTGGGGCACTGGAATGCCTTTTTCAATGGACTTATTTATTTGCGCAATCATGATTTGCACCCGCTTCAGCTGATTATTCGCGATATTCTGATTTTGAACGCTTCGGATATGATGGGTGGAGATGCTTCCTTTGGTCTAAGAGAGCGAATTATGTTAGGTGAAGGTGTGAAATACGCCGTTATTATTGTTTCCAGTTTGCCTGTTCTGATCGTTTACCCTTTTGTGCAGCGGTTTTTCATTAAAGGGGTCATGATCGGATCTGTTAAAGGATAAGAGAAAGGATGAAATCAAGATGTCACGACAAGCGACTATACAAGTAAACAGTAAAAGTGTACAACCACATTCGATAAATCCATTTATATTTGCTCATTTTTTGGAGGATATCCGAGATCATATGGACGCCATGTTGGCCTATCCGCTCAAAAATATGGATTTCGAAGAGCATGCTCTAATGAATAATGGAATTTCCGGCTGCTGGCAGCCATTTACGAACGGGAAAAATACACTTTACACGCTGGAGCCCGCAGCGTCAGGGCATTCAGGTCACAGTCAACGCATCCGCATACTAAGCGACGATGATTGTGATGCCGGCCTATCTCAGGCTGTCAGCCTTAAAGGAGGTATCAGCTATCATGTAAAGCTGTATGCGAGAGCCTCACTGGATATCCATTACGTTCGAATTGAGATTGTCGACAAGACGACCGGGAATATAATAAGCGAAAACCGCATCGAATTGACCAGCCATAATTGGCTAGAGTATGAATGTCAGCTTCAGGTCACAGGACCGGATTGCCCTCAGGCCGAGTTCCGCCTATACGTCCCGCAGGAGCACGAACGATGGATGGATCATGTATCCACGGGTATGCTGTGGCTTGATCACATTTCAATTCTTCCTGAGAATGCAGTAGGCAATGTCAAGCCTGAGGTTGTCGAGCTGACCCAGCGGTTGAATGCCGGGATGATGCGGATTGCTGGTAATTATATTAGCGCATACCATTGGAAGGATGCTGTCGGACCGATGTATAATCGGCCTAATATGATTAATGAAGCATGGGGTGGGTGGACTTCCAAATATTTTGGCACGGATGAGTTTATCCGGTTTTGCCGCGAATTAAATGTGGAGCCGCTGATCTGTGTGAACGCAGGATCAGGCACGCCAAAGGAAGCTGCCGAATGGGTTGAATACTGCAATGGTGATGCAAATACGCCTATGGGAGCCATGCGTGCGGCGAACGGGAATCTCAATCCATATAATGTAAAATATTGGGAAATAGGAAATGAGCTGTATGGACCCTGGCAGGTTGGAACCTGCACAGCAGAAGAGTTCGGATATCGCTATCTCGATTTTTGCAAAGCCATGAAAGGGGTCGACCCTAGCATTCTTCTGATGGGCAACGGTGATGACAATTTGAAGTGGAACCAAACGGTTCTGGACATTGCTGGCGCTCACATGGATTATCTGACCATTCATATCTATCATGGATTGGGTCGATTCGGTATGGATCGAAGCACCCCGAAGGAGGAACGCTTCGCAGCAATGGTCAGCTTTCCTGAGGTTTCGAGGTCTATTATTGAGGAAACGGAAGCTCTACTTACAGGGCACCCGGAGTACGGACATGTCAAGCTGACCATTACCGAGTACAATACGATGTATTTTCCGAATACAAACCGCAAGGGCTTGCCCAACGAGCACACGCTGGAGGCCGCTGTTGCCAATGCAGCGAATTTGAACGAATTTATAAGAAAAAGCCATATCGTGGAAATGGCACACTTCTCCGATTTGGTTAACGGTTGGCTGGGAGGCTGCATTCGTGTGGGTGATCACTATGCGGACCAAACCAAAGGCAAGTTAGCTGGTTGGAGCGGTAAAGCCTTGAGTGTGTACGGTACACCGACGTATTATGTCATGGAGCTGTACGCGAATAGTGATATCCACTGTATAGTCGATCATGCTCTGGTATGTGATACCTTTCATGTAACTGGAGGATCAGGTAAACTTTCATTAAACAATCTGCCTGTTCTTGATGTCGTATCGTGTAGTAACAAATCCGGATCGACGTTAACCATATTTGTAACCAATCGCAGTCTAAATCCAGTTAGCCTGAAGCTGGATATTACCGGCCTCAACACAGAGACCACAGCCTCCGTAAAGTTCATAACGGGTGACGATATAGACTGGATCAACACGGTGAATGATCAGGAGAACATCATCTGCCAGCGAGAAGGCTGGGATTGGCAAACAACAGAGGGGTCTTATGATTTAAGGCCTCATACTGTATATGCCTTTGAGTTTAGGGATCCTGAACACAGCTGATTTACGAATACCAAATGGAAGCAGTATATGAAAGCAGACTGAGGGGGTTACCCGCAGTCTGCTTTATTTTGATCTTCATCTTAACCAACATATCCCAGATACTACCGTTATACGAACTGCTTGGTCATGGTGGTGTGAATGGTTATCCGATGAGATTATCCGATTCTACTTTTTTGTAATTTTTCTTGTATTCAGACGGATAACATCCAACAAATTCTTTAAACAGCTTTGTAAAATGTCTTGTACTGAAATAGCCAACCTGCTCAGCAGCTTGCTGTACCTGAACCGTCGGATCAGACAGCAGCTCCTTCGCTTTCAACATCCTAAGTTTAGTAACATATTGCATAAAGGTGGTGCCTGTTCGTTTATGAAATAGACTGCTTAAATGATTGGGTGTAACACTAAACTCTTCTGCAGTACGACCTAACGTTAAATCTCCTGCATAGTGCTTTTCTATATAAGCAATGGTCCTGATCACCAGATCAGGCTTGGTATCTACTTGTCTTAATTTTTTGTCCAGAAGATTTTCACCAAGGTTTTTAAGTGATTGGAACCATTCCAATTCTTTAGTTGGAGTCAGAACAGGAGCATGGATGGAGCAATTTACAAAACGCGATAAGGCCAATGAGGTTTCTATGGAGATCGAATCACGCTGTGATGAATAGTTGTTAATAAATTGCTCAATCGTATCCATATAGCTTACATAATGTTCTCTTTGGTATTCCTCTACAGCTTTGATTATAGTCCGGCATAGCTGAGTAATCACATGCTGTGACGCAACTTCCAATAAATCCGCTTTAGTCCAATTGGATGAGATACCTATAGAACAGCGGAGATAAGAAAGCTTTTGAAGCGTTGTGACCTCACTGAGCAGGTTAGCATAAGAATCACATTCATCAGACATCACCAATGTAAATGCAAGCCCCGGCTCCTCAACCTGTTGTACAAGCTCGGAATGGGAAGAGAATAGTTGTTCCAATTGCTCTGCGCCTTGTGAAGTTGTGTATCTCCCCACCACAGCCCAATCTCCACTGGGTAATATTAAAGTGGCCAGCTCCAAATCATTGTGAAAAAACCGGGGTATCGCAGCCCAAATGGTACTGAAAAGCAGCTTGATTGCCGCTGATTTTTCCGCTTCAGAATAGCAGCTATCCATAACAATGATCTGACATCGAATCCGACTGAATGGTTTATTTTCCGTTTCATTTTCTTCCCAATTAAGGATTAAACCATGAAATAAGGACAGCATGTCCGACTCAAATAGCTTATTCTTATCATTCATTTGTAGCAAGGCAGTTTGCTGTATTTTTGTCATTAGTACCCGTAAATCCTGAATATCAACCGGCTTAAGCAAATAATCAATAGCTTTTAGTCGAATGGCCTCTTTAGCATATTGAAAGTCGGCAAATCCTGTCACTATGATCCACTGGGTATCAGGTACTAACGGGCCTGCTTCTTGGATAGCTTCCAAGCCGGTTTTGCCAGGCATTCGGATGTCAACAAAAGCCGCCTCGGGCTTGATTCGTTTAACAACTTCTATAAGCTCCTTGCCGTTGCGTGCTTCATGGATATGCAACTCCGGGCATATGTCCAACAGGCTAATTGACAAGGCTTCCCGTGCCAATTGTTCATCATCAGCAATCACAATATTCATGTTGCCTGCTCCTCATTATTTAGAGATATAGTGATAGTTAGGGTAGTACCGTGTCCAACGCTGCTATCCAGTTGAAATTCATGCTTATCCGGAAAAGCGAGCGCCAATCTTTCTTTTACATTGCTTAAACCAATATGCTGATCATCAATTTGCACAGATGTGTCGAAACCTACTCCATTATCTGCAATACGGATGACAACGGTTTCCTTGTTATGGATATCGGGAAGTCTTTCAGCACTTACCTCAACCCTACAAGGATCCTCACAAGGTTCAACACCGTGGATGATAGCGTTTTCCACTAATGGCTGAAGCAGCAGCTTGGGAATACGAATAGGTGCCAATTCGGGATCTAAGGTGATGATTATCTCTAAACGGTCACTAAAGCGCATGCTCATAAGTTCTCCGTATTTCCGAATACTGGAAAATTCCTCTTCTAAGCTGCAGGTATCATGGGAGGTTAAAAAGTAACGGAGCATTCCGCTTAACGATAATATGGCACGTTCTAGAAGCGCATGCTCTCCTTTCCGGTTTAAGCCAACAAATGCATTTAAGGTGTTATAAAGGAAATGTGGGTGAATTTGTGACTGAAGTGCACGAAATTCAGCATTCCTTAGTTTGAGTTTGTTCAGATACTCGTTTGTAATTAATTCATCCAATTGACTGATCATTCGGTTGAGAACATTCCCCAACTGTGCAATCTCATCTTGGCCTCGAACGGAAAACCGTTTGTTCATATTACCAAGCTGAACCTGGCGCATGACACTGATCATTTCTTTGAATGGTGTTAATAGAGTTCTGGAATAAGCAAAAAACAAGAAGAAGGTAAGCACAACTCCACCCGCTGCAAAAGCAGCTCCCGTTAAATGCATCCAATGGACCTTTGAAGCAAGATCAGCTTTATATAACCAAACGGTAATTTTCCAAGAGCTGGTTGGTATTTCCCTCGATACGGGTACATAATCATGCTGTTTATATACGATATCGGACGGGTTTTTCTGAAATTGATTCAAAACCTCCTGAGGTAAGGAAGTATTCGTGTAGATCAGCCTATGATCCTTGTCGGTTATGGTAACAATTGAATTCACATTAAACGAAAATTGCCTTACGATCTTATCTAAAATGATGGTATCCGCATCAGCCATAATAACGGCAAGGGTCTGCTTGGAGTCGGGATCTTTGATGAGCCGGGCTACCGAAAATACTTCAGGGACAGTCGTTAGCTTTAAATAATCTTGTGGATGGACGTTGACAAACGCTACTCTTCCGTTAGCTGCAACTGCTTCATGATACCAATCTTGCTCCGTGTAGGGATAATCGTTGCGAGTTTCAGTGAGCTGTGAGCTGCTATCATTATAGTAAACAGAACCATCGGTGGATACCAGTAGTGTGCCTAGTATATCCTTACGCAAATTGACAAGCAAGCTTGGGAGGGTATGATACAAAGTGTAATCAGCTTTATACTTCGTATAATCATCAACCTTACTATACAAGCCCCTGGCTTTTAGCTTGAGAGAGAACATCACTTCGTTATTCGTATATGGAGCGATCGTTACTCGTTCCAAGTCATCCAAATAAGTTTGGATGTTTCCGGTCAGGCCGACCAAGGTTTCGTTTGTGAGCTTTTCGGTTTCTGTCGTGATAATTTTCACATAATAGGCTGGCATAACAAAAGCGATAATAATAACAGGAATTAGAATAGTTAACGAGTATAATAGAATCAGTTTCACTCGAATCGAGATTTTTGGCTTATTCAAGCGAGACTCCTCCTGTAGTTATTAATTTTGAGGTCGATTATACTTTAAATCGAATAGGGTTGCAAGATTAATTATGAGCGCCTAAAATCGTAGATTCAACTCATATGTAACCCCTTACAGTCATGGTAAGATGCTTGTGTGAAGTAAATAATAAGATATAGAGGTGGGTATACATGTTGAAAAAATGGAATGCATCTTTGGCGTTGACCCTAGCATCAGCTATAGCTATAAGCGGTTGTTCCCAGCGCCCCGAAGCATCTACTGCAGCTCCTGCATCAGCTCCTTCAAGTGGAAAGGAAACTAGCAATAGCAGCAGTGCCCCTAAGAAAACGTTATCTATGTTGAGTAATGTCGCAGATCAGCCGGTACAAGAAGTGTATCGCCAAATTATTAATGATTTCTCAAAAGCGAACCCGGATATCGCTGTGAATATTCAGTTCCCTGGATCTGCTTACGAAAATAACATGAAAGTTAAGATGGCGGCTAATGATCTGCCCGATGTATTTGATACGCATGGATGGGCTCAAATCCGCTATGGAGAGTACCTGCAAGACCTGAAGGAAGAGCCTTGGGCCAAACAATTGACCGATACGATCAAAAATGTCGTAACCGATAAAGCAGGCAAGGTATATGCTTTACCGCTAAGTGAAGCCAAGGACGGCATTATGTACAATGTTGAAATGCTCAAAAAATTCAATATAGAACCACCAAAAACCTTCGATGAGTTAATAACGGCCGCTGAGAAAATAAAAAAAGAGAGCGGAGGCAAAACGACACCGTTTTTCTTTTCAGGTATTGATGAAAGTACGATTGGCACTTACTTTGATTATTTTGCAAACTCCTTGCTGATCAGTCCTGAAAAAAATTCTGCAGAAGCGTTGTTGAAAAACACCTTCGATTGGAATAATTGGAATCTGCTTCCGGAAAAATTGTTGGATATTAAAAACCGTGGACTGATTAATGAAGATTTTTTAACAGCTAAGCGGAGCGAGATTCCGGCTGCTTTTGCTGCAGAAAAGGTAGCATTTGTATTGCTGGCTCCATCTTTCTTAGATGCTGTGAATAAATTGAAGCCTGAGATGAAAGTTGGCTTGATGCCGATTCCATCGATGTCAGCTGATGATAAACCGAATTTTTCGGGAGGAGAACGGGCTACCATGGGGGTATGGAAAGACTCCAAGAACAAGCCTGAATCCTTGAAGCTGCTCGCTTTTTTTGCTAAGCCCGAGAATATGACCAAAATTGCCAATGTTACGAAGCTGCAACCCGGTTTGAAAGGCATAGAGTCGAAGCACGACTTGACCGAGTACTATGAGAAATATGCCGATATTCGAGTGTTCCCTTATTTTGACCGCGTTTATTTACCTAATGGCATGTGGAGCGTAATGTCTAAATCAGGAACTGAGCTGCTTGCGGGACGCATTACACCAAAAGAATATTCAGCTAATATGAAACAGGAAGTAGAACGTTTACGCAAAAATTAAACCATATAGGCTCGATCACACGCCTTTTGATTATCCACTGACGGGCTTTGATGGTCCAGTAGAAGGATCAACAGGCGTGGTTCGAGATCGTTAAAAATGTTCCAAATCATTGTCTTATTTTAATTAAGGAGCGATTCCACGTGGAGACCATGGTTCGTAAAACAGGTGTGAGAAATACTACTAAAAGTCGTTTACGTCGCTGGATAACTTCTCCATCTTCAATAAATCTGATGTACTTACCTGCGCTTCTGCTGTTTGTATTATTCATTTATTATCCATTTTTTCAAGGGATTAAGATTTCTTTCACGAATTGGGACGGTTACTCGCAGTTGTACAGGTACATTGGTTGGGATAATTATAAAAGAATGCTTTCGGACCATAGAATAGGTACCGTGATTATGAATACGCTGATTTATGGTATTGGAAGCACGATTTTACAAAATGCCATCGGGTTAGCCTATGCCCTATTGTTAAACTACCATATCCGTGGTAAGACAATCATTCGTACGATCGTATATCTTCCAGTTATCGTCAGTCCTCTTGTGATGGGTTATATATGGTATTTCTTCTTTCAGTATAATGGAGGAGCACTTAACGACATCATTTTATTGTTTCGCGATAAACCGATAAATTTACTCGCTGACACTCAGCTTAACGTATGGATCATTACACTCGTTAACACGTACCAATTTTTGGGCGTTGCCATGATTATTTTCTTAGCCGGTCTTCAGTCCATTTCCAAGGATTACTATGAGGCAGCGGAGATGGATGGCGCTTCGGGATTATCTAAATTCCGCAATATTACGCTTCCGCTTCTTGCACCAGCTATTACGATTAATATTGTTCTTAACTTGATTGGCGGCTTGAAGCTGTTTGATGTTATAACGGCTTTAACCAATGGGGGACCAGGCTATGCATCCGCTTCATTATCAACGATGATTTATCAATTATATTTCGCTCATCAGGATGCCGGTTATGCTGCAGCATTAGGTAATTTCATGTTTTTACTTATTTCTGTTATTGGTTTGACCTCTTTGTATCTTTTACGTAAAAAGGAGGTTTCCTCATGAAGCGAATAGGCGTCTTATATACTATCATAGGTGCTTTAATAGGCCTCATGCATATCGTCCCTTTTTATGTGCTCATCACAACCTCGTTTAAAGATACTTTGGATACTAGCTCCAAATGGATCATGCCAGGTTATTTATATTGGGATAATTTTATTCATTCATGGCAGCTTGCAGGTCTGGATAGGGCATTTATGAATACGGCAATCATCACCCTACTATCTATGGCACTGATCATCATATTGGGTTCGACAGCTGCTTACCCGCTTGCCCGTAATCAAAGCAAGCTAAACAAATGGATGTATGGATTTTTTGTGAGTGCCCTTATCGTTCCACCGCTTACGATCCTTGTTCCTTTGTATAAAATGTTTGTAGAAATCGGGGCCATGAACACGTACATAGGGATCGTGGTTCTTCATGTTACTTTTCATTTATCTATGGCTATCTTTTTGTTTACAGGCTTTATTAGTACGATCCCAAGAGAGCTCGACGAAGCTGCTATGATAGATGGAGCTTCAAGAATTGGATTATTTTTTCGGGTTATTTTACCGGTATTAATGCCGATTACAGCGACGGTTATTATCATGAATGGCGTTTCGATCTGGAATGATTATCAGTTCTCAGTATTTTTTCTACAGAAATTAGAATACAGAACAATCACCGTTGCTTTATCCACATTTTTCGGTGAAAACAATTCCAACATCGGTTGGGTAGCAGCCGGTTCCTTATTAGCTGCTTTTCCCAGCATTTCTGTATACCTGTTTTTGCAAAGATACTTCATCTCAGGTATGACCTCGGGGGCTATCAAAGGATAATAGATACACATTCAATTTGAAAAACATGAGTAGAGAAGAGGGATTAAAGCATGAAGAAGAAACCGGTAATGGGCATAACATTGGGAGATGCAACAGGCATTGGATCTGAACTGGTTGCCAAAACTCTCCAATCTGAAGAAATTCGTCAAATCGCGACGTGGGTGGTGGTTGGTGATGAACGTGTTTTTCAGCAAGGTCAATCCGTAGCAGGATTATCTGTTCCCTATCAAAAAATTGCTAGCGTAGATGAAATAGTGAACGATGATCAGGTTTATTTCATTGATCTACACAATTTGCATCCGGATACGTATGCTCTGGGCCAATTATCGGCGGAATCCGGTCAGGCAACCGGTGAAACCTTGACGTATGCGTTGAAGCTTGCACAGCAAAAAAAGCTGGATGGTGTCGTTTATGCGCCTATCAATAAAGAAGCTTTGCATAGTGGTGGATTTCATTTTCAAGATGAGCTGCATTTTTTTGCTTCACTTCTTGAATGCAAGGAAGGCTTTAGTGAAATTAACGTGATGGGTGATCTTTGGTTTACGCGAATCACATCCCATGTGCCGATCAAGCAAGTTAGCAGCCTGGTTACGAAAGAACGCGTTTCCCGTATCATTCGTTTCGCTCAGGATACTTTAACCAACGTAGGCTTTGACAACCCCAGAATTGTCGTTGCCGCCCTTAATCCGCATGCCGGTGATGGAGGTCTGTTAGGCACCGAAGAAATTGACGAAATTAGACCCGCTATTTTGAATGCTCAGGAGCAAGGGATTAACGTAGAAGGCCCTTATCCGGCTGACACTATCTTTTTAAGGTTAAAAACAAAGCCATTCGATTGCTTGGTTAGTATGTATCACGATCAGGCTCAGACCGGTATGAAGCTGCTCGGCTTTAATAAAGGTGTCACGGTCAGCGGAGGACTTCCAGTTGTCCTCACAACACCTGCGCACGGTACTGCCTTTGATATTGCAGGACAAGGCATCTCTGACCCTGGTGCTACAGAACAGGCAATGAAGCTGGCTGTGAGATTAGCAGGATTCTGATTTGCACAACATTTTCAAACCATACAATTGGGAGGCAAGGTTCATGTCAAAAATTACTTTTCTAGGTGCAGGCAGTTCTGTATTTGCAAAAAATGTGTTGGGTGACTGCATGATGACACCTGCGCTGCAAGGCTTTGAATTAGCCTTATACGATATTAATGAAGAACGCCTCAAGGATTCAGAAAATATGTTAAATAATTTAAAAGTGACGCTTGGAAGCACCTGCACAGTTAAAGCGTATACCAACCGTAAAGATGCGCTTCGTGGAGCCAAATATGTTGTCAATGCGATACAAGTTGGCGGCTATGATCCATGTACCATTACAGATTTTGAAATACCGAAGAAATACGGCTTGCGTCAAACGATAGGCGATACCTTAGGGATTGGAGGTATTTTTCGTAATCTCCGCACCATTCCGGTCATGCTCGATTTTGCTAAAGATATTAATGAAGTGTGTCCGAATGCAATGTTCCTGAACTATACGAATCCAATGGCTGTATTGACCAATGCCATGTTGACTTCCGGTGGAGTAAAAACTGTCGGTTTGTGTCACAGTGTTCAACGATGCATCCCATTTTTATTCGAGGCCTTGGATATGGAAAGCGAAGGCGTTCAAACTAAAATAGCCGGTATTAATCATATGGCTTGGTTGCTTGAAGTAACCAAAAACGGAGTGGATTTATATCCCGAAATCAAGCGTCGTGCCCGTGAGAAACAAAAGGAACAGCACGATGATATGGTCCGTTACGAAATGATGTTCCGCTTTGGCTATTACGTTACGGAATCCTCCGAGCATAATGCCGAATATCATCCGTACTTTATTAAGAAAAATTATCCTGAATTGATTGAGCGTTTTAATATTCCGTTGGATGAGTACCCACGCCGTTGTGAACGCCAAATCAAAAGATGGGCAACCATGCGTGATGAATTGGTGAATAACAAAAATCTGGGACATACCCGCTCTCATGAATATGCATCTTTTATGTTTGAGGCTATGGAAACCAACAACCCGTTCAAAATCGGCGGCAATGTGATGAATACCGGTTTAATCACTAATCTTCCTAAGGAAGTAGTTGTTGAAGTTCCTTGCCTAGTAGATTCAAGCGGTGTGACACCAACGTATATTGGGGATCTGCCTCAACAGCTTGCTGCATTGAATCGCACCAATATAAATACGCAGCTTTTAACCTTGGAAGCTGCGGCTACAGGAAAGAAAGAGCATATTTACCACGCCGCATTGCTTGACCCGCATACGGCTGCGGAACTATCGATCGATGATATCGTAGCTATGTGCGATGATCTAATTGAAGCTCATGGCAATTGGCTTCCTAAGTTTGTGTAAAGGTTATTCACAATATGAAGTGTCGGTCCGCGTATATCGCGGGCCTTTATTTATTTGCAAAGGAATAGGGGAAATTAATAGCTTCGTTATCGATTTCTTTTCGCTACAAAAAGAGGAATTTATCAGAATACACAGAATTAACATAATATTCAGAATAATGTAAAGGGATGTGATTAAATTTTGTATCATTCATACGGTATGCTTGCATAAACTGTAAAAGAGTACTAGTTATTGCAAGCGATTTCATATGATTAAGTAAGTGACATGTTTCACAATCTGACCGTGATTACAAGGACAGCAGGATTGGGACCATGGTGAAAGTCGATTCAGGTTGCTCATTTATGGCTTAAATGCCGATCCATGTTAGGAGGACGCCGTATGCTGCACGTTGTTGTATGTATCAAGCAGGTTCCCGACAGCCGTGAGATTCGAATTGACCCGAAGAACAATACGTTAATACGTCAAGGGGTGCCAAGTATTGTTAATTTTTATGATTTGCATGGCCTGGAAGAAGCCTTGCGGATCAAGGATGAGCTTGGGGCGAGGGTAACTGTTGTCACCATGGGGCCGCCCCCTGCGGAAAAAAGCTTAAAACAATGTATTTCATTAGGCGCGGATGAGGCCGTACTGGTGACAGATCGAGGTTTTGCAGGCGCTGATACACTTGCCACCTCATACGTCATAGCCAAAACACTTCAAAAGGTAGCGGAAACATGGGGGGCCATAGATCTTGTATTTTGCGGAAAACAGACACTTGATGGGGATACAGGACAGGTCGGACCGGGCGTAGCTTGCCGACTCGACTTGGAGCAGCTGACCTATGTCAGTAAAGTGGTGGAGGTAGATACGGAAAAGCGCAGACTCACCGCACACCGATTACTCGAAGATGGCATTGAAGTGGTCCAGACGAGTATGCCGGTGCTCATTACAGCTTTGAAGGAATTGAATAAGGTGCGCAGGGCGGCTATGCCAGGGATGATTCGGGCCGCCAGGTACAAGCCGGTGGTATGGACGACAGCCGATTTTCCAGATCTGGAGCGATCGATGATTGGATTAAAAGGTTCGCCAACCATCGTATCCAAGACATGGGTGCCTGAAGTAAAAGCCGTCAACTCCAAGATGATCACAGGCGATTCACCAGAGGCAACTGCGGGGCAGCTGCTTGACCAATTGTGGGAGCGGGACTTACCCAGCCGATTAGGCTGGACTTAGGAGGCGGAAACATGTCAAATGAACAAAAAAATGATGCGCAGGAAGCGGCGGCTATGCCGGATTGGTCGGCGTATCGTGGGGTATTAATTGTGATTGAGCAAAGGGATGGAGAAGCCAAGAAGGTGTCCTGGCAGCTGCTGGGTGAAGGTCGAAAGCTTGCAGCCAAGCTGGAGGTTCCTTTATTGGCCCTAGTCATCGGCAATGAGGTTGAGCATCTGGCGAAGGAAGCTGCCTATTATGGGGCTGACAAGGTTTATTTGTGTGAAGCACCTGAGCTTGGTGTATATCGGACACGGCCTTACAGCCGTATCTGCCTGAAGCTGATCGATGATGTGAAGCCGGAGATCGTACTGTTCGGAGCAACAGGAACAGGACGTGACTTGGCAGGAGCGATTGCGACCCATCTGCCGACAGGACTTACTGCGGACACAACGGAGTTGGACGTGGAACCGCCTCCCTCGCGGCTGCTGCTGGCTAGTCGACCAGCCTTTTCCGAGAAGATGATGGCAACTATTTTATGTAAGCAGTATCGTCCGCAAATGGCAACAGCACGTGCTGGTGTATTCCAGGCTCTGCCTCGGGATGAGACACGCGAGGCGGAGATTATCAGAATCGACAGCCTGATGCCTGAAGAGGAGATTGCCGCACAGGTGATCGATTTTATAAGGGACACGGGGAATCTGAATTTGGAGGAAGCGGATATTATCGTATCCGGTGGTCGTGGTTTGGGGGGGCCTGAGCCTTTTGCGATGCTGAAGGAGTTGGCTGATGCATTAGGTGGGGTAGTTGGCGCTTCTCGTGCAGCTGTAGATGCAGGATGGATCAAGCACGAACATCAAGTTGGGCAGACAGGATCAACCGTTCGGCCAAAGCTTTATTTTGCCATCGGGATCTCGGGGGCTGTTCAGCATACAGTAGGTATGGGCAATTCGGACATTGTTATCGCGATCAACAGAGATGAAAAGGCTGCGATTTTCCAATTTGCGCATTATGGGATCGTGGGGGATTTGTTCAAGATCGTTCCGGCCATTACGGAAGAAGTCAAAAAACGTAAAAGCTTGTTCGGCATTCAAATACCGGTTACAGAGTTAGCATCACAGAAGCCTTCGCAGCAGGAGCCTTTGGCGAAATCGGTGTAAGGTATTCACTTTTCGTCATGCACGTATAGTTGAATGAACTATTATTGTGGGGAGCGGATTGCTTTGAACGAAAAATTTGATGCTATCATTGTTGGGGGTGGGCCTGCAGGGGCCGCTGCTGCTCTAACGATGTCTCGGGCCGGCCTGTCTGTCGTACTGCTTGAGCGTGGTGAATTTCCTGGCGCGAAAAACCTTTTTGGCGGCGTATTGTATCGCAAGCAAATCGAAGAGCTGGTACCGGAGTTTTGGAAGGAACGTAATTTCCCCATGGAGCGGTATATTGTTGAGCAGCGGATTTGGATGATGGGTAAAGAATCGATGGTTACCTTTGGGCATCGCAATGAAAAATATTCGGAGCCTTATAACTGCTTTACCGGACTGCGTGTCAAATTCGACCAATGGTTCGCAGACAAAGCGGTTGCTGCAGGGGCCTTGCCCGTTTATGAAACGGTTGCCCTTGATGTCATTCGTGAAGGGGATCGGGTAGTCGGTGTCAAAACAGATCGGGAAGACGGCAATTTGTATGCTGATGTCGTAGTCATAGCGGACGGCGTTAATTCTTTGCTCGGCAAGGCGATGGGTATTCACAAGGAATGGGAACCCGATGAGGTTTCGCTCGCGGTTAAAGAGATCATCTCCTTACCCAAGGAAAAGATTGAGGATCGCTTTGGACTTGAGGGTGACGAAGGCGTGACCATTGAATTTATGGGCGAGACTTCGCTTGGCATGGCGGGGGTGGGGTTCTTGTATACGAACAAGGAAACGATTTCGTTAGGCGTTGGGGTCATGGTCAATCATTTGCGGGACAAAAAAGTTAAGCCTTATGCCATCCTTGATGCAGTGAAGCAGCATCCGATGATTCGTAAATTAATTCAGGGCGGTGAAACCAAGGAATATTCGGGCCACTTAATCCCCGAAGGAGGTTTTCATTCCATTCCTCCACTTTCTGGAAACGGCTGGTGTGTATGTGGAGACGCGGCTCAGCTCGTCAACTTTGTGAACCGGGAAGGTACGAATCTGGCGATGACTTCAGGACGTTTGGCAGGTGAGGCGATTATTGAAGCTAAAGCTAGAGGCGATTTCTCAGCTGCTTCGTTGAACGCTTATGATCAAAAAGTCCGCAGTTCTTTTGTTCACAAGGATTTGAAAAAGTACAAAGGCATGCATCAATTTCTCAAAGAGCAGGACCCGGAGCTGTTATTTGATAAGCTGCCTCGGGCATTAAATGAAGCGGCTTATAATATGTTTTTAGTTGACGGCATCCCTAAAGCGGATAAACAAAAAATGGCGGTGAATTTAATTAAAGGAGCAGCCGGCGGCACCATGAATCTGATGAAACTAGGCTATAAAGGGTGGAGGGCGATGAACGGATGAGCTGCAACGTTTCTGAAAAACTGTTTACGATCCGTTATAAATGCGATACAGAGTCCCATTTGGTCATTAAAGAAACAGAAACCTGTTTGAGCTGCAAGACTAAGGATTGCAATTATTTTTGTCCGTCTGATGTCTACGAGTGGGAGAAGAAGCTGAAGATTACAACTGTAGCCTTTGAAAACTGCATCGAATGCGGTACCTGTCGGATTGCATGTCCATCCGATAATATCGCTTGGGTATATCCCAAAGGCGGTTACGGTATTACGTATAAGTATGGGTGACATTCTGAGGATCACTAAATGAATTGCATACGAAACGAGCCTAAGCAGTTTCATGCATGGGGCTCGTTTTTTATTATTGATAAGCCTGCACATTCAACAACGTTGCAAGATCAACAATATCGTAATTTCGTTTTTGCAGCTCTTCAATAATGATCGGCACAGCCTTCGCGGTTTCACTTGTCCTTGAAGTCGAATGCATGAGAATGATGTCGCCATTTCTAATATTATCGATTACATTTTTTGTAATATTTTGACTTTCCCGCTGGGACCAATCCAACGTATCAATGGACCATAAAACGATCTTGTGGCCTGTATCAGTTGCTGCGGCTACTACTTTTTCATCGGTTTCTCCATATGGGGAACGCATCAAAGCAGGCTTCTTCCCAATGATATCCTCAATGGCCTTATCGGTCTGGTTGAGATCGGCTTGAATTTGATTTTGACTTTTTTGAGTTAAATTATCATGCTTGTAACTGTGGTTTAACACCAAATTTCCATTATCGTAGGCATGGCGGACAACCTCTGGATAGCTTTTGACCATTTCCCCCACAAAAAAGAAACTTCCTTTTACTTTATATTTCTTCAAGGAATCGATAATCGCTGGCGTATTGACAGGATCTGGACCATCATCAAAGGTCAAAGCAACCTTATTCCGGTCAGGCCCATTTATATAGATACTATCGCGATGCTTTTGAGCTAGAGCTATAATATTCTCTCGCCACAAGGTCATGCTTTTTAATGCTTTTGGGGTCAGCTGGTTGGACTTCCCTTTGATTTCGAGCATATAATCCGACGGTTCGGGCTCGGCTTGAGTTATAGTCTGTTTTAGCTCGGGTAAAGCGTTCTCAGTTGAAGGAACGTCCAAGACTGTCGGAGCCGTAATAGATGCAGCAGCCACGGAAGGTTGGGAAGGAATAGAAGGTATAGACGGTATGGATGTGGTGGATGGTTCTGAAGCATTGAAGAAACAGCCGGTCAACTCTGTCATCATGACAAGGACGAGCATACAAGTGATGATATGATGGTTACGTTTCATTTCGGTTTGTCACTCCCTTTATCCGATCATACCAAACTACATTCATATGTAAAGGTTTTCAGTGGATTCGCAAGTATTTATTTTTTGTATCTGGAGTATGCGCTTCTTAGAGCTGGTAATGCATCAAGGATAAATTTAATGTCGTCAAAAAATAGCGATTTTAAACACATTAAGGGAAGCGACTTAAACCAGACAAGGCCGTTCTCCAGTCCATTTGACTGTGAACGGCCTTATTGTATGCAATGAAGACGTAGCTGTCAGCTTATTCCATTAAATGTGGTAAAGCTTCCGATATTGACCGGGAGGTACACCAGTAGCTTTTTTAAACGTACGAGTAAAGCTCTGAGCATTACTGTAATAGAGACGTTTAGCGATTTCATCTACGCTGAAATCCGTTTCAAGCAGCCACTGCTTGCTTTTTTCAATACGCAGATTCAACAGCAGCTCAGCGTATGTCGTTTCATAAAGCTCTTTAATCGCCTGTTTGGCTACCGAGACAGGGATACCGAGTGCTTTGCAGCAATCCTCCAGTCGAATATCCTGCAAAATGTGTTCGCTTATATAATCTCTTAAATGATTCGCCGCTTGTTTCATCTGGGTATGATATTCATCAGTCAGTCTCTGAATCAAATGCTCTGCACAATGGTGCTGCAGCCAGTCCAGCCATTCATCCATTGTCGTAAACCTGAGCAGTTCACTTAAAGAGGGGGATTCCAAGGGCTCGGTAAGCGCTGCGCCGATCTCCCTGTACACGGACAGCGTCAAATCAAGCAGCAAATGCTGCAGTTTCTGATATTCCCCTTCAGGTGCCAATATACGTAATCTATTGAGGGCAAGCAAGGCTTCATCCATGTTCCGTGATCGGATGCTATGAATTAAATCCTGCTCAATTCTGCGCGACTCATCAAAAGAAAAGCTTAAGCCTTGAACTGTGGATAGATCCTCGTAATACAGCACTTTATTCGTTCCCAACGAAAATTTTTGTTTTAGAATTTCCATTGCTTCCGATGCGGAAATGTGCAAACATTTCGTTCCTTTACGTGGTTGACTGACTCCAATGGTAACGGTAATAGGAAAGTGCTCGGAGATAAACTCATGGATCGTTAACATCCACCCGTTTAATTGCTCGCGAAAGGGCGTTTCCCCTTGTTCGGAGGATCCGGCGATTCCGATCAATTTGCCATCATTCAGCTTCACCGCCATACCCTGGTCTGTCAGCACCTCACGAACCACACAGGCAATTCCGTATTCAAAATAAAAGAGATCCCATTCGGAATACGTTTCCTTGAGCTGATTGTAATAATCGATTTCAATGGCAAATCCGCAGTAGTCGGCTTCCTCATGCAGCTGTAAATCCAGCTTTTCGACCCAATCCTCCTTAATCCTGACCCCGTTTTCAAGCACTTTTCGCAGATAAGCATCTTTGGCTTCGGGAATGATTTCATGAAGTCGATGTTTTAGTTGCGAAACATGGGAATATATTCGCTCAAATTCATTACTTGGCTTCGCAGAAAGCTTCGACCCGAAGGGCTCGTCAATTAATCTGACCAGCTTGCTCCACCCTCGGAAAAACCAATGATTGCTTATAAAGACAGCAAGTATGGATAAGGCAACAGCAATGATTAATATGAGGAGTGTGATGTTGCGGAACGAATTTATTTTGCTTAGAAATTGTTCGTCAGGTACCACTATGCCAAAAATCCAACCCGTCACTGAAGAAGAAACACAGGTTATCAATAATCCATCTTTATACAAAGTATGGGATTCGTCAGCATGTAACGCCGTTAGCTCCCGATCTTGAGCGAGAGTATGCGTAATTTCTTCAATACCGGCAAAAGTGCCCTTGCCGATCGGCAAACCATTTTGATCCATAATAAAAGAGGTTGCTCTGTTCGCTTCGTCCTTGTTGGTGATACCTAAATAATCATAAAATAATTTGGAATTGACATGGAATAAAAGGAGTGATGAGGGATCACCCCTAAAAACCGGCAGCCTTCTTATATATACATAGGTAGAAGAACCGTTAATAACTTTGGTCAAAAAGGCATGATCTACATTCATTCCTGAAAATTCCTCCAGTAATGAAGTATAATCTTGATGCACCTCGTCCATCGTCGGCTGGGAAGAGTAGTGCACCTTGGCTTCCGGATCGAACAATAATACGTTATCGAGATAACTGATGGAGGCTTGGACGCGAACGAGCAGTTGAGTAAAAGCGATCCTATCAAATTGATTGAGCTTATGGGCTGAAGGATTATCAATCCATTTTTCAAAATCAGGGACTTTTTCCATTTGTATCGCAGCCTGATTTAATTGCTTAATATAATTCTCAAATCCATCGCGTGTTTGCTGCAAGGATATCAATTGAACCTGTTCAATTTCCTTGCGGATAATATCGGAGGCCAAATTAAAGATAATCAGACCAATCAGCACAATACTGAGGGAAGTGAGAAGAATATGTGTCACCGCATTTTGCAACTTTTTCGACATGCTGTCCTCCACATTCCTTGCAGTTAATAATAATTAATTATATCATGAATGTTTTGTTTATTTGAAGTCAATGCCCGTCAAATAACGGACAATCTACCTATTATTCGCTTACCAATTCAAGCAAATGGCTGGTTTAATTAAAAAGGTAAACGTACCATATTCATAAAAATCGCATTTTCGCTATTTGTAAATTGCATGAATAGTTTCGAGGATACACAATAGGGACATGCAGCACGACCATGGAAGCATGACCCATGAATGCTTCATTCTATTAATAGACACATTTAAGGGGGCGTCACAATGAAATCGTTTAGAGGCTGGAAAATGGGTACGCTAATCAGCTTGAGTACGGTTATGGCACTGTCCGCGACAGCTTGCTCGAATCCACAGCCGGCAGCGCAGGGAAGTAAGGCAGCACCGGTAGCAGAAGGTCCAGTGAAATTAAATATGGCCTATTATATTGGCTGGAATACGCCAAGTATCGCCAGAGAGGATAATCCTTCACTCAAATATCTGGAGGACAAGCTGGGGATTCGAATGAACCTCACAGCAGCAGCTCCGGATATTTACAAAGAAAAGCTGAAGGTTATGATAGCCTCTGGAGATGTCCCGGATGCGTTCGCCTGGACGGATATCGATGACTTCATGGTAAAGCTTATTAAATCCGGTGTTGTGGTTCCATTGGACAAATATATTGATGAATATCCTAATTTAAAGAAAGAAAAACCGTTGTTTCTAACCAAATATCAAGGAAATATTTATGGTTTGAGCAGTGTCCGCAATCCGATCGCATCACAGGATATCCCGCTAATCCGCAAGGACTGGCTGGACAATCTCGGTATGAAGGTGCCGACAACGTTGGATGAATTGTATGAGACGGCTAAGGCGTTTACCAAAAATGATCCCGATAAAAACGGCAAGAACGATACGTATGGTCTACAGCTCGGAAACACGGCTGCAGGCATTTCGATTCGAGGGACCACAGGAATTACCCAAGCTTTCGGTATTAAAAATGCTTGGACCAAGCAGGGAGATAAAGTGGTGCCGAGGTTTGCCACAACAAACTTTAAGGAATATTTAACGTGGATGAACAAAGCGTTTGCCGAAGGGCTGATTGACCCCGATTTTGCTGTTACTGACGGGCCTACATCGGATTCAAAGCTGGTTCGTAAAGGTCAGGCGGGCATCATGTTCAACTTTACAACACGCATTTACGATTTTGAAACCAATTTTCAAAAAACAGATCCAAAAGCCAAGCTAATCCCATTCGAAGCGATCAAAGGACCTAATGGAGAACGTGGAGTTACGGCACGTGTGGATAGAGGAGGAATCTTCATCTCGAAAAAGGCAGCCGATGACCCGCAAAAGATGAAGAAAATTATGGAATGGCTGGATTTTGGAGCTAGTGAAGAAGGCGGCATCTTCTGGAACTATGGGGTAGAAGGCATGCATTACAAGAAAACGGCTGATGGGAAGATCGAGCAGGATACGAAAATGTTCGAACGGGATATGCCTCGTACCTTTAGCTTTACACTGCCGATCCAATCGACCGACGAGCTTTACATATTCCCGCAAAACACCAAAGAGGCGCAGAACCTCGTTGTTTCCGGTCATAAAATGAATGAACCGTTTCTCGTAACCGATGAAACGCAGCTGTTATTCTCGCAAACGTATGCCAAATATGCAACTGAGGCTGAAAAATTTATTCAGGATAACACCGTCAAGACGATTATGGGAGCAAGCAAAGTCAGCGATTGGGATTCCGTTGTAAAGCAATGGTATGACCGTTATGAAGGAGACAAGGTTGCTGCTGAAATCGCGGAGGTTATGAAGAAATAAAAGAATGATAGACGTCGGCGGACAATAGCTAATCTAGAGTTGTCCGACCGAACGTCGAAAGAAAGCGGGTGCTGCAGCTAGATATGACACTAACCAAATTATGGAAAGCTGATAAATACTTATACCTGATGGCACTGCCAGGAATGCTTTATTTCATTGTATTCCATTATTTTCCAATGTGGGGAATTGTGATCGCATTTCAGGAATATGACCCCTTTCAGGGTGTTATGAACAGTGAGTGGGTTGGTGGCGACCATTTCGTCCGTCTGTTCAAGCATCCCGATTTTTGGATGATTATGCGTAATACGCTCGTTATTAGTATGTTGAATATCGTATTTTTTTTCCCGGCTCCGATCATACTCGCACTATTGTTAAATGAAGTGAGAACAGCCCTATTCAAAAAGACGATTCAAACCGTCATGTATTTACCGCATTTTGTTTCTTGGATCGTGATTTGCGCTTTGTCGATATCGTTAATGAACTCAGAGGGGTTTTTGACTGAGATTGTTCATGCGATGGGATTCCCGAAGGTTCAATTATTAATGGATAAATCCTTATTCTGGGGTATTATTACGCTGCAAAACATATGGAAAGATGCCGGCTGGGGAACGATTCTATTTCTCGCTGCGCTTGCGGGGATCAGTCCTGAATTATATGAATCCGCGAAGGTGGACGGTGCAAACCGTTGGCAGCAAACGCTCCATATTACGATACCTTGCCTAATGAATACGATTGTCATTTTATTAATCTTAAGGCTTGGACAAGTATTGAACATATCCTTTGACCAGTTGTACATTATGGGCAATCCGCTTGTGAAAGAGGTCGCGGAAGTATTCGACACCTATGTATATCAAGCAGGAGTGCTGCAGGGTAATTTCAGTTATGCGACTGCTATCGGAATTTTTAAATCGGCGGTCGGATTTGTGCTCATACTCGGAGCCAATTATATTTCGAGAAAGACGAGTGAACATTATTTATTTTAACAGAGGAGGGGAGAACCAAGTCATGAAACGAATTCGCCCCGCCAGCCTTGCCTTTGATGTTTGCAACTATATTGGTTTGGCTTTACTGGCTGCTTTGATGGTCTTTCCATTCTGGAGCGTGCTCGTTAGCTCGTTAACCGCACCACATCTTGTGCATGAAGGCGCAATTATGCTGTGGCCGAAGGAAATCACAGGTATTGCTTTCCAGACCATTTTCAATACGCCTAACTTTATCAAGGTATTTCAAAATACGATTTTCATCACGGTGATTGGTACCTTCATCAGTATGGTGTTATCGGTTATGCTTGGATATCCGTTATCGAAGAAAAGGCTCAAAGGCTCGCAAGTCATGATATTTATTGTATTTTTCACCATGATGTTTCATGGAGGCATTATTCCTTCTTATTTGATTGTCAAAAGTCTCGGTCTGATGAACACATTGTGGTCGCTTATTATACCTAACGCCATCAACGCTTTTAATATCATCATCTTAATCAGCTTTTTCCGAACATTGCCCGAAGAGCTTGAGGACTCTGCCCGGATTGATGGATGTAATGATTTTGGTATTTTATTTCGTATTATGGTGCCTGTCTCCATGCCGATTCTTGCTACACTTACCCTTTTTTATGCTGTTGCGCAGTGGAATATGTTCTTTCAGGCGGTTATGTATATCTCGAATCCGAATAACTTTACGTTACAAGTGCTGCTGAGGCAGCTGCTCTTGGTACTTACCTCGGACGCGGTCGCCGCTTCTCTTAGTGAAGACGCCCCACGTATTGGGGTAACGGTCAAATTGGCAATGATCGTTGTTTCTACCGTACCCATATTGCTTGTATATCCGTTCCTTCAGAAGCATTTTACTAAAGGGATGATGCTAGGTTCGATTAAAGGATAAATGTAAATTCAAAGAGATCTCCTAGAGTCCAAATGGACTTTCTAGGGATCTCTTTTTTTATTGTGTTCCCTCAATAATAATCAGTATGGGCAAGGCTAAATATCTTTTCGTAGAGTAGAGGCTGCCGGGCGTATCTATGGTTGTCTTCACAGCCCTATGATTGGTTTCCTTAACATTTCAAAAAAAGACTATGGGCGGAAATTTTTAATAGGCATAGTAATAATTTGTTATTATTGCGCTTGCAGCATGATCTATCCTAAGGTTAGGGCATACGATTGATTCACAAGGATTCCAACGACACCTACCATTTGGTAACACAATGCACACTGCAGGATCTGCGTGGGTTGGAATGCTTGCGAGGTCAGATTTTACGAACACTTTAAGGAGGAAGGCATCATGGATATCCAAGCGACAAAGTCAATTTCGCAAGCGTTAACAAAAAGTAAAAGCAAAACCTCGCTGTGGGCCGAACTGAAAAGGGATAAGTATTTATATCTCTTGGTTCTGCCGGGAGTACTGTATTTCCTTGTTTTTAAATATTACCCGATGTGGGGCATCATCATCGCCTTCCAGGACTATTCACCTTATATGGGAATATTCAAAAGCGCTTGGGTCGGTGTCGAGCATTTCATCCGATTTTTCACGAACCCGAGCTTTTACTTACTCTTTCGCAATACGATGATGATTAGTCTCTTGAGTCTCGTTTTCTTCTTTCCTTTGCCCATTGTGTTATCTCTTTGTATGAATGAAGTGAGCAACAAATACTTTAAGCGGGTGATTCAATCTGTGGTGTACCTGCCGCATTTTCTCTCGTGGGTCATTATTGCAGGAATTACGTTCCTGCTCTTATCACAGACGAACGGCATTATCAACCTGATTATGGAGTATATGGGACTTTCCAAAATTGCTTTTTTGACCAGCGAAAACTTGTTCTGGGGACTTTTAACTGGTCAAAACATATGGAAGGACACCGGCTGGGGAACGATCATTTTCCTCGCAGCCATAACAGGTATCGATTCGCAGCTGTATGAAGCAGCCAAGATCGACGGGGCCAATCGGATTCGGCAAATGTGGCATGTAACCCTGCCGGGCATTCGCAACGTCATTATTATTTTGTTAATCCTCCGCTTGGGTCATATTATGGATGTTGGATTTGAGCAGGTATTCCTGATGGCGAATGGAGCAGTATCGAATGTTGCTGATGTTTTTGAAACTTATGTATATCGTAACGGCATTCAGCAAGGCCAATTCAGCTATACCACAGCTGTCGGATTATTCAAATCGGTGATCGGCTTGACGCTTGTTGTATGTGCCAACTGGCTGGCTAAGCGGTTTGGAGAGGAAGGAGTTTACTGAGGTGGAGTGTTGGAGCGTGTTCAAAAAGGGGATCGCTATGGAGAAGGGGTACGCCTCCGGTCGCTGTTGAAATCGCGAATTATGAATATAGGTTAAGCGGTATATTCACGATTTCAAAGGCGAACGCTACGCTCCTACAGCACACCCCTTCTCCTCCGCTGTTCTTTTTGAACACACTCCAAACAAAGGGAGTTGTTGAGGGCTTGATACATTTACTAATCGTAATGTATCTAAACGAAGTGCTCTAAACTAAGTGCTCTAAATTAAGTCTCTAAATTAAGTGATCCTGACCAAGGGAGAAGTAATAAGTAAGAGCTATACTCAGTAGAATTTCGCAGTTGCGAAATTCGCACAAGGAAATAGACATACCCCTTAATAAATAGGCTTAAGTATAAAAGGCTCCGAGGTTTTTCAAGGATCATTGCTCGTACTCCGTCGAGAACTAATGATCGCGTAGAGCCAGAAAATGAATATTCAATGCTAATCCATTGAATAAATGCCCTTTAATTTCAGCGAAATGTATAAAGGAAGCTGCGCTTTCCGGCCTAAGGGGCCGCAAAATGTGGTGAATACGAAGCGGAGCGTCCGTGGTGTTCTGGAGATAGCGAAGCGGTGCCTTTGTTCCCGGATTTTCACCGATACATCTCTTATACAATGATAAAATCCGGGAACAACAGCAATCGGAGGAACACTTCGGACGCGCAGCGACGACCTATTCTCCGCATTTTATCCCTAATCCTTAATCCGTAAATCATCTTATTTTAGAAAGGAGCCACCCCTCATGAGAGAAAGCTTAGGCGACCGCCTGTTTAGTATGGCAAACCTTGTGCTGCTGGTTATGATCGGCATCATTACTTTGTTCCCGTTGTATTACGTTTTCGTGGTTTCCTTCACGGAGCCAAGAGAGTATATCGAAAAATACGGGTTTGTGTTATTTCCGAGTAAGTGGAGCCTTGGCTCGTATGAATACTTAATGTCTACATCCGCCTTTATTCGGGCAACGGGCGTCAGCGCTTTTCTGGCAACTGTGGGCACACTGCTGAGCCTGATGGTAACCTCGGCCTTTTCATTTGGTCTTTCCCGTAAAAGACTAAAAGGCAGAAAGCTCATGATGTTCATGGTCATGTTCTCGATCCTGTTTAATCCGGGAATCATCCCACTGTACTTACTCGTACGTGATTTGGGTTTGATCAACAGCATATGGGCGCTGATAATTCCAGTATTGACCAGCGGCTGGTATGTCATTTTGATGAAAAGCTTCTTCGACAGTATTCCTGTGGAGTTGGAGGAAGCCGCAATGATTGACGGCTGTAATGACTTGAGCATTTTCTTCAAAATCATTTTGCCGCTTTCGGCTGCATCGCTTGCCGCGTTTGGATTATTTTACGCAGTGGCTTACTGGAACACCTTCTTTAGTGCCGTGTTGTATATTAACGATTTTACGAAGGTGCCGCTGCAAATTGTACTGCGCAATATGCTGATCGATTCTGATACCGCAATGGGCGGAGCGTCAGCTGTGGAAATGTCGTCAGACAAGCAGCTGCCTACGCAAACGATCAAAATGGCTGCCGTCGTGATCTCAACCTTGCCAATACTGATGGTGTATCCGTTTTTGCAAAAGCATTTTACCAAGGGTGTTATGTTAGGTTCTGTCAAAGGTTAAGTGAAGATGGCTCGTCGTTGTTTCATTCTACACCGGCAGCGCTGCTCACCCTTATCCGACAAACAAACCAACAACAATATAAATACAAATGACAAGGGAGCAAATGAAGATGAAAAACTTTTCCGATCTGGACAACACATGGCGTATTGAGTCAATCGAGCAGGTACTAATGAAAGGTGAACGCCGCAGATTGGCAGGCTGCAATGCAAGATTG
Source organism: Paenibacillus sp. 1_12 (assembly GCF_900114475.1). Classification (GTDB taxonomy): domain Bacteria; phylum Bacillota; class Bacilli; order Paenibacillales; family NBRC-103111; genus Paenibacillus_S. The sequence goes on along the minus strand of NZ_FOTE01000002.1, from coordinate 599,320 downwards.
GGGGTACATGGTAAAGAAGTCAGCTTTCCTTTGGTACGTATTACGATTGGCGGCATCGCGGGGTATAGCTGGTCCCGTGTCTCTCGTGAAGCAGCAGCAGCATTTATCGGGACACCGATTAGCGAGATTTTTTGTGAGGATCAATGGATCAAGGACCGTTTTCAAAGCATCCAATTCCCGCTGTTCGACTGGTTAGCGAATGTAAGAGGCATTCCGGTTTATCAGCTGCTGAGCGGCCAATCGACACCTCTGAGCGTGGCTTGCTATGATACGTCCTTGTATTTTGATGATCTGCACCTGAGCAACGAGGCGGACGCGGTGAAGCTGCTGCAGGAGGAAGCGATGCAGGGCTATAACGAAGGATTTCGCGGATTTAAAATCAAGGTCGGCCGTGGTGCAATGCATATGGACTTGATGGAAGGCACGAAGCGGGATATCGCCATTGTGAACGGCATCCGTGAGGTAGTCGGTCCGGCATGCAACATATCGATCGATGCGAATAACGGCTATAACCTGAATCTGACGAAGCATGTTTTGAAAGAAACGGCATCATCCAACCTGCTGTGGATGGAGGAAGCGTTCCACGAAGATGATCGGCTGTATCGCGATTTGAAGGCTTGGTTAGCTGAGGAAAAGATCGATGTGATGATCACGGACGGTGAAGGCTTGGCGGCGGGACCGATTGTGGAATGGGCAGAGCAAGGCTTGATCGATGCGATCCAATACGATTTGAAGGATTATGGCATCGTCAATTGGCTGAAGCTGGCGAAGCGACTGGCCAAAAGCGGTGTGAAAGCGGCTCCTCACAACTATGGCGGCTTCTATGGCAACTTTGCTTCGGCACAGGTATATCCAGCTATTGAAGGCTTTATGTTCGTGGAGTGGGATGAGGCGCAAATTCCAGGTATTGATACTTCCGGCTACACGATTCAAGAAGGCAAAATTTCTGTACCTTCTACACCAGGATTCGGCTTGCATATCGACACTGCTCATTATGAAAGCAAGCTTCGCGACAGCGGTTGGGCCGTATAAGCGCGATTTCCGTTTTGGAGTAAATAAGTTATCCACAACAGATAACTCCAACAAGCCAAACCAATATTAAGGGGATGATTTGCAATGAAAGTACAAACAACCAAGTTACTCAAAAAACGGATATTGTTATTCATATCCACGATGGTCGTATTCTCTTCATTTGCCGCAGCTTGTTCGTCACCTGCTCCTTCTGCAGCACCTGCACCTGCGCCAGGTACTGCCGGCAAGGAAGAGCCTAAAGCCCCAGCCCCAGCAAAGCTTACCGAAATCAAAGTTATGGCGGATTACACGATCGCGCAGCCTCCATCCCCAGACAATGCCGTACAGAAGGAATTTGAAAAAAGAACGAATACGAAGCTGACCGTGACCTGGGTGCCAGGTGGAGATTATGCGGACCGCGTGAATGTGGCACTGGCCGCTGGCGATATTGCCGATTTAATTAAAATTCCGAACATTACGACTCCCTTGTTCCGTCAAATGGTCAAACAAGGTGCATTCTGGGACTTGACGCCATACGTCAAAAACTATCCAAACCTTATGGCCATTGATCAGAAAATATGGAATAACACCAAAATCGATGGGAAATCGTTTGCCGTACCTGCGGGGCGCCCATTGAATGGCGGGGGATTTTTCTCGATTCGTAAGGATTGGCTGGACAAACTAAGTTTGAAAATGCCGACTAATTTAGATGAGCTGTATACCGTATTGAAAGCCTTCAAGGATAACGCACCTGATGGTAAAAAAGACACAACTGGCTTTACCATGCGCGGCGGCTCCGGTGTATTTGAAGAAGTGTTCACTGGAACTGTCGGCAAATGGAAAGAGAAGGACGGCAAGCTCGTCAACATGACGCTGGAGCCGGAAATGAAGGAAGCTCTAATTTATGTGAATAAATTGTATAAGGATGGTTTAATCCCGCAGGACTTCCCTGTATTGAAAGAAAATCAGTACTGGGAGCTGGCTACAAGCGGCAGAGCGGGACTGACCTCAGAAACACCGGAGGCTCTGTTCAGATACACGATGGATCAATGGAAGAAGGACCCGAAGGTGGAATGGACACCGATGCTTTCGCTGGCTCCAAAAGCAGGTGGCAAAGCTTATGTACCGCAAGCCTCTGGCTTTAATGGCGTATTAGCAATTCCCAAAACCGTACCTGAAGAAAAAATGAAGGCGATTTTGAAATTCGTTGATTATGGTTCTGGCGGCGAAGGCCTGGATTTGACGCTGTACGGAATCAAGGATGTTCATTACACCATTGTAGACGGTCAAAAAATTGCCAATGATAAGGCTGTAGCCGACAGTGTAGGAACTGCTTCCTGGGGTAAAATGTTCAGCACACCTGTGCTGGATCTGTGGCAGTATGCAGCCGGTATGCCGAAAGAGATTTATCAACGCAATATTAAGCTGGCTGAAGAAAAAGCGAAAATTTCCACGGCAGACCCGGCTATCGGTCTCGTTTCCGACACTGAACTTAAAATGGGTGCTGACTACACGAAAAAAATTGCTGATATGAAAACACAAACGATTATCGGCAAGATTACATTGGAGGAGTGGGATAAATATGTAGACAGCCTTAAGAAAGATCCCAACTACACCAAAATCACAGAAGAAATCAACGCAGAATACAAAAATCGGATGGCTCAAAAATAAACTGTAATCGAATTTGATTTGTGCGGAGGTAAGGGAGGTCCCTTGCCTCTTTGCTGTAAACTCAACATTTTCGGAACCGGATGGGTGGGGGATACTTGATTACCGAACTGCTGAATCTGATTGGATACAGCAGTTTTTTGCGTTGTCAATTTGTCTTAGATCTGTAGAACCTTTTATTGATTATTTGATATACAAAATATACAATGTATATTATACATACGCAATTAATTGCTGATGCTGCGGTTGATGAGCGGCGATTGGGCCCATAAAGTAAAGGATGTGAAATATCCCGATGAGCAGGCCAAAGAGCATAAATAGAGGGTCGATTTATTGGAAAAATTTAAGTATTGTACTGCTGATTACCTGCATCCCCATCGCATTGATCAGTGTCATTCTTTACTATATCGGAACGGACCGCATTGGCATGGAAGTCAACAAAGCTCATCAGAATCAGCTTAGCCAGTCGATCCAGCACATGGAGGATTATTTATCCAATTTGGAGCATGCGGTAGTCAGACTCGCTTTTGACCGAAATATGGATGAGACGCTTAAGCAGATGGATTTTATTATGGAATTTCAAAAAACGAACGATTTAATGAGATCGTTTACATTAATGAGGGAATCGAATTCCTTAATTGGTGGTGTGAACCTTTATTTACGCGATGCCAATAAGCTCATAGGAGACGAGTTTGGATTTCAAACTATTCAGTCGGAGGAGGATGAGAAGCTATTAAGAGCCTTACTGGAAAAAGAACGTACCATCTATTGGAACTATTCGTTAAGGAAGCCAGGTATTCCTGACACACTATACAAGGCTATTGTTGTAAAGCTTCCCGGTGGTCAAATGTATGATTCCTATGGCGCTTTTATTATTTATTTGGATCAAGTCAAGTTAAACACGATGGTGCAAAAATTGGCTTCCGGGGAAGGCGTTGCTTTTCTTATTAATGAAAACGGCGATTATTTGACGACTCCCCACACCAACGGAGCTTTGAAGGAGCTCACACTTGAGGATGCGGTAAAGAACCAGATTGCTCAGGAGGACCTGCGCGATAACACCTTTAAATTTGATTGGCAAGATCAAAGCTACACCGTATCCTATGGTAAAATTTCAAAGCTCGGCGGCAAATGGACGTTTGTCTCAGCCACCCCCTTATCACAAATCATTGCTCCTGTAACCTCGTTGTCGAGATTGATTCTCTGGATCAGCCTATTCGGCCTGACGGTCGGCCTGCTACTATCTTGGTTCGCATCCAACAAAATTTACGACCCGATCTATCGTTTGAAAAGCTTGTTCGAATCTTCCAGGCATACAAGGTCAGACATTAAGGATGAAGTGACTTACATTGAAAATCAATGGAATCAGCACCTGGTGGAGCAGCAGACCCTCTCTATGCAAATCAAGGAATCCATACCGGCCTTAAGGGAAAGCTTCCTGCTGCAATTTTTGCAAGGCAATTTATATACGCATACAGAGCTGGAGCTTATTGACAAGATGAAGCAGCTCGATTGGGACGCACAGAATAAAAGATTTGCAGTTATGGTTTCGCAGCTGCACGGTATCTCTGAGCTGGGTGGCAAGTTCTCCGAGCGGGATTCGCAGCTGATTACGTTTGCCGCTTCCAACATTATTTTGGAGCTGTGCTCCGAGAAGCTGAACATGGTGCATGTCATTAATTTCCAGGATTTATCTGTAGGTGTATTTTTTGTTCTCGATCGAAGCATAACGAATGAGGAAATCAAGGCTATACTCAATAAGCTTGCCCATGATTATATCGTGGCGGTCAATAACATGCTGCGAATGAAGGTGACAATTGTCACAAGTAAAATATCTGATTCTCTAGTGGACATGCCGAATGTTCTGGAGCAGACGCGAAAAGCGCTGCGTTTCCGCGACCTGCATACGTCCAATCAGATGCTGGATATGAATCAATTTATGATGGAACCTAACAGCCCCAAGCATTTTCCTTCCGAACTGGAAAGAGAAATTGTGCATGCCGTCAGTATTGGGCTTGAGGAGGAAGCTGTCCGATTAATTCGTCAGTTTATGCTGGAGCTGCAGGGTGACAATAGTACCGAATTGATGGTGCATCAAGGGATGATGAAGCTGCTGGGCACCCTCCATGACACGATTATTAAGCATGATGTAAATTTGTATGCATTGTACGAAGGCGTTCATCTGTATGAGCAGCTGATGCATTTATCCGAGCCGGACCAGATCGTAGACTGGTTTCAGCACAAGCTGATCCACCCCTTTATCAAAACATTGTCCATGACCTATGACGGTAATTTGCGGGAAACGATTGATAAGCTGCTGTTGCAAATTCAAGAGGAGATCCTGATGGACGTATCGCTGGAAATGTATGCTGACCAATTGCAGATGAGCTCCTCCAAGCTTAGTAAAGCATTCCGGCAAATCCACGGCACGAACTTTATCGATACGATTATTCGTTTGCGGATTGAGAAATGTAAGGAACTGCTGTGCAAGACCGATATGAAAATCAGTGAAATTGCAGAGCAATTGCAATATCAGCCTTCTTATCTCATTCGTATGTTCAAGAAAAGCGAAGGGATGACTCCAAGACAATATCGCGAGAAGCATTCACAAGGATAACCGTGAAACCTTAACAGCAGCCAAGTGCGACGGTTGAAAAATGGCCGTTGTCTGACTGTTTACATTTCGATCTTTATCATGTAGTATTGCAATATCGCAATGTATATTATGTATTAACAATAAAAGATAAAGGGTGATTCATATGACGGTACAGCCGTATAGGCAAGACTATCCGCGTCCACAATTTGAGCGGGCTGAGTGGCTTAATTTGAACGGAGAGTGGGAATTTGAATTTGATGACGATCAAGTGGGCAACCAGGAAAAGTGGTATGTATCGCACGATTTTAGCCAAAAGATACAAATTCCTTTTTGCTTCCAAAGCAGCTTGAGCGGAATCGGGGATACGGGTTTTCATGATATCGTATGGTATCGCAAACGATTTAATGTATCTGAGGCCCATGTCAGCAAAAGGATAGTATTGCATTTTGGTGCTGTTGATTATATGTCTTGGGTCTGGATTAACGGCCAGTTGGTGAAGGTTCATGAAGGTGGGCATACGCCTTTTTCAGTCGATATTACCGAACAATTGCAGAGTGGTGAGAATACGATCGTCGTGAAAGCACAAGACTACAGCCAGGATCACACCCTTCCCAAAGGCAAACAATATTGGGTGAAGAAATCTGCAGACATTTGGTATACACGCACTACAGGCATTTGGCAAACCGTTTGGATAGAGCCTGTAGCAGAGACGTATCTGAACAAGGTAAAGCTTACCCCTTATATCGATTCGAATGAGATTAAGATCAGAGTCTTTATTGAAGGACGCTTAAGTGATAATCTTTGGTTGAAGACGGTGATATCCTTTAAGGGAGCTCCGGTAACCGAAGAGATCGTCAAAGTAACAGAGCCGGAGCTGATGCGGCGTATAGGACTGAACGATTTTAATGATCACGGTAGGGGACGCTGGTGGTCGCCAGACAAACCGAATTTATATGATGTCCAATTCCTCCTGCTTGAAGGTGATCAAGTTATTGATGAGGTAAACAGTTACTTTGGCATGCGCAAAATTTCTATAGAGGATGGCAAGGTGTGCTTGAATAACCGTTTTTATTATATGAAGCTTGTGCTGGATCAAGGTTATTTTCCAGATGGTATTATGACGCCACCAACAGATGATGCGATCAAACAGGATGTTGAATTGACCAAAGCGATGGGCTTCAATGGAGCACGTAAGCATCAGAAAATCGAAGACCCGCGTTACCTGTATTGGTGTGACCGTTTGGGACTGCTCGTGTGGGGGGAAATGGCCAATGCCGCGGCGTATTCGGAAAGTTATGTGCGGCGCATCACTTCGGAATGGCAAGAGGCCATAGAACGTGATTACAATCATCCCTGCATCGTGGCTTGGGTGCCGCTGAACGAAAGCTGGGGTGTACCGAATATTTTGGTGGACAAGCTTCAGCAGCAGCACGCGCTTGGTCTGTATCATTTAACCAAATCGCTGGATGACACCCGGCTTGTAATTTCTAATGATGGTTGGGAGCATATTAAATCCGATATTTGCACGATACATGATTACGAAAGTAAACGGGAAGTGCTCGAAGAAAGATACCGTACCGTCGAAAATGCGGTTCAATCGAAGCCAGCCAACCGCTGGATTCATGTACCTGACTATCCTTATGAAGGGGCTCCGATTCATGTATCGGAATATGGCGGCGTCTCGTTTAAGAAAAGCGATTGGGAAGGCTGGGGATATTCAGCAGCTCAAAGCGATGAGGATTTTATCGAGCGTTATACAGCGGTTACGCAGCCCTTGCTGCAATCTCCGGTCGTTCAAGGTTTTTGTTATACACAGTTGACCGATGTCGAGCAGGAAATTAACGGATTGTTGACTTATGATCGTAAACCGAAGGTTGCATTGGATGTGATAAAACAGATTAATGAAGGAAAAAGATGAAAAAGCATACACAGATGAAAAGGAGGTTTTTTTATCGTGCTGAGGGTTCCTTTTTCTGAGATGAAAGATCAATTTACAGCTGTACTGCTTAATAAGGGATTCACTGAATTACGAGCGCAGCGATGTGCAGCGTTGTTTGCAGAGGCCAGTCTCGATGGTGTATATTCCCATGGGTTGAACCGATTCCCATCATTTATTGAATTCATTGACAAGGGTTATGTAGATATCCATGCTGTACCTGAATGCATCCATAGCTTTGGGGCCATGGAAAGGTGGGATGGAAATCTTGGGCCAGGCAACCTCAATGCCAAGCTGTGTATGGAACGGGCCATTGCTATAGCCAAGCAGCAAGGAATCGGCTGTATAGCTCTCAGGAATACGAATCATTGGATGCGTGGCGGAAGCTACGGCTGGCAGGCTGTGGAAGCGGGTTGCGCAGGGATTTGCTGGACCAACACGATGCCGAATTTGCCCCCTTGGGGTTCAATCGAGAGAAAACTTGGCAACAATCCGATTGTATTTGCAGTTCCACGGGCAGAAGGTCCTATTGTATTGGACATGGCTGTTTCCCAATTCTCTTATGGGCAGCTGAATACGAAGAAACTGCTGGGTTCGCAGCTTCCTGTTGACGGCGGATATGATAAGGCAGGGAATCTGACCAAAGATCCATCTGCAATTTTAGATTCGGGGCGTCCGCTTCCCATCGGTTTTTGGAAAGGTTCGGGTTTATCATTAGTACTCGATTTGATGGCTGCTCTGTTTGCGGACGGCCATACCACTCATGAGATTGGCAAGCTGCCAGCTGAACATAGCGTGTCGCAAATGTTTATAGCTTTTGATACCCGTTCACTTTCTAACCTTGATTTCATTAATGAACGGATCAACGAGGCCATTCGTGATTTACAAGAAGCAGAGCCTTTGGAAGAAAACGGTACGGTTCGATATCCAGGTGAAGATACACTCCAAAGACGACAGTATAATCTGGAAAATGGAATCCCGGTGGAACCATCCATTTGGCAACACGTCACCCGTTTATAAGTTTAGAGTTCATCGTATGGGAGAGGATTCTCAATGAAGTTCAGTGATACGGCGACACGCCCCAAACGGACCCTGCTCATTCTATCCACATGGGTGGTCATTGTCGCTATTGCCGCTGGTTGCTCCACACCTTCAGCTATTCCTATGGACCATGTCATGGAAGAAGCCCATGCTCCAGGTAAGCCGATCGATATCAAAATCATGGCGGACTACACCATAGCTCAGCCACCATCACTGGACAATCCGGTACTGAAGGAATTTGAGAAAAGAACGCATACGAAGCTTACGGTAACCTGGGTGCCTGGCGGAGATTACTCAGATCGAGTCAATGTAGCTCTGGCTACCGGTGATATTGCCGATTTGATAAAAATCCCGAACATTACGACCCCTTTATTTCTTCAAATGGTGAAACAGGGTGCGTTCTGGGACTTAACGCCCTATGTCAAAAGCTATCCAAACCTGATGGCTTTGGATTCAAGGATCTGGGACCATACGAAGATTGATGGTAAAACTTATGCGGTTCCGGCAGGACGTCCTATGGATGGAGGCGGCTTTGTCTCCATTCGCAAGGATTGGTTGAATAAAGTGGGACTTCAGATGCCTACCGATATGGATGAGCTGTATACGGTGCTGAAGGCTTTTAAAGAACAGGCTCCTGACGGTAAACCAGATACGGTTGGATATACGATGAGAGATTGGCGTGTGATAGAAGAAGTATTTACGGGAACCGTTGGTAAATGGAAGGAAAGGGACGGCAAGCTGATAAATATGACGCTTGAGCATGAAACAAAAGATGCCCTCGTTTACTTGAACAAGCTGTACAAAAATGGATTAATACCGCTGGAATTTCCCGTGATGAAAGAAAATCAGTTTTGGGAGATCGCAACAAGCGGCAGGGCTGGATTGACCTCGGAAACACCGGAAGCACTGTTCAGATATACGATGGATCAATGGAAGAAGGATCCGTCGGTTGAGTGGACGCCGATGCTTTCCTTGGCGTCCAGAGCCGGAGACAAGCCATATGTAACGCAAAATACGGGCTTTAATGGCGTATTGGCTGTCCCAAAAACCGTGTCTGAGGAGAAAATGAAAGCCATCTTAAAATTTATTGATTTCGGCTCCGGTGGCGAAGGCATGGATTTGGCGCTGTACGGGATTAAGAATGTTCATTACACCGTTGTTGATGGCCTGAAAGTCGCTAATGATAAAGCAGTAGCAGACAGCATAGGAACAGCTTCATGGGGTAAAATGTTCAGTACGCCAGTGCTGGATTTGTGGCAGTATGCGGCAGGTATGCCCAAAGAAATGTACCAGCGCAACATGAAAATCGCTGAACAAAAAGCAAAGTTTTCAACAGGTGACCCCGCGATAGGTCTCGTTTCCGATACAGAGCTTAAAGTGGGAGCCGACTACACGAAGAAAATTGCCGATACGAAGGTACAAGTCATTATCGGGAAAATTTCGTTGGAAGAATGGAGTACGTTCGTAGATATGCTCAAGAAGGATCCGACCTATACCCGGATTACCGATGAAATCAACATAGAATACAACAAAAGGAAGGCACTTAAGTAAGCTCAAGATAGCTGGGCAGCGTTCGATCGGTTCTGGTGGAAATTGCCCAAAAGACGGTATTAAAAACTTCTCACGATTGACGACAAATTGAAGCTGTCGGTCGGAGGGGTTTTTGTTGTTGGATTTAATAACGCTTACATTTCCAATCAAATTGGCATTTTTGCATATCAGAGTACCTTTTTTAAGTATAGGGATCGATGATATTATGAAAGCGTAAACAAATTAAATGATTGAAAGGGGTACAAAAAATGAAAAAGTGGATTACGATGCTTTGCGTGGGCGTATTGTTTATCATCTCGGCCTGCAGTGGCACAAAACCTGCAACAACTGCAGCTCCGGCGACACCGGAAGCTAAACCGGCTCAACCAGCTGCTGCAGCTCCTGCAGCTCCTGCCGGAGAGAAGAAGAAGCTGTCGTTCTGGTATATTGATACAGGAAAACGGAAAGAGCTCATTGAAGCAACTGTTCAGAAATTTATGAAGGATCATCCAGGCGTGGAAGTGGAAGCGGTTCAAATTCCTAACGATCCTTATAAAACGAAACTGTCTGTAGCTATGGGCGGAGGAAACCCGCCGGATGTATTTCACTCTTGGGGCGGCGGTTGGTTGAAGCAATTTGCAAGCGCTAATCAAGTGTTGGATTTAACGGGTAAAATCGACAGTAATGCGTTTTTGCCTGCAGGTCTGGATGTAGCTACCTTTGATAAAAAGGTATATGGCGCACCACTTGCGATGTCAGTCGTTCCCTTTTATTACAATAAAGAAATTTTTGCTAAATACAATCTGACGCCTCCACAAACCTATGATGAGTTTCTCACTATCGTGGATAAGCTGAAAAAAGAGAACATCATTCCTATCGCGCTTGCCAACCAAACCAAATGGCCTGCAGCTTTCTACCTGATGTACTTTGCAAACCGTTTGGGCGGATCGGAAATTTTCAACGAAGCCTTTGAAAGAAAAGGTCGTACGTTTGAAGACGAAACTTATGTCAAGGCCGGAGAAATGATTCAGGATTTGGTTAAACGTGGTGCTTTTAACCCTGGTTTTAACGGTATTCAGTACGACACAGGTAATTCCCGTCAGCTGATGTATACAGGTAAGGCAGCAATGGAAATGCAAACGTCTTCATACATTAATAATATTCGTGCGGAATCGCCAGATTTCGAGAAAAAAGTAGGCATGTTCCTGTTCCCTGCAATTACTGGAGGAAAAGGTAAAGTTACTGACTTGGTAGGAGGCGTCTCCCCTGTATTCTCCGTAGCAGCCAAGAGTAAATATCCTGCCGAAGCGATTGAATTGGTCAAAGCATTGACTTCCAAAGAGCTTGCACAACAAATGGCTGATCAGGCAAGCACCATCTCGGCAGTTAAAGGAGTTACTTACTCCGATCCTTTCGCTAAAGAATTAAATGATATGCTGAGCAAAGCAACCTCCATGCAAACGTTCTACGATCAAACCTTGCCTGCTGAGTTAGCTGAGCTGCACAAGGATACAACGCAAAATATTTTCGGAAACTCCATGACACCAGCTGCGGCAGCTAAAGAAATGGAAGCCAAAGCCAAAGAAGTATTGAAAAAATAAATCTTATGATTGTTTAACTGATATGGGGGAGGGAACCCTCCCCTTCCAGATATGACACCAGAAGAGAAAGGAGCTTCCAATGAACAATAGTAATCCACTAGCGACTCCGACAGGGAGCAGCGCTACTTCGGCTGAGCATATACGTCGGCAAAATAAAATTCGAACCAGTCTGTTTTTGCTAAGGTTTATCGGTCCGACGCTGCTCATCTATCTGGTCTATGTAGTTTATCCGATCTTTGCCACCTTCTATTATAGCTTGTTTAATTGGAACGGTATTCAAGCTGAAAAAACATTTATAGCTTTTACTAATTACGGGACATTGTTGGCGGATAAAGTCTTTTGGATGACGATTTCTAATAATATGCTGCTGGTTATCGCTTCCGTGGTCACACAAATTCCACTTGGGCTCATCATGGCGCTTATCTTATTCGCACCGCTTAGAGGCATGCGTGTATTTCGTACTGTATACTTCCTGCCATTGCTGATGTCTACCGTGGCAGTCGGAATTTTGTGGACGTTCATCTACGATCCGATGTTTGGTATTGTCAACAAGCTGCTGGAGGTTGTCGGGCTTAGCTCATGGCAGAATGGCTGGCTTGGTGATCCGAAAACCGCCTTTATTGCGGTAATCGTGACGATCTGCTGGCAGTTTACTCCGTTTTATATGATTTTATTCCGTGCAGCCATTTCGGGAATACCCGATGAAATTTATGAAGCTGCTGAAATCGATGGATGCAGCGGTTGGAAAAAGTTTTGGAGCATTACGCTTCCTTTAATTAAGCCGACAATTATCACATCCTCGGTGTTATCCGTAATCGGTTCTTTAAAATATTTTGATTTAATTTTTGTCATGACGGCAGGCGGACCCTCCAGTAGTACGGAGCTCATGGCCACGTATATGTACAAGCAGGCGTTTTCCAAATTCAATATGGGTTATGCCAGTTCCATTTCATTTACGATGTTTGCCATCGCATTTGTGGTTGCACTAATCATCCTGGCGGCCGACAGATCCCGCGATAAAACAGCCTAATAATCGGGGATAACCTAGCATAAAGAAGGGGATGATCACAATGCTTTTCATGATAAAGCGTGCAGGGCTTTATCTTATTGCACTCATTTTACTGGTTTTTACGGGTTATCCGTTTATTTATATGATAGCCACCTCATTGAAAACGCAGTCTTATTTTTTTCAGAATCCCGCTTCTCTATGGACCAACTTTGTGCTTGAAAACTATGGTCTTGTGTTTAAACTCGGGATAGATCGTTACTTTCTGAACAGCCTGATGATTTCGATTTTTTGCGTAGCTGCTGTTATTCTGCTGGCAGCCATGGTTAGCTTTCCACTCTCTCGCATGAGGTTCAAGCTCAACCGCCCGATTTATTATTTATTTCTTGCCGGAATGATGATCCCCGTGCACACTACGCTGATTCCGGTATATATACTTACCAAAGAAATCGGATTGTACGATTCGTTATGGGCGCTGGCAGGACCTTATATCTCCTTTAGTCTGCCGATTTCTATCATCATATTGGCGCAGTTTATTCGAGAGATTCCCCGAGAGCTGGATGAAGCGGCCATTATGGACGGAACGACCCAGTCCCAATTATTTTGGAAAATCATTCTCCCGTTGCTGTCCCCGGCTTTGGCAACGATCGGAATTTATAATTTTATTCATATATGGAATGAGTTCGTATTTGGCCTTATTCTTATAACTACACCAGCCAAGATGACACTGCCGCTTGGACTTCGCGCCTTTTATGGTGAATTCTCGGTTAATATTCCGGGAATTATGGCTGCACTTACACTCGGTTCCTTGCCGCTTCTAATCGCTTATTTTGTTGCTCAAGAAAAGGTAGTCAAAGGTTTATCCGCTGGGGCTGTAAAAGGCTGACGTACCGCGGACCAAACCTATCCAATTTAAGATGTTGCATATGGACCATACCTATAGTGTAATATAGGATATGGTTCTTTTTGCTAAGGGTCAAAGGATGTGTAGGGCATGTACAGAATAATAGCAAATCTCCAATTGAACAGAACCAGGGTGCAAATTTTACTCGGCTTTCTACTGGTTATGGTCGTCGTGCTTTCCGTTGCTGGCGCGCTGGTGTATCGCTCTATTTCGGATCTGTTGATCCGCAATGCGGAATCGTATGTAGGCGAAACGGCCAAGCAGGCGAGCGCCCGACTCGATGCGGTTCTTGCTCAGGTTGATTCGCTCAGTCTGCAGTTGGTAACGGATGCCCGAATCCAGCAATTATTATATAAAGCGAAGACGGGAGAGGTTCTTACGATCGATCAGAAGCTGTCGGTCCGCCCGATTTTGAATAATTTAATGGCTTTATCCTGGCTGATTCAAGGCATTGAGCTGTATGCGGGGGATGAACCCTTATATCCGCTGGAAAATCAAAATATTTCGGAACGTATCGGTTTGGAAACGGCTACTTTTGCCAATATCAAAGAAGGCCAGCTGATATGGGCGGAAATGCAGCGCAAGGAAAGCGGACACCTTTTTGCCGTAAGACAAATCCGGTTGGAGGACGATTACTTGGGCAGGGGAGGATACGTTGTCTTCCGGATTACGGACTCGCTGCTTGATTTTTTTAACACTGAATTTCCTACCGTCAAGGGAAGCACGATGCATTTGTTTGATCGGCATTCTCAGCTCGTGGCCTCCAGCTCTCCGTCATTGCTGGATTCGGTAAATCTGGATACCTTGACAAGTACGACTGCGCAAGGAGCACATTCGATTATTCAAATACAAGGTACCGATTACTTGAAAATTATACGTCAATCAACGGAGACCAATTGGTCTATACTTATGCTCGTCCCTCTGGATACGATAACCGAAGGACTTTTGGTTTTACAGCAGGCTTTGTTGTGGGCGCTTGTTGTCGGTGCTGTGCTGTGCCTGCTGCTTCTGTGGATGATGTCCAGTATCATAACGAAGCCGATCCGCAGGCTCAGAAATAAAATGCGTATCCCAGTGTTTGCCCTGCCACAGCAAAATGCTGAGGTGTATTTCAACTTTGAAATGAATGAGCTGAACATTTCGTATAATAATCTGGTCAGAGAGCTTCATCAGCTTGTGCAAACGGTATACGAGAAAGAACGTCTGAACAATCAGGCTGAAATCAAAATGCTGCAGGCGCAAATCCATCCGCATTTTTTATTTAATACGCTGGAATCGTTATATTGGACATTAATAGAGAAGCAGGAGGAAGAAGGGGCTCAAACTGTCATTGCCTTATCCAAGCTGTTTCGATATACAATTGCAGGGAGCAACGATGATTGGGTTAGCCTTAATGCTGAAATCGAGCACTGCCAGCGCTACATGGAAATTATGAAATACCGAATCGGACAACGCTTGCATTGGCAATTCCATATCGATCCGCTTTCCCACGATATCAAGCTGCCCAAGCTGTTGATTCAACCACTCGTTGAAAACGCTATCCAGCACGGGATTGAGCCGAAGGTCGGATCTTCCTCACTGCTGGTATCGATCCGAAACGTTGAGAAGAATGGTAAATCTTTGTTAGGCATTCAAGTGAAGGATGATGGAGTAGGCATGGATAAAGAAACTCTTGCAGCGCTGACAAAGCGATTGGAAGTTCATCACCAGCCGGATACCACGATGTCCTCTTCTTCTTCCACAGGTATGGGGCTGTTAAATGTACAGCGGCGCATCAAGCTGTATTATGGTCAAGAATACGGAATTCATATACAAAGCAATCCCGAACGAGGCACAATATTAGATCTTTATCTTCCTTACGGAGTTGAACGCCATGTCTGAATTACCATGTATTCTTATAGCTGAGGACGAACTGCCTACCCGAAATGGTGTTTTAAAAGCTCTGCAGTCCTGGTCACAGGGAAAGGTAGTTTTGCAAACGGTTGAAAATGGTCTGGAGGCTTTTCAATACAGAAAACTTCATCACGTCGATTTGTTGATTACGGATATACGGATGCCTGGTTTAAATGGAATTCAGCTGCTTGAGAGGCTCAAGAATGAGGGGTTGGAGACGACTTCCATCCTGCTTACTGGCTTTGCTGAGTTCGAATATGCGAGAAAAGCAATGGCACTGGGTGCAGTTAACTACATCTTAAAGCCCGTTGAATACCAAAGCCTGATTGCAGCTGTTGAAGCAGCATTTGAAACCAGAAAGCTGTGGAAACAATCACACAGTGATTCTGCTCTTACTATGCCGCAGGTATACAACGATTCGATCCGCAAAGCGCTGATTTTTATTTCAACGGAGCTGTCGAACCCTTCTCTGGGGATTCGGGACGTTGCTGAGCATATCCACTTGAATGCCAGCTATGTATCCGTACTTTTCAAAGAAGAAACCGGACAAACCTTTAGTGACTACCTTACCCGTCAGCGTCTCGCGAAAGCCAAGGAGCTTTTGCTGGGGACGGATATGAAAATATATGAAATTGCCGAGCATACGGGATTCAGCTCGTCCAAATATTTTGTGAAAGTATTTCGTGAAGCGGAGGACTTGACTCCAAAGGAATACCGCAACGATAGAAAAAAAATTCATGAGAAGAGCGGGAGCGACCGTGATGAGAACGCGTAAGCTTATGTTATTGGGATTAGCCATACTGGTGGTCTTTGGTCTGCTGGCCCTCTTCATTAAAGGCTGCGTTTCGTCCGCTCCCGAAACTCTACAGGCAGAGCTTCCCGCTCCCACGGCACCCGTTAAAATTACGTTTTGGAACCAGGAAACCAATGATCGACGGCAGGAGGTTCTAAAAGAAAGCATTCAGACCTTCAATCAGACACATCCTCATATACAGATCGTACCGTATTTTTATGAGGGAGAGACCTATAAAGCAAAGCTTAGAGTCGCTACAATATCGGGGAAAATGCCGGATTTGTTTTATTATTGGACAGGGGAATCGTTTAAGTATATAGTGGACTCGCAGATTGCAGCTGATTTAACGGACCTGATGGAGCAAAACCCCGCGTACAAGAAGCAGTTTTATCCGGAATCGCTGCAAAATGCCACCTATTATGAAAGGCTTTACGGGCTGCCTCATACCACGACTCATGTTGTGTTTTGGTATAATAAACGTCTATTTGCTCAATACGGGATTAAGCCTCCAGACACTTGGGACGAATTAATGGCTGACGCAGAGCGTCTGTTAAGCAAAGGGATTACGCCATTTACGGTTTCCGGTAAAGATAGATGGCCCTTGTTAAATTGGTATGCGTATTTGTCCAATCGACTGGGAGGGTCGTCGCCTTTTCAATACACGACTAAAAGAGCGGGTGATTTTACCGATCCCAGTTTTATTGAAGCTGCGTTGTTATTCCGTGAATTGATAAAGAAAAAAATGTTTGTACCTGGTTTTCTCGGAGTGGATAGGCAGACGGCGGAAAGCATGTTTTTGAAAGGCGAAGCGGCGATGTATCTGCAAGGTGATTGGGCTGCCGAGGAAATGCTGAGCCATCCGGATATCGGTTATTTCCGCTTTCCAACGGTGAACGGGAAGGGGGATCCCACGGTTTATTACGGCGGCTCCTCCAATGGCTGGGCGATTTCCAAAAACAGTAACCAGCAGGCTGCCTTTGAGGTCCTTACCTACATGCTGAGCATAGAGGAAAGGAAGAAGTTCGTCGAGACCAGCGGCCAGCTCTCAACTCTTAAGGGGATTCCGCTATCCCCAGACCATATGAAGCCCTCTATCTACGAATATGTTCAATTTATCGAAAAGGACCCCAGTAACTATTTTGGGTATTATGATCAGGAAATTGATCCCCGCAGGTCCGAATTGTTGTTGGATGCCGTGGTCACTATGGCCGGTGCGCAATCGATGTCGCGCAAAGAAATAGAGGATTTATTGAAGCAGATTCGATAGCCCCAATCACACGCCAAAGTATGATGAACAATAAGAGGATTTACATCTCGGTCAAAGTAATAAGTAATAAGAAGCACCCTGGAGTGCTTCTTATTTAACAACCAATACTGGAATTTTGGCATGCTGCACGACGTTATGACTCACACTGCCGAGAATAAACTCACTAATCGCATTAAGACCTCTGCTTCCAATAACAATAAGATCAGCGCTCACTTCTTCGGCGTAATCAAGAATGGTTTGTGCGGGACTGCCTTGTCGAATTTCAATATGTGTATTGGTGAGGTTCAACAGTGATTGTTGAATTTGGGCAACGATATGATCAGAATAATCGGTATTGATTTCTACAGGTGGAATGTAAACCGCTTCTCCTACAACATATTTGGGAATATGGATGACATGAATGATTTCCAGGTTCGAGAAATGATTCAGTTTAGCAAGCTTGATCGCCGAATCCAGAGCTTTTTCGGAAATTTCAGAGCCGTCATAGGCAACAACAATTTTTGAATAGATCATCGAAATCACTCCTTAGTAGTTGATGTGTCCATAGTAACATGATGATATGGAAGTCGATGTGATCATAATCACAGTAGATCGAAAATATCAAAAGCGTGCTTTGAAAACAGCCACCCTTCTTCTTATAAGGAAGATAGAGTGGCTGCTCTGCTTTTTAAGAAAAAGGACGGATGGATTACTACCTTAATTAACTCGCTTCAGGTACATAATCTGTGTCTTTGGATAGAGAAGGGACAGCAGCTTTCGGACTTGTAAATTGATTTTCGCTTTTGGCAATAACAACCGTTGCTACACTGTTGCCGATCAGATTCGTGATCGCGCGGGCTTCCGACATGAAGCGGTCAACACCCAGCAGCAGAGCCATACCTTCAATGGGAATCACATTACCCGGTACAGCGGCCAGGGTAGCAGCCAAAGTAATGAAGCCGGAGCCGGTAACACCTGCTGCGCCTTTGGAGGTCAGCATCAAGACGCCAAGTACTGTCAAAATTTGAACCCAGGTTAGTTCGATTCCATAAGCTTGTGCAATAAACAATGCAGCCATGGATAAGTAAATGGAAGTTCCATCAAGGTTGAAGGAGTATCCTGTTGGAACAACAAGACCAACTACCGATTTGGAGCAGCCGTATTGTTCCAGACGCTGCATCAAACGCGGGAGGGCTGATTCAGAAGAGGAGGTACCGAGTACCAGCAAAATTTCCTCTTTAATAAATTTCAATAGATTGAATAAGCTAAAGCCATAGATTCGGGCGATCGTCCCCAAAACGATCACGATAAACAGGAACATGGTGATGTAAACCGAACCCATCATTTTGCCTAACGAGAACAGGGAACCGAGGCCGAATTTACCGATCGTGTAAGCCATAGCACCTCCAGCAGCAATAGGAGAGAAGCGCATGATCAGGCTGACAAGCCGGAAAAAGATTTCATTCATTTTTTCAAAAAATACGGTTACTGGCTTCGCTTTTTCACCTAATCCGGCCATTGACAAGCCGAACAGAACCGCGAAGAACAATACAGGAAGCATCTCGCCTTTAACTAATGCGCCAACTGCACTGTCCGGAATGACACTAACGAGAAAATCCATAAATCCGTGCGGAGTTTCCGCAGCCTGCTTCGTATACTTAGCGACCTCTGCAGCGCTTTTTCCGACTTTACTGATATCCATCCCAGATCCTGGGCTAACCATGTACATCACTGCGATGCCGATTGCCATCGCGAAGGTTGTAATAAGCTCAAAGTAAAGTAAGGCCTTGCCGCCAATGCGGCCTATTTTTTTCATATCGCCCATATTGGCAAAACCGATGACGATCGTGAAAAATACGATAGGGGCAATGACCATTTTTATCATTTTGACAAAAATATCTCCAAGTACTTTCAATTCAACGCCTGTGGCGGGGAAAAATTGCCCGATTAGTATACCAATTACGATGGCAAATAAAACCTGGACCGTTAGATTTTTAAAATTAATTCTCATGGGAATCGCCTCGCTTCTCATTTGGGATGTATACCTGTACAAAATTGGAAACTTTATTGCTGCTTATTAACTATATAAGTTGAACCAAATATCCGGACAGCAGGGAGACGCTGCGAAAGCAGACCCTTCTTCCAATCGCTGTTGCAGCCAGATTCTTTGTATTCTTAGCCCTATAGGGGTAAGAATCCGTCTGCAAAGGCGAACACTTCGTTTCTCCAGAAGGGTCCGCTTTCTCCGCTTGGGCTGTATGCTTCTTTGGTTCATCTTATATAGATCGTTAGTTCATGAATTGGTTAGTTGATATGGTTTGGTCGTTGTTGTAGAGTCAGGACGGACGGTTTTGCGAGCTACACCGCTTTCATAAGCGGCTTGAATGACAGCATCACGAACTCGCTCGACGACGGTTTGATTGAACACACTTGGAATAATGTAATATTCGTTCAGTTCCTCATCAGTGACAACCGAGGCAATCGCTTTCGCCGCCGCCAGCTTCATTTCTTCCGTCACGCGAGAAGCCCGACAATCCAGCACTCCTCGGAAAATACCGGGAAAGCACAGCACATTATTGATCTGGTTCGGATAGTCGGAACGCCCTGTGGCCATAATTCTGACGTAAGGCTCAGCCTCCTCCGGTAAAATTTCCGGCGTAGGATTCGCCATTGCGAAGATGATGGGATCAGCTGCCATGCGCTGTATATCCCCGACCTTGAGAACCCCTGGCCCTGATACACCAATGAATACATCCGCCCCGCGGATGACTTCTGACAAAGACCCGCTAAGCCGTTCGGGATTGGTATGCTCCGCATACCACTGCCAAGCGTCATTCTCATAAACCTCACCATGAACGATAGCCCCTGCGCGGTCAACACCGATAATATTTCGAACACCGGCCGCCAGCAGCATTTTGGAACAGGCAGTTCCTGCAGCTCCGATGCCGCAGATGACGACCTTGCAATCCTCCAACCGTTTGCCTATAAGCTTGACGGCATTAAGCAGCCCTGCCAGCAGAACGACTGCGGTGCCATGCTGATCATCGTGAAATACAGGAATATCAAGTTCTTCAATCAGACGCTGTTCGATTTCAAAACAGCGCGGGGATGAGATATCCTCTAGATTAATGCCACCGAATGTAGGTGCAATCGCTTTCACGATCTGGATGATTTCTTCTGTATCCTGTGTATCCAGACAGATAGGGAATGCGTCGACGCCGGCAAATTGTTTAAACAGGACGGCTTTACCTTCCATAACAGGCATCGCTGCTTCTGGTCCAATATTGCCCAAGCCGAGTACAGCAGAACCGTCAGATACAACTGCAATCGTGTTGCGCTTAATCGTCAGTGAGTGGGCACGGGATTTTTTCTCGTGGATGGCCATGCATATTTTAGCTACGCCTGGTGTATAGACGCGGGACAAATCGTCACGGTTTTTAATTGGTGTCTTAGGAGTCATTTCGATCTTGCCACCGATGTGCAGCAGAAAGGTTTGATCGGAAACATGGACAACCTTGACGCCTGCAACACCGCCAACCGCTTGCACGATGAGCTCTGTATGTTTTTGATCGTACACATTGACTGTAATATCACGGATGGTTGTTGTTTTATCCGAACGGTTGACATCGATGGCAATAATGTCACCTCCGGCGTCGCTGATGGCAGTAGCAATCTGGCCAAAGGAGGCAGTTTCCTTGTTCATCTCTAGCCGTAAAATAATGCTTGTGGTTGCCCCTGAAGGTATAGACATAAGCTGAAATCACTTCCTCTGTTGTTGTTGTGGCTTTATGATATCGCTTACAAAATGATTTGTGAATCATTTGACCATATTGGTGATTTTGGTCTTTTTGGTCACAAAAAAGAGCAGTGGACAGCCCGTGGGGCATCCTTCTGCTCTTGGTTTAAATCGTATATGGTTTGACGGTCTATCGTTTCACACCGGATATGATATATTTGTTGACTGGGCGGCCCAACCCATATTGTAGATCCAGATGGACCCTGCCGCTCTTTTCCAAATATTCGAGATACCGACGGGCAGTGACACGGGCAATCCCCACACCCTCAGCGACCTCTTCAGCGGATAAGGGTCGAGGTCTGTCATTCAAAAACAGAACAATCTGCCGCATCGTTACGGCTTGCAGTCCCTTTGGAAGCTGAGCGGCAGTCGTCTCATCGCTCTGTATGGGGTCGGCAGCGCTGACGCCACGTCCAGTGGCTCCGAACAGCATATGGTCGAGCTCACTCTGAGATACAGTCGTCTCGCCCTCCAATTGTTCCTTCATCGCTCGGTAATGCTCCAACGCTTGCTGCACCCTTTCAAATTTAAACGGTTTGATGATGTAGTCCACAGCTCCATTTTGCAGCATGCGTTGAATCGTTCGTTGATCGTTGGCAGCACTGATGACAATCACATCCACGC
Organism: Paenibacillus sp. 1_12; assembly: GCF_900114475.1. GTDB lineage: Bacteria > Bacillota > Bacilli > Paenibacillales > NBRC-103111 > Paenibacillus_S. The sequence goes on along the minus strand of NZ_FOTE01000002.1, from coordinate 577,675 downwards.
ACAGCTGCTCCTTACGAATTTGTGCAAGGGTCTCGATTCCATCCTGCAGGGGCATGAATATATCAAGGATCACAAGGTCCGGCTGCAGTGAACGAAGCTGTTCGATTCCATCCACACCTGATCCGGCTACACCTGCAATACGGAATCCCTCCACGCGTTCCACGAACTGTCGATTGACTTCCTGCACCATTAAGTCATCCTCAATAAGCAGCACATTCATGATCCTTTGGCTCATCGTATAGGCACCTCCTTTTACTTATTGTGCTTGCTTGTTTGTACAGATCCTGAATTATCAGCCGCTGATGTCGTTTCCTGAGACAATACCATGGGAAAAGAAATAAAGATAGAGGTACCTTCATTCGGTTTCGAGTCGACTACGATACTGCCGCCTCCTTTACGAACGATGCTTGCAATTAAATAAAGGCCAATTCCTCTGCCTCCCGACCCTTTGGTCGTGAACCCTTGTTCAAAAATCTTTTCCTGGATAGCGGCGTCGATGCCGCAGCCGTTATCCTCAACTAAAATAGACAGAACCGTATCATCCTGCTCTATGCTGATAAAAATCCGCTTGTCAGCTCTGATGGTCCCCAGCGCATCAAATGCGTTTTCAATCAGATTGCCGATGAGTACGACGAAATCGTGATCATCAATCCGTTCTGGAAAATATGCCAGATGACTCTGGCGATCTATGGTGAGCGTAATGCCAAGCTCCTTACCGCGGCTGATTTTGCCCAGCAGCAAGCCTGTCAAGCTGTCGTTATTGATCCGCTGAGTCAAATATTGTGTCAGTTCAACCTGCTGCTCCGTAACCTCGAATATATAATCCAAAGCTTTGTCCATACTGCCGAGTTGAATTAGGCCACCTATGGTGTGCAGCTTATTCATGTATTCGTGATTTTGGACACGCAACGCATCAACAAAAGTGCGAACTCCTGTTAACTCCTCCGCCATTTGGGTAACTTCGGTTCGGTCCCGGAATATAGCCACAGCGCCGACCGTTTGTCCCTTTACAGTAATCGGCACACGATTACTCATAATAACGGCGTTTCCGATCTGAAGCTCTTTATTATATATAGGCTGGTTCAGAACCAATATTTCCGGAAGCCTGGTGTCAGGAACGACTTCACGAATCATCCGGCCGATGACTTCGCCTTGGATGTTGAGCATTTGTTTGGCTGGATCATTGCAAATGGTGATGCGTTCATGTTTATCGATGGCAATTACCCCTTCATGCATGGCGTGAAAGGTTGCCGTTCGTTCGGTTAAAAGCTTAGCGATTTCATGTGGCTCCAGCTCGAACATTTGTTTTTTAATATGTTGAGCCAGCAGCCAGGAACCCCAAATACCGAACACCAGGGAAATGAGCAGAATCAGATATGCTTGTCCGCTTAGCTCCAACAGCACCTGGCCCACACTCGGCAGCAGCTGGCCCACGAGCACAACGCCAACCTGTGTGTGCTCTGCGTTCATAACGGGCACGAAGGCCCGGAGTGCGGTGCCCAGCTCTCCTTTTGCCTTCGCAATATAGGTATGCTCGGCAAAGGCAGGCCCTTCATCGGTTCCCTTGGAAAAGGTTCCGATATTGCTCTCGACCGGATGCGTCAGCCGCTTTCGGTTCATCTCCATAACTACGATGTAGGTAACATCGTTGATGATCCGTATGCGCTCTGCCGCTGCCTGAATGGGCATAGCATTTGGCTGGGGAGTAGATAGGCCATTCGTTATCTCGGGCATTTGTGCAACTGTACGGGCCGTGACAAGCAGACGTCGCCCCAGCTCGTCTTCTTTAAGGCTAATAATCGAGCCAACCAGAATTGTCCCGCCGATTAACAATGAGAAGACCACGATGCCGAACGAAAGAAATGCGATTTTCCAGTTAATTTTCAAACGCTGCAGCATCGTCCACTCACCCTTCGATCACATATTAACTATTCTCATACAATAAATGTTTTTAAAGGCCTTAGCAAGAATATAGCACGGGCCTTATATATTCAGAATGATTTGATTTTTGTATACCAATGAATACAATAGAGAGAGAAGAGGAAGACGCGCTGCGAAGCTTATTCATCGGACTTTTAAAGCTTCCTTACGTTGAGCAGGAAAGCAGGTACAAGCATGAGATCGGCAACAGGAATCGTAGTTATTGTAGTATTAGGTTTGACGGCCGCTTGGCTTATCGGTTTTTACCCGACTCTATTTGCGGGTCCCGCTGTTTATGATGACGAACAGGTCGGATTTGATCGGCAAATTGTGATTAAATTCAGTCATGTCGTAGCCGAAAATACACCTAAAGGTCTGGCTGCGCAGGAGTTTGCCCGGCTGGTCAAAGAAAAGACGCATGATCGGGTCAAGATCGAAGTATACCCGAATAGCGTCCTATATACGGAGATTGATGAGATTAAAGCTTTGCAGGATGGTCATATCCAAATGATCGCACCGTCCTTCCCAAATTTGTCCGTGCTAGAGCCAGGATGGATGGCGCTTGATTTGCCCTATGCTTTTTTGAGCCATGAAGCCGTGCAAGAAGCTTTTAACGGTACAATCGGACGCATCTTATTTGACCGGCTTGAACAGGTTAATATGGTTGGCATGGCCTATTGGGGCAATGGATTTAAGCAGATTACGAGCAATAAAGGACCACTTGTGCATCCGGCCGATTTTAAAGGACTACACTTCCGAACGATGCGAAGCAAATTACTCGATGCCGAATTTCGTCTGTTTGATGTAAAAACAACGCAAATGCCGTTTAACGACGTCTACAAAGCGATGGAAAATGGGACCGTGGACGGGGGAGAAAACTCCATTTCCAATATATACTCCAAGCGTTTTTTTCAGGTCCAGCAGTACATGACGCTTAGTGATCACGGCTACCTCGGTTACGCTGTATTGATGAATAGATCTTTTTGGCAAAAGCTTTCACCTGATCTGCAAGCGGCACTTCGCGAAGCGATGACGGAGGCAACGTTATGGGGAAACAAAATGGCCTTTCAACTCAATGAAAAGCAGTTTGAGGAAATAAAGAAGGAATCGCATATACAGATCTATACTCTGAATCCGAATGAAAGGGCTGAATGGAGGCGTGCTTGGGAACCGGTCTATGTACAATATGAAACCACGATCGGACGGGATTTAATTAAGGAAATTCGCAGGCTTCAGCAGAAGTATGGCCCATAGAAGCAGCCCAAAGAACAGAAGTGATTGTGGCATTATCTGTAGATAGCAAGGAAAAGGTAGATGAAGTTGTGAAATAAGCGTGATATAGTAGTGTAAAATAAAACACATCAAATCCGGAGGCATATAGGATGAATAAGGAAATTTTTGTAGCTTGGCTTGAGGAAAAAATTCAGCGTATCAATGATACACCCGTTAGCATGGTTGAAACGAAGGAAAAACAACATTATCTATTAGGCAGCTTGAGAACGCTGGAATTAATAAAAGAAAAAATGAAAAACGGTGATTTTGACAACGAGTAAACCCGGTAGTCGAGCATCGCGTCTTTCCTACTGTTAGCGGTACTAGAACGAAAAGGGCAGCCGAATAATGGCTATTCGGTCTGCCCGGTTCCTCTGACATCTATGATTACGGTCTCGATTCGATGATTTCTCTTTTAGCCGTGGTGCTTTTGTCCATGAGATTCATATTAAAGCTCTCGGTATTGATTATTTGTTATCGGGAATGCTCTTTATCATGTCCAGCATGACCGCCTGAATGCCCACCCATATGACCGCCCACATGACCACCAACGCCATGACTGCCGAATTGACTGTCTGCATGAACACCTGCCTCATGGTTGCCCCAATGACCGCCAGCATGAACACCCACTCCATGACCTCCAAAATGTGTGCCCGCATGAATACCAGCACCATAATTGCCCAGATGACCACCCGTATGAACACCCACTCCATGACCGTTAACGCCATGACCAAAGTGAGTACCTGCATGAATACCAGCACCATGATCGCCCAAATGACCGCCTGCTTGAACACCAACGCCTTGGCTTCCAAAATGACTTCCTGCATGAATACCTGTACCATAGCCACCCAGATGGCCTCCGGCATGAACACCAACGCCTTGACTGCCAAAGTTACTGCCAGCATGAACACCAACACCATGACCACCCAAATGACCACCCGCTTGAAATCCGACTCCATGAGGACCATAATATCCTCCAGCTTGAGGATGTACCCCAAAGAACTGCTGCGTGTGGGATTGTGGATAATTGGGATGCGGATACTGCCCATGCGCGTACATTTGTGGAATTCCTGGGTAGGGCATCGTTTGATGCTCCGGGTCCCTGAATGAGGTTGTATTCGCTGCATTTGCTGGTACTTCCTGCTGCATATACATGGTATGACAATTCATTTTATCCAAACGTGGAATGTAAGCAGTACTTCCCGGGGCAATATCGTTAGGGTTTTGAATATGTGGGTTCATGGCTTCAAGAATTGGTTGGGGAACATTGTACATCTGTGCAACATTCTCCATATTTTCTCCTTCTTGGCATTGATGCTGAGCATAATAGTTGCCGTCCCGATCATCTTCTCCTCTGTAAGAGGGAAAGAAAGAAGGTGAAAGAAAGAAGAATGGTACAGACTGCTGACGAAAAAAAGGGTTAAATAAGGGTGTGTGCCCAAATCCTCCTCCAAAACCACTGAAACCTCCCAATTCAAAAGCACGATCATCCATAGTGTTACCTCCGCTTATGATAATATAGTCATTTGCCCTTATTGTATGGGCAGATGTCATAATCGGTTCGTCATAAATGGCAAAAATTTTGCTGTAGGGACGCAATAGCATCACTTACGCATATTTAGCCGTGATTTCGCCAGTTGATGTGGCTTCCATGAAAACATGGCCAAAAACGATTCTGCTCGCTGCATTTGCGATTGAACCGTTTTTTGTTTATATGGCCATAAATATTTCTGTTCCTTGCAGCAACCTTTTCTGTCTATTTACCGTCTTAGAATTAAGCATTTAATGGAAATGCACTTTTAGGAGGAATGAATATGAGAATACGCAAAAACGCAAGTACGGCGGCGCTTGCAACCGTGTTATTGTTTTCCAATATTCCACTGGCTATGGCAGATGAAGCGATCCCTGCAGCCTTTAGCTCAAAACCAATTGCTGTACCGCTCGGCGGATCTGCGGTTACTCCCGGGGATGCCAAAGTTTCAAAGGATCAAGCCATTGAGCTGGCCAAATCGTATGTAACGATACCGGACGGGTATACGGTTGATTCCGTCAATTTAAGCTCCAATAGCTACAATGGTAGAGGGGTTAGCTGGAATATAAGCTTTCGAAAGCTCGTTGAAGGTAAAAATGTCGGCAATATCAACATTACTATTCATGGGATGAACGGCAAGCTGCTGGAATATTATTTTTACAGCAATGATCTGGATTATAAACCGAGTTATCCTCCGAAAGTGGACTTTAAGGGAGCAAAGGGAATTGCCAACGAGTGGGTGGCTAGGCTGAACGCTAATGAGTCCTCGCAGCTGCAGTATAATGATAGTCTGGAACAGTCGCTCAAGGCTCCGCTGAATGGCTCTTTCCAATATTCAATCCGATATGACCGTACGCATAATGGTGTGCCCTTCCCTCAGAATGGCATTAATATTCAGGTAAATGGGGATGGTGTCGTTACACAATACAGCTTTAATTGGGATGAAGCTTCGACCTTCGAGCAGGCGACACCGATTAGTGATGAAGCGGCCGCCAAAGCATTCAGAGACAAGCTCAATCCAAAGCTGAATTATTTGATGCTGAACGATGTTAAAGGTGAGAGAAAACCAATTGTTGCTTATACAATGGAGCATCCCGTACTGAATGCAGCAACAGGAGAAGTGTGGAAGCAAGGACTCAATTCGAACTTCAGCCAGGAGCTTGAAAAGCCATTGACAAATGCGCCATTAAGCGAGTCGCCTACCAGTAATCTCAACCTGACCAAGGAGCAAGCATTGGAAAAAGTAAGCTCCACCTTTAAGCTTCCAGAAGGAATCAAGCTGGAGGAGGCTTCATATAACGAGTCAACCAATCCGATTACGGGAGAAGTACAGTCCATCTGGAATCTTCGTTGGAATGATGCCAAGGATGACTCAACGGCAAGAAGGGGTACTAATATTTGGGCTAGTGTCAATAACAAAACCGGTGAAATCATGAACTATAGTCGCAATAATGATATCCCATTTGGAGAGCAAAAGCCGGTTGAACCGAAGGTGACTTTAGAAGAGGCAAAAGCGAAGGCTATCGATTTTATCAAACAACAGTTACCTGCGTACACCGATCAGCTAGTGGTGGACACAGCAGCGTTGGCTAATTTGGACTATATACCGACTGAACAGAAGAAAATGATAACCGCCTGGGATCTATCTTTCAAGAGAATGATAGATGGTGTGTATGTGAATTATGAAAACGTGCATATAGCTGTGGATAAGGCGACGGGAGACATCACGAATTATCAATTTAACTTTTCCAATATTGCTTACCCTAAACAGAAGCCGGAAGTTATTGATCTAAGCAAGGCAAAGGAACTGCTATTGTCTACGAATACGATCAAGCTTAATTATGTGCTGCCGAATCAAGGGTTTGGCATTATGCCTATCGAGAAAATCCGCGTCATGATGGCTGCAGGGGAGCTGCCGCCAGGCTCTGATACGAGCGATAAAGAGGCCAAGCTGGTTTATGTGCTGCAGCCTAAATATATCGGCGAAAACTATTTTCTTGATGCGGTAACCGGTCAATGGAGAAATAGCTCAAGCGGTGAAGTAATGAGCTTGGAGAAAGTACATGTCACGGATATCGAAGGGCATTATGCACAAAGGGAGCTCCAAATCATGCTTGACTACCAGGCATTGGATGTTACAGACGGAAAAGTGAATCCGGATGCTTCCATAACGCGTGGAGAATTGGTTAAAATGCTCGTTATTGCAATGAATGGCGGACGCTCGGGCCTCTATTATGGTGCGGATCGCGCAGCATCCTTCAAAGATGTGAAAAATGAATCTCCGCTCTTTGCCTACGTGGAAAATGCGGTTGACCGCGGACTCATTCAGCGCGGCAAGGACTTCAATCCGCAGGCGATCATGAACAGGGAAGACATGGCCGAGCTGATAGTCGGTGCACTTGGTTACAAGAAGCTGACAGCATACGCTAATATTTTTAGTGACAAATTCGGCGATGCGGATTTGCTCAAGAATCGCGGCGAAGCGGCTCTAGTCGTTGGACTTGGGATCATGTCGCTTTCCGAGGGAAGCTTCAAGCCCAAACAGGAAGTCACCCGCGCACAGGCTGCTGCTGCGTTCTATCGTTATCTGGAGAAGGCGACAGAGCTGGGAAATAGATACTACTAAATTCAGGTAAGGTTTAACCGTAACACAATTCGTACTGAAACAAACCTCAGCCAATTGATAGTCCACTTATCAGGTCCTTGCGCCTAAAAAATCATATGCCCATAACACTGAATGACTAGTGTTTATGGGCATATTCCTCTAACAATAATTATTTAGCAGTTTCCCATTTAACAATTTGTTCCTTGTAAAGCTTCATCAGCTTGCTAAGTGATTGTCGGATCGCTTCAGCGTCCTTCGATTGAGCCGCTTGTTCCAGATCAATTCTGCCTTTGAATAAAGTGTTATCTGCTGTAACGGTAGCAAGGTTTAAGACTTTCCCGACTTCCTCACTTGGGGATACAGTAGCATTCCCGACTTCGACTTGATCCAAGTCATAGCTGATTGCTGGAATAGAGGCAACAGATGTGATTGTTTCGAATTTAATATCAGCTGGATTCGGTAATTCTGCAGGATCGCCTTGGACCATAACCTCTACAAGCCTGCTCATGGGAATTAACTTAGTGCTGGAAGCGCTAGTCACCTGAAACGTATTATCATCGGAGAGGGTTCCGACACTGGCAACTGGGGTAGCCATTGTACTGAAGACTCCACTTTTCTGAAGCGCCCCTTCATATTGGGCTAAGGTTGTTTGCCATTCACTAACAGTGTCCGGTGCATAGGTTGCAGCCAGATCCAGAGGATCAACTAGCTTATGGCTAGCTATAGCGGGAATGGCTTTAATCTGGGATATGGAAATCGTTGATGAGGAGAGGGTTGCCGCAGACTCACTGGCAGCACTCGCATAGATAGGACTGGCAGCAACAGACAACAGCAGGGTGGACAGGGCAATTTTTTGAACAATCAGTTTGTGATTCAAGATTCAACACTCCTTGGTTTGTTTTGTCTTACAAGTTCTAGTTTAGAATTTAAGTGTGGCAGAAGATTGGTTAAATTGTGGAAAAACAATGGCATTCTCCCTATATCCATCGAAATCTTAGTATAATTAAGAAGAGACTGGATAGGAGGTCATACAAATGAACAACTATTTGATTGCCGTTGTAGACGATGATCATCATATACGTAATCTGGTAGAAGCGTATTTACAAAAGGAAAATTATCAAACCATTGGATTGGAGACTGCCGAGGAGGCGTGGACGTTATGGAGAACGAACCCACCGGATATGTGGGTACTAGATATCATGCTGCCGGGGATGGACGGATACGAATTTTGCAGGAAGATTCGAAATGAAGCGGAGGTGCCGATCATTATGATTTCCGCTCGTGACACTGAAGTCGATATCATCCTCGGTCTGGAGCTTGGAAGCGACGATTATTTGGTCAAGCCTTTTAGTCCGCGTGAACTGGTGGCCCGCATCAAACGGCAGCTTCAACGAGGACACAAGTTAAAAAATATGGATGATGACAGTAAAAATGCTGCTGAGCTTCCGCAGATCATCGTTGGCCGACTTCAACTGATGTTGGAAGAAAGGCGCGCATTTTGGCAGGGGGAAGAGGTAGAGATGACGCTGAAGGAGTTTGCGCTTCTTAAGGTGCTCGTCGAGCATCCGAATCGCGCCTTTACGAGAGACGAGCTGCTAACCATGGTATGGGGAGATGATTATTTTGGTAGCGAGCGGGCTGTGGATCATTTGATCAAACGCTTGCGCAAAAAAATCGGCCAATTGCCTGTCGAATCGGTTTGGGGACATGGCTACCGCCTAAGAACAGATGGAGGTGAGTTCAAGTATGAAACTGGTTCATCAAATTAATTTGGCTTTCGGCCTCCTGCTTTTCCTCGTGCTGACCGTAACTGCAATAAGTATTCACTTTGTACTACTGGATCACTTTATAGGAGCACAGAAAGAAGATATGCAAGCAATGGGAGGGCTGATGAAAGCTACACTGGAGCAAGAAGCCTTTCAGATGACCATGGCAGATACGATACAAGTTGGCACAATGCCAAGGACGTCCACAGGCATCACTTCCCTAGCTGCTGTTCCTGTCACGGGTATTGATGCCATCATCACAGATAATATGGGGAATATTGTATCTGGCGTGATTCCGGTTGCTCCGGTTAGTCCTGTTAGTCCTCTTAACTCAGTCAGTTCGATCAGTTCGATGAAAATAGGGAGAGCTACCGCTATTGATGCTCCTGCTCTGCAGGAACTTACAACGGCTTCAAACCTGCAAAATATATGGGATGGAAGAGACGGACGCTTCATTACTACCGTAAACGCCATTCCCCAGGGAACCTTGACGCTCATAACACCAGTGAGTAAAATCACAGCTATTGAACAAGCGCTTTTCGGCAGGCTGCTTATTGTATTGGGTGTTGGTGGCGCACTTATGTTCCTGTTGAGCTTATTTATTACGAAGAAGCTGATTAAGCCGCTGATGAGATTACGGGAAGAATTGAAGAAAGTGAAGGAACGCCGTTTTTCAGAGGTTCAGCTAATCAGAGCCGGGGGCGAGCTCGGTGTTGTTGCCCATACTGTGTATGATCTGGCTGAAGAACTGGAGAGGTACAGCCGGGTACAGAAGCAATTTTTTCAAAATGCGTCTCACGAGCTCAAAACTCCGCTCATGTCTATATCGGGATATGCGGAAGGCATTCGTGACGGCATTTTTGAAGGGGAGAGTGTCCGCAAAGGCTTGGACATTATTCTCAGCGAGAGCGGCAGGTTAAAAAACATTATTACGGAAATGACACTGCTAGCCAAGCTGGATAGTGAAGAGAATATATTCCAGTCGGCAAAGGTTAGTGTACAGGATATGCTGACGGAGACGATTGAACGCATCACTCCGATGCTGGTCCAAAAAGGATTAACCATGCGCATCGTGTATGGGGAAGGTAAAACCGATAAAATGACGATTGCTGCTGATCGGGATAAGCTACTACAAGCTCTGTTGAATGTGCTCACGAATGCAACGAGATATGCGAACAAAGACATATGTATACATGCCGCGATCCATCAGGATAGGGTTAAGATTTCTGTTCTCGATGATGGAGCAGGAATACCGGAGGACCTGCTCCCTTATCTGTTTCATCGTTTTGTAAAAGGCAAGGGAGGGGAAAATGGACTTGGGCTCGCCATCTCCCGCGCAATTGTAGAGCGCTGTGGCGGACTTATCAGAGCTAATAATCGGGAGGAAGGAGGGGCTGTGTTTACGCTCGATTTTCCAACAGCAGTTTCCTAACTACTGTTGCCTTGTTGGAGCTTTCCATCTTGTACGCAGCTGCTGTTATTTGAATCGCAGTCCATATAGTATCAGCGAGCCTTCAGCGCCACTTTGATAGTGAGGTTGAAGGTTTTTTTGATCTTAGGTGGGCTGGGCTCAAGTTGGATTACCTGTTAGCTGCAGTCAGGATTGTTTCTTTCCTCTCTCAGCATTGATCGTTATTTGGCCCAATTTTTATGCTTTCGATATTCGGTGGGACTCATTTTTATTTTTTGCTTAAAAAAATGCGAAAAGTGTGAGGGATCATAAAAGCCAAGCAGCTCGGAAATGTTCTCAATCGTGTAGTAGGAAGCGCTCAAGAAAGAGCAGGCCTTATTGATTCTAAGCTGATTGTAGAGATCGATCACGCCGCAGCCAAATTCCTTTCGCACCAGCCGCTCCAAATGTGATTGACTGATGGCCAGCTCCTTGGCAACATCGCTCAGTTTGATTTTTTGGTTTAAATTTTTGTTGAGAAACGTTAGTAAATGATTTTTAAAATTGATTTCGGTTCCGTTCATGATCATTTCCACACAGGCCACTATGACACTGTCCAAAATATTGGCTATTTTGATTTTTGACAGCTTGGTAAACCCTCTGCATTCCTTCTCCAGCACTGGCAGAACATCGAGAAAATCGCTGTAATCCAAGATAACGAAATCCGGAAGGTACGCATCCAGCAGCCCGATCATCCCTTTACTATCCTTCTCCGTTTGCAAATTGGTCCCAAACTGGTAATAGCCAGTTGTCGATCTTAATGAATGCGGTTGGAATGGAGGGGTCACGCAAATCTGCCCCCGCTTTAATGTATATTCCTCTCCTCCAATGGTGAACAGCAGGAGCCCGTCAATCACAAAAATAAATTGGTAGTAGCTGTGATGATGCTCGGCCATACTCCAATTCGGGCCACGGTTATAGAAATTCACTTCCTCGTAAGGCTCCGAAATATTCAGAACCAGAATGCTATCATTCTTTTCCATATCCTTTGAGCTGCCTCCTGCCAAATATAGATTATGAGCGAAATATACAAGTATTTGATCTGATTGTCAATAGTGGGATAAAGAGAAACCATATATAATCTAAGTATCAAGAAACGACAGCGTCAAGATGAAACGGCGTGATTATACAAACTTTTATTCAAACACATCTACATGTGCAAAGGGAAGTGATACAGAGCACTTCATGTAAACGCCATCATGAGGAATCTGCAGTAAGGGGTCAGTAGAGGATTGCTTTATCATTTTGAGGAGGATGAACATGTCTACTAAAAAGTTTGCGCTTTTAGTCGTTACCCTGTTGTTGACAACTACTACTGTGTTGGCAGGATGCACAAGCAGCAATACCGCAACACCAGCCGCCAATCCACCTGCTGCGAAGCCTGGAGATAGTACCGCTGCACCGCAAGCCGGCACGATGATTTCGGATAAACCGTTAACGGTTACAGGCTGGACTGATTTTATACCATCACCAGGCTCAACCGGCGTCAGCAGCTACAGTGATCAGATACTGTGGAAGGAAATTGCGAAGAAAACAAATATTTCTGTAAAGTGGGAAACGACAGCAGCCCCGGCTGCAGATGAGTTCAAGCAGCAGCTGGGATTGATCATGGCTTCTGGAAAAATTCCCGATATTATCGGACACATTGATCCGCTGCTGGCTGATCAGTATGGTCGTCAAGGCGCGCTTCAGCCGTTGGAGGATTTGATCAAGAAAAATGCGCCCAATCTCCAGAAAATTCTGGACAGTACCCCTGCGGTTAAAGGCCAAATCACATCACCTGACGGACATATTTATTTTTTTCCGAGATTGCTGCTTGACCCTCGTACGCAGGCATTTGCAGGCTATATGATTCGGGGTGACTGGCTGCAAAAGGTGGGGATGAAAGCGCCGGATACGACAGATGAATTGTATCAAGTATTGAAAGCGTTTAAAGAAAAGGACCCGAACGGAAATGGCAAAGCAGATGAAATTCCGTTTACTGACAATCCGAACCCGATCATCTGGGCATTTGGTGTCGGGAGCAGGGGGCCGAACAGCACGGACGATTTCTTTATCGAGGACGGCAAAATTAAATACGGGCCAACCGACTCACGCTATAAGGATGCCCTGCAGTATCTGAACAAGCTGTATAGCGAAGGCCTGCTGGACCCTGAATACGAAAAGATGAAAGGGGATGTGCGTGACGGCAGAATCATGAACGAGCAGTCCGGCTTCATCTATGGTTCCAATGCAGGCTATTTGACCAAATATAACAAAATGCTGCAGGGTGCAGGCAAAACTCCGGGCTTTACCGCATTAGCGGCTCCGAAAGGACCTACAGGGGAGCGTAATATTCTCGGCAAACATAATGAAATCGATCCCGGTCGCGGCGTTTCCATATCAAGCACCACGAAAAACGCAGTCGAGCTGACAAAGCTGATGGATTACTTTTACTCGAAGGAAGGAGCTACCCTGCTGTACTTCGGTGCGGAAGGCGATACGTATACGTTAAAGGATGGCGTTCCGACCTACACGGATAAGGTCATGAACGATCCGAAGCTCGATATCCTTGGATACCTAAATACGTATGTTGGTTTTGTCAGCGGCTGGCCTTCCTCGCAAATTCCAGAGCATTATCTGGCTACGTTAAGTGATGAAGGAAAGAAAGGCAACGCACTGGCTGTACAGTATGCCGGCAAGAAGAAGGTACCTGCGCTTCACTTTACTCAAGACGAGCTGAACGAGGTGCAAACGCTACAAAGAGATATTAATACGTATATTGATGAAAATATGAATGCATTCATACGTGGTAAGAAGCCTTTCAGTGAATACGACGTCTTCCAGGCAGGCCTCAAAAAGATCGGTTCAGATAAGCTGGCTGAACTGTACAGCAAGGCTTATACACGGTTTACTGCCGCACTGAAATAAGCGTAAGTCAGAAGTAAGGGTGGCTCAGGCGAAACGCAGGAAGGATTGTCTCCTTCCTAACGGCCCTGTTAACCAAGGAGGTGCAACGAACTTGGCAAATACCGCAGTACAGCGAAAATCCGGGATGTGGCTGCGTAGTAAAATGAAACGGAATATGGTGTTGTACCTGTTTCTCGCACCCGCTGCGATCTATTATTTATTATTTCATTACGCGCCAATGTACGGCACGCTAATCGCCTTTCAGGATTACAATCCGTTCAAGGGAATGATGAGCAGTCCTTGGGTAGGATTCAAGCATTTTCAAGCTTTCTTTGATTCAATCTACTTTTATCGTTTAATTCGAAATACGCTGCTGATTGGGTTGTACACAATATTATTTGGGTTTACGATTCCAATTGTATTCGCCTTGCTGCTGCATGAGGTGAGAAATTCGAAATTTCGTAACGTGATCCAATCGTTCAGCTATTTGCCCCACTTTATTTCAACGGTGGTTGTAGCCGGCTTGATCGTTAACTTCTTGTCGCCCTCAACAGGATTTGTTAACGGGATCATCGAGTTTTTTGGCGGCACCCGGATTGACTTTTTACGTGAGCCGAGCTGGTTTCGGACGATTTATGTGTCGTCAGGCGTATGGCAGACCGTCGGTTGGAGCTCGATCATCTATTACGCCTCGTTAACGGGAATCAGTCCCAGCTTGTATGAAGCTGCAGAAATGGATGGTGCGAGTCGCTTAGGTAAAATCTGGCATATTTCTCTTCCCGGCATCAAGCCGACCATTATTACGATTTTGCTGCTCGATTTGGGGCGTGTGATGGACGTAGGTTTTGAGAAAGTATTTTTGCTGTACAGCTCCGCTACCTATGAAACAGCAGATGTGCTGAGCACTTATGTGTACCGTGCCGGTTTGGTGCAGCAGCAATACAGCTTCGCATCCTCAGTAGGTTTGTTCAATTCCTTTCTGACGTTCGTATTTATTATTGTGTGCAATCGGTTGGCCCGGCGACTCAGCGGCTATTCTCTATGGTAACCGAATTTTTTGAAAGCGGGTGGATGAAAGATGAGTCGTATATCGAAGAAAACAAGTGGAGTCGATATCGTGATTTATGCGCTGTTGGCACTGACCGCTATCCTGTTTATATATCCGTTTCTGTACATTATTTCAGCCTCCTTCAGTGATCCGGCTCAGGTCATAGCCAATCCGATGCTGATCATTCCGGTCGGATTTACGCTGGGGGCTTATAAGCTGCTGTTGTCCACAGGTACAATCTGGCTCGGTTATTATAACAGCATCTTGTACACCGTTGGTGGAACGGCTTTGAATGTAACCGTCACTTTATTGGCTGCTTATGCATTATCGCGTCAGGAGTTGACCGGAAGAAGAGTAATCATGTTCTTTATCGTCATCACCTTGTTTTTCAACGGAGGCATGATTCCTACTTATTTGATTGTCAAATCACTCGGCTTGCTCGATACGCGTCTGGCTCTTATTGTAACAGGGGCTGTGACGACCTGGAACCTGCTGATTACAAAAACTTTTTTTGAAATGAATATTCCCCAGGAGCTGCGTGATGCAGCCGAGGTCGATGGTGCGTCTGAGCTTACTTTTTTCAGAAAAGTCGCTTTGCCCTTATCAAAGCCGATTATTGCGGTTATTGCCTTATTTTATGGCTCAGGGCATTGGAACGCTTATTTTAATGCGCTTATTTATTTGCGTCAGCGTGATCTGTTTCCGCTGCAGGTTTATTTAAGAGAAATTCTGATATTGGACCAAAACACGGAGATGATGGGTGACGTCAGCGATGGTCGTGTACTGGTGGCGCTTACGCTGAAATTCGCCGTGATGGTTGCTGCGATTGCACCTCTGCTGCTTGTATTTCCGTTTGTGCAGCGCTTTTTTGTAAAAGGTGTATTAATTGGAGCATTAAAGGAATAGCCAGCGCTGAGTGCTGGGAACTAGAGGAGACGGAGGCTTTACAATGGAGATAGAGAAAATAAACAATTTGACGGTGGCTGTAAACAAATTAACGGATGGGGAAGGGCATTATTTTTACGGTTATTATGACAATCCGTCCTGGAGCGGAGATGATCGTTACCATTTATATACAAAAGTGAAATTCTGGGATCGTTTGCAGGTCAAGACAGATATTGCCGAACTGGGGATGATTGAGGTAGCGACCGGACAGCAAATCCCGCTTGCAGAAACAACAGCGTGGAATTTTCAGCAGGGGACGATGCTGCAGTGGCATCCGCTTGCACCTAACGACGAAATCATTTTTAACCAGCAAACGGATGATGGGATCAAAGGCGTTGTGATGCATGTTCACACGAGAGAGCAGCGAATTCTGGAGCGGCCAGTAGTGAATGTCGATCCGACAGGAAAATACGCGCTTAGTGTCAATTTCAGCCGTATGTATGATTTTCGCCCAGGCTATGGCTACGAGGGCACTCCCGATCCGTTCGCTGATATGCCGCATCCTGAGAATGACGGGATTTTCCTTATTGAGCTGGCTACAGGTACTAGTGAGCTGGTGTTGTCTTTACAGGAGATTTGGGATTTTACGAATCATTATTTCGCAGGTGAAGATCAGAAGATCATGATCAATCACATCAATTTTAATACGGATGGAACGCGGTTTGTATGTCTGGTGAGGAATTTTCCTGTAGACGGTAAAGGCTGGAAAACGGCAATACTTACGGCTGACCATGATGGTTCTGACCTATTCCTGCTTTCCGATTATGCCTACGCTTCCCACTATCATTGGCGCGACCCGCAGCATCTGGTTATCTATTCAAGTGGATTGGAAGGCTCGACAGCAGGCGTTCAGTTGTATGAATTGAAGGATAAAACAGATCAGGTCACGCTATTGGATGACCTATTCTTTTTGAAAGACGGCCATTGCTCTTATTCGCCTGACCGGACCCTTATGCTGTATGATAGCTACCCCGACGAGGACAGCTACCGTCATTTGTATTTGTATGATTTGGTTAACAGGAAAGGCGTGACGCTTGGCTCGTTTTATTCATACCCGAATGTAACCGGAGATTATCGCTGCGACCTGCACCCCAGATGGAACCGAGCCGGAACAGCGCTTTCGTTCGATTCCACACATGAAGGGAGCCGTCATATTTATACCGTGGAGGTCACGGGCGTATTTTGATGAATTCTGCAGCAGCACGTGAAACATTTTTTTCATGTACGAATCTAACAATATGCGAAGGGCAGCCGTTGATGGCTGCTCTTTTTGTTGGTTCAACAGCTTCTAACAGCAGCGGATCGGCATGATCTATAAAGATTATAAAAGTGGGCATTAAAGATTATAAGCGCTCAAATAACGGCTATACATAAGGGAATACAGGAAGATTGGCAATTGTCGCTTTCCGGATTGTATCTATTTATCGGGTTATTCTTAATAATGAAGACAGCTTCACCGACAGGGTCCGATATAATCGAATCCAACCAAAAGACTCTGGTAGCACAGGCAAGCGGCTATTATGATGAAGTGACTATTAAGATAGAGGTGCTGAATGAAAAAAAAGTATGCAATTTGCGGTGTTAGTAATCGAAGCCTGAAGATGTTTATTGGACCGATGCTTTCGACATTTTCCAATCAAGCAGATATCGTTGGGCTGCTCGATATTGATTCTAGAAGGTTTGAGGTATGTAAGAGCAAATACCCGGAGCTAGCCGATGTGCCGGAATTCGGAGCCGATGCTTTTGATAAAATGATCGCAGAAACGAAGCCTGATGTCATTATTGTGACGGGACGTGATGATACGCATGTCACCTATATTCTGAAGGCGCTGGAGCATGATCTGGATGTGCTGTCCGAAAAGCCTATGGCGACAACCGGTGCTGATTGCCGACGTATTATGGATGCGGAGTCCGTGAGCAAGGGTAAGGTAACGGTTGCCTTTAATTACCGCTATGCGCCTATTCACAGCCGGATCAAAGAATTGGTGCTGGAAGGAAAGATAGGCCGAGTGACATCTGTCGATCTGAACTGGTATATCGATACGTACCATGGAGCCAGCTATTTCAAACGGTGGAATCGGGTCAGGGAGCATTCGGGGGGATTATCCATTCACAAAAGCTCGCATCACTTTGATTTGGTCAATTGGTGGACAGGGCAGCAGCCGGTAGAGGTATTTGCGTTCGGCGCTCTCAATTATTATGGACCCGAAGGTGAGTTGAATCCGAAGAAAGAGGACGGACGCCATTGTTCCACCTGTGAGGTCAAGCCCGACTGCGATTATTACATGCGTTGGTCGTCACGGGGCAAGGAGGTTCATGTAACGGATGACCATATCGGAGCTGTCGGCGCCGCAGATGCTCAAGCTCCCTACAGCGAATACCGGTCGGATGCCTGTATCTACGATTCACAAATTGATATCGAGGATACTTATTCCGTTAACGTCAAATATAATGGCGGTGCGCTGCTCACTTATTCAGTCAACTTCTCACTGCCTTATGAAGGCTATCGGCTTGCGATTAATGGTACAAAAGGCCGTATAGAATCGATGGAATATCATTCCTCCGGCAGGGTTCCGTTTCCAGTACCTGTGCAAACGATCGATTACTTCCCATTGTTTGGCTCTAAAGAAACGATTCATGTCGTTCATAGGCAAGGTGGACATGGAGGTGGAGACCCTACGCTTCTGGAGGACATTTTTCTCGGTCCCGATCCGAAGCGACCGTATGATATTTTATCCGGTTCGATAGATGGTGCCTATTCGGTTGGTACAGGAGAAGCAGTTTGGAGATCCGTCAAGGAGAATCGTCCTATTCGCATCGCGGATGTGCTTGCCCCATCTTAAGTAGTAACTATCAGAAAGGAGGGCGTTGGATTTGAAATCACAAGTGATGAACGGAACAGCCAACGGTTTGGGCCGCAAGACAAACTTGTTCTGGAGCCGACTCATCAAAGGTCGTTATTTGTATATGATGGTTGCACCTGGCTTGCTGTATTTTGCCATATTTAAATATTTACCGATGTGGGGGGTCATGATTTCATTTAAGGATTACCTGCCTTATCGGGGCTTTTGGAACAGTCCTTGGGTTGGCTTTAAGCATTTTGACCGTTTTTTCCATGATCCGGTGTTCTGGCTGCTGCTCAAAAACACTTTTGTGCTGGCGATTTATAATATTGTCTTTTTCTTTCCGATCCCGATATTAATCGCATTGATGCTGAATGAGCTGCGCGTGGAATGGTTCAAGCGATACATTCAGACCGCAGTGTACATTCCCCATTTTGTATCGTGGGTTGTCGTTGTCGGTATGGTGTACACTTTTTTCTCGTCCGAAGGCGGGATTTTTACGAATATGCTCGTCAATGCGGGTTTTGGTAAAATTAATTTTCTAATGTCCAACGACTGGTTTAGGCCGATGATCATTCTGGAAGTTATCTGGAAGGAATCCGGTTGGGGTACTATTATCTTTCTGGCTGCACTGTCAGGAGTTGACCCTACATTGTATGAAGCTGCCAAAATGGACGGTGCAGGCCGGATGAAGCAGCTGTGGCACATAACCCTTCCTGCTATTCGCAGCACCATCGTCATTTTGTTCATTTTAAGACTCGGCAGCTTTCTGGATACAGGCTTCGAGCAGGTTTTTCTGATGCTGAATTCGACGAACCGAGAAGTGGGCGAAGTATTCGACACTTATGTGTACGTCAATGGTGTCCAGCAAGGGCAGTTTAGCTTCAGCACCGCTGTCGGTCTGTTTAAATCACTAGTAGGCTTATGTCTGGTAGTTGCCGCTAATAAAGCAGCCAAGAAAATTGGCGAGCAAGGTGTATACTAAATTGGAAAGGAGGCTGCTTTCATGATTCATCCTTCATTGGGATCACGCGTATTTGATATTGTTAATTCCGTGCTTCTAATTGTTTTCGCTTTGTTTGCCATCGTGCCCTTCCTGTTTGTACTATCAGGTTCACTAACTGCTTCAGAGGAGCTGATGCAGCGCGGGATCGTGCTGTTTCCAACTAAATTTTCACTCGATGGCTACCGGTATATTTTTTCGACGAACACGATCATGTGGAGCCTTGGCGTCACAATCTTTATTACGGTTGCAGGCACATTGATCAATTTGTTGTTCACCACATTGACGGCTTATCCATTGGCGAGAAATGAATTTATGGGTCGTGGTCCGATAATGCTGCTCGTACTGTTCACGATGCTGTTCAGCGGAGGCATGATTCCAACCTTCCTGGTCGTCAAATCGTTTGGCTTGCTGAACAGCTACTGGTCATTGTTGATCCCTGGCGCAATCAGCGCTTTTAATCTTATTATATTGAGAAACTTCTTTCAGCAGCTGCCGGATGGACTGGAAGAAGCCGCCAAGATTGATGGCTGCAACGATTTTCAAATTTTGGTGCGTATCGTACTACCGCTTTCATTGCCCGCTATGGCTACCTTCTCGTTATTTTATGCGGTTGGCCATTGGAATACATTTTTCAGTGCGATTTTGTACATTAATGACAGTTCAAAATGGCCAATTCAAGTATGGCTCCGGCAAATTGTTATTTTGTCGCAGGGCGGGATTGGGGATTCAAAGGAAATGGGCAGTGATTACGTAGCGCCGCCTGGCGAGGTCATCAAGATGGCTGTTATCGTCGTTTCGACGGTACCGATTTTGATTGTATATCCTTTTCTGCAAAAGCATTTTGCGAAAGGCGTTATGCTCGGCTCCGTCAAGGGCTAGTCGCTTTTTGAAGCAGCCAGTGTATAATTTGCTTGGGTGCCTTAATTGTGAACGTAATCCTCTGCATACATAGTTCCTTAATCATTAGAATGCAAATCTACTATAAGCGTTACCATATTAGGAGGCGAACTTATTCATGCAAACGAAACGTTTAGTCAAGCAAGGCCTGTTGGCTGCAGGAGCTTTATCATTAGCCATTACTTCTGCTTGTGCAAATGGCACAGAGACAAAACCAGGAGCGGCTGCAGCAACCGGTCCCGTGGAAATTACGATGATGAACCAATATTTAACGGCTGAGCCGCCAAAAATGGACAGCGAGCCGATGAAGCTGCTTCAGGAATATACCAACACCAAGCTTAACGTAACCTGGGTACCAAGCGCCAGCTACAGTGAGAAAGTAACGGCCTCGATTGCTGTTGCAGGAGATTTGCCGAAGCTGCTTCTCGTGAAGGACGACCGAAATCCGGCGATTATTGAAGCTGCCAAGGCAGGTTTGTTCTGGGAGCTGGGGCCCTATCTGAAGGATTATCCCAATCTGAAGACGATGGATGAAGCACGTTTATCCAATATTTCTATTGAAGGCAAGGTATACGGAATTTACCGCTGGCGGGCCATTGCTCGAAACGGAATTATTATCCGTAAGGACTGGTTGGACAATCTGGGGCTGCAGGAGCCCAAAACCATCGATGAACTGCTCAATGTGTTTAAAGCGTTCACGTATAATGATCCTGATAAAAACGGCAAGAATGATACGTTCGGTATCTCTTTTGACTCCAACAGCTCATTAATTCTTCATTTGCTTGCTGCTATGGGAACACCTAATTTGTGGGCTTATAATGACGGCAAGATGACGCCAGATTTTATGACCAAGCCTTATATGGATGGTCTGAAATTGATTCAGCAAATGTTCAAAGATAAAGTGATGAATAGTGATTTTCCAGTTGTAAAGGATCGTACCGTACTGATGAATCAAGGTAAAGCAGGAGTCTACATCGGAGCTTATGATGATTTGAATGCACGGTTTACCGATTTGTTCAAAGCGAATCCTAATGCCAAGCTGGATACCATTGCTAATGTAAGCGGACCAAACGGCGTCAAGGTTCAGGCGGGAACCGGCTACAACAGCGTATTTATGATTCCGAAGACAAGTGTAAAAACAGAAGCAGAGCTGAAACAAGTTCTTACATTCATTGATAAATTGGGCGATGAAAAAGTTCAGACCCTGATGAATTGGGGAATCGAAGGCAAGCACTACAAGTTAGAAAATGGAAAAGCTATTCGTATCGACGAGAAGGTCTATACGGATGAAGTGTATAATACGCTGTTTCAATTGATGGTATTTGACGGAAGCAAGGCTCTACAGGGCAATGTCGATCCGGCAGTAACCAAGTTTAACAAGCTTATTGCCGACAATGAGAAATTCGCTGTACCGAATCCAGCTCTTCCACTTCTTTCCAAAACTTATATGGAAAAAGGCAAACAGTTGGATCAGGTAATATCCGACGCAAGAACTAAATTCATTATTGGCGAGATCGATGAAAAGGGCTTTGAGCAAGCCGTAGCCAACTGGCAAAAAATTGGCGGCGATCAAGTTATGGCTGAATACAAGACAGAATATGACAAGATTAGCAAAAAATAAATGATTTTTAGGGAGGAACCATCAGGTTCCTCTTCTTTTCTTCAAAAGTAGCGCTAATGATTATAGGATTTCATCCAGGTTAATGCGATAATGGAAGCAGATTGAACGTTTGAATTGACATAAGGAAAGTGAGATCGTCATGAAGCTGAAGTTATCGCGCTATCACGTAAAACTATTTATGCTATGCTTGCTGCTTGGTGCCATTCCCGTTATGGTATTAGGTATTTTTTCGTATATGAAATCCTCCAGCATTATTGAAAGAAAAGTGCTGCAGGGCAATGATCAGCTATTGCATCAAACCCAAATCCAGCTTGAAAACACGTTGAAAATTATTGACTTCTCCATCTTTCAGCTGGTCAATACTCAGCCAGTCAGTGATATTTTTCAAATGCGCATTCAGGCCAGAGATTTCCCCCTTGTCGATAAGGTGATGGAAACCTTGCAGCGTATTCAGATCTATGAGTTGGGTATCCGTGATATTCAATTAGTCAGTATCGATCAGAATTGGAGCATTAGTAATAAGGGCTATGCCAAGCTGGATGAATTCACGGACGCTGGCAGGCTTGCTTTGTTGACAGGAATTGATCGACCTTTTAAATGGTTGACTGAACCTACAGTAAGTAAGGATGGAGCAACAGCGCAAACGAATATTTACTTGGTCAAACGATTTCCCAGCTATTCTGTGAAGCCTACCGCATTTTTGGTGACCCAAATGTCTAACCAAGAGCTATTCAAGGTACTTCCCAAAAGCAGTGAGCTTGGCTCTTTGATGGTTGTTGATGAGCAAGGAAATATATTGGCGACCGATCTGTTGCCTGATGTGGATAAAGGCCTGCGTGATTCGCTGCTGCTGCAGAATATGCTTCAGGCTCCGGAACAAAGCGGATACCGTATCGGACAAATCGGTAATGAGGAGTACGGCTTTACCTTCCGTAAATCGTCATACAACGGTTGGACTTATTTATCAATCGTTTCGCTTGACAGTATTACACGTGAGTCTCAAGCGATCGGATGGGCAACGATATGGGCTTGTTTAGTCATTCTTATTCTGATTATTGTACTTTCACTGCAAGGAGCCAATAAGATGTATTCTCCGCTACGCAGCTTGTATCAGAAGACGGCAGTTGCTGGAGAACCCGCGGATACTCAGGAGCCGCAGGATGAATTCAAAGTAATCGAACGTCGAATGGAGACCATGTCTCAGAATAATATACATATGACCAGTCATGTTCAAATGCTGAGACATCAATTACAGCCATTTATGATTTTCAAGCTAGTTCAAGGTCAGCTTCAGGCCAAAGAGATTGAGGAGCAGCTGCAGCTTTTTGGCTACACTCAGCAATTTCGCTGGCTGGCGGTGGTAGCCATACAAATTGATACCCTGGAGACAACTCGCTACAGCGAGACCGACCGTGATCTGCTTTTATTTGCGGTCAGCAACATTGTGGAAGAAACGGTAGCAGCCGAGCATCGTTTAAATCCCGTTGTCATCGATCAATCACAAGTGACCGTTATTAGAGGCAATCACGCTTCACCGGATGACTTCAAGGATTTTATGTATGCAACGATCAATCAGGTCCAGGAAAATGTTTTGAAATTTCTTGATCTTCCTATCAGTGCCGGTATCAGTAGGCCTTTTAAAGCCTACGATCAGACGTCCAAGGCCTATGCAGAAGGTTTGGATGCGTTGAAATACCGGATTACGAAGGATACCGAAACGATTCTGTTTATTGAAAATGAGGAACCGGAGACACAAATGGTATTTTTCCCAGAGCATCTAGAGAAGCAGTTAGTCGAAGCGGTCAAGTTCGCCGATGATAAACGCGCCCATGTATTATTGAAGGAATTTCTGCAGATATTGTCAAATCGTGAGCTTACTCATAATCAGATGCAGAACTGGCTTATGAAGCTGCTGATGGATCTGATGTATATTCCGGAGCAGCAGGATGCAGCTATCTCCACTCTGGATACGAATGCAATCCCGTTGTACCTGCAGTTGAAACGTCTTAATACCGTTCAGGAAATCGAGCAGTGGCTGATGCAGCAAATTATTGAACCGATTATTTTAACGATGGACCAGAGTAAAGAAGCACCTTACCATAAAATATCCAATGAAGTTGTAAGAATCATTCAGAGTGAATACGATCGTGAGCTGACGCTGGAGGAATGCGCTTCACGGCTTAATTACCATTCCAGCTACATCCGGCGTGCACTCAAGAAAAGCATGAATATCAATTTTAGTGATTACTTGCTTACGTATCGGATGGATGTTGCCAAGAAATGGTTGACCGAAACCGAGATGAAAATTGCCGATATGGCGCGGAAGCTGCAGTATAACAATCCTCAAAATTTTATCCGTTATTTTAAGAAAACGACCGGCATGACACCTGGACAATACAGGGAAGTGTCGCTTAGTGAAAATGGAGGCTGATGTTGATGTGGAATCCCGATGAATTTCTTGAACAGCTTTATGCTAGTCAGACGTATAGACACACATTTAAAGCCCATACACAGGCGGAATGGAGTGAATGGAGAGCGGCTTTAAAAGAAAGATTGATTCAGGCGCTCGTGCTGCCGCAGCGAGGCACGGTTCCGCTGAATCCTGTAAGCTTGGAGCGGGTAGACTGTGGCGAATATATTCGTGAGCATATCGAACTTACAACGGATCGTTATTTGACAATGCCCTGTTATGTACTTATCCCGAAACACGTAACACCTCAAGCTGGAGAGGGTACAGTTCCCGCAATTGTTGCTTGTCCGGGTCACGGCTATGGGTACAAGCAGCTTATTGGGCTGATGCCCGACGGAAGCGACAGGGAAGACGAGGTCGGTATTTATAAAGATTACCCCATTGAACTGGTCAAACGCGGGTTTATCGTGATCGTGCCTGAGTTACTGGGCTTAGGGGACCGAAGATTATTGCAGGATCAGGATAAGGAACCGAATGCTAATTCCTGTTTCAGATTGTCCACGAATCTGCTTATGGCTGGCAAAACGTTAGCCGGTTATCGAGTACATGAAATGATGTGCTGTATCGATTATTTATTATCTTTGAATGAGGTCGCTCCACAAAGAATCGGTTGTATGGGCTTCTCCGGTGGCGGTCTAGTTATGGCATTGACAGCGGCAATTGATGAACGAATTCAAGCAGCCGTCATTAGCGGATACACCAATACCTACGGCGATAGTATATTGGCCAAGCCTCATTGCTCCGATAATTACATACCGGATATGTTGAATATTGCAGAAATGCCGGATATTTGGGGACTAATCGCTCCGCGGCCTTTGCTTATTGAATCCGGTGAATTCGATCTCGGATTTCCGATTGCAGGAACTATTAAAGCGCTTAACCATTTAAAATCGATCTATCACGTTCTAGATGCAGAAGAACAGCTTGAAGAGGACATTCATCCGGGAAAACACGAGATTTCGGGTGCCAAAGCTTACGATTGGCTTCATAGGCATTTGTCTGCCCAATAACCATTCAATAGGAATTTCAAATTCAATATATTCTCGGTTCGCTTCATCGAACAGACTACCAAGGAGGGCTTGCCATGCAAAAAGAACAACAAATCCGTCTGGGGATTATCGGAATGGGCAGAGTTACCGTAGAGAGGCATATTCCATCGATCCTTTCCGTGAATGATCCAGATGTACAGATCTATGCCGCAGCAGATGCCATGCCGGGACTGGCAGATAAAGCTGCCGGCAAATTTGATATCCCACATAGCTTTGAGGATTATAAAGATCTGCTTTCGCTGAAAGAGATCAATGCCGTTTCCATCTGTACACCTACGTTTACTCACGCAGCTATTGCCATTGATGCAATAAAGGCTGGAAAACATGTATATCTCGAAAAACCGGCAACCTTGAATGAACAGGAAATGCGCGAGGTGCTGGAAGCTGCCAGACAAAGCGGAAAAGTATTTATCGTCGGCTCCAACGGCATGCTGCAAAATCAGATGTTCATGTTTAAACGAATGATTGATAATAAAGAGCTGGGAGAGGTATTCAACGTAAGCATTACGCGTGCGTCTTCCAGGAGCAATGACCATCAAAAACGTAAAACAATCGGTGGGGATGGTATCAGTATGGAAAGCGCTTCCCACAATGTGGAATGGGCGCTATACTTCTTGAATGATCCGAAACCGATATCCGTAACAGGTCTTGGCTATTATAAATATGATAATCTATCGATTCCTCTCGAGCTGAGAGAAGCTGGCGAAGTGGATGATTGCTCCCTGGCGTTAATTCAATTTGATAATGGAAGCAGCTTTATATATAAGGCAATGAGATCGGCAGTGGCTCCAGCCGAATATGAGGTTAGTATTCAAGGGGATACAGGCTTAATCCGGTATGATGTCAACAAGTGCTATAAAGAGCGATCCGATGATTGCATTCGTATCTATACGCAGCATAAGGATGGGCAGCTGATGGAGTCCAAACCGATGATCTCATGCGGAAGAACCCATGCTGCGATGTACGAGCATTTTTTTGATTGTATTCGCGAAGGGAAAGAATCCAATATTAGTAACGGTGAGAGAAGCTTAAGGGTCATGAAGATACTGGACGCGCTTCAATTGTCGATGAAAAACAACGGGCTGCAGATCAGGCTGGATTCATCCCCTGAACTTGGAGGGAATTAGGATGATTGGGCTAAGCTGCCACTCCAGAAATTACGGTGCCGGCACACCAGATGAAATTTTTGCATTCATTAAAAAACTGGGATATGCCTATATTGATGTGGATTCGGTTGGAACGATCAAACAGTCTGATGTACTTAGTAATCCGAAGAGACAAGCACTGCTTGTCAGAGAGCTTTCTGTGAAATACGATCTCAAGCTGGCTGAATATTTCCTGGGTACGGTAACTGTTGATGGGGTCAGCGTGGATAACAGTCAACCGGATACCCTAATCAGAGGGAAAATGTTGGATAATTTCGCCAGGATATGTACTTATGCTCAGCTGGCCGGTTTTCGAAGCATCATGGGTTCAGCCGGAACGTTAAATCAGGAATTGGGCTTTGAACGTTCATTCGAAAATGCGGCTGACACACTTAGACAAATGGTAGTTATTGCAGCCGAGCATGGCATTTCCTTTCATGTTGAGCCAAGCAGAGCCTCGCTGCTGAATGTGCCCACCCAAGCTATGGAAATGGCTCAAATCGTAGAAGGCCTGAAATATACACTGGACTTTCTGCACTTTCAGATAAACGGATACGACCAGGAGGAAACGATGAGCCTGTTGAAGTATACGGGGCACATGCATGCAAGACAAGCGGCAGTCGGTTGGCCGAAATGTCCTTTCGAGCATGGAGAAATTGATTTTGATATCATTATTAAAAGGCTAAGAGGGCTTCGTTGGCAGGGCATCATAGCTATGGAATTTTGGAATGGCCCTGAGGAAGATGCAGCCGGCATGAATGCGGTTGAACAGACGATACTGATGCGCTACCATTTGAAGGGTCTTATCAAGAAATATGAATGTTAGTTGCAGGCTCCGCTGACGTAATTTGTTGGCTGGAGCCTTTCTTGTTGTTAATTTAATGAACTCGTACTACAATAAGATGAGCAATTTAAAAGGCTGGTGAATTTGAATTGAGTAAAGCGATTATTAACGTGCTTGAGAAATATGCGCCAAAGCTGATTGACCTAAAGAAGCAGCTCAAGTCAGTATCATCTGACGAAAAAATGATTATGGGCCAGCTTGATGAAGAGATTAACGGATATAGCTCGTCACTTATCAATAAGAAAATATATGAACTCAAGAGGATCTCGGGGAAAATAGTTGAAACCCGAAATGACATTTCTCAAAAAATCCTAATGAATCTTGAAAACCATAGTACGCCGACTGAAGAACTTTTTGAACAACAGGAATATTTGGAAATGCAGATATTGATTCTAGAAAAAGCCATTCAGAGAAAACAGGAGCAGAATCGCCAGTTTAGCCATAGCGTAGAACGGAATTTTATTGATCATCCTTTTATTTCCTCGACGACTCCGAATGAGTCCACACTTAAGCTGAGACGGAACCAAAAGGGAATTCTCGAATTGAACAAAACCGGCTTCAGAAACTTGTTCTATCAAAATAGCAATGGCACCCTGCTGCTGCCTTATGATGCGCGTAATTTATTTGGTGTTTTTAAGATGTGGGAGCAGAAGGGGAAAGCCAAGGAGTTTGAATTCGCATTTAAAGAGCTGCTGCATAATGTGAATGCGGATATTAACGGCGGTGAATATGATACGCTGCATACGAGTCTGGACAATCTCGGAAAAACTTCTATTGTGATGGAAGAATTTTATGATGCTGAAGCCAAGAAGCGCAGAAGAACCAAGATTCATAACCCTTTTCAAGATGTGGATATCGATCGGGACACGAATACCGTCTTTATAAGGCTCAGTGATGACTTGTACAAAAATCTTCTGGCAGGCAACGTGGTATCAATCAGTATTTCGCTGTTTAATGATCTGGCTACACCAACTTCAAAAAACTTGTATCTGATTGTCGTTAACAAAACGAAGGATCGGGAGTTTGTCCTTGAGGTGGAAGCTTTGATTAATCATTTGGGTCTAAACACGAATGATAATTACAAGGCCTATGTGATGCTGAAAAACTCGTTTGATGAGCTGCAAAATTTTGATGTAATCCGCAATTATGAAATCGTCAAAAAAGGACGGGTACCCGTCAAAGTCATATTCGAGCCCAGCGAATGGCTGCAAAAAGCGACCGATACGATCGAGGAACGTTTGCTTATTTAACTCGAAGAGCCTCTTCATCAGAAGGGGCTTTTTTTATTGCTAATCCAAACACCTCTCCACTACGAAAGGTAACACCTCTGTACTACGAAAAAATGAAAAAAAGTACATTTTTCTTCATCTTTTTCCCACCTCTCTACTACGAAGAAAACACCTCTGTACTACGAAACACCTCTGTACTACGAGTTAAACACCTCTGTACTACGAAATAAAACCACTCTGTACTACGAACCACCTCTGTACTACGAAATGAAACCACTCTGCACTACGAAAGCAACGACCGCTCTCATACGAACCACCTCTCTACTACGAAAACAAACACCTCTCCACTACGAAGTGAAACACCTCTGTACTATGATTGACCGATCTTAAACTTAAATGGTATGGTCGAAAATACCGGAATATTGTATAACGATCTTGTCGGTTTGGGATCGCAAAAAAACCTCCGCTGCTAACGGAGGTTTCGCTGGGAAGTAAAGTCGCCAAACTTTACTTTCCAAGCTCCAGATTGTACTGGATACTCTTATTGTCGATAAATCCATACCGGTTGCAGCTGTTACCAGCAGTCAGCAACCTCACTCAGCCTCAATCCGCAAAAAAACGGCGTGATTGCAGGTCTGCTTAAATTTTGTCTTTTAAGGGATTGTCCGTATATTGTAATGAATTGCTTATACCCTGTAAAGTTTTTTTTCAAAATTGCCTACAAATCTAAGGAAGGAGGTTTTACCGAGAATGGGAGACGCCAAGAGAAAGTCAGTCGTAAACCGCAGCACGAGTTATTTGCAGCTTGACAATAAGAACTTGGGCAGTACTTATCCCGTCTCGGTAGATCATACCTTTCTCTCAGATTTATTTGATCTGGAAAAATCGTATGCGAGCGATTCAGTGGTCATGTTCCGCAAGAACAGCCATCCCCTTCGCAAATTTCATGTGACAGGCACGACCATTCGTTTCATGATGACGATCTCGCGACGTTTTAACACGGAGGGGACGCTGGCAGGATGTCCACTGCATCGTCTCTATCAACTGATGGCTGAAGAGTACGAGGAGAGCTGTACGAAGGAGCAGTTTTATGCTGAAGCTCACAAGCTCATTGCACTTGGTATTCTTTCCGTTTCTCGCAGCGGGATCATAGACGAGTGGAAG
The DNA here is from genome assembly GCF_900114475.1 of Paenibacillus sp. 1_12. GTDB lineage: Bacteria > Bacillota > Bacilli > Paenibacillales > NBRC-103111 > Paenibacillus_S. The sequence goes on along the minus strand of NZ_FOTE01000002.1, from coordinate 547,981 downwards.
TTGGAGTCCTATAAACGCGATACGCGTCGTTTTGTATTATTTCACCCTCTGGTATTTACTGCAGCATTTACTGATTTGCCAATCGCCGCTCAAAAGCTGTATTTGTATATCGTGAACAAAAATGGTGAAAAGCTGAAGCATAGAGATAAAGAGCTGCTCGGACGCCATTCGTGGCTGTACACACTGACTCATAAATCACGCCCCGCGCAAATTCGCGAATTATTGCAATCACTATCCGCCTTGGAGATCAATGGGCAGCGGCTATTTCTAGAATGTTCAGTTGAAAAAGATGCGCTGGGCCGTTGGGCTGTTCATTGGGTTCTCAATCCGACCTTCGTCGTTCAGCATGTGCCAGGTGCACATTATCGAATGGTTCCGAAAGCCAAAGTTCCCTACTCCCAAACCGTATCACGCCTACGTCAGCTGTTTAGCTTCAATCGAATTTCTGAGGTAGAGCAGCTTGGCAATGGTAATGTGTTCCTGAATTTGGTTCAATTGTTGCATCACGCTAGCATGAAGGTACTTCGTTTTGCAGCCGCAAGGATTCGCGAACTGATTATACGTTACGGTCTCCATGAGATTGATCTGGTCAGTATGCTTACCGTAGAGCTCGAGGATCGTTCCTTCGTTGCCTATATGGAGGTTGTGAAGGAAACCGGAGCTTACGGCTACTTAGATGCTTTTGAGGAGGAGGGCGTGTATGCGGAAGCAAGGCCGCTCCAGTTCTTCCGTGCGATTAAGGACAAGTTCTCCATTCGTGAATTTGCGAAGGTCTGCAGCAGAGCGGTCTCTGAGCTTCAAGAACGGTATGGCAAACAGCCGAATACGGCTATTTCTTTGAAGAGCATGAACGGACACCTATTCACGGAAAGCTCTCATCACGAAGAGGCTTTTTACCTGGAGGATTTCTTACTTGAGCTTGAATCCAATATGAATGGAAAAGTTACCGAGTAGCTCCCTGTAATTTCAGGGGGCTGTTTGTCTAGCCAGATAATGATATACCCTCGTTCAGAAAAGCAGTGTCCAAGCAGCAGCAAGGTGAATTTTTGGATAATTAGTCATAAAAGGGCAGCAGGCATCGCTGATTCAGCGGCTGGTTGCCCTCGTCTTTTAATATGAAGTTATAAATTCAGACTAAAAACATACACCTCTGTTGGTATATCCGAAATAGTACGCTATCGATTGTTATTTATTTAGACAGTTTTTGTGGATCATTCGAAAGGCAGGGGATAAGAAGATAAATATAAGGTTGAGTTTGTTAATTAACAGGGATGAAGTGTAAATCTCTCAATCTATAACCGATTTTTCATAAAGTCTGAATTTATACACAAAAGTGGACAGCTTGTCTGAAAAGTTATTCACAGGCTGCACAAGCACCTTTGTGTGAACTGGGTTTGCTATTGTTGATATCTTTTCTAATAGGTACTTGATTTAATAGATACTAATTATTAATAGATAAATGATTTGGAGGATTATTCTCATTTCTATTAGGGTTTTGTTTGACTCATTTAGCATTAATGGTAAAAGATCAGCAAACCAGCCCATGGCTTCGTCAAGGTGACGAGATTGTGGAATGGATTGTCGCGAAGCAGCCCAAAGAACAGTTCTTGTACTGGAACTCGATGTTCATCAGAGAGGATGCTTACAGTTCCAACGATTTGTGGATAATCGCGTATCCCCCTATATTTTCCATAGTGAGGAAATACAGATTTTTAATAAAAGCGTTTTAAAAAGATGAACAAAAGAAAATACAACCGAGGCAGAAAGCGGACCCTGCTCCCGAAAGAAAAGAAGCCTAAGGTTCTCACATCGACTGTGAGCCTTAGGCTTCTTAAATGAGCATTTGAGCTTGTATGCTTGGTGGTGCAGCATAGGGCTCGTCAAACCATCGAACCATTTGCCTTACAGGACTGGCTGTTTTACCTTCACTAAATCGAGGATCATCTTAATCCTATACAGTAATAACGGTAATCCCAAGCTCCTGGAGCCGCTCCAATGTTTCTTTGGCTATGCGACTATCGGTAATAATAACATCAACCTCGGACAAATCGGCAACATGCGTGAACGCCTGCACGCCGAATTTACTGGAATCAGCCAATAAAATCACCTCATCCGCCATCCCGATCATCTTTTGCTTGATGCGGGCTTGCAGTTCATTGGACTCGCTGATACCGCGGTCTAGATGAACACCTTTGCAGGATAGGAATACTTTATTGACATGGTAGGCATCCAGCGAACGTTCAGCCAATGGCCCTACAAAGGATAAGGAACGCTGTGCCAATATGCCGCCTGTTGATATGACTTCGATCTTTTCCTTACTGCTCAGCTCCGTTGCGACCTTGATTGCATTGGTAAGAACGGTGAGAGGCAGATCAGGCAGGTCGGCAGCCATATACCAGGCCGTTGAACTGGCATCAAGAAGAATCCGATCCTTCGGGTCGATCTGTTTGATCGCTTCCTGGGCAATCCGTTTCTTCTCTTCGGCATAGGTGATTTCCCGTTCTGCATAGGGGATCTCCGGCTGCTGGCTATCCTTGACACTAACTGCTCCGCCATGCGAGCGGCGCAGACGTCCAGCTTGCTCCAAGCGGTCCAAATCCCGGCGAATCGTCTCCTCCGTAACCTGACATAGCTCGCTCAGCTCGGAAACCCTGATGCCGCCTCTTTCGTTAACCAAACTTACAATCTTCTCATAACGCTCCGCAACCAGCATGCTTACCCTCTTTTCACGTACAATGTTATTCTATTCAGTTATTCGAATCAGCTTCAGAAATTGCACGTAGGCATCGGCCCACAGCTCTTGTTCTTCAGGTTGATAAGTGACAATAGGGAAAGAATCACGGATCACCTGGCGTGCTTCCCAAATATCTTGGAATACGCCTTGGGCAATCCATTGAACGGCCAAGTTCCCAATAGCGCTGCCTTCGGATGGACCTGCCCATACAGGCTTGCCAATCGCATTTGCCGACCATTGGCAGAGCAGCGTATTTTGAATGCCTCCACCGACCATATGCAAGCCGTTGAACCTTTGTCCTGACAGACGTTCTGTCATCTCGAACACATAACGATATTTTAAAGAAAGACTTTCTAGAATGCAACGTACGATCTCACCGACCGTTTCAGGCGCTTGCTGTCCGGTCTGACGGCAATATTGAGTTATCCTTGAAGGCATATCTCCAGGCGCCAGGAACAAGGCGTCATCGGGATCTATGAACACTTTGAAGCCATCAGCAGCTCCTGCCAACTGTACCAATTCGGGGAACGAATACGATTTTCCTGCTTTTTCCCATTCGCGGCGGCATTCCTGCAAAATCCACAAGCCCATAATATTTTTGAGCAGGCGATAGGTGCCTTCTACTCCGCCTTCATTGGTAAAATTGAGCTTCTGTGCCATTTCGTTGATGACCGGCTTTTGGATCTCAGTTCCCATCAATGACCAGGTGCCGCAGCTCAAGTAAGCAAACGATCGATCTGTTGCAGGAACAGCCGCGACGGCCGAACCCGTATCGTGCTCGGCTACTGCATAAACAGGAATCGAGGACATGCCCAGCTCTTCGCATACGGACGCTTGCAGCATACCAGCTTTACTTCCCGGCTGCAGCACATCACCGAACCATGACTTAGGGAAATCCAGCTGTCTAAGCAGTTCTGTATCCCAGTCACCATGGACCGGATTAAACAGTTGAGTCGTTGTAGCATTCGAAAATTCGTTGTGCATTTCACCGGTTAGAAAATACCTCAGCAAATCCGGAATCATCAAAAACCGGTTATCCTCTTTAAGCCAAGAAGAGTTTGCCTGCTTGAGCGCAAACAATTGAAATATCGTATTAAACTGCAAAAATTGAATACCCGTTGTCCCAAAAATAACCGAGGCAGGGATCTGTGCAAACAATTTCTCCATGATATCATCTGTATGTCGATCTCTATAATGATAAGGATTACCGACCAGCTCTCCGTTGCTGCCGATAAATCCGAAGTCAACGGCCCAGGAATCAATGCCAATACTTTGCACTTCGATTCCCTGGTTTTTGGCGATCAGCAATCCTTGCTTGATTTCGTGGTATAGCCGTAAAATATCCCAATGCAGGCGGTCTCCAACCTGCACAGGGTCATTGGAAAACCGATGAAGCTCCGTGATTTCGATCTTGCCATCCGTCAAGCGGCCAAGCAGCGCTCTGCCGCTGCTTGCCCCTAGATCAAAAGCGATTATGTTTCCCAAAGGTATCACCCTTATTCGTTAATTAGTTTCCGCGTTTGAGCAGTACATCCTGCTCATAGGATTTCACTTCTGCAAGCCATTCTTCACGTACCGGAACGCCCTTGGATGCACAATAGTAATCCCAGATAGCGCCGAAAGGATAGGACTTGAACTCTTCTGTCAACGCCAGACGAGTGGTATAGTCGCCTTCAAGCTCCGCTTTCTTCAAAGCTTCCACGGGATCAAGCATCGCACGAAGCAGGGCTTTGATCGTGTTGCGCGTGCCGATGACCCAAGCGGCTACACGGTTAATGCTCGCATCGAAGAAATCGAGGCCAATATGTGTTTTTTCGAGCAGATTGCCACGCACTAATTCTCTGCCGATTTCGATTAACTCATCATCCAGCGTTACGACGTGATCGCTATCCCATCTCATGGGACGGCTCACGTGCAGCAGAATGCCATCGGTGAATAAGGCAAGGGATGACAGCTTGTTGGAGATGACCTCCGTTGGATGGAAGTGGCCTGCATCCAGACAGATCAGTTTATTGTTCTGAATGCCATAACCCATATAGAACTCATGGGAACCGACTACATAAGCTTCCGATCCGAGACCGAACAGCTTGCTTTCAACCGCATCCAGGTTATAGGCCGGATTGAGCTCTTCAGCAAATACTTCATCCAATGCCGATTTCAGACGTTGTCTTGGCGCCATGCGGTCTGCAGGAACATCCTTGTAGCCATCTGGAACCCATACATTCGTTACGCACGTTTGACCCAATTGCTCGCCGAAATAGGCACCGATTTTTCTTGAGGTTTTGCAGTGATCGATCCAGAACTGACGTATTTCCGGGTCGGAGTGACTTAGTGTAAATCCGTCCTTGGACTTCTCATGGGAAAAACAAGTCGGATTGAAGTCCAGACCTAAGCCTTGCTCTTTGCACCAATCGACCCATTTTTGAAAATGCTTTGGCTCAAGCTCATGAAGCTCAACCCGCTCATCCGTATCTGCATAAATCGCGTGAAGATTCACCTTATGCTTGCCTGGAATCAAAGAGAACGCTTTCTCGAGATCCGCTCGAAGCTCGGCAGGGCTTTGCGCCGCCCCAGGATAATTGCCCGTAACAGAAATCCCGCCAGTCAAATCCTGATCACGATTCAGGAATCCTTTTACATCGTCGCCTTGCCAGCAATGCATGGAAATTTTGACTTTTTCGAGCTGCTCTAACACCTGATCGACATTGATGCCGTGAGCTGCATACAGCTCTTTCGCTAATTCATAATTGGCTTGAACATTTTTGTCCATTTGTTATACTCCTCTACCCTATGATTTGATGGGAAAAGCGATGACCGACATGAGAGCGTTTTCGGCCTGGGTTGAATCCAGACGGCTGTATTGTACGATGATGGGAATATTACTTTGAACTTCAATTGCATAGGGAACACCCAGTGGAATAGGCGTGCCTTCTTTGGTGGCCAAAGTGCTCGTACGGATATGCTTGGTCCGGCGTCCCGCAACAACCTCTTGAATATCCTCAAGCGGAGCACGATCCTCAAAGAAAATTGTAATATTAATGAGTGCTTCCTCTGAAGAGGTGTTCAATACACATATTGATTCGTGGCTGGTTAACGTACCTGAGCTGAGCTCCGGAATGTAACCGTCTGGAATAATCCATAGCTTTTCCCCTGTAGCAGATGGCATGTCATGGCCTCCTTTTTATTGTAAACCCTCTATGAATCTATCCGATGTATACATGACGGTAAATATGAATGTAAAATGCCGCCTGTATACGCCGGATAGTACTTGCACAATAAATGATTAACGAGTGAATGCAGCTGGAACGCCGCCGTCAATCGTCAGCATGCAGCCGGTTGTTTTGTCGGATTTAGAAGATGCGAAGAATGCGATTCCTTCGGCAATGTCACGCGGATAAATATTAACGAGCAATGTCGTACGCTTACGGTAATGCTCTTCCAATTGATCCGGCTCAATGCCATAGGCAGCGGCACGCTCAGTGCGCCAGCTTCCGTTCCAGATCGCCGAGCCTTGCAGGATCGCATCCGGCAGGATCGTATTGACGCGAATACCGAATTCTCCGCCTTCAGCCGCGATACAACGTGCCAGATGAGCTTCAAGTGCTTTTACAGAGCTATAGGCAGATGCGCTTTTTCCGGCATAGACGGAATTTTTGGAGGCGATGAATACCATGTTGCCACCGATGGCTTGCTCTTTCATCAGGATGAAGGCTTCACGCGCTACAAGGAAATATCCGGTTCCAAGCACATTCATGTTGAGATTCCATTCCTTCAAAGATGTTTGATCGAAAGGGCTGGAAGTGGCAAGACCTGCATTATTAACAATAATATCTACGCCGCCATAAGTAATGGAAGTCTGTGCATATGCAGCTTGAATCATTTCTTCGCTGGTTACATCCATTTTAACAGCAAGTGCGCGGTTTTCACCGTATTTAGCATTGATTTCTGCGGCTACCTTTTCAGCACCCTCAAGGTTAAGATCGGCCAACACGACATGTGCACCTTCAGATACAAGACGACGTGCCGTTTCGCTGCCGATTCCGCCTGCTCCGCCTGTGATAAAAGCAATTTTACGGGAAAATTCAGCTTCAGCCGGAGCGAGTGACAATTTGTAAAGCTCAAGCGGCCAGTATTCAACATTGTAGGATTCGTTCGCGCTAAGCGATACGAATTGACCCAGTGCGGTAGCGCCTCTCATTACGGCAATCGCCCGGTGGTACAAAGCGCCGCTAACCTGTGACATCGCCCAGCTTTTGCCGGTGTTGATCATACCTACACCTGGGATCAGAATAACACGCGGCGCAGCTTCGAACATCACATCGCCATCATTTTTGTTGTGGTCAAAATAGGCTTTGTACATTTCTTTATAGGCAGCGACACCTTCTTTAAGCTTCGCCTTTAAACCATCGATATCGTCCGCATTGGGCGTCCAGTCAATGAACAGAGGGACAACCTTCGTATGAACAAGGTGATCCGGGCAAGCTGCTCCAACCTGGGAAAGCGCTGCGGAGTTGTAACCACCTACGAATTGCAGCACATCATCAGCATCGTCGAAGGATAGAATCATCTTCTTGGCATCGCTGACCGCACCGCGGATCGTCGGCATCACTTGTGCAGCCACGGCTCTGCGTACATCTGCAGCCAATGCGGAATGCTTCACGCCGCCAAAAACCTGCTCTTCCTTAATACGTGCTTCGATAAAGTTTTCCGCTTCAGTAATGATCTTGATCGTTTGGGCGTAAGCTGCTTCAGACGTTTCGCCCCAAGTGACTAGGCCGTGTTTTTCCATGAGTACAAGCTCAGCCTTAGGATTGTTCAGAACACCTTCTGCGATCATTTTGGAGAGTGTGAAGCCGGGACGGATATAAGGGACCCATACGAAACGGTCACCGAAAATCTCACTTGCCAGTTCCTTGCCGTTGTCGGCGCAGCAGAGGCTGATGATGGAATCGGGATGGGTATGGTCAACGTGTTTAAATGGAAGAAAAGCGTGAAGCAAGGTTTCGATCGATGCGCGAGGGTGCTTGGCGTCAATCATACAGTTCGCGAGGTAAGCGACCATTTCTTCATCGGGCATTTCTGATTTTTCAAACAAAGGACGAATATCTTCCATGCGCAAGCCTGTAAAATTAGCTGCTTTCATGGAAGCCAGGTCAGAGCCACTTCCTTTGACATACATAACTTCTACGTCACGACCACGGAAGTCCTTAACGATGGTCTTGCTGGATGTGTTACCTCCACCATAATTACATACACGACGATCTGTACCAATCAGATTGGAACGATAAACCAGTTGATCAAGACCGCTGACTTGCTCTGATGCTTTAGAAGCTTCCCACAAACTTTGTACCATGCTGATACCTCCGAATGAATGTTTATTTGATTTTGGTTACATCTTATCATATTTGTTTGTTTTTGAATATATGAAAATCAAACACAAACAATAATATTTTAAAGAGATAAGAGTAAGATAACAGCAATTTTATGTTCTTTAAGGAAAATGTGAAACCTATTCGGGTGCAAGTACATATCCTGTTGCATAGGCATACAAACAGGGTGTGATGGTGTGAAGATCAGAATCCAGACCGATATGAAGGTAAATGTAAAATCCATATTAAATGATTGTATTATTCATGTTTCTGATGATGAACTCAAACGAGAAATTAAAGGAATCGTATCCTTCTGGGCAGAACAGCGACTGTTAGAGGATGGATGGCCAAGACCAAACAGCGCCAAGGCGATCAGAGACTATTTAATGGAAAATGGAATTATAGGTGACATCACGGAAGATCAGGAAGACTTCTGAGTGTGTGTTGTTAAAATACGAACACAATGAATCAAGGATAGTTCAGCTGCTGATAATGTTAGCTGATGAGCTACCCTTGATTTGATTTTTTGACCATCAGAAAGTAAACAGCCCATAACCTGATCGGTGATGGGCTGTTTGTGACGAAAATTAGGAATGATTAAAGTTGTATACGGTTATTATCAGAACTTTGGCTGCAGTCGACATAGAAGGGAAAAGCTATGTTTTTTTCGTAACTAACATCGGACTGTTCAATATCACTTTCACTTTCAATTTCTATATCACTCTCTCGTTTGATTGACAGCTTCATGGGGCGACTCCTATTGAGCACATCTATACAAAGAACCAACATGGTACCGATTGTAGTACAAACCACGATAGCGTAGACTGTCAACTGTTGAATCATTTTGTTCCTCCTATGAATCTTTTTTCAAAGTTTACCAAATAACCAATAAAAATGTACTCGAAAGCTACTGTCATCATCTAGCTTTTATTGTCGAGGAGCATAAACATGAATAAATTTAGGTAATAAGGATGAAATTAGGAGGAATGTATAGCTGAACAGCGAATAAGAACGAAATTACAAACATGCAGCCGCAAAAATGTAACATGTAGACGGGCACGGTTTTATAGCATTGGAAAAAAAAGAAAATGATAAGGAGAGATTAGAAGATTATGATCCTTGAAACCAAATTTATTGAGAAACCTGCCTTCACCGTAATTGGCATCACTGAAACGATTCTTTTAGACTCGTCCTTGCCACCCTCTGAGAACACTATTGCCCAGTTATGGGGTCGATTCGGCAAGCGGATACCTGAAATTGCTGATCAGCTTGGCTGGCGCAGTTACGGGCTTATGCTGCAAGAACCGAACAACGGACCCGACGCGCCTTTCAAGTATACGGCTGCTGTGCAGATCCGTCAGGATGGTGATATCCCTGAAGGGATGACGCGCTTCGAAGTTCCGTCCGCGCGCTATCTTGTGATAACACATCGTGGTACGCTTGACGGTATCACGGATGTGTTCAAACATTTTTGGGGACAATGGCTGCCGAATAGCGTATATGAATACGACGGAGGTACACGTACCGGCAAATATGAATTCGAGTTTTACGATCAAAGATACACGCGACAGGATGACCCGAACTCCGAAATAGATGTGTATTTTCCTATTCGCGACAAATAATCTTGCTAGAGGACGCGGTACGAAACCATTCATTGAAGCAAACAGGAGAGAGGGAGCATTATGCAGGAGACGATAACGGTTGAATTGGTAGAAGTAGCGCCGTTCAAAGCATTGGCGGTGCGGACGGGGATGTCGCCGGATCATAGCGGGACACGGATCGCGTGGAGTAAGCTGATAGAGCAGGTTCCGTTGGATGATGCAAGACTGACACCCACTACGTCAGCATATGTATTTATTCCACAGGAGCAATGGGGCAAGGAAGTCGATACACTCTGGGTGGGACTGGCAGTTAGCGAGTTTGGTGAAGTACCTGATGGCATTGAGACGCTGGAAGTGTGCGGAGGGCTATGTGCATGTGCCCACGTGCATGGAGATGAGGCGCAGATGTGGCGCGTTTATGAAAGCTTGTTCGCTTGGCTTGAAGAATCACCTGATTATAAGCTTGATAAGCGTGAGGGCATATTGGGAATGGAGACAGTTCCGCTTGAACCGTTGAACAGTTTAACAATTCCGTATGCGACCGTCGAGACATTCGATTTCAAGATGCTGTACCCGGTGATAAAGAAAAGCTCTCTATAACGATTATTTCAGCAAACAGGTGCAATTATTGTCTAAGATGAAGATGCTTTCATAGGAGTCACTTTCAATTATGAATCATAACTAACAGGATGTATGGAATGACAAGAAAAGTATATGTTAATACAAGATCAGGTGGCTGTGGCCGCCTGGTCTTTTTTGGTTAAACCATAGTAGGTTCGATTGTCATATGGATAGCTAGATAGGCATACATTTGGTTAAAGCCAGAATACATGTCCAATTGTATGTGGATATTGAAGATTTCGCGAGGGGATGGATGTAACCATGGAACACTCAGATCCAATCATTGCGATTCTGGGTATAGGTACTGCTGTACCGGAATATCGGATTGATCAAGTGGAAACCGCGCAAAGATTAGCTGAAGCGCTCAAGGATTATTCCGATTCCGCCAGATGGGCAAAAAGAATATTCAAGCAGTGCGGGGTAGAATCCCGCTATACCTGTGAGCCTAACCTGCTTGAAGACGCAGCAGATTGCCGCTACTTTCCCAGCAGCACGATACATGATGCTCCTTCAACCGGCGATAGGATGAAAACCTATAAAAGAGAATCGGTTCCATTAGCGCTCAATGCTGCCAAACAAGCTTTATTGGATGGATGCATGAACGCCTCTGATGTTACACATCTGGTAACAGTCAGCTGCACAGGGCAATTTCTTCCGGGTTTGGATACAGTCTTGGTCAAACAGTTGGGACTGGCCTCTAATGTGAATAGGACGCCGCTTAACTTTTTGGGCTGCGCAGCAGGCTTGAAGGCGATTGGAATGTCACGGCAGATCCTCTTGGGGAATCCATCAGCCAAAGTGTTAATTGTTTGTGTTGAATTATGCACGCTTCATATTCAACCCTCAAGCGAGCGGGAAGCTCTGTTTGCTGCTTCTTTTTTTGGAGATGGGGCATCGGCTTGCATCGTAGGCTCCCCCGGTCCTGAACATAAGGATGTGTTTCAGTTAGGAAATGGACATTCTATACTCCTGCCGAATTGTGCCGATGAGATGGTTTGGGAAGTTGGTAATTTCGGCTTTGATCTATATCTTTCTCCTAGTATTCCTAAGCTGATCGCAAGCTGGATACCCGCAGAGGTTGAGCGTTTGTTAAACGGAGAGCCGAATCCAGAGCTGTGGGCTATTCATCCAGGAGGCCGAGGTATCGTTGATGCTCTTCAAAATATATTTAAGCTAACAGATGAGCAGACCCGGCCCAGCAGAACCGTACTTCGTGATTATGGCAATGTATCCTCAGCAACCCTGTTATTTGTCTTGAACGAAATGAAGCAGGAGCTGAGAAGCAAGGGCTCCGGACCCGCTAACGGTATTGCTTTGGCATTTGGCCCAGGTCTGACCGCGGAGATGATTAAGATCGAATATCTCCCTTCAGTGATCAGACAAGAGCAGCTTGCAGGTGGTGTCCGTGTTTAAAAAAATAGGGCAGAGGGCCAAAGAACCCGAATTGATGGATGATTTCTCTATAGGGGGAACAGAGCTTCGAGAAGCCCTGCAGCATCTTCGGCTTCTTAATCGGATCTTCGGCGCGGCGGTGCCCACTCTCTATGGAGTCAAGAGACTATGGCTGGAAAAGGGAAAGCAGAGAACGTTATCCATCCTTGATATTGGGTCAGGCTCGGGGGATGTGAACCGACATCTTCTGCATTGGGCGGACTCGAACCAAATCGATCTCACCATCACTTTGATCGACATTACGGAAGAAGCGTGTGAAGAAGCAAGGCAGTACTTTCATCATGAGCCGCGTGTAAAGGTGATAAGAGATGATTTATTTTCCATACCGGAAGCTTGCGCAGATATCATCACGGGAACACAATTTGTGCACCATTTTGCAGCGAATGAGCTCCCGAGGGTAGTAGACAGGATGTTGAAGGCTTCACGATTAGGCGTTGTGATCAATGATATTCATCGACATTGGATTCCTTGGGCCGCGGTGTGGCTTGCGACACGTGTGCTTTCTAAAAACCGTTATATTTTAAACGACGGACCTTTATCTGTGGCTAAAGGCTTTCGTTCTGCAGATTGGCAGCATCTTGGGAAAGCGCTGAATACCCCGGAGATGTTTTATGCATGGAGACCGTTATTTCGGTATGTAGTCGTTTTGAACAAACCAAGATCTGATTCCAATATCGGAGTTGAACAGGGATGAATCACACATACGATGCAGCCGTGCTGGGCGCTGGAATCGCAGGCAGCAGTCTGGCCAAGTCATTAGCAGATCAAGGCTGGGATACGGTTCTGATCGATCGTCAGTTGTTCCCCCGGCACAAAGTTTGCGGAGAATTCCTTTCACCGGAATCACAACATACACTGAATGCACTAGGGTTATTGAATACGGTTAAGTCGCTTCAACCAAGCTTGATCAGCAAAATAAGACTTATTTTCAGTCGCGGTGATATTCTGGAGATTCCTTTGCCCGGACACGCTATAGGAGTAAGCCGCTATTTACTGGATTCCACACTCCATAGTGAGGTAATAAGATCAGGCGCATCGCTGCAGACAGCAACAACGGTCACATCCGTGTATCCGAACGAGGATGGATATAGGATTGAGATGAAGCAGGAAGGGTTGCCAATACAGGTTCAGGTACGCACGGTTATCGCAGCATGGGGAGCTAATCGTCGTTCAGGAATTCTTGGCTCTACGCAGATAAGTTCTGTTAATCATTTACATACAGGTGTGAAATCCCATTATTCAGGAATCGATATAGAGCCTGTTGTCGAGCTTTATTTGTTCCCTGGAGGGTATATGGGTATATCGCCTATTGAAGGCGGACTTGTGAATGTTGCGGCACTTTTGACTCAGGAGTCTTTTGGGAAAACAGAAAAAACGATCCTGGGCATGATCGATGCTGCAGCCCGCAGGAATCCAAAGCTTTATCAAAAATTAGCACAAGCCACACCAGTGCCAGGTACACAAGTAGCGGTTGCGCCGGTAGATTTACATCGCAGACCCTTGGCATGGGATGTGATTCCGCATGTGGGAGATGCCGCGCTCATGATACCGCCATTATGTGGGGATGGGATGTCGATTGCCTTGCGTTCAGCACGATTATGCTCAACCCTTGCGGACCGCTATTTACGCAGGGATATTTCGCTTGCAAGGTGGCAGTATGAATATACGCGGTCTATTCACAGGGAATTCAAGAGTCCCATGCGTTGGGGTCGCTTGCTTCAATGGTTATTCGGCTTACCGATTGTACCCCAACTTCTGCCAAGGTTAGGGCACCTGGCGCCGGGATTGGCGTTTGAATTGGTACGAGCAACCCGATTAAAAGAAACTTGAGCGATGCTTAGCTGGTTCGGCTGCGGTAAAACTTAGTAACGCTTTCAAGTGATTTTTGCCAAAGCAAAACGGTGAGGAGAGTAACTATGGGAGTTCACAGGCTTGCCCGTATTTCTTACCGCTACCCGAAAGTCATCCTATTGTTCTGGACTTTAGTTCTGCTCTTTTTTGGTTTTTATGCGAACAAGCTGCCCACCGTTCTGCAGGACCACGGTTTGCTCCCGAACGGCGCCTTCACACAGGTTCAGCATCTATTGTCTGCTGATTTTCATATACCCGAGGACCCGATTGTACTTGTTTTTGAAAAAAAAGAGCTTGTCTCGTTGGAGCAGTTTCAGCATTTTATAGAACTGTCCTTGTTTCAATTGCATGGAATTGACGGTTTAACTAAAATCGTCTCACCTCTACAGACGCAAGGGATGCTGAAGGGCAATTACGCCTATGCACTTCTCGTTTCTACCTATAAGCCCCATGAAATGAAGCCTGTATTGGATAACATTCAAAGGCGCTTGCTGAATCATAATGACATGAGTGTGAAAATGACTGGGAAATCCGTCGTTCAGGCCGATGTGAACCGAGCCAGTGAACGTGATTTGCGACAAGTAGAGCTGATTGGAATCCCCATTGCCTTTATGATTCTATGGTTTGCTTTTCGAGGTATTGTTTCTGCAATCATCCCTATTGTTATAGGAATGATTGCGGTTGCGAGTACGATGGGGATGATGTATTGGATAGGGACAAAGATAGAACTCTCTAACTTCGTGCTCAATGTTATCCCCATGGTCGGGCTTGCGCTAAGTATTGATTTTAGCTTAATTCTGGTCAGCCGCTTTCGGGAAGAATTAAAGAGACAAGCTGCAGAGCATGCACTGGTCGCAGCCATGAAGACAGCGGGAAAAGCTGTCTTATTTTCAGCGTCCAGCGTTTTTTTGGGTTTAATGGGAACTTTGTTGATTCCGCTTCCTATTTTCACTTCGGTTGCTGTAGGAGCGATGACAGTATTAGCGGTTTCAGTAAGTCTGGCCTTCACGTTACTTCCAGCTATCCTGTCGTTCCTGTGGCCTGCCATTCAATCAGAGCACAAGACGCTGCCGCTGTCTGCCCTATCTGCAAATAGAAAAACAAGTATTTGGTATAGAATGTCACTTTTTGTGATGAACAAACCTGTTCGTATGCTCCTATTGGCTTCATTATTGTTAATAGGCTGCTTCCTGCCTTTAAGCAGGTTGAAGCTGGCTATACCAGACGCTTCATCTTTACCTCCTATTTATAAATCCCGTCAGGCAGCAGAAGCATTTCAAACCCAATTTGTGAATCCATCAACCTCACCTATTGTTATTGTCCTTCAAGGGAAATCCCTTGCCTTGAACAATTCCGAGCGGATGAAGGCTTATGCGTTCATCCAAAGGCTGGAACACGATCCAGGTGTAGTGCGGGTGGATTCCATTTATTCCACTTTGGGGATGCAGCCCGGGCAGTTGGAAGCCTGGCTTCAACAGTCAATGCCAGAGGGCAAATACGAATCGGTGCTGCAGCGATTTATAAATAAAAACCACATGCTGCTCTACGTGACACTAAGAGGAAGCCCGTCGTCAGACCAAACAATGGATTGGCTCAGACATTGGGAGCAGGCTGCGACATCCGCAGATTTACCTTATGTGCTGGGTGGAGAGGCTAAGTACCAGCAGGAAGTTTTCGATGCCATATTTCAGCATATTGGGTATGTGCTTCTGTTTATTTTATTATCTAATTATTGGGTATTATTCTTTGCGTTCCGATCTCTGCTCATCCCACTCAAAACGTTAGTGATGAATCTCCTGAGTCTGGGAGCCTCATTCGGCATCCTCGTATGGATCTTTGAGGAGGGCAACATGGGAATGGAGCCGAGCCGTATCGCCATTATGATTCCCGTATTTATATTTGGACTGACTTTCGGTATCAGTATGGATTACGGAGTGTTCCTTGTATCACGAATTTATGAAGCCTATCAGAGGACGCAAGACAATGATCAAGCAGTGCTCATTGGATTAGCGTCAACAAGCAGAACCATAGTTTCAGCAGCCGCAATCATGATTGTGGTGACAGGGCCATTTGCATTCGCGGAGGTTGTGGGAGTTCAGCAGCTGGGGATCGGCATCGCGGCAGCCATTTTTATAGATGCAACCATTATTAGAATGATTGTAGTTCCTTCTTTGATGAAATTGCTCGGCAGATGGAACTGGTGGTCACCAAGATGGCTCAAATAGGCTGTATAAAGGTGATAGCCCGCAGCACAAATCGATAAAAAAATGCTGTCGATGCAGGAAAGCAGGTCGCTCTGCTAGAAAGCTATCATAAAGCTTATTCGATTTGTAACAAGGGGAGGAACCTATGAACAAGGACTATCGTTTTGCGGATGAATTATTCTTTCAGGCATTTCAGCACGCACCGATTGGTATGGCTCTCCTGGAAATGAATGGAACTGTTCTTAAAGCGAATGCTTCCGCATGCTCCATGTTAGGATATTCGGAAGAAGAGCTTACCCAAATTGGTTTTCGGGAAACTACATATACTGAAGATTTTTTACTTCATCTTGAGCTTAAGAACCAATTAATCGAAGGCAAACGGGAATCGTATCAGATAGAAAAGCAATTTATTCATAAAGAGGGGTCTATTATAAGGGCACTATTAGCAATGTCCTTAGTAAGGAATGAAGAAGGCAAACCCTTATTTTTTATATCCCAGATTGTCAATATTACCGATCATAAGAGGGCTGATAACGAATTACAGCAGAAGGAAAGTCAGGAGCTGTATCAAATCATTTCAGAAAATTCACCGGACATCATTTCTTACAGAACACCTGATGGCATTATCCGTTACGTTTCTCCCGCTATCCAAAACATACTTGGTTATCGACCAGATGAAGTAATAGGTACCACAACTAAAGTTTACTTGCATCCTCATGATGCTGCTTCCTTGTCGTTTAGTGGCGTTCTTCAAAAATCGGAGGTCAATACCTTTACCTGTAGAGTACGGCATAAAGATGGACACTATATTTGGATTGAGTCGAGTTTGAGAATTATTAGGAATAGAGAAGGGGAAATTACTAAATTATTTAGTGTTGGAAGGGATATATCAGCGCGCAAGCAAGATGAACTTGATTTGAGAAAAACGCAAGCCAGACTGGAATCCTTGTTTCATAGTAATGCGGACCCCATTTTGGTCATGGATTTCGAGGGTCGTATTCTAGAGGCGAATGCCGCCTTTGAGAGTATGTTTCAATGGAAACTGGATGAAATTATGTATGAAGACATGGTGTGCACTATCGTGCCTGAGTTTCTTAGAAATTCGATGAAATTGAATATAGAACAAGTTAAATCGGGAGATTCGGTTATAGGCTTCGAAACGATTCGACAACGAAAGGATGGAACGCTCATCGAGGTGAGCGGAACCTTATCTCCTGTACGTGACGAAGAAGGAATCATTGTCGGCGTCATGAGTATGTATCGAGATATCAGTGAAAGAAAAAGGGCAGTTCAGGAACTGAATGCAGCCAAAAATCAGCTGGAATCTTTTATAGATCATAACGTGGACCCGATTCTTATTGTAGACCTGGAAGAAAATGTATCGAGAATCAACCATGCGTTTGAACATGTTTTTGGATGGTCAGCCTCAGAAATAGTGGGCCTCTCTATTCTGAATCTGCCCATTATGCCGCTGGATTTACTGCCGCAGATCGATTTGAAGCTGAAGGTAATAAAATCGGACGAGCCTCTAAAAGGATATGAAACCGTCAGACGAAGAAAGGACGGTACGATTATTCCCGTGATGCTGTCGAGCTTCGGTATGCGGGATGAACATGATCATATCCATGGCTGGGCTGTTATCCTGCGAGACATCACTGCGCAGAAGCAAGCGGAAGAGCTTGTAATCAACTCCAAGAAATTGTCGATTGCAGGTCAATTGGCCGCGGGTATTGCTCATGAGATCCGTAATCCCATTACGGCTATAAAAGGTTTCGTGCAGTTCATGCAATCGGGATCACTTCAGAAGCAAATTTATTTTGACATCATCTCTTCTGAAATCGAACGGATCGAAATGATTTTGAGTGAGCTGTTAATTCTTGCCAAGCCGCAATCCGTCCAGTATGAGCGTAAAGATATTCGTATGCTTCTCGGACAAGTGACCACCTTATTGGGGACACAAGCTATCATGAACAATGTGGAAATTGTTACCGAGTTCGAACTGGAGACGACTCATATTTTATGTGACGAGAATCAATTGAAGCAAGTCTGCATTAACTTCATGAAAAATGCTATAGAAGCTATGCCCAAAGGCGGCACTATCGTGATTCAATTAAAAAGTAAAAACAAAGAAAATCTGCTGCTTCGATTCATTGATCAAGGGTATGGCATTCCCGAACATATCCTTTCCAGACTTGGAGAACCATTTTACACAACCAAAGAAAAAGGAACCGGACTTGGTTTCATGGTTAGTAAAAAGATTATTGAAAATCATCAGGGAGGGATAGAAGTATTCAGTAAAGAAAACGAGGGGACAATAGTTGAGGTCAGTCTTCCGATTGCATATTAGTGAGGGGGAATGGAGTCTAATTTCAAAAAATCTCAAATTAATTGAGAAATATTTATTCTTTATATGCTATACTTCTGCTATCGTCTGATCAGAGAACAGGTGGTGGAAGTTTATGATGTCAAGAAGACAATTTGTAAAAAGAATGCTGGCCTTCATCGCTGTTCTTGCGGGAGGCGGTGCTATATGGAAAAATGTGCTTGATCAGGAAAAGCCGCTGCATGCCGGGTCTGAATCCACTGCTGCACCTACACCTACACCAAGCCAATTGACAGAAACCCCTTTGTCGAATAAGCTGCTGCTGTCCTTCTTTTTGTTAAGCGATCTGCATATTTCCGATGGAATTTCCATGATGACAGATAAGCTGCATGCCGCATTGAAAGACGTCACGAACTTTGAGTCTCCTGTGGAATGTATCGTGTTGGGCGGGGATCTGACGGATATGGGACGGGAAACAGACTACAAGCTGATGCGCAAAATATTTAACGGTTACAAACTGCCTCCTATCTATGCCAATATGGGAAATCATGATTACTATGATATTTGGTTAGATAAACAAGGCGAGTTTGCGAAGGAGACCATGCCCAATGGCAAGAGCGATGCCATGGCCAAAGAGCGTTTTATGAAATTTTTCGGATATAAGGATCAACCCTACAGCGACTTCTGGATGGGTGGTATTCATTTCATACTGTTGTCTCAGGAAGCTTATGTCGGTGATAAACCGGAGTATGGAGAAGGGGCCTGGTATTCGGATGCTCAGCTAGCTTGGCTGGAAAACCAGATGAAGCAGCATGAGGACGGGAAACCCGTGATGGTGTTCATCCATCAGCCGCTGCCAGCTCCAGGTACGGATGGTGGCACCCACCAGTTGGTCAGGGCCAAGGAATTCCGTGCAATTCTTAAGCCTTATCGCAATGTTTTTGTTCTGTCCGGTCATACACACCGTAATTTTGCAACGGAGAATCATTACAATACGGATAACTCGTTCCATTGGTTTAATAATGCCTCCGTTGGTAAGACACGCAGCGCCGGAAACGATAATGTTGCTCAAGGCATGTATGTGCAGATATACGAGAATCAGGTTGTTGTCCGCGGGCGCGAATTTTCCGACCGCAGTTGGATTGAATCAGCCAACTATACGGTGCCGCTGCAAGCAAAGGCATAAGTCCTTCCGATGGAACATCCTATCATTAGAAGCCTCCGGCTTTCCACAGACAGTGGAGCTAGAGGCTTCTTCATGCACATTCTGAAGCTGGATCAGTTTCACTAGCTTTTTAAACTTGACCGTAAGAACTTTTGTTACACTTATTGCGTCTAACTCACGATTGGAAAAATATATGTATAAATGAGGCGAGCGCACATGTTTAAAAAAACGATGCTGATCTGGCTGGGAGCACTGTTATTATTGTGCCTATGGTCAGTTACAGCTAAGGCAGAAACAGGCACCGTTCAAGTGAGCATAGTAAATTTCCCAGTGAAAGTAAATGGGCAAATCATCAACAACAAGCAGCTGGATTATCCATTCCTGGTGTACAAGGATATTACCTATGTACCGTTGAACTGGGATTTGATGCAGGAGCTAGAGTTAGATATCGATTGGAACGAATCCGAGGGATTAAAGATTTATAGAACCTGCTGTACGAGTCCCTACTGGATGTATCCGGCTCTCGAGAAGATCAAGTACGTACAGAACGGGAAGGTGACGAACTCATTGACCCGCTCTTATACGGCAAAGGCAGCCACTTCTCCCATTCAATTATGGGGCGCACAGATTCAAAACGAGCAGGAAGAATATCCGTTTCTAGAATTCAGGGATGTAACCTATATGCCGCTAACATGGACGTTCGCTCATACAAGACTAATGATGGATTTGCAATTTAGCAGCGAAGAAGGACTGTCTATATGGAGTGGACAGGACCGTGTAATCCAGCAAATTGTATACGATGATGCTGAATCACTGTATGTCGATGCTTTGGGTAAAGATTATAAAAGCTACGCAATGCTGAAAATCAATAAGAAGCTTCAGACGAAACCGGAATGGATTGAGTTGGAGCAGGCCCAACAGATTCGTGATAAGGCCAATCAAGAGGCGCAAGCAAGAGCGGGTGAGGGGAAGAAGGTTATCATCGAACGTGTGGGAGATCGTCTTACCTACGAGGGCTTACAGCTTGGGGAACTGCGTGATGAAGAAAAGGGTATTCTGGGAGATACAAGGCTTCAGATTGAAGGTACATTGTTCGATATCGATAGCAAGCGAAAGCTGCTTGCCGTGTACACGTATTTCCCGATAGCTGTTATAGGACCGCCGCCGAACAGCCGCTATCAGTTGTTCGCGATTGTAGATGGAAAACTGCGTCCGGTTACGAATTACCCCTATAAGCCAGAGCATGTCATCACAAATAAGGACGGCTCGGTTTGGATTACACGAGATCGTATGCCTTTTAGGAATTATTACTTCCGCGGCTCCGGCTTGCTGGCGCTTATGGACACAAAGGGGAATATACGCCTTGCCAACGAAATCTGGAATGAGCAGGACATCACCCCGATCGGATTTAACAGCCCTACAAGAAATCCAGTTGAACCGGATGGTCGTTTGATTGTAAGGCTGTACGGCAAGCCCTACACAAACGAATTGGGAATCGATCCTTCAACAGGTTCAAGACCCCTAACCAGCGAACTTTCTGACACTGAAAAAGACGGCTTATACGAGGTGACTCCTTCACTGGAGCTGAGACGATTCTCGAAAGCCCCAGAGGAAGGGTTTTCCTATTACAGAGACAACGCTGGCGATATTTATACGATTAACAATTACAGCAATACGTTGACGAATTGGACACAGAATCGTTCCAGAACCTGGAGTGATGTTGAATTGCTGCAATAGGTTGTGACTTTTTATTATGAGTTCGAGCCGAGATTGTTTGATACAATAACGATACAAGGCAAAAACTAGAGCGAGCATAGAATTTTGGAAGAGGGTTGTTTGAGTGGATAGAACGCCAGTAATTATTAATTTGATGAAAGCGTTTTTTTGTGAGAAAATTGAATAAATACATTAGAGAACGTAAGGAGTGAGCGTATAAATGTCAACGACAACGATTAAATGGGGGATTGCGGGTCCGGGCAATATATCCAAGCAATTTGTTAAGGACTTGGCTTTCGCAGCAGGAGCAGAGGTGGTTGCAGTTGCGGGTAGGAATCTGGAGAAGGCAGAAAATTTTGCCAAGGAATTCAACATCCCGCGAGCTTATGGAAGCTTGGAGCAGCTGGCTGAGGACTCGGATGTGGATATTGTCTATGTGGGTACGCTGCATCCTGCGCACAAGGATAATACACTTACGTTTCTAAGAGCTGGTAAAGCAGTGCTGTGCGAAAAACCTTTTACCATGAATGCCGCGGAAGCCGAGGAAATGATCACCTATGCCAAAGAGAATCGCATTTTCCTGATGGAAGCTATGTGGACACGCTTCCTGCCCGCTATTAACAAAGTAAGACAATGGCTGGAGGAGGGAAAAATCGGCGAGGTCAGGCTGGTTAAGGCCGACTTTGGATTTAATTTGGGCTGGAAACCGGAAAGTCGCTTGCTGAACCATGCTTTGGGCGGTGGAACGCTGCTCGATGCCGGTATTTATCCTATTTCCTTCGTATCCATGGTATACGGCGCACAGCCGGATAAAATAATGAGCAGCGCAAGGATTGGTGAAACAGGAGTGGATGAGCAGTTTTCACTGCTGTTCGAATACGAGGGAGGACGGAACGCAGCGCTGAATGGCTCCGTTCAGCTCGGTCTGGTCAATGATGCGTACATTTTTGGTACGAAAGGTCACATTCATATTCCTTTATTTCTGGCGGCCCGCTCAGCCACGCTGAAGGTGACGGGCGAAGAGCCGGAAACGTTTGTAGATGACCGGAAAGCCCATGGTTTTATGTTCGAAGCAGAAGAAGCGATGGCCTGCCTGCGTGAAGAGCGGCCAGAAAGCAGAATCATGCCTTTGGACGAAACCCTCGCTCTGATGACTACATTAGACACGATCAGAAAGCAATGGAATTTGACCTATCCAGCTGATAAATAACGAATCCTATGAAAATAACCGACTCTTTGGGAAGGTTATTTTTTGCATTTCAAAGCTTTGGACTCGATGAGTAATTGTAGGACATGTATGTAAATGGTAAAATAAGTTAAATATTAGCGTAGATTGTCTCAATGTTCTAATAAACACAGGGGGCTGAACGTGATGAAGATGAATTTGTATTATCGTATGCTGCTTTCTTACACGCCTATTTTCTTTGTCGTCATATCGATCTTGATTTTTTCATTTTTTGCTGTGTTAAACAACTCTGTCCAAAAGCAGATCGTGATGACGAACGAGGCTATTACAACAAAGGTTGCCCAAGCTATCGATGCAAATCTCAAATCCGCGGAACGGACCGTAATCAAAGAAATCGTTGCGAACCAGACACTGAAGGATTTTTTTTCAATCACGGAATCTAAAGCGCTGTATGACTATTTTCGCATCTCGCAAAAAATGGATGAGCTATCCTCGATCCTCCCCTTCGCCAATTCTATTTATGTATACAATGCCAACTCCGGCAAGATTTTATCAAGAAGCGGGTTAACTAACCTTGATCAATTTGGTGATAGGGATTTCCTGCTTACTGCCTATAATTCGGCTGTAAATCCCAATACGTGGAGCGATCCCCGATTTTTTAATGAGTTTGTACATGAATCCATTGGAGAAGACCGCGTCGTATCGCTGATCAAATATTATCCCTATATCGGTGAAAAACAGGGTGCCATCGTCGTTAATGTCCGAGTACAGGCATTGAACGGGTTTATTAAGGATTTAGTCCGCAAAGATGCAGGCCCGATTGAGCTGTTAACCTCGAAACTGGAGCCGTTTAATCCAAACCGTAACCATCAGGATGCAACTACGGTTTATGAAGAGCAAAAACGGTTGTCTACGAAATCAGATTACACGGGTTGGGGGTATGTGCAGGCACAAAGTGACAAACGGTTCTCATTGCTATCCTTGTTTAATGATTTTTGGATCATTGTTGGTTTTATAGCAATTGTATTGGGGCTTGTTGGTTTTACCTATATGACGCACCGGAATTATAAACCCATTCAAGCCATTGCAGGTCGTATTCAGAACTATTCCAAACGTAAAAGCGGAGAACTGGTCAAGCTGTCGGAGAAGGATGAATTGAAATATATCGAGTATGCTATTGATGGTTTATTGGAAAGAGCCGGACAGTATGAGCAGCTGCATAAGGATGATCTGCTCATTCGCAAAAGACAGCTTCTCTTTGATTGGCTGGAGGGTCACAAGGTATGGTCTGACAAGTCGTGGAAGCAAGAGATGGAGAACCTACAGCTGCCTGCGAAATTTCATCGATTGACGGCTGTTATTGTGGAGATTGACCGTTTTTCGCATTTTACAAATACGTATAATAACAGTGACCAATATTTGCTTAAATTTGTTCTTAGCAATGTGCTCCAGGAAATTGCCCACAACGATCAATTATTCGTTTGGAATGAATGGTTTGACCCGCAGCAGATGGCGGTTATTTTTTACCTTAACATGGATCAGGAGTTGAATCAGGCCGCAGTTTGTGAAGTCATGAAAAAGGTGCAGGCATGGACTGTAAGCAATCTGGGCTTTACGGTATCTGTTGGGATTGGTTCGGAGATCCAGCATCCTGGTGACATAACCGAGTCTTACACGGTGGCAAAGGAGCATGTATCGTATAAGCCCGTATTTGGCGTAGGAGCGATGATAGGAAGCTGGGATCTGCAGTCCAAAGCAAAAGGCAGAATTTTCCCGCATCTGCAATTGGCACGAACGATTGCAAAGTCGTTTCGGATGAGCGATGGTCAATGGCAATTTCATTTAACCCAGCTCTATCAGGAGCTGAAGAAAGGTTGTTTTTCACAGACGGATATTGAAACCATTACCAATTATATGATGTATCATCTGCATAAAGAGCTGCTGGAAATGGCGGATGAGGTGAACCTTCTGCTGCATAATGAATATGATTCGGAGTTTGAGGCCATAGCTAATGGCGCGGAAACCCTGGAGGAATGGCGTGAACGGTTGGGAGCTCTGTTATCCGTGCTGGAAAATAAAATATGTTCCCTGCGGTCTGTCAAAAATAATTATATACTCGTTGGGCGGGTAAGAGAATATATTGAGCTTCATTATGCTGATCCGAATTTGTCCTTGAACCAGATCAGTGAACGGTTTGGAATGAATCCTCGCTATTTGAGCAAGCTGTTCAAGGAGGAATTCGGTGAAAAATTTATTGATTATATGCTTAGAATACGGCTGGAGGTAGCCCAAAAGCTGCTGCTGAATACGTCCTTGCCTGTTCAGGATATTGCCGAGCAGGTCGGCTACGTACATGTTATTTCGTTTCACAGAGCATTTAAGAATTTGTTCGGAATGCCCCCTGGAGATTATCGAAAGCGTGCTGAGGGACATTAATGGCCGCCTGTCAGGGGTAGCTGCTTGTACTGTTCGAAATTGTTAAGTGAATACAAATGGTTAAGTGGATAAATGAAAGCGTTCTCTAACAAATCGTTAAGTGGCGATTCTTGTAAATTGATCATTTCATACTGTTGTTTTAATGTGTTCTTACAGTTCACAGAAAAGGAGGTCGCTTATGACCAGCAAAAGATCTGCAGCAGGAGATACCGTAGTTAGCTCGGAATCTTTACCACAAGCATCAGTAAAGCTGAAAAGAAGGTTTTCTATTGGCCAGGATTGGCAGCTTTATGCCCTGCTGTTCGTGCCGATGCTGTATTTTTTGATATTTAAATATATTCCTATGTATGGAGTGACGATTGCCTTTAAAGACTACAATATGTTTCAGGGAATTTGGAGCAGCCAGTGGGTGGGATTGGATGCCTTCCGTGAGATTTTCCTGATGAAGGACTTTTATAAGGTGCTGCGTAACACGTTTCTTCTCAATTTGTTGGATCTGGTTGTTTCATTTCCGGCTCCCATTGTATTGGCGCTGTTGTTAAACGAAATTCAAATCAAATGGTTTAAAAAGGGTACGCAAACGATTCTTTATTTACCGCATTTCATTTCCTGGGTCATTATTGGCGGCATGGTTTACCAGCTTCTGTCCACCAATACAGGTCTGGTCAATCATTTGCTGAAAGCGTCCGGGATCGGTGTTATTCCGTTTCTGACAGACCCCGTATATTGGATAATTACTTATGTAGGCTCAGGTGTTTGGCAAAATGCGGGATGGGGCACGATTATTTACTTGGCTGCACTGACTGGAATCAACAAGGAATTGTATGAGGCTGCAGAGGTGGACGGGGCTGGACGGCTGCGAAAAATATGGAATATTACGCTGCCAGGCATCAAGCCGACTATTATGATCCTGTTAATCATTAACATCGGTCATATGGCCAGCATTGGTTTTGAGCGGCCATACGTCTTGGCCAATCCGCTTGTTACCGATGTATCGGACGTTATCAGCACGTTTGTTTACAAGCTCGGGGTGCAATCGGCACGAGTCTCAATTGCAACGGCTATCGGATTGTTTCAGGCTGTGATCGGGTTAATTTTCTTGCTCTCATCGAACTATATTTCCAAAAAAGTAACCGACCAAGGTATATGGTAAAGGGGGAATTCTGATGAAAACTAGCGTCAATGACCGCATTATCAACACATTCATCATTATTGTCGTGACTATTGCATCCTTCCTGTGCCTTGTGCCGATCCTGCATTTGGTTTCCATTTCGCTCAGCTCCAATGCGGCTATATTATCGAATAAAGTTACGTTGTTTCCGGTGGAATGGAGCACTTTGGCTTATCAAACCGTGCTCAAGGATGTGAAGATGTTTAAATCACTGTTGTTTACGATCATCTTGGTCGTTCTCTTTACTGCTATTTGCATGGTGACGACGATCTGCGCCGCCTATCCGCTGACGAAGACAAGGCTCAAGGGCAGAGATTTTTTTCTATTGATCATTTTGTTTACGATGTTTTTCAGCGGTGGGTTAATTCCTGAATACCTGCTTGTTAAATCGTTAAAGCTGACCAACTCCATCTGGGCACTGGTGCTTCCAGGAATGGTTAACGCTTTCTATTTAATTATCCTGAAATCATTTTTTAGCTCGATACCCGAGGAGCTGGAAGAGTCTGCGCGCATGGATGGATGCTCTCATTTTGGAATTCTGGTAAGGATCGTGCTGCCCTTATCCATGCCTGCTATTGCGACGCTTAGCTTGTTTTATGCCGTAGGCAGATGGAATGGATTTTTTGATGCGCTGTTCTATATTACGAATCAGGATTTATATCCGATCCAGCTCAAGCTGTATCAATTAGTTATTAGCAATCAGCTGAGCGACTCGACGGCAACGGAGGGAATGAGTGCAACGGCTCCTATTCCTGAAAGCTTGAAAGCAGCAAGCATTATGTTCGCAACCGTTCCGATCTTGTTGGTCTATCCATGGCTGCAGCGCTATTTTATTTCCGGAATTATGATTGGTGCGGTAAAAGGTTGAGGGTAAATAATCCAAATTGGGAGTGAATGCGATGAAACTGAAGAAGAAATCTGCGTACCGAGTACTTGGTAGTACGCTTGCAATTACGCTGCTGGGCGGGACGTTGGCTGCCTGCTCGGGTGGGGAAAGCGCAAGCGGTGGAACGTCGGACAACGGTAAGAAGGGTGCTCCCGTTACTTTGAAAATTGAGCTGTTTGACCGCGGCAACACACCGCCTGGAGCTCCACCGCTTACCGAAAGCTATTTTGTCAAATATATGCAGGAGAAGTTTGGTGATCCTAATAATATCAAGCTGGAGTTTGTCACCGTTCCACGGACAGAGGAAGTACCGAAGCTTAACGTATTAATGTCAGCCAACGAAGCGCCGGACCTGATATTTACCTACAGCGATCCCGCCGTTCAAAACTGGGTTAAGCAGGGGGGATTAACCGACCTTGGGGAATTAATAAACCAATACGGACCTAATTTAAAAAAATATCTTGGGCCGCAATTGCTAAACTATGGAGTTTTTAGTGGCAAGCAGTACACGATTCCGGCAAAAAGAATTATTATAGCGGCCCAAACTCCTATCATCAGAAAGGATTGGCTCGATAAGCTCGGCATGCAGCCTCCCAAAACAACGGACGAGTTTTATGCGGTTTTGAAAGCGTTTAAAGAAAAGGATCCAGGAGGTACTGGAGGCAAGGTCATCCCTTACGGAATTAGGTCCAACGGCAATCTTGACCCGCTGGTGAGATCTTTCTGGAAAAAGATGACCGAGGAAGAGTACAGCTCCATGCCTGACTTAGTGAAACCGGGTAATAAAGATGGCTACAGGTTTTTGAACAAACTGTACAACGAGGGGTTAATCAGTCCGGACTTTGCTCTGGATAAGGATGGCAAGAAATTTCAAGCGGACCTGGTTAACGGTCTCATAGGATTTGCCATCACGAACACGAATGAACCTGTGTATCAAGCCTATTACTCTACGCTGCAGAAAAATGTGCCAACAGCAACACTGTTACCGGTCGATCCGTTCACCAACTACGAGGGCAAGCATGTAAAGCAAATTTATCATCCGTTGTCTGCCCATATTGCAATTCCCAAATCGAGTAAAAGGGCTGTTGAGGTTATTAAGTTCTTAAACTGGATGTCAGACTATAAGGTGATCTTCGATCTTCAAAATGGTACAGAGGGTGTTACTTATAAGAAGGGTGACGATGGGATTCCGGTTATCATGGATACAGATGATGCCAAAAAAGTGATGTACAACTATCTCGATTACAGTATGTTGATTAACGGCAAGGATATGGGAGATCCGGAGAAAACATTAAAAGCCAATGCAGCTGATCCGAAATATAAGGAATTTACGATGAACAGTATTAAGGTTGGAGACCAGGACGGACAATTGCCTGCACGATTTGATCGACCGATCGAAGCTCAAATTAAGTACAATCAGACGTTGAATGATAAGGGACTCGAAATTTATGTAAAAACCGTTACCGCCAAGCCAGCCGATTTTGACAAGCTCTATGATGATTTGGTTGTGGATTACATGAAAACCGGTGGCAACGAAGTGTTGGAGGAGCAGAAGAAGGCGTTCCAGGAGATGAAAAAGTAATCATATGACCCAAAAGTAGTAGCTGTGTACGGAATAAGCCTATGGGAACCCATAGGCTTATTTATTTGAGTACAGAAAATGTACAAATACGCTATAATAATGTCTATATTGACCATGATGGAAGTTTGTTCCTGCCGTATTATAAAGGTAAAAGCGAGCATAAAATGAATTGAACTTCCAGCCCTCTGCAACTGCTTATTGAAAGACCACCTTACTTTAGGAGTTATCCATTGTTTGACCTGGGAGGTTATTTGCATGGAGAACCAGCTGAACATCAGCCAGTATATTAAAGAACAGTCCTTTCCATTTTGGATCAAAAAGTTTTATCACGATCATGAGCATGTTCCGTCATTGCACGGCCACGATTTTGTCGAGTTGGTTTATGTGATTCGCGGCGAAGGCCAGCATGTGTTCGAAGGTCATTTTTATGAAATTCGAGCAGGTGACGTATTTATAATTAATCCGGGTGAGGTTCACACCTACAGCATCCAGCCGGGAAAGGAGCTTGAGATTATCAACTGCCTGTTTTTGTCGGATTTGATTCAAGGGAACTGGCTGCTTGATCTTGGAATCTCGCAGTCGATGGATTATTTTTATGTACATCCTTTTATGGACAAAAGAGAACGGTTTCATCGCTGTCTGAATATGTCAGGTCCGGATGGAGCTCGTGCGTTAAGTCTGGTGGAAACGATGATGAGTGAATTTGATAATAGGCAATCCGGTTCCGAAACCTTGATTCGTCTGCAAATGGTGGAACTGCTTATTATGCTATCGCGTTCATACCAGCAAGCACAAGGGGAATCCAGCAGAGAACCGGTACGCAACCATTCCAAGCACATGCTGATTCGCCGAATATACGGCTATTTGGAGCGGAATTATGATAAGAAAGTATCGATACCCGTTCTGTGCGAGCTGTTTACGATCAGCGCCAGACAATTAAACCGGATTTTTAAACAATCGATGGGAATGACCGTCGTGGATATGCTTCATCAAATTCGTATTGAGAGAGCCAAACATTTGTTGAAGGAAACGGATGAGAAGGTCATTACTGTCGCCGGCAGAGTCGGTTATGAGGATCCTGCTTTTTTTAGCAGGCTGTTTCATCGGCGTGTCGGCTGCTCTCCGGGGAAATATCGGGAATCTTCCTGACGGAAGCGATTGGCAGCGTATTTGATGTGATACCCTATATATCGATAAAGATGCTTCCCCTCTGGCTCTTGGAAAGGACGGTTCCCTGTGTGGCGATGGAATGACCGGATGCTCAAAACCAAGATGTTCATTTCCTTTTCTATTGTTGCTTTGGTCATAATCGCCATCACCTGCGGCATTTTTTATTACAAAAATACGAGCGATATTAAGAGCCAGACCTTTTCCTTGTCCAAAATCATAGCGAAGCAATTTTCCGAAATGCTTGATTTGTATATGCAAAATATTGAAGAACTCACGCTGTCGATTTCAATCGATCCTGCTATTCAGAGCAATCTGTTTGATTTCTATAAAGCAACCAACCCCATAGAAAAAGAAACCATAGGCTATAAGCTGAATCCGATCTTGTTTAATTTCTCCTATCCCAAATCCTACGTACAGAGCATCTCCATTTACACCTTGGACGGACATTTCTATCATTATACAAAGTATGTCAAACCGGAACCGGTCGTTTCCTTATCGAACGAACAATTGCATAATTATACGGAGGTGCTGGGCAGCAAACCGTTTATTTTGCTGCCTCCCACAGGAGAACAAGCGTTGGATGAGAAGCCGGAAACGGTGGTTTCTTTTATTCGTAAAATTACGAAAATTCCAACTCAATCGATCATGGGATTCGTGGATATCAAAATTAATCTTAACGAGTTCAAGATGGTGCTTACCAATACCGAGGAGAAAGAAAATGACAGCACGATGCACGTATTGATCGTCAATGATGATGGTGAGGTTGTTTTTGAAAATGGGAACCGTCTTATGGGCAATTCCCGTACACGCTTTGACTCAGCGATATTCAGACAGCCTCTTCCGGAAGGGGAATTGAGATGGAAGGACAAGGTCTATCTGTATACTTTCGAAAAATCGGGCTATACAGGGTGGTCTACGGTCATTCTCATCCCCAAGGACGAAATCGTCGTAAAGCAAAAGCGAATTCAGGATATCGTCATCGTCATCGGATTCATCAGCATGCTGTTGATCGCCACCGTCTCCTATATCCTGTCCCATCAAATTACCCTTCCTCTGAGTAACATGACACGCAAAATGTCCCGGGTCGAAATAGGCGATTTGAATCAAAGAATGGATTATGCAGGGGCCAATGAAATTGGAAAGCTAAGCCGAATGTATAACCATATGCTCGACAGCATATCCCGCTTGATCCGAGAAGTGTACGAATTAAAGCTGGCAGAGAAAAATGCCCAGCTATCGGCGCTGCACGCTCAAATCAATCCGCATTTTCTATACAACACCCTCAATATTATGAAGTCGATCAGCCGTTTGCGGGGGATCGAAGAAGTAGCTGAGATCTCAGAGTCACTAGCTGGCTTGTTTCAGTACAGTATGAAAAATCTTCATAGACCTGTGGCGCTCGAGGAAGAGATTGAGCACATTAACAATTATATTAAGATTCAGCAGCATCGATTTGGCAGTCGTCTGGAGCTGCGATGCGATATTTCGGGAGCCTTGCTGCAGGCTTCCATTCTTAAGCTGACGATTCAACCACTTATTGAAAACGCTGTCAATCACGGCCTTCGAAGAGTGAAGACAGGCGGACAAATTACGATACGGGCAGCGTGTCATGAGGCTGTTCTTACAATTACAGTGACCGATAACGGAGCGGGAATGGATGAAGCGCAAAGGACACAGCTGCACAACACTTTGGAAAGCTCGAGCTCACTTCAACAATTTCAGGATATCCACCATGGAATTGGATTGTTGAATATCCATCAACGGATTCAACTCTTTTACGGAAAGCCATATGGATTGCAGGTAAGCAGTAAGTCGGATGCTGGTACTACAGTAACGCTGATGATTCCGTTCAGTCTGGTCCAACCTGTGAAGGGGGAAATCGCGCAATGAATATTTTTTTGGTAGAGGACGAGTATTGGGCACTGGCTGAAATGGTAGAGCTGTTCAAAAGCTACGAGCCTGAACACCATATCTATGCTTTTGAAAATGGCGATGACGTTCTGACAGTCCTAGACCAAGTTCGGCCAAATTTGGTATTGACAGATATTAATATGCCAGGCATTGACGGATTGGAGCTGATTGAGAAGCTCAATCAGTTGGACCCGAACATCATGAGTATGATAGTCAGCGTGCATGACGAATTCGAATATGCCCGTGTAGGCATGAAGTTCGGGGTTATTGACTATCTCCTGAAGCCGGTAAAAAAGGATATCTTGTTCAAGGCCGTGGATCAAGCGATTCTGCATATCGAGAAGGAGAGCAAACGCAGAGAGGAATGGATAAACGGATCGATTACGCAGATGCTTCTTGCTGAGGAAATACCAGATTATGACATACTGCATTCGATGAATACATGTGCTTATTGCATGGTACTGATCGCGATGGATAAAGGTTCGAATTTCAAAGGATGGAAGGCGACATCTGTAAGCTGGAATGATCTAAGGCAGAAGTTTGCCAATAAATCCGCTATTGAAGTTGGCGTATATTGTGTTGATCTGGATTGCTGGCACAAGGTCGTTCTGATTCCGTTACCCAATGTCCTGCAAATGAGTGATATCAAAGAAAAATTATCCAGCTTATATGAACAATTACGTTCACTTCCATTCCCCATTCATATGGGTTTTGCTGTTAAATCGGAGCAGAACAGCCTTTACGGGGTATGTTCAGAGCTGAGACAGAGATTGGATAAGCAGATGACATTTGGCATGTCCACATGGCTCCCGCCCGAATCGAAAATGCAGGATGCCGAGCTTGGAAGCGTATGGGAAAAGGTTAGAGTCATGGAGCTCCATTATAAGAAGGGGGATATGTTGAAGGGGAGTGCGGCTTTAAAGCTTATTCTGGAAGATCTGCGCTTAAAGCAGGTGACCAGACGTCAGCTTCAATTGTTTATTCATGACCTGCTGTTTTCTCTGAAATATAATGTGCTCGCCTCCAAATTGGGGATGGTGAGTGTCCATGATCTGCAAGAAGACGTTCGACTGCTGAATCGGTTGGTAAGCTATACGGAGCTGTTCGAGTGGTTGAATGAAAGTATCGTCAGCATTTATTGCGAAAAGGAAATCAAGGATTTTAATCCAAAAGGTCTTGTACCTGTTCTACTTCAGCTCATTCATAACCATTTTCAGGGAAGTATTTCCCTACAGCAGTTTGCAGCCGATCATCATGTCAGTCTGGGTTATTTATCGCGTATATTTAAAAGCCAGACCGGCCATACATTCTCGGAATACATAACGAATTATCGGATAAGCAAAGCTAAGGAGCTGCTGACTGGCGGGGTTGAGCGGCTGCAAGAAATCAGTAGTCTGGTCGGTTACGAGGATCCCCGCCACTTTAGCGCGTTGTTCAAAAGAATAGTAGGTGAAACTCCAATTACATACGCTAAGCGACATGCTGGAAAGACAACCGGTTATAAATAATCAACATACATAAATGACTTCAAAAAAGAAAAATTGTCCCCCTAAAAGAGTACAAATCGTAGGTATGCTGTAAAAAGCATCGATCGTACAATTAAAAACAAGGCGTAGGAAGGTAGAGTTAGCTAACGAAGAAAGTTTTGCACCAAAGCTCAGTAGATGCTTACGAAGAAAGTTTTGTACCAAAACTCAGTAGATGCTTACGAAGCCAGTTTTCTTCAAAAACTTTTAGGAGGTCAAAAAAATGAGTCAACTCAGGTTTTTAACCGTCTGTTCTTACACAGCATTGATAACAACCATAATTGCAGGCTGTAGCAGCTCACAACCTCAAACACAGCCGGCTGGCGGTTCAGCTCCAGTTTCTGCACCGGCTCCAGCTAAACCTGCTGAACCGGTTACGCTTACCCTATTAATCGGATCGACCGGAACACCGTATCCGGCTACTCAAGCCGTAGCGGCGGAAGCGGAGAAGAAGCTGAACATCAAGATTAAATTTGACATTAAGCCGGACGGCACGGAAGGCGACAATCTGGTTAAGACGCGGTTGGCTACCGGTGATATGGCAGATATTCTTTACTATAATTCGGGCTCTTTATTAAAAGCGTTGAATCCGGAAGAAAACTTCGTGGATCTAACGAAGGAGCCGTTTATGGCCAACCTGCTCGACTCCTTTAAAGAAACCGTTTCCTCCAATGGCAAGGTTTTTGGCGTCCCAGGCGGATCTTCGAATGTCGGCGGTATTTTGTACAATAAAAAAGTGTATGGCGAGCTTGGACTCACCATACCGAAAACGTGGGCGGAATTTATTGCCAACAGTGACAAAATCAAGGCTGCTGGCAAAACGGCAGTCATCGGCTCTTACAAAACGACCTGGACCTCACAGCTCTTCGTGCTCGGCAATCAATATAATATTCAGGCTCAAGTACCTAATTTTGTGGCGGATTACACAGCTAATAAAATGAAATATGCAACCACTCCCGCAGCGCTCCGCGGCTTTGAAATGACAAGTGAAGTGTTCAATAAGGGATACATGAACAAGGATTTCCTTGCGACAACGTACGATAATGGACTGAAAATGCTTGCTGAGGGTACAGGTGTGCAATACCCGATGCTGACCAGTGCCATCGATGCCTTGGCACAAAATTATCCGGATAAGGTAAAGGATATAGGTGTATTCCCAACCCCAAGCGATAACGCCAGTATTAACGGTTTTACGGTCTGGATGCCAAGCTCCTATTACATCAATAAGAAGGGCAAAAATGTGGAAGCGGCTAAGAAGTTTTTGGACTTCATTATGTCATCGGAAGGACAAAAGGCTTATATGACCAAGAGCAAAGCTAATGGACCTTATGTTATCAAAGGAAGCAAAGTCCCTGACGATGCCTTTGATGGGATCAAAGAGATGCAGCCTTATTTTGACAATGGCAAAACCGCCCCGGCGCTTGAATTCGTATCTCCGGTTAAAGGACCTAATTTGGAGAGCATCCTGATTGAAGTCGGTACAGGCCAAAAGTCTCCTGCGGACGGTGCAGCCGATTATGACAAGGACGTCAAGAAGCAGGCCCAACAGCTGAACCTTCCAGGCTGGTAAGTGTAAGCCACTACTCCTGATATTTTATACTGTTTGATTAAATGGACCGGCCCTGCAAGAAATTTGCAGGGCCGATTGTGTAAGGGAGAGACTACAATGAAATTAGTGCAGAACCGGATGTATTCGTATTTGTTTTTACTGCCTGCAGGTATTATTTATTTTGTCTTTTATTTACTGCCAACGATCATGTCGTTCTTTTTCAGCTTGACGAGATGGACGCTAACAAAATGGCAATTTATCGGTTTTGATAATTATGTGATGTTCTTTGAGGAATCTTCTTTGAAAATAGGCTTTAAGAATACGCTGATCTTTGCCGTGGTAACCTGCGGGTTAAAAGTCGTTTTGGCTCTTCTGCTCGCTACCCTCCTGACCTCCAAAATCTGGTTCAAGGATTATTTTCGTTCGATGGTGTTTTTTCCGACGCTGCTCAGTACGATTGCGGTGGGGATTGCATTCAGTACGATGATGCATCCTACGCAAGGTGTTATCAATACAGGCCTTGCTGCAATAGGGATCAATGGCCCGGATTGGCTCGGAAATACGAAGCTTGCCTTATTATCGGTTGCCTTTGTGGATGTATGGAAAGGTGTCGGCATCGCCACAGTTATTTATATAGCGGGCATCATGTCGATTCCCCAGCATTATTATGAAGCTTTGAAAATGGATGGAGGCAATGCCATCAGAGGGTTTTGGCATATCACACTGCCTCTCAGCAGGCCAGCCATGAACTCTGTAATCATTTTGGCCTTCATCGGCGGTTTGCGTACCTTTGATTTGATTTGGGCAATGACCAAAGGCGGCCCCGGATTTTCCACGGATTTAATTGCTTCGATCATTTATAAGCAGTATCAGGCTGGATTTTATGGTCTTGCTACGGCAGGCAATGTAATTCTGTTCATCGCTATTATGCTAATGGCCTTTCCATTGTATATGTTCTTGAATAGAAGAGAGGTTGATTTATGAACAGGATGCTGCAAAAAACGGTGATCAGTATCGTGCTGCTGCTGCTTTCAACGGTAATCTTCTGGATTCCTTTTTATTTTGTTATTATCAATTCGTTTAAATCTCCGACAGCAGCTGCTGAGATGAACATGTCCTGGCCCCAAAGCTTTCATATTATTGATAATTATTTAGCTGTATTAACCGCTACTGATCATATGCTGATTCGTGCTTTCGGTAACAGTACACTGCTTACGCTGTTGTCAGTTACAGGTTTGGTCCTCGTCAGTTCCTTGGCAGGCTTTGTGCTGCAGCGAAGGGAGAAGGGGAAAGCCGCATCCACCTTTAACTTCCTGGTATTGGCGGGTTTGATGATTCCCCCCGCTGTAGTACCTACAATTTGGGTGCTTAATTCCATTGGGTTATTTAAAACCTTACCTGGACTTACCCTAGTCGAAATTGCGCTGCATTTCCCATTTTGCGCGATCTTGTATAAAGCCTTTACAGCAACGATCCCGCGTGACTTGGACGAAAGTGCGTTCATTGATGGATGTGGAGGCTTCAAGCTGTTTACGCATATTATTTTCCCATTACTCAAGCCTGTTTCTTCAACGATTATTATTATTCAAGCGGTAAATGTGTTCAATGATTTTGTGAATCCTTTGTATTTCTTGCCTGGCTCTGACAATGCAACGGTTCAGCTGACGCTTTACAATTTTATGAGCATGTACTTGAGTTCATGGAATTTGCTGTTTGCCGATGTCGTGCTGATCTCACTCCCGCCGCTCATTTTGTTTCTTTTTTTTAACAAAAGAATTGTTGCGGGTATGACTGCAGGCTCGGTAAAGGGATAATGACCGCATCGACCACTCGAATGGCTGAATGGACAATGATATGATGGCCGAACCCCTTTACAATAGAGTTAATAAGAGCTTCAGAAGTCAGATGAATCAGTCTCCGCTGCGTGGGCGGATCATGCGTCTAATCTGGTCCGCCCACTCCGCAAATGATTCATTGGACTTTGAGACAAAGGGGGAGAATACATGGACAGCTCCTGCGGTCCTGTACTTTGGTTCACGGGCCTTTCAGGCTCCGGTAAGACGACAACCGCACAGCAAGTTTATGAGCGATTAACGGCAGCGGGGAGACAGGTTGAATTGTTTGACGGCGACGTTATTCGTTCGAAGATTTGCAAAGGTCTTGGATTCAGCAGAGAGGACCGTATGGAAAATATACGCCGTATCGCCTACGTTGCTGATCTGCTCGCCCGCCATGGAATTACAGTGCTCGTCTCCGCCATTACACCGTATCGTGAAATGAGAGAGTATCTTCGAGCCCACGTTACTGGATACGTAGAAATTTACGTAAATTGTTCGCTGGAGGTGTGTGAGCAAAGAGATGTCAAAGGGCTTTACGCCAAAGCAAGACGACAGGAAATTACGATGTTTACAGGGATTTCCGATAGCTACGAGGAGCCCGAACGAGCAGATCTTATGATTGATACGCAGAGGGATTCGGTAGCTTCCAATGTAATTCAAATCATTGAATGGCTCGATGATAACCTATGGGGAACAGGGTTGGTGCACAACAGTGTAGCTGCAGCCCAAGAGATAAGTGAACTCGCAGGTTTGGGGGCCGCCCCTAACAACCTGAAGGGAGACTGCGAATGAAAGTCATCATGATCTCGCTGGATACGCTGCGTGCAGATAGGCTTGGCTGTTACGGGTATGGAAAGCAGACAAGTCCGCATATGGACCAAATTGCTTCGGAAGGCGTGCTAATGGAACGTGCGTATGCAGCTGATATCCCGACTGAGGTCGCACATTCCGCCATTTTTACCGGAAAAATTGG
The DNA here is from genome assembly GCF_900114475.1 of Paenibacillus sp. 1_12. Taxonomy (GTDB): domain Bacteria; phylum Bacillota; class Bacilli; order Paenibacillales; family NBRC-103111; genus Paenibacillus_S. The sequence goes on along the minus strand of NZ_FOTE01000002.1, from coordinate 510,717 downwards.
TTTGACGACTGGAATCATTTCCCACGGCTCTGATCTGGCATACCTGTCCAAGAATGTAGAGTGGCTGCCTTCGATGCTGAAATCGTCGGGTTTTGTAACGGGCGCTGTTGATAATTTATACAACATGAAGGAATGGTTTGCACGCGGCTATCGGCACTATATCAACAGCTCAGGCAAGAAGCGATGGATCGACGGACGAACGATTAACGATTTGGCACTGCCTTGGATTCAGGAGCATAAGGAAGAGAATTTTTTCTTATTCCTGCATTACTGGGACGCACATACACCTTACTTGCCGCCGGATGATTATGTTGAAGCTTTTTATGGAAAGGAACAAGATCCATTTCAGAAGGACAATACAAGTATGAATCCGGTGTATGCACACGCTGCTTACCCATTTTTCAAGCATCACCATTACAACAAGCTTGGTCCTGTAACGGATGCAGAATATGTAAACGCTCTCTATGATGCGGAAATTCGTTATTTGGATGATTTGCTCAAAGAGCTGGACGAACATTTACTGAATCTGGGCATCCGTGAGGAAACGCTGCTGATCCTTTTTGGTGACCATGGAGAGAGTCTCACAGAGCATGATATTTATTGGGATCACTGCGGGCTATATGAGCAAACGGTGCATGTTCCGCTGATTATCAGATGGCCGGGACATATTCCAGAAGGGAAACGGGTGAAGGGCTTCGTTCAACATGCCGATTTACTTCCTACGATATTGGAGGCAGTTGAGCGTAAAGCTCCAGCAGGTATTGATCTATCCGCGCTTCGACCGCCATGCGGGTTGGATGGACACAGCTTGTGGTCGTCCATTAACAGTGAGGCTGAGGGTACGATGAGCGAGGTGTATTTGAGCGAATGTGCCTGGCAAGCAGCGAGAGCTGTTCGTACCGAGCGATATAAATTCATCCTGTATTACGATCCGGGTCCCTTTCAGCGTCCGGCAAGAGAGCTTTATGATCTCATATCCGATCCAGAGGAACGATGTAATCTGGTTGAAAAGTATCCTGAAGTGGCTGCGGCCATGGAACACCAGCTTGATGATTTTGTGGCCCTGAAGCTGCAAGGGAAGCCGGATCCAATGATGCGGCAAATCCACGAGGCCCAGCTGCCATTTCGACGGCGGATCGAGTCCATACTGAGTTCGGTTGGATTAACGTGGGAGTCATGGATGGAGAAGCCACAGCGCGAACGTTATGACGAATTGGAGAAAGTACATGTCCTGAATGGGAAGTAATCGAAATTCAAAATGAAAGGTGGTGCAGTCCCTGCTTGCCTTCGCTAGATGCAACTTGGAAGCAAGTGATGGGATGCAGATCATGGCTTTGAAAATAGGAATCGTAGGTATGAACGGAATTGGCATGCGCCATGCCGAATGTTACTCAAGCGACCCGCTAGCAAATGTAATCGCCGTCTGTGATGTGGTTAAGGAACGAGCAGACAAAGCAGCAGAGAAATATGGCGTCACTGCCTATTATAGTCTGCAGGATATGCTGCAGCAGGAGCCTGATCTGCAAATTATCGATATCACGACGGGCGGTATCGATAATGGAAGCTGGCATTTTGAGCCCGCTATGCAGGCAATTGCCGCAGGCAAGCATGTATTGATTGAAAAGCCATTAGCAAACGATATCCGTGAAGGCAGAGAGCTGGTTCGGTTCGCTGCCGAGAAAAATGTGTATTTGGGAAGCAATCTAAACCACTATTTTACGGCACCGGCGGAGAAAGCACGGCAATATATCGATTCAGGAGATATCGGTGAAACGGTGTACTGCTTGCACAAAATGGGCTTCAATGGCGGAGAAGCTATGTACAATCCACCGAAATCTCCGAAGGACAAAGGCCAGCCTTATTTTCACATGAAAGCATTTCTCACCCATCCGTTCAGCGTTATGCGATATTTTTGCGGTGATATTACACACATCCAGACGTTTTCCAATCAGGCCGGTTTTCGCAAAAGCGCCAGCGATATTATGGTCTCGATTAACAGCATCCACGTCAAATTTGCGAGCGGAGCTGCCGGTTATTTACTGAGTCAACGTGGGGATGCCACTTATGGATTAGGCGGCTGGTGGAGCATGGAGGTTGGCGGAACGAAAGGAACCTTTTGTATTGAAAATTGCGTGGAAAAGGTGTCCTACTGGAGAGCGCAGCCAGGGGTTCCCGTTATTGGCGCGCACCCTCAGCCGGAGGTTACGGAATCTGGCGTGACGGAATTTAATACGACCTTTAATAACAGGCTGCATGCCTTTCTTGAGGATATTAGCAATGGCGTGCCGAGAGAGCACATTCGGGCTTCCGGCAGGGATGCGTTGGCTGTACTGGAGTACACTTTTGCCGTGATTGAATCGTATGAGCAGGGCGGTGCTGTGGTTAGGCCTCACCCGCTGCCGGCGTTTCATGGTGATCCTATGGTGATGTAATTTAAAAATACGGTGAATCAGTTCCGCTGCGCGACCATAGTGTTCTTACGATTGCTGTTGTTCCCGAATTTTTTCATTGTATAAGAGATTTAGTGGTGAAAATTTGGGAACAAAGGCACCGCTCCGCTATCTTCAGAACACCACGGTCGCTCCGCTCTTTTATTCACCGCATTTCCAGAATATAGGGAGTAGAGTGCTGTGGAAGCATTGCGGTGCCGCTTCCAAAAGAGCAAGAGCAAGAGCAAGAGCAAGAGCAAGAGCAAGAGCAAGAGCAAGAGCAGACCACAGAACTTAGATCATAGAACTTTGAGTTGTGGTGAATAACTAGCGGAGCGGCCAAATGATCCTGGAGAAGCGTCAGCGTTCGCCTTTGTTTCCGTACTTTTACCGCTAACTATCTTATAAATTCAGAAAATATGGGAACAACAGCGATCGGAAGGATATTTGGTCGTGCAGCGGGACTTATTCACCGAACTTCTAAAAGGACTTAATAACCATAAAAGGGAGAGTGTATGGAAGATGATAAAGCTTGGTGTCAATTCGGTGCTGTTTAAGGAATTTGATTTTGCGACGGCTGTGCGTCACATTGCGCTTAGCGGTTACGATGGGGTGGAGATTTCAGCCATTGAAGGTATGTGCGAGCATTTGGAGCTTACCCGCTGGAAGGAGCAGGCAGCTGAGCTGAGATCGATTGTTCAAGAGAACGGTTTAAACTTTCTATCGATGGAGTTTGGCAGCGTCAAGGATGAGCAGAGGCTGCTGAGCGCTTTCGAAGCGGCAGCGGAAATCGGGATTCCGATCATCAATATCGGCCCGGGCGGTAAATCTGGGGTAGAAGAGGATGTGCAGCGCTCGATCGATATGCTACAGCGAATGTCGGAAAAGGCGGCATCCTTCGGTGTGACTTTATGTGTGAAGGCGCATATTGGCAATGCTGTACACGACACGCCTACAACGCTTAGAGCAATGTCCGAGGTTACGTCTGCCGCATTTGGTATCGATATGGACCCCAGCCACATCTTCCGTGCTAACGAAAATCCGGAGGAAGCGCTGCCAGCTGTTATAAGCAAAGTCAAGCATGTTCATATCCGTGATTGCAAAGGCCGCGAGCAAGGTCCAGGACCTATTGAGCTGCAAGCTTGCGGACGCGGAGACATTAACCTGTTTGCTTACTGCAAAGCAATGGTTGATAACAGCTATAACGGACCTGTTGTACTCGAAGTTATAGGAGCAAAGCCGGAGCATACACTTGCCCAAGTTTCAATAGTTGCTGCAGAAACCTACGGTTATTTGAACGCATGCCTCAAACAGCTTGGCGCGCGGTAGTAGCCGCTCAAACATCATTTCTATGATACCCATCATATGTATAGGAGAGTGAACGGAATGTCCGATTCCACAAAAAAACCTAATCTGATTCTGTTCGGAATTGACAGTCTGCGTCGTGACCGAATGAGCTCTTATGGCTATAGCAAGCTGACGACCCCGCATCTGGATAAACTGGCTGGCGAGGGGGTACTTTTTGAACAGCATTTTAGCCCGAGCATCCCCACCACACCGGCTTATGCTAGTATGCTGACAGGCAAGGACTGCTTCGGTACCGATGTTGTCGCGCTACGGCATAAAGGTGCAGTAGGTGCCAAAACGCTGCCAGAGGTGCTTGGCGAACTTGGCTATAATACGACATGTGTAGGATTTACGGGTAACCCATCGTCGCGTGGTTTTGATACTTATTTGGACTATGAAGCGTGGCTGCCAAGCGAAACAGGTAGGTGTCCAAAGGCAGAAAACTTGAACGAAGTGGCCATTCCTGAGCTGAACCGCTTGGCTGAGGATGACAAACCCTTTTTCCTGTTTCTTCGCCATATGGACCCTCATTCTCCTTATTTGCCGCCGAAGCCCTATGAGCGTATTTTCTATGGTGGCGATGAGATGGACCCGTCCAATCCGTCGATGGAGCCGGTCTATAACTTCAAGCCATTCGCTGATTTTCTCAAATCGTGGATACCGGAGGGTGTGACCGACGAGGCGTATGTCAACGCCCAATACGATGGGGCTGTTGCCTATATGGATGCATGCATTCAAAACCTGCTCCAAACGGTCGACTCTTTGGGCCTTACCGAGGATACCTTAATCGTGGTTACATCCGATCATGGAGAAACCCTATATGAGCACGATTGCTTCTTTGATCATCATGGCTTGTATGACTGCACACTGGTTGTACCTCTGATCATCAAGTTTCCAGGTAAAGTACCCGCTGGTAAAAGAGTAACCGATGTTACGGTTATCAGTGATATCATGCCGACGATTCTGGAATTAATGGGTATTGATGAGCAGCTGGAGCCGGACGGTCAAAGCCTGATCCCCTTCATTAACGACGATCCAGGCCGCAGGGTAAGTGAATTGTATATCACGGAGTGCACCTGGATGCGCAAGCATGGATGGCGTACACCGCATTGGAAGCTGATCCGTGCGTTGGAACCGGATTTCCACTTTAAGCCGGAGGTCGAGCTGTACAATCTGATTGAGGACCCGCAAGAAAATAATAATGTAGCTGAGCAGGAAGCGGAAATCGTGGGGTTGCTCACGGCAAGAATGGAAGCTTATATCAGCAAACGCGAGGAGCAGACCGGGAGAATAAATCCGATGTTTACCAATCTCGGCTGGCATGGCAAGGGTGACGCTGCTTTTACATCCTCACAGCAGGCTTATGATACTTTATATATCGGTGATTCCCGTAATGCGCGGGCTCTACAGGCCAAGGAGCTCAATAAGAGCAAATAACGAATGAACAGCTGCCGCGCCGCACGATTGCGGTGCGGCTCATTCAGTTTTTTCAGGGAGGGGTAACACATATGATTCGTGTAGCTGTTGTTGGCGTCAATAACATTGGGAATATACACTGCCGCTACTACGCACAGCATCCGGATACGGAGCTTGTAGCTGTCTGTGATTTAATGGAGGATCGGGCAAAGGCGGCTTCGTCAGCCTTTGGGGTCAAAGCCTATACTGATCTCAGAAGCTTGCTGGAGCATGAGGAGATCGATATGGTTTGCGTTGCCACAGGCGGGGAGGAAAAGGGCAGCCATCATTATGAGCCGGTGATGCTTGCCATCGAGGCTGGGAAGGATGTGCTGGTAGAGAAGCCGATCTCTAACCGGATTGAAGAAGCAAGGGCCATGGTAAAGGCAGCAGCTGCCAAGGGCGTGCGTTTTGGCTGCAATTTGAACCATCGCTTTACACCAGCCGCAGAGAAAGGCAAAGCATGGATGGAGCAAAACCAGCTGGGCACTCCATTATTTATCAACATGCGACTGTCCATAGACAACCCGGCGGATTTTACGGAATGGTTTCATATGAGAGCGCTACATCCACATTCGATAGATGTCATGCGTTATTTTTTCGGTGATGTCAAACGGGTGCAGGCATTTATGAATAAGGCTCCGGGTCGTACCACCTGGTCTAATGCAAGCATCAATCTGGAATTTGCCAATGGAGCCATTGGCCATCTAACAGGCAGCTACGACATGTCCATGCTGCACCCGATCGAATGGTGCGAGGTTGCCGGAACCGAAGGCAGATTCGTCATCGAAAATGTATATGAAAGCATTACCCTGTTTCCACGTAAAAGCAGTGAGACCATCGTGCTGCGTAATTCGATTATGAGAGGGATGCAGGGCTTCAACGATACGTTCCGCAACCGAATCGAACGATTCATCGAGCAAATTAAACAGAAGGCTGCCCCTGAAGATATCGAAGGCTCAGGCTTGGAGGCACTGGCAGCTCAGGAGGTTATCGAAGCAGCTATCTTATCCCAACAGTCCGGTGGACATGCGGTTGAAGTGCCGAATAGCAAGTAGAGAGGAACGCTGGGAAATGAAGGAGAAGGAGCGGAGATACGATGAAATCCCCGAACATATTGTTTATTATGCTCGATCAGCTGCGTTACGATTGCGTCGGCTATAGCGGAGCCTATCCGGTTCATACTCCCCATATTGACCGGTTGGCCTCGGAAGGTGTTTGGTTCTCGAACGCGTTTACCCCCATACCGATTTGCTGTCCCTCCAGACAGGCCTTAATAAACGGTCGAAGGCCGGAAACCTTTGGGGCGCTTTGGAATTTTAAAAATGGACTGCGCATCTCGGCACTGGAGCCGGAGGAATATGCTTGGCCGAGGGAGCTTCATAAACTCGACTATACGAATGTATTTCTCGGTAAATGGGATGTGCATCCAGAGCTGTCGCCCCTTGCTTACGGCTATGACAGCTATACAGGATTTGATGGATATAAGGAAATGTTGGCCCAAGCTTACCCTAATGTCAGATATGAAGCCGGTTATTTTGGTGAACGGGATCCCGTTCCTGTGGAGCATTCCAAGACCCACTGGCTTGCAGATCAGGCGTGCGCAACGATTCGAGAGCTGGAAGGAGGGGATCAGCCTTGGTATATCCAGCTTAATTTTACCGAGCCGCACCTGCCGTGTAGGCCCTCAGGCCGTTTTGCAGACATGTACCATCCTGAGGATATTCCAATCTGGGGCAGCTTTAACGAAACCTTTGCCAACAAACCGTATATTCAAAAGCAGCAGCTGCACAGCTGGCAGATTCAGGACTTTACCTGGGAGGAATGGGCCCCTATCGTGGCCCGCTATTATGGTGTAATCAGTCAAGCAGATGATGCGATAGGAAAGGTGCTTCAAGAACTTGAGCAATCGAACGCAGCGGACCGAACCATCGTCATCTTTACCTCAGATCATGGCGATATGTGCGGCTCTCATCGAATGATCGACAAGCATTATGTTTTATATGACGATGTGGTCAAGATTCCTCTGATTATCAAATATCCCGGGATGACGGGTCAAGGTCGTGTATGTGAGCAGTTTGTTTATAATATGCTGGATTTGCCACCTACCTTGTTGGAGGATCTGCAATTGCCTATCCCAACATTTTTCCATGGCAGCTCACTGATGCCACTATTGAATCAGGAGCCTGTACCCGATTGGAGGAAAGAGGTAGTCTCCACCTATAACGGTCAGCAATTTGGATTGTATACGCAAAGAATGCTTCGCACCGATAGCTGGAAATATATTTGGAATACGACGGATATCGATGAATTATATGATTTGGAGCAGGATCCTCATGAATTGAACAATCTCATCCATGATCCGGGTTGTTCGGAGCTTATCAAGACCTATAGGCGCACACTTTACGAACGACTGTCTGCGGAAGGCGACGGTTTGGTGCAGAGTGAGTGGATGCGTAACCAACTGCTGCACAATAACAAGCTTTAGTCATGTCTTTAAATACACTACCTGAGAAAGGAGAAGGCACAATGACAGAGTCCCATTCCGGTGCAGCTATGAACCGAACCACGACGGATTTGGCATTGAAACGGAGGAGGAAGCTGAAAAAAAATATCATCGCCTACTCCTTTCTGGTACCCATTTTTCTCTCTATGGGTTTGTTCAAGTATTACCCGTTTTTTACAGCTATCTTCAAGTCGCTCTATCAGTGGAACGGGGCGAATATCAACACTTTTGTAGGTTTGGATAACTTCGTCAAGCTTGCTAGTGATCCGACCTTTTATGTCTCTCTTAAAAATGTCACGCTGCTAACGGTCTGCTTTGTCATCATTCAGTTGACCTTACCGTTGTATGCGGCTGTAGGCGTGTTTCATTCCAATAAAAAGCTTCAGCATGCTTATCGTGTCTTGTTCCTCGTCCCCATGGTTGTTCCTTATATTATCATTTTTTTATTGTGGCGATGGATTTACTTGAGCAACGGTGTTCTGAATACAATGCTTAGACAGCTCGGTCTGGAATCATGGACCCACGCTTGGTTGGGGGAAAGCACGACAGCGCTGGTATCGATTGTATTCGTCAATTTCCCATGGATTGGCGGTATTTATTTCCTGATTTATTTAGCAGGACTCCTCACCATTTCCCCGGAGCTGTTTGAGGTCGGAAAGCTGGACGGTATGAACGGCTGGCAGCGCTTTTGGTATATCGAGCTGCCATTAATCAAGAATCAGATCAGGCTCGTAGTCATTCTTGCATTCATTCATCAATATCAAAGCTTTGAAAATGTGTTGGTTCTGACAAACGGAGGTCCTGGGTTTACGACGTTAACCCCTGCTCTTTATTTATATAAGAAAGGCTTTGAGTATAACGAGCTGGGATACGCTTCTGCTATTGGCGTGCTGATGTTCCTTATTCTCATCGTATTTACTTTTGTCGCTAACAAAGTAATGAAACAAACGGAAAAGCTGGATTAAAGGGAGGAGAACATGCGTAAATTTTCATTTGGAGCCGCTGCCAACCAACTGACTTTATGGTTACTGGTCGCATTAACACTGTTTCCCTTTTATATGCTGCTGATGAGCTCCGTAAAGTTTCAGGATCAGATCATTCACAGCTTCTGGACTCCTGCATTCCCGCTGCACATCGATAATTATATAGGTGCCTTCAAACAAACGTGGCCGTTCATCGTGAATTCGATTCTGATTACGACAGGCATTATCGTCTGTGTACTTATCAATTCGACACTTGCGGGTTATGCATTCGCCAGATTCAGCTTCCCAGGCAAAGGAATATTGTATTCGCTTATCCTCATGTTGTTGATGGTACCCGGATTTCTGCTGCTGATACCCCAATTCATATTGTTCAAAAACCTGGGTCTGCTTAATACGCACTGGGCACAAATTTTTGGGCCGATGGCTGGGGCTTCCGCGCTGGCGACCATGCTGATGAGAACCTTTTTCGAGGGGATTTCCAGAAGCTTATTGGAAGCGGCCGAGCTGGAGGGGGCGGGTGATCTGAGAATTTTTTGGCAAATGGTAGTGCCGCTGTCCCAGCCCGTCATTGCGACGGTGGCTATCATGAACGCGCTGACCGGCTGGAACAACTATATTTGGCCACTGGTCGTGACCTCGGGGGATCGCGCTCGCCCGATCATTTTGGCGCTCAGCAACATCAAAGGACCGTTGGATCAGGTACAGGGAATGCAGTTTGCCGGATATGTCATCGCTTCAGTGCCGCTGCTCGTCTTGTTTGTATTCGCCACCCGCTCCTTTATAAGCGGAATCACCTCTGGAGCGATGAAAGGGTAGCTTTTACGGCTGTATAAAGAAATATGATGAAGACAATGGAAGGGTGTTGAACCATGATCACAGCAATACGAAGGAAACAAGCTTCATGCAAGCTTTTGACGTTAGGAATGGCATTTACGGTAGCAGCTGGATGCTCCGGCACATCATCAGGTGAAACAGGCTCGGGTAATTCAACAGGGGCTTCCGCAGGCACAGGCGCCAAGACAGAGCTTAATGTCATGTTTACGACAGAGGTGAGTGGAGATCAGACCGAACAGCAAGTTTGGGAGGAAACCGTGAACATGTATGCGCAGAAAAACCCGAACGTGAAGATCAATCTGCAGCTGCAAAATTTCGGAGGTGTGGAGCAGCATCGGGCGTGGGTGACGACGCAGTTGATCGGAGGCACCGCCCCGGATCTTTTTACAACACGGTATATATGGGACCAGGAGGATTTGAAGAAAGGTCTTCTCATGGATCTGACTCCTTTTTACAGTAAGAAAAATGCTAATCTAGGCGGCAAATCATGGGATGAGGTATTCCCTAAATCAGTGCTGCAGCGCTTGTTAGGTGACAATAAAACGTACGCAAGTGTTCCTGCCAGCATTGATTCTGTGCGTATTTTATACAATAAGGATCTGTTTGCCAAAGCAGGTATCCAGAAAGTGCCTACAACGTGGAATGAGTTTCTGGATATTCAAGAAAAGCTAAAAAAATCAGGGGTAACACCATTCGGTTTTCCGAACACGAAACCAGGGGATTATAACTACAGCTGGACGACCCGAATTCTGACTGAGGAGCTAATTGCCGGACAATATGACAAGATGGATGTGAGTCATAACGGCTTTATCGAGATTAATGAGTATACCCGTGCAGTGGATCAAGGGATTGTCGATATAACCCAATCTCCATACAAGGATGTTTTCCCGATTATCAAAAACTGGAGTCAGTATTGGCCGAAGGGCTATAATGGTATCGATTTTAATACGTCCACTGACATGTTTCTGCGCGGGGAAGTTGCGATGATTATGAGAACCTCCGGGCAGAGCAAGGTGCTGTATGAATCCAGTGCACGCAAGTTTGAGATGGCCGCTTTCCCGCTGCCGTATTTGACCAAAGAAAACCATCCTGATGCAGTAGGCAAGCTGATGGAGATTGGCGGTGTACCCGCTGGCAATATGGCTATTCCCAAATCGATTAAGCCAGAAAAGCTTGACGCAGCCATTGATTTTATGGCTTTTGTAACCTCTTCCCAGATTCAGGGTCTACATGCTCAAAAGCTTTACCGGACCCCGGCTACCTCGACCGCAGATCTGCCGGATAATCTAAAAGGCTTCGCCTTCGTAGGCGATCCGATGAAGCTGAACATTTATGGCGGCGAGGTCGACAAAAATGTTACAGAGAATAATCAAAAGCTGGGCCAGCTGTATTTGGAAGGCTCACTTCCCTTGGAGAAGTATTTGAATGATTTGAAAAAGGTTATGCTGGATGGTGTGAAGCAAAAGAAAGAGGAGAATAAATGGAACGCCGATAATAACTATGGTATTCAGCCATAAATAACGATAGCGCTGAGATTCCATTTAAGCGAGGAACGATGAAGTCGGCTTGATTTGCAAAGAGCTTAGCTGTTGGCATGACAGCAATCATAAGCGCTGAGCAGCAAATCAAGCCTCCGTTCACCGGAATGAACAAATCGACGTCAGTGAGCCTTGTGCAATTAATATTAAAATGGTTGTTGACAAATATTCGTTATTAGTTTATCTTTAATTAAAGATACTTAATAACGAGATAAAATTGGAGGCGAAATGAATGGCCATAAACATGCCTGGATCTGCGCATACTGCTTTGAGTCAAGAGATTGATTCATAGCTTAAGTTCTAAAAAAAAGAGTGGCATTAATCAAAAAGCAAGCAACATGGCGTTATTGCGTCAGATATCTTAAATTAAAGAATATTTAATTAAAACTAATTGGAGGCTGGTTATTATGGTAGCATTAGGCTTATTATTGATTCGTTTGGTCGTTGGTTTGTTGTTTGTGGGTCATGGAGCACAAAAATTGTTCGGTTGGTTTGGTGGCTATGGTCCTAAAGGAACGGGTGGTTGGATGGAATCCGTTGGCATTAAACCGGGAGTAACTATGGCGGTTATCGCCGGTTTTATGGAATTGCTGGGAGGCGCACTGTTCACTTTGGGCTGGTTGACTCCTGTTGCCGCAGTTCTGATTACGGCTACGATGATTGGAGCCTTCAAGGTTCACGGTAAAAATGGTATCTGGGCAGCGGCCAACGGCTATGAATATCCGCTGGTTCTCATTGCCGTCGTAATTGGAATTGCCTTAAACGGTGCAGGTGCCTATTCGCTAGATGTTCTTTTTAAATAAGGATAATCATAATGGCGTGTAGGATTTCAAATAAAAGTTTGTAAAGTAAATCGCACTCTGCAGACCCTACAGGCCTGATGGAGTGCGATTTATTTGAAATTTCATAATATGCATGTCATGTTACATAAATATGTTATAAAGTTCCCATACTAAATGAACGAAACGGTAAAGGGAGAAATTGAAATGAAGCAAATGGTATTATGCCATATATGTTTGTATCCTCTTTTAAGATGGGGTGGCAACTTACAGCTGAAGACCCGCTCCAACCTGAATCTACCTTCCCGACTAGCCTATGAAAAGTTCCAATAAAATTGAAAAGCTATTGTGGAGTATTGCATTTCCCGGTTTTGGACAAATATTAAATAAAAAATATATCAAAGGCGCAGTTCTGATTGTGTTGGAGTTTGTTATCAATTCGAATGCTCATTTGAATCAAATCATCATTCTTAGCTTTAACGGCGAGATCTTAAGCTCAATTGAACATACAGATTATCATTGGCTGATGTTTTACCCGTGCGTTTATATGTTCGGCATGTGGGATGCCTATAAAGATGGTGGAGAAACCTCACCTTATGCTTATCTGCCTTATGTGGTTGGAGCATTTTTTGGTACAGTGGGATTGATTTATTCGGAGCGTTTGACCATCTTCGGCATTTTGTTGGGTCCCGTATGGATGCCCATGTTATTTGCATTTCTCGGTATCGGACTCGGTATTGCTATATTTAAGCTGCTGAATAAACAAATGACATTCTGACAATAATCCAATATTTTCTGATAGTCTGAATCATAGCAGTGTGGTAGTTCGAAATCGCCTCTTTAAGCTCCAAACCCCGCACTGCACAATCTTCATTATTCAAAATAAATATGGTAGTATTAGATATATTTTCACATTAGTTAGATAATTATGTATGCGGTTTCAAAAAATATGAAGTTCAACAAATTGATTTATGCAGTTTGAAGTGTGGAATTGTATGATTCATAAACAAACGGTTGCAGTAAGGGGGGAGAAAAAATGTTGAAGGTCATGATTGTCGAGGATGAAGATATTGTAAGAGAGGACATCAAGCATTTAATCGATTGGGAGCAGCTTGGCTTTGAAATCATTGCAGAAGCAAGGAACGGCAGCGAGGGTTTACGCACTTTTTTGGAGCACAATCCGGATGTTATTATAACCGATATCAAGATGCCAGTCATGGGCGGATTGGAGATGATCACCAACATTTTGCAAATTCGCAAAAACAAAAAGATTATTCTGCTAACATCCTATGGAGATTTTAATTTTGCACGACAGGCCATTCAGTTGGGTATCCATTCCTATGTGCTCAAGCATGAATTGGACGGCGCCTTATTAATTCAGGAGTTGGACAAATTAAAGCAGCAGTTGCAGGAGGAAGAAAGTGTTGGCTACCTCGCCCGTAGAGAACAGCTCCGTATGTTCCTCAAACGGTTGGAGTCGATGATAGATGATGCTGGCATGATAGTTAGAGACGATCTATTTCGTTGGAAGGGCAGAACAGGCATATGTATGCTAGGCTTTGATCTCTCTCCGCCAAGTCAGGAATATGCACACCAGAGATCTATCCCCGTAGATAGAAAAAAATTTATCGATTTTATGTACGCGCGTTCATCTTGTGATATTGAAGCTGAAATTGTAGATGTGCACGATAATGAATATATTATTTTTTACAAGATTCCAGAACGCAGCAGCGAACGAACCGTGTTTGAATACAGCAGCCATTTTGCGAGTCATCTGCAATCCGAAGTAACTAATACGTTCTTTTGTACCATATCGGTAGCTATTGGACCTGTTTTTGAAAACCACCGAGAAATTCGGGAAAGCCTAAAAAAAGCAAGGGAGTTATATGCGTTAAGAATATTTAAAAAAGGCAGCTCCATATTCGTCCATCCCCGGAAGCAGCCCGACGGGCAGCAGCTGCAATCTTCCATAGATCTCAAGCTCAAAGAAATTCAGGAGTATTTGAATCATGAGCAGTATACGATGGTTAATGATGCAATTGATGTGCTGTTGTGCCGCCTTCTCGTGGCTCTTGAGGATACGTCAGCGCTTAAAAGCAGCATTTTTGAGCTGATTCGTCTGATCAATTTGAAGGCAATTCCCAAGCATGGAACACCGATGATCGAATCTTTTGATGCCTTGTCTGAATTACAGCAGCTGGGCAATGTGTACCAGATTGCAGAATGGTTCAAACACATGATCACAAGGCTGGAAGAAGAATCGAATTCGAAATATAGCAAAAAAATCAGGGAGCTGCTGCAATATATACATGCCAATTACTCTAAGGACATTACGTTAAACGAAATTGCGGACCGGATGGGGTTCAGCTTGATATATACGAGCCAATTGTTTAAGAAGGAGGTAGGTGTTACCTTCATCACCTATCTGACTCAATACCGGATTGAAAAGGCAAGGGAGCTGCTGGCTTCGGGCCAATATAAAGTATACGAGGTCAGCTCGATGGTTGGATATCAAACCGTGCAATATTTTTCTAAAACATTTAAGAAAGTAACCGGACTTAACCCTGGTGATTTGTAATCCGATATCCTGAGGATTCTCCATTTGAGGTTTGAGATTTCGTACTCATCGTAGAGGAGGGCCGGCAAATGCCTCATTTTTTTAAATCAATGAATATTAAGGTGAAAATTACTGCGGTTGCTTTTATATCCATATTACTTTCGGTCGGCTTGAGCAGCTTTTCGATTTATTTGTACGTCAACCCGATTTTGAGCAAGCAAATAGTTAGAGATAATCAAACGATCGTTGAAAAAATAGCTCAGCAGGTTTCTTATCTTTCCGAGGATATTGTGAATTATGCCAAAGGGATTGTCGTCAACGACCAACTGCAGCTGCTGTTAAAAAAAATGTCAACGACTCAGGACTACGATTATTTTGTGAGTAATCTACAATTGGAAACGGTATTGAAGGAATATAGCTTGCTTAGAGACCATATCATCGTCGATATGTTCATCGTGGATCGCGATAACAAAGTATTGGAAATGAAAGACGTATATTCAAGCTCTATAACAGAGGATTGGTACGATGACTTTAGATCCAACAATCAATACAACGGAACCTCCAAGCCGCATATTGTTACGAATAATTTGAATCGGCCTACAGAATTGAAGGTTGTCACCTATGTGATGAATATTTATGACAAGCAAAACCCTTACGTATATTTGGGCAAGCTGCTCATTCACATGAATTATGATGTGTTGGTTAAACCTATGCTCACCGATCCTGCGCTTGGGATTCATATATGGACATTGGATAAGAATAAAGAAACGGTGTTTGCCCCAGAGGGTGCTGCCTTATCAGTTCCGCAGGAAGTAGTTGGGGATTCCAGTTCTACGAATAAGACGATGCTGAAGGATGGGCAATATTATATTAATGTATCGATACCCTCCTCACAATGGGAATTAATCGGGATTATTTCGGAAAATAAAATAAACGCAAATATGAAATATACGAATTATGTGCTGGTATCCATTATGTTGATCTGTTTATTGATCATGTCATTGTCGATCTATCCGGTGGTTGCTAACGTAACCAAACCGCTAATGAAGCTGATCAGAGGCATGCGCCAGGTTTCCAAGGGAGAGCTGCATACCCATATTTCAGTGACCAGTGGCGATGAAATAGAAGAAGTCGCCAAGGTGTTTAATAAAATGGTCAAGGACATTAAAAATCTTGTAGATGAATCGGTTCTTATGGAGAAACAGAAGCGAGAGCTTGAGCTTAAAATGTTCATGTACCAAATCAATCCGCATTTTATTTATAATACTTTAAATTCGGTGATTTATTTGGCACGAAAAGCTAATGCACCGGATGTTGCGGCTCTCACGAAGGCATTTATTTCATTCCTGCAGCGAACGATCAAGAATAAACCGGAAATGCTCGCCTCCATTCAGGAAGAAATGATCTACATGGAGGATTATATGATGATTCTGCAATACAGGTATATCGATAGAATGGAGCTGGTGTGGGAGGTTGAAGATGCTTGCAGGGAGAAGAAAATACCCAAAATGATTTTGTACCCTTTAGTGGAAAACAGTATTTTTCATGGTATTCTTCCTACCCAGCGTAAAGGCTCGATACGAATCAGCGTCACTGCGCACAGCGGTATGCTTACGGTAAGTGTGGAGGATAACGGGGTTGGAATGAGCCTTGAGAAGTTGGAACGCCTTCAATCGCAGATGGACTCACCGGTTCTACAGGAGGATTTGGACCACATCGGGATGCTGAACGTGAACAACCGGCTTCAATTATTGTATGGAGAAACGGCAATTTTACATATTGAAAGTGTAGAGAACGAAGGTACGCGGATTTTCTTCTCCATCCCGGACTGGATCCCGTACGCTGTAGATCATAAAAATGTATAACATATAATAATTTTGACATGTATAAAGCCTTGAGGTACAGCAGTTATAGTTATTCATGTAAGGAAGATATACATATTGAATAAGGAGGATGATTTATGCGCAAGAGATGGTTTAAAGCTTTACCTCTGGTTATTCTCACAGCAATGCTCGGACTGGCTGGATGCAGTGGCGGGGGTCAACAAAGTGCTGCCGGTACAGACAAAAAGCCGGAAGCGGCAGGCAGCACAGCGAAGACAGATATTAATATTTGGTTGTGGGACAAGACAGATTCCCGTGCCAAGATGTATGAGGAGTTCACGAAGCTGTATCCTCAGTATAATATTGTAATGACAGCGGTGGAGAGCAAGGACATGGCTCAAAAGCTGCAAACGGCGCTCGCCTCCGGGGCAGATTTGCCTGATGTCGCATGGCTGGAGCAGACCTATCGCGGTAAACTGCTGTCCCTGAACATCTGGGAGGATCTGTCCAAAGCTCCATACAATCTGGATAAATCCCAGGTGCTCGACTATTTGGTTCCTCTGGAGACAACCGAAAGCGGAGTTTATGTCGGTCCTGAAGCTCCATCTGTTGCGGGTATGGCCTATAAACGCGCTTTGGCCAAACAATACTTCGGCACGGAGGATCGCACGGAACTGGAAAAAATCTTTACCGATTGGGATACCTTTATTAAAAAGGGCATCGAGGTCAAGGAAAAGTCAAACGGCAAGGTGTTTATGTTTGCAAGCTTAGGCGATGCTTATGCATTCCTCAAAGGTCAAACCAATACGCCGTTTATTCAAGGAACTACACTTAATTTGAAGCAGGGTGTTGCGCCGTTGCTTGACAAGCTGGTTCAAATGAAAAAAGCAGGCATTATCGATGTATTAGATACGAACTCCCCTGCTGCCAATGCTTCTTATACCGATGATTTGCACATTTTCTACCCATGCGCCAACTGGTCAGTGGAGTTCACGATCAAAGCCAACGACAAGAATGGTATAGGCCGTTGGGGCTTTATGATTCCACCGGGTGGACCTTTCCCGCTTGGCGGAACACTGCAAGGAGTACCGCAAAAAGCCAAAAACAAAGTAGGGGGAGCCGAGTTTGTTAAATGGCTGTTCCTGACCGAAAAAGGCTCAGAGGTAGCGCGTGATTACAAAGGCAATTTCTCTCCTTTCAAGCCGATTTACCAAAAAACCGACTTCTACTCGAAGAAGGAAGAGCATTTTGCCGGGCAGGACGTTCAGAAGGCTATTGCTCAGGACGTATTTCCCAAAATTAAATCGGTACGACTGCCAAGCAAGTATGACCAGGACATTGATGATTCCGTTAATGTAGCCATGAAAACGATCAATGCATCCAAGGATGGTAACTTGGTTGTGGATCAGTTGATCAAGAAGATGGAAGATGATCTGAAGAGCAAGCAGCCTGATCTCAAGGTTCAATAAACACAACCACGCTTTTTAAATAGCAAGAAAGCCAAAAGGGAGTTTGGGTTTAGGCGCAAGCTTCCTTTTGGTTCATAATCATAAGGTAGAAGGTGAGATGCTTGCAAAGGGTTGGAAAAAAGGCAACACCTTATTTAATGGTAACCCCCTATTTTTTATTGTATATCGCGTTTGGGCTGTTTCCGATCTTATTTTCATTTGTGATCAGCTTTACCAAATGGGACGGAATTACGGATATGGTGTTTGTCGGTCTGGCCAATTATATCCGGATTTTTACGAACGACAGCTTGTTTTATGAATCCCTGTATAACACGATTCTGATCATTGTTATCACGATACCGGTAGAGATTGTACTTGGTCTTCTGCTGGCCGTATTTCTAAAGGATTTCTTTCGCAAGTCAAGAAATGCGCTTCAACTGATTAACTTTTTACCGTATATTACAACGCCGGTTGCGATCGGGATTATTTTTCAAATCCTGTTTGATTGGAAAAATGGTTCAGTGAACGCAGTGCTTGGCATGATGGGCATTGACTCTGTTTATTGGTTGGGCTTTCCATGGGCAGCCCGGCTTGTTGTAATACTGATGATGAGTTGGACCGCTTACGGTTATAAAATGGTGCTGTTTTTGTCCGGCTTATCCACGATTCCCGAAGAGCTGTATGAATCAGCCAAAATCGATGGAGCCCGGTGGTGGGACAGCTTTATTCATATTACGATACCAATGCTAAAACCGATTATGCTGTTCGTTGTGATCACAAGCATCATTAACGGCTTCCGGTTGTTTGATGAACCACAGCTGCTGTTTCAATCCGCGTCACAGCCGATTGGTGGTCCCGATCATGCTGTCCTGACCGTAGTGATGAGATATTATGATGTGGCATTTCACAATTTTGAATTTGGCTATGGTTCTGCTATTGCTTACAGCCTATTTATCGTGATTTCGATTTTTTCGATCTTCTCAATGAAAATTATGAACCGCAAGGAGGAATCGTAGCCTTGAGCAGCCGAATGGGAAAAATACCGGTCTATATCTTTGTCACGATTGTATCCCTGTTTGCTTTAATACCGTTTTATACGATGATTATTATGGGTACCTATGTCAGTGAAGACTTGTATACGGGACTTAAGCTGCTGCCGGGCACATACTTGTTGGAAAATTTAAAATCGGTGCTGGCGCAAAACTTTTTCAGATTTTATTTAAATAGTTTGTTCGTTGCTGTAATTAATACGGCTGCAGCCGTTCTGGTCAGTGCACTCACTGGCTTTGCCTTTGCCAAATACCAGTTTAAAGGCAAGAAGCTTTTGTATTTCTTTATTATCGGTACGCTGATGATCCCTCCACAATTAGGATTAGTTGGATTTGTTGTAGAGATGCGTTATCTGGGGCTTGTGAATACTTTGGTTCCTTTGATTATAGGCGGTATAGCCAATGCGTTCGGCGTATTCTGGATGACCCAGTATATAACCACAGCGGTTCCAGGTGAAATTATTGAGAGTGGCAGGCTTGACGGATGCAGCGAATTTGGTATTTTCGCCAGAATCGTGCTGCCTGTGATTCGCCCTGCCTTGATTACATTATCCCTGCTGTTCTTCCTGTGGTCTTGGAACAATTATATGACACCACTGGTTCTGATTAATAAGGAAAGCCTGTATACGATACCGCTTGCTGTTTCTTTGTTGAGCAGTGAATACCGTACTGATTATGCCGCCAGAATTTTGGCGCTTGCGTTGTCAACGATTCCGATCCTGATTTTATTCGGCTTCGGCTCGAAGCATCTGATTCGTGGACTTGTTGGAGGAAGCATCAAAGGTTAGAAGTCGGATGAATTTGGAGCTCTACATCATGAAGATAAGTGGGGAGAGTTAACATGAAGCTCATTACCGAATTAAACGATTTGTGGAAAATTAAACAATTCGCTCCATTTGATCATTCCAATGCAGACAGCTTAAATAAGAGTGAAGAAGGGCTTGAAGGGGAAAGTGGCTGGATCAAAACGAATATTCCTGCCCAGGTTCATGAAATATTGCTGAAGGAAGGGCTTATCGAGGACCCTGCGCTGCTGGGTAAGACACAGGAATGTCTGTGGGTTGCCGAGCACGACTGGATTTATAAACGGACCTTTTCTTGCCCAAAGCAGCAGCAGGATAAGAAGGCGTATCTCCATTTCAAAGGACTGGATACGTTAGTCGATATTTACCTCAATGGCAAGCATTTGGCTTATCACAACGATATGTATGTGCCTGTTAGACTGGAGGTCACTGGGCAGCTGGAGGAAGAAAATGTGCTCGTCGTACACATCCATTCGCCCTTTGCCTATATCAAGCAGGCCGATTACCCAAAGGAATGGACTGGCAAAATACGACCGAGCCGTTTAATCAGGAAAAACGACCAGGATTTTAACGATTATTTGGGTGCCAAGCCTTACCTGACCCGGATGGGAATTTATGACACGGTATCTTTAGAGGTGATAGATGAGCTGGAAATCGTGGACAACGATATTTCCTTCCGACTGCTGGAAGGGTATGGGCAAGGCCTTGTTACCGCCAAAGTGAGCGGAGAAGGATTCGTTGAGGGGAGCACGTTACAATTTACGATCAAAAGTCCAGACCAGCAAATCGTCGCTCAGCTTAGTAAACCGATTCGAAGTGAAGACGCCGAGAGCTGGAATTACACTTGTGAGCTGACGGTTCCTCAACCGCTGCTATGGTGGCCACGGGGCTACGGCGAGCAGCCGCTATATGAGGTTAACGTATCGGTTCTTGTAAACGGCGAAGTCAAGGACCAGGATGTGAAACGCATCGGCTTTCGCGATGTGAAGATGGTGCAGCCGCTTGATTTTGTCATTAATCAGAAGCAGATCAAATTATGGGGAGCTCAATCGGCACCCATGCAGGGAATCACCCATTGCTGGAATAACGAAAAATCCAATCAACTGCTGGACTTGCTGGAGAACGCTAATATGAACTCGCAGCGGGTATGGGGTGGAGCGGACCGTTATGACGATGCGTTTTATGAGGAAGCTGACCGAAGGGGCATTTTGATCTGGCAGGAGTTTTTTCATGATTATGGCATGTATCCCGATACACAACAATATCGTCAACTATGTAAGAAGGAAGCGGAATATCAGGTGAAGCGCCTCAAGCATCACCCTTCACTGCTGTTTTGGTGCGGAGGCAATGAATGCTTTATGGGAGCGGAATTTGAGCTGCCTGGAGTGCCCTACATAGGGGGCGAAATATTTTTGGAGGATTATAAAAGCGTATGTGAAACGTTGGACCCGGACCGATACTACCATATCAACTCGCCATACGGGGGCGCTTATTGCAATGATCCGTTAGCAGGGGACACCCACAGCTATACGAATACTTGGTACGTTCCCGGAGCTGACTATCCGATCATGATCGCAGAAGAAATCAGAACGTCTCCGCCATCGTTGAAAAGCTTTATTAGATATATGGGCGAAGAGCGAGCGTGGCCAGCGGATTATTCAGGGCAGATTACAAAAAGCTCGAAATACCCTTGGCCTGACACATGGACCGAACGGACGTCAGCTTTTGGATGGAGAAAAATACCGCCGATTGAGCTGTTTTATGATGCTGATGATCTTCCGTCGGCGATATATAAATTTGGCGCAGCCCATGCGCATTATTTGAGGAAGGTGCTGGAAAATAACCGGAGAGGAAAGCCATCCGAAAGTCCTGATGGGGAACGTATATGCAAAGGGCACTTCGTGTGCAGATGGAACGATTCCTGGCCAGTTATTTATGGGAGCATGATCGATTATCATATGGAGCCGTTTATGCCTTATTATGCGGTCAAGCGAGCTTACGAGCCTGTATTGTTATCTTTTGATGTGCAAAACTTTATTTATTTGTGGGCTGTGAATGACAGTGCCCAGGATGTTGAAGGCACCTTGTATGTGAAGCTGTTCAATCCGAAAACGAATGTTTTTGAACAAGAATTCGAGACAAGTGTACAGGTTCGTTCGGGAACGTCCAGCCTGATCACGAATTTGAATGAATTCAAGCAGTTTTCCAGGGAGTATATCATATATGCCTATTTACTTGATGCTCGGGGCGAGCTGCTCGCAAGAACGAATGACCTCGTAGATATTGAGAGGCATATGCATTTTCCTGAAGCCAAAATCACAATGGAAATCAACGGTGGGCAGTTAGTGCTGTCTACGGATCAGTTTGCACGATGCATTGAGCTTTCCGGCAATCATGAGGGTAACGTGTTTGGTTGGCTGTTTGAGGATAACTACTTCGACCTGCTTCCAGGTGAAGTGAAGAAGGTAAACATACTTGGCAAACATACGAAGGGAACGATTACGGCCAAAGCGTATTATTCCCCACATCTAACCGAAGGAGGTTTTACACGATGAACATCATTCGATATTCAGAAAAGCTGGATCACATTATTTCGCCAGAGCAGACCGCGCAAAAGCTGGCTTCGGGCTTCTCCTTTTCGGAAGGTCCTGTCTGGTGCCCCCACACCAATCAATTATATTTTACGGATTTCCCGAATCATCGCATTTACACTTGGAGCGAAGCTAACGGCCTGAAGCTGTATAGTGATCAAAGCGACAGAGCGGTTGGTCTTACCTTGGACGCGGAGGGACGGTTGTTATCTTGCGAAACGCTGACCCGCAGAATTTCCCGAACGGAGAAGGATGGATCCATTACAGCGCTCGTCACCCATTATCAAGGAAGCAGAATCAATAACACCAATGATGTCATTGTTAAAAAGGACGGAACGATTTATTTTTCCGACCCTTACAGTACGATGCTGGGTGATACGAAGGATCTGGATGTGAACGGGGTATTCCGGTATGATCCACAATCTGGCACACTGGATTTGCTTGCAGAGGACTTCCCGAGACCTAATGGTCTTGCGTTTTCTCCAGATGAATCACTTCTATATATTGATGATACGACTGAACAGCATGTCAGAGTGTTTGATGTAAACCCTGACGGAAGTCTGAGCAATGGGCGGATATTTGCCGAGCTGGATACGACAGCAGGTCCAGGTGCCGCAGACGGAATGAAAGTTGACGAGCATGGCAACGTATATGTGACCGGACCGGGCGGTGTGTGGATATTTGCCCCGTCAGGCGAGTGGTTGGGCAGACTGGAATTCTCGGAGGTTGCTGCTAATTTATGCTTCGGCACTCCGCCGGAATCGCCGCTCGGCAACACACTGTTTGTTACAGCCAGCTCTTCCTTGTACAGCATCAAGCTGCTGGTTCGCGGAGCTGTATAATGAAAATTACCGACGTGCAGGTTTTTAAATTAAGTGGATTTATGGACAAGACGTGGGAGCACCGCGCACGCTCTGCTGCTCCTATAGATATATATCCAGAGTATGCGCTTCGTGACCCGTTGCATTCAACGGATGGATCAGTGGAGAGAATACCGCTGCACCGCTTTTATGTGACTATTGTTACTGATGAGGGGCTTGACGGTTTATACGGACCGATGGTTTATGAGGAGCAGGCGGATATTCTTGTTAAGAAGTTGAAGCCGCTGCTGCTCGGACAGGACCCGTTGGACATCGAACGATTGTGGGATCAAATGAGATTCGACAGGCATGGCCGCAACGGTTATTACATGATGGCCGCGAGTGCAGTGGACTGCGCGCTGTGGGACTTACGAGGTAAATTTTATAATACGCCCGTTTATCGTCTGCTTGGCGGCCCCACACGCTCGCAAATTCCCGTGTATGCCAGCGCACTAGGGTACCCGATTGAAGAAGGCAAGGTCGGTGAGCAGGCTAAAGCCTTCGTGAAAGCCGGGTTTAAGGCACAAAAATGGTTTTTTCGTCATGGACCCTCCGCTGGTGGGGAAGGGAAGGCGAGCAATCTTCGTATGGCGCAGGAGGTGCGGGAAGCTATCGGCAGCGAGGCTGATTTCATGCTCGATTGCTGGATGGGCTGGGACGTACCGTATACGGTCGACATGATGGACCGGCTGCGCGAATTAAGGCCGTTATGGCTGGAGGAGCCGCTGCTCCCCAATCAGGTAGACGGCTATAGGCTGTTAAAGGAACGGGGATCGTTATTGCTGGCCGCAGGTGAGCATTTGTATACCCGTAAAGACTTTAAGCCGTTCTTTGACCAAGGTCTGTTAGCTTATGCCCAGCCGGACCCTGATTGGACCGGTGGCATTACGGAATTGCGTAAAATCGCGATACTTGCTGAAACCTTTGATGTGAAGTTTATCCCTCATGGCTGTACGGTGCTGTCTAATCTGCATGTGATTGCATCGCTTGCGCCTTCGGTGTGTCCTTATTTGGAATACTTAGTGCTCTATCAGCAGCAGCAGAGCCATTTTCATATCAACAAGCTGATTCCAGTGAACGGGTATCTGGCCTTGCCTGAGCAAGCCGGACTCGGTATTGAGCTGGATGAAAGCACGATTGAAGCCAAGGTACAGATATAAACGAGATCGATCAGCACAAGTACAGTCGGACATGGGCATATAATGAAAATGAAACGTTTCTCGGGAGGGATTGCGGTGAAATTCGGTTATTTGGGAAAGTCGGGATTAAGGGTAAGCAGGCTTTGTTTGGGTACGGCAGCCTTTGGCGGTAAGGTAGGGAAAGAAGGGGAATACGGCAGTATCAGTGAACCGGAAGCATTCCGAATTATGGATGCCGC
Source organism: Paenibacillus sp. 1_12 (assembly GCF_900114475.1). Taxonomy (GTDB): domain Bacteria; phylum Bacillota; class Bacilli; order Paenibacillales; family NBRC-103111; genus Paenibacillus_S. The sequence continues at coordinate 486,337 of NZ_FOTE01000002.1, read as the reverse complement.
TTTGGACGCTGGTATTAATTTCTTCGATACCGCCAACGTCTATGGCGGGGTAAGACTTCGCGGAGAAACGATTGGTCATCGCGGGATTACCGAGGAAATTATTGGACGCTGGTTTGCCCAAGGGGGCAACCGCCGTGAACGGGTCGTACTTGGCACGAAGGTTGGTCGGGTATTCGAGGAGGATGTGCTTGATGGTCCAAACAAGGCGCAGGGCTTGTCCTTATACAAAATTCGCCGCCACTTCGAAGCATCGCTGAAAAGGCTGCAAACGGACCACATCGAGCTGTATCAAATGCATCACGTGGATCGGAATGTGCAGTGGGAAGAATTGTGGGAGGCGTTTGAAGGTCTTGTTCGCTCAGGAAAGGTCGACTATATTGGGTCCTCCAATTTTGCCGGCAGAGATTTGGCGCGTGCCCAATCCGTTGCCAAGGAGCGGCACTTTATGGGTCTTATTTCCGAGCAGCACGGGTACAACCTGCTGAACCGGTTTCCGGAAACGGATACGCTGCCGACTGCTAAGGAGTTGGGCATTGGTGTTACAATCTTCAGTCCGTTGGCGCGAGGACTACTGGCGACGGATGTGAGCAAGCCATTTACACGCACACTGACGGATGATGCGCTGATGCTGCTGGAAACCCATCGTTCGCAAATGGAACAGTTTTCGGCCCTGTGCAGAGAGCTTGGTGAGAAGGAGGCCAACGTATCCCTGGCATGGCTGCTGGCCAACCCAGCTGTAGCTGCCCCGATAATCGGCCCAAGCACGGTGGAGGAGCTGGAGGATTTATTACGCTCCGTCGAAATCGAGCTGGATGCTTCAACAATGAAGCGGCTCGACGAAATTTTCCCAGCGACGAGAGAACTGTCCATGTTTAAACAAACTTAAGAGCAGGGAGGCATGAACTGTGAAATACGGTTACTTGGGAAAGTCGGGCTTAAGGGTAAGCCGGTTGTGTCTAGGTACAGCAGCCTTTGGTTCATTACCAACAAAAGAAGGGGAATACGGAAGTATTCCAGAGCAGGAAGCCTTTAAAATTATGGATGCAGCGTTGGATGCTGGCATTAATTTTTTTGATACCGCTAACGTATATGGCGGTATCGGCCACCGCGGCAGAGCCGAGGAAATTATTGGCCGCTGGTTCGCGCAGGGCGGCAATCGCCGTGAACGGGTCGTGCTGGGTACAAAGGTTGGCCGTGTTTTTGAGCAGGATGTGCTGGACGGCCCCAATAAGGAGCAGGGTCTTTCTCTGTACAAAATCCGCCGTCATATCGAAGCATCGCTGAAAAGACTGCAAACCGATCACATCGAGCTGTACCAAATGCATCATGTGGATCGTCATGTACAATGGGAAGAATTGTGGGAAGCCTTCGAAGGTCTCGTCCGGTCAGGCAAGGTGGATTATATCGGCTCCTCCAATTTTGCCGGAAGAGACTTGACACGTGCCCAAGCGGCTGCCAAGGAGCGGCATTTTATGGGACTCGTATCCGAACAGCATGGGTACAACCTGTTGAACCGATTTCCGGATACAGATACGCTGCCGACCGCCAAGGAGCTTGGTATCGGCATTACAATATGGAGCCCACTGGCGAGAGGGTTGCTGGCAACGGATGTCAGCAAGACGCTCACTCGGCCGTTGACGGATGATGCACGAATGCTGCTGGAAGCCCATCGTTCGCAAATGGAGCTATTCTCAGCTCTATGCAGAGAGCTAGGAGAGCAGGAGGCTAACATTTCCTTAGCGTGGCTGCTGGCCAATCCGGCAATAACCGCTCCTGTGATCGGCCCAAGCAGTGTCCGTGAGCTTGAACAGTCGCTGCGTTCCGCCGAAATTGAGCTGGACGATTCGACAATGAAACGTCTTGACGAGATTTTCCCAGCGACACGAGAGTTGTCGATGTTTAAACATACGTGACCATTTGTATCAAAAATGGTATGTTAACAAGGAGGGATCTGAACTTGTCCAATAGCTCTCGATGCACGATTCGTGAATCATTTATTTCTACAATTAAGACAGTCACCTTGGAAAACGAATTGCTGCGGATTCGTATCCTAATCAGTAAGGGGGCCGATATATTTGAGTTCATTTATAAGCCGTTAGATATGGACATTCTTTTGAAGACGAACAACGGGCTTGATGTGTTTGAGCATAGAAACCTGACCGAGCAAAGATTGAAATCTTATTCAGAGCTGTTTACGGGCGGCTGGCAGGACTGTCTCCCCCATCGGGCGAGATATTTGGACCTGGATATTACTCAGGACACAGGCGGTATCGCTGCGACGGTCCCTTGGGATTATGAGATTGAACAAGATACGGCTGATTGCGCCAGTATTCGCTGTTACGTACAACTACCTGACGTTCCACTGCTTGTCGAAAAGATATTTAAGGTAAAGCAGGGGGATTCGCGTCTATATGTGCAGCAGCGAATTCACAATAAGGGAACAGCAGCGGTACAATATACATGGACGCAGCATGCGGCCTTCGGTGGTCAGTTTCTTGATGAACGCGTGTACATTGAATTTCCAGATTGTATCGCATTTCATGCAAGGCAATATGACAGTGCTTACAAAAACGAGCTGAGCCGATTCGAAGAACCGATTAATCGGATCACGTTACCTGATGGTACGCTCAGAAACATACAGGAAGTGCTTCCAAGGGCTGCTAATGAGCAAATATTTACGGTACTGACGCATATTCAGGAGCCTTGGGTGAAGCTGATTAGTAGGGATAAGAAAGTGGGCGTTCAACTCCGCTGGGAGCTGGATGCTTTTCCATTTATCCGCTACTGGAGCAACAATGTCGAGGATATGTATACGATCGGCATCGAGCCTTCCAATGATGCGTTTGCCAATTTTGATCACTCATTGGAGCACGGTACTTATCGCGAGCTGCAGCCTGACCAGGCTTATGCCACCGAATATTCCTGTGAAATTTTTGAAACCTATATAAGATGAACCAAAGAAACATACAGCCCAAGCGGAGAAAGCGGATCCTTCTGGAGAAACGAAGTGTTCACCTTTGCTGACGGATTCTTACCCCTATAGGGCCAAGAATACAAAGAATCTGGCTGCAATAGTGATTGGAAGAAGGGTCTGCTTTCGCAGCTCCTCCCTGCTGTACGAATGTTTGGTTCATCTTATATAGCCGTTTAACCACAACATGATTGAAGGGAGATATCATCAAATGGCCATCACCATAGCGTTTCGAACATCCTCGCCTCAAGTAAGCTTTGCTGTCGGTAAGTTAAAGGAAGCAATTCAGGCAGTAGGGGAAATCTATGAAACCGGAGAGCTGAATCAGCCGGGACCTATACATATTGCCATCACCAGCTCGGAGGAAGAAGCTGTTCTGCTCGGTTTGGCAGTGGATGCGTCCGTGCTTGCGGAAGGTTTCGAAATACGCCGTTACCTGCATCAAGGCAAGCAAGCACTTGCTGTCCTGGCTCGTGATGAGTCAGGTGCGATGTATGGCGTATTGGAGCTTGCCGAACAGCTTCGTGATCATGTTGAACTATCCCTTATTCCTGAATGTATCACGAATCCCAGATTGGCATTTCGAGCACTTAAATTTAATCTTCCCTGGTCCAGCTACAGGATGAATGAATGCTTTGATTTACAGCATGAGACTGTTCGCGATCTCGGCTTTTGGCAAAGCTTTCTCGATATGATGGCACAGAACCGCTACAATGTGCTAACCCTGTGGAACCTTCACCCATTTCCATATATGATCAGGTCGGTTCATTATCCGAAGGCAACTCCTTTTTCCGATGAGGAATTAGCGGAGTGGAAGCAGTATTGGTCCTCATTGTTTCGGATGGCCAAGGAGCGCGGCATTGAGACGTATATGATTAACTGGAATATTTTTGTATCAGAAGCGTTTAAAGAGCATTATGATCCGCTTGCTGTGGATGATCTGCAATTTTATTATGGTGATGCTTATTCAACCGAGCAGATTAAACAGTATACACGTGAAAGCGTTACCCAGATGATTGACGAGTATCCCGATTTGGCAGGACTTGGCATCTCTCTCGGAGAAAGAATGGACGACATGGCTCCCGAGGCGAGGCAAACGTGGATTGAGGAAGTTTATTATGAAGGCATGAAAAACGCCAGCAGACCTGTGAAATTTATTCACCGTGCGCCGTTTTCCGTAGACCCTCTAATAACAAGAACCTCGATTGAGCAAAATGGATTTTTGCCTGAGCCGGTCTGGGTTGAGGTCAAGTTCAACTGGTCTCACGCTTACTCGTCCTCGAAGCTGCTGCTGACACATGGTGGCTCCAAGGGCATGGAGGGCTACTGGAACCCACCGCCGACCAACTACAAAATTACGTGGATGATCCGCAATGAAGACTTTTTCACGCTTCGCTGGGCGCAGCCTGATTTTATCAGGGAGCATTTGGCAGAAAATATTCACGACTATGTAGGTGGTTATTATGTGGGGTCGGAATGCTTTATACCCGCAAAGGATTATTCCCATGTGGAGGACAGTCCGCAAATGAGCTGGACCTACGCTTTCGAGAAGCATTGGCTGTATTACATGCTTTGGGGCCGATTGTTATACGATCCTTCCACACCGGATACGGTATTTCAGAACGCGATCAGTCAACGTTATGGGGAATCGGCAGGCAAGCACTTGCTTGGAGCCTTTTCATCCGTTTGTAAAATGCCGATGGCACTTGGTTCCTTTTTCTCGTTTACGTGGGATTTCACTTTATATGCAGAAGGCTTTATTGCGACTAATCGGGATGAGTACAATTCGGGAGAGGCGTTTATTTCCTTGAAGGATCTACTGGAAAGTAAGACCTTTGATCCTGCGTACTTATCGCTGCGCGATTATGCGGATCGTTGGCTGAACGACCAATCAATGGAAGGCTTGGTCACACCACTGCAATTGGCTGATACGTTGGAGGCGGATGCCCGACAAGGGCTGCAGGCACTGTCTGTAATTGCCGATTCGACACCCGGACTGAATTCAGAAACAGCTGACGTTGAGGCATGGGCGCACCTCAGTCTTTATTTTGCAGCCAAGCTGAGAGCAGGTGTCTGTTATGCCTTATATGAGAAAACCGGTAAAGAGAATGATCGCAGGAACGCACAGCATTGGCTAGAAGAACCTTACGCTGCGAAGCATTGGGAAGATCTGATCGATGCCACTAAATCCCGTTATAAGGAGCAGCCATTAATGCATCTGGGGGACACCCCATTTAGCTGGGAGCTGTTTCGCCCGCAAGTTGCAAAAGATATTGCATTTGTTAGCGGAAGTCAGTAAGCATGGATCAGGGAAACAAAGGTCATAGCTGTGCGCCCAAAGCGTAACCTATACAAGTAAACGGAGGCTGATTATCATAATGTCGATTGATTTCAAAGTCAGGCTGATGCCTAATGCCAATAGGCTGCTCCCCTCAGTAACCCGCTTGGAGCTTGATGCTTCAACGTATCAACAGCTCAAAGAGTGGTCTGGGGAAATGGATATTTTGTTGCAGGAGGAAGCTTCAGGGTTGGAATTTCCGTGTCAATTAAATAGTCAATCCATGTCCGCGACACCGGAGCGTACTGGCACGGAGCATGCGCTGTATGTCTTGATCAAGGAATGGTCAGCAGACAGACTTACGTCAGAATTAAGATTGGTCTTTACTAAAAAAGCAAGGCAAATCTCTGTTGCCGAGGACCGGATATATAATCCATGGCGGAACACCAATGGGGTTTTTGTCGATCATCAAGAGGAGAATGCAAGGGTAGTAGTGAGCATTGAAGGCAAGCTGGCTACCCGTTATATGTACTCCCCTTTTGTACCTAAGCCTTACTATTACCCACTGATAGGACCGAAAGGCCATACGTTGATTCAGGATGCGCCGGATGATCATCTGCATCACCACGGTTTGTGGTGGGGACATGATGATGTCAACGGACATAAGGCGTACCATGAATTCCGCCGAGAAGGACGGCAAACCCACCGCAAGTTTTTGGCGCTGTTTGGAGGTCCTGTTTTTGGACAAATTACATCGATTGTAGATTGGCTGGATGAAGACGGCGGGCTTCTTCTGCAGGAGACGCGAAGTGTCCGCATTTATAATTTACCTAGGGAGTCCAGATATCTGGATATTCATACTTCGCTTCATGCGGTAAACGGAGAAGTGGTTTTCGGCAGCACCAAAGAAGGAGGCTTCCCGTTCATTCGGGTCAATGAGCAAATTAACGGCTTCCATACCGGATTGTTAACGGCTGCTAGCGGAAATACCAAGGAAAAAGGCATTTTTGGAACAGTGACGGAATGGGTCGATTACAGCGGCAAGCTGGTTAATGTGGACTGGGACAACGGCATTCCCAGCAAATCGCTCATCGATGCAGGAATCACGATGTTTGTACACCCAGATAATGAAGCGTACGCATCACAATGGTTTGTGAGGGATTCGGGGGCCTTTACATCGGCCAACTTTCATTTCTCCGGAGGGAAGACTCTGCAGGGTGGCGATAGTTTAAGCATACAGCAGCGGATTTACGTGCATGAAGGTGATGTACTGAGCGGTCAAGTGAAGGAGCGGTATCAGGAATTTATCGAGCCTTTAGCGATTGAAATCGTCACTTCGTAAGCTAATCTTTCATTCATGATCAATCAAAGATCATAGTTTATGGACTCATCCATCCATCATCAACCATTCATTTATTATCTAAAATGGGAGGCAAACACTTTGAAAATCAAAAGCATAGAAAGCTTTTCCACACAGCATATCGGGATAGTCCGTGTACGGACTGAGGACGGATTGGAGGGATACGGTCAGTTCGCTCCATATCAAGCTGACATCTCGGCAATGGTGCTGCATCGGCAGGTCGCTCCCTATGCGCTGGGATCGGATGCCAATGACATTGATGGTTTGGTAGACCGCGTCGTTACAGGCGAGCATAAATTTCCAGGTTCCTATATTTGCCGGGCGGTCGGAGGCCTGGATACGGCTCTGTGGGATTTGCGCGGCAAGCGGGAAGAGAAAAGCGTCTGCGAGCTGTTGGGAGGCAAGCCGCGGCTGCTTCCGGTATATGGATCGAGCATGAAGCGCAGCATTACTCCCGAGGAAGAGGCGGGGCGGCTTCTGCGGCTTCAGGACAAGCATGGATACGAAGCATTCAAAATCCGTATCGGGGAAAACTTCGGTAACGACGTTGATCACTGGCCGGGACGCACTGAAGCCATGATCCCAACTATTCGGAAAGCTTTGGGTGACAAAACGATCATCCATGCCGATGCCAACAGCGGGTTCACACCGAAACGGGCTATTGAGGTCGGTCGCATGCTGGAGCAATATAACTATGGGCACTTCGAAGAGCCATGCCCGTATCCGGAATTGGAATGGACCGCGGAGGTTGCTGCCGCTTTAACGATCCCAGTGTCCGGCGGTGAACAGGACACCGATTTAGCACAATTCAGACGGATGATCGCCATGAAAGCTGTGGATATTGTGCAGCCGGATATTTGTTACGCGGGTGGAATTAGCCGTACACTCCAGGTTGCCAAAATGGCAGAGGCTGCAGGAATTCCTTGCACGCCGCACGCCGCTAATTTGTCGATGGTTACCGTATTTACGCTCCATTTGATTGGAGCCCTGCCAAATGGGGGCCCGTATGTTGAGTTCAGTATTGAAGAGCCAGGTTGGGCAAAGGGCTTTTATGAAACGTTTTTGGAGGTTAAGGACGGAAAGGTAGCAATTCCTGACGGACCGGGTTGGGGCGTTACCTTCAACCAGGAATGGATGGATAAAGCACAGTATCAGATCAGTAGGAAGGAATAGGTGGGAATTCGAAACGGACAACGATAGAATTGCAAGCAATGTTGCAAATTGCTGCTTTTTTATGTCACAATTAAGATGGATTGGTGGAAGCAAACTGGTAATGATATACAGGGCGCGAATGACGTGATCCAAGTCCGATTTAGCCAATCAAATCGAAATCAAGAGGAGTCGAGATCCGATGCAAATCATTTACCATGGACATTCTGCCATTCAGATCATTACCAACGGAAAGTCTTTAATTATCGATCCTTTTCTCAGCGGCAATCCGTTGGCGACTGCCAAGCCAGAGGATATTAAGGTCGATGCGGTTCTTCTGACGCATTCCCATATCGATCATATATTGGATGCCGAGCCGATTGCAAAAGCCAATGATTGTTCTGTTGTGGCAAACGTGGAGCTGGCAGCCTACATGTCCTGGAAGGGTGTAAAAACGATAGGAATGAACATGGGTGGAACCGTCGATCTGGGATTTGCAAAAGCGAAGATGGTCCAGGCATTTCATACATCGGGTATCGTTGATGAAGAAAATAAACAGATTTTGTACGGGGGAACTCCTGGCGGATATTTGATCTATGCGGAAGGCTTAACGATACTGCATGCCGGAGATACCGCATTGTTCGGCGATATGAAGCTGATCGGCGACCGTAATCAGATCGATGTCGCTTTGGTTCCGATTGGCGACCACTATACGATGGGACCTGAGGATGCTTTACAGGCTGCAGAATGGTATAACGCGAAGCTGGTCGTTCCGATACATTATAATTCATTCCCTGCTATTAGGCAGGATGCCGAAGCATTCGTATCCTTATTGGGTACACGCGGACTGAAGGGCAAGGTTGTAGCCCCGGGAGAAACACTCGAGGTAGCTGGGGCATAATAGCAAATAGATGAGCATGGTGATATACAGCTGGCATGATCAGCTAAAGCATCCATATACATCTATTCGCTAGCATTTATACGCATTTACATAATGACAGTTGAGAACATGATTCATGTTCCCGACTGTCATTTTTTGTTGACTGGAAATCGTCCAATAAATTAGACCGTTATCCCTTGCGAATTGAATTTTAATGTTAATTTAAGGAAAAATATAGCTGAAAATCAGCTGGATTTCATTTACTATTCAGGTTGGAATTTTATTCTTAATGCATAAGGAATAGGCAATTCCTTTCTCGGTTGACACTATATAGACAAGGTGGAGAGAGCCATGAGCAGATGGAAGCAAAGTGTTATGGCAGGAACAGTAGCGGCGGCATTACTGGTTGGAGGATTTGGCAGTTCGTTCACTCAGCAAGTGTTTGCTGATGATGACATCGAGGATGCATGGGTAGCAGGAACGGTTGATACGTCAATTCCCGCAGCTGAACGGGCTGACTTAAAGCTGAATCAAATCATTATTCTGGCATCCTCTATATTGGATATCGATAATAGTGATTTGCAAGAGGAGCTGCATGATGGGAAGTCTCTGGCTGACGTAGCCATGCAGCAAACGAACGAATCCGCGAATTTTACGAGTAAACTCGTGAGCCTTGTGGAAGCGCCGATCAACAAGAGTTTAAATGACGGCAAAATCACGTCCGAGGAAGCGACTGCATTGCTGAAATCTACAACGGATGAGGTTACTCACATCGTCAATCAGCCCGGCTATGAGGAAAAGGCGTAAAGATTAATATATCGGATTCGAAGTGTTTCACATCCAGATAATCAGGGTAATGAAAAGTAGTGGGAAGTGGTAATAAAAAGTCAAACTTCGAACGGAAGAAACATGATTCTATGTCAATCCGAAAGGCAGTTGATTTACCATGAGCTCTCTTAAAAGGATGAAACGATCGAGATGGTTTCGATTGTTTTCCGGTCAAATTCCCTAGCAATTGGAAACTTGAGTATCCTGTGGTTAACTGAAAACCGAGAAGTGAAATGAATACAACGCTTATTTACAATTGAACGGACACAATCGCTTCCCACGTCATATAAGACCCTACGATGCATGCATCGTAGGGTCTTCGCTGTGGAACAGGAGGGCTGTTATTGAACCGAAACCAATTGTTGTTTCCGCTTTTCCAGACTGAAGCTGAGGATGACACCTATAAAAGCAAGGGCGGCAAGGGCGGCCGCGAGCCACGGTACGGAATTGAGACCCATATACGTTATCATCACGCCACCTAGATAGGCTCCGCTCGCATTGCCTAAATTCAAGGCAGAATGACTTGAGGTTGTAGCCAGCAGTGGGGCTTCATGAGCCAGATTCATAATTCGAATCTGGATGCCGGGCATAATACCGAACGCCGCGATTCCCCAGAGAAAGATGGTAATGACGGCTAGCACGGGATTCCATAGCGTAACGGTCAATAGCGATAAAATGACGGCCAGCACAGCAAAGTTAATCATTAAAGTAGGCATGAGCTTCCAGTCGGCAAGCCTGCCGCCAAGCATATTGCCAATCGTTACTCCACAACCGAATAAAACCAAAATCCAGGTTACACTATGCTCGGCAAAGCCGCTGATTGTTTCCAGCATAGGCGTGATATAGGTGAATACGGAAAACAAGCTTGCACATCCGAGCGCGCCCGTCAACAGCACCAGCAGTACCTGGGGATTCATTAGACTGCGGAACTCCTTAGCAAGACTTGGTAAATGTTCCTGGCGTATGACGGGAATGAATTTGATTATGCCAATCAAGGAGATGATCCCCATAATGGTAATGGCGCCGAATGAAGCTCTCCAGCCCAATTGCTGGCCAATAAAGGTTCCGAACGGGACACCAATAATATTGGCAATCGTCAACCCGGCTAGCACCATGGATACGGCTCCAGCCCGCTTCTCGGGCGGAACAAGACGAGCGGCGATAATGGATCCGACTCCCAAAAAAGTACCATGGGCAAATGCCGTCATAACCCGAGCGGCTATAAGCAGATAGTACGCCGGAGCCACGACAGACAAGGCGTTACCAATAATGAAAATGCACATGAGTAGAATGAGCAATTTCTTTTGGGGTACCTTATGGGTAAAGACTGTGAGCAGAGGAGCACCGAATGCGACTCCAAGCGCGTAGCTTGTAATAAGCTGCCCAGCCTGAGGGATGGTAACTCCCAGATCATTGGCGACATTAGGGAGAAGACCCATAATGATAAATTCGGTCATGCCAATGGCGAAAGCTCCTGCAGTCAGACATAAGAGAGCTAAAGGAAATCGCCCCTTCTTGGGTGACACTGAAGCTTGATTTAATGCTGAACTCATGGTGTGTACCTCTTCCTGTCCGTAAGTTTCCGCGTCTGCCCTATCTATTTATATGTATAATAGGCAGCGCACAGTAGATTCTCCTGTATGAGTATAGCATCTCTGGCTTGATGCGTTAAGGTGAGAAATTTCGGAAATAAATGAAAATAGGATTATTGCCCGCTTCCGTTTTGTCCTCCTGCATACTGCAGTATAGCAATTGCCGCTCTTTCCCTGCGTTCGGGATCGTCGCAGCAGAGTGCTTCCTTCAACACGCCAAGGGCTTGCTCAAGCGTATCCTCATCAACGCTAATCCTTTGTACAGGCACATTAGCATTAGTATTCTCCGCCATTCTCAAATGATTCGGCAGCCACCTGTCTAACCCGGCTGTCCCTATAGCTTGCTCATAGGGTGAAATAGCTTCCCTATGATTTAACAACGCTTGAACTTCTTTATTCAACTCGCTTCGGGGTATCCGGTTCAACCAGGTAACGCCTCTTCTATGGCACATCCCTTCTTTGATACTGTCGTGCTGCTCAACATAGTAATAATCGCCTACATCCCCGAGATAGACCTCTTGATCATGGGCTACAAGTACATAATCGCCATCCTGCATCATTTGTACAAAACAGCTAATTTCGTTAAGTTGATCGGTTACATTCGAATCGGGTGTTTCACATGCCAGGACCAGTTGCTGCTCAGGTGCGCTGAGATGTTCCAAGTCCCCGATTCCCGGACAGCTTATACTTATAAAGTTATCTTTAAGAAAAAGCGCCATTCGATCAATCCCCCAAGGGTTTGATTTCACTTGAAACAGCTTCATCGGGTGCTCCTCCTAATCCGTTTTTGCTATGATTTCCTGTGTCATTATAGCATACAACGAATGGTAAGCAGCTGAATTTTTGAAAGTTATCGCATACTAAAAATGAGTTGGGAAAATAACCGTTATCAGAAGGTTAAGTGAAAATGAAAAGGCCAGCTAATGAAACGCTGCCCTTGTGGTTATTGCTATTCACTTGTATTTAGTTAGCCCTAATTTCCAGCAGCTCGTATTGAATGACGCCCACAGGTGCATTGACACTAATGATATCGCCAACCTTTTTACCCATGAGAGAACCTCCAAGAGGACTTTCGTAAGAAATTTTATTTTCTGCAACATCAGCCTCGGAAGGACCTACGATTTTATACTCTACTTTTTCTGAGAATTCTACGTCATTCAGAATAACGATGGAACCTACATGTACGGAGGATATGTCCACATTGTCAGCTACTTTGGCTTTCTTAAGCATTCTTTCAATGGTAATAATTCTGGTTTCCATAAACGACTGGTCGTTTTTCGCAGAATGATATTCACTGTTTTCCTTTAGATCGCCATAGCTGATAGCTAATTTAATACGCTCGGCTAATTCTTTACGCTTAACGGTTTTTAAATCCTCAAGTTCGAGCTCCAAATTACGAAGACCTTCTGGTGTTAAAAATATTTCATCTTTTGCCATATCTGCATCCCCTAGACTATCCATTTTCAGATCTGATGATCTTCTTACATCTTACACTATATTCGGCAATCGTGCGAAGAAAGGGCGGATTTATCGTAAATTAAAGAAAACATTACGTAATCATAGTGATAGATGCTGCTAGTGTAAACGACAACACATTGCCTGCGTATCTAGTTTAGGTTAACATTAAATAATCACCAAGGAAACAGTGTATAAGTGATTATCGCACCCCCTTGGAGAAACTGTTCAACCAAATTCTATGATGGAGGTGTAGGAAATGACAGCAGGATCAGGAATTAAAGCTGTGGAGTTGGCAATGAAAGCAGGTGAACATATGTTTGTCGTTCATGCTGCATTACTATGGGACGAGAACGATGGAATTCTAGTAGATACAGGAATCCCGGGTCAGCTGGAAGTGATTCGGAACACGCTTGCTCAGGAAGCAGTTTCTTTTGACAAGCTTACAAAAATCATCATCACTCATCAGGACTTGGATCACATTGGCAGTCTGCCAGATTTGCTCTCTGCTTCAGAGGGACGGATCGAGGTTTTTGCACATGAGCTGACCAAGCCGTATATATTAGGAGAAACCCCGATTATAAAAAGAGGTATCCTTGTTCCGCCCTCCAAGGTTGACGTTACTCTTCAGGACGGTGACGAGCTGCCTTATTGCGGGGGGATACAGGTGATTTTTACACCGGGTCATACACCGGATCATATTAGTCTTTATCATAAGCCGAGTAAAACCTTAATAGCTGGCGATGCGTTGACTTCGAATGACGGTGTGCTAATGCCACCTAACAAAGCGTTTACACCAGATATGGAACAGGCGCTAAGTTCGGTCGGCAAGCTGCTCGATTATGATATTGAGACGGTCATTACATATCATGGCGGTGTTTGCACGGAACGGATTAAGGAGCGACTTGCCGCGATTTCTGCGGGTGAGCAATAATTAGGAAGCGGAATGAGGTCGTCATAACGTCCATGTCCAAATGGTACGTGACTCCCATACAGCGATTCTGAAGATCGGCGGTAATATCCGTCGGTCTTTATTTGTATAGCGTGCGCCGAATGAATGGTGAATGGTGTTATCTTTTAGAAAATTTATGCTACCGAACAGGATAATCATAATGGATATCGAATATAGGGTACTTAACAGCAAATCAATTGCATACATGAATTAGGTGCCCATTAGAAAATAAGGGGTAACAGGGAATCGGGTGCAAATCCCGAGCGGTCCCGCCACTGTATTCGGGGAGTTTTCTTTCATGCAGGTCACTCGGTTATGAATCGGGGAAGACGAAAGAAAATGAAGATCCGAGAGCCAGGAGACCTACCTAATTTATTCACCCGAAAGCCTTCGCGGAAAGGAGTGGTGTACGGACGTTGAAACGGTGATCCAACTGGATCCTGTTTTATATTGTGATGTACCCATGACCAATTCTAAAGGATTGGTTTTTTTATGTTTGCTTATTATAAGAAAGTGAGGATTCACACAATGAAATCAAAAAAGATGTTTCGAGCTTTACTAGTGGTTGTGGCATTTACCCTGTATTTTTTAATTAACGAGCCTCAATCAGCCTATGCGATGCACATTATGGAGGGATTCCTTCCGTTAGGTTGGGCCGTGTTTTGGTGGGTGGTGTTCATCCCCTTCTTCATACTCGGATTACGCGCCTTGATCAAAATAAACAAGGAAACACCGGAGCTGAAAATTATGCTCGGTCTGGCGGGCGCCTTTACCTTCGTGTTGTCGGCCCTCAAGATCCCATCGGTGACGGGAAGCAGTTCGCATCCAACGGGGACAGGCTTGGGTGCAGTAATGTTCGGGCCGCTGCCGATGAGTGTACTCGGATCTATCGTATTGTTGTTTCAAGCATTATTGCTGGCACACGGTGGCTTGACGACATTGGGTGCGAATGCATTTTCTATGGCGGTGGCTGGACCTATGGTAGGATACGTCATTTATAAATGGCTGATGAAAACAACCGGCAAGCAAAAGCTGGCTATATTCTCGGCTGCAGCCTTAGCCGATTTGTCCACCTATGTGGTCACGTCGATTCAATTGGCGGTGGCTTTTCCTGCGGAAAATGGCGGATTTCTGGCTTCGTTTGTTAAATTCGGCGGTGTGTTTGCCATCACCCAAATTCCGCTGGCTATCAGTGAAGGACTTCTTACCGTATTGATATGGAACTGGCTGCAGGCTTATAGCTCAGAGGAGCTGTCCATTCTGCAGCGTAAAATGAAAGGAGTGAAACAGCCGTGACAAGCCGCACGAAAAATATACTTATGCTGACAGCTGTAGTGCTGTTAGCGGTTCTCCCGCTGATTCTGGTCAATGGTGAATTTGGCGGTGCGGACGATGCAGCCGAAAAAATCATCACTGAGCTTCACCCTGGCTACAAGCCGTGGTTCTCGTCACTTGTTGAGCCACCACCAGAAACGGAAAGCATGCTGTTTGCTCTTCAGGCTGCCATCGGGGCAGGCTTCATAGGGTATGCGATTGGCTGGTTCAAGGGTAAATCGGTAAAGCCGAATAAGCAATGATCAAGCTGATTGATACGTTATCCTATAAGAACAGGCTGCGATCCGTGTCTCCCATGTGGAAGTGCGGTTTCGCTGCCGTATTGTTCATAGGTTCATACTTGTCTCAGCCGGTTGTACAGCTCTGTCTTGCAGGCTGGATGCTCGTGTGGACGGTACTCTATGCCCGAATCCCTTTACAATCCTATATCCTCCTAATAGGGATTCCCGGATTGTTTTATGTGACCAGCCTTCCGGCAATTATGGTCGAGATCAGTATGCAGTCTAGAGATTCGATTGCGGTGATAAGTACGAATCATGTTCTTTTCACAATATTGAATTGGACATTGTATATATCGGAAGCAGGCTTGCATCAAGCGGGCTATTTATTTGCCAGAGTCTTTGCCTGTATATCCTGTCTTACCTTTGTGATGCTGACAACGCCTATGTCTGAGCTGTTTCAGGTGATGAAGAAGCTGCGAATGCCCGCATTGGTATTGGAAATTATGCTGATCATGTATCGGTTTCTATTTGTGCTGACAGAAACGGCGCAGCACATGTATACGGCACAAAAAGCGCGAGGGGGTCAGTCCGGGTTCCGCGGCAGGCTTAACGATACGGCAATATTGATCGTTCGTTTGTTTGGCAAGACCATGCAGAGATATAAAGCACTGTCCCATGGTTTGATAGCGAGAGGTTTCACAGACGAAATACGGATGGCACCTTATACGGCTCATCCCGTTGCATCCCGTTACCAATGGGAAAGCCGGATCGGGGTTGTTCTCTTATTAGGCTTAGAGCTATGGATTCGTTGGAGGTAACAGTTATGAAATCGATCTTAGAAGCGCGAGATGTAAAATATAGTTATCCAGGTACGGATACTGAAGCCCTTCAGGGACTAAATATGTGTATACCCATGCGTAAGAAAACAGCGATATGCGGACATAATGGTTCCGGTAAATCAACTTTTTTCCTGCAAGCGATCGGTATACACCGACCTGCGGCAGGAGAAATGAGGTGGCATGATTCTCCGCTATCATATCGTCCAGAGGCTCTGAAAAAGCTGCGGCAGCAAATCGGCCTTGTTTTTCAAGATCCCGAGCAGCAGCTGATTTTGAGCACACCGTTCGAGGATATTTCCTATGGATTGCGCAATGCCGGAATGGCTGAGCAGGAAATAACGCGACGAACCCGCTATATGCTGACCGTAATGGGTCTTGAGCATTTGGCGGATAAACCCATTCACCATTTAAGTTTGGGTCAAAAAAAACGTGTGGCTCTTGCCGGAGTGCTTGTGCTTGAGCCCGAGCTGCTGCTGCTGGACGAACCTACCGCTTATCTGGATCGTTTATCTGAGCAGCAGCTGGTTGAAGAGTTGGATCGCATACATGATAACGGTATTACGATCGTGATGGCGACGCATGATATGAATCTGGCCTATTCATGGGCCGATTGGATCCTTGTCATGGATCATGGCCAATGCGTCATGCAAGGCACACCGCATGAGCTGTTCCAGCACGAGGAGCGGATACAGTCGCTTAGTCTGGAACTGCCACTGCTGCTGGAGCTGTGGCAAGCACTTCCTGAATCTGTCCGTAAGGGCGTTATCCCTCCAAGAACGAAGGCGGAATTTAAACGGTTGATCAGTGTGGAGCCCAAATAATATCCACTATTGAATTTTCAATGAACAACCCTTGATTTAATCAAGGGTTGTTCAGCGTGTTTAGAGATACGACATTTCTGAAGAAAAATATGCCAATATCCAAGTACTAATGCATGTCTCCGATAATCTTAAACTGCATTTTATAACTATATAGAATAAAACGTAAAGGTTGTGATCATGATGTCTCAGAGAGTATATGTAAGCGACTCCCATTTTTCGTGCTGCCGTGCAGCTACAGATCTGAAAGTATTAAGCATTGCCGATTTTTAAGCATTGATGCCTCCTGATAATGCAGCAACCGTTGTTCCTGGTGCGGACGTAAGTTTTCCACAAGATGGACCGACGAGTGGAACTGCTATTGCCCGGACTGGAACCAGTACTTTTAACTTGTCCGCGATCGGCACTTATCAGGTCATGTTTCAGGTGAGCGTGACCGAAGCCGGCCAGCTCGTGTTAACTCTCAATGGTACTGAACTAGCGTATACGGTGGTCGGGCGAGCAACAGGTACTTCTCAGATTGTAGGCATGGCTCTTGTGCAAGTGACAGTCATTAATTCACTGATTACGGTACGAAATCCAGCCGTCAATACCACGGCACTTACTATCACTCCACTCGCAGGAGGAGCAACGCCTGTTTCAGCAAATCTTGTTATCACGCAAATCGTCTGACACTTTTGAGTTGAAAACGAAATTTTTTCGGTAATAGATTTCGTTGTCTTCCGTAAGTTCTAAGTAATTTATCTTCATTACTATTGCAAAAGATGATTTATTTGGAAATGTGCATTATAATTTTAGAAGATGCAGGAAGGGACAGTGAAAGCAAGTGGTCGTAGAACGATTAGCAGTGTTGAAAGTGCATATTGAGCAGGCAGGCTACGAAGGTCAATCCGACGTGATCAAGCAAATTCAATTTGATGTGCGGCAAGGTGAGCTTGTCGGTCTGTTAGGTCCAAACGGAGCAGGCAAAAGTACGACGATAAAGAGTATCCTGGGCCTGCTCAAGGATTTTAAAGGAGAAATCACCTTTATGGGTGAAAAGAAAAGCTATGCCTATATACCCGAGCATCCCATACTATATGACGAGCTCACACTCTGGGAGCATATGGAGTTTGCAGCCGCTGTATATGAGCTGGATCGTGACGTATTTCTGGAAAGAGCGGATGATTTGCTGCGCCGCTTCAGGCTGTTGGATGAAAAGCATCACCTGCCAGGCAAATTCTCCAAAGGCATGCAGCAAAAAATCATGCTCATCCTTGGCTTCCTGAACAAGCCGGATGTCTACATAGTGGACGAGCCTTTTATTGGATTGGATCCAAAGGCAATCAAGGATTTCCTCGGCATGCTGGATGACGAACGACAGCGCGGAGCTGGCATCCTGATGAGCACGCATGTGCTGGACACGGCTGAACGGATTTGTACTTCATTTGTGCTTTTATCGGGTGGCAGACTAGTGGCTAACGGAACGCTGCAGGATATTCAGCGGCAATCCGGATTGCCGGATGCGCCCTTATTCGATTGCTTTCACTCCTTGCTATGATGGGGGGGCGCGGCACATTGACGAGCAGCTGGCGACTTTTTGTTCGAAGAGTAGGGTCCGATTGGAGCTATCAATATAAGGCGCTGCGGCTTGCCGTGGACTGGATGGTAGTGTTGTATGTTGTGATTCCTTTGATGCTTGTGGCAGGATATCATTATTGGGCTTGGCTGCACACGCCTCCAACTTGGTTTGATTTGTTTACGTTACCGATGGTTGCTGCGGTATTTTATGTATTTGCCTGGTTAGGAACGATTCGTTATTTTGTTGAGGAGGGAGATCAGCTCTTTCTAAGGCAAAATCAAAGCTGGTTCCGTCATCTGATGGTTCTTGGCTTCAGATATTCCTTGGTTCTGCAAGGTGTGACTACTTTATTGCTGGTTGCTTTGCTGCTTCCTTTGTTATACCAGAACTTCTCCTTTACGGTTGCGGCAATTGCGAACCTGTTTGTTCTGACCTATCTGTTAAAAATTACTCTTGGACTGGCCCGTCAACTGCTTGCGCTTCATCTGTACGGGATCGTTCTTTGGTTATTGCGAATTGTATTGTTCATAGGAGCATTCTTTTTATATGAGGGTATTGTCGCGCATGTAAGCGATTTGCCTATGTACAGCTGGATCGGGATGCTGGTGCTATTGGTGCTGTTTGTGTTTCTGAGCCGAGTAAGGCTTGCACAAAAAGGCGCATTTTTTGCTGATATTGCCAGAGAGAGCGATTCAAGAATGAGGATTGTATCGCTGATGCTGATCCGGGTAGTGAAGCGAAGGATCAGACCGACCCGCAAGTATCCGATATTGTTTGGAAGATCACAACGATTGTTCCGTGGTGCAGGCGCTGCCAGCGGATTGTCCGATTTTTTGGCCAAATCGTATTTTCGCAGCGGTACGCAGTGGAGATTTACCATACAGTTCGCGGTTGTGATGGGTGCCGCCTTGTTTTTTTTACCGGGAACACTCAAGATTGTGATCTGGATCGTGGCTGCTTGTATGTTGGCCTACTGGAGAAAGCGATTCTGCAAAGAGGAGCTGAATGCTTCATTTCTGAAGCTGTTTGACATACAGGATGCGAACAAACATCAAGCACTTCAAGCAGTGACCCCGATTCTGGTGCTGCCGGCGCTGCTGCTCATCAGCTTATTTGCGGGGATTTCCATGTTTACCTGGTGGGGACCGCTGTTGATGCTGGGAGCGGCTGTCCCGCTTGCCTATGGCACATCTTCTGTTTTTACGAGCTGGTACTAGGATATTGATGTAAGCAAACCGTCGCAGGTAGTTAGGTGTTAAATAACAGCCACGGGAGTCGGGATACGAACCGATGATCGGGCTGTTTATCGTTTGACAATAATCGAATGATCGTTTATTATACAGACATGAGACATAAAGATGATAATAAAAACGAAGCGATTTTTCAGGCAACCATTCAGCTTCTGAACGAAATTGGTTTTTCAGACATATCGATGTCCAAGATCGCCAAACGAGCGAATGTATCACCATCAACGATTTACGTATATTTTGAAAATAAGGAGGATATGCTGAAAAAGCTGTATCTGAACGTTAAAGAGAAAATGAGCTTGAAAATGCTCGATGGAATTAACGAAATGACCCCGATTCAAGCAGGATTTGAGTTGTTTATGAGCAACCTGAAGGACTTCGTTCTTGATAATAAAGATTATTTTCTGTTTTTGGAGCAGTTCACGAACTCTCCCTTTATTGAAAGATTATGTCTGGATGAGAGCATCGGGTACTTTAAGCCTATTCTTGATTTTGTTGAAAGAGGTCAGGAGCAGCATATCCTAAAGAAGGTGGATGCCCATCTGCTGCTCATTTATTGTTACTACCCTGTCACACAATTGGCTAAAGAGCATTTTAAAGGTACCTTGGTATTCAATCAGGAAAAACTCAAAGAAATAACTCAAATGAGTTGGGACGCCATCCAAGCGTAGTTATTTCTTTTTTTTATATATAAAAGAACGAATGATCGTTTATTTAAAACTAATCCCCTAACGAAAGTAGGAATGATTCATATGTCGAAAGTATGGTTGATTACAGGAAGCTCTCGTGGACTTGGACGCAGTATTGCCGAAGCCGTTTTGGCGCATGGAGATCAATTGATAGCAACAGCCCGGAGGACCGAGCAGCTAGCCGATCTTGTGGAGCGTTATGGTGACCAGGTTCGTGCTGTAACTCTGGATGTTACTAGCCCAGAGCAAGCTGAAGCAGCTATACAAGCTGCGATTGATGCATTTGGAAGGCTTGATGTGTTGGTTAACAATGCTGGGTATGGCAATATGTCTTCGATCGAGGAAACTTCTCTGGAAGACTTTCACGCCCAGATTGATACTAACCTATGGGGAGTTATTAACGTAACAAAAGCCGCATTGCCTGTTCTGCGAAAGCAAAAATCGGGGCATATCGTACAGATTTCCTCTATCGGCGGACGCGGAGGCTCTCCGGGGCTTGGTGCCTATCAGGCGGCGAAGTGGGCAGTTGAGGGATTTTCGGAGGTTCTGTATAAAGAAGTGACTCCACTTGGGATAAAAGTGACGCTCATCGAACCGGGTGGCTTCCGTACGGACTGGGCAGGCTCCTCGATGAGCCATGTTGAAGCCGGCGAGGACTATTTGGACACCGTAGGTAAATTACAGGAATATATTCGCGTGAAAACGGGTACAGAGCAAGGAGATCCGGCCAAAGGAGCTCAGGCGATCATTACTATCGTAAATGAGGAGAATCCGCCACTTAGGCTTCTGCTGGGCAGTGATGCCGTATATTTGGCAAAAATGATTGATCAGGGCAAGCTCGCCGAGACGGAGAGATGGGAGCAGCTTAGTATTTCTACAGATTATGCCGATTCTTCTTTAAATGAAGCACTTAAGGATCTCCTATAAGAAAAGCTTTTCCTCGAAGCCTGTAAGTGGGAAACACAACCTTTATATTCTGGTATATTATATGTAAACCTTTATCGAGATCTATCAGAGATGAACGACCATGATCTCAATATCCATTAAAGTCTGTAGAAAGCAGGATTGTCATATGCCATCGAACGTCAGCACGTTACACAACAAACCATCTCAAGTGTATAAACCGAAACAGAAAATACGGGTTATTATTACGGGGGTTACCGGCATGGTGGGGGAAGGTGTACTTCATGAATGCCTTTTGCATCCGGATGTCGAGCAGGTATTAGTTATAAATCGGAAGCCATGTGGCTTAACTCATCCTAAGCTAACAGAAATCGTGCATCATGATTTTTATGACCTGACGCCTGTCGAGGCCCAATTACAAAACTATAATGCCTGCTTTTTTTGTCTGGGTGTTTCCTCAGTTGGAATGAAAGAAGCAGATTACGAGCGAGTGACGTATCAACTTACGATGCATGTGGCGGAAATGCTTTCCCGACTGAATCCCGATATGACCTTTTGCTATGTAACTGGAACGGGGACTGACAGCTCAGAGCAAGGAAGAAGTATGTGGGCCAGAGTGAAAGGTAAAACGGAAAATCATCTGCTGCAGCTGCCGTTTAAAAAAGCTTACATGTTCCGACCAGGCTATATACATCCGACCAAGGGCCTCAAGAATGCGCATCCTTCTTATTCCTGGCTGTCGTGGTTGTATCCTCCTCTTAAGCGCCTGTTCCCCAATCATCTAATCACGTTGAGGGAACTCGGGATAGCCATGATTCATACGGTGAATACAGACTATGAGCGATCCGTTTTGGAGGTTAAGGATATCTTGAAGCTAGCTGAAGGCTGATGATTAGCTTATAATTAGGTGTAACTCATTTTCTTCATTAACTCTCGGGAGGTAATCATGAAACTTCGATGCGCGATTCTTGATGATTATCAGAATGTTGCCATGCATATTGCGGATTGGTCGACGATTTCGGATAAGGTAGAAGTCCAAGTTTTTCAACAGCATTTTGATCAAGAGGATGAATTGGTCGCTGCGATCCAAGATTATGACATCATTGTAGCTATGCGTGAACGTACTCCATTTAAGGCGCCGTTATTCGCGCGTTTACCTCGCTTGAAGCTGCTTATCACGACAGGTATGCGCAATGCTTCCATAGATCTGGCAGCTGCTGTGTCTCATGGTGTTGTCGTTTGCGGCACTTCTAGCAGCGGCGATCCTACCACAGAGCTTACTTGGGCGTTAATTCTGGGGCTTGCCCGCAATATTGTGCAGGAGCACAATGCGATTCAGACGAATGGTGCTTGGCAGAGTACGATTGGAATGGATCTCCAAGGGAAAAAGCTGGGACTGCTGGGTCTTGGCAAACTGGGCAGTCGGGTAGCTCGAATTGGTCAGGCCTTTGGGATGGATGTGACTGCATGGAGCCAGAATTTAACCAAAGAGCGTGCTGATGAAGTAGGGGTAGGTTTTGCTGCCTCCAAAGAGGAGCTGCTGAAAAACAGTGATATCGTCTCGATTCATCTTGTGCTAAGCGAACGGACGAGAGGGCTGCTTGGAGCCAAGGAGCTCAAGCTAATGCGCCCGACGTCGTATCTGATTAATACTTCGCGCGCACCGATAGTGGATCAAGCAGCTCTTGTCGAAGCTCTTCAGAACAAACGGATAGCAGGAGCGGGTCTGGATGTATTCGAGGTAGAGCCTTTGCCGAAAGATGATGTCATTCGTCGTCTTACCAATGTACTAACCACACCACATCTCGGGTATGTGTCCCAAGCCAATTACCAAACCTTTTATCAGGACACTGTGGAAAATATAAAAGCGTTTTTGTCCGGTTCTCCGATTAGAATACTGTCCTAAGACAGAAGGAACTATATTAGATGAACCAAAGAAACATACAGTCCAAGTGGAGAAAGTGGTCCTTTCTGGAGAAACGAAGTGTTCGCTTTTGCAGACGGATTCTTACCCCTATAGGGCCAAGAATACAAAGAATCTGGCCGCAACAGCGATTGGAAGAAGGGTCTGCTTTCGCAGCGCCTCCCTGCTGTCCGGATGTTTGGTTCATCTTATATAGAGCAGAAATAATTCGTATCAGAAGCTTTCAAAGCAGCTTATTCAGGATATGCTTTCACAAAAAGAAGCCAACTCGTTATCTGAGTTGACTTCTTTTTGTTTTTTTATTTGGTTCGCTGCCATTTATAATTAGCTATCGGTGAAGGGCTGTGACTATTGTTCTGTAGGCACAATTATGGATGGATTTGGACTCGAAGAGACACTGGATTCCGCTGCAGCCCCGGTTACATTAACTGCAATCGGTTTGTACTTGGAGGATAAGAAGGTTTCTGCCTTCGACTCCGTAACGACCTGCGGGTACATCATTCCCGGCTGAGGCTCGGTCAGGCTGTATTGGATCTGCGCAGTACCATCGGTCTGAAACCGGATGCCCTCTATCTTGATACCGTAGCCCGGATTGGGTGTGATGCCGCGTGACAGCGTTATTTTGTTCAAATCTGCGTTAATCGAATCCACAGCTACGGTAACTTCATCTTGCTGCGGATTCGTCAGGTTAACAGAGTGAGCTTTAAGAAACTGGATGGTATGACTCACCCAGACTGCGGCTTCGCCGCGGGTCATTTCCCGTTTAGGGTAGGCCATACGCTTCTCTTCAGTTTTGGCAATCTTGTGCAAATACAGAAGCTGCATGCTGTTTATATAAGCTTTATCGATCTGATCTTCATCAGCAAAACCGATATACATCAAAATAACAGGAAATGTGCCTTTTTTGTCCATAGCATGAATGAGCAGATCGGCATACTGCTCACGGGTAATCGTAGCGCTCGGGTCCACATTCTTCGGAATGTTAAGTCCATTCAAATGGGCAATAATAAAGGCTTCCGCATACCAGGCATCGTTAGGCACGTTCGTGAAGTAATCGGAAGCCTCCGGTTTTTTAATAAATCGCATCGTATCGAGATTCAGGTTCAGGCCTTTAACAAGTAAGCTCACACTTTGGGCATAGCTGATTGGTCTGCGAGGGGCAAAATGAGTGCTATCCACTCCGTCTACGATCCCTTTTTCCTTAAGCATCATGATGGGTTCCTTCTCAGTTGCATCCAAATCCGTAAACGCAAATACGGAGCCCGTTGATACTGTACTTAGCAGCAAAGCGGCTGAAATTAGAGTAATTATTTTCTTCATTGTGATCATCCCTTTCATTTCATATATAGTTATTGACGATCTGGCAGTTATTTCTTAAGACGGTTCATTTGTTGATAAGGTTGCTGGAAAATGCAAATAACGTTAACAGCCAGATATTCCAATAGAATGGCTCGGGTTCCGAATGTAGGACGATCTATGATATGATGGTTAAGGATTGAAGGGATGAGCTCAATTATTTAAACCCCCGATAGGAGATTGTATAGATGAATAAAGATACCAAGGCTGATCGAATTAAACGGATGCAGGTTCCTCAAATGGAAACGCAGTTTGGGGGCAGAGTTCCGGCTGGACAAGTGGTTACGGAACGTTTCCCTATTTTACATGAAGGTGAAGTCCCTGAGTACGATATGTCCAAGTGGACCCTGCGTGTATTTGGTGAGGTAGCGGAGGAAAAGGAGTTCAGCTACGAGGACTTAATTGCATTGCCGCAAACGCAGATCGTCTGCGATATTCATTGCGTAACCAGATGGACCAAGCTGGACACGGTATGGGAGGGGGTACGTTTCCGAGACTTTCTGAGCTTGTTGAACATACAGCCTCAAGGGAAGTATGTCATGCTTCATGCGGATAATGACTATGAAACGAATGTGCCGCTTGAGGATCTGATGGGTGATCAAATTCTGCTTGCGATGAAATATGATGGCAAGCCGCTTACGAAGAAGCACGGATGGCCGCTGCGTTTAGTGGTGCCACATCTTTATTTTTGGAAAAGTGCCAAATGGGTTCAAGGAATCGAATTTATGAAGGAAGACCGTGAAGGCTTCTGGGAGCGTAATGGATTTCACAATACGGCCGACGCTTTTGAAGAGCAGCGCTTTTCAGGCGAGCCTTTGCCGATTCCCGAAGACGAATGGGTACATAAGGATTTTGACTGAGTCCAGATAGGTGTGGTTGATCACCTATGACAACATGTGAAAGCTGACCAAGTTTGAATGTGTTGAAAGAGAAAAAGCTATGTCACATTGAGGAAGAGAGGCTATCCCAAAAGTAGAGAAATCTACTCAGGTGACAGCCTCTTATTTCTTGTATTTCTTCATTCAGTTTTATCTGATTTCGGTACTGTACATCGCGACAAGCTCGTCATACAGCTGATGATCCTGCTCATACTCTTGATCGCCGATGATGATAACTCCATCCGTATAGGAAACTTTTTTGCCAAGTGCTTCGCAAAGTACACGCAGCGGCAAATAGGTGCTGCCGTTGATTATTTGTGCAGAGACAGGTAAGTCGACGTTGGCTTCATTCACCCTCATTTGCATAGCGCCAACGGGAATTGTAATCTTTTTGCCATTACCGGTTAAAGTGGCTGTTTGCGTATCAGCATCCCAGGCAACCTGCACGCCCAAATTTTCCGAGACGAATCGAACGGGCAGCAGGGTGCTGTCATTATCGATAATCGGTTTGGCTTGCAGCGTTTTTTTCTCCCCTTGAACGTACGCGCTCCAGCTGTTGACAGCGAGGAGGATCATTGCGTTCATTTTGATTTTGGACGCGTCGGATAGCACATTAGCCTTATAGCTGTCTATGTTATGCTTGTCCAGCACCGTGATGCTGATCGATTGGTCATAACCATCTGTTTTGATTCTGATTTGGGCATTACCTTTCTTCTTGGACACAAGTGAGTCGCCATCTACGTCTATCGTATCCGGTTTGGAGGATTCCCAAATTACGCCTTCGTCCAGCATCTTTTCACTGTAATCGTTGTATAAGGCCATGACTTTTTTTGCAATGGCTTCGTCTACAAGCATATACGAATTTGATGCAGAGGCAGTCGGTTTGTCCGCCAGACGGAGGCCCTTAATTTTCAATTGCTGCTGCTTCTCGTAAGAAATGTTCTTGTTCTGCGAGGAGTCCAGCCATTTTTTCGACTGACTGTCGGCAGTGAAATCAAGGAAATTGTAACTCAAATTCAGGTACTGCCATTTTGTATTCACTGAATAAAACGGAGAAATATCTTTGATCGCGTTTGATGATAAATAAAGGCTGGATAATTTCGATAGACCGGCAAGCGGAGCTACATTCTGAATCCGATTGTTACTGGCAAACAAGGTCTCCAAGCGGGTCAGGGTGGAGAGCGGTGATAAATTACTTACTGCATTGTCCGTAATATCCAAGGATTGGAGACGCGTAAGTGCAGACACCCATGTTAAATCGGATAGGCCCGATGAATTCAATTCCAGCTTTTCCAATTGGCTGAGGCGGCTTGCACTGGTGTAGTCCGTAATGGCTTTACTGTGCAACCCGAGTTCTCGCAGCTGGGAAGCTTTATCCAAACGAGTAATATCACGTAATGCCTTGCCGCCGACAGACAGGCGCTGAAGGTTGGCTATATGTGGAACAAAATTCAAATCGGTAACAGCATCGTTCCAAATGTCGAGCTGTTGCAGCGATTTCATAGGTTCGAGCAAGGCGGTGAGTTGGCTTGTGTCTACATCCCCTTGGAGATATAGAATCTTTAAATTGTTCAGCTGTTTAAGGGCATCGACACCGGTGATATTCAAATTCTGGTTGCGTACCGTCAAATCACGGAGCGACTTCAGCTCGGACAAAAACGAGATATCGGCATCCTTCATGTAGAACATCTGAAGTCTCTTCATGTTCGTGAGCTTTCTCAGCAAACCGGCGTCTTTGGCCATATCTCCACTGCTGTAATCAAAATCCAAGGCAGCAATTCTCGATAAATCCCATTCCGTTACGGGCTCCTGAGGTTTTTCCAGGATGGTGCGAATCATTTTCTCAAAATCGGTGCTTTGAAAAGTGACCGGGTTTAAATTGGCCTTCTGTTCATTAGGTCTGGACCATTCGCTTAGGAAGGTGGCTGTATCCTCTTTATCCGGTATATCAAAAAAACGTACCGTATATATAATTGTGGCAGGCGTGCCGTTAATGGCTTGGATGCCTGTTATTTGAGCTTCAAATTCGTCGTTACTCGCTATAGAGCCTATGTGCGCTGGACGGAAAATGATACAATTGGCAATCCCGAAGCCTGTTGTTTCTACATTAAAATAATTGCGCTCAGGGAACAATTTTGCATCGGAGGGGATTCCCCGGTCCTTTTGGTCAAAGGTCCATACTTTACCATCCGCTTTTCGTTTAAGCACGACTTTAACCTGATCGGGGGTCGGCGTTTTATATTGTGCTGGATTAAGCGTGATAGACCATGCATCTCCACGATTAAAAGCGTTGGTAGGAAATGCTCCCGGACTAGGCCAAGCGATATAAGGCAGGGAAAAAGCTCCTGCACCGCTTTTATCAAATACCTGCATGGGTGAATACGTATACGTTGTGTTTCCACTGGCTAAACCGAACCCTGTATACTTGAGTGGTGGATTCAGTATCCAGCGGCGATGTCCCAGGCGATCGATATTGCTCATATCACTGTCACTCATGTAACCCAATACGGTTGAATGTAATTTGTTTACCATACCCATGAGATTGCTGCTGCTGGTTGATTTGTAGCCAATCTTATAAAAGCTATCATCCATCGATGACGGCTTTTCCGGCGTATGGGATAATCCCTTGTCCCTTACTGCTAACAAGACGGCACCGTGTTGTGCCTGATCGTTCAGCATGGGGTCCGCAGCCAGATTGTCAGGTAAACCTGCCAAATAACGAACATAGTTGGCCATGTTAACACCGTCTTGAATAAATTCGGCATTCAGCTTGCCGGTTGAGTAAGGCGGTACCATAAGCGGCTGCTCGATCATCGGGTTCCCGTTGAATTTAGGACGGTACTGCTCCCATTTTGCAATGATTTCTTCAGGATTGTGGCCCGCTACAAAAGGTGACGTATTGCCTTCTGCGTTCGCATGAACCGCCCAAGCCATACTTGAAAGAAATACAGTCGTGCTGAGTATTGCGCTTTTTTTCCATGTTCTTAAACCTCGAATTCTCTCTGTCAAAAATATCTCTCCTCCTTGTGATAACTCCGTTTATATATCGGCGAGAAGCTGCATTTTAATAAATAAAAGAACGCATTTGCTGCGTTCTTGTGAGGTATTAAGATTCAATTCATCCGCGACCAAACTGTTGAACCTCTTCGAGCGTAGGCAGTGAGCTTTGAGCACCGGCGCGGGTGACGGTTATGGCGGCTACGATTTGAGCTTGTCGAATGGCTTCATCCATATTTCGATCCGACACGTAGCTGGCTGCTAATCCGCCTATAAAGCTGTCTCCGGCAGCAGTGGTATCAAGTGCTTTGACCTTATGGGCAGGAAACAATTTAAAAGTTTGATGATTTGCATAACAGCAGCCTTTTTCGCCAAGTGTCACAATAAGTGATTGTACCCCTTTGGCCAGCAGTGCTTCAGTCGCATCTTTAAGGCTTTGGTCATCAATAAGCTCAAACCCGCAAATTTCGGCCAGCTCATGCTCATTCGGAACCAGAATATCCACATAAGATAAGAGCTCATCATCCAGAGGTTTGGCAGGCGCCGGGTTCAAGATCGTTGTTTTACCGAGCTGCTTGGCTAATTGAAGGGTGTATTTCACAACTTCCATCGGAATTTCAAGCTGCAGCACCACAATCTCACATTGCTCGATAGCCTGTCTTTGCAGCTCAATATCCTGCTCAGAGATATCGAAGTTGGCGCCTGGAATGACAATGATATGATTGCTGCCACTCTGATCTACGGTAACTACTGCGACTCCGGATTTCTCGGTAGAGGTCACGATATGCTGTGTATTGACGTTGGATGCTGTAAGGGAGCTCAAGAGAGAGGTACCGTATGGATCTGCTCCGACTTTACCGATCATGTGGACAGGTGCTTGCAGCTTGCCGATCGCTACTGCCTGATTGGCGCCTTTTCCTCCGGGAATTTCCTTTAATTCGGTTCCAAAGATGGTTTGACCTTCTTTAGGCATGTGATTCACATTAATCACGATATCCATATTCAAACTTCCTACAACTACGATAGATGGCTTCATTGTTTCAAATCCTTTCTTGTAGAAGCTCTGGGTATGAGGGTAACTTCCAGTTCGTACAGGCTGTTTTCTACAGCTTCTCCATTAATCTTTTGAATCAACAGTTTTGTTGCTAAGGCACCAAGCTCATAGATCGGCTGGGCTACCGTTGTAATCTCCGGTTCTGTGGCTTCCGTAAGCTGTATGCCATCAAATCCGCATATCGCCACTTGCTCAGGAACCTTAATTCCCATTCGGAGTAATGCTTTCAAAGCACCGACTGCCATTAAATCATTACCAACGAAAATGCCGTCTACATCGGGGTGGCGCTCTATAAGCTGCTCAGCGGCTGTCATCCCGCCATCCAAAAGGAAGTTCCCAGGCACCTGTAAACTCGGGCTGTACCACGATAGGTGCTTCACGGTATCCTCGTACCCTCGAAGTCGTTCCTGGGCGGTCTGTATTTCCTGAGGTCCATAAATATGCGCGATTTTGCTGCAGCCCCTATCAAGCAAATGTTGAACAGCCAGTCTGGCGCCTGCCCGATTATTCGAGCGGACAACGCTGCACAGCTCTTCAGAAGGCGCACGATCCAAAACGATATAGGGGATATGGCTGCTGTTCATGCGAAGAGCCTCTTCCATGCCAAACGTATGAGAGGAGAAAATGATTCCGTCGACATATCTTTGTCTGAAAATCTCGATATAAGCCTGCTCCCTATCCGCTTGATCATCTGAGCTGCCAAAAAATACAGTATATCCAAATGTTCGGGCTACTTCCTCGACGGCTCTGGCCAGCTCTGGGAAAAAGGGATTCGTCATATTAGAAAGAATCAAAGCAATGGTTCGGCTCCTCTTGCTGGCCAAACCTCTTGCGACTGCACTTGGTTCATATTGCAGAGTCTTGATGGCCTGATTCACTTTGAGCTCGGTTTCTTGATTGACATAACCACTTTTATTTAAAACACGGGATACGGTGGAGACCGACACACCTGATAATTGCGCAACATCCCGGATCGTTGCCACCAATAATCACTTCCTTCAAGAGAGATGCTGCTGGTAAGTATACATTGTGGTAGCGGTACCATAACTCTTAAAAAGCAATGTGGTATCGCTACCACATTTTTATGATGTAAATTTTACTTGGAAAATATATCGATGTCAATACAGATGATGATTTATTTCACACGTATAGCCGTAGTTCCCGCTATGCATAAATCTCCCTGAATTCGGATGTGCTCAAAGGGGAGTGAAGGATTAGCGATACGCCAAAGCATACGGTCAGCGGCCCGATATCCAGTTTGTCGGATGGAAAGCTGCGGTCTCGTAAATAACGGTAAAGATTCGGGCTGCTCATTTAAAAAACCTATCATGGATATATCCTCAGGTATACGAAGATTGAGCTCCTGACATAGCTTATATGTTGGAGCAACCTCATCATGAATTCCGCAAATCACAGCGGTGGGACCGTGAAGAACCAACTTATCACGCAGATCCATCAGCCATTCCGGATGAAGGCTGCGTTGACTGATCGAATGTGCTGAAGCGTCAACCTCAGAGTTGAACTCATTCATGGCATGGATGAAAGCCTGCCAGCGTACAATAAATCCTCTCTGGGTATGCGTATCGCCAATGTACATGATGTTATGGTGGCCGATTGATCTTAAATAAGCAACTGCTTGATAGGTGACTTCGTATATATCCCAGATCACACTATCCGCCTTGGTGCCAAGCGGGGGGTAGCTGAGCAGAATTTTTGGTATCGGTATCTGAAGCAGCACGGACTCCCAAGTTTTGGGTGAAATGCTGGGTGCAATGAATAAGCCGTCCGCGAATTCCACGCCTTTCTCTTCTAGCCACTCTGCCATTGCAGCTTCCTTGCTCAAAGCAGGAAGTAAGCAGATTTCAATATGGTGCCCAAAGGAGGCAAAGCGATCATGCAGCCCCTCCAGCAGCAGACGATTATAGCCGACGGATTGTTCGGTTTGAACGAGCAGGAATCTTTTGCGTTCTATGGGATAGGAGATGATCCGTTCCGCTCTTAAGCTGCGAATTTGCTCCTTCGTAAAGTACCCCAGCTTCTCTGCGGTTTCTACGATAAGCTGTCTTGTAGCCTCCGCCATCCCGGGCTTTCCCTTTAGCGCCTTGTTAACCGTTTGAACAGTGACACCTAACTCTTGAGCAATAGTTTTAAGAGTAACTGGTTTCTGTATGGGCATATTGTGCACCTCTTGATCTAGATATAGAATGTACGTTTCCTATTATAATCATGGTTACAGAGGAACACCCCAGCCGACGATGAAGCCTCTTTATTGTGCTTTTGCTGCCTAATCATCGTGCTTATGTATATCCTACCACGCAATCATTTTAGATGAAACTAAAATGAAACTAGTTCTCCAGTCATGGCAGCATATAATGAAGGTATCATATTGAGGAGGCTGGTTTTATGAACAAGCAAGGGTCATCAACCATACAAATAACTTCAGAGCTGCAGGTATCCCATACACCGGATGTTGTCGTTATCGGAGGCGGGGCGACGGGGATTGCTGCTGCGATTGCAGCGGCACGTAATGGAGCGAATACACTGTTGATTGAGCAGCGTGGATATCTCGGCGGCATGGGAACAGCAGCTTTAGTGCCTGCTTTTTGCCCGTATACGGATGGGGAAAAGCCGATCATTCGCGGTATCGGTCTGGATTTGCTAGAAAAGATGAAGCAGGCGGCCGGTGACAAATTTCTTAGCAGCTACAAGGATTTGCTGGACTGGGTACCGATTGATGTGGAAACGCTAAAACGGGTATATGACAAAGAGGTATTGGATAGCGGTGCCCAACTATTATTTCATACGGTCGCTGATCAAGTGCTGCTTGATGGAGATCGGATTAGCGGAATCGTCATTAGCAATAAATCAGGACGTTCGGTAGTTCAAGCGAAGCTGTACATCGATGCGTCAGGTGATGCCGATTTAGCGGCGCTGGCGGGTGTTCCGTTTCAGACGGGTGGAGAGCAGGGTGAGCTGCAACCGGGTACGATGTGCTATGTCGTATCGGGAGTGGAAAAAGCACGTTATGAGCAATTTATCGAGCAGTCGGGGCAAGGTAACAGCCTGGAGAAAACCGTTGTAGAAGCCCAGCTTAACGGCGATCTTCCGGAGGGCCGCAAACGTATTTCAGGGATGGCCTGGATTACGGACTCGGTGGTCGGATTTAATTTTGGACATATATTTGGAATTGACGGGACGAAGGCTGAGGACTTGACCCGTGCCGCGATTGAAGGGCGCATATTGATCGATGTGCAAATCCAATTTTTGCGTAAATATGTACCGGGCTTCGAGAACATTCATTTGGTGCATTCCGGCGATCAGATCGGTATTCGGGAAACACGGCGGATTGCTGGTGATTATACACTGGTTGTCGACGATTTCATATCCATGCGGACGTTCGAGGATGATATAGCACGTAATGCTTATTTTATCGATATTCATCTTGCCAATGCGACCAGTACGATGACGATCAAACATCTGCCAAAAGGTCAATCGCATGGTGTGCCCTATCGCTGCATGCTGCCGCAGGGCAAATCCAATCTGATCGTGGCCGGACGCTCGGTTTCCTCTGACCGTCCCGTGCAGGGCTCGCTTCGTGTGATGCCGAACTGCTTTGCAATGGGGCAGGCGGCCGGAACGGCAGCGGCAATGGCTAGTGTAACCGGCGGCGGGTTCCGTGAGGTAGCGATACCCGAGCTCCAGCGTAAGCTTATCGAGCAAGGAGCCTGGTTGGGTGAGCGCCCGGGCCGTGCGGATGCTGTGGCTGTAGGCACTTCCGGTAAGGTTGAATTCGACGATGAAGCCTGATCAAGTTAAATGAACCCGAATAAAGATCGGCCTCCTGCTTGATTGCGGGAGCGGCGATCTTTTGTCTTTTTGCGTGTGTCCATATGTAATTCAAGTTATACTACATAATAGACAGGAGGTGGCAGCTCATGTATCGATTGGTCATTGTGGACGACGAGCCTACAGTGCGGCACGGGCTGAGTACTTATTTTGATTGGAGTCAATATGGAATTGAGGTTGTCGGTGAAGCGGATGATGGGGATGTCGCTCTCGAATTAATTGAACAGGTCAAGCCGGATCTGGTGCTGACTGATGTCCGCATGCCTCAAATGGATGGGATCCAACTGTCCAGTGAAATTAAGCTGCGCTTTCCTGGGATCAAAATTGTATTTGTCAGCGGGCATGATGATGCGGATTATTTGAAATCTGCACTTAAGGTGAATGCCGTCGATTATATTTTCAAGCCTGTGAATATTCAGGAGCTGGCTGCCGTAGTGGAACGGGTTGTCAAGCAGCTGCAGGATGCGGAGCAGGAACGCACTTACATTGTAGACATGCAGGTAAAGCTGACGCAAAGCATGCCATTACTGCGGGAGAAATTTCTGATGTCATTGATTTGGGATGGCGTAACGAATCCGTCACGGATCAAAGACCGACTGGACTTTCTGGGACTCGATTTGCCTGCGGAAGCCGATTATTGGACGCTTGTACTGAAAATCGATGATAGCGCAGAGGTTATGGCAACTCGAACAGAGAGGGATCAGCAGCTGCTTTCCTATTCGGTACTCAATATTGTGCAGGAATTGACGGAGCAGATGCTGCAGGGATATGTCTTTGAGACCCGTAATGGCGAGTTTGTCGTCATTCTGAGAATGGGGGAGGAAGACAATCAGGAGGAAAGGTTATTCAGCTTAACCGAGCAAATACGCGATAACTTGAAGCGTTGGCTGAAAATTAGTGTCACCATTGGTGTGGGAGAGCGGATTTCTGGATTGCAATCGATGCCTGAATCATACAATCAAGCGCGGGAAGCAGCCGATCAAAGATGGTATCTAGGTAAAAATCATATTATTTCCATCGATAATTTACAGCAAAATACAGACAGTCTTTACCGATTTGATATGGCTCAGGGTGAACGCATCTTGTCGGTTCTAAAGGCAACGGATCAGGATAAGCTGCTCGCTGAGCTGAATGAGATTTTCGAGCCTTTGTCACGCAGCCGCAAGGAGGGCTTTACCAACTGCCGCAACGTCAGCCTTCAGCTGATTCTGATGGCAAGCCGGCTGATGCTGGAGCTCAATATGATGGGGCCGGAGATGAGTGACAAAGAAGCGATGCTGTGGGAACAAGTATTCAAGCAGGAAACGATTATTGAGCTGCGTCACCTGGTAGAGGCTCATCTGTTAGATGTGTGCGAACGGATCAGTGAAAAGAGAAGCGCCAAGCCCAAAAATGCTATTGAACGGGTTCATGCCCTAATAGACCAACGTTACGCCGAAAACCTACAGGTTGGCGATATTGCCAAGGAAGTGTTTTTGTCGCCGACCTACTTGTGTCTGCTGTTTAAACAGGAAACCGGAGAAACGATCAACGAATATTTAACCAAGGTAAGAATCGAAAAAGCCAAGGAGCTGCTGAGCGATCCGCGCAACAAGTTTTATGAGGTTTGTTATACAGTCGGCTATTCGGACCCGAGTTATTTTAGTAAGCTGTTCAAAAAGTATACGGGTCTCACACCGAGCGCATTTCGCGATCAATTGACGTAAAGGAGGTAGAAATTAATTATGAGAAGGCTCTTGAAAAGAAGCTGGAACTATAGCTTGCTGCTCTTGAAGGGAGCCATGGCGGCGAGACGCTGGCTGTTGGCTTACGTCATTCTCATTCTGATTCCTGCTGCGCTGCTGCTTTATTCCTATATGCAAAAGTCCTCTCAAATCATTGAAGAGGAAGTAACCCGCACGATGCTGCAGACGATTAAACAGGCAAGCATCAATCTTGATTATCAGTTCGACTCCGTACGCGATACGTCGAGTATTATTTTTATGAATCCGAAGCTTAACCAATATTTAAGCAGCACGGCTTCCATTGGACAGCAGCTCGACTCACTCAAGGAGCTTAGGTATCTGGTCGATAATGCGCAAACGAATCCGAATGTGATGCGGGTTCGCTTATTTGTGAACAGCAATCGGATGTTTTCCGGGGAACGGGTCAACTTTTTTACATTGGATAGCTTGAAGGACAGACCTTGGTTTCAAGAGGTGATGGATGCAGGCGGTATGATTGTGTGGACAGGCGCTTATCTCGAATCCTATCTCGATCCAGGTCCACTCTATGTGTTCTCCGGTGCCCGAATGCTGAGAGATCCCAATGAATATGATCAGATTTCAGGCATGCTGTTAATTGATGTGTCTGAGAAAACAATCGAAGATATTTTGACCAAAATCAAGCTGACCCAACAGGGCACGATTTACCTTGCAGAACCCGATGGGACGATGATATCGAATAAAGATAAATCACTGCTCGGCAGCAAAATAGAATTTGATGAGGTGCTGTCTGCATTCGGACAAGGTGAAGAAGGCATTATCCCCGTCATGAAGGACAATAACCCTCGTTATGTCATTTATACAACGATTCGTTCTACGGGCTGGAAGCTGGTTGCTGAAATCCCCAAAGCAGAGATTACGTCTCGAGCGACTACACTAAATCAGTTTTCCGGTATTGCGACGTTATCAAGTGTCACGATTCTGTTCCTGCTGCTTGTATTTATTTTACTAGCCGTTATTGTGCGGGGAATGAACCGCAGGATGCAATCCGTGATCATGATGATCAAACGGGAAGGGATTGAAAGTCTGGATGAACGCACGGGTGCTTTTGAAGGTGACTCTAATCTTTTGGAGAATAGTGTCGATCATTTGATTCACAAGGTTCATGATCTTATGGAAGAAACGTATCGATCCAAGGTGCAGGAGCGGGAAGCCCAGCTGCGGGCACTGCAGGCGCAAATTAATCCACATTTCCTTTACAATACATTGGATACGATTAATTGGATTGCTATAGGGCGGGGAGCTCATGATATTAGCCAAATGATTGACGGTCTAGCCAAGTATTTTCGGCTTAGTCTCAATAAAGGCAAAGATCGGGTTAGTGTGAGCGATGAACTGAATTTGGCGAAGGTGTATCTGGAAATTCAGCAAACACGGTTTCCCAAAAGCTTTGAATTTCATATCGAGGCTGAAGTAGGTCTTGATGATTACGAAATGCCTAAGCTGACCCTGCAGCCCATTGTCGAAAACGCGCTGCTGCATGGTATCCGCAAATCGAAGGGGAAAGCGGGCACGATATGGATTCGCGCAGCTATGAATGGTGACGAGCTGACACTGTCGGTTGCCGATGATGGGATTGGCATGGAGCGGGAGCTTGTGGGCACGCTCCTGACGGAACCGCAGCCTGCCATGCGATCTGATGGGTCAGGCAGCTCTTATGGTTTATACAATGTGAACGAACGCATTAAACTGTTTGCCGGAGAGCAGTATGGATTGACGATTGCATCGAGCCTTGGTGAAGGTACGACAGTTACCGTTCGTTTCCTATGCGTTCAGCCTGATCGCCCAATCCACTCCTAAGATCGAAAGCCGACATGAGTCGGGTGAACCCATCGTTGATAAAAAGTATAACCACATAGACAGAATCACCAACCGCTCTCTTCGAAGATGATGAGGGCGGTTTAATTGTATAAATACCTTAAGATAGTACCAGAAACACAAACATTACCATCTACAGCCCGATCAGCTCCCTCTATATAATATAAATATACACACACGGAGGTGAACTGATCACATGAGTCGTACCCTAGTAGAGCCGGAGCACCAAACAGTTCACACCAAGGCGAAAAAAGTAAGCAGCGGTCGCTTTAAACTGTTTCTTAGCAACATTGATCTCTATATACTGCTAGTTCCTGGCTTATTGTTTTTGCTGCTGTTCAAGTATGCGCCGATGTATGGCATTGTCATCGCTTTTCAGGATTTCAACATTTTTGACGGATTTGCCGGGAGTAAATGGGTGGGACTGGCCCAATTCGAAAAGCTGGTTCGCTCGGAGGAATTTTACCAGGTTTTCATCAATACGTTAATGATCTCGCTGTACAAAATCGTATTGCTATTCCCTATACCGATCCTGATTGCACTTTTTCTGAATGAAGTGCGCAGAGCCTGGTTCAAAAAAACGGTGCAAACGATCATCTTCCTACCACATTTCTTATCGTGGGTTATTATTTCAGGATTGTTCATTAACATTCTTTCGCCGAGCGGGGGATTGGTCAATAACGTCATTCAAGCCTTTGGCGGCACTCCGATTTCCTTCTTTCTCGACAATAGCTTTTTCCGCAGTGTAATCGTATTTACGGCTGGTTGGAAAGAATCAGGCTGGAATGCGATCATCTTTATCGCTGCTATTGCAGGCATCGAGCAGGAGCAGTATGAAGCGGCCGCGATTGATGGGGCGGGGCGGATTAAACAAATGCTGCATATTACTTTACCCGGCATTGTTCCGACAATCATTCTGATTTTTATTCTGCGCTTGGGCTATTTGCTGGAAGCGGGCACTGAACAAATTTTGACGATGTACAATTCGGTTGTATATCAATCCGGTGATGTTATAGGAACTTTCGTATATCGACAGGGACTTGGGCAGCAGGATTACAGCTTCAGTACAGCGGTCGGTATCTTCAATTCGGTAGTCGGCTTCATCCTGATTGTTGGCGGTAACGAGCTTAGCAAAAAACTGATTAAACGCAGTATCTGGTAGGAGGCTAAGAACATGCATAAAAAAACGATTGGTGATTGGTCACTCGATATAGCCGTATATCTGGTATTGCTGCTTTCAGGTTTGGCCACCTTACTGCCGCTTGCTAATGTCCTTTCCAAAGCGATTAGTGATGAAGCCGCGGTAGTATCCGGTAGAGTCGGAATTTTCCCCGTAGGCTTCCAGCTTGACACGATGAAGCATGTTGTATCTTCCGCTCAATTTCTTCATTCGATAGGCGTCTCATTACTGATCACGGTGGTGGGTACCGCGCTTGCAATTCTTTTGACAGCAGTGACAGCTTATCCCTTATCCAAGAGGCATCTGCCTGGCATCTCTTTTATCATGCTGCTGTTTATTTTCACCATGCTGTTCAATGGCGGCATCATTCCGAACTACCTATTAATGAAGCAGCTGCATCTGATTAACAGTCTATGGTCGCTCATGCTGCCAGCTTTGATTAGCGTATTCAATATGCTTGTGATCAAAAGCTACTATGAGTCGCTGCCGGAAGCACTGGAGGAGTCGGCCAGAATGGATGGCGCTCGCAACTTCACGATTTTATTCCGAATTATTATTCCTTTAAGTGTCCCTGTTATTGCGACCATCGCGCTCTTCTACGCAGTTTATTTCTGGAACGATTATTTCCATCCCATGCTCTACATTAATGATGCTAAATTAAAGCCTCTGCAGCTATATTTACGTGACATTGTCATGGATGCGGACAGCTCAAATGCAGCTAACAAAAGTATCGACGATTTGATGAACGTATCACCGGAAGGGGTTCGGGCTGCAACGGTTATCGCTTCGATTATTCCGATGCTCCTTGTGTACCCGTATTTGCAAAAGCATTTTGTCAAAGGTGTGCTGATCGGCTCTGTCAAAGGATAAACTGGCGTTAAAGCTCGGGTGCTTGCATCTTGGGTTTAATGATATAGTAAATATAATCGAATCGGGAGGGTTATACATGTTTATAAACAAAAAAACAATGCTGATTACGGTTGCAGCCACCTTGTCCGTGGCGTCTCTTGCCGCCTGCTCTACCCCAAACAAAACCGGAGACAGTGCTGCAAGTCCAGCCAAAACTGCTCCGGCAGCTCAAGCACCAGCACCAGCGCCAGCAGCTCCCAAGCCGGAGTTGAAAGCACTCCAAATTTGGCAAAAGGACGATTATAATACGTATCCGGTTGCCAAGTATTTAGAGCAAGCTACGGGTTATAAGGTCCAATACGATATGCTGCCGCAGGACAAACCTCAAGACAAGCTGAACATTCTGATTGCCTCCGGTGAGCCCTATGATTCCATTACAACAGTCGGTTCTACGGATTTCAAGGCATTGTATGCCGATTATGCCAAAAAAGGCGCATTAACCGATTTAGGTCCATTGATCGACAAGTTCGGACCTAATATTAAAGCAGCCGTTGATCCGGCAACACTGGAAGCAGCTAAAGTAGATGGCAAGCTGTATGCGATTCCTACCAGAACGATTCCCTTTGCTGCCACTAGTCTTTTTATTCGTGAGGATTGGTTAGAAAAGGTCGGTTTGAAAGCGCCTACTACATTGGATGAGCTAGTAACTGTCTTGAAGGCCTTTAAAGACAAGGATCCGGGCGGCAATGGCGACAAAAATATTCCTTTGACAATCAATGGTGATTCTTCCTTTATTGCCAATATTACCGGCGCTTTTGGTATCGCAGGTTTCTGGAACAACGTGAATGGGAAGCTGACGCCTCGTGCGATGGACCCCGCTTATAAGGATTATGTGATCTTTGTTTCGGATTTGTTCAAGCAGGGCTTGCTCGATAAGGAGTTCGGTGCGAATAAGGATGCGACTGCCAAAGAAAAATTCACCAGTGGTCGAGCAGGCATGATTGTAATGAATTGGTCGGATGTGCCGACGATTGCCGATGCCTTGACCAAAAGCGTTCCTAATGCCAAAGTCAAAGTGATTCCGGCAATTAAAGGTAAGGATGGCAAGATTGGACTGAGTGCTTCCGCTGGTTTTGACCGTATTACCTATATTCCCAAGTCCTCGAAGCATGCTGAGGATGCGATCAAATGGATGAATGCTAAGCTCGAAAAGGATACCTTCAGAACGATGGCTATAGGTGAGGAAAACAAGCATTATACTCTCAAGGACGGTGCTTATACACCAATTCAACCGATATTCACGGATGAACGAAATCAAGCTAATAACTTTTTGACGGGTACGGATGACAAAAACTATCCAACGTATTGGCAAGCACGTGTGCGTAAGGATATGCGCTTATTCGATGCCTGGAATTTTATGAATGTAACGGAGCCTGCTAACACAAGGATAGAGGACGTTCTCGGACTTGCTCCTTACATGCCCGAGTTCTCGAAGAACTTCCAGCAGCTGAATACATTAGTGAGCGATTACACCAACAAGCTGATCTATGGCGCTGAGCCGATGACGAATATAGACAGCTTTATACAAAAGTTTAAATCCTCCGGTGGAGATGCAAGCTACAAGGAAGTTAATGATTGGTATGGCACATTGAAGAAGTAAGAAAATTCGCGGCAATTCTCTGCACTGCTGTTAGGGTGCGGGGATTGCTGTTTGTTGTATTTACCTCGGAAATGCCCAGTGGTTATTAAATGATCATGGAGGGGAAAATGGATAAACGATTGGAACGTAAGTGGCAAGGGAAAAGCTGGTGCACCTTGGGTGACAGCATCACAGAAGCCAATGGCTACCAGCCATTAGTTGGTGAAGCACTGGGATTCTCAGTAATTCGCAATGAAGGAAGAAGCGGGTGTCCGCTTACAGCTGGTGGTGACCGGGATTATGGCGCAACCGTTCATATAGGCCGCAGCATCGAACCTACTTACGATTGTGTAACGATCTTTGCGGGTACCAATGATTTTCGCTTGGACAAGCCTATAGGGTGCAAGGATGATCGTGATATCCATACCTTCTATGGAGCTTATATCACACTGATCGAGGATATTTTGAACAAAAACCCTGCATGTCGGCTCAATTTATGGACGCCTCTTCAGCGCGACAAAGATGGTTTCGATATAGATTCTGTAAATCTCTCCGGTCATCGGCTTATCGATTATGTGGAGGTTATTCAGGCGATCGGTACACGCTATGCGCTCCCGGTACTGAACCTGTATGCCGAGAGCGGCTTCAATCGGTTTACGCTTTCTTATCTGAGCAAGGATCGGTTACACCCTAACGAACAAGGCTATGAACGTATTGCTTCTATGGCTATGAGCTTTTTAGAACGGTTATAATTTGGAACCTAAAAACCTTATGCATCCCTTCCATTGAATGCAATACCAAGCTCACTGCCGATTTTAACAATCTCATCCCGAGCCCGTATATACTCCTCAGAAGTTTGAAGATGCTCAAGCATAATCGGTACATCCCCCGCCAGCTTGCTCAGCTCCGTTAAGTAAACTTTGTAATCCAATTGCCCAAGACCCAATCGAATTTCATCCAAATGAAGGGAAAGCCTATCCTGCAAAATGATGTCTTTAGCATGACAGCTCACGATATAAGGTCCCAGCAGCTCAAAGCAGCGTTTAATCAGCTCGCCATTGTTGTAATATTGTCTCGGTGACACAATAATATTGACCGGATCGAGATGCGCTGCAAAAGTAGGGCGATCAATCGCTTTGATCATGTCAAGCAGGATTTCCGGGGAATCAGGAAGCGTCCACTGCATCATTTCCAGGCAGAACTTGGCACGCTTCGGTTTGACGCGATCCACAATCAGCCTAGCCGTTTCTACGGCAAGCTCGAAGGCTTCTTCGGTAAGATTATTCGGATGAGGCCCGTAATCCGTGCCTGGTGCTACAGAGCCGATATAGTCGACGCAGCACAAGGCTCCAATCTCATCCGCAAGCGCCAGCTTTTCACAGACGAAATCCAGATTTTTGCTGCGTGTCGCCTCCTCGCTAGTGATGAGATTACACCATGCTCCCACCTCGGCAATGATAACATCCTCTGCTGCAAATCCTTCACGAATAGCCTTAATCCGGTGAGTATCCGTTAACGATATCTGGGGGCAATAGGCTGCCCGATAACCAAATTGACGATGGGCAATGGCCATCTCGCGCGGATCTTCGCTATGAAGAGGGACTCCGTTGCCACCTAGTCTGATCATACTCTTATTCTTCATTCATACATTCACTCCTGCCTTGTTTGGTTTTGTTTAGGGTCATGCAACCTCACTCCTATAAGTATGGGTTACTTGGATTCGAAAGTAAAATGTTGGGTGTAATAAGCGGCTGTTCAAATAAAAGGGCTGCGTCCAAGCACGAAGAAGATGCAGAACGTGACCGGTATTGTAGCGTTTGTTACTGTTATAGCTGGATATGATGCCGTCGAATGTAAACAACGGCAACCTTATCAACAATTTCTTTACTTGTCTCTAATCCTTATCAAACATTGCTTATATAAAATGAAGTTGTAAGCCAAACGAGGAAGCAATCAGGAAGGGAGAATTCTGAGTGATGTCTAAAGAGGCAGCATGGGGCCGTAAGGCTATAGTTAAACCTGCCGTAATGACTCGCGAACGCAAGCAAGCATTGCCGCGTTCCAAACGAAGAAGCAAAGAAGCATGGACGGGTGTCATGTACGCCTTGCCTGCGTTGGCACTGTTATTACTGTTCCGGTACTGGCCGCTTGTGTTCGGGATGTGGATCAGTTTATGGAAATGGGGATACGTGCCGGAGAGATTCATTGGTCTGGATAATTATGTCCGTATTTTTACCGAGGATCTAATAGTGAGTGATCCGACTGTCGGCTTGCAGTTAGGTGCCGTCGGGCAGGCTTTAATGGTGACGATCTTTTATGGAATCGGGACGATTCCGTTGACACTGCTGTTATCTTTTTTGGTTGCTTATGTCTTGTTTCATATAACGAAAGGAAAGACTTTGCTGCGTGTTCTGTTTTTTCTGCCCTATATTACATCTCACGTAGCGGCTGCTATCGTGTTTAAATGGATTTTTCATCCGAACGTGGGTCTTGCCAATTGGATGGTTCGTTCCTTGGGTTGGACACCACAGCAGTGGCTTACCGATCCGGATCCGATTCTGATCAAGCTGATTCATACGCTTGGAGGCGAATGGCCAGCGGCAATTCCGACTGTGCTCGCAGGTCCGACCTGGGCGCTTGCTGTCATCATTTTGTTTTCCATTTGGAGCAGTCTTGGCTTTCAGATTATCGTGTTTCTGTCCGGCATGACACAAATTCCTCATGATTTGACAGAGGCAGCCCGCATAGATGGAGCCCGTACCTGGGGAGTTATCCGTCACGTAACTCTACCGCTGCTGTCTCCGACCTGGTTTCTGCTTACTATCGTGTCGGTCATCGGGGCGTTTGAATCATTTAATGCCTTTTATGTATTTTCCGGTGGCGAGGGCGGCCCGCTCGGTTCAACGATGTCGTTACCGCTGTATATTTTCCGCAGCTTCTATGTGTATGGTCAGATTGGTTATGCTTCGGCTGTTTCAATGGTGCTGTTTGTGCTATTGCTTGGACTAACCTGGCTGCAGCTGCGCTACGGAGAGAAAAAAGTTCATTATATGCATTAAGGTTGCTACGGATTAGAGGAGGAATCAAGCATGCACGGAATGGTTGGAGTACGGCGTTCTTCCAAAATCATGTGGACAGTCGTGCTGGTTAGTGTGGGGATATTGGCTTGCTGTGTCGTATTTCCTTTCTTTTGGATGCTCATGACGTCGCTAAAAAGCGCAGAGGAAATTAACCGTATACCACCAACTCTGCTGCCAGAGCTATGGCTTTTTAAAAACTATGCAGCTGCCTGGTTAAAGCCGGAATCGACTTTTGAACAGTATTTTATCAATACGGTTATTATCGCGGGGATCGGAACTGCTCTACAACTGCTCGTATGTGTTCCGATAGCTTTTGCCATCACTCACTTTTCGTTTCGCGGCCGTCATCTCATTTTTATGCTTGTAGTTATTACGATGCTCATTCCCTATGATGTCACGCTTGTTCCTAATTTTGTGACAATGAGGCATATCCCGTTTGCTGGCGACAATGATTGGGCAGGTGACGGAGGCCAGGGCTTTTATGATAGCTACATGGGGATGATGCTGCCGTTTTTGGCGGAAGCGTTCACGATATTTTTGCTGAGACAGGCGTTTCTTTCCGTGCAAAAGGAATATTGGGAGGCGGCCCAGGTTGATGGAATGTCGAATGGCCGTTATCTATGGACGGTATTGCTTCCGCTGGTGCTACCATCGTTAATTACAACAGCTCTGCTCGCTTTTATAGGCAAGTGGAATGGGGTGCTCTGGCCGCTGCTGATCACTTCCAGTGAATCTCTAAGACCACTGCAGGTGGGGCTGCTGTATTTTGTCAGTGAGGAAGGTCCGAATTACCACCTTTTGATGGCAGCCGCTACATTTACGATTGCGCCGATTGTACTGTTGTATTTGTTCGCTCAGCGCTGGTTTCATCAGGGTATTACAGCAACAGGACTTAAAGGATGAACAAGGATTAAATTCAACTTTACGGCTATTTGACATATGGGAGGATTACAGATGAATTGGCTGCACAATGTGGAGGTCGTGCTCTTCGATCTGGATGGTACGCTGTATCAGGATGGGACTTTCTATAAGCGTTACATGGAGCTATTGTTTGGAAATGGGGAGTATGCTGCCCGATTGGACGATTTGCTTGCGGAGATGGCTTTGTTGTTAGATGGCGGACATTCGAGCCGTATTGGAGATTGGTATCATCCGGGCTCCGATTCATGGTCTCGGGGGTGCGGCTCGCTGGTATATTGGAATTGGCAGGGGCAAGTGGTGGAGGCAGCGGCTGAATTGACAGCTATCTCTTCGATTTATGCTGGGGATGCCTGGAGTCTGGTCAGT
Organism: Paenibacillus sp. 1_12; assembly: GCF_900114475.1. Classification (GTDB taxonomy): domain Bacteria; phylum Bacillota; class Bacilli; order Paenibacillales; family NBRC-103111; genus Paenibacillus_S. Next base: position 441,588 of record NZ_FOTE01000002.1, on the reverse strand, counting down.
ATCTTCGCTGCCAAATACGGGGTAGGGGAAGCGCAGCGCCAGCAGGCTTTCCAACAGGTACGCAAAGAGATGCTGCAGGGTGCTTCGAGTTTCGAGCGCCATCATGGATTGTATGAGTCTATCGGCAATTTGACCGGAGTTCGCAAACGGATACTGCTTACGAACTCGCCTGAAAATACGGGTCGTGAGTTCATATCAGCACTTGCCTGCACGGAGCTGTTCGACGAAATCGTGTATGGAGCCGGTAAGCCGAGCGGCCTTGAACAATATATGACGGAGATGATGGAGCGGGAAGGTTTGCGTCCGGATCAGATCCTTTCGATTGGCGATCATGCCTGGAATGATCTGTATCCGGTGCGTAAGCTTGGCGGCTATACCGTTTGGCTATCTCCGTATCCAACCTCCGAAACGGAGCAATGGGATGTGCAGTTGTCCACGCTAGATCAGTTGACGGCTCTGCTTGTCGAGCTGCAGGAAGCAAAACTTCAGAGTCGATAAACACGGATTATGCTATAAATCCCTGTATTCCTACTGGAGAATAGATACTGTCTGCGCAGCTGCATAACACCAATACGGCGGATATTGATGGGGTTGGTTAGGTTTGAACAAAATACATTCCACAGGAGGGAACAATAATGAGCGATCGGTTTGAGGAAAGATTGACATTTTACGGTGGTCTCACGACCATTGGCGGTGTACACATCATGTACAGCTGCGGGGATACGGGAATCGTATTCGATCTTGGTATGGCACGAGGCTTTTTTAATGGAGATACAAGGGTTCGGTCGGACTATGGCATTCGCAGCTTTTTGCTGACACGTATGGCACCCCCGGTGCTTGACTTATATGATCCTGAGCTGCTGGGCGATCTGGGCGAAGCGGAACTGCTGCAAATATGGGGCAGAGAGCAGTTGGAGCAGGTAACCAATTTGCACGGCTTTGTCAGCCACATTCATCAGGACCATATGGCACTTCTACCTTCGCTTCGTCCCGACCTTCCAGTGTGGATGCATCGTGATGCCTATGCGGTGTATGAAGCGATTGTAGCTGCGGGTGAATACGAAGATACTCGTGCGGATATTCGCATCATCGAGGATGGACAGATCGTCGATTTTGGTACATTCCGTATTGAATTCATTGAAGTTGATCATGATAGCCCAGGCGTTACAGGCTTTATCATTCACGGGCCGGAGCATCGGATTGCCTTTACCGCAGACTGGCGCCGTCATGGACGGAACCATCATCGTCTGGACCGCTTTATTGAGCGCTGTCAGGCTGATTCTGTAGATGTATTGATAACAGAAGGGACTCGAATGCGTCCCGACACGTTGTTCCGAAAGCCGAAGGATCGGCTTGAGGTACAGGTTGCTGTTGAATGCCGTCAGGCGATGGAGCAAACGGATGGGTTGGTGTACGTTAACATTCTTGCACGCAACGTGGAGCGGGTAGCCGATTTAATTATGAAGACGCAGGAAGCTGGACGTCAGCTGGTTCTGGACGATAGTACGGCGGTGCTCTGGTTTGAAGCATCAAGCAAGCTGCAGGTATTATCTGGACACCCTGCATTGGAAGCTGGACACGATGTGATCAGACTGCTTCGTACACCGGATTGGTCACAAGGACCCCGTCCGATCAAGGTCATCGAGCTTCCCTATGCGCCTATTACGCTTAGTGAAATTACCGCGAACAAGTCACAGTATGCCGTTTACCTAATTTACTCGCTCACGGCATTATTAGCGGAGCTGGAGACAGCAGGTTCGCAGCAAGCAACGTCTATCTATGTTCATGCTGACGGCAATCCGCTTACTTCCGCTGACGAAACGCTGCTAAAGTGGTTAAACGAGTTCGGTGTGCAGTATCGTTATTGTGCAACCGGCGGGCACGCTGCACCACAAGAGATCACGGAGTTGACGACGGCTATTGCGCCGAGGGTGGTAATTCCCCTGCACAGCATCCACCCTACATTGTTCAACAGCGGTGGCGTCCGCAAATATTATCCGGCTCCGGGAGAGAGCTTCAAGGTATCCGAGCTGTTGGGCAGTTTAACAACTGTATAGGACGTTTTTATCAAATAGTCATGGATATGAATGTGTACAAATTACAAAAATCGAGGAGTGGTAGTAGTGTATTCACGTAAATCGTTTGCTCATTGGAAAGCGGCTCTAGCTTCTTTGGTTCTGATTTCGACGGTAGGCTGTGGGGTGGCGGCTCCAGCATCAACAACAGGCAGTTCTGCAGAGAAGAAAACAGAGAGCCAGGTTGCCAAAGGCATAGAGCTCGGCAAAAACGGACCGATTACCATCGATTTCTGGCATATTCAAGCTACGATCTATGGCGATGCCATTAAAGAAATGGTTGCGGCGTTTAATAAGGAGTACGAAGGAAAGATTATCGTCAAGGAAGTATTCCAAGGATCTTATGATGACCTGAACAAAAAGGTGCGCGCAGCTCTGCAGGGTGGAGGTCTTCCTGCGGTTGCGATGTCCTACGAGAGCGATACGCTGGAATATATGAAGGCTGATAAAATTGTTGCACTGGATGATTACATTAACGATCCAGTGAACGGACTGAACAAGCAGGCACTCGACGATATTATGCCTGGAGTGCTTTCGCGTCAGCGTATTCCAGAATACAATGGCAAGACCATGAGCTGGCCGCACGGTAATTCCTCAATGGGGGTATATTACAACATTGATTTACTGAAAAAGGCTGGCTACGACAAGCCAGCAGCTACATGGCAGGAATTCGAAAAAATGGCGCTCGATATTACGCAAAAATCCGGTGAACCGGCATTGGTGATGAGCAATGCTAACAATGGAGGGACGTTCCGTACATGGCTGCGTACCTACGGCATCGACCCGATCAAGCTGGATCAAAGCGGTGTCAATTATGATAATCCGCAGGCGGTTGAGCTGGCTTCCATGATGAAAAACCTACTCGATAAAAAAGCCATTATGCTAGCTGAAAACACAGAGCAAGAATTCACGAACGGCAGAGCGGCTATGGAAATCGGTACAACCGCCCGTACAAGCTCGAAGCTGGATCTGATTAAGGATAAGTTCAAATGGGGAATCACCCTTATTCCGCAAGGTAAAAGCGGCGGTAAAGTAACAGAGCTGTACGGCGGTAATCAGGTATTGTTCAAGACAACACCCGAGAAGCAGCTGGCGGGATGGTTATTTCTGAAATATTTTGCAGAATCCAAGGCACAGGCGATCTATGCAGCGAAAACCGGTTATTTTCCAGCTACAAAATCCGCACAGGAAACGGATTTGCTCAAGAAAAATTATGCGGAGAACCCGCAAAAGAAGCAGGCTTTTGATGAAGTGTTCCCTTATGCTCTAATCGATGTTTCATCCGCTGCCAGGAGCAAGATGGATACAGTCGTCGGCGAAGCACTGCAAGCCATGAATGCGGGCAAGCTGACTCCTGCTGATGCTTTGAAGAAAGCGCAGGTGGATGCGACTAAAGCGCTTAAGGAATTCAAATAGATGAGCTCGGTTCATCGAAGAAATGAAATCATAATGGCTGTACGTCGTGTTGGCAGCGTAGCTGTTGAAGAGCTTGTCGACACGTATCAAGTCTCGGTGGAAACGATCCGCCGAGATCTTCGTATTTTGGACGAAAAGGGATTGGTACGCAGAACATACGGTGGAGCGGTGAAGAGGGAACAGACGACCTGGGACTTACCTTACTACGAAAGAATGCAGCTTAATCTGGAGCGCAAAGAGGCTATCGCCCGCGAAGCCGTGAAGCTGCTGGAGGATGGCGACAGCGTCTTTATCGATGGGAATACTTCAGGGCTGGTGTTGTCGAGGTTTATCCCGGATGATAAGAATCTTACGATCGTTACGAATTCCTCGATGGTCACGTTGAATCTAGTTCAAAAGAAAGGGAAGCTGAAGGTATATCTGGTTGGCGGTGAAGTCGATGAGGATGGAAAAACGTTCGGCTACAAGCTGCATTGTGAGCTTCGTCAGTATCGATTTGATAAAGCATTGTTTTCCTGCATGGGTTTTGGTCCAGAAGGTATCTATTATTCCAAGTGGGAACCGCTGCAAATCGCCCAGATGCTGGTTGAGCAGAGCAATCATCTGATTCTGATGGCAGACTCATCGAAGGTAAATCGCAGCGGTTTTCTGTACGGTATGGGATTGGACTGCATTCATACGCTTGTAACGGATGAAGGTACGCCAACAGATATGCGTGACAGCTTGCGGGAATCAGTCCGCAAGCTGGTTATAAGCGGCATTGAGAGCAAGGAAGAGTAGATACAAGAATGCGCTTAGGCTTACATGAGGCGGGCCATACGAACTGGCCGCTGGAAATACAGTGTGATAGCCGCGGATAAAAATGGCTGGTTGCGCAAGAGTATACGAGGAAGATTTTCTATACGATTTACATGCGTATATTATCCATCTGTCAAACTAAGGAGAAACAGAAATAGTCCTAAATTAATTGAACGAAGCGCAAAACTACTGGATCTGAACAGAGACAGTAGTTATTTGTGCTGTCAGTAGGATCACTGCCTGAATAATCTGCCCTGATGATTATATACAATCATGACAACAACAGATAACTTAGAGAGGATAAGGACTTATTTGTATACAGATTTTGAATTCTATATAATGTAGAAACGAGATAACATTGAGGGACAACAACGTTTAGATTCTGTTTATGTAAATATTCACCTTTACATCAAGCGCGATGACTATAAGCCTGAATCGTGAGGGAATGCCATGTATAAATCCATATATTTACGGAGAATCATTATCTTTAGTATGATCCTAGTTACGATCCCCGTCGTATCATTAGGGATTTTATCTTATTTTAAAGCCAAGGATATTGTCCAGGAAAAGGTCAACATGGGCAATATGCAGGTGCTTACACAAACGGAATTGAAGGTTGAGCAGGTTCTGCAAACGATTGATAACGCGATTGTCCAATTCAGTAACAGCAAGCTTGTCAATGAATCGATAACTCGGGGCTTTGAGGCAAGGGATTTTATGTTGGTGACGGATTTGGCGAACGGGCTCTACAAGCTGCAATCGTTTGATTTAGGGATTTCCAACGTCCAGCTAGCGAGCTTTTCACATAAATGGTCCTTGGATAACAGTGGATTTTCACAATTTATGACCGATAAAGAATTGAAAATATTGACTGAACGCGTAAATTTTCCGGAATTTTCGAAATGGGTTACGAACAATGAGACTCCTAATATTTTGCTGGTGAAAAAGCTTCCTATCAATGTATTTAAGGATTTATCCGGCGTCATTGTGGCGAACGTTCCTAACTATAGGCTGCAAAAGCTGATTCCCGAATATAACGGCGAGTCGGATACCATCGTCTTCGATTCGGATTACCGATTATTGACACAGGTATCGAATCCCGATTTTTCACAGGAAAAGATCGATCAAGTGGTCCGCCATTTAAAAGCATCTACAGAGAAAAGCGGCAGTAATGAAATTCGTCTGCAGGACGGTTCTATCGGAATCACCTACAAAAAATCTTCATTTAACGGCTGGGTATATGTGTCACTTGTCTCCATTGAACAGATTACAAAGGAGTCTGGGGCGATCGGTTGGTATACATTTTATGTATGCTCAGGGGTATTCCTCATTTTGCTGGTGCTCTCATTGATCGGTTCCAATCGAATCTATACGCCCATCCGTCTCGTATTCGAGTCTGCTGCTGGAGGCAGATCCATCGAGAACAGAAATGAGGATGAGCTGCAGTTCATTGGCAAACATATCGTTTCGCTGCGAAAATCACAATCGAGACTGCTCGACCAAATACAGGGACATACGAAGCAGCTAAAGGAATTTTTTGTGAGAAAGCTGTTGTTAGGTGAGCTGAATACGCAAGAGATTCAGGAAAAGTCAGAGCAATTTCAGTATGATTGGGGGACCGACTCCTATTGTGTGCTGACGGTTCAAATTGACAGCTTGACGGGAACGCGTTTTCAGGAAAATGACCATGACCTGTTGATGTTTGCGGTTAACAATATTGTCTCGGAGCTGACACTGCCGGAGTCCCGTCTCGAGCCTGTCGTGATTGGCGGCAATCAGATCACACTGCTGAGAAACAGGGCTTCTTCACCAGAGGAAGGTAAAAATGATGTGTATGCCCTTTCAGAGCTGATCCAGTCTACGGTCAAAGAAATATTGGGGCTGCAAATCAGCATAGGCATCAGTGGCTTCTTTACGAACCTGAATCGAGGGGCGCAGGCTTATAGGGAAAGTCTGGAGGCGTTAAAATATAGAATTCGATTTGGCGAAGAGGCTATCCTGCATGTGGAGGATGTATTGCCTGACCATCGGATTCAGACGATTTTTCCAGAATGGATCGAAAAGCAGCTTATTGATGCTTTGAAGGTTCCCGACCTGGTCAAAGCTCAGCAGCTGCTGCACGAATTTCTTACCGTCATACTGCGCGATCCTATACGGCATCAGGAATACCAGATGATTTTGTTTCGGCTGCTGGCCGACCTGATTCGGGAAATCCAAAATGCCGGTGAGAATCTGCAGGCCTCCTCACAAGAGGACCGCCAGCTGTTCGAGCAGCTATTTAATCTCAAAACGATTGCAGAAACCGAGAGCTGGTTTATGAGAATGGTACTGGAGCCGATGGTTACACTGCTGAACAAAAAGTGGGAAAGCCAGAATAAGAATATCTCCGAGCATATGATCGAAATTATCCATGAAGAGTTTGAGTCTGATTTGACTCTGGATCTGTGTGCAACGCGCCTGAATTACCATCCGAATTATCTCAAGACGGTGTTCCGTAAGGAAACCGGTGTGAATTTCAGTGATTATGTTTCCCAATATCGGCTTAATCAGGCAAAAAAATGGCTACTGGAAACGGATATGAAGGTATCACAAATTGCAGAGAAGCTCAGATACCAGAATTCGCAAAATTTCATCCGATATTTCCGCAAGATGGAGGATATGACGCCTGGAGATTATCGAAAAAAATATCATAACACTTAAAACAATGTTAGTTTTACTAGCATTGTTTTTTTGTTTATTGACCATGTTAATTATAAAACGGTTTCAATTCGATGAACGATAACGATGTCTTATTTTGTGTTAGATTAGTTGCCGATTTTAGATGATGTTGATGTATTTTAGGATTTAAATATGGATAGCTTCTGATACAATTACCTTATATTCAAATAGGGGGCGAACGTATTGAAAAAATGGTTTAGTTTAGTCGCGTTGGTATTAACGATGAGTCTATTGGCAGCATGTGGTCAATCGAATACGAGCAATACGGGTACTGCCAGTACTCCAAGCACTCCGAGTGCGCCAAGCGCTCCAAGTACGCCTAAGGGTTCGACCAAGCTGGTTGTGTATACGCCTAACAGCGAGGATATCATTAATGCGTTAATTCCTATGTTTGAAAAGCAAACAGGTATAACGGTTGAATTGGTTTCAGCTGGCACAGGTGAATTAATAAAGCGCTTACAATCAGAAAAGGCAAATCCATACGCTGACGTCATGTTTGGAGGCTCCAAGGCTGTATTATTAGGTAATAGTGATTTGTTCGCCAATTATGTTTCTCCCAATGATAAGGATCTATTGGAAGGACATCGGAATGATTCAGGATTTTTGACTCCATACGTTTCTGATGGCAGCGTCCTGTTGGTGAATAAGAACTTGGTTGGAGATATCAAAATTGAGAGCTATGAAGATTTATTAAATCCCAAACTAAAAGGTAAAATTGCATCGGCGGACCCGGCAAGCTCCAGCTCAGCTTTTGCCCAATTAACCAATATATTATTGGCCAAGGGCGGAGATTACACGTCTGACAAGGGCTGGAATTTCATGGGTGAGTTAATTAAGAATTTGAATGGCAAAATCGCCAGCGGCTCCGGTGCTGTTCATAAAAGTGTGGCTGACGGTGAATATATAGTGGCATTAACTTATGAAGATCCATCTGCAAGCTACGTGAAAAGTGGCGGTCCTGTCAAAATTGTTTATCCTACTGAAGGAGCTGTATTCCTCGATGCGGTTGCCGGTATCGTAAAAGGCGGCAAAAACGAGGAAAATGCCAAGAAATTTATGGATTTCATTATTTCACAGCCAGCGCAAGATGCATTTGGTACTCAACTCACTAACCGGCCTTTGCGTACGAATGCTAAGCTCGGAACTCATATGAAGCCGATGAGTGAAATTAAATTGATCCAGGAAGATAATAAATATGTACAAGAGCACAAGAAAGAGATCATTAGTCGCTACACAGATACGTTTACCAAATTGCAAAAATAAACATAACGAAATAGGGTGGTACAGATGAGCGTTACCATATCATTCCAGGATGTTGTTAAGAAGTATGGCGATACGAAAGTAATTCCTGAGCTGACATTGGATATTAAGCAGGGTGAGTTTTTCACCCTGCTTGGTCCTTCAGGATGCGGGAAAACGACGCTCTTGCGAATGGTTGCCGGGTTTAACTCCATAGAAGGCGGATCGATTCGCTTTAATGACCGCGTCATTAATCAGGTAGCACCTGGCAAGCGGAATATCGGCATGGTGTTCCAGAACTATGCAATCTTCCCTCATTTAACAGTCAAGGGTAATGTAGCCTTTGGATTGGAAAATCGCAAACTATCAAGGGCTGATATTGAAAAGAAAGTGGAAGAGGTATTGAAAGTCGTCCAAATCGATGAGTATAAGGATAGACTGCCCCAAAATCTATCAGGCGGGCAGCAGCAGCGGGTAGCGTTAGCCCGAGCTATCGTGATTCGTCCCGATGTACTGCTAATGGATGAACCCTTGTCAAATCTGGATGCCAAGCTTCGCATAGAAATGCGTAATGCGATCAAAGAAATTCAAAATACCGTTGGCATTACCACTGTCTACGTGACGCATGACCAAGAGGAAGCGATGGCAGTCTCGGATCGGATTGCGGTTATGAAATCAGGTATTATTCAGCATGTTGGAACACCTCAGGAAATTTATCAAAGGCCTGCTAATATATTTGTTGCAACCTTCATAGGCCATACCAACATCATGGAGGGCTCCCTGTCAGTAGTTAATGATGAGTACAGGGTCCATTTCAGTCCGACCTATGAAGATCGAGTACGGAATATTAAGGTGCCTGTATCGAGTAGTGAATTACCAGTTAAAATATCTGTCCGACCCGAAGAATTTATCATTTCTGAGGATGGTACAGGAATCAAGGCAACGATTGTCAGCAGTATTTTTCTTGGGCAAAATACCCATTACTTTGTTGATTTAGAAACGGGCTTACGTGTTGAAATTACAAAGGAATCCACTACTGGCAACCTGTTAAAGCCTGGAACTAGGGTTCATTTGAAGGCAAATATGGATAAAGTGAATGTGTATGATGAGCAGGGTGAGATTAATTATACAGGGGCCATCAGCCTATGAATCAACGAAGGCAGCGGTTTGATGTATGGATGCCCATTACGATTCTGATCTTTCTCGTCTATATGGTATTTCTGGCTTTTCCATTGTTTACTCTGCTGATCAAAAGCTTTATCAACGGAGAAACGGGTGCGTTTTCCCTTGCTTATTTCGAGAAGTTTTTTAGCAAACAATATTATATGAATGCGTTGTTTAATAGCATCAAGGTAACGACCTGTGTTACCGTTTTATCTGTAGTGATTGCAGCGCCATTAGCCTATATCATGTCTACAATTAAGATAAAGGGCAGCGGCACTATTCAAATTTTAATTCTCATTTCATCCATGTCAGCCCCTTTCATTGGTGCCTATTCATGGATTCTCTTACTCGGAAGAAACGGGGTTATTACAAACTTCGTTAAGGGAGTACTGGGCATTCCGATGCCGGATGTTTACGGATTTACCGGAATCGTGTTAGTGCTGACGCTTCAGCTGTCACCGCTCGTATTCATGTATGTATCAGGGGCGTTAAAGAATGTAGATAATTCTTTAATGGAAGCAGCGGAGAGCATGAACTGTACCGGAATCCGCAAGATGTGGAAGGTATTGATTCCGCTGATTACGCCTACATTGCTTGCAGGCGGGATGCTCGTATTTATGCGTGCGTTAGCTGATTTTGGTACGCCGATGCTGATTGGTGAAGGGTACAAAACGATTCCTGTGCTCATCTTCACCGAGTTTATTAGTGAAAACGGTGGTGATGATGGTTTTGCAGCTGCCATTAGCGTACTTGTGGTCATTTTTGCAACATCGATTTTTCTGCTGCAAAAGTATATATCCAACCGCAAATCGTTTACAATGAGCGCTCTTAATCCGATACAGCCCAAAGAGAAGAAGGGCTTGGGGAATATCGTTGTTCATGGCATTGTTTATGTGTATACCGCCATCGCTTTGCTGCCGCAAATATATGTGATGTACACCTCTTTTTTGAATACGTCAGGACGAATATTTGTTGTTGGTTATTCACTAAACAGTTATCGGTCCGCTTTTTCCAAGATTGGAGATTCTATTGCGAATACGTTTATTTTAGCAGCGATTTCGATCGTGATCATTGTCCTCTTGGCCATCCTAATCGCTTATGTGACGGTTAAGAGAAGAGGCGCTGCATCCAATATATTAGACGTGTTTACGATGTTTCCTTATATTGTTCCAGGCTCGATACTCGGTATCGCGTTACTGGTTACCTTTAATCATAAGCCGCTAGTCTTGAGCGGTACGGCAATTATACTGATTGCAGCCTTTGTCATTCGGCGACTCCCCTATACGATTCGTTCAAGCGCAGCTGTGCTGCATCAGGTAAATGATAGTATAGAGGAAGCAGCAATTAGTCTTGGAGCCTCTACCATGAAGACATTCTTCAAAATTACGCTGCCCATGATGATTTCAGGCGTGATAGCTGGAGCGGTATTAAGCTGGATTAGTATTATTACAGAATTAAGTACTTCGATCATCTTATACACAGGGTCTACGAAAACCATGACAGTGGCCATCTATACAGAGGTTATCCGTGGTAACTATGGGGTGGCTGCAGCGTTATCAACGATGCTTACTATCATTACTGTCCTGTCGCTGCTTTTGTTTTTCAAATTGTCAGGTAAGAAGGACATTACGATGTAGACACTTCAATCTCTTAAAATCCTTGATCTTTCGGTTGGTTCCTGCGGTAAGCAGGGCCAGCCTTATTCTTCTTGTTTATGGATATGAATGTAAGGTATGATAATAGTTCTAGTAATAAAATTATATCAATGCGGGATGTGGAGGTATGGAGGCTAACAAGAACAACTTTAAGGAGTCCACGCGTCGTTTGTTTTTAATGTATACCTTTATGCCGATTATCGTGTTGTTTATCTTATTCCTGCTCTTTACGATTATCAATAATAAATTCATATTGGCGAAAGTAACCGAGGAAGCCAATGGAACGATCAATCAATCCATGTCGAAGGTGTACAACGATTATTATAAAGAAATTAACCGAATGGCCGCCCTGCCGCTTGTTATCGATTATGTCCGTACACGATCCAATGGCCAAGATGTGTATGAACAATTTTATGAATTCAATAATCAGCAAAAGGTAAAAGGCGTGCTTCATATCATTGATATGAAGGGCATATTTGTAGCATCCTCCGCTCCTTCTAATGCTTTGATCGAGGAGTTGATATTCAAGGATATTGTACCCCGTATCTCCGCTATACCCACATCAACGCTGACCGAAACGAATCACATCTCTTATTCACTCGATCGTTATACGGTCTATACGTTCGGAAAAGCTATCCTGCGCAACAATACGGTAGTCGGTTATTTGGTTTATCAGTTATATGAAGAAGATGTTCAGAAGCTCATATTTGTGCAAAATAATGAAATAGCGGTCATAACCGATCAGCATAACACGATTATAGCTACGACTAACAATATTGCTAAAGGGTTAATGAACAAATTCAATCCTGTGTACGATTCTCAAGGCTACATTCAATTAAATAATGGCAAATATTATGTAAGCCGATCGAATATCCCATTAACTCAAATGAACGTGTATACGCTTAATTCTCTTCAGCTTGAAAAGTATTCGTACCTTTCATTGACGGTGTTTATTGTTGTGGCAACTATTTTGTTATGGATACTGCTCCATTTTCTGGCGCACAAAATGTCTTCGCGAAATACACAATCGATTGATAAATTGTTATTTGCCGTAAATAAGCTTCAACAAGGCCACTTGGATGCTTACGTTGAAATCAAAACCGGAGATGAATTTGAAACCTTAGCGAATCAATTCAATATTATGCTGAATCGTCTGAATGATTTAATGCACAAGAACGAGGAATTATCGAACCTGAGGCGAATAATAGAGGCCAAGCAGCTGCAATCCCAATTTCATCCACATTTTATTTTTAATGTACTGGAGACTTTACGTTATGCGATTGTTGTGGACAGCCAACAGGCGCAGGAGATCGTCATGATCCTCTCAAGGCTGCTGCGATATAGTATTAGTAATGATGGACAAACGGTTTTAATGAAAGGCGATTTGAATCATGTGATCGATTATTTGAAGCTGCAGCAAATCCGCTTTAAAGATCGATTAACTTATACGATAGATGTATCTGACGAAGGGCTGGGTGCCTTAGTTCCCAAGCTTCTCCTGCAGGCCATTATTGAGAACTCTATTAAATATGGGTATCAGCATCAGGAGGCATTGTTTATCTCGATTCGCGGAAATGTAGTAAATCAGGACCTGGTACTTGAGGTTGTGGATAATGGTGATGGCATGGACGAGCGAAAGCTCATGGAGATCAGGGATATTCTGAGCAGTCCGAATAATCAGACCAAGCATATTGGACTCAACAATCTTCATCGCCGCTTAGTGCTGTTATATGGTGAGGAATACGGCATACAAATTCAAAGCTCCCCAGGCTCAGGTACGTGTGTAACCATCTTAATTCCCTACGAAAAAGGTGAAGAAAGTGTTTAAAGTATTGCTTGTGGAAGATGAGGAAATGATACGCAAAGGCTTGCGCTATACATTTGATTGGTTGGGGTCCAATTGTATTGTCATCGATGAGGCTGCGAATGGAATGGATGGTCTTTCGAAGATCATAGAATTGCAGCCGGATATTGTTATCGCGGATGTCAATATGCCCTTAATGGATGGAATTACGATGATTGAGCGTAGTGTCGAAGCGGCTACCTGCAGCTTTATTATCATTTCGGGATATGATGAATTCCATCTGGCCCAAAAAGCCGTACATTTGGGAGTTAGTGAATATTTGCTTAAGCCCCTGGAGCAGCATCAATTATTTGAAGCTTTGGAGCGGGCGAAGACTCAAATTGAACTTAAGAAAAAATATCAATTTATTAAGAACAACCCGAATCAATTGGATGAGGTTCTAAGTGCTGCTATGCTGAACACGCCCACCAAAGCCTCCAAGTATGTAGCCCAAATGATTACGTATATTCAAGAAAATTATGCGGATCGGATCAGCATTCAAGACCTAGTCAAACAGCTTGGGATTAGCTCTACGTACTTGAATCAGAAGTTTAAATCGGAAACGACCTATACGTTTAATGAATTCTTGAACCGTTACCGGATTCAAAAAGCCATGGATCAGTTAAAGACGGGTAATGGCAAAGTATACAATATTGCCTCAGATGTCGGCTTCAAGGATTACAAATATTTTATTAGCATTTTCAAGAAGTATGTGAATATCACTCCAAGCCAATTCCAAGATAAGTTTAAATCATGACAAGACCTGCCATTTGGAATAAACACCTGTTTCTACTATAATAAAGAGCAGAATCAGGACAGGAGTACGAATTCAATATGAGCGTATATCACAACTTAGAGGAAGCCGAGCGTTTTATTCATACATATTATAGTGAGACCGGTAGAACATCGGATGAAATGGATCAAAGATTCGTGGAGATCCGGCAAGCCATAGCCGAGCAGGGCTTTTATGAGCATACGCTTGAAGAGCTGCAGTATGGTGCTAAGCTCGCATGGCGCAATAGCAACAGGTGTATCGGCAGGCTATTCTGGGAGACTTTGCACATTATGGATGCTCGTAGTCTGGAGACGGAGGAAGAAATCGCGCAGGCGCTTTTCCGTCATATCGAATATGCTACGAACAGCGGTCGGATTCGTCCGACGATCACCATTTTCAAGCCCGCTCTTCAGCCTGCGCAGCAGATTCGCATTATGAATCACCAGCTTATTCGTTATGCGGGTTATGAAACCGATGAAGGGGTAATTGGAGATCCGGATTCGCTTGTCATCACGAAGCTTTGCCAGGAGCTGGGCTGGAGGGGAGAAGGTGGTCCCTTTGATGTGCTTCCACTCCTTGTAAAAATCGGTGATGGAGTGCCAAGACTATTTGAAATTCCATCATCTCTCATACTGGAGGTTCCACTAACCCATCCAGAGATCACGGGTTTTGCCGATTTGAATTTACAATGGTACGCAGTGCCCATCGTTTCTAACATGCGACTGGAGATTGGAGGCATTCATTATACGGCGGCTCCTTTTAATGGCTGGTACATGGGTACTGAGATCGGAGCTCGAAATCTGGCCGATACCGGGCGTTATAATATGCTGCCCAAGGTAGCGGCCATCATGGGACTGGATACGAGCAGGGACTTTTCCTTATGGAAGGACAAGGCATTGGTCGAGTTAAATATCGCCGTATTAGATTCTTTCAAGCAGCATGGCGTAGCCATTGTAGACCACCATACAGCCGCTCAGCAATTTATGAGATTTGAGGCGAATGAACATAAGAATGACCGTCAGGTCACCGGGAATTGGTCATGGTTAATCCCACCGTTATCGCCTGCAGCCACACCTATTTTTCACCAGCATTATGCCGATACGATTGTAAAACCGAATTTTTTTTATCATGACAACATATAGATTGTTCAGCGAGCTGAGCATTTTATCTGATCGGAACCCGGGAACTTCCTTCAAAGGAGGTTCTTTTTGTTATCTACAAGGATTATCTGATCTGCCGCAATGATTATTAATGCTCAAAATAGCTCTAAAACCAGTATCCACCGCCTCTTTGACAAAATCATCTGCTGCTGTGATTGTAGACTATCACTTACCAAGTCTATAAAGTATGGATTACAGACAAGTGAACATACGACGGATGAATTGGGAGTGAAACAAGATGCAGGCTGTATCTGAAACGAAACGATCCATTTCAGATTCAAAAATGAATTCTTTTAAACGAAGGCTCAAACGGCAAAAATGGTTTTTTATTATGCTGCTGCCGGGGCTGCTGTACTTCCTTATTTATAAATATATGCCGATGTGGGGTATACTCATTGCATTTCAGGATTACCAGCCTTTCCTCGGTTTTTTTGGGAGCAAGTGGGTGGGACTCAAGCATTTTGAGACGTTCTTTGGAAATGAGGCGTTTTGGCAGCTGTTCAGAAATACATTCATTCTGGCTGTGTATAATATTGTTTTCTTTTTTCCGTTACCGATTATCATTTCACTCATGCTTAATGAAGTGCGAAGAGATCTATTTAAACGATGGATTCAAACGCTTATCTATGTACCGCATTTTGTATCTTGGGTTGTCGTAGTCGGAATCAGCTTTCTGTTCTTTTCGACAGAGGGCGGTATCGTCAATAGTATGTTGAACAGTATGGGAGCGGAGCCGGTCAAGTTTCTGCTAAGCAAGGATTGGTTCCGAACGATCATTACCTCGCAGGTCATATGGAAGGAAACCGGCTGGGGCACGATTATTTTTCTAGCTGCGCTTGCGGGTGTTGATCCTGGGTTATATGAAGCTGCTCGTATGGACGGGGCTAACCGCTGGAGACAAATGTGGCATATTACACTTCCTGCGATTCGCAGTACGATCATCATTTTACTTATATTGCGGATCGGTACTTTTCTGGATTCGGGCTTTGAGCAAATTTTCCTGATGGTAAATCCTTTAAACCGTGAGGTTGGGGAAGTGTTTGACACGTATGTGTACACGACGGGAATTTCGCAAGGGAAGTTCAGCTACAGTACGGCGGTTGGTGTGTTTTAATCGATCATCGGACTGTTGTTGGTGACTGGTGCGAACCGTTTGGCCAAAAAGTTCGGAGAAGAAGGTATATACTGATATAAAGCTTGTGCTAACGATCCCAGCTTCCGTTGGAAGCTATAAGGAGATGCTTACCGATCATGGTAGAAAAACAACTATCCAGCAGACTACTCGACGGAGTTAACTACTTGCTGCTGCTTGCTATTGCTGCTTGCTGTATCCTGCCATTCATTTTTATTATCGCTTCATCACTGACAGCACCCGAGGAATTGATCACAAAAGGGTTTATCTTATTCCCTACCAAATTCTCGCTGGTCGGTTACAAGTATATTTTATCGACAGACATTATTTTATCGAGTCTTGGCGTTTCGATATTCATCACGGTGGTCGGGACATTGGCTAATTTGCTATTTACCGCCTTGATGGCTTATCCGCTGGCGCAGAGAGAGTTGATGGGCGTCAAGCTGTTCATGAAGCTGGTTGTATTTTCGATGCTGTTCAGCGGCGGGATGATTCCTACGTATCTGGTAGTGAAGGAGACAGGGTTGCTCGATAATGTTGGTTCCCTCATTATTCCGGGCTTGATCAGCGCCTTTAATTTGATTATTATGCGCAGCTTCTTTCAAAATTTGCCTGATGGTCTGGAGGAAGCAGCGCGGATTGACGGCAGCAGCGATGTGGGGATTTTGTTCCGGATTGTGCTTCCCTTGTCGGCGCCAGTACTGGCTTCACTCGCTTTATTTTATGCGGTAGGGCATTGGAACGCTTACTTCAATGCCGTTCTATATATTAACGACAGCACGCTATGGCCGATTCAGGTATGGCTCAGACAAATCGTTATTCTATCGCAGGCAGGAATTGGAGATTCTACGAATTTCGGTGAAGATTTTGTCGCTCCACCAGCGGAAACGATTAAGATGGCGGTTATTGTGCTTTCGACACTGCCGATTCTGATTGTATATCCGTTTCTGCAAAAGCATTTTGCCAAAGGCGCGTTATTGGGGTCAGTAAAAGGCTAAACTAAAACTACAGATGAAAGAGGCGATTTTACTATGAAAAAGAATGAAACTCGTAAATTTGCAAAAATGATTAGCATTGTTTGTTTGACCTGCATGTCAGTGTCACTGCTGGCAGCCTGCACGAGTAAAACCGAAAAACCTGCGGGACAACCGGCAGCAGGCACACCCGCCAAACCGTTAGAGCTTCAGATTATGATGATTCAACAAGGTGCTGAGCCGCCCAAGAAGGACAGTCCTATTCAGAAAAAGATCGAGGAGTATACCAATACGAAGCTTGATATTATCTGGGTACCTGGGGCGGGTACAGCCTATGATGACAAGGTTAGTGCAACGAATGCTTCCGGTAAGCTGCCTGATGTAATGCTGATCCGTAAAACGAAGGAATCTGCCATGCTGAACGCGCAAATGTCAGGCATGTACTGGGATTTGACGCCATTTATTAAAGACACGAAAAACCTCAGTAAAATGAATCCGGTTGCAGTTAAAAATGCGAGCGTCAGCGGCAAGCTGTATGGGATCCCTCGGGAGCGCGTATTGGCTCGTTATGGGATGATATTCCGCAAGGATTGGTTGGATAATCTGGGATTGCAAACACCGAAAACGGCCGATGATATTTACAATGTGGCCAAAGCCTTCACGTTGAATGATCCTGATAAGGATGGCAAGAACAATACGACGGGTATCCAGGAAGACGCTACGATGGAATTGTTGAAGCAGCTGACCATTTATAATGGGGGTCCGAATGCTTGGGGACTGAAAGACGGCAAGATTACACCGGATTTCCTCTATCCAGAGTTCAAGAAATCGTTGGATCTCTACAAAAAGATGGTTAGCGAAAAGCTGATCAGCCCGGATTTCCCGATTGCCAAAAAATACGATTACTTCAATCAAGGTAAAGCAGGCATGTACTTCTCTGTAATTGATGATGGCGGTTCCCGCCATTTGGATATGGTTAAAGCGAATCCGAAAGTGGTCGTTGATGTTGCTCAAAATTTCGATGGCCCGCAAGGACAAAAGGTAAGAGGTACACTCGGCTACGATTCCCTGATTGTGATTCCGAAGTCAAGTGTAACGACAGAAGCCAAAATGAAGCAGGTGCTTGCGTTCCTCGATAAATTGGGTGATGAAGAGATGCTCACACTGCTCAATAATGGGATTGAAGGCACCGACTACAAGGTTGAAAATGGAGCAGCCAAAAGAGTCGATGGCTCGCAGCTATCTGGAGAGTTTGTTAACTTAAGATGGGGCGATCAGTACGGCGGGATCAAGATTACTAAAAATGCAGTTGAAACCAAGATTGACAAAATGTTCGCTGACAATAAAGGTATCGCGGTTAATGATCTAAGCGCTGCTTTATTATCCGATACTAACACACAAAAAGGCGTGGACTTGAAAAAAGCAATTACGGATGCACAAACCAAGTTTGTTCTAGGCGAGCTGGATGACAAAGGCTGGAGCGATGCAGTAGACAAATGGGTTAAAGGCGGCGGCGACAAGATCATGGAAGAATTTACAGCCGACTATAACAAAAACGCTAAATAAACAGAATGGGAAGCATCATCTGTAATACTGCGAACCCATCATGACAAAAAGGAACAGATCACAATGATGAAAATGCCGGAACTGCCGCACGTCCTGACACCTTTTTTGGACTATCCGATTCGTGATACCTCTATTTGTCTAGGGGAAGACGGTACCTATTACATGACCGGAACGACCGGGTTTCCCGATTGGTGGGCGGTGACAGGAGATATTCAGCTGTGGAAGTCGCTAGATTTAAAGCATTGGACACCGCTGATTACGGAACCGCGCAAGCGGACGACCGTATGGAATGTGGATCGGGACGGTACGTGGCAGAAGGAAATTCAGCTGCGCGACGGAGCGCCGTTCCGTCCCCTCTGGGCACCCGAGATCCATTATTTAAAAGGCACCTTCTGGATCACCTACAGCATTCCGCGGCTTGGAAACGGATTGCTGCGGAGCCTCAGCGGCAAGGCGGAGGGACCTTATGTGGACAACATGAAGGTCGATGCACCGATAAGTCCTCATATTGATGCTTCACTTTTTCAAGATGATGACGGTCAGGTATACTTCTTATGTGATAATGGTAAAATTGCGAGAATGAATGAAGATTTGACGGCATTGGCAGAGGAACTGCAGCAGCTAAAACCTGCCAATGCCGAGCATGTCGGCTTCGAAGGAACGTTTCTGTTTAAAGCAGAAGGACGATACCATCTGGTCGGTGCGGATTTTGTAGACGGTGATTATCACTGCTTTGCGGCAAGCTCTGATCAGCTGTATGGTCCGTATGGCGACCGATATGTAGCGATTCCGCACGGTGGGCATAATACGATTTTTCAGGATAAAGCAGGTCAGTGGTGGAGTACATTTTTTGGCAATAACGACAGTGCTCCGTTCAAGGAAAAGCCGGGTGCGTTTCGCATCGAATTCGATGTGAACGGACAAATTCGGCCTATAAAGAAATCCGAAGACTTTAGGCCAAGTGCTTGAATCAGCCTCAGCTTAGATCGGATCTCATCAATAGCTTGATGTATGAATGGAGGGATGAATTTGGCTGTCTTGAGACTGGATGAAATATCATCACCTATTTTGCTGCAAGGCAATAGCCGGATCGCTTACCGCGATCCGGCTGCAATGCATCATGAAGGTGTATTCAGGTTGTTTTATACGCTAACGGAAACAGAGCCGGATGGAAGTATATACATGTATACAGCTACGAGTGAAAGCAAGGATTTGTTGACGTGGAGCGAGCCAAGGAAATTGACACCGAGAGACCGAAGCTTGAATTATTCCAGTCCTGGCAATGTGATTCGCTATCAGAATCGTTGGGTGATGTGTCTGCAAACCTATCCGCGACCAGACGGTGAGAAGTATGGCAGCCGTGACTCCCGAATCTGGACGATGACGAGCGAGGATCTTGTGAACTGGGCAGAGCCGGAATTGCTGTTGTTAAAAGGCCCAGAGGTTCCCGCTGAGCAAATGGGACGGATGATTGATCCTTATTTGATTAAAGATAATAAAGATTCGGGGAAATGGTGGTGCTTTTACAAGCAAAATGGGGTAAGTCTCTCGTACTCCTATGATTTAGAGAACTGGACTTATTATGGAAACGAGCGTGCTGGAGAGAACGTGTGCATTCTCCAAATAGACAATGAATATGTGATGTTCCACTCACCCGAGAACGGTATCGGAGTGATGAGATCATCGGATTTGAAAAGCTGGACGCATCAAAACCGTTTGCTGACCTTGGGGCAGCAGGAATGGGAATGGGCAAAAGGCAGGATTACAGCGGGTTTCGTATTGGATTGTAAGCAGGTTGAAGGGATTGGAAAATTTCTGATGTTCTTTCATGGGAGCGGTCCTGAGGACGAGCAGGTCATCTTTGATACACACGCTTGTATTGGAATCGCTTGGAGTGATGACCTGATAGAGTGGCATTGGCCGAAATCGAATTAGAACCCGCCATATGATGAACTAAGTCTCATGAACAAAAGTACAACTAATTGATTGGATTGAAGCAGTGAATAAAGTGTTTCTTTGCTATATTTATTGCAAACCAATCAAGGAGGATTCAACCCATGCTAATGACCAACGCATCGAATTTTGTATTGACTGAGGAAATGATTGAACAATTTTATCGCGAAGGTTATTTCTACGCACCCGGATTTTTGACCCAAGAAACGGTTGATAAAATTAACCAGGAAAATGCGGAATTTGCAACCCAGCAGTCCCATGATGGCAAATGGAAGTCCAATCCGACTTTGAGCTTGGCTAAAAGTCAGGCGCAGTTCCCGGAAACAGTCAATTTCCTGAGCAATACAACAATTATTGAATCCTTTGAACGCATTTTGGGTGATGATGTTAAGCTGTGGATGGGGATGTATGCAGTGGTTCCTCCCCGTGGTGAAGGCTTAGCCTGGCATCAGGATAATATGTACACCCATATTCTGGGGCATATGCTTAATGGCTTTGTCGCATTGGATCATATCACTCAAGAAAACGCTGGCTTGTGGTTGGCACCTAGATCCCATCGCTTGGGTCGCCAAAAGGATCTGAATGAAGCTGGAGAAACGCATCGCCGTGCTGCTGAACCGGAAAATGGAATAGCCTGCAAGCCTATGGCTCCCGGAGATGCTGTTATTTTCCATAGGGAAACGCTGCATCATAGTAAAACCAACCATACTGACCTGCCAAGAAGAGCATATGCTTTCCAGGTGGCATCGGCCGTCTGTCGATATGCCGAGACTGGTAAGCTGCTGACAGACCGCGAAGATTTGTCACCTTACAAGAGGTGATTGTACTGCTGCATGAATTATTATGATTTAATTGTTGTGATTAATTCATGTTAAGCTACTCATGGTTGTATAACGTGAGTAGCATTATTTTTTTCAGAGGCATCAGATTAGTGGGTAGAGGGATTGCCAATGCTCAGCACGGGTTGAACCTATCATCCTTCAGAAATTAAAGTGAATAATTACACATTAAATTAAATAATATTGAAAATGATTCTCATTGTCAATGATAAAATTTATAACAAATTTTAATGCCACCTATCAAGCACAAATATATTTATTTGGGGGTTGACAATTATTTGCTCCTTCATTTATTATCGAAATTGTATGCATACGGCAATCCATTTATCTCGGTATACGTTAGGAATGAAGATTGATTAGCAAATACAAAGTGAATAAGAAGGCGTAATAATATTTTTTTTGTGATATTAATGAGAATGATTATCGTTATTATTTAAAGGAACTATTAGCCCTTGCTGAGTTTTATCGGTGGCCTATCGAAGCTGCTTATTCGTAAAGGAGAGATACTGTGAACGCGCAATATAAGAAAGTCTTGTCAAGCTTACTCATCCTGTTTGTCCTGCTAGCAGGTATCCCGCTTCCGGATGCCATGGCGGTCAGCAACAATCCTATCGTACAATTAGAATCTACCACGACTTCGGTCTATGGCGGAAATGTGAGCGATAGTGTATATCAAGAGTTGAACTTCACAGCCTTGCATGCAACCAAGGATCAAGCTTCCACCATGAATACTTACTTTAACAAACCAGCCAAATGGAAGATTGTGAATGGCAAGAACAAGGTATCGGTCACGATCAATGACAACAAGGCGGTGCCAAGCTTCAAAGTAGAGCAAAACGGTGCTTTGGTGGAAACGACTGTAGTCAGCACGGATGTAGCAGCGAATACAAGAGTGGTTGAGTTTGAAGTGAGCGACATGACGGCATTTTTGAATGCTATGGTACATGTGTCTAGCCAACTCACTAATGGATCGTCTTATGAAATGGATCATTCGATTCGCTTAAAATTTGATAACGTGATGTTTAAAGGCTATTTACAAGCACTCATAACAGAAGCTCAAGCCTTCCATGATGCAGCTGTAGAAGGAACCAATAATGGCCAATATCCAATAGGTGCTAAGAGCACATTGCTAGTGGCTATTAACGTAGCCAAGGCAACAGCTGGCAATGCAACCGTAACCCAGCCGCAAGTGGATGGAGCACAGGCATCACTGCAAGCAGCATTGACTGCGTTCAAAGCAGTGGTAGTTGTTGTCACTAACCCGGGGACAGGAACGGGAGGATTAGCTGACGGTCAGTATGCAATCAACTACAACATTTACAAAAAAGGCACGAATGAGAATTCGGTGATGTACGATTACGTAGACAAGAGCAGTGGCAAATTGACGGTTGTCGGCGGTAAACAATACGTTTCGTTTAATTTGCTGCAAAGTGCTGAAATCACTTCGTTCAAGACTGAGCAGGCTGGAGTTTTGAAAGAAGCGGATATCGTAAGCCGTGATGCCGTTAACAACTCCCGAGTCATTAAATTCGAAGTCAATGATTTGACTAAACGATTGAACGGATGGGTGAAAATTTACTGGCAGGTGACGCCGACTTTCTTGTATGACAATGATTACGATGTGGAGCTTGTTTTTTCCAGTATAACCTCCGAACGAGATTTGAACTTCACAGCGTTGCATGCAACCAAGGATGAAGCTTCCTCCATGGATAAGTACTTTAACAAACCAGCGAAATGGAAGATTATGAATGGCAAGAACAAGGTATCGGTCACGATCAAAGAAAGCACGGTGGTGCCGAGCTTCAAGGTTGAGCAGAACGGTACTTTGGTCGAAACGACTGTAGTCAGCACAGATGCAGCAGCGAATACAAGAGTGGTTGAGTTTGAGGTGAGCGACATGACGGCGTTGCTGAATGCAGCGGTACATGTGTCTACCAAACTCCCGAATGGATCGCCTTATGAAATGGATCATTCGATTCGCTTGAGATTTGATATTGTGAAAACAATCTCCTTACAAGCACTCATAGCAGAAGCTCAAGCCTTCCATGATGCAGCTGTAGAAGGAACCAATAATGGCCAATATCCAACAGGTGCTAAGAGCACATTGCTAGTGGCTATTAACGAAGCCAAGGCAACGGCTGGTCTTACAGCTGCAACCCAGCAGCAATTGGATGGAGCACAGGCATCTCTGCAAGCAGCATTGACTTTGTTCAAAGCAGCAGCAGTCGATAAGGCTATTGATTTAAATAAGCCGGTTAAAAACGGTGAATACAGCTTTACCTTCAAAGCAGCAGTGTCAGAGGATGGTTCCGGAACTCCAATCAGTAACTATGTCGCCAATGGAGGCACTCTGAAAGTTGTTAACGGCAAGAAAATGGCAGTAATTAAATTAAAAAGTGGAGTAACGGTTTCGAAAATTCAACTTATTAAAGCTGATGGCACCATATCCGAGTTATTGCCGCAATACTCACTTAAACAATCCGGGATTGTTAGAGTACTGGCTAATGAGGAAAGCACCAGGCAGGTAGAGTTCGAAACTGAGGATTTGACAGCTACCTATGCACTTCAATTAACCGGTTCAGAAGGGGAAGCTCATACCTTTAAACTGGTATTTGACAAGGTCATTCCAGTCAATGTACCTGACGAACCAACAACGCCAACAACGCCAGGCACAGGCAACTCTGGAGGCGGCTCTGGAGGCGGTTCAGCTGCAGTGTCATCTACGTTGGTTGATGGCAAGTACAGTATGAACTTCACGATTTTCAAAAGCGGAACTGATGAGAAATCGGTCATTGAGGAGTATGTGACAAGACCGGGTATTGTAAGGATTATGGGTGGGAAGCCATATATTTCTTTTATCCTTAAACAAAGTAAAGAAATTGCTGAGTTTAGGGTTGAGCAAAATGGAAGCTTGTCAGAGGTTAGTGTCCTCAGCAAGAATGATGTGACGAATACACGTGAGATCGAATACGAAGTAAAGGATTTATCGGCGAGATCAAAAGCTTGGGTCAAACTGGATGAGACGGCACCCAATAACATCCAGTCCTATGAGGTTGAAGTAGCGTACGATAAGTCCAGCATGAAGGCCATTGATCAGAATGCAACCTTGACCTCAATCATCGAGGGTAATCAACCAATGGTTAATCCAACAGCAGGGCAGACCATTCTAAACGATATCCAGAACCATTGGAGTAAAGCAGCTATTGAGCGTGCATTGGCACTTGGTATCGTAAATGGGTATGAGGATGGTTCGTTCCGCCCTGACGGTGAAATCAATCGTGCTGAATTTACGGTAATGATCAGTCGAGCGCTTAAATTAGAGGGTAAAGCTACCGAATTAGCTTTTGCTGACCTCTCTAGCATTCCAGAATGGGTGAAACCACACTTGGCTCAGACAGTAGGTGCAGGTATTATTACGAGCTATGAGGATCAAACATTCCGTGCAGACCGCAAAATTTCCAGATCGGAAATTGCTGTGATGGTGGGCAGGGCATTAGAGCTTCCTACTGATGGAAAAGAAATGCTCTCGTTTGCAGATGCAGAACACATTCCATCTTGGGCACGTCCGCATGTTGCTGCTGCTGCCAATAAGGGAATCATTAACGGAAGAGACAATAATTTGTTTGCGCCAAATGCGAGTGCAACCCGTGCAGAAGCAGTTACCCTAATTGCCAAGCTGCTGGACCAAGTCAAATAGTTATAACTAACTAATATCCGTTTTATACACGAAGGATACCGGGTGACTGGTATCCTTTGTGATTTTATGAATTTTGGAATCGCTTTCATGTTAAAAAGAGTTCTGCTATACTTAAAGGCTGACAAGTATTTCAGCTTCAGCTGGGATGATGGAGGGAGCAGCTATGTTTTACGATGATATTCGGTTGGACGATGAACTTAATTTTGTCAAAAAAGTCGGTACTTTAACCGAGCACGAGCTGCATGTTCATGATGCGCTTGAGATTAGCATCGTGCTAAAAAATAATGTGAAATATCATCTGAGCGACCGTGATTACCATGGCAAGCCTGGCGATGTTTATGTGTTTCGTCCTTTTGAGCCGCACTGGAATCTGGCTGAGGATGGCGATAAACCGGTGGAATGGACGATGGTGTTGTTTGCCCCTTCCATTGCAAGATCCATTCCAGAAGGGCATAAGCTGCTGACGCCATTTTATGCAGCTGACAAGTTTTCGCCATTAATTCCTGCGCATACACCGTATGCTCAAGCCATACAACACGCTTCCAAGCTTGCGATAGCCGAAGGGGAAGAGCAGCTTCCCGGGTGGAGAGCCAAGCAATTTCTTTATTTTATCGATATTCTTGTTATGATATTCCGCTATTATGAAGCTATGCAGCAGGCTGAATTAGCTAATTCAAAAACGGACCAAGGGATCATTAATGTCATTCAATATATGCTGTCCCATTTCTCCGAGGATATCGATATAAATGATATGATTGTGATGTCCAATCTGCGAAAAACATTGTTTTATAAAAAATTCAAAGGCATTACGAATCTTTCCCCCAATGAGTTTATTAGCCGCCTTCGATTACAATCTGCGGTCTATCTGCTGGACCACACGACCAAATCGATCACTGACATCGCTTTTGAATGCGGGTTCCATTCCTTGAGTTACTTTAATAAGCAATTCAAGCTGTACAGAGGGATTTCCCCCAGAGACCAACGCAACCAGTTGAAAACCAAACGAGAGCTGTAGATCCAAGATACTGCTTTCTGTATTTCCCCCGTTTTTTGCTTGAACAGCGCAAACATATGCTTATGGGACAGATGAATCTCCTTGGCGAGTATGTGGATGGTGAAGGCTCCTGGTAATGCGTCTCGACCCAATTCATAATAAGTTCGGCGTCGTTTAGTGATCGGATCGAAGCCCCAGCCGTTACGACAATGCTGTCATTGAATATTCTGTTTGTAAATAAAAGGTATCAAATTTCTATTGAGGGATACATTAATTTCATCGGATCTAAATACGATCACTTTACTGATGGCTCTTTGTGCTAACTTTCGCAAGAAATTAAATAGGTTGCAAACCTATTTAATTGTGTGATTTAATATATTCATGCCCGAACATGCTAAAAAAGCTCAGTTAGAAGTGAAAAACAATAAGCTCGAAAAGTCAATTGCTCATTAATATATGAAAGAGGCGTACTGGATTGTTTCCTGTCATGCCATTTCTGAAGAGGAGAAGCTTGGGTATGGAATTATTTATTACGATTTTGGTTCTACTTGCTCTTATTGGGGTTTCTAATGTTATAAATCGGGAAATCCCATTCGTTCCCGTTCCCCTCATACAAATTGCTTTAGGTGTTGCTGTAACCTTTATTCCAATGGGCATTCATATGCACCTTGAGCCTGAGCTTTTCTTTCTTCTATTTATCGCTCCTCTACTCTATAACGATGGTAAACACACACCACGCGGTGAACTATGGCGTCTTCGCGCTCCTATTTTATTACTGGCTGTCGGCCTTGTGTTTGCAACTGTTTTTGTGATTGGATATGCCATTCATTGGATGATTCCATCAATCCCACTTCCTGTGGCATTCGGCCTCGCTGCCATACTATCGCCCACAGACGCCGTAGCTGTCAGTGCATTAGCAGGGAGAATCCGTCTGCCTAAAAGCTTGATGCATCTGCTCGAAGGTGAGGCATTGATGAACGACGCTTCAGGGCTGGTCGCTTTCAAATTCGCTGTGGCAGCTGCTGTAACCGGCGTATTTTCTTTACCCAAGGCTGGCGTCAGCTTCTTGATAATCGCTATTGGCGGCCTTGTGGTTGGTGCGGTGTTGGCATCGCTCATTACCGGTTTACGTATTTTACTCCGCAGATCCGGACTCGAAGACGAGACCATGCATATGCTCATACATATTCTGACTCCGTTCGCACTTTTTTTGGCAGCAGAGGAAATAGGCTTATCCGGCATATTAGCCGCTGTGGCCGGTGGTGTTATGCATGCTGTGGAACGGGATAAGTCGCAAAAAGCCAAACCGCGAACGAACGAGGTTTCAGACCATACTTGGTCCGTGATCCTTTACCTGTTAAACGGGCTCGTATTTGTTATTCTGGGCTTACAAATTCCAAGTGTTTTCAGTACAGTACTGGGAAGCCCTGAATTTAACAATGGGGAAGTCATGTTTTATGCGTTGGCTATTTTCATTATGCTAATCGTACTTCGGTATCTATGGACCTTCGTCTTTTCGCGAGTAGGAAGCTTATTTGGCCGTAATAAAAACGGTGAGAATATATCCTTTAAAATTCTTGCGATGACTTCTTTATCCGGTGTTCGCGGTGCTGTGACGCTTGCGGGAGCCTTCTCAATTCCGCTGATTATCGAGAATGGTGACCCATTTCCAGAACGCAGCTTGGTTATTTTTCTGGCAACGGTTGTTATCTTGTTGTCTCTTCTTACAGCTAGCATTGTGCTTCCCTTGCTAGCCAACAACGATGGAAAGAAGAATGAAGTGGAGCGTCTGGAAAAAGAACGGCTGGGTCAGATCAAGATGATGAGCGCAGCGATTGAGGCGGTTCATCACGCTACGAGTGAAGACAACGAAGTTGAATCCGCGGCTGTCCTTGCAGATTATAATCGTTGGATGAAGCACATTCAGCCAAGTGAAGGCAGGTATGGCAGGCTGCACATGAGTAAGAATGAACCCAAATTTCGAATCGAAGCTATTGAAATAGAGCGTGAAGAAACGCGTCGTTTGTTGGCAAGTAAAGAGATTAGCAAGGAGCATGCCGGCTTATTTCTTGCCAGCTTGGAACAGCTTGAGCTGATTTTATCAAATCGGACGCATCTCTTGCTTATTATCCTAAAGTCTATTGCTAAAAGGTTTAAGGGAATCTTTTTCAAGGAGGAATCGAGGCTTTCGGACGCTCAATCGAGGTCTGATCGAGAGGCAATGAGACAAATTAAGCTTCAAACCAGCAATGTGGTTATCGAAACCTTGGGACGGCTCCATTCCGGATCAAAGGAGAAAGAAGTAATGGAGGTTATTAACCACTACCATTTTATTAAAGATAAACTGTCAAAGCCTTATCTTTCACGACAAGGAAATAAGGAAGGAAATGAAGAAATCAAAAGAGATTTGCATTGGGTAGCCATCCAAGCGGAGCGAGATGAGGTACAGGCCTTATACGAGCGTGGTATAATTACTCGGGACATTGCGAACGAGCTCAGACGGATAATCCGTGATCGAGAGGCATCCATTCTTGAACAGGAGTAATCCTGTAAATGTTAACATCAAATGGAGGTAATATTTTCAGTGGCTGAGGAAATGGCTTCTATTGTAAAGGAAATGTCTGAAACCTTCGAGCGGTTTGGTAAAACCGCGTGGCGAAAGCAAACCGTCAACGGTATTAAATCAAGCGAGATCCGAGTTCTGCTTTGTTTAAATCTACTCACGAATGAAAGCGATCATGGGGTCAATATTTCTGACATTAGCAAAAGATTATCGGTTACCTCACCGACTGTCACACAAATGATCAAAAATTTAATTGCTGCTGGTTTAGTAGAACGTTTTAATGATGCTACAGATAAGCGGATTACTTTATTGCGGCTGACGGGAAAAGGAGAAGTTGTTGCTCAGAAAGCCACAGAAAGATACCAGTTTATTTTCTCTGGTCTCATCGAGAAGTTGGGGGAGGAGCAAAGCAGAACGCTCATCTTGCTGCTCAATGAAGTTTACAATCATTTTTACGAAAATAATTCCAAGGAAATGACACTTGTGGATGAATAGGAAATAATCGGATAGTAAGCCCGCTGGCGCAGTGAATAACCGGCGGGCTTTGCTATTGTCTAGTACTCAGGCTAGTAATTAAGTGGTACTTGCTTTTTGTTGCTTTTAATTGTTTTTAGTTGACATGATGTCGACCGCGGAGTATGATGAAGCCATAAGTATTCATCTTTTGGAAAGGTGGAAAACGGTTATCGTTATTGCTTTTATACTCGTTATAGGCTCAGGGCTGATGCACGCAGTTTGGAATTTATTCACCAAAACCAGCACTAATAAAATTGTATTCCTATGGTCGATTCACATTACATCGTTTGTGCTTTTGCTCCCCCAGTTTGTTAGCGAATTGCTGCAGACTCAGCTTTCCTCATCTGTGTTGGCACTCATGCTGCTTTCCATGACATTTCAAATGGCTTATTGTCTTCTGCTTCCGATTGTATATCGGCTTGGGGACATGTCTCAAATGTATCCTATCATGCGTGGAACAGGTGCGCTGCTTGTGCCGGTTCTAAGCGTAGTATTCATGGGTGAATCGATGACACCTGTAGGTTGGGCTGGTGTATGCGGTATCGTTCTGGGTCTGTTTGCACTCGGTGGATTTACCAAGAAACGAGAGAACAAAACGTTTGCTTTTCGAAATTTTTTGCCCGTATTGGCGGTAGGATTGTGTATCACTGGTTATGTCATGACTGACAAAATTGTATTACAGACGCTCTCGCCAGTAGCTTTAATCGAGCTTGCGAATATCGCGTATTTGCTTGTGTTAAGTCCGATTGCGCTTCGATCCGGTTTGATCAAGCAGGAATGGAAAATGAATTTCAAGACGATTTTGCTGGGAACGGTATGCTCACCGGGTTCATACCTGCTGTTTCTATTTGCGATGAAGCTTGCACCATTATCGTATTTGGCCCCTATGCGCGAGATTGGAACCGTTTTCGGTGCTATATTTGGCATTTTTTTATTAAAAGAATCGGATGGCTTGCGCAGAATTGTTTTATCTGGAGTAATCACTGCAGGTGTCATTTCGATTGGTATTTGGGGAAACCCGTAAACTCATATTAGGAGCGTGATCTGGTATGGAGCCAATTAATCGTGTCATAATTATCGGGTGGGACGGAGCAGGAACTTTTGTGCAAAGGGCACATACGCCTCATTTGGATCGATTCATTCAGTCGGGGGCGTTTACCTTCGATGCTCAGACGGTTTTACCCTCTATTAGTGCGCAATGCTGGGGGGCTCTTTTGCACGGAGTTGTCCCTGAGAAGCATGGTTTAACCAATGACTTGGCAGCAGAAGCAGCCTTTCCAGAGGATTCAGCATATCCTTCCGTTTTTCGCTTGGCAAGGGAAGCTTATCCTCATAAAAAGCTGGCATCCTTCAGCGCTTGGCAGCCCATTAATGATGGAATTATTGAACGTTCATTGAGTGTGTACAAAGTCAATAACCCAGTAGATGGTGAACTGGCTCAAGCAGCAGCGAATTATATTCGTGACAATCCTGACTTGTTATTGATGTATATTGACTTGGACTGGCCGGACGCAATGGGACACCGTTATGGCTTCAATACGCCGGAGCAGATTCGAGGGATTGAGGAGACAGATGCACACACGGGGATTATTCTTGATGCCATACAAGCAGCGGGAATAGGGGAGGACAGCTTGCTTATTATTGTAACCGATCATGGAGGCGGAGGTATTCATCCACAGGAACATGGAAGTGACCATCCACTCGACAAAACTATTTTCTGGGGATGTATCGGTCCAGGTATTCAGACGGGGGCAGCACTTGAAGGTTTTACAATCATGGATACAGCCGCTGTCGTCGCCCATGCTCTTGGGCTCCAAGCGCCTAAAGCTTGGGATGCAAAGCTGCCTAGTGGCTTATTCGCCAATGAGACGAACAAAGCGTCCACATCGGCACTGGATTAAATCTTTCTAAATCTCAGCCGCAGTCAGCCATTCGATCGAGTGCTGCTGCAACGCCGTCCTCCATTCAATGGGAGGCTCCAGATCACAAACAATACGGGATAGGTGCTCCAGACCGCTAATTTTATAAGGAGAGCGTTGACCCAGCTTGGAGGAATCGCTAATGACGATAACATCGCTCGTTTGTGCGATCGCTTTTCGGGAAATGAGAGCTTTGCCTTCATCCAAACTTGTGATTCCTGCTTCAGGATGAAGAGCATCGACAGAAATGAACGCTTTATCTACATAGTAGTAACTTAGCATGTTTTCGGTGATGGACCCGGAGCAGCGTGCTTGCTTCACACTGATTTCACCACCAAGAAACAGCACGCGTCCCTTAAATGTATGTTGATGGCTTCTTTCTATCAACAAGGCCGCTATGGGGAATGAGTGGGTCACAATAGTAAGATGCTGATGGTTCAAATGAGGAACGATGGATAGGGTAGTGGTACCTTCATCCAAAAAGAGGACGTCCCCGTCCTGCACAAGGCCAGCCGCAAGGCGGCCTATTTGTGTTTTTTGATTCTGAAACAGGTTTACACGCTCCAGGTAAGGGGATTCCTCCTGAGCATAGCTGCGTTTAACCGCGCCACCGTAAATTTTTTTTAGCTTACCCTGAGCTTCAAGATCATCCAGATATCTGCGCACGGTTTCCTTGGACACCTGTAATAAAAGAACCAGCTCTGCTGTGGTGACTTCTCCGTTATCTTCCAGAAGATCAATAATTATGCGTTTGCGTTCTTCACCGATGAGTGACATTATGATCTTCCTTTCCTCACTTGAATTTCAATTATTCTAGACTGCTGATGAACTAATCCCCTCCGCCACCACATGAGGAGCAGCTTGACGATGAGGAGCTGCCGCTATCATGGCCGCCACCACTATCATTGCTGCAATTGCTTTCGTGATTTAATGAACCTGAATCGCTGCCGCTACAGGATGAGGCGCCGCCATAGCCCGTAGTGTCTTGTTCACGCTTGATGAGTTCTTCTTGGGTATAATGCTGTTCCATCAGGGAATCGAAGCTGTCGAGCTGGGTAGCTGAATAAAACAGTAAGGCTCCAGCCAAAAAAGGCATATAGGCTGCCGATTGGGAAGCGGGTCGCTCTGCGGAGTAAGTAGTACCGGGAATTGCCTTAGATACTTGTTCCTTGGCCTGATGGATTAGCTTATTAATAGTTTCATGGATCTCCGGATAACGATCCGAAGCCTGTTGATTGAATCTACCAGACCGTATGGCTGCTCCTTCTGCCTGCCTAAGCTCCTCAAGCCGCTCGGGATTTAAGGGATACCGGAAGAAGGGACCCCAGATCCGACTGGAATAAGCAGTATGGATGAACATATGGGCATATATCCAATCAAACCAAGCCCGGCCATCGGGGTCAGGAACACCGTCGATATGTGGAGCATGATGGATGGGAGAACCGAGAAAAGCTTCTCCAAGCTGGCTGTACTCACGTGTAAACATAAGCATTTCATGCCAGATATCGTCAACAGCATCACTAAACATGGGAACATCCTTCAAAATCGCGGTCATCAAAAAATATCGCTTTAGCTCAAGGAATTTCCATTCAAATTCAGCCGGAGACATTTGCGGTTGTTTGTTTAGTATGCGGGTTTTGAGCTTAGCTGTAAATTCGGCCGTCAATGCCTTTTCCAATCGAAGCACTGCTTGCTTCATGGGCATTGTGGGTTGGATACCGAGCAAGGATGGAACCGGAGTATCCTCATAAGAGGCTGCTTGAGTTGATTGAACCTTTCTCCTTGGCGCAGTCGGTTTTTGACGTTTGTGACGGTCACGACTGGAGAAATTCTCTTGATTGGATTTACGTATAGTGGCGTTGCTGATAACGACGACGACAATAACAAGAAGCACAATAACAACAATTGATGTCAAAGTCATGAGCTGACCTCCTTTAAATTGTCGAAGTAATGACCTTAAATACCTTTACCAAGATCTGCCTACAGTATACCATAAGACCCCTAAGTCGAATCAACCGTTGATTAATAGCGTGTATAATGGGGTAAAATGACATAGGCTTTGATAACAATCTCGTTATTGAAAGGAGCTGATGATAATGGCACAAGTAGCATTTTTGTTAGGAGCGCAATTTGAGGATAGTGAGATGCAGCAGCCATATGAGGCTATTCGCAAGGCTGGACATGATACTGTTATTATTGGATTAAAAGCCGGTGTGAAATGGAGGGCAAGCAGAAGTCGGTCACCTATGTGAGCGAAAAAGCTGCCAAGGATGCAGATCCGGCAAGCTTCGACGCGGTTGTGATTCCTGGAGGTTCTTCACCAGAGCAGCTTAGGCTTGATCCTGACATCCAATCGTTCATTCGTGAAATCGACAAGCAGGGTAAGCCGATATCGGCGATTTGTCATGGACCGCAAATTTTGATTAGCGCCAAGCTGACCCGAGGCCGCACCATGACCAGCTACCCGCCGCTACAAGATGATTTGACCAACGCAGGAGCGAATTTTAAGGATGCCGAGGTTGTAGTTGACCGCAATTTGATAACGTCGCGTACGCCTAAGGATGAGCCAGCTTTTATTAGGGAAACACTGAGGGCACTTGAAGCTGTCAAAACCGTTCGCGTCTAGTTATGCAATTAAAAGCCGACCCTCCTGCAAGTCAGGAAGGATCGGCTTTATGTTTATGCTCCAAATGTACAATAATCACACGACCGGGCTGTAAATGTTTAACCCACACCGGGCTCGATCTCGAAAATAAAATTCGTGTGATCAATTCGGCAATGGGCCGTGACCGTAACTTGGGAGGAGGCGTAAATATCTGGCCATGCTGCTTGCATGCTTTTCCAATATTTTGGATGGCTGCGATGAATTTTTTCCCCGATACCGAGCAAGTCGACCTTATGCTTTTGAGAATAACGGATATACTGCTGTACTTCACTGGCGATTGATTTGTTTAGCTGTTTTTCCAAATCAATGATCTTATCGGGAGTGATTTGAGCCCCCTTACACTCAAATCCGGTAATATTCAACGTCGCATAAATCTCAATATGGATTTTTGGTTTCAGAGTGCCATCGACAAATGGTTGTATGAGACTCTTGTTACTGACATTTTCAAATGTGATGGTCTGGTTGGATCCACAGGTGAGCGTTTCTACAGAGCTCTTCATCTTGTTTAAGGATCGTAAATATCCCTTGGTTTCCGTTGCACTCATAAGACTGATGAGTCGCTCGCCCTGGAATGCATATAGGCCCATTGCTTGCAGCTGAGGTTTATTTCCTTTAATTGGATCCTTGAGAACCTGAAGCGCTGGTATAGTTAAATCTTGGGTGTGATTGACCAGCTCTTTATAAACATCAATTAAACTCGTTTGCTGTGTTAATGCGGTGTCTTTATCACCCAGTGACAATCCTTTTAAAGCTTGTGAAAAAATCGGACCGTCCGGCTTAGACACCTGGAGGACGTCAGAGGCATTGCCATCTGTTACATAAAGCAGCGTGGAATTACGGAACTGCTTTAATCGTCGAATGCCCTCTATATGCTTATCGATACCAGTATCAGCCACCTTTTTGCTGAATAAGATAACCGTGGTATGTCCCCATAACAGCGTTCGGTCCGATTTGGTTCTCATTAGGCGGGCGGCTTCAAACAAGCTTTTTCCTTCCGTAGACAGAAAAAAGGTACCGTTATGCATCCCTTTTGGTTGTTGTCCGCTGGGGGATAGTTCAGCTATTTCGGCTGTAAGCTTAACGGATCCATTGCTCCCAGCATCAATGGCGACCGAATGGACAAGATGCAATTCGTTCAGTTCCATATTGCCTCTGCACCCCGAAAGGATGATCAGGCAAATGCTAAGAAGGACTGCAATCATCCCTATACGCAGCTTCATCTTTTTTTACCCATAAAGCGGGTTCTATTCAGGGGCCTGAACAAACTGGGACGCTTGTAGTTGACCGCATGTGGTCTTCGAATCATGATATCGGTCAATTGATCCATATCAAACGGGGCGGCAGGTCCCAAATAAGGAATTCCAAATGAACGAAGTGAAGCCAAATAGGTCAGCAGCATAATAATCCCTACCATAATCCCGACATAGCCTAACAGGTAAGCGAACAGCGTCATAGCGAATTGGAGAAACCGAATAGCGTAGTTCATGGCCGTTGGCGGAAGTGTGAACGTACAAATCCCCGTTAATGCAGCGATTATCACCATAATTGGAGATACAATCCCGGCCTGTACAGCTGCTTGTCCCAAAATAAGCGCTCCAACAATACTTACGGCTTGGCCAACCTGCTTGGGCATACGTACACCGGCTTCGCGCATAATTTCAAAAGCAAACATCATCATAAAGCTTTCCACCACCGCGGGAAAAGGGACGGGTTCTTTTGCTGCTGCAATGCTTTGTAATAGTGGAGTTGGCACGAGTTCATGGTGAAAATTTACCGTCGCCACATAAAAAGCAGGAAGAATCAGGCCAAGAAAGCCGCAAAATAAACGGAGCAAGCGAACACAAGACCCGATATAAAAATTCCAGGTATAGTCTTCACTCACTTGAAACGCCTGCAGGAATACGAATGGGAGCAGAATGACAAAAGGAGTCCCTTGAACAACAACAGCGATCCTTCCGTCGAGCAATGCACCGATCACCCGATCCGGTCTTTCTGTTGACTCGACTAGTGGAAACAAAGTATACCGATTATCAATGATCCATTCCTCAATATAATTGGTTCCCAATATCGCATCTACGGGGATTTCACTAAGTCTGAGGTGAAGCTCATTAAGGATGTCAGGATTCGTTATTTGGCCAATAGACAGAACTGCCAAGCTTGTTTTGCTTAAATAGCCGACTTTCCGATATTCGACCTTCAGATTCGTAGACGGAAAATGAAATCGAACCAAAGCAATATTATTTTGCAAAGATTCTGTAAACCCGCTTCGCGGCCCCTTCACCGTAGCTTCACTACTGGGCTCGTCCACATTTCGGAGTTGAACGCCAAATGTAGCAATAGCGAATCCATATCCCTCAGAGGGAATGAGCAGCACGGTTAACCCGGATACGAGATGATCAGCAGCATCCTCAATTGTGTAGACTTGGGTCTCTTTTTGAAAAGGCCGCAAGATTTCCTTGTTTTCTTTAAACAGCAGCAACATCTGCTCCAGCTTTTGGGTGTCGGTCATTCCTTCGAGGTAACACACCGTTATGGTTTGCCCGGCATCCATACACAAATCGACCATCATCAGATCCTCAGTTTGCTGCAGCCGCTCTAACAACAATTGCTTGTTATACGAAACATTGTCCGTCAATAAGGTTTTATTAGCTTTTATGAGGCTCACCCGCTTTTAAAGACTTTTTTTTCACAAGGGCGATGACTAACAGCAGGGTAGGAATGAATAATTGAAAGGTTACAAAATACCATGCCTTTTTATCATATAAGGATGCTAATTCGATAAGGCCCCACACCTTATACTTGGAGCATATGACAAATATGATAGCCATAGGTACGATGAACATATGAGGATGTTGAAGCCGCAGCAAATCTGTCAGGCCTCGAAGGGCAGACCAGAAATAAGCCGTTATTTTAATGAATGAACTCATGACCCATACAACAATAAGTACAGCATCAAATCGTTCAATATTGGTAAATAATCGAATGTTCTGAATCAGACTGATGCTTGGGTAGGTAAAGGCGGATGTTGTTCTCCATCCAAATAACAGGGTACAGGCCATGACTGACATTAATAGCACACAAGTAATGAGTCCAACTGCACCAGCTGCGTAAAAAGGGGTTTGTGGGGTCTTGCGAACATGCTTGAGAATCATGGAAATAAACATCAAGTCGCCAAACCAGGATACAGCAAGCAATAAACCTTTCAAAGGCTGAATGAGTCCGTTCTCTAATATTGGAAGCAGGTATTCCGGATGATACTGGTTGACCAACAACAGGTAAATACCTAAAAACGTGAACAGGATGACAATGAAAATAATTTCAGACACACGGGCAAAAACTTCAAGACCATGAAAAACACCATAAGAACACATAATTACGCATGCAATCATGTACCATATTTGTTGAGTTGTAGGATCAAGAGCAATAATAAAAAATTCTGCAAACTCGCGAAGTGTCCATGTCGATACGTCCATAAAATAAAAAATAATTAAAGCAGCCACCATGCTGCCTATCCAGCGTCCTAACAGGGAAATACTGATGGAAATTATATTTTTACCGGGAAATAGCCGGTCCAGCCACACGAATACAAATATGTTGAATAAGCCGATGATTCCACCCATCAATATTAAATACCAGGAGTCGCGTTCCGCATAGTGGGCAAGTGCTGCTGGAGCGTATAAGCTTGAAGCTCCAACCGTAGAGATGACTACTAAGGCCAGCAATTGATGATTGGTAATCATAACTTGTCGTTCCATATCGGACCTTCCTTTCCATTAATTATAAGTATGCTCATCCGTCAGTGAAATCATCCAAGTCCACGATTCTGATTCTATACAAGACGACTAGCTTTTCTTCTGTCAAACGGATTTAACCGATCACAAATTAGAATAATAGGCTCATATTGGGAGAAGCTATTTTTAATCTAGGGAAAGAATTTCATTATCGATAAGAAAGTGGGTGATCAGCCAATGAGCTATGTACCTATTGTTTTCCGATTTCCGGATGACCGATCGGCATCGCTGGCTTATGACACGTTAGTGGAGATCGGCTACCATGTTCATCAAGCTGAACAAGAAGGGCAAACGATCGTTCAAGTGTTCGTGGATCACAGTGAGCTGACTTCTGCTCTGGAGATTGCCCAAGCTCATGGTGGAGAATTGATGTTGGCAGACGAAGAAATAACAGGGGAGGGAGACGATGGCGCTGGCAGCGACAAATTTGCAGGTATAGAGCTAACTGATACAGCCGAGAGCCAGCTGTTCAACATGGCTTACGGAATGAATATGGTTCCGATCCCGGCTCATCTTGTCAATGAAGATATGTTTGTGGATACAGAAAAAACCGTCCAGTAGGTCATCGGACGGTTTTTTCGAATTTGGCAATGTCAAATTGATGAGAGGGTATTTCTATAATCAGGAGGTTAGAAGATGAAACCTTATGTTTACGCCTACATCCTGTCAGCAATCTGGATTTTGCTTGTGATTATTTATATGCCTTACAGTAATTGGTACGGGATGATTGCAAGCAAGACATGGAGCTTCGTTGTTGTGAATACCATTCTCTTTATTCCAGTTCTAAGTTTCCTTGTCATCGCAGATCGGTGCTGTCCTTCTATAAAGGAATCCGAGGCGCAGCAGAAATCTTCAGATCAATAAAAAACTTGGATGATCAGCTCGGGACGGCTCCATTTTAGTAAATGGCTCAAAAAGCTGTCTAAAAGTTCTTCTGATAAAGTAGAGAGAATTCTGAAGTTTTTCTTAAGAATTTACAAAACTATTAAGCTCGTATGATCTTCCGATAATAGTGGAGCGGTACAATGAGGAGGTGGAATATAGCAAATAAGAGGAGAGATACCGAATATGCACAAAGGTAAATGGGTGACACTGAGTCTCGCCTGCATCATGGTTTGGACACTCAGCGGCTGCGGGACATCGTCAACAAATACAGAAAAGCCCGCAGTGAAGGCAGCGGCTGCCGTTACAACAGATGCGAAATCGGCTGTTGCCGGCAAACTGAATTTTTACACCTCCCAACCTGAAGAAGATGTGACGAAGCTGATCGGAGCTTTCAACAAGAAGTTTCCCGAGGTGAAGGTGGAAACGTACCGTTCCGGAACGGAAGAGGTTATCGCCAAGCTGCAGGCTGAGAATCAGGCCGGGAAAGTTCAAGCAGATGTTCTGCTAGTTGCCGATTCCGTAACCTTTGAGGCACTTAAACAGCAGAAGCTGCTAAAATCGTATAAATCGCCTGAGCTGACGAAGATTCCCAAAGGATTTGTCGATCCTGATGGTATGTACCAAGGTACAAAGATATTAGCGACTGTGCTCGCTGTGAACACACAAAAGGTAAAAGCACTGCCTACCTCATGGAAGGTGCTGACTGAAGCAGCGAACAAAGGCGCAAGTATTATGCCAAGTCCACTGTATTCGGGAGCCGCCGCTTATAATGTAGGCGTAATGACACGGACGAGTGAATTCGGCTGGGACTTTTTCAAACAGCTTAAAAGTAACGAGATTTCTGTGGTCAAGGGTAATGGTGCTGTTCTCAAAGAAGTAGCCACAGGTGCCAAGTCCTATGCCATGGTCGTCGATTATTTAGTGCCGCGCGAGAAAAAGAAAGGCTCTCCCGTTGAGCTTGTATATCCAACCGAGGGTGTGCCGGTTATTACGGAGCCGATTGGTATTCTTAGCAGCACCGCTAATGAAAAAGCGGCACAGGCCCTGGTTGATTTTGTGTTGTCTGAAGAAGGCCAGAAAATATCCGCGGAAATTGGCTACACACCGCTGCGGGAAGGTATCAAAGCACCGGAAGGCTTAAAATCGTTCTCCGAGATGAAGGTATTGTCCGGTGATCTGGCTAAATTGGTAGAAGCGCGTGATCAGGATAAAAAAGCATTCACGGACATATTCGGACAATAAAAGCTAGCGAAGGACGCGAGTATACAAATATGAATACGAATCTTGAGCAGTCAGGGCTGCATAAGAACGGGTCGGGAACCGATAAGGCTCCGATCCGTTTTGCTTCCCGTGTCTGGCTGCAACGAATCGCTCTTGGATTAAGCTTCATTACTGTATTTCTGCTGTTTGCTTTCCCTATCTTGAAGCTGATTGCGTTGAGCTTTGTACACAAAACAGGTACGGGACTTGGTGTATACTTCGATCTATTGAATGAAGCAAGAACCTGGAAAACCGTAGAGTCCACCTTGATCATTATTAGCGGCTCGACATTAGTTTCTTTAATTTTAGGCATAGGCATTGCATGGCTAATAGCCTATAGCAACCTATCGCATAAAGTGTGGCTTCATTTGATTGTTATGTTATCTTTTATTATTCCTTCCTATGTTGTCACACTGGCTTGGACTTCCTTCACAGGGGTGCAGGGACCGATTGCTGACTTTCTTCATCTGTTCTCGTCAGAGCTTAAGCCGTGGAGCATGTATAGCTATGGAGGCATTATATGGGTAATGGGCATTCATCATTATCCACTCGTCTATTTGCTTACGGTTGGCGTACTCAGACGCATCCCGCGAGAGCTGGAATGGGCAAGCCGATCAGGTGGTGCGGGGAAATGGACAACATTTCGCACCATTACGCTGCCGCTTGCAATGCCTGGGATCGCAAGCGGTGGACTGCTCGCTTTTCTAGCTAGCCTAGACAACTTTGGAATTCCTGCTTTCTTGGGAATTCCGGCTAATATCACAGTATTAAGTACGCTGATATACGAGCAGGTTGTCGGATTTGGCCCCAGTGCATTTGCAAGAAGCTCTGCATTGGCCGTTCTTTTGGGCGTGATCGCCGTGATCGGTACTTGGATACAATGGCTTGTGCAGCGATCCTACAGGTCATCGGAAACTTCATATGAGGATATGAAACCGCGTTTTCAATTAGGAAAGCGTAAATGGCTGTGGACAGGGATTGTATGGTTATTTTTAGCTGTGATTACCTTTTTGCCACTAGTCTCTATGCTGATGTACTCATTAAAGAAAGCTTATGGACTACCGTTCGGCTGGGACAATACGACAGCGGATCATTATCGATTTGTGCTGTGGGAGAACACCAAGGCGCATCATGCTATCGGCAATAGTTTCATCCTATCATTTGTAACGTTAATTGTTTGTCTGATATTGGGGACAGCTTTCGCATATTATCGATTAAGACGTCCTACTCTGCTGGTGAAAAGTATGGATTTGGTAATCAGCCTGCCGTATGCACTTCCTGGAATTGTGTTCGGCTTAGCAATGATCTTTACCTGGATGGAGCCGATTCCAGGCTGGAATCCAGGTGTTTATGGCAGTATGGCGATTCTATTCATTGCTTATGTGATTCGTTTTATGACACTGCAGGTGCGCAGCAGCATAACGGCGTTCTTACAGGTGGATGCTTCTTCGGTTGAAGCCGCTCGTATATCAGGAGCAGGTTGGAGCAGCGTTTGGCGAAAAATTCTTTTTCCACTGACCATACCGGGAGTATTAGCCGGAGCGCTGCTGGTGTTCTTGTCCGCTTTGACGGAGCTAACGGTATCCTCATTGCTATGGTCGTCAGGATCGGAAACGATAGGTGTCGTTATTTTTAATTTTGAGCAGGCGGGCAGTACGAATTATTCCACGGCATTGTCCTGCGTCATTGTAGCTCTGATTATGGTATTTATGTTTCTGCTGCAGGCTGTTAATAATTGGACAGCCCGAAGAAAGGGAGGCGTATTATGAATACGGAAATCATTCAAGTGACCAAGCATTACGGATCGCAGCAAGTATTGAAGGGGATTGATCTGCAAATTCATTCAGGCGAATTCGTTGCTATTCTGGGACCGTCAGGCTGTGGCAAAACGACACTGCTGCGGCTTATGGCAGGCTTTGATCACACAACCGATGGGGAAATACGGATTGCAGGGAGAACAGTTGATGGTAATGGACATGCTGTTCCGCCTGAGCATCGCAATATCGGGATGGTTTTTCAATCCTTTGCCTTGTGGCCGCATCTGAGTGTTAAGGAGCACGTCCGTTTTCCTTTGCGTCATCAAAGCAACAGAGCTGCTTTACCACGTGCGAATGAGCTTTCCCGCATATCGGAGGTCCTGGAAATGGTCGGGCTGACTCAGCTGGCAGACCGGATGCCGCACGAGCTGTCGGGAGGACAGAGGCAACGTGTTGCTTTTGCCCGTGCCGTAGCAGCCAAACCGAGCTTGCTCCTGATGGACGAGCCATTATCCAGTCTGGATGCGATGCTGCGAGTGGAGATGCGTCGGGAAATTCAAAGCCTTCACCGCCGAAGTCAAACCTCGATTGTTTACGTGACGCATGATCAGGGAGAAGCCTTGGCGATGGCAGATCGAATCGTCGTAATGAATGATGGGCGTATCGAGCAGATCGGAACTCCACAGGAAGTATATCTGCGTCCGCAAAGCAGCTTTGTGGCACGTTTCGTCAGCAAAGCCAATCTTGTTGAAGGCAGCTGGAACGGAGCTGTATTTCATCCAGCAACAGAGAATCTAGCCAAGCCAGTGTGGGTAGGCAATGAAATTTCTGGGGAGATCAAAGCCAGCGGATTGTATCCAGTCAGACCTGACCAGTTTTGGATGCAAAGAGAAAGTTGGGACGGTTCAGATCGTGAGGGCTTGCCAGGACAAATCATCAATGTGCAATATCAAGGAAATGAAATTCATTATGCGGTTAACGTGAGTGGGC
This sequence comes from Paenibacillus sp. 1_12, assembly GCF_900114475.1. GTDB lineage: Bacteria > Bacillota > Bacilli > Paenibacillales > NBRC-103111 > Paenibacillus_S. Next base: position 399,244 of record NZ_FOTE01000002.1, on the reverse strand, counting down.
ATACTTGGGAAGTACACACGGGATTTACCGAGCCTTTCGAGGTGGGCGAGCGGGTACAGGTTGCCTTGAAGCAGCAGGCCGTATAAAAAATGAATATATCGAAATACAAGAAAAGCCGTTTCCTGATATGAACAGGGAACGGCTTTTCTATGCGTTGTACAGCAGAACCTTTATTTCTTATCGGCCAACCAGGTCGCAAGCTCACCGATTTCATTGTCAGAGAGCTTTCCTTTAAAGCTCGGCATTGCGCCTTTTCCATTATTTAATATGGTTGCAATCTGGTCCTTGGAGTATTTGGCGCCGACCTTTTGCAAGCTGGGTCCAACGCCTCCTTCCAGAGCATTACCGTGACAGCTGATACAGTTCTGTTTATAGATGGCACTTGCATCAACAGTGGAAGCCCCGCCGCCTGCAGCGGTTCCAGCTCCCTGATTGGCTGCCGGAGGCGTTGTGGTGTTTGGCGGCGTAGCGTTTTTGGATCCACAGGCGGATAGTGATATGGAGAGCAGCAGGGTGATGCAAAAGAGTGATTTGTTCATTGGGTATTCCTCCTTATTGTTGGCTCTGTCCACAGTGAGGTTGTGAAAAACAGTTTGTTTGCATAAAATGTCCGTCCCGGGATCAAAATATACACAACCTCCATTTATTACAAAATGAAACTTAAAAATCCACTTAAAAAGGAGAATGATGTCATGGAAGAAAAGCACACAGAACAGCCATCGAGTGATTCCCGCCGCCGTTTTTTGAAATATTCCGGAGCCGCCATAGGCGGAGTGGTTGTGGGTGGGGTGCTGACCAAAGCTCTCACGAATGGATTTAACAAGCCTTCAGAAACTCCCGCACCAGCAGCACCTGTCAATGAGACTGCGACAATGGATTACAATCAGGCACCGATGTTTTTCGATCAGACTCAGCTCCAAATAACGGAAGCAGCAGTAGAGTGTATTTTTCCAAAGGATGATCTAGGTCCAGGAGCTGCAGAGCTTGGCGTAGCCTTCTATATAGATCATCAGATGTCCAGTCGCTGGGGCGTCAACGCCCGCGAGTACAGAATAGGACCCTTTGTAAAGGGAGAGGTAACCCAAGGTGATTACCAAAGCATTCGACGTAATGAGCTATTTACGATGGGGCTGCAATCGTTGGAGGAGGAGAGCCGGAAAAAATATTCAAAAGGTTTTGTCGAATTGGCCGAGGAAGAGAGGATCGCGATTCTCACGATGATGGAAAAAGGGGAAATCATGGTCGTGAATGGTGTCACGGGCAAAACCTTTTTCAATATGCTTCGCAGTTTAACGATTGAAGGGGCATATTCGGATCCTCTATACGGCGGTAACAAAAATATGCTCGGTTGGAAAATGCGCAAGTATCCAGGCAATCAAATGAGCTATACCGAAATTATGGAGAAGGAAGAATTTGTCCTGATGGAGCCGAGAAGTCTTCGAAATCATTTTGTTACACACTAAATGAACTGCTGACATCACAGTCATAAGAGAAAGCGAGGAAAATAAATGGCTACAGTAATGCCGAAGGTTCCGGTTGTGATCGTGGGAATGGGCTTTCTGGGAGGGATTATTGCCGCGGAATTAACGAAACAAGGAATCAAGGTGGTCGGGTTAGAGCGCGGTAAACCAAGAAGCACTAAGGATTACTACATGGCACATGATGAACTGCGTTATTCACAGCGATATGAGCTGATGCAGGATTTAGCCAAAGAAACCATTACGTTTCGCAATACTGAAAAGGTTGCAGCTGTACCTATGAGGGAGTATGGTTCCTTCCTGATGTCTGAGGGGCTTGGTGGAGCAGGGGTTCACTGGAATGGACAAACGTATCGCTTTCTTCCATATGACTTTGAAATCTACAGCAAAACCGTAGAGAAGTATGGAAAAAGCAAAATCCCGCAAGGAATGATGCTGCAGGATTGGGGCGTTACTTATGATGAATTGGAGCCGTATTTTGATAAATTTGAGAAGATGGCCGGCATTTCCGGAGATCCCGAGCAAAATCCGCTTGTAGGTAAAAGAACGAACCCTTTTCCTACCAAGCCGATGATTCGGACACCAGTACTTAAGTTGTTTGAGGAAGCAGCGAAGAAGCTGGGCTACCATCCTTATATGATGCCATCTGGCAATCTCTCGGAGCAATACACGAATCCCGACGGTATCACTCGGGCGGCCTGTCAATACTGCGGTTTCTGTGAAAGATATGGCTGTGAATACGGAGCTAAGGCAGATCCGGTAGTGACGGTCATACCTGTTGCACAGCAAACCGGTAATCTGGATCTTCGATCCTACTCGAATGTTATACAAATTCTGAATGATGGCAAGAAGGCAAGCGGTGTTGTGTATGTGAATACCGTCACAGGTGAGCAATTTGAACAGCCGGCAGACGTGGTTATCATGGCAAGCTACGTGTTCAACAATGTCCGATTGCTGCTCACTTCCAAACTGGGTAAGCCTTATGATCCCGTTTCTGGAACAGGGGTCATCGGCAAGAACTATGCTTATCAGACAAATGGAGGAGCAGCTACCGGTTTTTTTGATGATAGAGAATTCAATTTGTATGCAGGCGCAGGATCGCTCGGAATCGAAGTTCCCGATTTCAACGGGGACAACTTTGACCACAGCAACCTCAATTTTATCCATGGAGCAGGAATTCGGATCTCCCAGACAGGATTTAGACCCATCGCGACCAATTCCGTACCCAAGGGAACCCCATCATGGGGAAAAGAATTCAAGAAACAATCCCTTAAATATGCTAATAGTGTGCTATCGGTATCCCCACAGGGAAGCAGTATGCCTTGGAAGCATCATTATCTCGATCTGGACCCTACGTATAAAGATGTTTACGGGCTTCCCTTGATACGAGTTACCTTTGACTTCGAGGATCAGGATCGTGAAATGATCAAATTCGTCGCAGGCAAATCAGCAGAAATTATGAAAGAAATGAAACCGACGACGATGGGTTCGGCGGATCAACTAGGACCTTACAACATTGTCCCATATCAATCGACCCACAATACCGGAGGGGCGATTATGGGAGCCGACCCGTCCACGTCAGCGGTAAATTCCTATATGCAGATGTGGGACGCTGAAAATGTGTTTGTTGTCGGGGCATGTGCATTTCCGCATAATAGCGGTTATAACCCTACTGGCACAGTTGGCGCTCTTGCATACCGGGCAGCGGAAGGGATTTCACAATATATAAAAAAAGGCGGATCTCTGGTGTGAATACATGGATCTTGTAATCTAGCTTCTAATGGGGTGGGTATCGGATGGAACTGGAGGATTGGGTACTGCATTTGGCGGAGATCAGAAAGCGGCTGATCATTGTGGGGTCGTGTTTTATTGCCGCACTCTGTGTTGGACTTTACTTGTCACCGAGTATTTTACGTTATATCAAATCACAGCCTTCCGCTAGTGGAATTGAATGGAATGTATTTTCATTTACGGATGGCTTGCTCATCTATATGAAGTGTGCTTTTCTGTTTGCCCTGCTGTTCGCAGTGCCGGTCATTCTACAACAGCTATGGGGGTTCGTGAGGCCAGGTCTTACCGAAGCTGAGGCCAGAAGCACATTACCTTACATCCCTGCAGCATTTGTGCTTTTTTTAACCGGAGCTGCTTTTGGTTACATGGTTGTGTTCCCAATGATGCTTCATTTCATGAAGACCATGAACGTAACGATTGGTGCCGTGGAAACATATGGAATAGACCGATACTTTTCGTTTTTATATGAAATTGTGTTTCCGATGGCGATAGCCTTTGAAATGCCTGTGGTTCTGATGTTTCTAACCAAATTGGGACTGCTGACACCAGAGCGGTTAAAAATGACGCGGAAGTATGCCTACATTATTCTGGCTATTGTAGGCTCGTGCATTTCGCCGCCGGATATGATTTCTCACCTATCGGTAACCGTACCTTTATTCCTGCTGTTCGAAATCAGCGTGTTCGTTTCAGGAAGACAATGGCGGGCCATGCAGCAAACCCAGACGAATAGTTAAGAATTCTGTACGACAGCAAGTGTGAATACATAGGAGCCTATCTTCATTTGAACAATTGGCTCCTGATACTCAATCCAAAAAAGGAGAATCCATATGTTCAACAATATTGGCGTTTCAGGCTTAGTGTTGATTCTGGCTATTGCTCTAATCGTGTTTGGTCCTTCCAAGCTGCCGCAGCTAGGCAGAGCTTTCGGGGACACACTCCGTGAATTCAGGAATTCTACGCGAAGTATCGTAGAGGACGACGAGCCTGCTGACAAAGCATCCATAAAGAACGAAACAACGAAGCTGTTGTAAAGCGGGCTTGTGTTTGAACAGCTTGGCATACATAAATACACCTCTCAGATCCCACTTGGGTTGTGGTTTGGAGGTGTATTCGTGTTAACTAGAAGTGCGGTGAATAAGTCTCGCTTCGACGATTACCGCTGCGTTTTTCTGGGTAAAGACGTACTAGAGCGGATTAATCGATGAGGTTCAAGCTATCATAGCTGAACGAACGCCGTCTTAAATTCGTTTTTTCCCAGATTCACAATTGCAAATGCCTTGTTTTCCTGAAAGGTGACTCCGGTTGTGGAACTGTCCAGACTAATACTACATATTCCAGATGGGGAAAATTGTAATTCCGAATGTGATTTACATATGGTGTTTGTTTACACTTCGTTTACACACACTAAATATACAGATAGTACTTCCTGTTTATACTGAATACAGACCATATTGAAAGAGTGGAGCGTCTATATGACAATAGGTGATATTTCGCAATTTGAGAAGAAGATCATTATCCGTAACATCGTGCGGTCCGATTTTGAAAATATTATCGAGCTGCAAAACGTTTGTTTTCCGAATATGCTGCCTTGGAAAATCGAGCAGTTGGAAAGCCATATCCGTATATTCCCCGATGGACAAATTTGTGTAGAATATGATGGTAAAATCATCGGTTCGTGCTCCAGCCTAATCGTCAACTTCGATGATTATCTAGAGCAGCATACGTATGCAGAAATTACCGATAAGGGCTATATCCGCACTCATAACCCATTAGGTGGAAATTTGTATGGCATGGAGGTCATGGTCCATCCGGATTTCCGTCGAATGAAGATTGGCAGACGCTTGTATGAAGCACGGAAGCGGTTGGCTGAGGAGCTGAATCTGAAAAGCATTATTGTAGGTGGACGTATCCCGCTCTATCATAAATACAGTGATAAGATGTCACCAAGAGCCTACGCTGAAGAGGTTTTGCAGCAAAATCTATATGATCCCGTATTGACCTTCCAGATGATGAACGGCTTCACTCTAAAACGAATCATTACAAACTACCTGCCGGATGATCAGGAATCCATGACCTATGCGACGCTGCTGGAATGGAACAATATTGAGTATAAGCCGAAGATCTCCAAGGTCCATTACAAAATGTCGTTTCCGGTTCGGGTATGCGTTGTCCAATATATGATGAAGAAAATCGAATCGTTCGAAGAATTCGCCACCCAATGTGAGCATTACGTGGATGTGGCTTCCGATTATAAATCAGATTTTGCCGTATTTCCGGAAAATGTGACGATGCAGCTATTATCCTTCTTGGATGAGCGTTCGCCCAGCTTGGCTGTCCGTAAATTGACCGAATTCACACCGAATTACGTGGAGCTATTTTCTGAGCTGGCTGTTAAATATAACGTGAATGTCATTGGGGGATCACACTTTTTAGAGAAAAATAATCGTATTTATAATGTAGCCCATTTATTTCGCCGCGATGGGACGATTGCTCAGCAGTATAAGCTGCATATTTCTCCAAATGAACGCAAGTGGTGGGGAATTAACGGTGGCAATCGGTTGGAAGTCTTCGATACGGATTGCGGGAAAATTTCGATTCAGCTCAGCAGTGATATTGAATACCCCGAGATTTCGCGTATTGTAGCTGAAGAAGGGGCGCAAATTATTTTTGTACCCTATTGCACGGAGGATCGCCAAACCTTTTTACGAGTCAAATATTGTGCCCAGGCGAGAGCGATTGAAAATCAAATGTTCGTTGTAACCGCAGGGACGGTAGGCAATTTAACGCATGTTGAAAATATTGATATCCAGTATGCACAATCCGGCATCTATACACCATCCGACTTCTCATTCCCCCGTGACGGTGTTGCCGCAGAATGCAGCGAAAATACAGAAACGGTAATTATGGCCGAGATTGATTTGGAAGTACTGCAGCGCTACCGAAAAACGAAGGAAGTTTTGACGATTGGGGATCGACGAACCGATATTTATTCACTGCAAATTCGTTCCTAATTCGTTTTTTATTGTGAAGGAGTCACGCCACTTATGACAACACTGACGATTGCTACGATTCAATATGCACTAACCGATATCCATTCCTCCGAGCATTATTGGGAGCTATTGGCCGAGAGGCTTCAGGAAGCAGTGAAGCAGGGGGCTGATCTGGTTGTATTTCCGGAATATGTGACCGCACATTTGCTGTCACTCGTTCCAGTCATGGACAACGAGGAGGCATGCCGTTATTTAGACAGCTTTACGTCCGTCTACCGGGATTTCTTCCATTATCAGAGTAGAGCAACCAATATGGTGATTGCTGCAGGCAGTCACATCTGCAAGGAAGAAGACGATTACGTAAACACTGCATTTATTTTTTTTCCTGACGGCCGCGTGGAGACGCAAAATAAATTCCATCTTACTCCCGAAGAAAAGCACCGCTGGCTGCTGAAGAGCGGCAATTCGCTCAATGTCATGGATACCCAGTGGGGCAAGGTGGCCATTTTAACCTGCTATGACATCGAGTTTCCCGAGATTGCCAGAATTGCTGCGGCGAGAGGTGTTGAACTGATTCTGTGTCCTTCCTATACGGATTCTGCTGCGGGATATCACCGTGTTCGCCATTGCTGTCAGGCACGAGCCGTTGAAAATCAATTATTTGTGGCCTTAAGCGGAATCGTTGGCTCTTTGCCAGTGGGCAGGCCCCAGATTGATGAAGGTCATTGTCAGGCTGGTGTATTTGCGCCCTGTGATGTCCCTTTTCCAAGTGATGGCATCTTGAAAGCAGGGAGGCTGAACGAGAATATGGCGGTATATACGACGATCGATTTCGACGAGCTTCACAAAAACCGCAAGCACGGCGTCGTCGCTCCCTTCTATGATCGTCGTCCGGATCTATATGAGCAAGAAGATAAGGTGGAAGTATAATCAGAAAAACTTGATAATAGGGCCCTCCCCAACTATGATGGAATCAATAACGCTTTGAACTTTTATAGGCATACAGGAGGACCCGCATGCGTAAGGAAAAAATGGATTTGGATCACGCATTTCCCATCGATATGGCCAGAAGAACGATCCGAGCCAACACGGTAACGAAGCACTGGCACCCGTTTCTGGAGCTTGGGCTTTGCGTCGAGGGCGAAGGCTGGTTCCATATCAACGATGAAACCTACCCCGTGCGCCCTGGCGACTTATTTGTCGTGAATCAGGCGCAGCCTCATATTGCCAACTGCGATCCGGACAAAATGTGCCGTTTTATTTTTATATATTTTCGTCCCTCCATATTGGAAACGAGCGAGCCTGAGCTGCTGTTGCCCTTTAACTCCAAGCCTTTTGTCATTCGCAACAAGATCACAGGCAGCCTGCCAATAGCGCAGGAGATCGGTCGGCTGATGCTTAGCATGGGAGAAGAATTGGAGCAGAAGCAAGTCGGCTATAAAAGTTATGTAGTAGGGGCGCTTCAGCAGTCGTGCGCGCTGCTAGTCCGTTATTATCGATCACTTCTGAGCGAACAGGAATGGAATGTGACCTTAACTTCATTTAACAGGATCTTCCCAGCGCTGCAATTTATTAAGGAGCATTACACCGAGACGATTCATTTGGAGGACGTGGCCGCACACATTTCACTAAGTCCTTCCCGAACTTATCATTTATTCAAAGAGATTATTGGAGACGGTTTCAAGGAGTATTTAATTAAAATGCGGGTGAAGGAAGCACAACGGCTGCTGATTGGCAGCGATATTCCGGTTACCGATGTGTTTTTGCAAAGCGGATTCCCGAATCACGCTTCTTTTTACCGTTCGTTCCAGCAGCTTGTGAAAATGACACCAAGTCAGTATAGAAAAAGTGCAGGAGCAGCAGCGGATTTTATGAATTTTCCATAAGTTGTGCTGCAAATCTCAGTAAAAAGCAGCAGCGAAGGTCTGAAGCAAGCTCGCGCGGTGCATTGAAAATACGCTTCAATGTAAACACCCGGCCTTCTACCTTCGAAATCAACTTGTTTGCAGCATTATTATTGCTCATTTATAATGATCCTCCTTGATTGAATGGTAAGATAAACTTGCTCTATCTATAATATTCCATAATAGGAATATTCCTTATATGGAATATTTATAAATTTATTTTCTGAAAGCAGGTCTGTTGATCATTGTTAATTGGGAATTATTATCTGTATGGCTTCCATAAGGATATTTGAGATGACTGCAACGGATTTTATGAATTATTCGTGCTTTATGTTGAAGCTTCGCTCCAGTGTTCCTTCTATACTGTAGAAGACTATTAGGAGCCTGTTACTCTTTTAGAGAACGCTCCGTACAAGCATAAACAAATCAGGAGGAAATAACATGGAAAAGAAGTTGCGAATTGGTATTGTAGGCTGCGGGAAACATATGTTTGAATTTATTTATACGTGTCTCAGATGGACACAGCCCGTTCAGGTTGTCGCTATTTGTGATATTGACGAGACCAAGCTTAACCGGTTTTCAAATTTTTACAATATCTCGCAGACGTATACGGATTATAACGAGATGATTGCCAAGGAATCGTTGGATGCGATAATCTGCGTCATTAATGAGCAGATGCATTACGAGGTAGCAAAGGCGGCACTGCTTGCCGGAATTGATATTTTTGTCGAGAAAACACCAAGCTCCACCAGCCAGCAGGCTGAGGAATTGATTGAGCTTCAGAAGCAATCCGGCAAGACTGCGATGGTAGGATTTAACCGCAGATTTATGACTTCTTATGTGATGGCCAAGGAAATTTCCTCGCGTCCGGAATTCGGCGGTATTCATATGTATCAATCACAATTCAACACGACTCCGTACAAATCGGAGGCCTACTTCAAGTTAAACCATGTGATTCATCATCTGGATTTGGCTCGCTTCATGATGGGCGAAATCAAGCTGACTCAGGTACAGCGTGTATGTATTGATGATAAAAGAGTTGGCTATACAATTTCATTCCGTTCCGAGTCGGGAGGAATCGGTACGATTCAATCCGGTTCACTGCTCGATGAGCTGTATCCGATGGAGCGACTGGAGTTGATTGGTGACCGTCAAAATGTCGTGGTTGATAATGTGAAGAACCTTGTCTACAACCGTCCCCCAAGTCAAAAGAAGGATCAATTCAAGCCCTATGCGCTGCTTGATGGCGGCGATACCTTAAGCTGGAGCACCAACCACGGTCTGTATCCGAAGCATTCCTATCATGGCTATGAGGATGAACTGGTTTATTTTATCGATTGTCTGATGAACGGCCGCAAGCCGGAGCCGAACTATGAAGACTCCGTGAATACGATGCGTCTGCTGGAGGATATGGAAGTGCTGCTGGCTGAGCAAGTGTAATAATAGCCGATAGTACTATGAGGCCGGAAATAAGATACCCGTGGAGGTGTGTTATTTTCGGCCTTTACGAATAGTAAAGCAAAGCTTCACCGCATCAGACTTCCCTGCTGCGGTATTCGTCCGGTGTCATGTTGAAATACTTTTTGAATACACGTGAGAAATGAGAGGGGTTTATATAGCCGGATTTCCGAGAAATTTCATGGATTTTCTCATTGGTCTCACTTAATAAATGAGAGGCCTTTTCCATTCTTAATCTATAGATGTAGTCACTCATGCCTTCGCCCGTTTCCAGTTTGAATATTTTCGATAAATAAGCAGGGTGAAGATACACATGATCGGCTAACGATTGCAAGGATAAATCATGTTCAAGGTTGGCATGCACGAATTCCTGAACTTTATGAATGATCGTATGATGACTGCCTTTGGCTTCCTTGACGGCATGATCCCGTAGGGAGTGAATAATCCGGAATCCCCATTTCTCCAGACTTTCAATGGAAGCGAGTGTTTCGTGATCGGTCGCCTTCAAAATACCGATGTCAGCGAATTGCTCCAGCAGAAGGCCTTGCTTGTGCAAGGTTTGCAGCACAGCGGAACCGAGCATTAACGCGGTTTCCTGCATATATTCGTAGGTGTAGCCTTTTTTCCTGCGAAGCTCTTCAACAATCGCCATGAACTTGTCTTCCACTGCACTGAAACGGCCTGCCTCCAGCAGATGAATAAGCATCGGTGGTTCATACAAATGATGCAGCGGTTGAAATTCAGCAGGCGGTACTTCATGTTTGGAGCTAATAAAAAAACCATGCAAATTTTCCGGATGCCGACGAATGATCGAGATAGAGTTTTGGTAAAATGGATAAATCTGATCAGGATAGCTGCCCCAATCACTGATTAGCACGGAGATACTGCCTTTCAGATATTGGATCACACTGTCCTGCAGCTGCAGCGACAGCTTTTCGAGAATCTTACGGGCTTGTTGTTCATTGATTTCGCTGCCCGACAGGAAGCTTGGGTCCTTCGGAGTAATGACAAATACCAGATAATCGTGGATGTCCTTACATTGCCATAGTTGAAATTTCTCATCAAAAATTTCTTCGCTGATATTAACGATGCCAAACTCCAGTAAGGATCGACTGTAATCATCATAATTGCTGAACCCTTGCTCCATTCGCACGAACATCATAGCAAAAAACTGATCGCGTTGATCCGGCAAATTGAACATGGCGAGCTTTTTGTCCAAGGTCAATGGGGGTATATATTTGCCTTGCAGCAGATCGTTGAGGAGTGCGCTCCTTAGCTGTGGAAGATGCTCGCTCAGGGTGTACAGCGTGCGCTGCTGTGAGATGAGATCTCCCCACTCGGTTTTTATTTGATCAATGGCAGCCTGAACAGTCTCAATGAGTTCATCCTCCTTGACCGGCTTCAATAAGTATGCGACAGCACGAGAGGAGACGGCATGCTGGGCATAACTGAAATCGGAATGCCCGGAGAGCAGAACACATCTGGTCTTACTGGAAATCGTGCGGATTTTATCAATCAACTCTAGGCCGGAGATACCCGGCATCCGGATATCAGTGATCACAATATGAATATTTTCGAACTGAATGATTTGTAAGGCCTCCTTGGCCGAATGGGCTGTATGCACAGCTGTAATTCCGAGTTCCTCCCAAGGATATGTTGAGGCCAAATTATCTACAACAAACTTTTCATCGTCAACAATTAATAGTTCAAACATGGTTTGGTTCATCCCTTCTTATTGAAAGTACAGCCTTTAAGCCGCCAAGCTCTGAATGATCGAGCAGCAGACCTGATCCGTCACCGTACATATAGATTAATCGTTGATGCACGTTCCATACGCCGCAGCCCATTTCTTCTGTCAGCGGTTCGGAGCATTTATTACGCAACTCCTGAAGCTCAATATCCGTCATTCCGACCCCGCTATCCTCGACGACAATATCGATTCTGTTCCGATTGATCTCCATATGGATGGTAATTCGTCCATCTCCATCAAGCGGCTCAAGCCCATGGATAATGGCGTTTTCGACCAAGGGCTGCAGCAGAAGTCGGGGAATAGGCAGATCCAGCATCTCGGGAGGAATATGGATCTCGTAATCGATCTGCTGACGAAGCTGCTGAATGGTCAGGTAATTGTTTACGAGTCCGAGTTCTTCCTTTAATGAAGAGGTTTGCCTTTCTACTCGAGTCGTATATCGATAATAATCACCGAGATTGGTAGCCATCGCTTCCACAGCCTTATTCTCGCCGAGCCTCGACATGCTGACAATGAAGAAAAGACAGTTGTAAAAGAAATGCGGATTAATCTGTGATTGCAGCTGCTTGAGTGTGGCTTCCCGTGAACGAAGCTTCTCGGCATATACCTTCTCAATGAGCTCTTGAATTTCGGCTGCCATCTCATTAAACCGACTGAATAGAAAATGAAATTCGTTCTTCGGCTGTTTGGATAGACGGGCTGAATAATCGCCTCGCTTCAGCTTCTGGACATTATTGATCAGCTCGCGAATCGGTATCTGCACATTGCGGTAGAGGAAAAAGGACATCGCAGTTCCGAGAATAAGCAAGATCAGCATCACCGAGAAAAATAAATTACGGCTTTTATACATCGGCGACAGCACTTCGTCAAGTGGGACAAAATCTATCAAATACCAGCCCAGCACAGTAGAGGGAACGGAGCTGACCAAATATGGCTTACCCGCAATCGACACTTGAGCATAGCTGCCTTCATTACTAGGCGTGTGGTTCTGGAAATAACGGATTAATTCGGTGATATGCTCGGCATTTCCTTGGCGATTCGTAATCGGGTCGAACCCTGCCTTGTAGAAAAAAGGGTTTCCTTTCCGAGTGGTTACAAATTCGTCAAGCATATTTTTTAAATTGTCGGTCGTAAAGCTGGTTTCCACAATAAGATTGGCAGATGAAAGGTCATAACGCGAGCTTGGTGGAGATGTTGTGTACCACGTAAAGCGGTCATCGGGATTCAATTTGTCTTTTTTATCAAAGGTCCATCGGGTAATTAAGTTTTCCTGCAGCTCCGGCATCTCGTACTCAATGACGGGATACGTAGATAGTGTAACTCCGGTAACAGGGGAGAAGATGGAGATACTGTTTCTCCAGCTGCTGGAGCTGCTGTATAGAAGCAGTTTATCCTCAATTGTTTTTTTTGTTTTTAAAATAGTAAATAAGCTTTCCACCTGATCTAATTGACCAATTTCACGAACACTGCTCTCATTACTTAAGGTAATGGTATGGAGAGCGAGTTGGGCAGCGGTATTTTCAACCTGGCTTAAGAAAAAGTTGAGTTGTCGTATGCTTGAAGCCTCGATTTCATTCTGAATAACCATAATACTAGTCTTGTACGAATAACTGTATAGAAACATAACGGGGATAAGCAGCACGAGCATCAGTACCATAATTCTTTTGAAAAAGCTCATTTTGAACGGCATGGAGCACCTTCATTCCTCTTCAATAAGTTAGTCTTAGTTTATCATGATCGAAATCAGTAAAACAGATATCACTTCTTAAATGCTTAAAATTAGTACACGTTTCCAAAGAGGAGAATATATGCGATTTGTTAAAAACGCTTTATGATAAGAAAGTAAGAAGAACATGCTGAATGCAAACGAAGTAAGTTTTGCTGCACACAATCAGTTAGCGCTTACGAAGTTAGTTTTTCTGCGAAAACGCTTAGGAGGGAAAAAATATTGATTTCTGGAGCGAGTATGGCTGTTTCAACGCGAATTCCCGACAAACATTCCAGTGCTCAGGGTAAAGAGTCCAGCTTATTTCTATCTTACTTATGTGAATCGCTGCTGTTGATTCAATTGCTTGAAGAGCATCGTTGGGAGGCAGCAGAGAAAAAGCTCGGTGATTTATTCAGCAAATGGCATGCGTCTGAAAATGTTACAGGTGAACACAAGTTTGAGATGTCTAATATGCTTAGTGTGGCTTACAGCTATGCTGCAAGCCGACAAGGGAGGCAGCCCGAATCCGTGTTTGGCAACGAATCGACGAAGCTTGCTGTGAAGTCAACGGATATTTCATTGCCAGAGCTGGAACAATGGGCAATGGGGGTAATGAATAAGCTCAGAGCGGAACAAGGGGAAACCCGCACAGTGATCGCACCCCATAAAAATGATATCATCCAGCAAATCCAACACATTGTGCAGCAGAATCTACACGAGGATGTGTCACTGCAAATGTTATCCGAAAGAGTGAAGCTTCATCCCAAATATGTTTCTTGGTTGTATAAGAATGAAACCGGTGAAGGCTTCAATGATTATGTACATCGATTGAAGATGGAAAGAGCTGTACATTTTCTGCGTAATAGCAGAGAAAAAGTATATGAGATTGCTGCTAATCTGGGCTATCAGCATACGTCTTATTTTATTCGGGTGTTCAAGGACAGATTTCAAATGACACCCCAACAGTTTAGAGATCGATCAGCTTGTTCATAACACAGATAGAGGAGAGCGCAGAGACATGGAAAACGCGCAGCAAATGAAGCAAGAAGCCATTGTAAATACAGCAGCAAAACGAGTAAAGCCCAAGTGGAACCTGATGCGTAATTGGCCCTTACATTTAATGGTTATCCCAGCCCTGCTGGTTGTCATTGTTTTTCAATATGGTCCTCTTCCTGGGCTCATAATGGCTTTCCAACAATTTAAGCCTTGGCTTGGATTTATAGATTCTCCATTTGTCGGTTTGGAGCAATTCAACAAGATGTGGGAATTCTCACAATCCCGCCAAGTTATTCTTAATACATTAATCATCGCCAGCTTAAAGGTTGCTTTTCAATTGATTGTTCCCTTTATATTCGCGCTGCTGCTGAATGAAATCCGTATGATCCGATATAAACGAACAATCCAGACGTTGGTTTACTTGCCCCATTTCTTGTCATGGGTTATTCTGGGGGGCATCCTGATTGATATGCTGTCCACAGATGGAGGAATGGTCAATCGTATTCTTGGCTCGATGTTCGGTATTAAACCGATATTTTTCCTTGGAGACGGTGATTGGTTTCGGTTTACGGTCATTGTGAGTGATGTATGGAAAGATTTTGGCTTCGCGACAATTATATTTCTGGCAGCCCTTGCTGGCATTGACCCTAGTCTTTACGAGGCTGCGGTGATGGATGGCTGTAACCGTTTCAAGCAAGTTCTCTATATTACGATACCAGGCTTGATTCCCATCTCTATAGTAGTAGGAACACTTTCACTTGGAAGTATCTTGAATGCCGGCTTCGACCAGATATTCAATCTATATAATCCGTTGGTGTTTGCCAAAGGAGATATTATTGATACATATGTATATCGAGTAGGGCTGCTTAGTGGTGATTACAGCTTTGGTACAGCGGTTGGGATGTTCAAGTCCATCGTCAGCTTTATACTCATTATGATTGCTTACCGTATGGCATATGTATTCGCCAATTATCGGATCTTTTAAATGTTCTGCGAAAAGCTTTTTACGGAAACTCAGCTTAGCTTACGAAGTAAGTTGGCTAAAGCAAACTCAGTTTATGCTTACGAAGTAAGTTTTCTACGAAAACTCTTAGGAGGGAAAGCATTGAATTACCCATCGCTTCCTTATAGACTATTCACCATATTTAATTACATCTTTATGGGGCTGCTTGCTCTGCTTTGTATACTTCCGCTTGTGAACATTCTTGCCGTTTCCTTCAGCTCTCCGGCTGCTGCAAGCGCTAATCTGGTAGGGGTTTGGCCAATTGGATTCACGGTGGACGCCTATGCCAAAACATTAGAGAATGATAATTTCCTCAGGGCATTAATTAATGGGATTACCAGAACTATAGCTGGAACTGCATTGTCCATGGCACTTATTACACTAACAGCCTACGCATTATCAAAGGACAATCGCGATTTTCGGGGCAGGACGTTCTACATGTGGACATTTGTGTTCACGATGCTGATGCATGCAGGCTTGGTTCCCACTTATATCCTGATTCAAAAGCTTGGCATGATCAATACATTGTGGGCTTTAATTCTCCCTCAGGCTGTTAATGTATTTAATATGATTCTCCTGCTCAATTTCTTCCGCTCTAGCGTGCCGAAGGCTTTGGAGGAGGCAGCTTATATGGATGGAGCCGGGCACTTTCGCACCGTATTCAGCATTTATTTACCACTTGCTCTGCCAGCGATTGCTACGGTCTCGTTGTTCACGATGGTTGGCCAGTGGAATTCGTGGTTTGATGGCTTGATTTATATTACGAAGCCGCAAAACTATCCACTTGCGACTTTTTTGCAGACGATCATTGTGCAGAGAGATATGAGCACTATGAATGTAAGTGTGGAAGACCTCGAGCAAATGAGTGAACAAACTGTTAGAGCTTCGCAAATGTTTATTGGTGTTATACCCATTTTGCTGGTATATCCATTTCTACAAAAGTATTTTGTTAAAGGAATTGTGATGGGATCGGTTAAGGAATAGGTCAATTGTTTTTGATATAGATATATTAGATAGAATGATATCAATATAGATAATTTGATATATCTTTCGTATATATCTTTAGATATACTCTTGTTGAAAACATATGAATGGGGGATTTACATGAATCAGAAATCGTTAAAGAAAGCGTTCGTTCCATTGCTGCTTACTTCTGCATTACTAACGGTAACCGCCTGCAGCAAAGATCCGGTAGAAGCACCAAAGATTCCAACAGCTGATTCCACGGCACCTGCAACAGGCATCAAGTACACGGCACCGTTTAAAGATGGCAAATATGATCCGCCGATTACACTTACAACGATTGGCGCCATTCAATCAAGCACAACCTTTAAAAATGGGGAAACGATGGAAAACAATGTGCACACCAAATGGGCCAAAGACCATCTTGGCATTGAATTGAAATACAATTGGACAGCACCTCAGACAAATAATGCTTTTGACACCAGATTGCGCCTTGCGCTTTCTGCCAATGAAGAAATGCCCGATGTAGTATCGGTAACCAGTACAGCACTAGCCAATGACCTGATTGATTCCGGTAAGTTCATGGAGGTCGGTAAATTATGGGAGCAATATGCTTCGCCGAATTACAAAAAGGCGGTTAATGAGGACCCTTCGATGTGGTATCCATTCATGCGTAAGGATGGTGCCTATGCTATTCCGATTCCCGATTATTCCTTTAATGATGATACGGTTTTCTACATTCGTGAGGACTGGTTGGAAAAGTTAAACCTTAAAGCACCGCAAACAATGGATGACCTGGAAAAGGTTATGGATGCTTTCGTCAATCAGGATCCGGATGGAAATGGCAAAAATGACACTTATGGTCTTGCGCTCTCCTTGCGTGATTCTATCGTCGCTAAGCTTGGCAGCTCAAGTTGGTTATATGGGGCCTTTGGAGTCATGCCTGAAATCTGGAATGAGAATTCGGACGGAACACTGGCTTACGGCTCGGTTCAGCCGGGAGTCAAGCCAGCGCTCGGCAAAATGAAGGAATGGATGGCAAAAGGATATATTCATAAAGAAGCCGCTTTACAGGATGAAACGAAGGCATCTGCCTTGTTTACCTCTGGACGCGCGGGAATAATACCCGGCCCGCACTGGATGACACTTTTTCCGCTGGCTGACCTGGCGAAGAATGTACCGGGCTCCAAATTTAAGGCTTATGCCATTCCAAAGAATGCTGACGGCAAACAAGGCCGTAAAGGTACATTAAACTTTAGCGGCTCCGTGCTTATTAATAAAAATGTGAAGAATCCTGAAGCATTCTTCGTTTATCAAAACGATTTATTCGAGAATTTCGCTTGGCCTAAAAAGGGTGGAGAGTTCGAATATCAGTTTGCAGAAAACTACGACTACATTTTAATCGATGGAAAACCGACTGTCGATACAAACAAAATTCCAGGTGGGCGTGTACTTCCTGAGAAATACACGATTTCCGGTAATGCTGCCCGTATCCCTTCTTCGCAGATGGAAGCTTACGCGAAAGTTGCTAAAGGTCCTGCTTCTAATCCGTATGAAGTGAGAGCTACAATGATTGCAGATCCGCCAAGGCTTGAGGCAGCACTTGTCAATCTTGCGTTAAAAGATACAGCCAAAGCTTTTGTTGAAAAATTTACGGCGCCACCGACCAAGACGATGAAATCAAGATGGGATAACCTGAAGCAGCAGGAGAAAGAAGTCTTTACTAAAATCATATACGGTGAAACTCCAATCGATGAATTTGATAAATTCACCAAAACATGGGAATCCTCTGGCGGCAGTACGATAACACAAGAGGTTAATGAATGGTACGCAAGTGTAAAGAAAAAATAACAATAAATTAGTTTTCAAACCTTCAGAATCGCCGATTTCTCTTGCTGCGTACTCGCTTATAGCGTTGCGGGAGTAATCGGCTTATGAAGTGTGATGACACCTTACAAAATGGAGGGTTTCCCGGTGAAATATGGCTATTTGGGACGTACAGGACTTAAGGTTAGCAAGTTGTGTTTAGGAACTGGAACTTTTGGTGCTGGTTCCAAAAGCGAAGGAAATTGGGGCTGTGTTGAAGAAAAAGAGGCTTTTAAAATTATGGATGCTGCCTTAGATGCAGGTATTAATTTCTTTGATACGGCCAACGTTTATGGAAGACATGGTGAAGGCGGCTATTGCGGATTAACCGAAGAAATTATTGGACGCTGGTTTGCCCAAGGCGGAGGCAGGCGTGAAAAAGTAGTTATTGCTACAAAAGTGGAGCGGGAGATGGAAGGAGACGAGTTGGATGGCCCCAACAAGGCCAGAGGGCTTTCTCTTTATAAAATACGCCGGCATATAGAGGGTTCTTTGCGACGCTTGCAGACGGACCATGTAGAATTGTATCAAATGCATAATGTAGATCGCAAGGTGACTTGGGACGAGTTGTGGGAAGCTTTCGAGGGATTGGTCAGGCAGGGTAAAGTTGACTATATCGGCTCAAGCAATTACGCCGCATGGGATCTGATGAAAGCGCAGGAGGCCGCCAGAAAGCGGAATTTTATGGGTCTGGTTAATGAGCAGCACCGCTACAATTTATTTTGTCGAATTCCAGAACTAGAGGTTCTGCCTGCTGCCATGGATCAGGGAATTGGCATTACGATTTGGAGTCCACTGGTTAGAGGACTGCTCGGCGTTAACATGTTTGAGTTGGATCGCCGTCATTTATCGGACGAAGTCAAAATGGTTATCGAGAAATATAGACCGCAGTTAACAGCATTTTCGCAGCTTTGCAGAGATTTGAATGAAACGGAAGCTAGCGTAGCTTTAGCTTGGGAGTTAAATAACCCGGCGATCGTTGCACCGGTTATTGGACCTTCAAGCCTGCAGGATCTTAATGAAATGCTTCGAGCAGTGGAAATCAAGCTGGATGAATCGACTTTGAAAAGATTGGATGAAATATTTCCCGGACCTGGGGGAACAGCACCTACAGCTTACGATGGATGGAAAGAATTTTCAGGAGGGGGCAAATAAATGGAATTAGTAGTTTTTTCAGATAAGATTTTTGAGATTATTGATAAGGACTACGTTGTAGAACAACTGGTCTCAGGACTTGTGTTTACAGAGGGCCCTATTTGGGATAAAACAACACAATCGGTGCTTTTTACTGACTTTACGCCTAACCGTATATATAAATGGAATCGTGCTGAAGGGTGTAGTGTATATAGAGAAGAAAGCGGCAGAGCTGTTGGATTGACGATGGATCGGGCCGGGAGAGTAGTAAGTTGCGAAACCTCGAAAAGGAGAGTTTCAAGAATCGAAGAAAATGGAGAAGCGACAACACTTGCCTCCCACTATGAGGGCAAGCGGTTAAACAGTCCCAATGATGTGATTGTTAAATCAGACGGCATGGTTTATTTTACGGATCCTTATAGCACGGCGATGGGGGATACGAAAGAACTATCAGGAAACGGGATCTATAAAGTCTCGCCTGAAACTGGAGAAATCACGCTGCTTGGTATGTTTAATCGTCCGAACGGCTTGGCTTTCTCACCGGATGAGAAGCTGTTTTATATGGATGATACCAATTTACAGCATGTAGAAGTATTTGATGTAACTGAGGACGGCCTTATTACTAACGGACGCGTCTTTGCCACGCTCGATACCGATGAGGGCAGAGGGGCAGCTGACGGCATGAAAGTAGATAGTCTAGGAAATGTATATGTAACGGGCCCAGGCGGGGTTTGGGTTATTGCTCCGGATGGTGAAAAGCTGGGCATATTCAAGTTTCCCGAGGTGGCTGCTAATCTTTGCTGGGGCGGAGATGACTGGAAGACCTTATATGTTACGGCAACTTCATCCTTATATAGCCTACAGTTGAACATTCCGGGAATTCCGATCGGCAAGGGACTTGATGAAATTTGAGGCGGCTGAAGGCTTGAGGGGGATAATATGCCTCTCAGCCTTCTTTATGCAGGATTGGAGGGTGTTGTGGGAGATCATAAAGGCTGTTCAATAAGACATACTGTTGAATACGGAATTGATGTTGTATATCTGGAAAATGAGCTGTTAAAAGTCACGATATTGGTAGGTAAAGGCAGCGAGATATTTGAAATTATATATAAGAAATTGGACATGGACATCCTTTTGAAGACGAAAAATGGGTTAAGTGCCTACAAGGAAAGAAATTTACATGAGCAACGACTGACCTGGTACTCTGAACTTTATACGGGTGGGTGGCAGGACGTACTGCCGCACAGAGGGATTTATGAGGATATCGAAGTGACTCCTGATATGTACGGCATAGCTGCAACGCTTCCATGGGACTATGAGCTTTTGGAATTGTCCAGTGAAATTGTGCGTATAAAATGTGTGGTTAAACTGCCTGTCGTTCCGTTATATATAGAAAAAACATTTTGTTTAAGGTCCAATGATCCGACGATCTATATAGATGAAACCGTAGAAAATACGGGAGCTTCTGAAATGAAATTTACCTGGACTCAGCATTCTGCTTTTGGTGGACAGTTTCTGGATGAGCATGTAGAGATCGTTTTACCGGATTGCGTTGCTTTCCATGCAAGAAAATTCGCTGCCGAGAATCAAGCTGATCTAGCACAGTTTGAAGAAGCGGTCGATGCCATTTCATTGGTAAACGGCAGTAAACATAACTTGTTAAAGGTAAGTCCCAGATTTGCAAATGAGGAGCTCTTTATCACATTAAAAAATGTAAGCCAGCCTGAAGTTACACTTATTAACAGAAAAAAGAAGGTAGCAGTCCGATTGTGCTGGGATATGGATAGCTTTCCTTACCTAAGATACTGGTATAAAAATAATGATGATCTTTATACAGTAGCCATAGAGCCCTCCAATGATTATTTTACGAATTGGGAACATTCCTTAGCTCATGGAACCTATTTAACCATTCAACCCCGTGAAAAGCATACGGTATGGCTGGCATGTAAAATTTATGATGTAAATGAATGAGGAGATGTATCTAAAAATGAATAATGAAACAAACACTAATATACCGTGGTATCAAAAAACCATCCGCTGGGGGCAAACCAATCTTACGGAAATGGATCCTATCTACTGTGACATGGAGTGGTGGAAGGAATATTGGCATAAAACCCGAGTACAGGGGATTATTGTCAACGCAGGGGGAATTGTAGCTTATTATCCGAGTTCGTTCGAGCTGCATTATCGAGCGGAGGGATTGGGTGACCGTGATTTATTTGGCGATTTTGTATCAGCGGGCAGAGCGGAAGGGTTGGCGATCTTAGCCAGGATGGATATAAATCGGGCAACCCAGGATTTTTATGATGCTCACCCCGATTGGTTCGTCGTAGATTCAGAGGGAGTGCCTCATATGGCGGATGGACGTTATTTTTCTTGCATCAACAGCGACTATTATAAGGAATATATACCGCAAATCATGAAAGAAATCATAACCAAGTACCAGCCGGACGGATTTACCGATAACAGCTGGACGGGCGTATCACGACAAATTATTTGCCACTGTGAAAGCTGTAAAAGGAAATTTCATGCTGAAGCCGGAGAGGAACTTCCTGCTGCAGCCAATTGGAATGATCCTGTATACTTAAAGTGGATCAAGTGGAGCTACAAATGCCGGATTGAAAATTGGGATTTGTTTAATGAAATTACCAAAGAGTTCGGTGGGGCTGATTGTTTGTGGTTGGGCATGGTTAATGCCAATCCAGTGAGCGGCCATAGTTCTTTCTGTGATTTGAAGGAAGTTGGAGAAAGGTCCCAAATCATCATGTGCGACCATCAATCCCGCGATGCACTAAACGGTTTTGAGCAGAACAGCCTCAATGGAAGTCTACTGCATGGACTTGCCGGTTGGGACAAAGTCATCCCGGAAAGTATGGCTAATTATATTCGCGGGGTTCGCAGCTTTCGGATAGGCAGCAATCCGCCTAAAGAAACACAGCTATGGGTAATTGAAGGGATGGCCGGAGGTATATCGCCTTGGTATCATCATGTTGGCGCTGTACAGGAGGATCGACGTCAATTTGAAAATTTACCTGCTATTATGCAATGGCATGAGGAAAATGAGTCTTACCTGTACAACCGGCAGCCTGTTGCAAATGTTGGTTTGATCTGGAGCCAGGACAATACCGAGTTCTATGGGCGCGGGCAAGCGGAAGAGAAGGTGTCTCTTCCATGGCATGGATTTGTAAGGGCATTGACCAGAGCCAGAATACCATTTGTTCCCGTACACGCGGATCATATATCAAGAGAGGCTGAAAAGCTGGATGTGCTAATATTGCCGGATATTGCGGTATTGACTGATCAGCAGTGTCAGGCTGTTTGTAATTTTGTGGAAGCCGGCGGCAGTCTCGTATTGACCGGAGCATCCGCTACGCTTAACGAGTGGGGGGAAATACGAAGTGAATTTCCATTGGAAGCCATAACAGGTATCAAGCATATGTTTAAAGTGGATGGTGCTGTCAAAAACCAGACTTCCAATTGGGCATTTTATGACACACACAATTACTTCAGATTACCCGATGAAAGGCATTCCACACTTTCTGGATTTGAGGATACGGATATTCTCTCGTTTGGTGGACAGTTCCATCATGTCGAGACTGGTGAGCGAATGAGCGCCATTGCTACTTATATACCGGCATTTCCGATCTATCCACCAGAATTCAGCTGGATGAGAGAGCCAAATACGGATTTTCCAGCTATACTTGCAGGAGAGCATCCTTCAGGCGGACGCATTTATTACTTTGCCGGAGATGTAGACCGCTGCTATGGGCGCACACATTTGCCAGATCTGGGTGATTTATTAGCCAATGCGGTCAAGTGGGCTGCAGCAGACAAGCTTCCGCTAAAGGTCGAAGGTCCGGGTTATCTGGACTGCAAGCTGTATCGCCAAAATGGAAGACTGATCCTTCATCTGGTTAATCTCAGTGGAACGAATCAGAATCCTGGTTATGTAGAGGAGTTCCTGCCTGTAGGTCCGATTTCCATTTCGATTCAAACCGCTGGAGAAATACCGAAATCAGTTTTTTTGAAGGTGCGTGGAATCGAAGTACAGCCTGAAATCAATAAGGATTGGATTCAATTTCAAATTGATTCTTTGATCGATCATGAATTAGTTATTTTGGAGCTAGCCTAAAAACGGACGGAGTTACCGATGGCAAGTTCTGCTGTAAAGTGGTCATAGTGCTGATTTAAGTTTGTGGTGAACTCGGAGATAGTTTGCTATGTCTGTTCATTTTACTAGCTGTTTCACATTAACGGAGGTGTGGTTTCACCATGCAATTCAAGATGACAGATGCCTATGCACACTTTGGGCTGCCTCGGTTTGGCTCGCTGGACCAGCTTCTCAGCTATATGGATAACCACCATATAGAGCAAGCGGTAGCCGTCTTAGGACCGAGAGTGCCTGATTTCTCAATAATCCAAGAAGCGATGATTCGGTACCCGGATCGTGTACGCGCGGTCGGGATTCCTTTTGGAGAAAAGAAAGACGAACGGATCGAGGCTGTGAAGCTTCAGCTGGCTGCCGGAGCCATGGGTATTCGTCTTGAACCGCGCGAGGCTGTGGAATACCCCGACATCCTGGAGCTAATTGGTGAAAGCGGCCGCTGGGCGTATGGAATCGGAGCCTGCATCAATCAACAGATGGCCGAGTTGTATTTGGCCTGGTTAAATAAATACCCTGAGTCCAAGCTGGCTGCGCCGCATTTTATGTATGCCGATTTTTCATCTGAGGATCCCCATAAATCCGGAGGCAGTGTTCAAAAGCTGATGCAGCACGAACGATTTTTTGGTATTTTTGTGCGTAATGCCGGTATGACCGGTTCGGTACATCCTCATACGGCTTACAAGGCCTGGATGGAGTATGCCTACGCGCAGTGTGGTCCCGACCATCTGATGTGGGGAAGCGAATATCCGGTGCTATATTGGCGCAATGAAAATGCGAACGCAGCTATGGATATGTTCAGAGGATTTCTTGATTGCAATGATGAAGAGTGGAGCAAGATTTCCAGCACGAATGCAGTCGAGCAGTTTTTTACAGGATTGGCCCCACAGGGCATGGATGACTCTGTATCGCAATCGGCAGAGGGTCTGGATTTGACGACACAGGCACTGGTTATACCCGAATGGGTGGAGCAGCAGTTTGAACGTAATCGGACGATTACTTATTTTCCAAAGGGGATAGATCTTCCGGTTGAGGTATGTGATGCCATTCTGGAAGGATACTTGCATTCACCTGAGTTTGCAGTAGGCAGGAGCATGTCTGAATATATATGTAAGCAGTGGAACCGATAGGGTTTGGCCCTAACCGCGGTGCTGAATAGGAGAGCAGAAGGAGTGAGAACCAATGGAATATTCAATTTTAGGTAAAACAGGTGCAGTCGTCAGTCGGATTGGCTATGGAGGCGCAGCAGCCGGACTTAAAAATTATTTACATACCTTTGATCCGAGCGATGGGGATGATCGTAAACATATATTCGAATCCATTGAAGCTGCTCTGCAGGGCGGAATCAATTATTTTGACACGGCACCTGGATACGGTAATGGTGAAAGCGAAGAGATTCTAGGCGAAGCGCTTCAGGGTGTGACCGAGAGCGGCTCGCATCCGCTGTTTATCGCGACAAAGGCAAATTATAAAACCCGTGGAAAGCTGCGTGAATCTGTGGAGCTCAGCTTGAAAAGACTTCGCAGGGACCGCATTCAGCTGCTGCAAATCCATGGCGATTCCTATACAGTTGAGCAGGCCGACCATATCTTGATGGATGGAGGTATGGCCGAGGAGATGCTGAAGCTTAAGCAAGAAGGTCTTGTCGAGCATATCGGGTTTAGCAGTGAGGATAACAACGATTCCGTGTACCGCTTCATTCGCAGCGGCATGTTTGATATGATGCAAATTTGCTACAATTTTATTTTTCAACATAGCTATGAGCCCAGCCGTCCTTTCGGTAGTCTTCTGGAAGCAGATAAGGCAGGCATGGGCATAGTAACGATGAGAACTCCGACCTCAGGCACGTTTCAACGCTGGATACAAACCGTCAATCGGGGAAATACGTTCGATTATACGCCTGCACTGATTCAATTCGTATTGTCTAATCCGTATGTCGATGTAGCACTGATGGGAATGCGTGACAAAGATATTGTACATAAAAACATTGCGATCTGTGAGGATAAAGCCGGACGCATCAGTCTGGATGCGCTACATGAACGATATGTCTAAGAGTGCGTGTTTAAAAAGTATGTCCCTTTAGAAGTACGGTGAGTAAAGAGCGGAGCGACCAAATGATCCTGGAGAAGCGTTAGCGCTCGCCTTTGAAATCGTGAAGAAACCTTTTAATCTCATCCAATTTCACGATATCAACAGTGATCGGAAGGATATTTGGTCGCGCAGCGGGACTTATTCACCGGACTTCTAGAGTTCACTGTTCGAACGATTTGCAAATTCAAATGAAATATTGGAGGTCCAACAGCATGACTGATAATAAGCAATGGTATCAAAAGCAGCTGCGGATTTTGCAAACAGTACTGCGCGAGCCAGATGTAGTTGATTATGACGCAGGCTCCGTCGTCGACTATATGGAACAAATCCATGCGAACTGCATCATTATTAATGGTGGCGGGATTGTCGATTTCTTTAGACATAACCTGGTAACAGCAAACCCGAATCCATTTATGACCAAGGAGGATTTGCTCAAGGATCTGGTAGAGGCAGCCCATGCCAAAGGAATTAAAGTCGTGGTTCGTGTTGATTTCCGTGGTGTGGACAAGAAAATTTACGAACTGCGACCCCATTGGTTCGCTGTGAATGAAATCGGTGAACCGAAAATCCGCGATAATCCGCTTCACTCTGCAATTTTCCAGCCTTGCTACCAAAGTACCTACCGTAATGAGCATGCGTACCGGTTCATCGATGTGCTGTTTGAAAAGTATGATATTGATGGGATTTGGGAAAATTCGTATAGCCAAAGCGGGATCTGCTATTGCAAGAGCTGCTCAGACCGATTCCGCAAGGAAACTGGCCATGAATTGCCACGTGGCGGTCAATTTACAGATAGCCTTTACGATGAGTATCGTGAGTGGAAAGCAGCCTGCGTGATGGAGCATCTTCGTGATTGCCGTGCGGTTGTTAAGAAATATGGCGAAGAAAAAGCATATGCCGCCGAAATATTCGGTTTATATCATGACCGCTTCAAGACGGATGGACATGATCTGTATGCGATCAAGGATCACTTCGATTTCCTGGTCACTCCTTTATTTACAGCCAACCATGAGCCTATGAACGGTCCATCGACACTGATCAAGTTTTTGAAAAGCTTGTCTCCAGATAAGGTTCCGGTTATGCTGTTTGGTCACTTGGGCACCAATAATGATTTGCGCTACATTTCCTCTGCGAAGCAAGAAACGAGACTTTGGATGTGGGAGGCTATTAGTGCAGGTGGTTCATTCTGGAACTGTGTATTTAACGGACAGCATCCGGGTGCGACCTATGACCGCAGAAATGCGCTGCTTAGCGCCGACATTTACGATTATATGGAGCGTTATGAGGATCTGCTGACCGAGCAGCAAACCGTTGCAGAAGTTAATGTTTTGTATTCAAGAGCAACGAATGCTGCATTTGGCAATCCAAATCGGAGCAAGGATGCGTATCTGACGCATTTAATGGGCTTGGAGCAAGTATTGAATGACCAGCATATTCAATACCGGCTGCTGACTGACGATAAGCTGAACCTGGAGACGCTGAATGCGGCGAAAGTGCTTATACTGGCGAATGCCGCATGCCTGTCCGATCAGGAAGTGGAAATCATCCGCAGCTATGTGCGCGGTGGCGGCAAGCTGATTGCCACCAACCTGACCTCGTTCAGTACGCCGGAGGGTACGAACCGTCATGATTTTGCATTAAGTGATGTATTTGGCTGCTCGTTTACAGGCAGTGTCAAGGACAACTCCCAGTATGGCTATCAGTTTGTAAAAGAAGCTCATGCCTTGACGAAGGGCTTTGAGGATACTCAACTGCTTGCCAGCTGGAGTGACCAGTATCTGGTTAAAACGAATACGGATACGGCACAGGCGCTGCTAACGTATGTACCGCAGATTTTCCCGCAGCCGCCGGAGCGTTCCTGGCTCAGAAGCTATGAGACGGATTATCCGACCATGATTCTAAATTCTTTTGGTGAAGGGCAGTCGATCTTCTTCCCGTATGGTGTGGATCGCAATGTGTGGCTGCATGGGCATAATGATTTCAGTGAGCTTCTAAAAAACGCTGTTGATTACATGCTGGAAGAGCAATATGTGATCCGCTCGAACGCGCCTCTCAGTGTTCATTTCAGTCTTAACAAAAGCGGTGCAGCAGAAGGAGGTTATGTGCTTCATATCGTCAATACGACAGCAGCTCCTCGCCGTCCGGTGCTGCAGACGATTCCAGTTACAGATATTGAGGTTGAGATCCTATTGCCTGCCCAGCAGGTAAACGAATTCAGAATTCTGCAAGGAGATTCCGGAATTGAGCTTGTGCGCGTGGAGCCTGCTTGCGAAGGGCAAATCAAGTTGTTTGTCCGCATTCCGCGTATCGAAGAATATACGGGCATTTATATCGATGCCCTCTAGTTCTGAGTTTGAGGCTTCAATCTGTCAAACTGAACCCATTGTTCCCCAACGCTTAGCGATTTGAAAAGAGTCCAAGTTGTTCTGCTATGTCTTGGACTTACATGTGATTTCTGCGAGTATGTACAACGAATAGCTGATTAAGCCGATGCTGTCCCATTATGGATAGATCGGCTTTTTCTTCTGTTTGTTGTATAATCAATATGATGAATTTTGCATCAATAATAGTCAGGGTGTTGGTATGATGACAACGGACTGTCGTTATTTGAATCATGGAGGGCTTATCATGTTGAAATTTTTGTTAATCGCCCCTTATCGCGGGATGAAGGATCTGCTGGAAGACATACCGGCAGCACCTGGCTACGAGGTCCATGCAGAGGTGGGGGATTTGCAGCAGGGTGTGAGCATTGCTGGAACCGCTGAGCAGCAGGGCTATGACGTTATTATTAGCAGAGGTGGAACCGCACAACTCATACGCAGCCAAGTAAGCATTCCGGTGATCGAAATAACAGTCAACGGCTATGATATTTTACGTTCACTAACTCTGGTAAAAGGTTATCGGGGTACGATTGGGATTATAGGTTTCCCCAACATTGTGGATGGCGTGGGCACGATTGCCGAGCTGCTGGATATTCAGGTGATGACCTTCATCATCCATCATGAGCATGAGGCGGAGGCGGCAGTAAATAAAGCCAAGGAGCTTGGCGTCGATCTCGTTATTGGCGATGTGGTTACGGTAGCGGTGGCCGAGCATTCGGGTGTTCGGGCGATTCTAATTACCTCAGGCCGCGAAGCGTTGCAGGAATCACTGCTGCAGGCCGAGCAAACGGTCAAGCGAAGAGAAGCAGAGACACGCCAAATCGTATTAATGAAATCGATATTCGACTCATTGAAGCAAGGAATTGTTTGTGTGGATTCCGGGCAGAACGTCATACTGTGCAATGAACAGGCCGGGTATCAATTAGGGGTAACGGTGCCCATAGCGGCAAATACGAAATGGCATGAGCTTATTGCCGGCATCTCCACTCCCATCATGGCCTACGCAGATGCAAGTCGTACAGAGGATAGAGCAGAAGGAGCTGTCAGACTGGATAGAACAGCTGTACGCAACAGATCAGATCCGTTTCAGGTGCAGGAGTCTGACCCACAAGAGAATCTCATTTTGGTGATAGAGCATTCTTTGGCCGAGCACGGAACGATCTATGAGCTGCATAACAGTCGGTCAATTGAAGGTCTGGAGCGTCGGGCACGCAGGATAAGGGAGGATAGGCTTTCACCACCCAAGTGCAGGTTTCAGCAATTTGTGCAGACGGATTATATGAATGAGGCCTACATGGATAAGGCTAAACGATGGAGTAAACAGCTGTACCCGATCCTCATTATCGGAGAGCCGGGAACCGGGAAGAAGACACTGGCTCAAGCGCTGCATAATGACAGTCCTTATCAGTCAGGCCCGTTTGTCTTGTTCGATGCGGGCACCTATGCTATCGACCAGCAGGACCAGCAGCTGTTCGGCCGCTTGGACCAGGAAGGTACCTGCTTGCTGCGTCGTGCAGAATCGGGAACGCTGCATATCCATCGGATCGAGCAGCTTAGTTTGCCTGTTCAGCGTAAGCTTGCCGCGACTTTACAAGCCTCTCATGCGGCCCTGATTAATGAGGATCGGCCACCATTTCGATTCATAGCTTCCACATCGGCAGATTTGGCGCATAAAGTGAATCAGGGAGAATTCGACATGCAGCTGCTCGTGCAGCTGCAGATTTATTCGCTTCATCTCCCGCCATTGCGCAGTGTTTTAGCGGATTTGGATCATATTGTATTTTGGTATTTGGCGGAAATGAACCGAGCCTTGGGCAGTCAGGTGCTGGGTATTAAACCGGATGCGTTGAACAGGATGACAACCTACGAATGGCCAGGCAATTTTGCCGAGCTGCAGCAGGTGCTTAAGCTGATTGTCGAGACTTGTGAGGGTTCTTTTATCACGCTGCAGCAGCTGCAGCCGGTGATGGACAGCTTGATAAGTAAATTGGGCAGCGCAACGAATGACAGCCTGGCGCAGCTGATCGGAACAACGCGGACTCTTGAGGAAATCGAAGGTGATATTATTCGTTTCGTTCTTGAGCAGGAGGGCTTTAACCAATCCGCTACTGCCAAAAGACTGGGGATGAACCGTACCACGCTCTGGCGCAAGCTAAGCCAATGAGTTCAAGCTTGTATAAAAGCTTTTACAAACGTCACAATTCAAAAAAACGTTTAAAAATGAAACACAATCCTGCTTTATCGCCGTTGTGATATGAAACGCTGATTTGATAAGATGAGATCAGACAGCAACTGTAAAATAAAAGTGGGGTGGCACGAGCGTGGATAACGTCCTTATTCTTTCCGATGATTTAACAGGAGCGAACGATTCAGGTGTTCAATTCGCCAAGCACGGACTGCCTACCGTTGTTTGCATAGATGATCGGCAAATTCTTACTCCCGCTCAGACCGGTACAACGTGTGTTGTGAATGTGGAAAGCCGTTCACTTACACCGGAAGCCGCATACCGTAAGTGGAGCGAACTGCTTGCAGCTCAGAATTTGAGTCCGTTTCAGGTCATTATTAAAAAAATAGACTCAACCTTGCGTGGAAATATTGGTAAAGAAATTGAAGCTTTGATGGACTCTGGACAGTTTGACCTGGCCATAGTAGCACCTGCCTATCCGCAAAAGGGAAGATTAACCATAGGCGGTTATCAGCTGCTTAATCAGCAATTACTTGAAGACAGTGAAATCTCGCGGGACCCAAAGTTTCCGATTACAAATTCCAAGATATCAGATATCATCGGCGCTCAATCCTCGCTCCCTATTGGTGAGATCGAGATTCGTTCCATCCGCAGCGGCAGGCTGGCAATGGAGGTCCGCACGCTGCAGCAGCAGGGGACGCGTGTCATTGTAGCAGATAGTGCCACCGCTAGTGATCTGCAAATCATTGCAGGGCAATTCGCTGGCGAGCGCGTGCTGTGGATAGGCTCTGCAGGGCTTGCAGAAGCACTGGCTAACCATTATCCCAAGCTTGGATTCCATAGGCTGGAGTCGAACGATGATGGAACCAATGGTCAAGAGCAGCTTGTGAGTCCAATAATGGCACCAGTACTGGTAGTTGCGGGAAGCGTTAGTCAGGTTACGAGACAGCAGGTAGATACCTTGAAGCAGAATGGATTCCGGCCACTGGTAATTGATCCGCTGCTGCTTCTGCGTATAAGTGTGCAGGAAATGGATGAGCTTGTTCAGGAGGCGCGGCACATTATTGCCTCTGGTGAGGATTTGGTTATAACTACGGATATTTCCAATGAAGCCAAAGCACAAGTAGTCGATTATTTGCAGCAGTCCGGCTTAAGCGCACTGGCTGGCGGTGATCTGATCGCAGATGGAATCGGAAGGCTGGCAGCAGCAGTGATTACCCAGGAAAAGCTTGCGGGCGCGGTACTAACGGGTGGCGATATTGCCTATCGTGCATGTACGCATCTGAATATTGCCAGCTTAACCATCATCGGTGAGGTGGAGGAGGGACTGCCACTTTGCAGGGCTGAGGGCACGGTCACGATTCCGCTGGTTACTAAAGCAGGCGCTTTTGGAAATCCAAATTCTTTACTGCAGGCAGCAAAGGTTATTAGGGATAGAACGTAGGTTTACGTTAGCAGCAAGTTAAGAACCGTAATCAGCCAAACTGAAGGAGATAAGTAGCATGAATAGACCGATAATAGGAATTACGATGGGTGACGCGGCAGGTGTTGGCCCGGAGATTATTATGAAAGCTTTGAAGGACCCACAAGTATTTGAGACATGCAGAGCCCTTGTAATCGGCGATGCCAAATTTTTATCAAGAGCAGAGTTGTTTCTACAAACCGGATTGCGTGTTCATTCGATTTCATCACCTGAACAGGCTTTGGATCAAGCGGGAATAGTGAATTGTCTCGACATGGATTTATTGCCCGACAGCCTTCCTTACGGTAAGGTTTCAGCGCAATCTGGCGATGCTGCGTTCCGTTTTCTGGAAAAATCGATTGAGCTTGCGAAGAATGAGCAGATCGATGCCATCTGTACGGCACCACTGAACAAAGAGGCGCTTCAGAAGGGTGGACATCATTACCCCGGACATACCGAAATTTTGGCGGATTTGACCGCAACGAATGATTACGCGATGATGCTTAGCTCACCTAAACTCAAAGTTATTCATGTTACCACCCATATGGGCCTGATCGATGCGGTGAAGTCGATTACGGCTGAACGTGTATACTCTGTAATTAAGATGGCTCATGATACATTGAAAAAGGCAGGCTATGAAGAGCCGCGGATTTGTGTATGTGGAATCAACCCTCATGCTGGGGAAAACGGGTTGTTTGGCAATGGAGAAGAGGAAGCGGTTATTGTGCCAGCAGTAGAACGCGCCAAGCAGCAAGGGATTAACGCGGTAGGGCCTTTGCCTGCGGATACGTTATTTTTCCTTGCAGTTCGCGGTGATTACGATATTGTGGTAGCGATGTATCACGACCAGGGGCATGGCCCTATCAAGGTACTGGGTCTGGATGCAGGAGTCAATATTACGGTGGGTTTGCCAATTATACGTACAAGTGTGGATCATGGAACCGCATTTGATATTGCAGGCAAGGGCATTGCGGATGAAAAAAGCCTTTTGGAAGCGATACGTCAAGGAATCGAATTAGCGCCAAAGCGATAGAAGTAGTCCAAAACATTACGAGGAGGAATACATCCGATGTTGCTGCCAAAGTTTGTAAAGGTTAAACAGCATTTTGATGGACCCAGGATCGACGATATTGAAGCAGAAATCAGCAAGCAAATGGAAGCTATCCGATTGTCCGATAAGGTTAAGCCGGGGATGAAGGTAGCGATTACAGCAGGCAGCCGAGGAATTGCCAATATCGCCTTGATCATCAAAAACGTGGTGAATGAGCTAAGGAAGCTTGGGGTCGAGCCGCGAATCATACCAACCATGGGCAGCCACGGGGGGGCGACCGCTGAAGGACAGATCGAGGTGCTGCATGGCTTGGGAGTGACTGAGGATTATTGTGGAGCTCCAATTCTTTCTTCGTTGGATGTCACACAAATCGGAGAGACTGCGGCAGGACTTGCGGTATATGCAGACAATCACATTCTTGCCAGTGATGCGGTTATCGTGATTGCGAGAATCAAAGTGCATACCGACTTCAAATCATCTCAATGGATTGAAAGCGGGATTGTCAAAATGGCGGCAATTGGTATTGGAAAGCATAAACAAGCGCTGCTGCTTCATTCGTACGGGATTCATGGGATTCGTGATTTGATGCCTGCTGTAGGTCAAGTCACACTTGATAAATTGAATGTTTTATTCGGGTTGGGTATTGTGGAAAATGCTTTTGATCAAACAGCCATTATTGAGGCAATCGAAACGAAGCAAATTGTGGAGCGGGAGCAGGCGCTTTTGAAAATTTCGAAAAGTATGATGCCCAAGCTTCCTGTGGACGATATCGATGTGCTGTTCGTTGACGAAATCGGCAAAAACTACAGTGGAACGGGAATGGACACCAATATAATAGGTAGAATGCGGATTTTGGGGGAGGAGGAGCTGGCTAGTCCAAGGATTAAATATATTGTGGCTAGTGATTTAAGTGAGCCTTCCCATGGAAATGCGCTTGGAATGGGGCTTGCCGATCTGACCACCAAACGCTTTTTTGATAAAATTGATATGAAAATAACGAATGAGAACGTCATTACCAGCTCTTTCATTATGCGTGGTATGGTGCCGATGGTGATCGATAATGACAAAGAGGCGCTTCAAGTGGCCTTACGCTGTAACTGGGGGATCGAAGCGTCACAAGCAAGAATTGTGCGTATTCCGAATACGCTTCATTTGGAATATACTTATGTATCGGAAGCATTAATTCCCGAGATCCAGTCCCAAGCTCATATTGAAATTATCGGTGAGCCGGAAGCTTTGGAGTTTGACGGGAACGGATATCTTCCCAAAATGACCGAAGAGCACTCGTAAAAGGTGAATCATACAGGAATCGACCCCTTTTGACAAAAGTGCTTGAGGCAATTATATCTAGAAATCAGGCGGAAAAGCATTGTGGAGCCTGCACGTAGAAGTTTAAGAATGGGGCAGAGCCATTTCGAGTCCAACCATTCACTTTAGCCGGCTGCAGGTTCCCCATTGCTTGTAACAAACAGTATGGACGCTAATCAGCAGACATGTTACTATGTTAGTTGCCAACTGAATAGATATAAGAGAATAGGCGCATTCATTCGCCTGTCAGGAGACCTGCCTGTTCTTTTACACCCATGGGACCTACGCGATATAGGAAGGTGTAAGACGGAAATGCGCTGATTGCTTTTTTAGAGGTGGTCCTGTTAAGGACGCGTTTTGCAGTTTTATCTTTGTATATATGCAGGCATCTTTCATGGGAAGGTGTCTTTTTTGCATTTTGTTTAAAAAGAGAGGAAGCGGACGGATGGGAAGCAAGTTTCGGAGAACTCAAGTAAGTTTATGGTTAGTTATCATTATGTTCGTGGCACAAGCAGTTGGAATTATATCTCCTGTGTTGGGCAATACCTCACAACCGAGTACTATAACGATATCGGAAGCGATTGAGGATGCGGGCAGCTATCTCTTGAATTTAGATACGCTCAGCGACTGGGATGCTTATGCTTTAGGAAAGGCGGGTAAGCCGGTACCAGCCAGCTATCTGAATGCAGTAACAGCGCAGGTCATTAAGGAAAACGGGCAGTTCACGTTAGTTACGGATTACGCCCGTATGGTGCTTGGGGTAAAAGGAGCTAACGGGGACCCGAATGCGGTCGGTGGGCATGATTTAATTGAAAAAATTTATAATCACGAACGTTTGACGAGCCAGGGCAATAACGGTGTCATTTATGCTTTATGGGCGTTAGATTCGGGCAAGAATTATAAAGTGCCTGCAAGTGTAAAATGGACCAAGAGCAGTCTGGTTCAGGAAATAGTGAGTAAGCAAAATACGGACGGCAGCTGGTGCTGTTCAGCCGGAAGCAATGATGGCGGAGTGGATATGACAGCAGCGGCACTTACCGCGTTGGCTCCTTACAAAGCGCAGCCGGAGGTACAGGGAGCTGTGTCCAAGGCGATTCAGTGGCTGCAATTGAAACAGCTCAGCAACGGTGGATATAGTGACGGCGGTGAGAATGCCGAGAGTACAGCGCAGGTTATTATCGCTTTGTCAGCACTCGGTATCGATGCAAAAAGTGATGGATTCCGCAAGTCCGGAAGCGACCCCTTAACTTATTTGTTCACTTATCGGCAAAAGGATGGGGGATATGCGCATTTACAGTCGATGACTTCTACGTCTATGCCGACCAATCAAGCGCTGCAGGCAATGGCTGCATACCATGCGATCAATCCGGACGGGGGAACTTATCCCGGTGAACGGAGAACGAATTCGGGGAACAGTGGCGAAGCAGCTAAGTCACTGGTCACAGTTCATGTCGAGGGGCCAACCGGAACGGTTATCCATGGGCAGGAGTATGGAGTAACGGCTTATGACGCCATAGATCAGCTTCTAGCTAAATCAGGAATACAACGGGATATCCCTGAGGGGTCTTATGGAAGAAGTTTAAAGGAAATTAACGGTGTTAAGGCAGGAGTTAACGGAAACGATTGGATGTACAATGTTAAACGTCAGGGAGCGTGGGACTACCCGCAAACCGGTATATCTGGCTATAAGCTAAAGACTGGCGATGAAGTCTGGGTATATTACGGAGCATTCGACGTTTCCAAATTAGTGGATTCGGTGAATCCAGTTCCGGCGCAGCCTAAGGAGAATGAATCATTTCAATTATTGGTGAAGACTACGGGCCTTTTTGAACCAAACGTAAGTGTCGCCTCTAGCGTATATGTTGAGATTGGAGCTCAAAAGCGTACTACCGACAATTCAGGACTGGCCTCGTTTCAGGGATTGCCAGCCGGCATACATACCGTAACGGTGACGGGAAATACCTATGAAAGCAAACCAGCATTGATTCGGGCTCAAACGAGCTTGTTGATTGGCGACGCGCCAAAGGTCAGTATTCAAGTTGAAGGGATGCATAAGCCCGTAACGAGCGGGACAGCAGTTGTAACAAATGCCCTTGATGCCTTGCTGACGTTATTAACGGAAAAACAGATTGAGTATCAAGTGTTGGATAACCCGTCATTCGGGAAATACGTGAAGTCTATAGCAGGGGAAGCCGATTCTTGGAACTACGCCGTATGGCGCAATGGAGGATGGATATTTCCGGCAGTCGGCATGCCTAACTTCCAACTGAAAGCAAACGACAAGCTGGTCGTATACATCGGAGGATGGGACCCACCGACTTATCTGGTTCAATCAGTATCAGTAATGCCGCAGATTCCGCAGGCAAATCAATCATTTGCTGTATTTGTAGAAAAGGCTGCTAATGATTGGGCAACCGGAAATCCAGTTATCAGTCCGGCCTCCGGCGTACAGGTTGAAGCTAACGGAATGGTTGCAACGACGAATGAATATGGTGTTGCCTTCTTTTCAGCGGGTCTGAATGCAGGAACGTACACATTCACGGTTACCGGCTATATTCCCGATGTGCCGCCCAAAATCGTTCGTACGACAAAAGTAGCAACAATCGGTTCAGGTCCTCATGTCAGTATCACCGTTGAAGGCTCACAGGAGCATGTTACTGACGGGGTTGTAAATATCCAAACAGATAAAACGGTACTTGGAGCTTTACAAAAAGTATTAGATTCACAACCGATCCACTATACAATAAACAGTAGTTCTTACGGCAATTACGTAAAAACGATCAAGAATGATTCCGACTCCTGGAGCTTCATGGTTTGGCGAGGCGGCGCATGGGTATATCCGCAGGTCGGCATGGATACGTTCCAGCTTCAGGGTGATGACCATGTTGTAATCTATTCTGGCGGTGTTGACGCGTCTTATAACCCAACGACATTTATTGTTGATTCGATCATAGTGAGTCCGGAACAGCCTGCAAGCGGAGAAGGTTTTTCCGTTGCTGTGAAAACGGCTTACTGGGATTGGCAGGCCAACTCGACTGTGGTCAAACCTGCGTCTGCAGTGAAAGTGAGTGCAGCGGGTCAAGAGATGATGACGAACCAGGACGGGATTGCTTCCTTCAGCGGAATGAACAGTGGGGCATATGTCCTAACGGTTACGGGTTATGGTGAAGGCATTGCTCCTAAGATAGTTCGTACAACGAAGCTGCTCAATGTGCTGCCACAGGTTACTGGGGGAGGCGGAGGTGTTCCAGTAACGCCATCTGTCAAAATTAGTGTGACCGGGGATGAATCACGAGGAGACATTTTATCGCTGCAAAATGTAAACTTCCAAATGAATGATACCCCTTATTCAGTGTTGGTAAGAGCATTAGGGGCGGACCGTGTTGAGGGGAAAGGGCAAGGCGAAGGAATTTATGTATCGGGTATTGATGGGCTACGCGAATTCGATAAAGGTCCGCAGAGCGGTTGGATGTATGCTGTCAACTGTTCTTACCCTAGTACAAGCGCGAGCAGCTACAAATTAAAACAAGGTGATAAAGTAGATTGGCGTTATACCCTCAACAACGGTAATGACGTGAAGGCATCCGGCACGATTGTCTGCAGCTCGGGTTTGGGTAACGGCACAGTCAATACGCAGGGAGAAGTGATACTTCCGCAGGCTGTTCAAGAGGGCATCAGCCAATTGAGCATCGGTTACAGCAATCGAAAGCCGGCTGATCCGAAGGTAAGAACAGTTACCGTGTTGAATCCAGAGAACCAAATGGATTGGACCGCAGCGATGAGACTCAGAGATGAGCTAGCGAAGAATGAGGTTGCTATTGATAAAGAAGTAGCAAGTGAGAGAGCTGTATTGTCCGATTCTAAGGAGGAAATAACTCTCCAAATACCGAAGCAAGCACTGACCGAACAAACTATGATAACGATACGGAAGCTGGATGCAAGCAATCGTAAAGAGGTGTCATCTTCTTTATTCGAATTCACTCCAAATGGAACGAAGTTCAATAAACCCGTATATATTTCAATTAAAGTACCATTGGATATAAACGATCTTGAAAGCTTGGCCATGGTTTGGCTGAATGAGGAAACGAACGAATGGATCCCGATTCCGGCCGCAGTGGACGGAGCGACTGGCATCGTTACGGGAGCCGTTGATCATTTTACGAAATTTGCCGTGATCGACAAGAGCAAGCTGCCTTCAGTGATAACAAGCGTACCTGATGTAAGAGCTGTGATCGAGGCAGCTGCCAAGCATATACTGAACCATTCGGATTTGTCCGATTGGGAAGCTTACGCACTTGCGGAAGCGGGTAAAGCTGTCCCTGCTTCTTATCTTGCGCAAACGGAAATGCTGCTGAAGGAAAAGAACGGTCAGCTTCGCAATGTGACCGACTACGAGCGGATGGCGCTCGGCGTTAAAGCAGCAGGCGGAAATCCCCGCAGCATCGCGGGTGTTGATCTCATCGAGAAGATATATAATAATGATCGTATGACTGTACAAGGTACGAACGGACCGATATTTGCTCTAATGGTGCTGCAGCAAAACGGACATATGGCTCCAACTGGATCGAAATGGAATGAAGCGAGTCTAGTCCAGTGGTTGCTGGAGCAGCAAAACAGCAATGGCAGCTGGTCGTTGGAAAAAGGGGATACAACTAATGTCGATTTGACTGGTATGGCCTTAGTATCGCTTTCGCCCATGAAAGACCGTGCCGACATCAAAGCGGCTGTTGACAAAGCCATCGATTGGTTATCGAAGCAGCAGGCCAAGAGTGGCGGGTTCGAGTTGTCCGGTCAGGAAAATAGCGAGAGCGCTGCTTGGGTATTAATGGCGTTATCTCATCTGGGTATCGGACCTAATGATCCGCGCTTTATCAAAGCGGACGGAAATGTACTTGCGAATCTATTAAGCTATCAACAATCGGACGGAGGTTTCGCTCATATTCATGGCGAATCGTCTACAAGTATTCCAACCGAACAGGCGCTATTGGCGCTCTCAGCATATGATCGACTTTCTACTCATTCGGAAAGCGTGCCACCGCAAATCGTTACTTCTTCTGGGTTTGCTGACGATGCTCAGATTTCTGGATGGGCACTTGAATATGTAAAGAAAGCACGGGAATACGGCTTAATGGAAGGAGTCGAAAACAACCGTTTCGCACCAGCTGATCAGCTTACACGTGCGCAGTTTGTGACGACACTGCTTCGTCTTCTCGGGGAAGCTCCCGATGCGAACACGAAGCTTTCCTTTACCGATGTCTTATCAGAGCAATGGTATTACGGGTACGTGGCCAAAGCGGTTGAAAAAGGAATCGTAAACGGTGTTACTGCTGACACGTTTGCCCCAGACCGCAGTATCTCGAGACAAGAAATGGCTATTGTCATGACTCGCGCTTTTGGATTAAAAGCGACGAGTTCCGAAGGAGCGGTTTATACAGACATGAACCAAGCATATGAACTAGCGGTTCCGTCCATTCTCGCAGTTCAAGAGCACGGCTATATGGAAGGCGACGATCAAGGCCGATTTGCTCCTGCTGCTCCTGTCACGAGAGAAATGACCGCGGCAGTCGTTGTTCGGGCTTATGAGAAAACGAAGAACCAATCTCGATAAATCATATTCTACTCCATGCGAAGAGTCTTTCTATAGACTCTTCGTTCCATTTCATTAGAAGGGAAACACCCGCACGAATAATAAAGCTTTACTGTCTTCTTTTTGGCACTATTCACAACAAGCGGGGTCAAGGTAATGCAGCGGTTTTAACGAAAATACGACAAGGGGTGAACAGATGGTACTACCCTTTAAAGAAAATACAACCTTTTATCAACCGGAGATCTGGCCTGAGCTTTCGGTTCATTTAAAAGAACAACATATTCTTGTTTATTCGGAGTCGAAGCTTCACACGCTGGGAAGCGCCATATTGGGCGGCGGCATGGGAAGCTCGTCTTATTTTGTTAATTTACACGTGTCCAAAGATTTTGACAGCACTATACCCGAAAAAAGTTTGGAGAACAGCGTTCATGAATATGGCTATCCGGTAAAGGAAACCGTTGGACTGATGACAGCCGCTTATTTGTCATTTGCATCCGTTCAGGAGGAAACAAATGACCATTTTGGTCTATTTGTATGTACAACGAGTGGTGTTGGGAATGCGGCCCGGGCTGGCCTGGATAGAACTGTCTATTCCTCGTATCGATCGGGTACGATTAACATCATGATATTTGTACAAGGCTCCATGACGGCTTCAGCTATGCTCGAAGGGATAATGGCAGCTACGGAAGCGAAGGCGGCAGCACTTCAAGATATGTCGATCAAAGATTCTGAGACTAACCTGATAGCTACTGGAACGACTTCGGATGCGATGGTGATTGCTTGCGATCCTCGTTATTATCGAGGTATTATCCATCAGCATGCTGGGACTGCAACAGTCATAGGCAATGCTATGGGTCGGTTGGTGTACCGTTCGGTGATCGAATCTGTTTCTTCATTGGATCTTACTCATCGCACTATTGAATAGTTTATCCAAGGTATGGGGTTCAATCTCAGTTTCACTTTATTACAGGTAACTATAGGAACTCGAGGATATTAAATGATAAAAAGGTCAGTTCTTTCTATTCTCTCAACTATTGGTTATGATTTAAGAGGTAGACTAAATATACCAAAGGAGCTGAGTATTAATGGAGTACACATTCTTGGGAAGAACTGGACTTAAAGTGAGCCGTCTTTGTTTAGGCACAATGAACTTTGGTCCTTCGACTGATGAGAAGGAAGCTTTCAGTATTATGGATGCCGCACTGGATGCCGGAGTGAATTTCTTTGATACGGCCAATGTTTATGGAGGAGAAAAGCGCCGTGGCTGGACCGAGGAGATCATTGGGCGTTGGTTCGCTCAAGGTGGGAATCGTCGGGAGAGAGTCGTGCTGGCTACCAAAGTCTATGGTACTATGGAGGATGAGAATGATGGTCCTAATATGGAAAGAGGATTATCTACTTACAAAATCCGCCGCCATCTGGCAGCTTCTTTAAAGCGGTTGCAAACCGATCATGTTGAATTATATCAAATGCACCATATCGCCCGAAATGCGACCTGGGAAGAATTATGGGAGGCGTTTCAGTCTTTGGTTCAGCAGGGAACTGTTGATTATATCGGCTCTAGTAATTTCGCAGGCTGGCATATTACCTTGGCACAGGCCAAAGCGAAGGAGCGTCATTTCCTTGGGCTCGTATCGGAACAGCATAAGTACAGCCTGTTTTGCCGTGAGCCTGAATTAGAGGTGCTTCCAGCATCGGAACATCATGGAGTCGGTGTTATCGCTTGGAGTCCATTGGCAGGAGGTCTTCTTGGAGGAAATGCATTGAATCCGGACGCAGGCTCAAGAACTGCGAATCAGGCCAAGGCTATTGAAAAGCATCGTTCACAGCTGGAGCAATTCTCGGCTCTGTGCAAAGAGCTGGGAGAAAGTGAAGCGAATGTTGCATTGGCATGGGTATTGTCTCATCCGGCACTTACCGCACCGATCATTGGACCTCGGACCTTAAAGCAATTTGAGGATA
The DNA here is from genome assembly GCF_900114475.1 of Paenibacillus sp. 1_12. Lineage (GTDB taxonomy): Bacteria > Bacillota > Bacilli > Paenibacillales > NBRC-103111 > Paenibacillus_S. The sequence goes on along the minus strand of NZ_FOTE01000002.1, from coordinate 358,014 downwards.
CGCTAAGAGCAGTGGAAATCAAGCTAGACCAGGAAATTCTGACCAAATTGGACGCAATTTTCCCGGGTCCCGGCAAGCCAGCACCGGAGGCTTACGCTTGGTAGTCAATTGAAAGCATAGATTTTTACAATTAATTTAGAAACGGATAACCCTCCAAATTCGCTCTAAACGAGTTTGGAGGGTTATTTGAGTAGGCTTTTGTTTCGGAGACTGGAAGCTGTTATTGGTTTTTCTGCAGTCGTTCGACTTCCTTGTCAATCGCTTCCGATGCTTTACGGATCGCAGTGTTGACGTCTACGCCTTTGGCGAGGTCCTTGTTGGCATCCGTCACAAATTTCGTCACATCACCCTCGAATTCATGAATTCTATGATCCTGGAGCGGCTGACCAACGAAAATATTTTGGATTTTCTTGCCCTTTAAGGTGCCAACGTCTGCGCCATATTCCTTTTCCAGCTCCGGATTGATGACAGCGGGCACGCGCCCGTTGCGTGAAATGATGCGCTGTACCTCATCGGACAGCAAGTATTGGATAACCTGAAATGCCTCGTCCTTGTGCTTGCTTTGCTGGGTGAGCACGAGCGAGTGCACCTGCGCTTCTCTGGTTTTGCCAAGCTGGTCGGCAAAGTTCGGTACGGGGGCAATATCCCAATTTACTTCAATTCCTTGCTGACGCAGCTCCTCCATCGGTCCGACCATGTTAGCTAGCCATGCAGGTCGCATCGCCATCGTACGATCTTTCATAAATACATCCCGGCCATATAAGTATTTGGTTGGATCTTTGGGATCCTTGGGCAAAAATCCGGGAATCTCGAAGCTTTGCTTAGTTGCATTAAAAACCCGTATCCACTCCGGTGTGTTTAATAGCGATTTTCCCGATTTATCAATAATCGGCAGGGCCAGACTTTTCGAAAAACCGGTTAAGCCCTCTACATCGAGTCCGATATAGTCTACCCCATTTTCAGTTCTGGTCAGCTGTCGGGCTAATTCGAAGGTTTGCTCCCATGTCATTTGCTGGTCGGAGGGATAAGGCACACCAAATTTGTCAAAGACGTCTTTATTATAATAGAGAATATGCTGATTGGAGTTGTAAGGAATCGCTGAAATTTCACCTGTATCGGAATCGGCCTTGATATAATTGTATAAATGAGGCTTGAGTCTGCTTTCGTCAAAATTATATTTTTTGATCCATGGGCGTAAATCCTCAATCGCTTTAAGCTTGCGTAGAGGGTTGAAATTACTTGCGAAAACAAGATCCGGTATTGTACCCGATGAGAACAATTCCTGAATGGTCGTTCCCGTTGGAGGCTCCAGCCGTTCGATCCGAATGTTGGGGAATTTCTTTTCGACGGGTTCTTTAATTTGATTTTTGAATTCGGTATTCGTAAACGTTGGGCCGCTTGAATAAAAGGTCAGCTTAATCGGCTCGGAGCTTGCTGCAGTAGGACTGGAGGCAGTTTCCGCAGCAGACTGCAGTTTGGAGCAGGCTGCGAGTGGAACGGTAAGAAGCAGCATGAAAGCTAATGTGGACAAGGTTTTGTTCATGAAAAGAATCACCGCCTAAACATATAATAGGTTTACAGACCATGGGTAGACAAACAAAAAAGGAGACTATAGCCTAAAGGCCAGTCTCCGGATGTCCGGTAGCTAATTAATATAACTATTCCAAGTGGAATACATGGATAATATATCATCAGCTATGAAACCTGTCAATTGTTAAATATCAATGTATTGGAATTTGTGCTTGATTCTGTTAGAGTATTTATGTGGAAAAATAAGCCAATTAACTTATGAACGGGGTGAAATTTAAATTGAATTATTTACAAAAGGCAGGCAAACGTTTCGTGCTGTCAGTCCTTGCTGCGATACTATTTGTGTCTTTCGCAAGCACAGCCGTTTATGCGGATGCCGCAGTAGACAAGGGAGCTGTTCCCGCGGTTATCGAAAAAACGACCAAATCTGTCGTAGCCATCATTGGTAAACCGATCGATAATAAAAAAGCAGTGGAAAAAAACCGGTATGATCTTGCTCACGGGACCGGAGTTATCGTAAAAAGCGACGGGTACATCCTCACCAATGCCCATGTCGTCAAAAATATGCGCAATATCGTGGTCGTTACTTCTGACGGTCAGACGTATCCGGGTAAAACCACACATTTTGATGAAGAAAGTGATCTGGCTTTGGTGAAGATCGAGGCGTCAGGGCTGAGCCCAGCCGTGTTGGCTGATCCGACGGATCTAAAAGTCGGAGAATCCGTTATGGCGATTGGGACGCCGCTCTCCTTTGCGCTTCGCAACTCGGTTACCTCTGGTATCGTTAGTGGAATGGACCGCTCGGTGCTGTCCAAGTATCAGCTAATCCAGACGGATGCGGCGATTAATCCTGGCAATAGCGGCGGTGCATTGGTCAATATGAAAGGACAAGTTATTGGGATCAACACCCTCAAGTACGTCCAGTATGGCGTGGATGGTCTTGGTTTTGCGATTCCGGTGGCAACTGTACAGCATGTGCTGGACCACTTTTTTAAATATGGCAAAGTAAAGCGTCCTTCCTTGGGTTTAGAGCTTGGTGAAAGCTGGGAGGCTGTTGTTGGTTTGCCTTCTAGCAATGGTCTGGAGGTCACTTATGTAGAACCGGATTCTCCTGGCGCTAAGGCGGGAATTGTGCAAGGTGATGTGCTGCTCGCAATCAACTCTACTCCAACACGTAATCAGGTAGAATACAATGAGGCTTTAAAGAACTATTTACCGGAGCAAAAGGTCAAGCTGACGATTCAATCTAAAAGTAACTCCAGAATCATCGAGGTTGTGCTGGGAGAAGAGCACTCAAGTGCTGAGAACGTTATTCAGGATGTGGACGGTTCATATATTGATGCAGACCAAGGCAAGACATGGATTGGTGATAGTCATTACGGCTGGTCGATGAAATATCCGGCAGGTCTTGTCAAAGCAAATGAAGATTCGGGGCAAGGCAATAGTGTACTCCTTGTCGATGCCAAAGGCGAGTTTGCCATTAATATTAACATTGAAGAAAAACAAAGCGAGGATATCTCTCCTGTTGGTTTAATGAAAAAACTGGCCGATGATGCCAAAGGGACGACTTTGGAAAAAAGATTTGTCGAGCAAAAACCGCAATCATATCTATTACTTGTACGAAAAAATGAACGTGGCGAATATTACCAAATACGTGCCTTCTCCAAAGGAGATAAAGTTTACTACCTGACACTGGCAGTCGAGAAGGAAGACTCCTACAACAACGCGATCAAGCGAAACAGCTACAACGATCTGCTGGATTCATTCGTGCTTTCGTTTGACGCAAGTAATCCTTCCTTAAAGGATATTTCTGCCTATCAAGCCGGAAATACGGTGACGACAGAATACGGACTTGTCTTTGATACACCTCTGGAATGGAATAAGAGGGATTGGGGCAATGGTCTGAATTATTCAAGCAAGGATGGCGAGCAAACCTTATCTGTACAGGTGAGTTCAGCCGCGTCCGGTGATACGTTGAAGGATTGGGTCGCAAGACAGTCGGCGAAATTTAATGATTCCTACACAGAGGGTTATAAGGAAATCGGGGAATCGCAGGATGCAGTGATTGGCGGTATCACGGCTATTGCCAAGCGTTATGCTTCGACTATGGGTGATAAGTGGCGCCAGTCACATGTCTTTTATATTATGAAAGACAAGTACAAGTACGAATTAAAATTCACCTTTCCGAGAGCTGTTGGTGGTGAAGTGATGGAAACACTACTCAGCAGCTTTGAGAAGTCTGTTGCCTTTACCAAGGATGGCGTCAATCGTTCACTCGGTTTTATTCAGGATATAGACGATCTGAGCGATCTTAATAAAACCATAACTTATACTAATAAAAAATATATGTACACACTCCACATTCCCGAAGCTTGGCAAGGTGTTTACCAGAGAGAGCTTGATAGTCCGTCCGCGCAATTCAGCTTTAATGGAGGCAGCCTGGGCATTTCTGTTGATGACCGTTCAAGTCTCGAGGAGACAACAAAACGCATTGAGCAGGATCATAAAAAAAATATCGAGGCCGATGCAAATTACAAAAATTCCGCTGCGGATGAAGAGTTATTTGGTACGAACGTCAGAAAGTTCACAACAACATACAAAAGCAAAAATATACCCTATACGCTCATCGAATATGTATTCGAAAAAAACGGGTATGTGTATTCCGTTCGTGAACGGATTAACGATGCGGTGAAGACTGAAGAACAATGGCAGCGACTGGAGAATGCCGTACATTCGATCCAATTGCTGAGCAAGTAAATCGTGAAGAACTAGAATGAAAGGGGAGCTTTATCATGCGTGGTTTGGATCAGCAGGTAGCGGTTATTGCAGGAGGTGGCAGAGGGATTGGCAAAGAGATTGCCAAGGCTCTTGCCGGATATGGCAGCAAAGTCATAATTGGAAGTCGTACTGAGGAGCAGTACAAGGGAACGGCAGAGGAAATTCGTGGGTTGGGCGCAGTGGCGGACGGGCTTTCGCTCGATGTTCAGGATCAGACTAGCATACAGCAGTTTGTGGAGCAGGCGAACCGTATTCATGGGCAAATCGATATCTTGATTTATTGTGCGGGTACGAATAAACGAATGCCTGCCGAGCAGTATACATCGGAGGCTTGGGATGAGATTATCGGGATCAATCTGAAGGGAGCCTTCTTAACTTGTCAGGAGGTGGGTAAGCGGATGATCCAACAAGGCAGCGGCTCGATTGTGACGATCACCTCGATGCTGTCGCATATCGCTACCCCGAATCAGAGTGCGTATTCGGCCTCCAAGGGCGGTCTGCTGCAATACAGCAAAGTGCTGGCGGTGGAATGGGCCAAATATGGAATCCGAGTTAACTCCGTGAGTCCCGGTTATATCGAAACGGATCTCAATTCGGCAAATTTCCAGCGGCAAGCGTTCAGAGACGGTGTATTGGGCAAAACACCGATGGAACGCTTTGGACTATCACACGAAGTAGCAGAGGCAGCATGCTTTCTGGCATCCCCGCAAGCCTCTTATATTACGGGTACTTGTATCCCTGTGGATGGGGGCTTCTTGGCAGGACATCAAAATATTGTTATGCTATAAGTTCAGTCACTAAAGGATAGAAGGGTAGGTAATCTCCAGATGGCAAAAAAACAAAGACCCGCAGTGGCTCCCAAACCCGCTGCTCAGGATAAGCCAGCTACTTTGAAGGATTTGATCAATCCTGATGTTCTAAGCAAGCTTCAAGCGCAGGCCGACGCGATGAAAGCGGCAGAGGCGAAGCAGAAGGAAGATGCAAGACAGCAGGTTGTGGATGCCCGCAAGGCTGAACAGAAACGGCTTGAAAATGACTTTGAATATTTACTGAACAACAGCGGTACGAAGGGAACGAAGTACTGACCGCTTAAGTTTGATGAGGTTGATCATGTAAAAGGATGAGACTTGAAGCATAATCTTGCCCCAATCACAAGGTATGCTTCAAAGAACCCGCGGCAAAGAAATGCTTCAAATTTCAAAAAAATGGGAGCCGCCACGGCAGCTCCCACTTCAATTTACCTGAAGTATGCAGTTGAGAAAAGACTGCCGAGCGGCAGCCTCATCTAATGGTACATGTAACACGGCGTCATTTGACTCTATTGCGAGTGTATAACATATAAGAGTAAAACACAGGAATTATAGATGCAGCTACAATCGCTATTATAAATACGATAACTGCTATTGAACCGCTTAAGAACGAAGAAATCACGGAAATTACCCCACCGATCATCATTAGAGGGCCAGCTAGCCTATGGGTTTTCCTCCATATTTCTTCATTAGCCAGTGTCCACGGTGTTCGTATTCCAAACATATAGTTAGGCTTAACCTGGGTAAAGTAATTGCCCATGATCGCGAAAAACAGCCCTACAACGAACATGGCCACCTTAGCCATGTCGACATGACTTCCAAGGTTGTAGGCAATGATCATCCAACCAACCACAGTTAACAGTATAGTGACACCGACTCGAGATACTTCAAATGCTTTAGAAAATTGTTCGTAATTGGCTCTCTTGGGGTCGACGAAACGTGAAACACGGATTATAACCGGTATAAGACCAAGCAAAAAAAGCATGACGATTAGCATTCCTCTACTCATGGTACCGTTTACTTCGTTATTAATATCAAAGTGTGTAGCCATCGTTTCTGGAAGTTGGTTGTAAAGAAGCAATGCCCCGACTGCCGGCGAAACGCTAAGCAAAATAAGAAAGATTTCTCTCATTACTTTCATCATTTTTCATCCTCACTTTTGTTAATAATATTGAACATCCATCCTATGACATCTTCTACAACTGTCGTATGCAGCGTATAAATAATGTTTTGCCCTTGTCGTTCGTCTAAGACCAAACCTGCCTGCTTGAGCAAGTTTAAGTGATGAGATATGCTCGGCTTGCTAATCTGGAAATGTTCCGATATCTCCCCGGGACTCATACTTTTGTCCCGTAACAACTGTAAGATTTGCCGACGAGTCGGATCCGATAATGCTTTAAATGCGTCATTCACAAGATATCACCGCCACATTTCAATATTTAGATAATTTTCTAAATGTCTAATTATATAGTACACATATTTGGATTGGACGTCAATAAACATTTATCAGAAAAGTAGCAACTTTGTTTTTGGCGATAGTGGGACCTTGAATCATCCATGCATCCCCCTGCGTGCGCCACAGAGCATGAAAGTTAATCCGTTCTTTTATGGTAGTTTAGCGATGACCAAAACATTTCTGTACCCGTGGCAAAGAAATGCTTCAGTATCTGGAAAGAAATTGATGAAAGAGTCAAAGGAGCAAAGAAGGCGGCAGCAGGATGTCGCCTTCTTTGCTCCTTTTTTGTAATTGAGAAAAGCTTCTCGTGGATGAGTCAAGTGAGTCAAGTGTCAGGAAGGATCATTCTTATCACCAATTTGCTGCAAACGGTATAATTGTGGAGGTATGCCTTCTCTTTTTTTAAAAGCTTTGGAGAACGAGAACAGATCGGGATAGCCGACAGAATGGGCGATTTCCGATAGCCTGTAGGTCGTCCGCTCCAGCAGCAGCTTGGCTTCGTTCATTTTTAACCGTTGAATGGCTTGCATCGGCGTTTCGCCGTACGTTTGCCGAAATTGCTTCGTAAATCGGGTTCGCTCCATACCGACGAACTGGGAGACACGCTCCACGGAAATACCCTCTGCGTAATGAATCTCCATGTATTCCATACCTTTGTGCACACCTGAAATCGTAGGGTTCTCCTTGGAAGCATCCGACAAATGAGTCTGTGACAGCTTATCAAAAACCTGATGAAATTTGCCGAGCCGAGCCAAATCCGTATAGCTGTCCGCGGGATTTCTGACCAACTCCAGAAAATCCCACATGAGCCGGTAGACGGCTGAATTCAGAATACCGGAAATATAAGGGTTGTCAGGGCTTAACCCGATTTTCTCCATAAGCTGGAGTGCATGCTTCCCGTCAAACGCGACAAATATTTGCCGCAGCGGCTTATCTGGATCTGTAAAGTATTCATGTGTGACCTGCGGAAATAAGCCAATCATGTCATTTTTGCGCAAAGGAAACGTTCGACCTCGTTGGACGAATTTACCTTGGCCATCAGTTATGAAGATCAAGTAACAATAGGGTGAGGCTTTGGGCCCCATGTGGTAGTTGGGTTTGGCAATATTATGTCCCATCCGAATGGGCCATGCTGCCCCTGATTTTTCATATTCGGAAGGTGTGAAAAAGTGGATTTCCAAAAATTCATGATGATCCTCGCGCATTATTGCCCGCATACAGACACCTCTTTTTACCATGCTAATTTATTTACTGTAAATCTCAGATTCCAGTTATTCTCTCTTATTTTAACGAATATGAAGTAAGAGAACAATTTGTTTTATTAGAAAAGTGCACAAAATGACAAACGATTCACACGCAAATTGACATTGACCTCTTTGTCTGTTTCTTGTTATCATGCAAATACATACTATTCCTATTATAATTATAGGTTATCGACCGGTTCGCTGGAGATGCGGCATGAGCGCTCTATGTCGTCAAGGCATTGATTTTTCATAGGAAATAGTTGCATTCTACCGTAATAGCGGAGACGAGAAGGGAGCAGCTTAGGATGAATTTACAAAATGAAATTCGTTTTGGCTGGTTTTTGCCGACAGCAGGTGATGGCACATATGTGGGGGTTGCTCCGGAACGGGAGCCCACTCTGGAATATTTAATTAAGGTAGCACAGACGGTTGAACAAGCAGGCTTTGAATTTGTGCTGATTCCAACCGGAGGCGCATGCCTGGATGCATGGGTTGTAGGCTCGGCGGTTATGAGTCATACGCAAACCTTGCGACCTTTGGTCGCGGTTCGACCAGGTTTGGTTGCTCCTGTACTGGCTGCTCGGATGGCAGCTGCTCTGGATATCCTATCGGGAGGCCGCGCAATGATCAATGTGGTGACGGGAAGCTCGATACAAGATCTCGAAGAGCTTGGAGATCCGCTTGCTCATGATCATGATGGCAGGTATGTGCGGGCTCAGGAATATTTAGAGGTTATGAAGCAAGCTTTGTCACAAGCGGACGGCTTAACAGCTTCCGAATTTACGAAGGATGATTCCTCAAAACAAACCGATGATCGGAGTAAAACAGAACCGCAGCCTTTTCAAGGCCAATATTATCAATTTAAACGTGCTGCTACGACACCTTTACCGATTCAAAAGCCTTATCCGCCCTTTTATCTGGGTGGCAGCTCTCCCTCAGCCAAGAGGACAGCAGTGGAATATGCGGATACATACCTGATGTGGGGTGAGCCGCACGATTGGATTGGTCAGCAGATTGCCGAGGTTGAAGCTATTCGTGCCGAATATCTGGAGGATACGGGTATTGATCGGGAGCTGCGATATGGTCTGCGCGCACAGGTACTGATCAGGGATACAGAGGAAGCCGCTTGGGCAGCCGCATGGGATTCGATCAGTAAGGTGTCCTCGGAAACACGCAAGCATGCTCAAGCGGCATTTGCCAAAACTGATGCAACCAATCAACAGCGACAGAACGAATTAAGAGAGCAGTCTCAGGATAACGGATTTGTTGTAGGACCGAACCTATGGACCGGACTATCTACGGTTCGTTCCGGTGGAGCAATACTCATTGTGGGAACAGCCGATCAGGTTGCAGACCGTCTGGTGGAATATGCGGAGCTTGGCGTCTCGACCTTTATTTTATCGGGCTATCCCCATTTGGAGGAAGGCGAGAACTTTGGGAAGCATGTCATGCCGCTATTCAGAGAAAAGTGGAAGCAAAAGCAAGCCGAATTCCATTCATAAATTTATTGGGGGTATATGAAATGAAAAATAGTACATTCAACCTGAAGCTATCGGTTGTCGCTTTTGCCGCTGTGTCGCTTTTATCAGCCTGCGGTGCAGCTCCGGCAGCTCAGCAGGGCACAACGCCTCCCGCTGCAGGAACGGCACCTGCTGCTGCCAAGCCCGTAACGATCAGCTTTTTGCACTGGCGCGGTGAGGATGTCAAATCCTTCAATAGCATCATTGAGCAGTTTCAGAAGGCGAATCCGAATATTAAGGTTGAGATGCAGACGATGCCCTCTGATCAATATCAATCTACTGCTCAAGCCAAGCTGGCTGATGGCTCTGTTGGAGATGTGTTCGCTTCTTTCCCGGGCGCCCAGTATGAAGCATTGGCCAAGGCGGGTTTTTATACCGATCTGACAAATGCCAAGTTTCTCGGCAACTTCAATGACCAACTCATTCAAGTCGGTAAAAAGGACGGCAAACAGCTGGCTGTTCCGTATCAGCTTGTCTACAATGACCCGATCTATAATGTGAAGCTGTTCGAGAAATACAATCTAACCCCGCCCAAGGATTGGGACGGCTTTCTCGCTCTATGCGAGAAGCTGAAAGGCAACGGAATTATTCCTATTGCATTTGCGGGTGCAGATATCGGTCCTGGACAATTTATGAATACGATGGTCATGAACAATTTGCCAAGCGCTGATAGCTTCACGAAGCTGGGAATTGGAGAAGCAAAGCTAACCGATGAGTGGTGGGTAAAAACACTTAGCCAATTTAAGGAGCTTAACGATAAGGGCTATTTTCAGCCAAATTCGCTTGGAACGAAGGATGCGGCAGCCGGCGCTTTGTTCACACAGGAGAAAGCAGCTATTCTTGCCAGCGGTTCCTATCAACTAGCGCAAAATAAAAAGGCAAATCCAGAGCTGGTGCAAAAGCTGCTCGCACCGATTACGGTTGCCGCTGATAAAGCTACCTATGAAGGTATCCATACCGCTACTTTTATGCTGGCTGTTAACAGTAAATCGAAGCATCCAGAGGAAGCCAAAACATTCATCGAGTTCCTTAGTAAAAAAGAGATTGCCGCGCAATACGCCAATGAAACCGGCCAAAATGTAACGGTCAAGGATGTTCAATATACAAGCCCCGAGCTGCAGGTAGCAGTTGAATGGGCGAACAAAAAGACGCTCTTCCAGCCGCGCTTTTTCATTACCGATGCGGAGAATCAGAAGGCGGTTACGAATTCGATTCAGGCCGTGTTGAGCGGCAAGTCGCCTCAGGATGCTACCAAGGAAGCACAGGCGATTGTTGATCAACAAATCAAGAAGTGATGAAGGGCAATCGGAAAATACTTTGGTTGTTTTTGCTGCCGGGCACTTTGCTATACCTGACGCTGTTCGTTTTTCCGACGTCTTCCGGCTTGTTTTATTCCTTCACCAATTGGGACGGCATCTCGCCGTCCTATAAGTTCATCGGACTCGATAACTATAACAAAACGATTCATAGTATCGTATTTCAAAAAGCATTTTTGAATAATATCCAATTTATGCTTGTCGTTGTGATCTGCCAAACGATGATCTCGTTATTTCTGGCTCTGTTGCTGGTCAAAAACACTAAAATTCATGTCTTTCTGCGAGCCCTTTACTTTTTCCCGACGATTCTTTCGTCGGTGTCGGTGGGTTTAATCTGGTCGTTTATGTATGATCCGACGATTGGACTGCTCAATTCCATACTGCAGGCGGCAGGTTTGGAAATGTTGACACAGAACTGGATCGGCGGGACAACGATTGCCCTCTATTCGATAGCGGCTGTACAGGTGTGGGCGCATGCCGGCCAGATGATGATCGTATTTGTAGCCGGACTGCATTCGATTCCTGCAGAGCTGTATGAAGCGGCCAAAATGGATGGAGGGAGCAGGTGGCAAGTATTTCGCAGCATCACCTGGCCTCTGCTGGCGCCTTCGGCAACGATTGTACTTGCTTATACAACGATTCAATCGTTTAAAGCGTTCGATTTGATTTTTACGATGACCAATGGTGGTCCCAATAATGCAACGGAAATATTGACGACCTATATTTATCATGTGGCCTTTGCCAATTATTCCTTTGGTCTGGCATCCGCAGGCTCAATGATTTTCCTAATCCTGTTATCCTTGCTGACGGCTCTGCAGTTCAAAGCGTTACGCGCAGACCGTGTTACTTATTAAAAGTTAAGAGGTTGAGCTACCATGCAAATGAAATGGCTCCAACGGGCTGTTATTTTCATTTACGCTATTGTGATTATGGTTCCGGTCTATTTGGTTACAATATCTGCTTTCAAATCGACGCCGGCATTTTTCGCTCATCCGCTGAGCTGGCCGCGTCCATTTATCTGGGATAATTTTATCGGTATGTTCAAAGAGCAGCCCATGTGGAGATATTTTCTTAACAGTATCGAGGTTACTCTGGGTACTGTCGTGCTTGAGCTGCTGCTCGGTAGCATGATCGCGTATGCAATCGTTCGGATGGGAGGAAGGCTGTCCAAATGGCTGTTTAGTCTTTTTGTGCTCGGACTGATTGTTCCTTCGCAGGTTAGCATGCTGCCGATCTATGCGCTTGCCCGCATTTTAGGCTGGTCAGATAGCTTGTATGGGTTGATTATTATTTCGATTTCAATGCTGCTACCGGTATCGGTGTTCATGCTGACAGGCTTTATGCGTCTGCTAAGCAAAGAAATTCTCGAAGCGGGAACGATAGACGGGGCGGGAGAGTGGACATTGTACACACGTATAGCCATACCGCTTTCAGCACCATCCTTGGCAGCCACGGCAACTTTCTTATTTGTGATGGTATGGAATGATCTGCTTATTCCGATGCTGCTGCTGAACAGTAAAGACAAGCTGACGCTTCCGCTGGCGATGCTTCAGTTCAGAGGCGAATATGTTACGGATTATCCGATGCTGTTGACGGGTGTTGTGGTAACATCAATTCCTATGGTACTGCTGTTTCTGTTTTTACAACGTTTTTTTGTTGCCGGTGTGATGGCAGGTTCGTTAAAAGGATAGCTACACAATTATAAGCAATCAAGCCTCGTTGATCGCGCTGAAGCGGAAACGAGGTTTTTTGGTGATAGCTGCTGGTTATGAATCACGAATGAAGACTTTGATTATCTTTGTGACAAATTTATTTCAATTTATGTTGTAGGTTTCTGACCATCAAGATGAGTGTACGTGTATGTATTCCCGAAAATAATAAGTAGTGCTATGATAAGAATTGAAAGCAGCAGTTCAAGTTAGACGATGTGTACGTTTCTGGTTTTCTGCATAACAAATTGATGCTTACGGAGGACAATAAAGAAATGCGCATTGACGCACATCAGCATTATTGGATCATCTCGCGTACAGACTACGGTTGGTTGAAGCCTTCCCTGGGAAGAATCTATGCAGACTATATGCCTGAACATTTAAAGCCTTGGCTGGAGCGATACGATTTTCAAAAAACGATTGTAGTTCAGGCCGCCCCGACCTCTGAAGAAACGGAGTTCCTCCTAAGCATAGCGGAGAGGGAAGCAACAATTGCCGGTGTAGTCGGCTGGCTGGATTTGGAATCCAATACATTTGAGCAGCAATGGGACCGCTTTCGCAGTAATCCCAAGTTTGTCGGGCTTAGGCCGATGATTCAAGATCTATCGTCGGACTGGATATTGGGGAAAACGGTAATCCGTCATCTCAAATTATTGGCTGATGCCCAATTCCCTGTTGATTTACAGGCTAATCCTCGACATTTGCCGTATATTGCGAAGCTGCTGGAGCAGGTGCCGGATTTACGTGCAGTTGTCGATCATCTCGCAAAGCCTCCGATATTGGAGGGTATTATAGAGCCTTGGACATCACAGATGAGGCAAATTGCCTCATTCCCGAATGTAATGTGTAAGCTGTCGGGTATGGTTCCCGAACAGCTGGATGCACCATGGACACAAGCGGCTATCCAACCCTATGTAGATGTCGTGCTGAATGCTTTTGGTAAACAACGTGTGATGTTCGGCAGTGATTGGCCGGTTTGTCTGTTCTCGGCGACGTACCCACAAGTAATGGACTTGATTGAGACCAGTCTGGGTACAAGCTGGACAGAGGAGGAATTGGCTGCTGTTTATGGAGATAATGCAAGCCGATTTTACCGATTAAATGAATGATGCATGAGACCAATAAGTAAATCATCTTACAGGAGGCATAATAATGACTACATTTCAAGAAACAGATCGCACCCGGAGCTTACCCGATATTCCACAAACGATGAAAGCGGCGCTGATGACGGAGCCGTATCAAATCTCGATAGTCGAGCTGCCGGTACCGGCAATCAAGCCTGATGAGGTGCTCGTAAAGGTAATGGCAGTTGGTATTTGTGGATCGGATCTTCATTACTATGAGCACGGCCGGATCGGCTCTTATATTGTGGAGAAACCGATCATTCTCGGGCATGAATGCGCAGGTATTGTCGCAGCGTGCGGCGAGCAGGTAACACGCTTCAAACCAGGAGATCGGGTGGCAATCGAGCCAGGCATAACCTGCGGCCGATGCGAGGCCTGCAAGTCAGGGAAATATAATCTGTGTCCGGATGTACAGTTTTTGGCTACCCCGCCAGTGGACGGAGCTTTCTGCCAATATATCGCTCATCGTGAGGACTTTTTGTTCCCGATTCCCGATTCATTATCCTTTGAAGAAGCTGCTTTGAACGAGCCGTTTTCCGTTGGCATTCACGCGCTAAATCGCGCTGGCTTTAAACCCGGCTGGGATGTGGCTATTATCGGCATGGGCCCTGTAGGCTTAACCGCTGTGGCTGCTGCCAAAGCTTTTGGCGCCAATCGGATTTTTGTTAGCGATCTGGAAATAAACCGTCTGGAAGCTGCTAAAAGACTTGGAGCTACCGATCTGATCTATCCTGATGTAACCGATGCTTCAGCTGAGATCAAACGTCTGAGCGGCGGCGGTGTCCATCTTGCTATTGAAACTGCAGGGCATCCACGTGCACTCAAAACAGCAATGCAATCGATTCGACGCGGAGGTAAGCTGTCTATAGTGGGACTGCCACCCGTTGATGAGGTGGGCGTTAATGTTCCTTTCATATGCGATAATGAAATCGATATTTATGGAATTTTCCGTTATGTTAATACGTACCCGCAGGGAATCACATTTTTGTCTTCAGGTAAAACGGATATGCTGAGCTTAATTACAGACCGGTATCCGCTTGAGCAAACGCTAGAAGCCATGGAGCGCGCCAGAACGAATAAAGCGGGCAGCCTCAAAGTGATGGTGTATCCGAATTCGCTTACGTAAAGAAATTTGGAACAAGAAGGTTACTGTGATGTATCCTTAATCCTAAGAAGTGAACGGGCTGACTTTCCGGTAGCTATAGCTATCGGAGAGTCAGCCCGTTTCGTTAAATAATTAGTGGAGAAATAGGGGCTGGCACAATTTCCATGGTCATAAAGCCATGATAGTTTGTGACAGCCCCTGTTATTTGTATAACCGAATATGGACTTACCGGTTGAGCAGCTCGGCTGTTTATTGCCGCTGCAGAGGATTACTGCTTAGCTTGTACGCCGATGCGGATTACATTCCAGGAAGCTTTGCCCAGGCGTGCTGTAAGTCCAGAGCCTTTAACCTCAGCATTGCCTTTGTTGTGAGGTGTAACGGCATTCGAATCGTCAGCTGTGTTACGTGCAGTCAGATTATCATGCTCCAGTACAATATGCTCCAGCAAACGGCTGTTGGCGCCGAAGCTGCGAAGATCAACCTCAAGGGGCAGTGCATTCTCCAAATCACGATTGACTGCGAATACGGTAACTTCCTGCGCTTCCTCGTTATATACAGCAACGGCTTCAAGGAAAGGTACATCGGTGATTTCGGTCGTATCGTATTTTGGTGATTGAATGAGCGGAACCAATGCTTTGCCTCTGCCGTATACGGATGTGTGCAGGTAAGGGAAGAAGATCGTTTGCATCCAGGCTTTGCCGCCTGTTTCGGTCATGATAGGAGCGATAACATTAACAAGCTGCGCCAGACAAGCCATTTTCACACGGTCAGAGTGCTTGAGCAAGCTGATCAGCATGCAGCCTACAACCAGAGCATCTTCCATCGTATAAATATCCTCAAGCTGTGGAGGCGCGATTTGCCAAGGGTCACGTTTTCTGTCAGCATCATTGGAGTGATACCAGACATTCCATTCATCAAACGATAAATACATCGTTTTTTTGCTGCGTTTTTTGGCTTTGACGTAGTCACTGGTAGCAATTAATGTTTTAATAAAGTCATCCATTTCCAATGAGCGTGCAAGGAACGTGGGCGTATCGTTCTTTTTATTACCATAGTAAGTATGCATCGATAAGTATTCGACATGATCGTAGGTATGGTCAAGCACAGTGGCTTCCCATTCCGGAAAGGTAGGCATAGTCCGGCTTGAGCTGCCGCAAGCTACTAATTCAATAGTAGGATCGACCCATTTCATGACTTTAGCAGACTCGGCTGCGATACGGCCGTATTCCTGAGCTGTTTTTTGACCGATTTGCCAAGGTCCGTCCATTTCGTTGCCCAAACACCAGGTTTTGATCTGATGCGGCTGTTCATAGCCATGGCTTCTTCGCAAATCACTCCAGTAGGTGCCTGAAGCATGGTTGGAGTACTCCACAATATTACGCGCTTCATCAACGCCATGTGTTCCCAGATTGATTGCCCACATGACCTCTGTGTTGGCAATACGCGCCCAATCTACAAAATCGTTCAAGCCGAACTGATTCGTTTCTATCGTTTTCCAGGCCAGTTCCAGTCTGCGCTTGCGTGATTCCTTGGGTCCGATCCCGTCCTTCCAGTCATAGCCAGAAACAAAATTGCCGCCTGGATAACGAACAATGGGTACCTGAAGCTGTTGAATCAAAGAAAGTACGTCTTTACGAAAGCCTTTTTCATCGGCTTCCGGGTGTCCTGGCTCATAAATGCCCCCATAAACGGCCCGTCCCAGATGTTCAATGAAGGAGCCGTAGAGTCGATTATCAATTTCCCCAATAATAAAATCCTTGTCAATAATCATGGTAGCTTTTTGCTGCATGTGTAACTACACTCCCTTTTTTGAATTAATATAAATATTAATTTAATAAAAATTTAAACTTACTGATATCAATTTAACATGCCTTTAAAGAGATTATCAACGTTTATTTTTAATAAATGCTTGATTTTATTGAAATAATATATATATTAATTATAGTGATGGTTTATTGAGGAGGACACCCATGTTGAAGATAAATACAGATACCAAATGGCTTCCGCTCTATGAAGCGTTGGCGAGTGGAGTACGATTGCGTATTCTGGAGCTGCTTGGGGAACAACCAATGAACGTGAAGGAGCTTGCCGCTTGCTTAAATCTAAGCAGTGCAATCGTCACGATGCATGTTAAAAAGCTCGAAAAAGGTGAGCTGATTATCACACGGATGGTTCGTAAGCAGGGAGGTACGCATAAAATATGCTCTCTGGCTGTTCGAGCAATTGAGATCATACTTCCAGGAGAGGCCTCAGCAGAAAAAAATTATCATGAAGCCAAAATACCGATAGGCCATTATACAGCCTTTGATGTGTATCCCACATGTGGATTGGCTACACAAAAGCAAAATATCGGGCAATATGATGATCCGCGTTATTTTCTGGACCCGGAGAGGATGCATGCACGGATTTTGTGGTTTAGTAAAGGGTTTGTGGAGTATACCGTTCCTAATTACTCACTGCAAACCCAACTGTTGGAGGAGATAGAGATTTCAATGGAGATTTCCTCAGAGGCACCCGGTATCAATGAGCATTGGCCTTCCGATATCCGTTTTTACTTAAATGGAATCTGCTTGGGAGAATGGACGAGTCCTGGAGACTATGGACATACCCGTGGTCGTTTTACACCCTCATGGTGGCAGACTAATGTTAATCAGTATGGATTACTCAAGGTAATCCGAATTGACCACAAAGGGACTTATATCGATGGAAGACAAATATCTAAGGTGACAGTCGATTCATTAAGCCTGCACAAAAAGTTTTGGACTCTGCGATTTGCCGTAGAGGAAGATTCTAATCATGTAGGAGGCTTGACCCTGTTCGGTGAAGGATTTGGAAATTTCAATCAGGATATTGAGCTTCGTGCTTATTATAGTGAAAGCTAGAAGTCTGGTGAATAAGTCTCCGCTGCGCGGCCAAATATCCTTACGATCGCTGTTGTTTCCCTATTTTAAAAGGCGAACGCTAACGCTTCTCCAGGATCATTTGGCGTCTCCGCTCTTTCTTCACCAGACTTCTAGTCATGTGGTGAAGAAGAGTGACTGGCGATCTTCAAGGTCAAAGAAGGTCAAAGACGCTGAAAGTCCATGATTTGGCATAATTTTTGCCGGAAAACCAATGTATTTTGAGCTATAGAGCGGATAATCGCTTTTGATTGTTTGACGAAGGAAGCTTATAATAATGATATACCAGATAATTAGATGAACGATGAGTGAAAATTTGAATTTATGGGTAAATAAATGCAGGGAAATTTGTAAATATAGCGATTGTGGGCACATTAATGGTTACTGTAACCGTTCAATCGTGCCCTTTATCATAATTATAGTTTGACCTTTGTTGACCAATTTAATATGGGGAGTGAAGGCGATGAGCCCAACCAAGGATTTTTATAAAATACTCGGTGTTGATCGTAAAGCGACAAAAGAACAAATCAAAAAAGCCCATAAAAAAATGGCCAAAACCTACCATCCTGATGTAAATAAAAGCCCTGAAGCGGAAAAGAAGTTCAAAGAAATACAAGAAGCCTATGAGGTACTGAGCAATGAAGAGACAAGAGCCCAATATGACCAACATGGCGAGAGTTGGCGGGATAGGGGACGCGCCCAGCAAGCAGGCTATGAGGACTTCGGACAAGCGGGAGGCTTTAACTTCAACGGACAGAGCTGGGGAGGAACCTCTGGTAGTACGCGCTACCAGACTGGAGAGAGCGATTATGGTGATCTGTTCAACCAATTTTTCGGCGGAGCTGCAAGTCGTGGAGGTCCTGGAGGTAGCGGGTACTTTTCGACTGATGATAGGTTTGGTGCTGAGCAAATGGATGAAGAGGCTTCGCTGCTTCTGACACTAGAAGAAATAATGAAGGGTGGCAAGGTCAGGGTACATGTGCAAGGCAAGGAAATTGGTGTAACACTGCCTGCTTCAATAGTGGATGGACAACGAATTCGTCTTAAGGGCATGGGCGGAACCTATAGCAATGGAACCAAAGGTGATTTGTATGTCACGCTCCAATTAAAGCCAGA
The DNA here is from genome assembly GCF_900114475.1 of Paenibacillus sp. 1_12. Lineage (GTDB taxonomy): Bacteria > Bacillota > Bacilli > Paenibacillales > NBRC-103111 > Paenibacillus_S. The sequence goes on along the minus strand of NZ_FOTE01000002.1, from coordinate 339,407 downwards.
TCCAATCTTCACTGTTGATGGCTTCAATCTTACTGCTCGCCTGGAGGTCGCTCCCTGGCATGTGGCGCTTGGTACAGAAGCTAAGGTCAAGCTTCCTGATGGCGGCATGCTTAACGTTAAGGTCCCGGCTGGCATCAGCACAGGGCAAAAGCTGAGAGTTACCGGAAAAGGATTGCGCAAGCCGGATGGTTTCGGCGATTTGTATGTCTCAGTTCAGGTAACCGTACCTAAGGCAAGCTCAGAAAAGGTACAGCAGCTGTATCGCGAGCTTGCGCAAGAGCAATCCTTCGAGCCTAAATTTATCGGCTAATGAACGTCTTGTTCAGCTATCGGATTTGAAAGGTCGAATAATTCGTGATCCATTTATTTTATGATTGGGGGAAACCAAGATGGATTTTAATCGTTTTACACAAAAAGCTCAGGAAGCAATTATCGCAGCACAACAGACGGCTATTTCACGTAAGCATCAGGAAATTGGCTTGACGCATCTACTGTGGGCGCTGCTCGATCAGCAGGAGGGACTCGCGCCGCGGCTGCTGCAAAAGCTGAATGTACCCATTGAAGCCTTCCGCTCCCGTTTGGAGGAGCAGCTCGGGCGTAAGCCAAAGGTTAGTGGAACCGGCACGGATACAATACGAAATTATTTATCTCCGGCTTTCGACCGGATTATACAGGACGCAGAAAAAGAAGCTAAGTCACTGAATGACGATTATTTGTCGATCGAGCATTTATTGCTAGCACTTCTTGAAGACAAGCAAGAAACAGGCGGTCTGTTTCGTTCCTTTGGTGTGACACGAGAGACACTGCTTAAGGCGCTGGCTGAGGTGCGTGGTCACCAGCGTGTAACGAGTCAGGAGCCGGAAGCGACCTATGAAGCATTGAGTAAATACGGTCGTGATCTCGTTGCCGAGGTGCGTACCGGTAAGGTTGACCCTGTAATCGGCAGAGATGGAGAAATACGTCGTGTCATTCGTATTCTCTCACGCAAGACCAAAAATAATCCGGTATTGATCGGTGAACCCGGTGTTGGTAAAACAGCGATCGTTGAAGGACTTGCCCAGCGTATTGTCAAACGTGACGTCCCGGATGGTCTGCTCGACAAAACGATTTTTTCACTGGATATGAGTGCGTTAGTAGCTGGGGCCAAATATCGTGGTGAATTCGAGGAACGGCTAAAGGCTGTACTCCATGAGGTAAGAGAAAGCCAAGGACGCATTTTACTCTTTATCGATGAACTGCATACCATCGTTGGAGCAGGAAAAACCGAAGGTGCTATGGATGCAGGCAATATGCTCAAGCCGATGCTGGCGCGTGGTGAGCTTCACTGCATCGGTGCAACTACACTTGATGAATATCGCCAATATATCGAGAAGGATCCGGCGCTTGAGCGACGTTTTCAACAGGTGCTAGTCAGTGAACCGGATGTAGAGGATACGATTTCGATATTGCGTGGCTTGAAGGACCGCTTCGAGCTGTATCACGGTGTTAAAATTCATGATAATGCGCTCGTAGCCGCAGGTGTTCTCTCGAATCGCTATATTTCTGACCGCTTTCTGCCGGATAAAGCAATTGATCTGATTGATGAAGCTTGCGCGATGATACGTACGGAGATCGATTCGATGCCGACGGAGCTCGATGAGGTGACGCGGCGGATGATGCAGCTCGAGATCGAGGAAGCCGCCCTGCGCAAGGAAACCGATGCTGCGAGTCAGGACAGATTAAAGGTGCTCCAGAAGGAGCTTGCGGATTTAAAAGATCGTCATAACACGCTAAAAGCTAAATGGGAAAATGAAAAAGAAACCATTCAAGGAATCCAACGACTTCGTAAGGAATTGGAGCAGCTGCGTATGCAGCTTCAGGACGCGGAAGACCGCTATGATCTTGAAAAATCCGCGGAGCTGAGCTACGGACGGATTCCTGAGCTGGAAAAACGTGTGAAGCAGGCTGAAGAGGAAGCCAAAGCAAACACGGATCATCGTTTGCTACGGGAGGAAGTGACGGAGGAGGAGATCGCCGGAATCGTAGCGCTTTGGACTGGCATACCGGTTAGCCGTCTCGTTGAAGGCGAGAGGGAGAAGCTGCTGCGTCTGGAGGAGCTTCTGCATAAACGGGTTGTCGGTCAGGATGAGGCTGTTAATCTGGTTTCCGATGCCGTGCTGCGCGCGCGGGCCGGATTGAAAGATCCGAATCGTCCCATCGGTTCGTTCCTGTTTCTTGGACCTACGGGCGTCGGTAAAACCGAGTTGGCGAAGGCATTGGCAGAGGCTTTGTTTGATAATGAAGATCGAATCATTCGGATTGATATGTCCGAGTACATGGAAAAGCATTCGGTATCACGATTGATTGGAGCTCCTCCCGGTTACATTGGCTACGAGGAAGGCGGACAGCTCACGGAAGCGGTACGCAGACAGCCTTATTCAGTGCTGCTGTTTGATGAGATCGAGAAGGCGCATCCTGAAGTATTCAACTCGCTGCTGCAGCTGCTCGATGATGGCCGATTGACGGATTCGCAGGGCAGGGTCGTCGATTTCAAAAATACGATTGTGATTATGACCTCCAATCTCGGATCTGCTTATTTACTTGATGGCGCGGATGATAACGGAAATATTGCGCCTCAAGCCGAGGAAGCTGTATTCCGTGAATTGAGGCAGCATTTTCGCCCCGAGTTTCTGAACCGGATTGATGATGTAGTGCTGTTCAAACCGCTATCGCTTCATGATGTGGAGCAAATCGTCAGCAAGCTTGTTCGTGGCTTGGAACAGCGTCTTAGTGAACGGCGAATTGAGCTGCGGTTGACGGACGAAGCCCGTTTTCATATTGCGGTAGAAGGTTATGATCCGATGTATGGCGCTCGGCCACTGAAACGACATATTCAGCGGTTTTTGGAAACCAAATTGGCTCGTGAGATTGTGGCTGGCAGTATTTTGGACGGCGCACGTATCGCTATAGGTGTTAGCGAGGGCCAGCTTACCATTGTTCATGAGGCACGGGCTGCAAATTCCGACGAAGACGAAGCAGCGGTGGACGCTGTAACGACTATGGATGAGCAGAAGGCTAACGTATAAAATGGCGTATTGACCTGACCCCACACCATATGCAGGTTTTTGAGCTTTAAACGATCATATACAAAAAGTCCCTGTCTGATGAAGGGACTTTTTTGTATGTCTACGTGCTTCTTCTATTATACTAAGCACATGAATTTTAGGGTAAATCTGTAAAGCTTGATCCGAATGGCTGACTCTTGTATGAGTTCAAAAGAGCAGAGGGAAGCTTCGAGATTTGATAGGATTGCAGCTCCAATACGAAATCTGTACTAGCTTTCATTATTTCCATACTTGCTGCGGTACTGTCCGGGTGTCATTTCTTCCTGCTTGCGGAAGGAACGAATGAAATTTTGCGGATTTTTGTACTGCAGCCTTTGTGCGATATCCTTAATCGGCATATCGGTTTCGGTCAACCATTTACGTGCCATTTGAAACCGATACATTAACAAATAGTCACTGAATGTCATGTCGGTTTCCTTTTTGAAAACGCTGCTTAAATAAAATGCATTATAATGCAGCCGCAGCGCGCATTCGTCAAGCGTCAGTTCGGTATCATATTCATTGTGAATCATGTTGATAATTTGCTCGGATAAATTATGATATTGAGAGTCGCCACGATCACCGAACACTTGAAGCATCGGCTGCAAAATACGGGTGCGGAACCATGATTCGATTTCTCCGCTAATATACAGCTGCAGAAGCTCCTCATGCATCGATCGTCCTTCATGATGAACCTGTACCAAAGCAATGCCGGCTTCCTGGGAGACGATCATCAAATCGTTTAACAGCCGGATCAGCGAAATTTGGTACAATTGTGGCGTCTGATCCTTGCCCAACACTTGAACCAGCCATTGCTTCAGCAGAGAATATGATTTTTCCTCGTCTGCTAGCTTGATGGATTCGATCAGCTCATTTTCCAGCTGCTTAGGATACGTATAAATTAAGGTATGCTTACCCGAATTGAGATTTTCATAGGGAACAACGATACCTTGTCCCAGCTTGAGACGCTGCATCAGCGCCTCCAAACCTTCACGGTAAGCACGGGCGCTCTTGCTTGCACTATCAAAAGGCAGACTTAAACCAATACTGATCGATAAACCGAGATAGGTGCGAATATTTTGTTGAATGGATTCGGTTAATTGGTACACATAGTCCTTAAAAGAAACCGTTTGCGAGCTATTGAAGCCGATCAGGGTTACCTGCGTTTGATCAAAAATAACGGGAGTCAACCTGTTTTCCGTCGGCACGATTTCCTCGACTATATTATTGACAGCAAACATCAAGAGATCCAGATCATTAGGCTGATAACGGGTTTCCTCCAAAGAATCGATCTGAAGCGTCAAAACAATCATTTGATCCCAGCTATCAATCAGCTCCGCATAACCATAAGCTCTGAGACGCTCATCAATTTCGGTTTTGACTACATTGTCCTGGTACATATTAATGAGAAAAAAACTGCGGACCTGCAGAGAATGCCGGTTGATTTCCACCTTCAAGTTCGAATTGGAGGCAAAAAGATGCTGGATATGCTCCTGAATGACCTGAAGTTCATTGCGTTTGACGACATCCCGCTCCGGCAGACCTTCTGAAATCGCTTTAAGGATACTGCGTATCGGATTATACATGTTCCGGCTGCCGTACCAGACGAAGATGACACAGACTGCAAGGATGAGCAGGCAAACATACAAAGTAAACCAGCCGATGGCTCGGGATTCCTTGGTAAACTGGCTCATTTCCGTGAAGGAGACATAGATCCAATTATTCAAATCCGATTTAACATAGGTAACCGAATAGGAACCGCTTTCTGTGTTGGTCTCAAATTGATCGCCGTTATTGGCGAAATGGTCAAGTTCATCTTCATTGATATATCCAGTTTCCAAAATAGATTTACCGACTAAGGTTTGGTCGGGATGAACCATAATGGTATGGTTTTGGTCCATGATCATAAAGTGCCGTGCAGTTGAGTCTGACTCCATCATGCTGGCAAGGCTGCAGACCGGAATTGGCGCAAAAAGAATGCCTCTTTTGTCGGACAGCAGCAGGGGCAGCTTTTTGATCAAAATCACGGTTTGGCTGCATTTATTGCTTTGCGTGTCGGGTGATCCGAGATTGCTGTTCTCATGTAAAATCCAGCTCGAATTGTTCGGCAGATCCATGAAGCTTAGCAGGTGTTTGGATTCTTTAAATCTGTTAAGCTCGTACAAGCCATTATTGTTGATTAACCAATTCTCGGCCGCATTGAGCAGGAGAACATCCGTTACCTTCATATCGAAGGATTGAATATGTCCAAATTCACGACGAAGGCTGTTATAAAGCTGAAAGTCGGTATAATCCATTTGACGGAATAATGAGTCCTGCATCAATGTCGAATCTGCCATATGATTAAGGGTGTAATCAAGTGTTTTCAAAACTTGTTCGATATTCCCTTTCATTTGCTTCATAATAAGCGTATTACTTTGATTTACCTGATGCTGAATTGTGCTTGAGGACTCCTTATAGGAAAGAAAACCGAGCAAGAGCACAGGTACAATGCAGAGGACACAGCCAAAAAGGATCAGCTTCGTCAGAAGGCTTTGCTTGTTCATTGATGTGCGACTCCTTTATGAGAATGTGTTCTCCAATAATCATTTTGCAGGAAGTAATCATTATATCAGATTCAGCGTGCTTAGGATAGGTTTTATCGCGTCATACCGGCATGTTACAAGCATGCAAAGCCAATGATTATAGACGTAACGGATCAATGATTATAGTCTGAGAGTGTCACAAACAGCATGGTGTGTTACCGACGACAACACATACAAATTTAATGGGGGATCGAACAAATGATGAATAAACGTTTTTCAATGGTTATGGCAGCTGCATTATCACTTACCGTAGCAGCCGGATGTGCATCCAACACATCGAGTCCAGCAGCTACAGACAGTAAGAACGCTGCTGCAACAACACCTGCAGGACCTACTAAAATTACAATCATGGCTTCACTCAAAATTCCAGAGGTTCCTTCAGACATTATCCAAAAGCTGGTGGAAGAAAAAACAAATACAAAGCTTGAGATTCAATGGGTACCGGACGGCAGCTACGATGAGAAGATGAACGCTTCTATGGCAACTGGCACGCTTCCACAAGTATTGTACTTGAAAAACCCAGCCTCGCTGATCCTGTTGAAGGATGCAATCCGTAACAATCAGTTCTGGGAAGTAGGTCCACTGCTTAAGGACTACCCGAATTTGAAAAAATTGCTTCCAACTATTTTGAATAATACTTCAGTTGACGGAAAAATTTATGCATTGTATCAAGAAACACCATTGTCACGTCAAGGTATTATTTATCGTAAAGACTGGGCAGATAATTTAGGACTATCAGCTCCTAAAACAACGGACGATCTGTACAAAATGCTAAAAGCATTTACAGAAAATGATCCTGACAAAAACGGCAAAAAAGATACGATCGGCCTAGCAGACCGTAATGATCTGATTTACGGAGCTTTCAAAACGGTTTCCTCCTACTTCGGTACTCCAAACAATTGGGGCGAGAAGGACGGCAAGCTCGTACCGGAATTTATGTATCCTGCCTACATGGACACGCTAAAATACTTCTTGAAGCTTCATAAAGAAGGCTTGATCAATCAGGATTTCCCGGTAACTAGTAAAACGGATCAACAAAATCTGTTCCAAACAGGTAAAGCCGGCGTTTATATCGGTTCGATGGCCGATGTCATTTCTCTAAACCAAAAAATGGCGAATAAAGATTCTAAGCTTGATGTAGCAAACCGTCTGGCAGGTCCGGATGGCAAAACAGGTATTTGGTCCATTCCAGGCTACGGCTCAGCTGTATTTTTCCCTAAATCAAGTGTAAAAACAGAAGCTGAGTTAAAAGGTATCCTGACGTTCTATGACAAAATGATGAGTCCTGAATTGACTAACCTGATTTACTATGGTGTTGAAGGCAAGCACTACACTTTGAAAGATGGCAAAGCACAAGTTTCTGAAGACAGCAAGTTGACTGACCGCGACGTGAAGCCTTATCAAGCGACTATGATTGGTGGACAAAGCACGAATGGCATGCTGACTGGTTACTTTACTTATGATGCAAAAGCAAAAGCGGAAGATCTGATTGTCGACAACAACAAAATTCTTATTAACGATCCAACCGCACCGCTGGATTCCAAAACTTACACCGAGAAGGGTGTTCGTCTGCAAGATATTATCAAAGATGCAACTTACAACTTTATTATTGGCAAGATTGATGAAGCCGGCTTCCAAAAAGAAGTAGACAGATGGAAAAAAGAAGGCGGAGACAAAATTATGGAAGAATACACCGCTGCATATCAAAAATCCAAGAAATAATTTAATTAATAATTCTCAATGAAGCTGGGAGCCTTCCGGTCTGAGGGTGGCTCCCTTGCTTGTTCTACTTACGGAAAGGAGGAACCTACGATGAACGACACAATTGTCTCCAAACAAGTTCAAATTAAACCGAAATCAAGCTCGAGCCTTTTGCAGCGAGTTATCAAAAATAGAGCGATCTACCTGATGATTTTACCTGGGTTCCTGTTTTTTATCATTTTCAAATATGTCCCAATGTGGGGACTTGTTATTGCATTTCAGGATTATAAGCCTTATCTTGGTATTATGGGGAGTAAATGGGTTGGATTCGATAACTTCCAGAGATTGTTCGAGGAACCCGCATTCTTTAGGATTCTCGCCAATACGGTAATATTATTCGGGATGAATTTAGTGTTCTTTTTCCCTGTGCCGATATTACTTGCATTAATGCTCAATGAAGTGCGACACAGCAGCTTTAAACGGACTGTGCAAACTTTGGTATATATTCCACATTTCATGTCATGGGTAATTATCGTGTCGATTACATTCGTTATGCTCTCGATGGATCGGGGGATCATTAACGAAATGCTGGCAGCAGCAGGATATAGTAAAATTAACTTTTTGCTCAATGCTACGTGGTTCCGTCCTACCTACATTTTGCAGGTAATCTGGCGCGAAGCGGGCTGGGGAACGATTATTTATTTGGCGGCAATGGCAGCCATTGACCCCGGTTTGTACGAAGCAGCCAAAATGGATGGTGCAGGTCGTTTGCGTCAAATATGGCATATTACGATTCCTTCGGTACGCAGTGTCATCATTGTCCTGCTCATTCTGAAAATCGGTGATGTGCTGGAGCTAGGATTTGAGCAAGTATACTTGCTATTGAACTCGGCGAACCGTGAAGTGGCAGAAATTTTTGATACGTATGTCTATACTGCAGGCTTGAAGCAAGGACAATACAGCTTCAGTACCGCAGTCGGATTCTTTAAATCGATTATCGGCTTGATTCTCGTTATGAGCGCTAACAAATTAGCTAAAAAAGCCGGCGAGGATGGCATTTATTAAGTCAACATGGAAAGGAGACAGAGCCTTATGCAGCAAGATAAATCGATGGGCAGTCGCTTATTTGATGTAATAAACTATGGACTTTTGGCGATTATAGCTCTGGTGATGATCCTGCCGTTCCTGCACGTGGTAGCGGGATCGTTCACGACTGCCGAGGAAATGGCGGCCAGACAATTTGTTATTTTTCCGACCGTCTTTTCTTTAAATGCTTATAAATACATTTTCTCCACGAATACGATTATTCGTTCGTTGGGTGTTTCTATCGGAGTCACATCAGTTGGAACCGTGATTAGTATGTTTTTAACTGCACTGATGGCATATGGCTTGACTCGACGTGATTTGGATGGACGGAAAGTGATTATGTTTATGGTCGTGTTTACTATGTTGTTTCATGGTGGTCTGATTCCAACATTTATTACCGTAAAAAACATGGGCTTAATCGACTCTTACTTTGCCCTCATTATTCCTACCGCTATTAATGCGTTTAACTTGATTATTATGCGTAACTTTTTCCAAAACATACCAGATGGACTGGAAGAGTCAGCCAAAATGGACGGCTGCAGCGATTGGGGCATTTTGTTCCGGATTGTGCTTCCGCTTTCCATGCCTGCCATCGCAACCATTTCGTTATTTTACGCGGTGACCTATTGGAACACTTATTTATCGGCGATCCTCTATTTGAATGATAATGCAAAATGGCCAGTCCAAATTATTTTACGGCAAATCGTTATTTTGGCTAGTGGGCTTAGTGCGGATTCTTCGAGTTTCGATGACGGTTATGCGGCACCACCGGAGCAAACAATCAAAATGGCTGTTATCGTGGTAGCTACAATTCCTGTACTGATCGTGTATCCGTTCCTACAAAAGCACTTTGCCAAAGGTGCATTACTCGGTTCGATTAAGGGCTGATCGTACTCATTTCTCTTACTATGAAGGGAGCTATCTTATGAACACTACCGAATCTACATTTAACCGTAACGGAGCAACGCCAATCGAATGGGCCAAAGCGGCTTGCGATTCGCTTGTATCCAGCTTTGTGCCAGGCGAGCTTCCTCCAGCCAATCGCTGGCATTATCATCAAGGCGTATTTTTGCAGGGCATGCTTGCTTTATGGGAGCAGACGAAGGACGAAAAGTATCTGTTGTATCCAAAAGCTTATGTCGATCATTTGATCGACGAGCAGGGCAACTTTTACTTTAGCCGCGATGAGCTGGATGCTATTCAACCGGGACTTCTACTGTTCACGCTGGAAAAACAATTCAAGGAGCCGCGTTATCGAATTGCTATGGAAAAGCTGCGCCAGCTGTTCCGTACCTTGAATCGTACCGCTGAGGGAGGATTCTGGCATAAAGACAAGTATCCTTACCAAATGTGGTTGGATGGCTTGTATATGGGTGGCGTGTTTGCGATCAAATACGAGGTTGAGTATGGCGAAGCCGGGTTAATTGAGCAAACCTTGCACCAGGAAAAACTGATGCGCGCTTATATGACCGATGATGCTACTGGATTGCTATACCATGCGTGGGATGAAAAAAGAATCATGCCTTGGGCGAATCCGGAAACGGGCTGCTCACCGGAATTCTGGGGCAGATCTCTTGGCTGGTATGGATTGGCATTGGCTGATTTCCTTGATGCTTTGCCAGCCGATCATGAGGCGCGTGAGCAACTAACGTTATCATTAGGTAACTTTGCTAAGTCACTTGCCCGTTATCAGGATGAAGCAAGCGGATTGTGGTATCAGATTGTAGATAAAGGTGACGATCCTAAGAACTGGTTGGAAACATCAGGATCAGCCTTGTTCGTATATGCGATTGTCAAAGCGATCAAGCATGGCTACGCAGATCCAGATGGCAGCTTGGCAAAAGCAGCGAAGCATGGCTATCAGGGCTTAGTTAACCGAATGAAATTCGATGAGCAGGGACGTTTTGTAATGCCGGACATCTGCATCGGTACTTCAGCAGGAGACTATACGAATTACATCACAAGACCTGTTTGTGAAAATGATCTGCACGGCGTAGGTGCATTTGTGCTGACATGTGTTGAAATGGAAGGCATTCTTTAGCAGATTGAATGGGCGAAGGAATATTCATGCATAGGGATTTGCTCATTTTGAAGGTTCGTTGTATTGGATTTTTGACTGAGCGCAGATCTCACGGCAACCTGTGCATAATGGAAGGAGCTGTCTTTCATCTGGAAGCCTGATTTATATTTGGACAAGTTATATGCAGAGACGGAAGCCATACGTAATAAAAGTCTCGGCAGCGATTCGCAGGATCAGGAGCAGCTTCGCAATAAGCTGAAAGCGGCTCTTGGCTCCTTTGAAGAGGTGGACGCCACACAACCTGCACTTGATCCTGTGCTTCTCGAAAGCACCGATTTGGGTGATGTCATACGGGAACGAGTTGAATATTCGTCTGCGGACGGGCTGCGGGTACCGGCCTACGTGCTAATCCCGAAGGGTTATGGCGAAGGTCCTTTCCCTGCGGTTCTGGCATGGCACGGCCATGGCTATGGCAGCCGGGAGGTTGTCGGTCTCCTTCCTGATGGCTCGGAGGATACAGGTGCACCGGGGATTCATCGCCATTTTGCGCTGGAGCTTTGCCGAAGAGGAATGATTGTCATTGCTCCTGAGATTATCGGGTTCGGTGATCGCAAGCTGACATGGGATACTGAGCAGAACCCAGACACTCCGAATTCATGTTTTCCGATTGCCGCTGCACTGCTGCTTGCTGGTAAAACGATTGCCGGACTTAGAGGCTATGAAGCTATTCGATCGGCGGATTACTTGACTGAGCGGGCAGATGTGGATGCCTCCAGAATCGGATGTATGGGCTTATCTGGTGGCGGCATGGTTGCTTCTTTGTCTGCAGCGTTGGATCAACGGGTTCAAGCTGCTGTTATTTGCGGATACAGCAATACGTATAAGAGTAGTATTTTGTCAAGGCGGCATTGTCTGGACAATTATATTCCGGGTATCCTATTGCATGCAGAAATGCCGGAGTTGATAGGATTGATCGCGCCGCGTGCTTTATTTATGGAATCTGGCATTAGCGATCGTTTATTTCCAGTCGACGCAACTGAAGCGGCGATTGATCAAGTGAGCGGAATCTATGCTTCGATGGGCGTGGAAGAGCGTTTTGCTTCCGATTTATTCGAAGGCGGGCATGAAATTAGTGGACGCCGTTCTTTCGATTGGCTGGCTGAGAGACTAGGTGCTGGCAGGCAATCCATCAGCAGGTGAATGTCATAGCTTTATACAAGATCGATAAATCGGTAATGAAGTAAAAGTCAACTACGTTGATTGCAGCTGAAACTGCAAAATGGGCGGCCATAAAGGCCGTCTTTTTGTTGTCCATACTTATGATTACTTGGATATTTTGGGTGAGATCTGGTAGGGTTACTTCAATGGGAGTCAGACACTTTTTGATACTAAAGGCCATTTTTTGCTTCAAGTATCCGAATCTGCAAGACATTTATTGATATCAAGAACCATTTTTGGAGAAAACAATAAATGTCGCTATCATCTGCCGCCTACTTCTATTAAAATGGAGAAGAATGTTACAAAGGAGGAATTTGGTTATGGGTTCAATTAAACAAGATGCCGCTATCGGTTTCATCGGTACGGGTGTAATGGGTCAAAGCATGGTCAAGAACTTAATGAAAGCAGGATATAAGCTGCATGTGTACAGCAGAACCAAATCGAAAACGGATGAATTGGTAGAAGCTGGAGCTGTTTGGCAGGAAACACCGGGAGATTTGGCCCGTGAGGTTGACGTTGTCATCACAATGGTTGGTTTCCCAAGCGATGTAGAAGAAGTATATTTGGGCGAGCAGGGTATTCTTCGTCATGCAAAGTCGGGCACCTACCTAATCGATATGACGACCTCTAGTCCTTCCCTTGCCAAAAAGATCGAGCAGGAAGCGAAAAAGGCGCAATGCTATTCACTGGATGCTCCGGTTTCTGGTGGCGATGTGGGTGCGCGTGAAGCACGATTATCGATTATGGTTGGCGGCGAGCAGGATGTTTTTGACGCGGTTCTGCCTGTATTTGAAGCGATGGGCAAAAATATTGTCTATCAAGGTCAAGCGGGCGCTGGTCAGCATACCAAAATGTCTAATCAAATTGTTATCGCCTCGAATATGATGGGAGTTTGTGAAGCTCTGATTTATTCGAAAAAGGCTGGTCTTGATCCGTCCACTGTACTTAAGAGCATTGAATCCGGCGCTGCGGGCAGCTGGTCTCTTAGCAATCTGGGACCGAGAATTATTAAAGGCGACTTTGAGCCTGGTTTCTTTGTGAAGCACTTTATTAAAGATATGGGTATCGCGATTGATTCGGCAGAAGAGATGGGTCTGCAAACACATGGCCTAAAGCTGGCTAAATCGTTGTATGAGCAGCTAAGAGAGCTAGGCGAAGAAAACAGCGGCACGCAGGCCTTGTACAAAATATACGAGTAGTCGATATAAGCTAAATGGTCGAAGCTGAACTTTTTTCGCGGCTGTCAATGGCCTATACGAGTGTAAAGGCGTGATGAATGATGGAAACCTTTTTACAATATGGAAAAGACGCTTTGCGGATTACCGTACCTGATCATTCAAAAGTAATTGAGCCATCCCATTTGGATGGCTTGAAGGATGACAAGGCTGCCGTCATGGAAGCCTTACAGCATCCGATTGGTGTTCCTTCCTTGCGAGAAATGGTGAAAGCGACGGATCAAGTAGCGATCGTGATCAGCGATATTACAAGACCTACGCCCAATCATAAGCTGGTTCCGTGGCTGATTGAGGAGTTGTCCCATGTACCAGCTGAGCAATTCGTCATTATTAACGGTACGGGCACACATAGGGATCAAACGCGGGAAGAATTCGTGCAAATGCTGGGCGAAGAAGTCGTCAATAAGATACGGATAATCAATCATCATTGTCACAACAAGGATGAATTGGTTAATCTGGGGAGTATTTCCTTCGGATGTGATGCTTATTTGAACAAGGAATATGTTGAAGCGGACTTCCGAATTGTAACTGGATTTATCGAGCCTCACTTTTTTGCCGGATTTTCTGGTGGGCCTAAAGGGATTATGCCTGGAATCGCAGGGATCGAGACGATTCTGACCTTCCATAATGCACGGATGATCGGGGACCCTCTCGCGACCTGGGGAAATATGCAGCGTAATCCGTTGCAGGAGATGGCCAGCGAGGTCAACCGATTGTGCAAGCCTGATTTTATGCTGAACGTAGCGCTGAATAAGGATAAAGAAATTACGCAGGTATTTGCCGGTGAGCTGTTTGAAGCGCATAAGCAAGGCTGTGCTTTTGCCAAAGAGCATGCGATGGTTCCCGTAGAGCAGCGTTTTGATGTTGTGATTACATCCAATTCAGGGTATCCACTGGATCAAAATCTGTATCAGGCGGTTAAAGGGATGAGTGCGGCACACAAAATTGTCAAGCAGGGCGGGACGATTATTGTTGCCTCTGAATGCTCGGATGGAATTCCGGATCATGGCAATTATGCAGGCATCTTACGGCTTCGCAAGACACCGCAGGAGATTTTGGAGCTTATCAATGATCCTTCCTTCTCCCAATTTGACCAATGGCAGGTGCAGAAGCAGGCTGTTGTGCAGGTGTGGGCCGATGTCTATGTGCGTTCTTCCCTACCGGACGGACTTATTGAGAATGCGATGCTGAAGCCGACCGCTAATATCGAGGACACACTACGAGAGCTTGAACGTAAATATGGCGAGACTATGAGCGTTGCAGTATTGCCTCTAGGGCCGTTAACGATTCCATATGTTAAGGGAGAGTAAGTAGGTATTTTCAAAAGGCTTTCAAGATGAACATTGGGGAGATAGACGGACCGATTGTTTAATCTTGAGAGCTTTTTCTTTGTAGATTATGGACTAGACCCTAAATTATTTTATAGAAACCACCCATGACAAGTATTGACGGTTCAACGCCGCTTTCTTTCTAGCTATAATCATGTGTAGTACAATGAAAACAGAACTCCCTATGGAGACGAATAATGGACATTAGACATTGCGTGGAATCCTCCCGCAGTAGATGGAGGCAGCTATGACCAACTGGATTAACCACTATTATCGAGCATTATTTCCCGGGAAAGTAGAACGTGGTGGAAAATATTTACATAGATTAATTTGGGTTGGATGTCTTTCGGTATGTATTCCTATTCTTGTAGCCGGATTATTATATTATCAATTTGCTATGGAGCGGACCAAGGAGCTCATAATCGATGAAAGCAAGTCCTCGCTGTCACTGACCAAAGATCGAGCAGAACGTATATTGCAAGGCATTGAAAAGGAATCCCTTCAGCTGGCTGCCGAACCGGTAATCAATGATGTATTTTCTAATCGGATCGTAGACAAGCCATTGGTTTGGCACCTGGAGCTAATGAATAAAATAACGCTGGCTAAAAATGCAAACGATTTTATTAATGAAATCTACTTCTTTAGTTCGCAGGAAAGCTTGGTTTTGACGAATCAATATGGAGCTGTCGATCTCCATGAATTTAAATATAAAACAGATGTTGAGCAGCTTATGGCCGATAAAAATCCACTACGATGGGTTTATTTGCCAGACAGTCAGCCAAATGGGTTTATTACTTTTTTTCGAAGATTGCCTGTTGCTACAGCCGCTTCTTCACATGGTATTTTGGCTTTTCAAATCGATGCCAAAGGGATTATGCGATTTTTCCCTGATGATACGAATTTGTTAATTAATGGTAAGGAATTAATTTTCGTCAGCTATCCGCATCAATTGACTCAGTCCGGGAAGACAACAGCAGCAAATGCAGTGAATCCAGAGGATATGCCTGTCCTCAAAAAAATAAGCGAGGCCAACAGCAGTATCGACAGCTTTTATTACACAGGTGCCGATGGGAAGGAAGCCCACTATTCCTACGTAAAAAGCTTGTTTGGACGTACATACGTATCTGTCATTCCGCAGGAGCTTATTACCGAGCGATTAGTCTGGATTCGTGTTATCACCTTATTGTCACTAGCCTTTTTTATTATTTTGGCCGTCATTTTTACCTATTTCAGCACCAAACGTGCTTATAGTCCGATCGATCAGCTCATTAAGCACAGTAAGTCGCTTGGAGCCGGCCGTGTTCAAACGAATGAAAATGAATTTGACTATATTCGTGCCTGTCTGGACTATTTGAGCAAGGAGACGCAGCAGCTTGGCAGTTATATGGATAAGATCCAGCCAACCCTGCGCGAAAGATGTCTTCAGCAGCTCATTAATGGAGATTATGTGCTTAGCAACACTCTCATTCAGGACTGTGAAACGTATGGACTGACAGTTAAATCCAACTATGTGATCATGGTCGTCGAGGTGGAAAACGTGTTGAGGGAAACGCGGTTTTTGCCTGGAGATCAGCCGATTATAGCTTTTGCCGTGTCCAATGTGATTCAGGAGCTCATGGATAAAAACCCGGATTTGAAGGGCTACGTATTCCCTTATCAGGGTAAGGGTATAGCTTTGTTACAATGGGATCATGATGCGGAGCAATCGAAGCTGCCGGATAGAACAATTGAGTTTGCCCAGACTGTTTGCGACTCGTTAAAAAGCTATCTATCCTTCGAAGCATCTGTAGGTATTGGCCGCTGTTATTCGCATATCGCCGACGTTCCGGTATCGTACAAAGAAGCTGAAGTTGCCCTGCAGTATCGTATTTATCAGGACACGGCTTCTGTCTTATATATTGAAGATCTGGAAAATTCGAAAACCCGTGCCATCTTCCGGTACCCGCGCGATTTGGAAGGAGCGATTGTCGACTCTTTATCCAAAGGCGAGCTGAAGCAGGCAGAACAGTCATTGGAACGGTTTACCAAGGCACTGCAAACGTCACAATCGGTTAATTTTATTCACCAAAGCTACTCGGTACTGCTGTCTGCGATTATTACATCCTTGGAAAAACAGGGAGGCAACATCCTCGATATACTGGAGCATAACCTGTTCGGTCAATTGGAAAGCAAGCAGACCTCGCGCGATATCATCGATTGGTTTACGGAGGTATTGTTCCCGCTGCACAAAAAGCTGACTGAGGATTCGCTCAATGATACAGGTCAGACCGCAATATGGCAGGTATGTCAATATATTCGCGAGCACTGCACTGAGGACCTTTCACTAGTGTATTGCGCTGATCTGGTGGGAATGAGTCCATCGTATGTAAGCCGGTTGTTCAAAAAGGAAATGGGAATCAACTTTCTGGAATTTGTCGTTGAGTGCAAGGTCGAGGAGGCTAAGCGGCTACTGCTTGAAACGGACCAAAGCATCAGCGAAATCGCCTCGATTATAGGGTATTCTGAACGCAACCTGACCCGCGTGTTCCAACGGAATATTCAGATGACACCGGGTATGTTTAGGACGGCGTATCGGTAGTTGCTGATGGAGTGCTTGCATCTATATGAATCAATTCGGATGTCGCACTCCAATTAAGTTGATTAAGATTCAATTCAAACTCTACATGATAGTAACAAATATGCCACCGATGAAATTTATATACGATGAATTAAACCTCATGACAGCAAGACACTGCGAAAGTAGACCCTACTTCCAATCGCTGTTGCAGCCAGATTCTTTCTATTCTTAGCCCTATATGGGGGAAGAATCCGTCTGCAAAGGCGAACCCTTCATAGCTCCAGAAGGGTCCACTTTGTCCGCTCAGACTGTGTGTTTCTTGCTAACACTAACTTCCTCTCCTAATCGACCACTACCACCTAACCCATCGTGTCCCGCAGGGACGACAAGCACCCTCAACCCCCTCAACCTCGCCCCAATCGTCCATCCTATCAAGCCCAACCGCGCCCCAAGAACCCTGCAACCCCGCCCCCAGTTGCACATCCAACCAAGCCCAGCGTGCTCCGCAGGAACCACAAGCGTCCCGATAACACCAAAAGTCCGCCCCCAATCGCCCCATCCAACATAGCCCAAGCGTGTCCCGTAGGGACGACAAGCGTCCCGAGAACACCAAATGTCCGCACACAGCGAGGGAGTCCAGAGGGCAACGCCCTTTGGGGCCCTCCCTGTAGGGAGGGTTTGGGAGGGTATGCTCCTGAGGGAGCTTGGGAGGGTCCGCAGGTCAAAAGACAATTTCTGTCCATCGCTACGGACCTTACTTGTAATTCAAGAATTGTCTGTATACTGCCCTCTGCAAGCCGTCTAGTATTAGGTTCACAAGGACGTAGGTCCACAACAAATGAGGAGAGAGGGTATACTCAATGATACAATCCAACAAAGCTGTATTAGCCAGCAGACCTGCAACGAACGCAGGGTATTGGTCCAGGCTGTGGAATCGGATGGTGCAGCACAAATATATGTATATGCTGGCGTTACCTGGTATTTTGTTTTTTCTATTGTTCAAGTTTGTACCGATGTGGGGGCTTTTGCTAGCTTTTAAGGAATACAATCCGTACAGTGGGTTCTCAGGCAGTGAATGGGTAGGATTAAAGCATTTTACTGAATTATTTACGGACAAAAATTTCTATATCATGCTGCGTAATACGTTTGCGATTAACATTTTTGGTTTAGTCTTTATGTTCCCGCTGCCTATCATACTTTCATTGATGCTCAATGAAGTACGCCATGAGGTGTTCAAACGGGTCAATCAATCGATCGTGTACTTACCGCATTTTTTATCTTGGGTAGTGGTAGCGAGCATGACCTTCTTCGTATTATCGACGGATGTTGGGATTATCAACAAATTAATTACAGATTCGGGTGGAGAAAGCATCGCTTTTCTATCCAATCCGAACTACTTCTGGGGAATGATCACACTGCAAAATATGTGGAAAGAAGTAGGCTGGGGAACGATCATTTTCCTAGCAGCTATGGCGGGTGTCGATCCGCAGAGATATGAGGCCGCTGTAGTAGACGGTGCGAGCCGCTGGAGACAGATTTGGCATATTACGCTGCCTGCCATTCGCCCGACGATCTTTATTCTTCTCATTCTGCGTCTGGGGCACATGGCGGATGTTGGCTTTGAGCAAATTTTGCTGATGATGAATCCGCTCGTGTCGTCCTTAGCTGAAGTGTTTGACACCTATTCCTATACACAGGGTATTCTTAAAGGACAGATCAGTACGGGGATTACTGTCGGGATGTTTAAAGGAGTGGTTGGTTTTGTATTGGTCATGATCTCGAATTATGTGGTTAAAAAATTAGGGCATGAAGGAATCTACTAACAAAAAGGAGGAGAACAAGGATGAGCTTCGTATCCCAAAAAAAATTGCAGCCCTTCGATTGGGTTAACTATTCTGTGCTGGCCCTGATTTCGTTTGTCTGTGTGTTTCCGTTTTTGTACGTATTCAGTGTATCGTTTACCGATCCGCAGGTTTATGTGCCCTTAAAGTTTTATATTTTTCCGGAAAAGTGGTCGCTCTCCGCTTATAAATACATTTTATCGACCAACAGCTTCTTGAATGCATTAAAAAGCACCTCATTTATTACGATCATTGGTACCATTTTGAATATTGTCGTATCGTTCTCCTTGGCTTATGCCTTAACGAAAAAGACAATGCCCGGCCGTGGCATCATGATGGGGGCTGTAATCTTTACGCTCGTATTTAGCGCGGGGATTGTGCCGAATTACTTGTTGATTAAACAGTTGGGTTTGCTGAACTCCTATTGGGCGCTGATCTGGCCAGCTTTGACGAATGCATGGAGCTTAATTGTCATCAAAAGTTTTTTGGAATCACTGCCTTCTGAACTGGAGGATTCAGCCAAAATTGACGGGTGTTCCGATCTTGGCGTGTTCCTGCGTATTGTAATTCCTTTGTCGATGCCTGCGATTGCCGCGTTTACACTATTTTTTGCAGTAGCGCATTGGAATACGTATTTTAACGCCATGATCTATATTTCAGATTCCAAGAAGTGGACGCTTCAGGTGCTCGTCAAAACGCTTGTTATCGATTCCGATTCCAATGGCGTAGGTCAAGCAGGCGCTGGCGGGGATGATCGGATGGTTCCGCAGGAAACGATTCGGATGGCTTCAATTATGCTGGCCATGGCTCCGATTCTCGTTATATACCCGTTCTTGCAAAAGCATTTTGCCAAAGGTGTTATGTTGGGTTCAGTAAAAGGTTGATGCGATTAGGGATAGAGACAGTTTTTGTCCTGTGCAAGGAGTATATCAATTGTCGCTGTAACTTCGCTCAGCTTGAGCTTATGATTCACTAGGAGTAGAGAGAGCTTTCTACAAGAAAGCATATTTATGAAACCATACGAAGCAGGAGGATATATTAATGAAACTTTCAAAAAAATGGACAGCCAGCGTATCTGGGGTGGTAGCACTATCTTTACTGGCAGGCTGCGGTGGGAACGATGCTAAATCTCCGACAACAGGTGCAGCAGCTGGAGCGGGCAGTTCAGCCAAACCGCTGGAAATTAAGATGTTTGCCGGGCTCTACAATGAAGTACCTGATATGAAGAACGCGTTTTGGACCGAATGGCAAAAAAGAACGAACACAAAGCTTGATATCGAATGGGTACCCGATGGTGACTTGAACACAAAGCTTGATCTATTGCTGGCTTCTGCGGATCTTCCCGAGGTTCTGGCAGCGCCGTCTGCAGTTCGTCCTACATTATTAAATGCTGTGCGCAGTGGTGCATTCTGGGATTTGACTCCATTCCTTGGTGATTTGAGCCAATACCCGAATTTGAAAAATAATTTGGCCAAGGACGCTTTAAAATATTTAACGGTTGACGGCAAAATCTATGCAGTTCCGCGTTCCCGCTCACGTATTGATCCGGGTATCAAAATCCGTAAGGACTGGTTGGACAAGCTGAACATTCCCGTACCGAAAACGTTGGATGAATATGCGGCAGCTTTGAAAAAAATCGTGGAAGGTGATCCCGACGGCAACGGCAAGAAGGACACGCTTGGTTTGATTGGTAATGAAATTATTGTAAAAGATGCGGACCCTTCGTTCGCAGCAGGCTTTGGCGCTCTGGATCCTACTTATAATGCCGAGGGAGGAATGATCGAAAGCCGGTTGACTCCTCAATATAATGACGCGGTTGCTTTTTACAAAAAGCTATATGACGATGGCATCCTGTCCAAGGAATTTGCTGTTATGAAGAAAACACAGGCAGAGGAATTGTACAAGACCGGCCGTGCCGCATCCTATGGACGTAGTGTATGGTGGGATAATGAGTGGGAAACCGCGATTAAGAAGGTACAGCCGGACGCTCAAATTTTAAACCTGCATTTAAAAGGACCTAAGGGGGACGCTATTGAGCTGCAAACTGGCGTATCCGGCGGCTACTATATTTCCAAGAAGGTGCCTGAAGCGAAGGTGAAGGAGCTGTTGAAATATTTTGACCAAACCGCTTCCAATGAATTGACAGACCTTGCGTATTACGGGATTGAAGGTACACATTACAAACTAATTGATGGACAGAAGGTACTAAATGATCAAGGCGTGAAGGAAGTGAATACGACAAGCAAAGGCGCGGGTGTGCTTGCCTACTCCAAATGGGGAAAGGTAGAGAGCGCTTCGGGCAGCAAGGCTTACAATGATGCAAAAAAGAAAGAAGTCGAAATTTTTGACGAAGTGGGTAAAGTCAATCCATTCAACTACACGGTGTCTAATACCTGGAACAGCACATGGCCGAAATATGAGAACGAATGGAAGGCTAATGTGACCAAAGCGATTGTCGGTCAAATTACGCTGGATGAATACAAGGCATACGTTGACAAAATTAACAACACGCCCGAAATGAAAAAAGCTTACAAGGAATTTACTGAATCGTACAAATCTTTTAATGGCAAGTAAAAACAACAACTATTCAACGGTTACCATACGAAGTGGAGCTCGCCGGACCATGGGTGTGCATACGGGGCTGGTGACCGTTCCCAGGAGGATGCTATGAGTACAAAAACCAAATCATGGTGGCAAAAGCCGCTGCGTGTTATTCAACCGAATCTTCAGGTCCGTGATACCGATCAAATCGATCCGCAGGAGCTGGCTGCTCAAATGAAAGACATGGGTGCCAATACGATTGTCTTTAATGTTGGGGGTATTTACGGATGGTATCCATCGAAAGTCAAATACCATACGCTTAACGAGTTTCTACCTACGTCGTTTGATTTATTGAAGGAAGTTATCTCAGCGTGTCATCAGCAGGATATTCGTTTTATTGCACGTTTAGACTTCAGCAAAGCCGAGGATTCGATCTATTTGCAGCGGCCGGACTGGTTTGCCAGAGATATTCAGGGTGAGCCGCAAACGATTGGCGCCAAACGCCCTGGGAATTGGTCTCTGCTCATGTCGACTTGCATCAATAGTCCTTACCGAAATGATGCGGTTGCGGTTCCGGTACTACAGGAAATTATCGAACATTATGAGATAGATGGCATTTTCTTTAATGCACCGAACTACACCGTCTGCTTCTGCGAAGCCTGCCGCCGCAAATACTTCAAATTGTACGGGCAAGAAATGCCATCGGAGAGAAAAGCATTCCAACCTGGCTGGGAATCCACGTGCATGCGCGACAATATGGATAATATGTATGCCACGATCAAACAAACCGGTAAAGACATTCCGATGATTCTTTACTATAATCTATACCACGATAATTTGTTTGACCGCGCCGAGACGACGGATATGCTGTGCACGGAGCCGCAGGATATTTTGTCACTTGGACATCACCATATCCCGGAATTTTGGAAGCCTGCACTCAGTATGAAGATGGGCAGAAGCCTGCCTGATCGCCCGACTCCATTTGGAATCGTGCATTCAAGTCCTGGTATGGACTGGCGGCATACAGGGCTTCCCCCTGCTGAGTACAGCTTCTGGCTGTCACAAATTCCAGCCCATGGCGGTAGTATCTGGCATTCCTTAACGGGGATACCGAACACGATTGGTGACAAAAGAATTCTGGATGTTGTGAAAAGTTTCAACATTAGCGTTGAAAAGGTCGAGAACTATATGGATGGAGCAGCTCCTGTAGCCCAGATTGCCATGATGTGGACAGCGGATGCTTCTGCAGAAGGATGGGCTGATGGCTTGATCAATATGCAAATTCCTTTTGATGTGCTGCTTGAGGCCCAAGCGACGACTGATAAGCTTTCAGGCTATCGCGGGTTGGTCATACCTGAGGGGATGACATATTCGGATTCTTTTATAGCGATCATTAAGCAGTATGTTGAAGCAGGCGGCCATATTATTGTTGAGGGTGCGATTCCTAATCATCCGATTTTGTTGAAGCTGCTTGGCATTTCGGAGGATATGTATACCAGCGAGCCTTTAATCGCATCGTATTTGCGCTTTGAGGGTGCCAACAATCCCCTGCAAAAAGGGCTTGAGCATACCGAGCTAATTGCTCATCGCGGCAAGGTCATTTATGTCAAGCCAACAGGAGCGGACACACAGGTACTCGCAACTTTGGTTCCACCTTTCTCACCGCTTGAGAGTGTGGGTGCGCCTCCGGAACGTGCCTCATTGCCTGTAAGCCATACCGATTTACCGCTTGCGGTTTGGAATCCATCAGGTGAAGGCCATGCCCTATATGTGCCGTTCTCATTAAGCCAATTGATCAATGAATTTAAACTGGGTGAACATTACCAGTTCTTATCCAATGCGATTGATATGGCACTTGCTGAACACAAATTCATTGAAGTCAGTAACTTCCAGGGACTGCAGATGACCGTATTTGAAAAAGATAACACGCTGCTGGTTCACCTCGTTAATGGTGTAGGCAGACGTCCGCTCTCGACCAACATTCCGCTGCATCAGATTCATATAAAGATAAAGCAGAACGGTAAAAACGTGAAGGCTGTCAAGCAGTTGATCACGGGTCAGTCATTAGACTTTGAGAGCAAGGATGACAAATTAGCGGTCACTGTTCCCAAGCTGGACATTTGGGAGTGCCTGTTGATTGAATTTGAGTAGAGCGCAGACAGACCGTTTTTGCTGCTCGGACAGTTTTTGTCTTGGACAGCGTTTAGCATGAATTGTCTGTATGATTCCGCTTTTTGAGCACTTATCATCGGGTTATCGGGGTTCCCGTTCGGACAACGAATGGACCCCCGTCCCAATGCCATAACCAACTGAAGTTTGGCTTGGAAGTTAGTGTTACTTCACAAAACAGTAAGGGGGACAATTTAATGAAAGCGTTTCAAAAATGGTCTGCAGGTGTTTCATGTGTAGTTGCTTTATCTTTAGCAGCTGGATGCTCGGGAGGAACTGTCGAGAAGGCCGCACCTGCAGCTGCTGGAACAGCAACCGACACCAAGGCTCCGGCCAAACCACTGGAGATCAAAATTTTTGCCGGATTGTACAACGAAGTGCCTGATATGAAAAATGCATATTGGACTGAATGGCAAAAAAGAACCAATAGTAAATTGGACATCGAATGGGTGCCGGACGGAGACTTGAAAACGAAAGCGGATCTATTGTTCGCATCAGCTGATCTTCCAGAAGTCGTGGCATCACCTGACTCTACTTGGCCGACACTGCGCAGTGCGATCAAGAATGGCGCTTTTTGGGATTTGACTCCATTTCTCGGTGATCTGAGCCAATATCCGAACCTGAAAAAGAACATGGCTCCGGATTGGCAAAAATATTTGTCAGTAGACGGCAAAATCTATGCGGTTCCGCGTTCACGCTCACGGATTGACAATGGTATCAAAATCCGTAAGGACTGGCTGGACAAATTAAGCATTCCTGTACCTACGACATTGGATGAATACGCTGCCGCTCTGAGAAAGATCATAGATAGCGACCCAGATGGCAACGGCAAGAAGGACACGCTGGGTCTGATCGGACATGGTGTCATTATTAATGATGGAGATGACGCGTTTGCAGCAGGATTCGGAGCGCTTGATCCGACTTATAATGCGGAAGGCGGCATGATCGACAAGCGATTAACTCCGCAATGGACTGAAATGGTAAATTGGTTCAAAGGCTTGTACACCGATGGTGTGCTGTCCAAGGAGTTCGCGGTTATGAAGAAAACTCAGGCTGAAGAGCTGTACAAGACAGGCAGAGCTGCTTCCTATGCCCGCAGTGTTTGGTGGGACAAAGAGTGGGAGGATTCAATCAACAAAACACAGCCGAATTCCAAAATTATTAACCTGAACCTGAAAGGACCTAAAGGCGATGCCATCGTATTGTCCACAGGTGTATCAGGCGGCTATTATATTTCCAAGAAGGTCCCTGAAGCCAAGGTTAAGGAGCTGCTAAAATACTTCGATTTCACCGCATCGGATGAAATGACCGACTTTGGTTATTACGGACTTGAAGGCGTGCACCACAAGGTAGTTGGCGGTCAGAAGGTATTGACGGATCAAGGCGTGAAAGAGGTTAATACAACAAGTAAAGGCGCGGGTGTTCTGGCTTACGCCAAATGGGGTAAAGTGGAAAGTGCGTCCGGTGACAAAGCATATAACGACTCTAAGAAAAAAGAAGTCGAAGCCTACGACACGATTGGTAAGGTAGATCCTTTCCGCTATGTATACTCGGCAACCTTCAACAGCACTTGGCCTAAATATGAAAGCGAATGGAAATCGATGATGACCAAAGCAATCGTAGGACAAATCTCGATGGATGAGTACAAAGCGTACATTGAGAAATTGAACAATCTGCCTGAAATGAAAAAGGCTTATATGGAAAACACGGAAGCCTATAAAGAATTTAACAAGAAATAAGTAAGTGTAGATCGGAAAGACACAGCGAATGAAACAAATGCGGTTACCAAGGGACTCCTTTGGTAACCGTTTCATTGAATGCTTTGCAGCGCGAAACAAGATTATGTTTATGAAGAAAGCTTCCTAAGGAAGCTCGGCTATTGCTTACGAAGTCAGTTTTGCTTAGCAAAACTTTTAGGAGGGTCCAATCATGCAGAAGCCTACAAAAGCGTGGTGGCAAAAGCCGCTTCGTGTCGTTCAAACAAATTTGCAGATCAAAGACACCTCACTCATCGAACCTGAACAATTCGCTGCCGACATGAAGCAGATGGGTGCCAATACCGTCGTCTTTAACGTGGCAGGAATTTATGCCTGGTATCCGACGAAGGTGCCTTTTCATACAATTAATGAGTACTTACCGCAAAACTTCGATTTATTAAAAGAAGTTATCCGTGCTTGTCATGAGCAGGATATCCGATTCATCGCGCGGTTTGATTTCAGCAAAACGGAAGATCAATTTTATTTGCAAAAGCCGCAGTGGTTCATTAGACAGCCATCAGGAGAGCCTGAGATCATAGGTGCAGGGCGACCGGGGAATTGGTCATTGTTGATGTCGACCTGCCTGAATGGAGGTTACCGCAATGAGGAGGTAGCCATTCCGGTGCTGGATGAGGTCATTAGTAATTATGATATTGACGGCATCTTTTTTAATGCCCCCCGTTTTGTACCCTGCTGGTGCGAAGCTTGCCAGAACAAATATTTCAATTTGTATCAAAAGCCGCTTCCAGCCGATAAAAGTCAATTCGATCCGAGCTGGGCACCGACCTGCTTCCGTAACAATGCGAATCATTGGTATAAATTTATCAAAAAGAAAAATCCTGAGCTTCCCATGATTTTATACCTGTATCCTGCCAATATGCTGGATCGTGAACAAACGTCAGATATGCATTGTACGGAGCCGCAGGATATTTTGTCGCTTGGACATCATCACATTCCTGAATTTTGGAAGCCTGCACTTAGTATGAAGCTGGGTAAATCCTTGCCTGATCGACCAATACCATGTGGGATTGTTCATTCCAGTCCGGGTATGGACTGGCGGCACACCGGACTTCCACCTGCGGAATATAGGTTTTGGCTGTCGCAAATTCCGGCGCAAGGTGGGAACATTTGGCATTCATTAACAGGAATTCCGCAGACGATCGAAGACAAACGGATTCTTGATGTAGTGAGCGATTTCAATCACAGCGTCCAGAAGGTAGAAAGCTATATGGAGGATGCAGTAGGCGTTGCACAGATCGCGATGATGTGGACTGGCGATGCATCGGCCGAGGGTTGGGCTGACGGATTGATTAACATGCAAATTCCGTTTGATGTCATTCTGAGCGTTTATGCAACCCCTGAGAAGCTGTCACCCTATAAGGGTCTAATTATACCTGAGGGAATGAAATATAATGACGAGTTTATTGCAACCCTGTATCAGTATGTGAACGCAGGCGGGCATGTTTTCATTGAAGGAGCGGTTCCGGACAATCCTCAGCTGCTTGCTTTACTCGGAATATCCCAGGATCGATATACGAGTGAATCGTTGACAGCTTCTTACCTGCGATTTGAGGGAGATGATAATCCTCTGCAAAAGGGTTTGGAGCACACCGGTTTGATCGCGCATCGTGGTAAGGTTATTTATGTAAAGCCTATTGGCAGCAATACGCAGGTGTTGGCTACCTTAGTTCCACCATTTTCACCGCTTGAGAGTGTAGGTGCACCCCCTGAAAGGGCGTCGCTTCCAGTAAGTCATACGGACCTGCCGCTTGCAGTTCAGAATCAGACGGGACAAGGGCATGTTTTGTATATACCTTTTTCACTCAGTCATCTGATTAATGAATTCAAGCTTGGTGAGCATTACCAACTATTGTCCAATGTTATTGATATGGCTCTTGGTGACGATAAGCTTGTTGAGATCAGCAATATTCAGGGTCTTCAGATGACCGTCTTTGAAAAAGGCAATTCGTGGCTTATTCATCTGGTTAATGGTGTCGGGAGAAGACCTCTGGCAACGAACATCCCGCTGCACGACATTGAAGTCAAGCTTAAAATGGACGATCGAGAAGTCAGAGCGGTTGGTCAGCTTATCTCTGGTCAGGAGCTCACACATACCATACAGGGAGGCAAGCTAGCTATCACCGTTCCACGGCTTGATATCTGGGAATGCTTGCTTATAGAGTTTGAACATAATTAGGATTAATGATTTTAAGGTATTTTGCCCCTATGAAGTTATAATCAACAGCAATCGTAGGGAGACCTCGTCCGGGCAGTGATATATATTTAACCAACTTGTATCAGAAGGAGGCAATTTCATGAGCTGGTGGCAAAAAAACAATTTGCGATTAATTCAAAATAACTTGCGTGAAACAGATGCCAATTTGGATGTGGATCGTCTGATTGAAGATTTAAAAGGATTATCTGCTAATGTGCTGATGATGAATGCGGGCGGCATCGTTGCCTTTTATCCTACAAAGCTCGAGTATCAATACAGAGCAGCTAACCAGCAGAAGGATCTATTAAAAGAAGCTGTAGATAAAGCGCATGCTAACGGAATGAAATTTATTGCCCGTTTTGATTTCAGTAAAGCACATGAATCGATTTTTGGTAAACGGCCTGAATGGTTTTACAGAACCCGCGAGGGTAAAGAGGTCAATTATCATGGGATCGTTCATACGTGCATCAACGGCTACTATCAAAGAGAATATTCACTACAAATGATTGATGAAGTAATCTCAAATTACGATGTGGACGGTATTTTCTTTAACATGTTTGGCTATCAGACCCGTGATTACAGCGGGACTCACTATGGGATTTGCTTTTGTGACAGCTGTAAAGCCAAATTTCGCGAATTCAGCGGTGTAGATTTACCTTTAACCGAAAGCCTCGATGATCTGGTGTACCGTCAGTATAAATTGTTTCAGGATGCGACGACTAAGGAAATGCTGGACCGTATCCACGAGTTGGTGAAAAGTAAAAACAAGGATATTGCGATCTCGACTTACAACGAGCATAAAGTGGATATCGTCCGCAAGGAATCGAATACGGATAACAAACGCCCGCATCCGGTATGGTTATATTCAGCCTCGGAAAATGTGCAGTCGCTTGAAGATTCATGGGACGACAAGCTGGTCAGTAATTGCTGCATCAATGCTATTGATCTGGTACATCGGTTTACCGGAGTATCCAAGCATGAGGTTAATATCCGTTTGAAGGAAGGATTGGCGAGCGGATCAGGCCTGGATTTTTGTATTATCGGGGTGTTCGAGGATTATCCAGACCGCGAAAATTTACCGACCGTTGCTGCCATCTATGAATATCACAAAAACAATGAGCAATACTACGGTAATTTTATCTCGATGTCCGATGTGGCCTTGATCAAGCCAGGCAAGCCCGTTCAGAAAAATATGAAGGAGTATTTGGGCCTCTACAAAATGCTGAAGGAAGAGCATGTGCTGTTTGATGTTCTGGATCAGAATATCCTCGCGACTAAGGTAGGCTCACTGAAAAGCTATAAAGTGATTATGATTCCGGATATTACGACCTTTTCGGAGGATGAGCTGCAGGCATTGGAAGCACTTTATCTACAAGGCACTCGTCTGTTCAGTACAGGTGGCTCCTTCACCGAAGAGAATGAGTCCTTTCTTCAACACAGATTTGATGTCAAGCTGGAAAGCCTGCATGTGCACAAGCAGGAGGCTGCGTATCTGCTGACCGACAATAAGCAGTTATTTTCAAGCTTTCCCGAACGCGATTGGATCTTCCTAACCGACAATTTTTACCGCGTCGAATTTGGACCGAATACGGACAAGCAGTTGCCTTATGTCATCCCATCCACATTTGGTCCGCCGGAACGCGCTTCTGGGCATCGGATCTCGGACCAGCATTGGGGAGCGGGCATCCATGCGAATGGAAACCTTAAGACGGTGTATATTCCATGGCAGGCCGGAGAGCTTTATTACAAACACGGTTATGCTGATCACAAAAACGCGGTTATGGATTTGCTCCATCATACTCTGGATCAACCGTTGACTTTATCGACAAATGCACAAGCGAATGTCGAGGTGTTTTTTCACAAGTTGTCTGATGGCACTTATATGCTGCATTTATTAAATCTTTCTGGATTTAACGGTGTGTCGTATGCGATGCCGCTCCCCGTCTATGACTTGAAGGTAACGCTGCACGGATTAGGAGCATGCAGGGAGGTTGTTCATCTGACTGACCCATCCAAGGCTCTATTTTTCAATACGGAACAAGAGATATCCATTGATATAACGGAATTGAATGATTTTGCTGCAATTTTGGTTCATACCCGTTAAGAAATAACAATAATTATTTTCACTGAAATTCTGCGCTAAGTATTCCGAACCTGTATCAGTCCCCAAATAACAACGATGAAGCCCCCCATTCCACAATTAATGTAGAATCAGGAGGCTTCGTTTTTTTTAATCAAAAATCTTATATTTATTCCGAGCTATTATTTATTAAAGGCTTCAACGTTGTCATCTCATAAATATCGAGCATTTCTTGTTCAAGTCCTTGGTACAAGCCTATCTTAGGCTCATAGCCCAGCAGGGACTGTGCCTTAGTGATATCTGCCCAAGTATGCCTTGGTTCCCCATACGTAGGACGGATAAACTGAATGTTAATTTTTTTGCCAACCAATTGTTCCAAGATCGAAATGCAATCCAGAACGGATGCACGTTCCTTACCGCCAATATTGATGGTTTCACCGATGACATTGTCCGCATAAGCAACCTGAGCAACAGCCCGTACACAATCTTTAACAAATGTGAAATCACGAGTTTGCTGTCCATCGCCGTAAATAGGTATTGGTTTGCTGTGCATAATGTGATCAATAAAACGGTGAAAAGCCATATCAGGCCTCTGTCTCGGTCCATACACAGTGAAGAAACGAAGGATCACGATAGGAACCTGATCGTTGTGAGCATACACATGACACAGCTGTTCCCCGGTAAGCTTGCTGACACCATAGGGAGACAAAGGGTCTGTTGGGAGCAGTTCGTTGACCTGACCGGTCTTTTCTCCATAAACAGAGGAGGTCGAAGCATAAATCAGTTTTTTGACTGGATATTGGCGGCAGCCCTCCAGCAAGCATTGCGTTGCCAATATATTATTCGTCACATAAGTCTCGAAATCGCGACCAAAGCTTGATCTTACACCAGGGATTGCTGCAAGATGATATACAATGTCGACCTTTGGGAGCAGACTTTCCCATGAAACTTCCAATAAATGCTGCTGTACAAAAGAAAAGCGTGGATGATGGAGCAACCCTCTAAGGTTGCGCTTCCTCATCCAGTCAGGAGTAGCCGATTGGACAAATGCATCCAGCCCGATTACCTGATTACTTTCATCTTGAAGGAGTTGTTCGCATAGGTGTGAACCAATAAATCCGGCAGCACCAGTGACTAATATCTGCATACATATCCTCCTTTTGCTGATTTATTTACGAAACATTATTTTATTTCTGTATCTCAACCCATACTCATGCCAATGCCCGAATAATGATAGCCCTGTGAAGTTAATTTCGCGCCGTCCAGCATATTTCGTCCATCAAACAGGTAAGGCTGCCTCAAGCGGCTCCTTAATTGTCCCCAGTCCATTGCTATATACTGCTTCCATTCCGAGCATAGGATGACAGCATCGCAATCTTGCATGGTTTCCTCCACGGATTCGAACTGCTGCAGCTGTTCGGACAACATATGGATCGGAAGCTTGGCTATCGGATCGTGGACTTTAACAACAGCAGAGTTTTCCAGCAATTTGGTAATGATGCCGATCGCTGGTGCTTCTCTGATATCATCGGTGTCCGGTTTAAAAGAAATGCCGAGGACCGCGATTGTTTTTCCGGTAAATGAGCCTAGAAGCTGCTCCCAAATGTCCATAAAATAAACAGCTTGCGTCTTATTGACCTGCACTACCTTTTCCAAAATCGTTAGGTCAACGTCATGCTCACGAGCGGCAAATCTTAGTGCATGGATATCTTTGGGAAAGCAGGAGCCTCCATATCCGATACCTGCTCTTAAAAAGTGTGGCCCAATCCGATGATCCATCCCTACACCGACTGCAACATCGGCAATATTCACGCCCATCTTCGTACACAATCTTGCCAATTCATTCATATATGAGATTTTCGTAGCCAAAAAGGCATTAGCAGCGTATTTGATCAGTTCAGCTGTTTTGGGCTTGGTAACCACAACAGGACTGCTTAATTTCTTATAAAGAGTTTGAATCAGCACTGTGGCTTGGTCATTTTCGCTGCCAATAATAATCCGATCAGGCTCAAGCGCATCCTGTAATGCACTGCCTTCTCTTAGAAATTCAGGATTAGAAATCACGTCAAAAGGAATCGCTGAAGTCTGGGCTTGGGTGATCCATTGGACTACTTGTTCGTTGGTACCTACAGGAACTGTGCTTTTGATAACAATCAGCTTGTATCCTTGCATGCGCATGCCAATACTTTCAGCTGCTTCCTTTATAAACTGCAGGTCGGCGCTGCCATCATTGCCGGAGGGGGTACCTACACACAGGAAGATGATTTCATTATCGTAGACAGCCGTGTCTGATTCTGAGGTAAATGTGATCCTGCGCGTAGCCAAATGTTTTCTTAGTAATTCATCCAAGCCTGGCTCATAAAAGGGGAGTGTGCCGTGACTCAGCATTCGGATCTTTGACTCATTCGGATCCAACCCCGTTACATACCAACCAAGCTCAGCAAGCAGCAAAGCTGTAGTCACGCCGACATAGCCCATCCCCATAATCAGAATATTCATCAGTTGTTCCCCCTGGCTGTCTGCATGTACATCAATTGAGGACCGAGAATGGCGTTACTTATGATAGTTCCTGTATCAAATAGCTCAAGCCCTTCCAGTATAATGCTGTTCTCCATGTGGCAGCCGTCCAGCTTTACTTGCGGGCCAATGGTTACATAAGGACCGATGATGCAGTTCCTTAATGTGGAGCTGGGATCAATGAGTACAGGAGGGATGATAATGGACTCGCCGAAGTGTTTTTTCGCATTCAGTAATCCGTCAGCGTCCATCTGGTCCAACATCCAGTGATTTGCTTCAAGCCATCGTTCCATCGTTCCCACATCCGAATAGTTTTGTTCGGTCTTGTGGAAGACTGCCGAATAGCCGTGATCAATCATCCACGAAATCGCATCTGTAATTTCATATTCACCTCTCGAAGAGGGGCGTATTGCATGCATAGCCTTAAATATGTCAGGTTTAAAAGCATATGCACCCAGCACGGCGAGGTTAGACTTAGGTGTCAAGGGCTTTTCCTCAAGGCCTATGATTCGATTCCCTATGATCTCCGCAATACCAAAATCGTGAGGATTCGCAACATTTCTCAGCATAATCGCCACTTCATGGTGCTCATAAAGAATAGCTTGACATAAAGGCTCTAGTGACTCGCTAATCAGGTTATCTCCTAATAACAAGACGAAGGGTTCATCTAAAATGAAAGATTCGGCCTGCAGTACAGCATTTGAAATTCCCAAGGGTTGACACTGATGAATATAGGTGATTTCCAAATTCCACCGTTCACCTGTGCCAATCTCTTTCATAAAAATCGCCAAGTGCTCAGGACGTATCACAATTCCAATCTCACGTATTTGTAATTTAACCAACTGTTCAATGCAATAATAGAGAATAGGCTTGTTGGCTAAGGGGAGTAACACTTTTGGCGTTGTTTCTGAAAAGGGGTAGAGCCTGGTGCCTTTACCTGCACATAGAATTAATCCCTTCATAAGGTAAGCTCCTTACTAATATGAATTTATTATTAATTTATGAATAATGCGTTCTATTTGTTAGGGCGTTTAGAAGTTCATAGAAAAATATGCGCTATGATCAGTAAAGGCAATATGATCAACTGAAATCCGCCTTTTTACTCTATCTACTGCCTATACAATATGATTAGAGAATCATAGAATACAGAGAAACCTGATGAATTTCAAAATAGAAACGAAGGGAATGATTGTGGTGTCACTGGCAGATCAAGTGAAGCTAATGTTAGAAAACCATCCTGAGGTTGTAGAAATGAAGGTGGAATATTTGAAAGGTGAGAAATATGATTATTCTCTGGTAGAGGGAGAAGATGACGATGCTCCGCCCTTATCGAGAGAAGCAGCCATAAGCAATATATTGAGCGGTGTAGATTGGAGTCAAGTGGAGAAAATTGAAGTGGAATTTGAAAACGGTTATAACGTTGAGATGGATATAGAAACTGGAAAACTGGAAGCCGTCGAAGAAGACAAAGACGAAGACGATGATGAACACGAAGATGAAGATAAAGATGAAAATGAAGATGAAGACGAAAATAAAGACGAAGATGAAAATGAAGACGAAGATGAAGACGAAGATGAAGATGAAAATGAAGACGAAGATGAAGACGAAGACGAAAATGAAGACGAAAATGAAGACGAAGACGAAGACGATGATGAAAATGAAGACGAAGATGAAGATGAAGATGAAGATGAAGATGAAGATGAAGATGAAGATGAAGATGAAGACGAAGATGAAGATGAAGATGAAGACAAAGACGAAGACGAAGATGAAGATGAAGATGAAGATGAAGACGATGACGATGACGATGATGATGATGAACACGAAAATGAAGACGACAGCGACGACTAAGAAGTTGGGACAACGGCGATGTCTTTTAAATTCTTACGGTGTTGAACATGAATGGTCTAGCAGTAGCAATCAACCCGGACTGTGCCGGGTTGATTGCTCGTTTATGGGGAGTGCCGCTATCAAGACTATGTAAGTGTAGTGTTGAGCATAAAGGACGGATTGAGCGGAAGTGTCAGCCCTAAAGCTGAACCTCCTGTCATTAGGAGGTTCAGTTTAGGAACTAAGTCTTAATGAACTGTTATTTGCCTTCCCAGACGGACAAAATGTCATTAGCAACTCGTTGCCAAGTGAAATGCTGCTCGACCATACGTCGACCATTCAGGCCCATTTGACGAGAACCCTGGGGATCAGATAACAGCTGATTAAGATGATGCGCATATTCAAGCGGGTCCTCTGGATTCGTTATTAGGATACCATTATTGTTTCTCACAATTTCCGGATTGCCACCCCGATTGGTCGTGAGAAAGGGGAGACCAGCAGCCATGGCTTCGTAGTGGACCCTTGCCAGTGGCTCCTGCCAGATGGAAGTGCATACAAACAAATCACTCGCGCAGAACCAACGATGAACATCGTGAGCTTGAACGTATCCGGTTGTGATTACTGGTATCGGTGAACGCTCGGCAAGTGCGCGGACATAAGCTATATAATCACTCATCGTATTATCGCTATACCAAGCACCACCCACAATCACAAGCACAGCATCTGAATGCTGGAGATGAGACATAGCACGGACCAGAACGTGTGGACCTTTGTTACGGGATAATCTGCCCACAAAGAGGATCACCTTTTTGGATGTAATGTTGTGCTCCGTTCTAATACTTTCTCTAGCTTGTAGTGAATATTGGGATTCGGTCCAAGGGGCAAACTTGCTTAAATCAACCCCGGAATAGATCGTTTTCAGTTTTGGTTCCACTTGAGGGAAATAATCGTAAATTGCGCTGCCAATATAATTGCTAATAGTAATAATCCGTTCAGCCAGCTCAATGGCTTTGCTGCCCTCGGCTTTGCTGATTTTAATAGGATTAAACATATCGTTATGCATACTTAGTATAATTCTAGCGTCAGGTGCAAGATCATGAACCGGAGCAATGAGCTTCGGACGATTGAAGATATGAATGATATCATAATGCTCCTGATTCTGTGAGAGGAAGTGTCTCACCTCTTGTAAATAAACGTCCAACACTCCATCTGAATTTACACGGACATAGCGGATTCCTTCACTCACTTCTTCGTTAGGCAAATCTGGGTCCGTTCTTCCGAGGATTGTGATCCTGTGATGCTTGCTTAATAGCGAAGCGACTCCACAGATATAAGTTTGAATGGCACCGCCTCTAATGTTGGGAACAGGCAGCTTTTCAGTACAAATCATTAAAATATTCATTAGTCTATCCCTCCTTAGAGTTTTCGAAGAAAACTAGCTGCGTAAGCATTCACTTAGAGTTTTCGAAGAAAACTAGCTGCGTAAGCTTTCATTTAAGATCAGGCTATCTTTTGCGACTTTGATTTTTGTTTTTTCTTAAGCGCAATTTTCTTTTTAGCTATGGGTTGTTGTAAAGCTTTCTTCACCGTTGTTTTCTTTAGCTTTTTAACGATCCTCAGTTTGGGAACGGGGCGTGGCTTTACTAGGTTTTTGCGGATTTTCCGTTTTCTCTTAACAACTACTTTTTTGATTTTTTTCGTAGATCGGGAAGGTTTAGGAATTTGAATGACAATAGGTCCTTGTTCATTAATAGGAGGCTGTACAGCTATGCTGCTGTCAGTTTGTGTGTTCGTATTTGCAGCTTGCGTCTGAACTCCAACCGCAGATGGGGAATAAAGGATAGGCGCTCCTGCTGGCTCATATAAAAGTGGTGCATGTGTGAATGGATTAAAGGAATCAGAAT
This sequence comes from Paenibacillus sp. 1_12, assembly GCF_900114475.1. Taxonomy (GTDB): domain Bacteria; phylum Bacillota; class Bacilli; order Paenibacillales; family NBRC-103111; genus Paenibacillus_S. Next base: position 303,743 of record NZ_FOTE01000002.1, on the reverse strand, counting down.
GTTCAAGGATAGCTGTAGTATTTGGGTCCGATATATAGGTCGGATCGAAAATTTGAGCATACTGCTGTTCATCAAAATCAGAATCAAAAACAGGAATGTCATCGAGCTGCTGTGCAGTGAAATCAGCATCGAAAACAGGAATGTCATCAAGCTGCTGTGCAGTGAAATCTGCATCGAAAACAGGAATGTCATCAAGCTGATGTGCGGTGAAATCAGCATCGAAAACAGGAATGTCATCAAGCTGCTGTGCAGAGAAACCAGCATCGAAAACAGGAATGTCATCAAGCTGATGTTCAATGAAATCAGCATCGGAAACGGGGATAGCATCTTGCTCCTGTTCCTGCTGCGGAAGCGTGATTTCGAAAGCAGCCCAATTCTGTTGCGGTATATCAATGCCCATAGGAAGTTTAATGCCTTGTTGAATAGGATCCTTACGCACAATTTCCCATGTGGATTCAAATTCCTCCGTTGAGTACTGTGCAGGCATGTAATTTGCTTTGTCCTGCTCAAGTTCGGTTAAGGCCTGCCATTTACTGGTTTCTGTTGCCAATACCCGCGACAGAATAGGCTCAAGCTCATACTGCAAAAATAAATTCGGGTCAAATACGATCTCTTTGATATGCTTGTAAAATTCGTTAGGAAACGCCATATCGATCCATAAGAGTTCAAACATATCTTGATCAATTGGATTAGCCTGGTGGTAAGCGCCAATCATTCCACGAATCCAGTTCAAATCCCAGTTACCCATATCATCCATGGTACTTGTTATCAATTTACGTAAATCACGGAAGGGCAGATCGTAAGCGACTCCATCCAGGTCAATAACCCATATCCCACCTGGTCCCATCTGACCGTTGGACCAGCCGTAGTCCTGATGAGCAAATCCCCAGTACTTCTCGCCTTTGGTTATCATTTTGAAATAAGGCGATGCTTGGAAACGAGCGAATATGTCATGAGCCTGTTTTTTAAACTCATCGATAACTGATAGCAAACGTTCACTTGATGGGATTCCACGATAGACGGTAGCGATGTCCTCAAACCATCCGATCTTGGCTATGATTTTCTCGTAATTGTTGGACCATCCGTATAAGCGTGAAGATTTGGCCGCACCAAATGGAGGCACGTATCCTTGGGAATGCTTATGAAACTCTCCAAGACCGTAGCAAAGCGTGACTGCACCTTCCAGATCGATTTTCGAGACCTGCTGCAGAGGTTCAATCCATTCGGTCACGATCCATAGCTTGCCTCCGGCTTCAACATATAGTGTGTTTTCTTTATTAGGAATCAAGGCAGGTACCTTGGCACCTTGCTCAACCGTAAATTGCTGGGCTCCGATACTGAACAGACTTCTTTTGGGATCTCTGTGCAAGACCTTAAGACTCCGTGGGCCGTGATCCGTATTAATTTTCCAAATGGCACCGCCTTTATCCGGTTTGGATGTAATCAGCAGCATGTCAAATACAAGCATTTCGTATTGTTCCATCACCTGTTGCGCAATCTTTACGAGTTGAGGAGGAACGTATTGCTCCAGAACAGTACCAGGAGGCAGTGTATTCGTAAGATGGTCCCAGGGACCGATTTGATAGTTCTCCAATTCCATCACTCCTTCATATAAAGTTAATGTTCCGGGCAGACTTCGACTGGATAGCTTGATCGTATAAGCTCAGCTGTTTTTCGGTCGTTTGTGAAATATGAAAGTGATCCATCACGAACCTTCGTCCAGCATTTACAGTATCCAACCTTTGCTGTTGATTCAGACTCAGCATACTCTTTAACTGGTTAGCGAGCACGGTTCCTGATAGTATTTGCGGACAATCATGATCGCCAAACCAAGAGTCCCAAGCTTTCTCGTAAAGCTCCGGCTTCACCAATCCCAATACTCCAAGTGTACCTACCGCTAATAAGGGCCGTTCACAAGCCATAGCTTCTAAGGCTATTCGTCCCGTACCGATAATATAATCGCTGATGCAGTAGTAAGCGCACATATCGGTAACTTCACCAACGTAATGAATAAAGGGATGATCTGTCAGCTTACGATGGTTGTTGACCAGTTTGATAATGCTCTCTTGCTTGCTGCCTCCACCAGTAATGATCAGATGCACATTCGGATCATTCGTGTATCTTAGTGCTGAGGTAATATGAATCATGTACTCGCAAATATCCGCTTTTTCCCAAGACAGACGGCCTGCATACAAGATTACGGTCGCATACTGGGGTATAGCAAGTTTATGACGCAGATGTCTCCGATAAAAGGTGGAATATGGCTGATATTCCATGACATCGATCCCATTGGGGATCAGGGTGGAATCTAGTCCTTTCGATGCCAGTAAACGTTGTATGGATGGACTCACACAAGTAACGGTCGTGGATTTATGCAGCAATTGGAGGAATTCCGGGTCATAGTAGGTGCCGTGAACTGTGAACACAAAAGGGACGTTCATCCAATCCGCAGCGGTGATAGCAATACTTCCCGAAGGAATTTGATGACCATGCACCAGATCAATTCGTTCCGCAGCTATGATGGACTGTAAGAATTTTATATACAGTTCCCTATTTTGCGAATCAGGCTCATAGGTGTCTAGAACAAAGTCTAATTCATAATAAGAACAGCCCAGTCCGAGAAAGTGCCCTAGCAGTTTTCCTTTTTTACCGACTAAGACAACAGTAGCTCCTTTTTTCAGAAGCTCACGGGTTAAGGAAAGTGTGTAGGTTTCTGTTCCACCTATATTGAATTGATCAATGACCATCAAGATACGTAGAGGAATAGCGCGGCTTGGAGAAAGAGTGGTTGGGCTCAATGGACCTGCAGGAACATTACGTATTTGAACAGAGCTTTCCGCAGAATTATGGGTTGGGACGGACCGTATTTTATTCTTATACAATCCTAGCTTGTTAGATTGCATGCTTTCACCTCCTAAACAAGTTAGCTTGCATCTATTTCTAAGCATATGTCATCTATCGATTCGTTGATATGTACATTCGTGGATTTTGCTCAAAAACGCGTGATACGGAGCATTGTCCTAAGTTTTATTAACGAAAGCTGAATATATTGAAATACGATTCATAGTCAAAGGAGTGAAGCGCTTGGATATCCAGGAGTTGCTTAAAGGAGCCTCATTGATCGGGAAAGGAAAGCAGGGAAGGGTTTATAAGCTTGCTTCCGATCGATGTATCAAAATATACAGTGATGAGCTGCATGCTCAAATGGAATACAAGTCGTATTGTCTTGCAGAGAGTTCTTCCGTGATTCCCAAGCTGTATGAAGCAGGACCTAATTACTTGATTATGGAGCTTGTGCAGGGAGCGTCGCTGGACCATTATTTGAAAAGAAAAGGTACGATCACTCGAGCGGATACGGAGCGCATTATATTCATTATTCATGAAATGATGCGGCTTGGGTTTACGAGAATTGATGCCGCGCTATTTCATATTTTTATCGAGGAGGATCAACCATCGGGCAAAGTAATCGATCTCGTCCATGCCTATACAAAAAAATATCGTATACCGCTTGTGATGTTCAAAGGGCTCTCCAACTATCATGTGTTAAATCAATTTCTCACGCATGTCAAAGCCTTAGACCTTGAGTTGTACCAGATGTGGTGTAGTTACTTGATGGCAAGGAGCGAACGGTATGGGAAACTCCAAGTTTTCGATGAATGAGGACTATTTTAACCCCAGTCTCATATGCAAACAATTCCGATTAGGAAGATTCCATAATGTTGGAGGGTCGTTAGGGGGTTCTTTTAATACGAATGTAAAAATAGAGACAAGCGAAGGTGCGTTTGTTGTCCGAATATTGAATGAAAACAATACGATGAAGCACCTAAGATATGTGCGCAAAGTGCTGTCTATGCTGCGTAAGCAGGGGCTGCCCGTATTGGAGCCGATTCTGGCGATGGATGGTGACCCATTTATTAGCTGTAAAGGGAAATTGCTGCAGGTGTCTTCGTTCGTGACTATTGAGCCATTTCAATGCCGGGAAAGTCAGGTATATAACAGCGCTCAAAGCTTAAGGGCTTACCATCAGGCGCTTGAGCATATGCATCCAGGACCCAAGCCCAGCTGGTCCTTTTATCGAAGCTCTTTTTATTATGCGGAGGCGATTGATCGTCTAAGAAGTCTCGATGTCGTTCCCCAAGCCGAGCTTTCCTATATAGAGATCATCTATGAGAACTTGTCGAACAAGTGGGAGCGTGTAGAAGCATCGCTTCCTGAAGCCATTCTTCATGGAGACTGGCACTTTTGGAATTTGGGGTATACCAAGGATGAAGTTAGCTGTGTCATGGACTTTGATTTTATGCAGCAAGGAAAAAGGATTCACGATATCGCTTATGCATTATGGGTAATTTATGTACTACTTCCAGAGTACGCTTCTACCTTTGACAGGGCCTTTATAGAGGGATATGGACAACTTACAGATGAAGAGAAGGGCATACTACCAGTAGCTGTGGCGAGAATCGCTTTGTTTTTCCTATGTCAGTCGGCGTATGCTTCGAACCCTTCAGTGAAATGGGATAAGCATTTTCCTAGGCAGAAGCCTCTGATCCAATGGTTAGCCTCTGAGGGGGCAATTAGGCTTGAGGAAATAACAAGAACAGCAGCATATCAAACATCGCCTTGTCTGATAGAGGAGCCGCCCCCAGCGGAGGCTGATCAACCATAAGCTTCAAAGTTAAATGCGGTCGCCTGGAGGTGGCCGTTTTTGTTTTTTTATTTCACTAGAGATCGTACGCTTAATAATTCGGTTCCAAGTAATATAAGGATCCTCACTATTGCGTAATTTTGCCAAAAGTGCCATTCTATATGTATATAATTCCGATGTGGATAAGAGGATGTGCACAGCAGTATGTTGACAATGAAGCGTTGGCGATCTTTTTTATATGACTATTTAACCTTGAAAAGAAGAATTATGATCATTTTTTCATTCACGGCTCTGATCCCTTTTATTAGTATCGGACTTATATCCTACTATACGATCTACTCGCTGCTCACCAACAAAATTCAAACCGGTATCCAGAGCAATCTGAAGCAGGTTGAGCTTTCATTGGAAAATACGATCATTAACCTGAATCATGTTTCTCAGCAGCTTGCTTTTCAGGGAGCCGTAGGCAAAAAGCTGGATCAACTGCTCTCGGCCAAACAGCCTTATGAAAGAGCCCAAATGACGGATGAAATCAAACAAGAGCTGAGTCTGATTTCGTTCACCAACCCTTCGGTCGGGCTCACTCTGTATTATTTTAAAAATGACGACACTTACAATTTTGAGAATTTGGGGGTTAAAGAAAGCTTTTCCTTACATTCACTGCCACTGCTTGCTGAATATTATGGAATCTCCTATTTTGGACCTCACCTCACCAACAATCGCTTTGATAATCAATACGTATTGTCAGCACTAAGAAAAGTCGACCTGCCAGATCGTGATGATGTCTATGTGTATATTGAAAGCGGGTTTCGGCTGACACAAACGATTTTGAATAACGATCCCTTTGGCGGCAGGCCCTCCCATCTGATTTTGGACAACAAGAGAAGAGTCGCATACAGTGAGGTCGCTGATATGTTCCCGCGTGATTCCTATTTTCCGGTGATTACCGATACTCGCAAATTGGGCGAACAAAATGGCTACTATTGGTTCTCGGAGACAAGCAATCAGGGCTGGAGCGTAATTTCGTTGATCCCGAAGGCTGATTATAATAAAGAAATGAACCGCTGGTTTGTGCAAATATTACTGATTACGCTGTTGTTTGTAGGTGTAAGCTTGCTGCTCGGTTGGATTTTATGGAGAATGGTCTATCGGCCGCTTAATCACTTTAATAAAGAAATCAAGCTGTTGGCGCAAAATCAGAGGCAGCATGCGTCCGCTTCGACCAAAATTCCCGAGTTCGATTATTTACTCAATCAATTCCGCCAAATGAAGCGGCAAATCTGGGAGCTGTTTGCTGAGGTGGAACAGAAGGAGAAGCGGAGGGTTGATCTGGAAGTAGAGAAGTTGTTGTATCAGATCAATCCGCATTTTTTGATGAATACGCTGGATACGGTGCATTGGCTAGCCGTCATGAATGGACAAAATGAAATTGATCGTCTCGTCTCATCCTTGAACAAGCTGCTATTTTATAATCTGGGCAAGCTGGGCGAGGCGGCCACGATGCAGGAGGAAATTGACGCGCTGCAGCAGTATTTGATTTTGCAGCAAATTCGCTACGATTTTAAATTTGATGTACAGATCCATGTGGATGAAGATGTGTTGAAAATGCCGATTCCGCGATTTATTTTGCAGCCGCTTGTTGAGAACGCGCTTTATCATGGATTGAATGACGATGGATATATACAGGTCAATGTTCGATTAAATGAGTGTATTGAAATTTCGATTCACGATAACGGGTCCGGTATGTCGGAGGAGACAATCCGTCATTTATTAAATAATCAAGAGGTGGAAACGCGAAAGGTAGGCATGGGGATCGGCATGAATTATGTAAAGCGTGTGATTGAATCCCAATATGGTAAACAGGCGGAGCTTAGAATCGATAGCATCATTGGAGAAGGAACGACGATTTTTTTAAGCCTGCCTATACAGGAGGGAATTACCCATGATTAGAGTACTTGTAGTGGATGATGATAAATTAGTTCGAAAAGGATTAATCTCGGCGATGCCTTGGCATGAATTTGATATGCAGGTTGTGGGTGAAGCGAATAATGGTGAACGGGCGCTTGAATTTTTGCAATCCAACCCCGTCGATCTGCTGCTTACCGATTTGGCCATGCCGGTGATGTCAGGAATTGAGCTGATGCGCCTTGTCCGCCAACAATTTCCATCCATTCATATTGTCGTCCTGACGCTTCATCAGGATTTTGAGTATGTGCAGGAGGCTCTGCGCCTTGGGGCTATTGATTATATTGCAAAGATACAGCTGGAAAAGGAACGCTTCGAGGAAGTTCTGGAGCGAATATACAAGCGGATTATGCAGGTAGGACTGCTATCAGATGGGAACAAGTCCACCACGAATCAGGATCAGGAAGGCTTCAACTCGGATCGTGCCTACGTATGGCTCGCCTTGAATAAGGGAAATGGCAATGAAGGATTGAAGCCGTGGGGCGAATTGAAGGCATTGGAGACTCAGGAACAGGCATGGATTGAAGTTGAGCTTAATCTATGGCTGTGGAATCCAGCAATGACGGAAGCATCGGTTACTAACCTTCACCTGAATCAGCTACTCGGCAGCCTTGTTGGCAAGCCGAACTGGATGCTGCTCGGCTTGGACGGTTTAATGGGCCGTAAACAGTTGGAGGTGTATCGTTGGTTAAGGGAATACAGGGAAAAGGAGTTTTTTTATGATTATAACCCTGTACCTCCGGCAACCGTCTATTTGACGATGGACAGCATAAGCGTACAACAACCAGTTCAGCCGGAAGAAAATTTGACCTTGCTAAAGGGACAATGGTCTTCCCATGAATGGATCTATAACGATCATTTGTTCAGCAGGCTTGTTCGTGAGCTAAAGCTGCTCAGGCTGCCGCAGGTGAAGCTGATAGGGCTATTATATGGGGTGACAGATGAATGGAACCGCTTATTTGTACCACTCAGCTTGTTGAAGATTGAGCTTGCCCCTTCCTTTGACAGCTGGCATGAGGTTGAAGCATGGTTCACCGAGGTGCGCGCCATGATTCATAAAGCGCTGGCCAAGCCGGCATTTTCGCCAGAGGTCATCGAATGTGTGATGAAGGCCATTCAGATGCTGCATCAAGAGCTGAATCAGCAGGTTACTGCAGCTGATATCTCCAGGAGAGTCAATATGAGCCGCAGCTATTTTAGCCAATGCTTTAAGGAAATTGCTGGGAAAACATTTAATGATTATCTGCGTCAGGTACGTGTAGAGAAGGCCAAGGAATACTTGCTGTACACGAATAAAACGATTGCTTGGATCGCGGAAAACACAGGATACATGGATGAGAAATACTTTAGCCGCTCCTTTCGTGAGCAAATCGGCCTTCTGCCAAGTGAATTCCGTGTATCGAGCCGAGAGGGTAGAGAAATGTCCGATAAATAGGTAGAGGAAAGCCAGATCTATGAAGAGGGCTTACTGGAAGTCGAATAACTTTCGAGCATTTACCTACCTGAACCCGTAACCGCTTTCTATCCGGGGAAGCGGTATTTACATGTTATCTTTATACAGTAAGATCAATCCATACAGGAAAGAAGGGGGCGTTAACATGCGTAAGACCCAAAAATCCATCCAGATCTCAATCGCAGCTATGTTAATTGTGATAACCGCATGCAGCAACACGAATTCGAACAATGAACAACCCAAAGCCGCAGTGAATACACCAAATTCAGGCACAACAGCAAGCGTGGCAGCTGATCCATTCGGCAAATATGAAAAACCGGTCACGATCAACATTGGAAAAAGCATTGATCCCTCTGATAAATCGTTGCCATCGGGAGATACACCCGAGAGCAACCAATATACCAGATATGTCAAAGAGCAGCTGAACATTGAATCGAAAATGATTTGGCAGGCAGCCCAAGGTAAGGATTACGACCAGAAGGTCAATTTATCCATAGCCAGCAACGATTTGCCGGACACGATGATTGTCAACGATACACAGCTTAGACAAATGGTCAAGGCGGGACAACTCGCCGATTTAACGGAAACCTATAATAAATTTGCTTCGCCTGCGATTAAAAGTATTATTGAAACGACCAAGGGCCTGGCTACTAAAAATGTAACATTTAACGGTAAGCTGATGGCGCTGCCAAATGTAACGACGGAATCGGATATGGTCCATTTGATGTGGATTCGAAAGGATTGGCTTGATAAGCTGGGTCTTCAGGTTCCAAAGACGATAGACGAGCTGGAAAAGGTCGCTAAAGCATTCGTCGAGCAGGACCCTGACGGCAATGGCAAGGCCGATACGATAGGAATTACCGGCCCCCAATCGGGAGGCTTAACCAATGCGAACTTCGTGATACCGAACAACAACAACTATGGCTTTGACCCGATCTTCTCGGCGTATCATGCTTACCCGGGATTTTGGCTGAAGGGCTCTGACGGCAAATCAATATATGGCTCTATTACTCCAGAAACTAAGGAAGCGCTATCAAAACTGCGTGACCTGTACGCCAAAGGCTTGATCGATAGGGAAATGAGCGTTCGCAAGGATGCTTCCGAGTTGATCAAGGCTGGTAAATCGGGTATTTGGTTCGGTATGTGGTGGGGCGGCTATGGCCCACTGGGAGATGCAATCAAGAACGATCCGCAAGCCAATTGGCAGGCTTATTCCGTTCCGCTTGACGCCAAGGGCGAATTTACTCCGCATATGGGCACACCATCTAACCAATTTGTTGTCGTTCGTAAAGGCTATGAGCATCCTGAGGCTGCGATGAAAATGGTCAATCTGCTGCTGCGTGATGAGGCGAAATTCGATGTAAAGGTCCAAATTGCCAACTATCCATTAAGATTGGTATTCGCTCCAATGGATGAAATGGATGTAACCTTGAAGATGCTGAAGGAAGTATTGGCAGGCACCAAAAAACCGGAAGAGCTGGACATCCCGGGTTATAAATTGCTCAAGGCTGATGCCGAGAATGTAAAAAAGGTTAAGCTGGAGCCCTATGATAAGGTAGATATTCAGTATTGGAATCCGAATGCCGACTTGGGTGTATGGAAACGGATGTATTCTACATTCGTAGGGGTGGCTGCACTTCAACAGCCATATAAGAAAACCTACAGTGTCACTTATTCGCAAACCAAAACGATGGAAGGCAAGTGGGCAACGCTCGATAAGCTGGAAAAAGAAACGTTCCTTAAAATCATCATGGGCGCCGCACCGCTGGATACGTTCGACCAATTCGTTCAGGATTGGAAAAAACAAGGCGGAGACCAAATTACTACCGAGGTGGATGAGGCTGCCAAGCAGTAAGCTGGAGTTGAGAATCGATTCCGAGGAAGTAAGCTGCTTCACAGCTATTTTGGTGTAAGAGTGTATGATTTTATCAGTGTAACATGGTTTAAAAGCTGTATTATGGGAAAATGGCGCAGAGCCAGGAACCTTCCTTATAGTGTGCGAAATGAGTTTAGGAAGTGCGGTCAATAAGAGGTGGAGGCTGCCGTGTGGATTCGGAGATAGCGAAGCGATGCCTTTGTTTGCAGATTTCAACCTATAAATGTTTTATATAATAAGGAAATCTGTGAACAACAGCAATCGGATAACCACATGGCAGCCAGAACCGCTCTTATTCACCGCACTTCAATTAAGGAGTGGAAAGCAGTGGTTACAAAAGGTTTTGCCAAGCACTACTATATCATGCTCCTGCCGGGCTTTATATGGCTGACCCTATTCAGTATTGTTCCGATGTTTGGCTTCGTCATCGCTTTTCAGGATTATAATCCGGGTTTGGGCATGCTGCATTCGGAATGGGTGGGACTGGACAATTTCACCTATATGTTTTCACTTGGCGATAGCCAAACCATTTTCGTGAACACCATTTTTATTGCGGTCATGAAAATTATCGCTAATCTGATAGTCCCGTTGGTATTTGCTTTAATGCTCAATGAACTAAGAATTTTGATATTGAAAAGATGGATCCAGACGATCGTTTATTTACCACACTTTCTGTCCTGGGTCATTCTTTCTGGAATTCTTCTCGATATTTTTGCTTACAAGGGTCCGATCAATGATATGCTGTCAGCGGTCGGGGTGGAGCGGATTTTATTTTTCGCCAGAGCGGATCTGTTTCCCTTTATTATTGTAGGAAGCGATGTTTGGAAGGAGTTCGGATTTAATACCATTATATTTCTCGCAGCTTTAACGGGAATCAATCCCTCCTTGTATGAAGCGGCGGCGATTGATGGCGCAACTCGTCTACAGCGATTGTTCCATGTTACGGTACCGGGAATTGCGACAACGGTTATCCTGCTCACTGTATTAAGTCTGGGCAATGTCTTGAATGCCGGATTCGATCAAATTTTCAATCTATATAATCCACTCGTATATTCAACGGGCGATATTATCGATACCTGGGTTTACCGGACGGGATTATTGAATTTACAGTATGGACTGGCGACAGCAGCGGGGCTTTTAAAATCCGTTGTCAGCTTTATTCTTATCACTTGCTCGTATTTCATGGCTTCCAAATATGCAAATTATCGTATTTTTTAATAGATGAACAGGTTGAAACTGATTGTGAAAGGAGCATCGTTATGGTTAAGGAAGCAACAGTGGGCTCCAAAGTGTTTGATATTGTGTTGATTGTGCTGCTGGTCGGGGTCTCGCTGCTCTGTATTTTGCCGATCTGGTATACGCTGGCGGTTTCGCTTAGTGAGAATTCAGCAGCAGCGGCTGGGCAGGTTCGATTGTGGCCGGTTGGGTTTAATTTTAACTCGTATCGTGAGATTATGGATGACAGCAAGTTTTTCAACTCGTTTTGGATTTCGATTCAGCGTGTCGTATTGGGTGCGGGTGTCAGCTTTATCGTAACCGTGTTGATGGCTTATCCTCTATCCAAAACGACGAAGGATTTTCGGCTCAGAAATGTGCTGATGTGGATATTGGTGTTTACGATGCTGTTTAACGGGGGGCTGATTCCATGGTATCAAACGGTCAAGTCGCTCGGTTTGATTAATAACATTTGGGGACTTGTGCTTGGGCACAGTGTTCCGGTATTTAATGTCATTCTGGTCGTCAATTATTTCCGTAATTTACCTAAGGAGCTGGAGGAAGCGGCGCTGGTTGATGGTGCGGGTCCATGGTACATGCTCGTCAAGCTGTATATCCCTCTGGCGGTTCCGGTTCTTGCTACGGTTACTTTGTTCAGTATTGTTTACCATTGGAATGAATTTTTCAACGGTTTAGTGCTGATGTCGAGAGCCGACCATTATCCGCTGCAAACGTACATTCAGCAGCTAGTTGTGATTATTGATGCTTCCACCTTGAATACTGAGCAGTTAAAAAGAATGAGTGAGTTATCCAATCAGACACTGAATGCGGCCAAAATTTTTATCGCAATGATCCCTGTACTAATCGTGTATCCACTGCTGCAGCGCTTTTTCATTCACGGTATTACGCTCGGTTCAGTTAAAGAATAAGGATAAAGTACACAAGTTTCCGTCTATAAGCTGTAAGCTTGCCGATCAGGGCGGGCTTATTGTTGTGCCATAGCAACGCTAAACTTTTTAAAAAATAGACACCGATGAGGTGTCTGAGTTGGGTACTTACTTGTTGCTTTTTCCTCTCTCATTATCCGGTTTTCCATCGAACGTGGTTTCAACCTTATCCATGATTTCCTCGACAGCCTCGCTTACCATATCCGTAGGGGCAGCATCCTGCTGATCCTCGGGTGTAATGATAAAGTCAGATATAGGGTGTGTATCCTGATCCATATTTTTTTTACTCATGTTGGTTTCCTTCTCTCGTTTGAATTTATGTCGTACACAATATTACCCATCTTCTACGATTTTATTCACGTGTTCCTTGAAAGCTGTCAGTAACTGAGCTATGGCACAGCTCCCAGTTGTACCCAATAAATCGTGCATACAAGTGACTAAAGCGGTACAATAGATGTGGGAAGACAATTCGAATACTAGGGAGTGAATGAATTGGACAAACCGTCTATGTTTCAGGATGCATTTACCTTGGAGGCAGGTCATCTGGAAACAGGGGAGAAGCTGACTATCCGCGGAGAAGTCAGGGTTGTACCGGACAGACCAACACCCAGTCCCGTGCTGCTGATTTGTCATGGCTTCAAAAGCTTTAAAGATTGGGGATTCTTTCCTTATATCGCCACGCGATTTGCCGAGCAGGGCTATTATGTAATTACTTTTAATTTTTCCTGCAACGGGGTCAATGAAGCTGATTTTGATGAATTGGAACGATTCGCGGTGAATACGTTTTCCAGAGAGCAGCAGGATCTCGAATTCATCCTTCAGGCGCTGCTTGCGGATAAGCTTCCACTCGCGGATTGTGCGGACAAGGAAAGTATTCATTTGTGGGGGCACAGTAAAGGTGGAGGAACGGCAATTATATTTGCCGCCGAGCATCCGCAGGTGAAGTCGGTACTAACATGGAACGGAATTGGTTCCACTGATCTATTCGATGATACCTTCAAAAAGCAGCTTGAGGAGAATGGGATCGCCTACGTGGCCAATGCTCGTACTAAGCAGGAGATGCCAATTAAGGCTGTATTTTATGAGGACCTGATGCAAAATAAGGAGCGGTTTGACATTGTGAAGCAATTAGCAGGTTTAACCATTCCGGTGCAGCAGATCCAGGGTGATCAGGATTCTCCGCGTCTGATGCAGGGCTTTAAACAGATGCGTGTTGGGGATGCCAAGCATTTCGTAGTGACGATTGCTGGGGGAACCCACACATTTGGAGCCGTTCATCCTTTTAAGGAAACGACACCTCAATTGGAGCAGGCTATACAGGCATCCCTGCAGTTTTTACCTCTAGGTTGACAGTGGAAAAACACTTTGTTAGCCTAATCTCGTAGTAAACCAATGTGAATAAATTTATAATCAAGGTTCTGCCGGACAGCCGGAGGTCAACACGCTATGTTGTGTCTCTTATTATCCTATTATAGAAAGCGAAGTGTTCAAGCATGAAGCATAGAAAATTGGGAAGAACGGGTCTGAAAGTTTCCGAGGTGAGTCTGGGTACGATGGCTTTTGGACGTTGGATTGATGAGGCTCAATCCCAGCAGGTTTTGGATGCTGCGTTAGATGCAGGAATTACATTGATCGATACAGCCGATGTTTACGGAAAAGGCATGGATCGTGATAATCCGTTGGAGTCTGGAGAGTCAGAGTATATACTTGGCAGAGTTCTGAAGGGAAGACGAAATCAGATCATTCTGGCGACGAAGGTACATGGCAAAGTAGGAATAGGTCCTAATGATTCAGGACAAAGCCGTTATCATATATTCCGTGCCGTAGATGCGAGCTTGAAGCGTCTGCAAACCGATTATATTGATTTGTATCAGGTGCATCGTTTCGATCCGGAGACGCCACTTGAAGAAACGCTGAGCGCGCTCGATGATTTGGTGAAATCAGGCAAGGTAAGATACATCGGTTGCTCCAACTTTGCTGCATGGCAAATTGCCAAAGCTCATGGGATCAGTGCCCTGAATCATCTCCACCGTTTTGAAAGTGTACAGCCTGAGTACAGCATAATTACAAGAGATATTGAAAATGAGCTGATTCCTTTCGTTGCATCCGAGCAGGTCGGTGTTATTGTATACAGCCCATTGGGTCGAGGACTGCTTACAGGGAAGTACAAGCAGGGGGAAGCTCCACCGGAGGGCTCGCGGGCCGCAGCCGGAGAAAGAAGAATACATACCCTGCTTGGGGTGGAAAGAAATTACCATATTATCGAATCGCTCAAGCCTCTGGCTGATAGCCGCGGCTGGACAATGGCCCAATTCGCATTGGCATGGGTTCTTAGCAACCCACATATTTCCTCCGCTATACTTGGGGTATCGAAGCCAGAACAAATCCAGGATGCTTTGCAGTATATTGGTGACCAGTTAACTGCTGATGAGCTCGCCGAGGTTGACCGAATTTCGAAGTTGAAATAATGCAAGCAGCTGAGTGGGATAACGGTACAATCAGCTGGGTTTTCTTTGATGTAGGCGAAACGCTGGTGGATGAATCGAAACCCATTCGCGAGAGCATCAGGCAGTTCGTTGAGCAGGCCGCCAAGCTTGGTTACCGAATCGAGCCGCATATCGTTGAGCAGGCGTTGATGCATTACCATGGATTGTTCAGTTCATTTCCGATGCGGGATGTGATGGAACAGTTGATTCGATCCGAAGAAGATCGTCTGGAGATCCGCAAGGGGATGGTTTATCGCAAGGACTGGGACGAGCCTTTCGCGGACGCTGTCGGGATTCTGGAGCAGCTGAGCAGGCATTACAAGCTCGGAATTATCGCCAACCAAAGTGCAGGCACAGCTGCGAGACTAGAGCAGTATGGGATGCTGAAATACATATCGGTTGTTTGCTCCTCGGCAGAGGAAGGATTATCCAAGCCGGATGTACGTTTTTATGAGCGGGCTCTTGGAGAAGCGCGATGCAAGGCTGAGCATGCAGTCATGATTGGTGACCGGATCGATAACGATGTCATTCCTGCGAAGCGTGTCGGAATGCGTGCAATATGGGTACGGCAGGGACTTGCCAGACATCAGCCGATTCCGCTGGATCATACCGCACCAGATGTCATGGTGGAACGATTGGATGGGATTATGAATTATTTGGCGAGAATTTAGTCGTGATGATGAACGTGTAAAGATGAATATATAATAGAAATGTGCCCTTTCAACTCACTTCCTTTGATGGAGGCGGGTGAAAGGGCTTTTTTGGAGGGTTATGATTTGGAAACCAAATGTATTAGATATCATGAGTTCGGAAATCCTCAGCATGTTTTAAGGATTGAGAATAAGAAAATGGAAAGCCCTGGGCGCGGAGAGGTTCTTGTGCGTATGATAGCTCGCCCAATCAACCCATCCGACCTGATCCCTATTACGGGGGCGTATTCCCATCGCATCTCACTTCCCGATATTCCTGGATATGAAGGTTTTGGCATTGTGGTGGAAGCAGGTCCTTCGGTTTCTCAAGAGCTTATAGGCAAACGTGTATTACCTTTGCGAGGAGAAGGCACCTGGCAGCATTTTGTTAAAGCGTCCGCTGATTGGGTAGTTCCCTTACCCGATTATATAGAGGATTACATAGCCGCTCAATTATATATAAACCCGGTATCGGCTTGGCTGACTTGTACGGAAATATTAAATTTGAAGTCAGACGATGTTGTAATAGTCAATGCTTGTGGCTCTTCGGTGGGTCGCATTTTTGCTCAATTCTCTAAGATCCTTGGTTTTCGGCTGATTGCCGTTACGAGGAATGACAGCTATACCAAAGAGTTACTTCAACTTGGTGCTTCCTATGTAATCAATACAACAGTAATGCCTTTGCATCCAACAATAATGGAATTGACGAATGGATTGGGTGCCCATGCTGCAATTGATTCGGTAGGAGGGACATCTGGTACAGATTTAGCATTTTGCGTACGTCCTAACGGAATTTTATTGACCATAGGTCTTTTATCTGGAAAGCCTGTAAATTGGGCGGAAATTACACATAAGGCACAAGTAAACGTTAAAATGTTTCATTTGCGGTATTGGAATCAACAGGTATCTGTACAAGCCTGGCATGATACTTTTAACCAGTTAATATCACTCCTATATGATAAAAGATTGAGTCTGATGCTGCCAAAGTCTCATTACGACTTAACGGAGATCCATGAAGCAGTTAGAGCGGCTGTGACCTATGAAGCCAATCAGGGGAAAGTTTTTCTGACTAGCTAGGGGAGTGGCTTTTCTTGATTGTTCTGATGATGTGGTTAGAAACACGATGATCGTTAGTAAACAGAGATTGACGCTTTCGGAAAAAATAAGTATTATAACTTATAAACGAAACAAAACGTAACTATAAATAACTAATCGAAATTACAATTTATTTTTAATCGGAAGAGGGTCAGTTCAATGAGTAGAAGTTTAGTTTCATCCACACCGCTATTAGTAGAAGCAAGAGCTCAAGGATATGGAATTGTCGCTTTCAACGTGCATACGCTGGAAATGCTGCAGGCTGTTGTAGAAGCAGCCGAGACATGCAGCGCACCGGTTATTATTCAAACCACAGTAGGTACGGTGAAGCATTTGGGGATGGACTATATTGTGGCGGCAGCTGAAGTTGCAGCACGCCAAGCATCGGTACCCATCGCGCTTCATCTTGATCATTGTCAGGATTTTGCGCTGATTCAACAATGCATAGAAGCTGGATACACCTCCGTCATGATCGATGCCTCCAAACAGCAGTTCGAACACAATGTAGAGAGGACCAAGGAAGTCGTGGCCTATGCAAGCCGGTGGGGTGTGAACGTGGAAGCGGAATTGGGCAAAATAGGCGGCGTTGAGGACGATATTGTTGTGGATGATGCTGATGCGATGCTGGCGGTTCCCGAGGAGTGTGAGCGATTTCTCGCGCTGACCGGTGTTCCTACGTTGGCTCCGGCCATCGGTACGGCGCATGGTATTTACAAGGGAGAACCTCATATTGATTTTCAGCGTATCGAACAAATCGCGAGTCGTGTGGCGGTACCTCTTGTTCTGCATGGCGGCTCAGGAATTCCCGCTGATCAAGTAAAGCGTTGCGTGTCCTTGGGGATGGCCAAGATGAATGTAGCGACCGAATTGAAAAATGCGTTTTCTTTGGCCATTCAGCACTTTTTTGCCGAGCATCCAGAAGAGCTGGACCCACGTCAATATATGGTGCCTGCCAAGGAAGCGGTCAAACGTATGGCTATAGACAAAATCAACCTTTGCGGCAGTGCAGGCCGCGCTTAATGCTATAGAAAAAAGGAAGGGATACCGCCATATGCATAACGAGTATCTGCTTGGCATCGATATTGGAACCTCCGGCTGTAAAATAGCCGCTTTTACCCCAGACGGCGAGGTTGCTTATCAATGTACTGAAAAATATGAAACGCTATATCCGGCGAAGGATTGTGTGGAGCAGAATCCGCTGGATTGGTGGGAGGCGGTATGCCGCGGTACGCAGCGGATGTTTGCGCACACAGCTATCCAGCCGCATGAAATTAAAGGTATCGGTGTCGATGGACAAAGCTGGTCAATGATTCCTGTCGATGTACATGGACATGTACTTCGCAACAGTATGATCTGGATGGATCGGCGTGCAGTCGAGCAGTGCGAGCAGATGAAACGCGTTGTAGGCGAGGAGCGAATTTTTGCGGTATCCGGCAACCCACTATCACCTTCTTATACGACCGGCAAAATCCTCTGGATGAAGGAGCATGAGCCCGAGCTGTACGCCAGGACGCATAAAGTGCTGCAATGCAACAGCTTTATCGTGTTCAAGCTTACCGGCATCGTTTCCCACGACCTATCACAAGGCTATGGTATTCATGCATTTGATATGCGAACAGGAGCCTGGGACTTAGAGCTGTGTGATGAGCTTGGCATTGATCCGGGCTTGCTGCCCGAGCTGTACGGATGCAGTGATATCGTCGGGATGGTTAGTAATGAGGCTTCTGCGAGCAGCGGGCTGCTAATAGGAACTCCAGTTGTTGCAGGAGGCTTGGATGCTGCCTGCGGCACATTGGGCGTAGGCGCAATTCATGATGGTGAAACTCAGGAGCAGGGTGGTCAAGCTGGCGGGATGAGCATCGTGATGAGTCAGCCTATCATGAATAATAAGCTGATTCTAGGCTACCATGTGGTTTCGGGTAAATGGCTGCTGCAAGGTGGCACGGTAGGTGGCGGGAGCCTTAACTGGTTTCAACGCGAGCTGTTTGGAAAGGGAGTCACAGCGGCATCCAAGGCGTCTAATCCGAGCGATAATCGAGAAGACTCAAGAGAGGCTGATCAGGAGAGCGACTCCTTAATCCAACCTGTGTTCGATCCATTCAGAGAGATCAATGAGGAAGCGGCACAGATTGATGAAGGCAGTGATGGCATTATTTTCTTGCCTTATATGGCAGGTGAGCGGTCTCCGATCTGGGATATCGATGCCAAGGGTGTTTTTCTTGGGCTTTCTTATGCAACGACGCGTGGTCATATGGCTCGTGCCATTATGGAGGGCTGTGCGTATTCCTTGCAGCATAATTTGCTGACGGCCATTGGCGGCGGCGTGCCTGTAGATGAGCTTTACAGTATGGGCGGTGCGGCCAATAGTCAGCTATGGTCGCAAATTAAAGCAGATATTACCGGCAAAACACTTCGAATCGCATCATCCGACACGGCAACCACCCAAGGGGCAGCTATGCTGGCGGGGGTCGGTACAGGCATTTATAAGGATTTTGACGAGGCTGTTCGAAGAACGGTTCGTTTCCAAAGAGCGTATGACCCGAATCCTGCACATACGGCTCTATATGAACAGGGCTATGAGCAGTACTTATCGGCGTATATTAGCCTGAAGGAATGGTTTACACAAATGAAAGTGAGGTCATAACGCATGAAAGCAGCTGTATTATATGGGCAAGGCGATATTCGTATCGAAGACATAGCTATACCGGAGCCACAGGAGCACGAAATTTTGGTTAAAGTTATGGCTACAGGGATATGTGGCTCTGATATACCACGAGTCCTAGGAAGCAAAGCACATCATTATCCGATTGTTCTTGGGCATGAGTTTGCTGGAATCGTAGCCAAGGTCGGCACAAGTGTGACACGAATCGATGTAGGGGATCGGATTGCCGGTGCTCCACTGGTACCTTGTCATCAATGCGAGGACTGCTTAAAAGGGGATTTTGCCCAATGCCGATTTTATTCCTTTGTCGGTTCACGGGTGAATGGCAGCTGGGCTGAATACGTCATTATCCCTGAGATAAATGCGGTCAAGATTGATGAGACGGTCAGCTATGCGGAAGCAGCCTTTTTCGAGCCCTCGGCTGTTGCCCTTCATGCGCTGCGCCATATCAATTTTCAAGGCGGCGAGGATGTGGCTATTCTGGGCGGCGGTACGATTGGATTGTTGACCCTGCAGTGGGCCAAAGTGCTAGGTGCGCGAACAGTAACGGTATTTGATCTTAATCGTGATCGACTCGAGCTTGCCCACAAGCTGGGTGCGGATTATGTGATCGATACATGCAGCGACGACTTTAAGGAACAGGCGGCATCTATTGTGAGCGCCAAAGGCTTTGGCATCGTGATGGAGACGGCAGGCTCGGATGTGACGATGAGGCTCTGTTTTGAGCTGGCAGCTAATAAAGCGAAGGTCTGCTTCGTGGGTACACCGACCAAGGAGCTTATTTTTGACTACAAGCTGTTTGAGCTGATGAACCGTAAGGAATTTACTTTAACAGGTTCCTGGATGTCCTACAGCGCGCCTTTTCCCGGAGACGAGTGGGAGCTTACAGCACATTTTTTGAGCAAGCAAAGATTCAATTTCCTGGATATGATCGACAAAATACTGCCATTGGAGCAGATTAACGAAGCCTTTGAGCTGTACAAGCAGCCGGGTGCCGTAAAAGGTAAAATATTGCTGACCCTAGGGAGTGAGCCTGTGTGAGTGAGGACCCGCGTAATACCCCGACTGGGGAATCACGTAAATTATTAAGCTTGGAACGGCACCAACGGATTATGGATTATTTGAAAGCATACAGAAGCGCAGATGTCTCACAGTTGAGCGCGCTTCTTAAAGTCTCGGAGGTCACAGTGAGAAAGGATCTGGAGCGGCTGGAACGCGCCGGATTGTTATCGAGAAGCCATGGCGGCGCGATTCTTCAAGAGCGGCTGCTGTACGAGCCCTCTTTTGCGGAGAAGGAAGACCAATGGATCGATGAAAAAAAAGCTATAGCGCAAGCCGCAGCCTCCCTCATTACAGATGGAATGACTGTTGCAATCATGACAGGAACAACATTAAGTCATACGGCACGGCTGCTCATGGAACGCCAGCAGTTACAAATAGTCACGAATGCGGTTAATATTGCTACAGAGCTGATGCAAGCGCCAGGAGTGAGTGTATTTTTGACAGGTGGCAATATTCGGCCAAGTACGTTGGCTTTGGTTGGCGAGATGGCCGAGAGGTCGCTGGAGGGGATTTTTGTCGAGATTGCCTTTATCGGAGTGAACGGCTTCAGCTTTGAACAGGGACTAACAACCCCAAGCATAGAGGAAGCCCGGGTCGTCAAGAAGGTAATGGAGAATGCACAAAAAATAGTAGTTGCAGTGGATCATACGAAGTTTAATCAAGTGGCATTTTTTCGGATCTGTACAGTGGAGCAGATTCATACTGTCATTACCGACCGAAAAACACCAGCCGCCGAGATCGAAAAGTTACGGGCCAAGGGAATAACGGTTATCGTCACATAGCCCATACTTGCACGTGAAGGCTAAGCTTGCGCACAGCTGGCCCATGAACCCGCCGTCGCCTTTCCTTGATACAGCAATTCAAGCAGTAGGGAGACGGGCTCTTAAGGCTGTGTATCATATCTTAAGATTGCTGCGATAACTACAATGGTTCCAGACTAAGACTGTTTGATACCAACAAAGCGTTTAGCGAATGCGGCACCGAACTCCGTGCATTGCTTAAGCTCAGATTGTGAGGGGGACATTTCGATTTTCAAACCTTCCTCAACAACTTCAGCACCTATTTCCTTTAGTTTGTCAACAAGCTGATCGACAGCTCCGCCAAAAACAGGATAAGAAGAATCGCAGGAACCAAACACAATCGCTTGTTGCCCGTCGAGCTGTACGTCCGACATTTCATCAAAAAAGTCGAGAAACTCATCAGGCAAATCTCCATCTCCCCAAGTGTAGGCACCCAGCGCGATACCATCATATTTCAACAGGTCATCGCCTGATGCATACATCACTTCCTTAATGTCCAGCTCTACCTGTTCAGATCGAATCCCTTCCGCAATCGCGTCAGCCATATCCCTTGTATTTCCGGTGAGGCTTGTGAAAACCATCAAAATTTTACTCATTCCTTCAAACCAGCTCCCTTTATGTATAATTGAGTGGATGTTAACCGAATATCAACAATGATAATCGTTATCACATAATCAATAATGATAATCATTATCAATTAAAATGTCAATAGTAGCTCCATGGTCATATATAAGTTTCGTGACCTATGCTGATAGTGTAAGATGTGTATAGTATAGATGCAAAGAGGGGTTGCTTGCTGATGGATAACTTTTATTACATAACGGTTAAGCTGGTCACGGCGATGGTTGGTTTATGGCTGATTACTAAATTACTCGGCAAGAAAGAAATTTCACAGCTGACTGCGTTTGATTTTGTATCCTCTTTAATGTTAAGTGAGATTGTCGGTAACACGCTTTATGACAAGGAAGTTACACTGAGCGAGCTGCTCTATGCGCTGCTGCTGTGGGCGGCGATGTCGCTGTTTCTGGAAAAGCTGGTGCAGTTTATACCGGGATTGTCTAAATATTTGAACGGTCGCG
The DNA here is from genome assembly GCF_900114475.1 of Paenibacillus sp. 1_12. Lineage (GTDB taxonomy): Bacteria > Bacillota > Bacilli > Paenibacillales > NBRC-103111 > Paenibacillus_S. Next base: position 281,772 of record NZ_FOTE01000002.1, on the reverse strand, counting down.
CCGATATTATTATTAACCAGGGTAAAATCGATTTTCGGGCGATGAAGCGCAACAATCTCGATTTTGACCAATTACATACACTGCTTCGGGAACAAAATATATTTACAGTACGCGAGGTCGCTTTTGCTGTATTTGAAACGAACGGGAATATATCGGTTTTGAAAAAATCAGAGGTAGACAGCATCATTAAGAAAAATCCTGAGCCTATAGAGGAATCCTTGTCGCTGCCTATGGTGCTCGTTGAGAATGGACGTATTCAAAATGAGCGGTTAACAAGATTAGGTCGTACGAAGCAATGGCTGCTTGAAGAATTAGAAAATAAGGGGATTCATCGATTACAGGATGCTTTGTACGTAGAGTGGTCCGAGCATCAAGGAATGTATGTTCAAAGGAAGGAGTGACAGCTGATGTAAGAGATTGCATTCAAAATGGAAATGAGACCATGGGGGAACTAACGTGAGATCAAGTAAAAAAGGTTTTAAAATATCATTTGTCATATCCAGTATAGTTTTGTTTTCTGTTCTCAGTACGCTGCTGATTAATTCAATCGTAGGTTACCAGGCCGAGAAGTCCTCTTTATACAACACTACGCTGGAACTAAATCGAATTCATTCTGATGAGATGAGCAAAACGACTCAAACGATTATTTTATCAATGAAACAAACTGTAAGAGCCACCGCACAATATTTTACTAAAGAAAACAGCTCGGATGAAGCAGCACAAAAGCAGCTGGACTTTTTGATGAGTACCGATAATATGTTTAATTCTGTGGCTTTGGTTGATAAAACCGGGTTGGTTCGTGCTGTATCACCTGGAAATCTGGATATTGTTGGGCAAAAGCTGACCTCGCAGGCATCCAGACAAGCACTGGAGCTGCAAAAACCTTTAATGTCCGAGCCTTACAAGGCTATAACGAACAGACTTATCATATTGGTTAGTCACCCTGTTTTTGATTTGAACGGAAACTACAACGGCTTTATCTCAGGTACGATTTACCTGCAGGAGCCTAATTCACTCAAAAAAATATTGGGAGAGCAACCGGAAGCCAATAACGGCTCCTATTATTATGTTGTCGATGCAACAGGGAATATCATCTATCATCCGGATCCTGAACGAATTGGAGATAATGTGATAACAAATCCTGTCATACAAAAGATAGTAGCTGGAGGTAGTGGACAAGGTGAGGTAACCAATACCAAGGGAGTTCACTTTCTAGCTGGTTATTCCATAGTGCCAGAAACAGGCTGGGGTATTGTGGCGCAGACCCCAAAGGATTATGTAGATCAAAGCACAGAACGACTCATTACATGGATGGCTTTATATTCGTTACCGTTTCTGATTATCGTATTTGCCTTGGTGCTATGGCTATCACATAAGTTATCACAGCCATTGAGCAGGCTTGCGCATATTGCCTCCCGTCTGAACAACGTTGATGGCATGAACAAGGAAATTCCTAACATCGATCACTGGAATTATGAAGCTAATGAATTGTATAAAGCTATTGCCAAAGCTTTTCACATTATGAACAAAAGAACCGAGGAGCTTTCGTTTGAAGCACAAACCGACCCTCTGACAGGGCTGACCAATAGACGCACAATGGATGCCATTCTTGGGTTATGGCAAGAGCAATCGAAAAGCTTTAGTATTATCATGCTGGATCTGGATCATTTCAAATTGGTCAACGATACATACGGTCATCAGGTGGGGGATCAGGTACTCCAGTTCACCGCAGGCATTATGCAGTCCGAGAAGCGGGAGCAAGATTATTGCTGTAGATATGGCGGAGAGGAATTCACCATGCTGCTCCCCGATGCCACGGCAGAACAGGCATTTTTGCTTGCTGAGCGGATTCGAACCCGTATCGAAAGTACGAACTGTCCTACAGGTAAAATCATTACGTTATCACTTGGAGTTGCGTCTTATCCGAACCCTGCTTTGGATATACATCGGCTATTTAAAAATGCAGACGATGCGCTGTATCAAGCCAAGCATAACGGACGCAACCAAACGGTTGTGTATATGAATGAATCGGAGCCAAAAGTATTATCTTAAAAACAAATTGTCAGTAGCCAAGCCGTGCTCATTGCGGTATTTCCCTGGTGACATGCCTACCCAGTGACGGAACACCTTGGAGAAATAGTTTCCCCCTGCAAACCCGACGGAACATGCAACCTCGTCCAGGGTTTGTTCGGTCGTCCGCAGCAGCTCGGCTGCCTTCTCGATGCGCAGCTTATTCAAATATTCGAGTGGAGTCAATCCGATAAAACGTGTGAATTGTCTCAAGAAATGGTACTTGGAGAGTCCTGCGCTTTCGGCCATCTCATCCAGATTGACGGGCTGCTCGTAGTGCAGCTCAATGAAATGCACGGTTTTTTGTATCGATTCAGGGATCTCGGATATTGATTTCTCAAATGTTGTGCTGCGGTGAAGCTCTGTAATAAATTGATAAGCGTAGAGCGCATTTAAGTAGCCATCCGTAATTTGCCGCTGCCTAGCTTTCTCGTATATCATTTTTAAAGCACGGATAGGAGGGCTATCTATGGTAAAGTCTGATACATGTCCTAGCTTGGAAATCAACTCATCAACGGTGGGACGCAGCCGCTCACCCCGCATCATGATAAACATATACTCCCAGTGATCGCTATCAGAGGGGAAATAGTATCGATGTTGGCTTGGAATCCAAACCAGAAATGCTTTATCAGGAGTGAGTGGATAGGTTTGTCCGTCTATATGCATCATGCCATAACCAGACAACGTATATTGGAATAAAAAAGCACCCTCTTCTCCACGGTTAAGTCCATCCCAATTGTAGTCCGTACTGACGGTACGTTCCCACCCGACTCCATGCAGCTGGGCGATCTCGTAGGTTGGCGTTTCCCGAAAACGAAAGCCATAGCTGTGCCGAAACGGTTCATTTGATTTATTTGACAAGTCCGAATCTCCCTGTATATGTGGATATAAAATCATCGTTGGATACAGCAATATATTACCTATCAAAAGCAGTTTATTACCATTGTCATTGTTTCTATAATACTTTATTTTAGATAAAGGAAGCAATTTATTAGATTGATGATGAATCGGGAGGATGCTAACATGTTGAAGGTAGCGATGATTGGTGCTGGTAGCGTCGGCTTTACACGCAGATTAATGATGGATATTTTATCTGTAGAGAAGTTCAGGGACACCGAGTTCCGGCTAATGGATATTAACGCAGACAACCTGCGCATGGTCTCAGACTTGTGCCGCAATTTAATTGGAAAGAACAGTCTAGCTGCGACCATAGTAGAAACGACGAATCAAAGGGAAGCCATAGCAGGTGCAGATTACGTTATTTGCATGGCTCGTGTCGGCGGTTTGGAAGCGTTTCATCATGACGTAGAAATTCCGCTCAAATATGGCGTTGATCAATGTGTCGGTGATACGCTTGGACCTGGCGGTGTGTTCTTCGCACTTCGTACCATTCCGGTGCTGCTTGGAATCGCCAAAGATATGCGTGAAACGGCGCCCAATGCGCTGCTGCTAAACTACTCGAACCCAATGGCGATGAACACATGGGCGCTGCGGCGTGCTGGCGGCATCAATGTTGTCGGCTTGTGTCATGGTGTGCAGGGCGGTCATAAGCAAATCGCCCGGGCGCTTGGATTGCCGCGTGAAGAGGTTGATTTTATATGTGCAGGGATCAATCATCAAACTTGGTACATTCAGGTTACACATGAGGGAAGAGATATGACGCCTTATTTGTTGGAAGCATTTGAAAAGCATCCGGAGCTGTCCGAGCGTGAGCCTTGCCGAATTGATGTGCTGAAGCGCTTCGGTTATTATTCAACAGAATCGAATGGACATCTCAGCGAATATTTACCATGGTACCGGAAGAACAAGGACGAAATAGACAAGTGGATTTATAAAGGCGAATGGATTGGCGGCAGAACTGCAGGTTATTTAAACCATTGTATCTCCAAGCGTGATGAATATCTTGAGATGTATCCCAAATGGATGAGCGGTGAGGCAGAATATATCAAGCTTGGGGAACGCTCCGATGAGCATGGCTCCTACATTATTGAAGCTTTGGAAACAGGCAAAACCTATCGTGGCCACTTTAACATAGAGAACAGAGGTTTTATTACCAATCTGCCTAATGGTTCTACAATTGAAATTCCTTGCTACGTAGACCGTAATGGCATTAACGTTGCCTGGGTAGGCGACCTGCCCTTGCAGTGTGCGGCAACGTGCCGTACGAGCATCAGCGTTCAGGAGATGGCAGTCGAAGCTGCACTTACGGGGAACCGTGAGCTGGTGAAGCTGGCGATCCTGCATGATCCTTTAACAGCTACGCAATGTACGACCCAGCAAGTATGGGATATGTGCGATGAGATGTTTGATGCTTTGGCTCCTTGGCTGCCGCAATTCAACGGTGATGGCGCAACCTGGCCGGATATTCCGCAGCCGGAGTCGTTCTATAAGATCAGCAAGTCTGCTGCCGGCTGGCTGCCGCCTGCTTTGCGCGGTGACCAGGTAATCGTCAATACGGAAGAGCGTTTATCCGTTGGATATAAGGATTCTTAAGCACCAGACAATCAATAACAGGTTATCGAAATTAGCGCTATCTTCATAAATAATCAAGAATGACAGGGCCTCCAGAAAGGGCCCTGTTTGTGTTATTAGGATGTAGAATCGCGATCTCAGATCGGCATTAAGCATAGACAAATACATTATATTATGGATAATAGGTTATGGGACCCAATTGGGCTGGAATAGGGGGTTGTTAGGAAAGCTATGAGTATGAAACGAACCTTGGGTGGGAGCGCTTTAATCATCTTTGGAATCATAGAAATTTTCGTTTATAGGAATACATATGAATTCCATATGGTCGACTCTCCTATATTTACGATATTTTGTTTTTTTGTAGTGGTGGTGGCTCCTTTGTATTTTGGGATTGTGATACTCTGCAATTTCAAACCTTTTCAATATATCAAATCTAAGAGAGACTCTTATCTATTAAATAGGAAGGCTAAGAAAACACCATCAGCTATTCGCAGGGACTTGGAAAAACAACTGCTGAAGCTAGCTTATACCCATGGGGGGGTTCTTACGGTTATTGATGTTAGTTTACATACAGATATGGTTTTAGAGGAAGCTCAGGAGGCATTGGAGTATATGGTTAAACACAGCCATGCTAATATAAAAATTGCCCAGAACGGAACGGTACTGTATCAGTTTAGAGGCATTTTGACCGATCAGGAAAAGAAAGCTGACAAGTCGCTTGATGAATTGTTGGACGAAAAGTCTTAAGCCATACAGTTTGACACCTGTACCATACAAGTAATGTGAGAGGAGGCTAATCAATGTCAGTTCAACTATTAACGGCTGCAACAGCGGATGGTAAAAGTACAGATACGTTGTTAAAATTCATCTTGATCAGCGGATTTATACTGAATGCGCTGCTGCTCGCAGCTTTGATTTATTTGATCATCAACACAGCCAAGCTGAAGAAGAGCACTGGTTTCATCCAAGAGCCTGCTATAAGATCAAGCACGAAAAAGCTAGCCGAACCCAATGTAGGACAAGTGATCGAAAAACAGATTCTGGCTCTGGCTTCTGAGCGCGGCGGTACTTTGAGCGTAGTTGAAACCGCTTATTTTACAAAGCTCTCTTTAGAATTATCGCATAGAGCATTGGAGTCCTTTGTAACAAGAGGATTTGCTGAAATCAAAGAGAAAAAGGGTGCAACCCTATACCATTTCCAAGGTATTCTTACTGAATACGAGAAGGTAACGGCCAAATCACTCGATGATTTATTGGATGACAGGTATAGTTAGATTCGTAATTGTACATGAGAAAGGAGCCTATACATGTCTGTAGTCTATTATTCCAGCACCACATCTTCCGCTGGGGCCGAAATCTTTGCGTCAATCTTCGCTTCTATATTTATGTTATTAATATTTTGCGCGCCTCTTTGTATTGTAGTTGCCTATTTTTATGGGAAGTTTCGTGAAGCTAAAGCGAAACGAAAATCTCTTGGAGTTACTTTGCAAACGCAGATACTGGAGCTGGCCCACGCCAAGGGAGGTACGCTGACGATTCCAGAGGTTTCCATGAACACAGATCTCTCGCTTGAGGAATCGGAGCAGCTGCTCGATTCATTGGTCAAATGTAACTTTGTGAATCTCAGGGTTTCGAATAGCGGTGCTGTTCTTTATGATTTCCCGAGAATAGTATGAGTAATTGTTTACAGGTGTCATGAATTTTTAAACTTAACTTGTAGTCACTATGTCTTTTGGAATTTCGATGATTCTTACAAATTTAAATGAAGAAAACGATGCAAGTGACGAAAAATTGCCCGAAAATTAGGACTTTCGTGCAGATGATCATTGATGCAGCTTATGAAAAAGGTGGACTGCTTAGCTCAACGGAAATTTGCTTATATGCTTCAATTTCTTTAGACCACGGATCTATTCTTTAACAGTTTCCATTTTTAAAAGCTAACACAGAGCGGCAGGCTGAAGGGTAATGAAGTACGCAGAAGTGCTCGAAAGAAGAAGCGACTAGACTCCCTTTGAAGGGACTAAGATGATTCTAATTTAATAGTATTACGCCCTATTATGGATGAACGATCCTCCTCACAAATAATCCATAGCCACTTTTACAAAATCATAATATAATAGATTACTAAGCCAATCACAGCTGTTAAGGAGCTACATATGAAAAATTTTGTAACCGTCATAGGTACCGTATTCGTGGATTGCAAAGGTTTTGCCAAACAAAATTATATTCCGCAGGGAAGAAACTTGGGTAATATCCAGTTTGTGCATGGCGGCGTAGGCCGTAATGTAGCCGAGAATATGGCGAATCTGGAGTTGAATACGGCATTTGTATCCACCATGGATCATTCCGGATTAGGTCTTGAAATTAAACAACGTCTTCAGGGTGTTCAAGTAAATACTGACTTTTTGAAGCCAGCGAATGAAGGTATGGGAATGTGGCTTGCTGTGCTGGATGAGAACGGTGATTTGGCCGGCTCGATCTCGCAGATGCCTGATCTTAAAGCACTGGAAAACGTATTTGCTGAATCCAGACAGGAAATTGTGGAGCGATCGTCCCATATCGCTTTGGAGCTTGACCTGAATGAACAAATCAGCAGCTCTGTCATTTCAATGGCTGTACAACAAAACAAACCGGTTTACGGAATCCCCGGGAATTTGGATGTTGTACTCAAAAACAGAGGCTTGCTCAAGCAGTTGGAATGTTTTATTTGCAATGAAGTGGAGGCTGAGCGGCTTTTTGAGAAAAAGGTAGGCACTAATCCTGACGATATGCTGCACGAATTAATTCCTTTTGTGGATGCTGCCGGGCTGCGCTCGATGGTTATTACCTTGGGGGAGCATGGCTCTGTGTACTATGATTCCGTTACCAAGGAGCTAGGTCATCAACCAGTGTTCCCTGTTAAGCTTGTTGATTCCAGTGGCGCTGGTGATGCGTTTTTTTCGGGAACCGTCATGGGATTAGTACGGGGCTTGAGTTTAAAGGAAGCTGTTGTGTGCGGTACCAAGGTTGCGGGCTGGACCATTGAATCGCAAGAAAATAACTGTCCAGATTTGAAAATTAAAACGAGTCAAGACGAATGCTTTCAAAGACTGCTTGTTAAATAGCAGTCTTTTTTACTTGTTTGGCACGCAGAATTGGCATCCCGCAAAATATGAAGTAAAATGAAGATACAAGTCGATTCAGTGGAGGTGGAAAAGGGATGAGATCATATAGGTGGAAGACGCTGCTTGTTGGGGTTTTTATCGTGATGCTCGTACAACCGGTTTCCACCGTCCAAGCGGGATTTTTTGATCGTGTGAAAGAGATTTACAAGCTGCCCGAGCAAGTGGAAATTATTGAGAAAGAATACGATGCCGCTAAGCAGCAGCTGCAGGAGCAAGTCAAAAAATTTGATGAGCAAAAAGAACAGCTGACGGAAACGATAGCGCGCTCTAAGGAAACAGAAGAACGCCTTCTTGCACAGAATAAGCGGCTCATGGAGCAGAATGAAGCGCTGCAGATTGCGATTCATGCTGCAGAGCAGGACAAGCTGGATAAGGAAGCCCGCAATCGCAAGCTGATTTGGATGGGTGTAACAGCGATAGTTCTTGTGGCTGGTTATTTTGTATCCGGACGTTTGATACGTGTAGCGGTATGGAGAAGACAAAAGCGAAGTCTGCGCAAATAAGCGGATCGGAAACGTGACAAAAATTTTCAAATCATAGCAGGGGGGTGTAGCATGGATATATCTTACGAGCAGCCCGAACAAAGGACACGCATCGCTTCGCTTACGGTTGAGCAGGGAGAATCCGTTCATGTGCTGCATCCGAATCAAATTGTCGCTTTTCAAGGGTCGCCTTCATTACGTGAAGATTCCTTTATGAAGCTTTCCAATATGTATCGCAAAAAAAGGATGATACAGTCGCGAATCAGCGGTCCCTCCAGGTGCATGCTGGGTTTGCCTGAAGGCTATAATTTGGGTACGGTGTCGATTCAGAAGGATGACGATCTCTTGTTCGAGTTTAAGCATGTTTTGTTTTTCATGGAAGGCATGACGTTTCGGACGCATATACAATCGGTACGGAATGCACTGATGACGCGTGATTTTGTGAAAATGCGTTTTCAAGGACCTGGTACACTTGGTCTTTTAACAGCGGGGCCGCTTTATCAGGTAGAGCTTCATCCGCAAAGTCCTCTGTTTGTGGATGTGAATTGTTTGGTGGCCTATCCGCAACACATAACTCTTAAGCCTTGCGTATACGGGAATACGCTGGCAAGCCAGCACATGAATTATCAATGGGAGCTGAAGGGCAAAGGTTCTGTACTGCTGCAGCCATGCAAGCCTGACAAGCAGTTGGATGAGCACATGCAAAGCGATAGTCTGATACGCCGGGTGCTTAGGGAAGTTATTCCATTCGGAGGTATATTTATCAAATGAAAAAAGCCACCAAAGTGGCTCCAAAGCTTAAACAAAACCTCTTACGGTAGCATTGGGTTTGTCTTCTGTTTGTAAATTTACAGTCTTGATTGAGGTGATAGGGATGATATTGAGACTATGGGGAGATTGATATTTCACAAAGCGCTCATCCATCTCAATAAGCGTCCCATTACTAATACTTCCGCCGTCAATGAATAGTATCGTGACTTGTTGATTGAGAAATTCTTTTAACATGGTTCACCACACCCTTCTATGTTCAGTTTAACCTAAACGGAGACTTAAGGCAAAGGGGCCACCTACGCTAGAAGTTAACTGGAACAATGGGTTTAGGTCTGTGTCATGACGACCCATCTATTCAGCGTGTCATTCGCTAAAAAAGCGGAATGTGAAGTTTTGTTGGGCAGGTACTGTTGACACACAGGTGTAAGCGATTTCTTTTTTGCATGTTAATGCTTGATTCGCAGATTACGTGCTCCTATAATAATGTTAAAGATACTTAGGTGCTTTTACGCCGCATTCAGGAGGTATTCAATGATCTACTCGCCATCGATCGACGCAGTGTTCAGAAACAGCGGTTATGATTTAGCCAAGATTTTGAGAACAGTTAAGGAGCTTGGCTTTACCGCCTTTGAATTTTGGGGCTGGGGAAACCGGGATATGGATTTAATGGAGCAACTGGTTAAGGAGTTCGATCTGAATGTAGGGTCATTTTGTACCAAATCGATTTCACTGCTAGATCCCGCGCTTCGCGATTCCTATGTTCAAGGGCTGAAGGAAACGTTGGAGATTGCCCAACGGTTGAACTGTAAGCATATAATCGCTGTAACCGGAAATACGCTTGAGGGTGTTTCAAGAGAAGAGCAGCGCCAAAGCATTGTCGATGGATTAAAGGCTTGTGTGCCATTACTTGAATATGCTGGCGTTACACTTGTGCTGGAGCCGTTGAATACGAAGGTCAATCATCCCGGCTATTTCCTTGAAACCTCAACAGAAGCATTGTCTATTATCGCCGAAGTCAATAGTGCCCATGTTAAATTGCTATATGATGTATATCACCAGCAAATTACCGAAGGCGATCTGACGCCAACTATTAGTGCAAACATTGAGCAGATTGGATATATTCACGTTGCCGATCATCCGGGAAGGCATGAGCTGGGAACCGGAGAAATTGCCTATCCGTTTGTCATGAACAAGCTTCGTGAGCTTGGGTATAAAGGTTATGTGGGACTGGAGTTTAATCCTACAGGGACACCCGAGGATGGCTTGAGAGCTTGTCTGGAGCAGTTAGATAACAATAAAAGTAAAGCATCACAGCAGCTGAGAGACTAATCCAGAGGCCTCGTTTCCGTTTACGGTCATGAGGCTTTTTGACATTAGCCGGCAACCATTACAAGAATTTCACACACAATGAAGGGGATGATATGATGATTCAGCTACCGGAGAAATTTATACATACCATACTGGGTGTACACCAGGAAAAGGGCGCATTGTGGCTGGAGCATTTTGATGAGCTCATCCAATATTGCGAAAGCCGATGGTCTTTTCAGGTTTTGGCTGCTTATCCGCTTTCTTTTAACTTTGTAGCGCCTGTACTCTTTAGGGATGGAACGGAAGCCGTACTTAAGCTGGGTGTACCTAATAAGGAATTGATTACTGAAGCAGAAGCTCTGGGCATATACAAAGGGAATGGATGTGCCAGACTTTGGGATTCGGATACAGATAAGGGAATTTTGATTTTGGAAAGAGCGGTCCCAGGTCACACTCTTAAGACTGTAGCAGATGATGATGAAGCGGTACGCCTGGCAGCTGCTGTCATGAGGAAGCTGCAAACGCCCCCACCGCTGCATTCGTTGTTCCCATCGACTTCGGACTGGGCTAAAGGCCTTGACAAGCTTCGTGTCCGTTATCTTGGTGGTACGGGACCATTGCCTGAACAAATGGTGCGTAAAGCCGAGGACTGGTTTGCGAAGCTGCACAAGACCTGGAGAAACCCGCAGCTGCTGCATGGTGATCTTCACCATGAGAATCTGCTGTCAGCAGAAAGGGAGCCTTACATCGCGATTGACCCCAAGGGGCTGATTGGCGAGCTAGAATACGGGGTCATTTCTTTTTTAATGAATAACTTGCCGGACGAACACCCAAGGGACATCATTAGACGGAGAATTGAGCTGTTCAGCACAGAACTGGCTTTGGATCCAGAAAGGGTAATGGCCTGGGGGTACAGCCATGCTGTACTTTCCGCTTGGTGGTGTGTGGAGGATCAGGTTGGCGATCCACAGAATTCGCTGGAGCTGGCTTCTGTTTTTGAGAAGCTATTGGAAGAGTATGAATAAGCTAGGAATAGACCTATTTTGACTAAGAGACATGCTCTGTGGATTGAATAATAAAGGATGCGAATCAGATTGACATCAAAAAGATTAAAAAAGCTGTATAGGGATTTGGCCATCCTCATGTTTGCAGGATACGGTTCATTTATGTGTTATTTGTTGTTTTTTGGATTTTCTCGTAATACCAGAACGGAACGAATGATGAACCTGATTCCTTTCAAAACGATTTCCAATTATATAACCGGTTTTCATCATTACAATTTGGATACATGGGTCATTAACCTATTTGGAAATGTCGCGGCCTTTGTGCCGTTTGGTTTTTTGGTGCCACTGGTTTTTCCAGGTGTTCGGAGCTACCTGCAAATCATCAGCAGATTTTTGCTGGCGCTGCTGGCAGTCGAATCGATTCAGTGGGTATTTCACGTTGGCAGCTTTGATGTTGATGATATTTTGTTGAATGTAATCGGCGGACTCATCGGATTTGCCATACTGCAAAGAGTTCGTAATTTGTATAAGAGATAAAGCATAAACAGGATTATGCCTGATGACGGAAATATGAAAGAAGGAACATAGTTATGCCGCAGCAAATTGATGATGAAAGCGCTTCACCCCTCCAGCCTGAACCCCGCAAGCACAAACGCTTGCTTGATCCACAAGTACTTCTAAAGCTGGAGACGGGCGGGAAAAAGGAAATCCGTAAAGTGATCTTGCAGCTGGCAGGGCCTTCACTCGTTGAGAACATGATGATGAATTTGCTTCAAATGATTGTGATGATCATGGTCGGGCATGTAAGTGCGGAAGCGGTCACAGCGGTTGGCTTGACGAATCAGCCTGTGTTTTTTGCTTTAGCGATCTTTATGGCATTGAATATAGGCACGACTGCGATTATTGCAAGAGCTATGGGAGCAGGAAATGTGGAGGAGGCTACTCGAACTGCACAGCAGACGTTTATGCTCAGCTTATTGCTGAGTGTTGTGGTCATCTCGCTAAGCTACATATTTGCAGAACATATTCTCGTGCTGCTTGGTGCGACGAACGAAGTTCTTTCTGAGGGGTTGAGCTATGCGAAAGTTATGTTTTTGTCGCTAAGCTTTACCGTCATTTCCACGAGTTTATCGGCCATTCTTCGCGGGGCAGGGGACACGAGAACCCCCATGAAAATTAATGTGCTGTCCAATATTCTTGTGGTCATTCTTGGCTATCCGCTTATATATGGAATCGGCTCTATTCCTGGCATGGGACTAATTGGTGCTGCTGTTGCGACAGTGATAGCGCGGGCGATCTCTACTTTGTGGGTGGTGTTCGTGCTATTTGGTAAAGGATCAATTATTAAGCTTTCCTGGAGGAAGCTGATGGCAGTCGATTATCCGATAATCCGCAGAATTGTCAAAATCGGCCTGCCATCAGCTGGAGAGCAGTTAGCTCTCAGGGCCGGGCAGCTTGTATTTACCTTGGTCTTAAGCGGTTTGGGGACGGCGGTATTTGCAGCTCATACGATTTGCTTTAGCATTATGGGCCTTACTTTTATGCCGGGAATGGCTTTTTCACTTGCAGCCAGCACTTTGGTAGGTCAAGGGTTGGGAGCAGGCAAGCCTGAGCTTGCAGAAAAATTCGGCTGGGAGACCAGCAGGTTCGGGCGTATATTTGCCGGCATCATGGGAGTCGGCTTTATCGTATTGGCGCCTTACATTATGATGCTGTACACCCATGATGCAGCTGTCATTAACGCAGGAGCCAGTGCATTGCGCATTATTGGGCTGATTCAAACGTTTCAGGCCTCGCAGTTCATCCTGGCAGGAGCGCTTCGCGGCGCTGGCGATACACGGTTTCCATTGATTTCGACTTTTGTTGGCGTATTTATTTTTCGGGGGTTGCTCAGCCTGTTGTTTGTGCTCGTTTTTCACTGGGGAATTATAGGTGCCTATTTATCTATTGCCGTTGATCAACTGGTCCGAACCGCGATTATTTACTTCCGTTACAAGAGTGGCAAGTGGAAAACAGCTGCTGTATAGATCATACGCAAATGAGCTGTAGATTTCGATTCTGCAGTATGGAGACATGGGTATATAGGAAGTAGCCGGGTTGGTGCAAAAGAATAGGGTTAAAACGTCAGACTCTGTTGAATTATGGATATGAGGCAGGCTGAACCTGCATAAAATAAGAAAACAACAAGAGAGGGTGAGCTCGGATGGAGATCGTTTTTGTTTGTCATGGTCAAGGAGAACACACACAGCAAGTACCCGAGAGCTACAAAATGGAGAACCCAGGACTCACTGAATTTGGTAAACATCAGGCTGAACGACTGCGAACGGTTATGCCGCTGACAGAACGTCATGCCATCATAGCCAGCCCGACAAGGCGCACACTGCAAACCGCGCAGCTTTGGTGTAAAGGCTCACACGCGCTGAGGTTTGTTCATCCAGCTGCCGGTCCTCGTCAATTTCCCCAGCGCTTTGATTTCCAAACCTTGCCTTGTGATGAGATGCTGGAGCCCACCTGTTTATCTAATTGCTATAGTGATTTTTCGCTGCCGCAGGATGTGCCTCCTTATATGTGGCTGCAGGGCATTAATACCCTGCCTAATTTGCTGTTCGAGAAGTGGGCTGAGCAATTTATAAGCTGGTGCAGGAAACTCGAGAAGGATACACTTTATATCGTTTCTCATGACGGGACGATAGCCTCTTACATGCAGCTGATCACTGGAACAAAGCTGACGCGCAGGGATTTGTTGCCGGATGCAGGGTGGATTCCTGTGTCCTCTTACCAAAAGGTTTGATGGAGAATGATCCTCTTTTAAGCAGGAAAGTTTCGATTGGAACTGGCATAGACCCGCCTACATTATATGTATAAACGCTCACTGTTGAGAGGGGAGCATTTTTGTGCTTCATCCTTTACTACCGATATGCTATAATAATACATTGTTATGTAAAAGTTTCGGTTAGGGAGTGAACAGTTTGTCTCTTATAGTAATGAAATTCGGTGGAAGTTCGGTTGGTGACGCGGCGCGGATGAAGCGCGTAGCGGGTCGTATCGTAGAGAGACAGCGCGAAGGTCATCAATGTGTGGTCGTTGTTTCGGCAATGGGAGATACGACGGATGATTTGATCGACTTGACGAAGCAGATCAGCTCGTCAACGCCTCCAGCCAGAGAAATGGATATGCTGCTGAGCACAGGTGAGCAGGTATCAGTAGCTTTATTGTCGATGACGATTCAGAGCCTAGGTCAACCGGCGATATCTTATACGGGATGGCAGGCTGGCATGTACACAGAACCGGTTCATGGAAAAGCAAGAATTTCCGATATTCAACCGGAGCGAATCTTTAAAGCGTTGGAGCAGGGGAATGTAGTCATTGTAGCGGGCTTCCAAGGTATGACTCAGGAAGGCGAGATCACAACTTTGGGCCGCGGTGGTTCGGATACGACGGCTGTAGCATTGGCTGCTGCGATAAAAGCGGATGTGTGCGAGATATTCACCGACGTAGATGGAATCTACTCAACCGATCCGCGTGTGGTCAAATGTGCCCGTAAGCTTCCGGAAATTACGTATGATGAAATGCTGGAGCTCGCTAATCTGGGTGCTGCTGTGCTTCATCCGCGTGCTGTTGAATACGCCAAAAATTACAATGTGCCGCTGGTCGTCAGATCCAGCTTTAACCATAATGAAGGTACCCAAGTCAAGGAGGAAGCAGCAATGGAGCAAGGTATCGTAGTACGCGGAATAGCAAGCGACAAGAATGTAGCAAGAATCAGTATTCTCGGTGTGGATGAGAAACCAGGCCAATTGGCCAAAGTTTTTACAGCATTGGCTAAAGAGCAGATTGACGTTGATATTATCGTACAAAGCGGTGTGCTGAATGGTCTTGCTGACTTCGCATTCACCGTAGCCCTTTCCGATAAGGACAGAGCCGTCAAAGTCATCGAGGATATCCGCAGCGTTGTCGAATTCCGCGAAGTTACATCCCAGGAAAATCTGGTGAAGGTATCCATCGTGGGTGCAGGAATGGTGAGTACACCTGGCGTTGCTGCCAAAATGTTCGAGGTTATTTCTGATTTGGGACTGAGCATCAACATGGTTAGTACGTCTGAAATTAAAACCTCATGCGTGATCGACAATAGCCGGTTGCCGGAAGTGATTCAGGCGCTGCATACCGCTTATGGCTTGGACACCGAGCAGCAGGCATTTGTCGGAGGACCATCCGACAGACGTTAATTGTTACATTAACTTATCGAAGCTTATCGAATAAAAAGGTGAATATTTTTAACAAAAAGGCCGTAATACCTGCAGCCATCAATGGGCCGACAGGAATGCCGCGCAGAAAAATAATGCCGAAGATTGAACCGATGACAAGACCCACAATTAATTGTGGGTCTATTTTTAATAAGCTCAAGCCTTTTCCGTTCATATAGGTAGCGATGGCACCACCCAGCAGCGCCAATATACCTGGCCATGTCGTAAACATACTGGCTACGTCTTTCAGTGATATCTTTTCACTGGCAAACGGCACTAGCACGCCCATTGTCAAAAATAACAGCCCCAGCTCCAGTCCTCTGCGTTCGATTGTCGGTAAATAACGATCCAGACTGATCAGCTTGATGATCAAAAGTACGCATGCCGCCGTGGTGATGATGTGCGAGCGTCCAATCAGTCCGATGATGATGAGCGCAACCAGTAATATGTCTCCATTCATAGTAAAAGCCCCTTGTCTCATGGATTTCACTTTTACTGTATGAGACAGGCAGCCATTTCATGTTCATTTCATTCAAGCTTTAATGCAGCTGCTTAACTGGCAATAGGGTCAAACGCCCACCCTGCATGGTCGGGACGAGAGGGATTAGATTCATTCGTGAGCAGTAAATAACATCCTCGCGAAAACCGAGCTTATCCAGCCGTTTGCCGTTACTGCTTTTTAACAATGCCTCTGTCATCGTGGATTGCACTTGCCGGAAAGCGTACAGCTGACTCAGTCCTAAATCATCCACATTCACCGTCTTGCCTTGCCCTTGCAGCTCTTGTATTTCCTCGATAAGCTGCCCCGCGCAGATTCCATCCTCGAAAGCAAACACATCCTGTGTACCTGAGCACAAGATGACGATATCCTTATTTAAAGCAGCCGCCTCTACGGCACAAGCTCTGCCGTTTAGCAGTGACGCGATAAGTACGGTACCGGATCTGTTAGCTTTTTGGATGGCACGGGTACCATTGGCGGTCGTGAGAATAATCGTTTTGCCTGCTATTTGGTCATCCATGTACTCAAAAGGGGAGTTGCCAAGATTAAAGCCTGGAATTTTTTTGCAGTAGCGCTCTCCGCCCGTTAGCCAGTCCTGCTGTTCCACTAGAAGCTGCTTAGCTTGAAGCACCGTTTCGACGGGATAGATCGCATCGCATCCATGAGCCAAGGCAGTCAGCATGGTACTGGTGGCTCGCAGCACATCAATGACAATAACGGTTTTGTTTACAAGGTCATCCGGACGCGCCTCGTTGACACTGGGAATGACGGTAATATCCATGGATGCTGCCCCTTCCTTAAATAACCCAATCCTCGACGTAGGGACAAGGTGCCTCCATGCCAAAATGCATCGTATCCGAACGCAGTCCTCTTCGAAGCGCCTCCAACGAAATCAAATCCTGTGGCGCAACATTGCCTAAATGAATATCGCTTCCTAGAAGGTTCAACAGATGTACCTGCTGCTCTTTCTGTGGAGCTTCCCACAGCAGCAAATGTCTGGAAGGAACACGTTCCAGCACCTTGAGGATGTCCCGATCCTTACATTCCCCATATTCATCATAAATCCCGACCCCTTTGCCCGACTCGCGGCCTTCAATCGTAATCAGACTGGCGCCTAGCTCAGCATCAATAGTAACCGTTTCAATCAATTCTTCAATTTCGATAGAAGAGCCCCACATCTTTTTCCCGTATTCCGTAATCACGGTGAACCCGCACTCTGCTGCACGAGTTATAAGCTCGCTGCGCAAGCTTCGGTCCAGCTCTATCGTACCATCGGAAATTTCCACACCATTAAAGCCCATGATCGAGATCATATCAAAAAATTCGTCTACTGCGTCCTGCTGAATAGCGACTTCCAAAAACGTACCTCCAGGGTACACGATAATATTTTGCTTTTTGGCCATCTCGATCTTGCGCTTCAATATGTCCGTCTCATACAGCGGTGATGTGCCAAATCCGATTTTGAGCATGTCGACATAAGAACCAGCCGTTTGCAGCAAATCGTCAAGCGCATGAATTCCCAGGCCTTTATCGATCACCATGGTTTTACCGAGCATTCTTGGTTTGTCAGTTCGTTTCCCTGATGGGTCGCTGAGCAGTGGATGCCATTTTGCCTGTGTCGTTGCTTCCATGTTATATCGCCTCGCTGTTACTTGGATTGATTACTTCGTCATCATATGCACCAGAGGGTAGTGATGTGCCCATTATGCCTAAATGCAGACATGTCCGCATAGAGATGATAGAGAAACTGAAATAGGAGCTGAAATAGAAGAGTTACATGACTACAGAAAGGAGAGGAGCAGGCTGATCAATAAAATTGTATTAAGTATGGCCGTACTGCGGTTGTTGTCAGGAAGTATCGAGATCATTGCTGCACTGCTGATGCTCCGTTACAACCAGATTGAAAAAGCGCTCATGGTCAACACCGGACTGGCTATGGTAGGACCATTCGTGCTGCTTACAACTACAACATTAGGGCTGGTAGGGCTTGCGGATAAGCTGTCGGTAGGCAAAATGCTTTGGGTGCTTGTTGGTGTCAGCTGCATCTTCATCGGGATTTTGAGAAAATAATTGGTCATATTTGAGTGGGCCAAGCATACACATAATTTAGTGAACGGAAGAATACTCTGACCGAACAGCGACGAGGCTATCCGTAATTTAAAATGAAGGGGATGGGTAGATGCAGTCACTACTTCAGCTATTTTCTGTTCCTTTACGTCAAAGACTATCCATGCTGCCCTCTCAAATTATGCAGGATTTGCAAGAAATTCGTGTTCGCGAGCAGCGCCCGCTCGAGATTGGCTGGGGAAGGCAATACAGCTTTGTTTCACAGACAGGCGGGCTGAGCAACAACCCAGATGAGGCTTATAGGCCGAATCGAGAGGATTGCGCCGCTTTGCTGGAGATGCTGACGCAGCATTCGCTTTACACCTTTGAGGAGGAGCTGCGCAGAGGCTTCATTACAGTGGCTGGAGGTCATCGCATCGGGCTGGCCGGGCGGACAGTGCTGGAGCAGGGAAAGGTGAAGCTGCTGAAGGACATCAGCTCTTTTAATATCCGGATTGCCAAGGAGCATAAGGGCTGCGGCAATTCAATCATTCCTTATGTGACTGATTCAACAGGACAAGGCTGCATCCTTCATACCCTAATCGTATCCCCGCCGCAGCAAGGAAAAACGACATTGATTCGTGATTTAGCAAGAATTATAAGCAAGGGTCCCGTATCTGACAGTGGCACCGCACTTCGACGGGGATATAAGGTAGGGATCGTAGATGAACGTTCCGAGATCGCTGCTTGTGTCCGAGGTGTACCGCGCTTTGAATTAGGTCCGCGTACGGACGTACTGGATGGCTGCCCCAAGGCAGAAGGCATGATGATGATGATTCGATCCATGTCCCCTGAACTTCTCATTGTGGACGAGATTGGCAGGCCTGAGGATGCAGCCGCTATCCATGAAGCGATTCATGCCGGCATTGCTGTGATGGCAACTGCTCATGGTTTGAACTATGAAGACATTTCAAGAAGGCCTGTATTAAAGGAGCTGCTCCATGATCAGGTTTTTAAGAGAATCGTCGTCCTGAGCAGTCAATCAAGTGTAGGATCGCTGGAGGGTATTTACGATTCGCAGGGAAGACGATTGACTCTTACGTCCTCCGGCGTCCATGGTCTCGCAGAGGCTAGGGAGCAGGGACGAGCGATGGTCATACGCTCCGGTCAACAGGAAGGGATATCCTTATGCTGAAGCTGCTGGGGGCCATGATGATTATGCTGTCGGCAACCTTATTCGGCTTGTATCAAGCCCAGAGATATTCACGGCGTCCGAGGCAAATTGCGGATTTGATCCGTTCCTTGCAGCGGCTGGAAACAGAAATGACCTATGGCTTGACCCCATTGCCCCAGGCGCTATTGCAGGTAGCTCATGCCTGCCCGCCACCTGTCAGCCATCTCTTCCGCTATGCGGCAGACGAATTAAGAATAGCAGCGGGTAGGACGGTGCTGCAGATTTGGCAGCAGGCAATCGCTGAACATTGGCATCATACGGTACTGCAAATGGGTGAGAAGGAAATTCTCAGTCAGCTGGGGAGCACACTTGGTCTATCGGATAGTGCCGATCAGGTTAAGCATATTCGCCTGGCAGTACAGCAGCTTCAGGGGGAACTCGAAACCGCAGTGGAGGAACGTAAACGGTATGAGGGAATGTGGCGCAGTCTTGGTCTGCTGATGGGTGCGCTGGTCGTCATATTGATGTATTAGAGGTTGTTCGAGTAAAGGTTTACAGGTTAGAGGTGAGGTGCCGTGAATGAACGTAGACGTGAGTGCGATATTCCAGATTGCCGGAATCGGAATTATTATCGCAATGATTCACACCGTGCTGAAGCAAATGGGCAAAGAAGATATGGCGCATTGGGTAACACTAATCGGATTTGTAGTCGTACTGTTTATGGTTGTCAGAATGCTGGACAGCCTGTTCAAGGAAATTAAAACCATTTTCTTATTCCAGTAGGTGAGTCGTCTTGGAGATCATACAAATAGTAGGCCTAAGCCTATTCGCTACAATTCTCGTCCTGATCATCAAGGAACAGAAGCCGATGTTTGCTTTTTTGATCGTCGCGTTTACGGGCATCAGCATCTTTTTATTTCTCATCGGCAAAATATCAGCCGTCATTCAGGTGCTGGAGGATTTAGCGACCAAAGCCAGCATAGATATGATTTTTCTTAAAACGATTCTAAAAATCATCGGGATTGCCTACATTGCCGAATTCGGTGCTCAGATCGTAAGAGACGCGGGGCAGGAATCAATTGCATCGAAGATCGAGCTATCCGGCAAAGTATTAATTATGGTAATGGCGATTCCCATCGTGTCCGTCATTATAGAAACGGTCGTGAAGCTGCTTCCAGCCTAACTTAAAGTCGCAAGGTTCCAGGAGATGAAGCTAATGATACCGTACAAGCCTTGGAAACGAAATATCTTTAAATTGCAGGCAATCACGCTGAATGGAGACACAAGTAAATGGGGGTTAAAGCAAGGGTGGCTGCTGCTGGTATGCACTCTGTATCTGTTCATTGGTGGGTTGGGCGGCATTGGTTTTACGGGTACAACAGCAGGTACTGCTCGTGTTGAAGCTGCAAGCCCGGTCGAGCAAATCATCAAGGAAGAGGCGGAACGGCTGCAAACCGACCCGGTCGAGCAGTATTGGACGCAGTTGATGCGAACGTACGGAGGTTATTTTCCCGAAAGCAAAACCCCGACCTTTAACGAGCTGTTGACCGGTGCCAAGGATTTTCAGATGAGTACGATCTTATCCGGTATCTTCCGCTATTTCTTCCATGAGCTGGTTTACAATGGCAAGCTGCTGGCGTCTATTGTCGTGTTATCCATATTCAGTATGCTGCTGGAGACGCTGCAGAGCTCCTTTGAAAAAAACAATGTCAGCAAAGTCGCCTACGCGATCATATTTATGGTGCTGATGATTATGGCTGTTAACAGCTTTACGGTTGCCATTGGATATGCGAATGCGGCAATTAGCGAGATGATCCATTTTATGATTGCGATAGTCCCGCTTCTCTTGACGCTGCTGGCTTCTATGGGAAATATGGTTTCCGTCTCTGTGATGCACCCTTTAATTGTATTTATGATCCACGCAGTCGGGACTGGCATTTATCTGATTGTATTCCCGCTGCTGTTCTTCTCGGCTGTACTGCATATCGTCAGCTCCTTATCGGACAAATACAAGGTAACCCAGCTGGCTAACCTGCTCCGAATGATAAGTGTGGGGTGTCTTGGTGTCTTTATTACCGTTTTCCTCGGAGTCATTTCAGTTCGTGGTGCAGGCAGCGCTATCGTTGACGGGGTAACGATCCGCACGGCCAAATATATTGCCGGTAACTTCGTACCCGTCGTAGGTAAAATGTTCTCGGACGCATCGGAGACGGTAATAGGCGCTTCGCTGTTGGTCAAAAATGCCGTTGGCCTTGTCGGATTGGTCATCCTGCTCATCTTGTGTGCTTTTCCTGCATTGAAAATAATGGCGTTAGCCTTGATATACAATCTCTCAGCAGCTGTCATGCAGCCGCTTGGAGATAGTCCGATTATTGCTTGTCTGGATACGATAGGGAAAAGCCTGATTTATGTCTTTGCCGCATTGGCAGTGGTGGGGCTGATGTTTTTTCTGGCCATCACGATGCTGATTGCCGCAGGCAATCTTTCTGTGATGATGCGCTGATTGCAAGCAGACTTGGGTGACAGAGGAGGGTGAAGGGATGGGCTGGTTATCGGATTGGTTGAAATCGATCATTGTGGTCATCCTGCTCGCGACTTTTGTGGACATCCTGCTTCCCAATCAGACCATGCAGCGTTACGTGAAAACGGTTGTCAGCCTATTTATTTTACTCACCTTGCTTCAGCCCATATTTTCATTGTTTCAAAAATCGGCCTCTGTTGATCTCATGCTGAGCAATGCGCAATCTCTTTTTCAAAACAAATCGGCGCCCGGTACGGCTTTACCCGTTTTCCAGGCTTTACCTACATCATCACAAGCGGGTAGTTCAGGCCAGACACAGACGCAGGGGACGTCTAGTGGTATGCAGTCACTCAGCAGCATCCAGCAGCAGGCTGAGGAGCTGAAAGTGCAGCAGGAGGAGCGATCCCGCAAGCTGATGCAGCAGCAAATCATTACCTTGATGAAACAAAATATCGAACAAACGCCAGCTTTCAAGGTAGGGGATTTGAAGCTGGAAACGGGCAAGGATGCGAACGGGCAGATGGAGATCCGCAGCATCCGTGCACAAGTCGCTTATCAGCCACTTTTGACTCCGTCCAAAGTGCCGTCGCAGACCGTCAAAACCTTTCAGGTTGAACCTGTCAAGCCCGTAGACATCTTGATAGAACCAAGCAGTGGACAGAACGACAGTATCTTGAGGGGAGGAGGAGACAAGGGGCAGACAGGTAGTGAGGCCGTAAGCGCTAGTCGCACTAACCTTGCAGGCCCGGGCCAAACGATGACTCCAAATACAGGGTATGAACAGCAGCAATCACAAATCCGTATGCTGCTCAGCAAGGCGTGGCAGGTACCGGAGGGGCGAATTTATGTGGAGGTAACAGGGGAGAAGTCTTAATCATCTGGATCGCTCCGGGTTGGTAGGCAAGCACAGAAATCTGGGAAGGGTGCAGGGGAGGTGGAACCGATGGGAAGTCTGATGAAATGGATTGAGAAATGGCTTGGCGGCGGACCGAATGGAACCAAACGAATTCAGACATTTCGCTGGCTGCTGCTGCTTGGTCTGGTGGGAGCGGCATGTATGGTGCTTAATTCATTTATTCATGTCAAGGATGTGGACCCTATCGGGGAAGGCCGAGCTTCTCCTGCAGAGACAGCCAAGCCTGTATTTGGCGCCTCAAGCAAGGAACGCAGTACCTTTCGTGAATATGAAGAAGCCTATCAATCGCAGCTAAAGGAGTTGTTGAGCAAAATTGTTGGTGTGGGTGAGGTGGAGGTGCTGGTTACGATCGATTCTACCGAAGAGATTGCTGTCGAGCGTAATACGAAGGATACCCAGCAGGTAACGAATGAGAAGGATCAGCATGGTGCAACCCGCCATATCAGCGATGTCACACGAAGTGGGGAAGTGGTCATCTATGAAGTATCAGGGGGGAAACAGCCGCTTGTGACCAAAACGATCAAACCGAAAATTAGAGGCGTTGTCGTCGTGGCCAAGGGAGCTGAAAATTTGACTGTCAAAAAAATGATGACCGAGGCTGTGGAGAGAGGCCTGGATGTTCCTGCCAATCGTATTTCCGTACTCCCCCGCAAACAATAAAGACATTGGATTTGTACACATGCTTACGAAGCCAGTTTTTGCTGGCGCAAAAACGAAGTAGATGCTTACGGAGTAAGTTTTCTACAAAAACTCTTACGAAAACTCTAAGGAGGCAAAACAATGAACTCAAAAAGACAAACAATTTGGTTGGTATCCATGCTCAGTCTGATGGTCGTGTTATCTGCGTATTATCTGTTCACCGAAGACGTCAGCAAGCTCGAGTTTACTTCAACAGGAGCCCCAATCAATGGTTCAGCTAAGGGAGCTGAAGGCACGAACGGACTTTCCGCCAAGGAAATTGTGATCAACACCAATGATCTGAACGTAAAACCGGTTGAGTCCAAGGCTACGCCTCAGGCAGCAGCCAAGACCGACACCAAAGCAAGCACTCCTGCAGCGGTGGACACGAAGCAGCAAACGAGTGCAGCAGCTCCAAGCGCAGGCACGAACGCAACACCTGCCAATTCATCGACTCCAGCTGTACCAACAGCTAAAGCGCCGACTCCAGCTGCAGCTGTGACAGATCCGAAGAACACGAGCAAGGCAACTGCAGCTAATACACAGACTACCTCCAAAGCAAATGAAACTGTAAGTGCAGCAGATGCTAAAGTGCTGCAGCAGGTCATGACACAGGTCAAATCCGGCAGTGACTATTTTGCAGGTCTTGGATTGAAACGTAATGAGGAGATGGCCAAGCTGACAGAGAAATGGATGACGATTCTGGCTGATCCCAAACAGAGCGCCACAGCAGCAGCAAACGCAGAAGCCGAGCTAAGAAAGCTTCAAGATCAAGAGGCTAAGGTAACTAATTTGGAAGATACATTAATGAAAGAATTCCCACAAGCCGTAATTACCGAGGAAGCTAGTAAATGGAGGGTTACAGTCCAAAGCAATAAGCTAGAGAAAAGCCAGGCGGTTAGTATCATTGATAAGGTTATGCAGGAAATGAATGTTGGGGCTGATAAAATTGTGGTACAATTCGTACCTTAATTAAGGCTGATGATTGAACTCTGAATTCAGATCGGAGCAGCATCAAAAGAAGCGGAAGAGGTACTTCATCTCCTCCGTTTCTTTTTTATTTGTCGAAAATAGGAGCGACGATTACTGACAAATAAGAAATGGTATCGAAGCCTGCATGTACAAAAAAAAGAGTCCGAACCGTCGGACTCTTCGCGTAAAAAATATGCATATAAGTGCTACTCCACAGGCTCGGTAACGATATCATCTGATTCTTCCGCCGAATCGGAGATCTCACCGTCAGCTTCATCAGACTCACCGTCTTCAGATGCTTCCTCTTCGACGGCAGCATCCTCTTCTTCAGCTTCAGCCTGAGCATCTTCTGCTTCAACCTCGGCTTCGCCTACTGCCTCCTCCGATGCTTCAGCAGCTGTTGCCTCTTCCTCAACCACAATCGCTTCGTTTTCAACTTCACTCATATGTATCCCTCCAATTGTGCTTAGCTGAGCTAAGCCTACTACTAATATAGCAGGGGCATTGTGCAGTAGCTGTCGATATATGGGTATGATTATTAAAATTGGATTACATTATGATTACAGCTTGTTCGTAACCTGAAATAGTCGCTATTCCTGCTCGTCATTTAATAATCGCATAAGTTCGGAACGTGTATGGATGCTCATTTTACGGTACATGCGTGACACATAATTTTTAACGGTGCCTTCGGTAATATACAGATCCTCTGCGATCATCCGATTACTCCATCCAAGGCATATCAGCCTGACAATTTCCAGCTCCTTGTTGTCAAGCGAGATGGTGTGTTTGGATAACAGCCTGCTCAGATTGTCGATGGTTTTGTTTTTTTCAAATTCTTTAAGCTGAGCGAGTCTAACGGATATATTGCTCATCAGCTTGAGCGGAGCCACAAATTGACCTTCCATGACCAGCTCAACAGATCTATAAAAGGCTTCGACACTCGTATCCTTTAACAGATACCCGTTGATTCCTGCAATCGCACCTTCTTCCATGTAAGCATCATGATCGAAAGCAGTAAGCAAAATAATTTTCATTTGAGGATAGTTTTCTCTGATCGCCTTGGTACATTCAATCCCATCCATATTGGGCATCTGAATATCCAGGATACACAGTTCCGGCAATGGGCTGCTGTTCTGAAGAGACCTCAAAGCCTCTTCACAACTCGCTACGGATGCTACAATCTCATAGCGCGGATTTGTTTGCAGGATTTCCTGTAGGCAGCTGCGAACTAAAGAATGATCCTCTGCAAGCAGGATTTTAATAGTAGAGGTTAACATGATTATTTGCGCTTGATCCTTCTGGATGCAGCTCTCCTTTTTAATCTTTGTTAGATATTGTATCATGTAACCAAGTAATCAGCTGTAATTTTTTAGGTAAGATTGTTATTGAAGGAGGACATTGTTGAGAACCTTGGTTGTGATGTTTTTAGTATGGGTTGTTATGCTCACGGGTTGTTCCAAAGAAGAGTCGATTCCACGAGTTAACAAGGGAGAGGTTGATTTCAGCGAGTTCTCCTTGTCAAGTACGAACCACTCATACATGTTGTCAGGTGATTGGCTGTTCGCTCCTGATACTCTAGTCGACCCGGAGCAAAGCTGGCCGGAGGCAAGCGCCGAATATTTGACAGTCCCCAAAAGCTGGGAGTTTGTTCCATACCTTAATGGGAAAGAATGGGGTAGAGAATTTGGAACGTATCGGTTACAAATTCGACTGCATCCTGATGATGTGGGAAAAACACTTGGTTTAAAAATCAGTCCGATTGCTTCCTCCTTTCGAATGTGGATAGACGGTCGATTGCTAAAGGAGGTTGGAGCAGTAGGTACAACGGTTTCGACTGCTGTTCCCCATGAGTCACAAGAATATGTTTTCTTTACTCCTCAGAGCAGCAAGCTGCAAATGGATATACAAGTATCGAATTTTGCCCAGCGCAAAGGTGGCATTTGGAACGATATTTATATGGGGGACCAAGAGGCGATTCGAGCTAAGTCACTTCCTCCTGTGGTTAGGGATTGCATGAGTGCGGGCGCTTTGTTGATGATGGGTTTGTTTTATTTAGTATTTGCGTCGTTATATATTACAGACCGATCAACTTTATTTCTTGGCCTGCTATCCATTTCCCTGGGTTTGCGTACATTTTTATTTGGTGAGGTTTTGGTTACTTTCTTTTTTCCTGATTTGCTGTGGGAATGGAAGGTAAAGCTGGAGTATTTCATTGAAATTGCAGCGATTCTGGCTCTTAATCAATACCTGAGGTCGATCTTTCCTGAGCACTTTTCCAAGAATGTGCTGAGGTTTACCTATATGATCTTTGGGCTATTCGCTTTATTCGTTTTGTTCACACCAGCTATTATTTTCACTCAATGCCTTACCACGTTTACGGTGATGATAACTTGCTCTCTTCTATACTCTTCATTCCTTGTTTATGCAAGAGCAGTCAAACATCGGCGCCTCGGGGCTCGATCAGGAGCGATAGCGGGCATTATTGCATTTTTCGCTGTGTTAAGCGATTCTTTTTATTATTTGAGTATTCCTCTTACATCGGAAGGTCTTATCAATACCGGATTTTTTATTTATTTACTCACTCAGATGGCTGTTACCGTGCGTCGTTATATTAGTCTCAAGCAGGATTCTGCGGCACTCACAATGAGGTTAGCGGAGTCCAATGAGGAGTTGGAGCATAAAGTCATGCAGCGCACACGGCAGCTCACGGAGTCGTACCGATTCAATTCACGTTTATTACATAATATCGTACATGATTTGAATGCACCGATCGCATTGATTCGCCAGCAAACGAAGTTGCTGCAGGTCCATGTTCAAAAGGATGGCATCAATCATCTAACGTTGATCGAACAACAATCCGAATGGGCTGTGCGGCTGGCACAGAATCTCAACGATTTGGCACGTCTGCAGGAAAACAAAATGAATTTTCAGCCCAGCTCTATGAGCATGGAGGAGATGTTGAGGTTTCTTTACAAAAGGACAGAGCCGATCATACGAGGTGGCGGTTTCAAGTGGTCTCACAAAGCGCTGGATGAGTTGTTTGAAGCGGTTACACTTGTTGTGAATATTGATTTGTTTTTAATGGAGCGAGTGTTCGATAATATCACCTCTAATATGCTTAAATATGCACTTCCTGACGGTAATGTGAGCTTGTCCTATGCGAAAAGGGAAACTGTACTGGAGATCATTTTTGAAAATGAAGTAGCCTCATTGTCGGATGAAACGCTTGACCGGATGTTTGACCGTTTCTACCAACAGGGTCCAGAGGAGGGAGGGAGCGGTATCGGGTTAGCCGTCTGCAAAGAAATAGTCCGTTTGCATGGGGGACAGATTCATGTTGATCAGCCAGAAAAAGAGAGACTTCAAGTTGTGATCTCACTGCCAATCATGCGGTAATCGGAGGAAACTCTTTCTTTGTTAAGGGATTGTGGTATAATAGCAACGTTATTGTTTCACCATCGTTGAAGGAGTGAATCTAGTGTTTAAACTTAGCGAAATTAAAGAATTAATTAAATTAATCGATCAAAGTTCCCTACAGGAATTGGAAATTGAAAATGAAGGCTCCCGTTTGATGATTCGCAAACCTACCAAAACAGAATCTGTTGTATTTGCGTCGTCACCAGCGCAGCACTCATTTCAACATCTAGCACCGCAACAATCTTTGCCACAAACGGTATTACAAGCCCCAGCGGAAAACCATAACCCCGTTGTGGATGGTGTGATTGCACCTGCGGCGAACACGAACTTACATAAAATTGTTTCACCAATGGTCGGTACGTTTTATGCGGCTTCATCACCAGGCGCTGCTGATTTTGTGAATAAAGGCAGCCAGGTCAAAGAGAAGTCCGTTGTCTGCATCATTGAAGCGATGAAGCTGATGAATGAGATTGAAGCGGAAATTAAAGGTGAAATTGTGGAAATACTGGTTGAGAACGGTCAATTGGTAGAATACGGACAGCCGTTGTTCCTTGTGAAGCCAGAATAACGATGTGCGAAGTCAGTTTTCCTATGGAAAACTTAAGTTTATGCTTGCGAAGTTAGGAGGAGATTTAAATGAAGTTTCAAAAAATTTTAATTGCTAACCGCGGCGAAATTGCCGTGCGGATTATTCGTGCTTGCCATGAACTGGGTATTTCCACGGTTGCCGTATACTCTGAAGCGGATCGTGAGTCACTGCATGTCCGGCTCGCTGATGAAGCATACTGCATCGGACCCACTTTATCCAAGGACAGCTATTTGAATTTGACTAATATTATGAGTGTAGCGACCTTGACTGAAACTGATGCGATTCATCCGGGTTATGGATTTTTGGCGGAAAACGCTGATTTTGCGGAGATTTGTGAGAGCTGTAATATTACCTTTATCGGTCCTTCGCCAGATGCAATCAATCGAATGGGTGATAAAGCAGTAGCTAAGCTTACGATGAAGCAAGCTGATGTTCCAATTATTCCTGGATCTGACGGTCTTGTAGAGGATTTGGATGATGCTGTCAGGATCGCGAAGGAAATCGGATATCCCGTTATTATAAAAGCAACCGCAGGCGGTGGAGGCAAGGGAATTCGTATTGCCGATGATGAAGAGATGCTGGTTAGTCAGATTACAAATGCTCAGCAGGAAGCACAGAAAGCCTTCGGAAACGCTGGAGTCTATCTGGAAAAGTATTTGACCGGAATGAAGCATGTTGAAATTCAAATATTGGCAGACAAGCACGGCAATGTGGTCCATTTGGGCGAGCGGGATTGCTCGGTTCAGCGCAGACGCCAAAAGCTGGTAGAGGAAGCGCCTTGTCCAATTTTGACTGAAGAAGTGCGTGTGCGGATGGGTGAAGCTGCCGTTCGTGCTGCCAAGGCAGTGAATTACTCCGGCGCCGGGACACTGGAATTTCTTCTGGGGGCCGATGGCCAGTTTTATTTTATGGAAATGAATACACGTATTCAGGTTGAGCACCCGGTAACGGAGATGATCACCCGTATTGATATTATTAAAGAGATGATCCGGATTGCTGAAGGAGACGCTTTATCTTTCACACAAGATGAGGTTAGGATCGAAGGCTGGGCAATTGAATGCCGCATTAATGCTGAGGACTCAACCCGTAATTTCATGCCTTCCGCTGGACAAATTCAATTTTATCTGCCACCGGGCGGGTTTGGAGTTAGGGTGGACAGCGCCGCTTATCCGGGATATACGATTTCACCGCACTACGATTCGATGATCGCCAAGCTGATCGTTTGGGGAAGAGACCGTGATGAAGCGATTCAGCGTATGAAACGTGCGTTGTCTGAATTTACGGTTGAAGGCATTCACTCCACGATACCGTTTCATTTGAAACTGCTGGAGCACCACAAATTTATTTCCGGTGATTTTGACATCAAATTTCTTGAAGATCATGACGTGAACGACCCTGAATCGTAAAGCTTTTATTTGTCACAGTTATACGATGGTGTTATAGTAGGGGTTAAGACAAGTTTGTAAACTTCGCGCATACATATAAAGAGATCGAAGAAATAGACGCTTAGGAATCGGATTATAAAATTAGGAGGTCCCGAGTTATGAATATGATTGCTGCGGATTACGAAAAAACAGAAATGGGTACGATCCAAATTGCACCGGAAGTAATTGAAATTATTGCCGGAATGGCTACGATTGAGGTTCCGGGTGTTGCCGGAATGAGCGGCGGCTTTGCAGGCGGGATTGCCGAACTGCTCGGACGTAAAAATTTATCCAAAGGCGTTAAGGTTGAAGTGGGACAGCGTGAAGCAGCAGTCGATGTATCCATCGTGATCGAATTCGGTACGCGTATCCCTGAGGTTGCCGCTGGTGTGCAGCACAATGTCAAGAACGCTATCGAATCCATGACAGGTCTTAGTGTCAAGGAAGTCAATGTACACATTCATGATGTTATTTTTAAAGCTGTCGAAAAGGTGGAAGACGTAGAAGTGGTTCCACATCGAGTCAAGTAATTTCGTTTTGAAATGGTGAAAAAAACGATTTGAAAACCCCCTTCAAGCTGTAAGGGGGTTTGCTCTCATTCGGAAGGAGTCCGGTTTTGTGGTAAAAGTGATAGATAGACTGCTTCTCTTCGTACTCAGCGTCGTTGTTCTGATCGTAGGCTGCACGGTATTATTTTCTGCTTTGGGTTGGATTCCTTTCGATAAAGCTAAAAATTTTGCCAGTGATGTATACTTTGATTTGCATACGGCATTAACCTTTATATCCTTGACAGTCGTGATTATGCTGATCAGTATTCGTTTACTGATTGTGTCTCTGCCGCGAAGCAGTGCGGTAGTGCCATCGATAGATCAAAGGACCGATTTTGGTGAAATTCGGATCTCGATGGAAACGGTCGAAAATTTATCTTTAAAGGCAGCACAGCGTACACGCGGTGTGAAGGATTTAAAGGCTCGGGTGAAGGTAAGCCCGGCAGGTCTGGAGATTATTATTAGAGCGATCGTAGACGGTGAAACCTCAATTCCGCAATTGACCGAAGAGATGCAATCAGGAGTCAAAAAGCATATCGAAGATATAACAGGAATTCCGGTTGCAGTTGTTACCGTATTTATCGCCAACATTCAACAATCAACACCTACATTTAAAAGTCGGGTAGAGTAGAGGTGGGTTCTTCCATGTGGAATGGGCTATGGGAACTGCTGTGGGAACGGCATCGCGGGAAAACCTTGGGGTCAGCCGGTGGCGTACTATTGGGACTCATCTATTTAATTTGCGGATTGTGGGATATGTTAATTTTCACCCTAATCGTATATACTTGTTATCATATAGGGAATCGAGTAGAGCGGGGCGAGCCCGCCATTCCCGTTGAAACGACGTGGCGCTGGATCATGGACAAATGGAGATTGTTTAGATGAAATCCCTGGTTCTTGCCAAGGATTTTTTTGTATGGTTGTACTAGCTGACGCTTAAGACGAGCTTCCTATAGGAAGCCTTTAGAAAGGAAATAACCCGAATGAGAAGAAGATTGGCAAGAGAGCTAGCGCTCCAAAGCCTGTATCAGGTTGAAATGAACACGGTGAGTGTGATTGAGGCGATCACTCATGTTGTAGAAGAAGCACAAAACGATGATGAGTCTGAATTGATCAAAACGAAAGATACCATTGCTGAAGAGGAAATCAAGGAGCTCGTCGATGGGACGCTTGCACATAAAGAGAGCATTGATGAGCTGCTAAATGACTATTTAAAGGGTTGGAAAATGGACAGGCTTTCCCGTGTTGACCGTGAAATATTGCGTCTGGCTTCATATGAAATGCTGTATCGCGATGATGTTCCACCCAAGGTTGTTGTTAATGAAGCGATTGAATTGTCTAAGCATTTTGGTACGGAGGAATCGGGTAAGTTCGTAAATGGCGTTCTGGGTAAAATGATCAAGGAACTGGATGAAATCAAGAGCAAACGTATATAAACGTTTAGGAAAGGGGACCAATCATGTCCGCACAAGTCATTAACGGAAAAGAAATCGTCAGCGCCTACCGTGCGCAAATTAAAGAGGAAGTCGCCACTTTGACAGCTAAGGGTGTACAGCCAGGACTGGCTGTTATTATTGTGGGCGAAGATCCCGCTTCTCAGGTTTATGTACGTAACAAAGCGAAAGCATGTGAGGAAGCAGGCATTTACTCCGAGGTTCATAAGCTAGCAAGCAGCACTTCAGAAGCTGATGTGTTGGCTTTGATCAAGCAGTTGAATCATAATCCGCGTATTCATGGCATTCTGGTACAATCTCCCCTTCCTAAACATATTTCCGAGGATAAAATCGTTGAGGCGATAGCTATCGAGAAGGATGCAGATTGCTTCCATCCTGTTAATGTAGGTAATTTAATGATTGGTAAAGAAGGTCCCGCTCCTTGTACGCCAGCAGGTGTTATTGCCATTCTGAAACATATCGGCGTTGATATCGCTGGTAAACATGCGGTGGTTATAGGAAGAAGCAACATCGTAGGCAAACCTATGGCTATCCTAATGCTCAGAGAGCATGCAACGGTAACCATATGTCATTCCAAAACAGCTAATATGGAAGAGATCACACGTCAGGCAGATATATTAATCGCGGCAGTTGGCAAACCGAAAATGGTCAAGAAGCAGCATGTAAAACCAGGTGCTGTTGTTATTGATGTGGGTATTAATCGCCTGGATACAGGCAAGCTGGCAGGAGATGTCGACTTCGATGACGTTCTGGATACAGCAAGCTATATTACTCCGGTTCCGGGCTGTGTAGGACCGATGACCATTACCATTTTACTAAGAAATACGCTTGATGCGGCTGCGAGAACCTTACAGTCCCAAGTGAACGGATAAGCAATATGAAAGAAAAAAAAGTTCTTTCGATCAAAGACCTTAATCGATATATCAAAATGCGTCTCGAAAGTGACAATACCCTGCAGGACGTATGGGTCCGCGGGGAAATTTCCAATTTCACACATCATTCCAGCGGTCATATGTACTTTACACTTAAGGATGCGGACAGCAGATTGAAAAGTATCATGTTCGCCTCTAGCAATCAGAGACTCGGATTCATCCCGCGTGAAGGCACCAAGGTATTGGCCTGCGGAAATATTTCCGTGTATGAACGTGATGGACAATACCAATTCTATGTATCTCAAATGCAGCCGGATGGTATCGGAAGTCTTTACTTGGCTTTTGAACAGCTGAAGAAGAAGCTGGCGGAAGAAGGACTGTTTGCAGTTGAACGCAAGCAATCGATTCCGCGTTTTCCGAAGGCGATTGGTGTGATTACTTCGCCAACTGGGGCGGCTGTCCGTGATATTATGATTACGCTTAAGCGTCGCTATCCGAATGTGCCAATTCTGCTCTATCCTGTGCTTGTACAGGGGACGCAGGCAGCGCCCTCGATTGTGAAGGCTATCGAGGCGATGAATGCAAGGAATGAAGTCGATGTCCTGATCGTCGGAAGAGGAGGAGGCTCTCTGGAGGAGCTTTGGGCCTTTAATGAAGAGGCGGTGGCCCGATCGATCTATGCGTCACTTATACCGATTATATCTGCCGTAGGTCATGAGACGGATTTTACCATTGCCGATTTTGTAGCGGATCTCAGGGCGGCTACACCAACAGCCGCGGCGGAACTTGCGGTTCCTCATCATTTGGAGCTCAGGCAGCAGCTTGGTTTTTATAATCAAAGACTTCATGGCGGCTTGTCTAATCAGTTGGAGCGAGGTCGTGAGCGTCTACGTAGAGCGCAACGGTCACCCATTTTTCTAAATCCCCGCAGACAGCTGCTTGTTCAGCCTATGGAGCGTTTGGATCGGACGAAGGAGCAGCTTGCCTACAAAATGCGCAGACGTCTGACCAAGCTGCAGGAGCGTCAGCTTAAGCTGGATAAGCTCTTGTCAACGTATAATCCGAAGGAGCAGGTTCTATTTGCCAAGCGGCGTCTGGGCTCAACCGTACGTCAATTGCAGCAAGCGATTCAGACAACCAAAAGCCAAAAGCGACAGGTGCTAGTCAGTGCCATCCGCCAACTGGATGCCCTTAGTCCTTTAAAGGTGATGCAGCGGGGCTACAGTCTTGTCTATGATGAAACTCAAAAGCAGCTTATCAAATCCATCCAGCAGGTACAGATCGGCGACGTGCTGAAGCTTAGATTGACGGATGGGCAAGTGGATTGCCATGTGTGGTCAATGGAGGGGAAAGAAAATGTCAAAACAGGAAACAACGCCTAGCTTTGAAGAGGCGATGGATAAATTAGAGCAAATCGTAGCACTTCTTGAGAGCGGGGATGTTCCTTTGGAACAGGCGATTGAGCTGTTTCAAGAAGGCATGAAGCTGTCACAATTGTGCGGGAGCAAGCTGGAGCAGGTAGAGCACAAGATTGAAATATTGATGGAGCAAGAGGGCGGGCTGGTCAAAAAGCCATTCAATCCAGGAGCAGAAGAAAAGGGTGGGGCTTAACATGAGCACCGAAATGACGATAAAGCAATACTTGGAGCAAAAAGTCGAGCTGATAGAAGCAGAATTGCTCGAATCGATTCCGGGCATATGGAATATTCCAGAGACATTGAGAGAATCGATGATGTATTCATTGATGGCAGGTGGCAAACGCCTCCGTCCTATTTTGATGTTGGCTGCTGTAGAAGCACTGAATGGCAGCACGGAGTCTGCAATTCCAGTTGCTTGTGCAGTTGAAATGATTCACACCTATTCACTTATACATGATGATTTACCTGCGATGGATAATGATGATTACCGCCGCGGCAAACTGACGAACCATAAGGTGTATGGTGAAGCGATGGCTGTTTTGTCTGGCGATGCGCTGCTGACCCATGCTTTTTATTCGGTTGTTCAGGCTTATCGAATTTATGAGGTGCCAGCTGAACAAGTACTGGAAATTGTTGAGGATTTGTCCAGGCTGGCAGGCGCACCCGGCATGGTAGGCGGCCAAGTAGCAGATATGCAGGGAGAACAGGGCTTAACTCGCTTGGAGGAACTCGAATATATTCATACTCACAAGACAAGCGATTTAATCGTGTTTTCTTTGAAAGCTGGAGGTCATTTGGCAGGCGCCAATCCGAAACAGCTGCAAGCATTGGAGAAATTCGGTTATAATATCGGTCTGGCTTTTCAAATTCAGGATGATATTCTCGATTTGGTCGGGGATGAGAAGAAACTGGGCAAGCCGGTCAAAAGTGATGAGAAGCAGCAAAAAGTTACTTATCCTTATTTTGTAGGCATTGAAGCCTCACAAGCCAAAATGAATGAGCTCGTTGAACAAGGCAAGCAGGCGATCATAAATGCTGGGTTCCCATATTCAGCAAGACTTTTGGAGCTTGCTGATTTTATTGTGCAAAGAGACAGATGATCTTAATAGAGGGTGTTCGAAAAATTGACTTTTTGAACACGCACTTCAGGCTGTATATTCCGTATGATCTTACAATTGAGCACCTATCATCAACTATGCTATAATAAATCATACGTTTAGTGGGATAGATTGCTTATTCACTCCTGCGGTTGGGGTGTTTGTTATACGCAACAGTCCAAACAGGAAAGCGGGGGAACAAGCGTGCTGCTAGAACATATCAATCAACCACAAGACTTGAAGCACCTGACGATAGAACAATTAGAAATGCTTGCTGAGGAAACGAGGCAGTTTTTAGTTGAAAAGCTTTCGTTAACTGGTGGTCATCTTTCTTCTAATCTGGGAGTTGTCGAACTGACGATAGCTCTTCATTATCTATACAATAGCCCTACAGACAAGTTTATTTTTGATGTGGGACATCAATCCTATGTGCATAAAATGTTTACTGGACGTATGGATCAGTTTGATACCTTACGTAAATACAAAGGATTGTGTGGTTTTGTCAAGCGCTCGGAAAGCGAGCATGACGTCTGGGAGGCTGGACACAGCAGTACTTCCCTATCAGCAGCCATGGGCATGGCAGTAGCCCGTGATCTGAAAGGTGAGGATAACAAGATCATCGCCATTATCGGGGACGGTGCTCTGACTGGTGGTATGGCTTTTGAAGCCATGAATCACATTGGCCACGAGAAGAAGAACATGATGGTTATCTTGAACGACAATGAAATGTCGATAGCTCCTAATGTAGGTGCGATGCATAATTATTTAGGCAAAATTCGTTCCGATAAGAATTATGTAAAAGCAAAAGAAGAAGTCGAATATTTATTGAAGAAAATCCCGGCAATCGGCGGGACGCTGGCTAAGACTATGGAAAAGCTGAAAGACAGCTTGAAATATATGCTGGTATCCGGAGTCATCTTTGAGGAATTGGGATTTACCTATCTGGGACCGGTGGACGGACACAATCTTCCACTGCTGCTGGAAACCTTGAAGCAAGCAGAAAAGGTTGAAGGTCCGGTTATGGTGCATGTGTTGACACTAAAAGGAAAAGGCTATCTGCCAGCAGAAGCAGATTCCTTTACTTGGCATGGAGTTAGACCTTATAAGGTTGAATCCGGTAAAATGCTAAAGGCAGTTGGTCATCCCATGTATACGGATGTTTTTGGGAATACGCTGATTGAGCTGGCTGAGCAGGATTTAAGAATTATGGCTGTTACTCCTGCGATGCCGGGTGGCTCAGGCTTGTTGAAATTCGCAGCTCAATTTCCAAAACGGATGATTGATGTTGGAATTGCAGAACAGCACGCGGCTACTTTCTGTGCAGGACTGGCAAGTGAAGGTATGAAGCCTGTATTTGCCGTATACTCTACATTTTTGCAAAGAGCCTATGATCAGGTTGTTCATGATATATGCCGTGCCAATCTTAATGTTATATTTGCAATTGATCGCGCAGGTTTTGTTGGAGATGATGGTGAAACCCACCATGGTGTGTACGACATAGCTTATTTGCGCAGTATTCCAAATATGGTGCTAATGATGCCTAAGGATGAAAATGAGCTGCGGCACATGCTTAAAACCGCAGTTGACTACGACGAAGGTCCTATCGCTGTTCGTTACCCTCGGGCTAATGGACTCGGCGTACCTATGGATGAGCCGTTAAAAGCGATTCCTATCGGTACCTGGGAAGTGCTAAGACCGGGAGACAGTGCGGTTGTGCTGGCAGTAGGACCTATGATTGCTATTGCACTTGAAGCTGCAGAGCAGCTAAACAAGGACGGGTTACAGCTTCGGGTCGTTAACGCACGGTTTATCAAGCCTATGGATGAAGCTATGCTGCTTCAGATCTCCAAGGAGAACTTACCTATCATTACATTGGAGGAAGGCGCGCAAATGGGCGGCTTCGGCAGTGGAGTGCTCGAGTTTTATGCGAATCAAAATCGCCATGGTCTGCAAATCAAAATCCTCGGCGTTCCCGATTATTTTGTCGAGCATGGATCGGTAAAGGAACAGCGTCAGGAAGTAGGACTTACTGCAGAACGGCTTGTATCCGAGGTAAAAGCATTAATGCCGCGCAAACGGCAGCATGCTTGAATCATCTCGGCAGAAAGTGGGAATAACTTCAGCATGGCAGCAGATAAAGAACGATTAGATATATTACTTGTGGAGCAAGGCTTTTTCCTGACACGGGAAAAAGCAAAAGCGTCCATTATGGCTGGACTTGTTCAGGTGGATGAGGAGCCGATCGATAAGGCAGGCACGAAGGTGCATAGAAGCTCCAGAATCCTTGTTAAAGGTGCGATCCATCCCTATGTAAGTAGAGGCGGATTGAAACTGGAAAAGGCTTTAAAGCTGTTTAATATCGATCTGAATGGCGTTACCATGCTGGATATTGGAGCCTCCACCGGTGGCTTTACCGATTGTGCACTGCAGCATGGAGCAGCTTATGTGTATGCAGTGGATGTCGGCTATAATCAATTGGATTGGTCCATGCGCAGTCATCCCCAGGTGAAGGTGATGGAACGAACCAATTTTCGTTTTATGAAGCCAGAGGATTTAGTTGGGCCGCAGCCTGCCTTTGCTTCGATTGATGTCTCTTTTATTTCCTTAAAGCTCATCCTGCCCCCGTTAAAAAGCATTTTATCTGAGCATGGTTCGGTAGTTGCTTTGATCAAGCCGCAGTTTGAGGCGGGGCGTGAGAAGGTTCCCAAGACAGGGGTTGTGCGAGACCCGTCTGTGCATACGGAAGTGCTTCAAACTGTACTTGGGTTTGCGGAGGAAGCTGGATTTTATTTGCAGGGGCTTACCTTTTCTCCAATACGCGGTGGTGAGGGCAACGTTGAATTTCTCGCCTATTTTCAATCAGCAGCACCCGAATCAATCGTATCATCACAACTCAAAGACGAGTGGATTCAGCAAGTAGTCATCGATGCACAAAAGCTTCAAAACTCATCTGGCGGATGAGTTTTTTGTTTTTTTGGAGGATATTGGTTGAGATTTCTCGAATACTTACCATTGAGGTGAATGGGATGCAAAGTGGAGATGGCTTGGTCATCATTTTGATAATTCTTATAGCGGGTTTTTGGATATTCCTGTATATTCGCAATCGAATGAAGGGCACTATGGAAAGTGAGAGTGAAGGACTTACGCTTCCGGAGGAGACCCCTGTATCATCGGATGAAGTCACACGTTTGCTTGAGGAAAATGGATACAAGGTCATTAGCGGCAAACAACGTATTCCCATTCACATTACGATTAATGATGGGGAGCCCTTGCACAGCCGTTTGTTCATTGATTACTTTGTAGAGCAGGACGGTGTGTATTTTACCGTGAAGGTAGCCAAAGAACGCAAGCCTATGGAAACAACAGGCAGCTCCATACGTGATCATCTGCTTGCATTTCATTTATTGTATCCGCAAACTTCAGGAGTTCTTTATGTGGATCCGCAGCAGCATAGGATACAGTGTATCCGATTTCAAATAGACAACGAGGATGAGGTATAGAAATGAAAGGCCAACGACATATCAAAATACGCGAAATTATTGCGAATAATGAAGTTGAAACTCAGGATGAACTGGTTGATCGATTAAAAAGTGCAGGTTATGCAGTTACACAAGCGACGATTTCACGGGATATCAAGGAATTACATTTAATCAAGGTTCCATTGGATGATGGACGCTACAAATATTCGGTTCCAGCCGATCAGCGTTATAATCCCTTGCACCGCTTAAAAAGAGCCTTGAATGATCATTTTGTACATATCGATTATACGGATAATCTTGTGGTATTAAAAAGCCTTCCAGGAACGGCCAATGCCATTGGTTCCTTAATCGATAGCCTCGAGTGGCCAGAAATTATGGGAACAATCTGTGGCGATGATACCATATTGATGATTTGCCGCGGTAAAGAACAGAGCAGCAAGGTGGTAAATCAAATTTTATCCATGCTTAGCTAACAGGGAGAGATGACGATGCTGCTAGAAATGACAATACGCAACTTAGCTGTTATAGAATCGGTTCACCTTCACTTTCGTAAAGGGTTTCATGTCCTTACGGGTGAAACGGGAGCAGGTAAATCCATTATTATTGACGCTTTAACTCTAATAGCAGGTGGAAGAAGCTCTGCTGATTTGGTTCGATACGGGAGTGATAAGTCCTCCATTGAAGCTTTATTTCATATTGAGGCGGGCCACCCGGTGTGGACAACATTAGAGGAGCTCGGCATTGAAGCCGATTCCGAAGAGCACTTGATTATTCGTCGCGAAATCACAGCACAAGGTAAAAGCACAAGCCGCATTAATGGACAGATGGTTAATCTGGCTGGATTGAAATCCGTGGGAGCCTGGCTTGTGAACATACATGGTCAGCATGAGCATCAATCGTTGTTTGATGTAGATGAGCATATCAATTGGCTCGATTTATTTGGTGAGGTCGAGATCGGTCCTTTAAAAAGTGAGTATGGAAAAGCTTATCAAACCTATAGCGGTATTCGCAAAAGCTTGAAAGAGCTTGAGGAAACGAGCAAAAAATCGCTGCAGATGCTCGACCTGTATCGCTTTCAGGTTGAAGAAATCAGCTCAGCTCAATTAAAATTGGGCGAGGATGAATCATTACTTGAAGAAAAACGCATACTAGCGAATGCGGAAAAGTTGTACCAAAACGCTGCGGATTCTTACGATTCCTTAAGCGGGGCAGGCGCAGGACTTACAACAATAAGTAAAGTCATGCAAAAAATTGAGGATATTGCTACTTTGGATCCAGTGAAGCTGCAACCTGTTCTGGAGCAGGTCCAGAGTGCTTATTATCAGCTCGAAGACGCTGCTTACCAGCTGCGCGATTATCGGGATGACATTGAATTCAACCCAACAAGGCTTGAATTTATTGAACAGCGCTTACACACCATGGCATCCCTTCGGCGCAAATACGGAGAAAGTATTGCAGACATTCTTGAATATTTGAAAAAAGTTAAGCATGAGCTGGATATGATTGAAAATAAAGACGAAAAGCTGCAAGAGCTCCAAAAACAGGAGAACCAGGCCATTCAAATTTTGCGTAAGCACGCGAAGATTCTTTCGGAGAAGAGACAACAGGTAGCGGACAAGCTGGCTGGCGAAATTGTGGCTGAGCTTCGAGATCTCCATATGGAAAAAACACAATTTAAAGTCCAAATTAAATTCAATGAAGAGGCATGCAGTTTAAATGGTGCCGACGAAGTGGAGTTTCTAATTTCAGCAAATCCAGGCGAACCTTTACGCTCCTTGAGTAAAATCGCATCCGGTGGTGAAATCTCCAGAGTGATGCTTGCTTTAAAATCGATTTTTGCCCGAGTCGATCGTATCCCGGTGCTCGTATTTGATGAAGTGGATACCGGAGTAAGCGGACGTGCAGCACAAGCGATTGCAGAGAAAATGTCGCGGCTATCGCGTGATTGTCAAGTATTCTCTATTACACACCTTCCGCAAGTAGCCTGCATGGCCGATGCTCATTACCTTATTCACAAAACAAATGATGGTAAACGAACCTTTACCCATGTGGACGATTTATCTGCTGAAGGACGAATTCATGAATTGGCGCGTATGCTTGGTGGTGTAGAGGTCACCGGTACGACCTTGCAGCATGCTCAAGAAATGCTGGATTTGGCAGATGTCAAGAAAGGAAGTTTGTAGCCCCAAGTGTGGGATCATTTTCACTTATAAAACGAATGGTGTGGGGATACCTTAAGGGTACGCATTAAGCGGTGAGTCATTACGATTGCCGCTCGTGCACAGGAAGCAAGGGAGCGTGACACCATGAGTTCCAACCGGAGAAAAAGATTGATTGGATTGATGCTTATCTTCTTCGTTTGTCTGGGTAGCCTGTCCACACCCTTCCAAAGCTTTGCCTCATTTCCAGAAGAACTAAGGCTGTTCACAGGTCAGCAGGCCAGTCTTCAACTGGCGATGCCTGTTAGCGCCCAGGTGAGCGTGAATGATCCGGACATTGTGAAGGTTAATGGATCGACTAAGCACTCATTTCAAGTGGATCTTCATCATCCTATTTCTTTGGAATCTTACAAAGCAGGTCAGGCTGAGCTTACACTGAAGCTTTTTGGCAAGATTCCACTCAAAACCGTCAAGGTCAATGTTGTGCCTGACCTCAAGGTTATTCCTGGTGGACATACCATCGGAGTGAAGTTAAAGTCGGCAGGTGTTCTTGTTGTTGGTCATCATTTGGTGACGATAGCAGACGAAAAGAAGGTTTCACCTGGTGAGGATGCCCGCATCCAATTGGGCGATTTGATTGTCAAGCTGAATGGTAAACCCATTACCGATGTGTCCAAGGTTTCCGAACTGGTAACTGAAGCAGGTGAAAGTAAGAAGCCTATTGTCTTGACGGTGAAGCGAAATAATGAAGTTCTCGAACTGAGCATGCAGCCAGCATACGATGTTGTGGATAAAACGTATCGACTGGGCTTGTATATCCGCGACTCAGCGGCTGGGGTAGGGACTCTGACTTTCTATGCACCGGATCAAGGGGTATATGGAGCACTAGGGCATGTCATCACTGACATGGATACTCAAACACCAATTGCAGTCGGTACAGGAGAGATTGTTCATTCCAATGTGACCTCGATTTCCAAAAGCCAAAATGGTGAACCCGGAGAAAAAAGGGCACAGTTTTCCAAGGAAAGTAAGGTGCTAGGTAACATCGAAAAAAACACGTCTTTCGGAATTTTTGGTCAAATGAGTGAGCTGCCCGATCACAGCTTTTCCAAAGAAGCCTTGCCCGTCGCTTTTTCAGAAGAAGTAAAGGAAGGGCCCGCCCAGATCTACACGGTTGTAAGTGGGCAAAAGGTGGAGAAATTCGATATTGAAGTGATGCATGTTACGAAACAGGAATTCCCAGCAACAAAAGGTATGGTAATTAAAGTCACGGATCCGCGTCTTCTTGAAAAAACCGGTGGTATTGTACAAGGAATGAGCGGTAGTCCCATTATTCAAAACGGTAAAGTCATTGGTGCGGTTACTCATGTGTTTGTCAATGACCCAACTAGCGGTTATGGATGCTTTATTGAATGGATGCTGCAGGACGCAGGGATCATGCTTCGGCAGACCGTAAATGAAACGATGAAAGCCTCATAAAGTTCTCCCTCAAGGGGGAACTTGTTTTTTTAGCTAAACGTGTCGAACAATTAGCTTTCTTGAAACAAAATATTAATTATATGATAAATACAAAAAAAAATCCAGAAAAATAAATTTCGACAGAAGGAATTTTATTTATCATGTCGAAAGTATACTAAAGAACAATTAAACATCCATCTTTACCCATTTTGAAGGAGGAAGCTATTTTGCAAACGATTGAAGTATTGCTGGCTGACGACAACCGAGAATTTACTAACCTACTGTCTGAATATATTGATGAGCAGGACGATATGCATGTTTCGGGTATAGCATATAACGGCAATGATGTTCTTCGTTTGATCGA
Organism: Paenibacillus sp. 1_12; assembly: GCF_900114475.1. Classification (GTDB taxonomy): domain Bacteria; phylum Bacillota; class Bacilli; order Paenibacillales; family NBRC-103111; genus Paenibacillus_S. The sequence goes on along the minus strand of NZ_FOTE01000002.1, from coordinate 239,172 downwards.
AGAAGGAAACCGGCTGCCTGATGTCCTTATTCTGGATATTATTATGCCGCACCTGGACGGATTGGGCGTACTGGAAAAGCTGCGTGATATGAATTTGAATCCGCAACCCAAGATCATCATGTTGACAGCCTTCGGTCAAGAAAACATTACGCAAAAGGCAGTTCAATTGGGTGCATCTTATTACATACTAAAGCCGTTTGATATGGAAATATTGACGAGTCGAATTCGTCAGCTTGTCACTAATAACCAAAGCAATTCAGTTACTTCCTCCACCACAAGCACAAGAGCCAACATTGTGCAGCTTCCCAAAGGCAAAAACCTCGACGCCAACATTACAACCATTATTCACGAAATTGGTGTTCCCGCTCATATCAAAGGCTATCAGTACCTGCGTGAAGCCATCACGATCATCTATAATAATATTGAAATATTAGGTGCCATCACAAAAACCCTCTACCCACAAATTGCCGAAAAATACAAAACAACACCCAGCCGCGTAGAACGTGCCATCCGCCACGCGATTGAGGTCGCTTGGACGCGCGGCAACATCGACAGCATTTCACATCTGTTCGGATATACGATTAATATCTCGAAATCGAAGCCGACGAATAGTGAGTTTATTGCGATGGTTGCGGATAAACTCAGAATCGAGCATAAGGTGTCTTGAAAGGGTAAGGAGTAAGGTATGGTAAGGAATTGCGTGTAATGGATATATATTCCATATAGTATATGAAAACCGATAAACTTGTTTTGAACCCTATAAACTATTCCCATCTCACCCGATAAATCAAAATGATTTATTGGGTTTTTATTTGGAAAATTTGAGAGGGAGGAATTAACTAAATCAACGGAACCTTCAAATGAGAGAGCATCCCAATAATAGCGGTTGCTTTAACATTCAGAAACGATTGTATAAATAGTTATTATCTGGTAGGATAGCATAGGAAATAATTACTATGTATATAGGAGTGAATACCCATGAAAGTTGGGAGAATAATCATTTTAACATCAATACTTGCTCTCAGTATAGTTTCAACTTCATTTGCACATCCAGGTAGACTAGATTCGAATGGTGGTCATAATTGTTCTGCTGCATCAGTTAAAAAGGGATTGTGTACAGGATATCATTATCATAATGGAAGCGGAGGTAGTTCAAGCTCAGGTTCTAGTGGGTCTTCATCTTCTAGTAATTCAAGCTCTAAACCTGCATCTGCACCTCCGAAAGAAGTCGTTCCAGCTGGTCAATTGAAAGTTACCATTCCAGCTTATAAAGTATATGTCAATAATCAGCAAGTTTTTAGTAATACATCCAAATATCCAGTATTTGAATATAAGGATATTACTTACTTTCCAATGACATATAATTTCACACAAGCATTGGGCTTAGAAACAAATTGGGATGATGAAGTGGGGTTTTCCATTCGGAAGACAAGTAATAAAGCAGGTAAACTAAGTTTTGATAGCGGTGTTCCAACTGATAAGTTATACGCTAAAATGCCTGATTTCAATATCTTTGTAAATGATGACTGGCTTGACAATGGGAATGAGGAGTATCCGATTTTAGTCTTAAATGATGTAACTTACTTTCCTATGACTTGGAATTTTGCTGTTGAAGAATTTGGACTTACAACTAAATTGGAAAATAATGCTTTCTATATTTCCAAGTAAAACTTAATCATGTTGGTACAGGATGGCTTAAATTGTTGTTATATAACAATGTGCTTACAACAATTGATGCAGCTCCTATGATGGTTCAGGGTTCAACGATTATTCCTGTTGGTATCTCAATGAGATACCTTTTTTCTTTATCCTTCAGAGAAAATAAGAGGGTAACTCGTAAAGCTCCCATTTACTCTTGATCAGCTTGTTTAAAACGAGTTTTCCCTACTGAAATTGGTAATTCATTGTATAATAGAACTTAGAATAATTGCTTACTTGATTTAAGCCACAGAAACAATGATTTGACAATAAATATTGATGGTGCTTGAAGTGTCTGTGTTAGCCATCATCTTAGAACCAGTGAAGGATTAAAAAAAATTTACCAAACGAGGGATTGAATTATGGTTAATATGGAGACTCAATGTCCTAAATGTGGAGGCAAGGAAATAGGAAAAGGTAGGCAAGCTGGCTACGCAGTAGTTACCCCTGTAAAAGGTTTCTTTAAATTTGGTTCACCTATCATACATTCTATTTGTGTGAATTGTGGTTTTATTATAGAAAGTTATGTTGAAGATCCATCTAAATTTAATGAATAAAATAGCATTTCTACTTTTATAATTGTCATTTCTAACTAAGTTTTCTGAAAGATGAACATGGTTAGAATAGTGTAAGAGGTGAAACAAGATGCTTTTTACACCAATTAAACCAATGATCGTAAGCGTAGGCAGTGAGCCATTCGACGATGAAATGTTTATCTTTGAGCCAAAGTGGGATGGATGGAGAATACTTCTACATAAGCAAGGAGAACGAATAGAAGCATACACACGTAACGGCAACATCGTTACCGACAAGTTTCCAGAGTTAATGGAAGCGTCTAAGGCTATAAAAGCACATACGGCAGTTTTGGATTGTGAAGGTATTGTGCTGCGTGAGGGTAGACCTGTATTTGATGATTTCTCATATCGAGTCAGGCTAAGTAATTCATTAAGAATCAGAAATGCGGTACATACACATCCAGCAACATTTGTAGCATTTGATGTTTTATATACGGATCGTGAGCATTTGAAAGAGCCACTTATGACGCGGAAACAGCGGCTGCATGAAATGATCTCTGAAACATCTATTATAACGCCCACCATATATATCGAAGCGCAAGGTCAGGCTTTGTTTAATTTTACCAGAGATCGTGATATGGAAGGCATTGTGGCAAAGCGCAAGGAATCCAAGTACTATCCAGACACTACAAGCCCTGATTGGCTAAAAATAAAGCATTTCAAGACGATTGACGTTATTATACTGGGATACCGAACCCAACCGTTTGGACTTGTTATTGGATTGAATTTTAGGACTGTTCAAAATAAACCTGTAGGTGTTGTTGAGTATGGCTTTAAGCCATATGAAAAGGAAATGTTCCTGGAGTTGGCAAAGCAATTTCATAAGGTTAAAGATCAGAAAACACAATGGATGGAGCCACGTTTATGTTGTCGTATTGAATATCTCGAAAGATCTGATACACATCAATTAAGAACAACGGTGTTTCGTGGATTTTTGTTTGATAAGAAACCAGAGGATTGTATATGGAGCGTTTAAGAAAGTGAGCATTATATGGACAATTACAAAAACTGCAATATAGCTGGTATACCATGTGTACAAATAAACCCTTCAATCAAACCGAGGGGCACAGTTCTTTTGTATCATGGTTGGGTATCCAATATATATGATTATGTATTTTTTGCGTCATTGATAGCAAATTGGGGATATAAGGTTATTTTACCTGAATTGCCATATCATGGAGAACGGGGTAGACTCAACTATTTTGACACTTTAGTATTACAACAATATTTTTGGATTGTTGTTTTACAAGGTGTGAAGGAAGCAGAAGAAATAGTGTCTGAGTTATCCTTAACTGATGAGAATATCGGCATTGTGGGTCACTCAACAGGTGGTTTTATTGCCGCAAGTGTTTTTTCAAGAGTGTCCCGAGTACAGTCTGCGATAGTTATAAACGGCTCCTGTGCCTGGATTAAATGTGAGGAATTATTCCGTGAGATGGATGGAAGGAATTCTATGAGTTCAAATGAAAGGATTTTACTAGAAGAGTATGACCCTGCTCACCATTTAGATTTTAATGGTAATAGAGCTTTATTATTACTACATGGTAAGGAAGATACTACCATTCCTATTGAAAGCCAAAGATATTTTATGAATGCAATGATGCCTTATCACATATCCTCGGATTATCTACAATTAGTTGAATATTCTAAGGTGAACCATCAAATAACTCTTGGAATGCTAGAGAAATCAAAGGCGTGGCTATATAAACATCTAGGTAACTAATGGTATAGATAAGTTGAAAGTGCTGCAACCAAACGATTTATAGAAGGAGTGAATAACATACATGCATATACGGATTGCTGCAACATCTGACGCTTCGCAAATAGCTGAATTGTCAAATCAACTGGGCTATGTGGCTTCAGAAGATCAAATTATAGAACGTCTCATAAAACTATTGAAAGATGATGATAATGCTATATTCGTTATGGAAATAGATGGTATGGTTGCTGGCTGGGCTCATGTTCATGGAAGGCATCTAATCGAAAGCCCTGACTTCGCTGAAATTGGTGGATTGGTAGTCCATCACCAGCACAGGCGTAAGGGAATTGGTGAACAGCTTATGAGAAGCTGCGAAGAATGGGCAAAACAGAAGGAATATAATGTGGTGAGAGTGCGTTCAGGAGGGCATAGAGTTGAAGCGCATCAGTTTTATGAACGCATTGGTTATTCTAAAGTTAAATCACAAGAGGTCTTTAACCTAGATCTCCAAAGGTCCGGGTTGAGCAAAGACAATGGATAAACACGAACGGATTTTTATAGGAATATTAATTTCTATCGCATTGATTTGTTGGTGTCCATGGATGACAAACACATTTGCGCAATTTAGGGCAATAGGTTCATTTCAAGCAAGCCAAAAAGGTATTCTCGATGGTTGCGGTGTGAATTGTAAGGGTTGTGGAGTAATTGATACGAAAAAGGTTTTGTTTGGTTATTCAGTAACAGTTGAATATGCTTGTGGTTTATTACCAAAAGATTCACCAGAGTATCATAAGTCCACTGAAAAGTTTGTCTCTTTTATTGGAACCGTTCATTAAACGCTTATATTGGAGGTTGAGCGATGAAAGTCATCCTACAAAACGACTTATCAAATGTGAATTGGAACGAAGTTGATGAAATACTTCATTTGGTAGGTTGGACAAAACGTTCAAGTGAAACAACAAGAAAGGTATTTGAAGCCAGTCATTTAGTTGCAATTGCAACCATAAATAACCGTATAGTTGGTTTCGGCAGGGCGATTTCTGATGGTGTATTTAATGCGTCTGTTTGTGATGTTGTCGTACATCCAGAGTATCAAAAATTGGGCATAGGCAGAAAGATAATGGAAAACATTTTAGTTAATTTGAAAGAAATTTCGTGCGTTCAATTGATTGCAACAACAGGTAATGAAGATTTTTATCGTAAGTTAGGCTTAAAGAGAGTGAAAACATCGATGGCGCGCTATCTAAGTTATACATTAGATGGAGAATTCTTGCTGGATTAAGAAGAATTCAATAAAAAGAAGTACGCTTAACCAACCAAGGTAAGAATTTTGAAAGCATTGGGTACTTGCGTTCAGATAATCAACAGTATAGCATAGGAACTAAGCGTTTAATGTAGGAAAATGAAGCGCATTTGTACGTAAAACCCTGTAGACGGGAGAAAATAATGAAATTCGACTATTGTGAATTCGAAAATGAGTCTGAACAGTCTATAGAGATAGACATGGGTTGCCGGTTTGATGATGAGCCTGATGAGCTCTATGTTATTCAGATTATGTTTCATAAGGATGGAACATCATTAGGACTCAAGCTGCTTTTTAATGGACTCGACTGTAAGTATCAGTTTAAACCGGAGGAAAAATCCTCGATCATAGATTACATCCTGCATATAGTTCCAGATACGGCCTATAAGGATTGGTTTGAAGGCAGTTTGCATCTATAAAAGCTAATTAGTAACAACATAGGTAACAAGAGATAGTCTGGGTAAAGATATGTCCGTTAAGTAGGATACATATCACAATACCCGGGCTTTTTTTATAAAAAAACGGATTCATGCATGATATGGCGCGTTCTGACCCAAAATAGAGGGAACTAGAGCTAAAGAAGCGGAGTGCATGCCAATGGCAATTAGAAAAGGGGAACCTGTAACAGGCCATATTAAGGGGATTACACAAGTTGATAGACGAACAAAACAGCTTATGCGAAATATTGAGCCCGGCATGATAGCAGTGATTCACCATATGGATATGGATGAGCTGGCTGCTGAAGGATTGATCCGTGCTAACGTGAAATTAATCGTGAACGCGGGTCCTATAATGTCGGGTACAGTTCCCGTACGGGGGCCACTGCTGTTGCTAGACAAGGGTATAGCTATTGTTCAAATAGAGCCAATGTGGCTGCCCTATATCCCTAATCGCAGTGAGCTGCTATTAACAGAAGCCGGTATTGTCATTGAGAATCATGTGCTCCCTTGTGAACGATTTACTAAAGAGCAATGGTTTTTATATTATCACAAGGCGTTAAGCTGTATGCAAGAACAACTGAGTATTTTTATGGATAATACACTTACTTTTGCCGCTTTGGAAAAGGAGCGAATTCTGAAGCCGCTGCGCTGCAATGCCATGAAAACGAAGTTGGAAGGTCGTCCCGTACTTATCGTAATTCGCGGGGATCATTATATTGGTGACTTGAAGGCGCTTCATAGCTATATTCACAAGCATCATCCCGTGCTTATTGGAGTTGATGGGGGAGCGGATGCTTTACTAGATCAGGGTTATATGCCTGACCTTATTGTCGGAGACATGGATAGTGTGTCTGACTCAGCACTGCATTGCGGGGCCGAGCTGGTTGTACAAGCCTATTCAGATGGGACAGCACCGGGTATGGGCAGGCTGCTGGCATTGGGCCTTCATGCGATCACGCTTCCAGCCTGTGGAACGAGTGAGGATATGGCGCTTTTATTAGCCTATGATCACGATTGTGAATCCATTATAGCAGTCGGTACGCACAGCCATATGTTTGATTTTATGAAAAAGGGACGACTCGGTATGGGCAGTTCGATGCTTGTCCGAATCAAGGTTGGAAGCAAGCTGACTGACGCTAAAGGCTTTCACTGCTTAATCCCAGTTGAAAAAGAGCGCATCTGGCAGCGCTTGTATAGGAGGCTTCTGGGATGGGTGAAGTGACCAATCAGCACGTATATAAGGGGATTTCGATTATCGTGCCAGCTTGTAACGAAGAGAAACTCATCGGTGAAACGCTTCAAGCCATTCGTACTGGCATACGATTATGGACAAGCCGTCAGACGAATTCTGCATACGATTTCATTAGGGCGGAAACCGCTGAGATTATTGTTGTTGATGATGGAAGCAGCGATCACACCTACGATGCAGCCGCGCCGTGGGCAGATATCATCGTCACACATCCACGTTCTTATGGTAAAGGAGCAGCTCTGAATACAGGACTAAGAATGGCGAGAGGAAGTATTCTTGTGTTTCTGGATGCAGATTTGGGTTCATCAGCAGCAAGCTTTCCTGTGATTGTAGAGCCTGTCTGGGGGGATCAGGCGGATATGGTTATTGCCAGACTGCCTAAACCCGTCAAACTCGGAGGTTTCGGGATGGTCAAGCGTTTGGCGCAGCTAGGCGTGTATCAGTTGTCTGGATTTACTCCGACGGCTCCTTTGTCAGGTCAAAGAGCTGTTCGCAGTGATGTCATGAAGCAGATAGGACGTGTTGGTAAAGGCTTCGGAGTGGAAGTGGGTCTAACGATCGACGCTGTGAGGCTCGGGTACCGTATTCAGGAAAGGGAGGTGTCTTTCTCACATCGAGAAAGTGGTCGGGATCTGCGGGGCTGGCTGCATCGTGGACAGCAATTTTACGCGGTGGGTCGAACTCTTTGGGAACGTTACTGGTATCCGATATGCTGACAACGGTTTGGCTGTTGTTGTGGGTATCGCTGCTCTGGTGGCTGGGGCGTCGATGGCTGTCTATGATTAGGAGATTTATGATGAATCATGGAATGCTCCGGCCAAACTATAAAGGGCAAATAATTGCAACGGGCTGCGGGCTGCTTATTTGGCTGCTTGTATTAGTAAATACAATGATGATGAATGGGCTGGCAAGTTTTTTTCGTGGACAGAAGGAACTGACTGCCTTTAATCAGGTATCCTTTTTAAGCTATACCGCCGCGATGAGCGTGGTTGCGCTGGCGGGTTTTGCAGATGATGCTATCGGTGACAAGATGATAAAAGGGTTAAAGGGTCATTGGCTGCTCTGGAAGGAAAAGCAGATTTGCAGTACAGGTTTGTTAAAAGCCATTTTAACAGGAATAGCGGCTCTGCTTTTTGTCAGCGGATTGTCCAGCGACTCTTGGTGGCAACTTTGTGCTGACTTGATCTTACTCGGATTGATGACCAATGGAATTAATTTGTTGGATGTGCGTCCAGGTCGTGCGCTCAAAGGCTTCTTTATGATTACTGCTGCTGGGACGTTTGTCCAGCTGAGTGCAATCGCTATAAGTGGACAATTTCATATAGGTGAGCTTCTACAAACTGCAATGAAGCTAGCCCCTTATGTATTGCCTGTCTACATTGGTGCTGGTATACTGCTGGGACCGGACCTGCGGGCAGAACTCATGATTGGGGATGCAGGAGCGAATGTGCTTGGTTTTGCACTTGGCTGCTGGGTAGTCCTTGGATCAGCCTGGCAGCTGCAGGCTATTTTGATTGTATTGTTGCTGGTTCTGCATATAATGGCGTGGCGTTCCTCGGTTTCGCAATGGATTGAAGCCAATCGGCTGCTGCTCTGGTTCGATTTACTGGGTCGAAGTAAAGAGAAAGCCAGCAGATAAATGGAGCCATAGATAGGCGCTTACTAGTAATGGCTTATGCGATGTTTTCCTGGTTTAAGGGCGTTTGCGCTTAACCTTAAAACGTGGAGCGACATAATTGCGTTTGCGATCACGAAAAAAAGTCCATCCTCCGAGAAAAGCAACCCCAGCCAGAAACATAATTAAACCAAGCGTAAATTTTCCCCATAACATATGAGGGTTTGCCTCTATCGCCCCGAACTGAGCAAAAAAAGCATCTTTCATGGCCAGGAAGCCATAGGTAGCAATAAGGCCGGGAATGGCCAGCATTAATACTGCAATGAACCGGGATAGTGTAGTTTTCATAAGTGCTCCTTTGTCATATCCGAATTTGCGGATTGTGGAATTCCATTTCTTAAGGTAACATACTATCGGCAACAATTCATGTATGTTTCGTAAATTGTACTATATTTTCCACACTTATAAGAGTTACAATAGGATAAACATCAGGGAAGCTTACGCAGTAAGTTTTTTTGAAAACAAAGCAGATGTTACAAAAGAATACTACTTCGCAAACATTTTAGGAGGTTTTTACATGACGCAAGCTTTTGATATCGTTATCCTTGGAGGAGGGATGGGTGGATATATTGCCGCCATTCGGGCAGCTCAATTAGGAAAAACGGTCGCCGTCGTGGAACGGGAGAAGCTCGGAGGGACATGTCTGCATCGAGGCTGCATTCCAAGCAAAGCTCTTTTGCGCAGTGCAGAAATTTATGCAACGATGCAGGAAAGCGAGAAGTTTGGGATCGAAGCGGCTTCTGTGCAGCTGAATTTTCCTAAGGTTCAATCCCGCAAAGCAGGCATTGTTGAGCAAATGCATAAAGGTGTCCAGTATTTAATGAAAAAACATAACATACATGTTGTTTATGGAAACGGTAGAATTATTGGACCTTCCATTTTCTCACCTCGCAGTGGTTCGATTTCAGTTGAACAGGCGGACGGTGAAATCGTGACTCTTGTCCCGGACAAGCTTATTATTGCAACAGGCTCAAGGCCCCGTACACTTCCTGGTCTGGCTACAGACGGTAATCATATATTGAATAGTGATGACGCATTACAGATGGAGCAATTACCCGAATCGATGATTATTATCGGCGGCGGTGTTATTGGTATGGAATGGGCTTCGATGTTAAATGATTTTGGTGTTAAGGTTACTGTTGTTGAATATGCATCAAGGCTACTACCCACTGAGGACGCCGATGTGTCTAAGGAAATGGAGCGACTGCTGAAAAAGAGAGGCGTTCAAATCATCACAGACGCTGCTGTGCTTACGGAAACAGTCAAGGTGGAGTCTGGACATGCGAATCTTGAAGTCGAACGCAAGGGCGAGCACAGAGTACTTCAGGCGGATAAGGTATTGGTTTGTGTTGGTCGTCAGGCGAATATTGAGGGAATAGGCTTGGAAAATACGGATGTTAAGCTTGCTGGCGGCGTTATTCGTGTAAATGACAATCTGCAGACGGCTGAAGCACACATTTATGCAATTGGGGACTGCATCGGCGGTCTTCAGCTTGCACATGTGGCTGGACATGAAGGGATTAGGGCTGTAGAGCATGCAAGCGGCCAGAAGCCTCATCACCAAGAGGCCCATCAAGTGCCTCGTTGTATTTATACAAGACCAGAGGCAGCATCGATCGGCTGGACAGAAGCACAGGCTGTTGAAAAGGGGCATGAAGTGAAGATTGGTAAGTTCCCTTATTCCGTATTGGGAAAAGCTCTAGTACAGGGTGAGCAGGACGGTTTTGTGAAAGTAGTAGCTGATAAGCTGACGAACGATATACTAGGTGTGCATATGATTGGTGCCCATGTTACTGACTACATATCCGAGGCGGCCTTGGCTCAATTATTGAACGCTACGGCCTGGGAGGTTGGACAAACCATTCACCCACACCCGACCCTTTCCGAGGCTCTAGGCGAAGCTATGCTTGCAGTCGATGGACGAGCTATTAACATGTAACAATTGTTTTCATCATTGAAACGGTTTATAATATATATAGTGCCAAGTATTAGTACCTGGTATTAAGTTTATTGTGGAGAGGGGTTACGTCCATGTCCATCGGACAAATGATGAAGCACCGCAAGCTGGGATTATCAGATGAGCGCGCAGTTGAGATGTACACATATATGCAAAAAGCAAGAAAGTTTGATGAACGCGGCTTTTTATTGCAGCGGTCGGGTAAGATCGGGTTTCACGTTTCGGGTATTGGGCAAGAGGTTGCACAGGTTGCTGCCGCATTTGCTTTGGAGAAAGGCAAGGACTATTTTCTTCCTTACTACCGTGATTATGGATTTGTGCTTTCGATTGGAATGAGCTTGCGAGAATTGATGCTGTCTGTGTTTGCCAAGGCCGAGGACCCGAACAGCGGAGGACGCCAGATGCCGGGTCATTTTGGACATAAGAAGCTGAATATTGTGACGGGCTCAAGCCCTGTAACGACACAGGTTCCTCATGCGGTTGGTTTTGCTTTGGCTGCCAAAATGAAGAAGCAGGATTTTGTCGCTTTTGCTACCTTTGGTGAAGGATCAAGCAACCAGGGGGATTTTCATGAGGGCTGCAATTTTGCCGGTGTTCATAAGCTGCCCGCGATTTTTATGTGCGAAAACAATCAGTATGCCATTTCTGTTCCGCTGCATAAGCAAATTTCCGGGAGCATTGCTGAACGGGCTAACGGATACGGATTCCCAGGAGTCAAGGTTGACGGCAATGATGCGCTTGAGGTGTATCGAGTCATGAAGGAAGCGCGTGAGCGGGCTATTCGTGGCGATGGTCCTACTTTGATTGAGGCGGTTATGTACCGAATTTCACCGCACTCTACATCTGACGATGACATGTTGTATCGTTCGAAGGAAGAGGTCGATGAGAATCGGGCAAAGGATGGTATTCCGCTATATCGTAAATATTTGGTCGATTGCGGATTATGGAGTGATGAGCAAGAGGAAGAGCTAATGGAGAAGCTTAAGCTGGAAATAACCGATGCTACGCATTATGCAGATCAGGCTCCCTTTCCTTTACCTGAGGATACGCTGCGCCATGTGTATGCAGAAGAAGGGGAGGTGCTGTAATGGCAGTTATTACTTATTTGGAGGCCATACGCTCTGCCATGCAGGAAGAGATGGAACGGGACGAGAATGTATTCGTACTAGGCGAGGACGTTGGCAAGGGCGGCGTACTGAATGCTACCAAGGGTTTACGCGACAAATTTGGTGAAGAACGGGTAATGGATACACCTTTGGCAGAATCTGCGATTACGGGTGTCGCTATCGGTGCGGCAATGTACGGTATGAAGCCAATTGCTGAAATGCAGTTTGCCGACTTTATATTTCCTGCAACAAATCAAATTATTAGTGAAGCGGCACGTATTCGTTACCGGTCTAACAATGACTGGAATTGTCCCATTGTTATTCGTGCTCCTTATGGCGCTACAGGAGGCGGTGCTCTATATCATTCACAATGCCCAGAGTCGGTTTTTTTCGGAACACCTGGTTTAAAGATGGTAGCACCCTCTAACCCGTACGACGCGAAGGGACTCATGAAGGCGGCAATTCGAGACGCGGACCCGGTTCTATATTTTGAGCATAAAAAATGCTACCTTGGCATTACAGGAGAAGTTCCGGATGGAGACTACATCGTGGAAATCGGCAAAGCGGATGTCAAGCGGCAGGGTACTGATATTACGGTGATCTCCTACGGTATCACGGTGAATTATGCGCTGCAAGCGGCAGAAGAGCTTAGCAAGGAAGGCATTAGCGCACACATTTTGGATCTGCGGACACTTCAGCCTCTGGATAAGGAGGCAGTTCTTGAAGCAGCTGCTAAAACCGGTAAGGTATTGATTATTCATGAAGATAACAAAACAGGCGGCGTTGGTGCTGAAGTATCAGCAATCATTGCTGAAGAAATGCTGTTTGAGCTGGATGCTCCTATCCGTAGATTATGTGCTCCCGATGTACCGGCTGTTGGCATGAATCCCCCGATGGAAAAGTTTTACTTGCTTAGTTCGGATAAAATTAAGGATGCTATGCGGGAGCTTGCCTTATTTTAGGTTATGCTTACGAAGATAGTTTTCCTACGGAAAACCAAGTTTACGCTTACGATGAAGACTTTCTTAACAGAAAGTCAGCCCATGCTTACGAAGATAGTTTTCCTACGGAAAACTTAGTTTACGCTTACGATAAAGACTTTCTTAACAGAAAGTCCTTAGGAGGGAAACCCAATGAATCCAAACACACGAGGAACCGAAGTGACCGTTCCGCATCTGGCGGAAAGTCTTGTTGCGGCGACCATCGGTAAATGGCTCAAACAGCCCGGTGATTACATAGAGGAATACGATGCATTATGCGAATTAATTACCGAGAAAGTAACCACAGAAATGCCTTCTCCAATTGCAGGGCGATTAGTGCAAATTTTGGTAGGTGATGGTGAGACTGCTGCTGTAGGTGAAGCGATATGTCTGATCGAAGAGCCGTCCAGCCTTCAAAAGGAGGCAGCATCTACAACGCCGGAGCAGACCCGATCAGTTGCAAGCAGTACTACTTTTCAAGCTCCTGAGGGCGCAGATACCAGCATGCGAGGTCGTTATTCACCTGCGGTATTAAAGCTTGCAGGAGATTATGGGGTTCGTCTTGAGAATGTTCAAGGCACGGGTTTAGGCGGTCGCATCACTCGTAAGGATATCGAGGAGTATGCCAGCACGCAGAAGACGAACACCGCACATACAAGCCTTCCGGCATCAGAGCGGTCAAATGCAAATGGGGCAGCTGCTGAGGAAGCAGACCAAGCCAAGAAAATCAGAGATAGAGTGAGAACGACGGGTATTCACCTCTCAGAGAATCCGACTTTGCCTAAGGTTGAAGTGGAAGAGCCTTCTGGAGAACCAGGGAATGAATACTTTATTGATGTAACACCGATCCGGAATATGATTGCCAGCCGTACTCGCCAAAGTGTGAGCGAAATCCCTCATGCTTGGACGATGATTGAAGTTGACGTTACGAATCTGGTGCAGCTCCGCAATAAGCTGAAGGACGATTTCAGAAAGCAGGAAGGTATCAACCTGACCTATCTTTCCTTTTTGCTGAAGGCTGTTGTCAGTGCACTTAAAGATTTCCCGATTATGAACTCGGTTTGGGCCGTTGACAAAATTATCGTAAAACGCGATATCAATCTTACGCTTCTTGTTGGAACGGAGGATTTTGTCGTCAATCCGGTAATCAAAAAAGCTGATCAAAAAAGCATTGCCGGTCTAGCCCGGGAAATCGACGAGTTGTCCCGAAAAGCCAGAGCCGGCAAATTGACGCTGAATGATATGCAGGGCGGTACGTTTACGGTTAATAACACAGGAGCTTTTGGTTCAATTTTGTCTTATCCTATTATCAATTATCCACAAGCGGCTATTGTCACCTTTGAATCCATTGTGAAAAAACCGGTTGTCATTCAGGATATGCTCGCAGTGCGGTCCATGGTGAACCTGTGCTTGTCCCTGGATCATCGGATCCTTGACGGAGTCATATGCGGACGATTCCTGCAGCGGATCAAAGAAAATTTGGAATCCTATAATCAGGAAACCAAATTGTACTAGTTGAGTTTTTTCTACAAAAACGAATTTAAGGAAAACAATAAAGTGGACAATAGCATGGATGCTAACATTGCGTAAATAATAATTTTGAATAACAGCTTGTTGCGCATGAATTTCAACTCCTTATATGGGCTTGTCGTATAATTCTATTTTAACTTAAATCATGCTGAGGAGGAAAGAGATGATTCAGGAAAAAAGATTGGTGTCGGAATTCATTGAATTGGTTCAGGTGGATAGTGAAACTCGTTTCGAGCAGGAAATCAGCCAGGTCTTGAAGCAAAAGTTTACAGCGCTTGGGTTAAAGGTAGTGGAGGATGATGTCGCGGCTCAGATCGGACATGGCTCCGGTAACCTGATTTGCACTTTGGCTGCAACAACGGACGCTGAGGTTCCGAAATTATTTTTCACTTCACACATGGATACAGTAACACCAGGAAAGGGTATCAAGCCACAGATTGGTGAGGATGGAATTATCCGCAGTGATGGAACCACTATTCTCGGTAGCGATGATAAAGCAGGCCTGGCCGCGATGTTGGAAGCTATCCGGGTATTAAAGGAACAGAACATCAAGCACGGTCAAATCCAGTTTGTGATTACAGCGGGTGAGGAATCCGGGTTGAAGGGTGCTCGTGCGATGGATCCGAGCTGGATGGAAGCTGATTTTGGATATGCTCTTGATTCCAACGGACAAATTGGCGACATTGCAGTAGCGGCGCCTACACAAGCCAAAATCATCATAGGTTTCTCCGGACGATCAGCACATGCAGGGGTTAATCCCGAAGCCGGTATTAGTGCTATAACAGTAGCAAGCAAGGCGATTTCGAGGATGCCGCTTGGACGTATCGATAAAGAAACAACTGCCAATATCGGCCGATTCGCCGGTGGTGTGAATGGCGCTACGAATATTGTAGTGGACCGTGTGGAGCTTGAGGGCGAGGCACGCAGTATCGTTCAGGATAAGCTGGATCGTCAGGTAGAAGCCATGCATAAAGCATGTAAGGAAGCGGCGGCAGAGATGGGAGCCAAGCTTGATTTTCATAGCGAGGTAATTTATCCGGCATTTATGTTCGACGAAGAAGCTCCGGTTGTGAAGCTCGCCATGGAAGCAATGAGAAAAATCGGTCTGAGTCCTAGAACGTTCCATTCTGGTGGAGGCAGCGATGCCAATGTTTTCAACGGCATGGGAGTTCCAACCGTGAATTTGGCTGTTGGCTACGAGCATATTCATACAACAGCAGAGCAAATCGCGATTAAGGATATGGTAAAGGTAGCGGAAGCTGTGGTACAAATTATTAAAGATGTGGCTGAACAGTAATACTCTAGATTGAAAATTGTTTATAAGCAAGCCGTCACTCCAGAATCTGGGCTGACGGTTTTTTGCTGCAGAAATGAGCTCCATTTTCTTTTATTTTTGAAAATCTCTTAATTGTTGTTTGTTGTTAATCATCCAACTATCCAAGCCTTCATATAATTAAAACACAGTGAAGGCAAGCTGGAAAAGAAAGCTGTGGGAGGATGAGTCCAAGTGCTATGGGAAATTGCTGCAGTTAGTCAAATTCTGGCAAGCCGCGATGGCCTGCAAGAGCTTAACGTCTTGATGAGGGATGGTTCTGTTAGCAAAGCCATTCACTACACGGACGAATATCCTGAGTTGGCTGTGAACGACCAAGTGCTGCTGAATACAACGGCCATTTCATTAAAATTAGGTACTGGAGGGTATCATATCGTGCATGCGATTTTGCCCAGAAATGTCGAAGAAGCCTGTTGGGGATATACTTTACCGGCATTAGAACAAGCCTCATATGAACACTTAATATCCGGAACGAAACCAATAGATCGCGACCATGGGCATATTATGAAGTTGCGTTACACATCGCTTCAGCGACCAATGCTAGCGGTAGAGGAGCCAGCTAGTCCTTATCACCAAGTGTATTTAAATAAACAATCACTACAGGGGATGGCGGTTCTGATTGGTGAGCTGCACAGCATGCTGCCTGCTGCGGTATGTCGACTTCTCCAGCTATCGCGTGAATACGGAATAACTTGTCGTATTGCCTATGTGATGTCGGATGGGGGCGCACTGCCGATGGCCTTCAGCCGCCATACAGCTGAGCTGCGCAAGCTGAACTGGCTTGTGGGTACGGTGACATATGGTCAAGCATATGGGGGAGATGTAGAGGCCGTTAATAAATATACCGCGTTGTTAGCGGCTAAGCATGTATTGCAGGCCGACATCGTAATCGTAACGATGGGACCGGGAAATGTCGGGACGGGTACGAGATTGGGCTTCAGCGGATTGGAGACGGGCGAGTTGATGAATGCATCAGTTGCTTTGGGGGGCTTTCCATGGCTTATTCCCAGAATCAGCTTCACCGATTCACGTCCCAGACATCATGGAATCAGTCATCATACCTTAACTGTTTTGCAAGAAATCACCGCTACCCGATGCAAGGTAGTTCTGCCTAACCTTCCACAAGAACAAGGTGCGTACCTAAGACAGCAAGCAGAGCAAGCCTTGCTAGTGAACAAGCATGAGCTTGAATGGCGTACGCCAATCTCTACGACCCTCTGGGAGGCTTCTATGGACTCATATTCCTTACCTGTCCTTACAATGGGAAGGGGATTGTCAGATGACCCTACATATTTTGCAGGAATAGGGACGGCTGTGGAGGCTGCATGGGATTACTGGCTGGAGACTCGGAACTAAACCCCTTACTTGAACCAAACGTGGATGCAGCTGTGTGTGCATAATCGGTTTGCTCCGCCAAATAGGTTAAAAGGCTCGTATCCTCGGAACGCTTTTGCTGCGCCAATTCCAAATATCTGCGGATTTCCCATACTTGTCCAACCATACTAATCTGTTTTTCCGATACATAGGTTTTCATGATCTTGTCCCTCTTTTCCGGTAAAATAGGTTCTTTACACCGTATGAGCTGTCGGGAGCAATTATGTCAATAATAAAATAGGAGTCCATGAACCCTGCTATAAAACGAGGAAGTGACTATGATATACTTAAACTTAAATCAAGTGCCTGTTATTTGTATTACAGCAAATTGTGTTTTTTAAAACGGAGGAATCGATAATGTCGCAAATAAATAATAATAAATTTGAAGAAGTTACCCTGTCTACACAACCGATTTTCCAGGGAAAAGTCATTTCACTGCAGGTGGATACAGTTCGTCTCCCTAATGGCAAAACAGCAACAAGAGAGATCGTGAAGCATCCTGGAGCTGTAGCTGTATTGGCAATAGTGGATGATAAGATGCTCGTTGTAGAGCAGTATCGCAAGCCGCTGGAAAGAAACCAGATCGAAATTCCGGCAGGGAAGCTTGATGCGGGTGAAGATCCTTTGGAAGCAGCAAAGCGGGAGCTGAAGGAAGAAACAGGGTATAGCTGTGATACGATGAAGCTGTTATGCTCGTTTTACACCTCTCCCGGCTTTGCGGATGAAATTATTCATTTGTACGTTGCAGATCAATTAACCAAAGGTGACGCACAACTGGATGAAGATGAATTTCTTGATGTGGAGAGCATCACGCTTGAGCAGGCCCAGCAATATATGCGTGAGCAGCGAATTAGCGATGCCAAAACCATTACCGCTTTGTACGCATGGCAGACATATAAGCTGACAGGAAGCTTTTAAGATGGATTTGAGACCGTTTTACGCAGACCTCCACATCCATATTGGACGAACTGAAGAAGGCCAGGCCGTGAAAATCAGCGGCTCCAAGGATCTGACGTTTTATAACATTGCCCGTGAAGCATCCTATCGAAAAGGAATGGATATGGTCGGTATTATCGATTGCCAGTCCCCTTCAGTCCAGCGGGAAATGCAGCAATATTTGGATAAGGGCGAGATGGAGGAGCTTGCTGCCGGAGGAATTCGCTACCAGCAGGCTACGGTCATATTGGGCAGTGAGATTGAAGTTCGTGATCCCGGTATGGGAACTGCACATTTGTTGGCTTATTTGCCTACGCTTGCACTTATGCAGGAGTTTACCCGCTGGATGTCCAAGCATATGAAAAATGTAGGGCTCAGCTCGCAGCGGATCTATGTTCCTGCCAAGGTGCTGCAGGATGAGGTAGTGGGCCGCGGCGGATTGCTGGTTCCTGCACACATCTTTACCCCTCATAAAAGCATGTACGGCAGCTGCTCCACACGGATGGAGCATGTGCTGGATCTGGACAAAATTGCTGCTGTTGAGCTTGGCCTAAGCGCAGATTCGGAGATGGCTGGAGCGATATCCGAATTGGACCGATATACATTTCTAACCAATTCCGATGCTCATTCACTGGCCAAAATCGGCCGTGAATACAACTTGCTTCAGCTGGCCGAACCGAATTTTGAAGAGCTGCGCAAAGCTCTTGCGAAGCAGGATGGGAGATTCGTACTAGCTAATTATGGATTGAATCCTCGACTTGGCAAGTATCATCGGACCTTCTGTTCTGCCTGCAATACGATTCTCGATGAGCGGGAAACCACTGTTGACAGATGTATCTTTTGCGGCAGCAAGAAAGTCGTAAGAGGTGTTATGGATCGTATTCTGGATATCTCGGATCGTTCGACGCCAGCGGATACCGCACATGCAGTTCCTTTCAGAGAAGTCAGTACACAGCCGCCCAACCGACCACCTTATCACTATCAGATTCCTTTGGAATACATGCCTGGTCTTGGGCCCAAGAAGCTGAATCTTTTATTGGACAAATTTGGAACTGAAATGTATGTTTTACATCATGTCTCCCATGAGGAATTGACGCAGACGATAGGTGAGGAAATCGCTGATTTTATTGTGCAAGCCCGCGAGGATAAGTTGTCGCTTCGGACAGGCGGTGGAGGACAATATGGAAAAGTAATGAGTGCATCAAGGAAGGATAAGCTTTAGGTACCTAGTCCAGGAGGGCTAGCTCGAAGCCATAAAACAAAGCCAGTTAGTCATATCAGTTTCTATTCCCTCATATGCTTGTACTATAATCGTGCAAGGGGGGCCAACACCATGAACCGTAATCGTTCGCTGCAGCTCTATATGAAGGAGCATCTATCGCTGTATATCTTTGTTGGAGTGATCTTTATAACAGGTGTTGTTTTCGGGACTGTGATGGCCGGCGCGCTGTCTTTGGAGCAAAAGCAGGAGATTATGCGCTTCATTGGCAACTTTTTTTCATCGGTGGAGCAGGGGGCGTTAACGGATGTCAGGACTTCGTTCCTGCAATCCTTCGGGCTGCATATGAAATGGATTTTAATCATATGGGTGTTGGGAATGTCTGTGATCGGGCTCCCATTAATCCTGATCCTTGATTTTTTAAAAGGAGTATTGATTGGCTTTAGTGTCAGCTATCTGGTCGGACAATTCGCCTGGAAGGGTCTATTGTTTGCGCTTGTATCGATTGCACCGCAAAATTTAATCATCATTCCTGCTATCTGGGTTTGCAGTGTGACTGCGATTGCTTTTTCCATTCATTTGGTCAAGAATCGGTTGATGGTCCGAAATGGAATGTTTTATGAGCCTTTTATGCGTTATGCTGGAACGATTTTACTTTCCGGCTTGCTGCTGGCCGGCGTCGCTTTGTTCGAAGCCAGCGTTTCACCGATTATGATGAAGTGGGTTACACCCATGCTGATAACGATGACTCCGTAAATGTTTGACTTTCCGGCATCCCTCCCCCTATAATATAAGATGAAGCCCAGCTGATTTCCCGGTCTATTTTGTTATGTATAACGGGGCGCAATAGCTTATGTAGCAGGTTTTGTTATCGCAAAACCCGTAGGGGGAGGAACATGGAAGCTCGCATCGAAAAAATTAAGCAGCAGCTCCAATCACATGGCTATAAGCTAACTCCTCAACGAGAAGCTACTGTTCGTGTGTTGTTGGAAAATGAAGAGGATCATCTTAGCGCCGAGGATGTGTTCATGCTCGTCAAAGACAAGGCACCCGAAATTGGCCTTGCAACTGTATATCGTACACTTGAATTGTTAAGTGAACTGCATGTGGTTGAAAAAATGAATTTCGGTGACGGTGTGGCCCGTTACGATCTTCGTAATGAAAGTAATCATCATCATCATCATCATTTAATTTGTGTGCAGTGTGGATCTGTGGACGAAATCATGGAAGATTGGTTGACTGACCTGGAAGTGAAGCTTGAGAACGAGTATCGGTTTAAAGTTCTCGACCATCGACTGGATTTTCAGGGCATCTGTCATCGCTGCCGCGACAAAAACAATTCATAATATCAAACAAAACCTTCTCAACTTGCTGCTAAATAGGCAAGTGCGAGAAGGTTTTTTGCCGCCAATAAGAATTGGTTATTGCGGTTCGTTACATCTTGGTTCCTAATACATGATCCAAAGGAATGAATCCAATGCTTCGACTGTCTTTGCTATTGTTGCGGTTATCTCCCATTACAAAAAGGTGCTTGGCAGGAACAGTTATGGGTTGCTCGGACGTATAATTCATTTGTTCATTCAAGTAAGGCTCGTCCAATGCAATCCCATTGCGATATACCTTATGGTCTTTAAATTCAAGCACGTCGCCTGGCTTGCCGATGACCCGTTTAATATAAAAATTACGGTCACTATTGCCGGTAAATAAAGTTATCAAGGGATGCTCGGCTAAATCATCAATCAGATTGCGGGGACGGTCTACCCGGCTGTCGATAATGACGATATCCCCATATTGTGGTTCTTGATGCAAGGTGTGCGAGATTTTGGAAACAAAAATGCGCTGCTCGTCATGAAGAGTCGGGTCCATGGAGTGACCAAGAACATTGGTAGGCTGGATAATGAATACCCCAATTAACATGGCACAACCAAAAGCAATTCCAATCGAACTGACCCAACTGCGGAGCTCTGATGTTATTTTTTTCATAAATAGAGCCAATCCCTTTCGATTGCTAGGATGAATATTAAAAGTATAACATGCTGAAGACTGCAATTTCAAAGATTGGCGATTCCAGTTGAAATGAGATTAATTCATGGAGAAATAGGGGAAATTAGGGTGATAAACATACAATAAAGCTACTGATCTTTCGAGAGGAGATGGAATGTATGACAGGATACCGTAAAAGCACTATAGGAATTCCCAAAGAAATTAAAAATAACGAAAATCGTGTAGCCTTAACACCGGGTGGTGCAGCCTATTTATACGAACAGGGACATCGGGTGTTGGTGGAATCAGGAGCAGGTGAGGGCAGTGGGTTTACAGATCAGGACTACCTCAATGAAGGTGCTGAAGTTCTGGATGAAGCAGCAGATGTATGGGGTCAAGCCGACATGATTATGAAGGTTAAGGAGCCAATGCCCGAAGAATACGGCTTCTTCCGAAAGGATTTATTATTGTTTACCTACTTGCATTTGGCTGCGGAGTCCAAGCTTGCCGAAGCGCTCATTAAAGCCCAAGTAACCGGAATCGCATATGAAACAATCCAATTGACGAATGGGAGCTTGCCGCTGCTTACTCCGATGAGTGAGGTAGCTGGAAGGATGTCGGTTCAGATCGGGGCGCAGTTTTTGGAGCGCTTGAATGGAGGCAGGGGCATATTGCTGGGCGGAGTTCCAGGCGTGCCTCCTGCCGATGTGATTATTCTGGGTGGTGGGGTAGTTGGAACCAATGCTGCCAAGATGGCGATGGGGCTTGGAGCAAATGTCCTTATTATCGATCGTAGTACAGAACGGCTGCGCTATCTGGATGACGTTTTTCAAGGCAGGCTTCACACACTAATGTCCAGTCCCTACAATATTGCGAGCGCTGTGAAGAGAGCGGATTTGTTAATCGGGGCTGTGCTGATTCCAGGTGCAAGAGCGCCGAAGCTGGTTACCGAGTACATGGTGCAGCAGATGAAGCAAGGCTCGGTTATTGTCGATGTGGCTGTGGATCAGGGAGGTACAATAGAGACCGTCGATCGGGTTACAACACATAGTGATCCTGTTTATGTTAAGCATGGTGTTATTCATTATGCAGTTGCGAATATGCCTGGAGCCGTGCCAAGGACGTCTACAATGGCGCTAACCAATGTTACGTTGTCCTATGCTTCCGAGCTCGCGGGTAAAGGGCTCGTAGAAGCAATAAGGGTACATCCTGAGCTGCGGCCAGGAGTAAATACTTTTCAGGGACATGTCACACATGCAGCTGTCGCGGAAGCCTTGAAGCTACCTTGTGTGGATCTGGATAGCCTGCTGAAAGGTGTTCAGGGACATGGAACATAAATGTGGACAGGAAGGCATAAGATGAGATGTGTGGAGAAAGTTTGGTGAATTGGTGAATAAGTGTCGCTGCGCGGCCGGAGTATTCCTCCGATCGCTGTTGTTTTCGAATTTCCTAATTGTATAAATGATTGATAGGTTGAAATTCGGAAACAAAGGCGAACGCTCCGCTTCTCCAGAACACACCGGCTGCTCCGCTTTCTATTCACCGAACTTGTAAGAGAGAGGTAGAAAGAGAAGTTTTGCTTACGCCAATCTTAGCTAACGCTTACGAAATCAGTTTGCTAACGCAAACCACAGCTATCGCTTACGAAGTCAGTTTGCTAACGCAAACCATAGCTAACGCTTACGAAGTCAGTTTGCTAACGCAAACTCTTGGGAGGTAACCCTATGATCATTTATGTCCGCGATTGGTTAGTTCGAGGGAAGTATATTTTGTTTTTTCTGGTTCTGACTTCAATTTTATATCATATGATGCTGTTCGTTACTGAATGGATCAAGCCGGTGGAGAGATACAAGGAGCCGGTCGGAGGATCGGTGAAAGTGTTTCAAAACCATGCTAAGTTATCAGATAAGGTGCCTATGGGTGAACGCTTAAAGCTTTTTTATTGGCTTGGCGAATAAGCTTTTGGCAGCATAAGAAGGATTCTGCTCTTCCATGTTGAATTTGTTTAGACAGGATGATCTGTGGTGAACGTTTGACATTAGGAAGGGAAATTTGCATGAAAAACCAATTGCAAGACTTTGTACATTTTTTGTCCGAGGAGCGGGGACTGTCGAAGAATACATTGGAATCCTACAAAAGAGATATTTCCCAGTATCTTGATTATCTTGGAGACCAAGGATTCCAGACATTAAAGGACACTAAAAAATTACATATAGCTAACTATTTGCTGCACCTGAAGCAGCTGGGACGAGCGGCAGCTACGCAATCCCGAACCGTTGTCTCCATACGTGCGTTTTATCAATTTCTTGTGCGCCAGCGTGTCGTTGACCAAGATCCTACGATGCAGCTGGAGATTCCAAAGCTTGAGAAACGTGCGCCAAATGTATTGACCATCGGTGAAATGGAGTCGCTGCTGGATTCTCCGCAAACGAATACGCCCAACGGGATGCGGGATAAAGCGATGCTGGAGCTGCTGTATGCAACCGGTATTCGAGTTTCGGAGCTGATTTCTCTGGATGTTGACAATGTGAATCTCGAGATGGGCTTTATCCGTTGTATGGGAAAAGCTTTTAAGGAACGGATTATTCCTATTGGAGGCATAGCCGCGGAATTTGTTGGCTCCTATATCAATATGATGAGGCCGAAGCTGCTTAAGCAATCCAAAGACGAGCAAGCTTTGTTTGTTAGTCATCTGGGCACGAGAATTACGCGGCAGGGCTTCTGGAAAATAATCAAACGGTACGCAGCGGAAACTAAAATTGTTAAAGATATAACACCTCATACATTAAGACATTCGTTTGCTGTGCATTTATTGGAAAATGGAGCGGATCTGCGGTCCGTTCAGGAGATGCTCGGCCATGCGGATATATCAACGACCCAAATCTATATGCAGGTCAATCGTAACAAAATGAAGGAAGTTTACGATCGAGCTCATCCGAGAGCCAAGAGCAGGGAACATATGCAGTAATGGTATAGTAATTCAAGCAGGCCGCCTAATCCAAATAGGCGGCTTTTTGTATAATCTTCAACTCAGTCTCGAAGGATATAAGAGTGTGATGTCGAATCTTAATGGATTGGGTAATGGACCTACATAATGAGAATGAGGTGATTGCAAAATGACAGAGCTGAATCCTGCATCATTCAATAATATTCAAGACATACTAAGTGAGCTGGGGAAGGAAAAAAACACCAAGATCAATATCGCTTTATTCGGCCAGCCAGGCTCAGGCAAATCTTCCTTGATCAATGCCATTATCGGTGAGAATGTGGCAGAGGTTTCGACCCGTACAGATACAACAACAGAAGAAGGAAGCGTGGTATGGGGTGAGGATGATTCACTTCTACTGACAGATCTTCCGGGTTTTGGAACGAGTCAGTTCCCGGCTAATGAATATTGGCAGCGATTTACGCTGGATACATATGATCTGTTCATTTGTGTGTTTTCAGGAAAATTCCACCAGGCTGATGACGAATTATTCAATAAAATTATAGAAAAAGGCAAGCCGTGCATTTTTGTGAGAAATTACTCAGACACGCTGTTCGATACGAAAAGACTCAAAACAAAAGACGATTTGAAAGCGGAAATTCGCGAAGCGGTGGCTCAGCGGTATGGTATGGATACGAAGCTTATTTTTACAAGCTGTGTAACCGGAGAAGGAGTCGGGGAGCTGATCGAAGAAATCGAAAATAGGCTATCCTCGTCCAAAAGAGCCAAATGGGAACGCAATGCCAAAGCGTATTCGCTGGATTTTTTGAAGAAAAAAAAAGAAGCTTGTAAAAAGTTCATATCCTTGACGGCTGCCGCTGCCGCTGCAAATGGATTGAATCCGATTCCGGGGCTTAATATTGCCATTGACATCGGTATTCTACAAAAGATGTTTATGCAAATTAGAAAAAATTTCGATCTGTCCGAGGACAAGTTGAAGTCAAGGCTTCATCTGTATCCGCATCTTGCGAATGTGGCTAATAACATTCTCAAATCCGTATCTACCCAAGGTGTCATACATTTGCTGGAGAAGCAGGCAGGCCACGTAGCAGCGCAGCAGATATCCAAATATATTCCCTTTATTGGACAAGCTATCTCGGCTACGGCAGGTTTTGGCATCACCTATATGGCAGGCAAATCCTATTTGGATAATTGCTATGAAGTTGCTGAAGCCATGCTTAAGGAAGATTTGCACTATTCAGCATCAAAATGACTGCTTTGCAAACCACCCACTGTTTTGCGATAATGGCGAAATGTGGGATTCTTTCTATTGGAGGTGGCTGAAATGAGTTTTCAACGTATTTGCATCATTGTGTTAGACAGTGTTGGCATAGGAGAGCTTCCGGATGCAGCGAGCTTTGGTGATGTGGGAGCCCATACGCTTGGCCATATTGCAGAGCGTAACCCAGGCTTTTCCTTGCCCCACTTGGAGCAATTGGGACTTGGGCGCATAGCGCCGATTCAAGGTATAAAAGCTGTAGATCAACCACTTGCTTATTTTGGCAAAATGGCTGAAACTTCAGTTGGTAAAGATACGATGACAGGACATTGGGAAATAACAGGACTTCGTGTAAGCATTCCATTCAATGTATTCCCGGATGGCTTCCCGGATGAATTGCTTCAGCGCTTTGAACAGGAAACCGGTCGCAAGGTGCTTGGCAATAAACCAGCTTCAGGAACGGAGATTCTGGATGAGCTTGGGGAACAACAAATGGCTACTGGGGATTGGATTGTCTACACATCTGCGGATAGCGTCTTTCAGCTTGCTGCGCATGAAGAGATTATTCCGCTTGAAGAGCTGTACCGGGGCTGCGAGATTGCACGCAAATTGACCTTGGAGGAGCCGTATGCGGTAGGTCGTGTCATTGCTCGTCCCTACATAGGCAAGCCCGGAGCCTTCAAACGGACACCGAATCGTCATGACTACGCGGTAAGCCCGCCACAGTCTACTGTTCTTAATTATTTGCAGGAGTCAGGTCTGGATTGTATTGCTGTTGGTAAAATCAACGACATTTTTTCAGGGGAAGGCATTACGCATTCCCGCCCGACCAAAAGTAATCTGGACGGAATAGAAGCTACGATCGAGCAATTAAAGCAGCCATTTCATGGTTTGCTGTTTACGAATCTGGTCGATTTTGATTCCCTCTACGGTCATCGACGTGATCCAATTGGTTATGCGGATGCACTTCGGGAATTTGACGAGTGGCTGCCGCGTATTATGGAGCAGATTGGACCTGAGGACCTGCTTATTTTAACCGCTGATCATGGCAACGATCCGATTCATGCAGGGACTGATCACACTAGGGAATATGTGCCTCTGCTTGCCTACAGCCCGAGCTTGAAGCGGGGTGGCTCGCTTGGCATTCGCCAAACCTTTGCCGATTTAGGCGCAACGGTCGCTGATAATTTTGGTGTAGCATCGACTGGAAACGGAATAAGCTTTTTAGAGGAATTGAAGAAGGACGCATAATCGTCCTTACACCGTTAAACATTTCAATGACAGATTTATTGTGAAGGGGGCTTTTGATATGGGAGATCAAACAATACTCAGTAGCATCAAGGAAGCCGCTGAATTTATTCGCACAAAATATCCAACCGTACCACAAATTGGCCTGATCCTGGGTTCCGGCTTGGGTGTGATCGCTGATTTGGTAGAGAACGCAACGGTTATCACTTATGATGAAATTCCTCATTTTCCAGTGTCGACTGTCGAAGGGCATGCAGGCGAGCTGCTGCTGGGCACCATTCACGGCAAGCATGTGCTGCTGATGAAAGGACGTTTCCATCTGTATGAGGGGTATGGGGTTGATGTCGTCTCGTTTCCGGTCAGAGTGATGAAGGAGCTCGGTGTACAGACGCTGATCGTGACGAATGCTGCAGGCGGGGTGAACACCTCGTATGAAGTAGGTGATTTGATGGTGATTAAGGATCATATCAATTTTACATTCCGTAATCCTTTGATTGGTCCCAACTTCAGCGAGCTGGGAGTCCGCTTCCCGGATATGTCGGAAGCTTACAGCCGTAGACTTCGTCAAACAGCGCATGAGGTGGCCTTAGAGCAGGGTCTGAAGCTCCCAGAGGGTGTTTACGCAGGATTGACGGGACCTACCTATGAAACCCCTGCAGAAATCCGTATGCTGCGTACGCTGGGCGCTGACGCGGTTGGTATGTCCACTGTAGCTGAGGTCATCGTAGCGCGTCATGCCGGAATTGAAGTATTAGGCTTTTCGTGCATTAGCAATATGGCTGCTGGTATTCTGGATCAGCCTTTGTCACATCAAGAGGTCATGGAAACGACCGAGCGTGTCAAACCGAAGTTTCTGAAATTGATTCTCGGAATTGTCGCCAAGCTTGGCTAACCATGATAACAGATGGACAGAGGAAAGGAGTTTGAACGGGTTTGGAAACTAATTACGTACAACAAATACATGAGGCTGCTGACTGGATTCGTGAACGTCTTGGAGGCAATGTCCCGCAAATAGGTCTTGTTCTTGGCTCAGGTCTCGGCGATATGGCCAATCAGGTGGAGTCGCCTTTGAGGATCGACTACAATGAGATTCCGTATTTTCCTGTATCGACCGTTGAAGGGCATGCCGGACAATTTGTCATTGGGACTTTGGAGGGCAAGTCAGTAATCGTGATGCAGGGTCGTTTTCATTATTATGAGGGCTACTCGATGAAAAAGGTTGTTTTTCCGGTATACGTGATGAAGCAGCTTGGCGTTCAATCGCTGGTTATTACGAATGCGGCAGGCGGGATGAACCGTGAATTTCAAGCAGGTGATTTGATGCTGATTTCTGACCATTTGAACTTAACGGGAGACAATCCATTAATCGGTGTCAATCACCCCGAGCTGGGAGTTCGCTTCCCGGATATGTCAGAAGCTTATAACCGCGAATATCGTGTCTTAGCCAAAGCGATAGCTGAAAAAATGCGTGAGGAGAATAGCGCTATTCGGTTACAGGAAGGTGTCTACAGTGGAATTAGCGGACCGAGTTACTTGCCGCCAGCAGAGCTTACCATGCTTGCCCGTTTGGGCGGTGATGCTGTCGGCATGTCCACGGTAGGTGAGGTAGCTGCTGCGCGGCACTGTGGTTTGAAGGTGCTGGGCATTTCCTGCATAACGGATATGGCGATTGGCGAGGAGCTTGAGCCCTTGACTCATGAACAAGTCGTAGCTGTAGCGAATCGGACGAAGCCGATGTTTATTGAGCTTGTAAAAAGATTTGTTGCTCAAGTGACTGTTTAGTGTAACTGTCGCCTTATACAAACATCCCGAACCACAGATAAGTGGAACGGGATGTTTTTTCGTGGAATATGGAAAAATTAAGGTAAGGAATCAGTGATTATTGGGAAACTGACTGTCGGGCCTCTGCTTCTGTAGCCCATTGGGCAAGCTTACGGTCAGAAGGCAGGAAGATCGCAAGCAGCCCGAGAAGCGGTAGGAACGCACACAGCTTAATGACGTAATCGATGCTTGTGGAGTCTGCCAGCATACCCAGCAGAGCAGCACCGAGACCTCCTGCCCCGAAGGCAAGGCCGAAGAAGAGACCGGATACGGTTCCAATGTTGCCAGGAAGCAATTCTTGTGCGTAGACCACATTAACAGAACCGCTCGACATGATTGTAAAGCCGATAATTATGCAGAAAACGATACTGATTTGAAAATTAACGTAAGGAAGCAAAAAAGCGAACGGCAGCGCACCCAGAATCGAGAACCAGATAACGTTTCGACGTCCCCAAAGGTCGGATAAAGGACCACCGAAAAAAGTCCCAGCCGCACCTGCAGCCAAAAAGGCAAATACACACCATTGTGCTTCCTGTACAGAAAGCTGAAAGCGTTCAATAAGATAAAACGAATAAAAACTGGTGATCCCAGCCAAATAAGCCATCTTGGAAGTGAGGATTAGCACTAGAATGGAAATGGCAGCAGTAACTTTGCCACGATTCGTAACAGCCGTACCTTTCGAAGAGCTGCTGCGCTTTTTAACTCTATTAAGGTTCAGATTGCCCCTATACCATTTTGCTGTATAGATTTGAATAGACAGAGCGATTGCTGCCAATAAGGTAAACCAAATAATTCCAAATTGACCAACGGAACAAATATTAATGCGGTCATGATCGGTGCCAAAGCTTGCCCCGCATTGCCCCCTACTTGAAATATGCTTTGTGCCAATCCTCTTCTTGCGCCAGCTGCCAAATAAGCAACCTTAGCTGATTCCGGATGAAATATGGATGACCCGATCCCGACAAGGATAGCCGAACCGAGCATTGTCCAGAAACCGAACGCGAATGCCATACCGATAACACCGATTAAGGTAGCCACAACACCGAGCGGCAGCAGATAAGGCTGAGGCTTTCTGTCACTGTATAAACCAACAGCAGGCTGAAGCACAGAAGCCGTTACATTTAAAGCAAATGCGATCAAACCAAGCTGTGAGTAAGACAATGACAGGGATTCCTTGATAATAGGAAATATGGCGGGAACGATAGATTGAATGGTGTCATTTAACAAATGAACCATACTGACTGCAATCAAAATACCAAATACCGTTTTGTTTGTATTCGCCTGCATAGGACAACCCTCCATCACGATAATTAATTTGGGAAAGTATAGCATACTATGATCTGTTTTTGCTTATTAATTCGTGTAGTAGTTTCTCAGTCATGTAAATGATTTATTTAAATATTTTAATCGATATGTAATAGTACCTACTTTCGTGTTATAATTGGTTCAATAGAACTAAATTATGAATGGTAGGAAGTGACAATCGTGAGTATTTTGATGGTAGCCAATTGTCCCGGTTGCGGTAAAGTATTTCAAAAAAACCTTCGTAATCTATGTCAAGATTGTGTGAAGAATATTCAGAATGAATTCGACGATTGCGACCGTTATCTCCGTAGTAACCGTAAAGCAACTACTGAACAGCTGAGTGAGGCTGTGGGAGTTTCTGTTAAACAAATTATCATTTGGATTAAGGACAAGCGCTTGCCTGTTACCGACTATCCTAACTTAACATACCCTTGCAATAGCTGTAGAGAGCCGATCAGACAACAAGACATGTGCTATCCATGCCGCAGCCGTCTCACCAAAGACATCCGTGAAATGCAGGAAAAGGAAACTAGCAAACTCCATCCAGGCTTTGGTTTCAGAAGTCGGGTGGGTCGTTATTAAATGTAATTTTTAAACTTTCGCCATAAGGTGGAGGTTTTTTTGTTTTTTTGCGTAAATATGATAGAATGTCAAAGGTAACCAGTTGCTGACTGCAAATTGTCACAAACTTTTCACCGGAAGCATCCAAAAGGGAATAGGTAAAGCCCATTTCATTAGGTACAATGTTAGTATACGGATGTATTCCTTTATGGAATTTTGAAGAAGTATTTTTACGCAAAACATTTAGGGGGATTTATTGATGACAAAGTGGATTATGTTTAGTTGTATTATCGTGGCCTGTTTGCTCGGCGCAGGTGTGTTGTTCCAGGATATTTCAGTACGTCAGTCAGAAATGGCTTCACAAGCTCATGCCGGTCCTCAATTGAAATTCATTGCATCGAACTTTCAATTTGATCAAACTGAATATAAAGTGAAAGCTGGCGAGAAAGTGACAGTTTCTCTTTTGAACAAAGAAGGTCTTCATGCATTGGAAATCGTTGGCTTGAACGTAAAGCTGGATGGTACTACCAAATCGGCTGATGTAACTTTTGACAAACCGGGTACTTATGAAGTACATTGCATACTTCCTTGCGGAACCGGTCATGCCAATATGAAATCAACTTTAATTGTCTCATAGGAATATAAAAAAAGAAGCCGAAAAGGCTTCTTTTTTTGTGCGAAAAATAGTATCTTTACCTATATATTGGTTGCGAGAAGGGCGGATAAATATTCATATGATCACATTATTCAGAAAACATTTAGTGCTTCGAATTGTAGCTGCGATCACGGCTGTCATTCTTTTGCTGTCAGGAGGATATATTTTATTGCAAATCCTCAACACGAAGAGTGCTGCTCAGGAGGTTATTACCGATAACGGCATGAGAACAGCTCATAGCTATGCTGCTCAGCTGGATACCCGGCCATATGAGGAGTTTCTGGCGAATCCACAAGAAAATGAGCTTTACTGGAGTCTGCGATCAGAGCTAGACCGTTTTCGCACCCAGATTGGCGCTATGTATGTGTATTTTGTCAGGATAGATGAGCAGCAACAGCCCAAACTTATGATCGATGGTCAGCCGCGCAGCTCGCAAACGGCTTCACCGATCAATGAAGTAACCGATATTCCCAAGGAAGCCATAACAGCTCTTATGATGGGAGAGAATGCTAATTCTCCTTTGATTGAGGACGCCAAATATGGTAAATACATATCTGCCTATGCACCGGTTATGAATGCAAACGGTAAATTGATTGGTGTTTTGGGTATAGATACAGCCGCCACTGTTGTGGATAGTATCACCATGAATGTCTTAGGGAAAAGTATTTACTTTTACATACTCATGCTGGTCGTGACTCTGGTTTGTCTTGGATTCATTGTGTGGTTTGTTGTCCGCGCGCTGCGTCCTCTAAGGGTGATTACCTCTAGTGCCGAAAGTATGGCAACAGGTGATCTGGCACAGGCCAAAGCCATTTTATTATCGAACCCAGTCAAATCGCAAGACGAAATTGGAACTGCCTATCAGGCCATGATCATGATGTCAGGAAATTTGAACGAAATCATACGCACGATCGTATCCAAGATTGCTCAAACCTCCGATCAGATGGTTTCCTCATCAGCAAGGTTTAAGAAGGACGCTGTCGTTATGCTGGATATGAACGCTATTATTAGAGAAACGATACAGCAAATTATGAATGGCGCTCGTTCCCAAAAGCTGAGTGCGGATGACAGCTCCCTTGCGATGGAGGAGATTGCAGTCGGTATCCAGCGCATAGCGGAATCTTCAATGACGGTTTCCGATGCGGCGGTCAGCGCGCTTGAGGTCGCAGCAGCAGGCAAGGATACGAGCTTTAAGATGAAGCATCAAATTGATAGTATTTCTTCAAAGGCCGGGGAAGCTGTTGCGAGTGTTACTGATTTAAAACAATATTCGTCAAAAATAGAAGATGTTTTAAGCGCAATAACCGATTTTTCCAATCAAACGAAGCTGCTTGCATTAAATGCTTCCATTGAAGCAGCTCGTGCAGGTGAGCACGGGAAAGGGTTTGCGGTTGTCGCTGGAGAAGTACGCAAGCTTGCAGAAGCATCCTTTGCCTCTGTGCAATCTATAGCATCCTTGCTCCATAATATTGAACAGGAATCCCAACGAATTGGCGACAAAATGGATGATGTCGCGAGTGAGATCCAGGAGGGGGTCGCCTTATCCGAACAGGCTGAGCAGTCTTTTGAACGTGTTGTTGAAGTGTTTCGTCTGGTTACGATGCAAATTCAGGAGGTATCAGCTGCTGCACAGCAAATGTCTGCTGGTTCCGAGGAGGTTGCGGCTTCTGTCAACGGTATAGCCTATATTGCCAAGGAGGTTTCCGAACAGACCGATCACATCCATGATTTAACGAATCAGCAGCTTGATAAGATGCGCCATGTTGCGGATGCGTCTTCGATATTGAGTGGTATGACCCAGGATATGATACAAGCTGTTCAGCAGGTAAAAGTGTAGGAGCTCGTTAGCTTGCTTATTCCTATAATGTCGGGTTTCGAGATGGAGCTGCCAAGTCTTTTACGGGCAGCACTTTATGAGGATTGATTAGGAGTCTGTTCCCGTCTATGATAAAATTCAACTATGGATTCAAACAAAAAGATGAGGTGGCAAACGATGAGAACAGTTGATATTATTCAAAAAAAACGTGATGCTGAGCCGTTAACGACAGCGGAAATCGACTATATAATTCAAGGCTATACGAAGGGAGAAATACCCGATTACCAATTATCAGCTTGGGCGATGGCGGTATATTTCAACGGAATGACCGCTAAAGAAACGGCAGATTTGACTTTGGCCATGGCGCGCTCAGGCGATCAGGCGGAGCTCGGCTCCATTCCCGGGGTAAAGGTGGATAAGCACAGCACAGGTGGTGTCGGCGACACGACAACATTGATTCTGGCTCCTCTGGTGGCAGCTGCTGGTGTACCTGTAGCCAAGATGTCAGGTCGCGGCCTTGGTCACACAGGGGGAACGATCGACAAGCTGGAAGCTATCGAGGGCTTTAAGGTGGAGCTCAGCAAAGATCAATTTTTGCAGCAGGTTACCGATATCGGAGTTGCTGTAATCGGCCAATCCGGCAATATGACACCTGCAGACAAAAAGCTGTATGGTCTTCGTGACGTGACGGCTACGATTGAATCCATTCCATTAATTGCAAGCTCCATCATGAGCAAGAAGATCGCTTCGGGAGCGGATGCGATTGTACTGGATGTAAAAACCGGCAATGGTGCTTTTATGAAGTCTTTGGATGATTCGATAAAGCTGGCTCAGGCGATGGTGGAAATCGGTGAAGAGGTCGGCAGAGAAACTGTAGCTGTAATCACCAATATGGATGAACCGCTAGGCGAAGCGATAGGCAATGCGCTTGAAGTCCGTGAAGCCATAGAAACGCTTCAGGGCAGGGGACCTGCCGATTTGACGGAGCTTTGTATCGTACTGTCTGCACATATGGTCGTGCTTGGTGGCAAAGCGTCAACTTATGAAGAGGCCAAGGTTAAGGTGACAGAGCTGCTGCATAATGGGGCTGCCCTAGCCAAACTGAAGCAGCTTGTAAGCGCACAGGGCGGGAATGAAGCGACCATGGATAATCCAGAGCTATTAGTGTCCGCGCCTTATCAGGTGCCTGTAGTGGCCATAGAGGATGGTACGGTGTCCAGGATTGACGCTGAGGCTCTGGGCGTTACCGCGATGATGCTTGGAGCCGGTAGAGCGACTAAAGAGGATCAGATTGATCTGGCGGTTGGAATAGTGCTGCGTAAAAAAGTGGGTGATCCCGTTAAGTCTGGCGAGACGTTAGCAGATCTGTATATGAACAACAATGAGCCGATGTTTACAGAGGATATGACACAACGTACACGTTCCGCGTTTACCATTGTCTCAGGCAGCGCTGCCAGATCTCCGCTTATTTATGCGATTGTTTCCAAGAACGGCGTCGAGATGATTAAATAATACTTATCCGTTTATTTCATAGGCTGGACTGAGCACCCTTTGCTTCGATAAGAAAGGGTGCTTTTTTGCGCTTCCTGCGGATAGGAGGATTTCCTGTTTTCATTTTCCAACGTTTGGAATATTTAAACGGAATTTCGTCAACAATGAATAGAAGCAGTTTAACCTTTAGGATGGAGGGATAAAAGAGGTATGTTTACGAAAACAATGAGGCTGTTGCTATGCATTCATTTACTAGTGGCGTGTAGTTTACCTATGGCTTGGGCTGAAGAAAAGCAGTCTCCAAATCAGGTTGTAGATTTGGCTCCGAACGCATCTTCAGCGGTTACTATGGATGTGGACTCGGGTACGGTCATATTTGAAAAAAACAAGGATTCCAAGCTGCCGCCTGCGAGTATTACCAAAATCATGACGATGCTGCTCGTGATGGAAGCTTTGGATCAAGGTAAGATCAAGATGACTGATAAGGTGCGTACCAGCGAATATGCAGCTTCGATGGGAGGCTCGCAAATCTTTCTTGAGCCGGGTGAGGAAATGACGGTACAAGATATGATGAAGGGAATTGCAATGGCATCAGGTAATGATGCTTCGGTAGCAATGGCCGAAAAGCTTGCCGGCTCGGAGCAAGCTTTTGTGCAGATGATGAATGCACGTGCGGCCCAGCTGGGGATGAAAAACACTCATTTTGTCAACTGCAACGGTCTTCCAGCAGACAATCATTATTCCTCCGCTAACGATATTGCTTTGATGTCTCGTGAGCTGTTGAAGCATGAGGAAATCACACAATTCACAGGGACGTACCAGGATTATTTGCGTAAGGATACGGCTAAACCTTTTTGGCTCGTAAATACGAATAAATTGGTTCGCTTTTATAGCGGTGCTGATGGATTGAAAACGGGCTATACAAGCGAGGCGAAGTTTTGCCTTGCTGCTACGGCCAAACGGGATAATTTTCGAATTATTACGGTTGTTATGGGTGAACCGAATACCAAAACCCGCAATGCCGAGGTGTCCAATCTGTTCGATTATGCTTTTTCGCAATATATGAGCTATCCGATTTACAAAACCGGTGACACTATTGGCGAGCTGAAGGTTAGTAAGGGCATGCAATCTGTAGTGCCGCTTACGGCCAAACATTCCTACAGTATGCTGCTGAAGAAGGGTGAAGCTGGAGATGGTATTCGCCATGAGGTACAGCTGCTGTCGGATTTGAAAGCGCCGATTGCCATTGGTCAGCCCATAGGTAAGATCGTTGTGTATAAAGGCGATCAGGTGCTCTCCGAATTTCCATTGGAGTCATCGATTGAAGTAAGCAAGGCAGGCTGGTGGGTGCTGATGAAACGGAGCGCCAAACATTTGTTTTTTATAGATTAAGTTGATGCAAGCTTTTTGACAAATGAATGACCAAACTGCTTGTGCAGGCTGGCTGCTTCCCAATCATGTCGCATTTCTTTACTTTCTGGCACATTTCTTCTAGTTTTGTCGAGTGGCAGGAAAAGGGAATTCCTGTGTAGAAATGGTGTGCATGAAAGGGAAGGAGTGAGCAGCGTGAGTCTGCATATTGAAATCGAGCATCACCATACGGCACTTATTGTCAGGCTGAAGGGTGAATTGGACCATCACACGGCTGAGACCGTCAAGTTGCGCATGGAAGAGGCTCTGAATAAGAGTAAAGTCAACCATATGATCCTGAGCTTTAAGGAATTGTCCTTTATGGATAGCTCCGGTCTTGGGGTCATTCTGGGACGCTATAAGCAAATTAAGGCTAGAGATGGAAGGCTCGTTGTTTGCGATCTAAACCCGGCTGTATATCGACTGCTTGAAATGTCGGGGTTATTTAAAATTGTGTCCATTTATGATAACGAAAAACAAGCGCTCGGCAGTTTGGAGGCCGTATCATGAGTGAACGGAATTTTATGACTATTCAGTTTGCCAGTCGTTCCGAAAATGAATCCTTTGCCCGAGTTACGGTGGCGGCTTTTGTATCGCAGCTTGACCCGACTCTGGATGAATTAACGGATATGAAAACCGTCGTTTCCGAGGCAGTCACCAATGCGATTATTCATGGGTATGACAATCGTCCTGACTGTGTAGTTATGATTGAAGCAGAAATCGAGGATGACACCTTATATTTAACGATTGAGGATCAAGGTGCGGGGATTGCCGATTTGGAACAGGCGAAGCAGCCGTTGTATACGACGAAGCCGGAGCTTGAACGCTCGGGAATGGGTTTTACGATCATGGAAAATTTTATGGATGAGATCGAAGTGACAACAGCCATCGGCGTCGGTACAAAAATCAAAATGAAAAAGCGAATTGAATCTAAAAAAGCTTTGTTCAATTAGGGGTCGATTCTATATGGATGTCGATTTGAAACATGCCTCTCACCGATACCTGGATGATAGCGAAGTCAAGCGCTTAATTGCATTAAGTCAATCTGGTGATACCCTTGCCAGAGAAACACTGGTCAACTGTAATATCCGTCTGGTTTGGTCGGTCGTGCAGCGATTTTTGAACCGGGGCTATGAGGCCGATGATTTGTTCCAAATTGGCTGCATCGGATTGCTCAAATCCGTCGATAAATTTGATTTATCCTATGATGTGAAATTTTCTACGTATGCGGTACCGATGATTATCGGTGAAATCCAGAGGTTTCTTAGAGATGACGGTACGCTCAAGGTAAGCCGTTCGCTGAAGGAGCTTGCTAATAAAATCCGTAAAACCAAGGACGAATTATCGAAGAATAATGGCCGTCTGCCAACGATCAAGGAAGTTGCTGCCGAACTGCAGATCACCCCGGAAGAAGTGGTGTTTGCTCAGGAAGCGAATAAGCCGCTCGCCTCAATTCACGAAACGGTGTTTGAAAACGATGGGGACCCGATAACGCTGATTGATCAAATTGCTGATGAAGGCCAGGATAAATGGTTTGAAAAACTCGCTTTGAATGAAGCTATCGGAACGTTGAACGAACGGGAACGGTTAATTGTATATCTCAGGTATTATCGAGATCAGACTCAATCTGAGGTAGCGAACCGACTAGGCATCTCGCAGGTTCAAGTATCCAGGCTGGAGAAAAAAATATTGCAAACGATCAAGGATCAAATTGCCCAGTAAGCAAACCATTAAAACCTTTAGCTCAAACCGTATGCAGATTCCCCTTCAACGTTGGAGGGTGGATTGACAAAGAAAATGGCCTTCAAACCTCAGGTTTGAAGGCTATATTTTTGATAAGGTTAAACTTTCTTCGAATTCAACCACGCTTTTATCTGGCTCTCTTCGTTTCATCCATAAATAAATATTTCAGGCAGTACAGACCGCACAAGCCTACAATTGCGTACACGATACGGCTGAAGCCCGAGGATGCGCGATGAACTTCCCCACCGAATATCGCTGTAACCAGGTCCCATTGAAATAATCCAATCAGCAGCCAGTTCAAAGCACCAATAATGACGAGCGTCAAAGCAAATTTTCCCATAATCCCAAACTCCCTTCTTTCTAGCAGGATTTACGACCTTACGATTACTTTCCCATAAAAAGCAAAAACTTATACAAGCATCAAGAGAATTATTGCCAAAGCCTTTGGCGATTAGGAGTTGCGCTTTTTTTTCATACTATGGGTTAAATAC
Source organism: Paenibacillus sp. 1_12 (assembly GCF_900114475.1). Classification (GTDB taxonomy): domain Bacteria; phylum Bacillota; class Bacilli; order Paenibacillales; family NBRC-103111; genus Paenibacillus_S. Next base: position 201,369 of record NZ_FOTE01000002.1, on the reverse strand, counting down.
GCAAGGGAAGTGATGGGGCATGATAACCGGTACTGCAGGTACAACTTTGTATATCCGTTTACGCAAAAGAATGTGTATACGACGGGGAGATCCGGTTGTACTCGGTGATGTCGCGCAAATGCTGGTTGATGCCGAATACGAGCCCTCCTTGCAAATGCTGTTGCTGCATCGTCCACGGGAACATGAAGGCAGCATGCTGCTAATCGATATGATGCTCATTGTGAGTAAAATAAAAAAACGCTACCCTTTCATGCAAATTGAGCATTTTGGCGAGCCGCATTGTCTGATCGAAATCAAGGATGAGCGCAAGCCGCCGAGGTTGATATGGATTGCTCTTGTCTGGCTGCTTCTGTTCGTCGGTTCGGGCCTGGCCATTATGAACTTTCATGCAGATGTCAGCATGGGGGTTGTCCATCAACGTATTTACAGGCTGCTTACTGGGGAATGGGTTGAATACCCGCTGCTATTGCAAATTCCATATTCAATTGGAATTGGTGTGGGGATGATCATATTTTTCAATCATCTGTTCAAAAAGAAATTTAATGAGGAACCAAGCCCACTTGAAGTAGAAATGTTTATGTATCAGGAAAATGTAAATCATTACGTCATAACGGAGGAATACTGCAGAATCCATGATGCGGAGGATGAGCACAAATGAACCTATGGTGGCTGATTCCCGTACAGCTGTTTATTGGATTGGCAGGCGGAATCGCTGTAGGTAGTGGGATGGTTGCTTTTCTTGTTGTGCTGGATATCATTCCGCGGCTGGCACAAATTACACGTTCTTATCGATTCATTCGTGCTTATGAATGGTCGGTTATTGGTGGTTCGCTATTTTTTACAGTGTCTGATTTCTTCGTGTGGTCATTTTCATTGCATCCGTTCACTGCGATTTTACTGGGATTGTTGGCAGGCGGGTTTGTTGGCATGCTGGCAGGTGCATTAACGGAGGTTATGAACGTACTGCCCATCCTCGCCAAACGGGTAGGGATGGCGTCCTATATGTTGTGGCTGCTGATGGCTATGGTGTTTGGAAAAGTGCTGGGGTCATTACTCGATTGGCTGCATGTCTTGGGCTAATTAATAATAGGTGAGGTGGTATGGCTATGAAAAAATTATGGATTCGTCCGAAGCTGATAAAAGGAACAGCTGGGAAACCGTCTGAACAGACAGACGACAAGCCTCTCAACATTGATGCCGAAGGAAATATTAGTCAACCGGATAACCAGAAGCAATCCAATGTAAAACAGCAGGAGGGCACGAAACAAAAAGCAGAACCGCAATCGCAACATAATGAGTTGAATTCTAAGCAAAAACCGGACAAAGAGGACCGAATACCTACAGAATTTGAAGCTTTAAAAAAGATATTGGAGAAAAGGGTTGGCTTAAATACCAGCTTTGATGTCGTATTTCGTGAGATGGTATTTGGCGGAAAAAAGGCAGGCATATTCTATTACAACGGATTTGCCAAGGACAACGTGCTTACAATGGTTCTGGACCGCTTGTCTACGGCGGAGCATGTTAGTGATAACGCTAAGGATGAGGCGATCACAGACATCCCGATTCAACATCAGAACGGACATTCCGTGGGACAAGACACGATACAGCTGTTCATGGACGCTCTGATTCCGCATATTCAGGTAAAGCAGACAGATAAATTGAATGAGGTCATTGATGATGTAGCGATGGGAGCTTCCGGATTTTTCTTTGAAGGGTCCGCCGCGGCAATTATTGTTGATGCCAAAATATTCCCGGTTCGCTCGACGGAGGAACCGGATTTGGAACGGGTTGTAAGGGGCTCGCGTGACGGTTTTGTGGAAACGCTGCTCACCAATGTTACACTGGTCAGGCGGCGGATTCGCGACCCGCGGTTAAAGCTTGAAATGCTCCATGTTGGCCGACGTACTCACACGGACGTGTGTCTTGCGTATATTGATGATATTTGTGATCCTGCTTTGGTCGAATCGATTCGTGACAAAATCAAAAAAATCGAGGTTGAAGGTATACCTCTAGCGGAAAAGCAGCTGGAAGAAGCGATAGTGGGCAAAAGCTGGAATCCGTATCCGATGGTTCGGTATTCGGAGCGGCCGGATGTCATATCGGTTCATCTGCTTGAAGGGCATGTCACCTTATTTGTTGATACTTCGCCAAGTGTTATCATTTTACCGACTACTTTTTTTCATCATGTGCAGCATGCAGAGGAGTATCGGCAAACGCCAATGGCAGGAACGTACCTGCGTTGGGTTCGATTTCTAGGAATTGCGGCATCGTTGTTTCTACTGCCCCTCTGGTTTCTGCTGGTGAGTTCACCGGAGCTGAAGCCACTCGGCATGGAGTTTATCGGACCACAAGAAGCCGTAAAGCTGCCGCTCTTAGTGCAATTTTTAATTGCGGAGCTTGGGATCGACTTGATGCGAATGGCTGCTGTCCACACGCCTGCCCCGCTTACAACAGCAATGGGCTTGGTGGCCGCCGTGCTGGTCGGTGAAGTTGCAGTAAAGACCGGATTGTTCGTAAACGAGGTTATCTTATATTTAGCGGTAGCAGCTGTGGGTACCTTTGCGACACCAAGCTATGAGCTTGGGCTTGCCAATAGATTGACTCGACTTGCTCTTCTGATTGCGGCAGCGATATGGAAGGTTCCGGGTTTTGTCATCGTTTCCTCACTATGGATGATTTATCTAGCTACGCGAAGATCCTATAACGCCCCTTATTTATGGCCGTTCATACCGTTTAATGTGAAGGCTATGCGGGAAATTGTGCTTCGTAGGCCATTCCTTGCGGTTAAGACCAGAATGAGTTTAACCAAACCTACGGATAGCACCAGACAACCATGAGCAGGGAGGGCTCAATACATATTGTCAGCTCATGCCTCACTATGGTATTTTAGATATAATGTCAACGGGGAGAGGGAAATTAACTATGTACTTGCATGGAACGAGCACAATTAACGATTATGGGCATTTGCAAATTGGTGGATGCGACACAACAGAGCTAGTAGAGCGCTTTGGAACTCCGTTGTATGTTATGGATGAATCATTGATTCGTCAAAGATGTCGTGAATATGTTGAAGCTTTTCGCGAAACAGGGTTGAAATTTCAGGTTGCCTACGCAAGTAAAGCATTTTGTGTAATGGCGATGTGCCGTGTAGTAGAAGAAGAGGGAATGTCCTTAGATATTGTTTCAGACGGGGAGCTGTATACAGCACTTCAGGCTGGATTCCCAGCCGAACGAATTCATTTTCATGGTAATAATAAGACGCCAATGGAAATTGAAATGGCCATTGATGCAGGGATTGGCTGTTTTGTGGTCGATAATTTGGTTGAGCTTCATATGTTAAATGCCATTGCAGGCCAGAAGCGTCAGAGAGTGAAAATTTTATTCCGTATCACGCCTGGTGTTGAGGCTCATACGCATGACTATATTTCTACAGGTCAAACGGATTCAAAATTTGGATTGGATTTGGATAACGGTTCAGCTTACCATGCTATTGAGGAAGCCTCAAAGCTGTCTAATATCGAGCTTCTGGGCGTTCATTCACATATCGGGTCGCAAATTTTTGAGGTACAAGGTTTTCAAATGGCTGTTGATAAAGTAATAGGTTTTGCGGCTAAGGTCCGTGATGAATTGAACGTTGTGTTCTCCGTAATTAATCTGGGAGGCGGTTTCGGTATTCGTTACGTTGATGGCGATACACCACTGCCGATTGCTCAATATGTCAAAGCGATTGCCGAATCCATTAGCAGCAACTTCAGTCGTTATGATTATCCGACACCGGAAATATGGGTGGAGCCGGGCCGCAGTATCGTTGGAGATTCTGGGACAACCTTGTACACAGTAGGTACGCACAAGGATATTCCCGGAGTTCGCAAATATGTGGCTGTTGACGGCGGAATGACCGACAACCCACGTCCTGCTTTGTATCAATCCCGTTATGAGGCGATGCTTGCGAATCGGGCTACCGAGAAAGATGAAGAGCTTGTATCGATAGCAGGTAAATGCTGTGAGAGTGGAGATATGCTGATTTGGGATGTCAAGCTTCCTGAGGTTCATTCTGGGGATGTTTTGGCGGTATCCTGCACAGGCGCTTACAATTACGCAATGGCGAGCAATTATAACCGGATTCGCCGTCCTGCGGTCGTATTTGTGAATAATGGTGAAGCTGAGGTTGTGGTGGAACGTGAGTCGTACGAAAATATTGTCGGCAATGACCGTATCCCAGCGAGAATGAAGCAAACCACGAAGTCTTTGTAGTTCACAGATCAACAAAATGATCAGGAGCCGAATCCATAGCAGAAGGGTTTTATGTTCTGGTTGATGGCATTTGTGCAGAGCTGCAGGATGTAGTACAATAAAACACATTGAACAGGAAGATCACAAAGGAGTGTCAATTTACATGTCAAAACAAGCACAAATCAAACTTGCCAATGGTGAAGAAGTCATTATCGAATTATTTGAAAAGGATGCACCCAACACAGTAGCGAACTTTGAAAAATTAGCGAATGATGGTTTCTATGATGGTCTCGTATTTCATCGTGTGATTCCTGGCTTTATGGCACAAGGCGGTTGTCCTACGGGGACAGGCACTGGCGGTCCAGGCTACAAGATCAACTGCGAAATCAACCCAAACAAACATGAGCGTGGAACACTGGCTATGGCGCATGCAGGCCGTAATACGGGTGGAAGCCAGTTCTACATTTGCTATAATCCACAACCACATCTGGATGGACAACATACTGTGTTCGGTAAAGTAACTTCGGGTATGGAACATGTTGATCAATTTAAAGGCAGAGACAAAATGGAATCTGTCAAAGTGGTAGAAGTTTAATTACTGCAAAGGCTTCCGGTCCTTATGAAATTATGGCCGAGTTCCCTTAAATAAGGGAGCTTGGCTTTTTCTTGTTGAATTGTATTTTAATAAATGATCCTAATCTATCATGTAAATGACTTCCATATGTGCTATATTGACAAGGATTGTTAGTAGCAGGTGAGAAAGTGAGGTCAATCACATGGATAACGCGAAATACATAGCTTCAATTGAGCATATGGACGGTACGGTCAAGACTATTAAAGAAATTTCAATATTTTGTGATCTATCCACTTCACCGAATGTCGGGGATTTTATTGAAGCATTTAAGGAGCTTGGCTTGGATATGGAGCTTAAGGACTATATCAATATGGTGTTTGTTCCTGTAGACCGTACTAGTAATGATCATGTATCGATTCGCATTATCCGGACCTTCAAGGATTTAACGTATTCCCAGAAATTTGTGAGTAAAAGAAAATAAAGCGGTAGGACTCATAATCAACAATATAACAAAAAACCTTATTTAATAAGGTTTTTTTGCATTTTCACTGGAATCCAATCCTAGTTGGCCATCGATCTATAATTAATCGGATAACCATTCAATAAGTTTATGTCCAAGTGTGCTATCGTTGCAATTTGTGCAGCTATCGATTGACATTTCCACTTGAATAAAATTCTCACTGTTGCAATTTCGAGAAAATGATGTTAAAATTCTGTCAAAGTATTTTCCAACCTACTTAGTAGGAATTTCAAACAACATAATATGATGTTTTCCTTCGGGGCGGGGTGCAATTCCCCACCGGCGGTGATATAAGACGCTTAACTGCGTTTTGTTCAGTCCGTGACCCGTGGGCTTCAGCTTAACCGCTGCAGTCACCGGTGGACTTGGTGAAAATCCGAGACCGACAGTATAGTCTGGATGGGAGAAGGGAAAACGTGGACGCTGGTATTTGTCGTGGGTTGTTATGAAACCAACTGCAGCATGTTAAGAAAAATGGGTTAATAGCCTGTTCAATTTGTGTTGCCTGGGAGTATCAATCACTTAGATGCGCTATCACTCTGCGTTTTTTTCGTAATTCTTTCACAAGCCCCTTCTGGAAATGAAGAGGGCTTTTTTTGATTAGTACTAAATAGCGTCTTGGCAGGGGAAGTGACTTCGATGGAGCTGTTGAATGATGAATATTACATGAGGCTTGCTATTCAGCTTGCTGGAGGCGCTGCAGGCCAGACGGGGATTAATCCGGTCGTAGGCTGCGTGCTCGTTAAGGAAGGCAGAATCGTTGGAATGGGAGCGCATCTCAAACGGGGAACGGCCCATGCTGAAATTCACGCGTTGCAAATGGCTGGAGCTGAAGCCGAAGGAAGCACTGCCTATGTGACTTTGGAGCCCTGCAGTCACTTTGGTATTACACCGCCCTGCAGCGATCGTCTCATCAAAGAAAAGGTGAAGCGTGTCGTTGTGGGCAGTGAGGACCCTAATCCGCTGGTAGCGGGTACTGGGATTGAACGAATGAGACAGCATGGACTGGAGGTTGTGACGGGAGTGTTAGCCGAATCATGCAGGGAGCTGAACGAGACGTTCAATCACTTCATTGGTTCCAGACGCCCCTTTGTCACGATGAAGACGGCCAGTACACTGGATGGGAAATTGGCATCAAGAACGGGTGACAGTAAATGGATCACGAATGCAGACTCTCGCACGTATGTCCATAATTTACGCCACCGTCACCAAGCGATAATGGTCGGAATAGGAACGGTTCTTGCGGATGATCCTCTACTGACGACACGATTGGATGTGCCTGCGCTCCATCCGATTCGTCTGATTGTTGATTCACACCTGCGTCTGCCTCTCAAGTCCAAGGTAGTAACGGACCGTACCGCGGAGACCCTTGTTCTGACAACAGAGCATGCTCCAGAGCAATCCAAGCAGCGGCTTGAAGCGGCTGGCTTAACGGTCATTTCGTGTGGTAGCGGACCTCAAGTGGACCTGAGCAGGGCGATGGAGCTTTTGGGCGAACGTGATATCGCGTCGATTCTGCTTGAAGGCGGCGGCATCTTGAATGGCGCCATGCTGGAGAAGCAGCTGGTTAACAAAATTCATTTGTTCTTTGCTCCCAAAATTATTGGAGGCGGCAGGCAGGCACTGGATACGATGCCGTTTGCAGGATTTGATCGTATGGAGGATGCAATCCGTTTGGAGCGTATCACGGTTCAACAGTTTGGCGAGGATGTTTGCGTGACCGGATATCCACGCTTCAGCAGCGAGGTGATGTAAGATGTTTACAGGGATTATAGAGGAAATTGGCAGTATGCGAAGTATTTCGAGACAGGGGCAGGCCATGATATTGAGCATTGGTGCCAGCCGTATTTTGGAGGATGTTCATTTAGGAGACAGTATTGCGGTCAATGGTGTTTGCTTGACTGTGGTGCAGTATGACGGTTCATCGATTACGGTCGATGTGATGCCAGAAACGTTCCGTCGAACGACACTGCGCAAGCTTCATACCGGTGAACCGGTGAATCTGGAGCGAGCTATGGCAGCGGGAGGACGTTTTGGCGGTCATATTGTTCAAGGACATGTGGATTCTATTGGAACGATCACGAGCAGAACGACCGAGCAAAATGCGGTTGTCTACGAAATCGAGCCTGAGGATACGGATATTCTAAAATACATGATTCCCCATGGCTCTATCACGATTGACGGAATCAGCCTAACGCTAGTGCATGTAACCGACCAACGATTTACAGTTTCTATTATTCCACATACGCTGGCCCAAACGGTGCTTCAGTACAAGAAGCCTGGTAATGAAGTGAATTTAGAAGCCGACGTATTGGGCAAATATATGGAGAAGCTGCTAAGCCATCGAACACATGGCGAAGGTTCTGAGAAAAAATCAAGTAAGCTGACAGCTGCATTTTTAGCTGAAAATGGATTTATGTAATTATGGAGAGGTGGGGAATGGAAAATGACAGTACCTATTCAATTTAATACGATTGAGGAAGCTATCTACGATTTGATGTTGGGTAAGGTCATTATCGCTGTGGATGATGAAGACCGTGAGAATGAAGGAGATTTCATTGCATTAGCTGATAAAGCGACACCCGAAATCATTAATTTTATGATCAAGGAAGGACGCGGCTTGGTGTGCGTGCCTATAACCGAAGAGCGTGCACAGGAGCTGGAGCTGCCGCCGATGGTTTCCAGAAATACGGATTATCATGGAACAGCATTTACGGTTTCAGTAGACGGTGCGGATACGACAACAGGAATTTCCGCTACCGAACGCTCCATGACCGTAAAAGCCCTTATCGATCCAAACTCAAAGCCTCAAAGCTTTCGTCGGCCCGGACATATTTTCCCTTTGATTGCCAAAGCAGGGGGCGTGTTGCGCCGTACCGGTCATACAGAGGCTGCGATCGATCTGGCGCGGATGTGCGGCTCCTATCCAGCAGCTGTCATTTGCGAAATCATTAAAGAGGATGGGGAAATGGCCAGGGTTCCCGAATTAATGGAATTTAGCCAAAAGCATGATATCAAGATCATTACGATCAAAGATATGATTCACTACCGCAATCACAAGGAAAAACTGGTGACTCGAGAGGTTGAAGTCAAGCTGCCAACAGATTACGGTGTGTATAAAGCTATTGCTTATTCCAATGCCGTCGATCAAAAAGAGCATGTTGCGCTTGTCAAAGGCAGAATCGATGGCTCGGTGCCAACCTTGGTTCGTGTTCACTCGGAATGCTTGACGGGCGATGTGTTTCATTCCCACCGCTGCGATTGCGGCCCACAGCTGAACGCCGCGCTTAAACAGATCGATGAAGCTGGCTCCGGCGTGCTGCTGTATATGCGTCAGGAAGGACGCGGCATCGGCTTGATTAATAAGCTGAAGGCTTATGTTCTTCAGGAAGAGGGTTTGGACACCGTAGACGCGAATATTAAATTGGGCTTTGCGCCTGATTTGCGTGAGTACGGCATTGGTGCACAAATTTTGAAGGATCTGGGCTTGAAGCAGATTCGATTGCTGACGAATAATCCTCGTAAAATCAAAGGATTAGAGGGTTATGGTCTAGAAGTCGTAGAACGAGTACCGATTCAAATGCAGGAAAATGAGTCGAATTCGAGCTATTTACACACAAAGCATGAAAAATTAGGACACTTGCTTGATTTTCAAATCTAATAAAAAATGATAAATTGAAAGGATGTTAAATGAACATGACGAAAATATACGAGGGACATTTAGTTTCTGAAGGTTTAAAATACGGAGTTGTCGTTGCACGTTTCAACGAATTTATTACAGGCAAGCTGCTTAGCGGTGCTTTAGATGCTTTTAAACGCCATGGAGCGACAGAGGACGAGGTTGAGGTTGCTTGGGTGCCAGGAGCTTTCGAAATTGCTCTAATTGCCCAAAAAATGGCCGAGAGCGGTAAATATGATGCAGTCATTACCCTTGGTGCTGTTATTCGCGGGTCCACACCACATTTTGATTATGTGTGCAGTGAGGCAGCCAAAGGTGTTGCCGCGATCAATCTGAAAACGGGTGTACCAACTATTTTTGGTGTGCTGACCACGGATTCGATTGAGCAAGCCATTGAGCGCGCAGGCACAAAAGCTGGCAACAAGGGCTGGGAAGCGGCTGTAAGTGCAATTGAGATGGCGAATTTGACCAAACAGTTCTCCTAATATACAATTCAATACGAGTCTTAAAGAACGAATGAACGGCTGCTAACATTTTAAGGGGGAACAACGGTTGGACAAGGTTACGTATAAGCTTGACAAGTTTGAGGGCCCCCTTGATTTGTTGCTGCACTTGATTGATCGATCTGAAGTGGATATCTATAATATCCCTATTAAAGAGATAACCGACCAATATATGAGCTATCTGGATACGATGCAGGAGCTGGAGATGGAGCTGACCAGCGAGTTTTTACTTATGGCTGCTACTCTGCTATCTATCAAAAGCAAGATGCTATTGCCAAAGCCTCCTATCATTGAGATGGACGATTATGACGATTATTTGTTAGACGAGGATTATGACCCACGCTCCGAGCTGGTTGAAAAGCTGATTGAATACCGCAAATATAAAGCGATTGCCGATCATTTGCGTGACAAGGAGCTTGAGCGCAAACTTATTTATACCCGTGAGCCTGAGGACTTAACTCCCTATATTCATCAAGTTGTCGAGAATCCGGTTAAAGGGCTGGGCGTTACGGATCTTGTTTATGCATTCCAGAGGGCCATGCAGCGCATGTCGAGCCGAAATATGGTTACGAAGATACGCAAGGATGAGATTTCGGTCAAAGATCGGATGAAGGATGTTGTGAAGTGGTTGAAGGAAGCAGATGGCAAAATTTTGTTTTCCAAATTAACCGATGGTGATTTATCGCGAGAAAGTATAGTAACTACCTTTTTGGCGCTGCTAGAGCTGATGAAGATGAAAGTAATCGTATGCTATCAGCATCGTTTTTTCGAGGATATCGTTATACAGGCAAGAGAGGAAGGAACGGCGGATGGATTTTCAACAGATGAAATCAGTTATTGAAGGCTTGCTATTTGTCGCTGGAGATGAAGGTCTGGATACCAAGCAGCTTGCTGAGGTATTGGAACTAAGTACGGATGTTGTGCGTAATCTGATTGGAGATCTGCAAGGAGACTTTCGGAACAGCAAGCGAGGCTTGCAAATTGTTGAACTTGCCGGAACCTATCAGTTGACGACGCTTCCAGCCCATGCGCCATATTTTGAACGGCTTGCTTATTCCCCCTCGCGATCTTCTTTGTCACAGGCTGCCTTGGAAACCTTGGCTATTGTCGCATATAAACAACCGATAACCCGGGTGGAGATTGAAGAAATTCGTGGTGTTAAAGCTGAACGAGCCTTGCATACACTCGTGGCTAAGGATTTAATCAAGGAAGTGGATCGTGCAGACGCTCCCGGCCGACCGATTTTATATGGAACCACGAAGCCCTTTCTGGACTATTTTGCATTGGGTACAATTGAAGAACTTCCTGAATCTTCGCTATTTCAGAATGATGATAATTTGGAAGAAGAGACTCGCCTATTATTCAGTAAATTGGATAACGGGGAAAGGCACCAAATTTCTTTTGATGATGTAACGGAAAGTGAATGAAGGTTACCAAGCCCGCGCTCTCTGAATGTTTTAATCAAATAGGGCTATACTAACTCCTGAAAAGAAGCTGGGCTTCTTGCGTAAAGGGGTTTTTTGCTTTTTCAGGCTTTAGTATACAATGAGGGGTGAGCGATATTGAATTATTGGATAATAGCTGCTGTTGTCGTAGCGGTAGCAGCGCTTCTCTCTAGTCCCATTAGATGTCGTTTAACGATAGTCAGAGAAGCACAGGATGATGATATCACTTTTGACGTACATGGGCTATATGGTATGGTCAAGAAGCGGATCGCGGTTCCGTTTATCCAGTTTAAAAATTTCGTTGAGGGCGTTAATGTAGAGACGGCATATATCGATAAGAAAGAACATCAGTTAGTTAGTGTAAAAGATGAGAAGATCACAAAACGCAGTATTAAAGAAAGCTTTGATAATGCGTTGGAGCTGCTGGGGAATTGCTTTCATTTTCACGAATGGCTAACGGCAACGCTTACTCATGTAAGATGTATTCAATTTGATTGGAAAACTACGGTCGGCGTTGGCGATGCACCGGAAACGGCTGTAGCAACTGGAATGATATGGGGATTAAAATCCACAATGCTCGGCTTTTTATCCCGGTTTATCAAGCTGGATGCCCGACCAAAGCTGCAAGTGATTCCGCAATACAACCAGACCAAATTTTCCACGGAGGTACTGGTGAAGCTGCAAATTAGTATGTGGTTCATCCTCATCGCCGGGATTCGTTTGCTTGCTCGTATTCTTAAAGTAAAAGGCGGTTTAAAGACATGGCGAAGAGTGTTGTTTAAAGCCTAGCGGGAGCGAGTCAGCAGTACATACAAATACCGCATTTCGGTTAAGCTATACTTGCGTTGATTTCCCTAAGTATGAGGAAATCCAGTACACAACAAGGAGGCATAACCCATGATGACAGAACATCCCATACAAGGACTTATGAAAACAGCAATGGAAAACATCAAGGAAATGGTCGATGTCAATACGATCGTAGGGGATCCGGTGGAAACACCCGATGGTAGCGTCATTATGCCGATCTCCAAAGTCGGCTTCGGCTTCGCCGCGGGTGGCAGCGAGTTCGGCGCAGAGGATCCTGCAACGGGCGGCTCTTCAGGAACGGGCCGTCATGATGGAGCCAATGCCCAGGTTTCACTACCTTTTGGCGGAGGCAGCGGTGGAGGCGTATCGATCACACCTATTGCGTTTCTGGTAGTTGGCAAGCAAGGCGTCAAGATTGTACCTTTGGACAATCAAACGCATTTGTTGGAACGACTGATTGATGCAGCACCGAGTGTTGTTGATCGTATTCAAAGCATGATGAAAGGTGGACTCCACTCAGCAACCCACAATCAGGCAGATAGTGGAGCTATCAGTGTAACCAACCCTTCTGACAACCCTAATTACATTGTCTAAATGACTCAATTAAACTGGCAATGCTTAAGCTTATTATGGAAAAAAGGCAAGATTAAAGCTGCTCATCGTGATGATGGGCAGCTTTACTTATATATCAAGGAAAATAGATTGCTCTTTTTGCGTGTTTCTTTTATATTTATTTTATCTAGATTTTGTGAGAACTTTGAGAGAATTTGATGAAAGAGGTTTTCTTGGTGCGGTTATTGCCTACACGATCTTGTAGTCCGGGAATGAAGCTTGCTAAATGTATTTACAATGAGGACGGGCTTATTTTATTAAATGAACGTGTCGAGCTGTCCCAAGCATTAATTAATAGACTGCAGCAATTTGGAGTTGACTTTGTTTACATTCAAGACAAAGACACCGACGACATCGAGGTTGACGACCCAATCAGTCAGGAAACAAAGATGAGGGCTTTGGCCGAAATCAAAACCCAATTCAGAAAGGCCATGGAAGAGAACAGCAAAAGTAAATTTTCCAAAAATGCTTTTATGGGTAGAGCATTTGGCAATGTAATCAAAATGATTATGCAAGATCTGGATTCGCGTGAAGGCACGCACATCATGCTATTAAACATGAATGTTTTGAATAATTATGTATTCAACCATTCGCTCAATGTATGTATTTACGCGACGATGCTTGGAATGGCAAGCGGTTATAATCGTGAAGAAATTTCTGTGCTTGGTATGGGCGCACTGCTACATGATATTGGTAAAACGCAAATTAATCAGGATATTATCAAAAAGCCGGGCAAGCTGACGCCTGAAGAGTTTGCCGAGGTCAAGATGCATGCAGAGCTCGGCTATCGACTGCTCAAAGACGAGCCTAACATGCCTTTGCTGGCTGCTCACTGTGCGTTCCAGCATCATGAGCGAGAGAATGGCAGCGGCTACCCGAGAGGGATTAAAGGTAATGAAATTCATGACTATGCTAAGCTGATCGCGATCATTGACAGCTACGACGCTATGACTACACATCGTCCGTATCGTTTGGCTATGCTGCCGCATCAGGCGATGGAGATTTTGTTCTCCGGTGTTGAAACCTTATACGATTATAAGAAGGTAGCTTTGTTTCGTGATAACGTAGCCATTTACCCGCTTGGAATCACTGTAAAGCTGAGTACAGGCGAAAAAGGGGTTGTCGTCGCTATTAACCCTGCAATTCCGCAGCGCCCTATCATTCGTATTATGGAGGGTGCGGAAGGGGAGAAGATTACACAGCCCTACGAGGTTGATTTATCAAAGCGGCTAACCGTTTTTATTAGCGAAGTTGAGATGCCATAATTAGCGATATTCCCATAATGAGTACAGACCCTTAAAGGACCTACAAAGTCCTGAGGGTCTTATTTGCGTTCCGTAACGAAGCACTGTAGTTTTCCGAGGGACATATAATAGGACAGGTCCGGCATATACATGTACAAGATTGGTATGTCCATTATTGAACCTATGTTGGCAGGAGGCCCCTTTATGAAAAAAAATGTTGTGCTCTTACTGTTACCGGTGCTGCTCATCTCGATATGGACCCCTTTACCAGCGCTGCAAGCCGCTCCAGCGATTTCCACACATGCGGAAACGGCTGCCTTAATTGATGTGCGCTCGGGCAGGGTATTGTACAGCAAACAGGGAGACAAGCCGATGCGAATCGCCAGCTTAACCAAAATAATGACGGCTATTGTAGCTGTTGAGCAGGGGAAGCTGTCGGATTCAGTGAAGGTGGGCAAGAATGCTTTTGGAAAGGAAGGCTCTTCAATTTATTTAAAGCTAAATGAAGAAATGAGCCTGAACCATTTGTTGTACGGGATGATGCTGCGTTCAGGCAATGATGCGGCAACAGCAATTGCTGAGCATATTGGAGGTACGGTAGAAGGTTTTGCCTATTTAATGAATGAGAAAGCTCGTATGATCGGGATGGAGCACTCCTCTTTCAAGAATCCATCAGGATTAGATGAGGAAGGGCACTTTTCAACTGCAAATGATATGGCCAAATTGGCAGCGTACTCCCTGCACAATCCGCAGTTCCAGGAAATTGTAAAAACAAAAATGAAGAAAGCGCCTAATCCGAATGAACCCTGGGATTACACTTGGCTGAATAAAAACAAAATGCTTCAGATGTACGAAGGTGCCGATGGGGTAAAAACAGGCTATACCAAGCTAGCCTTACGCTGTCTGGTCTCTTCGGCAACCCGCGGCGGGCAGCAGCTGGCGGTAGTCACCTTGAATGATGGTGATGATTGGTCCGATCATGCCAAACTGCTGGATTATGGCTTCGCAAACTACCCTCTGCTGCCTTTAATAAATAAGGGCGATGAGATCAAGGGAACGGAGTGGGTAGCAGGAAAAGATTTTGTATATCCAACTCAGGAATCGGAGAAGGGAAGCTATACGTATCGAGTGGAGCGAAATGATGTCAATTCGGCAAGCTTTCGTCTAGGTGATGTAGGTAGGCTGGTTTATGTACTAAATGGGCATGAGATCGGTGGTATTCCATTGTTCCCGAAGGATAGTCCAAGATTGAAGCTGAAGGAGCGTTCTGTATTTTCGTTCGATGAGTCGTTGTCTTCTACATCATCCAATGCGGATAAATGGTTATTTATAGTACAATTTGTAGTCCGCACCTTGTTCACCGGGCGTGTCTAATCATCGTCGATTTTATCGGGGAGCCATATGAAATGAGCGATAATCAGAAATGATCGATCATCATCTGAGATGGGGGTTAACTAATGGTAAATTTGATCTGGCTATTTTTTATTGTTGCAGGGGTTGCCGTCGCTGCGGCGCAAGGTAATATAGAACTGGTCACGCAGGCAATCTTTGATGGCGCGAAAAGCGGTGTCACCGTATGCTTTGGATTAATTAGTATCATGGTATTCTGGCTTGGGATTATGCGGATAGCCGAGGATGCGGGATTATTGAAGCTGCTGGCTGCTGTGCTGCGTCCTGTAGTCCGCTTCCTGTTTCCGACTGTTCCCAAGGATCATCCGGCTTTAGGCTACATCATGTCCAATATGGGAGCAAATATATTGGGGCTCGGCAATGCGGCGACTCCGATGGGAATCAAGGCTATGCAGGAGCTCCAATTGCTGAATACGAGCAAAGATACCGCAAGTCCGGCGATGTGCACGCTGCTTGCGCTGAATACGGCAAGTATTACCTTGATCCCGACAACCTTGATCGCAATAAGGATGAATTTCAATTCCTTAAACCCTGCCGAAATTGTCGGGACAACCTTGATGGCGACCTTTGTCTCGACCTTGGCGGCTATTTTCGTAGATAGATGGTACCGTGCGCGCAATTCGCTGCAGTCTTAATGTTAATAACACGAAAGGGAAGGGATGATTCCGTATGTATGCCTTCGTTAATCTGATATCAGCTTGGGCGATCCCGATGATCATTGTATTTATACCCCTCTATGCTCTGTATCGTAAAGTGCCCGTATACGAATCGTTTGTGGACGGGGCCAAGGACGGCTTTGATACTGCGATCAGGATCATCCCGCATTTGGTAGGTATGATGGTAGCGATCAGTATATTCAGAGTGTCGGGTGCCATGGAGCTTATGACCAACTGGGTGCAGCCCTTTTGCGAAATGTTAGGAATTCCTAGCGAGATCCTGCCGCTTGCTATTTTACGTCCCATTACGGGAGCGGGCTCGCTTGCATTTACTACTGATCTCTTGCAGCAATTTGGGCCCGATTCTATGGTGGGTCGCATTGCATCGACAATTCAAGGGAGTACAGATACAACGATGTATGTCATAACGGTCTACTTTGGTGCAATTGGAATCCGCAAGGCAAGCTACGCGCTAAAAGTGGGATTAATCTCGGATGCAGTCGGTTTCGCTGCTTCCATTTTTATTTGTTATTTGGTGTTTGCATAGAACTGACACAGATTTTCACCGGAGCAACTTGTGATTTCTCTGTAGGATGAGTATCATTAGGTTTGAGGTGAATGGAGACTAATGGAACGATTACAAAAAGTATTAGCAGAAGCGGGAGTAGCCTCCCGTCGTAAGTGTGAGGAATTAATAACAGCTGGACGTGTTCAGGTTAACGATGAGGTTGTCACAACCCTGGGCGTTAAGGTTGACGGAAGTAAAGATGTGATCACCGTAGATGGCCGCAAGATCAAGCAGGAGAAAAAGATTTACGTTCTGTTTAATAAGCCAAAAGGGGTAATTACGAGTGCTTCTGATCCAGGCGGACGGAAAATCGTAACCGATTTTCTGGGGGATATCCATGAAAGGATTTACCCTGTAGGTCGACTTGATTATGATACAGAGGGCTTGCTGCTGCTGACCAATGATGGAGAGTTCGCCAATTTGCTCACGCATCCAAGGCATCATGTGCCACGTACCTATCATGCCACAGTTAAAGGGGTTCCGCATGGTTCGTTATTGGACAAGCTGCGTGATGGAATCGAGCTGGAGGATGGGATGACTGCTCCTGCAGAGGCAGATTTTTATGATATTGATCCAGCTAAAAAGGAAACCATCGTATCGATTACCATTTATGAAGGACGTAACCGTCAGGTTCGTCGTATGTTCGATGCTATCCAATTTCCATTAATCAAGCTCAAGCGTGTTCAATTCGGCCCGATTGCTCTAACAGGAGTTCCACGGGGGAAATACCGTCATCTGGAAGCCAAAGAAATCAAAGAGCTCACAGAGGAAGCGCTAAGGACACATAAAATTCAAAAAGACAAATAAGTGTTGGCATTAAAGTTAGCTATAATGAACATAGACTATACTGACTAGCTTCCGTTTGGAGTGAGCATCAATGGGCAAAAATAGAAGATGGATACAGTTGGCGATTTTCGCCATTGCCATAGTGATCGGTGCACTGACGCTGTTCAATAATTTGTATGCAACGGATAAGCGACTGGTTGAAGGTTCCATCGCCCCCAATTTTACATTGTCCGGACTGGACGGTAAGAAGCATACGCTGTCTGATTATAAAGGAAAAACGGTGATGGTAAACTTTTGGGGCACTTTTTGTCCTCCATGCAAAGAGGAAATGCCTGCTATTCAACATCAGTTTGACAAGCGGGACAAACAAAATGTAGAATTTCTGGCTTTAAATCTCGGTGAAAGTAAAATAACCGTGCAAAGCTTTATTGACCAGTATAAAATCACATTTCCGATTTTGCTGGATGACAACGAGGCAACGCGCAAACGCTACGGTGTCAGCAATTATCCAACAACGTTCTTTATATCGCCAGATGGCAAAATAGCCAAGATTATGGTCGGGGAGATGAGTGAGTCTTTTATTGAAAAGACACTCAACTCGATCAAGGCTTCAACTCAAGCAAATTCCAAACCATGAATGACAACCCATTTTTAATCAGTAAGAAAGCTCAGGAGGCGCCCCATGATTCAAAACACAAAATGTGAATGCGGTCACCTGAATCATGTCGGGACCGTACTTTGCGAAGCCTGTGGAAAGCCTCTCTTTGAAGAGGCTGGCACGGAGCCACTTGAAATGCGTTATGATGGAGTAGCTAGACGCTCCCAAAAAGCTAATCCGGATTTGATCGACAAAGTTTGGAATTTCTTTTCTTCCGTAAAGATCGCTATTTATATGATTATTATTACACTGCTGGGCTCGGCAGTAGGTACGATTTATCCCCAGGAAAATTCCTTCCTTAATTTTGACCCTTCAACCTACTATGAGGACACGTATGGGACGTTAGGAAAGATCTATTATTTACTGGGATTGTCTCATACCTTTGAGTCCTGGTGGTTCATCGGTCTTCTTTTAATGATTGGAACCTCGCTTGTCGTTTGCAGCCTCGATAGGGTACTGCCGCTTTACAGGGCTCTATCCAAGCAGCAAATTCGAAAACATCTGAGATTTATTTTACGTCAAAAGGTTTCCTATAGCGGTGATCTTCCTCACAATGCAGCATTATCAGAGGAAGCGGAGCAAGCCTGGGTTCAACAAGCAGCTAAACAATTGCAGAAAAAGCACTATCGTGTACATACAGAAGGTACCGCACTGCTGGCGGAAAAGAATCGGTTTAGCCGCTGGGGTCCCTATATTAACCATATCGGACTCATCATTTTTTTGCTGGCCATTCTCATGAGAAGTATTCCAGGCTGGCATATGGATCAGCATGTCGCTTTCCCTGAAGGACAAGTTGTAAAAATTCCGGAAACATCGTATTACTTGAAAAATGAAAAATTCACATTGGAATATTATGAAGCGAATGAAATGTCTGAAGGATTTCGTGCCAAGGATCAGGCAGTACCCAAAATATACGAAACGAATGCGGTTTTATACACCTGTAAAGCCGACTGTGATGATCCCTTCAAGCAGCCCGTGCTTGAGGAGGTTCACCGTCAAAATATTATAGTGAATGAACCGCTTGAGTATAAAGGCTTGATGGCCTACCAATTTGACTACAAGGAATCACCAATGCTGATTTCCGTGAAACCGACGTTAAAGGATAAACAAACCGGGACTGCCTACGGCAGCCTGGACTTGTCCATGACACGGCCACAAGACAGCTATCAGGTTGGACCTTATACGTTGAAGGTAAAGGCGTACTTCCCGGATTTTGGACTGGATGAAAAAGGGGTTCCAATAACCAAATCCAAAGACCCCAAAATGCCGGCATTTATATTCTCTATTACAGGTCCTGCATTGGCAGCTGAGGGTGTCCCCTATCTATATTTCCCAAGACAGGTTGACAAGGTTACATTCCGTCAGGATGACATTAATGGGGAGATTGGAAAACAACTAGAGCTTTCTGTTAATTCTATGGCCGATGTGCAATTTTCAGAATACATTAGCTATTTAAATATCCGTGTGGATCGTGCGATGCCTTATATTTGGGTAGGAGCAGCGATTTCTATGATTGGGCTTATTATGGGTTTTTACTGGCATCATCGTCGTATTTGGCTTCGTATCGATAACGGACGGCTCGCTCTAGGCGCTCACACGAACAAAAACTGGTTTGGCATTCGTCAGGAAGTCGCCCAGGTTCTACATAAGTCGGGAATTGAAGCCGATCCCAAATCGTTGGAAACAGGAGTGGTAACGTAATGACAAGCAGTTCGTTTTTGCTAATCGGTTTCATCGTCTATAATCTGGCATTTCTGATGTTCGTGATTGCAATTCTTGGGAAAAAGTGGGCCCAGGACAATCCAATCGAGCATACGAGAAAATGGGGTAATTACGCGATTGGAGCGACCATCATAGGGCTTGCAGGTCATGCAGGATTCTTTTTTACAAGATGGTACGAGGCGGGTCATATCCCTACCAGCAACATGTATGAATTTATGACATTTCTTGGAATGATGATCATTGTTGCGTTTATCGTGGTGTACTTTATATATCGTGCGCCTGTCCTTGGGGTATTTGCAGTACCGATCGGAATCATTATTATTGGTTACGCATCCGTGTTTCCCAAAGACGTACAGCCGCTTATCCCGGCTTTGCAGAGCTATTGGTTGAAGATTCATGTAACGACTGCAGCGTTTGGAGAAGCATTTTTTGCGGTTGGTTTTGCTGCTGGTTTGATGTATCTGCTGCGCAGTGTTAATTTTGCCGGTAAGGAGCCGGCTGATCGCAAGGAGCAGCGCGGAGTTGAGGTTACGTTATTTTCTCTGGTCCTGATCATTGCTTTTGTCATTTCTATATTTGGGTTTAATGCATCCGGCTATCACGCCAGATTCGCTAACGACGTTCTCTACACCGGTAAGGATGGCACAGAGCAGATGATCAAGCAGAATGTTGATTACGTACTGCCACCAATCTTCAAGCCCTTTGAAGGGGAGCAGGTGGAGATGAAGCCATTTCTTGGCATGACCCAAGCGCCTTTCGAAGCTCCGTCATGGATGAAGGGGTCGAACGCAGGCCGTAAGCTGAATACGGTGGTTTGGTCTATTGGTGGGGGCTTAATTCTTTATGGATTGCTTCGCCTGATTGCCCGCAAGCCATTAGGGGCTGCCATTAGCCCTCTGCTGAAAGGAATTGATCTTGAAGACATCGATGAGATCAGTTATCGGGCGATTGCTATAGGCTATCCGATTTTCACTTTGGGAGCTTTGATCTTTGCGATGATTTGGGCGGCTGAGGCGTGGGGCCGATTCTGGGGCTGGGATCCCAAGGAAGTGTGGGCGCTGATCGTCTTCTTGTATTATGCTGCATATTTACATTTGCGGTTTTCAAAAGGATGGCAAGGTAAACGTTCAGCTTGGCTCGCGGTAATTGGGTTTATAGTTGTTATGTTTACGCTGGTTGGGGTTAATTTGGTTATAGCTGGATTGCATTCGTATTCGGGGGCGTAGAGGTTTTTAAGGAAGTCTTCGTGAATTTTATTCAGGCTATCGGTTATTCCGGTAAAGGGATGGTATTGCACCGCTGTTGAAGTTCAATTTGTTTTTATTATATTTTGTTGGTAACAAATTGAACTTCAAAGGCGGCCGTTACACTTTCCATACCATTCCCTTTCCCTCCATACACCTGCATGAATAAGATTCACGTAAACTTACTACAAAAAAACTCTATGTTCGTGACTCATTTCAGAGTAAATGAATCTAAGATAATAATACAAGTGTGAGGGAAACTGAACCATAATCCTGCCACGAAGCAATATTTACGTACTCAAGTGAAATATAACAATAAAACAGAGAGGGTTGAAACCGATGTCTGATGTTAAAATGACGATTTTGGTAGTCGACGATGAAGAGCGGATTCGCCGCTTGCTGCGCATGTACCTGGAGAAAGAAAATTTCATTATCGATGAAGCGGAGGATGGCGAAACAGCCTTGAAAAAGGCGCTTGAAACCGATTACGATTTAATTTTACTGGATGTTATGCTTCCGGGTATTGATGGCAACGAGGTGTGTGCAAGATTGCGGCAGGTTAAATCCACGCCGGTCATTATGCTTACGGCTAAAGGTGAGGAAACCAATCGTGTACAGGGCTTTGAAATGGGCGCTGATGATTATGTGGTTAAACCGTTCAGTCCGCGTGAAGTGATCTACCGGGTGAAAGCGATCCTGAGAAGATCCTCGGTGACTGCTTACTTATCTAAGGAAGTCAATTCCAGCAATAACATCGTATTCCCTAACCTGATTATCGAGCATGATGCACATCGTGTGAGTGCTGGTGGACAAGAGGTTGCACTGACTCCCAAGGAGTATGAGCTGCTTCATTATTTGGCGGTATCGCCGGACAAAGTGTTTTCACGGGAAGAGCTGTTGAAGGATGTATGGAATTATGAATTTTTTGGGGATTTGAGAACCGTGGATACACACGTTAAAAGGCTGCGCGAAAAGCTGAATAAAGTATCGCCGGATGCCGCTTCTATGATTACAACCGTATGGGGCGTCGGATACAAGCTTGAGGTGCCAAAGTAACGTGTTCAGCTTAAAAGGTATCGTTGGTAAACTGTGGTTGACTATTATTGGACTCGTAGCTGTTGTTCTGCTTGTGCTCGGTTTGTTTCTCATTCAATATCTGGAAACGTCTTTTCCCAAATCTCAGGATCAAATCGAAAATTTGCGGAAGCTGGGCCAAAAGGTGACCAGCGGCATTTCTTTACACAGTGGAGATGAACGTTATATCGATCTGGTCAATGATCTTTTAAGTGCCCAGGACGCTTCAGTTTTTGTCGTGGATCCCACATTAAAGCCGATGAATATACCAGCCCAGAAATGGAGCTCTATAAATCTGCATTACGATGATTTTTTTTCGGATGTCATGTTGAAGCGGGTATTTGCTGGAGAATCGATAGATAATCAAATCGTGAACAGTGCGGGCAGCCGGCAGCCGGCAAATAGTCAGTACTCGGCTGTAGCGGTTCCTTTGATGGACGCAACGCAGCAAAATATTATTGGGGCAGCTATTCTGTATCAAAAGGCTCAATCTGTAGAAGCTACACAGTCATATGTCATTCGGTTATTTGCTTACGTTTCCTTGATTGGTTTTTTAATGACAACATTTTTCGCTTTTTTTCTGCTGACAAAAATTACTCAACCGCTGTTGAAGCTCAAGAAAGCAGCCGATTTAATTTCTCTTGGTGAGTATGGAACCAGAGTACCTATTACGTCATCAGATGAAATCGGCGAATTGGGTAAAACCTTTAATCGGATGGGAGAGGAATTATCCGATACGATTAAAGCACTCAGTCACGAAAAAGAGCATTTATCCAGTATATTGCGCAGTATGACGGATGCCGTGATTACATTTGATTCAGACGGAAGTGTGATTCTGGCTAATCCACAGGGCGATAAAATCGTCAACGACTGGAATCAGATTCATTGGATTGATGGCGAGCCAGAGCAATCCATGCTGCCAGTACTTCAACAACATAACTCCGTCATTCCTGAACCGATGAGAATGTTATTTGACGAAGTGATTACAGGTGCTAAGGAGATTACTTCCAAGCTTCATGTTCAAAATGAGGTATGGTCAGTTGTGTTGACCCCGTTATATGCTCGTGCTGCCGTACGTGGTGTGGTCGCCGTTTTGCGAGATGTTACAGAGGAATTCAGGCTGGACAAGCTGCGCAAAGATTTTGTGGCCAATGTATCTCATGAGCTGCGTACGCCATTGTCGATGCTGCAAGGGTATAGCGAGGCACTACTCGATGATATTGCAGGCTCTGCTGAAGAACGACAAGAGCTCGCACAGGTTATTCATGAGGAATCGCTTCGAATGGGCAGGCTGGTCCGAGATCTTTTGGATTTAGCCCGGATGGAGACAGGGAATATCGAGCTGCATCTTCGCCTCGTTGAGGTACGCAGCTTTATCAAACGTATACATCGCAAGTTCGCGGCACTTTCGAAGGAACAAGGCATTCTGATGAGCTATGAGCTGCCGGAAGAAGAGCTGATCCTGTATCAAGCCGATGAAGATCGATTGGAGCAGGTGCTGACGAATTTATTGGATAATGCGATACGGCATACGCCTTCTCAAGCAGAAATCGTTATACGCGCTGAGCGTCAAACTTACAAGGGTGAAGATGCGGTGTTGATTGAAATTATCGATCAAGGTATCGGAATTCCGGCAGGTGACCTCCCATATGTCTTTGAACGCTTTTACAAAGCGGATAAGGCTCGTACACGAGGTGCTTCAGGCGGGACTGGTCTTGGATTATCTATTGTTCGAAACCTTGTAGAGGCTCATCATGGCGCTGTCATGGTAAAAAGCACAGTAGGGCAAGGAACGACATTTTCTGTGATCCTTCCCGTCAAAACGATATCAACATAAAAAGAGAGCTCCGATTGCGTATCGGAAGCTCTCTTTTTATGTTGAACGAACAAGGTTTTTCTTGTTGTTCGTGAAACAGTCGAACAAGTAATCTTAATCCAGTGTAAGCTCATTCACATGTGTAATCTCTGGCAGTTGGATGAGCTGCTGCAGAACTTCTTTAGGCGTCTTTTTATCCGTTGAGAGGACCATAATAGCAGAGCCGCCAATGACTTTACGACCCACCTGCATCGTAGCGATGTTGACGTCATTATTACCAAGCAAAGTTCCTACTTTACCGATAATACCGGGTTTATCGTTATGAGAAATGAGCAGCAAATTACCGTTTGGTGCAATATCAACCGGGTATTGAGAAATTTGCACTATGCGCTCGCCGTAACCAGCAAGGAGCGTTCCGGCAACGATGCGTACATCATTTTTGCTTTTCAACGTAACGGATACCAAGTTGGTGAAGGTTTGTGTAGCTGCTGATTTTTGGATCACAATATTAACGTCGCGAGTTTTGGCAAGGTGCATCGCATTCACGATATTGACACCTTCCAATTGGTTAGACAGAATGCCGCGTACGATATAGCGAGTTAATGGCGCAGTATCTACGTCAGCCAAATCTCCAGAGTAGTTAACTACGATTTCTTTGATCGCACCTTCGGTAGTTTGACCGATAAATCTGCCAAGCTTGTCACCAAGGTTGAAATAAGGCTGAAGCTTGCTTAGAACCGCTGGTGGAACCGGAGACATGTTTACCGCATTTTTGAAAGGCTCGTCACGTAAAATATGGAGCACTTCCTCGGAAACGTCAATAGCAACATTTTCTTGTGCTTCAACTGTAGATGCGCCCAAATGCGGGGTCACGATAATTTTTGGATTGTTCAAAAACGGATGATCTGCTTGAGGCGGCTCTTGCTCATATACGTCAAATGCAGCTCCAGCAACGATACCTGCATCAATAGCTTCGACTAAAGCAGCTTCATCGATAATACCGCCGCGTGCACAGTTAATGATGCGAACGCCTTTTCTCATTAGCTCGAATTGCGGGCGGGCAATGATATGGCGCGTTTCAGGAGTCAATGGTGTATGTACCGTAATAAAATCAGCCTGAGCGGCAATCTCATTAACGGTTCCCAGCTTAACGCCCATTTGCTCAGCACGCTCTTCTGTCAGGAAAGGGTCATAACCAATCACGTTCATACCAAAAACCTTAGCGCGTTTGGCTACTTCACTACCGATACGGCCCATACCCAGAATACCAAGCGTTTTATTGCGCAGTTCAACACCAACAAAAGTTTTGCGATCCCATTCACCGCTAACGGTTTTTTTGTATGCTTGTGGAATGGAACGTGCTACCGACATCATCATAGCGAATGTTAATTCACAAGTTGCAATCGTATTTCCATCAGGAGCATTGATTACGACAATACCACGGCTGGTTGCCGCTTGAAGATCAATGTTATCTACACCCACGCCTGCGCGTCCTACAACCTTCAGCTTAGGTGCTGCGGCCATAATGTTGTCGGTAACCTTGGTTTGGCTTCTTACCATCAGTGCGTCATAATCAGCAATGATCTCGATTAGTTCACTTTCCGATAAGCCGATTTTTTTGTCGACTGTCACATCTGCTGCATCATTGAGCAGTTGAATCCCCAGATCACTGATTCCATCCATTACTAATACTTTGTACATGTACGCCAACCTCCACTTTTTTCTAGACAAACTAAAAAACTCTCCATCCTCGTACGTTAAACGTATACAAGGGACGAAGAGTTACTTTCGTGGTACCACCCTAATTCACTGTCTGATTGCACAAACAGCCTCATGAGCCGCAAGGACTCAGAAATGTAACGGTTTCTAACCGGCTGCACCTACAGGCGTCGGAATCACGAGATTCAGGCGGCATTCAGAACAGCAACTCTGGAGTGCTCTCTTGTAAACCCTAATGTCCGATTTGCACCTGTTCATCGGCTCTCTGCGCATCATGGGTGTTACAGGTTCTCCGTCAACGTTTTGTAACAAATTGAATTTTCATAAGCGTAACATGACCCCAAAGGCGATGTCAATAGGAGTAATAGCGATGTCACAGCTTGTTCAAAAGCTCGTTAATCCGTGCCCTTTTTTTAATTTTGAGTAAAAAAGAAAGGCAGCTGTGGTAAGGTTTCATTCGGATATAAACGGTTTTTATTACGGATAAAATCGCCAGAACGAACCGCATCGGTAGCGTTCAATAGATCAATGACCTGATGAACATCCGTCAGGTTTAATTTCTTTGCTTGTCCGGAGCTTACCATTTCATCAATTCGGCTTGAAAGATCCTGAGGTGTATATAGTTTGAACAACTTGCCATTCAATAATGCATTGGATATGTATTCATTTTTCATGCTTAGACTAAGTGGGGTCCAGTCCTTCAGAGACAAAGGATTCCCAACATCGACCTGCTTTAGCTGCGGATTATCTGCCAAATTCCATTTGATGATAGAATCGTAATAATTTTTTTGCGCGGCTAGAGAGAATTTTTTCGCTTCATTCAAATAAGCATCGTTATTCATGGAAGCAACAAGATCATAACTAGGTGTACTGTTGGCCTTTCCTTGGATGTTCCCGACGGCTTCACTAAACAGCTTCAAACTTTTTAAGTAATTTTGCAAGCCTTCTTGTAGTAATGGCGAAGAATCTGGCATTGACTTGTTGCTGAGCTCGTTATACTTTTCTTTGGCGAGAGCACCCAAATCTTTGAGTGTTGCTGAAGCGTCTGAGGTGCGGTTGGTCTCAAGCTCATTCATTTTTTCAAACCATTTCTTGTGAAATTCCCTGTAAGGCTGATAAATGGTATGATAGTAGGACACCAGATACTGTTGATGATAAGCGGAATACCCATTCTGGACTTCTGATTTTTTGAAAAGAAGCTCCTCATACTTGGCTGTGGCACGATCTTGTCCCATTCGAAGACCAAAGAAAAAAGTTCCTAAAGCTAAAACAAGCATAAAAATAAAAGTTAATGCAAACAAGTAATCATAACGTGACAATCGTTTGTTCATAGCCAAGGCACCTCGTTTATTTTCTAATGATAGTATAGGTGATATTGTCGAAAAAGGGAATAATAGATGAAAAAATTTAATTTTAGGCAATTTAAGTTTCAAAAGCTTGATATTACGACAATTGACGAGCGCACAGTCATTCTAAACGTGTATATCACACAGTTTCTCGTATTTGCAGCGGGTTGTATTATCATGCTTTTTCAGAAACCTTTTTTTCAGCAAATGTTTTCAGTAAATCAGGGAATGCTCTTGCTTATATGGGGGGCAGCATTTGCGATTGTTGTTCTGATCGTTGATTTGCTGATCTCGAATTGGGTTCCTCCTGAGGTTACGGATGACGGGGGCATCAATGAGCTGATTTTTAAAAACCGTCCATTGTGGCACATTATTGTGCTTTCGTTTGTTGTGGCTTTTTGTGAAGAATGGTTATTCAGGGGTGCGATTCAAGCTTCATGGGGACCTTACTGGACCAGTATTTTATTCGCCGCGATTCATATCCGATACCTGCAGCACTGGCTGATGACGGGTCTGGTATTCGGAATCAGTTATGGTCTTGGATGGATTTACATACAAACGGGATCGTTATGGACGCCGATTATTGCGCATTTTATGATTGATTTGATTATGGGTTGTATCATTCGTTATAGGAGAGAGAAATAATGAGTTCCAGCATAAATTCTAATCATCAAGCCCATGAGGATACAGCACCTCTAATCACAGATGAAGATGATACGTTCCTGCCCCCCCGTAAAGTAGTTCATCCTGGAGAAAGCGATAAATGGCTGCGTATATTTTACCTGTCTCTGTTGTGGGTGTTTATTTTGTTAGTAGCTGGGCTATTAATTTGGGGCTGGCAGCGTGTAAAGGGAGAAGCTTAACAAAAGGTGAACCGGTCAGTGTTGATGCTGAGGGTTCACCTTTTTGCTTAGCTTAAAGGGATGTATCGATAGTTGCGGGGTCAACGAATCCGTAATTTTTTTGTTCCAATTGTGTCAATAGTTTATCCATGGCTTCGACGGTCCATTGCAGCTCATGCATCAGAATATTGCTGCCGGGCCGCAGCTGCTCCAAGACGTTGCTCACAACTTTGTCGGGATTATTATTCTTGGTAGTCATCTCCCAGTCCAGTGAGCCGTTAGACCACGTCATGAACAGCATATTATCCTGTTTCACCTTTTCCCTGACTAAATCTCCACCTGAACCGAATGGGGGACGGAAAAATTGGGGTGCTTTGCCGGTAAGCTCTGTGATCTGCTTGGTTACATCACCGATTTGCTGATCGATTTTTTCCTTGTTTTCCTTTTTCAAATCGATATGATCCCACGAATGATTGCCAATCATATGACCATGGTCCGTAATGAGCTTGATTAACTCAGGCTTTTGCTTGACACGGTATCCATTCACGAAAAATATCGCTTTGGCGTGATGCTTGTCCAACGTATTCAGAAGTGGCTCCAGCATCTCTTTGTCCTTAGGGCCATCATCGAAGGTTAAAAGCACCACATTTTTATTCGTGATTGTTGTATCAATGGGTACAATATCGTAGGATTTTGGATTTAATTTATACAGCTTGGCTTCGGATTGAGCTGCTTTTGGCGCTTCCGCTGGTGTTGAAGGTGTCTGAGTTGCTGGTGCCGTACTTCCAGGGGCTGCTTCTATAGGTTTAACAGGCTGTGCTGGCGCCACAGGTGTTGAAGGTGTGCCACTTTTATCAGCTGGGTGGGCAGTTGTGGGTGCTGGGCTGACGCTGTTTATAGGCGGATTAACGGATGCAGCAGGCTGTGTATTGGATTGACAAGCTGTGGCTGAAGTCAGTAGTGCTGCTGCGGTTAGACCCATAAGCGTTTTTTTCATCATGGTAGTCGTACTCCTGTTCTTTGTTAAGTTTGGATGTTTCCTGATTTTATCATGCATGGAACCGAAGTACATAGTGAAAAATAAGCTTCGAACCTAAATAGATGGAGGGATGACTATGAAAGTAGGAGCTTTTTTACTCGGCGGACTTGTAGGTGCAGCGGCAGTTGTTTATTTAAGCGGCAAGAGCAAATCGATGCTGATGTCCTCCTTTAGCAGCAATAGAGAATCGGTTGGCAATAACATCAATAAAAATGGAAACAACAACCAATCTGCTAGTCATAATGCGAATAAACCTGGCAGCTCGGACAGGACGGGATTGGGCCGCGTGGAAGAAATTATTAATAAAGAGCCTGCTCTGAAGGCAACTGTGGACGAAATTTTGCGTGATAGCCAGCATAAAGAGCAGTACCAAACCCAGTAAAGACAGGGGTTTAGCAAGCTATTGAGAGGCATGTACAGGTATTTTCCTGTTCATGCCTTTCTTTTTTTATTGCCACAATAGATTTATTGTTATGTTGTGATATAATACTCATATAATTGAATACAAGCTTGAAGCTTATTCACCTTTTTAAGCTTACTTCATAAGCTGTTATTAATAGTGGCGGCAAGGGAGGAATCCTGTATGAAAATGGAGCGTTTGAGTCAGGACAAGATACGGATTTTTCTCACTTTCGACGACTTGACGGAGCGTGGTATTCAAAAGGACGACATGTGGAGAGAAATTCCCAGAGTTCATGAGCTATTCAGTGACATGATGGATCAAGCATATGCTGAGTTAGGCTTTGACCCTACAGGGCCATTAGCTGTTGAAGTGCTTGCCCTTCCTGC
Source organism: Paenibacillus sp. 1_12 (assembly GCF_900114475.1). GTDB lineage: Bacteria > Bacillota > Bacilli > Paenibacillales > NBRC-103111 > Paenibacillus_S. The sequence goes on along the minus strand of NZ_FOTE01000002.1, from coordinate 172,083 downwards.
ACAAGGGATGGTCGTTATTGTCACACGCGGCAAAATGGAGTTTCATCATACTTCGGAATCATTTGATGAAGAAGTGGAAGAAATGTATGAGCTGGAAGTGACTCTTGAACAAACGGATCAGATCTCCTATGTGTTTCACGATTTTGAAGATTTACTGCGTATGGCGAAGGTTATTCAACCATTGCTCACTGATGGAGGCATTTTATTTTCTTATAAAGAGAAATGGTATTTGCAGCTTGATGCTGTCGATATGGAAGAGAGTGGATATCAATCCATCATCGCTGTTCTGTCCGAATACGGAGACGCTGCTTCGGTAACCAGATCTGTTCTTGAGGTTTATGGCAAAACGGTGATAGCAGCCGATGCCATCAATGTGCTCTGCACGCATTTCAAATAGTGTCAAAAGCTTAGTCTGTAAGACGCATTCCCAAAAACAGTAATGTTTTTGTGAGTGCTTTTTTTGTTGTTTGGGGATGGCCAATCATTGGATTCGTTCCTTCCCGCAATTTTTGGAATAAAGGCTATATTTGGAGGATACAAAGGACGCCATTTTGTGTAATGGCGTATTTGTTGTGTTAAGTCACACAAACGAGCGGTAACGATTCGCAATGTGAATGACGTTTTTGTTCGGGAGCAAAATTTTCAATCAAACGATGGAAGATAACATGATGGTACCTGTTGCGCCGGACTCGAATAATATCACGGATTATACCGAAGAATATAGGAAACGCTGCCGCGGACATGTTTCAGATACTCCTAGAGGCATTACGAAGCTGAATGCAGCCTTGTTTGGCGGTTATGCAAATTTCGCTTGTGTGTCAGCATCAAAAAGCATTTTTTTAACAATAAAATGACTTTGGAGAAGGTGCTTCATGACTGAGAACTTAAATGTGCTTCAATCTACACAGTTTGTCGTTGAAAAAGCACTTACTCTGCTTGGTTATCCGCAGGTTATGATCGAATTGCTGAAGGAGCCGTTAAGAATGATGACGGTGCGTATCCCGATCCGGATGGATGATGATTCGGTGCGGATTTTTACAGGCTATCGCGCCCAGCACAATGATGCTGTTGGACCAACCAAAGGTGGCGTGCGGTTTCATCCGGATGTTAATGAGGACGAGGTAAAAGCATTGTCAATCTGGATGAGTCTAAAATGTGGAATCGTTGATCTTCCTTTCGGGGGTGGTAAGGGTGGAATCATCTGTGACCCGAGAACGATGTCTTTTCGCGAGCTGGAGAGGCTAAGCAGAGGTTATGTCCGTGCGATCAGTCAAATTGTAGGACCGACCAAGGATATTCCTGCTCCTGATGTGATGACAAACTCGCAAATTATGGCTTGGATGATGGATGAATACAGCCGTATTCGTGAGTTTGATGCGCCTAATTTTATTACAGGCAAGCCGGTTGTGCTAGGGGGTTCTCAGGGGAGAGAAACGGCTACTGCCAAAGGTGTTGCCATCATGATTAATCTGGCTTTATTAAAAAGGAAGCTGCCGCTGTTGGATACTCGGGTGATTATCCAGGGCTTTGGTAATGCAGGCAGCTATTTAGCCAAATTTATGCATGATGCTGGGGCGAGAGTCGTGGGCATCTCCGATTTTTATGGTGCACTCTACGATGAGAAGGGACTGGATATCAACTCTTTATTGGATCGCCGGGATTCCTTCGGAACGGTAACGAAGCTGTTTACAAATACAATTACTAATAAGGAGCTGCTTGAGCGGCCTTGTGATATTCTGGTACCTGCAGCTATTGAGAATCAGATTACTTCTGACAATGCTGAGCGAATTCAGGCTTCTATTATTGTTGAGGCAGCCAATGGGCCGACGACTCTCGCGGCAACGAAAATATTGACTGAGCGGGATGTACTTATTGTTCCTGATGTGCTGGCAAATGCAGGCGGGGTTGTAGTTTCTTATTTTGAATGGGTGCAAAACAATCAAGGCTATTATTGGACGGAAGCGGAAGTGCATGCCAAATTGCAAGTAGTGATGGAAAAAAGCTTTGAAAATGTCTATACTATTCACAAAGAGAAAAATATCGATATGCGTTTGGCTGCGTACACGGTAGGAGTTCAAAAAATGGCCGAGGCTTCGAAGTTTAGAGGCTGGGTATAAGTATAGATAAGTATTCTACGAAAACTTTAAGGAGGTGACACCTTGAGCATGGTTTCAGTCATCTTGGCAGCAATTGCGCCTGGTGTCGCTCTGCTAGCTTATTTTTATTTAAAGGATCGTTATGATACCGAGCCGATTCATCTGGTTGGCAAGATGTTTCTGTTCGGTATTTTGCTTGTTTTCCCGGTGATGGTGCTGCAGCGTGCTTTTGTACATGGCTTTGGCGATGATCCGCTTGTGTTTTCTTTTTTGATTTCAGCGGGAATCGAGGAATTTCTGAAATGGTTTTTGGTATACTTCCTCATTTTCAGGCATGCGAGCTTTGATGAGCCTTATGATGGAATCGTATATTCTGTAGCGGTTTCGCTCGGATTTGCAACGCTTGAGAACGTCTTTTATGCACTGCTGAATTCAGCCTCCATCTCAACCCTGCTGATGCGAGCCTTCTTGCCCGTATCTGGTCATGCGATGTTTGGCGTCATGATGGGCTACCACTTGGGTAAAGCTAAGTTTAATCCGGAGCAGCGAACCCGACAGTTGTTCTATGCATGTTTTATGCCTATATTTTGGCATGGGGTCTTTGACTACGTACTGCTTTCCGCTAAGACATACTGGATATGGATCATGCTTCCATTAATGGTTTTCTTGTGGGGACGCAGCCTATGGAATGTCAAAAGAGCCAACGCCAAATCACCCCTGCGCGTGCTTAGGCGGGAGGAACGGGTTGAAATGTAAACAGCTTGTCCATACTTATAACACAAAAGACAAGCGGGAGGGAAGGTATGATTACTAAAGACAGGATCAAGGTGTTAATTCGCTGCAACCTCTGCGGTGAGAAGTTTGTATTGAAGGGTAAGCAGGATAAAGGGAAGATTGATACAGGCTTCAAGCAATGTGTGTGCAGCAACGAAAAAGATTTTTTCATAGAAACTCGATGTTTTTAAAGGAGCCTTGATTGGCTTTTTTTTTATGTATGAATAAGACCGCTTCCTTCGACAAAAGCTAAAACCAATATTGGGTGATGAAGGGGGATATGCAACCATGTACAGCCGTTTGAGCATTGTTATGTTTCCGATTTTGCTAGTTGTTTTGATTGGTGCTGGAATGTGGGGATATCTGGAGCACCAGGAAAAAAACGCGATTTTGATCAAGGCCGAAAATCAGTATCAGAGGGCGTTTCACGACCTGTCGTTTCATGTGGATAGTCTGCATTCCGAGCTTGGCAACACGTTGGCATTGAATACGGCTTCGCAGGATTCCTACAAAAAAGGTCTGATCAATGTATGGCGAATAACCAGTCAAGCGCAAAGTGAGATCAATCAACTCCCTTTGACCTTGCTTCCCTTTAATAAAACAGGAGAGTTTTTGGCCAATATGGCTAACTTCTCCTATCGTGCGGCCATACGCGATCTTGCCAAGCAGCCGCTCAATGAACAGGAAATGCAGACCTTAAGTGCTCTTTACCAGCATTCAAGTGAGATATCCACGGATCTTCGTGATATGCAGAGCAAGGTTCTGACCAACAATTTGCGATGGATGGATGTTGAAACGGCTCTCGCTACACAGAAGGAACCTTTGGATAACGCGATTATTGATGGCTTTCAGACCGTGGACAAAAAGGTAGCCGATTATACGGATGTCAAGTGGAGTCCTTCGGTCATGAGCACGTTTCAAGCCTATGATGCTAAAATGCTGACAGGCAAGGACGTTTCTGCAGAAGATGTGCGTCAGAAGGCAGCGCAATTTTTAAACAGGGACCCGTCCACGATTCAGGTTGTTGAGAATGGAGTAGGAACCGAGTTCGAATCGTTCAGCGTCACAGCACCCAAAGACAATAATCCAGAGGGTACACAAATGGATTACAGTCATAAGGGAGGCGAGCTTCTGTGGTATTCAGCTGTTAGGGATGTACAGGATAAGAAGCTGGATATACGAGGCGCTAGAGATGCGGCAGCTGAATTTCTCGATATCCATGGTTATCCGGATATGACGGCCGTTTCTTATGATGAATATAATAATGTGGCTAATATAACATTCGCCAGTCGTATGAATGATGTTATCAACTATATCGATAAAGTTGCTGTTAAGATCGCTCTGGATAATGGTGATGTGACAGGTCTTCAGGCCACTGATTATGTATACAATCACAAAGAGCGGCAGTTGAAAGCACCCAAGCTTACCGTTGAGGAAGCGCGTAAGGTACTGAATGCTCAAATGCAGGTGGATCAACAATCGCTTGCCTTGATTCGCAATGATTTACAGGAGGAAGTGCTGTGTCACCAGTTCACTGGACGAATCAACGGTAGCGTCTATCGCATTTATATTAACGCAGAGACAGGCTCAGAGGAGAAAATAGAACATTTACGCAAGGAAGAGCAAACGGCAAGCCAAATATAAAAATAAAATAATAAAGGAGAGTCTTCGACAAGACTCTTCTTTTTTTGCTTCCCATCTGTTATTAGCATGCTATAATAAGGGGTAGACTCCAGAATCGAAATTCTGGTTTTGATCAAATTACGGGGGGTGCAAAAATTGCTTCCAAAGGTGAACCAAATTTTACATATACAAGTCAATTCCATTGATGAGGATGAAGCAAAACAGGAGTTTAAATCCCGAATTGCTGATCAGGATGACAATTGTATTTTTATGGAAATTCCGATAAATGAGAAAACTGGACGTCTGAAGAAGCTCTATATCGGTGACGAATTGTCCGCTTATTTTATTTTAGATGGCGGCATGAAAAATTATTTTACAACATCCGTTCAAGGGTTCACCGATGATGTGATTCGTCTGGTGAAGATAAGTAAGCCGGCTCCCGAAACGATAACAAAGATTCAGCGTCGCAGTTTTCTTCGTGTACCGGCAGAGCTTGAAATGGCAGTGAAATACTCGGATCAATTGCAGTTTATTGCGGTGACTGATGATGTGGGCGGGGGTGGTATCTCGTTTTTGTGTGATAGCTACATTCCACTTGCTGCAAATCAAATGGTGAGCTGTTGGCTTCTGGCAAATTACAAGAATGGACAGATTGAGCATATTCCGTTCAAAGGTGAATTGGTTAGGATCAAAATGCTCGAATCCGGCAGACAGCAGGTCATGATGCGTTTTGCCGAAATTACCGACAGAGACCGTCAAAAGATCATCAAATACTGCTTTGAAAGACAGCTGGAAATTCGTAAAATATAACCATTTCATTTTTAATAACCAAGGGATGATCCGCGTCCTGCATACGATTCAACGATTGTAAAATCACTGAAAGGGTCACCTTTCAGTCGATAAGTATGAGACAGCTTTGCAATCCCACTTTCACCTATGGTATAATTTTCATTGGTTACAAGCGGGGTCTGTTGTCACATGCATGACTTTTATTTCTGGGAGGCCCTTGTTTTGGAGAAATTTAACATTGCAATTGATGGTCCGGCGGGAGCAGGAAAGAGCACAATTGCCCGACTCGTCGCCAATACATTAGGATTTATTTATGTGGATACGGGGGCTATGTACCGCGCGGTCACCTGGAGTATACTGCAAGCCGGCCTTAGACCAGAGCAGGAATCGGAAGTTATTGCTATGACCCGTGGACTTACTATTCGTCTTGAACCTGGCCTTAATGGTCAACAGGTTATCGTCAATGGCAGAGATGTAACTTTGGATATCCGTACCGTGCAAGTGACAAGCAATGTCTCGCAAATTGCCAGTATTGCAGAAGTGCGTCACATTCTGACAGATAAACAAAAGCTTCTTGCAGTTGACAAAGGCGTTGTTATGGATGGCAGAGATATTGGTACTCATGTGCTTCCTGATGCAGAGCTAAAGTTCTATCTCACAGCTAGTGTTAGAGTAAGAGCTGAGAGAAGGTACAATGAAACCAAAGATCGTCCTGAAGTAACATTAGAACAGCTGGAGCAGGAAATTGCAGCCCGTGATCAAATGGATGCACAAAGAACTCATGCACCTTTAATCCAGGCGGCTGATGCTGTATTGCTGGACACGACAGACTTAACCATACCTCATGTTGTAGAGCGAATTTTGGAGTTGTGCAGAACCAAAGTCGGCGGAGGGAAGTAATATGCTTTATTCGACCTTACGTGCTCTATTTCACTTTATATTCCGTTTGATTTTCCGTTTGAAAGTAATTGGAATCGAGAATATTCCTGAGGACAAACCCGTTATCCTTTGCGCAAATCATACAAGCAATATGGACCCGCCATTGTTGGGGAGTCCGCTTGTTAGCAGGCGTGTACATTACATGGCCAAAGCTGAGCTCTTCGATTTGCCAGTACTGGGCTGGGTACTTCCAAGAATCAGTGCGTTTCCTGTAAAACGTGGTGGTGTGAGCAAAGAATCGATCCGCTTATCACTTCAGCTTTTACAAGACAACCAGATCCTAGGGATTTTTCCGGAAGGATCTCGCAGTAATGCGGGCGGAATAGGGAAGAAGGGTGCGGCAAGTTTGGCACTAAAGTCCGGAGCTGTTGTGATTCCATCTGCAATAGTGGGGGGCTACAAGCCTTTTCGCAAAATGACGCTTGTGTATGGAAAACCTCTCGATATCAGTGAGTTTGCTGATAGCGGTAGTTCTGGCGCGGAAGAGGCAACAAACCGTATCATGGAAGCAATTCGTGAGCTGGTTAAGAAATACGAATCAAAATGATAATTAGTGGAATACTTAGAAAAACAATTAACCGCGTAATTTTTGCGTTGGTAAATTATATTAGAAAGCAGCAATTGTAACTAATTTATTTGGTTGAGGTTGCTAACATAGGAGGAATTGAACCATGTCCGAAGAAACTAAAGCAGAAATTCAAGTAGAACAATCCACGCAAGAGCAAGAAATTTCCCAAGAGGAATCGATGGGGAACGTCTCTATCCTCAAAAAAGGCGATACTGTTAAAGGTAAAGTTATTAAAATTGAGGATGACCAAGCTTTCGTAGATGTAGGTTACAAGTATGACGGAGTTGTTCATATCAAGGAGCTTTCTTCTGTGCAACTAGGAAACGCGAGTGAAGGCGTTGAAGTGGGTCAGGAAGTTGAATTGAAGGTTTTGACTATTGATGATAACAAAGAAAAGCTTGTTCTTTCCAAACGTGTAGTTGACAGTGAAAAAGCATGGGACCAGCTTCAAGCTGATCTTGATAACAAAACTATCTTGGAAGCAAAAGTTGCCGAAGTAGTAAAAGGCGGACTTGTTGTTGACGTAGGCTTGAGAGGTTTTGTTCCAGCTTCAATGGTTGAACGTAATTTCGTTGAAGACTTCAGCGATTATAAAGGACGCACTTTGAAGCTGCGTGTTAAAGAAATCGATCGTGAGAAAAACAAAGTTATCCTTTCTCAAAAAGACGTTCTGGATGAAGAGTTTGAAGTGAAGAAGAAAGAAATTATCGGTCAACTATCGATCGGTCAAGAATTGACAGGAACTGTACAACGTTTAACGCAATTTGGCGCGTTTGTTGATATCGGTGGTATTGATGGTTTGGTTCATATTTCCGAAATGGCATGGCACCATGTTGAGACACCTTCAGAGGTTGTTAAAGAAGGCGATCAGGTTAAGGTTCAAATTCTGAAGCTGGACCCAGCTAATGAGCGGATCAGCCTAAGCATTAAAGCGACTCAACCGGGACCATGGCAACAAGGAACCAGCAGCTTTAACGTTGGAGATATCATCACAGGTACAGTTAAGCGTTTGGCTCAATTCGGTGCATTCGTTGAAGTGGCTCCAGGTGTTGAAGGTTTGGTACATATTTCCCAAATCGCTCATCGTCACGTGGCAACTCCATCTGAAGTATTGAAGGAAGGTCAAGAAGTTCAAGTGAAAATCTTGGATCTGAACTTGGATGAGAAACGTATCAGCTTGAGCATCAAGGAAACCGAAGAAGCACCTGCTTCCGCGACTCCTGCTGCAAGAAATGATAAAGGTGGAGACAGAGGCGACAGACCTTCGAGAGCTCCAAGAGAAAAAACAGTAATTGCTGAAGAATACCAAAACCAAGGTTTAAATACGACTTTGGGTGAGCTTCTTGGTGAAAAATTAAGCAAATTTAAATAATAGATTGAAATGAGGAGTCACGTTGCGAATTCCGAGAAAGCTGGAGCATGTTCATCATGCGCTGCAGCTTGGGCAAAGTGGGGAACAAGGTTTCTCAGACCTCAAGCTGATCCATAACTGTCTCCCGGAAACCTCATTAGGACGAATCTCATTACAAACCCAGATCGGCGAACTCACACTGAGTTCGCCGATTATTGTTAATGCGATGACAGGTGGGGCTCAGGAGACAGAAGAAATTAATCGGGAATTAGCGATTGCTGCTCGGGAATGCGGGTTGGCTATGGCCGTTGGTTCTCAAATGTCGGCAATTAAAAATGCCGAGGTGTCCTCTAGTTATCAAATCGTAAGACAGATGAATCCGAATGGAATCGTTTTCGGAAATCTGGGAAGTGAAGCCACTTTGGAGCAAGCCAAGAGAGCTGTAGAAATGCTTCGTGCAGATGCACTTCAGATCCACCTGAACGTCATGCAGGAGCTGATTATGCCAGAAGGCGACCGTGATTTTACCGGGATGCTGGAGAGAATCTCAACCATTGTAAACTGTTTAAACGTTCCTGTTATTGTGAAGGAAGTCGGATTTGGTATGGCCCGAGAGAGTGCTTCTGCTTTATTAGAGGCAGGTGTAAGCACGATTGATGTCGGCGGTTATGGAGGCACCAATTTCGCAGCCATTGAAAATGCACGGCGAAATGTGCAGATGGACTGGTTGAATGATTGGGGGTGCAAAACCTCGATAGCATTATTAGAAGTCATCGAAGCTGTCAAGATATCGAGAACAAACACCGCGGCTTATAAAAAGCTTTCGATAATTGGGTCCGGAGGCATTCGTGGGAGTCTTGAGGCATGTAAAGCCCTTACATTAGGTGCTTCTGCTGTAGGGATTGCAGGGGCCTTTTTGCAGATACAACGAACCGAGGGGACAGCCGCTTTAATAACGAAGATGGATGATATGCATCAGGAATTAAAGCTGTTAATGACGGCTTTGGGCACTCATACAATTGAAGATTTATGGAATGTTCCCGTTATCATTTGTGGTGAGACCGCTGAGTGGTGCGCAGCAAGAGAAATTGATATCAACAGCTATGCGAGACGAACAGGATTGATAAATATACCTGTATTGAACCATACTAAGATTAAGTAAAACTCTTAGGTGGGTGCCAATGAATCCAGGATATCTATCGTGGTTGCTTATGATCATAACGATGATTTTGTTTGCTAGCGGCTGGAAGGATTTATTACTTAAAAGCGTACCTTCCAAAGTGATACTTCTTTTTTTTGTTACATGGATCATTGGGACCTATTTGGTCATCCCACTTCCGTTGGGGACCTTGGCAGTCTGGGTACCTGTTTTGTTGTTATGGGTGATATGTATATTGTGGAGGCTGCCGGGAGCGCTACTAAGTAAGCTTCATATTGTGTCGGTGGGTGCCCTGATGGGATCATTGTCGTTTTTTATGCAGGAGACGGTTCAGTTAATGCCTGCCTCTATATACGGAAATATGGAGCTTGTTATGGCTCTAGCGATCGGAGTTTTGGCTGTTACGACGATTAAGCTCCCGTCTGCTCAGATTGCCGCTGTATCGATCGGTCTGTTATTAGGTGAGGGCTATTTTTTGTACATCAGTAGAAGGCATTTCAGTATGGAACTGGGCTCATTAACCTTGCAGGATCGATGGTGGTTAACCCTTGTAGTGACTAGAAGCTTATCCATTGGGCTGATGTATACGTTGCTAGCGGGTAAGCATGGTATCATCGGTATGAAGAACGTAATAAAGGCAAGTGTCAAAAAAATTAGCAGTAAGGACTAACCATTTATCCGATAATGCGATTTTTTAATATACAAGGATAGCATTTACATTGATTTCGGATAAGTCAGATGCTATGATATAAGTTGTGGAATTTTTCGAGTTGCGAATTTGCTTCACCCAAGAAAGGAATGAAGTTTAGTGGCGAGACCTATAGTAGCCATTGTTGGCCGACCGAATGTCGGGAAATCGACGATTTTTAACCGTATCGTTGGCGACAGGCTTGCAATTGTAGAGGATATGCCCGGAGTAACCCGGGATCGTTTGTATGGAGTCGGAGAATGGCTGGATCACAATTTCAGTGTCATAGATACCGGTGGTATTGAGATTGAAGGGGACAGCGAGCTGTTAAGATCGGTTCGTGCCCAAGCTGAATTAGCTATTGAGGAATCTGATGTAATTATTTTCATGGTGGATGGTAAAGCGGGGATTACAGCGGCAGATTCTGAGGTAGCGGAGCTTCTATTCCGTGCCAAGAAGCCCATTGTGCTGGCCGTTAATAAAATCGATAACATCAAGCGTCAGGATGATATTTACGAGTTTTACAGCTTAGGCTTCGGAACTCCATATGGGATCTCAGGCTCTCACGGTACAGGACTCGGGGATTTATTGGATGCGGTTGTAGCCAGCTTTCCTGAAGACGATGAAGAGGAATATGGGGAAGATGTTATTCGTGTTGCGCTCATAGGTCGACCGAATGTGGGCAAATCCTCTCTTGTTAATGCTATTCTTGGTGAAGATCGAGTTATCGTCAGTGATGTTGCGGGCACAACCCGTGATGCAATTGATACTCCATTTGAACGGGATGGACAGAAATATGTAATTATTGATACGGCAGGGATGCGTAAACGCGGTAAAGTCTATGAAAACACGGAAAAATACAGTGTCATGCGTGCTATGAAGGCCATTGAACGGGCAGATGTAGCACTCGTGTTGATTAACGGTGAAGAAGGAATTATTGAGCAGGATAAGCATGTTGCCGGTTACGCGCATGAAGCGGGTAAAGCAGCTATTTTCGTCGTCAACAAATGGGATATGGTAGAGAAAGACGAGAAGACGATGAAGGAATTTACACAAAAAATTCGTGACCATTTTCTGTTCATGACCTATGCGCCGATTGTGTTCCTTTCTGCTAAAACCAAGTCGCGTTTACATAAGCTGCTTCCAGTCGTAGTTCAAGTAGCTGAACAGCATGCGCTTCGTATTCCAACCCATGTTTTGAACGATGTTATATCTGACGCAGTAGCTATAAACCCGCCGCCGACAGATAAAGGTAGAAGACTAAGAATCAACTACGCTACACAAGTTACGGTCAAACCGCCGACGATTATTGTTTTTGTTAATGATCCGGAAATGATGCATTTCTCTTACGAGCGTTACCTGGAAAATAAAATTCGTGCTGCTTTTGGATTTGTTGGAACACCTATGAGGTTGTTTTCGCGGAAAAAATCAGATGATGAATAGGGGCGGTGCGTGGTGTGGTATGTCATACCCATCCTGATCGGATATTTGCTCGGTTCGGTCAGTTTTAGTTTTTTGGCAGGAAAGCTGCTTAAAGGGATCGATATCCGAAATCATGGCAGCGGTAATGCGGGAGCAACAAACACATTACGGGTCCTTGGTGTAGCGCCTGGAATTACGGTACTGCTATTGGATGCTTTAAAAGGAGTTATTGCCGTCTTGCTCGGAAGCTGGTTGGGTGACGGCAGCTCTTTATTATTGGTATTATGCGGTGTTGCCGCTATTGCAGGACACAATTGGCCGATATTTTTTGGTTTTCGTGGCGGAAAAGGAATTGCTACTACGATCGGTGTGATGATTACACTTGCTTTTGTACCAGTCTTGATTGCCATCGCTGCTACTGTTATCGTTATTGCGATTACTCGATATGTTTCCTTAGGGTCCCTGCTGCTTACTGCACTCTTACCTATTCTTATCTGGACTATGGGTCGCCCTATGGAAATATTCGTCCTTAGCTTAATCTTATTCGTATTCGCTTGGTATCGTCATCGAAGCAACATCGTGAAGCTGCTCAAGGGACAAGAAAATAAGCTGGGCGCAAAAAAATAATCGGAGGTGGGCTCATGCCTCGAAAAGTATCTGTGCTTGTAGCTGGAAGCTGGGGAACGGCCATTGCCTCCGTGCTGGCAGAGAACGAGCTGGAGGTAACCTTATGGTCGCGTAATGAAGAGCAGGTATTGGAGATTAATCGGGAGCATCGCAACCGCCGGTTTCTGGGGGATACGGAGCTGTCTGCCAAAATTCATGCCACAACCTCGATGGAAGAAGCGTTATTTCAAGCCGATGCGGTATTCGTGGTAGCTCCTTCCTCTGCAATGAGGAATGTTGCTTCACAAATGAGAGCGTTCTTGTCTAAAGACACGCTTCTTATTCATGCTACCAAAGGCTTCGAAGCAGATAGCTTGAAAAGAATGAGTACCGTGTTAGCTGATGAACTGCCAGATTATGATGCGGCTTCTATAGTCGTTCTATCGGGACCGAGTCATGCTGAGGAAGTTATTAAACAATGTCCGACCACCGTTGTTGTTGCTTCGGAGAATAGTGCAGCAGCGGAGGCCGCTCAGGATCTGCTTATTAATTCTTACTTTCGAGTTTATACGAATCCGGATGTCGTTGGTGTTGAAGTCAGCGGCGCATTGAAAAATATTATTGCTCTAGGGGCCGGTTTGACTGATGGTCTGGATTTTGGGGACAATGCAAAGGCTGCATTGTTAACCAGAGGTTTAGCTGAAATATCCCGACTTGGAATTGCAATGGGGGGAAATGCCCTTACGTTTGCCGGCTTGGCAGGCATTGGCGATCTGGTTGTTACCTGCACAAGTAAGCACAGCCGAAACTGGCGTACTGGCTATTTGTTGGCTCAGGGTAAGCCGCTGTCCGAGGTGCTGCAGGAAATGGGAATGGTTGTAGAGGGTGTCAAAACGACGCAGGCTGCGTATAAGCTATCCCGTCAATATGAGGTAACGATGCCGATTTCCGAGCAGCTGTACGAGGTGCTTTTTAATGGCAAAGAACCTGTAGCCGCTGCAGACGACTTGATGGGCCGTGGACGTAAGGAAGAGATTTATTGAATCAGACAAGCCTTTATAAACTATCTGGAACCCTTTAGACTACCGCCTACACGATTGATATCCCTTCTTCATAAAATACTTCAGTAGGACTAAGTTTGCCTACCATGCAGCATTGCTCAAAGATTCTGAGGGTGCTTACGAAGATAGCTTTCCTAAAGGAAAGCTTGTAGGAGGGATAAAATGGCTAATAAGGATGTATCCAAGGATGTTCTGAACGCTGTCAAGAAAAGAACCGGAAAGAGTGTAAGCGAGAAGGACATTCATAAACTCGCTAGCGCAGTCAAGCCTTCTACCATGCAAAGCGATGCTCAATTGAAGCAGCTCATTAAACAGGTGTCTAGTCTTGTTAATGTAAATGTTTCAGAGGCAACGGTTAATGAATTGATTCATGCCATCAAAAGCAGCAAGATTAACGCAAACAACATGGAGCAAATGGTGAAGATGATTTCCAAAAAATGATCGGTACCGGCATGAGCCACTCCTTTGGGAATGGCTCATTTTTTTTATATTGGCACAATGAATACGAATGTTGAATGATTGCTATGAAGATATTCTGTCACATAGGCTTCACGGCTTAAAGTCACGTAGCTTTGTGAATTATGGTATAATAGGGCATGTTTAGGCCTATTTGATTTGTATAAGGAGCAGCGAATAATGAGTCCAATGGATAAAATGTGGGCATCGTTCGTTGCCATCGGATTGATGGCAGGAGCGTCCTTCTTGATTTCATACGCAAGAAACCGTACAAAGGGTTTTCTACGGATTATTTTGTCTGTAATTGCGTTTCTAATGTTTGTGCCTATTTTGCTGTATATGGTAGTGTCTATTTTGTAAATGGAGGATAAAACCCGTTATGATCTTGCTGAGCGGACGTAAGGTTCAAAAACATGTAGAATGGGAAAGTGGTCTGACGGTACTGGATTTGGCTCTCAAGCATGAAGTGGATTGGGGGTTTGCTTGTACTCGCGGTACTTGTGCGCGCTGCCGTTGCTTGGTCACAGAGGGTAAAGAGCATCTTAAAGAAGTGACGGATGCGGAATGGGATCGATTAGAACCGGAGGAATTAGAAGCGGGATACCGGCTTGCTTGTCAGACGGTCATTAAAGAGGATGGTCCAGTAACGATTACGCATAAACCGTATTTCTGATCAGGTTGGTCTGGCATCCGGTGACACGATTCTCAAGGCTTGCAGGGGGAGTGGCAGATGTTTGCAAGGGAAACACTAGCAGGACCTCTCAGAGCGGTTCTGGCTAGCTTACAGAACGTTAAGGCGCCATGGCTAGTAGGCGGAAGCTGTGGGTTGCTGCTGCAAGGCGTTGCTCTGACCGCTGCTCCTCGTGATCTGGATCTGTATGTCGACGCTGAGGGAGCACCGGAGCTTCATCAGGCATTATCCCTTTATGCTGTAGATTCGCAGGTTGAAAACCGCACCTCCATCTATCGCTCTGTTCTTAGTCATTACAGGATTGAGGAGACCCAGGTTGAGCTTGTAGGTGGGTTTGAAGTTACCTGTAAAGACAGCTTATATAAAGTGGAAGTGGATTTTTTGCGTCGCCACTATAGTCCTGTGTTTCATTTATCCGGTAAGGGTTCCTCAGAGGATAGTTTAGAAACATTGCATCTAATGCCATTGGAGCACGAGCTTATGTTCAATGTACTTCGCAATCGGCCGGATCGGTATGAGGCTATCGCGGCGGTCCTGAAAAGTCGACAATCGGCATGGAGTGAGGCCATGGAAGCTTTGGTAGAGCGTAATGCATGCAGTGATTTCCTTATTCAAGAGCTCAAAAGCCTTCTGTTAGCGTAAGCAGATGGAGTAGGAGGAAGGTGTGAAGGTATGGGAGCTAATGTGAGTTTTGAACCGGACAATAAATCCTTTCAAGCCAAGCTGGGGATGTCAATTCTGGAAGCTTCCCGCAAGGCTAGAGTGCATATTCGAACACGCTGTGATGGTAAGGCGGCTTGTTTAATGTGCAAGGTCATTGTGCCCGATCAGTCCGGTCTAGCTCCGCTTAATACGAATGAACGATTAAAGCTGGGTGGACTGCAGGACCAGGGGTACCGCCTTGCCTGCCAAGCCAAGGTGACCGGGGATGTGACGGTAACAATTCCTGAAGATCCATTAAAAGCTGCGATTCGCAAGCAGTTGGAAGCTCAGCGAGAGGACGATTAATTAATGAGAAACAGAAGAGGGTCAGCAGCCGTCTTATTTGTCTTCGCACTATGTACGATGCTGCTGACAGGCTGTATGTATCCACAGGAAATGCGTAAAGAGCAGCAGGTTGCATCAGGGGAATTTGTGGTCGTTGTTCAAAGTGCAATTGACCAGTTTCAGGCCAAAACGCAAGTTTTACCGATTAAAAACAGTGAAGAAACCACTCCGATTTATGAAAAGTATCCGATTGATTTTAAAAAGCTCAAAGAACGTTCGTTGATCAGTAATGTACCGGCAAATGCTTTCGAAAATGGCGGAAGCGTGATCTATGTCCTGGTTGATGTGGAAACTAAACCGACCGTCAAAATGATGGATCTTACTTCATTTCAGAAAACCGTTGAGGTTCAGAAGCTTGTAGACGAATACAAATCCCGGAATAATGGACAAATTCCTAAAGGAGAAGCGGTTGCTCCTGCTTTTTACCGGATTGATTTTGCGAAAATGAACAAAAAGCCGATCGTAGCACAAAGTATGTATACACGACAGGTACAGCTTCCTTTTCTAATGAACGATATGGGGCAGGTAGCTATTGATTACGCTGAGGAAATGATGAGACTCATTGATAAAAAATCGCTGCAGGCCGGCTTGAATGACAAGCAGGACTTGAGGGAGCTATTAGTTAAGGAATCCTATTATGTGCCAGCACGCTCCTACCCGTATCACTGGATCAATGGACAACCTACGCCAGTTATGGGAGTACCTATGTAAGCAAGTATAATACGTTAACGGCTCGTCAGCCTCTATCACCTTGAAATTTGAAGGGAGATAGAGGTTTTTTACGTTGTTCAGAATAATTGGCGCGTCCCGTTCATATAGTTTCAGAGAGAAGAAGCTGCGGCTCGCTATGCCGTTATGAGCAAGGAGTGATAGCAAGAAAGTCCGGCTAAACAATTTATCATAATTGGCTGACTCGTACATATATTTTACTAATCTAAAAGAATAGTACGAGTTTCGCTTTATACCACCTGTAGGAGGGATTCTCATTGGAAAAAGTGGATATTTTTAAAGACATTGCAGAGCGTACGGGCGGGGATATTTACCTGGGGGTCGTAGGGGCGGTCCGTACAGGGAAGTCGACGTTTATCAAACGTTTCATGGAATCTATCGTGCTGCCGAATATTCAAAACGAAGCGGATCGGGCGCGTGCAACGGATGAGCTCCCGCAAAGCGCGGCGGGACGTACGATCATGACGACTGAACCTAAGTTCGTACCGAATACAGCTGTACAGCTGCATGTAGCAGAAGGCTTGAATGTAAACGTTCGATTGGTGGATTGTGTCGGTTATGTGATAGATGGGGCTAAAGGCTACGAGGATGAGCATGGACCAAGAATGATTAACACACCTTGGTTCGACGAAGCTATCCCATTTCAGGAAGCGGCTGAGATCGGCACAAGGAAGGTAATTCAGGAGCATGCGACACTTGGTGTGGTTATCACCACGGATGGTTCCATCGCCGAAATTCCGCGTTCCTCTTATGTAGACGCTGAAGCCCGTATTATTAATGAGCTCAAAGAAGTGGGTAAACCTTTCATTGTGATTGTAAACTCAACCAAGCCCAATGGTGAAATAGCTCAGGAGCTTAGAAGCCAACTGCAGGCAACACACGATATCCCTGTAGTGTCGATGAGTGTAGCCAATATGAATGAAGATGACATGATGTCTGTGCTGCGCGAAGTGCTTTACGAATTCCCTGTTCATGAAGTTAACGTCAATCTTCCGAGCTGGGTTATGGTACTGTCAGATAGTCACTGGCTGCGCTCACATTTTGAGAATTCGGTCAGGGAGACGGTTCAGGATATTCGCAGACTTCGTGATGTAGATCGTGTTGTTAGCCATTTTGAGGAATATGAGTTTATTGATAAAGCTGCCTTAGCGGGAATGAATATGGGCCAAGGTGTAGCTGAGATTGATTTGTATGCGCCAGATGAGCTGTATGACCGGATTTTGATGGAGGTCGTCGGTGTCGAGA
Source organism: Paenibacillus sp. 1_12 (assembly GCF_900114475.1). Taxonomy (GTDB): domain Bacteria; phylum Bacillota; class Bacilli; order Paenibacillales; family NBRC-103111; genus Paenibacillus_S. The sequence goes on along the minus strand of NZ_FOTE01000002.1, from coordinate 154,839 downwards.
TCCGCGGCAAGGATCATTTGTTGCAAATGATGCAGGAATTCAGTCATGCCAAAAGGGAATACGATCATTTTGCAGAAGCACTGGAAATGGTAAAAACCACAGGGTATGGAATTGCCCCACCGTCACTTGCGGATATGGCACTTGATGAGCCGGAGCTCATCCGTCAAGGCTCACGCTTTGGCGTCAGGCTGAAGGCGACCGCACCTTCTATACACATGATTCGGGTCGACGTAGAATCCGAGTTCTCGCCGATTATCGGAACAGAGAAGCAAAGTGAAGAGCTGGTTCGATATTTGATGCAGGATTTCGAAGACAATCCATTGAAAATATGGGAGTCGGATATATTCGGAAGATCGCTTCATTCCATTGTGCGGGAGGGAATTCAAGGCAAGCTGGCGATGATGCCGGACAATGCACGATATAAGCTTCAAGAAACGCTCGGTCGGATCATCAATGAAGGCTCAGGCGGATTAATTGCCATAATATTGTAAAAAAATAAATAAAAGTGATAAAAATGCACTCCGATGGGTGCATTTTTTGGTTTATACTTGATAAAGTGCCGAGGGTGTATTAATATAATCTTGATTTGTTCGGTTTCCTTATTTTCCTATGTATATTTTTGAACATTTCAGTTAACAAAGAAAGTAACGGTATAAATTACTCTTGGGGGGAGGTGAATGGCATGAATAAATCTGAATTGATCAACAAGGTAGCAGAAACATCCGAGCTTTCCAAAAAGGATGCGACTAAAGCAGTTGAAGCTGTATTTGAAGCAATTTCCGAAGCCCTACAAGGTGGAGATAAAGTGCAATTAGTTGGATTTGGAAACTTTGAAGTTCGTGAACGTTCCGCTCGTAAAGGACGTAACCCGCAAACAGGCGAAGAAATCGAAATTCCTTCTAGCAAAATCCCAGCTTTCAAACCAGGCAAAGCTTTGAAAGATGGAATTCAATCATAATGTTTTTTCCTACATACTCATTTCTACATACTTCCGTTGTATGAACTGATGGTATGAGCGGACACCTTAACCTGAACAGGTTAGCGTGTCTTTTTTTGTTGCGTCCAAATATAAATATATTCTTTACAAACGGAAGGACCAATTATATAATCATTTTTAATGATATCATGCATCGGGGTATGGCGCAGCCCGGTAGCGCGCACCCTTGGGGTGGGTGAGGTCGCACGTTCGAATCGTGTTACTCCGACCATGAAAAAGGCATCGTCAAGTCGATGTCTTTTTCTATTGCGTGGATCGAGAACCATCTTTTTTATGTTAAAATTTTATGAAGCAAATTAAGCTAATTTTTGATATACTTAGCCGACGGCAATTCATATGTCATATCATTGTTGCAAAGGGGAAATACTAGATTATGTACAACCGAGCGAGGGGATGGCTGGCGTCCCTGGATTGGAGCCATTATGGAATTATTGCATCCATTTATCTGATATGGCGTATCGGTGAAGGTGGGGGCTGGAGTGAAGCGTGCTGGATGCTGCTCCTGATATGCTTGTTAGGTGTTCGTACGGATCAGATTGATGTTGATTGGAAACGTTTTTTTGTATTTGGATTACCCCTGTTATATTTATTTTATTATTTTTACGGATCAGGTAACAGCGTATGGTGGAGCATCGCAAACTGGATGTTTGAAAACAACCGACATCCTTGGACATGGGATGAAGCGATGAATAGCATTCCGCTCAACAATGCAGCCTGGATGCGAATTTATAACTCCCCGGCACTGGATCAGGCAATGGTTTGGGTGTACAATTACGGCTTCGTGTTATCGTTATGGCTTTGTATCGTACGCAGCTTTTGGACAAGAAGCATTAAAAAGATGCTGTCCTATGCACTATCGGGTCATGTTTTGCAATTTCCATTGATCTTGCCTTTCTATAACCTGATTCTGCTGAGAGAGGTTTGGTACGTCAAAGGCCAGCCCGATCTGTTGGGAAGAGTGTTTGCGAACGAGAATGAGATGCTGGTGAATGTGATGAACTGCTTTCCGAGTATGCATACATCGATTTCCTTTGCCATGCTACTGCTGGCTCTTCGTGAGAAGGACCGGATATTCAAATATATGATGGTCACTTACTGCTCATTGATTATTATTTCGACCATGTATTTGCAAATTCACTGGGTACTGGATGTTTTTGCAGGTATGGCTTTCGCCTATGGGACTGTCAAGCTGGCAGATTTTCTTATTCGTGTTTGCTCAAACTGGCTGCCAGAGTGGTTAAAAGGCTATTACAACCAAAAACAAAAAAAGAAATATCCGGATACGACAATGGTTGCCTGATGGCAGCCATTTTTCTTGTCTGATTGTGATTAAAGAGTTGACAATATAGTTAATTTTCTGCATCATACAAGTAAGTAAGCATGGACAGGAAGGAAGATTATTATGGATTCCAAACAAAGTCAGGAAGAATATTTCGTTATTAAAGCCAAGGAAAATGGCGTACAGGTTATCGGTCTGACCCGAGGACAGGATACGAAGTTTCACCATACCGAAAAACTGGATAAAGGCGAGATCATGATCGCCCAGTTTACGGCGCATACCTCGGCTGTGAAAATCAGAGGTAAAGCTGTAGTGATGACGAAGCACGGTGTTATGGACACTGAGGAATAATTTTTCTTGGTTCCTGCAGGCATAGCCTGCTTTTTTTTGTTGTACAATGGTAAGAGCAGAACGTCGCTCTGCGCACCCGAATGTAGATTGGGGAGTTGTACAATGAAATGGTTGATTCGGCTGCTTGCCACTTCGATTTTATCCGTCTGTGTCGTTCTGTCAATTTCATTATTGCCGCAGTTAGAAAACAATTGGGACTCACCTGTTTTCAGCTTGGTAAGAGCAGAGCCGTTAACGGAATTAAACGTTGTGGACGTTATGAGTAAATTGCAGCTTCATATGCGCATACGTAGAGTAGAGGTTAGTCAAGCTATCGTATCGGTTGACCTGTTGGCTTCTCCATCTTCGGACAGATTAGAAATTCTCAAGGATGTAAGCGGAATACCGCAGTTGTTTTTCAGTCATTCTTCCAACATTAATCAGGTTTTGGTTCGAGTTTTGGATGGTTCCAAGCAAGTCGGTGGCAGTGCTTCACTACTCATTGCGGCAGATGCGCGACGTGAGAAAATGGTTAGAATGGATTACAGACTGGAGATAAAGACTGCGGAGGAAATGGAGAAAAACCTACAGTCTCATTATCGGATGACCTTTACGCCTAATTGGCGAGAGAAATTTGAAGTAAAAAGTTCAAATTGATATTGTGCGTCAAGACTTTGATTGTGCTATAATAGTTTGGATTATGATCAAGAGATGTTCTTGTACCGGTTCGGAGGCTAATGATGAATTGTTATCGGATACCAGAGATGGCCCAAAAATATATAGATTATGACATGATACAGAAATACACAGAGCTCCCGCAATTCCCAGAAATTCGAACACGGATCTTATATGCTTTTCTCAACAAAAATAACGTACTGCAGCAATATAGCGAGTTGTTCAGTCTCGTAACCAGTCTAGTTCAGTTGGGTCTCGACACACATGATACCGTGAGTATTACTAACCAAGCCAAGGATATGAAATCGGCCAGATCGAGGCAAATCAAGGTGCTGGCAGGTGATTATTTTAGTGCCCGGTTTTATTATCTGCTTGCAGAGGCAGGACATATTGCTATGATAGGAACACTATCAGATGCCATTTGTGAAGCCAATCGGTTAAAGATTGTTTTTTATCAAACGATAAAGGGCTTGAGTATGACCTCTGAAGAGTATGTTGCTCAATCGGTGGAAATTAGATCAAGGATTTATATGGCATTCTCCAAGTTAATGGATGAGTCGCTGAACAAGGTTTGGCCAGAAATACTGAGGTTATTCACACAATGTGAGCTGCTGCTTCAAGAAATTGTCAAGCCGGAGAAACAGCAGCTGCCGGACAGTTGGAGCTTTGGTTATATGCTGCAGCAGGTTTCCAAAGAAGAACGCAGGAACATGCAGCTTGAGGAACCTGATCCAAGTAAAGTACGCTCTATTTGGATGAAATACAATATTTCATCGCAGTTGTATCAACTGCTGGAAATAACAACACGTCAGCTTAAGGATAAGCTGCAAACACTTGATAACAAAGAACTAAGTCAAGAACTTATATCGATTGGAGAACCGTTTGAACGTTACCTATCGACTCCAAAAGTGCTTGAAGAAATTTGAGGTGAACCGAAGTGCAGTCCAAATCAAAAGAAGAATTTGTTCATTCTGTCTTTGAAAGTATCGCTCCCAAATATGATCTAATGAATGATATTATAAGCTTCCGCAGACACAAGGCCTGGCGGAATTTTACAATGAAGAAGATGAACGTTCAGCCTGGGAGTACCGCTATTGATCTATGCTGTGGAACCTGTGATTGGACGATTAGCTTGGCTAGAGCAAGTGGTACCGGGGAAATGGTCGGTCTGGATTTCAGCCAAAATATGCTTGATTATGGAGCAGTCAAAATTCGCGAAGGCGGATTGGACAAGCAGATTAAGCTTGTTCAAGGTAATGCAATGCAGCTGCCTTACGAGGATAATACCTTTGACTATGCGACAATCGGATTTGCGCTACGTAACGTGCCTGATCTTATTAAGGTAATCGAAGAAATGCAGCGTGTGGTTAAGCCTGGCGGAATGGTCGTTTCGTTAGAATTGTCCAAGCCTACCTGGCAGCCATTCAAAGGGTTGTACTATTTTTATTTCAATTCTATTTTGCCTTTTTTGGGTAAATTGATCGCCAAAAGCTATGAGCAGTATAAGTGGCTTCCGGAATCCTTGATAAGCTTCCCTAATCATAAGCAGCTTGCCGAAATTTTCAAAAAGACGGGGTTGACTCAAGTTCAGGCTTTTCCGCTAACCGGAGGCATCGCAGCACTTCATATCGGCATCAAGGGGCAGTCGGCGGAATGACAAACGGGAGTGGTGGATTTAGATGCTATTGAAAAAGACGAAAATTTTTTTGGAAATGATCAAAATTGAGCATACGCTCTTTGCACTGCCGTTCGCATTTATGGGAGCGATATTAGGTTCCATCGTTATGACTAACCATTTACCGGGTTGGGCAGCCATAGGCTGGATCATTCTCGCGATGGTAGGCGCTCGCAGCGCGGCCATGGGGTTGAATCGAGTCATTGATAAGGTATTTGATGGTAAGAACCCGAGAACAGCTGCCAGGGCGATTCCTGCAGGATTGATTTCTTCGAAAGAAGCAATTATTTTCATTGTGATTTCATTCGTACTGTTGTTCTGGGCTACATCTAATTTAAGCTCGCTTTCCATGAAGCTGCTGCCTGTTGCGGTCTTTTTTCTTGTGTTTTATTCGTATACAAAGCGGTTCACTTGGGCTTGTCACTTGATTCTGGGCTTGACGCTCGGATTAGCTCCGCTTGGAGGCTGGGTCGCTGTCACGAACGATATCTCCTGGGCGGCTATCGTTTTTTATGTGTCGGTTTCCTTCTGGACTGCAGGGTTTGATGTGATTTATGCTTGTCAGGATACCGAATTTGACAAGAATGAAGGATTGCATTCGATACCACAACGATTTGGCGTTGCTAAGGCATTGCGAATTGCCCGCTGGTTCCATGTGATTACAGCTGTCGGACTTATCGTCTTATTTTATTTAACGGACCTGAGCTGGATCTATTTGATCGGTATTCTTATCGCTAACCTTTTGTTGTTTTATCAGCATAAGATCGTTAACCCTACGAACCTGAGCCGCGTAAATATTGCCTTTTTTACCTTGAACAGCATATTGAGCTCAGTTGTCTTCATCTTCACTCTGGCTGATTTGGTGGTGCTCCATAAATGAGTCGACCTTGGGTGATTGGCATAACCGGAGCTAGCGGAGCGGCTTATGGTGCACGTTTGTGCACCTATTTGCTCTCTATAGGGATGGAACTGCATGTGTTGATTACGGATGCTGGCTGGCGGGTGCTCAAGGAAGAGCTGGGTTGGGAATCAAGCAACAGGAAGGCAACGCTTCAAAATCAATTTGGTTCCCAGCCGGGGAGCTTTCATTATCATCCGATTCAAGATATTGGTGCGAGTACAGCTAGCGGTTCATTTCGAACTGCTGGGATGGTTGTTGTTCCTTGTTCAATGGGAACTTTGTCAAGTGTTGCAAGCGGTGCCTCAGATAATTTACTGGAGCGGACGGCAGATGTAATGCTTAAAGAAGGCAGGCCGCTGATCATGGTTCCCCGCGAAACGCCATTACATGCGATACATCTTGAAAATATGTTAAAGCTGTCCAGAATGGGCGTTCGAATGATTCCGGCTATGCCAGCTTTTTATCAAGGACCTCAGACCATAGAGGACATGATTGATTTTGTAGTAGGTAAAATATTGGACGCGATGCAAGTGGAGCATGAATTGTTCAAAAGATGGGGTTCACAGGGAGATAAATCTGTGACGCAGGTGACGGAATGAAATTGATCGAATTATACGCCAAAATGAAAAAAGATATAACCTATATCGAAAAAGAGCTGGAGCGAAGTATCGATAATGAACATGAACTGCTTCGTGAAGCTTCACTCCATTTGTTAAAGGCGGGCGGCAAAAGAATCCGGCCTGTTTTCGTACTGCTGGGAGCGAAGTTCGGCACTTATGACATTGAGCGAATCAAGCACATAGCAGTTCCCTTAGAATTAATCCATATGGCCTCATTGGTACATGATGATGTCATTGACGATGCTTCGACACGCCGCGGTCAGAAGACTGTCAGATCTAAATGGGACAATCGGATTGCTATGCACACAGGAGACTATATATTTGCCAAAGCTTTAACGGTCGTCACGAAGCTGCCGAATGCTACCATTCATCAGATTATGTCGAAAGCGATTGTCGAGATGAGTATCGGAGAAATGGAGCAAATCCGTTTCTTTTTCAACACAGAACAAACGTTACGTGACTATTTGCTGCGGATTAAGCGTAAAACAGCGCTGCTGATAGCGATAAGCTGCCAGTTAGGTGCGATTACAGCTGGTGCTGAGGACGATTTGTCTTTGTGTCTGTATCGATTCGGTTACAATGTTGGGATGGCGTTTCAAATTCGCGATGACTTGCTTGATTTGTGTGGCTCCGAGAAGGAGATTGGTAAACCGCCTGGCAGCGATATTCGTCAGGGGAATATTACGGTCCCGGTTATATTTGCTCTGCAGCAGCCTGAACTTCGAGGCGCTTTATTGGAGCAAATGCAGCAGATTAAGGATGCTGACGGCCAAACAGACATTAGTGAGTTTATAAGGTTGATCCGCAGCAGTGATGGTATTCACAGATCAGAGCAGTTGGCTTCGAGTTATATTGATAAAGCAATAGCCGCACTTCAGGGCTTGCCAGATATTCAAGCTAAGAAGGATTTTGTCGGAGTTGCTCATTTTATCGGGAATCGTTCGTATTAAATGTTAGCTTTTGCCATGGAATGGTTATCATAATACTATAACTATGTTATATTGGGACTTAAAAGGAGGATGGAATATGGAACGCAGCTTTTTGATGGTAAAGCCGGATGGCGTGCAGCGTGGGGTTATTGGTGAGATTGTAAAACGATTTGAACAAAAAGGCTTTCAATTGATTGGGGCCAAATTGATTCAAATGTCGAAGGAACAAGCCGAACTGCACTATGTGGAGCATACAGGTAAAGATTTTTTTGAAAGGCTTGTTACTTTCATTACATCAGGCCCGGTATTTGCTATGGTCTGGGAAGGCGATCAAATTATTGCTTTGTCCCGAACCATGATTGGTAAAACTAGTGCTGTAGATGCTGCGCCAGGAACCATCCGTGGGGATTACGCGATACATACAAATTTCAATTTAATACATGGCTCTGATTCTCCTGAGAGTGCTGAGCGGGAAATTAATAACTTTTTTACTGAAAAAGAACTAGTGAGCTACACCAAGTCTGTACAAACGTGGATTTAGGATGGGATGTTGGTGATGGAAGATCAAGATTTTTTGTTATTTGTAAAAAAGGTCAAGGATTATACGTCGATTGATTTGGCTCAATATAAAGAAGCCCAGATGAAGCGCCGTTTGACCACATTGAGAACCAAAAAAGGCTATGATACGTTTGTCGCTTTTTTTGAAGCGATGACCAAGGATAAAGATTTGTTCTATGAGTTTCTGGATCGCATGACGATTAATGTATCAGAGTTCTGGCGCAACCCGAACCGTTGGGAAGTGTTGGAGCGTGTCTTTATTCCGGATATGCTTCGTAAAAGCCGTAAGCTCAAGTGCTGGAGTGCAGCCTGCTCCACGGGGGAAGAGCCTTATACGCTGTCGATGATTCTTGCCAAGCAAAATGCGTTAAATGATACTCATCTGCTAGCCACGGATATTGACGATGGTGCTATTGCCAAAGCCAAAAATGGCGTATATTCGGACCGTTCAATTCGGGATGTTCCTCAGGCTTACCTTGATAAATATTATAAAAAAGAAAATTTGACTTATTTGGTGAGCGATGAGTTGAAAAAGGGCATCCGCTTTCAAAAGCAAAATTTGCTGACGGATAAGTTCGATACCCAGTTTGATCTTATTATTTGTCGAAATGTGATGATCTATTTTACCGAAGAAGCGAAGCATCTGTTGTACCAAAAATTTGCAGATTCCCTTAAGCCAGGTGGCATTTTGTTCGTAGGCAGTACAGAGCAAATTTTTTCACCAGGTCAATATAAGCTGGAGCCGGCTGAAACCTTTTTCTATCGGAAGAAAGAATAGCTGCTGATGTATAAACTTTTCCAGTCCTGCCCATACTAAGGAGTAATTAGTATTCGTAAACTCTTAGGAGGGTCAAATGGACAAAAGGAAGGTTATTATGGCTTACCGCAAGGGCTTTATTACGATGCAGGAATGTGCACAGATTCTCGGAATTGATTCTATGCAGATTCTTGGTTTTGTGGATGCACCCGACCAGACCGTACATGCGGAACCCTACATCAAACAATCGATCCATGTGTGAATTAGATCTTCAACCATCCTTATAGAGAAGGAAAGAAGCGCAACCTCGGCTTTCACGCCGCTGCATGCGCTTCTTTTTTTGTGTATACGTTTCTTGTCAAACTGTGAAGCCTATACTATAATTAGCAAAGGAATCGGGTACATACCTAGGGAAGAGATTGTCGGAAGGGGATAAACAAGTGAGATATTTAACGGCAGGAGAAACGCACGGACCACAGCTGACTGCGATTATCGAAGGCTTTCCAAGTAATGTCACGATTGACTTCGAGAAGGTGAACTTTCAACTGGGTCGCCGTCAAAAAGGCCATGGTCGCGGACGCCGGATGCAAATCGAGCAAGATACCGCAAGTATTGTTGGCGGCGTAAGACATGGTAAAACAACGGGGGCGCCAATTGCGCTTGTGGTGGAGAACAACGACTGGAAACACTGGACTTCAGTGATGAACATTGAACCGATTGAAGGCAGTGACGAGTCCAAACGAAGAGTAAACCGTCCGCGTCCGGGTCATGCGGATCTTAACGGCGGTTTGAAATATAATCAAAAGGATTTACGCAATATTTTGGAGCGTTCAAGCGCGCGAGAAACAACAATGCGTGTTGCAACGGGAGCAGTCGCTCGTCAATTGTTGGAAGCGTTTGGTATTAAGGTGGCTGTCCAAGTTATCCGTATTGGTGACGTAGAGGTGCAGCGTCAGGAATTGCCAATTGATGAACTGATCCGTATTACGGAGGAATCTCCAGTACGTGTAGTTGACAAAGAAGCAGAAGCCCGTATGATAGCTGCGATTGATGCTGCCAAAGAAGATGGGGACACGCTTGGTGGTATTGTGGAATGCATCATTGAAGGTGTACCGGTTGGATTAGGCAGTCACGTCCAGTGGGATCGCAAGTTGGATGGTCGCATCGCCCAGGCTGTATTATCAATTCAAGCCTTCAAAGGCTGCGAAATTGGTATCGGTTTCGAAGCTGCTAAGCTCAGAGGCTCCAAGGTTCATGATGAAATTATGCATAGCGAAGAACGAGGCTTTTATCGTGCGTCGAATCGTGCAGGCGGCTTTGAGGGTGGCATGACAACAGGTGAGCCGATTGTGGTGCGTGGAGTTATGAAACCTATCTCGACTTTGTACAAAGCATTGCAAAGTGTTGATATCGACACCAAAGAGCCATTCACAGCGCAAGTAGAACGTTCGGATACGTGTGCGGTACCAGCCGCTGGTGTTATTATGGAGAATATTGTCGCTTGGGAAGTAGCCAACGCATTTCTTGACAAATTCGGCGGCGATTCTTTGGAAGAAATTCGCAGAAACTATGACAGCTACCTGGAGCAGATCAAGAGCTATTGATTTTGACTGCTACAACCAATCAGTTGCAGGTAAACCGTTATGCAGATGGGAGCGATGAGACGAATGAGAGAGCTAAAGGTTGATTTGGGAGAGCGTTCTTACCCCATTTACATCGGGCAAGGCATCATTGAACAAATCGGAGATTTATTCAATAAACACGGAATTAGCAAAGGCTCGCCGATGCTCATCGTTACGGATGATCATGTAGCCAAGCATCATTTGCCTCAGGTTCTGAGCTTGCTGGAGGCGTCCGGCTTTAAACCCACTTCATATACAGTTGCTTTTGGGGAGCAATCCAAATCATTGAGTGTTTTGGAGGATATTATTGGCGTTGCCCTGCAGGCTGGGTTGGATCGTAAATCAACGATTGTCGCTTTAGGTGGCGGTGTGGTCGGAGATTTGGCGGGTTTTGTGGCTGCCAGCTATATGCGTGGAGTGAAATTCGTGCAAATTCCGACTACGATCCTAGCACATGACAGCAGTGTAGGCGGCAAGGTCGCAGTCAATCACCCTCTTGCCAAAAACATTATCGGAGCTTTCCATCAGCCCGAGCTCGTGCTTTATGACACATCTACGTTACAGACACTGCCGGATCGAGAAGTCCGTGCCGGACTATCTGAGATGATCAAGCATGGCTTGATCTGGGATGCTGGATTTACAGCATGGCTGGAAGAAAATGCGGAGAAGCTTGTCCATCTGGATGCTGAAGCTTTGGAGTATGGCTTATATGAGGGCTGTCGCGTAAAAACGATTGTCGTTTCCGAGGATGAAAAGGAGCACGGCTTGCGTGCCATTTTGAATCTGGGACATACAATTGGTCATGCCCTCGAAGCCATTGGTGGTTACGGCGAACTGCTGCATGGAGAAGCAATTTCGATTGGGATGGTAGGTTCGGCCAAGGTTGCTGTTCGTTTGGGCTACTCGGAGGAAATTTACACCACAACGAAACGTATTTTGCAAGCATTTGGATTACCCACAAGTATACCTTCGCACCTGGATACAGATGCGATTATGAGTGCCATGATGCATGACAAGAAGTTTGATGAAGGCAATATCGTCTTTATCGTACCAATCGAAATTGGTAAGGTGGAGATTAACAAGAATGTGTCCGCGGCTTTGGTGAGAGATGTCGTGGAACAGCTGAAACGGGAGGTATAGCACATGTTTGTTCGGGGAATTCGCGGTGCGACAACGGTAGAAAACAATGAAGAAAATGAAATTTTAGCGGCAACAACAGAAATGTTGAATCATATTATTGCCGAGAATGGCATTGTACCGGATGAAATCGCTAGTGTATTTGTGACAGTAACGACCGATTTGACAGCGACCTTCCCAGCTCGTGCAATTCGTGCAATGGAAGGCTGGGAGCTTGTACCGCTGATGTGTTCACTGGAAGTTCCAGTTATCGGCAGTCTTCCATTGTGCATCCGGTTGATGGTGATGGTCAATACTGAGAAGAAACAGGATGAGATCGTTCATATCTATTTGAAGGAAGCAATGCGTCTTCGTCCCGATTTATCCAAATTGACAAAATCATAATACAAATAGTATAGTATGGGTAGCAAGTAGCATTTCCAGACGAGTTGAGTAGAGTGAGTAGTTAGTAGAGCAGAGTTGAGATGAGCCGAGTGTAACACCGAATACCGTACAGGTGCTTATTTGTGTGCGTGTATAGCTGCTGCTGTAAGAATAGCAGTGCTGTTTCGGTATGGTTAATATCATCTGCGATACCCACCTCTACTTCACGTAGAGGTTTTTTGTTTTTTAAATGAGATGAGCAGAGGAGAGTGCGTCCATGTACACACCAGATCTTAAAGAAGTGATCCAACTATCCAAGCAATACAATTTGGTCCCAATCGTTCGTACATTAATGGCGGATACGGAAACGCCGATTCGTGTATTTCAGCATTTTTATCATGAAAAGCGTGCTTTTTTGTTAGAAAGTGTTGAGGGTGGGCTCAAATGGGCGCGTTATTCGTTTATTGGTACAGATCCATTCATGATGATTACAGCGAAGAACGGCGTGACCGAGGTTGAAACACAGTCAGAGAAGAAACATACCATAGAAAAGCCGATTGATGTGTTGAAGGCTTATCTTCGTTATTATAAAAGTCCCGCTTTGCCTGATTTGCCAAGGTTTACTGGTGGTGCAGTTGGATTCTTTGGTTACGATCTGATGCAATATTATGAAAAACTGCCTCCACACAAGGTAGATGATTTGCAGATGAACGATATTCAATTTATGTTTTGTGATCAGGTCATTGTGTTCGACCATTTTAAACAACAGCTTAAAGTCATAGCCAATGTGCACATTCCCCAGCAAGGAACGGATGCAGATATTGCGGCAGCATATGAGGCAACGATTGCCAAGATTGAAGAGACAATTGAGCGTCTCAGACGTCCTCTACCAGGACTTACGTTGTCACAGCAGTCTATCCCAACGGATGTGGAATTGGGCGAGGTCAAATCCAATTTGACCAAGGAGCAATATATAGCCAATGTGGAGCAGGCGAAGGAATATATTCGGGCGGGAGATATTTTTCAGGTGGTGCTATCGCAGCGTTTTGAGATCGAAACAGAAGTATCCCCACTGCATGTATACCGAATCCTGCGTACATTGAATCCTTCACCGTATATGTATTGCCTCAAAATGGACGACGAGGTGATCGTTGGAACTTCACCAGAGCTGCTTGTCCGCGTAGAAGACGAGAAGGTGGAAACACGTCCGATAGCCGGAACCAGACCAAGAGGAAAAACTCCTGAGCAGGACGATGCATATGAAGCTGAGCTGCTTGCGGACGAAAAAGAACGTGCCGAGCATTTGATGCTCGTAGATCTGGGGCGCAATGATATTGGCCGTGTGGCTGAGTTTGGTTCGGTTCACTGTGATACATTCATGCAAATAGAGAAGTATTCGCACGTGATGCACATCGTTTCCAACGTGTCAGGTAAAATCGCCAAGGATAAGGACTTTTTTGATGCCTTCCTCTCTTGTTTACCGGCAGGTACAGTATCTGGTGCACCGAAGCTGCGTGCAATGGAAATTATAGCAGAGGTTGAGAATGAATCACGTGGCGCTTATGCAGGGGCTATTGGTTACCTCGGTTTCTCCGGAAATCTGGACACTTGCATTACGATCCGTACAATTATATTCAAAAATGGCAAGGCGTACGTTCAGGCAGGAGCAGGTATCGTATGGGATTCGGTTCCAGAGAGTGAATACCAAGAGACTATTAATAAAGCAACAGGTATGCTCAAATCGATCCGTACGGCGGAAATTGTGTTTGCCCAAAAGCCGCTGGCACCTTCCGTCATTAATCATGATTATTACCAATAATTCTTATTCATTCTTATAAGAAAGGAAGTTACGGCTATGGATCATATTATTACGGTTCAACAGGCGATACAGAAGGTGCTTGACTCCGGGCATTTGACACGATCAGAAGCAGCTGCGGTTATGTCAGATATTATGGACGGCAAAGTAACGCAAGCACAGATTGGTGGGCTCCTTACGGTTCTTCGGATGAAGGGTGAAACCATTGAAGAGATTACCGGATTTGCCGAGGCTATGCGTTCTAAAGCAAATCACGTAATGACGGAGCAAAGCCAATTGCTGGATACTTGCGGCACAGGTGGAGACGGAGCAGACACCTTTAATATATCAACTACTGCAGCGATTGTTGCAGCAGCAGGAGGCATAAGAGTAGCCAAGCATGGGAATCGTGCCATGTCGAGCAAAAGCGGCAGTGCGGACGTATTGGAAGCCCTTGGAGTCAATATTACGCTGGACCCGCTACAGGCGGCACAATGTCTGGAGCAGGTGGGTATATGTTTTATGTTCGCACAGCTGTACCATCAGTCGATGAAGCATGCAGCGGCTCCGCGCAAGGAGCTTGGCGTCAGGACGGTTTTTAATTTGCTGGGGCCGCTGACTAATCCGGCAGGTGCAGATCGCCAGGTGCTTGGTATATTCGATCGCGACAAGACTGAAACGATGGCTTATGTTATGCAGGCACTGAACGTAAAGCGAGCACTCGTCGTTGCTAGTTATGACGGATTGGATGAAATTAGTATTTCGGATGCGACTCAGCTGACGGAACTGAGAAATGGTGAAATTACTACCTATGAGATTACCCCAGATTTACTGGGGTTGAAGCAAAGCAGTTTAAAGGAAGTTATCGGTGGGGATGCAGTGACGAATGCAGAGATCGTCCGTGATATTTTCCAAGGTTCGCACGGTGCTTGTCGCGATATCGTATTGGCCAATGCTGCGGCATGCTTTTATGTCACAGGTAAATGCGCTACACTGCAAGAAGGTGTCAAATTTGCGGCCCATGTGATCGATTCAGGACAGGCCGCCTCGAAGCTGCAGCAATTAGTCCAATGTACAGGAGAGCTAAGCCATGTTTCTAGATAAAATTGTAGCGACCAAACATAAAGAGGTTGCTCTGTTGAAAGAGCAAACAACTATCGCAGACATGGATAAGCAAATCGCTTTGCTTTCTCCATGCCTCGGTTTTGAACGAGCACTAACAACTGATCGCAAGCGCTCAATGGGACTCATAGCTGAAGTAAAGAAGGCCTCGCCTTCCAAAGGGCTGATCCGTGCTGATTTTGAGCCAGTTAAGCTTGCACAAGCCTATGTGAATGCAGGGACCGATTGCATTTCTGTATTGACGGATGTCGATTATTTTCAAGGCTCGAACGATTACTTACAGGCGGTGCGAGCGGCAGTACAAGTACCTATTCTACGTAAAGACTTCACCATTGATCTACATCAGATTTATGAAGCACGTGTCATCGGCGCGGATGCGATTCTATTGATTGCCGCTATTCTGACAACTGAGCAGATGCGGGAATTTTCCAAGGTCGCCAAAGCAATTGGGCTGGATGTGCTCGTAGAGGTCCATGATCAAGCAGAGCTTAACCGTGTATTGGAGCTTGACGTATCTTTAATTGGGATAAACAATCGCAATTTGCAAACCTTCGTTACGGATTTGAAAACAACAGAGGAGCTTATTGCCCACATACCTGATGGTGTGACGATTGTCAGCGAAAGCGGCATCTCGCTGCCTTCCGAGGTATCTTATCTTCAATCAGTTGGTGCTGAGGCTTTGCTTATCGGGGAGCACTTCATGCGTCAGCCAAGCGTTGAGCAGGGTGTACATGATTTAATGGGTGCATTTGCATTGAAAGGGCAGTGAGGCAAGCGATGAGCAGTATTAAAATATGCGGACTTCAGCAGCCGGAGATGGTGCGCTCCATTCTCCATTTGCCTATAGATTACATTGGCTTCTTATTTGCCAAGAGCAAGCGTCAGGTTACACCTGAGCAAGCTTCCAAAATGATTGAGGTGCTCGACGAGCAGCGTGCTGCAGGTCTGAGTCATCCTTTATCTGTAGGGGTATTTGTGAATCCTTCTCAGTCCGAGCTAACCTCGATCATGCAGGAGGCGCGTCTGGATGTCATTCAATTTCATGGTCAGGAAAGCCCTGAGCATTGCCAGTGGGTCAAAGATACGTTCCCAGGTGTGCAGGTGTGGAAGGTTGTGTCTGTAGTAAAAGGCAATCAATCCCACAGTGATCATACGTTAGCGGTAACTGTGAAAAGTGAGTCGAATACAGCTCGGCATAAGGATGATGAGGGCGCCGCTGGTGTGCCAACGGCTGTAGAGTTGAACCATGTAGATGCCTTGTTAACCCCTTATAAGTATGTAGTGGACGCAATTCTTTTGGATACATTCGATCCTGAATATGGCGGCGGCTCGGGTAAAACCTTCGCTTGGGAGGCAATTACTGCTTATCAGGCATGGTGCAGCGCGGTTAACCTGCGTCTCTTTGTAGCGGGGGGGCTGCTGCCGGACAATGTTGGTGAGCTTCTCGATACGTATGCTCCAGATGGTGTGGATGTTTCAAGTGGTGTAGAGACGGATGGTATGAAGGATATAAATAAAATTACTCGATTTGTGGAAAGGGTGAAGCATCGTGATACAAGTACCGGATGAGCAAGGAAGGTTCGGAAAGTTTGGAGGACGTTATGTTCCAGAAACCTTGATGAATGCGTTGATTGAGTTGGAGACAGCTTATAAAAGCTTTGTGAAGGAAGATAAATTCCAACAAGAGCTGAATCACTTTTTACACCAATATTCAGGCAGACCGACTTCGTTATTTTATGCGGAGCGCTTGTCGGCTCATTTAGGTGGAGCGAAGATCTATTTGAAGCGTGAGGATTTGAACCATACCGGAGCGCACAAAATTAACAATGCGTTGGGCCAAGGTTTGCTGGCCAAATGGATGGGCAAAAAGAAACTGATCGCCGAAACCGGTGCAGGACAGCATGGTGTGGCCACAGCGACCGTTGCAGCATTGCTTGGTTATGAATGTAAAGTGTTTATGGGTGAAGAGGATATGAAGCGTCAGCAGTTGAATGTGTTCCGCATGAATTTGCTCGGTACCGAGGTTGTTCCAGTCGTATCAGGTACCAGAACTCTGAAAGATGCATGTAATGAAACACTGCGCTATTGGGTAAGTCATGTTGACGATACATTCTACATTCTCGGATCGGCTACAGGTCCGCATCCATATCCTATGATGGTTCGCGATTTCCAACGGATTATCGGAGATGAATCCCGCAGACAAATTTTGGAGCAGGAAGGCAGACTTCCGGATACGATCATTGCAGCAGTCGGTGGAGGCAGTAACGCAATCGGAATCTTTTACCCGTTCGTGGGGGACACCAGCGTACGCTTAATTGGTGCTGAAGCGGCAGGAAAAGGCATTGATACGAAGCTGCATGCAGCTACAATGACCAAGGGCAGCCATGGAGTGTTTCAGGGCTCAATGAGCTATTTGCTGCAGGACCAATTTGGACAGGTTCAAGAAGCACATTCGATCTCAGCAGGTCTGGATTATCCGGGAATTGGTCCGGAGCATGCCTATTTGAAAGATTCCAATCGTGCCGAGTACTATCCGATTACGGATCAGGAAGCACTTGATGCTTTGCAACTGCTAAGTCGGACAGAAGGAATTATTCCAGCACTGGAAAGCGCGCATGCGATTGCACAAACGATGAAAATAGCTCCAACGATGGGCAAGGACGAGATTATTATCGTAAGCTTATCAGGTCGCGGAGATAAGGATGTAGAAGCCATTATGAAGCATTTGGGAGGCAGCGCTAATGAATCGCATTGACCGTAAGTTTGCCGAGCTTAAGGAGCAGCAGAAGCCTGCTTTTATCCCGTTTTTGACGATGGGAGATCCGGATATCAGAACCTCGATTGATATCATTAAACAATTGGAGCTCTCTGGAGCAAGCATCATTGAATTAGGAGTTCCGTACTCGGATCCGCTCGCAGATGGTCCTGTTATCCAGCGTTCTTCACAGCGCGCATTAGGCAGCCATCAAATATCAATCAGGGATTGCATTGAAGCGGCGCGCGTGGCAAGAAGCGAAGGTAGTGAACTGCCTTTCATTTTGTTTACTTATTATAATCCGGTGCTGCAGCTGGGATTGGATAAGATATTCCCTTTGCTGCAGGAAAGTGATATCAGTGGTCTTATTATTCCTGATCTACCTATGGAGGAGGATCAAGAGGTACAGACATTGGCAAAAGCCCATGGCATTCATTTAATACCGTTGGTGGCACCAACTTCCAAGGAGCGAATTGAGCGTATTGTCACCCGTGCGTCGGGTTTTGTTTATTGTGTATCTTCATTGGGTGTAACAGGAACGAGAACTCAATTCCATAGTGGTATTGATCAGTTTATCGAAACGGTGCGACAAGCTACGACACTTCCGATCGCGGTTGGCTTTGGCATTTCGAATCATGAGCAATTTGCTAAATTTGCGCAAAGCTGCGATGGCATTGTTGTAGGGAGTGCGCTGGTGCGCCAGATTGAAGAAGTGCTCCCTTTATTTGCAGAGGCAGCGACTCGACCGCAAGCTTTGCAGCAGATTGATGATTTCGTGAGCAAATTAATAGGATCGTAATGATTGGCAAGCGCACGTTAAATAAGTTAAAATAGTGGTTACGAATGGATACAACAATTCTTGAATGGAGTGACCTGCGTGCAACCTAAAAAAAATATTGTCCATCTTCCTGTTTATAAACCTGGCAAGCCCATGGATGAAGTGAAAAGAGAGCTCGGCTTAACCGAAGTGATTAAGCTGGCTTCCAATGAGAACCCATTCGGGTGCTCTCCAAAAGCAAAAGAAGCCATTATAGCGAATATTGATCAATCCAGCATTTATCCAGACGGTGGTGCTGTAGAATTAACGGCTGCTGTGGCCAAGCATTTCAATGTGGGCACAGATCAGGTGATTTTTGGAGCTGGGTCTGATGAAATTATTTTGATGCTGGCACGCGCGTATCTGGTTCCAGGTGATGAGAACATTATGGCTACTCCAACATTTCCACAATACAAGCATAATGCTGAAATTGAAGGTGCTGTAAGTATCGAAGTTCCTTTGAAGGAAGGCACGCATGATTTGCAGGGGATGCTGGACCAGATTAACGAACGGACGAAAATTATTTGGTTGTGCAACCCTAACAACCCGACAGGTACGATGAATTCTCATCAAGAGGTTGTTGATTTTCTGAATGCTGTACCTGCCCATGTGTTGGTCGTACTTGATGAAGCTTATGCCGAGTACAATGTAAGCGGAGAATACCCGGATAGCATTGCACTTGTTAATCAATTTAAAAATGCCATCGTTCTTCGTACCTTCTCCAAAATTTATGGACTTGCCTCCCTGCGGATTGGCTATGGTATCGGTCATCCTGAAGTGATCCGGTCGATTAATCAGGTGCGCGAACCCTTTAATACAACTGGTTTTGCTCAAAAGGCTGCCCTAGCAGCGTTACAAGATGAAGCCTTTATTAATGACTGCCGCGAAGCTAACGCACGAGGAATCGTATATTTATCTGAACAATTCAAAGCGCTGAAGCTGCCTTTTTATCCGGCACATGGTAATTTTATGATGGTGGATGTACAGCGTTCAGGAGCTCAGGTTTTTGACTCACTGCTGCGCAAAGGTATTATTATTCGTCATGACCCGACCTGGAAGCTGCCAACGATGATTCGTGTAACGGTTGGAAGCCAGGAACAAAATGAGAAGTTTATCGGCGCGCTGCAGTTAGCGCTTAATGAAGTAACTGCAGGTGTGTAGGCGGAAGGTTTTGGGAGGGTATGAGTTTCAATGATAAAAATTGCTATATTTGGGGTTGGTCTGATTGGCGGTTCTCTGGCGCTCTGTTTTAAAGGAAAACCGGAGTTATATGTCGTCGGCCATTCCAATAACCCACGGTCCGTAGACAAATATTTGAAGCATGGGGTTGTTGATCATGCTACGGTGTCGATGGAGGAAGCTGCGACGGATGCTGATTTTATTTTTCTTTGTGTTCCTGTCGGGAATATGGAGGATTACTTAAATCAATTGTCACGGATGAAGCTGAAATCGGGATGTATCATTACCGACGCGGGCAGCACCAAAGCTTCCATAACTGCTTGTGCAGAACGGCTTGATTTTGGAGATGCCTATTTCATTGGCGGTCATCCGATGGCAGGCAGCGAGAAAACAGGAGTAGAGGCATCCAGTCCGTATTTGTACGAAAATGCATTTTATGTACTTACACCGATGGAACAAACGCCTCAAGAGGCTTATGACAGACTAGCCACATTACTTCGCTTCACGAGAGCTCATATTATTAAAGTGGATTCCAGGCTGCATGATGATATTGTTGGTGCAATCAGCCATCTTCCGCATATAATTGCCGTAGCTCTGGTTAATCAAATCGCAGGTTATAACCAATCGAATAACTTGTATGAGAACCTGGCGGCCGGCGGCTTCAGGGATTTGACAAGAATCGCATCTGGAGATCCGATTATTTGGAGAGATATTTTAAGTGACAACCGTGAAGTGCTGCTAAAGCTGCTGCTGGATTGGAATTCGGAAATTGCCCGTTTTATCGAGCTTTTGAAATTGGATGATAGCAAGGGCATTGAGGCAGAGTTCCGTAAAGCCAACGAGTTTCGCAGTGGCCTGCCAGAGCGCCGCAAAGGGGTTCTTTCATCTGTATTTGAAATTTATGTCGATGAAGTCCCTGACCACCCGGGAATCATTGGACAAATTACGATGCTGCTCGGCAATAACAAAATTAACTTGAGCAACATTCATATTATTGAAAGCCGTGAAGATGTTCCTGGCAATTTGCGATTATCTTTTCGTGACGAAGGGCATATGGATCGGGCGATTGAGCTTCTGACAAAAGAGAATTACACAGTTCATGTGTAGTTCTTTTTTTTGTTCACATTAATATAAAGCGTTTTCAAAAAACTATTGACAATTTGTAACCGTATACATATAATAAAAGTACAGTATGGTTTCTCTCCACTCCTATCCGAAATCATTGCACTATGTGCTACCACCTTTCTTAATAAGGTGGTTTTTTTTATGAAATATTTTAATATATCGTCGAAAAAGCAGGAATTACGCTCATCATTACCGAATGATATATACAACACTGTAAAATTTTTTTAGATATGCGCAACTTTTTTGCTCCCGCAAAGTCAAATGTAGTAAGGAGTCACTGGGGGTAGCAAGGAATCACAAGGAGGGTCGTATTGAATGACCGATTCCCAGTTGATCAGAGAGATCAAGGATGGTAACGTACAACTTTACGACGAATTAATGCGACGCTACGAACGTAAGATTTTGGCTTTTATCTATCACATGTTAAAGAGCGCGCGTATGGATTCGATGGCTGAGGACTTATGCAATGAAACTTTTTATAAAGCCTATCGCAGCCTAAGCTCATTTCGAGAAATTGAGGCGACTTTTTCAACATGGCTGTATACGATAGCTAGAAATACCGTCCTAAGCGAATTGCGTAAAAATAATCATGTGAAGGTATCCTTGGATCAGGGAGGTTTCGAGCCTCTTGCTGATTCCGATTCGATGCCAGAAGTAAGTATATTACGGAATGAAAAAGTATCCATGGTACGTGATGCCATTAATAATTTACCAGAGAAGCAGCGTTCCGCACTCATAATGCGTGAATATGATCAGATGGATTATCAAGAGATCGCGAATATCCTAGGTCAAACCGTAAGTTCGGTCAAATCCTTACTGTTCAGGGCAAGAGCGAGTGTCAAACTTCAATTGGAACCTTACTTTCTTGACCCAGTCTTTGAGGAGTATGAAGGGATGAAACGATGATGAAATGTGAAGAAATTCAAGAATTACTCGGTGCTTATTGGGATTTGCCAGCAAATGACCCTACAAGAAGCAAGGTTGACGAACATATCAACCATTGCGAGAGCTGTGCTGCCGAGTTTGAAATTTGGCAAGAGAGTACAGATCTGATCCAAAGTGCAGCCGAGATGGGAGAGCCTTATACGAATTCCACCCCCATTTCGCTCAGCGTGATGAATCGTATCTACAAGGATGAATCCTGGAGGGTTCCCGTTACTGGCAGAATGTATGCTTTCTCCTTTAAGCTGCGCCGAAATATGACCGCGATGATTGCTATTTGTTTGGCGTTGTTTATTTTCTCATTTGTTTATTCCATTAATAACCAGCAAAACGGAGATACGGTAGCGTTATCTACTGATTCTTCAGTCATTGGCAGAATGAGCGATCCCGTTGTAGTGGCTGGCGGTAAATCGGAATCCATGAATGTACGGACAATGCCATCTGCAGTAGCCAGCTTGAAGGGCTTTAGTGAACCTTTCATGTATCAGGTGGGACCGATTCATACTTACAAGGATTATCTGCTTTTCCTTTCGCTTCTGGGTTTGACTTGTACCTTACTCACGATGAATTGGTTTTCAAGAACTAAATCATAGCTGCAAGCGAGCCCCTTAGGGGCTTTTTTACTTGATGATACAGAAAGAGAGTGATTATTTACATTGATTACTGTAGGCTTGATCCGTCACGGGACGACAGAATGGAATATTGCAGGCAGGATGCAAGGGCAGATGGATACAGAGCTTGCAGGCATAGGTATTGAACAAGCTGAGCTTTTGGCGCGACGATTGATAGGTGAGCAATGGGATGGAATCATGGCAAGTGATTTAATCAGGGCTAGACAAACGGCACAAACCATCTCCGACGTAACAGGTATTCCTTTCCTTGGAATCGATTCTCGACTGCGGGAAAGGCATTTTGGTCAGCTGGAAGGTACGACTTTGGAAGATCGAATTTCACGCTTTGGGGAAAACTGGAGAGAGCAAGATCTGGGCTTGGAGACAGATGAGGCTCTAATAGAAAGATGGTCTTCATTCTTTGAAGCTTTGGAGCAGTCACATCGTGGGAAGCGGATCCTGGTTGTTAGTCATGGTGGTTTTATTGCTCCTGTTCTGGAGCGTATTATGGGGGAGCCGGTAACATCTCATTTGAACAACACCTCTTTAACTGTAATGGAGCTCACGGCGGATGCTGTATGGAATTGTCACTTATTGAACTGTACGGCCCACTTGAATAAATAAAGAACTCTTGAAATATGTAGCAGGCTGCTGAGATTAATTGGCAGTCTTTTTACTGTACAACAGTATAATTGGCGCTGTAGAAAAATTTCTAAGAGACACGTTTAAATGCGGTGTTTTTTCCAATAATGGTATTAAGCCATTATCGGAGGTACTCACGATGAATTTAGCGGACATGTTAAGTTACGCCGATATACACGATCTAAGTCGGATCGCTGGCACCTACAATTGCAGCTGTAACGGACATTCCAAAAATGAGCTGATTCAGTCCATTCTCGCCACTGTCAGCCGCAAAGATGTTTTTGAACGTCAGCTGACTGATCTATCTATTGAGGGTATCCGCTTTTTGAACTCGTTGATTTTTGACAAGCGCGGCACATTCAGTATTGAGGAGCTGGTGGCAAGAGTTCAGCAGAGCCGTTTCGTTAAGGATGGAGAGGATGTATGGAATCCGCGAGAGTTGATTACTCGCTTTAAGCAGCAGGGTTGGCTATTTAATGGTCATTCAAGGGATACGCGGTATGTATTTCAGGTACCAGCCGATTTGAAACAAAGATTCAGTACAGCTTTGGCCAAGCAGTTTCAGCAGCACATACTGGTAACGGACGAGCCTGAAGTTTACCGGGATGAGCAGAGACTTATTATCGATGATATCCGGAACTTTCTCTGTTTTGTACGAGATCAGGATGTGATTCTCTCTGCCGATCACTATATGTACAAGCGGCACTTGCAGCAGATACTAGATCGGCTGGCGGTAAAGGAAGAGCCTGTTGGTAAAACAGCTTGGCGATTTGGCTATGGCCGCATGTTTAAAGAGTATCCGAATCGGTTTTCATTTATTTATGACTACTGTTATTTCAAGGAATGGATAACGGAGCATAATCAGACGCTTTCTCTGACTGCAAAAGGCATCGAAGAGGTCCAAAGTGAGCGTCAGGAGGATTTGCTTCAGGTGTATCGGTTTTGGCTGCGGTTGTATAAGGGAGCTATTCCTAATTTACAGTCCATCATGCATTGGCTGGAAACTCTTGTTCCAACATGGGTAACAGTGACGTCCTTGAAAACCGCGTTGATCCCATTGATTCGTCCTTTTTATTACGACTCAGCGGAATCTATCTTTGAGCAGCGTATTTTGCAAATGCAGATGCACCTGGGTTTGATTCGGATTGGGGAGCATCATGAGCATGGTGCTGTGATTCAATTAACAAAGCTCGGGAGAAGTGTCATTCAAGGGATTTACAAAGCTAACGAGGATTTACTCGCACTGCCATTTGACAAGCATTAATCTGCTTGCTAAAATCACTCCCATATTCGTAGATCAAAGGAGTGAGCGTGAATGCTGCATAGCTATAATGGGATTTCTCCCCAGGTACATCCAACTGCATTTCTGGCAGAAGGTGTTCAAATCATAGGGGATGTTATTATCGAGGCAGAAGCCACGATCTGGTTTAATACAGTTCTTCGCGGCGATTTGGCACCTATCCGGATTGGTCGTAAAAGCAACATCCAGGATGGCTGCATCGGACATGTGAATGTGGACCAACCCTTATTGATAGGGGAAGAAGTATCGGTTGGACATGGAGCAATCATCCACGGCTGCCACATAGGTAAAGGCACATTAATTGGTATGGGGGCTATTGTACTTAACGGCGCGGTGATTGATGAATATGCTTTAGTAGGGGCGGGATCGTTGGTCACCGAGAATAAGCACATTCCATCACGTACGCTATCGCTTGGCTCACCAGCCAAGGTAGTACGCGAGCTTGCAGAGTCAGATTTGCTCCGTATGCAGCGGACGATGGAAAGCTACGTGATCAAAGGCAAGGAATACCGTTTGCAGGTGAAGCCTTAGTATTCTCGAAACAATTCTGAAGCGACCCAGTTTGGAGGTAGGTTCTATGGGCAAAATGAATATTTCCAACGATAAGATGCTGGGCTTGTTTGCCGAGATGGTACTTGATGAATCCATCCGCAAATATAAGGAGCAACATTTGTACAAAGAGATTGATTTAGCTTTGGCTAAAGGGGATGAAGAGACCTTCCTGACTCTCACCACAGAACTAAAATCGCTCTATGCGCTTGGAAAATAACACTGCCCCTTAGGGTCTAATCAATGGCATCCGGCTAAAGGCATGTGAATTTCATTCATATGTCTCTTTTTCTATGTTAAACTGTTACAATGTGTGCTTACGAAGCAATTTTCTACGAAAATTTATAAGTCTAAGCTTACGAAGTCAGTTTTCCTACGGAAAACTCAGAGAATGCTTACGAAGTCAGGTTTTCCTACGGAAAACTCTAAGGAGGAACCAACCAATGAAATTCAGCGATGTTAATGAAAAAACATGGGACGATTTGCGTCCTTACGTGGACACGTGCCTGCTGCCCGTTACCGGAATAACAGGAGCCGAGCAGCCATGGGAAGCAACTTGTGCGTTGGAGGACCTCAGGGATGCCCTGGATTTGTTCGAAATCCCATACAAAGGCAGAGTATTGACATATCCGGCACTGCATTATGTTTTGGGTGACAGCGGACTGGAGCACGTAAATACTGTCTGTGCACAGCTTAAGGCAAGCGGCTTTGCTTTTGTCGTTGTAGTGAGTGCCAATGCGGATCTTGCGGATCTATTGTCACATACTCAGGCGGATCTCGCGTTCACGCTGACGCCCGATTTATTGACTGAATCGCTCCCTGCAGAGAAGAAACGTATAGCGGAAAAGCTGATGCTTTTATGGGCTGGCAAGAATCAAGAATAATTTGTGTATGATCAGTGGCAATTTTGTTAATTCTATGTATGCGGTGTTCTAAATCAATTGTGTGACGAGATGTGACAAATTCGTTAAAAGTTATTGTAAGGACAAGCTTTGGTGCTTTGAAAATGACGGCAAAATTCTTGACGCACCTTGACTCGTAAGCTATTATTAATAATGTCCTAGTATGTGTTGTAAAGTAATGTCGAACGACATGATATAGTTGCAAAAGGAGGTAGAACACGAGTGAGTGAGCACAATAATCAGGATGGGCATCACCAAGGTGGTTCGGCGGTCAAGCGTCGCGAGATGTCTCGCAGACAATTTCTTTCTTATACCCTTGGTGGAGCCGGAGCATTCATGGGCGCTGGAATGATCGTTCCTATGCTTCGATTTGCTGTTGATCCTGTCCTTCAACCAAAGTCGGAAGCCGCTTGGGTAAAGGTAGTAGAGGCTGCAAAGATTACAGAAACACCAGCATCTTTCAAATTCAAAGTCCACCAGGTCGACGGTTGGTGGGAAAGTGATCCAGAACTTGAAGCTTGGATTTCCAAAGACAAGGCTGGTAACATTTTCGCTTTAAATCCAACCTGTAAACACTTGGGTTGTACGGTTGACTGGAATTCCAATCCAGCCTATAAGGATCAGTACTACTGTCCTTGCCATGGCGCGCACTACACGGCTGACGGTAAAAACCTTGCTGTTGCCCCATTGCCGCTTGACCAGTATGCGCTCAAAACGGAAAACGGCTTTGTTTACGTAGGCCAGCTTGGTCCGAACAAAAGGGTACAATAAGGAGGCGTAACATCAGATGTTTAAAAATATGTATAACTGGATTGATGAGCGTCTAGATATCACGCCGATGTGGAGAGATGTGGCCGACCATGAGGTACCGGAGCATGTAAATCCGGCGCATCACTTTTCTGCATTCGTCTATTGCTTCGGTGGATTGACGTTTTTTATCACAGTTATTCAAATCCTGTCCGGTATGTTCTTAACGATGTATTACGTTCCAGATATTATTAATGCTTATGCCAGCGTTGATTACCTTCAACATAAAGTCGCTTTTGGCGTTATTGTTCGGGGTATGCATCACTGGGGAGCGAGTCTTGTTATCGTCATGATGTTTTTACATACGCTCCGCGTGTTCTTTACAGGTTCCTACAAGGCACCTCGTGAAATGAACTGGGTTGTGGGCATGATGATTTTCCTGGTTATGCTGGGTCTTGGTTTCACTGGGTACCTGCTTCCATGGGATAACAAAGCTTATTTTGCTACACAAGTAGGTATCAAAATCGCCGCATCCGCACCATATATCGGTGATTACGTCAAAACATTCCTGCAAGGTGGAGAAATTGTTGGTGCTCAAACATTAACGCGCTTCTTTGCACTTCACGTGTTCTTCTTGCCAGGTGCATTGCTCGCCCTATTGGCAGGACATTTCTTTATGATTCGTAAGCAAGGAATTTCCGGTCCGTTATAGAAGGAGGTGTGAAAAGTGGCACATGGTCACAATTCTGACGAGAAAATTGTTTATGTAGGTGATTCACGAGTACGCGCCAAGACATCACGTTTGACGCAACCCGACTTTTCCGCTTATCCCGGAAAATCGGAAGTTTTTATTCCAAACTTTCTTCTGAAGGAATGGATGGTTGCGGTCGTCGTATTGGTAGGTATTTTGGTGCTGGTTATGACTGAAGCTGCACCGCTTGGTTATCCGGCAGATCCAACCAATACTCAATTTATTCCAATGCCCGACTGGTATTTCTTGTTCATGTACCAATTACTGAAATACCCATACACATCTGATCAATTCGTTGTGTTCGGTACAGTTATCGTTCCGGGCATTATGTTCGGCGGCTTGATTATTGCTCCTTTTCTGGATACAGGGAAAGAAAGACGCTTTTACAGACGTCCAATTGCTACAACCTTGATGGTATTAACTTTGGTAGCATGTACGTATTTAACAGTCGTATCTTGGACTCATTATGAGCACGAATTGAAGGAAAAAAATATTATTCCTGAGCACATCAAACGTGAAGAAGAAATGCATGCAGCTAAAAGCGCAGGCCTTCCTGCTCCAAGCACGAAGAAAACGGCAACAGCTGTTGCTATCGTGGCAGCGGATGATCCAGGTGCAGAAATCTATAAGAAGGCGACTTGTGTAACTTGTCACGGTGCTGAGCTTAAAGGAATTCCTGCTTCCGGTATACCGGCACTTCGTGGTGTGGGAGATAAGCACAATCAGGAAGCAATTCTGGGAATTATTAAAAAAGGTGTCGGAAACATGGGTGCTCAATATGATGATAACATCAAAAAAGGACTCACTGAAGCAGACATTACCAAATTAGCGGAATGGCTAAGCAAACAAAAATCATAATATTTCGAAGACCTGACCGTCAGCAGCATGGTCAGGTCTTTTTCAAAATCCCAGAAAGTACTGGAACTTAACTTTCGGGATTTTTCCAGGCAAACGTGTTCCGTCGTAATGACGGTTAGGCCGTATATCCTTGAATTCATACGGGAGGAACTCCATTGTTAAGTATGTCGATTCGAACCTATGTTTCAAAGGCTTTTCTATCCAGCAGATTTATGCTTTGGACCTTATTTTGGGTAAACTTTCTTGGTACGATTTATGGATACCAATGGTACTGGAGACAGCTCGTATATACAGCACAAACGATGTCTCCGATTTATTTGCCGTTTGTTCCTGATAGTCCAACAGCAAGTCTTTTTTTTACCGGAGTCATTGCATACCTGCTGTTTGATTCATATAAGAATCGCAGTCAAAGTCCGAAAAGCAGTTGGTTTCGCAGTTTGATTGAAGCACTTGCTCTTATTACTTCTTTTAAATATGGGGTATGGGCGGTTAGTATGATCTGGGCAGGAGTTTATCAAGGAGATTCCGTCAATTGGCAGGATTGGATGCTGACCATATCCCATTTGGGAATGGCTGCAGAAGCTATATTATATACGAGATTATATACATATCGGGTTAATGCTATTATTGTCGCAGCTCTTTGGACATTTTGGAACGATTATATGGATTATGTTGTAGGCGTATTTCCATGGCTTCCCGCATCATTGGATGATGATGTTCCTGTTGTTGCTGCTTTTACTGTACTGCTCAGCTTTGTAAGTGTCATACTGGCCTGGGTTCTAATGAAAGTTCGCAGAATGCTAGAAAAAAGACAGGTCTAAATTTGGACATCCCCCCATACCTTGAGGATAGATGAAGCTTACGAGATAAGTAACTCTAGGGGGGATGTTCAATGTGGTTTATGAAAAAAGGGAAAACAGGAAGCCTACTATTGACACTATTACTTGGTGTTCAATTATTGACGGCTTGTTCCCAGTCACAGTTGCCCACGGATCAGGCACTCACACCCAAACCGGCAAAGGATCAATTGCAAAAGCTTGAGGTGCTTAATCAAACAGCTGATGACATGTATAAAAAGGTCATGCAAGGAGATTTGGACGGTGGACGAGCTGTTCTTCAGCTTCTGAGTGAGCAAATCCCGCAAATCCGTTACGAAGGGATCACGACGGTAGAAGGATTGAATGCGTTGACAGAAGCCATTACTCAAGCCAAGCGCACCTTTAATGCGGTCAAGCTATCTCCTGCTGAGGGACAAGTATCAGTCGCCACGATTCGTCTGGCTACAGACGCCTTGACACATCCGAATGAACCCATGTGGCTTCAATATTATAGTCCGCTGCTGAATGATCTAAAGCAAATGGAGCAGGCTTCACAAGATCAGAAGAAACCTGAGTTGAGCCAAGCCGCTATTTCATTTCGTCAGCACATCGCTATCATACATCCAAGTCTGCTCATTAGTAGGGACCCTACAGAGATCGAGAAGCTGGATTCTCTAGTCATTTTCGTGACTGACCAGGTTCGTTCCGAACAAGAGCCTTTTAAACAGGTGATCAACGTAATACCTTCCTTACGCAATACCATTGATATCTTGTTCCTGAAAAAAGATGCAACGGCCTACTTGCCAATCATAGATGATCAAAATCCGATTATATGGAAACTAATAATTGGCGCGGTGATATTGGCAGTTTTGGCGTTTGCCGCCTGGCGACTCTCCAAAAAGGATAATGGACTCGTCGTGGTGAACAAATCAGCTGAAGATTAAGCTATTCAGGCTTAAAGCCTTCTCCAAGTACGTCATGTACCTCGTTGATAATGATGAAAGCGCGAGGATCAACGTTTCGGATCAAGTCTTTGAGCCTTTTCATTTCTTGACGGTAGACGACGCAGTAGACCATATTCTTTGGTGTTTTAGAGTAGCCGCCATAAGCAGGGATTAAAGTGGCACCACGATCGGTCTGTGATGTGATGATACTGACTAGCTGCTCAGCATGGTCGGAAATAATCGTAAATGCATGTGCTGCATACGCACCTTCAATTATAATATCGATTACCTTGCTCGTAATAAACACGGCCACAAAGGTATATAAGATTTGTTCCTTGGGAATAAAAAAAATGGCAGAACCAATGACAATTGCATCGAAAAGAAGAATGATCTGTCCAATACTCCAGCCTTTCCATTTTTGCACAATTCTCGCTATAATATCTGTGCCTCCGGTTGTTCCTCCAAAACGAAATACAATTCCCAAACCTACCCCAAGCGTAAGTCCGGCATACGCCGTTACAAGAAAGAAATCCTGCTCCGTTCGAAAAGGTAACACCCACCCACTAACAATCAGCCGCTCCATCACCCATAAAAAAAAAGTAAGCGAGAGCGTTCCAGTAACCGTGTAGATCATAGATTCTCTTCCGAATATTTTCCAGGCTGCGATAAACAGGGGAATATTGATCACTAAGGTCGTTATGGAAAGTGGGATATGAAAAACATAGTTAATAAGCAAGGCTATACCGGTTATTCCGCCTTCCATTAAACGATTGGGTATTATAAAATAGTGCAGTCCGAAGGCGTATATGGCTGTCCCGATTATAATGGGAAGAATGGATTGCAGCCAGTTGATTCCAGCTTTTATTTGCATTAATTAACAAGGCCTCCTCAATCATTTTACCAGCAGTACGGTAGAGTGCGAATGAATCTCCGGATGTTTTTCTTTAGTATGTCTAATAAACACTCAAAAAAAATTTGTCATCCTATCCTGTTTGCGATAACATGGAATGAAGGGCTTGAAACGAGAGGTATTTTATCCATTCAGTCCTGAAATTAGCGGTTATTTAAATAAGGTTGGTGACGATTTCGCAATGACAGAACGGACGCTCGCAGAGCTGCAGCAGGAAGTAGATGCTTACATATCACAGTATAAAGAGGGTTATTTTAGTCCATTGTCCATGCTGGCGCGGATGTCCGAAGAGGTTGGCGAGCTTGCTCGCGAGGTCAATCATCAGTTTGGGGAAAAGCCCAAAAAATCCTCTGAAGCTGACAACTCAATTGAGCTTGAGTTGGGTGATATTTTGTTTATTACGATATGTTTTGCAAATTCTTTGGGGCTGGATCTTACAGAGGCGCATGATAAAATTATGCACAAATTTCGGACCCGAGATGCAGATCGTTGGACAAAAATAAACACCGATACGGAGTGATTATCATATGCTGAACCATCACCTTTGTAGAAGGGAATGGGCAGCATGGATGGAGAAGAGCAGATCAAGAAGGCCTATGAGTCAATTTTAATGCACGATTTTGAGCAAGCAGTTGAATGGTTTGGGCAGGCGATTGCAATGAATCCTCACAACGCTGCCTTTCATTATAAGTTATCGATTACCTATGCCAGGAGCAATAAGCTTAACAAAGCAATTGAACACGCGAGGCAGGCTGTTCAAATGGATGGTCGAGAGACTACCTATCAATTACACCTCCAAAATCTTCAGGCCAAGGCGTTTATTCTTAAGGCAGAACGCCATTTAACTGAAAACGAAGCGCAGCTTTGGTTGGCTGTTTCGTTACTGAAGCGCGCAATAGAGCTGGACTCATTGTGTTTGGAAGCCTATTTGCTGCTTGGCCATGGTTACGCTATGCTTAAGGAATATGACCAAGCCATCAGTGCCATTCACACATTGCTTGAGCTGGATCCGCAGCATGAAGTGGGGAGGCGTCTAATGCTGGAATATCAGCAGCGATTAAAAAATAAAAATAATGATTCGAATGAATGACGAAAGGATTGGATATAGATGAGTAAAATTCGTGTTGCAGTAGCTGGAGCGAGCGGTCGTATGGGCCGTGAGGTTGTTAAGATGGTGTTGGAGGATGCGAGTCTGGAGCTCGTGGCAGCAGTAAGCCACTCGGCTGACTCGTCATTGGACGCTGGTCGAGCAGTTGGTCTTGAACCTTGCGGTATTATGATTACGAATGATTTGGAATTGGCACTTGTTGAAGGGAAACCAGATGTATTGGTTGATTTTACTACGCCTCATTCCGTGGTCGCTAATACGGCCTTGGCTATTAAATATAAAGTGCGTCCTGTTATTGGGACAACGGGCTTTACACCTGAGGATATTGAAGAGTTTGACAAGCAATGTAAAGCACAGGGTATTGGCGGTATTATAGCTCCCAACTTCTCAATTGGGGCTATTCTTATGATGAAATTTGCTGCACAGGCAGCTAAGTACATGCCTAATCTGGAAATTATCGAGTATCATGGGGACCAGAAGCTGGATGCGCCCTCAGGTACAGCTGTTAAAACAGCTGAGATGATTTCACAAAGCCGTGAAGAAATGCGTCAAGGAAATCCGAATGAAACGGAAACGATCGAAGGCTCACGCGGCGGACTATACGACGGTTTTCGGATACATAGTGTACGCCTTCCTGGAGTGTTTGCTCAACAGGAGGTTATTTTTGGAGCATTTGGCCAAACATTGAAAATAAGACATGATTCCTATGATCGTGCAGGTTATATGCCAGGAGTTAAGGTAGCAGTAAACAAGGTGATGGAATTGACAGGAATTGTTTACGGTTTTGAGCATTTTATAGATTAAGGCGCAGAGGAGATTTAATGAGATGAACATCGCACTGATTGCACATGACCGTAAAAAGGACGAGATGGTAAACTTTATCATCGCTTATGAGACGGTTTTTGAAAATCATATTTTATTCGCTACAGGTACAACGGGCACTCGAATTATGGATACGACCAAACTTTCCATTCACCGCTTCATGTCAGGACCTCTTGGCGGCGATCAGCAAATTGGTGCTATGGTGGCGACCAATGAAATGGATCTGATTATTTTCTTGCGTGACCCTTTAATGGCACAACCGCATGAGCCGGATATTACTGCTTTGCTTCGTCTATGCGATGTGCAAGGAATTCCATGCGCAACGAATATAGCGACCGCGGAAATTTTGGTTAAGGCGCTTGAACGCGGGGACTTTGCATGGCGAGAATTAGTACACAAGTATAAGCCAGGTGAGCTTTTATGAGCTCATCTCTGGATATGCTTGTCTTTGGCGCGCACCCGGACGATGCAGAAATCGGAATGGGAGGGACTATTTGCAAGCATACTGCAGCAGGTCGCCGCGTAGGTATCTGTGATTTAACTTATGCGGAGATGTCCTCCAACGGTACTGTAGAAATCCGTCAGCAGGAAGCTAAATTGGCATCGGCTGATTTGGGGTTGGCTGTGCGCAGCAACCTTGGTTTACCGGATCGGGGCTTGTGGATGAATGCTCAGCAGATTGCAGCTTTAACGCAAGAAATCCGCAAGCACAAGCCGCGCGTTGTTTTTGCACCTTATTGGGAGGATCGTCATCCCGATCATATTGCCTGCAGCAAATTGGTCCAAGAAGCGGTATTTAATGCGAAGCTTCGACGTTATGAGCCAGAAACCGAGGCACATACGGTAGAAGCCTTGTATTTTTATTTTATTAATGATGTATTTGAAAGTGATTTACTTGTTGATATTTCCGACGTACATGAGCTGAAAATGAAGGCTCTGCAAGCTTACCGATCTCAATTTGAAACCGTTGGAAGCCACAATGACTATGTCCATACCCCACTCAATCAGGGGTATCTGGAACGAATCGTTGCTAAAGACCGGATGTTGGGCCAGAAACGCATGTTAGCTTTTGCGGAAGGCTTCGTGACTAAAGTACCTTATCTTATTCAACAATTTTAATTATACTCAAGCTTGCAATTTAATGTATGGAGGAATTCCCATGAAGGAACGTCTTAAAATTGGAATTACCTGTTATCCGACGCTCGGAGGCTCTGGAGTGGTAGCGACGGAGCTCGGCAAGCTGTTGGCGGAAAAAGGCCACGAGGTCCATTTTATAACACATAGCATGCCATTTCGATTGGGTAAATTTGATCGAAACATTTTTTATCATGAGGTAGAAGTGAACGATTATTATGTGTTTAAATATCCTCCTTATGATCTGTCTCTTGCGAGTAAGCTGGCACAAGTGGCCCAACTGGAAGGTCTGGACTTACTGCATGTGCATTATGCCATTCCGCATGCAGTTTGTGCGTTGCTGGCAAAGCAGATGGTTGGTAATCAGTTGAAGGTGGTGACAACCTTGCACGGTACGGATATTACCGTATTGGCACAGGATGAGTCGCTGAGCGATTTGATTCGGTTTGCAATTAATCAGAGTGATGCCGTAACCGCAGTATCACAGGATTTAATTGATGAGACGCGTAAGCTGCTTTCCATAGATAAACCAATCGATTTGGCCTATAATTTTGTGGATAAACGAGTGTACTATCCAAGAGAAGTGACAGCGCTGCGTAAAGAATTTGCCCAGCCGGATGAGAAAATATTAATACATATTTCTAACTTTCGACCAGTTAAGCGGGTAACCGACGTAGTTGAAATTTTCAATCAAGTATCCAAGGATGTACCAAGTCGTCTTTTATTTGTGGGTGAAGGGCCGGAGTTATCCAAAGTATTGTGTAGGGTAAAAGAGCTGGGCTTGCTGGACCGGGTTACATTCTGCGGTAAGCAGGATGATGTGGCACAATTGCTGTCGTTATCTGATGTGATGCTGCTTCCTTCGGAAAAGGAAAGCTTTGGACTGGTAGCACTTGAGGCAATGGCTTGTGGGGTACCTACAGTAGCATCCAATACAGGGGGAATCCCAGAGCTGATCGTACATGGAGAATCTGGATTTTTGGCGGATATCGGTGATATTGATCAAATGGCACAATATACGAAGCAGCTGCTTACAGACACTGCATTATATGAGAAAGTGACTGAAGCCTGTTTATATCGGGCACGCTATACGTTCTGTAATGATCTTATAACCCAACAATATGAAGAAATGTACTATCGTGTACTTGGACTCCCGATTCCCGATGAAATTAAACTAAGACCGTTAAACTGTTAAGTGAAGGAATGAAGGAGATTATGGAGCAAGGGGCTTATACTGTTCTTACGAAGCTGCAGGATCATGGATTCGAGGCTTATTTGGTTGGTGGTTGTGTGCGTGACAAGCAGCTGCTCCGTGCCGTCAAGGATTATGATATTGCTACCTCAGCCAAGCCCCAGCAGGTGCTGGATCTCTTTGAACGGACGATTCCAACAGGGTTACAGCATGGTACGGTTACGGTTGTTATTGGAGCCCATATGTATGAGGTGACGACCTTCCGTAAAGAGTCCGAGTATGAGCAATTTCGTCGTCCTACCGAGGTGCAGTTTATTGACAGTCTGTATGAAGACCTACAGCGGCGTGATTTTACGATGAATGCCATGGCTCTGGATCAGCAAGGAAAATTAATTGATCCTTTTGGTGGTCTAGCGGATATTGAGCATGGGCTTCTAAGATGTGTAGGCAACGCTTCAGAACGTTTCACCGAGGACGCGCTGCGTATGCTTCGTTGTATTCGATTTTCCGCTGAATATGGCTTGGAGGTAGAGGCGGAAACGTGGAGGGCTCTGTGTGAGCATTCCCGGCTTCTCAAGCATATTGCGATGGAGCGGGTCCGTATGGAACTGGAACGGATGATTGCAGGAGCGGATCCGGTCAAAGCTCTCGGTTTGCTAGCTGCGAGTGGTATTCTCCGGGAAACAAAGCAAGCATTGAAGTTAGCTTGGTTGGATCAAAAGCATATGCCGGCTGCTATACATTTGTTATCGGCTCCAGCTGCGCGTTGGACGTATTTATATGTGTCTATCGGTTTGAATGCTGCTGAAATCGAAGCGGATATGAGAGTGCTTACCTTTTCAACGGAGCAGATAAAAAGGATTTATAGGGTCGCAGCTGTAACCTATTCGCTTAGGGATGAGATGCTCCTGATTACGGACGAATTTAAGCAGGGGCTAATGCATGAGAAAAAGCTTGAACTGTTGTGGAAGCTCGGGGCCTTGGCTTACGGTAAAGAAGCATGTCTTACACTTCATGCTATTTTGACTGTTGATCCCCAATGGATGGAAAGTCAAGGCATAGATGCTGTGACAAGCTCTGTTTTACTTAAACGCGGGGTGGAATGGCTCGACACCTTGGTCGTAGACAGTCTGAAGCAGCTTCAGGTCGGAGGTAAGGAGCTGCTTGCCCATATGGACAAACCTCCGGGGCCGTGGGTGACGGAGGTTCTCAAGCACTTATTGCAGGAAACTGCGCTTGGGCGACTACCGAATGAATCCGATCTGCTTATAGTGGAGGCAGTCCGGTTCGTCAATCAACATAATCTGTAAGAAAGCGGTACGAATGAATGAATATAAATGAGCAACTTGTACAATTATTTGTCAGTAATCCGGATGTATTTCTTTCTGGTGAAGAGTTGAGCAATAAGCTGGAATGCAGTCGTACTGCGGTATGGAAGCATATTGAGCGTTTACGCGCAGAGGGTTATGTCTTTGAAGCAGTATCACGTAAGGGTTATCGGTTCATTAGTAAGCCTGAGAAGCTGGATATCGAGCATATTTCGGAACTGCTGGAGACTCGGGTGCTAGGACGCAAAATTTTGTATTATGATGAGGTTGAATCCACGAATACTTTAGCGCATTCGATGGTACTTGAAGGTGCTGACGAGGGAACACTGGTCATTGCTGAGCATCAAACGTCGGGCCGCGGCAGAATGGGGCGTCAATGGCATTCCCCGAAAGGAAAAGGGCTTTGGATGAGTCTGATATTGAAGCCGCGGATTCCCCTTCAATTTGCCCCTCAGCTTACGCTCTTGGTAGCCGTTGCGTTGTGCCGATCGATTCGTAAGCTGACCTCGCTTCCCGTTGGGATCAAGTGGCCCAATGATCTGTTGATCGAGGGCAAAAAAATTAGCGGTATTCTGTTGGAATCGAGTGCCGATGAAGAAAAGCTGCAGCACGTAATTGCAGGTGTCGGCATAAGTGTCAATCTGGATTTGGACGATTTTCCTGAAGAATTAAGATCAGTAGCTACCTCCTTGTCCATAGAAGCCGCTCATAAGATTGATCGTACGCAGCTGTTATGCCAGTTTTTACTTGAGCTGGAAACCTTGTACGAGCTGTATCATGAGCAAGGTTTTACACCTGTGAAGCTGTTGTGGGAAGCGCTGAATGTATCACTTGGCTGTACGGTTCGTTCGCAAGGGCCGCAAGGATGGGTAGAGGCAACGGCAGAAAGCATTGATGATACCGGAGCTCTTGTTGTCCGTCTTGCTGACGGCTCCTTAACAAAATGGTATTCAAGTAATGTGGAATTCGGCTCCAGGTAAAAATAATGTCTGTTCGTCGGATATAATTTTTGTTATAATGAAGTTAATATGAGGCGATATCAGTGATGAATTGCACTCACATTTATTGGATATGAGATCGACGAGGCACAACTGAAAAGCTTTATGAATATGTCGGATTCTGCTCTGAGCCTAACGGACCGAGACAGAAGGATCATATGATGTTTGTTCATGTGACCTTTTTGCCTATCCTTGGCTGAAAGGTTTTTTTGTTTGTGATAGTGGTAACCTAAGCAATAGGAAAGCAGGTGTTAGCATGGATAAACGCAAAGCGAACACGATTACCAAATTTAAGAAAATGAAGCAAGACGGAAATCCGATATCTGTGATAACGGCGTATGATTATCCTTCTGCACGGTTGGCAGAGGAGGCGGGTATTGATGCGATTCTGGTTGGAGACTCTCTGGGTAATGTTGTTCTTGGATATGAATCCACAATCCCCGTTACATTAGAGGATATGATATATCACACACGCTCCGTTGTGCGAGCGGCCACATCAACCTTTGTCGTGACGGATCTTCCATTTATGACGTATCACGGCAGTATCGATACAACGCTGCGTAATGCAGCTCGTATTATGCAGGAGGGATTGGCCAACTCCGTGAAGATGGAAGGCGGCTTGGAAATCACAGAAGCCGTAGTGGCCTGTACAAGGGCAGGTATTCCGGTTATGGGTCACATCGGTTTGACACCGCAGTCGATTCATCAAATTGGCGGGTATAAGATTCAAGGGAAAAGCTCGGAGCAAGCCCGCAAGCTGCTTGATGAAGCTAAAGCTCTGGAACAGGCAGGAGCATATGCTATCGTGCTTGAGCTCGTAACAGAGGAGCTAGCCGCGCACATTACAGAGCAGTTATCGATTCCTACGATCGGTATTGGTGCTGGTCCGCGATGCGATGGGCAGGTTCTGGTATTCCACGATGCATTAGGCTATGGATCCCATATGGCGCCCAAACGATTTGTCAAAGTTTATGCAGAAACGGGCGAAGCGATTCGCAGCGGTTTAAAGCAATATGTAGATGAAGTAAAGAGCCGCAGCTTCCCTGCTCGCGAGCATGCTTTTCATATGGACGAAGAAGTAGCCGCTGTTCTGTATGGCAGCAGCAAGTAGATAAGGAGGAGCCAAATTGGAGCTCATACGTCAAATACAGGATATGCGGAATGTAATAAGTAATTTAAGAGCTGATAAGCCTAGCATACGTATCGGTTTTGTGCCAACAATGGGCTTTCTTCATCAAGGACATGCAAGCCTGCTTCAAGCGGCACGCCAGCAATGTGATATTGTAGTGCTCAGCATATTTGTTAATCCACTGCAATTTGGTCCTAATGAGGATTTTGAACGTTATCCGCGTGATGAAGCTCGTGATTTGGCACTGGCGGAAGCGGCTGGTACGGATTTCGTCTTTAGCCCATCTACGGCAGAAATGTACCCGCGGCCCAGCAAAACGAAAATATTGATATCAGGCGTTACTGAACAGCTGTGCGGCGCTTCACGACCGGGGCATTTTGACGGTGTTGGTATTGTCGTTACGAAGCTGTTTCAAATCATTCAGCCTAATGCAGCTTTTTTTGGGATGAAGGATGCCCAGCAGGTAGCGGTTATTAAACAGTTGGTTACGGATTTAAATATGCCGGTCGAGATTGTACCTTGTGCGATCATTCGTGAGCAGGATGGATTAGCCATGAGCTCACGGAATGTTTACCTGCAGTCGGAGGAACGCGAACAAGCTCTCGTGCTCTCGCGTACGTTAAAGCAGATGGAAAGGCAAACAATAGAAGCGGGTGGGGATTTGCCCACAGCAGAGCTGAAACAGGCCATACGTAAACAAATAGAGGAAATGCCGTTAGCGGATATCGATTATATAGAAATACTTGCTTACCCTGATTTAGAGCCAATTGAACGTTTGAAAGATGCGAAGCAAGTTATTATTGCTTTGGCTGTCCGCTTTGGGAAGACAAGACTTATAGACAATGTTATTATCCAGTTGCAGGAATAGCTTACATCGATAAGCGGCAACACACAGGAGGTTATCTACTATGTTCAGAACGATGCTGAAATCCAAAATACACCGCGCTACCGTTACGGAAGCTAATCTTAACTATGTGGGAAGTATTACAATCGACGAGGATTTAATTGATTTGATCGATATTCTTCCTAATGAAAAGGTACAGATTGTGAATAACAACAATGGTGCTCGCTTTGAAACGTATGTCATTCCGGGTCCACGCGGATCTGGAGTCATTTGTTTGAATGGTGCCGCGGCGCGTCTGGTTCACCCTGGAGATACGGTCATTATATTATCTTTTGTGATGATGTCTGACGAGGAAGCCAAAAAGCATACCCCGAGTATTGCCATTATGGGCGAAAATAATGAGGTTGTCAGCGTACTTAAAGAAGAAATTCATTCCACCGTGCTGTAACGAATGAAAAGTGGCTTTCAAGCGAAAAATGAGGGTATGCTCAAGCTTAAGGTGGGATGCGCTCATGTTCAAACATCTTTTTACCTCAATGAACGAAATGCTTGATGAAGTGGCTGTTTATTATTCAACGGCAGCAGGTGTGCACAAACGGGAGCTTGATGAGAAGCTGCATATGCTCAAAACGATGAGCGACACTTTTATCGAAGAATGGCTGTTGTTTGAAGAGAAGCTTGCTTGTTTTTACAGGGATCAGCAGCCAGCAGCGGCTATAACCGATGGAATGAAATCGGAATTGGGTGATGTACGTTCGGCAGGGTTTGTAAGAGGCCAAGGTTATTACAAACTGATGATGTTCAACGAAGCGATTCGGGAATTTACTTCTTTAGTTCGTGAGCAGCCGGATTTCACATTGGCGAGACTTTATTTAGCGATGAGCTTTTTACAAAAAGGCGACATTTCGGACAGTTACGGTCATTTTATATTCTTATCACAATGCACACAAAATCATCAAATTAAAGCTATTTCCTGTAGTGCCATGGGTTGTATTCAAATGCAGGAGGAGAATGTAGACAAGGCTTCCGAATACTTCAATCTGGCATTTCAATCAGATCCATCTAGTGTAGAGCCTCTTCTTGAAATGGGGTTATGCAGTGAAAAAAAAGGACATCTTGATTTTTATTGGTAACTTTACTATTCCCTTTTTTGATGAGTATTGGTATGCTTAAAAGAAACAAGAACGAAGGAGTATCTGAAGAGTAATGAAATTCGCGGTTTTGGATTTTGAAACGACCGGGAGCCAGACTACGGACCGCATTATTCAGGTTGGCCTCGTCATAATAGTAGATGATACCATCACGGACAGGTATACTTCTCTGGTTAATCCAGGGGTCAGTATACCTTCTTCTATAATATCTTTAACAGGCATCGATGACGAAATGGTTAAAGATGCGCCCGAGCTGGATACGGTTATGGCACGTATGGTGCCGCTTTTACAGGATTGTGTCCTGGTCGGTCATGCAATAGCCTTTGATTTGTCCTTTTTGCAAAGAGCCTTGGATGAGCATGGATACTTTGCGTTTGATGGTAAGGTGCTGGATACGATTGATGCCCTTCGCGTACTGTTTCCGTCCTTATCCAGCTTTCAGCTAAGCATGGTATGCAGCAGCTTTGGTATTGAGCATGAGAGACCGCATCAGGCGGATAGTGACGCAGAGGTCACTGCGCTTTTATGGATACGCTGTCTGCAGCGATTTCAGGAATTGTCCTTGCTAACGTTGCAGCGTTTATCCATGGTATTTGATGAGGTTACGACCGACTTTGGCTGGTTTGTTCGTGAAATGATCATGTTCAAGGAAATGTTTGCGGGAGATGAAGACTCGGAAGGACAAAATTATCGGCAGTTCACGCTTGCAGTCAAGGACTGGGGCGAAGAGGATTCGGTACGGGAAGAGAAAGATTTATTAATCTTGCCAGATGATTTTGCTGTATTCTTTGCTCAGCTGAAGCAAGCCCTGAAGGAACGATTTGCAGCTTATGAGGATCGGGAAGCCCAGGAGATCATGCTGGCTGAGGTTGAAGCTGCGTTCGAGCAGGAGCAGCATCTGATGATTGAGGCAGGGACCGGTACGGGCAAATCGCTTGGTTATTTAATTCCTTCTTTATTTTACGGGCTGAAGCATGACAAAAAAATGCTCGTTAGTACGCATACGATTAATTTGCAGGAGCAGATAAGGGAAAGAGACATTCCACTATTGATGGATTTATTTCCTGTAGGCTTTCGTGCTGCTGTTTTTAAAGGAAGAAGCCATTATTTATGCTTGCGCAAATTTGAGACCAAAATGGGTCAGCAGGATTTTGAGCACGGCAAGGAAGATCGGTTGACGGCAGGACAAATGCTGGTGTGGCTAAGTGAAACCAAGCATGGCGACGATGAAGAGCTTCATTTTACTGGAAAAGGTACACAGTTCTGGCATTCGGTTGCGAGCGACTCGGATTCATGTCTGAATCGAGCGTGTCCATGGTTTAAAAAATGCTTTTACCACCGCGCTCGTAACAATGCAGGAAATGCAGATCTAGTTATTACGAATCACTCGATGCTGTTTACGGATACGAAGGCAGAAAGCCGGCTACTTCCAAGCTATAAGCATTTGGTGATTGATGAAGCGCATCATTTCGAAGAGGTAGCCAGCAAGCATCTGGGCATCGAAGTGATGTATGGTGCATTTGTCGGTACCTTGTGGTGGCTCTATAAGGACAGCCGTAATGGCCAGCTGCCTTTATTAAGCTCTAAACTAAGCAAGGCAGATGGTGATAAGGGATTGATATGGAGTCAGGTCTTAGACACGATGCTACCTGTGCTGCTGCAGATCAAAGAAGAATGGGATGAGCTGACAGATTTGCTCTACCAGCTGCTGTCTACTCGTTCTGATCCTTCTCAACAAACTGAAGGTGGACAGTTGGTTTATCGGCTTAAGAAGGATGACAAACCGCCAAGCTGGGATAAGCTTTTGGTGTTGGAAGAGAACATGTATTTAAAACTGAGTGAAGTATTAAAGAAACTGGATAAACTCCTTAACGAAGTCAAGGATCAGCAGGAAGTTCTGGATGTGCAGGGCTTGGTGACTGATATAAGCGGTACGGTGAAGGAGCTGTACAGGCTGAGGGACAATCTTCACTTTTTCATGGCTTTGACAGACGATAACTATGTGTACTGGCTCGAAGCGGGCACTAGCAAAAATAAGTCTATTCAGCTCATTAGTGTACCAATCGACGTCAGTCCAATGCTTCAGGAGCACTTCTTTGAAGCCAAGGACAGTGTTATTTTGACTTCAGCGACATTATCAGTCGGCAAATCCTTCGATTATACCTGCGAACAATTAGGCTTGAAAACCAATGAGCCTGAGGCCAAGCTTAAAACCGTACAATTGCAGTCTCCATTCAATTATCGGCAGCAGGCACTGGTTGCAATACCGAGGGACTTTCCAAGTATTCGCAGCAACTCAGGCGATAAGCATTTTCTAGACAATTTGTCTCAATCCCTCGCAGAGGTCGCTCTTGAAACTAAGGGACGTATGCTGGTGTTGTTTACATCGAACAGGATGCTTAAGCTTACCCACGCTGCATTAAAAGAGAAGCTGAGTCCATTCGGTATTGGTGTGTTGGGCCAGGGTGTGGATAGCAGCAACCGCAGCAAGCTGACGCGGCTGTTCCAGAACAGTCCGTCCAGTGTACTGCTGGGTACGAGCAGCTTCTGGGAAGGTGTGGATATTCCTGGTGATGCTTTAACGTGTCTGGCCATTGTCCGTTTGCCTTTTCAACCTCCGAACCATCCTCTAGTCGAAGCGAAGATGGAGAACTTGAAAAAACTGAACTTAAATCCGTTTATGAAATTATCAGTTCCACAGGCCGTCATCCGTTTCAAGCAAGGTTTTGGACGTCTCGTTCGCACAGCCAAGGATAAAGGTATTGTCATTATTTATGATACCCGTGTAATAGAT
Organism: Paenibacillus sp. 1_12; assembly: GCF_900114475.1. Taxonomy (GTDB): domain Bacteria; phylum Bacillota; class Bacilli; order Paenibacillales; family NBRC-103111; genus Paenibacillus_S. The sequence continues at coordinate 111,729 of NZ_FOTE01000002.1, read as the reverse complement.
TCGACCTATGGAAAATACTTTTTGTATTCGCTACCCGGACCCAAAATCGAACATATGCCTACGAGCCAATTAGTGGGTAGAATCAAGCAATGGATGGGAGAAAGCGAAGCATGAAAACGATCAAAATATCGGAAGCAGTTGTTCGAAGGCTTCCCGTGTATTTACGCTATCTGAACGAGCTTAGTAAAAAAAGTGTGCATACCGTTTCTTCGCAGGATTTGGGTCAGAAGTTGGATCTGAATCCAGCCCAAATTCGTAAGGATCTAGCTTACTTCGGTGAGTTTGGGAAAAAGGGAATCGGCTATGATGTAGATTACCTGATAGAAAAAATACGTCAAATTCTTAAGCTGGATAAAGTCATTCCGGTTGCCTTGGTCGGGGCAGGCAATTTGGGCAGGGCGTTGTGCAATTATAACGCCTACCTGAAGGATAATATGAAAATTGTAGCGATATTCGATGCCCATCATTCGAAAATTGGGGAATCTATTAACAATCTCAAGGTTAAGCCCATGGGAGAGTTGAAGGAAACCATTCAAAGCTTGCAGGTGAGGATTGGAATTATTACAGTCCCAGCTATAGAAGCGCAAAATGTGGCTAATCAATTTGTAGATGGCGGTGTAGAGGCAATTCTAAATTTTGCCCCGATAATTATTAAAGTACCAAATGAGATTCGTGTACATCATGCAGATTTCACTACGGAGCTGCAAAGCTTGGCTTATTATTTGGATGAAGAATAAATAAACAAATACATCTGCAGCTATTTTCCTTCAAACGACCATCACAAAAAGACCGTTCACAGCAGTATGCTGGCGAACGGTCTTTTTGTGATGGTAAAGCTGATAAGGAAATCACACGAATAAAGCAATTATTTTATAGATCACAAAAGAAAGGATCATCGAGATCGGTATTGTAATAATCCAGGTCATAATCATCTTTGTAACAGTAGCCCATTTAACATCATGGAATCTCATAACGGTTCCTGTTCCGATAATCGAAGAGGAGATAACATGTGTAGTCGATAAAGGCATTCCTATGGCTGTTGAGGTTTGAATGATGATCGATGAATTCAAATCGGATGCAAAACCATTAATGGGTTCGATCTTCAGCAGTCTGCTGCCCATCGTCTTAATGATTCTGTAGCCGCCTATTGAGGTACCAAGACCCATTGCGGTTGCCGCAGCAAGCTTGACCCATAAGGGCACGTCTAGATCGGTTTGATAGCCCAGAGTTACAAGTCCGAACACCATGATGCCCATTGCTTTTTGAGCATCGTTGCCACCATGGGACAATGACAGGAGACCAGCGGAAAAGATTTGGAAAAAACGGAACATCCGATTCATCTTGGATCGCGATTGATTGCCATTGACAATAACCAGCTTGCGTATGATCCACATGATGATAAAGCCAGTAGCAAAGGCGATAATAGGCGAAAGGACCAAAATAATAACAATTTCTTTGAAGCCATCCCAGTTTAAAGCTGCAAAGCCGGCTCCGGATATGACGCTGCCAGCCAAAGCGCCGATTAATGTATGCGATGAGGAGGAAGGAATCCCATAGTACCAAGTAATGAGGTTCCATATAATGGCTGTGAGCAGCGCAGCGATCAGAATTTCAACTCCATGTGGAATGGTAGCTGGATTAGCTACTTTGCCGCCTACCGTTTTGGCAACCTCGGAGGAATACACAGCGCCTATAAAATTTAACACGGATGCAAAGATGATTGCGAATTTGGGAGTCAGGGCCCTAGTAGAGATAGATGTAGCAATGGCATTGGCTGTATCGTGAAACCCGTTGATAAAATCAAAGATGAGTGCCAACGCAACAATGATTATTAATGTAGTTAACATAATTTCCTCCTAGCGATTTCACACAGCTTACGAATAACGCATAATGACGCTATCCAAAATGTTGGCTACATCCTCACAGGCATCTGTTGTTTCTTCAAGACGCTCATAGATTTCTTTTAATTTGAAATCATGGTAGGGGTCTTTGGGGTTCATAAAGATTTCGCGAATGCCTTCACGCATTAAACGATCCGCATCATTTTCGAGTGAATTGATTTGTACGGTATGCTCACTGATTTGTAAATATTTTTTCTTGGACAGTAATTTAAACGAATCGAGAATATGCTGGCAGCTCGCTACGATTACAGCAGAAAATTCTTTCATATAATGATCGCTTACATTAATATTCAAATAGTCGAAACGGGCTATTGATGCTTCAATACCATCTATGACATCATCAAGCTTGGAGGCCAGCTCCATAATATCTTCACGATCGATGGGAGTGATGAACACTTTATTAAGACCTTTGTAAATTTGATGTGTAATTTGATCACCCTTGTGTTCTAATTCCTTTAATTGGGGACAGAAGGAAGCAGGGGGTTGATCTCCCATAACCGCATTGCGAAACATTTGTGCGGCCTCGAGCGTGTTTTCTGATGATTTCACGAGCAGTTGCAAAAAGTCTGCATCATTTTTTTTGGCAAAAAGCATGTAATAGCCTCCTTAAAGTTTTGTGAAGCAAAACTAACTACGTAAGCATGGACTTAAAGTTTTGTAAATCAAAACTAACTTCGTAAGCATGTGAAGCATAACTGACTTCTATATTAACAATAAATTAATAATATTCGAAGTAATTAGATTCATTATGTAGAAATTTGGCGATAAAAATTCATGCAAAATTAAAAATACCATATAGCAGTAACGGAATGCAATGATAGTTTATCCAATTCAAGATATGTTCATGAAAGTTCATTTATGTAAACGGTTATCTGGCTGCTGATGGCTTCCATACTTGATTTTAAAACATTGAAGTTGTACAGTAAAAGTTGAAGCTAAATGCGAGGAAGGATTCGGGTGACAATGACAAAAACAATCATAATGAATGGTACATTTCTAACATTAAATGAGCAAAAACCAATTATTCAAGGCTATATGACCATTGAAAATAATTTAATCACTTACATAGGAGAAGAGCTTCCTCAGCCGCTTGAACAGTATGACGAGCGTATTGACGGTTCCAAGAAGTTGTTTATGCCGGGTCTTGTGAACACCCATAACCATGCTGCAATGTCATTGCTGCGCGGCTATGGTGACGATCTGGCTTTGCAGGTATGGCTTCAGGAGAAAATGTGGCCAATGGAAGGTCAATTTACGGCTCATGATGTGCGCTCTGGTACTCTGCTCTCTATTCTGGAAATGATTAAAGGTGGAACGACAACTTTTGTCGATATGTATGATCATATGAATGAAGTGGCCAAAGCTGTTGAGGAAAGCGGAATGCGTGCAGTCCTGACTCGTGGTGTTATTGGATTATGCCCTCCTGAGGTACAAACAGCGAAGCTGGTAGAAGCCAAGCAATTTGCAATCGATTGGCACGGCAAAGCAGGTGGACGCATTACAACGATGATGTCTCCTCATGCGCCTTATACTTGCCCTCCCGATTATATTGAACGAATTGTTGCCGCAGCTCATGAGCTTCAATTGCCAATTCATACACATATGTCTGAAACAGCACGTGAGGTTCAGGAAAATGTCGAACAATATGGAGCTAGACCTGTAGCTCATTTAGCAAAGCTTGGATTGTTCTCAAGACCGGCCATTGTAGCTCATGCAGTCCATTTGACGGACGAGGAAATTGATATTTTGGCACAATATGATGTCCGTGTTTCCCACAATCCGGGAAGTAATCTGAAGCTGGCAAGCGGTGTGGCACGAGTACCGGACTTGTTGCGTAAGGGAATTAAGGTTTCACTAGGTACAGATGGTCCTGCCAGCAATAACAATTTGGATATGTTTGAGGAAATGCGTCTTGCCGCATTAATTCATAAAGGCGTGAGCGGAGACCCTGTTGCTGTTCCAGCTGATGCCGCTATTCGAATGGGTACATTGGATGGAGCCAGATCCATTTGGTTGGATGACGTAGGTGCCCTGCAGTCTGGAATGAAGGCTGATTTCATTGCTTTGGATATCGATCAACCGCATTTTTTCCCGAAAACAAATTTTATTTCCCATGTGATATACTCCGCATCTGCTAAAGATGTCAGTGATGTGTGGATCGACGGGCAACGAATTGTCAAGGACGGAGTATGCTTAACTCTTGATGAAGAAAAAATTCTGTTTGAAGCGCAAAGCTGCTTTGAGCGGTTAACAGGAGCATCAGCGCAATGAAAATTAAAATAACAGCAGCAGCGGTGCTCGTTGCAGCCTTGTTGTTATTTCTGTGCATTAATTTTTACAACACGATTCAAGAAAAAGAATGGCAGGTTCAACGTAATGCCGTGCAAACCGCTTACCAGAAAACGATTTTAACCCAAGTTTCAAAGGTGGAGAGATTTGTCGGCGAACGGCCCTACACGATTATTCATGGGGAAGATAAAATAGGTCAAAAGCTTGTGGTTTGGGTCAGCGAGGACCAAATTTTCACACAAATGGCGGCAGATGGCATTGATGCTGATAAGGCGAAAGCTCTCACTTTGGCCCGTCAACCAACAGCTACGATTAAGCGTATGGTGCCCGGAGTGTGGAATGGCAACCTGGTATGGGAAGTGTTCTACAAACTCGCTGCCGAAGAAACCAATCCTGACCGCTATTATTACGATTACTATTTATTCAAAGATGGTACCTGGCTGGATACATACCGTCTAAGTATTCAATAAATGTTCATGCCGCACAATTTTTAGAAGGTAACTTCTATCTGATGTAGTGCGGCTTTTTCGTTCAATTGTTGCAATGTGTTCGAATTTCCATCTAGTTTAGCTCTCACTACGTATATAAGATGTGATATACTATTAGTGTACAGTAAAACGATATATTCATATGGAAAGGGGACTGACTTCTTTTATGAAGCTGCGCATATTACCTCTATTAGTAAGTGTTATAATTTCAGCTACATTATTATTCGGTGGATGGTTTGCTTACCAGAGCTTTGCAATGGAGAATCCCTTGTCTGCAATAGTAAGCAATACTCCTGGAGTAGAGCATGTACAAACACATATTTCAAGCGATTCTGCTTCAATAGAATTAAAACTAGCACCCGGGACAAGCCTCAGGGAGGTATACAACCGAATTCAGAATGAAGGCTCGGGCTTAATCGGTAAAAAGGAATTGAAGCTGAAAGTGACGAATGAGTCAACACCAAAAATCGATCAATGGTGGTCTTCCGCTTTATTTGATGTTGCCCAGGCTATGGAAACCAAACAATATACACAGATCCCCAAGACGTTACAGGCTCGTGCCCTTGATTCGGACGGATTAAAGGTCTCTACGGAAATGGACGATAAATATGTTTATATATCTTTGACAGATGGTGATAAAAGCAAGTATGTTATGCTGCCGCGTGCGTCTGCCAAAATGGGAGTGTGGACAAATGGATAAAATATATAAAGAAATTATTATTGGCTTTGTCCCTGTATTGATATTGTTCCTCGTTTTTATAGGAATAAACGCAATTCCGCTTATTTTTATGATTATTATTTTGGGTGCCTTATTTTATATGAACCGGATGCGCGGCGCCAGTATGGGAATCGGCGGAGCAGAACGCAAATCGCGTAATGTGGCGCCAAGCTATATGACATTTGACGATATCGGAGGTCAACAGCGTGCAAAGACGGAGCTGCAGGAAGCACTTGATTTTCTGATCAGACATGATGAGATTGCAAAGCTGGGTATTCGTCCTTTGAAAGGTATTCTGCTGACGGGTCCTCCTGGAACCGGGAAAACACTGCTGGCCAAAGCTGCCGCGCACTACACGAATTCAGTTTTTATGGCTGCATCCGGTAGTGAATTTGTTGAAATGTATGTAGGGGTCGGTGCCAGCAGAGTCCGTGATTTATTTAAAGAAGCACGAACTCGTGCAGTCAAAGAAAATAAAGAAAGTGCCATCGTGTTTATTGATGAAATTGATGTCATCGGAGGCAAGCGGGATGGTGGGCAGCATCGTGAATACGATCAAACCTTAAATCAGCTTTTGACCGAAATGGATGGCATTCATACGACAACTACGCCTCGGGTGTTGATTATGGCGGCAACCAACCGTAAAGAGATGCTGGATAGCGCCTTGCTGCGTCCTGGTCGTTTTGACCGTCATATTGAGGTTGATTTGCCAGATAAAAAGGGTAGATTGCATATCCTGAATATTCATGCCAAAAACAAACCTCTTGCGAATACAGTTAATTTGGAGCAGATTGCTGAAGAAACGTTCCATTTTTCAGGTGCTCAGCTTGAAGGTGTAATGAATGAGGCAGCCATCTACGCTATGCGACAGGAAGCAATCACGATTGAGCAAAGTCATCTTTCCCAGGCAGTCGATAAGGTAATGCTGGGCGAGAAAACAGATAGAGAATCAACGAAGGAAGAGCGTGACCGGGTTGCACTCCATGAATTGGGGCATGCGATCGCTGCCGAGGTGGTTCGACCAGGGTCGGTATCCCAGGTAGCATTAAGTCCCCGTGGTAAGGCGCTTGGTTATGTTCGTCATAATCCGCAGCAGGATCAGTACCTGTACACAAAGGAAAATCTAGAGCAGCAAATTATTATCGCTCTGGGTGGAGCAGTTGCGGAAGAAATGTTTTATGGCGGGCGCAGCACGGGGTCAAGGAACGATTTTGAGCAGGCACTGCACTTGGTTAGAACCATGATGGATTCAGGTCTAACAAAGCTGGGTATCATTGATCGCGAAATGGTAACAAAAGAAGAGTTGATGAAAGAAAATTCTGCAATTCTGGACGAGCTTAATACTAGAACGAGAGAATTGCTGGAGCATCATAGAGTCGTATTTCAACAGTCTCTGCATATTCTTGTAAAGGAAGAAACACTTTCTGGAGACCAATTTCGTCAGCTATTGGAGCAAGCCAAGGTTCAAATCGCTAACTAAAAAGAGCTATTACATAAGTCCAAAGTGTTCAGGCGCTGCCTGGAGCTTTGGGCTTATTTTGTCGACTAACGAAACTTTTTAATAGTTTAGCCGTCTAATATAGTGTCGTATAATGCCGTGCCGGCCGATTTTCTTATATCCTTATTAAACGATTACGCATACATAATATGAGTTGAGGTGTAGAATGAGAATTATTACTTCGTTGTTTTCCATGCTGCTACTGTCTCTCCTTCTCTTACCCATGATGAGTTTTGCTGCTGAGATCCCGCCTCTCCAATTATTTCTTGATGGCAAGCAGTTGACTGCTGAGGTAGCGCCCCTTATTAACAAGGACAACAAAGTGATGGTACCTGTCCGGATCATTGCTGAATCATTGGGTTCAAAGGTACTGTGGGAAGAGAAAATCCGTAAAGTGACGGTAAATAAATCGAATATCAGCATTCAAATGTTTATCGACAAAAAGGAAGTTTTAGTGAACAATAAAGCTGTCCAGTTGGACACAGCACCATCGATAGTAGAAGGCAATGCAATGCTACCCGTACGCTTTATTAGCGAACAACTGGGAATTAAAGTGACCTGGGATGATTTGACAAGGTCTGTTTTTTTGTTTAATCAAGAAAGCGATAACAAAGTGACGAAACCAGCCTTGCCATCAAATAATGATATTTCGAAGGACAAACCTTCGGTTAATCCAGATGGTAAAGATACTACAAAGGACAAGCCTTCAGTCAATCCAGATAGTAAAGATACTACGAAGGACAAACCTTCAGTTAATCCTGATAGTAAAGTACCGGATAAATCTTTGAACAAGCCTGATGATAAAAAGACGGATAAGCCTTCGGACAAGCCGGTTGCTGCAAACCCGAACCAGCCGGCTACTACGACAAATATAGATTCAGGTGTGAATAAGCTAGAGCCTGTTACTGTAATCCAATCCATCTCGATGGAAGGCGATAATTTCATTGTAAAAACAAGCGGGGGCAAAGCCATACCTGATGTGACAACAACAGCGAATCCGAACCGCGTTCAAATTGATATTCCCAATGGGCAGTTGGCCCCAGGTCTAAAGCTGAATGCTAATGGTGAAGGGTTCATTACGGAGAAGAATGCGTCTGTCTCACAAATTCGTTATTTGCTATTTTCCAAAGAATCATCTATCGTTAGAATAATCATAGATTTAAATAAAAAGATAGATTTCAGAGCATCTACGAGCAGTGCCAATACTCAGTTAGTATGGTCTTTATCACCTGCCAAGGAACGATACACGGTAGTATTGGATCCGGGTCATGGCGGTAAAGATAGTGGGACTGTTTCCGTTACAGGTAGATATGAGAAGGACTTTGTGCTGGGTGTCGGAACGAAAGTATATAATTTGCTGGCCAAAGAGCCGAAAATTGAGATCATACTCACTCGGAAAAACGATACTTTTATTGAGCTTCCTGGTCGTGTTTCTATTGCCAATGATATAAAAGCGGATCTGTTCGTTTCCGTACATGGTAATTCAACCGGCAAAGAAGAAGTGAATGGTATTGAAACCTATTATTACACCGAACAGAGTCTACCATTTGCCAAACTGATGCATCAAAATCTATTAAAATCTACGGGATTTGAAGATCGTAAGGTGAAGCAGGAAGATTTTCACGTTATAAAAAATACGACTATGCCTTCGCTCCTGTTGGAGCTTGGCTTTTTGTCCAATAAAGTCCAAGAGAACACGATGTTTCAAGAGACTTTTCAAAACCAGGTAGCCTCAGCGATTGCAGCGGGGATTAAACAGCAATTGAAACTGGAATAGGGAGTGAGTATCGATGCAATACCGATTACTCAGGAATACTATCGTTAGTATCGGAATGCTGGCGCTTCTGTCGGCTTGCGGTCAAGCGAAGGCTCCTGCAGAACAACCTTTGGCTAATCCGGCGCTTAGCAAGCCCATGGCCGCAAGCAGTAATCCGACATCTGCGCCACCATTAGCTCCTACTCCTGTGACATCCGCACCAGACAACAATAAACAGATGAAAATCAAAGCTTATTTTGGCGATGAGTCTGGAGAAAAGCTTGTTGAACAGGAAACGAATATTTCCTATCAACAGGATGACGAGAAATACATAGCGTCTCTAAAAGCACTGAGTGTGAGCTCAGACAGTAAAAAGCTTGCCTTATTCAGAGGTTTTACTTTCCATTCTGCTGCTGCCAACAAGGGGCTGCTGACGATCAATGTTACAATGGCACCTGAATCCAGACTTGGTTCCGGAGGTGAGGAACTGCTGTTACAAGCACTCAAAAAAACCGTTTTTCAATTTCCGGAAATTAATAGTATCGAGCTTCTGGTAGACGGGAAGTCGGTAGAAAGCTTAATGGGGCACATGGATCTTCCGCATCCTATTAAGAGATAAGCATACAGCAAAATGACTAGATTTTATCCACATTCGCCGGGGGGAACAATTCGTATGAATAACAAGTATAACTATTTATCTATTAAAAAAATGAGTGCCGGTTTGATGGCTTTATCCGTAATGATGTGCAGTCCGGTATATGCTGCCGATCCAGTAAACACGCCTGCAACCACTACCAATTCGACTATCAACTCGCCTGCAAATTCGGCATCAACAATTACCCAGTTTGCGGATGTGAGCCCTCAGCATTGGGCGATTAAACATATTACCAAATTAGCTGCACTTGGTATTGTACAAGGCTATGAAAAGGCTGAATTTCGTCCTGATAATTCCGTTTCCCAGCAGGATGCTATTATTATGGCTTTACGCTTAATGGGACTTGAAAATGAAGTGTTAAAAATTAAAACAGATACGGTTCTGGGTGGAATCGTGGTTGACAGCTACGCCAAACCCTATATTGCTTACGCGCTTGATAAAGGGCTCATCAACTTTAAGGAAGAAACGGATAGTCTCGGTACTAACAAAACGGCTTGGGGTTCCAGACCAGCTACTCGGGAATGGGTGGCCAAAATCGTTATCAGGTCCATTGGCAAAGATACGCTAGCACAGCAGCAAGCAGCATCAACATTAGCATTTGCAGATGCCAAGGATTTTTCATCTTGGGCAGTTGGCTATGTGAACGCCGCGGTTTCTTTGAAAATTGTTAACGGCATGGATGACAACAAATTCCAGCCTGCAGGCAATGTCACTCGCGCACAAATGGCAACCTTTCTGAGTCGTGCTGATAAAGAACTGACACAACGCTCGGAGCGCGTTGTAATTGGTTATGTAATGAGTATGAAAGATAATAAACTGACGATTCAAAATGATAAGGGACAGAACAGTGAGTACACAATGAACGTGGGTACGGTTATTTATAATGCCAAGGATGACAGTCGTATCCCGTCAACGATGCTAAAGGAAACGAATCAGGTCTACATAATTCAAACACTTGGAGTCGCTTCTTATGTTGAGTTGATTAATGACCAGGAAAGGATGGAGTCCTTTGAAGGCACATTGGACAAGCTCTACCTAAGTCAAATGACGGTATCTATTAATCAATCTGGCGGACCGGTACTGAAGGAGCTTGCACCTACAGTTACGGTAACAGATAAAGAAGGACACGGGTTGAGCATCGGCTCCATTCAGGTTGGCAGTCTCATTGAATTAAAGCGCAGCATGCTCTTGCCGAATGCGAAGATCAGCCAGATTGTCGTGAAGCAGGTACCATTAAGCAAATCTGCGGAAGGTACTGTAGTCAGTATTCAAAAGGAACAGAATTCGATTACGTTCCTTGAACAAACTTCGGGACAAAATGAAACGTATCCGATTTCTACGAGATCCACAGTAACTCTTCCTGACGGCACAGTGTCAGATTTAAGCAAGCTGCGGATTGGTGATATAGTTGGATTTGAGGTCAAGACGAATGAAGTGACATCAGTAACCATTCGTAAACAAGCAGATGTTACTACTGCTGTAACAGGTACGTTGACAAGCCTGAGTCAAGACAAGAAGATCTTAACAATCAATAAACCGGGCAGTACGCTGGGTGCCTACTTTATCGCAGATAATGCGCTTGTCACGATTGACGGCTTGCCGAATGCAGGTTTTTTTGATCTTGAAGTGGGTGACGATTTAAAGCTCGACTTGTTAAATGAGAAGATTGTAAAAGTAACGGTAACAAGTCGCTCGATAAATGTCATGACATTGGCGACAATCGTCAGCTATGATCCAGATGCAAAACTATTGACTGTTACTAATGATAGCGGCAAGCCTTATGCATTTATTTTGACAGATAATACAGGCCTCAAAATTTGGGATGCAGTGCTGCCTTTATCTAACTTCGCTTCGCAATTCACAAAGGGTAAGAAAGTCGACTTGAAGGTTTCGAAGGATAAATTGCTTACAATCGAGCTAACTACAATGGTAGAAGGCACGATTACTCAGCTAAGCACAACTTCGAGTGAAGTTACCTTAAGAACAAACGGCGGTCAAAATATTAATTTCAAGACGAACCCTGGAATTGGTGTTGAAATGTATGGAAAGCCAAACGCTTTGTTCGCAGATTTAAGAGTGGGCGATACCATCCAGGGAAGATTTAATGGGAATCAGGATTTAATCAGCTCCATTGCAGTCAAAAAGACAGCAGTCTATAAAGTAATATTGAGCAATGCAGGATCCAAACAAATAAGTGTTAAAGACGATAATGGGGTTCTAAACACATTTACGGTTGACAATAACGATAAAATTTTCAATCCGACTAAAGCGACGCATAACTTTGAAGATATTCAAAACGACGAATATATCAAAGTATCACTCAATGGAAATACACTTGAAAAATTAATCATCCTGAATACGCTGCGCGGCAAAGTCACCGCATTGGATACAGCAACCGGTACATTAACGGTTCAGGAGCTTGCAACTGGTGCGGTTCAGGTCGTACCCGTAGGTCTTCAATTTGTGATCAAGCAAAACGGGATTGCGCTGGCAGCTCTGAATGCCTTAAAGCCGAATGATCGTGTGGAAATTATTAAAGATGCTGGAGACAAAGTGTTAATTACAGTAGCCAACACATCGAAGAGGACGGTAGCATCTTACGACAATGTGTTGAATCAGTTGCTGCTGAAACCGAATGCAGCCGGAGATAAATCTACCTATAATTTCTTTGCGAAAGCTTACTTGCACAAGGGAACCACAGCTGTCGCGGCCAACGCTTTCGTCGAAAATGAAGAAATTACTTTGTATGCAATAGACGATAAAATTATTGAAATTGAAAAGCAATAAGTGACATTCAGCTATATAGCTCCCTCTTTAAGTAGGGTATTCTCCTTTCTTAAGAGCAAAGAAAGTTCCATAAGCGCATGAGTGCTTATGGAACTTTCTGCTCACAAGCAAATTGGCTGTATAGCGCGGTTGTTATATTATTAAACAAGCATCGACAAATAGCTATTCGATTAGACGGTTTTGTGAAAAAAATAAAAATTCGATAAATGTTCGGTTTTTATTGCTTATAAATATTGATTACTTTCTCAAGATTCGGTACACTACAATGTATATCATCAAACAAAGGACTGTTTGCCACTCCATGAACAAGAAGCAAGCCCGCAGCATACTTGATATTATGGCCAGTATGTTTCCGGATGCACATTGCGAGTTGAACCACACGAATGCATTTGAGCTTACGATTGCTGTACTGCTCTCAGCACAATGTACGGATGAGACCGTCAACAAAGTGACGGCTTCATTGTTTCAAAAGTACAAACGTCCGGAAGACTATGTGGCGGTTCCTCTGGATGAGTTGGAGCAGGATATACGTCGCATTGGGCTTTTTCGTAATAAGGCTAAGCATATCCAGGCACTGTGCAGAATGGTACTGGACAAATACGATGGTTTAATCCCAGAAAAGCATGAGCAGTTGGTTGAGCTGCCTGGTGTAGGTCGAAAAACAGCGAATGTGGTCGTATCCAATGCATTTGGTGTACCTGCTATCGCGGTCGATACCCATGTGGAGCGAGTATCGAAGCGTTTGGGAATGGCAAGTAAAGATGACACCGTGCTAGAAGTTGAAAAAAAACTGATGAAGTTAGTTCCCAAAGAGGAATGGACGGATACGCATCACAGGCTTATTTTTTTCGGACGCTATCACTGCAAGGCACAAAATCCTCAATGCAGCATATGTCCGCTATTGGATGTATGCCGTGAAGGAAAACAACGTATGAAAACAGTCAGTATTAGGAAATCTATATAAGTGAATCATGACCAAGCAACCAAATAAGGATGGGATTAATATGAAATGTATCTCTGTGTATACGAATGATTTTGAAGTGTTTTCTGATATTTATGAGGAAATCATTAATCTAAAGCTTGCCGATAATGAAGAAAAGCAAGTGGATGGCATTACGGTTATGGAGTCTGGCGAGGTACCTGATAATTACCTAGAGCGGATGAAAACAAAGCTTGAGGTTGTTGTGATGAAAGTTCGTGATAGAGATATTACGATTCTGCAGCATGGTAATTTGTTCGAAATTTTTATCCCGACTACTGAAAGTGTGGTACACTGAAAACCGAAGCCATTCGGTTTTTTTTGTTGTTTAGAAGGATATTTTGTATTGGGGAGATAGAGAATGAACAGCGGAGTTTTACTTGAAGCCAACATGGAAAGTGCGATCCGTACTCTGCTTGCGCAGGTGCAGCAGACGGATGATAAAGAAAATGGGAAGAAGCTGGAACAGCTTTTGCAAAAGATGGAGAGCGGGAGCTTGTATATAGCGTTTTGCGGACATTTTTCTGCAGGCAAGTCGAGTTTGATAAACAAGCTGTGCGGGCATCAGCTTCTGCCATCAAGCCCTATTCCGACCAGCGCGAATATAGTGAGAATCAGCAGTGGGGAATCTGGAGCCATTGTCGTTCATCACGTCGAGGAGGAGGAGCATAAAGCAAAGATCCAGAAGGTGCCGCTTACTGATCTTGCCGCTTACTGCCGCGATGGAGAAGCGATTGAAACGATAGAGCTGCGTTATCCGCTGCCCTTCTTAGGAGATCATGCATGTTTATTGGATACTCCAGGAATTGATTCTACAGATGATGCCCATCATTTGGCGACAGAGTCGGCTCTGCATCTGGCAGATGTAGTGTTCTATGTGATGGATTATAATCATGTACAATCTGAAATCAATTTTGCTTTTACAAAAAAAATGAAGGAGTGGGGAAAGCCACTCTATTTATTGATCAATCAAGTGGATAAGCATCGGGATCAGGAATTATCTTTTGCTGATTATCGGGCAGGTGTAGCCGAGGCTTTTGCCAATTGGCATATTCAGCCTGACGGTATTTTGTATACTTCGGTTAAGGTGCCTGACCATCCGTATAGTGAATGGGGGAAGCTCGACTGGCTCCTTGAACGACTGATCGAGCAGCATGCTTCATTATCAGCGCTCAGCCTGGAGAAATCCGCACAGCATCTGGCTAGAATGCATGCAGCCAAATTAGCGGAACGAAACGATACACTTAAGGAGCAGCTGCGGGCCCAATTAGCTGCTGATGAAGAGGTGGAGTCCGCCCAGCTGCAATGGACGGAAATCAGCGCAAGGGTAGCACATGCTGAAGCTAAGCCTGAGGAGCTGCGGACTGCATTACGTAAAGAAACGACTGTTGTTCTGGACAATGCCAATATTACACCAGCTGTAACCAGAGAACTGGCACAAGAATACCTGCAGAGTCGTAAGCCGGGTTTTAAGGTGGGATTGTTTGCAGGGGCTGCCAAGACGGCGAAGGAAGTGGAACGTCGCCTATTAGAGCTGCATCATGATTTTGCCGGTCAGCTAGCAACTCAGGTGGAGCGGCATTTACAGCAGGCGCTGTACAAGGGTATGGAGCAAGCGATGGAGATGTCAGGTGTCATAGTAAATGCAGATCTTATCAGGGAGACGGTAGAAACTCTTCATGTTCAGGTAGAGCCTGATTGGATTGCTTCACAGGTTAATCCGGCAGCAGGCTTCAGTGGTGAATATACATTGAATTATACGAAGCAGCTGGCTGCGGAAATGAAGCTGCTGTATCGTAAGCGAGCGTTCGAGCTGATCGATGAGCTCATGGGCAAGCTTGCAGCTTCGCTTGGGCCGCAGCTGCTGGCAATGCGCGAGCAGCTCGATGCGCTGAACGGCCGCTTAGGCAGCTTGCGCGAGCTCGAGCGGCTTGCCGCAGCCGAGGCGGCCTACGCGGAAGCGCTAGTCGCGTCGCTCGCGGCTGTGCACGCGCTTGCGCCAGCGCTGCCGGACCCAGCCGCCGCAGGCGAGGCCGCGCAAGGCGCAGCCGTGGCGCCGCAGGCCGCGGCTAGCGCCGCGTCGGGCGCGCGCGCAGCGCTGGCGGCCGTAGCTGCCGCCAGCGGCCGCGCTACGCGCGAGGGCGCCGCGCCGCTCGCGCAGGGCGGGCATCGCGCCCGCCTGCAGAGCGCAGCGCAGCGACTCACCGCCGGCGCGCAAGAGCTCGCGGGCTTGGCGCCGCTGCAAAGCATCAGCCGCTCCTTGCAGGAGAAGGCCGAGCGGCTGCAGCGCAACCGCTTCACGATTGCGCTGTTCGGCGCTTTCAGCGCCGGTAAATCCTCGTTCGCCAACGCACTAATTGGCGAACGCGTACTGCCGGTGTCGCCGAACCCAACTACGGCGGCCATCAACAAGATAATGCCGCCAGAGCCGGAGAACGGCTGGCCGCATGGAACAGCCAAGGTACGGATGAAAAGCCGCGACAGTCTCACGGACGATATCCGTTTCTCACTGGAGATGCTGGGCATCCATACGTCAAGCCTGCCCGAAAGCTTGTCGGCGATACGTGGATTATCGGCGGATCGTGTTTCAGCCAAAGGCAAGCCGCATTATACGTTTCTAAAGGCTGTTGAAAAGGGCTGGGAGGCTGTCGAGTCCGATCTGGGCAGCGAGCTGCGCGTAGATGCCGATCAGTTCGGCTTATATGCGGCAGATGAAAGCAAATCGTGTTTTGTTGAGCTGATAGAGCTATATTATTCCAATCCTCTAACCGATCAAGGTATCGTTCTGGTCGATACGCCAGGGGCGGATTCAATCAATGCCAGACATACGGGTGTTGCCTTTAATTATATTAAAAATGCAGATGCCATTCTTTTCGTTACTTATTATAACCATGCGTTTTCTCATGCCGACCGGGAATTTCTGCTGCAGCTCGGCCGGGTTAAGGATAGCTTTGAGCTGGATAAGATGTTTTTTATTGTAAATGCTGCAGATCTTGCATCCTCGGGAGAGGAGCTGGAGGGTGTGGTTACTCATGTATCTAACAATTTGCAGCAGCATGGTATACGTCACCCGCGGATTTATCCGATGTCCAGCTATTATGCTTTGGAAGGTAAGCTGGCTCAGGAGCAAGAAACGGTGCAGGCTTCTGGGATTGCAGCCTTTGAGCAGGACTTTGTCCGTTTCTCATTGGGGGAGCTGACTGATATTGCGATTCGTTCCGGTCAAGCCGATCTGAAACGGGCTGCCGATGTGCTTCAGCAATGGATTGTAAGCGCACAGAGTGATGAGCAGGCTCGTCAGACTCGTGCAGCTGCGATTCGTAAAGCATTAGACGCAGCGGATGCGAAGCTTCGAAATCAGGAAACTGAAGCCGAAGAGCGAGAACTGCACAAAGAGATTGAAGAGCTGCTGTATTACGTCAAGCAGCGCGCAACTTATCGCTTCGGCGAACTGTTCAATTTGGCCTTTAATCCCGCTGTTTTTCGTGAGGAGGGGCGGAATGTCTCGGCTATTGCCGGATCTGCATGGAATGATTTACAGCAGATGATCGCATTTGATCTTTCTCAGGAAGTATTGGCCATTACCTTACGGATTGAAAATGCGATTCATAACCGCGCTGCCAAAAGAAGACAGCAGTGGCTGCAAGGTCTGGGCCATGAGCTGGCAGCATTCCAGCCTTCCGATTATGAGGCACGACCATTCGAGACGCCACAGGGTGCAGAAGCATTCCGTGCAGAAAGCATACAGCACAAATGGATTGCCGGTTTTTATAAAAACGCGAAGCATTTCTTCGAGGGTGATGGCAAGCAGAATTTGCGAAAAGAGCTGGAGGCAGCAATTAACGCACCGCTTACAGCTTACATGTCAGGACAAACCACCTGGCTGTATGCCGCATATAGCGGGCAATTGAAAGCTTGGTACGAGGAATTAGCGGAACATATCCGTGAAGAGCTGCAGGAATATGCACAGGGTCAGCTGCTTGCTTTGGAAATGCCTGTTGATGTGGCTGCGCTGCAAAAAACACATAACCAGCTGACTGCTTTTTTTGAATAATTCACTAAAAAACTGACTCGCCAAATCGCGGCTGTTCGAAGAAGAACAGCTGCTTTTTGCTTATTTCGTGAAAGGGTTTACATATGGCGAAATTAGGTATTATTTGGGCGAGATAAGTGGATTGTTTCCCTATTTTGTGGGGATACGGGGGTTTTTCTCCGTATATAGACAATTATGAGAAAAGGGGGTGTTGCCGCTCCCCATGGATGGTGTTAAGATGCATAAAAAAGCAAACGCTTTCGATTGCAGGTCTGTTGTATCGATAGCCATTTTTACGAGGTAGTCGTTCGTGGGCTGCTTTGTTTAGAATGCCGTTTTGCAGCCGTACAACCTGAGGAGGGTAACATGGAAGTTTTCAAGCAGTTGAAGGAGTTTTATTGGTCGGAAAAGAGATTTTTGATTGCGTCAATTTTGTCACTTATGACAGCTACGGCGCTGGGGCTGGTTTACCCGAATTTGCTGCGGTATTTGATCGACAATGTGATCGGGAAGCAGCAATTTTCAGAGGTTCCTTATCTTTCTTTGATTGTAGTCGCTGTGATCACCTGTAAAGCGTTTTTTCAATTTATGCATGGTGTATTTAGCTCGAAGCTGGGGAACTACACTGCCTTTAATCTCAGGAATGCGTTGTACAAGAAGCTGCAATACTTATCCTTTCAATACTATGACAAAGCAAGAACGGGTGACCTGATGTCGCGGCTAACGGCGGATTTGCAGGCCGTGCGCGATTTTATCGGATTCGGATTTGTACAAATTTTAAATGTGGTGATGATGCTTACCTTTGGCTCCATTATGATGATGACAATCAATTGGAAGCTGACGCTGATTACGATGGTGTCGATGCCTTTTCTCGTATTTACGGCTATTCGTTTTGAGGGTAAAATCCATCCGGCGTTTCGTTCGGTACGTAAATCGATGAGCAATATGACAACATCGGTTCAAGAAAATATTACTGGTGTCCGTACGGTCAAGTCTTTTGCCAGAGAGCCTTATGAAATCGAAAAGTTTTCCGAACGTAACGAAGACTATAAGCTGAATAACGTGACGACCTCGGGTATTTGGGCTAAATACTTTCCACTAATGGAATTGTTTGCGAATTTAAGTGTAGTTATCCTGCTTGGTGTCGGTGGTTGGATGGTCATTAACAGCAGCCTCACCTTGGGAGAGCTTGCCGCTTTTTTCAGTTTGATGTGGTATATCATCGGTCCCATGTGGCAAATTGGGTTCCATATTAACAACTTTACCCAATCCAAGGCTGCTGGAGAACGGTTATTGGAAATTTTGCATCAATACGTGCATGTGAAGAACAAGGATAACGCCGTGTCGCTGCAAGCCGATCAGGTAAAGGGGCATGTGAAGTTTGATCATGTATCGTTTGCTTATACGGATCAACAGCCTGCATTGCGGGACTTTCAGGTCGATGCGCCAGCTGGCTCTGTCATAGGCTTGCTCGGCGGAACGGGTTCAGGCAAATCAACCGTCATTCAACTGCTGCTTAGAGCCTATAACGTCAAAGAAGGCTCCATTACGCTCGACGGCCGAGACATTAGGGATGTTACAATGGAAAGCTTGCGTGAGCATATGGCGATTGTATTCCAGGAAACGTTTCTATTCTCCTCCTCGATTCTGAACAATATTGCCTATGGGGTCAGAAATGTTTCCATGGAGCAGATTATCCAGGCATCACGACTGGCCAAAGCACATGACTTCATAATGGAGATGCCGCTCGGCTACGAAACCATTGTTGGTGAACGGGGGATGGGTCTTTCCGGTGGTCAGAAGCAGCGGATAGCGATTGCACGTGCGCTGCTCAAAAATCCCAAAATCCTGATTTTGGACGATGCAACAAGCGCTGTTGATATGGAAACCGAGCATGAGATTCAGCAGGGCTTTCAAGAACTGATGAAGGGGCGTACGACTTTTATTATCGCTCACCGCATTTCATCATTAAGGCATGCGGATGAAATTATTGTGCTCGATAAAGGCCAAATTGTACAAAGAGGTACACACAAGCAGCTTATGCAGCAGGAAGGACGTTATTTGGAAACGTATAAAATCCAGTTTGCTGATCAGCCGCAAGAGATAGTTCCAGATAGCATGATACTGGACAAAACGGCTCACCTTCACGAGGAGGCGCAAGGGGTTCGTCAGGCAGCCGCAACGGGTCAACATAATGGGGGGTATACGCATTGAGTCAAGAGGACAAATCAACAACCGGGAGCGGGATGGATACGCAAACAGGCCAACGCTTCGTTTATCAGGATGATGAGGTGCTGGATAAAGAGTTTGATTGGGGACAGGTCAAACGACTCGGCAAGTATCTGAAGCCTTACACGAAACAAATTCTTCCTGTTATTATCACGATGATGATTGTCGGAGCACTGACAAAGCTGTTTAATCCGCTCCTGATTGCTTACGCTATCGATAATGCGCTTCGTGAGGGAGGAGACGCCAGGCTGCTGTTTCAGTGCGTGGGCGGCATGCTTCTGCTCTATATCATCCAGTGGGCAGCCAATACGTACCGGATTCGGTTTACGAATCAGATTGGACAAAAGGTAATCTATGACTTGCGGCACGACTTGTTCAGTCATATCCAGAAGCTATCATTCAAGTTTTTCGATAAACGCCCGGCTGGTTCCATCCTCGTGCGAATAACGAACTATGTGAACTCCTTGCAGGATTTGTTCACGAATGGTGTCGTTAACCTTTTGATGGATTGTGTACAATTGGTCGGTATTATTTTCATCCTGCTGTATTTCAATATGAAACTGGGTGCGGCCATTATTGTTACTGTGCCCATCATGTTTTTCATTTCGACCAAGCTTAGGATTCATATTCGACGCGCATGGCAGGTGGTGCAATCCAAGCAGTCCCGGATCAATGCCCATTTGAATGAATGTATTCAAGGCATTAAGGTGACTCAAGCATTTTCGCAGGAAAAAGAGAATATGTCGTTTTTTAACCATATGAATTTAAGCAATCATAAATCGTGGGATCGGGCATCAACGCTTAATCAGTCATTTAATCCGATCATTGAAGTAACAGGAGCGATTGGCTATTGTATTTTGTTCTGGTTCGGGGCCTATTTGATTCAGTCGGAGGAAATTAGTGTCGGAATCATTGTTGCTTTTGCCACCTATATCGGATTTTTCTGGGAGCCCATCAATCGATTGGGACAGATGTATTCACAGATGCTGATCGCAATGGCATCCTCCGAGCGGATTTTCGAATTTATCGATGAAGAGCCCAACGTACCGGAAGCGCTGAATGCCAAAGAGCTGCCGAACGTTCGCGGGGATATTGAATTGAAGCAGGTCGAGTTTGAATATGAACCAGGCCGGAAAGCCTTGAAAGGCATTGATCTTAGTGTGAAAGCGGGACAATCAATAGCATTGGTAGGCCATACAGGCTCAGGCAAAAGCACTATTATCAATCTTTTATGCAGGTTTTATGACAGCACAAGTGGCAGTATTACTATTGATGGACACGATATTCGTGAAGTGACGGTTTCGAGCTTACGCTCGCAAGTGGGGATTGTGCTGCAGGATACATTTATTTTTTCGGGTACGATTCGCGATAATATACGTTTTGGCAAGCTGGATGCGACTGACGAAGAGGTCGAATTTGCAGCGAAGGCTGTTCGCGCCCATGATTTTATTGTCGATATGCCGCAGGGCTATGATACCGAGGTTCAAGAGCGTGGCAATATGCTTTCCATGGGTCAAAGACAGCTCATTTCATTTGCACGGGCCCTTCTTGCAGATCCACGCATACTTATTTTGGATGAAGCTACCGCTAGTATTGATACTGAAACCGAGCTGAAAATTCAGGAAGCACTTAAGACCCTGCTAGCCGGAAGAACCTCCTTTATTATCGCTCACCGTCTTTCAACCATTCGAAACGCAGACAATATTATTGTGTTGGACCATGGTGAGTTGATGGAGCAGGGAAATCATGACGATCTAATGAAGCAGCAGGGAATCTATTATGGATTAATTCAAGCGCAGTACCGTTTTCTAAAGGAAGTAGGATAAGATTTATGTTAGAAAGTAGGCAGCTTGAAGTGAACTGCTGTTGGATCGTTCATATTGTTCAAATGGAGGCCTGAGGGCCTCTTTTTGTTGGAGATCCCTATATTTCTTTGAATATCCAGCTGACTGCAACAATCCCACATTCTCCCACGTTTAGAAGATAACTAAGCTTTCGGCACTTCATGCGAAGTGGTGTTACTGTGATTCCAAAACAAATATGGGGGGAATCTGAATGGAACAAATTCAAGAAGCAAGTGTGATTAAGAGCTTGAAGAAGATGAGTACCAAGCGCTGGATTCTGGCTGCGCTTCTGGTCGTTCTGCTGACCGGTTGCTCGGCTGCCAGAGAGAAAGGCGATTCTACCGCTTCTGCTCCAATGGCTGCTGCTAGCACTCAGATGGAACAGAAATCAGATGCGAAGGCAGCTCTACCTGCTGGTGAAGCGGCAGCGCCTGCCATGGAGATGAACTCGCAACCAAAGGAAAAAGCGAGCGCACCTAAGCAAGCGGACAGCTTCAACGGAAACGCCTTAGGCGAAATGGCAGTTGAACGTAAAATTATTTATAAAGCGAATATTACGATGCAGGTCGACAAGTATGAGGAGGCACAGGCAAAGATCGAGTCCGCAGTGAGTCAGGCAGGCGGTTACATTTTGCAATTCAATGAAAACGAAAATAACTATGAAAAGAGCGGAATGTTCGTAATTAAGGTGCCAGCCAATGGTTTTCAATCCTTAATGAAGCAGTTAGAAACGATTAATCCGTCTGCCAAGAAAAATATGCAGGGACAGGATGTCTCTGAGGAATTCGTAGATCTTACCTCCAGATTAAAGGCCAAACAAGTGGTAGAAAGCCGATTGATCGCATTTATGGAAAAGGCATCAAAAACCGACGAGTTATTGGCATTTTCCAATGAGTTGGGAAAGGTTCAGGAAGAAATCGAACGCATTAAGGGTCGGATGAGATACTTAGAGCAAAATGTATCGTACTCAACGATCGAAGTCAGACTTGCCCAGAAGATGGGATCAGTCGCTGTTATTCAGGCGAATGACCGAGGTCCATTGTTCCAACGAATAGCTTCCGCATTAAATGAAAGTGCTGTCGTTCTCACGGTTGTTTTTGAATGGCTAATTGTTGCTGCAGCCGCGGTGCTGCCTGTTGCTCTTGTACTCTTTCTGATCCTTCTGCCGATTGTCCTTGTCAGACGTTCCAGAAAGAAAAAAATGATGGAAATACGTAAAAAGCTGATTGAAGAAAATGGTGAAGCGCAACCAAATGAGGCGTCGGATAGCTTTGTAGAGGAAAAAGATAAATAAAATATTTGTATTGAAATCCTGCTCATTAGCAGGATTTTTATTTTTTCTAGAGAATTAAACTATACAAAGTGGTGGAAAGTGGGGTAAAGTGGTAAAAAGGGGTGAAGGTATATGTTCATGGGCGAATTTCAGCACAGCATCGATGAAAAAGGCCGTATCATTGTGCCAGCTAAATTTCGCGAATCCCTTGGAACAACCTTCATTGTCACTCGAGGCTTAGATCAATGCTTATTTGTATACCCTATGGAAGAATGGGTGGTGCTTGAGCAAAAGCTGAAAGCTTTATCACTCATGAAGTCAGATGCCCGTGCCTTTAGTCGGTTCTTTTTCTCCGGAGCCGGGGAATGTGAATTGGATAAGCAGGGCAGGATTAATTTACCAAATAACCTTGTTGAATATGCGAAATTGGATAAAGATTGCGTCGTTATCGGTGTTTCCAATCGTGTTGAGATTTGGAGCAAGCCAATATGGGTAAACTATTTCCAGCAATCGAACGATTCCTTCAACGAAATAGCCGAAAAGCTTGTTGATTTTAACTTCGATCTCTAGCCATTGTAAACAAATCAACTTACGAAGTCAGTTTTGCTACGCAAAACTCAACAGTGTTTACGAAGTTTTGTTAAATAGAACTTAGTAACACTTATGAAGCCAGTTTTGCTAAGCAAAACTCCTAGGAGGATAACGATGTTTCATCATATTACTGTATTGAAGCAAGAAGCTGTAGAAGGATTGGAAATTAAGCCAGATGGTGTTTACGTGGATTGCACACTTGGTGGAGCGGGGCATAGCTACGAAATCGCTTCCCGTTTAAGCAGTCAAGGTCTATTGATTGCTTTTGATCAAGATGATGCAGCTTTGGCCCATGCTGAGGAAAGACTAGCTACCCTGATGGATAGGGTCAAGCTGGTACGAAGCAACTTTCGTTTTTTGGAGGAACAGCTGAAACAGATACCGCAAGTTATGAAGAGCGGTCAACCGCAGGTGGATGGGATTTTGTTCGATCTGGGTGTTTCCTCTCCACAGCTGGATGAAGCTGAACGGGGCTTCAGCTATAACCATGATGCTGAACTGGATATGCGAATGGATCGCACTGCGAAATTAACGGCAAGAGAGATTGTTAATGACTGGCCAGAGCAAGAAATTGTACGTATTTTATTTGAATACGGGGAAGAAAAATTCGCCAAACGTATTGCTGGCAAGATCGTGGCGGCACGCGCTAAAGGTTCCATTGAATCGACGGGTCAGCTTGTCGAGCTTATTAAGGAAGGTATTCCTGCTGCCGCACGACGCAATGGTCCACACCCAGCCAAACGTAGTTTCCAGGCTTTACGAATAGCAGTTAACGATGAATTAGGTGTGTTCGAAGAAGCGTTGGAGCAATCAATCCGCTGTTTGTCTCCTGGAGGTAGAGTGGCAGTCATCACTTTCCATTCCCTGGAAGATCGTATTTGCAAACAAACCTTTGCCAAATATGTCGAGCGTTGCACATGTCCAGGCGATTTTCCAATATGTGTGTGTGGCACCAAAGGTATAGTTAAACTCGTTAACCGTAAGCCCATAGAAGCTGGTGAAGAGGAGCTGGATGCTAATTCCAGAGCGCGCTCAGCTAAGCTGAGAATCGCTGAAAAGCTGCATATTTAAGTTTCTTTTTTAGCTAGAGATCTCACATAAAAGCTTCCGCTACGATACGGATTGATCTTCGTCGAATGGGCTCCATTCTGGGGCTTTTCTTAAGAGGTAAGAATTTATATTTTTCAGCGGAGCTGAACCATTCTTATCTCTTGCAAGAAAAGCTTCTTCATAGATATGGATGTTTCTTCAACGATGGTGCTCCGTATAGGAGCTTTTCTTATCATATCAGAATTCATATGTTTTAGTATTACTGAACATTCATATATTTCAAGATAACCTACATATGGATCGTAGTTGCTCTCCGCTGAAAAACCTCGCTAGAGGTTTCTTATACAATACTTAATTAGTGAAGGAGGAAATATCTCAATGCCTGCATACATGCACGGAAGTTCGGCAACTCAGCCACGTCCCGCTCAGAAAGAAAAGGTTACAGTCAAGGAAACGAAGAGGGTCGTTTACCGGAATAGGTCACTCCCGGTTCAGGAGAAGCTGCTCTATTTATTTACGGTGCTCGTTTGCGTATCAGTGGCCAGCTTGATTATTTGGCGCTATGCCCAAATCTATGAAATGAACACGAAGATTTTGAAATTTGAGACCGATATTCAAATGCTGCAGGCGGAGAACAGTGTGTTAAAGCATAAAGTAGAAGCCTTATCGAGTCCTGATCGCCTAAGAACAGAAGCAAACAAAGTTGGCTTGGGTCCACCTGAGGACAAGCAAATCAGCAAAGTGTCCCTAAAAGATCCAAAAGTCCCTTCTAGTGCGACGGCAGTAAATCAAAAAACGACAGAAATCGCCCCTTAATCATCTGCTATATGAATGGGAGAGAGGAGTCGAAATGACAAAAAAAGTAAAGCTTAGATCATTACTCATTGGAGGGTTGTTTACCCTCTTTTTTGTTGCAATAGTAGGCAGACTTTACTGGGTTCAGGTTGTGCAGGGGGCTAGTTTACTGTCATCCGCACAAGAGAGATGGGCCAAAGAAGATGTGCTCCGCCCTGTCAGAGGGATGATTGTCGATCGTAATGACAAGGTGCTTGCAGAGGATTCCCCTGCTTATACACTAGCGCTAAACCCGGTTATCATTCAAGACAATCATTTGGAGCAGGATGTCGTTAAAGGCTTGGCTGAGATCTTAAAAACTTCTGATGATCCCGCTTCAATTTCTGCTTTAGAAGAAAAAATCCGGACACTGCTTAATAAAAAAAAGAGTAGCGATAACAAGACACTGCTGTCACAGGTAGAAATACACAATGAAGGCTGGAAAATTGATACAGAGGTCGCTGACAAGGTCAAGAGTTTCGTAGATATGCTCAAGAAAAAGGCGAATGTTAAAAATGCTGGAATCTACCTTCAAAAGGAACAAAAACGGTTTTATCCTGGAGGCAAGCTTGCCTCGCATGTACTCGGTTATACAGATAAAGAGGGTAGAGCGCTAACAGGTCTGGAATCCCGTTTTGACAGTTTTCTTAAAGGTATTCCCGGAAATAGAAGCTATGAAAAGGATAGAACCGGAGTCGAGCTTCCAGATGCTAAGGTTAACTATCAACCTGCAGTGGATGGCAGCATTGTTAGATTGACGATCGACAAAAATATTCAATTCTACATTGAAAGCGCACTGGAAAAGGTGAATGCCAAGTATAACCCTAAAAGTTTGACTGCAATAGCGGTTGACCCGAACACGATGGAAATACTGGGGATGGCGAGCACCCCAAATTTCAACCCTAACAAGTATTGGGATTATAAAAATCAGAGTGACTTTATTAATAATACGGTTGCCTCCCAGTATGAGCCAGGCTCGACCTTCAAGATTGTCACGCTAGCTGCAGCCGTTGAGGAAAACTTGTTCTTTCCCGAAGATAAGTATCAGTCGGGGGCTATTCAAGTGCCAGGGCGGACCCTACATGACCATAATATTGTTGGATGGGGCCCAATTTCATATCTGGATGGATTAAAGCGCTCAAGTAATGTTGCTTTTGTTAAGCTTGGCTATGAGAAGCTGGGTCAGGACAAGCTTAAGAAATATATCGAAAAATTTGGTTTTGGAGCTAAAACAGGGATTGATTTACCAGGGGAGATTCCTGGTATTGTAGCGATGAAATATCCATCTGATTATGCAACGGCTACTTATGGGCAAGGACGTATAACGACTACTGCGATACAGCAAACTTCAGCGTATGCTGCGATTGCCAATGGCGGTAAGCTGATGGTACCTCATGTAGTCAAAGATATCTTGAACCCTAAGAGCAAGGAAGTTATTCAAACCTTTGAGCCGGAAGTGATTCGACAGGTCGTATCCGAGCGGACTGCCAAGCAGGTAACCGAGTACTTGGAACAAGTAGTTAGCGATCAAGCCATTGGAACAGGACGTAATGCTTATATCGAAGGATATCGCGTTGCTGGAAAAACAGGAACAGCCAACAAAGTTGAGCCAGGTGGTAAAGGTTACGCGGACGGCAAATGGGTTGTATCTTTTATTGGCTATGCGCCAGTTGAAAATCCCAAAATTTTAGTGACGATAATCGCGGATGAACCGGATCTGGGTGGAGACTATCATCGTGGTAGTGAGGTGGCGCCTCCGGCATTTAAAGAAATTGTGTCGCAAACCCTGCGTTATATGGGCGTGCCATCCAATACACAACAAATGAAAACAGCGGAGAAGGCAGATGAAATGTTGATGCCTGATCTAACGGGCCAAACTGTTGAGAAATCCAAAAATGTGATGAATAAATTTGGTGTTATCGTTGAAACCATTGGAAAAGGTAGTAAAGTTATCGCACAGTCGCCAGCGGTCGGGACCGATATCAGCTCTGACCAACGAATTTATGTGGTGCTTCAAGAAAGCGGTGATCTGCCAATCCCGGATATGACAGGCAAATCATTACGGGACGCCATGGAAGTATGCACATTCATTAAAATAAAATGTCAATCTGTAGGGGAAGGGTATGTTGCATCCCAATCTTTAACTGGTGATAGTGATGTCAGACAGCTCATTTTACAGCTTAAGCCATACAGTGAGCTGCTGCAGGGGCCGACTTCTGATGCACAAGTTCCTCCAGCAACAACGCCTTCTCCACCAGCGAAGACAGATAAGAAGGAAACAGCTGTCAAACCGAATAGTCCCATAAAAACCGCAGAATCGACCAAAGTCAATGAAGCTTCTGCCAAAAAAACCGACCCTCCGGCAAGGTAGGCTTGTTCTAACCACTGTTTGTCCTGAATAGTCTGGAAATGAAGCAGTCCCAGATTCAGTTCAGGAGGGGAACGGACAGTCATGAAAGCAACTCAAACTAAGGTTCGACGTCGACTATTTATTGCACTTATTATCGGTACTTTTTTGTTTATTGCATTAATCATAAGGCTTGGTTTTGTCCAAATATGGTTAGGGCCGGAGCTATCAGAAAAAGCTGAAGACTCATGGCGCCGCAATATTCCTTTTGCAGCCAAACGTGGTGAGATTCTGGACCGGAACGGGATTCAGCTTGCCTACAATATTAGTTCACCAACGGTAATGGCCATTCCAGCACAGGTCAAAGATGCCAAGTCGGTAGCAGCTCAGCTGGCTTCCATGCTTCAGCTGAATGAGGAAGCGCTGCTTAAGCAGATTACACAGAGGCAGTTAATCGTTCGTATTCAACCCGGTGGCCGGAAGATAACCCAGGAAAAAGCCCAGGAAATTCGTTCTCTAAATCTTCCTGGCATCGTGGTTGCGGAGGACAATAAAAGGTACTATCCTTTTGGGGGGCTTGCTGCTCACATTCTTGGGTTTACTGGTATTGATAATCAAGGACTTACGGGCATAGAATTAAAGTATGATAAGCCTTTGACAGGCTTGGGTGGAAGTGTCTCCTTTTTGGCAGATGCGGCAGGAAGGCAAATGCCGAATTCAACAGACGCTTATGTGAAACCGCGTGATGGGATGAACCTGCAGCTGACGGTGGATAGTCATATTCAGTCCATATTGGAACGCGAGCTTGATCAAGCGATGGTGAAATATCAGGCTGAGCACGCGATTGCTATCGTCATGGATCCTAATAACGGTGAAATCCTTGCGATGGGAGGAAGACCTGGTTATGATCCCGGCAACTTTCGTGACTTCCCCAAAGAGAGCTATGACCGTAATTTACCGATTTGGATGACATATGAGCCAGGCTCGACATTCAAAATTATTACATTAGCAGCTGCATTAGAAGAGAAAAAGGTTAAGCTTACTGATGCTTTTTATGATCCTGGCTATATTGAGGTTGCTGGTGCCAGATTGCGATGCTGGAAACGTGGCGGTCATGGAAGCGAGACCTTCCTACAGGTAGTCGAAAACTCCTGTAACCCTGGTTTTGTCGTAATGGGCCAGAGGCTCGGTAAAGAGAAGCTGTTCGATTATATTACTAGGTTTGGCTTTGGTACCAAAACCGGGATTGACCTCGGCGGCGAAGAGAATGGCATTATGTTCAAAATGTCGCGTGTCGGCCCTGTCGAACTAGCTACTACAGCATTTGGTCAAGGTGTGTCGGTAACGCCGATTCAACAGATTACAGCGGTTTCGGCAGCGATCAACGGGGGTAAGCTTTACAAGCCATTTGTAGCAAGGGGCTGGTATCAGCCGGGCAGCAACCAAATGATCGATAAGGTACAACCGGAGCTGGTCAGGCAAGTTATATCGGAGGCAACCTCCAAGCAAGTTAGAGAAACACTGGAAAGCGTCGTTGCGAACGGAACCGGTCGCAATGCATTTATTGAAGGTTATCGGGTTGGCGGAAAAACTGGAACGGCTCAAAAAGTCGTGAATGGTCGCTATTCCCCTACAGATCATATCGTATCTTTTATTGGCTTTGCACCTGCTGATGATCCCAAAATTGTTGTCTATACCGCTGTGGATAATCCGCAAGGGCTTCAGTTCGGAGGCTTGATTGTTGCTCCTATTGTCAAAAGTATTATGGAGGATACTCTTCGTTATATGCAGGTACCCGAGCGGAAGGACCAGTTGGAAAAGAAATACGTTTATGGGGACACCCGTATGGTGGAGGTTCCAAATGTGATCGGCATGAGCATTACAGATATTTATGAAAATCTGAATTCGAACTTCCTGCTCGCTAAGTCAGGTGTTGGCTCCTATGTTGTCAATCAGGTTCCTAAAGCAGGTGCCAAGCTGGAGCAAGGCTCGACAATCCGCATATATTTATCGGAAACGGCACCTCCTCCTCAAGTGGAATAATTAAATAACGACAATTTAAAAAAGAGGCTTTTCAGCAGCACTTTTTTTGTCCATAATAGATACCATGTGTAAAAAATGGAGGGAAGCTCATGCAGCTGAATGAATTGGCTTCGCAGCTTGCGGTTAGCCGTATTGAAGGCAATGGCCATATAGAAATCACAGGCATTGAAATTGACTCCAGAAAAGTCAAAAAAGGCGATTTGTTTGTTTGCATATCTGCCAAAAATGGGATCGAAGATCGGCATCTTTATGTAGAGCAGGCAGTTAGCAATGGTGCGGTTGCTTTAGTAGTCGAACATGATGTGGATAGCACAGTCCCAAAACTCTTTGTTAAAGATACATGGTCCGCATTAGCGGAGATTTCCTGCCATCTATACGGCTATCCCAGTAAGGAGCTTAAGCTGATCGGCATTACCGGAACGAATGGTAAAACGACAACAACCTATCTGCTTGAAAAGCTTCTAAGTAGCCAAGGCCATGTAACAGGATTGATGGGTAACATTGAAATAAAAATTGGTTCTGATTATATAACCAATCATGGGTCAAACACGCAGGAATCGTTCGATTTGCAGCGTTATTTACGTCTAATGGCTGATGCTGGCACCGATTACTGCATGATGGAAGTTTCCTCTCATGGTCTAGATATGGGAAGAGTGAAGGGATGCAGCTTTCGTACAGCGATTTTCACAAATTTAACCCAGGACCATCTGGATTATCATGGTTCGATGGAAGCCTATAAAGCGGCTAAGGGATTGCTCTTTGCCCGTCTTGGCAACGACTACTCACCTCTTCCACAGGACCAGCGGTATGCGGTGCTTAATGCAGATGATTCTGCGTCAGAGGATTACGCCAAGCTGACTTCGGCACAGGTGGTTACTTATGGAATCCATAGTATAGCGGATGTTCGAGCGGAAGATATCCAAATTACTTCACAAGGTACGGCTTTCACCTGTGTGACATTTAGGGGTACGATTCCTATTCAAACCCAGCTGATTGGTGAGTTTAATGTGTACAATACTTTAGCAGCTGTTACGGCAGCTTTGCTTGAGGGAGTTTCTTTGGAAGCGATTAGTCAGCGTTTGAAATCAAACACGGTTGTAGAAGGACGAATGGAGGTGGTTGACGCTGGACAGGACTTCCTCGTACTTGTCGATTACGCCCATACTCCTGACGGTTTGGAAAAAGCACTATCTACCATTTCGCAATTTGTTGAGGGTCACATCCATTGCGTCTTCGGCTGCGGCGGTGATCGTGACCGTCTAAAACGGCCTATTATGGGCAAGGTCGCTGCCCGCTATAGTGATTATTTATATGTTACCTCTGATAACCCACGCAAGGAGGATCCTCAGAGCATTTTACTGGATATCGTACCGGGGCTTGTGGAAGTTGATTTTCCTGCTGAACGCTATCAGCTTATCGCTGACCGTAGGGCTGCTATTCAGCTGGCAATTGCTAATGCCGTTCATGGAGATGTCGTATTGATAGCGGGTAAGGGTCATGAAACCTATCAGGATATAAACGGGATCAAGCATGATTTTGATGATCGTTTGGTTGCCAAAGAAGCGATAAGGGGACGAAACCATGATTAAACGTTCATACTCCCAGATCGCTGAGATGTGCAAGGGAATTGCCCAAAGCGACGTCAACATTACTGATTTGCAGATTAGCGGCATTTCCAAAGATACCCGTTCGATTCAGGCGGGGAATCTTTATGTACCCTTGATTGGTGAAGCTTTTGACGGACATCAATTTGTTGAGGATGCTATAGCCAAAGGAGCAGTAGCATCGTTATGGCAAAATGATCATGAGCATCCTCCAGCAGGCATTCCATTGATTTTTGTCGATGATACCTTAATTGCTCTGCAAACGCTGGCTAAATCCTATCTTTCACAGTTGAATGTGCGAATTGTGGGAATTACTGGAAGTAATGGAAAGACAACAACTAAGGATATGACAGCAGCTGTTTTGGCTACTACGTATAAGGTGCACAAAACAATTGGTAATTATAACAATCATATCGGCTTGCCCTTCACGCTGCTTCAATTAGAGGAAGATACTGAGATAGTTGTGCTTGAAATGGGGATGAGCGGTCGAGGAGAAATCCGCTTCTTATCTGAGCTTGCCGAACCTGAAATTGCTATTATTACGAATGTCGGCGAAGCTCATTTACTGCAGCTTGGAACGAGAGAAGAAATCGCGAGAGCGAAGACGGAAATTGTAGCAGGTCTGCAGAAAGGCGGCACGCTAATATATAACGGTGATAATCCACTGATACAAGCGGTTTTACCTGAATGGGAACAACATCATGAGGGAGAACAAGGGCTTGGCTTCAATACGGTCACCTTCGGAGCCCGGCAAGAAAATGACTTTACGCCTGCGGAGGTACGAATGGATGCGGCGGGAACTCATTTTCAACTCAGCGGGTTAGACATCGAATTCTACATTCCAGTGTTGGGATCTCATAATGTGATCAATGCGCTTGCTGCAATAGCAGTTGGTATGTACTTTGATATCTCACATCCAATTATAGCTGAAGGCTTGCAAGCAAGCGTAATGACAGGAATGCGTATTGAACTTACGAAAACTCCGATGGGACTGACTGTTTTAAATGATGCTTACAATGCAAGTCCGTCTTCGATGAAGGCGGCTCTTCATTTACTGGAAGAGCTTCAGGGCTACCATAGGAAAATCATTGTATTGGGCGACATGCTTGAGCTTGGTGAACGCGAGGTTGAATTTCATCGAGAAATTGGTCAGATGTTAGACCCCAACAAAATTGATCGCATCTATACGTACGGGAAATTGTCGAAGCACATAGCCGAGCAAGCTGCTCTTATTTATGAACCCGACTGTGTAACGCATTTTGATGATAAAAGCCAGCTCGCGCAGGCCATCGCAAACTACGCCACACCAAACGATGTCGTGCTTGTCAAAGGTTCTAGGGGAATGAAGCTGGAGGAGATTTTGGTTCTGCTATAGGCTCAACCCTCCCAAACCAGCGTTTAACCCTCCCAAACCCTCCCTTGAAGGGAGGGCTCCAAAGGGCTTGGCCCTCTGGACTCCCCTGGATCGGACGCGGCCTGTGGTGATCTCGGGTCGCTTTTGTCCCTGCGGGACACGCTTGGAATGGGATGTAGGGTTCGATGATAGACAGACTTCGGAGTTCTCGGATCGCTTTCGTCCCTAAGGGACACGCTTGGAATGGGATTTAAGGTTCGATTGGGCGTTTGGGTTTGGATCATCTTGGAAAGCCCGGACGCGTTTGAAAATGGTTGAATAAGTAGTTAGTGAGCATTAGGTGGGTATAAACGATTTCGTTCCTACGGAATACGCTTTACATTGGTCAATAAACATAGTACTCTTCTAAAGGCACATATGAACAAAGATTATCACAGCCTAGAGCTTTAAGAACAAGGATAACTCCAATAGTTAAGCGTGTCCCGAAGGGACGAAAGCGATAAGAATACAACATAGGTTGCAAACGAGCAAGCGAACTCGCCCCAATAGTCAAGCGTGTTCCACAGGAACAAAGCGGCCCGAGAACGGCAAAGTTCGCACACGACCAGGGAGTCCAGAGGGCAAGGCCCTTTGGAGCCCTCCCTGTAGGGAGGGTTTGGGAGGGTAAGCCCCCAAGAGTCAAGCGTGTTCCATAGGAACAAAGCGGCCCGAGAATGTGAAATCCGCACACGTACCAGGGAGTCCAGAGGGCAAGGCCCTTTGGAGCCCTCCCTGTAGGGAGGGTTTGGGAGGGTAAGCCCCCATGCGGCAGCAAAAAAAGTGAGTTCAAAGAGCGATAGCTCTATGTTTTCAGATAGTGAGTTCAAAGAGAGACAACTCTATGTATTATTAAGAAAAAAGGTGTCCAGAGGGCAAAGCCCTATGGAGCCCTCCGCAAGGAGGGTGGGAAGGAGTAATAGTTGTGGATTTTAACGTGGTCATGATTACATTGGGGGCATCTTTTTTACTTGCCGTCATTTTAGGACCATTATGCATACCTTTATTAAAGAGGTTGAAGTTTGGTCAGCAAATTCGGACGGATGGTCCTCAGGGGCATCTGAAAAAAGCCGGGACACCAACAATGGGCGGCATTATTATTTTGCTGGCGCTCTCGTTAGCTGTTTTGCGTTTTGCTGACACCAGCCCGGAGATGGTCATCCTGCTGGTCGCCACGTTAGGGTATGGATTGGTTGGTTTTATGGACGACTATATAAAAATTATTTTGAAGCGTTCGTTAGGGCTGACTGCTAGACAAAAGCTGCTTGGACAACTGATTGTATCGGTAATTGTCTGTATTCTGCTTTACCAAATGGGGTTCAGCACTGATGTTCGAATTCCATTTCTTCATTATACCATCTCCATGGGCTGGCTCTACTTTCCATTTGTGGCCGTGATGATGCTGGGAACATCCAATGCAGTGAATTTCACCGATGGTTTGGATGGGCTTCTTGCTGGAACAAGCGCTGTGGCATTTGGTGCTTATGCAATTATAGCGATGAATAGTACTCTGCCTGATGTAGCGATTTTTTGCGCTGCTATGGTTGGAGCGGTATTGGGTTTCCTAGTATTCAATACCCATCCGGCAAAAGTATTCATGGGGGATTCCGGGTCACTTGGCATCGGTGGTGGATTAGCGCTTGTGGCTGTGCTGACAAAATCGGAAATTTTGTTGATTGTAGTCGGCGGTGTATTTGTAGTGGAGGTGCTGTCCGTAATCATTCAAGTCGTTTCTTTTAAAACAAGAGGGAAACGCGTATTCAAAATGAGCCCGATTCATCACCATTTTGAACTGGTTGGCTGGTCGGAGTGGCGGGTGGTCGTTACATTTTGGACAGTTGGCATTGTATTGGCGGCAATTGGACTTTATATAAATGAGGTGTTGTAGCAAATGAAGCATCCGCAGGCATATCGTAATCAGCAGGTAGTAATTCTTGGCTTGGCGCTAAGCGGCGTGGCTGTTGCCAAGCTGTTTCATGAGCTTGGCGCTATCGTAACTGTTAATGATAAAAAAGAGCGTGACCAGTGCCCTGAGGCCGATGAATTAACGGCTCTGGGTATTTCTGTTATTTGTGGAGGTCACCCCGATTCCTTAGTCCATAAAGATGTGAAGCTGATTGTTAAAAATCCAGGTATTCCTTATACGATTGAACCTATAAGAAAAGCTGAGCAGCTTGGAATCGAAGTTGTTACCGAGGTTGAGGTTGCCAATCAGGTATGTACCGCACCTATGGTATGTATTACTGGCTCTAACGGTAAAACGACGACTACGACCTGGATCGGTCTGATGCTGGAGAAAGCGGGTTTGAAGCCGATAGTAGCAGGCAATATCGGGCGTGCATTGACTGAAGCCGCACTTGAGGCAGGACCGGATAACCACATGGTCGTGGAGCTAAGCAGCTTTCAATTAAAAGGTACCCAGGATTTCCATCCGAGGATCGCTTGTTTATTGAATGTGTACGAGACACATCTCGACTATCATGGCTCGCTGGATGATTATATTGCATCCAAAGCCAAACTATTTGCTAATCAGACCTCAGAGGATACGGCTATACTGAATTGGGATAATCCGACGTGCCGCCGATTGATTGGTGAAGTTAAGGCTTCCGTGCTGCCATTTTCCATAAAAGAGCAGCTGGAATATGGCGTTTATGTACAGACATGGCCTTCTGGTGAAATAGCAGGGACGAGTCTGCAATCAACATCGACGGAAATTGGGGACAAGCATATCGTATATCGGGATCGGAATGGAATTGTTCACCCGATTATAGCGGTGAAGGATATTGGCATTCCAGCAAGCTTTAATGTGGAAAATGCCCTTGCCGCCTCATGCGCTGCATTGACACTCGGTGTGCCGTTTGCTGTTATTGAAGGTGAGCTTAGGGATTTTCGCGGTGTGGAGCATCGTCTGGAGTATGTTGCGACCTACAATGAAGTGCAGTATTATAACAATTCGAAGGCGACGAATGCCACAGCTACGATCGCAACCATTGAATCCTTTGAGCAAGACGTCATTCTAATTGCTGGTGGGTTGGATAGGGGCTCTGATTATATGGAGCTGCTTCCGGTTTTTCAGGATCGAGTTAAAGGATTGGTAGCAATCGGGGAAACGAAGTATAAAATTGTGGAGATTGCCAAAATGGCAGGCATGAGCAAGATAAAAATAGTCGATACTGACAAGCAAGCGAAGGACACTATAGCAGAAGCCGTACGTGAGGCTGCTGCCATGGCGAAGCCAGGAGATGTGGTGCTGTTATCACCGGCATGTGCTAGCTGGGACATGTTTACTTCCTATGAAGAGCGAGGAAGCATGTTTAAGCAGTCTGTGCATACCCTGTAAAGTAGGGTGGTATACAAGCCTACCCTACCATTTTACTCGGTAAGAGGTGGCGCTTATGGTGAAATCGCGTTCTGCTCCGGATTTGCTGATGCTTATGTGCACGTTGATTCTATTGACGATTGGCGTGGTAATGGTTTACAGTGCCAGCGCTGTGCTGGCATTTCATGAATTTGGGGATTGGTACTATTATTTGAAAAGACAGCTGCTGTTCGCTGTTCTTGGTATTGTGGCGATGCTCTTCACAATGAACGTTGAATACGGACTGTGGAAAAAGCATGCCCGACTTATTTTGATTATTTGTTTTGTGATGCTGGCAGCTGTATTAATACCCGGAGTCGGTGTTGTTCGGGGAGGCGCACGAAGCTGGCTTGGGATAGGCTCCTTTGGCATTCAGCCTTCAGAGTTTATGAAAATGGGTATGATTTTATACTTGTCCAAGCTGTTGACCGATCGGCAAAACAAGATTGCCTTGTTCACGGAAGGGCTCTTGCCCCCCCTCGGCTTGGTCGGACTGGCGTTTGGGCTCATTATGCTGCAGCCGGATCTTGGAACCGGAGTCGTGCTGATGGGCGCAGCCTTGCTCATTATTTATGCGTCAGGTGCCCGTTTGCTGCATTTATCTTATCTCGGGTTGGCTGGATTAGTTGGCTTTATTGGACTCATTATCGCCGCTCCTTATCGCCTGCAGCGGATTACAGCTTTTCTGGATCCGTGGGCGGATCCGCTCGGGGCAGGTTACCAGGCGATTCAATCGTTATATGCCATAGGACCTGGAGGCTTTGTGGGCCTGGGGCTTGGTATGAGTAGGCAGAAATATAGCTACTTACCTGAGCCGCAGACCGATTTTATTTTTTCGATTATTGCTGAGGAGCTTGGTTTCATAGGTGGTGGCTGTGTGCTGATCCTGTTTCTGCTGCTTCTATGGCGAGGTATGCGTACTGCGATTACAGCACCGGATATGTTTGGAAGCTTGCTTGCAACAGGCATCGTTGGAATGATTGCCGTCCAGGTGATTATCAACATTGGCGTTGTGATAGGGATGTTCCCAGTAACGGGTATTACCTTGCCGTTGATTAGTGCCGGAGGCTCGTCTTTGACGCTGATGCTGACCTCCATTGGTATCTTACTTAATATTTCCCGCTACGCGAGGTGAGTGAAAGCATATGAAAAAAATTGTATTCACCGGAGGCGGCTCAGCTGGCCATGTGACGCCCAATTTGGCTATTATCGCCAAGCTGAAGCTGCAGGGCTGGGATATTCAATATATTGGTTCACAGCAGGGCATTGAGCGGGACATTATCGGTCAAGAGGGAATCCCTTTTCATCCGATCGCTTCTGGCAAGCTGCGAAGATATTTTGATTTGAAAAATATGAAGGACCCGTTTAATGTGATTCGCGGAATAGGTCAAGCTTATAAGCTTTTACGCAAGCTCAAACCCGATGTTGTTTTCTCCAAAGGTGGATTCGTTTCCGTTCCGGTCATCTTGGCCAGTAGGCTGAACCGAATACCCATTATTATCCACGAGTCGGATATGACACCTGGCCTTGCCAACAAGATTTCGCTTCCTTTTGCTGATCAGGTCTGCGTGACGTTCCCAGAGTCTCTTCAACATATTAAAGGCAACAAAGCAATTTGTACGGGTTTACCGATTCGTGATCATATTTTACGAGGTAATCCGATGAAGGGACTACAGCTTTGTGACTTTCATCAACAAAAACCGATCCTTCTGGTGATGGGCGGAAGCCTTGGAGCCCAGAGAATCAATAGTGTTGTGCGTTCAGCGCTGGATGTACTGCTTCAGAGCTATCAGATCGTACATCTGTGCGGCAAAGGCCATGTGGATGACGCTTATCTGGGGCGTAGAGGATACAGGCAATTTGAGTATCTGAATGAAGAACTGCCTGACGTGCTTGCAAT
Organism: Paenibacillus sp. 1_12; assembly: GCF_900114475.1. Classification (GTDB taxonomy): domain Bacteria; phylum Bacillota; class Bacilli; order Paenibacillales; family NBRC-103111; genus Paenibacillus_S. The sequence continues at coordinate 74,162 of NZ_FOTE01000002.1, read as the reverse complement.
GACGAATTTAGTCGTATCCAGAGCTGGAGCTACCTCGATTTTTGAATTTTTAGCTTTGGAAAAGCCAATGCTGCTCATTCCATTGACGAAACAAGCAAGCCGTGGAGATCAAATTTTGAATGCAGGCTCGTTTCAATCTATGGGCTACGGAGAAATACTGTTTGAAGAGCAATTAACTGCAGAATCATTAATCCAGAGCATTGAGCTTCTCGAAACGAACCAGGAGAAGTATATAGAAAAAGCTAAAGAAGCGAAGCATATTAACGGTACTGACGCTATTATCAAACTCATCAAGAAGGCCGCCAATGCTGCAGATTGACAAAACGATCTGGGCATTTGTCACACTCTATCCGATCTTACATAAACTACACTATAACCGTGACAGACACTCGGTGAAGCGGCAAACAGCTAGCGCAAGCCTAAATAAAGTTCAAAGGTGCTTACTGAATTGTTCTTTGCGATTGCGGCAGCTAGCTGGTACCCGCGAAGCCCGGAGTTCTGTGAAGGAGGTTTTCCCATGCAACAGGTCATTTCACAATTGCAAGGCGGAGCGTTCGGTAAATGTTTATTGAACGAGCCCCTCGCCCCTCATACCACTTGGAAAATTGGCGGGCCAGCCGATATCCTGCTCATTCCGGGCAACCGAGAGCAGCTTATTGATGCTGTTAAGCTGCTCCATGTCAACCAAGTACCCTGGACAGTGCTCGGTCGTGGCTCCAATGTGTTGATTGCCGATAAAGGGATTCGCGGCATTGTCATTAAACTGGGTCCGGCTCTTGAGACATTGCGCTTTGAGGGCGACACGGTATTTGCCGGAGCGGCTTATTCGTTTATCAAGCTATCCGTCATGGCCGGCAAGGAAGGATTGACCGGGTTGGAGTTCGCTGGAGGCATACCAGGGACAGTGGGAGGCGCCATCTACATGAACGCCGGAGCTCACGGATCTGATGTGTCACGCATACTTTTACGAGCTGAAGTGCTGCTTTCGACAGGAGAGCTGGTCACCATGCAGAAAGCCGATTTTGAATACACCTATCGACACTCACTCTTACATCATCAGCCGGGTATTGTAATAGAAGCGGTATTTGGGTTGAAGTCAGGGGACCGCAAGGAGATTGCGGGGGTGCTGGCATCCTACAAGGAACGCCGTTTACGTACACAACCGTTGCAATTGCCATGCGCGGGCAGCGTGTTTCGTAACCCTCCTGAGCAATTTGCGGCGCGTTTGATTGAAGAGGCGGGTCTAAAAGGATTCAAGATTGGTGGAGCCGAGGTTTCACCACTGCATGCCAATTTCATTGTCAACACGGGGCAAGCGACAGCTCATGACGTGCTCACCCTCATCGAACATGTTCAGCACTGCGTCATGGAAGCTTATGGCGTTAAGCTGGTTACTGAGGTTTTGGTGGTGGGGGAGCGGTAAATCGGAGGTGGGACTTTGGAAAAGTTGGTTATCGAAGGTGGGAGACCTCTATCGGGAGCCATCAAAATTCATGGTGCGAAAAATGCGGCGCTGCCCATATTAGCAGCAGGCATGATGGCAGAAGGAACGTTTCACATTTTGAACGTGCCCGATTTGTCAGATATTCAGGTTATGCTGAATATTCTTCGCGCCCTGGGCTGTCGTACGGAGCATCAAGGTGATACGGTAACCGTAAATACATCCACAGCACAATCCTATCACATCCCGGAAAGCCAGATGAGCCAGATGAGATCTTCGATTTTTTTGATGGGCCCTTTATTGGCACGCTTTGGTCGTGTTCAAGTCTATCAACCAGGTGGATGCGCCATTGGAGAAAGAAAAATAGATTTACACCTGCGAGGACTTGCCGCTTTAGGAGCAACGATTGAGGAAACTGGCGGGAATACTATTATTTGTACGGCAAAAGAGTTAATAGGTGCTGAGATCGTACTCGATTTCCCGAGTGTGGGAGCAACAGAAAACATTATGATGGCTGCGGCTATGGCCAAGGGCATGACGACCATCTCCAATGCGGCAAGAGAACCGGAGATTCAGGACTTGCAAAATTTCCTGAACGCCATGGGTGCCCAAATTATTGGCGCTGGTACCGACACGATCACGATTGAAGGGGTATCCAAGCTGACCCCATGTACTTATCGTATTATCCCCGATCGAATCGTAGCGGGAACTCTTATGATAGCTGCTGCTGTCACACGGGGAAACATCACACTGGAGAATGTGTGTCCTGCACATTTAACATCAGCCATACACGTACTAAAGCGTGCAGGTGTTCAAATCACAATTAACGGTGATATAATGAACGTAAGCTGTCTGGCAAGATCCAAATCGATAGAGCGGATTATAACATCTCCCTATCCTGCATTTCCAACGGATTTACAATCTCAGATTATGGTGCTGCTTTCATTAGCAGATGGTTTAAGTATCCTCAAGGAAACCGTATTTGAGGGAAGGTTCAAGCATGTGGCTGAGCTTGCTCGCATGGGAGCTGACATTCGAGTTGATTGGAATTCAGCATTTATTCGGGGCGTACCGAGACTATACGGAGCTACAGTAGAAGCTACTGATTTACGGGCCGGAGCAGCATTGGTTATTGCAGGCCTTGCAGCTCATGGCACTACCATCATCGAACAAATTCATCATATTGATCGGGGCTATGATCGGATTGAGCATATGCTGAGTTCTCTTGGCGCCAACATTTTACGAACAACACCTGTACCAACGGAATAATAACTGTCTATGATAATTATGACCATTGCCGCTGAAATATTCTTCCTCTATTAACTGGACGGAGATGTTCGGCGGTTTACATAGTGAAGACTTGTCCTCTCAAAGTTAGGTTTTCCTTAGGAAAGCCAAAGTACATGCTTACGAAGAAGGCTTTCTATAAGAAGGTCAAAGAATATGCTTACGAAGTTAGTTTTCCTGAGGGAAAACTTTTAGGAGGTTACCCTTTGCAAGCAGAAGATAGATTGCCTGTCATCCCAAAGCCCAAGGCGCGGGGCCGGGGCAGCAAAAAGCTGCTGATATTTTTGATCCTGTTTTTTATAACCTTGCTGTGCGTGTTATTTTTCCAATCTTCCTTAAGCAAAATAACAAAAATCGAAATTGAAGGGCTAGAGCTTTTAGCTCCCGAAACTGTAGGACAAGCTATTACTATTAAAAATGGCGCCCACTTTTTTTCACAATCCTCTGCAACCATCGCGAAGCAAGTAAGAGCTTTAAAAATGGTAGAATCAGCTGAGGTAAGTAAGCATTTTCCTGGACGTATTCATATACAGATTCATGAGTTTCCAAAGGTTGCCTATCAGTTTGATTCAAACAATCAACCCCAGGCTATTTTAGCGGATGGCACTGTCGTCAGTATTAGTACACAAATGAACTTTGTTCTGGACAAGCCTATATTATCAGGCTGGTCTGATAATGACCCTCTGAAGCTCAAGCTGTGTCAAGTTATTGCTAGTTTGGAGCCGTCCTATTTGGTAGATATTTCTGAAATCAAGCCTGACCCAACAGAATCCTATCCGGATCGCATTAAAATGTATACCCGTTCCAAATTTGAAGTGATTACGGTAATCGGTTATTTGCCGGACAAGCTCAAATATTTGGATTCATATATTGCAAATCTAAAAGAGAATAAAATTAATACAGGCGTACTCAAGCTGCTTGAAGCGGATACCCATGCTCCGTTTGATACTCCAGCAGACACTTCGAAGTCGGGTTCCAAGCCAGCAGCCGGTAAAGATACAAGTAAAACTGATAAAAAAACGCAATCCGTCACACCTGCACCTAATGATTCAAAAAAAGAAGCACCTAAAGATACACAAAAACGTCCGTAAACAAAGGAAATAGGTCTTAAGGGTAAGAAAATAAGAGAAAATGCTCCTATTCACTCTACTCATTCGTAACAATTAATGATAGAATGATCTCTGTGGGTATTTTTACGCTCTATCATTTTTTCTGATGAAATTTTTTTGAAAAAGAGGGAAATTCCCAATCGTGTTGAATAAGTACAGAAGATTTCATTTCGTTAATTTACAATTAATTATTAAATCAAACTCAAAAAAATGAAGCTCAAATCAATTTTAAGCCATAGGAGGTGCCAAGGGGTTGAGCAGCAATGACATCATTGTTAGTTTGGACATCGGTACATCCAAAGTTCGTGCTATTATTGGCGAGGTCGTTAACGGCGCCATTAATATAATAGGAGTTGGATCAGCCGACTCGGAAGGTATTCGCAAGGGAGCCATTGTCGATATTGACCAAACCGTTCAATCGATTCGCAATGCGATCGATCATGCAGAACGAATGGTAGGTATTCAAATAACAGAGGTTTACGTTGGGATTTCCGGGAGTCATATTTCTTTACAAACCAGTCACGGCGTTGTGGCCGTATCGAATGAAGATCGTGAAATCGGCGACGAGGATATCGAACGAGTGATCCAAGCAGCCAAAGTTATTCCTTTAGCTCCAGAACGGGAGATTATTGGTGTAGTTCCGAATCAATACCTGGTTGACGGTCTAAATGAAATTCATGATCCACGAAGTATGATTGGTGTTCGTTTGGAAGTGCAAGCAACCATCATTACTGGAGCGAAGACAGCTATACATAATTTACTTCGTGTGGTTGAAAAGTCCGGAGTAAAGGTTTCCGGTCTTATCCTGATGTCTTTGGCTGCAGGTCATTTGTCCTTATCCAGAGACGAAAAAGCAGTCGGTACCGTGTTGGTTGATATTGGTGCGGGACAGACGACGATTGCTATTTTTGAACAAAACAATTTGGTAGCGACCTCGACCTTGCCTATCGGTGGGGAATATATAACGAATGATATTTCCATTGGTCTACGGACTCAAGCTGATATTGCCGAGAAAATTAAACTTAAATTTGGTTGTGCTGTCATCGAGGATGCGGCTGGAGATCAAGTGTTTAAAGTGAATCGGATTGGAAGCAATGTGGACAAGGAGTTTTCCCAAATTGACTTGGCGAATATCGTAGAGCCGCGTGTTCAAGAAATTTTTCATTTAATTGGTTTAGAAGTACAACGTCTTGGGTATATGGAGTTACCAGGAGGTTATGTGCTTACGGGCGGAACACTCTCGATGCCGGGTATGTTGTCGATTGCTCAGGCAGAGCTGGCTACTTCCGTACGTATTGCCGTGCCTGATTTTATCGGCGTTCGTGATCCTTCTTACACTAGCGGCGTAGGAATCATTCAATATGCCTGCAAATATTTGAGAACAACGAAACAAACGGCAGGCTCGGCTAAGAAATCCGTAACTAAGAAACCAACTGCAGCCAGTAGTAATGAGAACAAACCCTCTGTTATGGAGCGTTTCAAAAATTGGCTGAGCGAATTTATTTAGATGGGATTTCGAGCTAGTGAAGCTCAATGAGGAGGAAAATAACAGCTATGTTTGAATTTGATATGGACATGGATCAGCTTGCAAAAATAAAAGTAATTGGTGTTGGCGGTGGAGGTAGCAATGCCGTTAACCGAATGATTGAAAATGGTGTCAAGGGTGTAGAGTTTATTACGGTAAACACTGACGCGCAAGCGCTCCAATATTCAAAATCCGATCACAAGCTGCAAATCGGTGATAAGCTGACACGAGGTTTGGGAGCAGGTGCTAATCCGGATGTTGGTAAAAAAGCAGCTGAAGAGTCTAGAGAGCATGTATTTAACACGCTAAAGGGCGCGGATATGGTTTTCGTAACTGCGGGTATGGGCGGAGGAACGGGAACTGGTGCTGCACCCGTGATTGCCGAAATAGCTAAAGAGTGTGGTGCACTTACCGTTGGTGTTGTGACACGTCCTTTTACTTTTGAAGGTAGAAAGCGTGCGGCTCAGGCGGAGCAAGGAATTGCTGCCCTTAAAGAAAAAGTTGATACGTTAATTGTTATCCCTAACGATCGCTTGCTGGAAATTGTAGACAAAAAAACACCGATGCTTGAAGCATTCCGTGAGGCAGACAATGTACTGCGCCAAGGGGTTCAAGGGATTTCTGACTTGATAGCTGTGCCAGGTCTAATCAATTTGGACTTTGCCGATGTCAAAACGATCATGACGGAACGTGGTTCTGCTTTGATGGGAATCGGTGTTGCAACAGGTGAGAATCGTGCGGCTGAAGCTGCAAAAAAGGCTATTCAAAGTCCATTGCTTGAAACATCGATAGAAGGTGCACGCGGAGTTCTGATGAACATCACTGGCGGAGCCAATCTTTCTTTATACGAGGTTAATGAAGCTGCGGATATTGTGGCCTCAGCTGCGGATTTGGAAGTCAATATGATTTTTGGTGCCGTGATCGATGAGAAGCTAAAAGAAGAAATTATGGTAACCGTTATTGCAACAGGTTTTGAACATAAAGCAGTGGTACAACCGCCTGTGCGTAAGCCTTCCGGGTTATCATCGCAAACATCGGAACCTGCTGATAACCGTGTCAATAATTTACGTCCATTTGGTACTCCACCTTCAAGTGATCAGCTGGATATTCCGACCTTCCTTCGTAACCGTGGGAAAAATAATAACGACAAATAAGAGATTACAGCAAAATGACTTCGAGTTAATCGAAGTCATTTTTTGTTATGAGACAACTAGAAGATTTAGCAGTGCTGAACCATTCCTATCTCGTAAGAATAGCTAACGCTTAGAGCAGGTATCTTCATCAAAAGGGCTCCGATCAGGAGCTTTTCTTATTTTCAGAAGTATCAGCATCAATTGTTCCAGGCAATTCCAGGGGAGTAGAGCTTTAATGAACAGCAGGAATAAGACGCCTTTTCCCATTGCATAACGAAGTTTGGGCCGGCGTAATTTGGAAATGCGGGCAATGGCATCGGCAATTTCTTGAGGATCGGCGCCATTATGGAGTGTGCTTTTTGAGTAGGAAAGCACGGCGTCCAGTTGTTCCTGATATGGCGATTGGGGAGTGGCATGAATAGAATCAAAGCCTTTTTGCCAAATTTTTGTTGGGTACGCTCCGGGCTCAATGAGTACAACCTTCACTCCATGGGGCTTCATTTCCAGACGGAGTGCTTCACTAAAACCCTCGACGGCAAATTTAGAGGCCACATAAGGTGCGTATCCAGGAAATCCAACACGTCCGCTCACACTGCTAATATTAAAGATAGTTCCACTTCGCTGCTGGCGCATGAAGGGCAGCACGGCTTTGGTAATAGTGACAAGGCCAATAAAATTAACATCCATTTGCTGCTGCCAAGCCAGAATAGGCACCTCCTCAATAAAACCACCTATTGCCATTCCGGCATTGTTAACGAGAACATCGATACGCCCATAACGCTCAATAATCTCAGCAATCACCTTTGAAATTGTCCCATGGTCAGTTACATCCATTTCTACACAGTTAATGACACCGTCTACTTTAGCAGCACTTGCTTGTTCCATCAACTGATCTTGATTGCGCAGCTCCCGCATGGAAGCTATGACACGATAACCCCTTTTCGCCATGGTAATGGAGATTAACATCCCAAAACCGCTCGAAGCGCCGGTTACCAGAATAACGGGTTCAGATGATGGAAAATAGGATCGATGTTCAGAAGGTGGAACTTTTGAGGTATTCATAGGTCTGGGCTCCTTACTTTAAAATTTATACCTTTTCATTAGTGGAACCCCTATTCGATTAAGTACTTGACCGAGCAGAGACCAGCCCCATTGGCGATAGCGCGGGAGATGCTGGTCATAGATAGCCGTGTACTCGATATCGGCAGCTGCGCCTCTGTTACGCTTAAATTGAGCAGCTCCAGAGCTTTCATGAAGCAGATATCCATGTTCGAGAGCCAGACGAATGAGAACGGCTGAGAGCATCCTATACAAGCCTGTAGCTTGCGGGAGCTGTGTGTCATAGCCAAAGACGGGGGTGGTCATAATGCCCTCACGATTAAAATAGCCCAGCACCGCATCGATTCGCCCAGTCTCGATATGACGAAGCGCATATAGGTTTAACAATTGTTCATGTCTAGCCAGGTCCAAAAATTGTTCGTTAAACCAAGGGTTGCAGCGTGAATATTTATCCAGATATAGTGCATTGTACAGATCTCTCAATCTGGGAATATCGGTTTTCTTCAGCTCATCGGGATGTATCAATTGATATCCATTTTTTTTAAGTAAATCGTAGTCCCGTTTGATAAGCCACCTTGCCTTAGAAGGAAGGCCAGCTGTTTGATCTGTAGGCAGCAGGTAGATTTGACGGCTTGGGATGAATCGACAGCCAAGATCGTCTAACGAATCCATCTGGGAAGAAGTCGTGGTTAGGTTTAGGGAACGCCAGGCTAGTGAGTGACCCGGGAAGTGTGTACTTACATAATCGACAATAGCCTTAAGCTGTAGACGGGTCAAATTTACATATAAATTAGTAGACAGAAGCCAGTTGTTAATATGGACCGTTTGATTTAACCGACCTAATCGTAATCCGACACCAATTGTGCTCAACAGGACTGCAAGGATCCGCTCAAGAGCAGGCTGCTGCAGCAAGACGAGTTCATGCTTGGCATAGGTAACATAGTGTGTATAGGGTGAGCAAACATAGCAATTATCATATTCCTTATCATTTACGGTAAGCGGCACGACGATATCATCGATAAGGAGAATCCAAAGCTCGGTCGTCACATTTTCAATGAAAGCCGTGGGAGAATATTTTAGTAAAGGGAGTAGATACCGTTTAGCATATTTTCCTTGCTCAGTTTCAGGCCACTCCAGCTGATGAATCGTTTCACGATTATATAATTGAATGGCTGGTGTCAACGGAGAATCTCCTTTCCACCCTGCGTAATTTTCGTGTTCCATGGGCTATAGGCTCGTAGGGAGTCACAATGATTCTCGGGTTCTTGCAATTCATCCTCAGGAATAAGGACTCCAATGCTGTTTGAACGGGTGAATATATAAAACTTAAGTCCTTTGTGGAAGTAGCTTCGTTTGTAGATTGCAGCGAAAGCTCGATCCGATCAGTGGCGTGCTGTATAATCCGGTAAGCAGTGGCAGTGGGAGCCGCACTAATTATAGCTCTAGTAATTAAATCGGGAAATATGGGAACTAGCTCCTGATCAACCGCATGCGGCAAATAAAATAAATCGTCACAGCGCCCTTCTACAGCTTCAATAGCGGTCATAAGGGAACCACAGGGGCAGGGGCTTGAACGTTCAATCAGCAGATCATTCAGCCTGTAGCGGACGATAGGCTGAGCGATACGTGTGAAGTCGGTCAAGATGGGCACGAACCTGCTATCACCGACAAATTCCTTTTGAAAAGCAACGATGTCTTCATTCAGATGAAGGGTTCCATGAGCGCAGGTAGCTGCCAAAAAACCTTCTGTACATTGATAAACCTGATGCATTCGCAGCTGAAATACGGATTCAATATGCTGCCGATCCATTGGGTCAAGCACCTCGGCTACGGAAACCATTCGCTGCGGCTTGACTGTCAGCTTGCCTTGTCGATAAGCGTCTGCTAATAGGCGGAGCACTGAGGGAGGCGCAATCCAGAGATTGGGCTGGTAAACGTTCAATCGGTGAATATGCTGCTGCATGGGCTCCAGTAAATCAAAAAATTCAAAACGAAGCCTCGCCCCACTGACGGACCCGTACAGATTACTATTGGCTCTTAGAAAAAAAGCAATACGATGTGAGGCAAGAAGTGAACCTGGCAGCACCTTGGAGAGCACTCTGCCTGCCCAAGCATACTGCTCTTGCGGACTCACTACAAATAACCCCCGATTTCCTGAAGTTCCGGAGGACATGCCGATCGTATTCCCACTTAGTTGAGGCGTAAAATCCCTCGTGCTTTCTGCCTTCAGCGCTAGAGCAAAGGCTTCTCCCTTGTGAATACCGAGTGTGTTTAATGCATCAAAATGGTCCATCATAAGCTGCTTGTCGATAATAGGAAAGTCTCGCCAATCTGATAGAGAGCAGCCGGTCCATAGCTCCTGATAATAGGCGGAGGACTCTCGAACAAGCTGTAAATGGGCAATCACTTTTGTTTCCTGCCACTCTTCAAAGGCATGGAGGCTGGACCATCTGTGTACATAACGATCAAGGAAGTAGTGCCAGAGGAGGGTTGCTTTTCGGTTTATCATCCTTTACATCACTCCTTTGCCCGATTGTCATCTTGGAATCTCATTGCAGTGCGAAGGTACAATAGTTATCGAAGGAAACCGCTGATTTAATTGGATTAACTTATGGAAAGTGTCTTGGTAGTGTCGACGATTGGACATTATGACTCCTGCTAATAGATGTGGCGGCAAATTGTGGCGGATGGCTTTACTAGACCACGCTGCATCGGCGCACAGGAAATAATCCTGTTGATTTGTAGACAAAAATAGACCGATCTGGCCATCGGCATGACCAGGAAGATCGACAGCTATCAGACTGCCATCTCCGAATAGATCAATCCCAGATGTAAATGGACTTTCCATTGGGAGAGCTGCGAGCATGGGCCAATAAGAACGATTTGGTGTACTCCTCTGGGATAAAGCGCTAATGGTCAGCGGGTGACCTGTTTGTACAGCAGAAGATAAATTAAAAGTAACAGCAATCGATCGCTCTTGAAAATCATCAGGAAGCAGTTTTGGCAAATAGCCTGCTCTAACAGCAGCCAAGCCTTCCAAATCGCGAACCTTATCATAAGCTTCCGCTGCATAAATGAATTGGGCACGTGGGAAATCCCGCAAGCCTGAAATATGATCACCGTGAAAATGTGAAATGATAATAATAGCAACATCCCGTGCATCGTATCCGAGTCGTTGAAGCTGGGCAAGAGCACTCTCCGATTCACTGAAATAAACAGGAGTCAGGTAGCGGTACAGGCTCGCAGGATAAGAGGATGTTTCCACCAGAAAACGTTCTGAGTAGCCCGTATCAAATAGAACGAGACCTTTTGTAGGATGCTCAATACAAGCAAAGCCAGCGGGGAAGCGGACTGAACGAAAAGTTCCTCCACGAATGGTAACCCATTCCCGATGTGTGCAGTAACCCGCATTTAATAAGTGCAAATGTTGGATAGGTGAGAGCTGAAATGGCCTCAATGGGGTGTCCTCCAGACCTTAGCAAATGCAAATAAACCTTCTTCAACACTAACTTGTGGAGTGTAGCCCAGAAGCTGACGGGCAGCGCTAATATCAAGCGTCTGACTTCGTCCCAGAATTCCGACAGTATAGCGGGTAAGCAGCGGCTCATGATTCCCGGGACGCAAATGTGCAGCTAGCTCCAGCATAGCTGCCAATCCGTATGCAGCCCTATAGGTAACAGCCTTTGTCCGCAGCGGAACATCAAGCATCTTGAATAAGAGCGGCACAATGTTTGACAACTGAACCGGCTCACCGTTAGAGATATTGAATATCCGTCCCCATGCTGAGTCAGGCGCTTGATGGCACAGAATCAATGCATCAACAGCATTATCAATATAGGTCAGATCCATCCATGCTTGACCACCGTCAATCATCGGAACTCCCCGCGACTCATTGGCTCTAATGATACGCGGCAGGATGGAGTTGTCACCCGGGCCAAAAATGGCTCTAGGTCGGAGGATTAAGGCTTGAAGTCCTTGATCCATAGCCTGCAAAACTTCCATTTCGGCAAGTCGTTTGGTAGTCGCGTAAGCATTGGCAAAACGGTTCGGAAGCGGGGCTGATTCCGTAATGTTCAAACGATCTGTAAAGTCGAAATATACGCTAGGTGTAGACACATGAATAAGCTTCTGAACTTTATGAATCCTGCATCCCTCTATGAGATGTCTGGTTCCTACAACGTTTGTCTCATAGAAGTCGCGATAAGCTCCCCATGGGGAAGACAAAGCTCCACAATGGAACACCGTATCCTGTCCTGCACATGCGTTAACAATGCCTTGCTTCCTGCGAAGGTCCGCCTCTATAAAACGTGCTCCATTGCTTGCAAGCTCAGAGCCAATTGTCATATTGCGACCAATAATCGTCACTTCTGAACCCTCGGCTAGCAGACGTTCTGCCAAACGCCTTCCAAGAAATCCGGTTCCTCCTGTTACGAGTGCTTTCATTGTTCACCATTCCATTCAATATCGTAGGTCATTGCTGCTGATAAAGATAAATCCTGCTTGCGGCTCAGTCGCCATGCATCCAGCATCTGCGGAATTTGCTCCAAGAAGGGCAGAGGGTCTCGGACTTGCCAAATAACATCTCGGGTCGTTGTAAATTGTTTCCACCAATGGCGGAGTCCAGACCAGGTTCGTTCTTTATTGAGCCCATAAGCAACCATAGCGACGGACAGCATAGCAGAACTATTCAGCTGTGGTTCAATGCATGCTGACTGAGACAAGCTTTCAGGATGTAATAGAGCATGCGCCAGTCTGTCCTTCGGACTAAATAAATGAACACCACTCGTTGCACGGGGATTGCATTCAATCGGGTAAAGGGTTCCGTTATCATAGGCTTCCATAAAGTCAAAAGCAATCTGTCCGCTGAAACGTTCTTTTTTTACAAAGGATTGCACCCAGTTTAAAGCTTTCTTATGCTGAAGCTGCCGATAGTATATGCATGCGCCAAGGTTCGCTGTATATTCCGCTTCATAAGCGGAATGGGCAACGACAACTCCCTCCGTTGCTACACTATACGTGCATAACGGCCTCCCTTTAATATATTGCTGAATGATCCAGGGCTGATCCGGTGTTGCTGTTATTGCATGGTCGGATTGTAGACGTCTGAGTCTGTCTGCAACAGAGCACTCTGGACCGAACAGCTGGACATTCGCACCAAAACGAGAGAAAACCGGCTTCAATACAAAACCCGTTTCAAGCCATGATGGGTCTTTATTGCATAAATCCGCCCATTCCATTTGATTATGAAATATTCGTGTTGGAGGTACTGCGAAACCGAACGCCTCTGCACGTTGGATAAATTCCCACTTGCTGTGCAGTCGCTTTAACTGCTCCAATGGTGCTGAAATGACCCTGCAAAGGCTCTCAAGCTTTGGCAGTCCGCGAGCGATCCAAAATATTTCTTCACAGGTAGGAAGGAGTACCTGAATATTTCGCTGCTGAATAATTTGTGACAGTGCCGAAATATACGCATCAGGCTCCTGATTCGGTTTAGGCACTAAATAACTTTGGCTAATGGCTTTAGATTTTCTGCAAAGATGATGAGAAACGCTCTCTGCGAGATCGACACGATGCCCGGCATCTGCGAGAAGCCTTGCTAATTCCAATGCAGCGGGTGCTCTTCCGCCGGTAAGCAGGATGTTCATCCTTGAATTAGTACTCAAGCACAATGCCTCCTAATGAAAGTCCGGCAGACGTGCCGAGAAGCAGGATGCGGTCACCCCGAGATACTCTGCCTAAGCGAATGGCTTCATGCAAACCGATTGGAATGGAGGCAGCGATAGTATTCCCGAACGTTGGTGAGGTGTAGAGCAGCTTCTCCTCGGATATATCCAGGCGTTTGCGCAGCAGTCGCATGGCCAAGGCGCTCCCCTGATGGGGAATTACCAAGCTAATATCAGCCATACGCAATTGAGCTTTTATGAGCAGCTGCTCGACAAAACGCGGCAGCAATTTAGAAGCCATTCGAAATATGGCTTGACCGTTCATCTGGAATAAATAGTTTGCGGCATTGGCTGCTGTGTACTGCTTGGCATGCTGTAGGCTGCCACCGGATCGAATCTCGGACAGATGAGCCCCTGAGCTATAGGTTTCCATTGCTGCGTGAAGGATAGCAGAGTGATCTGAATCAGTTGACTGTTCAATCACGACAGCAGCGGCACCATCCCCAAACAAAGAAGCACTTTCTTTATCGGTCCAATTGATTCCCTCCGAGGCAATCTCTGTGGCTATTAACAAGACTCGTCGGTATCTCCCTGCATCAATCAGATAGGACATCGTGTCCAAGCCTGTAACAAAGCTCAAGCAGGTAGAGTTGATATCAAAGCAGGGAATCCCTGATTGCTCCTGAAGCATGGCCTTTTGGATGAGTACCGCTGTACATGGTATCGGCTGCTGCATGGTACCACTTGTACAAACGATGCAATCGATGTCTGCAATGGTAAGTCCTGCATCAGCCAAGGCTGCATAAGCAGCGCTGGCTCCCATTTCGGCAGCGGTCTCATCCTGAATGAAATGTCGTGTCCGTACATCTGTTTTTTGTAGAACCCAACCGGGAGGTACCTGAAGTTTAAGATCCAAGTCATCGCTTGTAATTAGCTGTTTAGGCAAATAGGTTCCGGTTCCAACGATCTTCACTTTGCGTGGTTTCATGAAGATTCTCCCTTCTGAAGCTCCAATTACCCTATATTGTAAAGAAATGCCGGAGAATGAAAAGTACTATATTCATCTAGTACCCAATTCGACATCCCAATTGCTAATCCTTTTGAAAAAAGGTTGTCACGATTATACGACGTTGGAATAACGACAGCGTTAAACAAAAAAAGCCACGATATGGCTTCACCGTTAGACAGACTTTGGAAATAAAGTTATATATACTTGTCTCTGTAGCCGCTTACGAGGAGAGGAAAGGAAAATACAGATGATCGTTTATGTGGATCTTATTTTCCTGATGAATCTAGTGATTGATGGTTTGCTGCTGTACACGACAGCGCGGACACGCAAAATTCCAATTGTCTGGTGGAGACTTGTGATCGGAGCAGGCATCGGGGCAATGTACGTAGTGTTTATGTTTGTTCCGGCATTATCTTTTATGTTTACTTTTGTTGTTAAGCTGTGTTTTGCATTAATCATGATTGTCATTAGCTTCGGCTACGCCAGCCTGCAGCATTATTTGCGTAATTTGGGTGTCTTTTATTTGATTAACTTTGTAGCTGCCGGAGGCATATTAGGGATCCACTATTTGTGGGCAACATCCAATGAGGTGCTGAACGGTGTGGTGATAAGCCAGTCTGGAGGCGTTACGCACGAGCTTCAATTTAGCATCACGTTCATTTCAATTGCTTTGGTAGCCGTGATTGTGTTTTACAAAAGGGTATTCCAAAGTGCAAGGCAGCGAGAGGAGTTGACTTCCTTTTTTGCTCAGGTTCACATTGAGATCGGGGCGGTGCATTTGCACTGCACAGGTTTGATTGATACGGGCAACCAATTATATGATCCATTGACTCGCACGCCGGTAATGGTACTCGAAGCTGCGCAATGTCAGGACTATATTTCTGAGGCTTGGATGAGGAAGATTCGTGAAGCTGAGGTGGATCAAATGATAGCATCTATCGGTACAGACAATGAAGCAGAACCTTTCATATGGCAGGACCGATTGCGGCTAGTACCCTATCGAGGGATCAATAAATCCACGCAGTTTATGCTGGCTATTAAACCGGATCGAGTCATAATCAGTTATCAGGACAAGCAAAACGAATCGCACAAAGTGCTTATTGGACTGGATGGAGGCAAGCTTAGCGCAGACAATTCCTACCAAGCTATTATACACCCCATGCTGATGCAGAAATAACCTACAACAAGCGTAAGGAGGATAAGGATGAAGCTGTCAAAATGGAAGCTGCGTATGCAGATCAGCTATTACCGTCTGATGCTGCTGTTAAAGCTCAAGAGCGAGGAAATTTACTACATAGGAGGAAGCGAGGCATTGCCGCCGCCGCTTACCCGTGAAGAGGAAGAATATTTGCTCGGAAAGCTGACAACAGGTGATTCGGCGATCCGTGCCATGCTGATTGAACGCAATCTGAGGCTGGTTGTGTACATTGCCCGCAAATTTGAGAATACCGGAATTAATATTGAGGATCTGGTCTCGATTGGAGCTATTGGGCTCATTAAAGCGGTGAATACCTTTGACCCCGAAAAAAAAATCAAGTTGGCGACGTATGCCTCACGCTGCATCGAGAACGAAATATTGATGTACCTGCGCCGCAATAACAAAATCCGCAGTGAAGTTTCATTTGATGAGCCTTTAAATATTGATTGGGATGGCAATGAGCTGCTTTTGTCTGACGTCCTGGGTACAGAAAATGATACGATCTATCGGAATATTGAAGAGCAGGTAGACCGCAAGCTGCTGCACAAAGCACTGGATAAGCTCTCTGAACGCGAAAGAACGATTATGGAACTGCGCTTCGGCCTTCAGAATGGGGAAGAGAAGACGCAAAAGGATGTGGCGGATATGCTGGGAATTTCCCAATCATACATATCCCGTCTCGAGAAGCGGATTATTAAGCGTCTGCGCAAAGAATTTAACAAGATGGTGTAGATGTTCAAAACTGATTTCAATCGCTCCGGGCCGAATCCGGGGCTTTTTTGTGGGTGTAAAAGTATTTTTTAGTATTTTTTCTATACGTATGAAAGCGGAACCTTTGTTAATTAGCCTAAATTGGCAGCGCTATCTTGATGTTTTTGCCGAAATTAACGCACGAATAAAAATACACCTCGAGGGGATAATTAACAGTAATGTTTCTCCTTGGGAGGTAATCACGGTGACCCGAAACAAAGTCGAGATTTGTGGTGTAGATACTGCAAAGCTTCCTGTTCTAACTAATGCGGAAATGCGCGAATTATTCATTAAATTACAGACCCTTCATGAGCGGTCGGCCAGAGAAAAGCTGGTGAATGGCAATCTGAGACTGGTACTGAGTGTAATTCAACGTTTTAATAATCGCGGTGAATTTGTTGATGATCTGTTTCAGGTGGGATGTATCGGACTTATGAAGGCGATAGATAATTTTGACTTAGGCCAAAATGTTAAATTTTCTACTTATGCGGTACCGATGATCATTGGTGAGATCCGCCGTTATTTACGTGACAACAATCCAATCCGGGTATCCAGATCTTTGCGGGATATCGCTTATAAAGCTCTGCAGGTACGGGACAGCTTAACGAATCAAAATTCGCGCGAGCCGACCATTTATGAAATATCTGAAGCGTTGAATGTTCCTAAAGAAGATGTCGTTTTTGCTTTGGATGCGATCCAGGATCCGGTTTCCTTATTTGAGCCGATTTATCATGATGGTGGAGATCCGATTTATGTGATGGATCAAATTAGTGATGATCGTAATAAGGATGTATCTTGGATTGAGGGAATAGCACTTCGTGAAGCGATGCACAAGCTGAATACCAGGGAGAAAATGATTCTATCCATGCGGTTTTTTGATGGCAAAACGCAGATGGAAGTTGCAGACGAGATCGGCATTTCGCAAGCTCAGGTGTCACGTTTGGAGAAATCGGCGATTTCACAAATGCAAAAGTATGTTAAAAACTAAATGCTTGTCTGTATCATGGGCCTTTAAAGGGGAACTTTCCCTGCGACCTCTCTGCTGAAATTAGCGGGGAGGTTTTTTTGTGGAAGAAGACATTTTGCCCAAGTCTCACATATAGTAGTAAAAGAAATCAACAATCTAATGAATACGTGGTGGTTACAACGTGAAAATATCAGATTTTCAAACCAAGGACGTAATCAATATTGTAGACGGGAAAAAGCTCGGGCAAATCAGCGATCTGGAGCTGGATCTTCGGAATGGGACCATTGAGTCTATCGTTGTGCCTAACAGCGGCCGATTCTTTGGCTGGTTTGGGGGTTCAACGGACGTCGTGATCCCTTGGAAAAATATCGTTAAAATCGGTATGGATGTCGTTCTGGTCAAGATTGATGATGTTCGCAGCTTCCGCCAAAAAGAGGAGCCGGAGGCGTATCACGAATTTAATAAACAATATCGGGGACAAGGATAAGAAAACAAGCATATATCAGCTAAGATTAGACTCATAAGGGATGCTGTTTGAAGCTGCTTCGTGTATACTGATAGAAAGCGGATAAGCGTAAGCTGCCATGAAATCAGGTTACTTACACACCGAAATGGATAACTGAGAGATTGACGAAGGGGGTCTTACTACTATGGAGCCGTTCGTACCGGAAAAGGCTGATAATGGGTGCGAATTGTTGTTAATACGCAGCTGGATGGAACGCGACAGCGGACTTACAGCCGGTTTCACCTCACGTCATGGAGGCGTTAGCAGCGGTGAGTTTGGCAGCTTGAACTGTGGTCTGCATGTTGAGGATATACACGAAGATGTCGTAACCAACCGTCACAAATTAGCGGAAGCCCTTCATATCGATTTGCAGCAGTGCACTTATGCAGAACAGGTTCACGGTAATAAGGTGCTAAAAGTAACGAGGTCGCATGCGGGGGCAGGTATTGATTCGCGTGAACGTGCAATTCAGGCAACGGATGCTTTTATAACTAATGAGTCTGGACTCTTTCTACATGTCATGTTTGCCGACTGTGTGCCCCTATATTTTTATGATCCGGTAGGGCGTGTGGTTGGACTAGCTCATGCTGGCTGGAAAGGGACTGCTCTTCAAATAGCAACCCATACATTGAACCTTATGCATCAGGAATACGGAACCAAGGCGGAGCATGTTATGGCTGCAATAGGACCGTCGATTCAAGGCTGCTGTTATGAGGTAAATGATATTGTGGTCTCGCAATTTGTTTCGCTCATGCAGGAATTAAACCTATCCAATACAGGAGAAAATGGAAATATACCTATCTATGAAAGCAAACCCAATGGGAAATACAACTTAAACTTGCAACAAATGAATCGACAAATTATGATAAAAGCAGGAATTATGCCAAGTCATATCGAAATGAGTAGTTTATGCACAAGCTGCCGCTCCGATATCTTTTTTTCTCATCGCAAAGAAGCGGGGAAAACAGGCAGAATGGCTGCATGGATTGGTTTGTATGAATAGAGGTGACTTTCTGTTTTGAAGCTGACACAGCATATTGAATTTGTAGAAGATAAAGTTAAACAAGCATGTGACCGTGTAAATAGAGACCGTAAAGATGTGCAGATCATTGCTGTAACGAAGTATGTTTCTCTGGAGACCACAGGCAAGGCGATTGGTTTGGGGATGAACCATATCGGGGAAAACCGTTGGCAGGATGTCCAGCCCAAGTGGGAAGCATTTCATGATCAGGCTGTGTGGCATTTTATCGGACATTTGCAAACGAACAAGGTGAAGGATGTCATCGGTAAATTTGCTTACATTCATTCACTGGACCGTCTATCCTTAGCCAACGAAATCGAGAAGAAGGCTGCCGCTCAAAACTTGGTAGTATCCTGCTTCATCCAGCTGAATGTATCCGGGGAAGAGACGAAATATGGACTGCCTCCGGAGGAGTTGGCCACTTTTGTTGAAAAGCTGAGAGATATGCCGCACATTCGTATCGTCGGCTTGATGACAATGGCACCTTATGAAGCAGAGCCGGAATCGACCAGGCCGGTGTTTCGGGAGCTTCGCCGTCTGAGGGATGAATTAAATCGCGAACAAGTATTGGGATATGCTGTTCAGCATTTGTCCATGGGCATGTCCAATGATTTTGAAGTCGCTATAGAGGAAGGCGCGACTTGGATACGTCTGGGAACGGTACTAGTAGGAAAAGAGTAAGGGCATACAATGCTTACGAAGTGTAAGTTTTCTTGCGAAAACTCAAAGATGATGCTTACGAAGTAAGTTTTCTTACGAAAACTTTAAGGTGATGCTTACGAAGTAAGTTTTCTTACGAAAACTTTAAGGTGATGCTTACGAAGTAAGTTTTCTTACGAAAACTTTAAGGTGATGCTTACGAAGTAAGTTTTCTTACGAAAACTTTAAGATGATGCTTACGAAGTAAGTTTTCTTACGAAAACTTTAAGATGATGCTTACGAAGTAAGTTTTCTTACGAAAACTTTAAGGAGGAGATTGATGATGGGTATGATGAACAAGTTTATGAATTTTATCGGGATTCAGGAAGAAGAAGAAATCACGGAACGTGAACATGTTACCGAGCATGCGGAAGAACATGAAACCAATCCCGTGGAGCAACGTAAAAATAAAGGAAACATTGTCAGTATTCATTCAGCCAAGCAAGTGCGTGTTATTTTGAATGAGCCGAAGTCCTATGAGGATACGCAAGAAATTGCCGACCACTTGCGTTCACGCCGCCCAGTCGTTGTCAATCTCCATCTCGTTCGTTCGGATCAGGCAACCCGTATTGTTGACTTTTTGAGCGGCACCGTTTATGCTCTCAATGGTTCGATTTCCAAAATTGGTCCTAATATTTTTCTGTGCACGCCGGACACGGTTGAAATTCATGGCTCGATTTCGGAAATACTGAATAATGAGGGCTAGCACCAACCACATTCTAAATCGAGGTGAATCGTTTGTTTGCTATTGTTGGCTACGTTAACACACTTATTGAAATCTATACATACATGCTGATCGCCTACGTGCTGTTATCATGGCTTCCTAGTGCAAAAGAGAGCTTTATTGGTGAAATATTGGGCAAGCTGTGCGAACCGTATTTATCGATATTCCGCCGATTTATTCCGCCGATCGCCGGAGTTATTGATATTTCGCCGATTGTTGCACTGATTGCTTTGCGTTTTGTTGGGCAAGGTATTACAGCCGTCCTATTGTTTTTTGTTAAATGATGGAGAAGAACAGAGAGCAAGTCTACACCCACTTTCATCCGGATGAGCATCGGTTTGTAGATAAGGCTGCCGAATGGGTTGCGCGTGCGGAGCAGCATATGGTGAAATTGACCGATTTTCTGGATCCTAGACAAGCTTTTATTTTAACTACGCTTGCCAATCGAAGTGTGGATATTCATATTCGATTTGATGGTGGACATGAGCAAGCGGAACGAAAGAGAGCTTTTATCGCACCCGAATATCGGGGGTTGGATAAAGAGGAAATGGGAATCAGTCTGATTTCTGTGACATCTTTGGACAATAAGCTTAAGGATCTGGATCATGGGGATTACATGGGCTCCATTCTTGCGCTCGGCATGAAGCGGGAAAAAGTCGGCGATATTTATGTAACCGATCAGGGGTGCCAGTTTATCGTTGCATCGGAAGTGGCTGATTATATGCGGCTGAATCTGCAGCAGGTCCATCGTGTGCATGTGCAAACTCAGCAGCTGCCGCTTGAGCAGCTTCAGGTTGTTACAACTAGGCTCGAAGAGATGAGTCTCTCCGTAGCTTCCCTTCGTTTGGATGGTATTGTCAGTGACGTTTACCATCTTAGTCGTGCCAAAATCCTGATTCCCATTAAAGCGGGACGCTGCAAGCTGAACTGGAAGCAGGAAGAGGATCCGAGCAAGCCTTTGAAGTCAGGTGATGTTGTATCCTTACAAGGTTTTGGGCGGTTTCAGGTGTTGGAAGTGGAAGGGATTACAAAAAAAGGCAGATATCGGCTAAGAATCGGCAAATATGCGTGATTGCCGATTTTTTTTGTTAAATTTTGCAGGTTTTTTTAGTTAAATGAAGGAAATAACGAAGGTACCGTCGAATATAGCTATACGCGTTGGACAGCAAGTCTCGGAGGTTTCCGGACTGATGTCAATTTTTCAGGAGGTGCAGCAATGGCTTTAACACCGTTGGATATACATAATAAAGAATTTGGCCGATCATTCCGAGGTTATGATGAAGATCAAGTAAACGAATTTTTGGACCAAATTATTAAAGATTATGAAGCAAATATCCGTGAGAATAAGGACTTGCAAAATCAGCTTGCTGCGATCCAGGAGCGTCTTAATCATTTTTCGAGTATAGAAGAAACCTTGAGCAAGACCATAATCGTGGCTCAGGAAGCTGCCGATGAATTAAGAAGCAATTCCAAAAAAGAAGCGCAGCTCATTATAAAGGAAGCCGAGAAAAATGCGGATCGAATTATTAATGAATCCTTGACTAAATCCCGCAAAATTTCAGTGGAAATCGAAGAACTCAAAAAACAGGCTTCGATTTATCGTACCCGCTTTCGTACATTGCTGGAAGCACAGCTGGAATTGCTCGGTCAAGAGGATTGGAATGCGATGGAACGGATTGAAATTGAACAAGCTTAAGACGGCTTGCCTATTGCAAAAGAAACTGCTACAATGATCACAAAAAGCGATGAATGGGAAGAGTATGTTACGTACGCAACGAAAGCGAGTCGGGGTTTGGTGCGAGCCCGATCTTTGCAGTAATGGAAAATCACCCAGGAGCATTCTCTTGAACCTACAGTAAAGAGGATCGGCTAATCCCGTTAACGATTATTGAGTGAAGACTATTTTGCTGCAAGCCGGAGATTTCTGAACGGAAGTCTGGCGGACAGCTGGCAAGTCTTAATCAGGGTGGTAACGCGAGGCTTCTCGTCCCTATGGGGATGGGAGGTTTTTTTGTATATAACGAAGGAGATGGACAATAATGGACTATGGCAAAACATTAAACCTATTACAAACTGATTTCCCGATGAGAGGAAATTTGCCGCAAGCGGAACCGGGTATGCAGCAGCATTGGGAAGAAATTGATATTTATAGCAAGGTACAGGAGAGCCGCAAGGGAAAACCGAAATTTATATTGCATGATGGCCCTCCCTACGCGAATGGTGATATTCATATTGGACATGCGTTGAACAAAGTACTTAAGGATATTATTGTTCGTTTCAAAACGATGCAGGGCTATGATGCGCCTTACGTTCCTGGTTGGGATACACATGGTTTGCCGATTGAGCAGGCTGTTGCCAACAACGACAAAATTGATCGTAAAAAAATGAGTGTTCACGAGTTTCGTGAATATTGTAAGGACTACGCGCTGCAATCGGTCGAGAGGCAGAAGGCACAGTTCAAACGGTTAGGTATTCGCGGTGATTGGAATAATCCATACATTACACTACAGCCCAAATATGAAGCTCAACAAATTCGCGTTTTTGGTGAGATGGTAAACAAAGGTTATATCTATAAAGGACTGAAGCCTGTATATTGGTCCCCATCCTCAGAAAGTGCACTGGCTGAGGCAGAGATCGAATATCAGGATAAAACCTCAACATCTGTATATGTCGCTTTTCAAGTGAAGGCTGGTAAAGGCAAGCTGCCTGAGGATGCTTCGATTGTGATTTGGACGACGACACCGTGGACGCTGCCTGCCAATCTAGGTATTTCCTTACATCCGGATTTCGAATATGTTCTTGTCGAAGTGGAAGGCAAGAAGTATGTGGTAGCCCAAGGGTTGCTAGAGTCTGTATCCAAAGAAATCGGCTGGAATGATGTACAAGTGTTGTCGCAAATCAAGGGCAGCGAGCTTGAGCATGTGCTTTGCCAGCATCCGTTTTATGACAGAACGTCACTTGTGATGGTTGGTGATCATGTTACATTGGAAGCCGGTACAGGTTGTGTTCATACCGCTCCGGGTCACGGGGAGGATGACTTTGTAATCGGTCAACGCTACAATTTGGGCGTGCTGTGTCCTGTGGATGATCAAGGTCATTTTACAGCGGAAGCGCCTGGCTTTGAAGGAATGTTCTACGATAAAGGCAACAAAGTAATTACTGAGATGCTGAAAGAATCCGGGCACTTGCTTCATATGAGTCTGATCCAGCATCAGTATCCGCATGATTGGCGGACGAAGAAGCCGGTTATTTTCCGCGCGACTGAGCAATGGTTTGCTTCTGTAGACAAGTTCCGCGAAGAAATGCTTGAGGAGATTAAAAAGGTTAAATGGACTCCAGCCTGGGGCGAGATTCGTCTGCATAACATGATCGCCGATCGTGGGGACTGGTGCATTTCACGTCAACGGGTGTGGGGAGTGCCGATTCCGATTTTTTACGGTCGCAACAGCAATGTGCCGCTCGTCAACAAGGAAACGATTGAGCACGTAGCACAAATTTTTGAACGTGAAGGCTCCAATGCTTGGTTTCAAAAGGATGCTTCCGAGCTGTTACCGGAAGGTACCGTATGTCCGATAAGCGGTGATACAGAATTCCGTAAGGAAACCGACATTATGGACGTGTGGTTTGATTCTGGGTCCAGTCATGTAGCTGTTCTTGAAACCAGAGATGAATTGGTGTGGCCGGCGGATCTGTACTTGGAAGGCTCGGACCAATATCGCGGTTGGTACAATTCTTCCTTAATCACAGGTGTAGCTGTGCATGGACAATCGCCGTACAAAGGCATTTTAAGCCATGGGTTTACGTTGGATGGTGAAGGACGTAAAATGTCCAAATCACTCGGCAACACCATTGATCCGAATAAAGTGTGCGACAAGCTGGGCGCCGATATTTTACGCCTGTGGGTATCTTCGGTAGATTACCAATCCGATGTGCGCATTTCAGACAATATTTTGAATCAAATTACGGAAGTGTATCGCAAAATTCGCAACACGCTGCGCTTTTTACTGGGTAATTTATCTGACTTCAACCCTGCAGCAGACCGTATAGCTCCGAACCAAATGAATGAATTGGACCGCTTCGCATTGGCGCGTTTGAATCGGATGACTGATCGCGTTACCAAGGCATACGATGCCTATGAGTTTCATATTGTTTATCAGTCTGTACACCATTTCTGTGCCGTTGAGATGAGCGCTTTTTATCTGGACATTATTAAGGATAGACTTTACGCTAGCGCTCCTTCGGATTCGGGCAGAAAAGCAGCACAAACCGTATTATATGATGCCTTGACGGTAATAACTAAGTTAATTGCTCCGATTTTGCCGCATACAGCGGACGAAGTATGGAAGTACATCCCAGGCGTCCAATTGGACAGCATTCAATTAAGCGAGCTGCCGGAAGTAGATGCTACACTTTTCGATGAAAAAATGGAATCAAAGTGGGAACAGTTCATTGTCGTTCGTGATGATGTTCTGAAGGCTCTGGAGGACGCACGTAAGGAAAAAATGATCGGTAACTCGCTTGGGGCGGCCGTTCATCTATATCCAAATGAAGAGCAAGCACAGCTGTTAGCTGGGTTAGAACAATTGGAGCAGCTATTCATTGTTTCAGCAGTTGAGGTTCATGAAGCCGGAGCCGCGGCACCGGAAGGGGCTCGTTCGTCCAAAGGTATGTCCGTACAGGTGAAGATTGCAGAAGGCGAGAAATGTGAGCGCTGCTGGAATGTTACTAAGGATGTAGGCTTGGATGCGGATCATCCGACCTTGTGCAAACGTTGTGCGGAAGTCATCAAGCAGAGGGTAGAGGTTTAATCAGGTCTTATCAGGTCTAATCAAATATGGGAGTAATCCCGGAAGCAGAAGAAGCGTACAAGCTCTGCTAACGGGATTAATCTGATGAGAAAGTCGGGAGGAATGGGCTTGAGCGGACATCAGCCATTGCCGGATCGGAAGCTTATGGAAAGTATCCACCAGCAAGTGACCAAGATTGCAAATCAGATGGAACGAACCCAAATTGCCGATTATGTGGATCTGCTCAACAGTCCGCGTAAGCTCATTTTCTCGAATTTACTCGCTGGTTTAGCAAGAGGCGTTGGAATCGCCATTGGCTTTACTGTGTTTGCGACGACAATTCTGTATGTTCTTCAATTATTGGGAGCTTTAAATTTACCTATAATTGGAGACTATATAGCGGATATTATTAAGCATGTTCAGTATCAATTGGAAGGAAGAACTTACTAGGTGAGATCCGTATAGATATCATCTTCGTCATCTGCGGAATCCAGCTCAAGTAAGCCTTCACCTTCATGGTTTTGCAGATACTCGTTATAGGCTCGATTCCTGTACAGAGTAACATTTTGTCCATACATATCGGTAGCCAAAAAGCTTTCGAATGCTTCCACGTAGCCGACCTGCTCATCAGCCTCAATTTCCATATCGTTATAATTATTTGAAATGTTGGGGTCTTCTGCCATAGCAGGTGAGTTGGAGCTGCCCCAGCTTTCAACAATTTGCCAGGCATCTTCGCCGTCAAATTCGGTTTCCTTATCCTTTTCGTCCAGACTGGTTCTGCCGAATGGCGGTGCTAAGATGTCTTCTTCAACTGGACGATATTCGGTATCAGGGATGTCAGGTACATGTTTTTTGCAAAATAAGGTGGTAGGTACTGCCTGTAGACGTTCAAAAGAAATGGGAGCTCCACAGCTCTGGCAGATACCATATTGTCCATTGTCTAAGCGCTGCAGTGCTTCAGTAACCTGGGTAAAATGACGCTCGCGATTATCGTTTAAAGCAATATCCTTACTGCGTTCAAACATTTCCGACCCTAAATCGGCTGGGTGGTTATCATTGGTGGATAGTTCACCGGTCTGATCACGCAGGGAGTCGGAGAGACCGAAATGGCTGTTGTTTTCCGTCACGTTCTCCAGCCATTGTTTTTCTTCAAGTAAAATGAACCGTAACGATTGCAATTGCTGAGGACTTATTGGATTGGGATCATTATGAGTCATCAAGTACGCCTCCTTTGATAAAGCATTGCTGCTATTTTTTGCGGAAACGAAGTTTTTTACATAGGTAAATCATGGGTAAGGCAGCAGATCAGGAGAAGTAAGCGAAAAGGAGTTGTCATGTTGAGATACTATTTATATGCATGTGTAGTGCTGATACTGGATCAAATCACCAAATGGTTGATTGTCAATCGGCTAGAATTGAATGAAGTTCGTTCGGTTATTGGTGAATTTTTTCAAATTACATCACACCGGAATCGCGGAGCGGCTTTTGGCATTATGCAAGATCAACGGTGGTTTTTTATTGTGATTACTTTGGTAGTCGCAGCTGGTATTATTATTTATTTGCAGAAAAGCTACAAAGAGGGCAAAAAGCTGCTGCCAGTTGCACTTAGCTTACTATTGGGCGGAGCTTTAGGAAACTTTGTAGATCGGGCCTTATTTGGCGAAGTGGTCGACTTTCTAAAATTTCGTTTCCAATTTAATGGTTTAGGTAATCCGGTTGACTATACCTATCCGATCTTTAATATTGCGGATTCCGCGATTTGTATCGGTGTGGCACTCATATTTATCGATTCCATCATCAGCTGGAGAAAAGAAAAGAGAGGCGCGTAACTAAATGTCTTTATCTGAACAAGAAGAGTTGGAGAATCGGAAAGAATGGATTGCTGAGGCGCAGGATCAAGGAGAACGGGTTGATAAATTCGTAGCTGAAGCAT
Organism: Paenibacillus sp. 1_12; assembly: GCF_900114475.1. Lineage (GTDB taxonomy): Bacteria > Bacillota > Bacilli > Paenibacillales > NBRC-103111 > Paenibacillus_S. The sequence goes on along the minus strand of NZ_FOTE01000002.1, from coordinate 47,352 downwards.
CTGATGAGGATGTATCCCGCAGTCTTGTGCAGCAGTGGATCAAGGATGGTCATCTAAAAGTCAACGGTGTACGTGTCAAAGCAAACTATAAGCTGTCTGTTGGAGATCAATTGGTGTTAGTTACACCCGAGCCGGAAGAATTGAATCTGACAGCTGAGAACATTCCACTTGAAGTGATTTATGAGGATGGAGACGTGATTGTGATCAATAAGCCGCGGGGGCTTGTTGTTCATCCGGCTCCTGGCCACTACAGCGGTACATTGGTTAATGCGCTCCTGCACCATTGTAAAGACTTATCGGGAATTAATGGGGTCATGCGTCCCGGAATTGTTCATCGGATTGACAAAGATACATCGGGATTGTTGATGGCTGCCAAAAATGATACAGCACACCAGTCATTGGCAGCACAGCTGAAGGAACATACCGTAGTCAGAAAATATTTGGCGGTTGTGCATGGGAATTTGACTCATGAACAAGGTACGGTAGATGCTCCAATTGGTCGAGATCCGTATGACCGTAAATTGTATACAGTCACAGAACGCAATAGTAAAAAAGCGGTAACGCATTTTGGTGTTATTGAGCGTTACGGTGATTATACCTTGCTGGAGCTGAGACTGGAAACGGGCCGAACTCATCAAATTCGTGTGCACATGAAGTTTATTGGGCATCCACTAGTAGGAGATCCTGCATACGGGCCTTCCCGCGGCAAAGGTGCGACGATGGATGGACAAGCTCTGCATGCGGCCATACTTGGCTTCACACACCCTAGAACCGGAGAGCATTTGCAGTTTGAAGCGGAAATTCCTGCGGATATGCAGCATTTGATCCACGTATTGAAAAATCGTTAAGATTGGAGTACTGACAATGGAACATTTGATCAATCCCGCTGTGAAGGATATTCAAATATCGGGAATCCGAAAAATCGCCAATTTGGTTAGTCAGTATCCAGATGTGCTTTCTTTAACAATCGGTCAGCCCGATTTTCCGACACCTGATCATATTTTGCAGGCCGCCAAGCTGGCAATCGATGCACATAAAACGACATATACGGCAAATCCGGGCTTGCTTGAGCTGCGCCAAGCGGCATCGGCCTTTGTACGAGTTAAATATCATTTACATTATGCGCCGGAGTCAGAAGTTATCGTAACTACGGGAGCAAGCCAGGCACTGGACATTACGTTAAGAACAATCCTTGAGCCAGGAAGCGAAGTGCTGATCCCAGGACCGATTTATCCGGGATATGAACCTTTGGTACGATTGTGCGGAGGGGTTCCGATCTATGTGGATACGAGAAGCAACGGTTTCAAACTGACAGCTGAGCTGTTGGAGCCGCACATTACGGACAAAACCCGCTGCATTATTTTGTGCTATCCATCAAATCCAACGGGCAGGGTTGTGAGTGGTCAAGAGCTGGCAGATATCGCAAGTCTTTTGGATCAAAAATCGATATTTGTTATTTCCGATGAAATTTACAGTGAGCTGATTTACGATCAACCGCATGTTTCCATTGCTGCACTCCCTTCCATGCGTGAGAAAACAATTGTGATCAACGGATTATCGAAATCTCATTCGATGACCGGCTGGCGGATCGGACTTGTTTTTGCACCGGAATATGTGGCAAAACATATGGTTAAGGTACATCAGTACAATGTGACGTGTGCAAGCTCAATCAGCCAATATGCTGCGCTTGAAGCACTGACGAATGGTATAGATGATGCAATACCTATGAAGGAAGCTTATATGCAGCGTAGAGACTACGTGTATGGACGCTTGCTGCAGATGGGGTTTGAATTGGAGAAGCCGGAGGGTGCTTTTTATTTATTCCCGTCGGTTGAACGATTCAAGCTATCCTCGATGGATTTTACAATGCGACTATTGAATGAGCACAGAGTTGCTGTAGTGCCTGGGGATGCATTTTCCATCTTTGGGGAAGGCTACATTCGGATATCCTATGCCTATAGTATGCAGATTCTGGAGCAAGCGCTGGATCGTATGGATGATTTTGTTCGCAAACTATAAATAGTAAAGCTCCTTCTACCGATTCAGGTATAAGGAGCTTTTTTGTATGGCTATCATCGTAATGAGCAGCTCAGATATGTTATGATTAAGCTGTCTACATATCTAAGCATTGGAGGTGTAAAAGTATGGATCAGGATTTAATCAATGCCATACGGCTGGTAGTAAAGGAAGAAATGATCGAGCAATTGATTCCTATCAAGGAACAATTGAAGGACCTGGAGCCGATGAAAGAGCAGTTGAAAGACTTGGCACCAATGAAGGAACAGCTGAAAGACCTGGAGCCGATGAAAGAGCAGCTGAAGGATCTAGCACCAATGAAAGAGCAGTTGAAGGACCTGGAGCCGATGAAAGAGCAGTTGAAGGATCTGGCACCAATGAAAGAGCAACTGAAGGATCTGCCATCCATAAAGGAGCAGCTTACACAAATGCAGCAGCAGTTGGATCGAATGGAATATGCACAAGCTCATGATGTCTTGTCCTTGCTAACTATGATAGATGCCAAACTGGAACAGACAGCAACAAAAGAAGATATTGCTTATTTAGCCAGAAGAATCGGTGAGCACGATCTGGAATTAGATCGATTGAAACGAATCAAATAATAAGATATTCGTTTGAAAAATCTGGATCAAGAGAGAGCATGACAGAAAGCCTCTATGACTTTTAGGTCGCCAAACAGAGCTAACCATATTCTCTCTTCATTATCAATTTTGCTCGGATATCCATCTAAAGTAGCTGCTGATCAGTTCAATTGCGAGATCGATCGCTTGTTCATTAGGTTCAATTTTGGCATGATGCAAACCGTAAGGCGTATCCACCCCGAGCCAAAACATAAAACCAGGAATTTTCTCCAGAAAATAACCGAAATCCTCACCTGTCATGGCCTCCGTACATTCGATTACCTTCATAATACCCGTTTCACGAACCCAGTCCATAAATGTTTGGGTTGGTTCTGCATGGTTGAATACCTGCAAATAATTGGCCCCGTAATCGATGTCAACCTTACAGTCATAGGCTGTTTCCATGCCGGCCGCGAGCGCTTCAATACGCGATTTGATCAGCAGCATTGTGGTTGCGGATAATGTGCGAATGGTGCCTTCTAGTCGTGACTTCTCAGCGATAATATTTTGCTTAGTGCCGCCTTCAATTTTACCAATCGTGATAACGGCAGAATCGAGTGGATTTACATTGCGTGATACGATAGTTTGCAGTTGGGAAACTAACTGGCAGGCTGTAATCACCATATCATTAGCAAGGTGAGGGAAAGCAGCATGTCCACCTTTACCAGTTAGATCTATGAACAACTCGGAAGTATTGGCAAATAAAATTCCCGGTTTCGTAGCGATCGTGCCAACCGGATATTCAGGTGCGATATGAAGTGCAACGATTTGATTCGGCATCCAATCCTGAAGTTCTTCACATTCAAGCATAGGTTTTGCCCCGCCAGGACCTTCTTCAGCCGGTTGAAAAATGAAGGTAATATCGTCCTTTATAGGAGTCTGAACAGCCTGAGTCAGAATGCCAAGACCGATTGACATATGAACATCATGCCCGCAAGCATGCATAAAACCTGAGTGGGTTGAGCGAAACTCATAGCTGGTATCTTCCGTGATAGGCAGACCATCCATATCGGCCCTATAACCGAGACGGCGTTTGGGGGCGGTTCCTTTTACATTTACCAATATTCCTGTCCGCCAAGTCCGGATTTCGAGACGTTCCTGTGGAAGCGATTCAAGATAGTCCAGCAAAAATTGTTGGGTTTTGAACTCGGCAAAACCTGGCTCCGGAATTTGGTGCAGTTGTCTGCGGATTTGTACAAACGGTCCTGGTGCTGATCTGACATTTTTAGTCGAATTCGCCATTAGTGTGATCAGTCCTTTCTAAAATAGAGCAACGGAATCAAAGTCGTTTTGATGAAGAGGCATTTAAAAGTTAGTGTTAGCTTTTCTTTCAATGTAAGGATGTTCAGCCCAACTGATACTTATAAATTGTGAACGTATAAAGAAAAGCCCGGCGATGTTCGCCGAGCACTAAGCTGAACACCCTAAAGGGTGCGGAGATCTTGCAAAATTTCGGTTTTGGATTTCGTTTTGGCATCAACCATTTTGATCACTCGTGCTGGTGCTCCTGCAACTACCGTATATTCGGCTACATCCTGGGTGACGATAGCACCTGCAGCAACGACGGAACCTTTACCAATACGAACACCTTCAAGGATAACAGCATTGGCTCCAATTAATACGTCGTCTTCAATAACTACAGGTTGAGCGGAGGGAGGCTCAATAACACCAGCAACAACAGAACCTGCACCAATATGACACATAGATCCAATAACTGCGCGTCCGCCAACTACAACATTCATATCGATCATGGTACCTGCACCGATAGAAGCGCCGATATTAATGGAAGCGCCCATCATGATGATCGCGTTATCGCCGATAAATACCTTATCACGAATGACAGCACCGGGTTCGATACGAGCGTTAATGCCTTTAAGATCGAGCATAGGGATTGCGGAGTTACGACGATCGTTCTCAACTACATAATCTTCAATAAGGTTTTGATTTTCGTCCAGTACGCGTTTCACTTCTGTCCATTCACCGAACAATACACCACTTTTGCCGGACAAAAAGGATTGAATCTCTGAACCAAAATCGATGGATTCCAAATCACCTTTTACATAGACCTTTACTGGTGTTTTCTTTACACTGTTCTTGATAAACTGAATAATCTCCAATGTGTTCATCTCAGTCATTGACATTCCAACTCTCTATATAATGTACCGTGTCATCATTCATGACACCGGGTGAAATCTCTCATAATCTTTATAGCATAAAAGCCATGCTATCGCAATGTTGGAAACATCAAATTACGACATAATGCGTGTTTTCCCTATTGACATTGGGTATCTGACATGGGATAATGCTAATAATTGAAAAGCACCTTTAAACTCAGTCCAGAGAGACTGGCAAGGTGAACGAATGGAAACAACGGCTATTAGGTTCTAATGGGTCAATCTCGTTATGAATTCTACTTTCATCCGTTATCTCCGTATGTCCGCGAACCTTGCCCTAATGAGCAAGGTTTTTTATTTTGTCTATCACTGGAGCAGGAGGTCGAAGACCTTGGGTCAGGAAGCAGAACGCGAGCATGTGCTCATGGATGAAACAGGGATGCGCCGTGCATTGACACGGATTGCCCATGAAATACTGGAAAAAAATAAAGGTTTTGAGAACTGTATGCTGATCGGTGTTCGTACCCGAGGCATTTACTTGGCCAAAAGAATTGCTGAGCACATTTTAGAGATAGAAAATGTGCCAGCACCAATCGGTGAAATCGATGTTACGAGGTATAGAGATGACCGATCCGGCAGACTGGATCCAAAAGCAGGCGTAGAGCCGCCAGCAGCCATTGATATTCATAATAAGAAGCTGATCCTGTTCGATGATGTGCTGTATACAGGCAGGACCGTCAGGGCGGCAATGGATGCGCTGATGGACATGGGACGTCCACAGATGATACAGCTTGCGGTGTTAGTAGATCGTGGGCATCGGGAGCTTCCGATCCGTCCGGATTATGTAGGTAAAAATATTCCTACTTCGCGGTTGGAAGCGATAGAAGTACTGCTTCATGAAGTTGATGGGCTGGATCAAGTAGTAATAACGCAACAGAGGAGGCAGCAGAGATGACTCAGCTTCAGGTAGCATCACACAAGCATTTGCTCGGTACGCAAGGAATGAGTGCTGAAGAAATTACATCTATACTGGATCGAGCCGCATATTGGGAGCAAGTTCCCGAAAAGTTGTCGAAACAATTAAATGGCAAGTTTGTTGCCAATATGTTTTTTGAAAATAGTACGAGAACAAGATTCTCATTCGAGGTTGCCGAGAAACGGCTCGGTGCGGAAGTATTGAACTTTGCTGCTGCCGTGTCCAGTGTTCAAAAAGGCGAATCGATCTATGATACGGTGAAAACCTTGGAATCCATGGGCATTGATGCTGGTGTTATTCGGATGAAGCCGAATGGACTGCTTGCTGAGATTGCACAAAAGATTAAAGTGCCTTTAATCAATGCTGGAGATGGCAACAGTGAACACCCGACGCAAGCTTTGCTTGATCTTTACACGATGCGTAAGCATTTTGGTGAGCTGCGCGGACTGAATGTATCGATTATTGGAGATATCTTACATAGTCGGGTAGCTCGTTCGAATTTATGGGCACTTCAAACGCTTGGAGCCAAAGTCAGCTTTTGCGCTCCGCAAGTGATGCAAGCGCCAGAGCTTGCCGCTCATGCTCCTTATGTGAGCATGGAGGAAGCGATAAGAGGCGATGTTGTTATGATGCTCAGGGTTCAACTGGAGCGGCATGAAGAGGGATTGTTCAAATCCCCTGATGATTACAGAGAAGCATACGGAATGACCGTAAAACGTGAAGCTGCAATGGCAGTACACGCGATCATTATGCATCCAGCACCGATTAATCGGAATGTAGAGATTGATGATGAGCTGGTGGAGTGCGGAAGGTCTAAGATTTTTGAGCAAATGGGAAATGGTGTACCTATAAGAATGGCTGTCATTGAGCGGGCATTGAGCTAAGCTTCATAAACATAAATTACAGGGAGGCCATTATGGGAATTTGGATATTGAATGCACAGACGGTAGCTTCGGGAAATGAGGTTGTCAAACGTCATATTTTTGTAGAAGGTCAAACGATTGAACAGATAATTGAAGCAGGGGATATCTTACCTGACACGGCCGGGCACGAAGTGATTGACGCGGCAGGTAAGCTGGTCACAGCAGGCTTGATTGACATGCACGTGCATCTTCGGGAGCCAGGCTTTGAATATAAAGAAACGATAGCGAGTGGAACACGCTCAGCAGCCCGTGGCGGCTTTACAACGATAGCCTGCATGCCGAACACACGACCTGTCATTGATACCGTAGAAACAGTCAAATATGTACTGGATAAAGCTGAGAATGAAGGAATTATCCGTGTTCTCCCTTATGCTTGTATTACCAAAAATGAGCTGGGGCGCGAACTGACCGACTTCGATGCTTTGAAAGAAGCGGGAGCAATCGGATTTACGGATGATGGTGTAGGCGTACAAAGCGCGCAAATGATGAAGGATGCCATGACTAAAGCTGCTTCCATCGGGTTGCCGATAATCGCACACTGCGAGGATGATACGTTGACAGTGGGCGCGTGGGCGAGCGAAGGAGCATTTTCCAAAAAACACGGCTTAAAAGGAATACCTAATGAATCAGAAGCGATTCATGTTGGCCGTGATGTTCTTTTATCAGAAGCAACGGGTGCACATTACCATGTGTGTCATGTTAGTACGGAGCAATCGGTACGATTGATTCGCCATGCCAAGCAGTTCGGCATCAAGGTGACGGCTGAGGTTTGTCCGCACCACCTGCTGCTGTCCGATGAAGATATTCCGGGTCTGGACGATGCCAATTGGAAAATGACCCCGCCGCTGCGCACACCACGAGATGTACAAGCTTGTATCGAAGGCGTAATGGATGGAACTCTTGATATCATCGTAACCGATCACGCTCCACATAGTGCAGAAGAAAAAGCAAAAGGTGTTGATCTGGCTCCTTTTGGAATTGTTGGATTCGAAACGGCTTTCCCGCTTCTCTATACCAAGTTCGTTGCAACAGGACATTGGACTTTGCAATTTCTGGTGGACAAAATGACCTCGCTGCCAGCACAAGTATTTGGTTTATCACAAGGACGGTTGGAAGTAGGTAAAGTAGCAGATATTACAATTATCGATTTGAATAAGGAACAAGCGGTTGACGCGGCGGATTTCCTATCCAAAGGACATAATACACCATTCCTAGGTTGGAGCCTTCAAGGCTGGCCGACGCTTACGATGGTAGACGGCAAGGTTGTTTGGTCGGAAGCATAGATAAAGTAACGGCTGGCCTTGTTGCCAAGCTTATAATAAATAGTTTGAACTTTAAGAATGAATCAAGTAAATAAGGAGTTGAAATCGATGCAGGCAAGATTATTATTGGAAGACGGTACACTATTTACAGGCAAAGGCTTTGGAAGTGAGGGCGACTCGGTTGGCGAGGTCGTTTTTAATACAGGTATGACAGGTTATCAGGAGGTTCTTTCTGACCCCTCCTATTGTGGACAGATTGTAACGATGACCTACCCACTGATTGGTAACTATGGAATGGCGCGTGACGATTTCGAATCCATTCGTCCTTTTATCCACGGTTTCGTAGTGCGTGAGCATGAAGTGGTTCCAAGTAACTGGAGAGCGGAATACTCACTCGACAGTTTGCTTAAAGAGTATGGAATTATCGGCATCAGCGATATCGATACCCGGATGCTGACTCGCCGGATTCGCCACCATGGAGTTATGAAGGCTATGCTGACGACTTCCACGAAATCGGTAGCCGAGCTGATGGAGCAATTAACAGGCAGCTCACTAATGAATGATCAAGTTTCTAGAGTTTCAACCAAAAGCGTATTTAGTATTCCGGGTCCCAATGAACGTGTAGTTCTTGTTGATTTTGGTTCCAAAAGTGGAATTCTGCGTGATCTCGTTAAGCGCGACTGTGACGTTGTTGTCGTACCTCAAGATACAACAGCTGAACAAATTCGCCGTTTAGGACCAGATGGCATTTTGCTCTCCAATGGCCCTGGGGATCCGAAGGATGTTCCTCATGCCGTTTCTATGATTGCTGAACTACTTGGAGAATTCCCGATTTTCGGTATTTGCTTAGGCCATCAGTTGTTTGCTCTTGCATGCGGGGCGGATACGGACAAGCTTAAATTCGGACATCGCGGCGGTAACCATCCGGTTAAGGATCTGCAAAGCAATCGTTGTTATATTACTTCACAAAATCATGGATACACAGTTAAAGATGAGTCAGTTGCGAACACGGATCTTGAAGTTACACATATCAACAACAATGATGGAACAATCGAAGGTTTGAAGCACAAAAAGTATCCTGCTTTTTCCGTACAATATCATCCAGAAGCATCCCCGGGTCCTTTTGACTCGAGCTATTTGTTTGATGATTTCATCCAGCAAATACGCCAGTTTAAAGCGGATCGTCCGCAGCTTCCAAAACAAGCGCAAATTTCTGCGGCTTCCAAGCTAGGATTACAAGCAGCCGGTGCTTCCGGGCCTGCAGCAAAAGGAGAACTAGACTATGCCAAAAAATAATAGCCTCAAAAAAATATTAGTGATCGGTTCCGGTCCCATTGTTATTGGTCAAGCAGCTGAGTTTGACTATGCGGGAACACAAGCTTGCCAAGCATTGAAGGAAGAAGGCATGGAGGTCGTTCTGATCAACAGCAACCCTGCGACGATCATGACCGATACGAACATGGCTGATAAAGTATACATCGAGCCCATCACATTGGAGTTTGTTACACAAATTATTCGTCAGGAGCGTCCTGACGGTTTGCTTCCTACACTAGGTGGTCAAACAGGTCTGAATATGGCTGTTGCTTTGGCTCGTGCAGGTGTGCTGGAGCGTGAAAATGTTAAGCTGCTGGGTACGCAATTAACAGCAATCGAAAAAGCTGAGGATCGTGACCTGTTTCGTGATCTGATGAGAGAATTAGAACAGCCGGTTCCGGATAGTGTTATCGTAACAACGGTTGAAGAAGCAGTTGATTTTGCTAATGAAATCGGCTTTCCATTAATTGTACGTCCCGCTTATACATTGGGAGGAACAGGCGGAGGCATTTGCGCCGATATGGAAGAACTGGTGGAAACCGTAGCTTCAGGAATCCGCTACAGTCCAATCGGACAATGTCTCGTTGAGAAAAGTATCGCTGGCATGAAGGAAGTCGAATATGAGGTTATGCGTGATGCGAACGATAACTGTATCGTAGTCTGCAACATGGAGAACTTTGATCCGGTTGGCGTTCATACGGGAGACAGCATCGTTGTAGCACCGAGCCAAACGTTATCCGACCGTGAGTACCAAATGCTGCGTTCAGCATCCTTGAAAATTATTCGTGCTCTGAATATTGAGGGCGGCTGTAATGTTCAGTTCGCGCTAGATCCGTTCAGCTATCAATATTATGTAATTGAAGTAAACCCACGTGTAAGCCGTTCATCTGCTTTGGCTTCCAAAGCAACAGGCTATCCGATTGCCAAAATGGCTGCAAAAATCGCTATCGGCTACACATTGGACGAAATTATGAACCCGGTAACGGGTCAAACTTATGCATGCTTTGAGCCTACACTGGATTATATCGTATCCAAAATCCCACGTTGGCCATTTGATAAATTTACATCAGCGAATCGTAAGCTGGGTACGCAAATGAAAGCAACCGGCGAGGTTATGGCGATTGGCCGTACTTTCGAGGAATCGATTCATAAAGCGATCCGCTCATTGGAAATCGGTGTTCACCGTCTGTTTCTGAAGGAAACTGATTTACTGGATCAAGAAACATTGGAAATGCGTCTGGTAAAACCAGATGACGAACGGATGTTCTTGATCGCAGAAGCATTCCGTCGCGGTTATACTTTGCAGCAAATTCAAGATTTGACGAAAATCGATTGGTGGTTCTTGAACAAGCTTGAAGGTATGATCCTGTTTGAAAAACAGATCGCTGAGCCTGAACTAAGCGACGAAGTGCTGCGTGAAGCTAAGCGTAAAGGCTTTACAGATCGTGCCATCGCTGAAATTCGTACAGCAGCTAACAGCGGCCTGAAATTCACGAATGAGTCTGAAATTCGCGCTTATCGCTTAAGCATTAACCTAAAACCCGTTTACAAAATGGTTGATACGTGTGCAGCGGAATTTGAGGCAACGACACCTTATTACTACTCGACTTATGAAACAGAAGATGAAGTCAAGGAAGCAACTAAGCAAAAGGTAGTTGTATTAGGATCAGGCCCTATTCGTATCGGACAAGGAATCGAATTCGATTATTCTACCGTACATGCGGTATGGGCGATCCAGGCGGCAGGATACGAAGCGGTAATTATCAATAACAATCCGGAAACCGTATCGACCGATTTTAATACATCAGATCGTCTGTACTTCGAGCCTTTGTTCTTCGAAGATGTTATGAACGTTATTGAGCGCGAGCAGCCTATCGGCGTAATCGTTCAATTCGGTGGTCAAACTGCGATTAATCTAGCTGCACCTTTATCCAAAGCAGGCGTGCGTATTCTCGGAACTGATTTGGAAAACATTGATGCGGCAGAGGATCGCAAGAAATTCGAAGCACTGCTTCGTGGATTGAACATCGCACAGCCTCCAGGTGGTACGGTAACTTCAGTCGACCAGGCTGTAGGTATGGCTGCAATTCATGGTTATCCGGTTTTAGTCCGTCCTTCCTATGTTCTGGGCGGCCGCGCGATGGAAATTGTATATTCCGATGAGGAGCTTTTGAGCTACATGGAATATGCTGTGAAAATCAACCCTGAGCATCCGGTATTGATTGACCGTTATATGCTGGGTAAAGAAGTGGAAGTTGATGCGATCTGCGATAAGGAGACCGTCGTCATCCCTGGTATTATGGAGCACATAGAAAGAGCCGGTGTCCACTCTGGTGACTCGATTGCCGTGTACCCGACACAAACGGTTTCGGATTCAATCAAGCAGCAAATCATTGAGATTACAACGAAAATCGCCAGAGGACTGGAAATCGTTGGTTTGCTAAATATCCAGTTCGTTATTTATCAGGATCAGCCTTATGTCATTGAGGTTAATCCACGTTCATCCAGAACGGTGCCATTCTTAAGCAAAGTAACCCGAATTCCGATGGCGAATGTAGCAACTCGCGTTATTCTGGGCGAGAAGCTTACCGATATGGGATATGAAACGGGCTTATGGCCAGAAGATGATTATGTATCTGTGAAAGTGCCTGTATTCTCCTTTGCCAAGCTGCGCCGTGTAGATACGACACTTGGACCTGAAATGAAATCGACTGGTGAGGTTATGGGACGCGATAAGAGTTTTGCAAAAGCTTTGTATAAAGGTTTAATCGGTTCGGGTATGAAAATTCCGCCGACAGGCTCCATTATCGCGACAGTAGCTGACAAGGACAAAGAAGAAGCGATTGAGATTTTAAAAGGCTTTTACAAGCTTGGTTACAAAATCGTAGCCACAGGCGGCACAGCTAAAGCTCTGAATGATGCAGGCGTAGTTGTAACGACTGTGAATAAGCTAAGCGAGGGCTCTCCGAACATTCTGGATCTAATCCGCAATGGAGAAGCGCATTTCGTTGTCAACACGCTAACCAAAGGTAAAACACCGGAACGCGACGGATTCCGTATTCGCCGTGAATCGGTAGAGAATGGCATTGTTTGTATGACATCACTGGATACGGTGCGGGCGCTTTGGCATATGCTGGAGTCCATTAACTTCCAATCCGAAGCGATGCCAGCCAATCATATATAACAGCTTAAATGATTAGCACAGCAGCCCAGGTCTTCAGGGGGAAGCTGTGCTAATCCCATGATAGGGCGGCTTCAGCCGCTATGTGTCATTTGGAACGCTATAAGAATCAGGAGGCGATTGGGGAATGGCAGTACCAGCAAAAGTGGCAGAACGTATTATGGTGGCTCTCGATTATGCGGAAGCCGGGCAAGCACGTCAGTTAGTGGAAGCTTTGCAAGGAATTCCATGCTACATGAAGGTGGGCATGCAGTTATTCTACAGCGCTGGTCCCCAGTTCGTGCTCAGCTTGAAAGAACAGGGCTACAAAGTGTTTTTGGACTTGAAGATGCATGATATACCTAATACGGTTAAAGGCGGCTCTGAGAGTGTCACAAGGCTTGGAGTCGATATGTTTAATGTCCACGCTGCCGGCGGTAAACAAATGCTTGAGGCTGCAATGGAAGGTGTGGATAAAGCAATTAGCGGTAGTTCACATAGCCTTGCAAAACCTATAGTCATTGGCGTGACTCAGCTGACAAGCACAAATCAGAAGGTTATGAACGAGGAAATAGGGATTGAAGGCTCTGTAGAAGCAGCTGTTCTTCGCTATGCTCGACTGGCTCAATCTGCCGGACTGGGTGGTGTCGTTGCTTCTCCACTGGAGGTTGTCCAAATCAAGGAAGCCTGTGGTTCTGATTTTGTAACCGTAACACCAGGAATTCGACCAGCAGGCGCAGATATTGGCGATCAATCGAGGGTGTTGACACCAGCTGAAGCTTTTGCACAAGGCACGGATTTTATCGTAATTGGAAGGCCGATAACAGCTACCCAGGACCCTCGAAGTGCTTTGGAAAGCATCATTGCGTCGATCAAATAATTATATTGAAAAAGCGTTAACCGTCTTACCACACCGTACACGACGAATTGACTATTTAAGGAGCGATGTATTTATGAGTACACAATCAATTAAGACGGACCCACAACTTGCCGAGCAAATAGCGGTATCCTTACTGAAGATCGGTGCGGTAGCGCTTCGTCCTGATCAACCGTTTACCTGGACATCCGGCCTAAAGTCACCGATTTATTGCGATAACCGTCTTACAATCTCTTATCCCGACATTCGTGATGCAATTGCAGAGGGTTTTGCTGCATTGATTCGTGAGAACTTTCCAGATGCGGAAGTCATCGCAGGGGCTGCTACAGGTGGTATTCCACATGCGGCATGGGTTGCACAAAAGCTGAATCTGCCAATGGTGTACGTTCGTGATAAAGCGAAGGGACATGGCAAAGAGAACCTCATCGAGGGCAGCATTCAGCCGGGGCAAAAAACCGTTGTCATCGAGGATCTGATATCAACAGGGGGCAGCTCATTGAAGGTTGCACTTGCTGTAAATGATGCAGGAGCAAAGGCACTGGGCGTGCTTGGGATTTTCTCCTATCAATTCGAGAAAGCAGCAGCAGCATTCGAAGGTGCAAAGATTCCATTTGATACCTTAACTAATTATTCAGTTCTGCTTGATGCAGCGTTAAAGCAAGGCAGTATTCAGCAGCAGGATCTTGAGGCGTTACGTGCTTGGAGCATCAACCCAAGTGAATACGGCAAATAAACGGATGCGTCGTTGATACAAGAATTTATATCATTTTCGCATAGACAAAAAGCCCCGACTGTTGTTAACGGTTAGTTAAAACTAGCGTTAACAACAGTTGGGGCTTTTTAATTATAATTATTAAGTCATAACCAACTACTTTTTCAATAATTCCATACGGTAGACATATTCGAACAAAAATTCGAAAGCCTCCAGATTGCGCTTCGCTTCAAAACAGTTGGCGCCCCATGCGTAAATGCCATGCTTGCGCAGCATAATGCCCGGAACCTTGGGGACAATTGCACCTTCAACAAGCTCAGCAATCCGTGGGATATCCGCATAGTTAGGAAGAATAGGAATGTCAATATGAGCTTCCTCATCCCATATGTTGAAAGCCTTGATTAATTCGACACCATCCACAGGAATGGATTTGCGCTCCCAGAACAGCTCCGAGACAATGTTGTTGAACACGGTATGTACATGCAGAATAGCTCCACAGCCCGTTAAACGATATATTTCCTTGTGGATCAAGGTTTCAGCCGAAGGCTTAAGGCCTGTAACGTCTGTCGGCTTGCCGTGTTCATTAACTAATAAAAAATCGGACGGTGTATTGATAGATTTATCTTTACCGCTCGCGGAAATAGCAAAAGTAAACTGATCAGGTGCAAAATCACCTACACGGATGGAGAGATTGCCGCTTGTTGCCGGAAACCAGCCTTTGGCTGCTAATGTGGTTTTAATATCTCGCAGCTCAGCAAAAGCCTGCTGCTTATCCTCCAAGCGAAGCTCAGACGGATTTGTCATTGTACGTTCATCTCCTTTAATTGTTGGATTACCTCATGAAAATCTTCAAACGGTACATAATTTAAACCAAGCTCGCTGCACAAATCAATCAGATGTGAACGGGCAAATACGGTTTCAACGAGCTTAGCACCTTCGAAATCGGTCACACTGTCACCTATTAGGATACGTTCGTAATCCTTAGTAGAGTAGCGACGTATGATCGTCGTTTTGCACATACCGCAATCGTTATGACAATTCTCGTCACAAGCATGCGGCCAAACAATTTGAATATGACTTCCGCTGAAATCACTCGCATTGCAATAAATATGATCCGTTGGAATCGGAAAGGCAGCCAACACTGGATATACGAAAAAATCGATGCCGCCGCTGGTCACGAAAAATTCGATTTGCTGCTCCTGACAATAAGCTAACAGCTCAGCAAAGCCTTCCCGAATCGTTACGTTATTGATCGCATAATCGACGACCTCTTGTTTGCGTGAGGTCGGCAGCAAAGCAAACATTCGCCCGACACCTTCTCGAATCGTCATCTTCTTGGAAATCACCTGATCAACAAGTGACTCCCAGCCTTCTGGTTTGAAATGTTTCATGATAGCTACGATATTGTCATTGACTGTGATCGTTCCGTCAAAATCGCAAAAGATAATCCGTTTACGAGTCATTATTCTCTAAGCCCCCAGGCTTCAATCGCTGCGTTAAGCTCAGGATGCTGAGTGGCGTATGCCTTGAGGGATTGACCTGTCAAGCAGCCATCAATCGCTTGCCGGAAGGCTTGACCCCCAGCAATGGTACCCATTGGGTGACCATGAATACCACCACCAGCATTAACAATCGTTTGATTGCCAAAATCCTTCAGGATGAGCGGAACCAACCCTGGATGAATACCGGCGGATGGAACCGGAAAGCTGCTGCGCAGTGAAAGAGCATGTTGTGAAGCATTTTCTTGGAATGAGTTCACACCTGTTGGTAAATGAAAAACATAATCGGACTTGTTCTCCGTCAATAATGTCTGTTTGATCGCCATATTTTCTTCACGAGGCATCACAACAGAGCCATAGGGGGATGGGAACAGGACAATATCGGCTCCAGCCAGACGCATCAGCTTGCCGAGAAGGACATTTGCCGATATCCCGTGATATGCTGAAGGGTACAGCGCACCAGCCATTGCCGGATGGGCCATAATGGGAACCTTAATATCGGGATGTCGACTCAGTTCATTCAATACATCAAAGCCATAAGCCAACACATTGAACAGCAAAGCGTTAGCGCCTGCTTGAATCGCTTTACGCGCTTGTTCCAGCAGGCTGAAGGTTGGACCCGTCAGATTAACGGCATAGAGCAGCTTTTGTCCAGTTTCTTGTTCTGCTTGAGCCGCAGCTTCCATACAAACCTCAACCCGCTTTTCCAAAGGAGTAAGCGGGTTTTCAAACAAAATTTCATCGTCCTTTATCAGATCGACTCCACCAAGCGCTTGCAAATAAAACTGCTCGCGAAGCGTTGGCAAATCGTGACCAATAACCGACTTGAAAATACTCATCAGCAGTGGACGTTCAGGGACTCCAAGAAGCTTACGCACACCCTCCAGACCGAATTTCGGTCCTTGAAATCCGGATAAATAATCCTCTGAGAACGCTAGGTCGATCAGCTTGATACGACCGTCCATCGACAGTTTCCCGAATACCGTCACCAGTAGTGCTGGGATGTCGCGGCTGAAATTCACGTCTGGATACGCAATCTGAATATCGGCATAACGGTCTGAGGCAGTTTCGCCACTGCCGCTATCTGGCTCGTGAACTTCGACACTAACGACTTTACCGAGATGGCGCTCCATTTCGGCTTTTTTAGCTTCTGGCAAATCGGTCCAGCTGCCTACGGTGAGGCCTACTGCAATACCGAGCGCTTTTTTATTAAAATCTGCCTTTTCGTCGTAGCAGCGATAAGTTGCTGAACAGTAAGAATGAGACAAGATGTTCACCTGCTTAATTAGAATTTGATTTCACTAGCCTGTGCGCTGATCATTTTGCCCAGCTCACCAGCGCGTTCTGAAGAGCGTAATACAGCTTTGGTTACACCGAGTGCAAATTGATGCTGATCCAGCATTTCAATGGCAGCTTGGGTGGTGCCATTCGGAGAAGTTACCTTACGGCGAAGATCAGCGGGTGCTTCTCCAGTTCGTTGAACCATTTGTGCTGCTCCGAGCACGGTTTGGATCGTAAGCTCCTGAGCTGCCTCAGGCGTAAGTCCACCTCGAATACCGCCTTCGATCATCGCTTCCATCATATAATAAATATAAGCAGGTCCGCTTCCGGAAACTCCTGTTACAATGTCTAATTTTGTTTCCTCAACTATCGTGACAATACCTGTAGAGGCGAACATTTGTGCTGCTAACTGCTGCTGCTCAGGCGTGACACTTTTTGAAAAGCTGATACCGGTTGCCCCAAGTCCGATTGCACTTGAAGTGTTGGGCATGGTGCGTGCGATAGGCTGACCTGAAGCACTGAGGATCATTTCCATAGTTGTGATGGACAAGCCTGCGATCACTGAAACCAATAGCTGTGATGGCTTTAATAACGATTTGATCGACTGAAGCCCTACGATAGCATCTTTGGGCTTGAATGCAACTACAACAACATCTGCAGCAGCAATAGCTTCAGCACGCTGCTCCTCATCGACAGCAAAACTAACGCCGTAACTTTGCTGCAGGAATTGCAGACGAGCCGTATCCGAGCGATTTAGTGCAGTAATCCGCTGTTTATTGCTATTCTCATCAGCGGTAAGTCCACGTATGATAGCTTCTGCCATCGAGCCGGCTCCGACAAACGTAATACGAGCTGTAGATAAAGACATCAATGTCATTTCTCCTTTAATTGAAGCGATTCATAAAGCTTGTTCCTACACGCTTGATTAGCCGCGGATTTGTCCGCTGCCGAGAACGCGGTATTTAGTAGATGTTAATTCAGGAAGACCCATAGGTCCGCGAGCATGAAGCTTTTGTGTACTGATGCCAATTTCCGCGCCGAAGCCGAATTCGAAACCGTCTGTAAAACGCGTTGATGCGTTGTGATAAACGGCTGCCGCATCGACTTCCTGCAGAAAACGTTCGGCGTTCTTTTCATTGGCAGAGACAATACATTCGGAATGCTGGGTGCCATGAAGACTAATATGCTGAAGTGCTTCATCCAGAGAGCTTACGATTCGGACATTCAAAATATAGTCGCTATATTCCGTATCCCAGTCTACATCAGCAGCAAGCTTGATTGCTGGAACCAAGGATCGGGCTTGCTCGTTGCCGCGCAGCTCGACATTGTTGGCAATAAACTGCTCAGAAATGGACACCAAATGCTGTTCAGCAAAGCTTTCATGTACGAGCAAGGTTTCCATAGAGTTGCATACCGAAGGCCGCTGTACTTTAGCATTCAGCGCAATTTGCAGAGCCATTTCGAAATCGGCGGTTTCATCTATATAAGTATGACAAATACCAGAGCCCGTTTCAATGACTGGAACGGTCGCATTTTTGACAACATTCTGAATGAGCGAGTGCCCACCACGTGGGATGAGGACATCAAGCAATCCATTCAGTCTAAGCATTTGATCTACTGAGCTGCGGTCCGGATCCTCAATTAATTGCAGAGAATCGGCAGGGATATCCGAGCGTGAGAGTGCTTCGTGCAGCACTTCTACGATACGGCGATTGGAAGATAGCGCTGCTGATCCTCCACGCAGCACGACCGCATTGCCGGTTTTGAGGCAAAGTGCTGCTGCATCGACTGTTACATTCGGACGGGCCTCATATATAATTCCGATGACACCGATAGGTACACGGATTTTTGTAATATTCAGGCCGTTGGGACGCGTTGTTTGCTCTAATATATCACCAATAGGATCGGGCAGCGCTACGACCTGGCGTAAGCCCTCAGCCATGTCAGCAATGCGGTGCTCATTCAGAGCAATACGATCCAGCAGGGAATCGCTGGTCCCGTTTTCCCGCCCAAACCGCAGATCGTCAGCATTGGCAGTCATAATGGAAGGCGTCTCTGCGATAAGAGCGTCCGCTATCATTAGCAGGGCTTTATTTTTTTGTTCAGTTGTGAGCAGGCTTAAGCGAGGAGCGGCCTGTTTGGCTAGAGTAGCTTTATGTATAACCTCGCTAGTTGTGACCGATTGTTGTTTTGAAGATTCCATTTGAGTTCCTCCTAAAGGTTTTGTAAATTGCGCTGTCAATTGTAAACGGAAAGGGTGATCCATTCATCCCGATGGATGACCTCAATCCGCGAGACCTCAATTCGCTTTTGCACTTCGTCCGTACTGAGGCCAGCTACTGCTTTAATCTGCGATGTCGTATAATTTACAACACCTCGACCAACAATTTGGCGTTGGTTATTAATAACTTCAACTACATCGCCAGGGTGAAAATCACCATCAACCTCGGTCACCCCTGCGGGGAGTAGACTTCTGCCGCCTGCTACAAGCGCAGCCTCTGCACCCGCATCAATCATAATTTGACCAAGTGGCATGGAATGGAAGCCAAGCCATTGTTTTTTCATTGGCAAATTGTGCTGACTCGTATCAAAATAGGTTCCTTTGCCTATGTTGTTGGCTGCAAGTTCCAAATCGCCATCCTCAAGCACACGCCCGACAAATACGGGAACGCCGCCCCGCATAGCGATTCTTGCCGCTTCGATCTTGGACCGCATGCCGCCCGTTCCGACAGATGAGCCAGAGCCTCCAGCAACACGATATATGTCCTCATTGATTTCGTGAACGCGTTCAATTCGCTCCGCATTTGCATTTTTGCGCGGATCTTCGGTGTACAGTCCATCCGTATCGGTAATTATGATTAGCTGCTTGGCTTTGACGAGATTTGCGACGAGTGCTGACAGCGCATCATTATCTCCAAACTTTAAGTTGAGCTCATCAATCGCTACAGTATCATTTTCATTAATAATGGGAAGTATTCTATGTTTTAATAGTTCTTCAATCGTCATCGAAGCATTATGGATTCGTTTACGATTGGAAAAGTCTGAACGTGTCAGTAATATTTGCCCGACACCGATAAGATGGGTGGCAAAAGCTTCATGGTATGCCTGCATCAGCAAGGCTTGCCCGACTGCGGCAGAGGCTTGCTTTTCATGAACGTTCTTTGGACGAGCCGCATAGCCTATTTCCCGAAAACCTGCGGCAACAGCACCCGAAGTCACGAGCAGCACCTGAAAGCCTTGCTTGTGCAGTCGTGCCAGTTCAGCGGCAAAAAATACGATTTTACTCCGATTAAGTCCCCCTTCGTCCGAGGTAAGCGAGCTGCTTCCAATTTTCACCACAATAGTTTGCTGCTGCATGATTCGATCACTCATTTCCCAATTTATGCACAAAAAGCCCCCGTCCTCTAAGGACGAAAGCATGAACTTCCGCGGTACCACCTTAATTGATGATGAACATCCAACTTAATAGGCCTTAGGTAACAGCAAGGCTTGCCGTCCAGTTCGTCACTGGCCGTTCCGGGGCGGGTTCGATAAGTCTTCGTGGTAAATTCTTGCAGCCGGTGGAATTTACTCTCTGTACACGGGGGGCTTTCTACTGATCCCATCATTACGTTTACTTTTTATAGCATAGCATGAGGCCATTCGGTTGTAAAGGAGCAAGCGTTCGGTTGAAGCTATGACACATAGGTCTATTTATATATCATAAGAGCTGTACGATATCTGCTCAAATGAATGATAAATCCGCGTCGGATGCAATCGGGCTGTATCCCAAAACCGCAGTTTTGCGCACGCACAATTAAAGATCTAATTACAGTAAGATGTGACACACATAAATCCGAAGGATAGTAAGATTCGATACTCTTAGCGCAAACAAACCAACAGAACACTCCGTTGGTTTGTTCCCGTTGTGAAACGATTTACTTTATAAAGCTTAATCAAACAAATGCAGCTTGGCTATTCGTTCGACAGCTTCCTGTAATCGTTGTTCTGGTGCCAAAAGCCCAAGTCGAACATAGCCCTCGCCGCTTTCACCGAATCCGATTCCGGGCGCGACCACAATCTTGGCCTGCTCGAGCAGCAGATCGGCAAGTGATGTGGAGGTGTGTCCCTTCGGTACAGGCAGCCAAGTAAAGAAGGAGCCCTGGGAGCGCTGTGCCTTCCAGCCAATTTGATCCAAGGAGCTGTATAATGCATCACGACGTCCTTGATAAGTAGCTAGCAAGGATGCGACACAATCCTGTGGACCCGTCAGAGCGGCAGCGGCAGCGGCCTGAATACCACCGAACAGACTGCAATAATAGTGATCCTGAATCAGATTGATCAGTCTGACTAGCTCTTTATTACCGAGTGCAAAGCCTACACGCCAACCAGCCATATTATAGGTTTTGGACAATGTATAAAATTCAATACCTACTTCCTTGGCTCCTGGCAGTTGCAAAAAGCTGACAGGTTTATGGCCGTCAAAGCCGAGTGCGCCATAAGCGAAATCACTCGCTACCACAATGTCATTCTTCTCGGCAAAGCGAATCGTTTCCTCATAAAAGGAAGCCGGGGCTGATGCTCCAGTGGGGTTGTTCGGATAATTAATGAACATCAGCTTGGCTTTATTGATATCCTCTGCAGATAGAGCACTGTAATCCGGTAAAAAGGCGTTGGACTCAACCAAAGGCATAGTAGCCATTCTTGCTCCGGAGAGCGCAACCCCTGACCAGTAATCCGGATAGCCCGGATCGGGAACAAGACACACGTCACCTGGATTGAGCAGACATTGACTAATTTCGACAAGGCCTGTTTTACCACCAAACAAAATGGCAACCTCGGTATCCGGGTCCAGATCGACATCATAGTCCTCTTTATAACGCTGGGCGACCGCCTGCTTAAGAAATGGAAACCCGTTGAAGGGCGGGTACCGATGATAGAGCGGATTTTCAGCTGCAACCTGCAATTCCTTGACGATATGAGCAGGAGTAGGCTGATCCGGATTCCCTTGTCCCAAATTGATGACATCATGGCCCGCAGCTATTTGAGCGTTAGCTTTACTTACTAATGTAGCAAAAAACTGTGTAGGGAGCTGCTGCATGCGCTGTGCAGGCTGGATGGAAAATGTAGGATTACTTGATGAAAAAGTTGAACTCATCTATAGTCACACTCCAGTAATTGTATAGGATTAGGGTGAATTGCCCATATAGCATAAATGTAACATGAAACTCAAGCAGTGTATAGAAGCAAGTATGGAGAATGAGTTTGGCTATTGTTCTTTTGGCTATAGGAATGGTAAAATAATCAAAACAAAAGTTTCATTAAATAGGATTCAATTTCATAGAATGAAATTGAATGAAATATTTTCTAGCATGAGAGCATGTTCAAAAAGGAATACCGGAAGAGAAGGTGGATGTAGGAGGAGTGAAGCGTTAGCCTTTGAAATCGTGAATTGTACCTTTATATTTAATAATAGCTGAACAAGGGAGGCTTGCTTGATGTCCATTGATTTTCACGACCCTAAGAACAAAACCAGCTATACAGAGCGCACGGTAGATAACGCCTGGATGAAATTGGTGAAATCTGAGGTGAGGTTACAAAGCATTCAGGCAGCGGATATTGGATGTGGAGGGGGCATTTATAGCAAGGCTCTAATCGAAATGGGCGTTGGTGCGGTCGTTGGTATCGATTTCTCGCAAGCAATGCTGGAGGGAGCTGCAGCTTATACGGCCAGGCATACCAATATACGTTATCAACAGGGAAAAGCGCTGCACACAGGCTTGGACAACGCAAGTGTAGAGCTTGTGCTGGAGCGTGCGCTTATTCATCATCTTTCATCAGACGAGCTTGTGGGATGTATGAAGGAGGCTAACCGTATATTGAAAAGTGAAGGTGTACTTATCGTTCAGGACCGGACACCTGAGGATTGTGCGATAGCGGGAAGCAGAAAGCATCTGCGCGGCTATATTTTTGACAAATTCCCAAGATTGCTTCCAGAGGAAAGCGGGCGACGCTATAGCTCGAATCAAGTGCTGGCAGCTTTAAGAACAGCTGGTTTTAATCAACTAAAGGAGATTCCACTGTGGGAAACAAGGAGACAATATACCCATTTTGCGGAATTTCGAGAGGATCTGCTGCTGCGGAGCGGTCGCTCGATTTTACACGAATTGACGGACGTTGAACTGGAGCATTTGATCGCATATATCGAACAGCAATTGGCTGTAGAAGACTTAGAGGCTCTCAATGAACCACTAGTGGAACAAGATCGATGGACCTTATGGTTCGCTCGAAAGGATTGAAGTTCAGTCCGGCATCGTCTATGATAAAATTACGACTGTTCAAATCAACAGCATAATGACGCCTTAAGTCGTCGTAAAATCAATATAAAGGGTGAAGGATATGACACCAAGTAATCGTAAATGGAACCTTGCTTTACTACAAATGGACATCGTTATCGGGGAGCCTGAACTTAATTACGCGAAGCTGGAAAAGTTGCTGAATGAAGCTGTGGAGGGTGACACTAAGCCGGATGTGATTATATTTCCGGAGATGTGGAACACAGGCTACGCGTTGGAACGCATTCATGAGCTCGCTGATGTCGAGGGGCAGCGTACACATGCGCTTCTGTCCGAGTTTGCTCGCAAGCATGAAGTGAATATAATCGGAGGGTCCATTGCCGAGAAGCAGGGGGATCAAATATACAATACGATATATGCGTATGATCGTGAAGGTAGCCGAATAGCGGATTATTCCAAAATTCATCTGTTCCGACTCATGGATGAAGAAAAATATTTAGAGCAAGGCAGCCATATCGGACAGTTTGAGCTGGACGGTGTATCCTCCGGCATGATGATCTGCTATGATATTCGGTTCCCTGAGCTGGCAAGGAAGCTGGCACTGGGCGGGGCGCAAATTATGTTTGTACCCGCTGAATGGCCGAATCCTAGACTGCACCATTGGCGGACGTTGTTGATGGCACGAGCGATTGAGAATCAAATGTTCGTAGTTTCCTGCAATCGTGTAGGAATCAGCGGGACCACCGAATTTTTCGGGCATTCGATGGTCATTGATCCTTGGGGAGAAGCACTGGCCGAAGGGGATGAGACGGAACAAGTTATCCGCGCCCAGATTGATCTCGCGCTTGTAGATGAGGTGCGAAGCCGAATTCCGGTTTTTGAAGATCGACGCCCTGCTTTATATTAATTTTTTATAACGTCATGGAAGGTTTTCATAAAAGCGCTGACCGCTTTGGATAAGTAACGTCCTTTACGATAAGCAATTACGAGTGTACGTGTAGGCTTGGTCGAAAGTGAAAGATAAGTCGGGGCGTGCTCGCTCCAACCGCCTCTGGACACCATATGTGGAACAAAAGCGATTCCCATACCTGCGGCAACGAGCGATTGCACGGTCTCGATGTTGCTGCTTTCAAACACAATGTTGGGCTTGAACCCGTATTCGGCACAAAGCTCCAAAGCGATCTGGCGGAAGCCTTGTCCCTTCTTAAGGGCAATGAACGGCTCGTCGCGGAGCTCAAGGATATCTAACGTTTTTTGTGGCGATGATGCCCATTCTGCCAATCGATGGTGCTGGGGGACAGCGAGTAAAATCTCTTCCTCAATGATTGGCTCATAGGTTAGAGACTCATCCTGCAGTGGGATCGACAGCAATGAGATATCAATCTGTCCATTGGCTGTCATTTGCTCCAAATGGGCAGAAGTTTCTTCCATCAGCACAATTTCGATTTCAGGATAATTGGCTTGGAATACGGGAAGTACCAGCGGCAGGACATGGGCTCCGGTTATAGGCAAACTGCCGACGACGAGCCTACCTTTGCGCATTTGAGAAATATCCTCCATTTCACGCTTTAGCTGCTCTATCATATCGAGGATCGTTTGTGCTTTTTCTACAAATAAGGCTCCAGCATAGGTGACCTCAACGGAGTTGGTTGTTCGCTGAAATAGCAGGAGGCCGATTTCCTTTTCCAGCTTGGAAAGCTGCTGACTAAGCGATGGTTGTGCGATATGCAGCTTTTCAGCTGCTCTTGAGAAGTTTTTGTCAATTGAAATTTGTAGTGCATATTGCAGCTGTCTGAGTTCCATAAGAAGGCTCCTTTATTTAGCAAAGCTATCATATTTATAATTGTTTCCTATTAAGCTTATCCACATTATACATGATAATAGCATAAACAGCCTACCATCCTTTATTGGATAGCAGGCTGTTTTTTTGTGAATTGGGGTTGCTTCTGTCTAATGATTTGCCAGCTTATTGCGGTTAGGCGCTTGAGGGGGCTGTTCCATCCAGCCATGCTCAATCATGATTTCTGCGCCTTCCTCTGCATAAGCAAGAACCTCAGCTGTCAGTCGGATATAGTGGTTGGACAAATCCTTTCTAGCGCTCATACCAAGACTCGTGCCATAATGGGCGATTCCTGAAGCATTAAGAGCTGTAACATGAAACATCATCATCTTATCCGAAAAAGGGGATACAGTTGAGCTTGTCGGAAGTGTGTTCCATACGCTTGCAGAAGGAATGAATTCCTGACTCAGCATCGAGCCGAAAATTTCGACATGCTTATCTGCAATATTTCTTCCGCGCAGCATGTAATCGCGAATTTGCTGGGTGCCTGCGATTTGGCTGAAGCCCATGAGCAGAGTGCGACCAAGCTGATTCTGGGTCAAATTAAAATAGAGTCCTGATATTTCGATCACATTCAAAGGTCTTTGCGGCCCAAACCAAGCATTGAAATAACTGTTTTTCTGGACATATTCTTTGGCTGTAGGTTGTGGAATATAAGGTGCTCTAATAAAAGTTCCATTTGCCAGCATAATATCCGTGGATCGGTTAAATATTTGAACGGATTCATCAAGACAGTCGGTGAAATATTGGCGGATATCCGACCGTGCGGAATTAGATAAAGCCATTGTATATTGGCGCATCCCAACCTTGCCAATATTTTCGATATAGAATAAGTAAAAATCGTCGGTATAGAGGCGAGGCGCTTCAAAGGTGTCAACGCCCTCTTTGAAGCCATCGGGCACAGTGATCTTGCCTTCTGTAAAAAAAGACTGCAGCTTCTGAACATGCTTTTGCGAATTTTGATAAGCAAATTCAAGAATAGCTTTGGTCTCAGGATTTTCAACATGTTTCAAATAACTTCCTATCGTGCAAATTGACAAGGTATCACTGAAATAGGAGGTCCACAAGCTCGCAATTTCAGCTGAGGTCAGTTCTACTTTGTGTTCAACTTGAATCGGATCCTGGAGCTGCGTAGGGGTCATTGTTGTATCCTCCGTCTGTAGGTTGTATAGCTAGGTTTCTCTAATTTTCAAAAAGTATGCTTTCTAGCACTTCAGAATCGCAATGTTATCGAACTGTCCAATCCAAATCTAGCAAATCCGAATATCTTATATAGAGCGTACATGCCTTGCCAGCGGGTGGAAGGGGGGAGCGACTTTTGACCAGAGAAACAGCCTTCAGCAGTATCGTGGCGATTGCAGGCCTAATTGTAAATTCATTCCTTGGAGGCTGGGACATCGGGCTGCAGCTGCTGATTTTTTGTATGGTAGCCGACTATATAACGGGCGTTCTGGGAGCAATTAAGCGGCGTAATCTGAATAGTGAGATCATGTTCTGGGGTGGAGTCCGAAAGAGTGTGATTCTCATTGTTCTTGCGCTTACTGTCATGCTGGATGAGCTGGTGGGCAATGCAGCTCCTATATTTAGGACACTTGCTATTTATTTTTATGTAGGCAGAGAAGGACTTTCCATCATTGAAAATTTAGGTATAATCGGCGTGCCGCTGCCGCGCTTTATTACCAAGGTGCTGAAGCAGCTTGAAGATAAGGGTGAAGGGGATGATAAAAAATGACCCAAGGCTTTGATTGTGCGACACCGTTAACGGCAGCCACCGCTGCGGCTTTTCGAACAAAAAATTTTGAGTTTGTTGCACGCTATCTGGTACCCAGCAGTTGGAAGGCACTTAGCCGGGGAGAAGCAGAAATCATCACACAGGGTGGTCTGCAAATAGTATCCGTATATGAAACAACGGCCAATCGGCCTTTGGATGGTCGGGAAGCCGGTTTAGCAGATGGAGCAACAGCTTTACAGCTTGCCATTGATATGGGTCAACCGGCAGGGAGTGCGATTTATTTTGCCGTGGATTTCGATGCCAGTAGTGCACAGATGAGCAGCGTCGCGGACTATATACAGGCTGCGAGTGAAACGACTCCCGGGTACTACACTGGTGTTTATGGATCCTACGCGGTCATTGAAGAGATGCATAAACGAGGTGTATGCTCCCGCTTCTGGCAAACCTATGCCTGGAGTGGAGGGAAGAAGTCGGATGCCATGAATATCTATCAATATCAAAATGATACAACCCTCAACGGGATTATCGTCGATTTGAACGAATCATACGGTAAAGAGGGCTGGTGGAACACCAATCAAATAGCTGAGGAGGATGAGATGAATATGCCGATGAAGCTGGAACAATGGCAATGGGATATGCTGTATCAGGTGCTGGGATCTGCCTATAATGCGAACCAGCTTAGCTGGGAGTGGATGCAGAAGATTGTAGACAAGACGCTGACGGTAACGGAGTTGGTATTTTTGAATACAGTATTGGACGGTAGAGTGGATAGAAAGATTAAGATATAGTTCATGATCAAAGGGTCGCACCTGCTGCGGCTCTTTTTATGATAAAGAAAATTCAATTTAGCTCTTGCGCGTTCGCATAACGTTCGTATAAAATACATTTAGAACGAATGTTCCTATAAGTGGGAGGTAATGAATATGATGAATGTAGCAAAGCGACCAGAAAGAGATGAATCCGATTTGGAAGAATTGGGAGATAAGCTGGGAGAAGCCAAGCATGAAAGAAGCGAAATGCTCTTGACCGTATGGGGGAAGTCCGAGGTGATTAAAGGACGGATCGTGGAGTTGGATGCCAACACCAGAAAGGTTCACGTAACCCAGTATGGCGGCGAACTTGTGAAAATCCCGTTCATGGACATTATGAAGGCTGAAAACACAGGTGCCTGAGGATCTAAATATGGGATGAACGTATAACTAAGCTAAGTTGAGAAATTGCTAGCTTTGAAATAAGAATTGCATAAACACACAGTAAAAACTAAAAAATTGGGTCGACTTCATGTGGAGGTTCATATGGAAAACGGCTGAATTACATACATACACCCAATCGAGTCCTTTAAAAGGCTCGATTTTTTTTAAATCAGATATGTTCAAAACTCAATTATCGTGTTACATTTTTATAAGTTTGTGCCACACATAGATTCAAACAAACGACAAAGCTGCATGCACTCGGTATTTTCATCAAAAAAATAAACAGGAAAGCCAGGTAGGTTAATGTTGAACAACGGTAAATTTAATCACAACAAATCTTGGTTAGGTTATTCTGGTGCTGTTCTTTGTCTTCACATTATTGGCATCGTATTTTTATATGTCGCAGCAAGCCACAACCCTGCCCTCTGGGGAATGGGACTGCTTGCTTACACACTTGGATTGAGGCATGCATTTGATGTGGACCACATTGCCGCGATTGATAATACTGTGCGCAAGTTGGTACAGCAAAAAAGGAACTCTTTCGGAGTAGGATTTTATTTTTCATTAGGCCATTCTTCGGTTGTCCTATTGATGGCAATTGTAACTGCGTTCTCCGTAAAATGGGTGCAAAGAGAGCTGCCTGAAATGCAAGAAATTGGCGGTCTTATAGGCGCTTCTGTTTCTGGATTGTTCTTGCTTATCATTGGAATCATCAACCTTATAGTGCTCATCCAATTATTTCAACTATTTGTTCAATTCCGCAAAGGTGCGCACAATCAGGATGAATTTGAAAAGCTTCTTGAATCCAGAGGATTTTTCTCGCGACTCTTAAGACCACTTTATAAATTTATAACCCGCAGCTGGCACGTTTACCCGTTAGGTTTTTTATTTGGGCTCGGATTCGATACTGCAAGCGAAATCTCGCTACTTGCCATTTCGGCTGGAGCTGCCAAAGAAGCGATGCCCTTTGTTGGTGTGCTTTCTTTTCCCATTTTGTTCGCTGCTGGAATGAGTTTGATGGATACGGCAGATGGGATCTTCATGACAAAGGCATATAGCTGGGCGTTTTCTACGCCTCACCGTAAGCTCTACTACAACCTTTCCGTAACGTCACTTGCTGTCGTCGCTGCCCTCCTCATTGGCATGGTTGAACTCTTGCAGGTACTTTCTGAGAAGTTGGGCATGAACGGTGCTTTTTGGAATTGGATTCAGGACCTTGATTTTGGATCGCTCGGATACATGCTGGTTATTTTATTTGTTCTTGCCTGGGCTATTTCGGTCGGTATCTGGAAAGGAATGCGTCTTGAGGAGCGTTGGGGAGCAGGGAATATTTAAGAAAGGCATGTTGATTGAAGCCCCCACAGCTTGGTAGGGGGCTATTTATTATTTCTGTTATTTATTTCTTTCTGCTTTGCTGCTTTTTTTGTCAGAAGTACGTGTGGTTGTGTTTTGAGCCGCATGCCCTTGTTGTTTGGCCATTGTGCTTGTCCCCTCCTTGTAATGGATTGTGCTTATTATATCTAGAGGATGTTAGTGTTATTCGGCAATTCTTCATGATATAACTCTAGACAAAAATCATCCAATAATTTACTATTATAATTGAAAATGGAATGGGATAAGACACTATGGAAATGTGGAGTTGATGAAATATGTTTACAGACGTTTTCAGTTTGTTTGAGCTATTTCTGGCGATGATGTGTTTGTTTGCTTGCTTAATGATTCTTTGGGGATCAGGGTTTATTAAGGTTCAAATTGGGGATCGATACTATTAAAAAGGGAATCTGGATAAGATCCTGCAAGGCCTGAGTAAGAAATCATTTGTGAGTGATTCGAATTTAACTAGGACGGCCTTGGCGAGTACAAGCTGTTGTTGCCCAGCTTATTCGATTTACCTATCAATATTATAGATATTATATCTTGGAACAATGAATATAGAAATGATAGGATGGGTTAATGAAGTACCAAGAGATATTTATTCCTGATAATGAGGTGATACTGATGGCAAAAACGTTGTTCGAAAAAATTTGGGACAATCACGTAATTCATCAGGAAGCAGGCAAACCAAGTATTATTTATATTGACCTGCATCTGGTTCATGAAGTTACGTCCCCGCAAGCATTTGAAGGGCTTCGCCTGACTAACCGGAAGGTTCGCCGTCCTGATCTGACTTACGCTACGATGGATCATAACGTGCCGACGAAAGACCGTTTTAATATTACAGATCCAATCTCCAAGCAGCAAATCGATACGTTGTCGCAAAACTGTAAGGATTTTGGCGTTACCTTGTTTGATCTTGATAATATTGACCAAGGTGTCGTTCACGTAATGGGACCTGAGATTGGTCTTACGCATCCAGGCAAAACGATTGTGTGCGGTGACAGTCATACGTCCACTCACGGTGCATTTGGCGCACTGGCATTTGGTATCGGTACAAGTGAAGTAGAGCACGTTATGGCTACTCAATGCTTGCAGCAGTCCAAAGCCAAAACGCTAGAAGTTCGCATTAACGGCAACCTGAAGCCAGGCGTAACTGCGAAGGATTTGATTCTTGGCGTTATTGCGAAGTACGGCACGGATTTTGCAACTGGCTATGTTATTGAATATACCGGTGAAGCGATTCGTAACCTGTCGATGGAAGAAAGAATGACTGTATGTAATATGTCCATTGAAGGCGGCGCAAGAGCAGGTCTGATTGCTCCGGATGAGATTACTTTTGAATACCTGCGCGGCCGTCAATATGTACCACAAGGTGCTGATTTTGACGTTGCTGTAGACAGATGGAAACAACTGACTACGGATGAAGGCGCGCAATATGATTGGGTTGTTGATTTTGATGCAGAAAGCTTGATTCCGCAAGTGACCTGGGGAACAAGTCCTGGTATGGGAACAGATGTAACCGCGCTTGTACCGGATCCACAAAGCTTTACAACTGAAAATGAGCGTAAAGCTGCTGAGAAAGCTATTGAATATATGGGCTTGACACCGGGTACTCCGATGACTGAGCTTGCTGTTGATTATGTCTTTATTGGCTCCTGTACAAACGGCCGCATCGAGGATCTTCGTGCAGCGGCTGCGATTGCTCAAGGCTATAAGGTTTCGCCTACTTTGACAGCTATCGTTGTTCCCGGCTCCGGTCGTGTGAAGCTGCAAGCGGAAAGAGAAGGTCTGGATCAAATCTTTACAGAAGCGGGTTTTGAATGGCGTGATGCTGGCTGCAGCATGTGCCTAGCGATGAATCCGGACGTGCTTCAACCGGGCCAACGCTGCGCATCGACCTCCAACCGTAACTTTGAAGGACGTCAAGGGCGCGATGGACGTACGCATCTGGTATCTCCTGCAATGGCAGCAGCAGCTGCGATCGAAGGTCATTTTGTAGACGTTCGCGATTGGAAATTTAAAGTAAAGCAGCAAGCTTAATTCAATAACGTGATGTGAGGAGACGAAATCCATGGAACCATTTATCAAGCATACAGGCCTTGTTGGGCCAGTTGACCGTGTGAATGTAGATACAGATGCAATTATCCCTAAACAATTTTTGAAACGAATTGAACGTACAGGTTTTGGACAGTTTTTGTTTTTTGAATGGCGTTTTACCCCGAAGGGTGATGTTATTCCTGAATTTTCATTGAACCAGCCGCGCTACCAGGGCGCTTCCGTCCTGATTTCCCGCGCTAACTTCGGATGCGGTTCTTCCCGTGAGCATGCGCCATGGGCGATTCAGGATTTTGGCTTCAAGGTCGTTATTGCGCCTTCGTATGCCGACATCTTCTTTAACAATTGTTTTAAAAACGGAATCCTGCCGATCAAACTGAGTGAAGAGCAGGTCGAAGAACTGTTTCAACGTACAGCTAAACAAGAAGGCTATAAGCTGACTGTAGATTTGGAAAGCAAAAAGCTGACTGACGATCAAGGTCTTGACATTGATATCGAAATTGATGAGCATCGCCGTCAATTCTTGCTGCAAGGTTTGGATGATATCGGTTTGACGCTTAAGCATGAAGCAGATATCACCGCTTATGAGCAAGCTCATACAGCGATCTTGAGTACAGTTAAGCATGAAGAAGCATACAAGTAAGTAGATCAATAAGCATCGAGCTTATGCAAACAGGCTGTCTGGTAGGTTACCAGCACAGCCTGTTTTTTGTTGCTAGAAGGGCAGCAGCAGTAATTATCTGCGCAGCCTGTTATTCATAACTAGGGTTAGCAGCTGCCTACGATCACTCAGAGCTGCTCGGCACGAGTTTGGACATTCCATTCATATAAGGCTGCAAAGCCTTCGGAATGCAGATCGAGCCGTCCTCTTGCTGATGATTTTCCAGCAGTGGAATCAGAATCCGAGGTGAAGCTACAGCCGTATTGTTTAAGCTGTAGCAATAACCAAGCTTCCCTTGAGCATCCCGATACCGGATCTGTGAACGCCTGGTCTGAAAGTCGAGTAGGCTCGATGATGAGTGAGTTTCTCCGTAAGCCTGTCGGCTGGGCATCCAGGTTTCGATATCAAACTGCTTATACGTTTTTTGCGACATATCGCCGGTGCAGACACTCATGACCCGATAAGGCAGCTCTAGCAGCTGTAATAATTGTTCGGCATTGTGCGTAATTTCCTGCAAAAGAGCCTCTGCCATCTCCAAATTCGCTTCACAAAGAATGACCTGCTCGACCTTGGCGAATTGATGAACACGGTATAAACCATGCACATCCCTACCTGAAGAACCGACTTCATTACGGAAGCAGGTGGAGACGGCAGCCAGTCGAATTGGTTCTGATACATCCACAATTTCATTGCCGTAATAAGCGACAAGCGGAACCTCAGAGGTTCCAACCAGCCACTTGTCTTCATGTTCAATCCGGTAGGTCTGATCTTCTCCGAGCGGGAAAAATCCAGTGTTGGTGAGTGATGCGCTGCGTACAAGCAGAGGGACCTCCAGCAGCGTAAAACCTCTTTGGATGAGCAGGTCAAGCGCTAATTGCTGTACGGCGCGATGAAGCAGTGCTCCGTTTCCTTTTAAATAGTAGTTGCGAGTTCCCGCTGTCTTGACACCGCGGGGAAGATCGATGATCTCGTGAAGCTCACCTAATGCTACATGATCACGATGCTCGAAGTCGAATTCCGTTGGCACCCCATGAACGTGAATTTCGACATTGTCTGCGTCTGACCGACCGGTTGGTGTGTCAGGTGACACTAGATTAGGAACGAGCAGCAGCAGACTATTTAAAGGCTGCTCCACTTCGGCAAGCTTAGTCTCCATGCCGGTTAGTTGGTTATTAATTTCCTTTACCGTCTGCTTGAGCTGCCTAGCTTCCGGGGAATCGATGTTAATTCCATTAGCTGTCCCGTTCTGAGCGAGCGATTGAAATTCCTGTGTGTGCTTGTTTCTACGCTGACGCAGCTGTTCCACCTGTTGGAGCAGCTGTCGTTTCTGATCATCCCATTCGAGTAATTGAGTGATGGATACCTTAATTCCTTTTTGATCAGCTACTTCCTGAAGCCTTTCCTTGTTGTCCCGGATTGTTTGAATATTTAACATGACACCGCGCTCCTTATAAGTTAGAATGCAAAAAACGCCCTCATCCCATGGGACGAGGAGCGTTATTCTCGCGGTGCCACCCAATTTGACCAGACAGTATTGAGCTGTCTGACCTTCTCTGGTTCCGCGATAACGGGCGGGGCCGGTTAAATTAGGGAGAGCAGCTTAGGATACTTCAAATCCTGCTTCTCCTTGACGAGAACGCCTCCGAGTTGGAATCTCTTCATCGGCCTATTGTTCGGTAATTTACGAGCATGTAGTCTAATTATAACCCAAATGAATGATTTTTTACAATAGAGACACCGAAAATGGATGAAAATACCAAAATGAGAGGTCGATTTCAGGAAATAACGAAAATAACCTTGATATATACCCAATCTTCATATAATATTAACTTACGCAAAACGAATAAATCTGATTCAACGGTACATTACCTAACATTAGGTTTGGACTGATGAGAATTGCAATAATCGTTATAGAAGGTGATCACATTCTTTCACTAGATACTAATGAAGGCAAGAAGCAGTTGTGTCACATTTATAATGATATATCCAAGGAGCTATTCGGATTTGGAACCACGCTGTTAAAAGTTACCTTCGATCATAATTTGATTACTTTTGTAGCCAAGCACCGACGCTCACCCCGCTCGGCGGCATTGGAGGGGGAAGCTCCTAATCTTAAGTATGAGGTCGATTTTTATATGTCTTCGATTTACAAGAAGAAATTAAAAGAGCGGCTTGAAGAAGAGCTGAAGCTGGATTTGGAAGCCGTTTTGAGAGATTATGATCCACAGACGCAATGGGCGATTACGAACATCATTGTCAGACAAGCTTAGAATGAATCGAATAAACGGTCGATCTCTTTTGATCTATCTTAGGAGATAACCCCTTTTCCCAACAAATATCGCTTTACTTTGTTTACAAAGAAAAGTGTTCTTGTTAGAAGTTTTTATTCTATCAGGAGTACTTTTCTTTTTTATTTTTATAGCTCACTAATATAAAAAAGGGATAGGTGAAGATTAGAGATGAAGAAAAAAATGATCAGCAGTGCGCTTTCAGTTACTTGTGTGGCAATGGCTTTAGCTGGGTGTGGTACAGACGGTAAGGCGGGCAGCGGAACTCCGGCAGCCTCTTCAACAGGAACGCCAGCAGCAAGCGGCGAACCTACCAAATTGGTTGTCTCTACATGGTCTAATGACGATATTAGCAATAAAGAGGTTATTGTTCCTTTTGAGAAAAAGTTTAATGCCAAAGTCGTGTTTGAAATCGGAAATAATGCGGAACGATTAAATAAGGTACAGCAAGGAAGCTCAGCAGTGGATGTTCTGTTCTTGTCTGATTACTACACCCAACAAGCGATTGACGCCGGTGTTGTCGAGAAGATCGATCCTGCACGACTTCCTAACCTTAGTCAGCTCTATGATATTGCCAAAGCACCGCTTGGAGCAGATTATGGGCCTGCATACACAGTAAACCAACTGGGAATAGCTTATAATCCGAAGCTGGTGAAATCCGAAATTAAATCATGGAAGGACCTTTGGAGTCCGGAATTGGCAAAAAAATTGACGCTGCCTGGTATTACAACGACTAGCGGCCCGATGATGATCGATGCGGCTTCACTTATTGCTGGAAACAGTACCTTTAATGAAGATCAGGCATTTGCTAAATTAAAAGAGTTGAATCCGTCGGTCGTTAAATATTACGGAAAGACTGCTGATTTTGTGACGATGTTTGCTCAAGGCGAAATTGCTGCTGGTCCTTTCATGGACAGCTACTTTAAGGATCTTCAAGCAGGTGTGCCTGATGCCAAGTTTGTGACGCCACAAGAAGGCGGATATGCGGTTTTGAATACAATCAATGTTGTAAAAGGCTCTAAAAATAAACAGCTTGCTGAAGAATTGATTAACTGGTATTTGAGCAAAGAGGTACAAGAAAAAATGGCTAAAGCCAAAATTTCTTCTCCTACCAACAAAGAAGTGAAATTGACAGATGAGGAAGCAAAGGGAGTAACCTACGGTGCCGAAGTTATTAACAAGCTGCGCAAGCTAGATGCTAAATTTGTTAATGATAACTTAAAGAAATGGACTGACCGTTGGAACCGTGAGCTTGCACAATAAACCTGGAAGCATGGGAGAGAAGAGCACAATGAAAAAAAAGGTTATCCTTGATGTGGATACCGGTGTGGATGATGCCTTAGGCATCATCCTTGCAGTCAAAAGCGGTGAAATGGATATTGTAGGGATTACAACTGTCAATGGCAATGTTTCGGTCGATACAGCGACGAGCAATACATGCAAAATTTTGCAGCTGCTCGGAGTTGAGCAGCAGATTCCCGTTGTCAGAGGGGCAGAGAAGCCTTTAATGAGACCTCCTGTTTTCGAACATTCCGTTCATGGCAAAGATGGAATTGGCGGAGCGCTCCGTGATATGCCCGTACATACTTCCATTACGGAAGGGTTTGCTCCTGATTACATCATCGAGCAGGTGATGCGTTACCCTGGGGAGATTACGTTGATTTTGACTGCGCCTATGACGAATCTGGCGTTGGCCTTGATGAAGCGGCCGCAATTGATCCACGAAGTCAAGGAAGTCATTTTCATGGGCGGCGTGGTTAAAGGGTTTGGCAATATAACGCCAGTCGCTGAATATAACATGTATGTCGATCCCGAAGCTGTCAAAGTCGTTCTTCATGCCGGATTTCCTTTACTGACGCTCGTAGGGCTGGATGTGACGCGGCAAGCGCTGCTAAGTAGCGAGCATATTGCGGAACTCGGAGATACCCCGATCGGTCATTATGTGAAGGAAAGTACTTCTGATTATATGAAACGATATTTTGAAAGAAACCAGGTTCAAGCCTGTGCACTCCATGATCCGTTGGCTGTAGGTGTTGCTTTGCGTCCAGAACTGGTGACGACTCAACCTTATTATGTAGACATCGAGACCCGCAGTGAGCTTTGTGACGGGCAAACGATTTGTGATTTTCAAAACCGATTGAAGCGGGAGCCTAATGTCCGTGTGTGTACGGATGTAGATGCCGAAGCATTTTTGCGGCTGTTTGTGCAAACGCTGCGTACTTAGGGAACCGGGAAAAGGGGGTAGCTTCCGTGAAAAAGAAATACGTATATTTATTAATGCTGCCGGGACTGTTATTCCTGACCCTGTTCATGCTCGTACCGATCATCATGACGATAGGATCAACTTTTTTTCAAAAGGGGAATTTTACGTTCAACGGCTATATGCATTTTTTGCAGGATCAATATTTTTTGAATATCTTGCTCACCACGATGCAGGTCAGTACGGTCACGACGATTTTGTGTATTGTCATCGGATTTCCAGTTGCTTACTTTATCTCCAGACAAAGCCCAAGAATGAAGGGGATTATGCTGGCTTTGGCGATTTTTCCGCTGCTCACAAGCTCGGTAGTCAGGTCGTTCAGCTGGATTATTATATTAGGTAAAAAAGGGCTGCTTAACAATTCTCTGATGTCACTCGGTCTGATCCAGCAGCCGCTGGAAATATTGTATACACCTACTGCAGTAATGATCGGACTGATTCATCTCTTCCTGCCATTGATTATTATTTCTTTGGTCGGTGTGATGGAAAATATCGATCCTGATCTTGTTAAAGCGGCAGAAAGCTTGGGGGCTTCCCGACTTACCGTATTCCGCAAAATTATTTTTCCACTCAGCATACCTGGATTGATTCTTGGCAGTATCTTGGTATTTGTGGGAAGTATGACTGCTTATACAACACCATCGGTGCTGGGGGGCAAGAAGCGGGTCATTTCCACCTTTTTATATCAAAATGCAATCACTTTGAATGATTGGTACTCCGCATCGGTAGTTGCGACGATCATGATTGTGATTACTTTAATTGTTATCGGCTTGATGACGAAAATTTCGACTAAATTAAGTGTGAAGGGGTAGTAGGGGCATGCAGGAGAAGAATCGAGGGCTTGCCCTATTTACGTTGCTTATTTACATATTGCTGCTGAGTCCTTTGCTGATTATCGCCGCTACCTCATTTGAGCCTGGGACGATTATGAAATTTCCTCCGCAGGGATTTTCCTTGAAATGGTACGAAAATATTTTTAAACAATCGATGTTTATGGATACGTTCAAAATCTCGATCATCGTTTCCTTGGTAGGTAATCTGTTGGCGCTGCTGATCGGCATACCTGCTGCATATGCGTTAAGCCGGTTCGATTTTAAAGGGAAAGAAGCATGGAACTCCTTATTTATTTCTCCGATATTGATACCCGGAATCGTAATGGGTTTTACAATGCTTAAATATTTGATTGTCGCTTACCAGTTGCCTATGATGACTGCGCTGTTTATCGGGCATACGGTTATTATGCTTCCATTTACGATTCGTGTTATCGCTTCGAGTTTGTCCAATTTTGATTTTTCAATTGAAGAAGCTGCATTAAGTCTGGGAGCCAATCGTTTGAAAACCTTTTTTATTGTGGTGCTGCCTAATATCAAGTCAGGTATTTTGGCTGCGATCATTATCGCTTTTCTGGATTCCTTCAATAATGTCGAAATATCCGTCTTTATGACAGGACCGGGAGTCAGTACGTTCCCCATTCAGATGTTATCATATTTGGAAAATCATTTTGATCCGACCCTTGCCGCGATTTCTGTATTGCTTATGATCTTGACCATAGTTTTATTATTCCTTATTGAAAGACTTCTGGGTTTAAGCTACTTTACAAAACGATAACGGGGGTTTTTCACTCATGACATTGCTGGCTTTGGAAAATGTGTCGGTTGCGTATAATCATCAGCATTATATTTTACGTGATTTTAATTTAAATATTGAAAAAGGGCAGTTTATCTCATTGCTCGGTCCAAGCGGTTGCGGAAAAACGACTACCTTGCGTTTGATCGCTGGTTTTTTGGAGGCCAGTCATGGCAAGTTTACGTTTGACGGGAAGGATTATACACGGGTTCCGGTTAACAAACGTAACTTTGGCTTCGTTTTTCAAAGTTATGCCTTGTTTCCGCATCTGTCTGTTTTCGAAAATGTTGCATTCGGATTGCGCCTCAGAAAAGTACAGGAGTCCGAAATCAGCAAGCGTGTAGGCCGGATTCTGGAAGTTGTTAGCTTGAACGGTTTTGAGAAACGGTTTCCGAAGGAATTATCCGGTGGTCAAAAACAGCGGGTAGCGATCGCGCGGGCACTCGTTATTGAGCCTGATTTGTTATTGTTCGATGAGCCGCTCAGCAATCTGGATGCCAATCTGCGGACTCATATGCGGGTAGAAATTCGTCGGATTCAACAGGAATTGGGCATTACCACTGTTTATGTATCGCATGATCAGGAGGAATGCTTCTCGATCTCGGATCAGGTAGCCATTATGAACAATGGGGTAATCGAGCAATTGGATCGTCCTGCGACTATATTTAAATATCCAAGGACTGAATTTGTCGCCCGATTCATTGGATTCAGCAATTTTATTGCTTTTAGTCAACGGATTGACCATGACGAAGAGATCGTGTTGAAGGAAAGCGACTATGAGTTCCGGGTGCTTAGACATCGGGGAACCCAAGATACAACGGGCCGCAAAATCGCCATCCGTCCCGAGGACATTCTCATTACAACGGAAACGAATACGTCGCTTAATCAAATAGCTGCAGAGCGTGCTAACGGAGAAGCAACCAATATGGTATCGGGTATTGTCACAGTGAGCACCTTTCTCGGACGGAGCTATCAGTATGTCGTGAAGACGGAGCTGGGTGATTTTATGGTCAATAAGGAAATGGAGGAGCCATACGGGAATGGATCCCGGGTTCAGCTTTCGTTTCCATCTGAAAAATTAGTTATTGTCGATTAACGCAGCAGGAGGTGCACATATGTATGTAGATTTACTTATAGAGCAGGTCCAGATATTTAACAGTTATACGAAAAGAATGGTCAAGGGCAATGTAGCAGTGCTTGACGGCCGTTTTCTCTATATAGGTAACCGAGGACAGGAGACGTTCGAAGCCGCCGAGATCGTCAAGGGTGAGGACCGTTACTTGCTTCCCGGTTTGATCGATATTCATCTTCACATCGAAAGCACGATGGTAACACCGGCAACCTTCTCCTATGGATTGATTCGTAACGGAGTGACGACGATCGTACCAGAGCCGCATGAGATCGCGAATGTATTTGGTCTTGAAGGGGTCAAGGAGATGCTGAGGGCAAGTGAGGAATGTGTCGCAGATATGTTCTATGCGGTTCCAAGCTCGGTGCCTGCTACTTCATTGGAAACCTCTGGTGGGTCGATCGAAATTGCCGATCTCGATGAGCTGCTGCAAACGGAAAAAATCATATGCCTGGGCGAAATCATGAATTATGTGGATATTATTACCAATCCAGACTGCAAAACCAACCATATTCTGGAGCATATTCGCCGTCAATACCCGGACTTGATTATAGAGGGACATTGTCCCAAGCTGCTGGATTTGGATCTGCACAGGGTCATCTATGCCGGCGTTGATTCGGACCATACCCACCAAACAATCGAAGGCATGGAAGCGCGAATTAGTGCTGGGATGTTTATTGAAATTCAGGAGAAGTCAATGACCGATGAAGTTATGGACTATTTGATCCGTAATGACGTATCAGAGCATTTTTGTTTTGTAACTGATGATGTGATGGCGGATTCCTTTCAGCGTCGGGGCCATCTGAATCACCTGGTCCGCAAGGCAATAGGGATGGGAATGGACCCGGAGAAAGCGATCTACGCGAGTACCTTTACACCTGCCCGAAGAATGAGAATGCATGATCGTGGAGCCGTTGCTCCTGGCAAAATCGCCGATTTTCTGCTCGTATCGGATCTGCAGAGCATGACGATGGATCAGGTGTACAAAAAAGGACAAAAAGTATATGACATTCACGAAGCTTACCTGCCCAAACCTAGTAAGCACTCATTCCCGGCACACTATTACGAAAGTGTCAAACTTCCCTTATTAACCGAACAAGACTTCGCTGTCAGCGTTAAAGCAGCAGATGGTCGTTATGAATGTCGAGTGATGATGGTTCAAGACGGCTCAACCTTTACCAAGGAGCATCATGGTGAGGTGGATGTTCAAGGTGACCAGCTGAATTGGGAGGAAAGTCCATATGGACTGATTGCTACCTTTGAGCGTTATGGGAAAAACGGGAACCGAGGATATGGTTTAATCGGCGGGGATACGATCAAGCGTGGAGCCATAGCGACTACCTATTCTCATGATAATCACAACCTGTTGGTCGTCGGGCATAATCCGCTGGACATGATGCTTGCAGCCAATGAGGTTATTAAGAATCAGGGTGGATTCTGTGTGGTTGATAATGGCACCGTGCTGGCTAATCTGCACCTTCCTGTAGGTGGGATTTTAACGGAGGAACCGTTGGAGCAAACGGCAGCGGAGGTCAATCAGCTTACTAAGGCGATGGAATCGCTAGGTTACCAACATTATAATCCGATTATGTCGATCAGTACACACTCCTTACCGGTGAGTCCGGCTTTGAAAATAACAGATTTGGGCCTTATCGATGTGAATGCAGGCAAGGTTGTTCCTTTACTTATTCAGGGCTAATATCAACAAGTTGCGGGGTGTTTGCAATGGGTAATTCGATCTATCTAGCAGGCTTTGAGGTTTTTTATCCAAATGCATTAGAGATTGGAGCCAACCTGAAAGCTGCTTGTGCAGAGCATGGTTTTGTTGGTGTGTATCCTAAGGATAACGTGATTAGCAAGGAGCCAGGCCGGAGCAAACAGGAAATTGCCTCCGAAATCTTTCATGCCAATATTAAATTAATTGAAGAGGCAGATATCATAGCCGCCAATTTAAACTGTTTTCGCGGAGCTGAGCCTGATTCAGGAACCGTGTTTGAAGTAGGGTATGCTTGTGCTTTAGGTAAAAAGCTGTATGGGTATGTGGACGCTGATGTTCCGATGTGGGAAAAAGTCGCTTTGTACTGGGGCGGCGTTCATCCTGGAGATAATGGGAGATACGTGGATAAAGAAGGTCTGCATATTGAAAATCTCGGTATGCCGATTAACTTAATGCTTGGTGTTCCTGTGAAGCTCGTGATTGGTAGTTTTGAAGATTGCCTCATGCAGATCAAACGGGATCGTGCGGAGGCAGCAGTGTAGGTTTGTAGTTGAAAGAATGGCTAGAAGAAAATAGAGCAGCGCCATAGTTTATGGTGAACGTTGACCCGGGAAGTAAACACTCTGAAAAAGTGCCACTTTCCGGGTTCTTTGTGTTTAAAATGACATGTAGATCAAGGCTGCAAATACGGCTGCCAAATACACCACTCTGCTTGCGGCGAACAGGACCGACGTAAATTCGACCCCGTCAAACATCGTGCTCAAAGAGTTGCCTTCCAGAAGCTACTTGATGGGATCGATGACCAAAGACAGTGTCCCGATTCCGCCAAGAAGGATGGTTAAAGCGATTCAGGCCCAATTCTCCCCACGATACCTCTTCATAATAATGAAGGTTAGTGCACCAAAGATTAATGTTCTTATGAGCACTTGGATCACAAGGCCTCCAACGGACGACGTCTTGCCGGATAAGGAGGAGATAACGTCAATGATCATTTCAAAAACGCCAGCGACGAATGCGGTCATCCAAAAGAGATATGACTTCCTTACTTCGTTCGGGACATTTTTAATCATTTTATTTCAATCATCATTTCGATTTGAGATAGGGTTAAAGTCCGTCTCAAATCAAGGTGCGTCTAGCTGTAAACCACCAACCGCCCAATAGGAGCAGACAGGCGATGATGAATGTCAATCCGAATCCTTGCAGAAGAGAATCGTAGAAGAGCAGCGTCAGTAACCCGTCGGCGAGTTTATGTCGAAGCTGCGCGATTGAGGTGAAAACGGGGATCGCCGCAATGAAGGCTGCCCAGATCACCCTGCCCACGGGGTGGTGAAGTCCGGAAAATAATAGGTTCAAGAGCGCTAACAGAAACAGGTATGCGCCAAACTGGTATATGAACATACCGGCAATACCAAATTGATCCCAGTTGAATATTTCGAGAATATTAAACGTATGTTCATAATTCCGGATCAAGTTCAGTTTAAGCTGGAACCATACGATGTTAAGCACAGCGAATAAGGCTGCCCATAGCGTGTATACCAACAAAATGCTGAGATAATACTCTTTACGGGTTGCGCCTAAATTAATCACCCTTTTGAAGAAGCTTACAGGCAGAACACTGCCTAATACAAAGATCAAGAATAGCGTAATCAGATTCGCGGCTGACGGCGAAGAATTTTCGCCGGATCTCATTGCAAAACTTATGATCAAATTGGTAATGACGCTGACAGCGAGGATGCACAGAACAATCCACAGATACAGCCTAAGCTAAAGGAAGGATGCCTTCATTAATACAGTCGTTTTATTCAATTCGCTGACCTCCTTCAATTAAGTAAGAGAAGAATTTCTGAAGCGGTAGCCCTTCAATGGTGATGCCGAGCTTGTGAGCTTGCTGTTTGTCCGCATCTCCGAGCGCTCCGTATAATGCCGCCAGAACGCCCTTACCGTACGGTTCTTGGTAAATGACTTGCTTGCCGTTCGCGAAGCGATCAACGGATTCCCGGTCACCCCTCAACAAATGGGATTGGTCGCGGATGTTGTCCACTTCGTCACGTCTGGGATATGAGAGTGAACCGATCTATTAAGGTGAACGGTCACCAACTGCAGAAGAAAATCTCATCTATTCATCTTGGCTTGCGTTTGCAGCGCGCCGGAGCTTGGGGGCCGCGATGGATATATGTTCTTGAGGTCTGCGCCACTTTGTGGGGCTACCTAATGGTGTAGGAAAACATCAAAGTCTAATATCGAGCATCCTGACGATGGCGGTTACAGCCTCGGCACGGGTAGCCAATGTTGAGGGTGCAAAGTTGTTTCCAGTCGTACCGCCAAGCAGATTGTTCTTACCGGAGATCGAGGCAGCAGGTTTGGCCCAATCGGGAATATCGGCATCGTCGGCATAATCAGTCGTCGCACCGGGAGTGAGCGTTATGCCCAGTCCTTTTACTACCATAGACATCATCTCCTCATGGGTAATGTTCGCAGTGGGACGGAAGGAACCATCAGGGTATCCGCTAATAATGCCAAGCTTCACGGCTTGTTTAACGGACTTGGCCGCCCAGTCTTGAATCTGACCCGTATCGGTGAACGTGAGACCCGCACCTTCAAACGCCGACTTCAACCCATTCATTAGCATAACAGTGAATTCTGATCGAGTAATGTTCGCATTCGGCTGAAACGTGAAGTCTGGGTAGCCGCTGGCCACTTTTAACTCATAAGCGCGCAGTATCTCAGGAGTCGCCCAATTTCCTTTGATGTCAGTGAACGGGCCGGAGTCTGCGGAAGTTCCTGCCGTGACGACTACCTTGCTCCTGGCAATAAAGTTGCCGTCCTGTGTGGTGACTGTAATGTCTGTCGAACCTGGGGAGAGTGCGGTTACTTTTCCATTAAGGTTCACAGTAGCTGCTCCCGGGTTGCTGCTTACCCATGTCACATTCTGATTCGTAGCGTTATCCGGAATTACTTTAGCCATGAGAGAGACGCTATCTCCGGTACGAAGGAATAGTGCAGTTTTGTTCAGGACAACACTGCTTACTTCGGTTGTCGTGACCGTTCGAGCTGTGACGGTAATCTTGCACTGTGCTACGGGACCGTCTCCAGAAGTTGCCGTAACGGTTACCGTACCGGATATGTGGGCACTCACGTTGCCCTTATCATCCACGGAAGCTATGTTCGGATTGCTGCTTTTCCACGTGACGGTGGAATTGGATGCATAGCTTGGCGTAAAAGAAGTCGTAAGCTTGCTTGTCTGCCCCTCAGTTAGGGCTAGAGAAGTTTGATCCAAGGTCATCGTCTTGACAGGTACCTTGAGGGCATACATGTACATCACATAAGTATGTTCCATGTCTTTGACGTCAAAGTTATC
The DNA here is from genome assembly GCF_900114475.1 of Paenibacillus sp. 1_12. GTDB lineage: Bacteria > Bacillota > Bacilli > Paenibacillales > NBRC-103111 > Paenibacillus_S. Next base: position 3,087 of record NZ_FOTE01000002.1, on the reverse strand, counting down.
AGGAAAGTTAGTGGATACATCATACAAGGTGCCGTCATTTCCGACTGAGAGGGGTTGCGTGTCGTCTGTTACGAATCTATATTGCCATTGAATGGCGCCATCTGGGTTAAGCGCATAGATTGCCTTATTGGAAGAGGAGTGGGTGTAGACCAGCCCATTCGGCGCCAGCACGGGTGGGGCAACGGAGCCGCCTGCGGCAAACTGCCACTTTAGACTGCCGTCAGAACGAATAACGTTCAGTTTGGAGTTCTCTGACCCTACATAGACGTCGCCATTCTGCGCGACAGATGGAGCGAAGACGTTGCTCCCTTGATCAAACTTCCATTTGAGCTCCCCGTTAGGCAGGATGGCGTATAAGTTGTGATCGGTCGATCCAACGAAGATCGTACCGTCTGGTCCTACAGCGGGAGCAGAGCTCACAATCCCGCCGGCTTGGTATGTCCATTTTCTCGTTCCGTTGGGCTTGATCGCATACAGGGATGAAGTGCCGTTGGCCGCATATATAGTCCCGTCAGGAGCCGTGGCTAGGGAGGCTTGACCTCTAACCTCCATATCGTACAACCAGATCTCGGATCCGTTCTGAGGATTCAGAGCATGGAGGATGCCATCACGGGACGCCGCATACAGGATGCCATCTGATCCGATAGCAGGAGTTGATCTAATCTGATCCCCAGCTGCGAATGCCCATTTCTTCGTTCCATCCGGACGAATGGCGATCAACTCACCCGGATTATCGTGTGCATTACTGACATAAATCGTGCCGTCCGGCCCAACGATAGGTGGTGTTAAAAGAATGTCTTTTAGCACGTAGCTCCACATTTTCGTCCCATCGGATTTAAAGGCAGACACGTATGATACAGAGCCAAGAAAACTAAACGTATGTCCCAAGTAGATTGTCTGATCCGGTCCTATTGCTGGAGCGCCCATATATCGGCTAGCGAGCGTCGGAGCTTTCCATTTCAACTGAACGTCGCTGGAGTTTTGGAAAATAATCAAATCTTTGATAATGGGGAACTGGATAATGGAGCTCGGAGTTAGTATCGTTGAAGGATCAAGCTTGATTTCAGCTGAGACGGGTATAATCAGGCACCCGAAGCACATGGATATTCCCAGTAAGCCGGATATCCAACTCCTGTACATCCGCATGGAAAAAACCTCCTGTTTTAATTTGATTATTCCTTTTCCAGTCTTACGATTCAATAGGACTTTTCCCTCAATTATGGTACGAATCGTGTCGAATCGAATAGGACTTTTATGGCAAAAAAAACATGGTGACTTGGAGAAATTTCAGGCAGAGAATTGAGTTTGCTTTAAATGAAGAACATCATCCATTTTATGTTGAATTTTGATGTCATTCCGCCAACTGGGAACGATAGTTGAGGGGGCTTGCTTTGGGTAGCTCTTCTTTTATTTATTAAAGTAACGGGCACTTTAGAGTAACTACAGTCCTATTTGTTTTCTATATTATTATTTTTGTATAATATACTATACAGAAGGGGGTCATTTCTTGGATGCTATTCACATCAGGATAGGACACAACTTGCAACGTGTGAGAAAGCAAAGACAGTTAAGTTTAGATAAAGTGGCAGATTTAACTGGGGTTAGCAAAGGTATGCTGCATCAAATCGAGCGAGGGGACACACAGCCAACAGTAACCACCGTTTGGAAAATTGCTACGGGACTTCATATTTCTTTTTCAGCCCTAATTAAAGACGACGAATCTACAATAGCAATCGTTAATCCCAAAGAAGTACCAGATATAACGGAGGATAACGGGAACTGTCTAGTCTATTTATTATTTCCATTCAATCCGCAAACTCAAATTGAAATTTTCACAATTGTATTAAAACCTAAAGGAAACTATGTTTCCACACCCCACAACGAGGGTGTCCAAGAGTACATTACTGTTATTAAAGGGGAATTTAAAATCAGAGTTAGGGATGACGAGTACACCCTGCCTACAGGAGGTGCTATACAGTTTGAAGGAAACGTTACACACAAATATATAAATGACACAGATGATGATGTCACCCTACAAGTTGTCATGCATTATCCAGAATAGTAAAACGGATATGTAATTCATGATGTGATAAGGAGGTGCTGATATGGTTGAAAAAGTATTTTGGACAAACCCATATGCAACAGAAATAGATACTCGCATAGCCAGTGTAAATGGCAATGACATTACAGTGGAACGAACCATCTTTTATGCTTTCTCTGGAGGGCAAGAAAGTGATACAGGATTGATTCATGGGTATTCCGTACATCAAGCAAAAAAAGATGGTCATGAAATCATTTATACAGTAGAAGAAGGGCATGACTTAAAAGTTGGTGATCAAGTGACGATGAGCGTAGATTGGGATCGTCGTTACAGACTTATGAGACTACACTTTGCAGCGGAGGTTGTATTAGAATTAGCTTATAAACATTTGAAAGGTATCGAGAAAACAGGCGCTCATATCGCTCAAGATAAAGCCCGAATAGATTTTGTATGGCACGAGAATATTTCAAAATCATTTCCTTTGATCGAGAAAGAATCCCGTGAGATCATTGAGGCAAATTTCGACATCATTAGTGCCTTCAGTGACGAAGGAAATGGAAGAAGATATTGGGAAATTGAAGGATTTTCAAAGGTTCCCTGCGGTGGAACTCACTTGAAGAATACAGGCGAAGTTGGAGAAATTAAGTTGAAGCGTAATAACATTGGGAGAGGGAAAGAAAGAATCGAAATCTTTGTAAGTGAATAAAGCAATTATTTCTTGTTAAACTCCCTCGGTAAAATGTAGTTTTCTCACGAATGCTCGCTTATTCGCAGGATCTCTCCAAAGAATAAAACGCTACCCGGATAGAAGAGGGGATGTACCGTCAAATTCGGCAACCGAAGCGCATGCGGGAACAGAAGGGGCGAGTTTTCGCTCCTTTTTTACTGCTCTGTTGCACGCTGCTCCACATACCTCCGGAGGCTTTCACTCCCATTTCTCGACGGGTCGATGCCCTTTCATTCCTCCCTCAGAATGATGAGATTTTCTTACGTATGCTCGCTTGTTCGCAGGATTTCATATCCCTTAGAAGTGGAGAATGAAAGAA
>NZ_FOTE01000058.1 GCF_900114475.1 Paenibacillus sp. 1_12 | reverse complement strand
AGGAATATCCTGCATCATTTTTTCTTCACTGAATTCATGTCCCTTTTTCATGATCCCGAACAGAATCCGAATGAGCTTGTTGCACAGCGCAATCAGCGATTGCATCTTTTTTAATGGATGATCCGGCCGTTTGGTGTAATACTCGTGCAAGGCTCTAAATGCTCCGTTTTTCGCAACCAATGGCATGATGACGCGAAAGAGTAAGGCTCGAAGTCGCTTCCTACCTCGCTTCGTAATTTGGGTCTGTCCTTTGTGTTTGCCCGATGTGTTTTCTTTTAAGTTTAGCCCTGCAAGCTTTACGATCTGCTTGGGATGACGGTATTGGTGGATGTCGCCAACCTCAGCGATGAATCCAGCTATCGTATCTCGTCGCCAATAGTTGCTGAACATATGGGATTTGCTCCATGAGCTCGTCAAGTTTCACATCAAGCTCTGAAAACTTACTTTGAAGTTATTCATACTGCGTTAGTAGCAACTGAAGCTCCATCTTAGCTAACTCTGTGCCTTGTTTCATACCTACAGAACGGCTGGCTGCTGCTTTCAGGCTCTTCACGCGACCTAGGCCGAGTCCGCGCTTTGCAGCTTCTCTTAGATGTTTCAACAAGATCTCATCCGACAGTGAAACAAGTTCATGCGGAAGCAAATAGAGGCTAAGCATTTGGCGGGCCGACTTGCATTCCCAATCCTTAAATACCGTGAGGAACTCTGGAAAGTACCGGTCCAACCAGTTATGGACACGTCCTTGAACCGCGCAGGTCAGTCGACAGGTGATCGCGAATTTTCATGGCTTCCCGCAGCTCTGCATAGATGCCTTGGAGAAGATTAGGTACGGGGTATCTCCCGTCTTTGACGAGCTGTGCGATGACTTTAGCGTCTTTGATGTCATTCTTGGTTGGCGAATTGTCGTCAAGTTCTTTGCTTTTCTTCACATGCAGTGGATTCACCACACCGCATAAAATATGCTGTTCTTTAAGGTAATAGGCAAGGTTCAACCCATAGTGACCAGTTGGTTCCATACCAATGATGACGTCCTGAAACCCTTGTTCCATCGTGATCTTTCGGAACCAATCTGCAAGTAATTCAAATCCTTCCCGACTATTCTCAAACATAATTGGCTTACCGTACTCGACTCAGCGGTAATCTTGTGCACGAGCCACATGTTTAAACTTTGCGATATCTACACCTACGATAAGTGTTGAAGAAGTGATTTGATTAATTCGTTCATTTTGAGTAGAATTCATGTTGTAGTCTCCTTGGTTTGTTTTCGGTCCCGTCGCTGGCTAGCATCTAGGACCCATAAACATCATACCAAGGAGCCTTTTTGTTTCTCAACTCTCGTATTTCTTCATTATAGGAATACTGCCCGTTACTTCAATTATCAGAACTGGAGCAGGTCGCCGCGGCGCCTGCTCCAGTTCTGATAATTGCACTATCGTTTCCAGTGAGCTTAATATTTTTGCCTAGCATTGTACAGAGGGTTTTCTTTATTTATTAAATTAATCAGTCTATTTAATTTATTTCCTCCAACATGTATAACTCAACATCACTAGAATATGGTTTCAAAGTACGAATACCAGTAGGCCATATATTCAGGACTCGGTTACTTGTCTCATTCCCAATCATTATTGCTGAAACATCGATCGTTATATGCCTTACAAAAACGTTGTATTTGGGCACTATGCGGATGGGAACAGCTACTTTGGGGTCAAAATATTTGCCGTTTATAGAATGGGTCGCTTCGCCAACCTTTGGTTTAGTATGCTTTCTTAAAAGGAGAACTTCCTTTACTTCAAATGACCCATTTTCAAGTCTTTCCCGCATGGCAGATACGTCCCCGGCATTGAAGTAAGATACAGGATTCCCTCCTACCCCATTTATGTTGACATTTATAAGAACACGTTGTTGAGAATTCTCTATTTCATTTTCAGAAAAACTGTGAACAATATAATAAGCATCTTTAATATCTTCTACCGGATAAGCATCTTTGTATGACTTTCTAAATAATTCACTTAATGGATATTGTATTTTATTCCAATAGGGTGAGTCTGGGTCATTAGCGTCGATGATATAAAGTCCGGTAATGTCACCAACGAAAAAATCGGTCTCTATATGTAACATTGTCGTATCAAATTTATTGGCATTTTCTATGCCGAGAAAATTCGACCAAACCGTGAACAGATTAGTTGAATGCCAGAAAACTTCTGCGACTTCCAAAGTATGTCGGTCAATCGGTAAACTTTCCCCCGCATTATAAGAAATGACTCGTTCAATAACTACTACAGCCTGAGCACGAGTTGTGGTGGAATCAAGTGATAATTCGGTAGAGCTTGTGCCCGTCATCAGCCCTCGCCTTACCGATTCATACACCATTTGTTTGGGTTCCATATTGTTGTGCATCGAATCGATGTCCTGTATCCTACTTTGTGGGGACGATTCAACCAATTGCTTAAAACTCCTTTGTCGAGTAGCCCTCTCTAAAGTCAATGCCATGTCACCACGGGTGAGTGGTTGATCCCATCCTTTCTGATAGTCCCCCTGATAAATACCGCTTTTACCTGCCGATTTGTAAATTGGGGAAAACCAAGATTCCTCCGAGAGCTGGGATTCGGTGGGGATTTTTAACGCTCGCACCATCATAGCCAAAAACTCTTCTCCACTCACAGGAGCTTCAGGCTTGAAAGTTCCATCTTGATAACCATTTACATAACCTTTAACGACTGCTGATTTGATTTGCGCTTCAGCCCAATGCCCGGAAATGTCTTTTAAGTTTCCTGTGTTCGCTGCTCCTACATTGGGCATAGATGCTAGTGAAAAAATAAATAAAAAAGTGATAATAATTTTTGCCTTCAATTCTGCCACCTCATCCGGTAAATTTAGGTATCTACGAATGTATCGGCAAGTTAATGATTCAAGTTTAGTTAGGAATTCAGACTCAACTATACTCCCTCTATGGAGAATCACTTTTCTCTCAGATGCTCATGTTTTCTTAGAATTTCAATGTTTTACTTATTTAACAGATCACTTTTTCATGGAAACAAATTAAAGATGAAGAAAAATATGGGGCT
>NZ_FOTE01000018.1 GCF_900114475.1 Paenibacillus sp. 1_12 | reverse complement strand
TAAAAATGCACATATTGAATCTTTCCACGCTATTTTGGAGGCCGAATGCTATGGGAGGCATGAATTCGAAACATATCCACAGACCTATGAGATCGTCACGCAATTCATTCAAGACTACAATCAGCAGCGGATTCACGGGAGCATTTACGACTTGTCGCCCTATGAATATATCGATGCTTTAAAGAAAAACGAGGTAAAACCTAAATCTATTCAGGTATAAGACACAAAAGACTAAGCAAAACATAGCAATTTCAAGCAATTCTATGAAACCCGCTGATTAAGAGGTATAGTGTCCAGCATTAGGGTGTTGAACCGGTCTTATATGACGCTTTACCTTCTAGATAAGCCAGGACAGCTTCTAATTTCTCTTCAGTTGAGTATTTAGCCAAAAAACTACACCTCCAATTGTTAGACTGTGTCTAACAATTGGGGTGCAGTTCAATTGATCTACCAAAACTTAGAGCTTCACAATATTACAGAAATACAAGAAGGAGCCGCGCTGGGCATAACTGCCCTCTGTCGGGTGCCGCAAGCGTCGCATACCTCCGTCATCAGCAGGGGCTTGCTGAATTTGCGCAGATCATAACGCTCCAGATCTCCGGGAGCCAGGTCGTAGAAATGGGTTGGGATATAATCAAGCTTCTCCAGCGCTTCTCGGGACATGCTGTTCATGAAATTCATGGTGGTCGCAAGCGTCGTTGCCTCAGGCGCGCCAATCAGGGTGGACAATCCCGCTTCCTCGAATGCATCTGCCACCCGGACGGCAACCTCATTGAGTTCCTGGAAGGAGCACACCGCAGATGCGTAATCAGTGGCATTGCTCGGCTCATTCTGAATGCTCAGCCATCTGATATTCAACCCGTATTCCTTGGTATAGCGCTCCACCCAGGTCTTCAGATACAACGCCAGGTCATCATAATGCTCCGGCCGCACATGCCCTCCCTTGACAGCGGAGCCGTTATCCTTCATCCAGGCCGGAGGACTCCAGGGAACCGCCGCAACACACTTCAGTGTCCGTCCGGCGAAGTAATATACCCGATGCTGCACAGGGTCCAGCACTGAGCTAAACGGTACCACATTCTGCTCCTCCGTCAGCTGGACCATCTGCCCGTCCCGGAAGCGGAAGGTGTATAATTGCATCTCTCCCGTCCGGTTTGAGGCCAGCAGCATGTACTCATTGCTCATGCCTCAATCAAGGTTTTGGTAAAATAAGGATGGTATGTGTCACCTGAATCATCTGCACCATTTCCGCCCCGGTCTGTTCTGTTCATCCTTGCCGGAGGTCATAGCGGAGTAGTAAACGTCACCCTTCATCAGTCAAGACTCCCAACATACGTTATCAGCGCCCTTGCCTGGATTGGACTTAAGCAGCGCCTTTATTTCAACTTGGCATATTCGGCGTTAAGCTCCTCCAGGCCCTTCTCTCCGCCGGCCTTCAGCCATTTTTCCACTTCCTTCTTCCATCCGGCTTCATCAATTTCTCCCAGGATAAACTTCATTCTGGCGTCGTTCTTAATTTTATCCAATTCTCCGCTCTTCTCGGTGAAGGTGGGGGACTGAGTGGACAAAGCCGGATTGGATATGGCAATGTCTACGTTATCCACGTTCATTTGCTTTACCTTATTGTTCAAAGGGGTGCTCTTTGCTTTTAATGTGGGAATCTCATCACCGATGATGGACAATTGCGGGATCGGCGCTCCATCCTTCTGACTTAAGGCTTTCTCCTGCTCCGTTCCCACTACCAGGCCGTCCTCCAGATGGTAATGCATCCCTTCAATTCCAAAGCCGAGCAGATTGGCAACATCCTTCTCGAACATTTTGTCAAAGAAGCTCAGGATGCCTCTCATTTGCTCCTCTGTCTTGACCGAGTTCTTCGGGAACATGAAGATGCCGTTATAGCCCGGAGAAGCCATGATCCGTTCCCCCTTGGGCCCTTGAATTCTGGAAACTACGCCCACTTGACCGTTGGGATTGGTTTTCTTGATGGCGGCATCGTGGGTAATTGCATCGCGGATTGAAGTGGATATGAATCCCCCCCCTTTGCCGCCTTCGAACAAGGCCTTGGATTGACTGGATTCCGTCACGGCAAAATCCCCATTCATCAGCTTTTCATCATACAGACGCTTCATAAACTTCATGGCGTTCAGATGCTCATCGGTGAAGAAGCTGGGAATCAGCTTGCCATCCCGTTTCTCATATTCGTTGCCCGCTCCGAAAAAGCCTGCCAGCATGTTCAAGTCGTTGAAGCCCTTGCGGGAAATCAGCCCATAGGTATCGTTCTTCCCATTGCCATCCGGATCATTCAGAGCAAAAGCTTTGATCACATTGTACAGATCATCAAGCGTCTTGGGCTCCTGGAGCCCTAGCTTATCCAGCCAGTCCTGCCGGTAAACAAATCCGCCGTTGGCCAGCACTCTGGAACGGTAAAGCGAATAATACTTGCCGTCATGCGAGGCATTCTTCATGACATCCTTATTCAGCTTGGTACTCAGATTAGGATAATCCTTCAACATCGGTCCAATCTCCCAGAACGCTCCCGAACGGATACCGCTGACAATGCTCGGTGCATAGATGCCACCGTCAATATGCGACACGACCGTTGCCTGAGGCAGGTCGCCGGACGCAAGGCTGACCGACAGCTTATCCTTGTATGCTGCATCAGGCACCCAGGTAATGTTCAGCTTGGTATTGGTCAACTCCTCCAGCTTCTGGATAATGGGGTTGTTCTTGGGCGCCTCGGTTGAGTAGTAAGGCATCATCATCGTGATGGTGGTTGGCCCTTTGGCAGCGGTTCCCGACGATTGCCCAGCCATCGACCCTTCCTGCCCTCCAGCGTCTTTGCCGTCTCCGCAGCCCGCGGCAAGCCCGGCCGATACAGTCAACACACAGATGACGGGCAACAGCTTCCCTCTTTTTTGCTTAGTTGTCATGACAACATCTCCCCTTGATTTTTATAGTGTATTGTTAAAGCCGCATCGATGGATGCTTAGCCTTTAACCGAGCCTAGGAGCACCCCTTTGGCGAAGTGCTTTTGCAAGAACGGGTATACCAGGAGAATGGGCAGATTGGCAAAAACGATAACAGCGGACTTCAGCGTTTGCTCCGGTGGAAGAATGAATTCAGACCCCATCTCCTCCGCATTCCCGATACCTCCCTGGGACAAAATGATAATCTGCCGCATCAGCACCTGAATCGGCCAGCGGTCGGGATCGTTCAGATACAGAATCGGTCCGAGGAACGCATTCCAATGTCCTACGGCATAGAACAGCGAGAACGTGGCAATGGCAGGCATGGACAGAGGGATGACAATCCGTGCCAGAATATACAGGTCATTGGCGCCATCCATCTTAGCCGACTCCTCCAGTCCCTCGGGAAGCTGCTGGAAGAAATTCTTGATCACAATGAGATTGAACGCACTGATGGCGCCGGGAATAATGACAGACCAGTACGTATTCAGCATACCCAATTGCTTGACAAGAATGAAGGAGGGAATCATCCCCCCGCCGAACATCATGGTGAACAGCACCAGCATCATGATGCGGGACCGCCCGATCAGCGTCTTGTGCGCCAGGGGATAGGCCATCAGCGTCGTCATGGCGATATTGACCAAGGTTCCGAAGACGGTGATAAAGACGGTATTGCCCATGCTGAGGATAATCGTATTGGTGCTCAAAATATAGGAGTACGAATTCCAGGACAGAACCGTGGGAAACAGGATGAAGCTCTTCTCCCGTACCTCCTCCGCCGTAGTGAGGGAAGCGGCGATCAGGTGAATAAAGGGAGTAATGGTTGCCAGGGCTAACAAACTGATCAAGACATAATTGATTACCGTGAACACTCTACTGCCCCATGTGCGGTCGTGAATCATCGATGTTGCTCCTTTCTTGTAAACTCCGTTAGTAAACGCCCTCTTCGCCGAATTTCTTGGCTATTGTGTTGGCCGCGACGATCAGCACCAGGCCCACCAGTGAATTGAACAAGCCTACGGCTGTGGTATAGCTGAACAGGCCACGCTGAATCCCGTTGGTGTAGATGTAGGTATCGAATATTTCCCCCACCTCGCGGTTCATGCCGTTTAGCATCAGATAGATCTGCTCGAACCCGATATGCAGGAAATTCCCCAGCCGCAGAATCAGAAGGATGATAATGGTACTGCGGATGGCAGGCAGAGTAATATGAACCAGCTGCCGGAACCGGTTGGCCCCGTCCATTCTTGCCGCTTCATACAAGGAGGGGTCGACTCCCGCCAGCGCAGCCAGGAAGATGATCGTCCCCCAACCGGTTTCCTTCCAGATGACTTGTCCGGTGATAATCGTGCGGAACCACTCCTTGCTGAGCAGGAAGTTGATCTTGTCCCCGCCGAAATATTCAATGACCTGGTTGACCAACCCGCCTTCTGTGGTAAACATGATGTAAGTAATTCCCGAGATCACCACCCAGGAGAAGAAGTGGGGCACATAAATGAAGGACTGGGCCAGCCGCTTGAAGAATTCGTTCTTGATTTCATTAAGCATCAGCGCCACAACGATGGGAAGCGGGAAATAAAAGACCAGATTATAGAAGGCGATAACAAAGGTATTGCGGAACAGCTCCCAAAACGAAGGATCGGTGAAGAACCGTTCAAAATGCTTCAACCCGACCCACGGGCTGCCTATAAAGCCAATGTAAGGCTGATAATCCTTAAAGGCCAGCAGCACCCCCCACATGGGCACATATTTAAATACAATAAAGTACAGAAGCCCCGGCACCAGCATCAGATACAACCAATAATCCATTCTCACCTGGCGAGCCCTCTGTCTCCACACGGAGCGCCTGCCGGCGGCCGCTTGCGGGTAATCCGTTGCCGAAGATGCAGCTGTTTTGCTTACTTCCATCGTCCTTGCCTCCATCCATCCCAAATTCATATTTTTGTCTTGCGATGCCCTTATCGTAAAATGCCCTCGGCGGTTCCGGCAATAATCCGCGGCGGCTCAATAGGAGCCGCTTGCCGAATAGCCGCAAATTCAGCATTTTCTCTTTCCCTGGAGGCAGTGTTATCCCAGGCGGCTGTCCGATAATCTTAGACGGCTGCCAAATAGCCCCGCGAATCTATAATGTACAAAAAAACACGGGGGCCTCATCGGCCATCCGTGTCATATTGGGCACTGCGGTACTGTCCCGGGGTCATTCCCTCCATCTTGCGGAAGTAGCGGATGAAGTTCTGCGGATTCGTATATTGGAGCCGCTCGGCGATCTCCGATATCTTCATAGGCGTCTCCGCCAGCCAGGCCTTGGCGATCTTCAACCGGTACTGCGCCAGATAGTCTCCGAAGGTTATGCCGATCTCCCGGCGGAATACATGCCGGACATAATCGGGATGATAATTAATGCGCAGCGCGCAGCCCTCCAGCGTCAAATTCGTGTTGTATTCGTTGTGGACCATCTGAAGCAGCTCATCGGAAATCCGGCGGTGCTGGGAGTTTTTCTGCTCCTCCAGAAGCAGGATGGACGGATCTACAATGGATTCGTGGAACCATTCCACCATCTGATCCGGGGTTTGCAATTCAAATATCTGATCGAACAGCGATTTCTCCTCGCCATACAGAGCCTGCGGCAAGCCGCCCGCCTCCTGCAGCACCTTCAACAGATCGGTCAGCAGCACGATCATCATCATCTGGTATTCCCTGTGGGACAAGGGAACACTGAATATTTCCTGGGAAAACTGCTTCAGCAGTCCATAAGCCCGCTCCCGTTCATACAATTTGATGGCATCGGTCAGCTCGCTCTTGAGCTTCTCCGGGTATTCAGGAGCAATGCGGTGATTGGGCGATACATCCTCCATGTACAGAATGGACTCATATCCCAGCTTGATCCGGTAATTCAATGCGTTCAACGCTTCCTTATAGGCTCTCGCCGTATGCTTCAGATTGTGGAACGGCCGGCTGATACCGATACTCGCCTGGAATTTCAGATATTGCTTAAGCATCTGTTGAATCCGGCTTGCATGCTGATCAACCAGCTTCCCATGCTCCTCGGGCCGCTCGCTTCCCAGCAGGAGAGCTATGGATTGGTCTGTCACAATCGGCTTCAGCAGCCGATTCGCAGGAGGAACAAGCTCGGCGGCAATGTTGGCCGCGGCATACAGCAGCAGATTCCGGTCATTGTCTCCATACGCTGTGCCTTCCCAGGTATCAATCTGCACCACGATCACATTCATGTTTGTCCATAACGCCACCTGGGCTGCAAGCGGCTCCTCCAGCTCCTCCGGTCTGGCCTCGCCCAGAAACAGACGCATCATAAAGAAATCATTCAGTTGGTTGCGCTGGTATTGAAGCTCGTGGGTCATCTTCAGTTCGGTTTGTACATAATGTCTGACCTTTTCGCCGATCAGCTCAAATTCGTTCTTGCCCCTCAGCAATTCTTCCTCTGCCCGCGGAGCGACCACCTCTTCATAGAGCCGGCGGATAGGCACATAGATTCGCCGGGTACCAGGCAAAGAAACCGCAACACCCGCAGCAACCACGAACAGGCAGATGAACAGTGTAAACCACTTGATTGCCTCCGCTTCCCGGTTCATCTCCCGGACAGAAATGAAGGAAGCGTACGTCCAGCCGCTGTAGTCTGATTTGCTGAAGATCACATTATAGCTTTCTCCGCCTGCCCTGACGGGAATCAAGCCTTCCTCCCGCTTGCTCTCCTCGATTTGCTGTATATAAGGGGAAAGCTTGGCCAGCTGTTCCTCCTGCAGGGGCACAGTATCGTAAACCATGCGGAAATCCCGGTCATAAATAAACGGCTTGCCCATTCCCTGGCGCGGATTAAGATATTTGCTGATATCCTGCAGAGGAATCTTCAGGATGACAATGGCTACCGGTTCAAGAGAGGTGGCAGGAAGCGGCTTGACGAAATCGATGGTATCGTTATTGATTGTCCAGTAAGAGCCCCTCCGCGCATCGATCATCGTTGCCCAATCGGGCTCGTCCGGCGCGAAGCTCTGATATCCGCCGTTGGTGGTAAACTTCCAGCGGTAACGCAATTGCAGGAACTGGACATCGCCCGGTCCCAGGTCGAAGGTCTTGATTCTGCCCAAGCCTTCACGCAACTCATCAATCAACAATATGTTCTCGCTGCGGTGTACTTCCGTTACGTCGATGGACAGCAGCCTGGAGAGTGTGGTGGAGGAAGCGAATTGGATTACCGCGTTATCGGCTGTGCGAAGGGATTGCTCCACCCGCTGGCGCGTCTGCTCCAGCAATTGCAGTGAGCTGCTGTTTACCCTTTCCTGGATGGTATGGGAGGATCGGTAGTAGGAGAACATGCCGACGGCCGCAACGGGCAGTGCAATCAAGCATACGGCAAATAAGATCAGTTGGTTATAATATCTTGACTTAAACGCTTTCATTTCAGTCCTCCCGAAGATGCCGACTTAAGATGTCTCCGCCAACAGCTTAATCGAAAATCGCAGGTTCCGTCAATAATCCCAAGCGGCTATGAGGGGAAAAAAAGCGCGTTCTGCTTGGCCTTGTGGTAAAATCAATACGGAGTAAGGTGTGATGAGCCGTGATCCCATGGGAACTAAACAGGCCTGTGGCATGCGCGGCAGCGCCGAAATTCACTGTGACCAGAAAACGCTTCACGTGGAAGCCGGGGATTTGCTGTATATTCCTCCTGCTGTCGACTACTCGCAGAGCATCGAGAGCGAAGAGATTATTGTCATTCACTTCGACATGCACCAGATATGAGCACAACGCGCCAACGGCTACTGGCTTCATGGGCGGCGGTATGTCCGGGAAGCAACGAAGCGCAGGCAAGAAAAGGAGCTCCAAAACCAACAAAGGCAATAAGGGGCTCAAAAGCGTGCTTTGTCAGGTTGCATGGGCGGCTTCGAAGACGAAAAACTCGCGATTAGCGGCTTTACACAGCCGAGTCGTCCGACGACGAGGACCCAAGAAGGCCACCATGGCGACAGCCCATGTCATCTTAAAAATCTGCTATGTGATGCTGCGAGACAAAACCACATACCAAGAGTTAGGCGCGGAGTATTTACCCAAAAAGGAAAAAGGACTTGATTACTGGGTGAATAATATCAAGTCCATGGGGTATACGATCCATTTAGAGGATAGCCAATCTGTCTAACTTTCAAAAAAAATCTGAACGAAATTTTCGGGAGGTGGTTTTTTTGTGTCAAATGCGTGCAAACCCACCCTTAAAGATCATTTTCGTATAAAGTACACGAACCACTCACGGAAGCCAAGCCCTGAAGACCGCCCTGTGTGAAGCCGCTCATGCCGCCTCCAAAACCAAAACCTACCTAGGGGCAAAGTTCTGGTCTCTCGCCAAACGGAGGGGGACCCATAAGGCTACTGTGGCCACGGCTCACAAGTTATTGGTCATCGTCTATCATCTGTTGTCCAATAGAGAAGACTATGCGGATTTGGGAAATGACTACCTGACCAATCGCAACAACGAACGCCGGGAACGCCAATTAGTGAAGCAACTCCAAAAATTGGACTACTTGGTTCAGAAAAATCCCGCAGCCTGAATACCTGGAAAAACTTACATGAGGGCGCTCGGGCATTTGCATGCCTTTTTCCAAAAGAAAAAACTTCCATTTACTTGACAAACGCATCATGGGGCGTTCTTACATACTTCATTTTCATATCAAAAGATCGCTTTGTTCTGGCTGTAGTTCAAGAGGATCCCGACAAGAGTAGTGCCATGATTCAGTGCATGATGGATGAAATCGCCCGATCTGTCGATCCAAGCGCTTGGGACGCTCGATTCCTAGAATTCCTTCACCCAGAAAATCCAAATTCCATCATAATCGCAAGGTGAATTGTTGACCTTTGGCATCCTCAGCCTTAACCTGTTGACATTGATTTTCAAGGTGCGAAAGATGGGATAATATCATTTAAATGTAGAAATTATTGTAAGTATTCAGTGAACCTGCATTAGGAGACCAACAGCTGAATTTGGATATCACTTTTGTCGGTGTCTTTTTACATTCCTGTAATATCCATAAAACGCAGCAGCATAGTTAAAGCTTCCCCACGAGCAGCATTGTTGCCGGGAGCGAAGGTGCCGTCGGGATTCCCTTCTGCGATGCCCAGGCTGTATACTGCGGCCACCGCTTCCTCTGCCCATCCGCTGATCTCGGACGCATCGGTGAACGGGAGAGACGAGCCTGCAGCGACCCCTGCACCACCTGCTGCTTCATACGCTCTGAAAATCATCATCGCCATCTCCTGGCGAGTAACCGCATCATCGGGCCGGAAGCTGTCTCCATCGCCCTGGATAATACCTGCTGCGGCTGCCGCTCCTACTTCTTCTTCATACCAGACTCCCGGCTCCACATCAGAGAAAGACGCTTGCGCTCCTTCCAGTTGCAGAATGCGGGACAGCAGTGCCGCGAGTTGGGCACGGGTGATGGTGTCATCCGGAGCAAATTCATCTTCGCTTACACCGTTGGCAATTTGCCATGCCGCCATCACCTCCACCGTCCGCTGCGACCAGTGGTTCGCCATATCGCCGAAAGTTTTCACTGACTCTATGGACAAGACCACCGCTTCCTCTCCAGCTAAAGCAACTGCAGGTATTATCCATTCGGTGCCTTCATCCTGGAGCACAAGCGGTTTACCAGCTTCCCTGGCCGCTTGAATGACTGCTGCGGGCTGCACCACCGATTTGCCGCCCGGCTTCACCGCCCAAACCGCTGAGATCAAGAACCAGTGCCTGATTGGCTGCATCTCGCAACACTGCCACTGCTTCCTCCTCATCTACGGTCAGAGAATGAATGTCTTTCCTACTGTCGGTTTCGTCTGTATCGGAATCAGTACCTTGTGGTGGTGGAGCAAATACGTAGCCTACGGCGGAGATGGGCACCGCACTCACCACATGGGAATACGAGTTCTTTCCATCCGCACCGGTGGCTTTTACGGTGAAATAATACGTTGTGCCGTTGCTGAGTCCGGTGACGGTGTAATGATATACCGACTGATATACCGACTGATATACCGACTGGTATACCGATTGTTGTACCGACTGCACTTCTTCACCGTAAACTCCGGCAGTTACACTCTGATAGATGGTGTACCCCGTTGCCCCGATTGCGGGTTCCCAACTGAGAGCAACCTGAGCATCACCGACTGAATCAACTCTCAGAACAGGCGTTCCCAGTACTACTTCGGTTGGCGGAAGCTCGACCGGCAGGGTGATGACGATGGTGTTGTTCTGGCCCTTAGAGAAGTCTGCTTCAACGGTCTTGGTTTGGCCCAGTGCGGTTGCGGTGATATCATATTGGCCGTAATATCCCCTGGTGGTGAATTTGCCGTCCGTGCCGGTTTGGCCGCTTTCCTGCGTCCACCACTTGTTGTATACCAGATCAAGATACTGCTCTCCGGATGCTTTGAGCGTCCAGTCATCGTTCAGAATTGAAGCATTTTTCAGCCAATGCATGCCGCTGTGAAAGCCCCACATGTAAAATCCGTTTATATTCTCAATGCTAAACGACAGGATCATCATATCTCGGGTAAAGCTGGATTCATACTCCCTGTCCTTGCTAATTCCAGCTCCCATATCGAATTCGGTGATTTTCATTTCTTTTCCATATGCAGCAAACTCCATGAGATCGGCATACACATCTTCTATGTCCGTGTAATTGTCTCCAATATGACTCTGAATACCGATTCCGTCAAATTCAACCTGGTTATCCACCATTGAATCCAGCACGGCTTTTAGTGCGGACACCTTGGACGGATTCAAGCCGATAATCCCCGTCTCGTTTAAATACAGCTTCGCCTGAGGAGCATATTCCCTTGCCCATTGAAACCAATCCTTAATTATAATGTTGCCGTATTTTTCGCGCATGGCCCTGTTGGACAGTGTTTCGTTAAGTACATCCCATTCATCAATCACATGGGGCGCCGATTGAAGAATACTCTGGAAATGTCCTCTAATCCTGGCTTCCAATCCAGTTCTGTCGTCTTGCGCCAGCATCTCCGCCATATCCTGAGGTATGGACGAGTTGGGTGTCCAACCGTTGGGGAAGCTTCTGTCCCATATTAGTGCATGGCCCCTTAAGCTCTTAAGCCCTAATGATGCTGCTGCGTCCACAAGGTCTGCGGCTTTCTGTGGATCATTCTCATACGGCACCCATTTATGCTCAGTTTCCAGAACAGCCGAGTTAAACAGGGCGGCTACTGCAGCCCTTGCCCGTACAGCTCTCAGATCATTGGCCAACAGTTTAGCGTTAATCGCTGATCCCCATTTAAATTCATGCTCGACCATATTCACGTCTACCTGAGCGCCCTCAACCGGGTTTCCGTTTTGATCATTTACAACGATGTTGATATCACCCTTTCTGTTCTGCTCAATTCTGTCCCATGCATCTATGCGCCATGCTTTATCCTTGCTGAATACGCCTCGTCCATCACTTCTTTTCATAATGGAGGAGGACGGCAGCTTGTCAAACGCAACCTGATTTTCATAATTTATCAGCTCATACCCGCCGAATTGTACGGTTTGCAGGTGATACCCCAAGCGAATGCATAAGCGTGGATACCCAGCCTTGGCTATAAACGGCAGATATACCTTGAGCCATCCTTGCCCCGCAAGGGTTACCACATTTTCTGCAAGCGCTTTCGAATTTGGCGGTTGATCCATCTCTACGATAGTCTGCACCATGCCTGTGCCGTCTTCCTTAGAAGTTTCCAGTGTTCTCATATAAAACACCAGCAGCATATTGTCTCCGGCTGTATAATCAGTGCCCTCCGTCATGTTGTCCAATACAAGCTGATAGTTCCACGGATTTTCCGGAGCCGAAATGACATCGGCTTGCCACGCGGTAGTAAAGGGCATTTCCGTTACCGGGACGATATCCAGTTGGCCGTATTGCGAACCTGTGACGCTGGCGCTAATCAAGTCGCTCTGGTTCTTGACGACCCTCCCCGGAGGAAGCTTATTAAATTGGGTTTCGGGGTCCGTCTTTGAATCATCATTAAACTCTCTGTCATAGAAAATTAAATTCTCATAACCTTTTCCCGTGTCCGCAACAACCGGGATCGGCCTTCTGCCTTCTTTTGTAACCCTCGTCTCGAAGGGAAGAAGTCCTTCGGTTTTGGTTGTTTTGGTTATTGTAATGTCATCGATGAACAAGGTGGAGGCGGCGCTTGTACCGACACTGCCTCTTTGGTCAATGCCAAGCTGAGTAATGGTCCCATTCTTATGCTCATATTCCATCACAAGCTTGGTCCAGGTATTCGGCGGCACATCAACTGCAGCGTAAGTTGCGGGCGAAGTTGCATATGCTGTGCCTATTGCCCCATAAGCTCCTATTGATACGCCGGTAGCAGCCTCATCCTTGGAGTAAACCCAGGCCACAACCGTAAATTTATTGCCCAGATCCGACTCCAAGAAAATATTCTCCAGCTTAACCCTGTGATAAGAAGCTGTGCGATTTCCCATTCTGAGGCTCTTGCCTTCACCGGTTGTGTGATCCACCTCTGTCGAAAGCGATACATACTCAGCCTTGTATGCACCGCCCATAACAAAATCATGATTAACCTCAAAAGTTTCCCGGTCATCAAATATCAGTTGTCTCACGATGCTGCTGTTGGCAGATGCAACACCGCCAAAAAAGGAAGAAAACGGAATCACACTTAAAATAACCGCTAAAATAAATGCTGTAAGCCTTCTCATTAATCCGCGCCCCTTTTTGCCTTAATATATGGATCAACCGAATGCGCCAGCAGCAATCCCATGACAATAAGCGTATTAGCCTATGCAAGGGATAGCATCTGGACGCTTCGGAATGAACCTTCAACCTGCCGATTATTTCTTGCCGTTCTTGTTATACCATTCGGTAGCTTCCTTGATAATCTTATCGCCGCCTTGCTTCTTCCACATGGTCACAAACTCATCGAAAGACTCCATCGGCTGTCGCCGACTATCATCTTGGCAACGGCCTCCAATTTTTTGCTTAATCTGATGGATCATATTTGGCGATGAATCCCTCCTAGTATGAAACCCTGCGCTCCGGTAAAGCTGCATGCTCGCTTACGCCATATTAGCTCATGACTGATACCCATTTTACTGCCCGAGGAATGCCACATGCAAAGTCTTAGTTCCAAGCAGCTACCCCTCCACCGTCTCCGGCAGTGAGCTGAAATCGGGCACCTGGGCCAAATACAGATTGCCGTACCCGGACATGTCACTGGTAAACAGCACCTTGCCGCCGGCAGCGTCGAACCGCGGATGAATATGCAGCTTCTGCACATGGCAGCTGCCGCGGTGGGCGCATAAGGTGCGCGGCCCGGAGAAGTCTTTGCCCGTTCTCTGCCAAAGCCTGACCGACGTTCCCGCCTGTCCGTCGCCTACGATCAGCTCAAAATCGTTGGAATGAACATGCCCGTTACGAAACGGAAAGCTCTCTTCCTCCATCCCCGTATTATCGTAGCGGACCTTGCCAAAGAATCTCTCTCCTCCGCGTGAGCCGTGATAGCCGATGCTTAGCCCATCGGCATGCCAATACTCATGACCAATGGTTTCTTCGGGCGTAGTACGCGGGCGGATCATCCAGGTGTGCCCGGTGTCCATATTCAGTCCCCAAATCCGGTTTTCTACCCGGTTCCACGGCCCCTCGTGACAAAAGGTCAGCAAGTGGGCCTGGGTTGGCGAAGTATTGACGTGAGCGAGAAAGACCTGATTCTCGTAGATAATATCAGTTGCACCGCTATCCGTGGAAATGCGGATGATCCGGCTGATGGGCTGATGCTCGAAGGTTTCCTTATTAGGGTAGTCCGCCGATTTCGTGCGGTCCAGCTTCAGATGGGCGGGCAGCTGCTCATGAATGCTGGTGCATACATACTTGCCATCAGCGGTCACATTCATGATGTGTCCCCGGAACTGCTCCGGCCGTTCGTACAGAACCCGTTCGTTTAAGCTGTCCAAGTCGATGGCCATAATCTTGCGTCCCTGCCAGAAATAAGCTTCCCTGCGCCGCGGATTAAGGCAAGCCGTCAAGTTGTCGATGTTGTCCCCCGTGTCCGTCAACTGTGTGATCTCTCCATTACGCAAGTCAATCGAGAACAGGTCGGAGCGGTTCCCGCGGTCCGAGCCGAATACCAGCTTATTGCCTTGGTCATACCAGCCATTGTTGGTGAAATACAGGTGATGGCTATGCCCCTTGTAATTCGTCAATTGCGTCACTGGCACGCCGGTGTCCATATCATTATACGTGCTCCATTCCGGCGCCCAGATCTTTCCTTTGCCCATGTCAATCCCCTCCCTCTCTTATCCCGCTTCTGCCGATTACGGTAATCCGCTGCAAGCATTGGGTACCCTTACTATAGAGTGTTCCTTGGTTGGTTGAAATGGACTGCCTTTCGTTTTTACTCCCATCATTTATTCAGTTTTTGATATAATGAAGAAAAATCGTGAATGAGAGGTGCAGGATGCCGGAGCTATTCGCCTTGTCGCGCTTGGCAAGACTGGATGTCAAATGGGCCAAACGGTATTTGGGCTCGTTGTTTGCCTTCAACCACAATGAGCATTGCAATCCTTTTTTTGAGCTGCTTATCGTGTTTGAGGGGCCGATTTATTTGCAGGTCGGATTAAATAAGCTGGAGCTGCTATCGGGGGAATGGTATTTGCTGCAGCCCTGGGAGACACATACGATGTGGAGGGAGGTCCCGGACAGCGCAGGGTTTTTCTGGGCACAGTTCACAGCCGACCCGAGCCTGCGCTCTGTGGAGGATGGAGGGCATTTAGCAGAGGAGCTAAAATCCGGACAGCTGCACCGGCAGGATCTGCGCACTTCTGAATTCATTGCTCACGACCCACTTTGGATTCCCCGTCGGCATGTATTGGAGCGCCGTTACGAAATATTAAGCCTGTTCGAGCAATTGCTGGACTACCAGAACGACCCACGGGGCTTCTTCCGGTTCAACTCGACCTTACTACTTGGGCAAATCTTGAGCAAATTGGCGGGGCAGTTTCTGGAGCAAAGCGTCACGGGAAGAGTTATTCCCGCTTCCTTTGCCACATACCGGGCAATCGTCCGCTACCTGGACGAATATTACTACAGATCGCTGACACGGGATACGCTGGAGAAGCAGTTCCATCACAACTACGTGTACTTGTGCCAGCTGTTCAAGAAATATGCGGGCATTTCGATGCAGTCCTACATTCGCGAGCTGCGGGTAGAGCGGGCCAAGTATTTGCTGGACAGCTCCTCCCAGTCCATAGCCCACATAGCCGGGCAAGTCGGCTTCTCCGATCCGTATTATTTCAGCAAGGTGTTCAAAGCGATTGCAGGCCTGAGTCCTAACGAATTCAGGAGAAATTCAGGACCCTCAAGCTGTAGATGACGCCCTTTCGGAGAAAGGGCTCCCCTTCCCCCGGTATTAGATCCTTTCTGATTTACTTGAGTGTTGCGAATTTAGCATGATGTTGCCGCTCACGTAAAATGACGGCTTAGAAATCAACGACAATGGCGGTAGAAGCCGAGTGACAACCCGCCAACAGCGTGAGACATGTACCGCCAGCCAAACAAGCAAGCAAAAAGCAGATGCCACTCGTTGTGAATACGAGCAGCATCCGCCAATCGTTGGGGATGATGGGGATACGGAGAGGTTAACTCGTAACGCCGCGCTGCCGGTCCATATCCGCCAGCACCCGGACCACATCGGCTTCCTCAATCACCTCCAGATTGCGAGCCGTGGCGTCCAACAGAATCTGGTTGCCGATCTGGTTGACCACGCGGGGCAAACCTTGGCTTGCCGCAAACAGCCGATGAAGGGCTCTTTCGGCAAATACCGGCTTCTGGGTTTGGCTGACGCTCATGTGGTGCCGGACATACGCGCTGGTTTCTTCCTTGCTCATCGGACCCAGGTGGTATTGCAGCCCGATGCGCTGCACCGTCGCTTCGTACTTTTTGAGCCGCAGCAGCTTGCGCAACTCGGGCTGACCCACCAGAATCAAGGGAAACAGCAGGGTAGAATCGATGTTGGTGTTCAGCGCGAATCGCAGCTCCAGCAGCATCTCTTCGCTCATCTCATGGGCTTCATCAATGATCGGCACAATCGTTCGTTCTCCCGGTACACAACGGCTTTTCACCGTCTCCTACCATAGCTTACGAGCCTTGGATACCGTGTCGACCGGTTCGACGCCCAGTGCCTCCAGCAGGCCTCCGTAGAATTCCCGCGGCTTGAGCGTGGCGTGGCACAGATAGATCGGCAGGTAGCTCATGGGGTCCAACGTCACAAACAGCCACAGCCTTTACGTACCGCTTATTACACTCTTGATGTTGCTGCTGCGCCTTCTTCCATTCTACATCGAGCAACTTTTTGAGTTCTTCCTCTGTTCGGATCCGCAGTTCAAGCTGCTGCAGATTTCGCAAATCTTCTGGAATGACCATTATCACCTGTTCGTAGAATGCCTTTTCCGTAGCATGTTCTGTCTTCTTATTATTGGATCGGTGTGTTAATTCATCCTTTTGCTGACGAAGAGCTGTCAAATTGCTATCCAGCGTCTCAAGAGTCTGCTTTTGCTGAACGAGCTCCGCATTTACTTCCTTCAAAAGCTTTACCTTTAATGATGATTATCGGGCCTTGATAAAAAAAGGTAGTTAGATAAACCTTGCCTTCTCAAAATAATCAGTGGGAAGGATGGTAGTCTATTCATACTTGTGTACCCAACCAATAGAGCTAAGATCCAAAATTATTCAGTGAAGAGTCGCCGCGGCCGCAGTCGTTCGACTTGTAAGAATGCTTGTGGTAAGTCAGAAAATATTTGTTCGTGATATAGATCAAGCCAATTCAGACTTGGACCTAGCGTATTACACTTTACATTATCTCTCATTTTATTCTTTGATTCCATTCTTCCCTTCTTCGATCGATTTGTTTACATAAATCTGGGGAAATCCTCCTGATTGTTTCTCTACATACTTCGAGATTTTCGAAAAGATTCTTTAAATAAATCATTTCGTCCTTATGCCGATTGAAAAATTCATTAACGGAATGCTTTATTCTTAAAATTAGAGAATGTCTACGTTTCATTTGTTGTTGTTCTCTATATCTGTTAATTATTGAGGAGCATCCTTTGCACCGAATTGTTGTAGCGCTGCAACCAATTTTCATTGAAACCGTCGTCAATGTTATGTCTCCATCAGATTCCAATAATTCACTACAAACATTTTCAATAATACCAGCCAAATCTTTGTCTTGTTCTATCGTTGGTGATATAGAATAGTTATTAGCAATATAAGCTAAGATCACTCTTGAATGATACCTATGTAATAAATAGTATTCATCATTTCCCCAACATTCCCAATGTTGAATTTCATAAATTTTTGTACCTGCTTTAATGTTTTCAATAATTTTATCAATTTTTGTCTCATCTATATCCTTTTCAGTATATTTAGCAATATCCGCATTTTTCCCCCTTGAGGAAAAATATGCAATGATTCGGAGGATCCTATTTCGCTTTAGCCCAAATACTCTTTCCCTTTCTGGCCAAGTTAAATTAGCAATGTTAAAATTTGAAAGCACCTCAAATCCCTTTATAAAATACGTCCTTTCAAGTAATTTTTTGTTAGAGTCTATGGCATATTCACAACCACAATCCGGACAGATTAAATAACGCTTTAGGCTTTGACCATATCTCTGGGCATTCTTTGTTGTGGTTGAAAGCAATTTCCCTTCTACTCCAAAACTTTTACACCAAGGTGCATCACATCTTAGTGTTTGTTTTGATTTATCTTCTTGATTTAAATAACAAAATAAATGAATTACAAACCCCTTTGCCTCATCGCTTCAAAAAGCACAACTGTCGCTGCCATCGCCGCATTCAGCGACTCAGCTTGACCCTGCATGGGAATCCGGATACGCTCTGTCGCCAGACTGGATACCTGGGGAGATACTCCCTGACCTTCGTTACCTATAACGAACCAGACCGGACGGGAAAAGTCGAAATCATAGCAGCTTGCTGTTGCCTGTAGGCTGGTTGTCACAATAGCAACCCCTTGCGAAGCGGCTGAAGGCAGCCATTCTACCAAATCGCCTGAAGCGATCGGTAAATGGAATATCGAGCCCATCGTGGAACGTACGGTTTTCGGATTATATAAATCCACGGTGCCCTTCCCCAGTAAGACTCCGGTAGCACCTACAGCATCCGCGCTGCGAATAATCGTGCCCAGATTGCCTGGGTCCTGCACGCCGTCGATAACTACAACAAGGCTCGGTACTAAAGCCGCGGCAGTGGTTATATGCTTCGTATCTTGTCCAGCTTCCCTATCACTCTCGTAGGGCTGAAGCAAATCCTGGGGTCTCCAGCTCAACTTTGGCAGCACAGCAAATACGGCTTGTGGCGTTTGCGTGTCCACACATTTACTTAAAACCGCATCGCTGACGGCAATACATTCCACCCCGGCGCTGACAGCGTTATTCAATAAATTCGAGGGCAGCGCGTGCTGCCGCTCCTCCGCGTATACGAGCGTATCCATCTTGACACCGGAAGCCAATGCTTCCTGCACCAGATGTACGCCTTCGATCATATATTGCTGCTGCTGATCCCGTCCTTTTTTGTCCAGCAGCTGTGTCCACGCTTTGACTCGCGGATTGTGTACAGATGTAATCAATGCTTTTCACTGCTCCTCATCATCCTGCTATTCCGCGAACGTCTTTTCAAAATTTTGCAAATCTTCATTGTTCCCAACAATAATTAAAATATCTTCAGCATCGAGCAAGTCATCAGCACTCGGAGCAATATTCATCTTGGCACCTGTTTTGATTCCGATAACGTTACAGCCATATTTGGCTCGAATGTTCAACTGGCTTAAACTTTTTCCAATCATCGCTCGGGATGCTCTAAGTTCAACAATGCTATGGTCCTCAGACAGCTCGATATATTCAATAATATTTGTGGAAATTAAATGATGCGCTACCCGCTGGCCCATATCCCGTTCCGGATAAATAACTTTATCGGCACCCACTTTTTTCAACACTTTGCCATGAAGCTCATTTTGCGCCTTCACAATAACGGTAGGCACTCCGATTTCTTTGACGATGATGGTGGTGAGAATACTTGCTTGAATATCATCCCCGATCGCGACAACGACAACATCAAAATTGCGCAGCCCCAATGCTCTGAGTGCCTCTTCATCTGTCGAATCCGCCTGCACAACATGGGTAACGATAGACGATATTTCGTGGATCCGTTGTTCACTGCTATCAATAGCTAATACTTCAAAGTCTAAGCCTGACAAGGTTTTGGCAACGCTTGTGCCGAAACGACCCAAGCCAATAACGGCAAATTGTTTTTTCACGGACAACGACCACCCTTCTATAAATCACGGTTTGACTTCATATCAGAACAACTTTCCATTGTATTTTATTATACCATAAAATGATTTCTCCATAATCAAGCATGAACGACAGCGATTTGGCACATATTAATTCAAGTAAATTCAGTAAGCAAAGTGAGGAACCAATCTATGAACATTTCCCTTAGAGAAGCCATTATTCAACGTGTGACGGATAAAAATGATGATGAGCTGACAGGTATTATCGAGGATTCTGTTGGTGGCGCCGAGCAGGTACTTCCCGGTTTGGGTGTATTGTTCGAGATCATTTGGCAGCACAGCGAAAAAAGCGCTCAATCGCAAATGGTAACTGCTTTAAAGGAGCACTTGGTTTAGAGGCATTCGTCTACAATGAGCAGATTGCACAAAAGCCACTATCGGTATCCGAATCCTGCTATCATTCGAAAGCAGCTCGGACCGTAGTGGCTATTTGTATTAATATCATATTCTTTAACCAGTCAATGATTAAAGATTAGTCCAATATACCTCGAACCAATCCGCTTGGAAGCGGCAAAGGTTTCTCGCACGTGCTTTGCATAACATAATGTTTACCTTGCTCGGACGCATCGTGGAAGCCATGCATCGCCTCAAGCACATGGTAGGCAAGCTCACCATTCGCACGATTCAATCTGCCGTTACGAATAGCGAAAGCCATATCCAATACGCCTAAACCACGGCTGTTATCCGTATAACCGTGAATTAGCGGCACTTCACTAAATTCCTTCGCATCATGACGACGTACTAGTACAGGACCACCAAATGTGTTCGGGTCCGGTACACTCAGCGTACCTTCGCTGCCATAAATTTCAATCCGTGGCACTTGCGAACCGCCAAAGGAATCAAAGCTCGTAATAATTGTTCCAATAGCGCCGCTATGGAAATCGAGTACGCCGGCAACATGTGTAGGTGTCTCTACCTTGATTTTTTGTCCAAATTTTGGAGCGCTGGTGATGGTCCGCTCAGGATATGAGATTTTAGCGGAACCCGTTACACGTTGAATAGGGCCCAGCAGAGCTACGAGAGCAGTCAAATAATAAGGACCCATATCGAACATAGGGCCGCCACCCGGTGCATAATAGAATTCAGGATCCGGGTGCCAATGCTCGTGACCGCGACCGATCATGAATGCGCTGGCAGCGATCGGAGTTCCAATCCAACCATCGTTGATCAGCTTGATGCAGGTCTGGATTCCGCCGCCAAGGAATGTATCCGGTGCACTGCCTACCAATAGTCCTTGCTTCTTCGCAGCAGCCAGAATACGTTGTCCCTCTTCACGGGTTACAGCCAGCGGCTTTTCTACATACACATGTTTACCTGCTTCAAGTGCCTGTATGCATACATCAGCATGAGCTGCTGGAATCGTCAAATTAATGACCAGATCAATATCCGGATCAGCCAACAGCTCGGCTACTGAGCAAGCTTTGGCAATGCCGAACTCTTCCGCACTTGCTTCTGCTCTTGCCACGTTCAAATCAGCGCATGCCGTTACCTCCAAAGCCGAAAATGTTTGGCAGTTTTTAAAATAAATAGCGCTTATTTTCCCGCATCCGATAATACCTACACGTACTTTTTCCATTTCAAATGCTTCCTCTCTGGTTCTTGATTTTGATTAAGTTATTTCATTGCTTGACTAGACCTAGACCTGGCTATCGCCCATACCTGAGTATGCGGCAGAAGCAGAAGCCTTGGTACTTGCTTGAGCCTTACCCTCTGCCGCCCATAAGAGGCCGCGACGCATAAGCAATTTAACCTGAGGTATGTCGATAATGTTTGCTTGATGACCAAGCGAGTTGTAGTATACGCGTCCAACTCCCCAGCGTTTAGTCCAGACCACTGGCATATCGACTGCTTTATTCAAGGAGTGTGGGCCTTCTACCACAGGAAATCTCGTTGTTGCCAATACCTCTACGGCTGGATCCACGTGCAGGTAATACTGCTCGCTGGATACTGTGAAATCTTCAATTCCTTCTACGAGCGGACTCGTACTGCCCTTAATATTGACTACATATTCGACACCATCATTGCCCGGATGTGCTACCCAGTTGCCGCCGGTCATAAACTGCCAGTCGACATTATTACGGAAGGAATCACACATACCACCATGGCAGCCTGCAAGTCCAACTCCGCTTTGTACGGCTTCCGATACATTTTTGGCGTACTGCTTATCAATCTCGCCCATGGTCCACACAGGTACAATCAGGTCTAGTCCCAACAGCTTATCAGCATCGGCAAAAGCCTCCAGCGTATCGGATACCTCGACTTCAAAACCTTCTTCCTCTAAGACAACACGAAAAATTTCAGAAACTTCCTTAGGCTGGTGACCTTGCCAACCGCCTTGAACGATCAATGCTTTTTTCATTCTATACGCTCCTTTGAACTAGTAGGATTGGATGATTGCATACTCTCATAAGAATCATTTCAACAGCTGAGCGTTTGCTTGAGCAAACTTGCATCGTAAGCATAATTTCTGAAGCATATATAGACGCGCAGCGTGATTTAATTTACTAAACTCTTAGACTTCGTCTATTCGAACCCAGCGGCGTTCTGCTATCGAGCGATCGACGGCTTCCAGAACCTCTTGGCACTTCACGCCATCAACAAAATTAGGCACAGGCTGACGGTCTTCTTGAAGCGCTTGCATGAGCTCGACAACCTCATGGATAAACGTGTGCTCATATCCGATGGTATGACCGGCTGGCCACCAAGCGTCCATATAAGCATGAGAAGGATCGGTCGCCAATACACGACGGAAGCCCTGAACATCCTCGGCGTCATCTGTAAAATATACCTGCAATTCATTCATCCGCTCGAAATCGAATTTCACGCTGCCCTTGCTGCCGTTAATCTCGAATGAATTCGTGCAGCGATGTCCTGGTGCAAACCGCGTCGCTTCAAAGCTTCCCAGAGCTCCATTCGCAAAACGGCTCATAAACAGTGTCGCGTCATCGACTGTAACTGGACCCTTAGGTGCATCCTTACTGCCCTTCGCGCTCAAGCCTGTCATGGATGTAGGCTCCGGTCGTTCTTTAATGAACGTTTCGCTCATCCCGATCACTTCGGTCATGCCGCCGATCAAATAGTGAGCCAGGTCAATCAGATGCGCGCCCAAATCTCCATGAGAGCCGGAGCCGGCAATTTCCTTTTGCAATCTCCAAACCAGTGGGAACTCCGGGTCAACAATCCAATCCTGCAGGAACCAAGCGCGAAAATGGTAAATTTCTCCTAATCGGCCTTCATCGATTAACTTCTTGGCCAGCATTACAGCCGGTGCAAAACGGTAATTGAAGCCAACCATATGCTTCACGCCTGCATCCTCTGCTGCTTTCAGCATTTCCCTGGAATCTGGCAGCGTCAGCGCCAGCGGCTTCTCGCAGAACAAATGCTTGCCAGCCTTAGCCGCTGCTAGGGCAATTTCCATATGCGCATTACTTGGCGCATTAATATCGATCACATCAATATCGTCACGATCTAACATATCGCGCCAATCGGTCACATAACCGTCCCAACCGAACTGTTCGGCTGCCTGAGCCACACCCTCTTCGTCACGGCCACAGATCAGCTTCATAACTGGCTTGGCAACCTTCGGGAAAAACATATGTAAATCACGGTAAGCATGGCTGTGCGCCTTGCCCATAAATTTATAACCAACCATCCCGATATTAATCTGCTTCATACTCAATCTGCCTCCTTCATCATTTCACACTGGACTATCATCTGAAATTGGGTGCACATGCCCTCACTGAATGGGCTGAACCACCCGTAAGCCTGACTTAGCTGTGTTCAATTTATGTGATTTTGCTGCATGATTGTCTGACCACAAGCTCGGTGTCCAGCTTAACTTGAAAGCTGCCCTGCTCACCATTCACTTGAGCAAGCAGTCGCTCCGCTGCCAGACTGCCCATATCATAGAAAGGAACCGACACGCTTGTGAGCGGCGGGTCTGTCACTCTGGCCGCATCGGAGTCATCGTAGCCAACGATGGCAACATCTCTCCCGGCTTCCCAACCCAGCTCACGAAAACCTTGCATAAGACCTATGGCCATCCGGTCGTTCGCCGCAAATATCGCATCGATCTCATGCCTGCGTTCATACAATACTGCCGCCATCCGGTATCCGCTGGTGCGGCTGTAATTGCCTTCGTAATATAAATTACGAACAGCCTCCGCGTTCTTTCCCGCTTCCCCCATTGCCCTTCTATAGCCCTCATAACGATCCGCACTATTGGAAAATTGCGAGGAGCCATTCAGAAAAGCGATTTGCTTATGTCCTTTATCCATCAAATGCTTGACCGCGCGATAACTGCCGCCGATGTGATCCGCGTCGACTTCATTGAAGCTTTCACCGGTAAAATGCTGATTGACCAGACAAAAGTGATGCCCTTCCGACTCCAGTGTCTTCAGCTGTTCCCTTTCCTGCGGGGTATCACTAGCTCCCAGAATAATGCAGGCATCCACCTTTTGCGAGCGGAAGCGTTCAATGTAATCGCTCTCTTCATCAAGCGAACGAAACGTAAGCAGCAGATCGTAACCCTTATCTTTCACCTTGGCGCCAATACCGCTTAACACTTCAGAAAAATAATACGTCGAGAACAAATGAACCTTTGGCAAAAAGGGAAGTATAACGCCCAAATTTCCGCTTTTGCGGCGGGCAAAGCTCTGAGCTATCGCGTTGGGATGATAGTTAAGTGTTTTGGCAGCTTCCTGCACTCGCAGCTTCGTCTGTGCCTTCATTGGCCCTACACCATTAAAAACACGGGAAACTGTAGCCTCGGATACACCTGCCAGCTCAGCAACTTCCTTCCTGGTTACAATAGGACGATCCCTCCTTAAAGTTTTCGTAGAAAACTGACTTCGTAAGCATCCACCTTAAAGTTTTCGTAGAAAACTGACTTCGTAAGCATCCACCTTAAAGTTTTCGTAGAAAACTAGCAAGATGCAGTGAATAAGTCCCGCTGCGCGACCGAAGTATTCTTCCGATTGCTGTTGTTTCCAGATTTATTCTATAAGATATTTAGCGGTTAAATTCCGGAAACAAAGGCACCGCTCCGCTATCTCCAGAACACCACGGTCGCTTCGCTCATTTATTCATCACACTCTTACAGTTTGTAGGCAAACTGAATGACTGAATGACTGACTAACCTCTTTAAAATTAGGCTTAGTATCTACGCACAACATTCAGAAAACTGACTTCACGAGCAATATCTTATAGTATATTTATACACAATGTACACGCGTACATTTTCTCATGGGATGCTTCCTATGTCAATACATAATCTGCAAGTCTTACCTTCATTCATTTCACGATTTTGTCCAGCATCTTGTTGAAGCGCATGGCGGAACCATCGAGACCAGCAGCACACCGGGAATCGGCTCCAGCTTTCTGATCTCTCTTCCCAAGGAATCCTAAATTGTTGCTTGCTATTCTATAGAAAAGAACGTATAATTTCGACTGATAATAATTATCATTATCGTTTTACATACAGAGGGATCCGTACGCTGGAGGTGTCAAAAGCAGCACAGCAATCCTATGAGAAAAATCCAAGCCACTTCAAGTATGAAGCTCTTTTCCTTTAGCCTTATCATTATTATTGCGTTGTGTGGATTATTGGCTGCTATGTTTTTGGCGATATCCTATGGAGCCAAGGAGATGACACTTAGTACCGTTTGGACAGCCGTGATCGATTATAATCCCAAATTGACTGCTCACCAGATCATTCATGAGCTCAGACTTCCTCGAGTAATAGGGGCAGCGGTCATGGGGGCAGCATTTGCCGTCGCTGGAGCTTTAATGCAGGGTGTGACACGTAATCCGCTGGCGGATGCGGGAATACTGGGAATTAACTCAGGTGCTACCTTTGCCGTCGCTCTTAGCTTTGCGTTTTTCCCTAATTTGCCCTATTCGGCTTTAATTGTGCTCTCTTTCAGCGGGGCTGTACTGAGCACGCTATTTATTTTCATGCTGGGCAGATCCTCGGCCGGCGGGCTAACCCCCTTAAGACTAACCCTTGCAGGCGCAGTGGTAGCTGCTCTGCTTCATTCACTGAGCTCTGGGATCGCGATTTATTACAATTTGGCTCAGGATTTGGCTTATTGGTATGCCGGCGGCGTTGCCGGAGTCAAATGGGTACAATTGAAGCTGCTAGTACCGGTTATTTTGATTACTATCGTGTGGGCCTTTACGCTTGGACGTTCAGTCTCGCTGGTTTCTTTGGGTGATGATGTCGCGCTGAATCTCGGGGTCAATACGAAACGGATCCGGCTGCTTGGCATGACCGCATCAGTGATTCTTGCCGGGGTATCGGTTTCAGCCGTGGGTGCGATTGGCTTTGTTGGGCTGGTTATCCCGCACATGGCACGCAAGCTGGTCGGTGTTGATTACCGATTGATCATTCCCCTCTCTGCGATATTGGGTGCTGTGCTGCTGGTTGTAGCCGACATGGGTGCCAGAATGGTCAACCCGCCCAGAGAGCTTGCACTTGGCATTATGGTCGCTATGGTCGGCGTTCCTTTCTTTCTTTATCTAGCTCGTAAAGAAAGGAGGAGCTTATAGATGAAACGGCAAGCACCGACACGTGAGAAAAAAACAATTCAGATCGGGATCATCCTGCTCATTATTGGCATGTGTGCCATCTTGATCAGCTTGAACACAGGAACCATACGGCTCGCTCCCTTTCAGGTGATCCAAACCTTTTTGGGTCATGGCAGCCCTGATGACAAATTGGTTTTATTCGAATATCGCCTGCCGCGAATTTTGATCACAATGCTGGCAGGAATCGGCTTAGGTGTTTCTGGAGCCATCTTACAAGGGTTGTCACGCAATCCGTTGGCTGATCCCGGTATTCTCGGTCTTCATGCAGGGGCCGCTTTTGGTCTGATTGCATTCGTTAGTTTTTTTCATTCGATGAAGGATACTTCCGCACTTCTGATTCCTTTATTTACTTTGATCGGTGGTATTTTGTCAGCCTTTCTGATTGTGATTCTAGCTTATGACCGTCAAAGAGGTCTCCTGCCTATTCGCTTAATTCTAATTGGAATTGCAGTTGCTGCGGGATTTAGTGCCATCACGTTGTTTTTATCGCTTCGTCTGGATGAAACGACCTATGCATTCACCGCAAGGTGGCTGGTCGGAAATGTCTGGGGACGGGATTGGATTCACGTCTATGCTCTGCTTCCATGGATTCTCATTTTTGTTCCTTACAGCTTCTTCCAGACGAAAGCATTAAATGCATTTTCGCTCGGGGACGAGGTGGCCACCGGTATTGGAACCGCCGTACGCAAGCAGCGTTTGCTGCTTCTGGCTACTGCCGTAGCTTTATCCAGTGCAAGTGTAGCGATGGCAGGAGGAATCGGGTTTATCGGCTTGGTTGCACCTCATCTTGCACGCCGCTTGGTCGGACCGATGCACCAACACTTTTTACCGATAGCAGGCCTTATAGGTCTCGTGATTCTCGTTGTGGCGGATACGATAGGGCGCTCCTTATTCCAGCCTAATGCCATTCCTGCAGGTGTTGTAGTCGCCGCTATCGGTGCTCCCTATTTCTTATATTTACTTACCAAATCCAAATAAAACTCAATATTAAGGAGACCTTATGAAAAAGACACTCATGATCCTATTAAGCGCCGTATCGATGATTACCGTTTCCGCTTGCGGTCAAGCCACACCACAACCAGCACCCGCTGCTGCCCCTACAGCCACTGCCGATAAACCAGCAGCCAAAGCACCAAGAATTGCTTCCGTTTCGATCCATTTAACGAATGATTTGCTGGCGCTCGGTATCACTCCGGTCGGCTCTGTAATCGGTGGCGATCTAAAAGCATTCCTGCCTCACGTAGCGGACCGTTTGAAAGACACGAAACCGCTCGGTGTGGTCACCGAACCGGATATGGAAGCTATTTTGTCATTAAAGCCTGACGTTATTTACCTGGATAAGCAATATGCCGGCAAAGATATTTCCAAGTACGAAAAAATCGCCCCAAGCGTAGTATTCGATCTGGATGAAGGCACATGGCGGGATCACTTGAAAAAAATCGGAAAGCTTGTCGATCGCGATAAGGAAGCCGAGACTTTTATTAAGGATTATGAAACCCAGAAGGAACGTGTAAAAGGACTTATCAATGACAAGCTCGGCAAGGATGCCACCGTAATGGCCGTTCGTGTAACAGCCAAGGAGCTGCGTGTATTTGGAACGAGGCGCCCCATGGGTCCTCTCTTGTATGAAGACCTTGGCCTCAAGCCAGCCAAAGGTGTTGAGAAGGTAAGCAAGGATAAATCATTTGACGTGATCTCTCAAGAGGTTCTGCCGGATTATGATGCCGATGCGATCTTCGTTATTGTGAACAGAGAAGATGGAGCGGAAAAATTATATAAGCAAATTGAAAGCAATCCGATTTGGCAAGGTCTTAAAGCTGTGAAATCCAAACATGTCTATCTGATCCCTGATCAACCGTGGTTGGACTACTCCGCGCTCGGCACCAAAATGGCACTTGATGATGCCGAGAAAAAATTCGCCAAATAATTGGAGCATATGAAAGAGCTGTGTGGTCGAACCGACTGCACAGCTTTTTTGTGTCGATTTACCAAATAAGGGAACCGTTCAGGTGAGACTTCTTCTTAAGTCATACAGGCTTGCCGTATGCTCTCGAATATCGGCGAATTTTTCCGAATATGGATTTATCCTTTAATCGTTTGAAAATATATGGATCAGGAGATGTATTCACCTCAAGCACCCAGGGATGCAGCTTATTATCCAACGCCACATCCAAGCCGATTTCCTTCAGACCACGAAACGTCGTATGAAGCTGACGAGCTGTCGATAAACCTAGCTTCCGTAACCGCTGAATATATTTTTTCTTGGCAGTACCCGATACATAGGCGGACAGCAGTGTCTCTATCGGTTTTAACGTACCTCCATTATGGACATTCGTGACAATTTTTTTAGGATGCGCAACACGCCCTATGACACCCGTTGATTCCCATTTTTTATTCGGAGTTTGTTGGACCATAACACGAATATCGAAGCGCCGTTTATGGTATTTGGTTAAGTGGATTCCCTTCTGTACGAGATAGAGCCTGTTTCTTGTGCGTTTTCGGATCGAATTATAAAGATTATCAAAGTCGGTAAATGATTTTTTCACCACTCCATTCTGGTACTTATAGCTTTTTCCGTCTGCTAGTGAGCTCTTTTCCACTCGCATAACACCGTTGCCATAAGTGCCGCTATCCGGCTTGATATAGACCATCCCATATTGATTTAGCAGCTCATGCAGAGTGGTGCGCGTCATTTTTCTCGTCTCGGGGACATGAGCACGCAGTTTGGCATTCCGCAGCATTACGCTTGTTTTTCTCCATTTACTTACAATATGTCTCTTACGGTTTACTTTACGCATCGGCTCCACCTTTCTTCTCGCTTCCTCAGTAGTCACAGACTTTAGACAAATAGCTGCCACTTTCAACCTATTGTATGCACGAGCGTAGCCACTTGAAAGGGCGCTTCCAATTTCACTCATTCCTTGCCGCATACTTGCCGGAACACAAAAAAGCAGCCCCCGTGAGACTGCTTTTTGTTCGATTTAACCTTCATATGCGGTTGTTTGCCTGATGCCCTTAAGTCAAGTTCGATTCAGGTGCCTCCAATTCCTTTTGCTTTCGCAGCAGGTAAGTGAAATAACGGATATAGAACGAAATCAGTACAAAGAATATGCCTACTGTCAGCGGATCCTTCGTATAGCTTTCCAACGATGGCGCTGCTGAGCTCATATCCGAGCCATTCTGCAAGTAATACACTGACAGCAGTTTATATACTATCCGCCCCAGCAGCAGCACAATGATCGTTACCTCCACCCATAAATGGGTTCGATAGTACCAAACATCGTCTCTCTTCTCAAAACGAATATGTTTGATAGCATAGTAACTGAGAATCAGACCAGCAGCCAAACCTATCGCGTCGGCAATAAAATGGATAGGATGCAGCAGCCCTGTGTACAAGAACACGCAGCCTAACAAGCTGAATATCGTCGTACGAAATATAAGCCGTTTTCGGCTCAGCTTCTGAAACCCGATTGTCCGTTTCACCCTGCGGTAAATTCCAAAGGCAATCAATGCCATAATAAGCAGTGTGGGCCCCATATGCTCCATGTGGATCATCCCTCCCAGCCGTTTTCATTGAGAACACATCGATCAAAACCTTAACTCCTTAAGGAGCATTCTCCAAAAATTGTGCAGTCGGATTCTTATCCATTGCTGAGCGCATTGCGTACTCACTCTCGAAGAGCACGACATAATTATTTTTCTTATCCTTAACCAGCTGAGAATTAATCCGGAACTTGGCAGGGTCGACATCGGTATCCACAAGCCAGCGTGCGAACTGAAAATTCATCCGCTGCAGCTGCACTTCAACTCCATACTCCGCTTTCATCCGATATTCCAGCACTTCAAACTGCAGCTGGCCAACCACACCAAGAATCATATCGTCGAAGCCAATCGTACGGAACACTTGAATGGTGCCTTCCTCTGTCAGCTGATCGATACCTTTTTGAAATTGCTTATGCTTAAGTGCATTTTTGACCGTCACCTTGGAAAACAATTCAGGTGAAAAGGTCGGAAGTTCATCGAATTCATAGTTACCGCCTTGACACAACGTATCGCCAATTCGGAAAATTCCGGGGTCGAACAGTCCGATAATATCGCCCGGATAAGCTTCCTCGACAATATCGCGATCCTGTGCGAGGAACTGCTGCGGCTGAGCCAGCTTGATATCTTTACCGGGACGAACGTGTTTAACCGACATCCCACGCTCAAACTTACCTGAACAAATACGCAGAAAAGCAATACGGTCCCGATGCGCCGGGTTCATATTCGCCTGAATTTTAAACACATAACCGGAAAATTGCTCACTAAGCGGATCAATATCTCCTTGAGTGCTTCTACGACTTGAAGGAATAGGCGCCAGCTCCAAAAAATTCTCCAGAAAGGTTTGTACTCCGAAATTGTTAATCGCACTGCCGAAGAACACAGGTGTCAGTTCGCCGCTCTGCACTTTGTCATAATCGAACGGATCGCCAGCTACATCCAGCAGCTCCAAGTCCTGTACCAGCTGATCGTAGAAAAACTCCCCTGCAATTTCTTTGACCAGCGGGTCCTCATAGCCGCTTACCTTGCGCACTTCAATCATTTTATGATCGTCACCCTGAAACAGTTCAACCTGTGTCTGTTGACGGTCATAGACGCCACGGAACTGTTTGCCCGAGCCAATTGGCCAATTCATTGGGTACGATCTGATACCGAGCACTTGCTCAAGCTCTTCCAGCAGCTCAAAAGGATTTTGCCCTTCACGGTCCATTTTATTAATGAACGTAAAGATCGGAATTCCACGTTTACGACATACCTGGAACAGCTTTTTCGTTTGCAGCTCGACCCCTTTGGCGGAGTCAATCAGCATCACGGCACTGTCAGCCGCGGTTAACGTCCGGTACGTATCCTCAGAGAAATCCTGGTGACCCGGTGTATCCAGAATATTGACGCGATGCCCATCATAATCGAACTGCATCACGCTGGAAGTAACGGAAATCCCTCTTTGCTTCTCAATCTCCATCCAGTCAGAGGTGGCGTGCTTGCTTGCCTTGCGGCCCTTGACCGTACCAGCCAGTCGAATCGCTCCCCCAAACAGCAGCAGCTTCTCTGTTAATGTGGTTTTACCCGCATCGGGGTGAGAAATAATCGCGAACGTACGGCGTTTTTCAACTTCTTCTTGCATCTTCTGTGGCATGTTCATACTCATTGGTTGTATTGTTCCTTCCTTCATCTCACTAAATAATTACACTAAGTCAACTTCAAATTCCAATCGGCTTCTTTGAGCCAGGTACGATTACTGAACTCGCGTCCCCGTACTGTCACCCGGTCCTTGTACACCTGCACATAAAGCCCTTGGGACTTGTTCTTGCCTTCATTCTGAAAATTACGGTTCAATACACGGCCCACCGAGGAGTTGTGAAAAAAGTGGAAGGTTTCCTTCACATAATGCTCAGTCCCATTCTGGAAATCCTGATGACGATGGCCGCAGAACACAAATACATTCGGGTACGGCTTTAGAATTTCGCGGAACAGCTTGGCTCGGATCAGTGTATGGCTGCCACCATCAGAGCCGATTGGAGGCAATGGCTGATGGACCATTACGAATACCGGTTTGCCATCCTTGTGCTTGGCTAGCTCCGTTTTGAACCAGTCCAACTGGTCATCGGAATACCAGGCGCCTTCACCCACCTCAGGCTTCTCTTGAACATAAGCTTCCTGTGATAGCATAAGGATAGGTAAACCGTTGATCTCTACGGCATAGTAAGGCTTCTGCAAGCCAAAAAATTTCTGGAACCGCTCACGAGCCTGCCAATCGGTCTTGCCATTAGGCATCGTATCTTTATTGAATGCACCCTTCTTGTCAATCCAAATATCGTAATAGTCGTGATTCCCCATATTGGCGTACAGCGGCGGCAGCTTGTAGGCAGATAATACCTTTTGAAGCTCGTTGTATCCATCAGGGTCTCCAAAATCCGTTAAATCACCCGTCAACAGCACAGTCTCCACAGGTGATTCGAATTTCTTGATATCATCCAAGGCTTCCTTCAAATGCTTGATCGTATCCGGATCGTAGACCGATACGTGAAGATCGCTTAATATCATGAACGACAGCATGGGCTCTTTATCTGGGACCGGTGCTGGTTTCGCCTCAGGTGCGGCGGGCTCTGGTACAGCCACAGGCTGCTCAGCAGCATGTTTAGCGACGCTCTGTGAATTAACGGAGCGTTGGAGCAAATAAATAAGACCGGTTGTCGCCGCTCCTATCATGACAAAAAGCCCGAGCATCCAACGTATAAAAGCCCGACGCGACATATTCAATAACCCCCTGACGACCTCCAAAATGATGTCTTTATATTATATCTTGTTAGACGGGTATCTGTACACTTTTTGACGGCCAGTAAGCAAAAAAAGGCCCGTACCCGATAAAGTACGGACCTGCCTGCAAACAGCGGAATGATTTAACCTGTGCTGGGCTTATTTTCTTTGAGCAGTTTCCCAAGCAACTTCGCCTTCGTCTTGTCCATTGACAGGCCACCACTTAAAGCCATCCTCAGAGAGCAGCTGCTGGGCTTGATCCGGTCCCCACGTTCCAGCAGGATATAGCATCAAATTGTCTGTACGCTCAGCCCATGCGGAAGCGATCTTATCTACATACTTCCAGGCTAATGCGACTTCGTCCCAACGAGTGAAATAGGTGGAATCGCCGCGAGCAGCATCGTACAGCAAACGTTCATAAGCTTCCGGTGTATTCAAACCTACCTGGCAGCTTTGGCAGAAGTCCATCGAGATCGGCAGGATGGATCCCTCCGAGCCCGGTTGTTTAGCATTCATTTTGAAATAAATGCCTTCCATCGGATTGACCCGGAATACGAGCAGATTAGGTTCTAGCTTATGTTTTTTGGATAAATACACATTGTTAGGAACATTCTTGAATTCAACAACGACTTCAGTCGTTTTTACCGGCAGCCTTTTGCCTGTACGAATATAGAACGGTACGCCAGCCCAGCGGAAATTGTCAACAAAAACTCGGGCTGCAAAGAAGGTTTCCGTCGTCGATTCCGGATTCACCGAATCCTCCTGACGGTAGCCGGATACTTGAGCTCCCTTCATCGTTCCTGCCGAATACTGACCGCGGACCGTATTGGAACGTACCTCTGATGCGGTTTGGAAGCCACGAAGCGAACGGAATACCTTCACTTTCTCATCACGGATATCCTCCGGAGACAATCGGCTTGGCGGTTCCATCGCGATCATAGCCAGCGTTTGAAGCATATGGTTCTGGCCCATGTCACGCAATGCGCCTGAGTGATCATAGTAACCGCCGCGGCTTTCAACACCAACCGTCTCGCTTAACGTAATTTGAATGTTAGCAATATATTTATTGTTCCACAGCGGCTCAAAGAATGCGTTAGCAAACCGCACCACATTAATATTTTGTACCATTTCCTTACCGAGGTAGTGATCAATCCGATAGACGTCCTTTTCTTCAAACACATCGCGAATCTGAGCATTCAGTTTTTCTGCGGATGGCAAGTCATAACCGAATGGCTTCTCGATAACGAGACGCGCCCAACCGGATGTTTCCAGTAAACCGCCTTCCTTCAAATTGTACGACACGTTGCCAAACAGCTCAGGGGAAAGCGCCAGGAAGAACAGCCTGTTGCCGCCTACTTCAAACTTGGTATCCAGACGGTTGGTCATAATGCTCAGCTCTTTAAAGCTTTCCACATTATTCGTATCCAACGACATATACTCAAAATGCTCGGCAAAGGATTCCCATTGCTCGTCCTTCGTCACATTGTAGCGAGCAAATTCCTTAATGGACGCATGTACATCTTCACGAAACTGCTCATTCGTCCGCGGTCTGCGCGCCAAACCGATCACAGCAAAGCGGTCGCCAAGCTTACGTTCACGGTAAAGACTGTATATTGCAGGATATAGCTTGCGGCGTGCTAAATCTCCAGTTGCTCCAAAAAGC
Organism: Paenibacillus sp. 1_12; assembly: GCF_900114475.1. Taxonomy (GTDB): domain Bacteria; phylum Bacillota; class Bacilli; order Paenibacillales; family NBRC-103111; genus Paenibacillus_S. Next base: position 74,145 of record NZ_FOTE01000018.1, on the reverse strand, counting down.
AAAATTACCGTATCGGTCATTTTATCATCATTCTCTCTTATGTATTTTTCGTTACTATTATTTCAATTCAACTCACATGATCTCAGCTTCCTAAGCATAACCAAATATAACGCAGGATTCAACATCCCAGCTATAACAAATTTTTATAAGCTTCTACATAAAATTTGTATATAGACATCATAGCTGGCGCAAAAAGGCTCCGCCACATGGTGCGAAGCCTTGGATTTGAATAATCCCACCTTTAAAATGAATGTGCTCACCATTTATCTTGTTGTCCAATGGTCATTTTCATTCATGATTGCGGGAAAACCTTTTACAGCTATTTAACCCATAGACCATTGTCTCTCTTGGGTTTGAATTACATTCAAAAACTTTCTAAGCATGTAACAACGAATGCCTGCATCGTAATGAATCGACTCATAACCTTTGGCCGTATAAAAGCGCTGCGCCTGTATATTCGTATCATCAACCCATAGGAATATTTCCTTATGACCCTTCAACTGCCCATATCGCTCCGCATGCTTTAGCAAGGTAGACCCAATTCCAAGCCCTTGGTTCGTTCTATCAACTGCCAGCATGTCGACATACATCACATTCTTGTCCTGTCTGATAGCTATAAAACCACACACCTTACGCCCGCCACGGATAAAAACGAAGGTCATGCAGCCGCGTAATCGCTTCCTGAGCGTCTTAAGATCCAATTTTACATGAGGTTGGGTTATTCTGGCATAGGGCAGTAGCAAGCTCTTAACCAGCCCCAGGATCGCTTTGTCATGAAGCGGAAGATGTTTGCAGATCAATGACCATCGCCTCCAAAGATACTTATACTTTATCTTATGAAGAGCGCTTACTGTCTGCTATTATTTTAAATACTTTTTGCCGACAAAGCCCAAAAACAATACGCTGATAACAACTACAATGATAATAACGGCAATCTGAATCCAGTCCATAGCCTATGCCCCTTAATCAAATTTACAAAAATCTGTTTCAAATTCTGTATCTGGAGTTTATTAAATGATAATTAGATTAAAACGAACCTTGTGAAGTCAATTTTACATCATAAATGATCTTTCATCCAACTGTCAATAATAATTTACGAATAACTTTCATTAATGTATAATTATACATATAACATCCGTGATCGTGAGGTGTATGGGCTATGATTTCCAAAATATCCGAGGTCAATCGTGTGTATCGAACAAATGAGATATGGCGTGAGGAAGAACATGCATGGCAGGAGGGCGGCTGGCAGTATCGACCTTTGGTCTCATCCAAAGCAAGTGCAGAGGTTGTGTTTCAACGGTATGCCTTTGGACAGCATGCCCGTGCAACTGCGATGGCGGTAGCTGGCTTGCTGACTACAGCAGAGCAGTTGAAGCAAGCTGGGGAAGCGATGCTGGGTTCAGATTCGTCTTTGGATCGTCGAGCGGTTGAAATTAGCAACCCTTCGGTTTTGAAAGCACAAGTTAAAAAAAGTGCCCAAATCGGTTCCTATGTCATTCAATCCAAGCAAATTGCAAAATCACAGCTAAATGACGGAGCCATCTTACAGAGCACGACACCAACCCTCATGACAGCAGGCTCCAATCAGATGAAGCTGATCACAGAAAATCAAACAGCCTCTTTTTCCATATATATTTTAGCGACAGACACGAATCAGCAAGCACTCCAAAAAATCCGCAGTGCGATCAACAGCACCAAATCAGATCTCCATGCTTCCATAGCCTGGGACGATCTTAAGAATACCGTACAATTGAGACTCAACAGTCTTCACACAGGATCAGAATACGCCTTTTCGATAGTCGATATATATGGTAATGCCGTGGCAATCAGCGGAATAACTAATGTTACACAACAAGCTGCAGATGCCATCTACCATATCAATGGTAGTGCTGAGGTTGTCTCTGCCTCCAATCAAATTGATCTGGATCAGGGCAATGTCTTAATCACGTTACAAGCTGCTTCGAAAGAACCTGTACAAGTCGATATTCGACCGGATAGGATCGGGATTAGTCAACAGGTTCAGGCTCTTGTTAATCGTTATAACTCTCTTCATTTAATGCTCACCCAATCAGGTGGATTGCTTACAAGCGAAGCTTCTGAATCCGTGATGAGCAAGCTTACATCGTTGCCTCTTGAGATGATCGGGATCCAGTTGAATGCAGATGGTTCACTTAAAGTGGACTTGTCCATATTGGAGCAGCAGGCCCAGTCACGCTTTGATCTGCTGGAATTCAGTTTACGAGGTTTCGGCGGTCTCGCTGCCGCATTAAATGTTGCCGCGAAGACACTTCTTGACCCGCCTTCATTTGAATTGCTGGATCAAGGACAGGCATTATTTCAATCTTTCAACAACTATCAAGTAAGTCAGCGGGATGGAGCTCCTGTTAATACTTATCTTCCCCTGCCTCTGTCCGGCATCTTAATGAATAACTATATTTAGTCTTCACCTATCTAGAAGTTCGGTGAATAAGTCTTGCTACGTAAGCTAAACCTTATACTAAAAAGCCTCGTCTCCGCGCTGTAAGTGGAGACAAGGCTTTTTGTATGTTTACGTGTTACGAAGGGCATTGACTAGCGCCTTTTTCCTGCATTCCAACGAATAATTCAACGCCGCATGTCTGACCTCGGCCATACGGGCGGCTTCATCCATATAAAACCATTCTTCATGTGTATACAATTTCAGTAAAATTTGCTTGGCCGCATGGACAGCCAGCTTCTCATCCCTCAGCATAAACGATGTAATTTGATAACAGCTGCATTCATAGGCACGCAGCATCGTTACCTTTTCATGGGCTGTCAATGGAATTACCTTCTCGATTGAAGAGGCTTTTGTACTAACGGCCATTGGCTCTGCCTCCATCATTTAAAATAAAGGACCAACCGTTCTTAGGTGATTCAAGATATATTCTGTCAATTACCTTGCGGATTAAGGTCAGCTGCTCCGGAATGGCTTGGAGCGTCGGAATCCGAAACGCGTAATCCTTACCTGGAAACTCATTATCCAGCGTCACGTAACCATCAATAGTTGATGAGCCTCCGCGGTAATTCACTGGGTATTCATTACCAGCTGCATCCTTTAACACCCACTCGTCGCTAGCAAAGTGGTTCCTGAACTTCCCTTGAACCCTCAGTACAGCTTCTTTCCTATGCTCCCTTGGATCTGGAGCATCGTCCATTTCAAAGCCAGTCAAGCGCAGCTCATCCCCTTCATGACGGAATATTGCAGGATGTGATGACAAATCACTTGGCCTAAAGGTAAACCTACCCTCCGTTAGTTCAGGAACAATGTACCCGTCAAATACAAATCGTACAAAGCTATCTGCAAGCAAATATTTGAATGAATAAGACCAATGCAGAATATCGGCTGAAGGATCTTTTACTCTGGATGAGGTCAACAGGCTGTCGATATGCGGAAATTTCATGCTCATTACACTGTGAATCTCTTGACCGCTCTCATCTTCAAAATGGAACATCAGATATTCACGTTCCCGCAGCTTTGCAGAAGATCGTTCTGCGGCAGCTGCCGAAAGCTCAGTATCCAGATCAAGCCTTACTCCACTTGGGGTTCGAACCAACCGTTTCATTCGGATGGTCATTCCGTTGTCCGTTGTATACGATTGATTTAAAGGTTGTACCGTAGTTAAAGCCTTCGCCTTCTTTAAGTTTACATAAAACGCAAAATTCCATTTTCCCTGAATGTAAGGTATACGCAGGATCTCATTACCCAGCCTTGAAATGGTAGCTTGGATCATCAATTCATCTGCCTGGATTTCCTGTGGAAAATGGGCTACAAGTACATACATTTGTGAAGTCATGCCGATATCATGCAGCTCGCCGAGCTTATTCCCATTACGATCTGTAATCTGGATTTCATTAGGGCCACTTAGCTCCAGCATATTGTGATTGGGCAGTCCATCGGGTCCTGTCAGCTTTAACGCCATAACGACTCTTGTAGAATCCGCTACTACCTCGTTGATCTCCATCGTATAACCCTGATCCTTGACCTTGATATTGGGATCGTTTACTAAACCAAGCTCCTGCGACTTTAGCAGCCCGTAATCCACAACACCCGGCATAAACAAGGAACGGACATATTCCGCCAAGGTTGGAGACGCTATGACTGCCAAAGTACTCGATATTAGAAGGATCAATGCAGCGGTCGTAAACATCCACTTCCGTTTGCGAATCAAAAACCAGCTGTTCCACATAGGAAGCGGCTCTTGTTCGTACTTCGGTTCCAAACTGCTTGGTACGGATATCATGGACTGCACAGACTGCACAGAATGAGCTTCCTGCGGGTTTAGAGTGAACTCCTGCTGAATTTCTGATTCAGCCTCCGAAAGAACAAACGCAGAACTCGGCACGTTCTCTATGTATGCTGCTGTTAGCTCCACATCATCTAGTTGAGCCATTAAATCAGCTGTAAATGAACTCGGCAGGGCATCCTCTCGGGGATACAGCTGTTCAGCCCATTGCGACTGCTCCCTCTGACATTCCTCAAACCGAATACGGCAGGTCGTCGTGCAGCTTCTAATATGCTGCTGAATTTCCTCAAAGGGAACTCCCTGACCGTTGAGGTTACTTTCTTTTAAACAAGCTTTATGTGTGCTCTTATGTACATTCCAGCTAGCCAGATATAAATCCGCTTCCTCAGCGCTCCAACATTTCATGTACGCTCACCTCCTTGTCCTTCAACAACTGCTTCAACTTTTTCTTGGCACGATGCAAGTCATTCTGTACCTTGCTTACGGGTACGTCCAAAATGATCCCAATTTCCTCATAGCTCAGATCATTCGTATATCGAAGCAGCAGCACTAGTCGGTGATGTTGGGATAGTCCCAGTAGAATATCATGGATTTCCAATTTTTTCTCCAGTTGCAAATACACAGTTTCGGGGCATTTCATAGGTTCAACCACGCTCAGGTTGTGTTCATACGACGGATCAGCCTGCTTACGCCTCCATGAATCCCGCAGTAAGTTAGTTGCAATCGTATACAGCCAGGAAGAGAAGCTGCGACCAGTCTGGTGGGAGGATAAACTTCGATACGCTTTGATAAATGCCTCCTGAGTCAAATCCTGAGCATCCTGCTTTTGCGCGCCCATGCCTCTAAGTAAACCATACACCCGGTTTTTATAGCGGTTAACCAGAGTCGCAAAAGCTTCCTTTCGACCTTGAAGCACTTCTTTGATCAGCGCTTCGTCGTTCAACTGATCATCCATAATCAACCTCCACAACATTCTCTATACTATATAGACGCAGCTCAAGCGTATTTCCTTTCATTTTTCACAAATAAAAAAATACAGCCCACCTGCCATTAGGCAAGGAGCTGCTTCCATCGTCCGTTGTTTAGTGAAAAGCTCGCCAGAACTCACCATTGACCGCAATCAGATTCATGATGCTGGAAAAAGGAATGTTGAATGTCGGAAAACCCGCCACATAAGGCGCAATATCGTACGGATAAAAATACAGATGCAGTGCATTTTCTGATACATAAAACGGCTGATCAGCTTTGATTCCCTTGTAAGTATCCGGAAACACATATGAATATTGTGGGTCCTGCTTAATTTGTTGGCCTACGATTTCACTAAGCACCGCCACATAATCACTGTTGGGCTTAAACAGATCCTTCAGTTCATAGATCCGTCCATTCATCAGATTTATAGGTGTATACAGCTTCGTAGGCATCCCATGAGCGGCGCCGAACGGAAAATTGTAGCCAATCAACTGAAGCTGCAACAAATTTTTTCTGAAAAATGAGACATTAAAGTTACCACTATAACTGTAATCAAGCTGAGTATCCGCAGGTATCGGTTTCACTTGCGATAGCTGCTTCAGCTTCTCATTCACCTGTGTTTGTGCGGTATGAGCACTCATACCTTCAATTTGTGGATAATACACCAAATAGTCTTTATTCGGTTTATACTTAAGCTCCTTGACACGATAAGGCGGGCGAAGCGGGATCACGGTATTTTGCTGCCATACGACATGCCCATTGCGATCCAAATAGGACAATCTTTGATCGATATTCGCTTGAATGAGCGGCTTCATCCAGACCAAGGTACCGCTTCCCTCCAACCGCGGAAAGCCGGGTGCAGCTTTACCTCCTGGATCAATAAAATAAGTGTGATCTCCATCGGTGACGGAAGCAAGCCCATTCTTGAACTCGGATACATCCGTATACACAAACTCCGAGAGCCGCTTGCCATTCAGATCGGCAATTGCATATTTCGAGCCTAGATAAGGCCGTTTGGGATCTATTGCCTTTCCGATCGCTACCCTTTGCTCCCCCAAGGTGCGAATAAAATTATACTCAGGTTTGATAACAAAATTGGCATCGCGATCAATTAGTCCGTACTGTGAAGTGTAGTCTTCGGATGTATTCACGATCGCCCTCTTATCCTCGAAGGACATCGCTGTTGTATACTGTGGCGAAATGATGATTTTGCCGCGTTCATTGATGTATCCGTATTTACCAGAGAGCTCCTTTTGAAAAGGCAGCAGTCCATCCCCCAATGCACCGACATCCGCATAAGGATACGAGAATAGGAGTGCTCCATTTCGATCGATTAAGCCAAATGACTTCTTTTTCAGCTTTACTACGGCTTTGCCCGCATGAAAGTCTCCAGCCTCCTCATACTGGGGCGCTATGACCTCGTGACCCTGCAGATCCAAATATCCATAGCGTTGGTTGCCTTGATTGTTAGGGTTTATAGTAGCAAATGCAGCTCGCTCATTGCTGTAAGGAGCAATGTAGCTGTAGGCTTTGTCAGTGAGGATTTGCCCGTTCTCATTTATGACCTTAAAACCCTGCTTGTCGATAACAATAGCGCGTCCTTCGGTATATGAACTAATGGAATCCCATACAGGCGGTACAACCTGCTCACCTGTAAGGTCGATTATGCCGCTTTGGCCTTTGATTTGCACTACCGCATAGCCGTTGCTCTGAAAATCTGCAGCATACTCATACTGGGGCCTGATTACCCAATCGCCCCTATCGTTGATATAACCCCACTCCATACCATGAATCGTTTGCTGTGAAGAGGAATATAGCGGGGTGGCACGCATATCAGATGCCTGCTGTGATTGCTCGTGCTGAATGAGCTGCTGCAGCTGATTCAACATGTCAGGAGAAGGATACGATGGCTTCAGGCTGATTGCTTTATCCAAAGATAGAGCAGCGGCATGAGGCATACCAGCTTTATATTGCGCATCCGCCAAATAGTACCAATAGAACGCATAATCCGGATGCTTGCGAGTCAATGCCTCATAATAGCGGACTACCCGGTGAAAATAATAGGGATACACATCCCACGCATTCGTGAACTCGCCATTGTGCCATCTCAGCACTTCCACTTTGTAAGCTTCGCCCGTATCGTGAATCCACAGCGCCAATTCACTTAATCCATCTCTTCCGTTTTGTCCCGGCATATCCTCGATATCCAAATAACTGTAATCCATATCGGGCGGCGCGACATCCTTGAACCCATCTGCCGTCCATTCATAAACAGACAGCTTCGACCATATCGAACCAATCTGCCAGCCGACTATTAAGTTATTGCGATCACGGCTAGTCACCGGTGCAGCAGTAAGCAGGCTTACCGCATAGCCTGGGCCTTTTAGATGGGCGAATGTTCTCCATTCCTTACCGACCTGCTTTAACATTGTAATACCATTCTCACCGTTCAAGCTGTTGGCATAGGCTAATTCCGGATACCCATCCCCATCCAGATCAATCGCAATAGATACGGGACGAGGAGAGTTCATGTCTACAGTCAGCGATTGCGCAGCTTGGGCGGCATACGCCCGGTTCAGCTGATCGGTCTGTGTTTCATTCATCATCATCTCAGCACCTCATATGGTTAGTCGCCTATAGTATATGGGCGACTTACCATATCGGTGCATGTCGGGCTATAAGTGATCAAAGAAATCAAATAACCTGAGCCCGTTATTTGATGAGGCTCAGGTTGTTTATGCCATATAGGTTCCTTTATATGGATATGCAATCAATGACCCGCTTTGATATCATCGACATGCTTCACATGTTTGTAATTGAACAAGATGTAGAGTACCGAAATAAAAACAAATCCAGCACCGACGATAAAAGGAACATGGGGGTTGTATACCTCAGCCAGCTTGCCTGCCATAAATGGTGCCACCGCTGCTCCCAGGAAGCGCAGGAAGCTATAGGCTGCAGATGCCGTCGAGCGTTCTACAGGGGCGGCATTCATAACCGCTGTCGTAATTAACGTATTGTTATTCCCTAATAATGCACCAGCGCAAATAACAGCAGTGATTACCACCCATTGCGTCGATGTCCATATGCCGATAACAACCAGTAAGCAAGAAAACAAAATGAGCATCAGGCACATAGATTTAATGGTACCGAACCACAGCTGAAGCTTGGGTGCCATGAAAACAGATGTGATAGCCAGCAAAATACCCCAACCTAGAAACACAAAACCCAGTCCATGCTCATCCAATCCCATCACGAAAGGGGCATATGCCAACAAAGTAAAAAAACCAAAGTTGTACAGGGCCGCTGTAATTCCAAATACTAAGAGCGAACGGTGCTTTAATGCGCGGAATGGATCCAATAAAGAGGTTTTGGATTTCACCGTTTGCTGGATATTGGATTTTGGCATGAATAAGATAAGTCCCATAAAGGCAGTAACCATTAGCGCCGCAACTCCAAGAAAAGGACCTCTCCATGAAATAGCTCCAAGCCAACCGCCAATCAGCGGTCCAACTGAAATGCCAAGTCCAATCGCTGCTTCATACAAAATAATCGCTTTAGCAGTTCCACTATTCGAAAGAGATACAATAGCGGCTAAAGACGTCGCAACAAATAGTGCATTTCCTAAGCCCCACCCGCCCCGGAGACCAACAAGTGACCAAATATCGTTCGAAAATCCTCCAAGTGCTGAGAATAAGGCAATAATCACTATTCCCGTTAGGAGTGTCCATTTGATGCCAATCCTTGATGAAATCACACCTGTAATGAGCATGGCGACTGCCATAACAGCATTATAACTGGTGAATAGCAAGGTGACCTCACTTTGTGTTGCATTCAATTTGCTGGCAATTGCGGGCAATATCGGGTCAACAAGTCCAAGTCCCATAAAGGCGATAATACAAGCGAAGAAGACGGCCCACACTGCTTTGGGTTGTTTCAGAAGACTTGGTTCTTCTTGAAGCAAAGAATTGGTTGTATCTATAGCAGCTGATGCTTTTGGCATTTTAGAAGTCATAGCTATTTGCTCCTATTCTAGATTCGTCTACCTTAAAGGATTGCATGAAAAGAGTGACGGATGACGTCCCCGCGACTAATGATGCCAACCAAAACTCCATTACGCTCAACTGGCAATTTTTTGATTTGCTTTCCCCCTAAAATAGCGGCTACATTTTCCATTTCCTCATTCCAGCTAACCTTAATTACCTTTTTCTTAGCGATACTCAAAACATTTAAATCAAGTATTTTCTTTGCTCTTTCCTCATATTCCTCGTCGTCCCCTTGCACTACATTCACGAAGTAGATGGTATCTACGATAATGTCCTTATGTTTCCCGATGTAACGCATAATATCACCATCACTTATATAAGCAACGATTTCATTTCTGTCGTTAACAATAGGAAGACCGCTGATGCGATATTTAATAAACCTTTCTATGACGGAACGAACCGTATCAACTTCTTTTACTTTATAAACGTGACTATTCATAATCTCATGAGCTTGCATATGGATCCCCCATTCCGATATAGTGAATCATCATTTAGTTGTATCATACAACCACATAATTGTATGATACAACTATATAAAAATATGTCAACATTATTGTTGGCTGAAGGGAATTTGACAAACGGCTAAGGTAAGTTATCATGTTTCCTATAGAGGGATAATATGAGGTGGTAAAAAATGATCGAACATTCACTTGGAACCATAGAGCTTGAAATGGCAGTTTTGGTTCGCCGCATTAATTCTGTAACATCTGATTCTAGCAGACTGGACAGATCTGCTTATTTATTATTGCATCAATTATCCGTTGAACAATCCTCTGGTGTAAAAACTTTGGCCAATAATCTGCAGTTGGATATTTCCACAGTAAGCAGACAAACTACAGCGATGGAGCAAAAAGGCTTTGTTTCCAGAATTCCCGACCCTCAGGATGGAAGATCCTATTTTTATCAGATCACGGATTTAGGATCAAAGGAATTGATAGAATACAGACAAGAACGATTGGATAAGATGAAAAAATTGCTCAATGGATGGTCAGATGAGGAATGCCAAAACTTCGGAGATTTATTGAAAAAGTTTAATCTTTCGTTGATGGAACAATAAAAATAGAGCAAATCGCAACAAAAAAGGACACCCTCTCGAGTGTCTTTTTTTTGTATATTAATGAAGATATATACCCATGTTTCTCGGTCTCATTTATATTCCAATTGCTTCAGTGAGCTGCCGTCCAGGTAGTACAACTTACCGTTGGCAAAAAAGATATTACGAGCTCCAGAAAGAGAGATCGATCTCAGCTTCTGATAAGATTGGGCGTCGTACAGTCCATTTTTCCCTACGAACATCTTGCTATCAGGACTTACAGCATAGATGGGCTCGGGCATGACGGCTATCGTTTGGTTTAGTTGATTTTTACTCAGGATTCGATCTTTGACAATAACAAGCCCTCTGTCCTCTAGTAATAGAGTCGGGGTATCCAAAGGGTCTCTCTTAAAGTCTGGATAACCGATATTTGTACGGCTTGTTTGTGTGAACGGTGTGTTAGAGATTGATATCTCATATACATCTGTTCCGGCTAGACCTGCGCTCCAACCATACTGGAACCAATAATATAGCTTACTGTTATCTCTGGCGAAAGCGATATTGCCTATCGATTCAAGCTCTGCACCATAATTCACTTTCTGAAAGGTCGATGCGTTAAACACTAATAGGCGTGGAGCCCATTCACCTGTGACGACATAAAGGAACTGACCTCTCTGATAAATCTGCCCGTGGGCAGGGTCATTATAATCTAACGGCGCTTGGTAACTCAAGTACCGCTGTGTAAAATTGCTTAAGCTGATTTCCGTCACCAATACGTTCTCGTCATTATTGCGGATATACAACTTAGTTCCATCTTCAGATACGGTTAGTTCAGATGGTTTATACGTGAGCGATATCGTACGTTCAATTGTATTGTCTACAAGGTTTACGACGTATAACTTATGAAATGCTTCATCCAGTGCATAAGCCTTTTGCCCATTTGGACCGCTCACGATGTCTGATATCGCACCATGAAGGTAAATACCTTGTCTTACTATTGGCGGTATAGTTTGCATATCATTTTTATAGACGACTTCGATTACGCTGCGACCGCTAATCGTTGAAATAGCAAAAAGTTTGTTCGAGCTACTATACAAGGATTTTGTGAGTCCATCGGTAGGATACTTGCCAAACTGCTCAAAGTTATCATATTGATAAGCGCCTATGAGCTTGTCCTTAACCGTATAGAAGCGATTTTTATTGATGTCAAAAGTAATATCAGTATAATCTGTATTCAAACTATAAACATATTTCATATCACTTGAACGCGCTTCTCTTGCTTGAAACACCGTTCCCGCCCCGTTAAACAAATACTCTCCATCTGGAGAAATTCGCATTTCTGTGTTCATAGCATAGTCTCCATGATAGGGTGAATCATATCCTCCTGAAGTTAAGGTTCCATTCTGTAGGTTATACGCTATTATATCTCTTGGAGAAGTGTCCGTTGTGATTGTGTAGATTCGGTTAAGAATCGGATGCATATGAATATAGCTTGCTTGTCTTATTCTGGTAGAGTACACCTCCGAAAATACAGTTGGACTGTATGATTTCATACTCGTCCACTGCCCAGAACCTGAAGCAATATAAATATACCCGGACCTGTCTACTGCTATATCATATGGATCGATATTGACGTCAAATGTTCTGGAGAGCGATAGGTCGGTCGAATCAACAATTGCCACGGCCCCACTTTGTTCTTCATCCCCCCAATAATAAGAATGCGCGCCCTTCAATAAAGAAACATAGATCTTCCCATCAGCGAAGGTAACGCTTTCTGGTGGCAAAGCTAAGGATACAGAGTTAATACTACCGGTTTCATAGTTTACCGCGTACAGCTTTAAATTCTCCTTATCCGTCAAATATAGAATAGGTTCGATCGGATGCTGCACCGAATCTGTAACGAGAAAGTCAAGCTGGATATGCTCGTTATAGTAAGTCGTTGCCGCTACCGCTGCACTAGCATTGGATTCTACCTCCCAATTTGTTCCGCCAAAAGCAGCCTTGATCAAATAATATCTTTTTGTGTTAGGCTGCAGGGTGTCATCAAGAATTGTAGTTTCCTTGGTCTTGATCACACTCCCTTGAGCATCCAGAAGTGGTTTATATTCACCCGTTTCTGTTGAGCTTGTATAAATTTTGTAATAATCCGCACTCTCGACTGGTGCCCAGCTAACGCGAACTTGTTGTTTCGATTTAGCGGATGCCGTCACATTTGAGGGGGCATTGATCGGCTTCATTTCATTTAATGACCAAGCAGCTCCATTCCAAGTCGCTTTTAACAAAAGCTTGTTCCCATAGAAAACACGAATGATATCATTTACGGCTAGCGGTGCACTCGGGAGCGGCGCATTCGGATCCAGGTACGATTCATTAATTACCGTTGTCACTTCACTACCACCGTTATAATACACTTTGCCGTACACAGCACCGTTCACTGTGGTCGTTCCAACCATGAATGTTTTGTACACAGAAGAGCTACCCGGAAGAGTCGCCGTGTACAAACCAGAAGGAACTGTGCCGCCCTGAATGGCAAATACGGCAATGTCCTGCTGAGAGTAGGAGTATTGTGCTTGGTAGACTGCTTGAGAAACGCTGCCGTTAAGCGTCCAGCTCGCATCAGAAAAATAACCAGGTATCGTGTATTTTGTAATCAACTGATTACCTATAATAAAAAATGCTTCAGCTGTTGATTGTTGTGGTCCAATAGGAAAGACGGTTACAACGATCTTCATTGACACGCCCGAACTCTTGTCAACCAAGTAAATTATGACATCACCGGGATAAGGAGAATTTCCTCTGGTTAAGGTTAAAGAGGACCAGTTCTCATTGCCAATCGTCAGCGTACCGAATTCAGGACCTTTCGTATTTGTTCTTACATTTAATACATTAGAGTGATTAATATTAGTATAAAAATTTTCGGAGAGGAGTGCCGTTTCTCCTTTCCATCGAAATAAAATGGAATACTCCTGGAAGCTGGAAATAACTGTCAATACTTTATTTGTCGGATGATACAAGCCTTTAACCTCAAACGAAGGAGTCACGAAAGTAATTCCCGGGGAGGTCAATGAAATTCCTTCCCTAGATACAACCATTTCCTTTTTTAGCTGATTTGTAGTTCCAAGGAAAGCGTATATAAATAATTTTTCATTCTCATTCAGTGGCCGATGATATTGTAGTGTCTCCGATCCATTATCTGCAGCCGGGTGGTCAGAGGTAGTAATATCAGGGTAAAATGAAAACTTAATCTGGCGACTGTATCCGGCGGTTACATCTTCCCCATACTGATTCATGAGCTTATATTTCACTTTAATGTATGCTGGAGACGAAGCATTCCAAATGACAGAGTCATACAGGTAGGAAAAAGTAACCCTCTCATTCTCAACCATGATGTTTTGCTCTATCGTGCGAACACTATCAGTTAACTTTTGCTGAACCACAATGGTATAACTGCCCTCGGTTAAGGGTGCTTTTAAAATCAATGTCGCATTTCTATTATCTCCTGAGTAATCCACCCGATCGACTTCGATACTTGAATTTTTTAATGTTATACTCACAGAGGAGGGAATTACGGATTTCGAGAACGTAATCCCCAATTTATTGTGGCCAATAACCGCCGCTTGAAAGGTTAGGTCATCCGGTTGCGTTTGGGGCTGCGTAACTCCATCGCCGCTACCGCTACTACCATTAACTCCATTACCTCCATTACTTCCGTTACTTCCGTTATTTACATTACTACCGCTACTTCCACTACTACCTCCTCCTCCACCACCGCCGCCGAAAGTCGTCGTTGTTATTGTTTGGTCATTGAGTGTAGACGGCTTCTTTTCGAAGGTCGTAGCTCCTGCTCTCCCATTTACTGTTGCTTTCTCTATGGTTCCTTGTCCTGAAACCTGAGCGACTGCATCTAGAACAAGGTCCTTGACGTTAACTTGTTGACCTAAGTAGATCAAGCTGCCCGTTGCTCCTTCGGTGACATACATCTTATATATGGTACCTTGGATAATTTGCACTTTAGTATTTTTCGAATTAACCTGGACTTCTTGAAAATCACCAATGAGTTCTACCTCTGTCCCTTCTGCCAAGTCTGCCAGCAGCACAACTCTCGTAAATCCAACTCCATTAATTTGTTCTTCTTCAAGTTTAACGGCAGAGTGTACTTCCACCTCTTGCACCGAAGTAGTACCCTTGGCTACAATTCGAACTTCACCATTTGCTTTTTTAATTATTAGGGTAGTTATCGTACTACTTTCAAAATGAATACTATTCGATCCTCCGCCATTGACCGTGGTAGCTCCGAGTACTTTTACGTTCTGAAGCGTCACATTTCCTTCCCCTATTCCTTCTCCCAATAGTAAATTCCCATAGATAGTCATGTTTCGAAGTGTAACACCTTGTACGTTCACTATAACATCCCGGTTCCAAGTTTCGTTGCCTTTCTCCGAACCAAATACACCGGTAGACGAGTATACTAACGGGCCTATCTTCTGTTTTACTTGGTTTGAACGATCAAGGACCACCACAGCTTCTGCACGAGTTACTGCTCGAGTCGGGCAAAGGTTAAGTCACTGTAACCATCCATTATACCGTGTGCTACTACTGCAGCGATCTCTTTCTTACTCCATTTGGGAAATTCATCACTGTCTATAAATGAAACATCTTCCATCGTTTCCAATCTTAAGAGATTCGCTATAATGACGGCTAATTGTTGCCGGGTTACCGCCTCGTTGGGCCGAATTGTCCCATCTTCATAACCGCTGATATAACCGACCTCTGCCGCCGTACCTAGTGACTCAAACTGCCATTCGTTATTCGCTAGGTCCGGGAAAGGTATCATTTCCCTCGTGGATGTAAGTTTAAACTTACGATTAATGAGCGCAGCGATCTCGGCACGTGTAATCGAATGATCCGGCTGAAATGTCCCATCTTCATAGCCTTTAATCAATCCCTCGCTTGTCCATCGATCGATGATTGGCTCCGCCCAATGCTGCTTTGTATCCACAGCCGCCTTAGCAATCGGCGCAATCCCTGGAAATAAGGTCCATGCTAAGATCAAAAAGATCAGCATCGACATTGATAATTTTTTCATTAAATGTGGACTCCCTCCAATATATACTACCTACTTATAGATTCAATTGAGGTTAATGAATTCCTTCCAAAAATTTTGTTTTTAGGTATTATTTGTTTTTTAAAAGAAAGTGCTCCCTGTGTATGTGATGCTGTTTTGACCGAAAAGTAGCATGTTATGCTGCATCCTTAGATAAATCAAAAAAAGGCACAGTTTCCTCAAAAATTTGAGAAACTGTACCTTTTAACTCTAAGGCGGACTTTTTTAGTAGTCCTACACATTGTGGGGAGCTATTTTTACTAAAGGAGTTAAATAATGGGTATCGATTGTAATGACATGTACCTCTACAATGTAGATACCATTCATAAAGAAATCGTTTATAAGATTTATTTTAGATTGTCAACCCATGGCAATTCATTTCAGGTTAAAGAAAGGGAGCGGGACTATGCCTAAGTTTCTGTTGCGGTTAATTGTATTCGGCATTGTATTGGGAGCCATTCCGGTGTTGATCATCGGGGCAACCTCTTACTATATGGCTTCCGGGGATATAGAAGATAACGCCAATCAAAGCAATGCCCAGATCTTGCAGCAAACTCAAATTCGCGTAGAGCAGGTACTGAAGACTCTTGAGCTTTCGGCGATACAATACATGAATTCACCGATCGTAATCAATTCGGCCATTCAGCCGCTGGATCCTTACGATTTCCCTAGAATTCGGGACTTATCCAAAGGTTTATACACCCTGCAGACGTTTGCCCGCGTAACTGATGCATCGCTGATCAACCTGTACGATGATTGGATTGTCAATTTCAGTATATCACGCAGCTTTAGCACTTATCCGTATCGGCAGCAAATTATGGAATATACGAAACATCCCAATAACATGTTCTGGGTATACCGCAAATATGTAAATCTGTCTTCAGGAGGCGAAGGGGATGCCCTGTCGGAGACGAATGTGGTGAATTCCATCAGTCTGGTATGCAAAATTCCGGCCATTCCCAGCCCGAACACTCCACGCGAATTGCTAATTATTGATATTGCAATGAATGAATTCAAGGAGCTGCTTACTCAGAATAATCGTTTGGGTGAAAAATATATTTTGGATCGCGACGGCAACGACTTTCTATCCGTAACAAAAGGCAATTACTCCAAAATCAATACGGATATCGTTAATAAAGTAAAAGAATCGAACGCGGAAGTCGGTTTTGTCAATGAGATTTTGAACGGCACTCCAGTATTGGTCAATTACCGGGTATCGAACTATAACAGCTGGATTTATGTTTCGGTCGTTTCACTTGAGGAAATCACGACGAAATCGCGTAAAATCGGGGGTATTACACTAGCCCTTTGCATAGTCATCTTCTTCATGGTATTCCTGTTTGCTTGGTTAGGGAGCCGACGCATGTATACGCCGATCCGTCGGTTGTTCGAATATTCCAAGGAGGTTGGGGCATCGGAACAGCCGGAGTCATCGGGATCGGATGAATTGTGTATTATCGAAGAACGGTTCCGCACATTATCCAGCACGGGGAAGCAACTGCAGCAGCAAATCGCCGGTCAATACGATCATCTGAAAGAGTTTTTCGTGTTGAAGCTGTTTAGCGGATTGATCTCGGAAAGCGATTTCTTGTACCGAACGAAGATTTACGATTTTCCGACACAGTGGAATAAGCTCGTAGTCCTCACCGTACAAATCGATACGATACAATTCACCAAATACCGGGAACACGATAGAGAGCTGCTTCTCTTCGCCATCAATAACATTGTCTGTGAATTGTTGCCGCAGGCGAATCGATTTAGTCCGATCCTGATTGATCAGTCGCAAGTGTCTCTGTTGGCTTGTGAAGAAGACGACCCGTTGCTGCTGAAGCAGCAGTCGCATGATACGGCACAAATGTTGAAAGAGAGTATTCAGCAGTACCTGCAGGTTAAAATCAGTATCGGTATCAGCCGTCCTTTCGATCGGCTCAAGGAGGCGGTGCGCGCATATAATGAATGCTTGGAGGCGCTGCGTCGAAGAATCAGTCTCGGGCAAGAGCTGATTTTGCACTTCGAGGATATCGACTCGACGCAAGGCAATAAGTCGGCAGTATATTCTCAGCTGAAGATTTTAGAGGACCAATTGGTAGGGGCTCTTAAGCTGGCCGACCAAGAGTGCGTCCATCTAGTCTTCCGGGAATACATGGCAGCTGTGATCGAGAAAGAGGCATACTCCCACGAGTTTTCGCCTTTGATGCTGCAATTGATTTCCCGAGTCTATCAACTGCTTCAAGAGCTGGGTATTCCCATACGTAAGGTTCTTGGCGAACAAGCAACGATCGATTATTTTCAAAAGCTGAACGCGTTAGACGAAATTACGCAATGGTTCTGTGAATGTCTGTTTGATCCGGTGATATCCTATTTGACCAAGCAAGCAGAAACCCAATATGTCAGTATCGCGAATCAAATGATGAGGCTCGTCCATGAGCTGTATAATCAAAATATATCTCTGGAATCCTGCGCGGAAAGCTTGAGTTTCCATCCGGCTTACTTGAGCCGCGTATTCAAAAAAGAGCTGGGCATCAACTTTATCGATTATTTGGCGGAGTATCGGATGAATGTCGCCAAGCATTGGCTGCAGCACTCCACCTTGAAAATCTCCGAGATTGCGGAGAAGGTCAATTATACGAACAGCACAGCCTTTATCCGAACGTTCCGTAAAGTCACCAGCATGACCCCCGGTCAATATCGGGAGCTGCATACCCATGTTAAGAATTGAGCATAGCACGCAAAGAACCCAGCCCGACGGTAAATCCCGTCGGGTTTTTCCTTACTGCTCAAGGGCTGAGAACCCTAATCAAAAACGGACTATGCAAGTCAAAACCAGTCTATTTCCCCTCCGAAAAGGCCGTAGATCTAGGTTTGGCGAGTTGTCAAAAACAGACTATTTATTGTTCTGGGAGGCTGATGCATAATCGGAGCATGAGCCAGTATAGGTCATTCATAGTCGTTTGGAAGGGGACGTTACATGTCAGCAAAAGCAGATCTATCAACCGCAATACCTGCAAGAAAGTTACAAGTCAAAAATATGTTTATGCGCGAAATGGTTCGCGACAAATGGTTGTACATTATGGCTCTCCCTGGAATTTTGTACTTCCTGATTTTCAGGTATGTGCCCATGTATGGTTTGGTCATCGCATTTCAAGACTTTAAACCACATATCGGCATCATTAACAGCCCTTTTGTCGGGTTGAAGCATTTTGAGCGATTTTTCGGCGAGCCGATTTTCTGGGAGCTGTTCCGAAACACGGTGTTACTTGCTGTTTACAACATGGTATTTTTCTTTCCAATGCCTATTGTTTTGGCGCTGATGATGAATGAGGTGCGAAGAGAAAGATTCAAACGATTCGTTCAGACACTGGTGTACATTCCCCACTTCGTATCCTGGGTTGTCGTCGTCGGGATTTTCTATTTGTTGTTAACCACGGAAGGAGGCGTATTGAATGAGCTGATTTACGCGCTGACCGGCAAGAAAATTGCCTTCTTACTGGAAGCCGATTGGTTCCGAACGATGATTGTCACGCAATCCATATGGAAAGAAGTCGGTTGGGGGACGATTATCTTCCTTGCCGCTTTATCGGGAGTGGATCTTCAATTATATGAGGCGGCCCGCATGGACGGAGCCAATCGTTGGAGACAGCTTTGGCATATTACGCTTCCGGCTATCCGAAGCACCATTATTATCCTTCTTATCCTGCGACTTGGAACGTTCCTGGACAGCGGCTTCGAGCACATCTTCCTAATGCTGACTCCGACCAACCGTGAAGTCGGGGAAGTCTTCGACACTTATGTGTTCTTAAAAGGACTGTCGCAAGGCCAGTATAGCTATAGCGCCACCGTCGGGATGTTCAAATCGGTCGTCGGTTTAGTATTAGTGTTAACGGCCAACTGGATGGCTAAAAGGTTCGGGGAAGAAGGCGTTTACTAATGTTACCATTCAAAACTATAGGTAAGGGGGCGACCATCCATGGTTCAAGACAGGACACTGGGGAACAAACTTTTTGACGGAATCAATTATACGATATTGTTGCTGGTCGGGTTAGTTACTGTACTTCCGTTTATCTACATATTGGCGGTTTCGTTCACCGATCCGCATGAGGTGGCCAAGGGGGGCATTATCCTGTTTCCCACTAAATTTTCTCTGACGGCGTACACATACATCTTCTCCACCAATACACTCTTACGCAGCTTAGGAATTTCCGTCTATATCACAGTCCTTGGGACTCTAATCAATTTGGTATTTACCTCATTGCTGGCTTATCCGCTTTCACGACCAACATTTCGCGGCCGGAATGTCATCATATTGGGCGTATTGTTTACGATGCTGTTCAATGGCGGGCTGATCCCGACCTACTTCGTAGTTAAAGGCTTGGGATTGACCAATACGTTATGGTCATTGATGCTGCCAGTGGCCATCAGCGGTTTCAACTTAATCGTCTTAAAAAACTTTTTCCAGCAAATTCCTGACGGGCTGGAGGATTCAGCTAAAATCGACGGCTGTAACGATCTGGGTGTGCTGCTTCGAGTCGTAATTCCACTGTCTGCACCGGCGTTGGCGACCTTTGGTTTGTTCTACGCAGTCGGCCATTGGAACACGTTCTTCAACGCAATCATGTACATCAACGACAACAAAAGTTGGCCCGTACAGGTGCTATTGCGGGAGATCGTCATCCTAGCGCAAACCCGGATCGGCGACACGAGTACGGATGAACAGCTCATTCAGCCGCTCACGATCCGGATGGCGGTCATCGTCTTCGCGACCATCCCGATTATGCTGATTTATCCTTTCTTGCAGAAGCATTTTGCAAAGGGTGTACTGTTAGGCTCGGTTAAGGGATGACTGGACTTTACAATAGGTCCGTTATCATTTAATAAATCACTTTAATTCGAATTAGGGAGGTCTTAATAAAATGAAAGCATAGACATGGATTGCCGGAGCATCCGTATTCATTCTCACGGCCAGCCTACTCAGCGGCTGTGGTGAAGGAACAGAAGGCGAAGGCGCAAAGCCGTCAGCAGTGCAAGACACTCGGGCGTATACTATCACCATCGCTGCGACTCAAGTGGGAGGTGTCCCCTCACAAGACAATGAAGGGGAAAACACCATTGAGACATACACAACACGGAGCTGGAATTCCAATGGATTCCCAACGCCGCCTATGACTATAAGGTCAACATCACAAACTCGGTCAACGGAATGCCTATGATGCTGCGGGTGAGGTATGTCCCGATAGTCGTCAGTGTGATACAGTTCGGCCTGTTCTGGAAATCACGCCTCATCTTAAAGGCTGTAGAAGTGAAGAAAAAATAAGGGGGATTAAGAAAACATGAAAAAATGGGTTGCATTATCTAGCGCCGTCATTATGGCGGTCGGTGTAGTTTCAGGATGCGGATTGGATAAACCGGCAAGCACAGATGTAACAAAGGCAGCTTCCAAAGTGGATGATACTCCATTGCAATTATCGATGGCGCTTCAGCAGGTGGGAGAAATTCCATCGAAAGGCAACGAATTTGAGCAAGCACTGGAGAAATACACCAATACAAAGTTGGATATCCAATGGATTCCGAATGCGGCTTATGACGAGAAGATTAACGTTATGATCGCCTCCAGTGAACTTCCCAAGCTGGCAAGACTTAATTACGTTCCTACGACAATCAACGCGATGCAATCTGGTTTATTTTGGGAAATCGGACCGATGCTTAAGGATTATAAAAATTTGGCAGGTCTGGATAAACAATATTTTGAGAACGTTTCTGTGGAAGGTAAAATTTACGGCGTTCCCGTTCTTCGTCCAATTGGTCGGGCAGCCATTGTCTATCGAAAGGACTGGTTCGACAAGCTAGGGCTGAAAATACCGAAAACTTTGGATGATTGGTACAATGTGATGAAGGCCATCGCGACCGAGGATCCGGACGGCAATAACAAGGCAGATACGTACGGAACCCAGTTATACAAGAGATATAATGAAGGAACTCAGCCTCCTTTAACTCGGATTGCTGTTACTCAAGGCGCACCGAACCGTTGGGCGGCGGAAAACGGCAAATTTACGCCGGAATTTATGACCAAGCCATATGTAGATACCATGAAGCTGTTCAGGAAGCTATATGAAGAGAAACTGATCAACCAAGATTTCGCCGTATACGACGTAACTGAGCACGATAAAGCGATCGATAGCGAGCGGGTAGCTATGAAGCTCGGTGGAGTAGCCACCAATGGACGAAGCTTCCAAGACCGCATGGCCAAAGTGAATCCCAAAGGCGTGTTCGATATGGCCTTCTTCGAAGGACCGAACGGCATCAAGCAGGCCGGAGAACCGGGGAATTTCGGAGTGATAGTTATTCCGAAATCATCGGTGAAGACCGAGGCTGAATTGAAGCGCGTCCTTAAGTTTCTGGATCAACTGCTCGATTCGAAGATGGCGACTTTGCAGCGTCGTGGTATTGAAGGCACACACTACAAAGTATCGGCTGACGGCAAAAATACGGAAATCACTGACTTGAACTTATTCAACAAAGAAATCAAGCCATATCGCGACAACCTGATCAGCTTAGAGACCTTGAACGTGTTGCCGCAGATTGATTCTCCGATCGGGGTGAAAGGGAATCAAATGGAAGGCGATGGCACCCAATATTCCGTGCCGAACCCGGCATTAACCCTGAATTCTGCGATTTATAGTGAACGTGGCAAGGAGCTGGACCAAATGATCTGGGATGCTCAGACCAAATACATTATGGGCAGACTTGACGACGCGGGCTGGCAGGCTGAGGTGGAAAAGTGGCGTAAAGCGGGCGGAGATCAATTAATAAAAGAATACGAGCAAGCTTACACCAAAATTAAGAAGTAATCGAGGAATGAACCGTTATACCCTTTAATCTTAAAGCTGGATTTTCAGTTTTAGATTATTGGGTATTTTGTTTTGCGGATACCATTAGCTTAGTCGTATAATCTCAGTTCGAGATTAATTTTTTAAAATGCCAATGATCTATGCCCGTTAAATCCAAAAAGAAATATTAAATACAAAGGATGAACTAAAAAACAAGCCTAGAAAGTGCACCTGCGCCTTCTAAGCTTGTTTAGCGGTGATTTTTATATTACTTGCTCTTTGGTGCCAGCATATTGAGTAGAACGGTTACAGCCTCTGCCCTTGTAGCGTGGTCTTGAGGCGCGAACTCGTTAGCACCTTTTCCTTGCACAATGCCTGCTTTCTTCACGTAAGCAACACCGTCCTTCGCCCACACTGGAATGCTCTTGTCATCTGCAAAGCCCGTTGCGACATTCGATTCACTATGCCGACCCAGAGCATTCGCAAGTATGACTGCCATCTCTGCACGTGTTATTTCTGCATCTGGACGGAAGCTTCCGTCCTCATAGCCATTAATAATCCCTGCTTGTACCGCCTGCGCGACCGCTTTCTGCGCCCAAGTTCCGATCTTCGCTGAATCTAAGAAACTCAGCTTCGTTCCTTCTCCTGGCAGCTTCATTATGTTCATCAGCATCACGGCAAATTCTGCTCGCGTCACGGTGTGATTCGGCTTAAACGTCCCGTCCGGATATCCAGTCACGATAGCACCGCTTACCGCTTGCTTTATGTTGGACTCAGCCCAATGTCCAGTAATATCCGTAAAGGTTATACTTGGTTTCGTTTCTGTTGAAGCCGCTTCGCTTAGAGCGAATACCGCAAATTTCGTAAAGTGATTGACTTCTACGGTGAGGGTCGAGCCATTAACCTTGCTACCCTCGACTTCCACCCATACGTTCTTCGCTTCGTCATAGTAGAATACGGCTACCCTTTGATTGATCTGTACATTTGCAGGATCAAAAGCTAAGGTTAGCGTTACCGGTTTGTTGAAGTTGTCCGGGAAATTTTTCATAATCTCAAAGACCGAACTGGCTAGAACGCCTTGATTCATGAGCAGACTTTGAGTTTGCAGCACTTTTTCTATCGTGATCTTCAATTCTTTGTCTGTTGCATCGGCAGGAATAACGATCGTGATCCCATTTTCCAAGCTGACATTGCCTTTATTACCAACCGGAAGCGTTAATTTGCCATCCGTGGAGGTCAGCGTATTGTCACTAGAGGAGGTTGAGCCGCTGCTGCCACTACTTTTGTCACCGGATGATGACCACGGTATGACTGGATTGGAGACAACAGATATTGCACTGCTTCCCTCACTATTGATCGCTTTCACCGTAAACGTATAGGTCAACCCATTCGACAAGCCTGTTATCGTAATCGGACTTGTTGTTCCTGTTACGATGGTGTTGCCGGGTGTTGTTGTTACCTCATACCCTGTGATCCCACTTCCGCCATTATCGGAAGGTCCTTTAAAGCTGATGATAGCCTGACCGCTACCTGCAACAGCGGTTATGTCAGTCGGAACTCCCGGAACGGTCTTCGGTATCGCGCTCACAATGTTGGAAGCTCCACTTTCTCCGCCGCCATTGATCGCCTTCACGACAAAATAGTACGTCTTACCATTGGTCAAGCCAGTCACAGTGTAGTTGTACACCGAGCCGCTCACTGTGGCTACTTCGGTTCCATTTGTTGATGAATTCACACTTTGGTAGACTCTATAGCCTGTGGAATAGTTAACCGGATTCCACGTAAGGGCTAACTGCGCGTTGCCGGCTATAGGTGTCTCTAACTCCGGTGATGTTGGTAATGGAGCTTGAGGTGTTGCGCTCACAATGTTGGAAGCTCCACTTTCTCCGCCGCCATTGATCGCCTTCACGACAAAATAGTATGTCGTGCCGTTGGTTAAGCTTGTCACATTATAGTTGTACACCGATCCGCTCACTGTGGTAACTTCGGTTCCATACGTTGCGGAATTTACACTTTGGTAGACTCTGTACCCTGTCGAACCGTTGACCGGATTCCATGCAAGGGCTACCTGCGCATTGCCGGCTACAGGTGTTGCTAACACCGGAGCTCCAGCTAATGGAGGTTGTGGCGTAACGCTCACTTCGCTGGAAGCCACGCTATTCCCTTCTATATTCATTGCAACTACCGTAAAGGTATAGGTGGTTCCATTCGTAAGTCCTGTAACTGTAATCGGACTCGTTGCCCCAGTTCCTGTCTTTCCACCCGGATTTGCAGTTACCGTGTAACTAGTAATCACGCTTCCCCCGTTATCAGCAGGTGCCGTAAAGCTGATGGTAGCTTGTTGGTCACCTGCTGCAGCCATGACGCCTGTTGGGGCCTTCGGCACAATCGTAGTTACCAGCTTCTGTATACGATGGTTAGACGAATCCGCCACATACACATTACCATAGCTGTCTACCGCCACTCCATTTGGATCAGCAAACTCGCTTACGTCAGGGCCATACTGGCCTCCCAACTGGCTCCAAGCCCCTGTGGCTGCCGTCAGCTTCTGTATGCGGTAGTTACCCATATCCGCCACATACACATTACCGTTGCTGTCTATCGCCACTCCAGTTGGATTAGCAAACTGGCCTAAGCCACTTCCTCTAATGCCGCCCAACTGGCTCCAAGCCCCTGTGGCTTCGGTTAGCTTCTGTATGCGGTTGTTATTCTTATCCGCCACATACACATTACCGTTGCTGTCTACCGCCACCCCAGCTGGATTATTAAACTGGCCTAAGCCACTTCCGGCTAGATCCTCCAACTGGCTCCAAGCCTGTGTGGCTGCCGTCAGCTTCTGTATGCGGCCGTTACCCGTATCCACCACATACACATTACCGTTGCTGTCTATCGCCACTCCAGATGGAGAAACAAACTGGCCTACAGCACCCAACGAACTCCAAACCCCTGCCGTCAACATCTGTATACGGCGGTTACCCGAATCCGCCACATACATATTACCTCTGCTGTCTACCGCCACACCAGTTGGATTATCAAACTCGCCAGCGCCACTTCCTCTAGAGCCGCCCCACTGGCTCCAAACCCCTGTGGCTGCCGTCAGCTTCTGTATGCGGTTGTTATTCCTATCCGCCACATACATATTTCCGCCGCTGTCTACCGCTACTCCAGTTGGATAAGTAAACTCGCCCGGAGCAGTACCTGCAGTAGTTCCCATGACACTCCACTGGCTCCAAGCCTGTGTGGCTGCCGTCAGCTTCTGTATGCGGTGGTTATTCGGATCTGCCACATACACATTACCGCTGCTGTCTATCGCCACTCCCATAGGAATATTGAACTCGCCTAGGTCACTTCCATAAGTGCTGCCCAATTGGCTCCAAGCCCCAGTGGCTGCCGTCAGCTTTTGTATGCGGTTGTTACTCGAATCCGCCACATACACATTACCGCTGCTGTCTACCGTAACTCCACTTGGACGGGAAAACTCGCCAGCGCCACTTCCGGAAGTGCCCAACGAACTCCAAGCCCACTCGCTCCAATCCTTTGTGGCTGCCGTCAGCTTCTGTATGCGGTGGTTAAACATATCCGCCACATATACATTACCGTTGTTGTCTACCGCTACTCCAGTTGGATTTTCAAACTGACCTAAGCCATGTCCTTCTTGGCCCAACGAACTCCAAGCCCACTGGCTCCAATCCTCTGTGGTTGCCGTCAGTTTCTGTATGCGGTGGTTAAACGTATCCGCCACATATACATTACCGTTGCTGTCTACCGCCACTCCAGCTGGATTCCAGAACTGGCCATCAGCATTTCCGGATTGGCCCAAAGAACTCCAAGTCCCTGTGGCTGCTGTCAGCTTCTGTATGCGCTGGTTAAACGTATCTGCCACATACACATTACCGCTGCTGTCTACCGCCACCCCAGCTGGATTATTAAATTGGCCTAAGCCACTTCCAGAAGTGCCACCCAACTGGCTCCAATCTCCTGTGGCAGCGGTTAGCTTCTGTATGCGGCTGTTACTCGTATCCGCCACATACATATTACCGCTGTTGTCTATCGCCACGCTATAAGGATAAAAAAATCCTCCCAATTTTTTACTATGAACCAATCCCGGCTTGCCATATTGACTCCATTGTTCTGTTGCTTGTACCGGGTTTGCAAATAACCCTGCACCTATTAAAATGAACAGCGCCAAGCTCAGCATGTACCATTTCGTTTTATTCCTTTTTACTTTAATTTGATTCTTGATGGTCGTCATGTTTCTTTTCCCTCCATATCTCCTGAGCTTGATGAAAGCTCGCAGTAAAAGTCGAAACTCCCGTTGCTTGATGTCAACTTATGTCGCTCCTTTCCTAACTTTAAGGCTATTTCGGCAAAAAAAAAATCCCCCGAAATACGGGGGAGAAGAATACAAAAAAAGGGGTAGAACACAGAAGAAATGGGGATACCAGGGATTCCCTTCATGCCAGTGTCATTATTTCTTTGGCACGCTCCAACGCTTGCGCTCGATTGTTGACACCAAGCTTTCTGTATATGTTTTTAATATGCGACTTTACCGTTTCACCCGAGATATTCAGACGATTGGCGATTTCCTTGTTTGACTTTCCATGGGTGATCAATATGAATACTCTAGCCTCCCGCTCGGTTAGTATCTCTTTAAGAGAGAGTTCCTCTTTCGAAGTGACGTGCAGCGCTTGAAGCAGTTGCCCTACGTACGCTAATGAAGCGGAGGGGGAACTTTTTATGCGAACGCCTAGCCGCACCTTCATATAAGCGGATAACAACTCTGTCATCACAGCGCCTTCGTCCATAAAGCTGCGAATGTACCCCTCTGGTTCTGCTAAGAGTAAGGCTGTCTCCAACTGAACAAGTGCAGCCTCTTTCTGACCTAACCTATAAAGCGCCACACCTTGCATAATCAACACCTTGATTCGATCGCGGAGACGATCTTCCTTGTCTAATAAACGCTCCAACCGTTCCATCAGATACAGCGCTTCATCCATCCGTTCACAGACTGCAAGCACTCTAGCCAACGCCAAATGCTCTTCCATACGATTCAGCGAAACCTCGTCCGTATGCGCTAGACCACACCTTTGCAACCAATCAAGCGCATCTTGTCGTGAGCCTTTCTTCACAGATAGACAAGCTTGTTCCGCTTCGATTTTCAACCTAAATAATTCAACATCTGGCGACTCAATCTGCGACTTCAACTGTTCCAACAGCTCGGATGCTTGGTTTAGATTGCCTTTGGCTTGCTGAATCCGCGAAGCACTAATGATATTTTGCATCAAAATACGCGCAAAAGGCTGTATGTCTTCTCGTCCAAGCGCCTGATTTACATAAAACTCTGCCTCATCCAACCGATTCCATTCGTACAGCAATTTGCTATAAGAGGCATACAAGAATCCGATGAACGGATATTCTCGTTTGTCTTTCCAGATTGTAATCCACTTCAACAGGAAGACATCCGCTGCATGTAGATCGTTAATAAGCGCCAACTGATCATCGAACGAATCATGGCCTTGATATCGGTTACGCCCCACCGTCTGAAAAAAGCTGCCTTCCGGCATATATCGTTCTACCAATTCGAAGTAGTCCGACGTTCGCTCCAAATCCTTCTGAAGATAAGAGGTAACCGCCATAAAAAAGTAAATATTGCCCATAGCGAGCTTCCATTCTGCATCAGTCCAGTTCCCCTCCTGCGCTTGAAAGCGGCTTGCGGCTTGCTCCACTCTACTGAAAGCGGCCTTCCATTCCCCTACGCCCAGCAATACGGATATATAGAATAGTTCAATCATCGGCTTCTCCACAAAGGAGTTTTCTGGCAAAACAGATACCCATCGGATCAGCAGCACACTTTTGGATTGCACGAACGTAGGCAGCTTTTTCTCAATCAACCGAACAGCATCTTCGGTCTGTTGTCCCTCTACATAATGCTCTACCGCTTCTTCGTCAAAACCATGCTGCTCCAGCCATTTCGCCGCACGAATATGCGCTTGCATCCATTTGTCCGGATCGGTTCTAAAAAGCATTTGTTGCAAAAAATCAGAAAGTAACTGATGATAGCGATACCACTGCCTGTGATCGTCCAGAGGGATGACAAACAAGTTCAGCTTCTCTAATCTCTCCAGAAGCTCTTGACTGTTCACTTGACCCGTTACAGCCTGGCACAAGGAACCATTCATCCGACTCAACACTGAAGTTTCCAATAAAAAAGCGCGCATAGACTCCGATTGATGAAGGAACACTTCTTCCAGCAAATAATCAGCTATATGATGCTGGTGACCGCTGAATTGTTGAAGGGTCTCGCCTATATTCATGCTGCGTTTCAGAGAGATCGCCGCCAGCTGCAGGCCGCTGATCCAACCTTCGGTCTGAT
Organism: Paenibacillus sp. 1_12; assembly: GCF_900114475.1. Lineage (GTDB taxonomy): Bacteria > Bacillota > Bacilli > Paenibacillales > NBRC-103111 > Paenibacillus_S. Next base: position 45,528 of record NZ_FOTE01000018.1, on the reverse strand, counting down.
GGAACAGCACCGTTACTTGCTCTTTGGTTAGTAATAATTCGGTCGTATCACTGAAAAAGGCATGCCCCTCATCCAGTTGAAACCGCAAATCATGCATCATGATTTGATTTAGCTCACCTTTTGCCAGAAGCCGCGCCGTAGGTATCGCCAAATCACTGCGACTTGCAATAAACAGATGAATATGGGGAGGTAAATGCTCAAGTAGATAGATCATGGATTGGTGAATATCGGGAACTTCTATGACATGGTAATCGTCGAGAATAATGACCAACTCACCGGTTAATCGATTCAACTCATTTAGTAATGCCGTAATTGCAGACTTTAATGATAGCGTAGGCCCTTTTTCAAGAAGAGGCTCTATCGTTTGACCAAAACCTTGGACTGCCTCCTTAATGGAAGCTGTGACGCAGCTCCAGAACTGACCCCAGTCATTGTCCTGCTTATCCAGCGAAACCCACGCTACAAGCGCGCCGTATTGCTTCACCCATTCACTTAACACGGTTGTTTTCCCATAACCAGCTTGCGCGGAAACAAGCGTCAGCTTGGCTTGCAGCCCCTCATTCAGCTTGCGCATCAGCCTCGGCCTAGACACCAAGACCTTACGCGCATGGGGGATATGAAGCTTCGTACTTACAATCAATAGAATCCCTCCGTGCGGAATTGAACTTTAAGTTCAATCTACTTATAGTATATCAGACAAGACAAGTTCGCGCCCCATTTGAGCCATACTGTCACATCTCACTTCTTGTTTTATAACCATCCATATTTAGGTTTTGGTGCAACAATTAAAGTTGATCAAGGATATCCTCGGTTGTATTGTTTGATTATGCTGCCTAACCCGATCATTTGTTGATTAATTCAACTGCAGAATGGACAGACGAATGATTACATTCGACCTGCCGTTTCAAAAGACTAGAATCCCATCATTGGCTTTATGATTTGGAAGGATGGTTAAGATACCTTTAATGCTCTCAACCTTTTAGGTAAAACTGAATAAACTTCTATACTTATTGCAATAATGATGAAGGAAAATCAAACCTATAAGAAGAAATAATTAGAAAACATTTAAGCAAGATGAGGAGGTAATTATGGGCAGATTAGTTCATTTCGAAATTCATGTGGATGACATGGAGCGTGCCAAGAAGTTTTATGGAGAGGTATTTGGATGGACATTTGAAGATTGGAGCGATTATGCTGGAATGCCTTACTTTGGAGCTGTTACTGGCGATGCAAATGAGCTTGGAATTAACGGAGCTTTGATGCAACGTCAAGGTGCTTCCCCTGAACCAGGCCAGCCCTTGAATGGTTTTGCATGTACAATTGGAGTAGCAAATTACGATTCTACCGAAGCAAAAATTATTAATTATGGAGGTAAGGTCGCATTGCCCAAATATGCTCTGCCTGGCATGGCATGGCAGGGATATTATATGGATACCGAAGGCAATAATTTTGGTATTCATCAGCCAGATAAGAACGCAAAATAAAATTTTATCAATATAAAACAAACTTCCGCATTGCTGCTGCAAATAGTTAGCAATTTCAGGTGGTCAAGGTTTGACGGTTACATAGAGCTATTTCGCTTCAACTGCAATACCTTGTGTAAACAAAGAAAGGAGCCTGCCACATCGAGTGGCAAGCTCCTTTTCGTTGTTGTGGATTTGCAGTATGTAGACGAGAGGAGTCGAGCCCCTGTCCGAAGATAACGCCACATAAGCTCTACGAGTGGAGCCACAAAATGTCACCCAAGCAGTGCCCCGTAAACGTAACTATGTTGGGGCAGCCTAGTTGTCTTCTTCAGCTAGCCGCAGGCGGAAACTAGACAGCGTATTCCACATTAACCAAATAGTTAAGGAGCTTATTCAGCCAGCCCGTTTTTGAACGCGTAGATAGCTGCTTGTGTACGATCCTCAACACCGAGCTTGGCTAAAATGTTCGTTACATGGAATTTAACCGTTTTGATTCCGATAAACAGCTCGTCCGCAACGTCCTGATTCGACCGCCCGGATGCAATAAGCCGCAGTACTTCCATCTCGCGTTCCGTCAGTTCATCGTGGGCCGGGGCTACGGGCTTTGGCTGTCGAAAGCGGTTCATGATCTTTGATGCAACCTGGGATTCAAGAATAGATTGCCCTTTGACCGCAGCGCGTATTGCCTGCGCCACTTCTGCCGCGCGTGATGTTTTCAATAAATAGCTGAAGGCGCCCGCTTCAATAACAGGATACATTTTCTCATCATCCAAAAAGCTTGTCAGTACGACTACCTTACAATTGGGATACAGCTTGAGCAGCTGCTTCGTCGTTTCAATCCCATCCATACCCTCCATGACAAGGTCCATCAGAACCACATCCGGCTTATACTCTTGTGCTAGACGAATCCCTTCCGCACCATTGCTGGCTTCACCAACGACTTCAATGTCATCCTCTGTGCTCAGCACGGCGGCAAGGCCAATCCGTACCATCTCATGATCATCCACCAGCAATACTTTTATTGCCTGTTCCTCATTCTCCAAGCTCTTCCACTCCTTCCGCTATAATAGGAACCCGAATATCAATCCGCGTGCCCTTTCCTGGTGCCGTGATCAGATTCAAGGACCCGCCAATTTCGTTCACACGTTCTTTCATTGTCATAATGCCGTAAGAGGCATGCTTCTTCACATCTAGATCAAAACCGATTCCGTTATCACGAATGAGCAAGCGAATGCTTTCTGCCGATGACTGTGTGAGCCGCACCTCGAGCCGTGTCGCCTTGGAGTGCCGCAGCGCATTCGACATGGCTTCTTGGACAATACGAAACAGATGATCCTCAATGCCCTTAGGGAGCTGGATATCATCCGTCAATTCGCCTACAATCTCCATGGGCACCTTGGCGGCCAGCTCATCGAGCAGCTCGACTAAGCCCTCTGCCAGTCGTTTGCCTTCCAGATGAACAGGACGCAGATGCAGAAGCAGCGCACGCATCTCTGATTGCGCCACTGAAGCCATTTCCTCAATCAAATAAATTTGCCGCTGCGCCTTGTCAAAGTCCTTATCCAGCGTGCGCCCGACCGCCGTAGCCGTCATCGAGATCGCGAACAGCTGCTGACTGACCGCATCATGCAGCTCCCTCGCCAGCCGCTGCCGTTCTTCGACAATCGCTGAATATTTGGCTTTTTGCGCAAGCTGCGCATTATTATTGGAAAGCCGCTGCAGCGAGCTGACCTGCTCTTCCCATTTTTTCGTGATCTCGTTGAGCTGCTCTCCGAGCCGACCGATTTCATCCTCGCCTAGCGGAGGAACCGTACGCGTCAGATTCCCCTTTTCCAGTGCCAGCATCACCTCGCCAAGCTGCTCCAGCCGGGACTTCATCTTGCCGCTGTACCAAATGCCATATACGCCGCCGATGGCGACAACAATGAGAATCAAGGTCAGGCTCATTTGAATGCCTTCACTCCAAGTGGTGAACTCTTTCAGATAACCATAATGGATCAGGAAGTACACAATAACGCCAAACAAAACAAGGCTGAGCCCAATCGACTCGCCCATGCTTCGCCACATCATATTGGTCAGCCGTTTATTGTGTCTTTCCATTAAGCATGTCCTCCTAGCTTTACCGCAATTCCTCTAAAAGTCTGGTGAATAAGTCTCCGCTGCGCGGCCAAGATCCTTACGGTCACAGCGATAAACATCCGGAAACAAAGGCGAATACTAACGCTTCTGCATGATAACTTACTCTTTATTCACCAGACACCTAAACAATCTTGATATCAATATCCGCTATAATATAGGAAATCATTAACTTTACCTGCGTATCCGCAGTTTCAAAGTTAGCTGTTTGCCATACCGTTTTATTTAAAATGCCCGATTCTTTATTAGGTCCGATCACTGCTTCTCCAAAAATAACGGACGAAGTTACGGAGAGTCCCATATCCTCTGGCACGATAATATCAAGATCGGCGATTACGCCCTGCAGAACAAGCGTAACTTCTCTTTGTTCAGGAATCGCGTAGGTCAAATCAATCTTTGCTTCACCGATGACATGCCAGATGGAGCTGTTGCGTAAAACCCATGGCTCTTTCCCCCAACGTACGCTCTCAATCAAGCTTTTCTTCACATAGCTTTCGGCGCGATGCAGCTGCCTGGAACGAATATAGAAAAACCCCAACGAGATTAATATAATAGCAAGCAGCAAAGAGAAGTTACCGCCTAATAAAATAACGAGTCCAATCCCCATCAAAATATAGCCCTTGCGTGGAGATGACTTTCTCACCTTATGAATACCGATAAAAATCAGCACAATGGCAAGCACGGTGAAAAAGCCCCAATGATTATTGGAAAGCAAAAATATGCCAACGCCGATCAAAACCAGCGCTACATTGCGGTCGTTACGGTTGCCCTTCCGGTCATGACCAGTCCCGTCTCCACGTTCGCTTCCCTTCCATTTACGGTCAAATTTCTTCATCCTATGCTGCCTCCTTTCTTATGCTGATTCTGGGTAGTATGTGATACATTTGCATATATTTACTCTGATATCTTCATAGGCTGAAAAGCCATAGCGGCTTTGAAATGGCCCTATGGCTTTTTGCCTTACCAAGCATATCATAATTCGGTATCCACTCAAAGAGGATAATGAGAAGAAATTACTGAGACTTCTCTGAGCCCATCTTTTCTTTTAACAGCTGCAGTTGATCATCAACTTTCTTTTGCTTAGCCGCGTCTATGCTGCTAGCAGGCGTGTAGCCAACTCCAGAGGAATATGCGCTGCTGCCCACATAAGGCTTGCGTGCAATTTCAGCTTCCACTTCAAGCGTTACAATCTTGTCTTCCATACGTCTGAAGCCTTTGGCGGCATGACCGCCTTCGATTACATTTTGCGCTGTAACTTGAGCCATTTGACGCTGTGCTCTTGCTAATTGGGCACGGGATACCAATTCACTGCGCTTGTTGCGCATTTGATAGAACGCATCCTTCATCTCATGAAGCTGTTGAACGAGCTCAGCAGCCTGTACCTTAGCTTGCTCATGCGAATCGCCATACTCTGCAATTTTGCCTTCGTAGTACAGCTTTTGCTCTAGAGCCTGACGAGCAGCCAGTTCCTGACCATTCTTCAAAGCTTCCTTAGCCTGCTCTTCACGTTGATCTGTCAAACGAATCGCTTCTTCATAACGTTCCTTCAGTTTACGTTCGTTGGCAATTTGGCGGGCTACTGTTACTTCTGCTTGAGCAATTTCTTCCTCCATATCACGCAAATATTGATTTAACATAATAATCGGATCTTCAACTTTATCCAAAATTTCATGCAGTGATGCCTTCGTCATATCCTTGATTCTTGAAAATACTCCCATGATTTACACGTCCCCTTTGGTTTGTTGGTTTTTTTCGTATTGTGCTACTTTGGCACGAAGATCTTCGATTTCTTTCCACATCGCTTTTTTCTCAATATCTTTCATCAGGTCATCCAAATTATCACCGGCTTGAGTGTGCCCTTGACCTGGCGCGCCCGGATACCCAGCGTTATTAGCTCCAAAATGACCATTGTTTTGACGATATTCATTGCGTTTATGCTTGCGATAGCCACAGCCATATTTTTTTCCATTCCATTCCTGACCCCATGGTTGCTGTCCCCACCCAGGTCCAGCTTGACCATTCCAATTCGGTGCACCCGCACCTTCGTATCCGTAGCCCGGACCAAATGGTCCATGGTCACGCGGCTCTTTGGGAATGACCAGTGCGGCTAGGAAATACAAGACAATGACGACACCACCGGAAAAGAAAGTGGTAAACACTAGTATCAAACGAATCCAGGTCGAATCGATTCCTAAGGTTTCTGCTAATCCACCGGACAGACCTGTTACATATCGGTCTGAACGTGAACGATATAATTTACTCATGATCGCATCCAGCCCTCCTCTTGCAATTTAACCTTGAGCTTAGCCATCTCCTGATCCAGCGCTTGCGAGGCTGCTGTTCCTACTGCCTGCAGCACCTCACGTCCATGGCTTCTCACTTCACGCAGTGCACGCGCTGCCGATTCCATATCGGAGACACGCTCCTCCAACCGATCGAACATCCGCGGCTGTTCAGCTCCAATACCGCCGCCCATACCGCGCAGCCGTTCATTCATCCGCTGCTGCAAGCGCAGGCTCTCCAATCGTGCAATGTAGTAGCTGCGTTTGGAAGCAATCTCCTCGTAATCTGCCTTGAACTGCTGCAACTGGCTTTCCAGCTCTACAATACCAAGCTTACTTTGATCATACAATGCCTTGTACTGCACACTGCGTTCTTCCTGCTGCAGCTTCTCCTGAAGGGCTATGCGGGCCACTTCATCTTCACCGGCCTTCAATGCCATCAGCGCTTGCTGTTCGCGGCGCTCCATTAATTGAGCAGCTGTCATATATTGCTGTCTCAACCCTGAGGCGTGTGACAAGCACTGCTGCAGGAGGCGTTCCGAGTCACGAATCTGCTCGGCCTGCGAGTTTAAATATTTATCAATTAGACGAACCGGATCTTCCGAGTTTTCCAGCATTTCATTGAATGTTGCAACCGTAATATCTCTGAATCGTTTGCCTAAACCCATACTCTTTACCACCTTCATCTTTGGAATCTGACTATAAGTCTTAGTAAGCGCGTGATTTTCTTCTCAAGCTCGATACCCCATATACGATCAACCCGATCGCGACGAGAATAGCAATTACACCTGACAGCTTCACGATAAGTACTAGTGAACCAATGGCGATCAGGATCAGACCGATTATCGTACGATCATTGCGAAGTCCGATATATCCTAATCCAATCAACGCAATCGGAAATAAGTAACTCATGATATGCCCCATATGAAGTCCCATTTTGCTAAGCAGTATTAAGACACCAAATGCTATAAGTGCCACTGCCAAACCGCTGTTTCGATTCAATCTCATTTATGTATTCACCGCCTTTCGTTGTGATGTCCCTTGCTCATGTCTTTATTTTAGACCACAGAGCATCTTTTCAAAACGGACCTGCGGCGGTTTCTCATACTAGACCTAAGTCGGGGTACTTATGCGACCTCAGGCGACAAAGATGCTGGCACTTTTGAAAGTGCTATTGCAAGGCGACATTTCGTTTCTCCAGATGGTCCGCTTTCTCCGCTCGGGTATCAGTGTCATACGTTTCCTGCTGCAAGCATGATGCCCTAAGAAGCCGAGAAAAAAAGCGCAAGCTTCCATTTCTGGCAGCTCACGCTTCTTCTAATATATATCGTCTTAAATCTTCATTGGAGGCTGACGCAGGCTTTCTCCTCTTCAAAAGTAGGTATGCCGCACCTTAAAAGAAATCAGGTAAATAGGTTTGACGTCGCGGTATCAATGCTTCCAGTTTTCTGACGGACTCCTCAGAACCCTGCAGCCGATTTATGCTGTGCAGAAACTCAGGACGCTGATAGCCCATGAACATGGTTGATAGTGTAGAGATATCGCACTCCACAGCAAGTCCGTTCATGTCCGCTTGCCCTTCCTTGAGCTTCTCTATTTTTGCTGTTCCAAAGGCATCAATCCTGACCGTAAAGCTGCCGTCATTCCAAGCGGCATGTCGATCGCGAATGTTCAGCGTCAGCTCACTCTCTCTCATTCCCGTACCCAACAGATCGTCAGCTACCGCAAACGGAAACTGCTCCAGAAAGCTAACCACATCAACTATTCGCGCCATAAAATAAGGGACAAGCTCCTGCTTGATCCGCGGATCATCCAGTAAAAACGACAGTCGATTATCCGCGGGAGCCTGCAGCGTAACCTTATCGATCATGGAATCATGATCAGCGATAAACTTCCACAACGCCTGCTCTGCTTCATAATTCAAAGCGATCAGTTCATGAATTTTGCAAACCCGATCCTTAACATCATAAAATACATATCCGCATGGTACGCCAGCTTCATCACGATAAACGGCTGTTGTCCCTTTTTTGGATGTAAAAATGCGCCGCTTCCACCACTGCTCATCCCGATCCAGCATACCGTTATAACGAACGGCATAGCTGCGGTAAATCCCATTCAATAAGGGGATCTGCTCATCCACCCGCATGATGCTTCCCGTCTGCAAAGGAAGCTTGGGCAGCATAGCTGTTGGAATCTCATATTTCATATAATCCGTGTAGGTTTCCCATCCGAATTTACGATAAAAGGCAAATTGAAACGGATGCAAAAAGGATAGGGTCTGCCCTTGTTCCTTCATGACACGCAGCGCGTTATGCAGCAGCCCTGTAACCAGCCCGCCGCGGCGATATTCAGGCCATGTAGCAACACCCGCAACTCCACCCATCTCAAAGCGTTTGCCATGAAGCCAAGTATGTAATTCAAGAATGGACATACGGGCAGCCAGCTTGCCATCGGCAAAAGCACCCCATCCTTGTTGTTCATTGAATCTCTCGATCCGTTCCTCCCGCTGCTGCGGTGTCAGCTCCATCTGAAAAGCAAATTCGGATAATGCGATGCTATCCGCAATATGCTCCTTACTGATTTGACGAATGTCCAATGTACTCATCCATATTCCCCCAATGAAAAAGCTGAATGCTGCTGTCAAACTGAACAGACGCCAGGCTAAACCCTCACCTGTTACTCTACAAAGATAAGCGGTGATCGCGCTGAGCCCAGCGTTCTATTCCATAGCCTTACATTTATTATACTAGTGAAATCTAGCTTTTCAAACCACCTGCAAGCACGATAGATCCGCGGGGCTTTTCACCATTGGCATCCGGTTCAAGAGTAATCGCGACCGTATCATAATCCTTCGGTTCAAATGTGAAGTAGACGACTCCTTTGCCATCGTGAGGGGAGAAGGTTCCCGCACTCACCGGTTGATTATCTTTAATTAGCCAAACCTGAAATGCCTCCTGCTGCTTCACTTGGGGCAGATCATCAGCCTGCACGATCAAATGCGTACCTTTACTATCGATGACAATAGAAGCCAGACCTTTTGAAACAATATTTTCCGCTGCCGGGTTTAAAGTCACGATTTTATTAACCTGCATGTCCGCCGCAGGCTTACTGGCAAGTGCCAGCTTGCTATTCAGTCCAGTCAACTCGGTCTGCAGCCCGCTAACCGTTTCTTTTACAGCTATCAGATCCACCTGCAGTTCACTCATATTGCCTTTAAGTGTAAATGCATACAGCCCGAGTCCAATCACTGTTGCAGTAAGCGCGAGACTAGCCAGCCTCCAGTAACGAAGCTTCTGATCTGCTTTTCCTTGACTCGAAATGCGGCTGAGCTCTGTCATCTTGGACGTTTCATCCACTGCACTCTGTTCGTTGTCCATTTGCATCGATCGGCTAGCCCGTATAGTTTTCATAGCGGTTCCCGAGCTTTCCATCGCATTCAGCTCAGAACCTGCCCGAACTGCCGTATTCTGAACCGGCTTGGTAGCTGTTGTACTATTGAATACATGATCCAGAACTCGCTCACGCATCCCTTGCGGTACTTCTATCGGTTCCGAAGCTGTTGGCAATAAATCAACAACCAACTGCAGCTCAATTAATTGATTGCGACATACAGCACAAGTTTTCAAATGCTTCTTGAACTCCGCTGCTTCCTCTTTCGTTAAGCCATTCAATGCATATAGCTCTAACAGATCACACATCATATCTGTTCGTTGGTTACTCATTGCTGAAAATCCCTCCTTCCTCCATCAGATAGATGCCGCTGAAGCTGCTTCATTGCTAACCGAACACGACTTTTAACGGTTCCTAAAGGAATGGCGTGCATGTCTGACACCTCTTGATGTGTAAATCCCTGGTAGTAAATCCACTCGACAACTTTTTTCTGATCCTCATTCAAATCATCTAGAGCCGCTTTCACCTGCTCGCCGACCCACTTCTTTTCCACATCCAGCTCTGTATTCATCCGTTCATCCGCAACAAACTGCAGTTGATCAGGCTCTGCCATGGATTGCGGTGTCCGGCTTCTTTTTTTCCTAAGCAAATCAATCGTAATATTGCGCGTTAACGTGAACATCCAACTCGTCAGCTTACCCTGCGTGCCATCAAAGCGCTCGGCTGTATTCCATATCCGAAGGAACAGCTCTTGAACAATTTCCTCGGACATCATTGCATCTCTGACCATACGATAAGCGAATGAATAAATTGGTTTTTCATAATGATCATAAAGCTGTTTTAAAGCCTCTTCGTCTTTAGCTGCAATTCGCTTCATCAGCTCTTGGTCGGGCATTAAACCATTCATGAAGGATCTCCTTTCGGCCAACTTCTCCCTCTTATACTTCTATTCGCAAATAAACTCTCTCTGGATTCTACGACCAAAATTTTCCGAAATCAGAAAAAATCTCTATGATCCTTAACAGGCATGCAACAGGTATAAGGAAAAATCGACGATGTATTCTCTCGTGCCATTGTAACCCAGTTTAACGGTGATTTCCATGAAATGTAAGCTATAATGACAAACTTTTCTTATCCATATTAACGGTTCGATAGATGTACAGGTATTAGCTGTAATGAAACGACGAAGGGTGCTTCCCAATAATTCGGAGGCACCCGGAGACGTTCGGTTAATATCCAATTTTCGATCATTATCCAAAAGTATTGTTAATTAAAAAGAAGACATCATTGAATGAAAGATCAACAGTTCATATACAAATAAGTATCATCAGCTTGCGACGTAATGAACGGACTTGGCTGACCTAACGAATATATATACAACAGATGCATCGCACGGGTACATGCCGTGTAAAACAGCTTCCGCTCGTTCTCACGGCTGTACCGCTCACGGGAGCCGTTATAAATAATAACGGCATCAAACTCAACACCCTTCGCTAAATAAGAAGGAATAACAAGCACGCCTTTTTCAAAAGACGGCGTTTGCTTCGTGATCAGACGCAGCGGGAGATGTTCTTTTAACGCTTCATATACGCCTACACTCTCATTCGCCGTTTTGCAAATCACCGCTATGGATTCATATTGATCGGCAATAAGCGCAAGTAAATCGGCTATCATATGACTATGCAGCAGTTCCTGCTCCGTAGCCACGATAACCCTCGGCTTCTCTCCGCTCCGATTAAACGGCACGATGTCTTCACCGCCGGGCACCATGCCTCGTGTGAATTCAACGATCTCTCGTGTGGAACGGTAGCTGCGCATTAAGCGAATCAATTCGGTTTGCTCGGCACCATATAGTCTGGCAATCGGGTCATGCTCACCCAATGACGAGGCATGGGCATATATTCCCTGATTCACATCACCTAATGCAGTCATCCGACAGCGAGGAAACAATCGTTTTAGAAAATGAAGCTGAAATGGTGAATAATCCTGTGCTTCATCGATAATGACATGGCGGATACTCGTATTCGTCTGAAAGCCTTGCACCAGCTCCAGCAAATACAGATACGGCGTGACATCCTCATAAGCAAGCTCCGACTGCTCCAGCCGCTGAATCGTCTGACGACAGATTTCTGACCAATACTCGGGTACCGCAGCTTCTCCGGATAAGCTAGAGAACAGCCCTTCTTTTTCAAATAACTGCCTGTACAGTGCCCGTACGTTAACAAAGCGCAGCTGCTTAACCCTCCGCCGCAGCGGCTTTAGCCGATCATGGACAACCATGCGGGCCAGATAGCTTTTTTCCACATCAAAATCATCAAACGTCGTGCCTTTTTCTTTCTGAATACGCTGCTGCTCCTTAAAAGCACGTCGGTAATCATCGATATCAAGCAGCTCGATCTCCTCTTCCACCCACGGCATATTCCGTTCCAGCTTCTCAAAAGCGTTGATCTCCTTCAACAGCCAGTCGCGCAGCAGCACAACACGATTAGCCAGACGAATCGAGGAGTCATAGCTGTAAAAGCGTTCCTTGATTCGCCGCGAGGATACAACCTCACGACCTTTAAAACGTATGGAAATAAAGTTCATCCCCTGTTTTTCCAGCCAGGTCTTGTACGCATCCATTACCATCAGATAATCGACGGAAGATTTGTAGCGGATACCGCTGTTTCTGGCCGCATACTCAACATCCTCCGGTGCGCTTAATACGTATTCGATTTGGATAAACGGATCCTCCAGCTGAAAATCACGGCCAATTCGGCTTTCCAAATATTGCTGAAACGTCGTTTGCAGCATATTTTCCTCACCAAGCTCGGGAAGAACCGTAGATACGTAGCTGTTGAACATCGGATTAGGTGAGAACAGCAGCATCTGATCGGCTTGCAGCGTCTCGCGATTTTTGTATAACAGATAAGCCACACGCTGCAGCGCCGATGATGTTTTTCCGCTGCCTGCTGCCCCTTGGACAATCAGCATCCGACTGCGGTCATTACGGATAATCTGATTTTGCTCCTTTTGGATGGTGGCGACAATACTCTTCATTTGAGCGTCCGAGCTGCGGCTCAGTACCTGCTGAAGAAGCTCATCGCCAATGGTAACCCCAGTATCAAACATTAGCCGAATATCGCCGTCACGAATCACATACTGCCTTTTAAGCAGCATTTCTCCTTCAATCAAGCCACCTGGCGTTTCATAAGAGGACGGCCCTGGCGGGTAATCGTAGTAAAGACTAGACACTGGCGCACGCCAATCATAGACGAGAAAGGTATCGTCCCTTTCATCCATAAAGGAAGCGATTCCCAAATAAATCATTTCCGTGCCCTGTATTCCATTCTCCTTAAAATCGATCCGCCCAAAATACGGAGACTTCACCATTCGGTTCAACTTCTTCAACGCAGAATAAGCAATGCGGTGGGTACGTTCACGTTCGGATAACATTTCTACCTGCTGCTTGAGGTTGGATAAAGTCTCAGCCGAATCCTCGGCTGTGCCCATATTTACCGTGACATCGTCCCAGAAATGGGTACGGATATCCACAACCTCGCCTCTAACCTCACCGACTTCTCCTTCCAGCTGCTCGATTTGCAGCTCCATCAAGCCGGTAACGTCATTTACACGCCGCTGCTCCTCGTTCCATTGCTGTTCCGTCATACTCATTCAAGCCGCCCTCTTTCAAAAATAGTGAGTTAGGTAAGGATATTCAAAAGTAGCATTGACAATTCATTCGAATTAGTGTTATAATTAGATAAAGTTATTCATGTTCGGTTTTTTTAATTTCAGAGTATTTCTCATTCTAACATTTCTTTCCTCCGAAATCAATATAGGGGGATATTTTGTCGTTGTTGTGATACTGAGATTCGATCCCATCTTGAGCTTGCTGGGTCATTTCTATATCTATTCATGAGCAAAAGGCTGCGCCGTCTCTTTTGGGACAGCGCAGCCTTTTGTTCATCTCAGCAGATTTTGTACCCTATAACCTCTTATTGTTAATCATGAATCCTTACTTTACCCTAAACTTTACCTTATCATCCTATGGTCAGCTTCCCCACACCTCACTAAACTACGATAAAGCGAGCAGATTACCTTAATAATTCACAGCAGCTGCATCACAAAAGTTCCCGTGAACACGATATCGATTTCTTTTACCTTCTAAATTCTCCGCAAAATTATATTCGTAAAGCTTTACTATCCATACTTTTTCGTGGTAAAAGTAAAATTGGGATCTATCGAGATTCATATAACAGTTTGTTTTCACCTTAAACCCTTGTGTAAACGCTAACGTTTCTATATTTCATCTCATCTGGATATTAATCCTTTAAAGGTAGGAATCTAATCATGACTCTAAGAATCGTTATCTTCATCGCACTTGGCTTTCAAGTCATGCTGTTCAGTACCCGGCCTATTATGTCCCTGTACGCCTTACAGCTGGGGGCCAGCACTTGGGAGATTGGTATGCTGACAGCAGCGTTCGCTTTCTTTCCATTCGTATTGGCGATACATATCGGGAAAATCACGGACTTCATCGGAGACCGCTTGCCCGTCATTTTTGGCATGATTGGCTTGACTGTCGGCGTTGCTTTGCCGTTCTTGTTCCCCTACCTATGGTCACTTTATGTATCTCAAGCCATCATAGGAGTATCTCAGATTTTCGGCGTCATCTCTCTGCAAAATATAATCGGCAATATATCTACCAAAGAGAACCGTGATCATCATTTTGGTATATACAGTACAGCTGTTGCATCTGGAGGCTTAATCGGTCCTGTCCTCGGCGGGTATTTGGCTGAGCTGGTATCCTATCCTTTTACATACTTCGTTGCAGCTTGCATCGGCGTCTTGCCTGTATGCTTATCTTTTCTGATTCCTAAATTGGAACGCAAGAAAAAAGCCAGAACCGAGAAATCAAGTTCTCCGGTCCAGCTGCTCAAAATACCGCTTCTGCGTAAAGCGCTCGCTTCCAGCGCTCTAGTGCTCTATTCAAGAGATATATTCGTTGCCTACTTCCCGCTATTCGCCAGCCAAATGGGCTTATCAGCAACAGAGATTGGCTGGATTATTACGATACAAGGATTGACTATGGTTATCGTCCGCTTTTCGTTAAGCCGACTGAGCGGCAAATTCGGGCGCGGTCGAGTACTGCTCGGATCCATATTAGTCGCAGGTTTATCTTTCATCCTGGTGCCATTGTCCGGTAATGCAATACTATTTGGTGTGCTCAGTGCTTTTATGGGAGCTGGACTCGGATGCGGGCAGCCTCTATCCATGACGACAACTTATAATGCTTCACCCAAGGAACGAACCGGAGAGGTGCTCGGTTTGCGTCTTTCCATTAACCGGCTGTCCCAGCTGATTGCACCCATGATGTTCGGGCTGCTAGGCACATGGGCAGGTGTTGTTTCTGTCTTCTACGTCAGTGGAGCCTTTCTGATCGGCGGTGCTTTTTTGACCAAGCAGACAAAGGAAGAAGATTTTGAAGAGCAAGTAACAGCAAACCCTCAAGCATGAGTCAAATTTACATAACCAAGAAGGTATAAACATACGTGAACACCTTGGACTGATACATCCCGCTTCTGGCTCCAGTCCAATCCTTTCACTTCTCCAAGCCTATGTTTGAATATGCCTTCAGGCCTTCTGAATGGGAAAGCTCGAATGAGCGCTGTTGGGGCATTGCACACCAGTACAAATGAGATTCTTGTATTGTTTGTTCTCCCCCATGTGCAGCGCGGTTCGCCCTGCATGGGGGTTTGACTTTAGTTAAGCAGCAGGATCCGAACCAGATCTTCCCGATCGGCACCTCGTCCGCCTGAAGGAATATAAATAAGACAATCTGTATCTTTGATTGACCTCATGATACTCGATTTATCTTTGCCGGCAGGCTCGACACACACTTGGCCTTCCTGCAGCATCATGGTTCCACGTACATAACGTGGATAGGCGGAGCCTTTGGAATAAGCGGCTTGCAGGTACCCTTTTGTCTCTTCATGCAGCCTCTCTGCATTCCCCAGAATGCCTTTCAAGTAAGGTCGAACGAGCAGCTCAAAGCCTACAAAGCTGGCTCCGGGATTGCCTGATAAGGCGAACAGCAGCTTTCCTCTCCAATATCCGACTGAGGTAGGGCTTCCCGGACGCATGGCGATTTTGTTAAAGAGCAGTTGACCATCCCAACGCTCGAATACATCTACCAGTACATCCTTATCTCCTACGGATACACCGCCTGTTGTGATCATCAAATCCACTTGCTCCAATGCCTCCAGCAGCGATCTCTCCACTTCTGCAGGGTCATCCGGTAAAACATTCATGATGACTGGCTCTCCACCCGCCTCCTTCACCTGGGCAGCTAGCATATAGCTGTTGCTGTTGCGAATTTTCCCCGGCTCCAGAGGCAGCCCCACCTCCAGCAGCTCCGAGCCTGTAGAAAATATCGCAACTCGTGGCTTACGAAACACACGGACCGTATCGAATCCAAAGGTTGCCAGCACTGCCGCCTCACCCGAACGAATAATTCTTCCCGGCCGCAGCAGCACCTCACCCGGCTCTATTTCTTGTCCAATCGGTGTTATATTATCACCTTCGGCCATTTGCTTGCGAATACCTACCTCACGATCTGTCGAAACCTCCGTCATTTCCATCATAATAACCGAATCCGCACCTTCGGGAACGACAGCGCCTGTCATGATACGGGCAGCTTGACCTTGCCCTATAGGTAGCGAGGGCATCGTTCCGCACGGGATCCATTCAGTAACAGTTAATTTAATGGGCCGATCTGGTCCCGATCCGATACTGTCAGCAGCTCGAAGTGCATAACCATCAACACCGGAACGTCGAAAATGCGGAACCGGATGATCAGCCGTCACCGTCATCGCCAAGCGCCGTCCAAAGCTCTCAGCAAGCGCTACTTCCTCTGTTTCCTGCAGACGCACGTAATGGAGGATCGCTTGCTGCGCATCCTCCACTTGAACCAGCTTTCGCTGAAATCGATAACCTGTCACAGTTTTCATTATCCTCCGATCTGCGACATTCTGCGTAATGTGGGACTATGGCTTTGCTGTTCATCTAACAGTGCTTTGGCCATTTCATGACTCTCCGGCTTTACATCAAGCGCCTTCAGAAACAGCTCTGCCAATGCCAGATCATCGCCGATGCGTGAGCGTACATTAAACTCATCAGACCAATAAAGACAAGGTTTAATGTTACCATCCGCCGTCAACCGAAGCCGGTTACAGGTTTCGCAAAAATGGTCGCTGATCGGATGAATCAATCCAAACGAACCGAGTGCGCCCTCGATTCGATAATTTTTAGAAGGGCCATTGCCATACACTTCACCGGATGGCTGGGCCGCCCAACCTCTTTCCGCACATCTATCCATCACGGTTGTTAAAGGCACGTACTTGCTTTTCCAATTCGCATCATCGTGCCCAATTGGCATATATTCAATAAACCGCACCTGAACATCGCGGGTCATAGTCATCATTAGGAAATCGTCAATTTCATCGTCATTCAAGCCCTTCATTAAGACCACATTCAGCTTGATCGGATACAGACCCACACGATAGGCCGCTTCAATACTTGCCAATACACGGTGAATATCGCCGCCTCTTGTGATTAATGAGAATCGATCAGCACGCAGTGAATCCAGGCTGATATTAATTCGCGTTAAACCTGCTTCGCGCAGCTTATCTGCTCTTTGTGCAAAGTAGATACCATTTGTTGTCAAAGCTATATCCTCAATTCCGGGAATTACGGATAAACGGGCTATTAGCTGTTCCAGATTTTTTCGGACTAGAGGTTCTCCACCGGTAAGTCTAAGCTTGCGCACACCGAGACCAGCAAGTACACGGACAACTTCAACTATTTCATCAAAGCTAAGCATCTTGTCCTCGGGCTCAAATTCCATGCCTTCCTCAGGCATACAATAGACACAGCGCAGATTGCAATGGTCCGTGACGGAAATGCGCAGATAATCATGAACACGGCCAAAGCGATCTTGAAGTATATCTGCCATATTCACTCACCCCGTTTCCTTATATTGTAGAATGGACTGTAGTATGCATATTATTATCGCACATTTTACAATTCAAAAGTAAATAATGCCCGCGGACTTATACTCTATCTAAGCCCATTCTGAATTTTTTCCAGATCAGCCTGATCATTGACATTTACTGTGAAATCGGGCGGAATTTCATGCTGAATAAACAAGGATTCCTCAACCACTGTACTGCCCACATGCTCGATTAACGCCATCATCCGGTAATACTCGGCGTCAAGCAACTGGTCGATAACAAGCTTACAGGTCCGGTGATAGATGGCATGCAGCGGCTGCAGTCTACCCGCAATCAACGGCAGCACAATCTGGAAGTCTTTTTCTGTGCCGCGCCTTAATTCCAGCATCAGCTGCGCCGCGGGAGCCGAAACAAAGGGCATATCACAAGCAACTACCCAAAGCTCCTCGTATCTTGCCTCAGCCATTGCAGCTTGCAGCCCTGCAAGCGGACCTTTTCCAGGATGCAGGTCCCTTATGAGCCGTACATTCCAATACTGACCGGTAAGAAACGACTCGAAGTATTCCGCTTGATTGGCCACAATGATAATTTCGCTGCACAGCTTGCTCATCTCTTCCAGCTGCCGTTCGATGAATAGCTTGCCTTCCAGCTGCAAGATCGCCTTCGGGCTTCCGCCCATCCGACGGTTACTGCCCCCGGCTAATATGACTCCAGAGATCTCCATCCTCACCAAGTTATCACCCTCCCCAACCCTCCCTTGAAGGGAGGGACCCAAAGGGCGCTGCCCTCTGGACTCCCTCTTCGGGATGCCTACTTTATGGTGCGTTTATACACGCTTTTCGTCCCTGTCGGGACACGCTTACTTTAAGGTGTACGGTATTTTTTGTTGATTGACTGCGTGTGCTCGGGGCGCTTTTCGTCCCACAGGGACACGCTTACTTAGGTTAATACATACGCATCTACTCGGAGCTCTCCAAGCGTTTTTCGAAAGAAGCTCGCCAGCTGTCCGAGAGAGCATCGACAGACAACAGTCGAAGAATACCGGAGGTATCGGATTTATCGACATATTTAAGACGGTTGGCCGTGGAAACCGTAATAGCAAGCGGCTGCTTCTCTACCAGACGGAATGTTTGCCCTGCGGAAACAAGTCCCTCTTGCAGAACTCGAAAGTAATAGCCCGTAAAGCCGGTTTCTTGGACCTGCAAGGGGAGCTCCTTAATGCCATGCTTTAAAGCAAGCTTAAAACATGGCTGCCGAGGCTGGCTAAGCTGAACGACAGCTGTACCGATTTCGTACGTATCCCCGATATGAATATCCGATTCGAGCAATCCTGTAATTGTAAAATTTTCTCCAAACGCTCCGTAAGACAACTTTTTTTGCAGCTTCTCCTGCCAATAGTCATAGTGTTCGGCGCAATAAACGCAGACCGCTTTGTCCGCTCCGCCGTGATTCACTAGATCAGCTTGCCCATCCCCCTCCAATTGAGTGGTAGATAGCAGCAGCTCCTGAGCTACAGGTTTTTTAAAAATTCCGGTCTGTACAGGTTTTCCCTGATAATCGACCGTAACCGGCATACTAATATTTAGCGAAACCAGCTTCATGACGTTAAGCCTCCTGCTTGCCTGTCGGATGTCCTGCAGCAAGCTCTTTTCCTTCTACTATAGAATAAAAATTCACTCGAGGCTATACGAAATTGCTGTAATTTGTAAGTATATTGTTAGTTACTACTCAAACTTCATACGGCAAAAGGAGCCGCACTGTCTAAGACAGCCTGCTCCCCGGTACCCATGCATCATTATCGTAGCCGCGAACTTCCCAATAACCGATATGCTCCTTTTCGATCAGTTCGATAGCCTGCAGCCATTTGACCGATTTGTACGCGTACATTTTCGGAACAATCAACCGGACCGGACCTCCCAATTGATTAGGAATCGGCTTCCCATCCATCAGCACGGCAGCCATCACATCTTCCATTTTGACCTGCTCCAATGACAAGCAATCCGTATATACTTTGTCACCTGAATACATTTTGGCAAAACGCGCCTGGCTCTTCACGCCTGCCATCTCGAGTAGCTCGGACAGCGGAATCCCTTCCCAGGTTACTTTATATACGGACCAGCCGGTTACACAATGAAAGTCACTAACCTGCACCTTACGCTTCAGCTGCATAAATTGCTCCCAATCCCACGATATAGGCTTATCGACCAGGCCTGAAATCGAAAACTGCCAGCTATCGCTCGAAAAGGCCGGAATATCAGTGACCGTATAGATACGGAATTCACCTTTTAAACCACCCCCGATTGGAGGGCTGGATTCGGCAAGTGCAACAGGCTCTGGCTGCATATGATTGGCATCGGATGCATAAATCTGATCCAGCCCTGACCCCCCAGTGTCCGAAACGCTTTTCATCCAGCGATAAAAATAAGGCCCTACACCAAATACAAGCAGTAGCCCAATAACTGAACGCAAAAAGGTTGCCCGCGAAATCGGTGCATTTTTTAAAAATTCCACAAATTTTTGCGGACCCATCGTGCCTTTTGCCACAGTTACTGCTCCTGAATCCAATCCTACTTCTGCTCCCGGCACTGCTTCTGAACCCGCTTGTGCTGCCGCAACGCTCACTGCAGTCCGTTTATCCGCTTGCAGCTGTCTAGCTGCCTTCAACTCTTCCGAACGCATCGTTTTGAGCCAACGGCTTCGGGAAATGGAATGATACAAAGCGTAAGGGATTCCTACCCATGTGAACAAGTCATGCAGCACCAGCGAAACATTGCTCCAGATGGGAGGCAGGTTGTGGAACTGCCAGAGAACAAGCCCCGTGATCCCCCAGCCTATGAGTAAAAACAGCACAATCGCCAAATTCCAACGCTGCTTCAATCTCGTTTTGAGCTGCTTCCAGTGCTTAGCAATCAATGGCACGTACAAGGCGATGAGGACAATGGACGCAATTCCAAGCACAATATGAACCTGTTTGAGAACAACACGCAATGCGCCCAAATCACCACGAATCGACGGGACAAAGAGCACAACACCCGTAACAGCCAGCAAAAGCACAACCCAAGCGTTCCATGCGTGCAGCTTTGATAATTTTTTACCGTAAGATTCCTTTAGCCAATCTCTCCATCTATCCATTTCCGCACCGCCTTTCCTGTTTACGTCCATTCGTTGATCCTATTGGTAACCGTCAATTTTAGGTCTTTAAATAGGTATACGTATCGAGCAGGGCTCTTGGTTGTATTACCGCTGTACCACAGGCACTGTAAACCAGAACTGACTCCCTTCCCCAAGCTTACTGTTTACCCCAACTTGACCGCTGTGAATTTCCACGATCGATTTGGAAATCGCCAGCCCAAGCCCGGAACCGCCGCTTGCCCTGCTGCGTGAATGATCCGTTCGATAAAAACGCTCAAACAGACGAACCTGCTCCTCTTCAGCAATGCCCTCACCTTGATCCTCCACCGTAACCATTACGTACCCGTCCTTTGGCAATTGCGCATAAATCCGAATCTTCCCCCCTTCAGGGGAATGACGCAGTGCATTGTGAAGCAAATTGGAAACCACCCGCTTAATTTCATTGGGTACAATCAAGACGGGCGGCAGCTCCTCGGGAATATGCCCCTCGACTTCGATACCTTTTTCCTCGATTTGCAGCCGGTGGCTTTGCAAGGTTTCGACAATCAGATTATCCAGGTGATAGGCTTCAGGCTCGAAGCTTTCTGCCCCCGCCTCCCTGCGCGAAAGATCAAATAAATCGTTGATTAAACCGCTCAGTCGCTGGGTTTCCAGACGAATCGTACTCAGGTAACGTTTATACGTGTCGGGGTCCTCAATCAAATCATCCTGAAGGGCTTCAACAAACGATTGAATCGACGCCAACGGAGTACGCAAATCATGGGACACGTTAGCCACAAGCTCACGCCGCGAAGCCTCCGAGGATCGCAGCTGCTGAAAGCTTTCATTTAATTGACGGCTCATTTGATTAAAATTAACTGCCATCGCCTGAAACTCCACAGGGCCAATCAGGGGCAGCTCTCCGCGAAAATCGCCCTGCGCGATCTGCTGCGATTCCCTGCTGATCATATCAATCGCCCGTTCAATCGGCCGGGTCATAATCAGATGCACAATCAAAGAAAGAATACCTGCCCCTACAGTCACAATAGTAAGCCATATCAATTCATCCAACGTCAAAAACATCTTCCTGTAGCTGACAAATAAGCTGATCAATATGGCAGCAATACTAACCAGACTCGTTAACAGCAAATAGGTGCGCAGGCCTACCGAGCCCATAAACCGATTCATTCCGGATCGCCCCCCTTTCCGTCAAACTTGTAGCCGATCCCCCAGACGGTTTTAATATATTTAGGGGCGGAAGGGTTCTTCTCAATCTTCTCACGCAGCCTTCGGATATGAACCGTCACTGTCGTCGTATCTCCAAAATAATCAATATCCCAAATCGTATTCAACAATTGATTGCGGGAAAACACCTGATCGGGATGGTTGGCAAACAGCCACAGCAGCTCGAACTCCTTCACTGTCAGCTCCGCTTCCTTACCTCCTACCTTGACCACCCTCCGCAAGTTGTCAATTTCCAGCCCCATTCGGCTAATGATCGAGCCTGATTTGCTAGCCTGAGTCGGAATAGCTGCTGCATTGGCCGCTTCCATAGGCTTCAGTCGCCGTAGTATGGCTTTCACACGCAGCACCAGCTCCCGAGGGCTGAACGGTTTTGTCATATAATCATCCGCACCCATGGTAAGTCCCATGAGCCGGTCCATTTCTTCTCCTCTAGCCGTAAGCATTAGAATCGGCACATCGTGATTGCTGCGAATCTCTTCACATACCTGCCAGCCCGTTTTTTTGGGCATCATCACGTCCAACACGATAAAATCCGGTAATTCTTTTTCCCATACACGAAGTGCTTCATCGCCATCTTTGGCGCATAAGACCTCAAAACCCTCACGCAGCAGGTATCGGGCGCATACATCGGTTATATTTTCCTCATCATCGGCTACCAAAATTTTCACCATCGAATTGAGCGCCCTCCTTTTCAGGTACAACCATGAGATTTAAGCTACTTCATACAACAGGGTCTTACTATATTTTAACATAACCTTCACACGCAAATATTACGTATTCATTAACAATCCTATATTCAGCCCTTAGTTCGCACATTACTTGCAGCATGAAGAAAGCCCCGCCGACTTTTTAAGCTCGACAGGGCTTTGTTCATGTATATAAGATGAATAAAACATCATGACAGCAAAGAGGCGCTGCGAAAGCAGACCCACTCTTCCAATCGCTGTTGCAGCCAGATTCTTTCGATTCTTAGCCCCATAGGGGTAAGGGTAAGAATCCGTCTGCAAAGGCGAACACTCCGTTTCTCCAGAAGGGTCTGCTTTCTCCGCTCGGGCTGTGTGTTTCTTTGGTTCATCTTATATAGTAATAAAATTAAAATGGCATGTATGATTCCGCAGCTTGGCCATCCGATCTTGCAAGTACCTGGATTATTGATTAATATAACGCTCGAAAATATGACCATAATCCTTGACCTTGTACTGCTTATGGGTTTCCACCATCCAGAAGAAAGCAGCCTCGGTGACTTCCTTAAACTGCTCGACAATGTTTCCGCCCTCTTTAACCGAACGATTTAATGTCGTTGATGCAAGGTGTATACTCTCTTTTGCATACTGCAGCGTCGTTTCGTTCTCTTCGGAGATTTCAGCAATTTTCAAAAGCGATTTATACAGATCCTTGACTTCGGCAATATGCTTCTTGTGAACATCAATGGAATAAGACGCTGTACCAATCAAAAATTTAATTTCTACATCGAGATCGACAGTTCCGGCTGTTTCAAGAGCTACATTCGAAATCGGATGATGGCTGTAATTAAAGCGGCGAAGCGTCCGTTTCTTGCTGAGTGCACTTGTACCATCCAGATGGATTAGGCCTAGATTGGTGAAGCAATACTCATCTGCTTTGGATTTGATCAGAAAATAAATTTTCTCGTTGTCTTCATTCATGACATAATCGTCAGCATCCACCTTGTCATAATCCACCGGTTTAATCACGCTGCCAATATCGCTTAACCCAAGCGCATCTGCAGCTATTTTTTTGAACATTCAAGTACCCGTCCTCTCAAAACTAGTTATTCGATAAAAGCTTTCCAGTATTTATAGTCATTTTACGGCTAATATTAAGACATATAACCCAATATAATGCCCGCAGTTTCCTCAATCGCCTTATCGGTTACATTAATAATCGGACAGCCCAGCTGCTTCATGATGCCTTGCGCATATTCCAATTCCTCAACAATCCGGTCAAGCGCGGCATATTTGGCGCCATTGGGCAGCCCAACTGCCTTTAACCGCTCGGTGCGAATCTTCAGCAGCTTATCAGGATCCATAATTAAACCGATAATTCGGCTGCCGTGAAGCATAAACAGCTCCTTAGGCGGCTTGACCTCTGGAACAAGCGGTAAATTAGTCACCTTATGACCTTTATGTGCCAAAAAAATACTGAGCGGTGTCTTGGATGTCCGCGATACGCCGATCAATATAATATCCGCCTTGAGCAACGAGCTGGTATCTCGTCCATCATCGCATTTAACCGTAAATTCGATAGCCTCGACACGTCGAAAGTAATCGTCGTCCATTTCATGCTGCAGCCCAGGCTTTCGCTTCGGCGAATCATTGAATGTATCGATGAACGCCTCCATCATCGGTCCCATAATATCTATAGCTCTGACTCCCAGACG
Organism: Paenibacillus sp. 1_12; assembly: GCF_900114475.1. GTDB lineage: Bacteria > Bacillota > Bacilli > Paenibacillales > NBRC-103111 > Paenibacillus_S. The sequence goes on along the minus strand of NZ_FOTE01000018.1, from coordinate 21,506 downwards.
GATCGCTTCTTCCTTCATCATTTCACGCAGCTCCGGCTGAACAAGTGTATACGCCACAAAACCTCCCCGTTTGGCTGCAGCCTCCATGATTATACGTATTTCATCCTCGTGCTTGATATGTCCAATCCGCTTCGTCGTCACTTGATGGGCATCGAATTGGCGCATGGTCGCTTTTACAACCGCCTCGGCCGTCTCTCCTACCGAATCCGAGCAAATGGTTATCTCATAATGTCGATCGTCCGTCATCCACTGTTCTCCTTTGCTCACATCATACTATCCGGGCTATTTCAGAAGTCAGGTGAATAACGAGAGCTTGGTTGCAACTGCTGCGAAATTATTCGTGATGTTAGTTCTGGCTTCCGCCACTGATTTATTCACCGAACTATCAAGACTCGGAGGCAAGATCCACCAGAAGCTGTGTCATCATCGTATTGGTAATGCGACCAACGACCTCCCAGCGGCTGCGTCCCTGCGCAATATCCTGCTTGATGGGAACGACCACCGGCAAACCGTCCACCTGATGATGGATCATTCTCCGTGCCGCTTCAAGCACATTATCTTCAGGCTGTACATGAATCACATTGGGCTCTCTGGTCATGACCATACTGACAGGCATCGTGGAAGCTGAAGGATTGCCCAATGTGAATTTCAACAAATCCTTGCGCGAAATAATGCCGGATAGACAGCTTTCTTCATCGACCACAATCAAACTTCCAACATTTTCCATAAAAAGAGCAACAACTGCATCATGTATCAATGCCGACTCTCTGACTACAACAGGTACAGCCTGTATATCTTTTATTTTCAATGATTGCAATCTGCGAGACACCTGATTCTCAGCGGAAATGGATGAACCCGGTGTATAACCGACCTTCGGCTTCGCATCGACCAGCCCGAGCATCACCAGCAATGCCAAATCCGAACGAAGCGTCGGGCGGCTTAACCCAAGCATCTCAGCGATCTGCTCACCGGTGATCGGTGAATGCTGCTTAACCAATTCAACAATATGTAATTGACGGGCTGACAATTCGATAATCGTGACCTCCCTGTCCCAGAACTTCTATTTCTGAAACCTTCTATATGATATAAAGTATACCAAACTTCAGAAATGATTTACACAAACACGTCCTATAAACAATATTTATATGTTAAAAACAAACTTTTTATCATAAAAACATCACTTTAATTACATTTAACAGTTACATAACACGCATATAGTGTGTAATAATGAAATTATAACTGTAATATAATACAACCTATTTAAACCAATATGAGTTTGGAGGCAAAAAGAATGGAACGAGAGCTAGCAATGGAAATAGTGAGAGTCACCGAATTGGCGGCATTATCCGCTGCACAATGGATGGGACGAGGCAATAAAAATGAAGCTGACGGAGCAGCCACTACAGCGATGAGAGCGATGTTCGATTCTGTTTCAGTGCAGGGCACTGTCGTTATTGGAGAAGGTGAAATGGATGAAGCCCCTATGCTCTATATTGGTGAAAAAGTCGGAAACGGACAAGGCCCCGAGGTCGATATTGCCGTGGATCCCTTGGAAGGAACTGAATCGGTTGCCAAAGGCTTGAATAATGCGCTGGCCGTTATCGCAATGGCTAATAAAGGCTGCCTGCTGCACGCTCCAGATATGTATATGGATAAGCTGGCCGTAGGTCCTCTATTGGCTGGCAAGCTGCATTTGGATGATCCTTTGGAAACGACTCTGTTGAAAGCTGCTCAATACCTGGATAAGCCGCTTAGCAATCTGACCGTGATGATCCTGGACCGTGAACGTCATCAAGACAAAATTCAAACACTCCGCCGTGTCGGTGTACGTATTAAATTATTAAGCGATGGCGATGTGGCTGGCGCAATGGCTCCTTGCTTAAGCGAATCCGGCATTGATTTGTATGTAGGTTCGGGGGGTGCACCTGAGGGTGTATTGGCTGCAGCCGCACTTCGCTGTCTTGATGGTGAACTGCAGGGACGCTTGATGCCATCAAATGAAGAGGAGCTGGAACGCTGCAGACGTATGGGAATTGGCGATCCATTCAAGCTGCTGAGCATGGACGATATGGTCGGTAATGAAGATGTATTCTTTGCGGCAACCGGGATTACTCCAGGCGAATTCCTTGGTGGCGTGCAGTATATGGGCAATCAACGTGCAGAGACACACTCGATCGTCATGAGAGCCAAAACCAAAACCGTCCGTTTTATTCGTACTGTCCATTATTTGCCGAATAAGCCGCTGATCGGTGGTCTTTATTTGAAATAACAGCTTGGCTGATGCATTGACCTTCCTTATGGGTATGATACTATGGTAGTTACCCCAGCCTAGATCTCTGCTTACGAAGCTCGTTTGCTGCGCAAATTCTAAGAGCATGTTCAAAAAACATTATTCTATAGCGACCACCATATTGAAGACCCTGCAACAAGGAAGGAACAAGCATGAGCTTTTTATTTTATACAGTTGTCGGATTACTCGCTGCAACGCTTGGCAGTCTTGTCGGTCTGGGAGGCGGTATTGTTATTGTGCCGTCGCTCATTTATCTCGGTCCTTATTTCGTTGGACAGGACATTTCAGTATCAACAGCCGTCGGAACTTCCTTGGCTGTGTTGATTTTCACCGCATTTTCTTCTACGTGGGCTTTCCATAAGCAGCGTAAAGTCGATTTCCGCAGCGGCTGGCTCTATTTCTTGACATGCGGGCCAGGCGCAATGCTCGGCTCTTATATTACTCAATTTGTTGATGCCAAGTCGTTTCAGCTTGCCTTTGGAATTTTCATGCTGGTGATGGCGATCTTACTGATCTTTAAAGATCGTTTGAAGCCGCTACATATACAATGGCCTATCCAAAGAACGCACACAGACGCAGCAGGGCTTGTGCACACATACGGTTACGGAGTGCTGCCAGCGCTTGCGATCGGGCTGGTTGTCGGCATTATTTCCGGCTTGTTCGGTATTGGCGGTGGATCCTTATTCGTTCCGGCGATGATGATATTGTTCCGCTATCCACCGCATGTTGCAACAGCTACCTCGATGTTTGTGATCTTTTTGTCTTCAATAATGGGTACAGTTACGCATCTAAGCTTGGGGGAAGTCAATGGCTGGATGGTTCTGGGACTTGCACCGAGCGCTCTGGTTGGCGGATGGCTGGGTGCCAAAATCGCCAACGCACTGAGCAGCAAGAAACTAATGTGGGTGCTGCGTATTACCTTTTTAATTGTAGCCATTCGCATGATTTTCTCATAATGGATTATTCGTTATTTAGGAAGAAATGTCTTAATCCACGAAGCGAAGCCAGCCGGATTCCGGGTTTGAATCAGCACTACGCCTTCACCTCGAAAACGGCATACGGCTGCCTCGCCGCTCGTTATGCTGGATATCCAGCCCTTGGATGCCTTTTCAATCGTATAATTCATGTAATCAGGCCAAGCAACCAAATGCCCGTTATCGATAATTCTTTCTTCTCCAGGTTGAAGATTAATCGCATGAATAGCACCGTAAGAGGATAGGAATACCGTGCCTTTTCCACTGATCTCCACAATGAAAAAGCCTTCTCCAGATAAAAATCCCTTCATCAGATTCTGCATCTTCGTGTTCACCTGAATGCCATTGGTACCGGCAAGAAAGCCGTCCTTCTGCACATACAGCTTATAGGAGCCGTCAAGCTCAATCGCTTGAACATCACCGATCGCCGCTGGCGCCAAAAGTACTTCTCCTCTGCCTTGGGTAGCCGTTAACTCCTGGAAAAAGAACTTTTCGCCGCTCAGCATTCGGCCAAGCCCTCGCATCAAACCGCCATCTACCGTTCCTTTGAGATCGATATTAGGCGTCATCGATACCATAGCCCCGGACTCCGCTTTTACATTTTCCCCTTGCTCCAATTCAATTTTAACTAATGGAAAAGCACCTTGATAAAGAATTTCGTATTTCATATCTGTTATATTCCTCCTATTCTATATGTAAAGTAAAAATCTTCTTCTATTATAATACAACTCCCCCTTCCAATAACAACTTTATGCCGAATGGTGTCGGTTCTACAATCCAAATAACCCGAAGCCGCGGCATCGGGTCTGGACACATAAGCTTGCTCGCATACCGCCTTGATTTTCTACTAACGGTCCCCAATGCCTTCACCGAAATGTCATCCACTTCGTTCATTGTCCGAATTTACTTATAAAAGCCCTGCTCTTCAGCATATTTTCCCCAATGAGGACGTCCTCCATCCATATCTGTAAATCCATATATATCCGAAAGCTCCCATGAGGTCAGAATGTGACCCGACTTTTCCAGCACATTCGAATCCGCTGCCAAAGCCGCAACTGCTCTCCCAACGAAATAGGGTGTTTCTGATATCAGAAAATGTGGATCTGTTTTCACCCCATCCCGCCAATTCGCCTCCGTCACACCAAAATAATCCAGCATTGCCTCTGAACGTAAAAATCCGGGTGTTAATGAAACTGCAGCTACTTGATGCTCACGAAGCTCCGCTGCCATGGACTGGGCTAGGTGGATCGCCGATATTTTGGCCAGACTGTAGTACAAATTTCCGCGATATCGATAATCAAATCCATCGGTAATTTCAATGATCAGCCCGCTGTTCCTTGCAACCATCAATGGTGCTGCATAATAGCTTGTTATCATATGCGCATGTACCGCAGGAATTTGCATTTGCAGTCCATCATCTAATGAATGCTCCCAGAACGGCTTTCCCCATTCTGTGAGTCGTTCGCCACCCCATATGTCATTAACAACCATGTCGAGGACACCATTCTGCTCTGTACGCACTTGTTCAAAAAGTGCTTTTACATCGGCCTCTATCGTGTGGTCTACCCTTACTGCAATTCCTACACCTCCTCTGGCCGTAACCCGTTCCGCCGTTTCCTCGATCGTCTCCTGCCTCCCCATATTGGATAAATGACCTCTCGTACTGCGTCCTGTGACGTAAACGGTCGCGCCCGCTTCGCCCAGCATCTCCGCAATTCCACGGCCCGCACCTCTTGTCGCTCCTGCCACTACAGCTACCTTTCCTTCCAAAGCCTTCATTATAAATTCAGCCTCCTGATTATTCGTTGATTGCTTCACCCAGATAGTATATCAAAGCATATATGTCAGTTATCGTCTTAATTAGACTAACTAACTATTTATTTTATTCATTATTAACGATGTCAAGTCAGCTTTGTAGAAACAGGCCCTAACATTTGTCCAAATATTGATCGAATTGCGAATAATGTTTGAACAAACGCCAAAAAGTGTAGTATACTATATGGAAGGAAAGCACTTACACAATTAGGAGTGTTCATTATGACAACTAAAACCTCATCCATTCATCGTGTTGATCTTGGTAAAGCCCATACGGATAACGGAATCGCACGTTTAGTAACATTAATGACCTGTTTCGCATGGGTTGCTCTCGGTATCGGCGTTCTTCTATGTCTTATGAATTTGAGCCATTTCAGCGATCGCAATACAGGGCTTATGGTCGGCTTGGGCTTTATTGTAGGCAGCGTGCATATATTCGTCATTGGTACTGCAATGGGGCTTGTTCACAAACGTCATCAGGATCATAATAAACTGCCGTTCTAGAGATAACGGATTTCGTTCTCTTGATTGTCAGGGTAGTAGGTTGCTCTTTATTTAACACATAGCTCCAGCGACCGCTTCGAAATCACATCGTGATAACGAGGCGGTTTTTTTGTACTTATTTTAGCGGTTAGTTTTCCATTTTACAGGGTAATATCGTCACAGATGTCGAACAGGTGACATTTGTATTACGAAGAAAAGACAAATTATTGACGGTATTGTTAAGTCTGCAGTTATCTGCTTTCATTTCTGCTAAGTTATAAGTATGTCATTGATTTGAGAATCAGAGTTGAAAAAGGAGATGAAAAGCTTGAGGCCGAACCTACGCATTCTGATACCCATGTTGTTTATATTGTCACTCGTCCTGCTCTCCGGATGCAGTGAACAATTTATCGTTCTTGATCCTAAAGGCCCGGTCGGCGCGGCGCAAAAGGATTTGATGTGGATTTCAACTTTGCTTTGCTCCGTCGTTATAGTTCCCGTATTGCTGTTGAGCGGATTTATCTTATGGCGATACCGTGAAAAGGCGGGCAGTAAAGCAGCCTACACACCTAATTGGGCGCACAGTACCAAACTGGAGATCATCTGGTGGGGAATCCCCATTGTTATTATTATTATTTTGGCTATAGTAACGGCTAAATACACCTATGCTCTTGAACCTTCCAAACCTTTGGAATCGGATAAAAAGCCGATCACGGTACAGGTTACCTCGCTCGACTGGAAATGGTTGTTCCAATATCCGGAGCAGGGCATAGCAACAGTCAACTATCTGCAAATACCTCAAGGCGTTCCGGTCAAGTTTGAATTGACATCGGCAACGGCAATGAACTCATTCTGGATTCCTCAGCTTGGGGGTCAAATTTATACAATGTCTGGCATGGCTATGACGTTGTTCCTGCAAGCGGACGAGCCAGGTCAATATTTCGGCAGTGGGGCTAACTTCAACGGGCGTGATTTTGCCCAAATGACCTTCAAGGTTGATGCTACTTCTCAAGAATCCTTTGACGCTTGGGTGAAGAAAACGAAAGATGCTTCTCCTGCCCTTACCATGGACGGCTATACCAAGCTTTCTGAGCCCGGACCTTCAACCGTGCAGTACTTTTCATCATTTCCTGCTGGCTTGTTCGAACGAATTGTAACCCAATACGCAGTTGGTGGAAGTGCACATCACCATGGCGGCACACAGCCAAAAGCTATCAATAACGGCAGCACACAAGACAAGTCAGCACCTGCAGCTGCAACTCCCCCTTTGGGCCATACGGGCCATTAACGATGAAATGAAAGGAGACCTACCATGCTGGATTCAATCAAACAATTTTCATCCACCTTTTTCGTTACAGGCGACCCGTTGATTCTCGGAGCTCAAGTCTCCATCGCCATATCGATGGTGGCTATAGTGTTTGCCTTGACGGTTTTCAAAAAATGGCGTTGGCTTTGGACCGAATGGCTGACTACCGTCGACCATAAAAAAGTAGGAATTATGTATATCATCGCTTCCCTGCTGATGTTGTTCCGCGGTGGTGTCGATGCGCTTCTCATGCGTACACAACTAGCGCTACCGCAGCTTGAGTTTCTGCAGGCTGAGCACTACAACCAGATATTTACGACGCACGGCGTCATCATGATTTTATTTATGGCGATGCCTCTCATGTTCGGTTTATTCAACATTGCAATACCACTGCAAATCGGTGCTCGCGATGTCGCGTTCCCTTTTCTGAACTCGCTGAGCTTCTGGTTGTTCTTCTTTGGTGCGATGCTGTTCAACCTGTCCTTCATTATAGGGGGCTCACCCGATGCTGGCTGGCTGGCTTATCCGCCTCTCTCGGAGTTATCCGGCAGCCCAAGTGTCGGTCAAGACTTTTATATTTGGGGCATTCAAATCTCCGGAATCGGGAGCTTGGCAACGGGCATTAACTTTATCGTAACGATCCTGAAAATGCGCGCTCCAGGCATGACCTTAATGAAAATGCCGATGTACGTATGGTCCGTTTTTACTACATGCATCATTATCATTTTTGCATTTCCGATTTTGACCGTTACACTTGCTCTGCTGTTTCTGGATCGCTTCCTCGGCGCTCACTTCTTTACGCTCGATGGTGGCGGTAATCCGATGATGTATATTAACTTAATCTGGATGTGGGGTCACCCCGAGGTTTACATTGTGATTCTGCCCGCATTCGGTATATTTTCGGAAATCGTATCGACGTTTGCCAAGAAAAAGCTGTTTGGCTACAAGTCGATGGTGTTCGCGATGTTTTCCATAAGTATTATGTCCTTCTTCACTTGGGCTCATCACTTCTTTACGATGGGCTCAGGCGCCAACGTTAACATATTCTTTGCCATAACGACCATGATCATAGCGATTCCTACCGGAGTCAAAGTATTCAATTGGCTGTTCACGCTGTTTAGAGGGAAAATTACATTTTCTACACCGATGATGTGGACAGCGGCTTTTATCCCCTGCTTTATCGTAGGAGGAATGACAGGCGTTCTGCTCTCTGTTGCTCCAGCTGATTTTCAGTTTCATAACAGCTACTTCCTGATTGCGCATTTCCACCAAGTCTTGATCGGTGGTGTCGTATTCGGATATTTTGCCGGATTGTATTATTGGTGGCCCAAGATGTTCGGATTCAAACTGCATGAAGGACTTGGTAAATGGGCCTTCTGGTTCTGGAATATCGGCTTCTATGTGTGCTTTATGCCGCAATATGCACTTGGTTTGATGGGCATGACGCGCCGCTTTAACGCTTATGACTTTGATATGGGCTGGCAGCCGCTTAATGTCATATCCACCGTCGGCGGATTTTTGATGGGTATAGCCTTCATATTCCAAGTATGGCAAATTGCCCACAGCATCAAGTTCATGCAAAAAGATACTACAGGCGATCCATGGGGTGGGCGTACGCTTGAATGGTCGATACCTTCACCGGCGCCGCTATATAACTTTGCAACCATACCACAAGTAGATAGTATGGACGCATGGTTGGAGGAGAAAAATAAACGTGCCGCAGGCACTGCTGTTCCAGCACCCGAAATCGAACCGATTCATATGCCAAGAAACTCTGCGATCCCATTCATCATGTCGGTCTGCTGGTTTGTAGCCGGCTTCGGGTTTGTCTGGAGCTGGATGTGGATGGCTATTCCTGGACTTATCGGCGTCGCTGTCTGCATGCTGGTTCGCTCCTTCACTTACAATACCGACTACTATATTCCGGTCGATGAGGTTAAACGAACGGAAGCTGCATTAAGGGGGTCCCATTAATGGCACAGACAATTACCAACAAGTCATCCGCACACAGCGGCGGACATGGACATGGGCACGAACCTGAGCATCATCACGATGATCATGCCGACCAAGAATCCATGAAGACCTTCGGCTTCTGGCTGTTTCTAATTACGGATTGTATTTTATTCGGTACCTTATTTGCCACTTATGTGGTCTTAAGATTCAATACAAACGGCGGTCCTACTGCCCATGAGCTATTCGAAATGCCGGGTGTCATCGCTGAAACCTTCATCCTGTTAACCAGCAGCTTCACCAGCGGCTTAGCTGTTCTCGCCATGAATCAAGGCAATAAAAAGGCCTTGATCGGCTGGCTGGCTGTCACTGTGCTGCTTGGCGCTTCATTCATCACGCTCGAAGTAACCGAGTTCATCAACATGGTGCATGAAGGTGCAACGATCTCCACTAGCGCATTCTTGTCTGCATTCTTCACGCTTGTGGGTACGCATGGACTTCACGTATCGCTTGGACTCGTATGGATGATAGGAATCATGTTCCAGCTCAGTCGTCGCGGTATCACGAATGTTACCAAACGCAAGGTTACAATCATCAGCTTATATTGGCATTTCCTTGATATCGTATGGATTTTCGTGCTCACAGTCGTTTATTTAATGGGGGTGATGTAAATGGATAACCACAGCGCAGAACCGCATCATGATCATGGCGGGTCACTGAAATCCTATACGATCGGATTTATTTTATCCATTGTGCTGACCATCATTCCGCTAGTACTGGTCATGAATCATATGCTGAACGCAACCGCAACACTTGTCATTATTCTTTTAATAGCTATTCTACAGTTCGCTGTTCAGATGATCTTCTTTATGCATATTAGGGAAGAGCAGAAGCCGCGCTACAACTTGATGGCTTTGATACTAGGTCTTGTTATTCTCGTGACGATTGTGTCAGGCTCCGTATGGATTATGACGTATAATACGGTTGCCCATTAAATCGATAGATTTAGAGCCACATGTTTCCAGAACACAAAAAGCCCTGCAAGAACAGCCGTTATTTCGGTGGTCTTTGCAGGGCCTTTTATTTGATCCCCTGTATTCTCATCGCGTCGACAATCGATACTGCTTGGGCGACATCGCCACATGCCGCTGAAAAGCCCTGTTCAGATTACGTTCGGAATACCCGACCATGGAGGCAACTTCTGTTATACTGTGGTCCGTCTCCTCCAGCAATTTCCGCGCTTTCTCTACCTTGTATTTCATCAGATACTCGATAAATGAAATGCCCGCTTCCTGCTTAAACATCCGGCTCAAGTAAGACGGACTCATATTAACCAGCTCTGCACATTCGATCAAAGAAGGTAAGCCATCATTCGCTTCAATGTGAATACGCACCTTTTGTACGGACAGCTTGGTTGTATTCATCCGAATTTCTTCCGTAATCTGCTTGTGCATGGGAAATAAAATTTCCACGAACCACTCGTGAACCTCCTGATACGTCTGCCTTGCTTTCAACTGTTCGAAGAGATTGTCGCCAAGACTATCCAGAACACCATGTCCAATCTCTTCCAACGATTGAATAATCGAGGATAGCAGGACCAAATAGCACTGCATCGCCGTGTTATACGAATCCGAAGTTCGCACGCGTGTCGAGAATTGCACCAGAGACTGCTCAGCCGACGACAGCTCTCCTTGCAGTAAATATTCAACCATATCCAGTTCGAAATTTTTGGGATAATTAAAAACCTTAAGCTTATCGGTCGGAACGGCCAAGCGATTGTAGAAAAGTACGCCCTGGTCATTGCTGATCAACCGATATTGCAGCGCAAGCTTTGCTTCGTTATAGGATTCCGACAGCCGTGCAAGATGATCTCGCTGTCCTCCGACTCCAATGGAAACCTGGAAGGACAAGTACGTTTGCAGCGCCTCGCAAATTTTATCCGCATAGCCTTGAATCGTCCGTGTAATTTCATGCTCATCGATATGGCTATCAAAGTGGAGAATCGCGACCGCTTCCTTCTCTTCCTTCTCGACAACGAACCCCTGCGCCGGTTCGCTGTGCTCCAACAGCTCCAGCATGACATTTTTGATCGCAAAGACGATAATCGCACCCTCATTAGGCAAAAACCTTTTTTCCTTAAACAGATTTTCCGCCTTGACGACCAGTACCAAATAAATTCCTTCCTGGGGAATCCGATACGTACGACAGGAGGAATCTAATGTTTCTTTACGGACGATCGAGGTGCTGCCCAGCAGGTTCAGCAGAAACTGGTCACGCAAATCAGGTTGAATCTTCTTGACATAGCTGTCCAGTGATTCAGCCTGATCTCTCAAATAGGTCAGGCAGGAGCGAATAAATTCAATTTCATTCCCTTTGATCCCGGGAACCTTAGCTGTGCCTCCATGGCGCAGCTGTTCGCCGTATTTAAGCAGCTTATCAATAGGACTATAGGCAAGCTTGGAAAAAATGATCGTCAGAAACACGCCGAGAAGTAAAAAAATCAGCACGGAAAGTGCGATAAACAGACGGAGCCATGTCAGCTGACTCGTCATCTCCCTCTCCGGCATCAAGGATACATAGGTTCTTCCAAGAGCCGTACGATAAAATACGGTTAGCAAACGCTCATCTTGAGCATCGATTTGGATAAAATGACCGGTGTCGCTTTCCGCTGATAAAACACGGTTAAGCAAGAGCTGCGTGCTCGCAGGTTTACCCAGCAGAGAATCATTGGAGGAATGCAGCATAATGTGATTCTTAGAATCCATGACCAGCAAATCCTGGGCACGCATCGCTGAGCCGGAATTGAACAGCAGCTTGCGTATTTCCGCTTCCCGGACCTGAAAAATCATAATGCCCTGCGGCTTGCCAAAATGAGTTACCGGAAGGCGGCGCACATAGGAAATGCAGCCATCCTGGACGGAGGAAGGCAGGTATACCCACTCCGACTTGTTATCCATAGACAGCACCTTCATGATATTGTCCCGCTGCGGGGAATTTTCCAAGGCGGTCGCTCCATACCCGCTCGAAATTGCAATATCGCTTGCGCTTTGGTAAAAAACAACCTCACGAATCATGCTGCCGGAGTTCTTTTGGACCAGCAGCGTTTCCAAAATCTCAGACTGCTCGACATAATGATCGGCAAAATCCGATTGACCGAGAACCGCTTTGATCGAAGGTTGGATCGAAAGCTGCAGCGATTGATATTCAATCTGGGTCAATACGTTTTCCATACGTTCCTTCAATTGTAGCAGCGAGGCAAAATTATCTTCTTGGAACTGCTGCGTCAGCTTATTTTCAGACACGTGTAAATAAGCAGTGCCCAGAAGAAAGATGGGCAGCGACACAGAGATACAGCCTAACCAGACCAAACGACTTAAATAATTTGTTCCGGGGAGCATGGCGCCAAGCAGCGCAAGCCCCCTTTGTATCCAATGTTTCATAGACTCCTCCCCGGCAAACAGAGGTTGTTACTTGCCTAAGTAGCCTTTATAGTTTTTGGCGAATTCCTGATACGCTTGTTTCGTTTCTGGAAGGTTATTAATCTTATCGACATATTGCTTGTATTCATCCATACTGATTTGACCAACAATCGTTTTGGTTACCATCGATTTCCATTCACTCTCATATTTGGACCAGACATTGATCCAGGAGTCGGACACCAGGAAGCGGAAAGGATCAACCGTGCCGATTTCATCAAAATTGGCAACCTCTTTGATTTTGGCATCATTATAGGCTTTGCTTCCCGATGCGCTGATGACCTTACCCCACTTCTGGTAAGTAAGCACACCAACCCCTTTACTTGTTGTATTGACTTCTTTAATACCCTTTTCATTCAATATCTTCTGTCCGTCGACTACCGTATAATGTACGCCTTCTGTGCCGTAATAGGCAAAATCCGTAATGCTTTCCGAAGCTGTCTTCTCAAAATAATCAAGCAGCTGCCATACCTTGGCCTCTGGTACCTGCTTCGATATCAGGAAACCGCCTCCGCCGCCTATCGATAAATCAATCGCTGTACCCTTAGGTCCCTTAAGCGTCAAATTCAAAATTTGCGGATTTTTTTGTCCGTTTTTTTCCATTGCGGTTTCCCACTGCTTATCCCACCAGATACTTCTTGCATAAGAAGCCGCGCGGCCCGTCTGGAACAGCTCTTCAGCCTGTGTCGTCTTCATGACAGCAAACTCCTTGGACAAGATGCCTTCCTTGTAGAGCTTCTGGAACCAGGCGATCATTTCCGTATACTGTGGATTTAAATTGGTATAGATCAATCCTCCGGCTGCATCGTAAGTAGGCTGAGACGCACCGAATCCCGCTGCAAAGGAAGCGTCACCATCACTCACGATGACCCCGTGTCCAATAAGGCCCAGCGTGTCTTTCTTTCCGTTGCCGTCTATGTCGGCGTCGATGATCTTTTTCAAGGCATCGGCATACTCATCGAGTGTAGTAGGAACCGGAATTTTCAACTGATCCAGCCAGTCCTTGCGGATTTTGATTCCCGGGTCAACTCTGGAACGGGAGCCCGGAAGCGAATAAATTTTGCCGTCAATCGTTCTGTATTTAAAAGCGTCCTTGACCAAATTGTTTTTCATGTTCGGGTATTTGCTCAGATCACCTAGAAATGGAGTAAGGTCCCAAAAAGCACCATTTTTGATTGCACTGAGCAGAGTCGCTTTCTTAAAATCGGGAACGGCAACAACCTCAGGCAGATCACCGGAAGCCAGCAGAAGATCGAGCTTGGTATTCAAATCACCCGAAGGCACCCATTCCACGTTCAACTTGGAATTCGTCCGCTTTTGCCATTCCGTCCAATAATCGTCGTTCATATTCGGCACTTCGTTATACAGTCCGGCGAACATTTTGATCGATAGCGGTTTATCCGCTTCTTTGGCTTGCCCTGCTGTCCCCTTGTCCGCACTGCTCGCTTTACCTGTATCCGCTTGGTTCGAGCAGCCTGCAATCACTGCCGCCGCCAACAACAGCGTCAATGTCAGATGACTCTTTCTATTCTTGAGCTTCATAAGGTTAAGTCCTCCCCATCATGATTGTAATTGCGCAGCTCCCACTTGCAGCAGGAACGCTTAAGTCCAATCATATATGCCGTTGGAAAGGCAGGATACGGACAATACTTTTACATGGCTTTACAAAAAGAAATGTCCCTTCTCCATACCGTTCCTATAAGGAAAAAAGCGGATTATCGGCGGCAAGGAAAGAAAAGTCCGGTATGCTTGCTTGCGTTTAGTGCCCGGCTGCAAGTATAAAACCTCTGGCAGTACTGTCAACGTTCACTAAATAGTCTTCGATTTGATGCTCCCGCTGCCGACCGTCTTACCGCTCATTCGCGCCTTGAATTCTCCAGGTGAGCAATGATTATGACGTTTGAATAATTTATAAAATTGAGCGCTGCTCGGTATTCCTACCTCACAGGCAATTTCTGTTATGCTCAGATCGCGGGTCACCAGCAGCCTCTCGGCTTTTTTAACACGTTTGTAATTCACAAATTCAATAAAAGATAGCCCCATCGTTGTGCGAAAATAGCGGATAAAATAAGCGTAGCTCAGATTAAGCAGACCACAAACCTCTTCAACCGTAATTTTACCGCCGAGATTACGCTCTACATAATCAAGTGCCGGCCGCAGGCGGACTACTTCCAGCTCCGTATCACCCTGAAGCATCATCCGGGAGTCGTAGCGCAGCAAAAGCAGCAGCAGCCGTTTGATGGCAGCACCGATCGCCAGCTCATAACCCCGCTTGCGCTCCTGGGACTCCCTATAAATATCCTTCACAAGCGAGAAAGCCTCCTCACGGCCCTCAGGATGCTCCCTAAATATGTAATTCAATTTGCTCAGCGGCTGCGTCAGTTCGGAAAAGCAGTGCAAATAAGGTAGCGAGCTTTGATCAAAATGCTGCAGCAAATCGACCTGAAGCACAATGAACCTCAGCGGGGACGGCAGTGCTTTATGAATCCGGTGAAGCTGAGAGGAACCGAACAGCATCACATCTCCATAGTCTTGTAACCGATAATCATCTTTGGTTTGTATACCTGCGCGACCTTCTGTTATAGCTAGAAATTCGACCTCTTTATGATAATGCCACGGCCATACCTCGGGAATCCCCACTGTCGCTTTATCGGACTGTACCTCCCATACCTTCAGAAAAAGAGATGGATTTTGATATATAACGAGCTCTTCCCTGACGGGATCATGCCGCGTATCCATTGCAATAGTCATAAACGAATGCACCTCATCGTTTTTACTTTTGAAGATAGACCTTCATAGGATTGGAAGTCTAATTATATCGAGTATAGCACAGGATTTTTTATGAAATTTAAAAAAGTCATTTTTGGAGAAGGAACGGGCAGATTTCAGTCTATCTTTTGTGTAAGCGGTTGCCTATAATCTGAGGTGAGTGAACTGACTATTATATAATGGAGGTATTCAATATGAGTGCAAGGCTACGGGTTACTGTCTGGAATGAGTTCCGTCATGAACAAAACAACGAAAAGGTGCGTGCCGTCTATCCCCAAGGTATCCATCACGCAATCGGCGAAGGCCTCGGCGATGCTTTTGACATCAGCTATGCTACATTAGATGAAGAAGAGCACGGATTAACCGAAGACAAGCTGAACCATACAGATGTACTGATCTGGTGGGGGCATAAGGCGCACCGTGAGGTTACCGACGTCATTGTGGACCGCGTTCACAAGCGTGTACGTGAGGGTATGGGCTTAATCGTGCTGCACTCCGGACATTTCTCCAAAATTTTCACGAAGCTGATGGGGACGTCATGCAATTTGAAATGGCGTGAGGCTGATGAGAAGGAACGCCTGTGGGTCGTTTCCCCCGGACATCCGATAGTCGAAGGCATCGGTGAATACATTGAGCTCGAGCAGGAGGAAATGTACGGCGAGCACTTTGACATTCCGCAGCCAGACGAGCTGATTTTTACAAGCTGGTTCGAGGGTGGAGAAGTATTCCGCAGCGGCTGCACATTCCATCGTGGACAAGGCAAAATCTTTTATTTCCGTCCTGGTCACGAAACCTATCCTACCTACTATAACGAACAGATTCGTCGTGTCATTCGCAACGCCGTATCGTGGGCAGCTCCAACATCCCGTCCGGTGCCTGTCTATGGCAACAGCAAGCCGCTGGAGACCATTAAGGGAGGCAAGTAATATGTCGGGTGCGGTTAAAGCAGTTAAGCCTTTCAGGGCCGTCCAGGTTGGCTGTGGCAACATGGGCAAGCGTTGGGTCAAATATGCAATTTCGAGAGAAGACGTTGAAATTGTCGCTTTGGTCGATATTTATCCAGCCGCCGCAGAAGCGATGGCGAATGAGCTTGGACTTACTTGCGGGCGGTTTACTAATCTTGAGGATGCTATTCGTTCCACTGGGGCCAATCTGGTAATGGATGTTACCATACCTGAGGTTCACAAAAGCGTAGTCATGACAGCAACCGCGCTTGGCTGCAATGTGATCGGAGAAAAGCCGATGGCCGCCTCCATGCAGGATGCTGTTGAAATGAAGAACTTCGTGAATCAGCACAACAAAAACTATATCGTCATGCAGAACCGCAGGTATAATAAACAAATCCGCGAGGCCAGAGGCATGATCGAACAGGACGTAATCGGACAGCCTGGCTTTATGAAAGCCGATTTTTTCCTTGGACCACATTTCGGCGGCTTCCGCGAAGCGATGGACAACCCGCTCATTCTCGATATGGCTATTCACACATTTGATCAAGCCCGCTTTCTGCTGGGCGCAAACCCGGTGTCCGTATACTGCCATGAATTTAATCCACCCTATTCCTGGTACAAAGGCAATGCTTCAGCAGTGTGCATATTCGAAATGTCGGACGGCACCGTATTTTCCTATAACGGCTCTTGGAGTGCTGAAGGCGCCCCAACATCCTGGGAAAGCGCATGGCGAATTGTCGGCTCCAAAGGAACCTTGATATGGGATGGGACGAACAGTCCCTATGCCGAAGTCGTACCCGTAGATGAAGCTGAAGGAGCCTTTACGAATAAACACGTAAAAATAGACCCTACAGCCGTCTGGGAAGGCCGTGAGGGTCATGAAGGCTGCTTCGAGGAAATGTTCACCTCGCTCATCGAAGGCCGCAAGGCTGAGACCGATTGCTCCGATAACCTGAACAGTATGGCTATGGTATTCGGTGCGATTGAAAGCGCAAAGCGTGGGGAAAAGGTACTGATCAGCTCCATTATCGGCAAATTGTAATTACCTAGGCGGATTGAGCCAACAAATCATTAGTTATGCGTGCTGCAAGGCTGGCTAAGTCGTATCCGACTTGGCCGGTTCTCACAATATAAGAATGGTTCAGCTCCGCTGTACCTATATACATTTTATTTTTAAAAAAACTTGCTTCGATCTAACGTAATTGTTAGATCGAAGCAAGTTTTTTAGGTATTCCATGATGCCGGTGAAGGGACTCGAACCCCCACTCCCTCTCAAGAAACGGATTTTGAGTCCGTCGCGTCTGCCATTCCGCCACACCGGCAAGTGTATGGCGCGCCCTGAGAGATTCGAACTCCCGGCCTTTTGATTCGTAGTCAAACGCTCTATCCAGCTGAGCTAAGGGCGCGCGGTATAAAACTTATAAACTGTGTTTCAGCAGTTATTTCAGCGCTGCTTCATGTGCGCAAGAAGTATAATATCACGTATAGATTATGATTGCAAGCAAAATATTAAAATATTTTATTTTTTCATAACTTGACCCATTTGCCTGTTATGTTACTTACAGAAAAATAGACCTCATTATCCTCTTTTACTCATCACATACCAGCTATCTGTTCGCTCCGGATAATACTTTTGTTCGATAATTTCATATTCCAGTCTCTGATACAATTCCACATTCCCGGGTATCGACAAGCGTACCTCCACCCTTGTTTCCTGTATCCCTTTGGCTTTGGCCAGGTGCTCTAAGAAGCTCAGCAGGCTTTTACAAATCCCATTCCCTCTATAGGCAGGCGAGACTGACACTCTTCCTATGTACATGTGTGAATCTTTAAATTTATAACGGGCCGATCCAACAGCTGACTGCCCAGCCCAAGCGATTACAGCCCCGCCACCCTGCTGCATGATGTTTTTAATATCTTCCGCTGTTTCGGAGAGCGCCCCTGATGGTGGAGTCAACTTCCCATTGTACTCTTGGAAAGCTTGCTGCATCAGGTTCAAGACGATATCTACTTGGTTGATTTCTGCTTCCTTAACTTCAATGTTCATGACTGCTCACTCCGTCTATGTAGGGTCTTGTATGGCTACAGCCGCTTTTCAAAACACACACTTTGCTTAGAATCGACATATTCACCAAACCGCTCAATTTCATCATACCCAAATCTGGTGTACATGGCTATCGCTTCAGGTTGAAGCAGCCCTGCCTCTAGCCTGAGAATCGAATATCCTTTTCGAATAGCCTCATGTTCCAAAAAGTGGAGTATTAATGAAGCAATGCCGCGTTGCCTGTAAGACGGATCTACAAAAAACCTTTTTAATTCGATACTTACCGGATCCAAAGGTCGCAGTGCACCGCACCCAATTGCAATGCCTTCGCAGTACGCAATAACAAACGTCATTTTATGGATTTCTGGGTCCTCAAAATCTACCCCAAAAATATCCTCCTTCGGATATTTCAGCAGCAGCTCAGCGTCCAGCTTAGCTATTAATACACTTAAATCTATATTATCAAAAGAAACCTGCTTCACATGGACATCTTGCATCTCTACACGACCTTTCTTATTAGGCAAACTTATACACCAGAAACTTTAAATTTGAGCCTTGCGTATGGAGTGGCTATGTTACAATGAATATGGAACAAGGACTACATAAACAAAAACCATTGATGGGAGTGATCGTGTGCTGGAAGCTAGACTGCCAAAAGCGATTTTATTGGATATGGATGATACGATTATTTCTTATGATCACGGAGTTGACACCGATCAATGCTGGAGGGATGCCTGCGGACATTTATCTGAACAAATGGACATCGAGCATGTAATTGCTGCAATTAAAGCAAGAGCCAAATGGCATTGGAGTGATCCTGAACGACATCGTATCGGCAGAATGGATCTTCGAAAAGCGAGGTCCGAGATCATTGCAGCCGCGCTAGAGCAGTTCGAGCTTACCAACTCCGCTAATACTGATCAGATAGCTTCTACCTATGGTGAACTACGCGATAAAGCCATACAGCCGTTCATAGGTGCCATAGAAACGGTTCAACGTCTTAAGGCGATGGGAATTAAGTTAGCCCTGCTGACGAATGGAAACACAGAACCACAATGGAACAAAATTAACAAATTTGGTCTTGCGCCGCTTTTCGATATTATCCTTGTTGAGGGTGAATTTGGGATTGGCAAGCCGGACGCTCGCATCTACCACCACGCTATCCAACAGTTGGGTGCAGCCGCAGAAGATACGTGGATGGTTGGCGATAATTTTGAATGGGAAATTGCCGCACCACAACGTCTTGGCATCAAAGGGATTTGGATCGATCATAAAAAAGTCGGTGTCCCCGTCAATTCAGAGACACAGCCCTATCGAATCATCCATACACTCTCTGAACTTTTAGAACTGTAGTGAATAAGATCCGCTGTGTTCATTATTAAGCGGATTCTATTCTTGCGAACGTTCATCACGATTGAATTCCTGCTCTAATATCGAGTGGAGCAAGGAATCATGCCATTTACCTTTATGATGCATGTGTTCCCGCAAACGCCCTTCATAAGTCATACCGATTTTCTGCATGACCTTGGCTGAGCCGATGTTGTCTGGACGGCAGGTGGCATAGATTCGGTGCAATCCCTGAGCTTGAAATCCGAAACGAAGCATAGCCTCAGCAGCTTCAGAGGCATAGCCTTGCTGCCAAAATTCCGGATTAAAGCAATAGCCAATCTCGCCCTGCTTCGGTTCGGATATGTACAAGCCGATACCACCAATAATCTGCTTCGTCGCCTTCAGGACTACAGCCATTTCAAATTCTTTGCGCGGCTGCTGCCCCTGCATCTCTATAACTTTGCCCATAAAGGCCTTGGTATCCTCCTCCGTATTGGGTCCCCAGATCATATGTGTCGTAACCAATGGACTTGAGGCGTACAGATGCACGTCTTGCCAGTCTTTCTGCTCGAATTCCCTTATAATCAATCGCTCCGTAACTAACTGCATATCCCCATCCCTCCCGCTTGTATCCCCTCACAGCACCTACGACTATCCTCCTCGGTTGTATCCACCTTCAGAATGCCATAACCTGCCCTGTAATCCTTCGTCGCTTGCTAGAAAGGCAATCAGACGCGCTACATCTACTGGTGTACCTATTCGTCCTCTTGGGAATCGAGGCAGCAGCTCAGCTTTGATAGAGTCTGTCATCCAGCCAGTATCGGTTGGCCCGAGGTTGCCTGTATTAACTGTAATTCTTTTTTACCGACTCACTCTCTTTGTTTCAGATGATTCGATTTAAAGGTTTGCAAAGGACCGTCGCAATCATCACGTCTTCCTTCTACATAGCTATGACCTGTGTACTCAGCAATAATTTTTCTCCAAAATAACTGCGAAGGAGCATTGTTCTCTACCTGCCCAACTTTCCAATTCCCAGGAAGTAAATCAAACAAACGAATCGCCGCCTTATTACCTACTCCCCTTCTTCTGTACTTCTTCATCACAAAAAACTCAGCCATTGAATGGATGTCCTCACCTTCTGCATTCACTCCAAGTGCTCTCACTAAAGCGAAGCCTGCCAGTTTCTCGTCCACTCTTATGAAAAATGCATGTCTTCCATCCTCAGTCCAATAGTAATCCAAATATTTATAATCATACAACCCTTGCTCATTGACATCATCAAGCTCATACTCACTAAAATCATATTTATAAAGCTCAAGGAGCTGTCGCAGTATCGATTTTTGCTCATAAGCCACTTTTTCTAAAATCACTTTCATGAATATCCCTCATTCCGTTGTATCTTCCTAATTATTATCCATCTGATACGAACATTTGAACATGGATTTTTTGGATGTAATTAAGATTTCCCGGAACCGTGTTTCTATCTATTAAATAGTTCTTCCCAGAAAACAAAAAAAACCTTGTATGAACAAGGTTTATCGGTTCTTAAAATAATGAAATTGGCAACGAATGCTAGTACATATCAAGAAAATTCAAGTCTTAAGCTGTCACGTTAGACTGCATAAGAAGTGGTCGGGACGACACGATTTGAACATGCGACCCCCTGGTCCCAAACCAGGTGCTCTACCAAGCTGAGCTACGTCCCGACAAAATGTACTTTGTGTAAAAATGGTGGCTCGGGACGGAATCGAACCGCCGACACGAGGATTTTCAGTCCTCTGCTCTACCGACTGAGCTACCGAGCCTTATGTATATTCAATAAAAGTGGCGGAGCCGACGGGATTCGAACCCGCGATCTCCTGCGTGACAGGCAGGCATGTTGGGCCACTACACCACGGCTCCACATTGTTTCGAAGGCAAGTAAGCTTCGAAAAATTAAGTTGCGGGGGCAGGATTTGAACCTGCGGCCTTCGGGTTATGAGCCCGACGAGCTACCGGGCTGCTCCACCCCGCGTCATTCTACTAAAAATATGGTGGGCGCTGACGGGATCGAACCGCCGACCCTCTGCTTGTAAGGCAGATGCTCTCCCAGCTGAGCTAAGCGCCCTTGCTTTGGTGACCCG
>NZ_FOTE01000011.1 GCF_900114475.1 Paenibacillus sp. 1_12 | reverse complement strand
TCACCCTCTCAGGTCGGCTACGCATCGTCGCCTTGGTGAGCCGTTACCTCACCAACTAGCTAATGCGCCGCAGGCCCATCTACAGGTCACAGATTGCTCCGTGTTTCTTGATCTCAACATGCGTCAAAATCACTTATCCGGTCTTAGCTACCGTTTCCGGTAGTTATCCCGATCCTGCAGGCAGGTTGCCTACGTGTTACTCACCCGTCCGCCGCTAACTGTTCCCGAAGGAACAATCCGCTCGACTTGCATGTATTAGGCACGCCGCCAGCGTTCGTCCTGAGCCAGGATCAAACTCTCCATTAAGGTACGTTATTCATCATAAGCCGAAGCTTCTGATGCCAACATACATATTGTAAGCTTGTCTAAAGCTCAAAATGCAAAACAACTGGCATTCAATTATCATTTGTTCAGTTTTCAAAGAGCTTTCATTACTCAAAAATTAATTATTGAGCAACTTTTATTTTTGTCGTTTGTTTACCGTGACAAGAATTTATCTTATCAGAAACAAGTGACGAATGCAACCTTTTTTTATTACTTATTTTGCATCCTTTATCGCTTCAATCGTACTTGCCTCGCAGCGACAAAAAGTAATGTAACACAAACAGCTTACTAAATGCAACTACTTTTTTAAATTTTATTTCTCAACTCACTGAAGATGATCATTATCGGTATTCTTAAGCTGAATTACAATCATTCTTTATGATGCTTCACTCGTGAAAAATCATACACAAGAAGTTGAAATAAAAGTTACCTTAGCTCCAACAAATTATTAATAACAGAATCTATGCAACTATTTTAACAAAGTAACGGAGCTAGTCACTTTACGCAAGGACTCTCTCCGTTATCTTGTCATTCATTTTAATCTACTTACTGGAAGCCTCCAGCAAAGACACCCTCGGTTACAATAAAGCCCCACAGCTTCCTCTTAACCTGGCAACCTTATTTATTCACTAAGCCTCGCCCAGCATCTCCAATAACTCCTGCTCATTATCTATTACACGTATGCCAAGATCTTGAGCCTTGGTCAGCTTGCTTCCAGCACTTTCTCCTGCGATCACGATATCCGTTTTTTTGGATACACTGCCTGTAATCTTGGCCCCCAGAGCTTCCAGCTTTTTGCCCATCTCATCGCGTCCCATTATCGAAAGCGTGCCTGTCAAAACAATAGTTTTTCCGAAAAACGGGTTGTCTGCATTCATAATGAGAGGTGCTTCCTCACTTACAGGTGTTACACCAGCCTGCAAAAGCCGCTCTATGCTGCGCTGCATAAGAGGATCACAGAAGAAACTGACAATGCTATCAGCCATAATACCACCAATATCATACAAAGCTACCAGCTCTTCGGGAGTAGCAGCCATCAGCTTATGCAAATCTCGATAATGGTCGGCCAGTACGCGAGTCGTTGTTTTCCCGGTATTCGGAATGCCGAGCGCAAACAAAAATGAAGCAAGATCGCACTGTTTGCTTTTGTTAAGCGCGGCCAGCAGGTTCTTGGCCTTCTTCTCCCCAAATCGCTCCAGCTTAATCAGATCTTCAAAGGTCAGGTCATACAGGTCAGCCGGGTCTTTGACGTTCAGCTCCGTATACAGCTGCTCCGCAGTCATTATGCTGAAGGATTCAATATCCATCGCATCACGCGACGCAAAGTGGGTAATACGCCCAATCAGCTGCGGACGGCATTCCACACGGTTCAGACAAAATAAATGAGCTCCTTTAAGCTCCAGAACGGAACCACACGATGGACAATTGACAGGAGCTACGATTTCTTCCCCATCCATATCCTCAGTCACCTTGCCTAGCAGCTCGGGAATGACGTCATTAGAACGGCGAATAAACACATGGCTGCCCAAAGCATGCTTAAGCCCTTTGCGTTCTATGTCTCCAATATTGTTCAAAGTGCAGTTTTGCACGGTGACTCCTGCGATATCAACAGGCTCCACCTTGGCTACTGGAGTTATTTTGCCTGTGCGACCGACCTCCCAGGATACAGACAGCAGCGTCGTAATGGCTTCCTCCGCTTCAAACTTGTAGGCAATCGCCCACCGAGGAAACTTATCTGTGTACCCTAATACTTCGCGTGTGCGAGTATCATTGATTTTGATGACAATTCCATCGATCAGAAAATCATAGGTATGGCGCATTGCTGTAATATTGTCCAGTTCACCTGCAGCAGCTTCTATAGAATCGTACACCTGGATCAACGGACTGACTTTGAAGCGATTGCTGCGCAAAAACTCAACCATGGCTTCATGGTTTTCAAAGCGCAGTCCATCCGTATAGCCAACCTGATAAAAATAAGCGTTGAGCTTGCGGCTGTCTGTCACCTTGGGATTCAGATTGCGTAAGGCGCCAGCCGCGGCGTTACGGGCATTTTTGAGCGGCTCAAGTGCTGTCTTGTTGTATTCCTCAAGTACGGACAAGTTCATAATACCTTCGCCCTGCACCTCAATAATTCCGTCACGATAAGGGATCTCAGAGGGGATGGAACGAATTGTTTTGACTTGCGCCAAAATCCCTTCACCAATAACACCATTACCCCGTGTTGATGCCTGAACCAGTTCACCGTGATCATAGGTTAAATTCAACGTTAATCCATCAAATTTCAATTCCATGACAAAGCTTAGCGGCGGCAGCGGATCCTCGTCATTCTGATCGTTATACTCGTTGACCAGCTTGGTAGCCCTTGTGTACCAGACCATCAGTTCGTCTTTATTTTGTGCTTTATCGAGACTCCACAAACGCGATTTGTGCCGATGCGGGTCAAAGCCCTTTAATATTTGATCCCCTACGCGCTGTGTTGGCGAATTGGGCAGGGTAACTCCCGAGGCTTTTTCCAATGCGACCAAACGATCGTAAAGCAAATCATAATCGGCATCACTGATGCTCGGTTGATCCATGGTGTAATAGAGGTGGTTATGGCTGTAGATTTCTTCAATGAGGGCTTTCATCGTCTCAAGGGAATCTGTCATAAAGTAAAACCATCCTTTCAAGGTTCGACTATGTAAAAATCGGCGCCTCCTTATTGCGAAGCGCCTTGAAGTAGCTGAATCTATTCGTTATGTCTCGTAATTGGCGCAAACTTGGCAAGGAGACGTTTCAAACCCGTAGGTGCCGGGAATGCAATCTGCAGTTCTGTGTCATCGCCTGTTCCCTTAATCATCACGACGGTGCCAATCCCCCATTTGCCATGGGCTACCTTGTCACCTGTTTTGTAATCAGTCACCTGTGCACCAGCGCTGCCTGCACCTGCTCCCGCTTGCTCACCAGGAATGGTGGAACGAACCGTTACACCGGAAGAAGGGCTCCCTGTTCCCGTACGGAAAGTAACGCTTTTGCCTGATGCTGCCGCTCCGCTGCCAAAGCTGCTGCTTGAGGACCCGAAGCCTCCGCCTGTGCTCCCATAACGGCCTTCTTTATTTCCCCAGGACGGGCTGCTTGAGCGTCCACCAATCACACCGGCAGGCGCTGCTATTTCCAGCAATTCCTCGGGAATCTCTTTCAGAAAACGCGAAGGTGCATTCATATTGGTACGCCCGAACAAGGTGCGCATTCTTGCACACGTTAAGAATAACTCCTGTTCAGCACGTGTAATGCCCACATAAGCTAGTCTGCGCTCCTCTTCCAGCTCCTCATAATCGTTGGCGGCACGGCTGTGCGGAAATACGCCTTCCTCCATACCAACAATGAACACAACAGGGAATTCCAGTCCCTTAGCACTGTGCATGGTCATGAGGACAACAGCATTGCCGGAATCGGCTTTTTCCTCCTCGGTCTCATTCATCGTATCGATGTCGGCAATTAAGGCCAAATCGGTCAGAAAGGCGATCAAGGTTTTATCTTCATTTCGCTTCTCGAATTCCATGGTGACAGACAGAAACTCATCGATATTTTCCAATCTTGCGGTTGATTCGATCGTTTTTTCACGCTGCAGCTCGATTCGATACTGAGTCAGCTCCAACAGCTTTTCCGTAAGCTCGGTAACTGATAAATAATCTACCATCCGGTGCATATTATCGATCATATCACGAAAATCGGTTAATGCATGTTTGGCCTTGGCACCTATTTCCATGCCATCGATGTCTTCCAGCTGAGCGAACAGAGAAATCCCCCTACGAGCAGCCGCTTCCGTCAATCGTTCTACGGTCGTATCCCCAATACCGCGCTTGGGCACATTGACAACCCGGACGAAGGAAATATCATCATTCGGATTGGAAATCAATCGCAAATAAGCGAGAATGTCCTTGATTTCTTTACGATCGTAGAACTTAATGCCGCCGATGATCTGGTATGGAATATCCGATTTAATGAGTATTTCCTCAATGACCCGCGATTGTGCATTCGTACGATACAAAATCGCATGATCCTGATATCTTTTGCCCGTATCTACACGCTTCTTCACTTCACTTGTGATAAAGTAGCCTTCCTCATGCTCGGAATCAGCCTGATAGAAGCGGATTTTGGCACCGCCATCCTTACTCGTCCACAGGTTCTTGGCTTTGCGGCCAGCGTTGTTGGCAATGACTTTGTTGGCTGCATTCAAGATATTAGAGGTGGAACGATAATTTTGCTCAAGCAGAATCGTTGTTGCCTTCGGATAATCATTCTCAAAATTCAATATATTGCTAATATCCGCACCACGCCACCGATAAATCGACTGATCGCTGTCACCTACAACGCAAATACGCTTGTGTTTATCCGCAAGCATCAGACAGAGCATATATTGCGCCTTGTTCGTATCCTGATATTCATCCACATGGATATATTGAAATTTATTTTGATAAAAATCAAGCACATCCGGCTCATCCTTGAACAGTTGGATTGTAACCATAATCAAATCGTCGAAATCGAGCGAGTTGTTGTGCTTAAGCTTTTTTTGATACAGCTTGTATACCTTGGCCACTACACCGTCAAAATAATCTCCGATTGCATTTTCGACCATCTCTGGTGTTTTCAGCTCATTCTTGAAGGCTCCCATGGCTGCCTGGACTGCTTTGGGCTCAAACTTTTTGGGATCGAAATTAAGCTCCTTCATACATGCTTTAATGACAGAAAGCTGATCCCCGGAATCGAGAATTGTAAAATTGGACGTAAATCCAATACGGGAAATATCCTTACGCAGCATTCGCACACACATGGAGTGGAACGTAGATACCCAAATATCCCGACCATTAGGTCCAACTAGCTTGCTGACCCGATCCTGCATTTCACGGGCCGCTTTATTCGTAAACGTAAGGGCCAGTATGCTCCAAGGAGCCGCCTTACGAGACGCAATTAAATAGGCAATCCGGTGCGTCAGCACACGGGTCTTGCCGCTTCCAGCTCCGGCCATAATCAAAAGTGGCCCTTCAACCGTCTCTACGGCTTGCTTTTGCGGTGGATTCAACGTTTGTATCGAGGCAAAAACATCCATCGTTTCATTCATTTCGTATCTACTCCTTTATTACGGCTAACTACAGCTTATTCACGACCTTTAACCGCCCCTACGGTAGCTAGCGCCTGTTCAAATGCATCATATATAACGTTGCCTACGACTATGGTATCCGCAGCTTCAGCCGCTTCACGAGCCCGATCCGGCCCATCAATTCCACCGCCGTAAAAGAGCCTTGCATCCTTGAGCAGCTCCCTTGCCCTCGACACAAGCCTCATATCGCCAAATATCCCACTGTACTCCATATATACAATCGGGCACCGGAACAGTTGATCTGCCATTCGCGCATAGGCCTCTACATCTTTGGCGTCCAGATCGGTGTCCGCTTGTGTAACCTGTGCGGCCGTTGATTCCTTATTCATCATAATGTAGCCTTCTGTCACAACCTGCTTCCAATCCAACAGTGCACCGTATTCTCTCAGAGCCTGATGATGGTGTCCAACAATCCAATTCGTATCACGGGTATTCAGGACAATAGGAATAAAAAATAAATCAAAGCCGGGTACGATTGCTTCGTGAGTGGAAATTTCCAACACACAAGGCACTTCATATCTGCGAATTCTCGCAAGTAAATCGACTGTATTATCAAACGTAACACCTGAAGAACCGCCAACCAAAATACCATCTGTTCCAGACAAGCATAAACGCTCCAACTGCTCGTCCGACAGCTCCCGATCCGGGTCTAGCTTAAATGTGTGCTTCCACTGCTTCATATCTACTAGCAAAAGGCCGTGCCCCCTATGCATTCATTCTATATTTAGCAATGATATCGTACTCGACTATGACGCTATAAAAATTAGTCTATGCTACACTGCCACAGGTGTCAAATGGCTATTAACGGATCGTCAACGGATCGCAGTGCCATACTAAAGAATACAAAAAGTTCGATAACCAATATGCCAATTATTCCATAGAGGTGAACAGATGAGGAAGCAGCGCAGTACTCATGGGACTTGTGAATTATGCAAACGCGAGCAGACGGAAACGACCTTGCATCATCTGACGCCCAAAGAATACGGAGGTAGTTTTATGCCGACGGCAGAGCTTTGTATCGTTTGCCACAAACAAATTCATGCCTTATTTACAAACGCAGAGCTGGCCGCTTCCCTCCATACGCTGGAAGCGCTCCAAGCTGATGAACAAATGTCCCGATTTCTTCGCTGGGTGCGTAAGCAGCCTTCCTCCACGCTACCGCGTATTCGAAAATCAAAACATGTACGAAAAAATAAATGATTTTAAGTAGGGTATGGATTTCATTATACAGGAGCGATCATATGTTCTCAATAAAAAAAGACACCGCTAGCTCATAGCCGGAGTCTTTCTATAGGATTTAACATTATTTGTTCCTACAATATATATTTACTGCCCGACTCGTTTGATCGATTGGACGAGGACTGCTGTGTTGACCCCTGTGAGGAATTGTCGTCATCCTGGGTGTCTGTCCAATTAAAACTATTGCCGCCGCGCGTGGATTCTGCACTATCGGAACCTGCAAACTTGGCGTTGGAAGAGCCAGTTGCTAATGAAGCAGTTGAATGGGAGGTAAGGTTCTGTCCGTAACCAGACCCGCTCATTTGAGTTTGATTCACACCCGTATTGGAACCCGAATTTGAATAATTCGACGAATAGCCTTGTCCATAGCTATTTGAACCCGGAGAGCTATTCGTTCCCTGAGATCCGTAAAAGGCTTGATTCCCTTGATTGCCCGAATATACGGGATTGGACGGATACGAGTAGGCCTGTGACTGTTGGTACGGTTGATAGGATTGATATGCCTGCTGCTCCGCTTGCTGCTGATAGAGACCAGCCTGAGAGGTGTTTGATTGCTGCAAGGATTGCTGTACAGAGGATTGCAGCTGCTCGACTTTACTGCTGTGCTGCTGCAGTTGCTGCTGAACTTCTTGCAGCGAGGCCATGTGTACGGATCCATAGCCGCTCATCTGTGAAAGTACACTGAATAACTGGGCTTGATCCTGCATCGTTTTATTCGCAAGATTTTGAAAGGTTTGGCATAAAACAGGATTGACTGCTTCCAAAGCTGCTGTCGTATATTCTCGTGCAGACCGCTTCAGCTCGGATAATAGCAGATTAGCCCAATCCTGTTCTTGCAGCAAGTTACCCTGTTGATTGTGCTGGCCTTGCTGACCTTGTTGGTTAAATGCCTGTTGGTTCGGATAGTTGGATGGGTACATCTATTCTAACACCTCCTGTCGGTTTAGTGGGTCATTTGCGATTGCTGCTGCAAGGCATTTAGCAATTGGTTGGTATAAGTGAGGCGGTCTTGAGCGATTTGGCTGAATTGCTGCTTCAGCTGCGGCGTATGTGCTTCAGAACACGCTTGTGCAGCTAATTTGGCCATCAAATCCTCATTTTTCAAGCAGTCTGATACGTATAGCAGCTCCTTGGTGCTTACCTTTCCAGCTCCAGATTGCTGTTGGTTATTTTGTTGTTGTGTGTACACAGGCATTCCCTCCTTTCATAGTTACATAAGGTAGGTTGCCCAGTATGTGGAAATGTTATGTATTCTATTTAAAAAGTAGTGAGTCCAAGCCACTCCTGTAGTCGGTACATCCAATCTTTGATCCACACGGTTTTGTCCTTGAAGGCCTCATAGTCCAATGTATAAGGAGCACCCTCGTTGTTCCATAAACGATTAAAATATTGACGCAGCTGCAGTGCCAGCCTGCTATCTCCGGGAGCGTTGAGACCCAAGTTAGTTTCCAAATTCAAATCATCGAGATTTCGCTCAGTGAAATTAGCTGAGCCGTTATTAACCATAATCCGATTGGTTTTGTCAATAAACAACAGCTTGGTATGATACTGCTCGTCCGTGCCATTATACCAACGAATCTGAATTCGATTGTCTGAAGCGTCCAGAAGCTCTTTGGCCACAGGCCGATTCGGAATTCCGATCTTATCTCGACCGAAAGCATTTTGATTCGAATCCAGTATCAGGCGAAGCTCGGCTCCGCGTTTGGATGCTCCAATCAGTGCCTTGATCACTTGGCGATCTGCTAAATAAAACATCCCCATCCAACCCCGATCCCCTACTCCCGCCTCAGACAACGACTGCAGCACATGCTTGTGAATTTTTCCTTCTGTCAATAGCTGCACTTCAATGTCGCCCTCCTCCTTAACATCAGGAATGTATTGAGGAAAATGAAACTCATCCTCGCTGCCTCTCGAAAATGCAATTACAGCCTGTTCGCTTGCCAGGGCATCCGCGATAATATCCCCTCGGACTAAAAACGCAGAGTTGGAATTATAGGCGCTTGCATCATGGGCATTGGCAGAAGGAACAATGAGCGCTCGCTCTGTAGCAATGACCTTTCGATGGTTTGCTTTCACATTCACAAGCTTTAAATAAGAACGTACCGACATGGAGGGCGCTGTATCCACCATCGGGTTTGGAAGCCATCCCTTCCCGGTTTGACCGAACCATTGGACGAACGTGCGCCAGAAGGCTGAATACGATGGGATCGAGTCACGCAGCGGATTAACATCACTGATCACAACATCGATACCTCCGGCCTTTAAACGTTCTAGCTCCGGTGGCATTGCAGAGCCATACATCGTATTGACCTCATCCGTGATAAAAATAATCGGCATGGTGGGATGCCTCTTTTTCTGCTCAAGCAGCTTCTCCGTCAATAATCCGCTAAGAGGCGTATATAAGGTCCCTTCCTTGTAATAGCTGTTAAATAAAAACATATCAATGACAATAAACTGCTCCGCTTCATCAATAACCTGGAATACCCGATCAAAGATCATCGTTTCCTGTATAGGCAATACGGGTTTTTTGTAGGTCAGATCATAGAGAAACTCTACATCCTTTACATGATGTACAGGGCCTTCCATAGAAAGGCCCGGAGGCAGCGGCTTGTGTGTTTGATAAATCATGACGATAGTCAACCAAAGGATAATCAGGCACAAAGAAATCAGAAGCCGCCTTTGTTTATTGCGAATTGTCCGGGAACGTGATGGGAGTTTCTCCGAGGAGTTGTTGTTCAGATCTTGTTGAGAAGCTGATTGGTGCTGACTATGATCCGCTTCCATGTAGCCTCTCTCCTTTTATACGTATAATATTTCTTGAAATATGGCGAGCTCCTCTGATCAGAAAGACAGTGCTCCTACTTACATACTCTCTATGCAGCTTTCTGAAACAAAAATATGTCCTCTAGTGGCTGTAAAAAGCATACAAATAGCAAAGTTTCATTTTTAGATGAGCGGGTAAATACATATTGCAACGAGCGTTACTGGGTACCTCAAGGTGCCTGGGAATCATTAAGAAATAGGCAAGAACAACGTCTAGAGTGAGCTTAAGCAATGATGCGAACGGGTTCAACCAGTTCAGCAACCATATTCTAGGGAGGTAATAATCATGAATAACGAAAAGAAAATTGTTGGTGTATTCAAGTCGGAGCAGGAAGCTGTGAAAGCGATCGAATCTTTGAAACGTCAGGGCTATACTTCGAACGATATTTCAATTATTGCCCGAAATAAGGATGATGTTGCAGCTGTTACAGATCAAACCGGAACGAAAGCTCCAGAAGGCATGGCCACTGGCGCGGCTACCGGAGGTTTGTTAGGTGGTGCTGCCGGCTTACTGGCGGGTCTCGGTTTGCTGGCTATTCCGGGAATTGGTCCTATTCTTGCAGCTGGTCCTATCGCGGCCACACTTACAGGCGCTGCCGTAGGGGCAGGTGCCGGGGGACTCGTTGGTGGATTAATCGGACTCGGTATTCCTGAGGAAGAGGCTAGACAGTACAACAATTATGTTGATGAAGGCAATATCCTCGTATTGGTTGATTCCGATGCTAATCGTGATCACTATACTTACGACACCTTCCGTGAAAATAATTCTTTGAATGCTAATACTTATGATCGTTCATTTAACACGACAGGCAGCCGTTATAATTAAGTGTACGCCTGTAGTTATAATCCATAGGTTCAGCTCAAAAAACCGTGCCAACGACTTGGACACGGTTTTTTGAGCTGAATCTATACACCTCTATGCTCGTTCTATTGGTTTTGTCACCCTATTTTTTCCCTAATCGACTATAGACCAGGTTAAATGTAACAGCAAGAACCCGTATTCAACCTTGACAGGCGATACGGGTGCTATGCTGGAATCGTCGTGATTCCCTACAGTCATTATTGAGCAGCCTTCGGCTGTTCTGCCGGTGGTTGTCCCTCAGTCTGTACTTGTGGGGCAGAAGGTGGATTGCCTTTATCTGCAAGCTCTTGTATGGAAGCTATAGGAACGGCGTACGCCCACTCACTGCCTTCCTTGCTAAACCATACGGTATCTTGCTGAAGCTTGCCAAGATAAACGTCCGTGATTTCCTTCTTGGCTGCATCCACCAGCTTAACCTCGACGCGAAGCTCAGGCGGATCCAGCTTGACCTCAGTCGTTCGCTTGGCTGGCTGCGCGGTACTGAGCATCTGCAGCTTGTCGATAACCTGAGTCGCATCCGCAGCCTTGAGCGTCTGCTCACCCAGCTTCCAATCGGACTCATAAGATTTTTTGTCAGCATCGGTTTTGGTCATGGTCCATTTCTGTCCCTTCCAATCGACCGTCATCGCACGCAGCTGTTCATAATCAAGCTTAACCGGATCTTTGTCCATAAAATCGATTTGGCTCAAGGCGAGCGGCTGTGTCTTGGAATCACTGAGCTGGAATACCTCAGGTGAACCGCTGAACATGGCATAATGAAAGCCTTGAATCACTACCGGGTCGCCCACACTTAGCGTATGGACAGCACCATTTTGCAGCGTGACCTTAAATTGCTGAGCTGGTTTATCCAGACCAAATGGCGCCAAATCAGCCGCATTCGCATCCACCGTTTTATCTTTGCTAAGGGCAATGAAAGATTCAACCCAACCATCTGCGCTAAATTTATCGAGCGGCAATGGTGAGGGCTTGGTCATCGTCCAATTTCCTTCTTTACGCTGCATTTCAATTTCGTTGTCACCGTTTTTTATCGAATAACTCGCTACTTCGTCCTTATTGATCGTGACAAGCGCTGCTGACGGCTCCGGCTTCTCCTTGAAAAAATCCTTGCTCTGTGCGTACCAGAAGCCGCCAACACACAGGATCACAAGTATAAGTGTCGGAATAAGCCGCTTCATCCTTTTCTCCTCCTCCACCAAACCGTACCGCCGACGATCAAGAAGAGTAACGGGAATACAAGTAAAGTACCGTACAAAATCGTATTCGCCTGACTTTCTGTAATCAAAGCTTGCTGCAAGGCGTCACCCTCACGCGGACGAATCGTTACTTGATCCTTTTGCTCCTGCAGCCAGCCTACACTGTTAAGCGCAAAGTCGCGGTTTCCTTGCTGCTGCAGAACCTCGTCAGCGAAGAACGAAGAACCTCCCAATACGACTGCCTTAGGCTTCTGCTCCTTCGTTTCAACCACATAGCCGAGATTAAGCGGGCCTTTAATGTCCTTATCGTCCTTGGACGTGCGGTTATTCATGAGCTGTGCAATATCGGTTTCCCCATACGCCGCTTCTGTTGTCTTAAGAATTGATGTAACCGGAAAATCGGCTACCGGCTGGTCCGCATTAATCGATACCGCTAAATTCATCATCGTTAACAAATTGTAATCCTGCAGTTTCTTGGTAATGTCATGGAAGCCGTATTCAGGAATGATCGTCAGCGGATCGTACAGCTTGCTCTGCTTGGGCTCAACTGCTATCGCATGCTGATCCTTGATTCCGTATTGCGCAAGCAGGCTGTCGATATTTTTCCATTGAGTTGCCATATCCTTATTGAAGCCAAGGGCCATATACAGCTTACCCTTGCCCTTCAAATATTCGTTGATAACGCTCGTTTCTTTATCGCTGATATCCGTATTCGGACCAATGATGAACAGCACCTCGGCATCATCGGGAATTTTGCCCTCACGCAGCAAATTCAGATCAGCGACCTCGTAATTTTCGCCTTCCAGTCCGGTTTTCCACAAATTCATTTGATTGAGTGGAATTTCATTATGACCAGACAGGAAATAAATTTTACTTTTGGTCTTGGCATTCAAATTGACCAGTGCTTGAGTCAGCTTTTCTTCTCCGCTGAATTTGTATTCACCCTGCTGCTGGCCGGGAAGAAACATGTCGGAGTAGTACAGGATTTTCTTCTGCGTACCGCTTTCCAGTACAAGCGTTCCCGCCGGGTCAACATCATACTGCTTGGCCATTGCCGGCTGTTTCACGATATCGTAATCGTCGGAGACAATTTTGGCGTTGCGCTTCTTGTACTCCTGAATCAGCTCATCCACCTGACGTTTGATATACGGATTGGTTTGGTCACTCGTCAAGGTGATGAAATGAACGTCTTTATCAAGTGATTTTAACGTTTCCGTCGTTTTATCGGATAGGGTGAACTTTTTATTTTGCGTTAAATCGACCTGCAAATTTTTCGTGGAGCTGAGAAAAATGGTCAGGACGATGAAAATACCGATTACCGCGAGCGATAGTACAACGGCATTCGTACCGCGAATCCACTTATTCACTTGGACTTTCCCCCTTCGAGTTTCGCTTTAGCGAAACTAACATCGTAAGCATAGACTAGGTTTTGCTTAGCAAAACTTTCTTTGTAAGCGCTGGCTGAGTTTCACTTTAACGAAACTAACTTCGTAAGCGCTGTTTCCTGATTTACCTCCAGCGTTTTCTCTCCAGTACCTGGATGCTGAGCACGATAAACACGATAATCAAGGTAATATAAAACAATATATCGGCAAAATTCAGGACGCCCTTCTGCAAATTGGCACCACGGCCGACTATGGAAAATAAATTGAGATAGTCCTTAAGCTTACCGCCAAACAAATCTCCTAACCATTCCACCGTCCAAAGCATTAACAGAATGGCAAAAGCGACAATGCCAGTAACCATCTGATGGGCAGATAAGGATGATGCGAACAGTCCTACAGACATCATAGCCGCCCCGATTAGGAACATGCTCAAGTAGGATAGCCAAAGAATGGGCTGATCCAGCGTTCCGTAAGCACTCATTATCCACGGATAAATTAGACAACCCGCCACAAGCATGAATTGTACAACGGCGGCAGCCAAGTATTTACCAATAATAATCTCGGTGATGCTCGCGGGCGATGTCAGCAGCAGCTCATCAGTACCTTGACGCAGCTCATCGGACATCAGTCTCATCGTCAGCAGCGGAATAATCAGCAGAAACACGAATGTTACTGTACCGATTACCGGTCGAACATCAACAATATTAGGTGGGTACAGGAAATTGGCACTGAAAAAATAACCCGAAATCAGGAAAAAGAAAGCGAACGCCGCGTATGCTGTCGGCGAGTAAAAATATAGCTGCAGCTCTTTTTTGCAAATCGCTCCTATTCTACGCATTCGGATTCCCCTCCTTGTCCTCATGAGAAGAAGCCGTGTCAGAGCCGTTGTCGTTCTTCGATTGATCGGATAAGACGGAAGCAGTTCCTCCAGAAACACCATCACCTGACGCACTGGTTTCAATGGCTTCATTCGTTGTCAGCTTGAGGAAAATATCCTCCAAGCTCAAGCTCTCCTTGCGCATCGCCAGGATGGGATACCGCCGCTCCGCCATGCGGTAGAAGATCGCTTCGCGTATGTCCGCACGGTCCGCAGCGGACACAAGCACCCGCACGGTCGGCTCCGCCGTAACCGTGGAAGACAATGCCTGCCTTGCCGCAGGCTCGGCTGGCACAGCTTCCGCGCCCACGCTGTGCTCGGGCGCGTCTGAATTCGGCTGCTGCGTATGCGCAGCCGAATCGGTCGCTGCCGGCTCTGCGGCAGCGAGTACATCCGCCAGCGGCTTCACGCTGGCGATCTGCGGCAGGCTGCGCAGCTCGGCCAGAATGGCCTCGCGCGGCCCTTTCACTTCAAGCGAGACCTCGAAAGTCTCGCCCATCGATTGCGCCAGCTGATCGGGATGACCATCCAGCACGATGCGCCCTTGATTAATAATCAATACGCGATTACATAACGTGTTAATCTCCGGCAGGATATGCGTACTCAGCAGCACCGTATGGTTTTCACCCAGCTCGCGAATGAGTTGACGGATTTCAATAATCTGCTTAGGATCCAGCCCTGAGGTGGGTTCATCCAAAATCAATAAATCCGGATTGTGCAAAATCGCCTGTGCCAGCCCCATCCGCTGCTTATAGCCTTTGGACAAGCTGCGCATGATCTGACGCTCCCGCCCCTGTAAGCCAAGCCGCTCGATGACCTCACCAATGCGATGTTTTTGCTGCTTCACAGGAATCCCGCGAAGATCGGCAATAAATTGCAAATACGACTGTACCGACATTTCCGGGTACAACGGCGGCGTTTCCGGCAAATAACCGATCTTTTGCCGGGCTTTCTTCGGATGATCAGCCATCGATAAACCGTCAATCGCGATCGATCCATGAGTCGGATTCAAATAGCCGGTAATCATCCGCATGGTCGTCGTTTTTCCTGCCCCGTTCGGTCCCAGAAAACCGACAATTTCACCGCGGTTCATGGAAAAGTCGATGCTGTGGACCCCTCTTTGGTTCTCATACAATTTGCTGACCTGTTTTACCTCAAGCACCTCAAAACCTCCATTCAAAACGAATTGTGCCTTCTTCAAGCCATGTCCATTTTTCTGTCTGCTTAACCAAACCATCCATAATATACAAGCCAAACAATAAGCCCAGCTTAAACGAATCTGAAAATTCGCTTAAAATAATGTGTCTAAATTGTGAACAAAAAAAGGACAGTTAGACCCTCGTTACAAAGGGTTCTAACTGCCTATTTCCATAGATTCTTCTATATACACTACAATTCATTAATTATTTATTCAAAAGCTGTCCTCTTGTGACGCCCAATTGATTGGTGGCTTTCAATGTTTTCCATACTTGAGTTCCACTAATCTCACCACTGAGTGCACGCTCATACAAGGAAATCACCTCTTTGACCTTATCCCCTGTTTCCTCCAAAAACTCAATACGGAAGGAGGAAATACCTAAATCAATGAAATTGCGCACATATTCAGCTCCGGATTGATCTACTGCATTATATACTGTATTCCGGCAGCCTTCATCAACCCTTACCGGATGTGACATGCCAACACGATCCTGAAGTGAAATACTGTGGTCCTCGCAAGGACGTCCACAGTTCGTATAGTCTGTTCCTTCGCTGAGGAATGTACAATATACACAATGCTCGGTATGGAACATAGGCATATGCTGATGAATAACGACTTCCAGCTTCGAGGTATCCGCTGCATGCAGCAGGTCGACCATTTGCTGGATATTCAAATCATAGGATGGTGTAATTTTGTTCAATCCCGCTTCAAGGAACAGCGCCGCTGTTTTATGATTGGCGACATTTAGGGAAAAATCTCCGATCAACTCCGGATGCTGCTCATTTGGCTGTTCAAGCCGCTGCTTTAGATAGAAATATACAGCTCCTGTGTTACGAACCAGAATCGCATCCGGCTTCAGCTTCGAAATATTACGGAAATATCCGGTTTCCCCCGGCATATGAATGCGCGGTGTTGCAAGCGCAATTCGCTTACCGGCACGACGGGCTGCTTCGACTGCTGCGGGAAATTGCTTAATAAATTCAAAATCAGCAATCACCATATCGACATTAGTCGCTAGAGCCGCTTCAATCTGCTCCAGACTGCGGCATAAAGCGGTCATTTGTACACGAGGAGCAGCAGCAGAAAGACGGGCCGATGCTTCCGAAAATCCCGATACGGCAGAAGGAAGCTGCTTCTGCTGAGGAGCACGCTCAGGAACATCTGCATACGCATCGACATTGCGCTTCACGTAAGCCCGCGGACGCTGACGCTCAGTCTCAAGCAGCTCTACAGCGCGGCGGCGCATGCCGTTAAGCTCGCGCATCGGTACGATGAGCTCACCCTCCAGCTGCACATCCAGCGCTCCAAGCTCTAGTATCGTGCCGCCCAGTCGGCCAAGCTGCTCTGCGAACAGCGCTTCATCCATTGGACGCTTTTGTGCCTGAACCAGCGGCAGCTCCGACTCCACGTAGACGGTATGTCCTGTACGTGTGTCGGTCCACCAGCTGCGAAGCGGTTCGCCTAGCGCTCCGGTTACTTTAATATTCACCGGAAAGGTGCGATAAGGCCGATCATTTTCAAACGATTGGCGCAGTCTTTTATCCAGATGGGGATCGTTCGTTTTCCAAATCCGGTCTCCCACATGCAGACGTCTCAAGTCGACATCATTACGTCCGGCAATAATTTCGATCAAGCCGCCTGCGGCTTCACCTTCCAGCTTTACACCTCTGCGGCGAATGTCGTAAACACGGCCGCCTTCTTCTTTTTTCGTAGGATCTCCAGCATCAAAGCAGATACCATCACCGCGTTTAACTGGAGCCTCCAGCTCGCAAACCACGCCATCACGCAAAATTTGCTTAACACGTCCTAGATAAATACCGCGGCTTTTCGGATAAGTACCTTCTACGAGCTGCTTATTATTTGTACCCTTTAAAAATCCGTACGTAAATCCGCGAGAGAAGCTTTGCTCCAATTCGCGCAGCTCTTCCTTGCTTGGTCTCACATCGCCCCCATCAAAATAGCGGTCGATTGCTAGCCGGTATTTGCTAACTACGTTAGCCACATACTCAGGGCTTTTCAAACGGCCTTCGATCTTAAAGGAGGTCACACCCGCTTCGATCAGCTCCGGAACCAGCTCAAGCGCCGCCAAATCCTTTGGTGACAGCAGATACGCGATATCACCCATCGGCTTTTGCTCCCCATCCACCATCAGATCATACGGCAAACGGCAAGCCTGCGCACATTCTCCACGGTTGGCTGAACGGCCTCCCCACATTTCCGAGGTCAGGCACTGCCCTGAGTACGAAACGCATAAAGCGCCATGCACGAACACTTCCATCGGCAGCTTCGCCTGGTCGCCAATTTGTTTGATCTGCTTGAGATTGTTTTCACGCCCCAAAACGACCCGTTCGATATCCCAAGGCTTAGTAAACTCGACAGCCTCTGGCGAGGTGATCGTCATTTGTGTTGAACCGTGAATAGGAAAATCTGGCGAAATGTCGCGAATCATCTTCACTAAACCCAGATCCTGCACGATAACCGCATCCACACCTGCCTCGATACAGGCTTCAATCAGCTTTTGCGCTTCTCTTAACTCTTCCTCAAATACCAATATATTAAATGTCAAAAATCCCTTCACCCCATACAAATGAAGAAAGGACATAATATCCGGCAAATCATCCATTAAAAAATTGTTGGCTCTTGCCCGCGCATTGAATTTTTCCACTCCGAAAAATACAGCATCAGCCCCATTGGCCACGGCTGCCCGTAAACAATCCCAGTCTCCGGCGGGTGCCAGTAATTCAATATCCGATCGTTTAATTGTTGTCATGCTTATATGCCTCCGAATGTTGTTCCATTTGCAAGTGCCCCGTAAACCAAGTACTCGCAGTGATCTTTCTAATTTAACATGCGCCCTTATGCGTACAGCTCAATACGAGCTTCTATATATACAGTGTAACAGAATTGTCAAGTCTAAAGCCACTGGAATTGCCTTCATAAATGGTAAAAATCATATAAAAACGCCGGAAAATTAGCCTTTTGTTCAACTTTAGCCGCTCTTCGCGCAAGTCTCTCATAAGTTAACAAAGATCTGCATCCATGATATACTATTTGAGTAGTTTAACCGAATTAAAATTGAGGGGTTTTTTTGAAGTTAACCAAAGTCCGGATTACAGGTGCAGTTATCAGTCTCCTAATAATCCTTATCGCGCTTGTTTGGCTGTTTGTTTCTAATAAAGATTTGTCAATTCGCATGGTCTACATCACAAATGGTGAAAGCTTCGATACAGCGGCATACGGGCAGTTGAACCAGTCATTGGTTGCCAATTTACAGCTGGAACGACAGTCCATTGAGAAGCTAAACTTACGGCAATTAAAAACTTATCATACCGTATACGTAGATCCTTCCCTGCACGGAGCTTTATCCGTACAGCAGGTCGATATGCTGCAAAGCTATGTATCACAGGGTGGACACTTGTTCCTTGAAAATGGCTTGGTCTCGGATTTTCCATTAGATTTTATTGGTGCCAAGCAGTTGGTGGGACTCACTCCACCGGATAAGATGAAAGCAAGTACACAGCCTCAGGAAGCAGGCTGGTCGTCTTTTCAGTATCCAGAGGTCGAGCTGAATTTGCAGGCTATCCAGCAGCTATTCCGCCAGTTTACGGATAATTACTTGCAGCATGACGGTTTGGCTGATCTAGGTCGCTTTTCTTGGGGACAAGGACTGCTCGTATCTACGGCGGAGCCCATCGTTACACTGAATGATACAACATTGTTCGCATTGAACCGATACGGACAAGGAACGGTTTTGGTCAGCAGCGCCCTGCTGCCTAATCGTTATTATATTACCGGCTATGATTTGGCTGGCGGTATGGATGCAGCGCTTGGCTTCACCAAGCTTGCTGAGACGATGAACAAGAACAGCAAGCCTTCGGATGGAGCCTTATATTTTGACCGAACCCAGCTGCCCTTGGCGCCTTATTTTCATTTCACGTTCTCTACAGGCAGTGCGCTGCTTCGCAGTGAATATGCGGCCTTTGTATCCAAGGAGACGTTCGGCTACAGTGTGAAAAAGGTACTCGGTCCTTATGGCCGACCTGCTATGGCCCATCAGAATCATTTTGAGGCGATTGAAGCGATTCGGGACGGTGAGGGTATTCAATGGGCGGAATTATTGAAGACATATAATCAGCTTCCATCGTTTTCACTGGTTCGTTCCTCTTTCCATTGGGGACTATGGCAGGAATCCGTGGTCATTCACTTAAATACGGGCACGAATGAAAAGCCGCAGTTTGTTGGTGAAACGGTTAACTCATTCTACTCCAGCGGCACTCGTCTAATGAGTGACGGGCGTCCCGTCCAGCTTGCTCGCGATCCCAACTATCATTCGCTGGGAGACGCCTTCAAAGAGCCTTACCGTGCCTATCCGGCACTAGTTGATCTTGATGGCGACGGGCTCCCCGAACTGATAGTCGGGTCATCGGATGGTTCGATCTATGCTTACCGTAACCTGGGTTCGCAGCCAGAAGCTTATGCCGGGCAGGTCATGCCGGTAATTGGAGACACTGGCGAAGGCAGTAAAAGCGTGAAAGAGCCGCTTGTAGGCGGCAACACAGCGAAGGGCGAGCAAGAAGCGCGGAAGAGCGACATTGCTGCGGGGAGTAAGAGCACTAGCATTGCGGCACCCGATGCTTTCGGGAAGCGCGAGCCATTGCGACTGGTGAATGGGCAGCCGCTGCAAACCGGATCATACGCAAGCGTAGCCGCGTATGACCTGAACGCCGAAGGTAGGCCGGATCTTATCCTCGGCCTACCGGATGGCACGCTTGCCGTCGCCTATGGCGCAGCCGGCGGCGCGTTTACACCGCCTGCCCCGCTTCTGGCGGGCGGGCAGGTCATTCGAGCCACAGCACCCGTGGCTGTGGCTGTGGGTGACACCACCGGCGACGGCGTTCCCGACCTCATAGTCGGGGATGCCGCAGGCGGTGTAACGCTCTATCGCGGCCAACGCGCAGCGGGCCGAGTCGGCGCCGCTGGCGCTGGCTCCGGCACAGCCGGGGAGCCGCTTGCCTTTGAGCCAGGCAGCCTGTTGTTCAGGCTGCCGGCGTCCTACGCCGCGCCATCGCTACACGATGTAAACGGCGATGGCCGACCTGAGCTTGTGGTCGGCAGCTCCGAAGGCGATCTGCGTGTATATACGCAAATTGCAAATGGTCAGTGGGAGCCTACCGGCGTGCTAGAAGGCTCTACGCTCAATCAGCTCGGTAATCATGCCCTTGTCGGTGGACATAATTCCGTACCGCTCTGGTACGATCTCAATCACGATGGCAAGGATGATCTGATTGTGGGACAGCTCGAATTCGGGATGCCAACGACCGTAGATGATCCCAAATTCCCTTACGCCGAGCAATTGCAGGCTTTCATTCAATATAACAAGGATCATTATCTTGAATTGTATCCGCATCTATTTTTCCATAATTTCACAAGCGATGCGCAGGAAAAAGCCGAGCTTGCACTGCATCGACAAGCCTTTGACCGGCTCGGTATTCCCTGGAATATGCCAGGAACCAATCAGCATACGTGGCGGATTAATAATCCAGATCCCACACAAACGCTGCGCAATGAACGGGATGCGGGGATATGGTTTAACTTCGGCTTTAGACCCGCTAATATCCCTAACGAGCCACGGCTTGGTGTGCAGTACAATTGGGGAATGCCATTCTTAATGACCGATTCGG
Source organism: Paenibacillus sp. 1_12 (assembly GCF_900114475.1). Classification (GTDB taxonomy): domain Bacteria; phylum Bacillota; class Bacilli; order Paenibacillales; family NBRC-103111; genus Paenibacillus_S. The sequence goes on along the minus strand of NZ_FOTE01000011.1, from coordinate 181,701 downwards.
CAACGGGTCTGCCGAGCCAGCCTCCAATGCTGTTGAGTACACCTGCACCGGTGCTTAGGCTTGATCCGCAGTATACGACGGAGGATTTGTTCCAGTCCTATATTGCACAAGATATGCCCATTGATTATTTCGAGCATATCGAATATCGTTTTCCAAGTCGTGTTGGCGAACTGCTTGAATTCGTGAAGTTTTTGGATCAAATTCGCAACGAACACAGCTACAACTTTATGTCAGAGACGCAGATGGCACGCTCGGTGCTCAATACCTTAACCACACAGGTAACCATTTATCGTCCCTGGAGCGAGGTTGTTTTGGATCGGTTCAAGCATATGTTGGGCATGCATACGGAACCAACGATTCGCATCAAGCCGCTTACACAAGGCGTGCCTGTACAGGCTGCCGAATATAAAGGGACGCTTGGCGTTTCCATTGAGCGTGGTCAAGCCTACGCGGATCGTCCGTTGTCAACAGAATCAGATATTTCAGATTGGCGTAATGATAAACTGTATGTAGGCGTGCCGTTAACTACACTTGTCCGTTTTAACGATGCCAAGACAGCTGACTCTGTTCAAACATCCAGCAGCTTATCCGACGCCGTTCCTGCTAACGTTCTTTTACAGTCATCAGGTCCGCATCTGCTGCGCAGCAATGTGCCTTATACCCTGCACAAAGCTTCCAAGGAGTGGAAGCTTGAGCTTCAAGCGGCAGGCATGCAGCAAATACAGCTGAGAAGCACAATTCCTCTTCACATCGAAGGCGATCAGCTTCAGGTCGTACAGGATGATAGCAATCTATATACCGTAACCCATTTTGGCGCGGCTACGACGATCCTGATTCACTACTGATCAGTCTCACAAGTGTTGTTTACAACACTTCTCACCCTGCCGCGTTATACCTAATAAACAGAACTGCCTAAACAAGGAGGAACACCACATGCAAGATCTGCTTTCACAGTTAGAGGCGCATATCCGCAACCGCTACGAAATTGAACCGGACGACGACGAGTTTACAAATGATGTCCACCTGTTCGATTACGGTTACGTGGACTCGATCGGTGCTACGGCATTGATTGCGCATATCGAGCAAACGTATGATATTCAGGTGACGAATCAGGACCTGATGCTGTATTCTATGAACACCGTGCGTGAAATCGCCGACTTCATCCAAAAAAAGACTGTGAGGTAATGACCTATGGAATGCGTCGTTTCCCTCGAAGGGCTGGCAGAGAGCCAGCATGGCCAGCTTAAATATGCGGTCGCCTTCATCGACGAGCAAATTCGCGATATTAAACTTGAAAACAATCACATTCACATTATTCACGAATCACCTAAAGGCGATGCTGCTATTGAAGCACAGGTTCGCCGCTTGATTGAACGTTTTTCACATGGAGATTTTGGATTCAAGGAAAATATTTTATTCGAGCATAAGGTGAACACTCCCTACGAAGGCGATATCATTGCCGAGCTCGTAGAACGCAAAATTATCAAGGTGCTGGAAGAAGGCTTATTCATTTTCCGTGAACCGTTTTCCAGCTTGATGCGCTTTTTTGACTATTCATTCGTCACCAAAATCGGCAATCGCTTTGAAGGCATTAAGGAAGAGTCCTACCCAGCTGTCATTCATTGCGAAACACTGAACAAAACGAACCATTTTACCTCTTTTCCTGAGCACATTCATTTCCTAACGCACCTGCGCGAGGATTTGGACATTATTGAAGCCTTTTCGCAATCCATTCGTGATTCAGGAGGCTGGAAGTCAGATGCTCCGCTCGATCTAAACAAGACAATGCCGATTCCTAAGTTCACAATGAACCCTTCGACCTGCTATCACTGCTATGAGGGCTTGCAAAATGAAACGCTGGAAGGCGATGGTCTCATCGTGACAGCCATTTCCAAATGCCACCGTTTCGAGTCACGCAATCACAGCGACTTTGGCCGTTTGCTGGATTTCAGCATGCGTGAAATTATTTTTGTCGGTAAACCGGAGTTTGTTAAAGAAAACCGCCTGCGCTCTATCGAATATATGAAGGAATTGGCCGTCGAATGGAATGTGGATAGCATGATGGAAATTGCCAACGATCCTTTTTTTACGAATGATTTTCAAACCAAGGCTTCGTTCCAGCGCAATCAAGAGATGAAGTACGAGCTGCGCCTGACGATACCGCACATTAAAAAATCAATCGCCTGTGGCTCGATTAATTTCCATAGCAACACATTCGGCAATGCCTTTCAGATCAAAATGGGCAAACGTCCGGCCGTTACTGGCTGTGTAGGCTTCGGGATTGAACGATGGACCTTTGCCTTCCTGGCCCAATATGGATTGGATGAGGCCAATTGGCCAAATACATTCCGCGAGCAATACCACGCCTGGCAGCAAAAATCTCTGTAGCTAATTCACTCGTTATGCACTTATCATGCTTAAGCTGATTGCCAAGCCCTTCGGTTTTAAATAGACTCAGCTTACGATACTGTGTAAAAACATTAACGTATTACATGCTCTTTATTTCTAAACAAAGATGTGGGTTCCTTATGAAACTGATCGCCTTTTTTCGTAAAAACAGCTTCGTGCTGCTGCTGCTTGCTGCTTTCGTGCTGTCGGACGTTCTGATCTCGATTTGGGACCCGATGGTTACCTCGCGGCGCTTTTATAAAAACGACTTTACCAAAACCTTATATCATCACGGATGGCTGGATCACGGTCCGGCTTTCTTCGGAAATTCTTCCGTAACAGGTGCCTATATCGAGGAGCAATCCAAATCGGGGCTCATTGAGCTGGGGCTGTCCTATGGGAAGCTCACCGATCTACAGGCGCTGTTGGAGCGGGGTCTCTTTCATGTCGAGGATCAGCTTGTGATCGCTATTGATGTGCATACGATGATCGACAGCCTGGAAACAGACCCGACCTATCAGTGGTTCAAGCCCTGGTACCAGCCATATGTATATACATATCGCGACTATTTTCGGGATTCCGGCAGTGAAGCCGTTCGTCAGCTGTACCAGGGTACACTTGAGCTTAACCGCTCCAAGCTGTTCGCTTACCAGCCCCGTTGGATTGATAAGGAGCTTTATTTTGGCAAAAAGACCGATGATGAGCTGAAGACCAAATGGGACGATTATGAGCGCCGCTTCGGATGGATGTCACAGCCCGATTATCAAAATAATTTGCAGGCACTTGATTCTATTTTGCGGTATACCGATGATCACAAGCTGCCTGTTCGTGTTATCTGGATGCCTTGGAATACGGCGTATCCGGTTCCCAAGTACATGCCAGGCTTACAAGCTGCCGTGAACCAAAAGCTCGTTCAGCATCAGGTGCCTGTGCTTGATTTGCTCAGCACCTATAAGCCAGCGCAGTTTCATGATCTCGTCCATTTGAGCCGTGAAGTCGGGGCTCCCGTATTTACCAAGGAGGTTGACGCATGGCTCCAATCCCTCGCAAAATCGTCGAAGTGATCTTCTATACGGCGATGCTGATTATTGTTTTGATCTATTTTACAGGTAAAGGATTGTTTATATACGAGGGGTTCTGAGCCTCTTCAAGGCTCGGCCATCTTTCATTCAAGGGAGTCAGGTTATGTGGTATTTGAACATGAACGCAGTCATGGCCATGTGCGGAATGATTCTCATTCTGGCGCTTACCCGTTGGTGGCCCCACAATAAACGCATATTGCTGCTGGCGTTCAACCTCAGTTTCTTGCTGGTGTTCAGCAAGAAGCTTTTTGTCTTTTACATCATCTATACACTGTTGAATTATATTGGCTTCCGATTTCTGTGTCATACCACCTCTTGGCGTAAAGGCTGGTTCATTACGCTGATTGCACTTAATGTCGCTGGTGTTTGCGGAATGCGTATGTATGGCATGCAAATATTCGAAAACCCATTGTTTGATACAGTCATGCTGATCGGTCTGATCTACAACGTGCTGAAGGTTATCGATGCGCATTACTTTGCTTATTTTATTGGTAAAGACGCCCGTGCCAAGTTGATTGATTACGCGAACTACGTCCTATTCGTGCCCACCTTTACATCGGGACCTATTCTGAAATTCCGTGATTTTATGGCGGATACAAAGCAGCCCTATAAGCTGACTTCGGCTCAGGTTGAGGATAATGTCAAACGGATTATTATCGGGATGTTCAAAAAAATCGTTCTGGTTACCTGGATGACCGACGTGTTTACCTATATGCAGCAGGGCGAACTGCATACGCATCAATCGCTGTTTCTAATGGTATGGTTTTATGCGCTCATTTTCTTTGACTTCTCAGGCTATTCTGATATTGCCATCGGCTTCGGTCGCTTAATGGGCTACAATATTCCGGAAAACTTCAAAAAACCGTTCCAATCACCAACCCTAACCCAATTTTGGCGAAACTGGCATGCAACACTAGGGGATTGGTTTCGTGAGCATATTTTCATGTTTTTTTCGCGGCAAGCGCCAAGTAAATTGACGGCTTCAGGCTTGTCCATCTTGATTATGGTGTTGGTCGGTCTCTGGCACGGCTTTAGCTGGCTCTATTTTTTCTATGGTCTCTATCACGGAATTGTAATTGCACTGGAAAACATGCTTGGCAAATCGACAGTCAATAAGAAAAAGGTTTCAAGGACTTATTTTCTCGCCCGCTGTGCGCTTACCCAAGCCATTGTCACTTTCTCCGTTATTATCTACAGCGGTAATACGGAAACGGTATGGAAAATTTACCGTGGACTGCTGAATTGGCCCTTTTAGCTTTAATAGTGAACATTCCGAAAGCCATTACGTTTGTTTACTTGCTGTCAGATTATCCTTATCCGATTCGACTAAGCTTCGCATTTTCAAGCATCCAGAGTCTCTATCCGGTTATACCGGATACGAGACTCTTTTCTATGCCGCTGAACTCAGCCTTCTGCAAGCAGCACATACTCCATAATGGAAAGAATGAGTCTTTGAAGCAGTCATATGATCAAGAGCGCTTCAAAAGCCGGCAGCCTGCGGTGCCTCAAATATTATTTTCTCAGCTTGGCACGCGAAATTTTAGCTCTGGAGCTGCCAGTATCCCGCTTCTTATTACTACGGCTGCTGATTGTGCAAACTTCATCTCTCACCGTGCAGGAAACGAAATGATGCGGAACTGGAACACAATGGTGCCGATTAACGACTTCAACCGGGTGAATAACCGGCACTGGTTGTGGATAGTAAAAATTGCGGATCACCTGTGTAGGATCTGTAAAAATCGGGTCGGCCTGTGGACATTGAAAATTATTATTATTGTTATAAGCCAAATGGATCATCTCCTTCTCTGTGAATGGTACAGTATATGTGGGACTTTGTGACGCGCTTGTTCATTCGCCTAGATAACAAGTAAATGTGTTAGGCTATATCGTCGAGGCTTTTGCTTATTCATCATTTTTGCTGCTCTACTCTAGCAGCCTCATAGCAATACCTCGAAGCTGAGTCAGTTATCATTCTACGTATGGAATTAGAGTGTCCTCATCTTGCACTTTGAGTTAACAGGCAAACAATGCTATAATTTGCTATAGTGCGTACACGCGTACATTTCTCATTTTCTCGGAGGTGTCTTATGAAGTTAGGCGTATTTGCCGTATTATTTGCCCAGAAATCTCTTGAAGAAACCCTCGATTACATTGCTGCAAAAGGCTTGGAAGCAATTGAAATTGGAACAGGTGGCTATCCAGGAAATGCTCATTGCAACCCAGAGGTTTTATTAGCCGATGAAGGCAAGTTGAAAGCTTTTAAAAAGGCAGTAGAATCCCGTGGGCTGATCATAAGCGCGCTCAGCTGCCATGGCAATCCGCTGCATCCGCAGCAGCCAATAGCAACGGATCATCATAATACGATCATCAAAACGATTGAGCTGGCTGAAAAGCTGGAGGTTCCTGTCGTCAATACGTTTTCTGGCTGCCCGGGCGATCATGAAGGTGCCAAATACCCGAACTGGCCTGTAGCTCCATGGCCGAATGATTACCAGGAAATTCTGGATTGGCAGTGGACGAACAAAGTTATCCCTTACTGGACAGAAACCGGTAAATTCGCTTCGGACCGCAATGTGAAAATCGGTCTTGAGCTGCATGGCGGCTTCTCTGTACATACACCAGCTACACTACTGCGTCTTCGTGAAGCCGCAGGCGACGTTATCGGTGCTAACCTTGATCCAAGCCATATGTGGTGGCAGGGAATCGATCCAGTACAAGCGGTGCAAATATTAGGCCGTGCGAACGCTATTCATCATTTCCATGCCAAGGATACGACCATTGATCCTATTAATGTAAACAAGCATGGTGTTACAGATATGCAATCCTACACCTTGATGCTGGATCGCGCATGGCAGTTCCGCACTGTCGGCTACGGTCATGACATGAAAACATGGGCTGATATTATAAGTGCTCTACGTCTTGTCGGCTATGACTATGTAGTTAGTATTGAGCATGAGGATGGCTTGATGTCGGTAGATGAGGGCTTTACCAAAGCTGTACAAAACCTGCAGCAAATTTTGATTAAAGATCCCGTTGGTGAGATGTGGTGGGTTTAACCCCAATGTATAGCATCTGCCTTGACCAAGGGATGTAGATAATGAAAAGTCGAGGAATAGGCTCCTCGGCTTTTTTTTATGGAATATGTGTGTTTTGAAGGACTCCAATTGCACAAAAAACCCTTGGACTCGGGTCCAAGGGTTTCTCTTCGTCATAGGGTAAGATCATGGTAAGTAAGGTCTCTATATTGGACTGCCTAGAGTTTACCCATCCAGCTCATAACCATTACAGCATCCATCACTAAAAAAACAACCAAGCTAATTCCACCAAAGCCGATGGCAAAAATATTTTTCTTAGGAGATGCCAGTAAACGTATTACACCAATAGCGATTACAATCGTGAACAAGATCACGAATACGTCAAAACCGTTAAAAGTTGATGCGGCTTGCGCTGCTTGTGCTGCCTCTTCGGCCAAAAACATCGAGAGACCTCCTCATGGTTACAAGATTGCTTATATTATATCTTAGCTTGACTAGCTGCGAAGTGCAAGTGATTTGGTGAAGTGTAACAACTTTGTCAACATTTCTAGCCTTTGTGCAGATGCTTTTTCAAAATAATGCTGTGTATCTATACAGTGTCCATTGCTTCTAACATTTATAACTCCAGACATGATAATATGTTACGCCAACTGCTCTACATATTCAGCAGATCTGACTTTATCACGCTCCAGAATAGGCTTGAGGTATTTCCCTGTGTAGGAGCCTTTGACTTTGACGACTTCCTCTGGAGTTCCCGTAGCTACGATGGTTCCGCCTTTGCTGCCACCCTCGGGGCCTAGATCTATCATATAATCAGCTGTCTTGATGACATCCAAATTGTGCTCGATGACAAGAACGCTATCGCCATTATCCACCAGCTTGTGCAGTACCTTAAGCAGTCGATCAATATCGTGAATATGCAATCCTGTTGTCGGCTCATCGAGAATATAGATGGTTTTGCCTGTACTTCTACGGTATAGCTCAGCCGCCAGCTTCACACGCTGTGCCTCACCACCAGACAATGTGGTTGCCGGTTGTCCGAGATCCATATAACCCAAGCCCACCTCAAGAAGCGTATGCAGCTTACGGTGAATCCGCGGTACATTTTTGAAAAATTCACAAGAATCCTCTATGGTCATGGCCAGCACATCGGAAATGCTTTTCCCTTTATAATGAATTTCAAGTGTTTCCCGATTGTACCGTTTGCCTTTGCAAATTTCGCAAGGCACGTACACATCCGGCAAGAAATGCATCTCTATCTTGATGATCCCGTCTCCGCTGCAGGCTTCACAACGGCCACCTTTCACATTAAAGCTGAAACGACCTTTTTTGTAACCACGCACCTTAGCTTCATTGGTTGTCGCAAACAAATCCCGAATATCGTCAAACACTCCTGTATAGGTGGCTGGATTGGATCGCGGTGTCCGACCTATTGGCGATTGGTCAATCTCAATAACCTTGTCCACGTGCTCAAGCCCGTTAAATTCCCGATGCTCGCCTGGACGTACCTTAGCTCTATTCAATTCTTTGGCTAGGGTTTTATATAAAATTTCATTAATTAGTGTGCTTTTTCCTGATCCGGATACACCCGTTACACAAGTGAATACACCCAGTGGCAGCTTGACGTTCACATTACGCAGATTATTTTCCTTAGCTCCCTTGATTTCCAGCCATTTCCCATTAGGTTCCCGCCGCGTGGCTGCGATCGGGATAAATTTTTTGCCGCTTAAATATTGGCCTGTTAACGAGGCTGGGTCATTCATAATTTCCTGTGGAGTCCCTTGAGACACGACCTTCCCGCCATGCACGCCAGCTCCTGGACCGATATCAATAATATAGTCGGCTGCCATCATGGTGTCTTCATCATGCTCCACGACGATCAGCGTATTGCCAAGATCACGCATATGCTCCAGCGTTTGAATCAACCGCTCATTGTCACGCTGATGCAGCCCTATACTGGGCTCATCCAAAATGTAGAGCACTCCCATGAGACTCGATCCAATCTGTGTCGCCAAGCGGATTCGCTGTGCCTCACCACCGGAAAGTGTGCCTGCTGCACGATGCATCGTCAAATAATCCAGACCAACATTGACGAGAAAGCCTAACCGAGCTTTAATTTCCTTAAGTATCAATTGGGCAATTTGCGTTTCTCTGTCTGTTAATGTCAAGGAGTCGAACCATTCCGCTGAATCGCCAATCGATAAGGAAGTGACATAAGCGATATTTTTCCCGTTGATGGTGACGGCCAGTGACTCCGCTTTTAAGCGCTGGCCCTTACACTTGCCGCAAGGCTTCGAGCTCATATAGCCCTCGATATGCTCACGGATACCCTCGGAGAACGTATCACGATAACGACGTTCCAAATTGTGAATTATACCTTCGAATGGAACCATCGCTTCTTTCTTGTGTCCCATATCATTCTCGTAACGGAACCGCACCTTCTCTCCGCCTGTACCCAGAAGCAGCTTTTTCATTTGTTCGGGGGTTAATTCAGCAACCGGCATCGTCCGTGAAATCCCGTAATGCTCGCATACGGCTGCCAAAAACTGAGGATAATAATTCGATGTACTTCCTGCCCAAGCCTCAAATGCGCCTTGCTCAATCGATAGCTGTGGGTTCGGTACGAGCAGATCGGGATCTATTACCATTTTACTTCCTAGTCCATCACAATCCGGACAAGCACCAAAGGGACTGTTGAAGGAGAACATTCTTGGGGCCAGCTCTTCGATGCTGAATCCGCATATTGGGCAAGCCAAATTTTGACTGAACAGCAACTCTTCCTGATCGATAATATCGACGAGAACCCTACCTTCACCGAGCTTAAGTGCCGTTTCCAACGAATCGGCCAGTCGACTTTGCACATCGTCCTTAACGACGATACGGTCAACAACGACTTCGATGTTATGCTTTTTATTTTTATCAAGCTCGATCTTCTCAGATAAATCCATGGTTTCCCCATTAACGCGCACACGGACAAAGCCCTGCTTATGAATATCAGCCAACAGCTTGGTGTGTTCGCCCTTGCGGCCCGAAATAATCGGTGCCAGAATCTGCAGACGGGTTCGCTCAGGATACTCCATAATCCGATCTACCATCTGCTCGACAGTTTGCGAGGTTATTTCGATCTTGTGATCGGGACAATGCGGACGTCCAATACGAGCGAACAGCAATCGAAGATAATCGTAGATCTCCGTGACCGTTCCTACGGTAGAACGCGGGTTACGGCTTGTCGTCTTCTGATCGATGGAAATGGCCGGTGAGAGTCCCTCTATGGAATCTACATCCGGTTTGTCCATTTGCCCTAAAAATTGCCGCGCATAAGCAGAAAGGGACTCCACGTAACGACGCTGTCCCTCTGCGTAAATCGTATCAAAAGCAAGCGACGATTTGCCTGAGCCGCTTAAGCCTGTAAGCACAACAAAACGATCCCGAGGAATCGTGACATCAATATTTTTTAAATTATGCGCTCGCGCGCCCTTGATTACAATATTGTCTCTGACCACGTGCATAACACCATCCTTTTGATTTCAACGGATTGCCAAGCATCTGCCATCTTATCTATTATAAACGATCCAACCGATTACTCCTATCCTTTACAAATCGGCTTTTAATTCCATAACGGCATCACGAAGCTCAGCTGCTCGTTCAAACTGCAGGTTTTTGGCGGCATCCTTCATTTCTTTCTCTAAGCGTTCGATCAAAGACATTTTATCCTTTTTGGACATTTTGGTGCCCTTGATATCGGTTAAATAGTCAGCTTTCTGTTCGGCTACCTTAACTGCCTCGATCACATCACGAACTTTTTTCTGAATCGTTTGTGGTGTTATGTCGTGCTTCACGTTATAGGCAAGCTGAATTTCACGACGGCGCTCCGTCTCTCCCATTGCTTTAGCCATCGAATCGGTAATTTTATCCCCATACATAATAACACGTCCGTTGGAATTCCGGGCCGCACGGCCAATGGTTTGAATCAGGGAGCGCTCTGAGCGCAAGAAACCTTCTTTATCGGCATCCAAAATGGCAACAAGCGATACCTCCGGTAAATCAAGTCCTTCCCGCAGCAGATTAATACCAACGAGTACATGAAACACACCCAGCCGTAGATCCCGCAAAATTTGCATCCGCTCCAAAGTCTTGATATCGGAGTGTAAATAACGTACTTTGATACCGATTTCCTTGAAATAATCAGTCAGATCCTCTGACATTTTCTTCGTTAAAGTCGTAACGAGCACACGCTCATCCTTGCGGATACGGTCGTTGATTTCTCCCAGCAAATCATCGATCTGACCTTTGGTCTTTCGAACCTCTATAATCGGATCAATCAAACCGGTAGGTCTAATAATCTGCTCTACCATTACTGGACAATGCTCCAATTCATAGGGCCCCGGGGTCGCTGATATAAACACCGCTTGTGTGACTTTATCCTCGAATTCCTCAAAGCGCAGAGGACGGTTATCCATCGCTGAAGGCAGCCGGAAGCCGTGCTCCACAAGCACTTCCTTCCGTGCTCGGTCACCGTTGTACATCCCGCGGATCTGTGGCAGTGTCACATGTGATTCATCTACCATGATCAGCATATCATCCGGAAAGTAGTCGAACAGCGTATACGGTGTTGCTCCTGACTCACGGAACGTTAATGGACCTGAGTAGTTCTCGATTCCGGAGCAAAAACCCATTTCCTGCATCATCTCAATGTCGTAACGTGTCCGCTGTTCCAGCCGCTGGGCTTCAAGCAGCTTGCCCTTGGCATTAAGCTCAGCCAGTCGTTCCTCCAGCTCCCGCTCAATATTGACAAGCGCACGTTTCATCGTATCCTCGTGGGTAACGAAGTGGGAAGCCGGGAAGATCGCGATATGCTCGCGTTCACCGAGGATTTCTCCCGTTAATACATCAATCTCTGTAATTCGTTCAATCTCATCCCCGAACAATTCAACCCTAACCGCATGCTCACTATGGGAGGCAGGAAATATTTCCACAACATCTCCACGCACACGAAACGTGCCGCGTACAAAGTTCATATCATTACGTTGGTATTGGATATCGATTAAGCGATGCAGCAGCTCGTTGCGGGAGCGCTCCATACCAACTCGCAGCGACAGCACCAGATTGCGGTATTCCATCGGTGATCCCAAGCCGTAAATACACGATACACTGGCGACGACAATAACATCGCGCCGTTCGAATAATGAGCTGGTTGCGGAGTGCCGCAGCTTGTCAATCTCTTCGTTAATACTGGAGTCTTTTTCAATAAATGTATCTGAAGAAGCAATGTAAGCCTCTGGTTGGTAGTAGTCATAGTAGCTGACGAAATAAGAAACCGCATTGTTAGGAAAAAACTCTTTCAACTCACTGCATAGCTGCGCAGCAAGTGTTTTATTATGAGCAATTAACAGCGTAGGTCGATTGAGCTTGGCAATGACATGGGCAGCCGTGAACGTTTTACCCGTACCTGTCGCACCGAGCAGGGTTTGATGCTTTTGTCCCGATTGAATACTTTGCAGCAGCTGCTCTATGGCTCTAGGCTGGTCGCCCTGTGGCGTATAATCCGAAATCAATTCAAAGGGTTTGTTGCTCATCGTCACTTCGTTCATTCCATCACCGTCCATCGAATGATCAATTTTTCTAAACTTTTGACCGCTTGCTTCCGATAAATAATATGCACCTCTCGACGAAGTCTTACACCGAACGACAATGAGCTGCATAGGAATACCTGTTCCCATGTATTATACCTTTTTTCATCTTTTGTTGCAAACTGAGAATGCTTCCAGCTTTAGCAAGTTAGTTATGGAAGCAAGACAAACGTAATCCATAGAAGGCCAGCATTTTACTCATTGTAAGGGTGGTAGGAAAAGTGGATTTAACAACGATTTTAGGTCTTATTATCGGTTTGGGTGCTTTAATAGGCGGCTACATGTGGGATGGTGGTCATCTTGAAGCGCTTATCGTTCCCAGTGCCATGCTTATCATTTTAGGGGGTACGGCAGGTGCGGTTGCCATCAGCTTTCCGATGTCCCGTTTGAAAGAAATTCCGAAGGCGCTCGCTATGGCATTCAAGGAAAAGAAGCGTGATCCCAGCCTTATTATTGAAGAGCTTGTTGATATGGCCACTATAGCCCGACGGGAAGGCGTTCTCGCTCTGGAGCAGAGAGCTCAGGAGAACCCGAACGATTTTCTGCGTGATGGGCTGATGATGGTGGTTGATGGTACCGACCCTGAACTAACTCGGCAAATTCTGGAGCTCGAAATGGATGCTTTGGAGCATCATCATGAAGGCTGGGCCAAAATATTTGAAACTGCGGGTGGATATGCACCGGCTATGGGTATCATCGGTACGGTTATGGGTTTGATTCACGTTTTGGGCAACCTTTCTGATCCAGGTACATTGGGACCTGCCATCGCTGTTGCTTTTACCGCTACTTTGTACGGGGTATCTACTGCCAATGTGATTTATCTCCCTCTCGCTACTAAGATCAAGATTCGCAGCAAAGAGCAAATTTCCGAAATGGAATTGATGCTGGAAGGCATACTGGCTCTGCAAGCCGGTGAAAACCCGCAATTAATCAAGAAAAAGCTGAAATCCTTCCAACATCAAAGCCATAAGAAAGCTGAAGGCGCAGGTGAACCGGGTGGCGAGGAATAAGAAGAAGCATCCTGAGCATGAAAATCACGAACGATGGTTAATCACTTATGCGGACTTAATCACGCTGCTCTTAATCTTCTTTGTTATCATGTATGCAATGAGCAAAATTGATACCGAGAAATACTCCGTGCTTGCCCAATCATTAAACTTTCAATACACCAAAGCGGAATCAGTGCTGCCTGGCGGAGATGGCGTTCTCGGCCGTGTTAATATTTCCAAAGCCGATGAAGGCAATAAGAACCAGAGTGCCGACAAGGATAAAAAAGATAAAGAAGAAAAAGAACAGAGAGACATTCGTGAGAAACAGCTTCAAGATCTCATGGAAAAGATACAGCAGTACATACAGCAGCAAAGTTTACAGTCCCAGGTTTTTGTCGCCAATACACCCAGAGGTATCACCGTAACCTTAAACGATCTGTTTGTATTTGACCTCGGTAAAGCTGATTTAAAGAAGGAAGCTTACCCGATACTTAATCAATTAACGAGCTTGTTTCCTACTTTGGATTCTACCATCAGCATTGAGGGACATACGGATAACCTTCCGTTAGCTACCGGCTCCTTATTCAAGGATAACTGGAGACTATCTTCTGAGCGTTCGCTCTCTGTGCTTCGATATTTTACAGACACTATGGGTCTGGATTCGAAAAAATTCATGTCCAGTGCATTCGCAGATACGCATCCGGTTGTCAATAATGATTCAGAGGAGAACCGCTCAAAAAACCGTCGGGTAGAAATCATCGTCTTGCGTGAGCCTACGAAACCTTAAAATGTGTCCTATTTCGAGCCTAAAGGCTGATCTCATTTTTACGCAAGCGCGTGTTGGATTATGTCCAATCGAGCCAGCAGTTGGGGAAGTCGATCCTTCTTATATGAATATTAAAAAATCTGTCGGAAATGATTTCCGACAGATTTTTTGTTCCTTGTGGAACAATTTAAGTTTCACATGTTCTACATGATGCATCATTTGCTAATTGTACTTGGGAGCTTCCTACGTAAGTAACTCCAAAAATGTACCGGCTTCTCTTCGACATAATACGGTGCATCCTGATCGGGAACGAGAATAATGCCAAGCTGGTGATGCTCTCCGGAAAACATAGGCCGTTTCAAAAACTTACTCTCTCCATCCAGATTCAATATCTCCAGCTTGCAAAATGCCGAGTTCAGCTGCATCGCATGATGCAAATCTTGTTTGGATTTAATAGGTAGGCCATTGACTTTATGGATAATCTCGCCTACTTGTATGCCCAGTTCATCCCCTGCACTTCCAGGCATGACTCCCAGTATTTTCAAACCGCGCGGGTCTTCAACAAAATACGGCTTTCGATTTGATTCGTCCCAGCGGCTGTATAACCTCAATACCTCGTGCAGCAATATGCAGCCCAGACATGCAATCATAGTCGTTATAGGTCCCACATAAGCAAGTGCAGCGAGGAGAAGTACCACTCCTGCATACAAGAACAAAAGGTTGGAGCTTAGTTTGGCTTTCTCCTTTGGCAGTCTGGATATTGTGACATCGGCAAACCCAATCATCATTGGAAAGCCGATAATGGTCCAACCCCCGCCCCACAGCCCTGCACCTAGCAGCGGTGTCCATGGCAGTAATGTACCTCCACCCTGGTAAGGTATCACGAGAAATAGCACAATCGGCCAAAAACCCTGAAGTTGGTAGCCTCCGACAATTTTCCCACGCTTGCTCTCATAGAACATCGGTGTCCCTGTACGAGCACCCTTCAACCGAACCAGCACCGCCTCCACTACGTGCAGGATCGCAATCAGTGCGAGCAAGGAAGGCATATTTAATGCTAGCAATGGGCCCGTTAGCCAAGACAGTCCATTTATTGTATGCACATCGGGAATCCATATCCATATCGATTGCAGGATGCCGATAATCCCAATTGCATAAGCCCAGCAAAGAAATCGCACTCTTATAAAAAGCAGCAGCAGTGCGACAGCCCATAACAAGAGCACAGCCTCGACTTGTATCGTTGCTCCAATGAAGGCCATAACGATTGAAGCTGCTATGCCTCCGACCCAGCCCCAGAGCAGCGTCTGCCACGTTTGTGACAGTATCGAATGCAGCTTCGTATGGAATAATTTACGCTCCAGAGTAATCTGCCTACGGTATTGTAAAATAACAAACAGTATACCTACATAATAAAAAGGATTGATCAGTAATTGAAGCAGGGCCTGCAGCCCTTTAAGTGCGATCTCCATAAACACGTTCATGTGGAAAGCTCCCTCTGCAACAATAAAATAGGAAGGCGGACATATCCACTCTCCTCATTAGGATTCGACGTAGAGCAGGCTGATTCCTGCCCACCCTCTTTATATAAACCTTTTGTGCTGAATGGAATCCAGGTTCTTGGAGCCTTTAACTTTGAATTTTTATTTGGTCATTATCGATTGCAGATGCTGGGTTGCAGCCTTGAGCTGCAGATCATTTTTAGGATCTTTAATTTCTGCTAAAATCATCTTTTCCAGACGTGTGGCCGTTTCCGTATCAACCTCTCCGGTGATCGGCATATTTTGCATCCGCTGGAATGCTTTGACCGCCAGAGCTGTCTTTTCACTATAGTAACCATCCGCACGCTCTGGATTCAAGCCCAGTCCCTTTAGCATCGTTTGCAGGTTTTTAACGTCTTCACTGCTTGTATCTTGCACCAAAGTTGCTTTTTTCGTTAACGGAGCTACTTTGAAATAAGCAGGCTGATCAACAGCAATGTCTGGCGCAATCCCTTTTTTATGAATCCAGGTGCCGCTTGGCGTCAGCCATTTATATACCGTCATTTTGATATTGCTGCCATCGCCCATCTCTTTTTCAAACGTAACCTGAACCGTTCCCTTACCATAAGTAGTTTCCCCTATCAGCTTGCTGCCGGAGGAATCATGTAGAGCTCCTGCCAGTATTTCCGAAGCGCTGGCACTGCCTTTATTGATCAATACCGTGACAGGATAGTTTTTACCTGTGCCTTGAGAGGTTGTATCCTCCTGCTCACCCTTGCGGTTCTCAATTTTTACAATCGGTTTCCCTTTGGGTACAAACGGCTCGACAATTTCAACGACCGCCGACAGCAGACCACCCGGGTCGTTCCGAACGTCAATGACCAAGCCCTTCATCCCTTTAGCCTCAAGACCTGTCAACTCATCCTTGAATCTTTTGGAAGTATTACTGGAAAACTGGCGAATCTCGATTTTACCGATATTGTTAGGAAGCATCTCCGCATAAACCGTCTCAACGTCGATATCATCCCTTACGACCGTCATTTGGATGGGTTCCGAAGAACCTGTGCGCACAATTTCCAGCTTGGCCTGGGTTCCTTTGGGACCACGGATTTTCATAATCGCCTGATTCAGCGTTAAGCCGTCCAGCTTTTCTCCATTGACTGACACAATGACATCATTGGCATGCAATCCTGCTTTTTCGGCTGGCGACCCCTTGATAGGAGAAACAATCGTTACTTTGCCTTCCTCAGAGGATACCTCAGCGCCAATTCCTTGAAAGGAAGAGGTAATGCTTTCATCGAATTGCTTAGCTTCCTTTTGATCCATATAGACGGTGAAAGGGTCCTCCAATGACGACAGCATACCATTAATGGCACCCGTCATGACCTTATCATGGTCAACCTGAGACAAAAATTTACCTTCGATTAGCTGATAAGTAGTTGACAGCTTGTTCATGTCTTTGGTGCTTAGGCCTGACTTCGCAGATGTGCCTGCTGCACTCCCTTTCAAACCTGCAGCTAATGTGGAAGGGTTCACGATCATAAGCGTCATGATACTGCTCCCAAACATCGCCAGCAAAACAAATAAAATAACCGTACGTCCCTTGAAGGTCATACTTTAAATACACCGCCTTTGCGACTACCTTATTGGACTCGTCTTTGTAGTGTATGACAAGCCTCTAGAAATTATTAACAGCGGTTTAGCGAAGATACGGCTTAGGATCTACGGGGTCTTCGTTAATACGTACCTCGAAATGAAGATGATTGCCCGTTGATTCTCCGGTCGAGCCCACCTCAGCCACTTTTTGGCCACGTTTGACGGCATCCCCTTTCTCTACAACCGTCCCTCCGTTACGGATATGTCCATATAACGTCCAATAGCCATTGCCATGATCAATTATAACCGTATTCCCATAGCCGCTCCACCAGGAAGCAACGATGACAACACCATCGCCCGCAGCTAAAATGTTCGTTCCATTGGGAGCTCCAAGGTCGATGCCCTTATGCATCGTCTTCTTCCCATTAAACGGATCGGAGCGATAACCGAAATCAGAGGTCATTGGGGCCACCTTGGCTAATGGATAACCGAATTTGCCGCCTGTGAAGGGAGCGGCTGGGGTTGGGGCAGCGCTGCTGGAACTGCCGTTATTGCCTGCTTTGGCTTTGGCCTTGGCTGCCGCGGCGGCTGCTGCAGCCTCAGCATCTTTGCGCCTGGCTTCAGCCAGTGCCGACTGCTTGCGTGCCTCTTCTACTAGCTTCTTTTCCGAATCCTCGCTAATATCCTCGAGAGTACTTTTCTCTTCTTTTTCCTTTTGCGAGAGGCTGGCGATCATGACTTGCTTTTCTTTTTCCTTATTATCAAGCTCCGCTTTACGAGTAGCCTGTTCACTGTACAAATCCCCAACCTGACTCAGCTCGTGCTTTATCTGCGCATCTTTCTCTTCTTTCTGCGTTCTATCTTTTCGATTTTCCTCCAATATATGTTTATCTTGATTCACTATAGCATTCAAAGCATTCAAACGGTCAAGAAAGTCACCGAAACTCGTAGAGCTCAGCAGTACATCCGCATACGAAACCACACCGTTCATATACATCAACCGAAGACGCGACTTCAATAGCTTGTCCCGAGTATCGATACGCTCCTCAACCTCTTCCAGCTCTTTGCCGTTGACAGCCAGCTTTTCCTTCCCCTCACTAATCTGATTATTCAGCTCGTTCAGTTTCAGATTAGCTGTCACAATCTCTGCCAGCACTGTATTCAGATCCTTAGTGACTGCCTGTTTTTCCTGCGCGATTTTATCAATTGTAGATTTGCTTTCAGCTGCCTTTTTCTGATTATCAGACAGCCCTTTTCTTAGCTGGTTAAGTTCCTGCTCAATTCGCTGAGTGGCAGAAACAGCGGCCCCCGCAAACTGCGGCGCTATTAACGTACCGACCAATCCTGCCGATATGATGAAAGTTAGCACATATTTCTTCAAACTTCGGTTCCCCCCATAATTAGACTAGACGGGTATGGACGTTAAGTAGATTACCAGTAACTGGTTTAGACCCGTAAAAATTTGCGAACAGACAGCGTACTTCCCCAAATGCCTATTAGGATTCCAATCCCTAGCAATAAGCACGACATCGTCAAGTAGATCTGTTGAAACGGAAGCAGCTTAATCATCAGTAAATTTAAATCCAATTGAGTCGACTCCATCATTTGCCAATAGCCGTATAACAAAACAGTAACCGGTATGACAGAACCCACCACGCCAAGCAGTGCACCCTCTATAAAAAATGGCCAGCGAATAAAGGAATTAGTTGCTCCTACCAACTTCATAATAGCAATTTCACGCCGACGCGCGATAATCGTCAGTTTAATGGTATTCGCGATCAGGAACATCGCCGTGAGCGCAAGTCCGGCAACCATCGCAAGACCTACATAACGGACAATTTTTGTTACCTTAAACATCGTTTCTACCGTTCCTTGCCCATAGCTGACACGATATATAGGCTTAGTCGGCTTTTTATTATTGATCTCTGTAATCTTCTGTGCTACTTTCGCTACCTCGCGCGGCGCCAGAACCTCGACTGTAAACGAATCGTTCAAAGGATTGTTCTCACCCTCAAAGCCTTCCAGCAGCTGCTTGCCGCTTTCCCCAAGCTTTTCACGTAAATACACAATTCCTTCTTCCTTAGACACAAATTTCACCTTGTCGACTTGAGGAATCGCGCTAATTTCGTTTTGTAGAGGCTGTATCTGATCTTTAGGAATTTCGACATCCAGATATACACGAATTTCAACCTGTGATTCAATTTGCTCCGCCAAATAATTCACATTCAAGGTCAGCAGCAAAAAAACACCGAGAATAAATAACGAAATCGAAATCGAACTGATCGAAGCGAATGACATCCAGCCATTGCGGATTACATTTTTACCGCCCTCACGAATATGGCGGAACCCTGTGCTAATCCTCATAGCCGTATTCACCCCTGACCTGATCGCGGGCAATTTGACCATCTTCAATCGCAAGTACACGTTTACGCATCGTATTCACAATTTCTTTATTATGGGTTGCCATAATAATGGTCGTACCACGAAAATTAATTTCTTCCATTAGCTTCATAATGCCCCACGAGGTATCGGGATCGAGGTTACCAGTAGGCTCATCCGCGATAATAACGGTTGGGTTGTTCACAATAGCCCTCGCAATCGCGATCCGCTGCTGCTCTCCTCCGGACATTTGTGTCGGCAGCGAGCTTGCCTTATCCCGCAGCTTAACTAATTCCAGCACCTCAAGCACGCGTTTCTTGATGATTTTCTTTGGCGCCTCGATAACCTCCATCGCAAAAGCGATGTTCTCAAACGCCGTTAGCTTGGGCAGAAGCCGATAATCTTGAAAAATAACCCCAATATTACGTCTCACATACGGAATCTTCCGCTGCTTGAGCTTCTCCAAATTGAAACCGTTAACGAAAATGCTCCCCTTGGTAGGCCGTTCTTCTCTATAAATCAATTTCATAAATGTCGATTTTCCTGCGCCGGAGGGTCCAACGACATACAGAAATTCGTTGCGATTCACATTGACGGTGATCCCTTTTAATGCTTGACTACCGTCTGGGTACGTTTTCCACACATCTTGCATTTCTATCACGGTATCACATCCTGATTGTTTAAGTAGTTAAGAACGTATAGGCTTGCTTATACGTGCTCGCTACCTGGATAAACACTTGCCATCCGGTAAGAACCACTAAGCCGTTAATCCTCGTTAGCTTATATGGTTTCGACATCAACGGCCAAAATCCTTCGTATGGAAATGATTTTCTACATTTTTTCACATTTATTGTTGGATCGGTGGTGCAGGCAAGTTCCTGAACTGGACCGCATATACATCAATGGTACGAGCAGAGAATGCGGAACGCGCAAGGCACTTTCCATAAAGGAGCGTATCGATGGCACCGTATCAAAACCTTACTATACGCCTGATTGTGTACATGTTGATTATAGCCGCTGCGGCTTGTCTGGTAGTTGCTCTATATGGTTTGCAAAACCGAATGCCCGCTGGCTACTTTGTGGATCACTGGCATGTGAATGGGATCACCTACAAGGAATTCGAGCAGCAGCTTAACGAACAAATCAAACTTGTCCAGCAGCAGCCCCTTCGCTTGGTTAGCGAGCAGCCCGATATGAAGCTGACCACCGTTACAACCACGATGGAGCAGCTTGGGCTTCGTGTGTCCTTAGAGGACGTGCTTGAGCCGTTGACACAGCTGCGTTCGGGATCACCCTGGTCTCGGGCGTTGTCTCGCTGGCAGCTGAATAATCGACATCAAGCACTGCGTTACGAATTTGAGCCCGCTGTCCTCCACGGAGTACTTCTTCAGCAATTTCCCAGCCTGTATGCACAGCAACCAAGCCCAGCTCAGCGCATCGTAGGGCCTACCGATCAAATCAGTTATATTCCTGATAAACACGTAAGCCGAATAGATGAGACCGCATTGCTCCAGCAATTACGGGATGCTGTCCGTCCACTGGGAAAAGTTAGTCAGGCACCTTCACGTTCTGAGGAAAGTAGGGGCCCCGTCGATATTCCTCTATCCTTTGTGACCCAGAATCCTGAGCTAACACTCTCTATTCTCCAGGCTCAGGGGGTGGATCGTAAAATCAGCGAATTTTCAACGCCTTTATTGCAGACAAGCGAAGGCCGCCTCCACAACGTCCGTTCGACGGCGTCTACGATTCATGACCTGTTAATGAAGCCGGGTGAGGTATTTGATTACGCCACTTATATTACACAGACAGAGGCACGATTCGGCTTTCAGGAGGCACCAGTCATCGTAAACGGCAAGTTAGTTCCGGGCATCGGAGGCGGGATCTGTCAGGTATCCTCTACACTATATAATGCAGTGCTTCGCGCTGGGCTCGCGATTGTCGAAAGACGCCATCATTCCCTACCAGTCAGCTATGTCGCCCTTGGACAAGATGCAACCTTTGCAGCAGGCCATATTAATTTTCAGTTTCGCAATAGTACAGACAAGTATCTTCTCATCCGTACATCAGTAGACGATCGGCAAATGACAGTTAAACTATTCGGTCAAATCCCCTTGGATACGACGTATGCTATCGAATCGTTTACCATTCGCACGCTGCAGCCCGAAATCCGCTATGTGGCTAACCCCACCTTGTCACCTGGCAAGCAGCAGCTGATTAGTGAAGGCAGGCCCGGTTATGTTGTAGATACATTACGCTATAAAAAGCAAGCTGACCGGATTATTGCTCAGGAGCGCATCTCGCAGGATACGTATGCGGCACAGCCGACCATTATTGCGATTTACCCAAGCACTTCCTCCGGACAGCCTAATCCCAAGCTTCAACCCTCTAAGCCCTATGAAGCGCCCTTGATCGAGGATGGGGTCAAGGGGCCTTTGTACAGATAAGCTTAGCCGTGGAATCGAAGCCTGTTGGTCTGATAGGCTCTGCAAGTTGAATGGATGAATATTCCAATATGTAAAAAAGCTCCAATCTCGGCAAGCGCATAAGCACTGCCGTACTGGAGCTTTACTGAATTTTATCGGTCATTGAAATCTATTACATTTACTTGCTTTTATTATAATACTGCTCGAACCACTCATCTGTCTGCAACTTCACAGCTTCAGCGCGGCTAATGGCAGCACTGACTTGTCCGGTTGCTGTTCCGCCGTATACGTTGCGTGCATTCACTACTTGCTCAGGCTGCAGCACCGCATAAATATCCGACTCGAACAGCTCGGAAAATTGATGGTACTCCTCAATCTTCAAATCAAGTAAAAACTTCCCGTTCTGGATGCAGTACAGCACCGTCTTACCAATGACCTCATGCGCTTGGCGGAATGGCAAGCCTTTATTCACGAGGTAATCCGCAATGTCTGTCGCATTAGAAAAGTCTTGATTGACCGCTTGACGCATCCGATCCTTGTTGACCTTCATCGTGCTCACCATCGGTGCATACAACTGAAGCGCGCCTTGAAGCGTACGTACGGTGTCGAACATACCTTCTTTGTCTTCTTGCATATCTTTGTTATATGCGAGCGGTAATGATTTCAGCACCGTGAGCAGACCGAACAGATTGCCGTACACACGACCTGTTTTGCCACGGACCAGCTCAGGCACATCAGGGTTTTTCTTTTGCGGCATAATACTGCTTCCGGTACAGAACGCGTCATCCAGCTCGACAAAACGGAACTCCGTGGACGACCACAGGATCATTTCCTCCGACAAACGTGACAAGTGCATCATGATCATCGACGCGTTCGACAGAAACTCGATAATAAAGTCGCGATCACTTACCGCGTCCAAAGAATTTTCGTACACACCGTCAAAGCCCAACTGCTGTGCTACAAAATGACGATCGATCGGAAAGGTCGTTCCCGCCAATGCACCTGCACCAAGCGGCAGCACATTAATCCGTTTGTAGCTGTCCTGCAGACGCTCAATATCACGTTGGAACATCGATACATAAGCCATCAAATGGTGTGCAAACAGAATGGGTTGGGCACGCTGCAAATGCGTATATCCCGGCACGATCGTATCGAGGTTTTGACTGGCTTGTCCCAGAAGCGCCTCTTGTAATTTGTTCAATAGGCCGACAAACTCGACAACGCGCTTACGCAAATATAAATGCATATCGGTCGCTACCTGGTCGTTACGGCTACGTCCTGTGTGCAGCTTCCCGCCTACAGGGCCAACTTCATCGATCAGCGCCTTCTCAATATTCATATGAATATCCTCGTCGCCCACCGTGAACTCGATTTCACCTTGGCGGATCTTGCTTTGCACTTTGAGCAAACCGTTCTTGATCTTCTCTACATCCTCCAACGGCAGGATCCCGCAGGTACCCAGCATGGTTACATGCGCCAGACTACCCTGAATATCTTCCTCAGCAAGCTCTTTATCAAATAAAATGGAAGCCGTATATTCCTCCACCAGTTGATCGGTTTTTTTCGTAAAACGTCCACCCCACAGCTTTGACACTGTTACAGCCCCTCTCTTACAGCTTTCTGCCTGAAAACTGTCTGTTCATTGTTGATTCTTAACTTAGATCTCTTATACACAATGCAAGGCTTTCCCAAGCTGCTTAAACGGCAGCCCAGAAAAGCCTATGAATTCTATTTAATAACCAATTGGGTTTGGCTTACCTTGCTTACGACTTCGCGTTTTGCTCCACACCGGAGGAAACCTTCAGGCGTAAAGCGTTCAAACGAATAAATCCGGTGGCATCGCCTTGATTGTAGGCTTGTGTTGGGTCAGCCTCCATCGTCGCGATGTTCGGGTTATACAAGCTGACAGGGCTTTGAACGCCCGCTCCGATAACATTGCCTTTGTACAGCTTCAAGCGTACTGTACCTGTTACATTCTTCTGGCTCTCATCCACTAACGCCTGAAGTGCCAAGCGCTCCGGAGCAAACCAGAAGCCGTTGTATACGAGCGTGCTGTAGCGGGAAATCAACGAATCACGCAAGCTCATTACTTCACGGTCCATGGTCAGCGATTCCATCTTGCGATGTGCTGTGAACAGGATTGTGCCACCTGGTGTTTCATATACGCCGCGGCTCTTCATGCCTACAAAACGGTTCTCTACCATATCGACACGGCCAACCCCATGCTTGCCGCCCAATTCATTTAAATACTCCATAACGTGCAGTGGAGTCATCAGGTCGCCATTAACACCCACACAGTCGCCCTTTTCAAAATTCAATTCTACATATTCTGCCTGATCCGGAGCATCCTCAGGATCTACGCTCAACACGAACATGTCTTTGTTCGAGGCTGCGCTTGGATCAAACCACGGATCCTCCAGCATGCCGCTCTCAAAGCTGATATGCAGCAGGTTGCGGTCAGTCGAATAAGGCTTGGAAGCTGAAGCCGTTACCGGGATGTTATGCTTCTCAGCGTATGCGATCATTTCCGCACGGCCTGGGAAGGTTTCACGGAAGGAATCCAGACGCCAAGGCGCGATGACATCCAACTCAGGCGCCAGTGCTGCCGCTGTAAGCTCGAAGCGCACTTGGTCATTACCTTTACCTGTAGCTCCGTGTGCAATCGCTGTAGCGCCTTCTTGACGAGCGATTTCCACCATCCGCTTAGCGATCAGCGGACGCGCAATGCTTGTGCCGAGCAAATATTGGCCTTCATACAAAGCACCAGCCTGAAACATCGGATAAATGAAGTCCTTGGCAAATTCATCACGCAGGTCATCGATATAAATTTTGGATGCCCCAGTCGCCAATGCCTTTTCTTCCAGACCGTCCAACTCATCCTTTTGTCCGATATCTGCTGTAAAAGCAATAATTTCAGCATCGTACGTTTCTTTTAACCATTTTAAAATAACCGAAGTGTCCAAACCGCCTGAATAGGCGAGTACAATTTTTTGTTTAGCCATGTTTAATTAAGCGCTCCTTTGATAAATACAATTAAGATTTACATATAAGTTCTTACATAATCGCTGCCATGATCGCTTTTTGGGCGTGCAGCCGGTTTTCTGCTTGATCAAAAATGATCGAATTCGGACCATCGATGACACCTTCACTCACTTCTTCTCCACGGTGAGCAGGTAGGCAGTGCATGAACAGGTAATCCTTTTTCGCAAGACTGGTAAGCGCCTCATTCACCTGATATTGTTTAAAGGCGATTTCACGCTCTTTTTGTTCTTCTTCAAAGCCCATGCTCGCCCACACATCGGTATAAATGACATCGGCATCGGATACCGCTTCTTTGACATCATTGCCTACATAAAGCTTACTGCCGGTTTCGTTCGCTACATCCAGTGCGGAGGTCACGATACTCTCATTAGGCTCGTAGCCCTTAGGTGAAGCTACAGCAAAATCGACTCCGAGCTTCGCTGCACCCATAATCAAGGAATGAACCATATTGTTTCCATCCCCGATATAAGCTACTTTCAATCCGCGCAGTTGTCCTTTGTGTTCCAAAATCGTTTGGTAATCAGCCAAAGCCTGACATGGATGCGATCGGTCGGTCAGACCATTAATTACAGGAATCGTCGCACCGCGAGCCAAATCGATGACCTTACGGTGAGCATGGGTACGAATCATAATGCCGTCCAAATAACGTGACATCGTTTGTGCGGTATCCGAAATCGTTTCCCCACGTCCCAGCTGCAAATCGTTACTGCTCAAAAATAAAGCATGACCGCCCAATTGATACATCCCGACTTCAAAGGAAACTCTTGTGCGAGTAGATGATTTTTCAAAAATCATTCCCAGCGTCTTGCCTTTCAAGGGATGGAACACTTCACCTGCATTACGTTTCTTTTTCAAATCAATGGCCATATCGAGTAAATATTGAATTTCCTCCGATGTAAAGTCAGATAGACCCAAAAAATCCCTGCCTTTTAAATCAATGGCTAGTTGTTGTTCTGTGATTGTCAAGGTTCTCTGCCCCTCTCAAAAAATTTGTCACCCTTTATTGTACCGCAGCGGCCGCTTGTTTGCTCAGTACCGAACGGATTACAGATATTCCCCTGTCGATATCTTCCTTCGTTATAAGCAGGCTTGGTGCCAATCGGATTACATTCGGTCCCGCCGAGATCACGAGTATGGATTGCTCCTGAAGCGCAGTAACCAAATCAGCAACCGGTTGCGTGCATTCGATCCCGATTAATAACCCTAAGCCGCGTACTTCCTTGACCAACGGATTGTCTGCCAATTGCTTCGACAATTCACTGACGATGTATTCGCCTAGCTCTGCGGCACGCTCAGACAGCTTTTCATTCAATATCGTTTCCAGTGTTGCTACACCCGCCGTCGTAGACAAATAGTTGCCGCCGAATGTAGATCCATGACTGCCTGCTGAAAAAGCTTCACGAAGCTTTTCTTTTCCAACCATCGCGCCTATCGGCATTCCACTGCCAAGCCCTTTTGCCAATGTAAATATATCCGGTTGAATGCCATAATGCTCATAAGCAAATAGCTTGCCTGTACGGCCGATTCCTGTTTGAATTTCGTCTACAATCAAAAGTAACCCATGCTGCTCACAAAGAGCCGTCACCTGCTTGATGAACTCGGGTTCGGCGCGGTTCACACCACCTTCACCTTGGACCATCTCCAGCATAATGGCGCAGGTTTGGGGACCGATTAACTGCTTCAGCGCCTCTGCATCATTGTAAGGCGCGTACACAAAGCCCTCCGGTAGCGGCGCAAAGCCGTCTTTAACCTTATCCTGACCAGTTGCTGTCAGAGTCGCTAACGTCCGACCATGGAAGGACTGCTGGAAGGTGATAATCTCATACTGCTCTGGCTTGCCCAGTACTTTATGAAAATAACGACGAGCCAGCTTGATCGCAGCTTCATTGGCCTCTGCACCACTGTTGCAAAAAAACACGGCATCGCCACAGCTGTTATCCGTTAGCAGTTGCGCCAGTTTTTCCTGATTCGGTATATGAAACAAATTGCTTGTATGCCACAATTGGTCGATTTGCGCCTTCAGACGCTCTGCAACCTGCTTAGGAACATGCCCCAGATTCGTAACGGCGATTCCGCTCATCAAATCCAAGTATTCCTTGCCCTGCTCATCCCACAGTCGGCTGCCTTCACCCCTCACGAAAGTCAACCCGTACCTGCTGCCGTAATTCGGAAATAAAGAATTGGCTCCTTCTCCCATGCCAGCTCACTCCTTTTCCTGTTTCAATGGTCACTGCTTCTCACTAGGGTCACCTATTATCTGACGATTCGAGTACCAATCGCTGCGCCTTTAATGACTCTGCTTAATACTTCCGGCTCGGCTCCGTTCACGATAACAACCTCACTCACCTTACCTTGGATGCATTGGATCGCCGCGCGCACCTTGGGAATCATGCCTCCATATATATCGCCGCTTGTAATCATTTCATTGATTTCCTCGACGGTTACAAGCGGAAGCACTTTTTTCTCGCCATTTATCGTTTTCATAATGCCCGGTACATCTGTTACTACAATCATTCTTTCTACGCCCAGATGTGAAGCGACAGCACCCGCCGCAGTATCGGCATTAATATTGTAACGCTGTCCTCCGTCTGCTCCCAAGCCAACCGGTGCAATGACCGGCATATAGCCTAGCTTGATGATCCCCTGCAGCAGCTCCGCGTTCACATGGGTTACATCCCCGACCAAGCCAACTTCATGCGCATTGGCTACAGGCTCTGCCTGGATCAAATGGCCATCCACACCTGAGATTCCGATCGCTCTTGCGCCAGACAGCTGAATTTTGCGGACAATTTCTTTATTAATCTGTCCTGATAATACCATCTCGACGACATCGAGCACCGCTTCATTGGTTTTGCGCAGTCCATTTACAAATTCGGTTTCAATGCCCAGCTTACTGAGCGTATCCGAGATCGCAGGCCCGCCACCGTGTACGATGACGGGAATGATTTGCTCATCCTGCAGTCGTTTCATATCCTCAAAAAAAGAATCAGGCAGCGCCGCGAGCGTGCTGCCGCCGCATTTCATGACAAACATAAGGTGATTACCCTCCCAAACCCTCCCTTGTAGGGAGGGCCCCAGAGGACTGTGCCCTCTGGACTCCCCCTAAAGGCCGAGGAATATTGATGCTGTTGGTGTTTTGTTGATGGATACCGCGTGGTTACAACGCTTTCGTCCCTACGGGACACGCTTAACTTGTGGCTGCGGATCGATTGTGGACATTTATGCTGCTGATTTAAGCGCTTTTCGTCCCTATGGGACACGCTTTAGTTCGGTGCTTGGTGTTTATTTTAGTGATTGTGCAATGGCTTCGCTCTGCACGGTGTAACGATGTTTGTCATCGTTACAGAAGAGCTGTTACAACTCGCGACAGCGGACCCATTGCTGATTTTGATTGTGCTTTTTCCAGCGCTTTTCGTCCCTTTGGGACACGCTTTATTTGGGTGCTTGGTGTTCGTTTTAGTGATTGTGCAATGGCTTCGCTCTGCACGCTGTAACGATGTTTGTCATCGTTACAACAGAGAATAATGATAAATCGCAGTGTCTACCATGTTTGTATCGTTTAAGAATGTTGGTTTTTTCTTATGATGTTTAGCATCGTTATTATTGCAATTTACATGATTTACATGGAAACGTTGCTCTGAAATATCATCATTTGACTCGCTGTATCCACAAGCCTAGTAAGTCTTATATTGTTGAATATTATAGAAACATCCGTTCATTATGTCCGGTAAGCGGCGTTAATTCTTACGTAATCGTAGGTAAGGTCGCAGCCCCAGGCGGTTGCAGTTTCGTTACCCATATGCAGGTTGACATGTATGTCAACTTGCTCACCTTTTAAATATTCAGCTGCGCGTTCTTCATCAAATTTAATCGGGCGGGACTGCTCCAACACGACGATATCGCCCAAGCGAATATCAACGGTTTCTGTTTGAACAGGTTGACCCGCACGGCCAACAGCGGCTATAATACGTCCCCAGTTGGCATCAGCTCCGAAGCAAGCCGATTTAACCAGACTTGAGCCAATGACCGTCTTGGCGATAGCACGTGCCGCTTCCTGGGTTGCAGCTCCGGCTACTGTGACCTCAATCAGCTTCGTAGCGCCTTCTCCGTCACGGGCAATCGCTTTGGCCAAATACTCGCCAACATACTTAAAGCCCGCTTCGAACGCAGCCCAATCCGGATGCTCGGGGGTCAACGTATCGTTACCAGCCAAACCGCTCGCCATTACAACGACCATATCGTTTGTACTTGTATCACCGTCTACAGTAATCATGTTGAATGTGGAGTCCGTTACACCATTCAACAGCTTTTGCAGCTGTGCGCTCTCAATGTTAGCATCTGTTGTCATAAATCCAAGCATCGTGGCCATATTCGGATGAATCATACCCGATCCCTTGGCTGAGCCTGCGATATGTACCGTCTTATCTCCAACGGTCAACTGCACGCAGGTCATCTTTTGCACAAGATCCGTCGTCAGAATCGCCTGGCAAAAGTCTTCGCCACCATCAACTTTAACCTGTGCAGGCAAATTTTCGATACCGCTAAGCACTTTAGGCATCGGCAGCAATTCACCAATAACGCCTGTTGAGGTGACGCCAACCAAATGCTCCGCCACACCAAATGCTTCAGCCGCAGCCGAGCGCATTCCACGTGCATCCTGATCTCCCTGCTTGCCTGTGCAAGCATTTGCGTTGCCGCTGTTGACCAGCATGACCTGCAGTTTGCCTTCCACAGCCACACTTTCGCGGGTTACATGCAGCGGTGCGGCTTGAAACGCATTCAGCGTATACACACCTGCTGCTTGTGCAGGAACCTCGCAGACAATAACGCCGAGGTCAAAGCGGCTCGTTTTTTTCAAACCGCAATGCAGCCCTCCAGCCCGAAATCCTTGTGGCGTCGTAATCGAACCCTGAGGAACGACCGTATATAATTCCTTTGTTTGCTTGCTCACCTGTTCATCTACTCCTTATTTTACGGATTACGGGTATACAGGAGTGAACGCCAGCCCGGTCGCTTCGTCCCAGCCCATCATTAAATTCAAGTTTTGAACCGCCTGACCGCCGGCTCCTTTTACAATATTGTCAATGACAGAAATAATCGTCAATCGGCCCGTCCGCTCATCCAGAGACAGTCCGATATCACAATAATTTGAGCCCCATACTTCCTTGGTTGCAGGCCATTTGCCCTTATCGCGAATACGCACAAAACGGCGTCCTTCATAATACTGACGATACAGATCGATAATTTCATCTTCCGTATGCTTCTGTTTCAGATTAACATAGATCGTCGATAAAATCCCGCGCGTCATCGGCACCAAATGGGTAGTGAACGTAATGACAACTTCCTCGCCGGCAACACGGCCGAGCACCTGTTCAATTTCAGGGGTATGCTGATGTTTATTTACTTTATAAGCCAGGAAATTTTCATTCATTTCCGAAAAATGCGCTGTCAAACCTAAACCTCTACCTGCACCGGACACTCCTGATTTTGCATCCACAATAATCGAAGTTGTATCTGCCCAGCCTTGCTTTACGATCGGTGCCAGGCCAAGCAGGGTAGCTGTAGGATAACAGCCCGGATTGGAAATAAATGTAGAGCCTTTTACCTCTTCACCAAATACCTCGGCCAGTCCGTAGACAGCCTTAGCCAAGTAAGCAGGATCAGCTGGCTTGTGCTTATACCACTGCTCATACGTTTCTCCGGATTGCAGCCTGAAATCGCCTGATACATCGATGACTTTAAGACCGGCGTCAATCAATTGCGGTGCCAAACCACTCGCTACACCATGTGGCGCTGCCAGAAATACAACATCGGATTTTTGCTTGATAAGTTCTACGTCAATAGCGTCCAAATTGTCGACCACAATCTGGTTTAAATGCGGGTAGCCATCAGCTAGTGGAGCACCTGCATTCGATGAAGACATCACCGATGTGATTTCCACATTCGGATGTGTGAGCAGCAGTCGAATTAATTCAACCCCGCCGTATCCTGTTGCCCCGATGATAGCCGCTCTTAATTTCGTAGACATAGCCGTCCCCTCCAAACATAAAGTATGTATTATTATACATTTAAAAGAATAATAATTCAATGGATAATTAAACTTGTTCCATAGCCAATAGTTCTCAGCATTCGCATTCTATATATATAATTTGGATTCCTGTTGATTGATAACAGCGAATCCGTTGTTATTGGCCCTTATGAATTTTACCATGTTCCTGTGCACTCGTATACATTCAGCTTCTTACGATTATGTTACGTTTATGGACACTGATTTTACCGCACTTTTTCGATATCCCATTCTTTTAAATGTGATCATTGAACTTAAAGCCTTCTCCCAGCACTTCATGCGTATCGCTCAAAATAACAAAAGCTGTCGGGTCTGTTTTTTGCACTAATTCCTTCAGTCGGTTAACCTCGGTCTGCCCGACCACCACCATCAATACTGTTCGATCCTGCCCTGTATATCCACCTGTAGCTTGCAGCTGCGTCAATCCTCGATCTATTTCCAGCAAAATCTGCTGACGGATCTCCTCCGATTTATCCGAAATGATAAAAGCAACCTTGGAGTAGCTGAGTCCAATCTGCACGATATTAATGGTCTTGCTCGTCACAAACAGTCCAATCAGCGCATACAAAGCTTTTTCCGGGGATAACACAATACCTGCTGTCAAAATAACCAATCCATCCAGCATCGCCATCGCCAGCCCTAGACTCAGGCCTGTATACTTATGCACGATTTGTGCAGCTAAATCAAGTCCACCCGTAGACCCTTTACCACGAAAAACAAGACCAACCCCGATCCCGAGCATAATACCCCCATAAATACTGGCCAGCAGCAGGTTATCGGTCAAGGCGGGTAAATGACGGGTTAACAAAATAATCAGCGGCAGCAAAAAGGCGCCAATCACTGTTTTTACACCATGATGACGACCAAGCAAAAAGGTTCCTAAAATAACCAAAGGGACATTCAATACCCACTGTGTTACGGCCGGCTCGAAGCCAAAAACCGATTGCACAATGATGCTGATGCCTGAGACCCCTCCGGACGCCACCTGATTAGGACTCAAAAACATATTAAATCCGGCCGCTATCACCATGGACCCTAACAGCAGCAGTCCATACTCCACCACGATATCCCGTCTGCTCTTGCGTCTAAGCTTTTCCACTCTACGTTCTCGCCGCTGCACTCTCATCGTTCACACCCCCTGTCTGCTTTCAATTGATCGACAACATCGACAGCCTTTGCCGGTTTCAGCTGAAAGCACAAAAAATCCACACATGTCCCACACCTCTTCATCAAGTCTGGCATCAGACGGGCCCCAGCTTTAAGTTTTGCTGTGCTGTCTGCTTCCAAGCCTTCAGGTTTGGTATGAGTTATGTGTAGGATTTACTGAACATACATGAATTATGAACCTTGTCAGCTGCTTCCACGGCCAGTCGTCGCGGTTTCCAATAACTTATTGTTGATCCGCGGCTTTGGGTTTAATCTGCTGACGCAAATACGCATCGATAAAGGCATCCAAATCCCCATCCATCACTGCGCCGATATTACCCGTTTCTTCCAAAGTACGATGGTCCTTGACCATGCTGTAAGGATGAAACACATAGGAACGTATTTGACTGCCCCAAGCTATATCGGAAACTTCGCCGCGGATCTCAGCCAGATGCTTCAGCTGCTCTTCGATCTTTTTTTCGTACAATTTGGAACGAAGCATTTTCATGGCTTTCTCACGGTTTTTAATTTGCGAGCGTTCCTGCTGACAACTGACCACGACACCTGTTGGCATATGCGTAATCCGTACGGCCGAATCCGTCGTATTAATGTGCTGTCCACCCGCACCACTCGCACGGTACGTATCAATTTTCAGATCCTCGGTACGAATCGTAATTTCCACATCGTCATCAATTTCCGGCATAATATCACACGATACAAAAGAAGTATGGCGACGTCCAGATGCATCAAACGGTGAAATCCGCACCAAGCGGTGAACACCTTTTTCCGCCTTTAAATAGCCGTAGGCATTGTGTCCGCTGATTAACAGCGTCACGCTTTTGACACCTGCTTCATCGCCGGGCAAATAATCCAGCACTTCGACCTTAAAATTACGCTTCTCCGCCCAACGCCGGTACATGCGCAGCAGCATTTCCGCCCAGTCCTGCGACTCTGTCCCACCTGCTCCTGGATGCAGCTCGAGAATCGCATTCAGTCTATCGTAAGGCTGACTCAGCAGCAGCTGCAGCTGGAAGCTGTCTAGCTCCTTTACAAGAGCAGTAATCCCATTCACGATATCGGCTGCCATGCTGTCATCCTGCTCCTCTTGAAGCAGCTCAACTAGCATTTCCAGATCCTCGAACTCAGCGGCCATCCGCAGGAAATGATCTGTATCACCTTTAATGGCATTCATCTCAGCAATCAGCTTTTGTGCCTGCTCATTGTCATCCCAAAAATCGGGAGCTGACATCTTCTCCTCATAGTTGGCGATTTGCTCCAGCTTCAGATCTAAGTCAAAGAGACCCCCTAAGCTCAGCTAACCGCACCGCTGTTTCACGTAAATCCTGCTTTATTTCTGGTTCCAACATATGGTTGTCTCCTTTATAATTGTGATCATTTCAAAAAAAGGAGCCGGGTTCATTCCACCGGCATCCCTTTTCTTCCACCCTTTAGCTTATAAGCTGTCCTTAAGCTTACGAAGCACCATGACATTGTTTATACTTTTTGCCGCTGCCGCAAGGACAAAGATCATTACGACCAATCCTGTCTGCATCGTTAACGACCGGTTTTTTTAGAGAAATCTCTCCGTCCGCCGCCGGTACCGCCTGAATTTCAACGACTTGCTGACGCTCCAGATTCATTTCTACATGCGCCTTCATGATGTAGGTAGCAACCTCTTCCTGAATGCTTTGAATCATCTCTTGGAACATCGCAAAGCCTTCAAACTGATACTCACGTAAAGGATCTGTACCGCCATAGGCACGCAAATGAATCCCTTGACGCAGTTGGTCCATCGCATCGATATGATCCATCCACTTCGAATCCACCGCACGCAGCACAACCACTTTTTCAAACTCGCGCATGAATTCCTCGCCGATCATTTGCTCGCGCTCTTCATAAATACGCTGAACGACATCCTTGATGTACTGGGTGATCTCATCCTGCTCCTTGCCCCACAGCTCCTCTGCTGTTAGCTGGCCTTCCTGCAAGAAAGTTCCGTTTCCGTAATCAATAATGGCCTGCAGATCCCATTCCTCCGGAACCAGGTCTGATGGGCAATGCGCTTCAACAATGCGTTCCACAACCGGCAAAATCATTCCAAGCGCAATGTCGCGAATGTTATCTGATTCCAACACCTCGCGGCGCTGCTTATAAATTATTTCCCGTTGTTGATTCATCACATCATCGTATTGAAGGACGACTTTACGTACATCAAAGTTGTTGCCCTCTACACGCTTTTGCGCAGATTCTACCGCACGTGAAATCAATTTGCTTTCAATCGGCTGATCCTCATCAAAACCAAGCTTATCCATCATCCCCATGATGTTCTCTGCACCAAAACGGCGCATCAGTTCATCTTCCATCGAGAGGTAGAACTGTGAGGAGCCTGGATCGCCCTGACGTCCTGCACGACCACGCAGCTGGTTATCGATCCGACGGCTTTCATGCCGCTCCGTACCTATAATATGCAGACCACCTGCATCATGTACGCCTTCACCCAGCATAATATCCGTACCACGACCGGCCATATTGGTAGCGATCGTCACCGAACCCGGTTGACCCGCACGTGCGACGATTTCTGCTTCCTCCGCATGGAACTTGGCGTTCAGTACCTTATGCTGAATCCCTTTACGCTTCAACATTTCGGATAAGCGCTCGGAATTCTCAATCGATACTGTACCAACGAGCATCGGCTGGTTGTTCTGATGCCTCTTCACAATTTCCTCTACAACTGCGCGGAACTTGCTGTTCACAGATTTATATACAATATCGGCGTTATCCTGACGGATCATCGGACGGTTCGTAGGAACGATAATAACATCCAGACCATAAATCTTTTTGAACTCTTCTTCCTCGGTTTTCGCCGTACCTGTCATCCCTGAGAGCTTGCGATACATCCGGAAATAGTTCTGGAACGTAATCGTAGCCAACGTCATGGATTCGTTTTGTACCTTCAGCTGCTCCTTCGCCTCAATCGCTTGGTGCAAGCCTTCGCTGTAGCGGCGACCTGTCATCATACGTCCCGTAAATTCGTCAACGATAACAACCTCTTCGTCCTGAACCACGTAATCCACGTCACGCTTCATAATGACACGAGCCTTTAACGCTTGCGTAATGTGATGATTAATCGTCACATTGGCATGATCGAATAAATTTTCGATGTTAAAGGTTTCTTCAGCCTTGGTAACCCCTGCTTCCGTCAAAGCTACGGAGCGCATTTTTACATCGATAATATAATCTTCTTCATCCTTCAGTCGGCTCACAAAGCGGTCAGCCATATAATACATATCCGTCGATTTGGCAGCTTGTCCCGAAATAATCAGCGGCGTTCTCGCTTCATCGACCAGAATCGAATCCACTTCATCAATTACGGCAAAATACAATGGACGCTGTACCATCTGCTCTTTATACAGCACCATGTTGTCGCGCAAATAATCGAAACCAAACTCATTATTCGTTCCATAAGTAACGTCCTGAGCGTACGAAGCCTGCTTTTCATGATGCTCCAGCGTATTCAGGTTCACACCTACGGTCATGCCAAGAAATTCATAGATTCTACCCATTTCCGAGCTATCCCGTTGGGCAAGGTAATCATTGACCGTCACGACGTGGACACCTTTGCCCAGTAGAGCGTTCAAATACACTGGAAGGGTTCCTACAAGGGTTTTCCCTTCTCCGGTTCTCATTTCCGCGATACGGCCCTCATGAAGCACCATACCCCCGATTAACTGCACGTCATAATGACGCTTGTTCAGTACACGCTTGGAGGCTTCACGCACGACGGCAAAAGCTTCCGGAAGCAGATCATCCAGAGTCTCGTCCTTCTCTAGGCGTTCTCTGAACTCCTGAGTTTTATTTCGCAGCTCTTCATCGCTCAATACCTCGATGCTCGACTCCAGCTTGTTGATGACTTCGACAGTTTTCCACAGCCGCTTAACTTCGCGCTCGTTGGAATCGCCGAATATTTTTTTAACGAGTCCTAACATGGGCCCATCTCCCTTTTCATAAAACGGTTTGCCTTAAATTGTAGCAGTTTGCAGCGCGAGTCGCAAGGAACCTTCAAAATTGTTACACATTCATACCGCAAAAAGGACCGCCATGAGCTCCCTCTGACCATCCTTGGCAATATATACATGCACTCGATTATTAAGCTCATTCAATCTAATAGGAGCCTGCCCTATTTAGGCAAGCTCCCGGTTCATTGTCTTATCTAGCCGGCTCAATCAAGCCGTATTTACCGTCATCCCGTTTGTAGACGACGTTCACTTGTTCTGTTTCCATATTGGAAAATACGAAAAAGCTATGACCCACCATATTCATTTGCAGAATCGCTTCGTCAATATCCATCGGCTTCATCATAAAGCTCTTGGTCTTCACCAATTCGTAGTCCTCGTCTTCTTCATCAGCCAGTACAGGTGAATCCACCCGTAATACATCCTGGAGGCCGCCCTCTTGACGGATCTTTCGGTTCACTCTAGTTTTGTGCTTGCGAATTTGTCTTTCCAGCTTGTCCGTTACCAGATCAATGGAAGCATACATATCGCTGTTCTTCTCTTCAGCCCGCAGCACAACACCTGTTAATGGAATTGTCACCTCTACGGTTTGCAATCCTTTTATTACATTTAACGTTACTTTTACTTCAGAAGCAGGGGGAGTTTCAAAGTACCTTTCGAGCTTGCTCAGCTTTTTCTCAACATAGTCTTTAAGCGCTTCGGTTACCTCGATATTTTGTCCACGAATGTTGAATTTCATTGTACTTCTCCTCCTTTCATGATCCCAGTATACTATATTCCCCGATAATCTTCAAAGAATCTTTACAATCCTCCTCCACATTTAACCTTATTACCTCATGTTCAAGCAGATGGATTGCATAAAAAAACACCTCGCACATAATGCGAGATGTCCGTCTACTCAATGAATGCTATCAATCTAATTCATGATGTATGCCACAAGGCAATAAATATCAGATCCTACAATTTGGTAACGTTAGCCGCCTGCTGTCCGCGAGCCCCTTCAACAATATCAAATTCAACCGCTTGGCCTTCATCCAAAGATTTGAATCCCTCTGTTTGAATTGCAGAAAAATGCACGAATACATCCCCGCCATCTTCACGCTCAATGAAACCATAACCCTTTTCTGCATTGAACCATTTCACTTTACCCTGCATGCCAAACATTCCCCTCTATGATTGAATCAGTACGCATCGTACCCTCAATTTGAATATATCACCCGCACTTTCCAGGTGTCAATTCTATCCACGTTTTGTTAGCCAAATATTTAGAAAATTCACGTATTAACATTGCGTTAATAACTAATTCACAGGCACAAATTCAATAGGAATAAGCTTACATGGCTATTTTCAATAAAGTTGTACACAGAGTTATCCACATTGTCCACAAAAAAAGACTCCTTCTACACACAAATAAGGATGAAATCGTAAAATAAATCCTAATAGTGTCAAATTCTCCACAAAGCAAAAAAACCTTAAACCCACTTTACAAGTGAAATTAAAGGTCCCTTTGTATATCCTATGACGATAACCGTATCTATTTTTTCTTGTCGAACAATACACTGCCCACATCATAAGCGCTATCCATATCATAAGCATTACGCTGTGTACGGCCTTTATCAAGCTTAGCTAGCTGTAGACTGGCCTCATCCTTATGCTCCATCATTTTGGCGATAAAAGCATGATCGTGGCTAAGAACCGCTTGTATGCGTCCTTTGTATATGATTTTCTCCCTCAGACTAGGAATATGCTCCAGCAGCTCATCCACAATCAAGGTCCGCCGCTCCATGAACTCAACGACTTGCTCATAGTCCATTGATCCCAGCTCTAATAAACCCTGCTTGGTCAGCTCTTCAAGCTCAGCAATCAATTTATCCATACGATTCTACGGATTTCGACGGTGTACCTGCAGTAGAGAGCTTGGCTGCTTGTATCCATGTTTCTTTCATATCAATTAAGTAACCAAGCACTTCTTCAACCGGCTCCGTCGATTTCTTCATATTGGCTTCAATTAACCGGTAATTAAAATACTCATACAGCCTTAACAAGGGCTCGGATATAGCCGATGAACGATCTATCGTAATCGCAAATTCACTAATAATATTTTGTACTTTAACCAGCTGGGTGTTTGCTTCCTCGTAGTTGTTATTACGTATTGCTTCTATAGAAGCTTTGCAAAAACGAATTGCTCCGTCACATAACATAATCAACAATTGGGCAGGGGTGGCCGTCTGGACCGTGGTTTCTAGGTATTTATTGCGCTGTGCCTGTGCCTGTAATTGAGCCTGAATCATGGTGAATCCCCCTTTTTAACCAAACTGCTTGGTAAGATTAGCGCTTTGAGTGTTCATATTGTTGATATATTTTTCCATCGAGGTAAACTGCTTGTAGTAGCGTGTTTCCAGAGCATCAAGTCGTAGGCTTAGTGTATCTACCTGCTTATCTATATCCTTTAAAGTCTTACCAATTAGATAACTACTTTGAACGCTTGTAGCTAATCCCGCTTTATTGGATATTTTTGCGAACAACTGATTTGCCTGATCATACATCCGTACAGCTATCCCATCGCCTGTACTTGTTTCTTTGTCGTTATCATTAGCCAAGAATAATTTTGATACTTGATCAGGATTATCGGCTATTGCCGCTTTAAGCTTAGTATCATCAATAAACAATTTGCCCTTATCTAGGTAACTTCCGGAAACAGTTGATCCTAAAAGAACACTTGAAGAAATTCCGATCTCCGACAAGCTTTTATACTGTCCTGTAGGTAAGCCCTGTACAATACTAGATAATGCTGTCCGGAAGCTATTCAAACCACTGTTCAGCATCTGATCATTGGAAAGCATACCACTCATTGCTTTGACATTCCAGCTCTTGATGTCATCTTCCTTCATAGCTGTTTTCTGCTCATCACTTAATGGCTGAAAATCGCGATATCTTTTTTCCTCTTTTTTTGCATTAACCGCCTCTATCAGTGAATTATATTTATCCACGAAAGTTTTGATCGAGTTATAGATAGCATCTGTGTCTTGCGATACCGTGATATTTAGTTCCACAGTAGGATCAGCCTTTTTGGCAGTAAAATTTATACCGATGATTGTGAAATTGTTGGAACTATACGTCGTGTCTATTCCATTGAAGGAAATCTTGGCGTCTTTTCCAGTATCCGTTAAACCTGATGACATAGCTCTCAATGGCACAGCTGTTGCCGGATCTGACGGATTTGTACGCATTTTGAAAATATCACTTGCACCATCGTCATTTACACTTATATCTATAATCGAACCTCCACCTGCAGGTGTGGACTCAAATACAAATCTTTTCGCGATTGAATCATAACTCGCTTTAACACCGGTAAGACCAGTCTTTTCATTGAAGTTATCTAAAAAATCTGAAATGGTATCCGTGGTTTTTAAGTCAATCGTCTGAGTTCCGTTTTTACCTGTAATGTTAAGAGTCGTATCCGTGGTTAAACCAAGCTCTCCAAGATCGGTAGTACCTGGGTTTATAACCACCACAACTCCTGAGTTAATGGAGCTTGGTCGTGATGTATTAAAAATGTTACTCACACCGCCGTCATTTACTTTAATGTCTACAGTAGAATTTGCACCCGTAGATGTGCTTACAAAAAACATTCGGTCCATAGCCGAATCATAGTTTGCTTTCACACCTGTGGAACTGGATTCTGCATTAAAGTTAGCTACAAACTGCGCCATGCTATCCGTAGTTTTTAAGTCAATCGTCTTGGTTCCCTTTTCACCCTTAATGGTAAGAGTCGTAGCTCCAGTCAATCCAATTTCTCCAAGCGTTTTAGTATCTGAACCTACGCCTGCCAAATCCCCTGAGGTAACGGAAGCTGCTGTTGCCAATTGATTGACTTTAATTTTGTAGACCCCTGCATTCGCTGCAGCGCTGCCCGTAACAGATACCGAACTATCGTTAGAAGAAGCGGCAGTCTTAGATTGATATTTAGAAGGTATCTTCATATCGGAAGCAGCTGTACGCAATTCCAATATCTTAGCATTTAGTGTTCGATAGTCATCACGCTGCCATTCCAACAGTTG
This sequence comes from Paenibacillus sp. 1_12, assembly GCF_900114475.1. Classification (GTDB taxonomy): domain Bacteria; phylum Bacillota; class Bacilli; order Paenibacillales; family NBRC-103111; genus Paenibacillus_S. The sequence continues at coordinate 141,606 of NZ_FOTE01000011.1, read as the reverse complement.
TTTTTTCTGAGCTAATTTGGTTAGCGGTATACGCGCCGCCTTCATCAGTGCTGTAACCGTTGTTTCCGTTTCAAATCCTGAAGCCAATCCATTAAGACGTGTAACCATAGTTTTTACCTCCCTAAATCTGTATTAACGCCGCTCATCGACAAGAATTCCCGCCATCTCCCACAGCTTGGCTACAAAATCCAATGATTTCTCTGGTGGAATTTCGCGAAGAACCTCTCCCGTATCGCTATCCTTTACTTTTACAGAAACAAGCCTGGTTTTTTCATGGACTGTAAATTCAAGAGATGTTGATTTACCTTGGACAGCTTTAATCGCCCGCTCGATTGTTTTAACCATTTGTTCGTCACTTGCCGTGTAATGACCGCCCGTCATTTCAGCTCGCCTTAAATCCGATACATTGTTAATAATAGTGGGGGGTATAACGCTTTCTGCCGTTTGAGTGTCCACCTGTACGGGTTTTACCTTCGGTGTTGCATCCACACTCGGAGTCCAATCTGCAGTACCATTGCCTATAGGTGAATTCATGCTCATAATAAAAAAACCTCCATCCGACAGTCTATATTAGTTATATCGGATGAGGTATATTTTTCTATTAGAGCAAATTCATAAATTATAGCTGATAATATTGATAAATTTTCTTAACCGATTCTATGACATCCAGAACATCCTGTTCTGTCATCGTTGGGAACAAAGGAATCGTGATCATTTCCTCATACAATTTCTCTGATTCAAGGCAAACCGTGCCTGCGTAGCCGTTCTGCTGATAATATAGCTGTTTATATACCGGTATATAGTGGACATGCACACCAATATTTTCAGCACGCAGAGCTTCAAAAATCTGTTTGCGATTTGCTTGGAATCTCGTTAAGTCAAAGCGTAATATATACAGGTGCCAGCTGGATACATGATCCGCTTGTTGATATGGGACTGTCACACCCTCCAAACCATTGAAAGCCTTGGAATAAGCCGCAGCTATCTGCCGTCTTCTATCTAAAAAGCCTTCCAATTTTGTCAATTGTGAAGTACCTAATGACGCTTGAATGTCCGTAATCCGGTAGTTATAGCCCAGCAACTGCATCTCATAGTACCAAGGTCCATCGTTGTGATGTAGAAGGTCAGGATCTTTGGTCATTCCATGGCTACGAAACATGAGAAGCTTGTGATAAAACTCCTCATTGTTTGTTGTAATCATACCCCCTTCTCCCGTAGTGATGTGCTTGACTGGATGAAAGCTGAACATGGTCATATCGGCAATAGCCCCAACTTTGCGTCCTTTCACTTCAGCTCCAAGAGAGTGAGCCGCGTCTTGAATCACAATCAGGTTGTGTTTCTCCGCCAGCTTCATCAAAGTATCGATATCGCAGGGTTGTCCCGTGTAATCAACGGCTATAATCGCTTTGGTGCGGTTGGTTATTTTTTCAGCGACACGGATAGGATCCAAATTATAGGTATCGCTCCGGATATCAGCAAAGACAGGCGTTCCACCTTGATATAATACGCAGTTGCTGCTTGCAAGAAAAGTAATCGGTGTTGTAATAACTTCATCGCCTAAACCTATTCCAGCAGCAAAACACGCACCATGAAGCGCTGCTGTCCCATTTGAAAATGCAACCGCAAACTTTGCTCCTACGTATTCAGCTATAGCTTGTTCAAACCTATTTATGGCAGGGCCCTGAGTAATAAAGTCTCCCCTTAAAGTATCAATGACTGCAGCAATATCTTGCTCATCAATAAATTGCTTACCATAGGATAGCATTTGCTCTCTAACAGGAGTACCTCCTGCAATTGCTGGTTTTTCCATGATAATCCCTCCGTCTATTAGTAGTGAGAGGCTAACAAAAACAAGCCACCTTTACAACAGGTAGCTTGTTTGAATCCATGACTCCGTACGCTTAATTCCCTCTTCCAATGACACTCGTGGATCCCAACCTAAAAGCGATTTTGCTTTACTAGAGTTACATAGCAATTTAGGTATCTCACTCTGCGGATGGATATGCTCAACATGCTTGATTCTCGACTCATCCCCAACGATAATTTGAGCCAATTCATTAATGGTTACATCTCTGCCTAATCCAGCATTAACAATATGTCCATCAACCTTATTAGAATAGCCAGCTTCAACCACAAAACGGGCGCAGTCTTCAACAAATAACAAATCCCTTGTTTGTGTACCATCACCGTAAATTGATACATCGTTACCCGTTAATTTATTCTTAATAAAGACAGCTACTACTCCGCCTTCACCGCCGGTCTTTTGGTGGGGACCATAGGTGTTAAAGGGACGAATAACAACTACCGGCAATCCATACGCATAAAAATAGGACAAGACCATGTTCTCGGCCGCGATCTTGGCTCCTGCATAGGGAGACGCCGGTTTAGTAGGATGTTCCTCCGTGATCCCAGTTTCGTCCGTACAACGATCGTAAACCATGCAGGTACTCATAAATACAACCTTGACTTGATGCTTACGGCATTGCTCCATAATAAAAAAGGTACCCACTGCATCGTTATTAAACGTAGTACGCGGATCATCAATCGAGTCCTGAACGTTAATAGACGCACCTAAGTGGTAGCAGATATCGAACTTCGTTAATTGAAACAGCTTTTCAAGTAATGCTTCATCCTTGATATCGCCAAAGATAAATTGTTGCAAATTAGGGTGATCAGTAAATTCCTCTATGTTAGCCTGTGAACCATTGGATAGATCATCAAGTATCCAAAGCTTATGTCCATCCTCAATTAAACGCTTGGCTACCCAACGTCCTATAAAGCCCGCTCCGCCTGTTAACAAGATATTCATATATTTGACTCCCTATAATGTATAGATTTAATTTTTAAACAACAAGATCCCATGTAACTGGAGTACCAATAGAAACATCTGATTTAACTACCTTCCCCATCAACTGATATAAATATTTGGGTGGGAGCCCAAAGCCTGGGCGTATTGCTCGTAAGTTCTTCTCAGTAAACATATCACCTGCCTTCATATCTTTACAGATATATAGAGATCGTCTAAACATCAACGAAGATTTCTCCTTTTCTGATAATCCATAGTGCACCACACCTACACCTTGCCATGCTCGCTCACTTTCAGTGACAAGTGATTGCATCTCATTAGGTTCTAGCGAAAATGTTGAATCTACACCTCCGTCTGATCGTCGTAGTGTAAAATGCTTCTCTATAACTGACGCACCCAGAGCTACACTTGCTACCGCTACTCCAATACCCATTGTATGATCAGAAATACCTACTTGGCAGTTAAATAGTTCTTTCAAATGAGGGATTGTGGATATATTACTACTTTCGGGTGTGGATGGATATGTGCTCGTACATTTTAAAAGGACTATATCCTGGCACCCCGCAAGTCTAGCTTCACGAACGGTTTCATCTAATTCTGCAACCGAAGCCATCCCAGTAGATATGATCATAGGTTTACCCGTTTCCGCAACTCTACGTATCAGAGGAATATCTGTATTTTCAAATGAGGCAATCTTGTATATTTCAACATCCAATGACTCCAAAAAGTCCACCGATGTTTCATCAAATGGGGTGCTAAATCCAATCATTCCCAGTTCTCTACATCTATCAAAGATTGGCTTATGCCATTCCCAAGGTGTGTATGCCTCTTGATATAAGTTATATAATGATTTACCTTCCCACAAACTCTGTGGATCATCAATAAAAAAGTCACCTTGTTTGAGATCTAAAGTCATGGTATCTGCTGTATAAGTTTGTAATTTCAGAGCATGAGCCCCTGCTCTTGCGGCAGCATCTACAATAGAAAGAGCCCGTTCAAGCGATTGGTTATGATTCCCAGACATCTCAGCTATTACGAATGGAATGTGCCTTGTCCCAATGGAACGTGTTTTTAAATGTATTGTTTTGGGAGTCATTCTTTATCCCTCACTTTTTTTATAGTCCTTTACCAATTAATTCGATGATAGGAGTATCCCACCCCATGGTTAAAAGATGTTCGTATTTGTGTTTTTCAATCATACGGTGATAACTTCCTCCAGCTAGCTGTGGATATGAATGCACTTCTCCGGATCTAATTTTTGCCCAAACCATACCAAACATTTCTTCTATTTCAAAACTTAATTTATTATAACAAGTTCTCAGAGTTTCGTGTAGCTCAAAAGACATCTCTTTTTGAGATATTACGTATCCGGTATCGAGTCCTTCATCTATATAATGAATGGTTACTCCCTTTGGAGTATTCTCAAGAAAACTCCATAAGTTTGGATCTGCCCCTTTATTCCATGGTAATAATGCAATATGTAAATTAATAGCACGATTCGGGAAAAGTTCAAGTACCTTCGGTCTTATAACGTGTCTATAACCATAACTCACTAAGAAATCTACATCACTCAAAATTTCCATATGATCTTCAAGAGGTTCCTCAATAAGGATAAAGTTATCGTTAGTTGCTTTTATTTTATTTATTAACATACTTGCTTTGGATCCTAGCAATATTATTTTCATGTTTGCACCTTATCTAACAAGTTATTAACTACGTAAGTAACACCTAATCCATCAACCAACGAAGAGGCTTTTACACTTGCTGATAAGACAACCTCTTTTTGGGAGAGTAAACGCTCAACAGCTTCCCAAACCTGATACCCCTCTACATCCTTGGATTCCCCTAGATATACATCAATGTTTAACATAGCAGACGTTTTTGCTATTTCTACTTGGTTGTCAGCTACCGCAATTATTACTGCCGGTAACCCCAAACAATATCTTTCCCAAGTCATTGTTCCTCCCGAACAAATCGCCAAGTCAGCTTTAATCATTAAATCTGCTATCTTGGTCGTCTGTATGTGAAGCCTGCAGTTAGATATATTAGCACAAAGCAATCTGATATTATATTTATTCGGATTGTTCTCCCCAATAATTACATCAAAAAAGAGATCTTCATCAAATAAATTGATATTATTTAGTACTTTACTTGTTTCGTTTGTTGGATCAGTTCCACCAAAACAAATCATGACTCTTTTAATAGAACCATCCTTTGTTCTCACTTCACTCTTTTTAGTTCTAAATTCCTTCCTGAGCAATGCATATTGAGGACCAAGCATTCTTGTGCAGCTCTCAGACACTATTCCATCATAGCGATTATATCCATTTAGATAATTATTCTGATCGATTAAGTAATCACAGTGATGATTTCTATTAGCTAAATCATCGATTACCACAATTTTCTCGGTAAATTGACTCATTGCTTTCTCCCATTGACTATCTAAAGAATAATGGTCAACCACTAAGAATTTAAAATTAAAATTTGGACCAAACTCAGTCCACATAAAATTAATCTCTTCATTTACCGTATCCATTAAACCTTCTGAAATGGGACTCATTTGATAATTGGGTAAAGTAAATAACTCATATCCTAGCTTTTGAATTATTTTATTATAATTACCGCTTAAGTCTCTACAAATGAATCCAACTGAAAAACCTCTTGAGCGAAATTCCTCAGCTAAAGTTAAACAACGAACAGCGTGACCCGTCCCAATTAGCAAGGAAGAATCTAATCGAAAGAGAACATCCATTCGAAATCTCCCCCATAATTATGAATTCAACTTTTTTTGTTCGATAAAAGCATTAATATTAAAAAGTTCACTATTTCCATCAAACAAGCGAAGTACTTCAAGCCATCCAAAAGACTCATTGTTTGAATACAAGTTCTTATATATTGAATGAATTAGCTCCCAATCTTCCGGCGTGTCTAATGTCCACCTATGTTTCGAGTAGTCTATAGCATTTATAAACTGTTTTATATGATATCGATTTGGATTTTGATAAATATAAGGTGTGACATGCTCTCGTTGATCTATATGTCCCGCATTCTGCATTGCCTCAGCTAATGAGTCAATTGTAAAAACTTCAACATCAAGACCTCTTGGATAAGTCCGATGAATAGTATTACTTAGATAATCACAAGGATGCTTATGAAAGAAGTCAAGCATTTCTGAGATAAGTTCTGGTTCAATAAGTGGGCAATCGGATGTAATTCGAATAATTACATCTGCTTTATACTTCACCGCGGCTTCAAAATACCTAGACAGTACATCCTCTTCACTTCCACGATAAGCTAATGCACCTAATTTTAATGTTTCATCAATCAGGATGTCGTCATGTGGAAGTAATGTTGTTGCAATGACAATACTATCTATGCCTTTTGCCATTTGCACTCGTTTAACCACACGGGATAGTACTGTCTCCCCATATAAATTCAACATAATTTTCCCTGGTAATCTCGTTGAACCCATTCTAGCTTGAATAATAGCAACAATTTTCAAAGGATTACCCCCTTATATTCAATTGCCCAACTTTTTTCAGGTAGCATAACTCCTTTATATCCGTACCCACTTGTATGTTTAAATTAAGTTTTCCGTTAAAATCCAATCTCTTAATACTTGTTTAGATATAAATTCTATTGAAGAAGAATTAGATCGCGAACTAATCAAGCTGTTTACATTAGCATAAACTGTCTTCTTCTCCATGAAAAATGAAGGGATAACAAACATATTTTCCTTTTCCATCGCGTAACTTGCTTCATCCTCTGTCATAAGCTCTTCATACATTTTCTCTCCCGGCCTTAATCCAATTTCTTTAATATTTATTCTGGTTTGAATATTATAACGCTTCGTCACTTCCGAAATTAAAACCTCTATTAAATCCGCCAACTTAATAACCGGCATCTTTAATACAAACACTTCACCACCTAGAGCAGATTCATTTGCTTCCAGCATAAGTGAAATCGCCTGAGCAGGTGTCATCATAAAACGAGACATGCTTTTATCTGTTACGGTAATTTCCTGGTTAGCTATAATTTGTTCTTTAAACAAAGGAATAACAGAACCTCTAGAACCCATTACATTTCCAAATCTCACTGATGAAAATACCGTATTTTTAGGCCCTTTTTGATACTCAGCAGCGGATATTAATCTTTCCGCAGTCAGTTTTGTGGCACCGTAAGTATTAGTTGGTGAAATAGCCTTGTCTGTGCTTGTAAACAACACTTTCTTTACATTGCTTTGGATAGCAGCCTGAATTACATTTTGTGTGCCTATGACATTGGTTTGGACGGCTTCGAAAGGGTTATACTCACAGGAAGCGACATGTTTCATTGCCGCTAAATGAAACACATAATCTATATCTTCCATTGCTCTTATCAATCGATTATAATCACGAACATCACCGATTAAATATCGGATATTCTTATATGAAGATAGTTGCTGCTGCATGTCAAATTGTTTGTGTTCATCACGACTATATATCCTAACAACCGAAGGTTCAAATGATAGTATTTCTTTTAGCAGATGCTTGCCAAGTGTCCCCGTACCACCAATAATAAGAACTTTCTTATTAGTATACATTAAAGTTTATCCCTCATTCCTGTAACATACAAGCCACTATAACTGATTATTATCTTGCTTTCTTCTGTTTAATATTTTGATTAATAAAGACAACATTAGGATTACCTTGTAAATATCTTGTAATATCATATAGATTAAAAAATGGATTATCTGGATAAAGCTTATCGTAAATGTTACTTATCACTTGATAGTCTTCCTTTGTATCTAAAGTAAGCCTGTATTCAGGATGTCTTAAAAAATTTGGGGCTTCGATGTTAGATAAATGGAAAATCTCAGGTCTCTCATACATGTATAAAGAGACATGCTCTCTATCTGCCGGATCTTGAGTTAGCTGTTCCACCTTTTGCAATGCTGCAGTTTTAAAAACCTCAACACTAAATCCCATAGGATAGGTTCTAACTAAAGAATTCGATACATAATCAAGAAAAGGATTCTCTAATCTATGCTCAATAACTTTATCAACGGTTTCAGCATCTAGCAAAGGGCAATCACTTGTGATTTGGACTATTAGATCAGTTTCTGTTGCTAACGCTGCCTCTACGGTTCTAAGCAGTACATCCTCTTCACTACCCCTATGATAAAGAACTCCCATCTTATTAGCTACTTCTACAATTATGTCGTCTTGTTGATTCGTAGTTGTAGCAATAACAATTTGATGAATATATTTGGAGTTCTTCAGTCTTTCGATCAAACGAATCAGAGCAGGTTGTCCACACAAATCCATCATAATTTTCCCAGGCAACCGGGTCGAAGTCATCCTCGAAGCGACAACTGCGCTTATTTTCATAAACTTAATACCTCCTTTATGAACCCGAACACTCTGCTTGTTGAATTTCCATCTAACCATAAATAATTATTGTCGTATTGGTTGTTTGATAACTTTGGATATTTATCATGATGGTCAACATAATCTAAAAGCATGTCGAAGGAATCAATTATTTTTGTAAAACCTAATTTATTAGTTATACAACTATCACTAACAGCAATTTTAGGCTGATAACTAATAGTAGGTACGCCTGACAAGACAGAAAATAGAAGACCCATAGTATTCATACCTATAACTAGACCGAATTGAGTTAAAAAATCGCGTAATACACCATCTATAGATAGATCCTTATAACTTTCTTTTAAACTCAAACTATCTTTAGGATGAAATTTTACTTTAAATGAATATTGAGGTCTCATTTCAACTAATTTTATCATATCTTTCATTACTTGATGTTGGTTATACCCCAAAGAATCACCATATAACTCATATAAAGGCTGTGAAAGAAATAATATTGTTTTTTGCTCTCTGCTATTAGAACGCTCAATTTTCACCCAATCATCAATACCTGGATGACCAAGAACCCGAATAATATGAGCGGGAATTCCGTCTAATAAACTTTCTTCGAGGGCTAAATGATCCATAACTATAAGATGATCCGGATACAGATATTCGCCGTCCAATAGTCTGAATCTCAATGAATAATTAGTCCAATAATCCAAGACTGAAAAAGTTGGTAAATTAAATTTCTTGAATAAAGATATTGCCTCTAGCTCAATCTGACTTCCCCAACTTGTGCCAGTAACCAAGGCCAATGGTATATTCTTGTGCAACATACTATGAATTAATTGTATTACCTCTTCATTGTTCTTTGCATAATTGGTTGCAATATTCCCAGAAGGACCTATACAATAAAACTCGTATAACAACCCTTCCTCTTTGCATTTATTTACTAAAGGAGATACAACATCGTAGCCTCCAGGGTCATGGACAAGAAATATTATTTTTTTCATAGGTTAATAATTGGCCCCTATTATTCCATACTTTTTCAATGGCAGTCAGAAAATTGGTAATATCACTTTCACTAAATGGCAATCTGCAGACATCAGCTACTAATAGCTTTTTTTCGTACATCTTCTCAGTAACAGGACATAATCCTTTCTTATAATCCTGAGTGGGTTTATCAATTAAAGAAAAGGGGTATGTCGTTTGATTATAAACTTTTTTATGCTGATACATCGGCAACAAATAAATAGGTTTTTGATAACCAGTCCCTATCGGAAACCCCTCTGCCTTCAAAGCCATTGCAAATGTTTCTCGTGATATTCCCCATTCCTCTTCCTGATAACGAATAGGATACATATAGTAAGAATGCTCATAACCATCAGGAAGATATACATCAGAGAGTCCATACAAAGAATTTATACCAGATGTAATTTGTAAAGCAAGCTTTCTTCTTCCATCTAGAAAACCATCCATTTTTTTGAATTGTTCTATGCCAATTGCCGCATGAAGTTCCGACATTCGATAATTATTCCCCAACACAACGGTCTCGTAGTCGTTTTCATCATCAAGAACCATTTCACCATGATTTCTAATTAGTTGACATCTACGGGCAAGTTCCAGATCATCTGTTAATATGACCCCACCTTCGCCGCTGTGTATAATTTTATGATAGTTTAAGCTAAAAATACTTAAGTGTCCAAAGGTACCTGCATATTTACCATCAATCGAAGCCCCAGGTGATTGGGCGTTATCCTCAATTACGTACAAATTGTGCTTGTTAGCAATATTGAGAATTTCTGGGAGGTATGCCGGTAAGCCAAATATATTAGCTACTACAATAGCTTTCGTTCTTGGGGTAATCCATTGTTCTATTTCTGTTGGATTCAAATTATAAGTTTTATCATCGATATCCACAAAAATCGGTATAGCATTATTCATTAGAACAGCACTTGCAGTTGCAACCATTGTGAAGGGTGTTACTAGCACTTCATCGCCTGGGCCTATCTCACAAGCTGCAATTGCGGTATGCAGCGCTGTAGTTGCAGAGTTAACCGAAATTGAAAATTGCGATCCAAACTTCTGGGAGAACGCCGACTCCAATTCTTTAACTTTTAAACCACCTAAAAAACCTTCACCCGACCTTCCAATAAAGGCCGAAAGTGATCCCGACTCCATCACTTCAGTTACAGCTTTCAATTCCTCTTCTCCCATGGAATTCACCCAAGGAATAGGATTCGTTCTAATAGGATTACCACCCAACAAAGAAAGCTTATCGGACATAAGTTACCAGATCCTTTACGAAAAATTATTTTCAACAACCAAATTTATATTGATTATTCAACATATCTGCAATTACCATGGGATACACACCATCTTGTATACTGCATTTAGATTGAGTGCTACCTTCTAACATTTTCACAATATTGTCTACAGCATTACAAATTGTTGATTCTTCAAGTAAGTTTTGCTCCATTTTCATTTGATGGAGGCTATTCCATCCAGTAAATAAAGGATGTTCCTTGATATGATAATAAATGATTTGATCGCCGCTTTGTCGTATTTCAATTTTACCTTTGCTTAAATAAATATCGATTTCAAACATATAATATTGATGATCATTAAATGCTTCTGCAAAACCTGTCACATTATTAAAAGTTGTAAAACTAAATGTAAATGAGGGATCATTATCCTTATCTGACGTTGTTTCTACTTTATTAATCACATGTACATCTTTTATCTGTCCTGCAAATAAGTTTATCAAATCAAAAATGTGAGCTCCTGTATTATATATACCTCTTGTGTAACGAATATGAAATTTTTGTATGATACCAAACCTTTGTTCCATTATACAAGTATTTAGTCTATTAATTCCGGAATTCCACCGTCTTGACAAATTAGGAATGAAGACTAGAGGACTTTTCTCTAGTAGGCTCATGATCTGATTGGCTTCATTTATATTAGCGGCAATAGGTTTCTCGCAAAATATAACCTTTGGTTGTACCTCTTCAATAATTTGTTTAATCAACTGAAATCGATTAGTAGGAGGTGTGCAAATACTAATGATATCAATTGAGTGTTTCTCAAACATTTCAGATAAATTCATATAAAAGCTTGTTTTATTGGATAACCTTTTCAACATTACCTCTTGCTCTGGTCGGATATCCGAAGCTGCAACTAAATCTATTTGTTGATGATTAACATAGGCCTTAGTATGGCTTGATATTACATTCCTTTTTATATCAAAATCGTAAGTAAGACCTATTTGTCCCAAACCTATTATTGCTGCCTTGTATTTTGTTTCTTTCATGAAACCTGTCCACTTTTTATGATAACTATATCTTCTCTAGTATAACCAAATGGGAGATACTTCTCTTGCGGTAATAGATACACCTCATGTCCTTGTTTACGGAAATGCAGGATCAACTGAACAACCATTTTATCAGAGAATTCGAAGGATATTACCTCATTATTATTATCCGTACTTGTATTTGTTAATGAATCTCTATTAATTAATGTTTCTAAAAGAGTATCTCTTACTCTTTCTTCATCTGTAGTAAATTTTTCTCTTGTATTTCTCCATTTCTCATTAAACTCTTTACCGAAATTAGTGGCTGAGAATCGCTCTTTTTTATTCGAATTCGGAATATCGCCAACTAATAATCTTCCGCCATCTTTCAGAACCGACAATGATTTTTCAATAAACTCAATAGCTTGATCAAATGAGTTCATATAATGAATGACGCTATATATTAATACTTTATCTACTTTTGGTAATGAAAATGTATCTTCAAGCCAGTTTCCGGAAATTAAATGGCAATTATCTAGAACAGGAGAATTATTCAACCGATCTATAGTAAGTTGATGATCAATTCCGTAAGATTCATTCACAAGCAAAGTAAGCGGGTAAAGTAAAGTTGCAGTTCCGCATCCAATTTCAAGAAGACTATCAGTTTGCTTTAATAGTAACTTCTGTGAAATATCTTGAATCATATAAGGCTCAGAATATTTTTGTAAGGTTGTCCTGCACACTGCTAATGTGCTATCGGATACCTCTTTAGCCAGCAAACCGTAGATATGATACATTCTGACCACCCACTATTATCTTATTTTTTCACATTCCAACTTATTAAAGTATCTCATACTAACTTGATTAAAAGTTGGATTCGTTAAATTGCTTGATACGTTTGAGATATACTTCACGAAAATATTCTTCCGAGTAAAAATATTCACCTGTAATTTGAGGTATAACAGCTCCTCCAAACCCTCTTTTATATCCACTTATTGACACTTTTTTTTCATCCGTTGGATGGAAAAATGTGTTTCCATAAGACTGCTCACCTAATTCATAATAGGCAATTCCAATATCTCTTAGATAACCGATAACCTTCCATTGAATACTATGAGAGTTACTTACCTCTTTTTCATAACTTCTACAGCTCATTGCATAGTAAGCATATTTTTTATAATAAAAAACATAAACATAGCCCTGGCTCTTACCCTCATAAAAAGATTCAAATATAGAAGCATAACCTATTTGGATAAAATAAAAGAGCAACTCAAACGCATTTAAAGGGCGTGTAATCTTTCCAGCTGCTTGAAAATAGGCATCTTTAAAACTCTGAAACTTCTCTGCAGTAATTGATTTTCTATCGTATACTACTATTGTTATACCACTCTGCAAACTGGATTTTATTGCACTTCTGTGACCCTTAGTCATTCCCAGTAAGATTTCCTCGTCAGGCTTTTGCAAATTTAAAACAGATGTATAATACCTTGTGTCTATATAATTGTTTTTTAAAAGAAAAAGAGAGCCCTTATCTGAACCCACTTGTAATTCATTCATTAAATTTATCGAAATTCTTTTAACTTGATTATATACTGCAATTCGGTTTGTTTCCTGAAAAATTAGATCCTTAATATTTCTGCTAATTTTATCACTCAACGAAGACTTAACTATATAACAAGGAGTTGGTCCACCACCATAAGTAAACTCATTATGTCCATCATTGGATTCGACAAATAGTGGAATGACTGCAATGATTTCCTTTGTCCTTTGATCCATGATCAAAAAAGAAGCATTAATAGATGTAATATGAAAACTGGATATTAAACAATATTTCATCCAATGTGTTGTATGCCAAAACCAGGCATCCGTTTCAGATTCACAAAAATCATTCCATAAATCATCAACGTCAGATGTATATTTAACGATTTCCATAAAGCACCTAGACCTTTTCTAAAAGATACATCTGATCGATGTTCCCCTCTACTAAATACGGGTACTTTGTTTCCCTAACTAGTTTTAAAGATGGATATCGCTCTAAAAAAAGCTTAGCAAAATCAGCCTTCCACATTTTTCCGCTTTCGCCTCGATATTGTATCTCTGAATACGACTCCGAATAATATTCAAAGCCCCAAATATATCGTTTACTTACTCGATACATTTCATCAAAAATCTTGTTCAGATCTTCCGGCGCAATATGAATTAATACCCCACTTGTGTACACCAAATCAAAATAATAATCTTTAAAAGGAATATCAAATCCAGAACCTTGAATAATATTAATATTTCTACATAGTTCTTTGGATTTCTCGACAGCATATGGTTGGAGTTCTATACCATACAAGTTTTCTAAGTCTATGCTTTGTACGCTCCTGAGAATATTGCCAACATTACAGCCTACTTCCAGCACATTATATATAGGTAGATTCAGTAAAAAGTTTTTATTCATCTCCGTTCTGCTATATCCATAGGTTTCTTTATAATCTTTGTCCAAATCATTTGTCGAATAAATGTTTCGGTCCGTATAGTTAGATCCAAACTCGCTGCTCCAGAAATCCATCTGAGTCGTTCTCATTGGGCGGTTTCCTCCACAAATTTCATTTTTTCATCTTCTAAGAAACTATAAATCGAAGATCGCATCATTCTATAAAATGATTCATTATCTCTAACACACTCTTGACAATGGAGTATAAACACACCTAATGACTGCACAACTTTTTGTGCTCTTTCATTCATATTAAACGTACTATTCACCTCAACTAAGGCTATCTGAAAGATATCATAGTGAACTCTGATCATTGGTCGTATGTATATTTGGTAATATAAGTTTGCATAAATCTGTTTATTCAACACCCCAATTTTATTGAGAAGATTGGCGATTTTCTTTGCGCTTTTATCACGCGAGAGATTATCCAACTGTTTAATTCGTTTAACAATTTCAAATAATAATTCCCGCAGACTCGTATAATGTTCTTCCATTTCAATCATTTTTTCTTCTAATGCTGATGTATTATAGTAAGTCTTATCACCTATATACCAGTGTGGATCAACTATTGGTACCGTAAGTCTGTTTCGAATTGTTTCCTCTAAAGGAACAAATACTGTTCCTTCTATCTTGGCTCCACCTTTAGTGGAATTGATTACTTCAATATTCCCCGACATAGCAATTACACTTTCCATCTGTTTCCTAGCTAAATTATGCGTATGAACCGTATAGGTATAGCCGCCATCAACAGATTCGACTTCTTCATGCGCTGCCTTTTCTTCGTCACTCAGCTTGGTTGAACGAGAATCATAGCTAATTCCTTCAGCATAATACTGGTCATTTCTGAAAGCAAAATTTTGGCCAACCAAAGTAATAAAATTGAAACCAAGCTTATAAAGTAATTCCATTGCTATAACAGCTACAGAAGGTGCGTCAGTAATAATCTCTTGTTCAAATCCTTGTTCTTCATCACCTAAATAGTAAGGGGTTAATTGATCCTGATTAATAATCATATGAAGCTTGGGACCTGGATAAAGTTCCAATGTTTTAAACCCTACTGTTGAACCAAAAATTAAGGGAATAGTAGTGATATTCTGGTCAATAATTTCTCTATATACTTCATGATTGTTAGTATTCGGATCATAAGAAATAACTGCGTCAGGAAAAACACCTTGAACAATTAGCGCTTTATTTGCAGAACCAACTGCAAAAATATAAGCTAGCTTATTTTCTTTAATATAACGAAGATTATCAAACTCATCTTGCAAAGAAGGACCCGCTGCTACTAATAGAGCTGGTTTTCCAAGAAATAAATGTTTCTTTTCACGGATTATATTCTGTGTTTGAATAATTTTCTTAAAATTGCATTCTATATTAAAAGTCCATAACCTCTCATAGGAAAAATTAGTATGCAAGGCTATTTTCCTATCTGCTACGACAGTCTTAAAGGTATTAGCAAAATTCGTTACTATGCCTGGATACATCCTTTCATAGAAAGGATGTATCACAATCAGTACTTCGGTTGTAAAATTATTAAGGAAATAACTCAAATATACTTTGAAATTATGACCCAAGAAAATATTTTTTAAATTTAGAGGAAATTCGGTAAGCTCGCGCGACTGAAGTAGTTTATTAAATATACCAACCTCAGGCTCATGTAGGGTATAGGGTACCTGTGGATTAACTTTCAACAATTCATTGATGTGATATCCTAAGCCGACTCCAAAAAAATAAATATGTTTCGCTTTTGCAGCTTCTTCTATATAATCTGCAATTATTCTTTCAGCCTCGACTAGTGGATCATATTGGCTATGTACATACTTTCTAGTGCCTTCGATTTCAACAGCAAGATTGGGCATCCCATTTTTAGCCAACACTATAGATGCTGCTGCCTGCTCTTCTGCGTTCTTATAATCTTCAATAAATTCTATGACTTTCGGGAAATTATTTTTCATAAAAAAAGTGTTATTAGTGTAAATCATCTCGAACAACCTCACTATCGATTGTTGTTTCTAATAAAACATTGAAATTTTCTAATAATGGTTTTATCTCGTAATTAATGATATCAGCAATCTGGAGTGAGTCCCGCTGTTCGGCTACTTCCAACAGCATTACTAACTTGATATTAAAATCGTTTACAAATGGCTCCAGCATCCCATTTAAAGTGTTGTAATCAGTCTCAGAGGTTGATAGTGCTTCTGTAACTTTGTGTATATACAGAAAACCTTCTACAAGGTCGCCGAATTTCTGCCAACTCCCTTCGCTAGCTCCTTTATAAAAGCTATCGACTAGTCCATTAAGTTGCGGGATGGTACCTGTTAAATATTCATTCGCTGTTACTAGCAAATTATCATTAAGGCGTTTCTGACTTATAGTAATAATATCTATTTGACTAATATCCTTGATTCGATCTTCAATGTAATCCTGAAAGTCAGTTTTTACTGGGGCACCATCAACTGTCATATAATCCATGTAGCGTTTATTGAGCTTTAATATTGTATTGATTCTTATAAAAAGCTCTTTTATCGAATCAATGTCATTCTCAATATCCCATAATTCCGTCAGTATAGATACTTGCATACTTTATCTCCTCAGTTCTCTAACAATGTTAAGTGTCTACCTATTTATCGGCATCAAGAGATCTAATATTTATAGCAGCTAAGTAGTAAAAAACGACAATAGTACTCATTGGACCATGACTTGAACTCAAGTTATCGCCCATGATGCGCCACCATAAAAAAAAGCCCTACATAAATATAAATGTAGGGCTTTTCTGTATTACCAATAAAGTAATGATTAACGAAGCAATTGCAGAACGCCTTGCGGCTGTTGATTAGCTTGTGCTAGCATAGCTTGAGCAGCTTGTGAAAGGATGTTATTCTTTGTGAAATCCATCATTTCTTTCGCCATATCAACATCACGGATACGGGATTCAGCACCTGTCAAGTTCTCGGAAGCAGTTTGCAAGTTATTGATTGTATGCTCCAAACGGTTTTGTACAGCACCCATTTTGGAACGTTGTGCCGAAACATTTTGGATAGCTGAGTCAAGAGCAGTCAACGCTTGAGATGCTTTGGAAGCAGTGGAGATATCAAGTGCTGACAATCCAAGTGCAGCTGTACGCATATCGCTAATACCAAATGTAAGGGTTTGTCCACGGTTAGCACCAATCTGGAAGGTCATTCCACCATTAGCGCTACCTTCCGTTTGAGCACTACTTAAGCCTAGATCGGCAATAGCGGTGGATCCAGCGTGATCTTTTAAAGTGACTGGACCACTCTCACTACTAATGATAAAGTTACCATCTTTACCTACTGTAACTTTAACAGCTTCAAGATAGCCTTCTTCCCCTTGTTTTTTAACTGATCCTGTTGTGTTATATCCCGTAATTGCATCGTTAATTGCTTTTTGCAACTGTATGGCTCCACTTGCCATAGAAGTCACTCCATTTTCCACGCCACCACTAATTGTAACTTCAAGCAATACTCCATTCACAGACAGATCAGCTTTCGCGCCTGAAATTACTGTAGTTCCATTATAAGTAGTACTACCAGCACCTGCAACACCACCGGAACCGCTAAGACTTGTTGCTTTTCCAACAATACCCTTGTTATCTGACGTTATTTTGGAATCAACACCTTTAGTGCCGCTCTCAAGAACCAAATTACCAGCCGAATCAACATAACCACTGATATGAGCAACATTCACGCCTGAAGCATCGATTGCTGCATTAATAGTGTTAACGATAAGCTCAGCAGCTTTAGTTTGGCTACCTGGACTTCCAGATGTAACGCTCTTTAGAATGTCTTGTTGATCTGAATTCAGCAACTGCCAGTTTACATCAATAGCAGTCCCATCAATAGTAATAGTTTCCTTAGCGAAATTGGCAGCAGCTATAGTCGCTGATCCAGAAGCCAACGTCATACGGCCAGTTAATGATCCACCGGAAAGCTTAGCAACAATTGCTCCTGTAGTTGTATCTTGAGCGATATTTGCACCACCAGCTGATTTCAAAGCACCGTTCAACAATTTCTGTGTATTGAACTCAGTAGTGTTACCGATACGGTCGATTTCGCTTTTCAATTGGGATACTTCTTCTTGAAGAGCTTTACGGTCGTCAGCAGTGTTCGTACCATTCGCGGATTGATCAGCCAGTTCGCGCATACGTTGCAGGATGGAGTGAGTTTCGTTCAATGCACCCTCAGCTGTTTGGATCAAGGAAATACCATCTTGGGAGTTCTTAGCAGCCATATCCAAACCGCGGATTTGCGCTCTCATTTTTTCAGAGATTGCCAAGCCCGCTGCATCATCACCGGCACGGTTAATGCGAAGACCGGAAGACAATTTCTCTAGGGATTTGTTAGCACCAGCAGTGTTACCTGTTAATTGACGGTGCGTGTTTAAAGCTGCGATATTGTGATTAATTCTCATTGTATTCTTCCTCCTTGAAGTTTCGTATTCCACATCCATGTGGATAATTGGGGCATAACATGGGTCGGCCGCCCTATGTTTTTGCCGCTACATAATTTATCGTAATTTGTCTAATGAAAGTGAATAGCTATTTTAAAATTATTTGAAAATATCTTTAATAACATGCCATTGTCCTGAGAAATCCATTATTCGGACTTTTTCCTCACCAGCTTGCCTATTTGTATCGGACTCAAAGTGTGCGTTGCCGCCTCGCGATTGGCCTTTTGAATGGACTCGAACACTTCCTTGCGATAGATTTCCACCTGTTTCGGTGCATTAATACCAATACGCACATTCTCACCTTCAATGGATAGAACCACCAACTCGATATGATCACCAAGCATGATCGATTCACCTTTTTTCCTCGATAAGACGAGCATGATTATCCCTCCTCTATAGATTCTTCTGACGGTATCAATGGCAGTGGATGTTTGGTGGTATAGCCGGAATCATGGAGGATGATCTGTCTGCCCAGTTTTTTCTTAGAATTAACAATAATTGGTGCAAGTAAATTAACGGTCACTTCATTTAGATCCTCAGTTACCGTGACTGCAGACCATACTTCAATGTCTTCAGGCTGTTCAATTTGTAGCTCAAATTGTGTCCCTTCATTCATAGAGAAGTCGTAGTCATGAAAGTAATCAAACGGGTTCGTAACCAGTATCGAAAGGCTGCCTTCATCTAAGGACTGCAAGTAAGAAAAAGGTACTCCTTCTTCCATAGGAATTAATAAAAAATCACGATGCTCTTCAAGCCCTGGCAAGCCGTTTGAGAAATGGAACATCTCCTGCTTGCTATATTCAAGTTCTCCAAAATATAAAGTATTTATTTTCATGGATTGTTTCCTCTCTATCCGTATATGATTGTAACGTAATAAAAAAGCTGTATAAGAGCTATGATTAGCTTCATTATACAGCTTTAGGCTTTATAATCAATTGGAGCGACCGAGATATCGATACTTTGATGCTGCAGCATATAAATGTTTAATTTGCCACGGTTATACTCATATTCGACACGGTTCGGGTGTGTATTTAAATTTACTTTTCCGTCTATAGTATTGATCTCAGCTTTATGGGCGGTATAGGTAATGTCAACATTATCGTAGGAAGCTTCGCCTGCATAATCGTATTCAGAGAAGTTGCGATCGACATTTTTGGCTATCTCCGCAAATGGATTGGAGTCAAGCTGAATTTGCGCCATCCGATTTCCATCTTCTACTCTTCTTGCAATTCCTCGTAACGCAATTTCACGGCCCTGCGAATAAATACGACTGAATACTTCCAAGGATGGTCCTATACCGAGAGCATCCCAAGCTCGAGATTGGTCAATATCCATCTCTCCACGCGGCTGTCTAATGTCCTGCTTGGGACGGTCCACAGTCATCTCAAATGTTGCCCGTGGCTGCTGAATATCCTGAGTCCCGAGATCAGCATCAATGCCAAGCAAAGCCGGCTGCTGACGAATTTGAATTTGCGGAATACTCGGCATGAAGAACCTCCCTTAAGCTCAGCTATGTTTATCTCAAAAAGTCAGCCAAGCTTGGTCTAATTAATTGTGATCCAGCTGATAAAGATGCCTGATACACATTTTCATCCATTTTCAGGTTTGTGATAACCTGCGACATATCAGCATCTTCAGTTTTCGATTGAAGACTCTGTAGATTCGTATCGATATCTTTAAGACGGTCTTCCGCCAATTGGATTCTATTGGTCTTGGCACCCACGTCAGAGCGGGCTGCTAAAAGTTTGTTCATTCTGGTATCCATATGCTCAATTGCTTTTCCTATACCTTTCTGATCCTGACTGCTTAGAGCGTTAGACAAACTACTAAGAATATTAAAAGCGTTATCTACACCATCAGCTGCACCAAATACTTGTTGACCTGTTTTATTAATTGCCAGACGTACACCAACACCAATCTCAAATTGAATATCTTCAGTATCTGAATCAGTAGCTCCCGCTGTTGCAACATCCGTATACGGCTTAACATCTGTCTTCTGACCATTAAACACATATTTACCGTTAAACCTGCTGTTCGCGATACCCAGTAGTTGTTCATTGAGCTGATCGATCTCAATTTTCATTGCATTAAGTGATTCTTCCGAGTTGGTACCCGTTGCACCCTGCACGGCCAGCTCTCGTGCCCGCTGCAGCACATCCCCCGCTTGGCCTAATGTGGTGTCCGTATAATCCAACCAAGACACAGCACCATCTACATTACGTTGGTACTGATCGTTCAGAGCCAATTCACTACGGTAACGTAGAGAAAAGCTGACACCTACCGGATCGTCGGAAGGTTTATTGATTCTTTTACCTGTAGCCAGTTGGTTTTGCAAATTATCCATTCTGCCTAGGTTATTATTTAAGTTACGGAGTAATTGCGTATTAAGCATGGTTTGCGTTACTCTTGATGGCATGGATATTCACCTCTTTCCATATATAAACTCTATCTATTATCTGCCTACAACACCCATACCGTTGATCACTTTATCCAGCATTTCATCAAAGGTAGTAAGCGCACGTGCAGAAGCGTTATAAGCATGCTGAAACTTGACCATATTGGCCATCTCTTCATCCAAGGAAACTCCACTTACAGATTGTCTTCGTGAGTCCAACTGATCAGCAAGAATTTTTTGGTTGGTGGACTGTCGTGTTGCCTCTTGCGTTTGTACCCCGATCTCAGAAACTACAGCCCGTAGGAACTCATCGAATGTACCACCATTCAAAATAATTTTAGTAATTCCTGAGCCATTAAAATTAAATTTGGTGTTTTTAAGATCGGCCAGCTGCTGCGCCAATTCATTATTGCCCTTTACTACCTTTTCAACGGTCCCATCCAAATACTTACGCGTTGATGAAGCAATATTTTCGACATCGTCGGTTATACTTTTGCTCACTTTAAAAGTTTCAGCTGCTTTTAAAGGGTCTGTTACAGGATCAAAGAAGTTGCCCCCTAGTGTAGCTGGTTCTTTCATTGTATAGCCTTTTGTATGTACATCATTGACTGCAGAGACTAGTGTAGCTGCCATCGAATTCAATTGATTCTTATATTCAGTTACATAGGTAGTTTGTGATAAATTAAGGGCATATAATTCTCCGCTATTCAAGTCGGCAGGATAAGAAGCTGCTACAAGAGCTTTGTTAAAGTCCGTAGGCGTCTGTCCAGTGACCAATGTTGTATTACCCATTCTTACTGTATATCCGTCCCCTTCTTCTTGCACGGTTACGTTAATGACTCTGGATAAGTCGTCCACCAGAACGTCACGTTGGTCACGGAGATCATTGGCATCGTTACCTAAACCTTCAATCCGAAAAATTTCACCATTCAGTCTGGCAATTTGTTTCAGTGTAGAGTCAACCTCTGTCGTTTTGACATCGATATTATCGGACAGATCGTTGGATAGATCATTTAATTTTTTGGCAACGTTATTAAATGCATCTGTTAAGGCAAGCGCACTCTCTTTGACAACCGCGCGAGTTTCCAGATTATCTGGCTGTTTGCTAAGCTCCTGAAATGAATTCCAAAAGTTATCCAGAACTTTTCTCAGTCCTGTCTCTGAAGGTTCATTAACGATAGCTTCCAGCTTTTCTAACGTATCTCTACGTACTGTCCATTCCCCTAAACCTTTATTTTCATTATAAAATTGTTTATCCAAGAACCGCTCTCTTACTCGAGTTACGCTTTCGACTTCCACACCTTGTCCCATTTGCCCAGGTACATTACTGCGCTGCATGCCTAAATTTTCAAAAGGTTTTGCGGCTACCATATTAACCACTTGGCGAGTGTAACCACGCGTATTGGCGTTCGTAATATTGTGTCCCGTTGTTTGCAATGCCGTCTGCTGCGTGAACAATCCACGTTTGGTTACTTCTAAGCCGGTAAATGTAGAACGCATCCGTGTTCACATCCTTCATTAATATCTATCATTTAAGCCCTTGTATCGAACATTCCTACTCGTTTGGGTGCCTGCTGCTGCTGCGGATTTTGATAAAATACCCCATCCTCTGGAGGACCCGCAATTAAATCCAAAGAATAATCGATAAAGGCCAAGGAGTGTTCGATAAGCTGCTGGTTGAGTCGATTCGATTCTCTTAAGTTTCGAATGGTATCTATTAACTGCTTTTGCAGATCCAAAAGCATTTTCTTTTCTGCAGGATTAAAAATGATCTTTGTTAAATCGCTGACAGTCACCTTCGGATTAGGCTTATAACCCTTTTCAATTAAAAATTGTCCGATCGTGTCGATCCTTCGCTGATCTAGCTCACCGACCTGTTTGACCAGCTTGGTTTCTTTAGATACCAGCTGCATGAGTTGAGGTACATCATTACGAACAAGCACCTGTTTTTTCTGCTCGGCCAATTCGAATAAGATGTCATGTATGTCGTTGAGTTCCTGCATCGTTTGAACCAAAGCTTCAAATGCCATGTTCATCCACCTAATCGTCAGATTGGTAATCTATTTAATAAAAGGGAACAGCTTCTCCGCCAATGTTCTAGCGTCAATTTTATAGGTGCCAGCAGCTACTGACGATTTGAGTTCAGCAATTTTGTCTACAGACTGCTCCTGGCCTGTTGGCCCTTGAGTTCCAAGAAGCTCCTTGGCTTCGCTCGAAATTTCTACCTGGTCTTTTTTCTTACCGGTTTTACTAGCCGCTGAAGCCGACAAAGCTTCATAACTTTTTTTGTATGGGTTCACTGCACCGATCCGATTGCTTCCGTCTACTTTCATCATTCCCACCTCTTTTTCAATTAAAATAACTTCACCGATAAAGCGTTATACCTTTTATCGGTGAAGTTACAGCAAAAGTTTATATTAAGTTTTGAGAATGACTTGTTTTAGAACCGATCTTTTAAACGATCATGGATTTTAAAAGTTTTAAAAGCGTTCTTGTTCTCTTCTGCTTCCCGCTGCTTTTTACGATTTTCATCCTCATGCATCTGGTTGGTTTCTTTAGCCAGCTTGGACCGGCAGGGTTCACACATGTTATGTTCACGAATGGCCGTTCCGCATACTTCACAATCATAGCTCATATTCGGATTACCCTTAATGGAGATGCGTCCCTCGCGAATGAATTTCGTGATGAGCTGATGAGATACCCCGGTTGCATCGCTTAGTTCAGTGATAGAGCAGGAACGATATTCCCTTAAATATTTCAAGCATTTTTCATACTGTAAATCTATTTCCTTAATACAATTTCCACACATGCCATACATATTCTTTAAATAGACTTTCCCACATCGTTGACAATTAGCCACATTTAAAGTCATTGTTTATCTCCTTCCCCTCAAGAAAGCATCTTATATGTTAACTACAGTGTATCTTACTATCCAAATGCTTGTACACTGTAATTAGATCTATTTACCAAAAATATTGTCATCTGGCCCAACTGATACCGTATACTGCTACATCCAGCTCCATTGTGATCACCTTAGCGCATTCGTTTAAAGTGCTTCCTGTGGTATACACATCATCAATAATATACATTCTTACGGTGGTACGAGCTGTCATCTCTTGCAAAATGCTAAGCGCGGTGGGGTTAATTGCAAACACCCCTTGCAAGTCTGCGAGTCGGTCCCCACGTGTCTTGAAGCTTTGTTTGTCAGTATGGCGGACTCTTTCGAGCAGCCCGATTACGGGAATACCAGTTAGCCGACTGAGCTCCTCTGTTAGCTGCTGGGCTTGATTGAAGCCCCGCTCGTCTAACCGTCTTTCACTTAAAGGCACATAGGTTAACAGCTCGGTATAAGCCTCTGCAGGACTTGAGGGACCCATTTGTCTATGGTGCATATGGTAGGCATGCAGCAGCATTTTGCCGAGCAATGCCCTCAGCTTTTCGTGGCCCCGGTATTTAAATATACCAAGCCATTCCTTCATGATCGGATCATAGCTGACAGCACTACGATTTTGCACGAAAAAGGTCTCTTTGCGCCGACTGCAATCCCCGCAACTTTCCGGGCGACCGCAGCATTCACACTTCGTATGTAAAATCCATGGTATGGCTGCGCTGCAAGTATTACAGAGCGGCAACTCTCCACGCTTTGTATAGGAACCATTACAAGCTATGCACGAATAACGGCTTGGCGACAACAGCATCTCTGCTTGCTTGAGGCGGTCCGATAACCATTGACTAATACGAACTCCCGTATTCATGGGCTCTGTTCTCCCTTTGAACGTAAATATCCCTTCTTTCTGGCTAAGGCGTTCATCGCCTTGATTTGTCGAACGGCTTCCATTTGTTCACGCGTTCGTTCCTTTGCTGCAAAAAAAACGAGGCCTGCCGGGTCCTCAGCAGAACGACCGGCACGACCGGCCATTTGAACAAGTGAAGCTGAATCAAATAGTTGGGCATCGGCATCCATAATATACACATCCGATTTGGCAATCGTCACACCACGCTCCAAAATTGTCGTTGTCACTAACATACGAATGTTTTTGTTTCGAAAATCGATTACCATTTGCGCACGAAGCTCATCCTTGGAGGAGGTCCCTTGTATGACGATATCAGGATATATCCGTCTCAGGAGCTGCACGAACGACTCTATAAGCTGGATTTTCGGAACAAAAATAAATATTTGTGCGCCTCTTTTTAACGAAATGTTGAGCTTCTCATGGAGATTGCGAGGTATTGCTGCACGTTTTTGCTGCTGTGACAAGGACGGTGTGGGCAGCAGGACGGGAACAGGCAAGGGATGACGATGGTACCTTGCGGCCACCTTCACATGGGGAAGCCTGCCTCGCTCAGCGGCTCTCTGGAGCCGTTTGGGAGGTGTAGCTGACAGCAGCAGGGTTACCCCACCCATCGTGCAAACCTTACGTGCTGCATACTCTAGCATAGGGTTATTGTGATAAGGAAACGCATCGATTTCATCAATAATGACCAAATCAAAGGCATGCTCAAAACGCAGCAGCTGATGTGTGGTTGCGATTGTTAAGGTTCCCTTGTCCCAGCGCTGCTCGCTTCCCCCGTATAAGGTAACTACGGGCAGCGGTGCAAAGGCTTTTTCCAGCCTTGGCCTGAGCTCAAGCACAACGTCACGTCTAGGTGTCGCAATCACAACGCGTTTGCCGCGGTCCAGCATATATTGGATCATCGGAAATATCATTTCCGTTTTGCCAGCACCTGTTACGGCCCATATTAAAAATGGTTCCGGTTTACTGCTTGATACCCGCAAAGCATTCGACTTCCATTCATTTCCTTTCAAAAATGTTAATGCTAAATAAGATGCTTCCGCCTGTACATCACTCAATCCCCAAGGCTCGATATATGGTTGGAGGTCTTGATCTTCTTCTTCCTTACCGCCAACCTCCCGATTCGTATGACCGTCAACAGGCACACTGACTAAAATAGAACAAAAACGTGAACGACCCATCGTTAGACACTGCTCGCAATAAGGACAAGATGTCCCACAAAACAGACAATCCGTCATCACCATATGCGTGGAATCCGCTCCACAGCGTCTACATTCATAAAAAGGCTTATTTCGCAGTGATGGAAATGTTCGCTTGGAGTATGAACGAATTCCCTGACTTAATTGCAGTTCGCCCAGCAAATAAGCCATTTGCACATATAGCAACGGATGCTTCAATGCCTTCAGCAGCGCATGGTGCTCCATCAATTGATTCATTTCCTCTAAAAGCAAACTGCGACCGAGAACAACGCTGAGGAGTTTCTCAAGCTCGTCCTGCTGGGCTGCTGCCCTTCCTTCTTCCGTCCGTCTATAGCCATCCCATTGCAGCCAGTCACACTCCAGCAGATGCCCTTGATGACTGCCAGCTCGTCTTAGGTTCGGTATGTCCAAACGTTCAGCCTGCCGGTGTATCTCATTCAACAGAAGTTCCGGAGTGCAATCACTTGCATCCTTATGGTTCTTCTGGGTCTCATTCAGCTTGACCGTCAACGCAAGAGCTTGTCCAAAAGAGATAGCAGGTTCAAGCACCCAAATTTTGAGAGAATTCGGATGCTCGCCGAACCAATAGGCCATATCGGCCCTTACATCCAAAGTTAAATGCCACGAATAGGTTTTATCCTTTATTAATGCATAAATAACCGTCTTCATCTCTCACCCTTGCCCTTACATTTTCACATCATTTTGTAAGCGGTTTCTAAAATTTCTTGATGACCGAGCCGAATGACCATAACCTGCTGATCCTCATGCCGTGCAATCCATTCATCCAACGTGCCTTGTTCATCAAAGCTTTGAATATCAATTTGATAGGAGACTCGAAGCCTTTCGGCAATCGCCAAGGTTTCATCTGTTGACCCCTGGTCCGCTACAATCATCTGAATATCTCTACCTTTGAATTTGGAGAAAAACTGCAAGGATCGAATGAACCATTCTACCTGTGTTTGATTATTATACGTGATTAACCAGACATATACCTTTTTCGGGCTTTCGTGCAGCTCCCGTCGGTAATACCAATGCATCAAAACGATACTAACAGCATAACTGCCCACAATCCATAATAACCCTACCATCATCGCGGCTCCCTCCTTAAGCCATTATATGCCGCGACGAGTTGGTTGGTTCCAATGGCTACAACGTAACCCAGCCGTTTTTGATTGCAACAATAACCGCTTGGGTACGATCATCGACTTCCATCTTTTGCAAAATACTGCTTACATGGTTTTTTACCGTTTTCTCGCTAATGAATAAAAACTCGCCGATCATTTTATTGCTTTTCCCTTCGGCCATCAAACGTAATACTTCCGCTTCTCTGCGGGTCAGCGGACTGCTCTCGCTATGTATATACTTGACTCCCGCTTCTTTGGAGACTACACCCCCGCCTGCTACACCCACTTCATCCAGATAGGTCATTCGCCGAAGCTGATTGATCAGTTTACCTGTTACTTTAGGATGTATGTAGGCATGTCCTGCCACTACGGAACGAATAGCGTTAATTAACGATTCAGCTTCCATGTCTTTCAGCAAATAACCGGATGCCCCTTTGCGCAGCGTTTCAAATACATAGCTTTCATCATCATGAATCGATAAAATAATAACCTTGATATCAGGGAAAATTTCCTTCAGCTTGCCCGTGGCTACTACACCATTCTCAATTGGCATGTTGATATCCATAAGGACGATATCCGGATTTAATGTGTTACACAGCTCGATGACTTGAATCCCGTCGCCACATTCACCTACAACCTCAAGGTCGTTTTCCATATTTAATATCCGCTTGACACCCTCACGAAATAACTGATGGTCATCCGCAAGAACCAATCGAATATTGCGTTTTGTACTGCCTGCTGTTAACTCCATAATTATCCCTCCTTCGATTCTAGTTTGATTGGAATTAGCATCGAGACTTTAGCACCTGCACCTATATCTGATTCAACTTCCATTCTGCCCTCCAGCAGCTCCACACGTTCTCGCATTCCCATCAGTCCGTAATGACTGCCTTTATCGATTTTTTTGTCGACCTGCTCAACCATAAAGCCAATCCCGTTATCCTTGACCGTTACTTTAACCATCTGCTGTTGGTACGTTAGCTCAAGAGTCACATGGGAAGCTTGCGAATGCTTTAATACGTTGGAGAAAGCCTCCTGCACAACTCGAAAAATGGCAACTTCCATTCCCGATGGTAAACGTGTTTCTTTGCCAGCCAACTCGATTTTGGTGCGAATTTTTGTTTTTTCCTCGTAATCCTGAATGAACTTTCTTAATGCTGGAACTAGACCCAAATCATCCAGAGCCATCGGACGAAGATTGAAAATAATTTTACGAACCTCTTCGATCCCGCTTCTAACTTGAATTTTCAAATCAGAAAGCTCTTCCTTGGCCGAGCTGATCGTATCTCTATTTAGCATTCGTTCTGCAATTTCGGTACGAAGCACCACATTAGCGAGTGTTTGCGCCAATCCATCGTGGATTTCACGCGCAATCCGCTTTCGTTCCTCTTCCTGTGCCAAAATAATTTTCAACCCGATGAGTTGGCGATTTTTGGCCGATTCCAATAGACGCGTAACCTGATCCAGATCGCCATCCAAATATTCCAGCACAACATTAACTTGAGACACGACCGACTCTGCTCGCTCGAGCTGCTTATCTGCATTTTTGATTCGCTTTTGCAAATCATCCCGTCTTGCCTTTAGATACAGCTCTTTCTCTCTGAGCATGGCTAGCTGTGTCTGCATCTGTGTGGCAAGCTCATATGCTGCACGAATATCGTCCTCCTTAAACCGTTTGAAATCACGGCTTACTTCGGTCAGACGCACACGTGCTCGTCGGTACTCCATTTCAAATTGGTCAACTTTATTAATAGTGTTTGTTGTTTCTTCCATAACCTGCTGTAATTCGCTGTTCAGAGCCTGTCGTTCTGACCGAACACTTTCACAGATTTCGAAAATTTGATATTTGCTACTTTCCATGACGTCAATCGCATTTTTGATAACGCGATCCAAAGCATCCACTTGCATATCAGTCAGACTCCTTCCAACGACTCCATACACAAAAGTCTGCTCGTCAAAATTTGCAGTCCCGAACAGACTCCTATGCAATATAGTAACATATTTCAACGCATTTGTAAGAAAAGCTTCTGATCGAAGCCTATTCGGTGAAGATACATTCGTGTTCAATAGGTTGCTTTTCTTGCGAGATCAGATTCGTTCAGCTCCGCTGAAAACATAAAAATTCTGATCTCTTAAGAAAGTTATAACGAACTCATCATTGCAGGGTGATTTGCTTGGTTTTCTCATCCCAAGTCACCTTCCAACCCAGATTTTCAGAGAGAATCCGCAGCGGGACAACAGTGACATTATTCATGATTTTGGGTGCTACTTCGGCCGTGACTCTTTGACCGTTAATAATAAGATCCGGATTATCATTCCATAAATCGATCAGCTTGTCTCCACGAATTACCGTCACTTTGCGTTCCTTCTCATCCCATCGCACAGTACCGCCTAATGCATCCGCGACAAATCGAATCGGAATCAGCGTATTTCCACTAACAATAACTGGCGCCTGCTCGAGCGTCATATTTTTCTTATTCACAGTCACAGTTGTTTTATTAATTGTCAGGTTGACCTGATTATTGGATGGTGTCACAATATCACCTTTATACGTAAATGTAATATCATCCAGCTCAATCTTCCCTTTAGCCGCGCGCTCGTCCTGTCCGATCTCTTCATTAACAACGTAAATGCTTCTTACGGTAATCGGATATTTGAAATTATAGCTGCTCAGATCCTCAGAGACAACCTGCCAGCCCTTCCAGTTCAAGATTGGTGCTAGCTCTACATAAAATACACTGCCTGCACTATCCCGAATTTCGGTCTTCAGCGCATTGAGACTTTCATCCCCATTTACTCTAAGCTTCATAAATTGAGGCTGGCCCTCGATTTGAATCCCAGCATCGAAATCCGCAAAAGCCCATTTGGTACCTTTACCCTGCGTGAAGTCATAGTTTAATTCCAAATAGTGATTTTTACTCGTGTCCTCTTTAATATATACGGAGGAGGTTACGCCCTCTGGCTTGGCCCGCGATAACGTCATCACCGCATTCTTCTCCAAGTCATACCAGACCTTGTCCTTACCTACTGCGATTGTCAGCATCGTGCTAAATCCATCATAGCGTGCTATGAGCTGCGCCTGATTCGTTCCTGCAAGATCAATGACATTTAAGACGCCATTCTTGACCTCTGCTTTCATTCCCATCACTTCCCACTGAATCGCTTCAGCAGGCACTTCTCGGGTTTTACCTGATTTAGTTTTGGCTATAACCGGCAGCTTGTAGCTGCCTCCCTGGGACAATACCATGTTAGGGGCATTGATTTTTAAATTCGCGATTTGATCTCTTCCGACGACTTCGATACCTACCGACTGTTTTCCTGTTCCTGATGCCGCGTTTATTTGCGCGATTCCAGGCTTGCTTGCTGTAAACACATTATCTTTAAATGTACCCACATCATTGCTGACAGACCAGGTAGCAGGTATTTTATTCGTATCCACTAAAGGATTATAATACTCATCGTAGCCTTTAAAGCCTAATGCGGCCTGCTCATTCACAAACAGCACGCTTGGCGCTTGTATAACGAGTCCTTTAACCGCTCCCTGTGGTGCTGTAGAGTACACGCCTACGCCATTCACAACCTTACGCTGGATACCCGTTTCAGTTTTATTAGTTAGAACCGGTACCGTTTCTCCCAACGGACGTGTGGCCAATTGTGTAGATCCGCCCCCATCCAAATTCATGCCCTTCCATACGCCTACTTTGATCATAAATTGCTGAAGCTCCGTCATAGACAGACCTTTGCTATCCCCTGCATTATCTACAGTAATCAGGTAAGCTGTTTTTTGATCCTTCGAATAACCTATAGCTGTTCTCGAACGATTGCAGCACAAACTGTCGACTTCCCGCGAAAATTCAGCAGGCTTGCCCTCATCGACCATTATGGTGTGACCGCCAATCATCATTTTAAAATTTTTCGTATCATAGCTTTTGCTTGGATCCTGCGGAAGGATTTGATAATCGACGGTAAGTGGGTCACCAACCTTCATGTGCTGCTTAACAAAATCCGCGGCTAAACCGGATGTGCGTAATACATAACCATCTTTTGGCGCAATCACATTAATGATCGTGTTCTCTGCAATTTGTTTAATAACCCCATTCTCCACCAATACCTCGGTAGGTACGGTTGTCCCATCATTGGACCGGTCAGCCTGACCCCATGCATTCGTATACATAAACATGGCATCAATATGACTGTGCTCTCCGCCTGGCTCAAACCAGTAATACGTTTTATTAATACCGCCTAATGTAAATTTAGCTCCATCCTTAGCGGTTACGCTGCCTTGAAACGTAAATAAATCGACAATAGGAACATTGTTCTTGGATAACGCAAATGTATAGAAACCCGGTAAATACGGCGGGGTCGCCATCAATTGTCCATTCGCAATTTCAGGGCCCATTGGGACACCTTCCGCTTGCGTGTTGTAAAAATCGCCATTAATGCCGGCTACGGCTCCTGTTTCCGTAGTCATACCCAATACACTTTGTTTTTTCGTAAATTGATTGTTCGTGCCGCTCATAACATCCAATTTTACATAAGGGTTGGTCAAATCAACCTCTACTACATTCCCAGTCACTGATACTTCTTTTTTGTTACGTATTGATTTCCAAACATACTTTTTCATAATCGCACCAGAAGTTAATATATCTTGACTAATTTCAGTAACCGTAGGCTCGGGATCTGCTGCAAAAACCTTATCAGTTGTTATAATGGGTGATAAAAGAATCATAGCGGATAATGCGATCTTCATAGCTTTTATTCCTAGTTTATAGTGCTTAACCACGCTGCGTTCTCCCTTCTTATTGCCGTTCTACTCCATATAGACTCTTAAACCTGCTAAAAAGTTACGTTTTTTTATCGAAAAAATAATAAAGGTGTCCAAATTTGTAACTTTTAAAGTCCAGACATACAAATACAAAAAGCAGATGGGCGTCTTCCCACCTGCTTTTGAATATTTCATTATAAAGCTTGTCCTAAAAATTGGTTAAGCAAGAGCGTCGCGTTTTAACAGTTCCGCTTTATCTGTGCGTTCCCATGGAAGATCGATATCTGTCCGACCAAAATGTCCGTATGCTGCAGTTTGCTTGTAAATTGGTTTACGAAGTCCCAATTCTTTAATAATTCCCGCTGGACGCAGGTCAAAATGAGCACGAACTACTTCAACCAGCTTTTCTTCACTTACCTTACCTGTGCCAAAAGTGTCCACAGCAATCGAAACTGGACGTGCAACACCAATTGCATAAGCCAATTGGACTTCGCATTTATCAGCCAAACCAGCTGCTACAATATTCTTCGCTACATAACGTGCAGCATAAGCACCCGAACGGTCTACTTTTGTCGGATCTTTACCCGAAAAAGCGCCGCCGCCATGACGTGCATATCCACCGTATGTATCTACGATAATTTTACGTCCTGTTAATCCGGCATCTCCATGTGGTCCACCGATAACGAAACGGCCTGTTGGATTAATGAAATATTTAGTATCAGCATCAAGCAGCTTTTCAGAAACGATCGGCTTGATAACATGCTCCTTAATATCTGCCTGAATTTGCTCTAATGTTGTATCTTCACTATGCTGGGTCGATACTACAATAGCATCTACACGCACTGGTATATCTCCATCATACTCAACTGTTACTTGTGTTTTACCATCAGGGCGCAAGTACGGCAAAGTACCGTTTTTACGAACCTCAGTTAATCTACGCGAAAGTTGATGTGCAATAGAAATAGGTAGCGGCATTAACTCAGGAGTTTCATTCACCGCGAAACCAAACATCATTCCTTGGTCTCCTGCTCCAATGGCTTCAATTTCTTCATCAGACATTTGACCTTCACGAGCTTCAAGAGCACGATTAACTCCTTGTGCAATATCAGCGGATTGCTCATTCAAAGAAACCAGCACTGCGCAGGTCTGAGAATCAAAACCAAATTTAGCGCGAGTATAACCAATTTCCTTAATCGTTTGACGAGCAATAGCTTGAATATCGACATATTCCGATTGGCTCGAAATTTCTCCAATAACTAACACTAGCCCTGTTGCAACGGAAACTTCGCATGCTACACGAGCATTGGGATCATTGGCCAGGAATGCGTCAAGAACGGAATCAGAAATTTGATCACAAATTTTATCTGGATGGCCTTCTGTTACTGATTCCGATGTAAATAAGCGTCGACCGCGTGGTATTGATGACATACTATCGACCTCCTTAGTATTTTCGTAAAATATTGCTTTATAAGCATATAATTAAGTTGAAGCCTTAGACAAAAAATCAACCCTTTCCTATCGGAAAAGGTTACATTCTGTATGACCTTCTTTAGTTATGTTACTGGATTTACTGGGTACTGTCAATAAAATTGCATGAGTTCTAATAATCTTAATAAATGTCCTTATAAACTAAACATGGTTTCTTCAGCTTTTCTAATTAACCTGCTTGTAATCGCTCCACCAACGGCACCCGCGTCTCTCGATGTGATGTGTCCCCAGTAGTCTTCCTTGACCAAATTTGAAGAAATTGCACCTAATTCCGTTGCAAATTCAACATTCATATCTGCTAACGATTTTCCTACAGGCAATCCCATTTCAGCTGCAATTTCATATTTAAGTAAATCAAGAGCTTGATGGCTTTCCGGCACTATTTTCTTACGACTAGCCATAGTCATTCACCTCCCGATCCGTGATAATCGTAGTATTTCCATTGCACGGATCAGCAGTCGTATAAACTATTGTCATTATGGGCAAAATTTATGTAGTTACTTTACTACCATCGGCATTGGTAATCAAATAGCCTCCGCGTACCATTATATAAATATCCTGCTTGAGCTTAGGATCACTCTTGATCCCACGTCCATCACGAGGAATCATCAGCAAATGATTTAATTCGACAACTGCTCCAGCTACAATATCTTTTCCTGAGGTTAAATCAGGAATTCCATTATCATCGGAGCTAACTACAGTAACTTTTCCGGTTCGAACAATGATTTCTGTTCCTGGCCCGCCATAAATGGATTGTCCAGGTTCCAGTTTGATAACGTTCAACTGTGAGCTCCCTGATGAAGTTTGGTTGGGAACATCTATTGGTGGAGTTGTCGTCTTACCATTATCCGTTGGTGTTGAGTTGGGTTTGGTTGCTGAGAGTTCACTTGCCACAATCTGCTTGACCTTATCTTCCGTAATCGTTTGCTTGTTGAGTTCTTCGGCAATTTTCAATTTAATGTTTTGCTCAAAGTAGCTTTTTGTAATTACGGGGTCGTCAATGGTTCCCGCTTGAGTGTTGGTTGATACGCCATCTGCATTCGCTATAAGAACCGTGGTTGTCCAAAGTATCATAACAGCAATGGTAATTTTAATTGTAGGTTTGTACATCATATACCTCTCTTATCCTTTAATATTTGTATTTATAAGTATAGCTTGATCAAGCTATAAAAAGAAGACCCACAGGCTCCTCCATCCATTGCCAAGATTATTGAGGATTTGTAGTGAGGTATATAAAAAAAGAAGACCCAAAGGGTCTTCTTTTAAAAAGATATTAAAGATTAGTTAAGTGTAATAGCAGTGGATGCACTAACACCAGAAGGTGCAATTACGTTCACTGTGAAGCCAGTTACAGTAGGATCGATATTTGTAATTTGACCAGTAGATGCATTAATAGTTACAGTTCCTGTACCTACAATATCAGATGCATAGTAAGTCAAGTTAAGAACAGATTGATGTTGTCCAACGAATTGATCTGTTGTACCACCAGCGTTGTCTGCTTTTCTTGTTCCTGGTGCTTTTTCTGATACATACTCATTACTGAATTGATCTTTAACAGTTATTTTCTCAGCAATTTCAGCATTCTGAACATACAAGTTACCAGCTGTGTTTGTAAGAGGATTTGTAGTACCCATCAATGTAGTAAGAGCACTTCTAGCTACAGTTTTAGCAGAGTTCTTAAGAGCAATACTAGCTACTTGAGGACCTTCATTCTTAGTTGTTACATCAACACTTGTAGTTTGGAAGTCACCTTTAGCATCTTTATAAACAACTCTCAAATTAGCAGTACCAGCATCAAGACCAGTTACGAATCCTGTTGTTGTTCCTGGTGTAACAGTAAGAACTAGTGGATTAGAGCTTGTTACAGAAGAGATAGTTTGTGGTACTGCTACCGCTTCACCAGTGTTGTTTTTCGCTCTAACTTTTACTTCTTTGCTCAACTTAGGAAGATTAGCTCTTACATAAGCAGCGCCTGTTACAGTACCTGTGGAGTTGGTAAGAGCATTGGAACCCATGTAGTCTTTAACAGCAAGTACTGAGCTGCCAACACCATTGTTTGTACCTTTATCCAAGTAAGCTTCATAAGTCAATTTGTTTTTGCTGTCGTTAACATCAAGGATTTCGAGTGTAGTGTTTAAAGTCGACACTGAAACTGTCTTGTTGTTTTCAGTTCTGAACAATTCTGCATAAAGTGTGTAAGCACCAGTTGCTACAGGAAGTTTAACAGCACTAGCAACACCATTCGAACCATTAACTGCTGTTGCATTATTGCTATCTGTGAAGAATTTGAATGACTTGTCAAAAATTTGATTTGGTGTAAGTGTAGCTACATCAAAACCAACAGTGCTATAATCATTATTTGTAACATTGTACTTATAAACAGTGCTTGTAACAGTACTTACTGAAGCCTTTGGCACTACGGAGAACATTTTGTTAACACCTGCTTGCGTTGCACCTGCTGCAATATAAGCATTGGAATCAGCAACATCATTGCTCTTCAGAGCCAATCCACCAAGCGGATTACCTTGTAATCTTAATGCCACTGAGTACGGAGCCTCTGCGCCAGTTCCAGATAGTTTAAATTCCGAACCATGTTGATCATAAATTTTGAATTTCAACTCGTTATCAGTACCATTGATTTGGAACTTTTTAGGAGTTACAGAGAAAGCAATTTTTTCTGCTTTACGCTCTTCACCAACAGATGCAGAGAAGACCGCTTTTGCATTCGAATTATCAATCAATTGTACAGTAATGGAAGCATTACCTTTGTTAGTTACTCTACCGATTGCGATTTGGCCTTTGTGTGCTCCGCTTTTAACAATATATTTATCAGTAGTAGCTACTCTATCGCTAGACAATTGAATACCACCGGAAGAATATACTGTAAATTTGTCGCTATTGTCTACGATATCATCAGCTGAAAGAACATCACCTTTAATATCTTTAACAATAATCGGAACATACATTTTTTGGTCAACGTCACTATCGTTTGTCAATCCATCTCCGTTAGCCAACGTGTAGTTGTAGCTACCGAATTCAATAGTTGCAGGAACTTTACTAGCAGTTACTTTAACTGTTTTAGTTACTGTTTGACCTGAACCATTAGCAATAACATTAATTACAACATTGTCTTTTGATTCTTTCTTGTCATACTTGAACTTCAAGTCTGCAGCGTCAGTTCCGATTTCACTTTCAACAAACCAAGTGTCACCTTTGCTGTCTGTTGCTACTCTTTTAAGATTGCCGTCATTAGAATGAACGGAAACGCCATCTCTCAAAGTCGCTTGATCTTCTACAGGAAGACCATATTGGTCATATGCTTTGAAATCCAAGTAAGTGTCTTTGTTGGCTTCAAGAACATCAATTTTTTGGTTTGAGCTATTTTTCAAGTCGCCCACTTCAATTTTAGAGATAAATGGAGCTTCGCCGACTGCAAATACTTTATTAGCAGTTACGCCTGAATCTTCATGAATAATTGTGATCGAAATACGGTCATTGCGATCAAGTTTACTTTCAGTTTGGTTAGGAGCATCTTTTGCATCTTGGGAAAGATAGAATGCTTGCTCACCACTAATACCACTGATTGTAGTGTTGCTGCTGCTGTTAATTTGGAAGTTACTGTTTGACAAAGTAGATTTTGCACCGTATTGGTTAGTTGCTTTGAAATCAATGCGAACTTTTTTAGTTGTTCTTGCAATTGTTTCGGAAGCAGACAAGAACTCAATCTTAGCAATTCTTTCTACAGTTGTAGTAACAGAAGATGTTGCAGCTGTGCTGTCAAGATTGCTAACACCACTAATAGTTGCAGCATATACATTGTTTTGGAATTTGGAATCAAAAGTCAAAGTAGCTGTAGTTTTATCGTCACTCCACTTAGTTGTGTAGTTAGTTACTGCATTACCGTCTTTTTTGATTTCAAGTTTAAAAGCTTTAGCAGCATCGTCTGTCAAAGGACCGTTCAATTGAAGAGACAATACATTAGCATCAGTAGCTTTCAAAGAGTAAATAGCGTATTTACCATTGAAAACCGGTTTCCATTGAGCCTTAGCTTCAGAAGCGCCAAGAACCAACAAATCGCGAGTTGCATTGGAAGTACCGCCAAATTTACCGTCAGTACCATTGCTCAGCAATTTCAATTGAAGAGCTAATGCTACATAACCTTTAGCCCAATCGGATACAGTAGCGTCAGTAACACCTGGAGTTGCTTTAGCTGCAGCGTCTTTGTTAAGACCGCGAATCAAGAAAGTTGCCAGTTGTTCTTTAGTTACTTTACCAGCTGGGTTGTATTGACCAGGAGCATAACCATCAGTGATACCTGCTGCTTTAACAGCTTCGATGTAAGGTACTGCGTAGCCGTTTGCTGGATCATCGGATTTCACATCAGTGAAAGTCGAAGTTTTCAAAGTAGTGTCCACTTTCAATCCGAAGATCAAAGCTGCTACTTTAGCAAATTGAGCACGGTTCATTTCTTCTTTAAGACCAAATTCGCCTTCTTTTACGCCGTCAAAAACACCAGCGGAAATCAATGCGTCAAATTTTACTTTTGTAGCTGCATCAAGATCTTTAAGATCTTTAAAATCAGCGGATGATTTAGTTGCGTCAACTTCATTTTCTGCAGCAAGAGCTACTGATGAAAACATTGAGAATGCCATAGCTAGGGATAAAATAGTAGATAAACTTTTTTTCATAACCTTTAGTTCTCCTCCTCGAATATCTTTCGGTTTTTTAGAGTTCTGTTTAGATGGATTATAGCTCGATGCACTCATTAGCCGTTTCACCCCCTTCCCAGAGTTGAGCGAAATGAATTTTTATTTATTAAGGTCTGCAACGTATAAGTTTGCAGAAACTAGTAAACAATAGAATGAAAAGCTAGTTAATCGTACACCCTTGTACATTATACACTGCAATCCTAGTAAGGTAAAGAGGTGTGTTGCAAAATATATCCAACCTTTTACTTACTGCCCTGCTTTTTTGTGTTTCAATGTATTAAACGCGGCGTTGTATAAAAAGTTGCGCTGTTCTAAAAAAACTTTTTATTTTTCGACCAACTCATTTCATCTGATTTCGTATATCAGGTTGTCTATCAACTTCGTATTGCCTCTCTTACGAAACTTAGTATACAACGAACTATACGCTTACGTCATCACGTATTATTTTCCATGTGTACATTCTGATTTTACTCGAACCGCTGAATATGCAAAGGCCCCGAACCTAATGGGTTCGAGGCCTTTTTTATATTGCTTCTCATCTTATTTGGTCATACGTGAACGTGTACTTAGCAGGACTCTTACTTTTTGCAAAAATCGCAGGACTGGCTTTTTGGTTTGACTGATAATGCCGATCGCTTCCGCACCCAATACGAGAATAGCTATGAGTACAACAATCAGCAGAACCATTCCCCAGATAAGTTCTTGCTCTGACATATAAGATAGTAAAACTGCTGAAGCGCCGAATATAGATGCAATCCCATATATAATTAGTACGGTAATACGGTGGCTGAAGCCCAGCTGGAGCAAACAATGGTGCAAATGGCTCTTGTCCGGTTTGGAAATCGGAGTCTTATTCACCCAACGTCTTAATATCGCAAATAGCGTATCCGAGATCGGAACTCCAAGTATCATAATAGGAACAAGCAGAGAAAGCACGATCGATTGCTTAAAGCCAAGGATAGACAAAGTCGCCAGCGCAAATCCTAAAAATAATGCACCCGAATCACCCATAAAAATTTTGGCCGGATGAAAATTATAAAATAAGAAACCAATAATGCTACCAAGCAAAATTACACTCAATAAAACGACGGTCACATTCCCCATCATGAGAGCAAGTACAAGAATCGTAGTTATTGCAATGCCAGAGACGCCGGCTGATAAGCCGTCTAATCCATCAATTAGGTTGATCGCATTCGTTACACCAACAATCCAGAAAATCGTCAATGGCACCGACAACCACGTCAAGGAGATCATCGTATCCCCAAAAGGCACATTAACTAAGTCAATGACGACCCCTGAATATACAACAACACAGGCTGCAATTATTTGTCCAAGCAGTTTAATTCTTGGTGAGAGGTCAAACCGGTCGTCCAAGGCCCCTACCAAAACAACAATCGCACCACCAACCAGCAGCCCCAATGCTACATCGGATTGAACTGCAGGTGAAACTACGAAATACGCCCCTACAAATGCAATGAAAATAGCAAGACCACCTAATCTAGGCATGATCCGACTATGTACCTTCCGGTGATTGGGTGCATCTACAGCCCCTACCCAAAATGCAAAGCGCTTCACCAAAGGCGTCATCAGCAAGGCAATCAAGCAGGCCACTACAAAGCCAATTCCGTACAATACGTTCATTCTATTTACACAGCCCCTTTGTATCTATAAAAACCCCGAAAACAATTTAAATTATACTCCGTCCGGGCGCATATTACTACCTTCAATTTAAATGAAAGTCTTTTATTTTCGGTCTTATTTCCGCTATTTTCCAGAGGTTTGCACGTTTTTCTTTTCACGAATCACTTTCATTGCGAATTTCGGCAGCACAAGCATTCTCTTGTAACGCCATGGTTCTTGTAGGAGGCGATAAAACCACTCCAAGCGAAGCTTTTGAAAAATCCCAGGTGCCCGCTTCAGTTTACCCGACAGCACATCAAAGCTGCCGCCCACACCCATAATAACCGGAACCTGCAGCTGCTGCTTGTACTTCGCGATCCACGGCTCCTGCTTATCGGCAGATCGTCCTATCAATAGGATGTCCGGATCGTGCTCCCGAATATTCGCAATAACAGCAGCATCCTCATCATCACGAAAGTAACCATCGCGGTAGCCTACAAGCTGCAATGCAGGATACTGCCTTTTTAAACTGTCTGCAGCCGCTGCTATCATTTCCGGAGAAGCTCCCAGCAGATATACTTTCCAGCCTTTTGGCTCCCCGAGCTGCATCAGCCGATGCAGCAGGTCAAATCCGGTTACACGCTCAGCAACGGGATTCCCCACATAATTTGCAGCCCATACGATGCCTGCCCCATCCGGCACAACCAAATCGGCTGCTTGAAGCAGCTTTAGATAGGACACACTCTCCACAGCTGACATCACCATAATTGGATTGGCGGTAATAATTTGATGCGGCTTCCGGGATTCAATCATACGGGTAACCTGTTCAACCGTCTCATTCATGCCTAACTTGGAAAAGGGAACACCGAATATCGATACTTTAGGTATGGTCAATGAAGATTCCTTCCTTTACTGAAAAAGTAAGCAATCTGCAGCGCAGGGGTTTGTGCTTCATTTTTCAAAAGTTCTATGAGCGGCTGTTTTTTAGCCCTCCATTCCAATCGCTGCTGCAGCAGCTTGATCGCCGCCTCCGCTATGCCCACTCCAGTCTCATTGTCAATGGAGCTCGTATGAGCTACGGACTGCATATCCAACCGATTTAAAAATTGATCAATTTTGGGATCATAGGATATACCCAACAACGGTACTAGCTGTGACGCAGCGTAGATCAACGAATGCAGCCGCATGCCAATCAA
The DNA here is from genome assembly GCF_900114475.1 of Paenibacillus sp. 1_12. Classification (GTDB taxonomy): domain Bacteria; phylum Bacillota; class Bacilli; order Paenibacillales; family NBRC-103111; genus Paenibacillus_S. The sequence goes on along the minus strand of NZ_FOTE01000011.1, from coordinate 100,918 downwards.
CAAATCGCAGCGGCCAACCTCGGCCAGCATCTGTTGGGGATGCGTAACTCCATGAGATATGGATATTCGTTCGTTGTATTGACCGTCCAATTGAGCTCTTATCATGTTGGAGGCCTCTTCATCCGAAGGCAGATGAAAAGGCAAAAAGCGAATTTGTGAATCGGTCTTCTCCAAAATCATGGTGATCGCCTCAGCAATGGCCTTTATCTCTGATCGATCCTGATTCCAGTACCGAACCGATATCCCTATAATAGGAGTATCCATTGACAGAGTCTCAATTATCCCATGCTCACCCGTGTTAAGCGGCATCCCCATTACCGGGTCTGGCACAACGATAATTTCGTTTTTGACCTTCATCTTTAACAGCAGCTGCTTAGATTCCACATCACGTACCGATACGAGACGGCAGCGGTTAAAAACAGAGCGTATCCATCCAAAAAACATGCCGCGATAAACCGGCCCGATTCCCTGAGAATAAATAAATGTCGGCTTTCCAAGCCACTGAGCTAATTTCAAAATTCCCAAATAGTACGGAATCGTCTTGGCTCCCGTAGCATCCTGCAGCAGGCTGCCGCCCCCACTAATCAAGCCATCGGCACTCCGAATAGCTCGAATCAATGCCCCCGGACTCATCCTGTGCACAGCCTCGACACCATAGGTTTGGCTTGTTTTGGCGGGATCAGCGGACAGCACCACAGGGATAATACGAATACCCTGATTGCGTCCCTGCTCCTCCAAAGCAAGCAAAATGGATTGCAATACCGCTTCATCCCCACTGTTATCGAAACCGTAGTACCCTGATATTACGATCTTTTTAACAGCAAGGGTGTCCAACGACGCCAACTCCTTATGACAATTTCCCAAACTGCGATATAACCGATGCCAATCAAAATGCCAAATGCTAATCCGTACACAATACGGACGGATGAAATGAGTAGCGGTGTGTGCAGGTGAGCAAAGGTATCGACAATCGATGCCTGACCTATAACCCCAATCAAGACGAGCAGCACAGCATTACGATATTTAAACGACAGATATGCGCCCAATATAAACAGGGGATGGGCAAATAAAAATTCCTTTAAGCGCGGGCGAATGCCCAATGTATTTTCCAAGAAGGAACGGAACAGCTTTTCAAAGGTTGAGGCTTGTCCCTCATTACCCGTCCGGGATAAATAATAAAATCCTACAGCAGCAATGACCGCCGCCCCGATAATCCATAATACACTTATATAGGAAGCGAGCAGCTGTTTTGCCTTATTCAGCTTATCTTTGTGAGAAAGACTGTCATTGAACAGCAGCCAGTAGAAAGCAATCGCTACAATCGGAAGCAAATGCAGCAGGCTAACGCCGCGGAATTGCTCCAACACAAGAGAATACGTAATTTGATTCAGTAGACCTACAATAAAGAAGATCCCAATGACGGAGATTGCCGATGTTCTCAGCAGCATCCAAATCGCATAACCCAACCGTGATCCCGTGCGTGATTGATACTTACCGCGAACAGACCTTACGGCCATAATCATGGCCACGATCGGCGCACATGTTCCCGCTCCTAAAGCGAGTCCCTGGGCGAATAAACTGGATGAGAGTACGAATAATCCGGCAGAACCGACCATTCCAATTAAAAATACGAACAGCGTCAATTCGGACACAAAATAAGAAACCGTCAGTGCAATTAAAGCCACGGCGCCAATCCAAAGCAGCAGCTTAGCTCCTGATTGCCAGTTGGAATGCACCAAAACAAATTTCCCTGCAGGCCCCATTACATAACCAGCTGCCTCAATACGCTTGATAGCTCCATCCTTACCCGTTAAGCTTTCATATATGGAATCAAGAGGATTCAGGATTTTACCCTTATCCAGATTTTTAACAGCACGCGCATTTAGAAAAATCATACGAATGTTGCGATCCTTGACAGCAAGCACGAACCGGTCGGATACAACTTGAATTCTATCATCCAATTCCGCTTCCGTCAGGTTTTCGGTTAATTTCTCGCCGTCTCGTTCTGTAAAGGAGTGAAGACGGACGACATCGTATTGAATCATTTTTGCCAAGCGATTAAAGCCCTTTTGCTGCGTCTTTTGCAGCTCGATGTTAGCCAGTCCGATTTGATACTTCTTCATGAGCTCAGCCATCGTGTCCAAATTACTGAGATTGGTGTCACTCACATAACCAGGTACGGTCTCTCCGTCGACAATGAAGCGGGTCACTCCGTACTTTTTCAAATTAGCTAGCAGCACATCCATCTGTTCCGCATTGAAAGGTCGGCGATTGGACATCCGAACGACGATATGAAAGCCTTGATCCTTCAATGCTTGCAGAGCAATCGGATCTGGATCCATCGTGACCAGTCCGGCTTCATCACGACTCATTTCTATAATAAGCCCATTTTGATTTTTGAAGGTCCACGGCCGAACCTTGGCATTCAGACTCCCAAATGCTTTGGTAATCAACATTTCCAGCTTGTCTTGTGATTCCTTTTCAGCAAATAAAATATAAGTAAAGTTCTCGTTAGGAGAGATCGGGCTTTGTGTTAACGCCGTCGCCTCATGTGATGAAAAAATTTCAATACGGCGGCTTAAGCGCAATTCATTCAGTGTCGCTTCATAAAGCGCCATCGAATGCACACCGCTCTTTTTCAATTCCTTCAGCTGTGTGTTCACAAATTGCCGCGGGTCCGTCTGCAAATCTGCTATTTCCAATATATCGCGGTAATCAAACACGAACTCAACCTTACGTCCCGAGCCTTCCTCGGTTTGTGATCTTTCAAATGCTACAGGAATGGAGGCCAGCATCCCGAGGATAACCAGCCACCACAGCCACTTCACGCTCTTTTTATTCCATTGTAAGTAACGCCCGATCAATACATTCACTCCTGCCGTATTATTGGTCAACTCGGCTCATCACGGCGTTTACTAATCCATGGATGGCTTCAGTGGCTGCTTCTGCGCTTGTTCCGCGGACAGCAAAATACACTTTTATTTTCGGTTCCGTTCCTGAAGGACGTAAGCAAAACCACGAATGATCAGCCAATGTATATTTCAGAACATTCTCAACAGGCAGGCCATACAACCCCTGAGAGAAGTCCTCTATTTTACTGACGGATTGGCCATTCACTTCCGTTGGTGGCTGATTACGCCAATTGTTCATGATGCCTTGAATTTGCTCAACGCCATCTTTACCTTTCAAGGTGCGGGACTCCAGCTTTTCAAGGAAAAAACCATGCCGTGCATAAAGCTCCTGAAGAACGTCGTATAACGTTTTTCCTTTGCTTTTGTAGTAGGCAGCTGCTTCACAAATCAACATCGAAGCCACAACTGCATCCTTATCCCTGGCATAATCACCAGCAAGGTAGCCATAGCTCTCTTCATACCCAAACAAAAAGGTCGATTCGCCGGACGTTTGGAACTGCGACATTTTTTCACCGATATATTTAAAACCGGTTAACGTATTAATGGTTTCGACTCCATAATGCTCAGCAACAGCGGCTCCCATCTCACTCGTCACAATCGTCTTGATGACGACACCGTTGTCAGGAAGCTCTCCACGCTTTTTCAAGCTGCTAAGCAGATAATCGACCATAATGGCACCGGACTGATTACCTGTCAGTACAAAATATTGACCCTTTTCATCCTTAACAACCGCACCCATCCGATCACAGTCGGGGTCTGTACCGATAATAATGTCGGCATCTATTTCTTTCGCTTTGCGAATAGCGAGAGTGAACGCTTCTTTTTCCTCAGGGTTTGGAGACTTCACCGTCGAAAATTTGGCATCGGGAAGCTCCTGCTCCGCTACAACAAATACTTGGCTAAAACCGATCGTTTTTAGAGCAGCTCGAACGGCCAGGTTTCCAGCACCATGCAGCGGCGTAAACACGACTTTAAACTGATTGCTGGTCCGCTTCACAACATCCCGATTAAGGCTCACAGAGGTGACAGCTTTTATATATTGTTCATCGATATCCTGGCCAATCCACTCCAATAGACCTTTAGCTTCCGCCGTTGTCCGCTTTTCACGTTTCACATCGGCAAATGATTGTACCTGCTGGATTGCTGCAATAACTTGCTCGGCTTGATCAGGAACAAGCTGCCCCCCATCGGAACCATACACTTTGTATCCATTGTATTCAGGTGGATTATGGCTCGCAGTGATCACGATACCAGCAGAAGCCTGCAAAACCCTTACAGCGAAGGAGAGCTCAGGCGTTGACCGCAACGATTCGAATACGTAGGCTTTAATATCATTACCTGCCAACACTTTAGCAGCTTCCAGAGCAAATTCCGGAGATTGATTGCGGGAATCGTAAGCAATAACGACAGATGGATTCTCAGCTCCCGAGGCGTTGACGAAGGCAGCCAGGCCTTGCGTTGCCCGTCCTACTGTATAACGATTGATCCGGTTCGTTCCAGCCCCAATGACACCCCGAAGCCCACCCGTTCCGAATTCGAGATCACGATAGAAGCGATCCTCGATTTCCTTCGGCTGCTCTTTAATTTGGTTGAGCTCTGCCTTTGTACTATCATCAATTGCCGGATCTGTTATCCATTGGTCATATAATTCTTGAACTCGATTATGTACCGTCATATCTCCATCTCCTATTCTTTGGCTGCATCTGATAATGCAAACATTAACCCACCCTCAGCTACAATCTTATCGCCTACCATGGCAACAGCCTTGCCTTTGCCGATAGAGCCTTTTAAACGTGTGATGGTAACCTCTAGCGTCAACGTATCCCCAGGAACCACCTGTCCGCGAAAACGAAACTCATCAATTCCCGCAAAAAAACCAAGCTTGCCTTTATTAGCTTCCAATGAAAGCATGGCAACGGTTCCGACCTGGGCGAGAGCCTCGACGATCAACACGCCCGGCATCACCGGATATGATGGAAAATGGCCCGCAAAAAACGGTTCATTGATCGTTACATTTTTGATTCCCTTGGCACTTACACCTGCTTCTACCTCTAATATACGATCTACTAACAAAAAGGGATATCGATGGGGTATTATCGCTTGAATTTGCACGGCATCTAACACAGTTTCATTGCTCCTCTCCAGGGTGTGGTATAAAATAAGCCTATTTAACTTACACTAACAGCATTCCTTCATGATCTGCAGTATTGAAGGTTGATATAAGGGAGCTTATGTATCGGTTTGCATGTATTCGGATTATGCTTACCCGTACATAAGCTCTTTTTAAATCATATAGCATTATTTACGTTCATAGATCGTTGGTTTATTAAGGCTGTAGAACTGAAAAATATAAATGATGGAGGTCACAAAAGAAACCATAATCACCAACCATAGATAAAGCTCAGCATAAGGCAACCTGAAAATAATGACCATAATGGCTATGTAGTATAAAACCGTTGTTAATTTGCCCATAACGTTAGCCGGTACGGTCTGCTTGCCGCGAAAGTGGAAAATGGCTGAGCCAATAATCATACCTGCCTCACGCACAAACATGGCAATAGCGGCTTCAAGGGAAATCATTCTGGAGCATACCAGTGATACAAGTACGGTAATCATCATCGATTTATCCGCAAGTGGGTCCAGCATGCTGCCAAGTGGGGTAACTAAATTGCGGCTCCGTGCTATGTAACCATCCAACACATCCGTCAAGCCAGCGACTAACAACACGAGAAAAGCTGTACGAATGTGCCCAGCTTCAAAGACCAGGATATACAGGGGGATTAGTAAAAAACGGCAGAGTGTTAACAGGTTCGGTAAGTTCCGCACGTAAATGATGCCCTCCCCCCACAAGTCGTTGATCCTTTCCATTTATTATACCGTTGTTGAAACAAAAATAAAACTCCCTGGCGAGGGAGTCTATAGTCAAGCTATTGTTTAAGTTTCGGCAAATACCAGATCGTACAAATGACGCCATGTTTCAATCTCATATACTTCGTCCATCGGTTGTTTACCGATATACACGTAGCCAATGACCAAACCAGCGCCAAGAGCAATCACACACAATAAAGGAATGCCGATCCATTGCAAAGCAAGAACAACCCAACGTCTTCGTTTCTTGCGCGCTTTCTTTTTGGGAGCCGGCGCTGGGACTGGAGCCTTTTCATCGTTTGCTTCCGCCATATTTACCAACCTCACTTCAAGGGTTCCTGCTAGCCGTTGCGCAAGTTATTCGCAATGCCCATCATCGTATCCGAAGAAGTAACGGCTCGGGAATTTAATTGGAATGCGCGTTGAACTTGAATCAAGTCTGTCATCTCTTCGGACAAAACCACATTGGATTGCTCCAGAAAGCCTTGTCTTACGGTAATCGGATCAATCGTATTATTAGTCCCGTCAACAGTTTGAAGAACATCCTGCTGATTCGCCAAACCTGTTGGCAAAGTAAACAAGTTATCCCCCAGTTGCTGGAGCAGCTGTGGACGAATGACACGCACGAGCTTAATTTGAGCTACTTCAATAGGTGGCGCTGTTTTATCAGCATCATCATAGGCCATAATTCTGCCGTCTTCTTGAATACTCACGCGATGATTGGTTGGAACCTGAACCGGCTGGTCATCCGCACCCATTACATAATGCCCATCCTTTGTAGTTAACGACAACGTATTGGGGTCGCCAGATGGCGTCAACTCAAACGATCCATTACGAGTCCATGCCGTCTGTGGAATCAAGGTGTTGTTGGCATCTCTCACAAAAGTATTGATTTCATACATACCATTACCTTCAATCGCTGTATCCAAAGGGTTGTCTGTGGACTTCAAGGAGCCTTGCAGCATTGTCATCTGGGCTTGAACGAGCCGTGAGCCCCAGCCTTGGTTATAACCAAGGGGTGAAAGTCTGCCGTCTTGTTGAAAGCTCTTTGGCTGCTGCTTCAAGCTGGTTAACACATCCTGAAAGGAGGCTTCCTTACGCTTGTAGCCGGTTGTATTGACATTCGCAATATTGTTAGCCAGCATGTCCAGCTTTTGCTGAAGTCCATGCATGGTCACGGATGAATTGATCATGGAGTTGTTCATCTTGTTTCCTCCTGCCGGCACCGCACTTCGAACCTGATTACAGGATTCGATGCCGAATATGCTTTCTGCGAAGCTGCGTGATCAAAGGGGACTTTTAAAACCTCATATTAGACAATTACACACGACCGACGTCATTAACTGCCTTGTCCATACTTCGATCATAAAATTGAACAACTTTTTGATTCGCTTCATAAGCGCGTGAGGCCGCCATCATATCTACCATCGATTGACTTGCATCCACATTAGAACGCTCTACGAATCCTTGACGAACTTCTACCTGATCTTCCGGATTAATTGCTCTGGCTAGACCTTCACTTCCTGCATTGAGGCGATACAAGCCGTTACCTTCACGTACCAGTTGGTTCGGGTCCTCTACGCGGCTGATAAGCAAAGTCAACGGCTGATTATTTGCATTTTGCAGAAGAAGTCCATCTGAACTCGTGAACTGTCCAAGCTTTGTAATGCGAAAATTGGTTACAGGCGTTTGAGTGGCAGGATCCAACAGCAGTACGGGCTGCCCGTCCCCACCCAAGACCCGATAACCATCAGGGGTAATGAGCTGGCCGGTTCCATCTACAGACAACTTCCCATTTAATGAATAACGCTGCTCTCCACTATCGTTAACGATTGTAAAGAAGGCCTGCGGCTGAATCGTCCGCTGTCCGTTGGCATCCACATATTTACCTGATGCATCAAAGGTTGCCCCTGGCAGTTGAATATTCGAAATCAATGCAAAGTCAAAAGGATTGTTCGTTTCCTGCATATCACCTTGTGTATGGACGGCAATATTCTCCTCCGCCATCACGCCTGTATTCAGCCGACCGACAGGCACTGCCCCTGGTTCGCCCTTGCCATTATTGATACGAGAAATCAACATTTCAGGGAATGAACGATTAATTCCGTATCCCTGTTTAAAGCCTGGCGTGTTGATGTTCGCGATATTATTGGTCACAATATCATGCTTCCGCTGCTGCGAGATCATGGCAGATGCAGCGGTGTACAGTCCTCTTAACATCGAGGCTCCCCCTTATAGGCTGGCGATTTGGTTTGATGGTGATCCCAATTAAAACTTGCGCTTAACTACTTTATCCAGGTTGTCCAACATAATACCTGTCCCTTTTACGACGCAATGCATAGGATCCTCAGCAACCAGCACAGGTACCTTCAGCTCGTCCGCCAACAATTGATCGATACCATGCAGCAAGGCACCGCCGCCTGTCAGGATCACGCCGCGATCGATAATATCGGCTGATAGCTCTGGAGGCGTTCGCTCTAATACACTTTTGGCTGCAGCAACAATCGAAGAAACTGGATCCCACAGAGCTTCGTAAATCTCTTCCGAGTTAATCGTGATGGTCAATGGCAATCCACTCACCATATCTCTTCCACGAATGTCCATGGATTCCCGCCGTCCGCTTGGATATACGGTACCTATTCTAATTTTGATATCCTCCGAAGTGCGTTCACCAATCAAAAGCTTATATTTGCTCTTCACATACTTCATAATCGTCGAGTCAAACATATCTCCTGCTACTTTCACGGAAGAAGAGGTAACAATGTCTCCCATCGATAAGACCGCTACATCCGTAGTTCCGCCGCCAATATCGACAACCATGTTGCCGCTCGGTTGGAAAATATCCATACCTGCGCCAATAGCAGCAGCCTTTGGCTCCTCCTCTAAAAACACTTCACGAGCCCCACTCCGCTCTGCGGCTTCACGAATCGCTTTTTGCTCTACAGACGTAATATTCGTAGGGGCGCAAATAAGGATTCTAGGATGACTGAACCATTTTTTGCCCCCTACTTTATTAATAAAATGCTTCAACATCATTTCTGTAATTTCAAAATCGGCAATAACGCCGTCCCTAAGCGGGCGAATGGCGATAATGTTCCCCGGTGTACGTCCCACCATGCGGAATGCTTCTTCACCAACAGCCAGCACCCGCTTCGTATCGCTTTCTATAGCGACGACAGACGGCTCATCCAGCACAACTCCGCGTCCCTTCACATGAATAAGGACGTTCGCTGTCCCTAGATCGATGCCAATATCCTTGCTTAACATTGAAAAGTTCCTCCCTAAACAAAACCGTCCATCCTCGAAAAGAAGCGGTAATCCTATTATAACCGTTATCTCAACTAATTTCGCTATTAAATTGCAAATTCCTCTTTTTTTATATCAATTTTATCGACAAAACCTGCTTCTTTTGTTAGATGTGTTTTCGGGAGGTTTTTCATCACTACAAGCTCCCTGCTTATTTGGCCGTTACAAGCTTTTCGTGCGATTTCGGGTTGCGGGTTTTGCGATATTTAATTTTGGTGGCTTCTCCTCCCCGCAGGTGACGAATCGACTTGTGGTACTCCAAAATGTGCTTTACCTGATTAGCCAAATCGGGATTAATTTCTGGCAAACGCTCTGTCAGGTCCTTGTGCACCGTGCTTTTTGAAACACCAAATTCCTTAGCAATGGTGCGAACCGTGTGCTTCGTTTCCACAAGGCAACGTCCGATTTTAATGGTTCGCTCTTTGATGTAATCGTGCACTCCCCTCGCCTCCCTACTCGAGTCAGTTTGGTACATTATATGAGGGGAGCTAGCTTATATTCTCTGTTTCCATGCGTGACAAGCTTAATATGACCATTATTTTCAAAAACATCGCTAAAAATAAAAAAAGAGCGCAAATGCGCTCCAAAATACATTCATTTATGCTGTGATTAATGCTCGCTAAAGAAGGGATCCGGATTCACAGCAGGGCCACCTTGACCTTGTCGAACTTCAAAGTGTAGATGTACACCTTGATCCTTTTCCAATTCGTTGCGGCCTGCCTTGGCAATGACATCGCCTTTTTTAACATCAGCATCCTTGACGACTTTTGTCTCGCTTAAGCTTTGGTATACGGTCACAAGACCATTGTTATGCGTAATTTCAACCAGATTGCCGACGATTGGATTTTTCTCAACTGCCGTTACCTTGCCGCTCATGGCTGCAACTACATCAAATGACTGATTGTCGGGCTTAGCAAAATCCATACCCATGTGTGGAGTAAACGTATCTCCATACTCTACCATAGCAGCCTGACGCACTTCGCTAGAAGCCTTACTGTCAAAGAAAGAGAGTGTTACTTCCAACTCGCCTACTTCTTTAAAAGGCCTCTGCATCGTTTCTGTGGCTACGTTAACTGGCAATGTTTCAGGTTTCATTACGTTTTCGGTTACCGTCGATTTGGCTATATCCTGCCCGACTCCGAATTCGCCTTTGAGAACCGATTTACCAGCGTCCTGATATACCCACATTAACGTTAAGATAATTGCCGCCGCTGCCATGTAGGTTGCTGGAAATACCCATTTTTTGGACAACAATCTTTTCCACGAAAATGCTGCATTGCCTTGCGCTCCCGCGTTTGATTTAGGAGCTTCTTGCTTGGTCTGTAAATCTCTTTTTTGATCACTCATAGACTATCACCTCGCTAACCATTGTTGCCACGGTTGCGAGTTTTATACGCGAGATTACTATTATTTTTTCAAATTATTTCCTTTTACAAAATTCACTGCTTCGCCCAGCTCAATTCCGGTATAAAAGTATTTGACGATTTCCTCCGATCGACGCCCCTCAAGTGCCATCCCTTGGGCTCCCCATTGACTCATGCCCACTCCATGTCCATAGCCAAAAGTCGTGATCTGCAAGCGATCGCCTTGCCAGTTCCACTGGAATTGGGAGGAATTCAGTCCAAGCTTCTCGCGCACTTCACGCCCGCTAAAAGCCTTACCTGCAATCCTCAGCTTCTTGATCCGATGCCCTTGGGACAGCTCTATTATCTGTAAACCGCTACCGCTGCCAGTAGAAACGGAGAGCGAGCTGCTGAGGCCAAGTTTACTTCGCAGGGCAGATGCCGATAGCTCAACGGTTTCTTTGAAACGTGGTGAGAGAGTACGGTCCCACGGACTTGGTACACTGCGCAAATAGGGAATATACGTATTCCAATAGTCTTCCGAATTTTCCGTATACCCATTGCTAGTAGAGAAAAAGTTAGCTTCAATCGGCTTCCCATCGTAGGTTAAAATAATTCCCTCTGTTTCCCGGATGGCCTGGTCCAGCTTGTCCGAATTCATCTCATACATGGAGCCCCAGCGTGCCTTAAGTTCAAGATCACTTACATAAACCTGATGGTTGATCGTATCGGTCACTAAAGCTTCACTTGGTGGCACATTGCTCATGTCCTGTTCTACCTGTTTACGGATAATATAGGTGCGAGCAGCCATCGCCTGGGCTTTTAGAGCCTCTAATTCGAACTCAATGGGCATTTCTGCGGCCAAAACACCTCGTACATATGTCTCTAGCGGCAGGGACTCTACCTTTTTTTCCTTTGTTAGATAGACGGGGACGTACAACAATGACCCTTGAACACGGGCCGATGAAAGGGATGGATCGGATTCGGCCGTCCTATTAGCGGTTATTGGGGATGGCATTGAAACAGGCGCACTCTGTTTCCATATCAATGAAGGTGCCGCTATGAGTACTGCAACAAAGCTGGACAAACACAGGAGCGCCAAGCGAATTGCTTTCTTTGAGTCCAAAGCCTGTCCCTCCATCTTCTGTCAGCTCCAAGATCACTTAGCCTGAAACTATGCTTAGTCATCTCATTGTATGAATCAAAAAGATAGAATAGAACATGCCCCATGCAAAGAGAAGACCCTTTCCTGAACCGGAAAGAGTCTTCTCTTTGTAGATATAATTATGCGGTTAAGCGAGAATTGGACTGACTGAGAACAGCTGCATTTCTTCTTCTTCCTCTACAGGAACAGCTTTATGTGACAAGCATTGAATATCAGCGCCAAGCTGCTGCAGCTTGTAGGCTATATCCACGTAACCCCGATCAATATGATGAATTCCTGTAACTTCCGTTTCACCGTCAGCGGCAAGCGCTGCCAGAATCAAAGCAGCTCCAGCACGCAGGTCTGTAGCACAAACCTTGGCTCCCTTAAGCCTATTTCCACCACTAATCACAGCAGTTCGTCCATCCACCTTAATTTGAGCGTTCATGTTAACTAACTGCTCCACATGCATGAAACGATTTTCAAACACGGTCTCAGTCACTATTGCCGTACCATCAGCCGTCAGCAGCAAGGCCATCATCTGAGACTGCATGTCGGTGGGAAACCCCGGATAAGGCAATGTTTTCACATCAACGGCTCGTAGCGGCTTATCGGTAAACACACGTAAACCGTTCTCGTCCTCCTCAATCTGGACTCCCATTTCTTGCAGCTTGGAGATGATGGGACGTAAATGGTCAGCAATGGCGCCTTCAATAAACAAATCGCTTCGTGTGATAGCCGCTGCGACCATATATGTACCCGCTTCAATCCGATCCGGTATTACCGTATGTACAGCGCCTCTAAGCTTATCTACGCCATCAATCCGAATCAATCCGGTACCGGCACCACGAATCGTAGCACCCATCGCATTTAAATAATTAGCCAAATCTACGATTTCCGGTTCCTTGGCCGCATTCTCGATCGTTGTCGTCCCTTCAGCCAAGGTTGCAGCCATCATAATATTTTCGGTGGCTCCCACGCTAGCTACGTCCAAATAAATTTTGGCGCCTTTCAGTCTTCCTTGAACCCTGGCTTCAATGTAGCCTTGACCCAGCTCAATTTCGGCCCCCATAGCTTCAAAACCTTTTAAATGCTGATCAATGGGACGTGTGCCAATCGCGCAGCCGCCAGGAAGCGAAATTCTCGCCTGTCCCATACGGGTTAATAATGGACCCATGACCAAAAATGAAGCCCTCATTTTACGGACCAGTTCATAAGATGCTTCACAAGTACGAATATTTCGTGCATTAATACGTATCGTTTCGTTATGATATTCGACTTCAATCCCGATACTTTCCAGAACGCTATTAATCACAATAACGTCATCTAGAGGAGGCGCATCATGGATAACACTGTCTCCCTCTATACCCAGAATTGAGGCTGCGATAATCGGCAGGACGGCATTTTTAGCCCCATGTATTCTGACTCTACCTGACAATCGTCGGCCGCCGCGGACAATAATTTTGTTCATCATGGTCCCCCTCTGCGCTGTTTTCTATGCAAGCTTTGTTAAGTTTAGCATTGAACCTGCAGCGTGTAAATTTGATTTATCTATCTGATGTGTAAGATAGGATTCGAAACCAACTGAAAATTTTAGGTCACTATACTAACCATTGTTGACAAAATCCACCCTGTTTATGCGGAATTCGACTCAAAACATACCCGGAATCCAGGTAGACCAGTGAAAATAATCAATGATAAATTTGGCAACTTGATAGCCCAAAGCGATGGAAAGCAATATTTGCAGCAGCTTGGCCTGCATGCCTCTCGGCCTTTTCAATATTCGTTCCAGCTGCAGCTCCTGCAGCGCCCACCAGGAGAACCCGATGCAGATCAAAGCCATACAAATGTTCAGCATACCGTTCATACCCAGTGAAGAATTCATTTGTTCCACGTAATCCATGTGAAGACTCCTTTATTAAAATCTCGAATAATTCTTCTGTTCCGAGCGGGTTACCGCAGGATATGAGTCAGCATGGTGATGAATTCTGCCCGTGTGGCTTGTTGATCCGGACGGAAGGAGCCATTAGCGTAACCGCCAATCCATCCTCCTGCCTTCATTTGTCTCAAAATACCGACACCCCAATATTGTTCATCCACATCCGTGAAAGGAACCGCTCCACGTTGATTTCCTGTTATATTCATGCTTCGTGCCATCATAGAGGTCATTTCCATACGGCTGATCGGTTGATCCGGCGCAAACGAGCGGTCGGGATAACCATCAATAATTCCACGTCCTGCAGCCCGAGCAATCCATTCATATGCCCAGTGATTGGGCAAAAGATCCGTGTAGGCAATAGCCTTAGACTGCGTTAGCTGAAAGGCACGACCCAATATAGCCGTTGCTTCAGCGCGTGTTATCGTCTGATCAGGTCGAAATGTAAAATTATCATAACCATTAACGATTTGTTTGGTGCTCATAGAAAGAATCGCATCCTGCGCCCAATGCCCACGAATGTCAGAAAATCCTCCTGTCAGCGGCTTGGCACTCACCATGAATTGATACAGACTGCGGTCAAACGGTTGGTTCGCATTTAATTTCACATAGTAGGTTCCTGCTGACAACCGCTGCGCTGTTCGTATTTCAAGAGCTCCACCTGTATTATACACAGGCTTCAAAGCCCCATCAAATAGAGATAAGAACATCGTAACGCCATCCGGAATATCCGTGAGCTCTATCTCCGCCATGCTCTCCTCATCCAGCTTGAATTGAAACCAATCGAGATCATCCATTTTATCGATTAAACCATAATAGACTGTGCCTAAGGACACCGTTGTTGCCTGATAAGATCGATTGTTAGGCTCATTCGGATCCATTTGCTTGACATCATAGTTAATTTTCAGCGTGTACTCGCCGGCTATCGGAAATGCGTAGTCCTTCACATTCGTAATTCGGATATAATAGCTTCCTGGAAACACCTGAGGGATCACTAATGATTCCGACCCGCCATCTTCGTTCTCGTCTATGGTATAAGCCTTTTCGCCTTGCTTTTGTACAAACAACACCAGATCCATTCTTGCGGTATCCGTGCTGACCTCAATACTCAAACTACCCGACTGCTCTACAGGAAACTCAAACCAGTCTTGATCCTCATTTTGATGAAAGGTACCGGTCAAACTTTGGCTTTTGGAAGGCAGCACATATGCTTTGTACTGTCGGTCATTATCCTCGAATTGATCACGATAAATCTGAAATGCTGTCGTGAGCTTGTAAGGAACCTCCTGCTTCCAGTTGCGATTTGTCAACTGAAGCATCACATAGCTGCGGCCTTTTTTCACTTGCAGAACGACTGGGATGCCCGGACTTGCCGTTACACTTGTAAAGGCGCCTGTAACATCCGTATGCTGAACAGCAATCTGCTGTTCGGCGGCTAAATCAAACGTCAGTTGAACAGTCCCATCATAGGGAGCATCAAAGTAAACCCAATCCGGATCGGAACCGCCAGCAAAGGAAGCACTTATCATCTTACTGACGGAAATCGATTTAGCCTGATCCTTGCGATTATTGGGCTCATACATATCCAGCAGCGGGGTTTCATTAACAGCACGGTCCGCACGCAGAAGACCGTAGCCTGTCGATGCATTCCATCCAGGTGATCCCAAGTTTTCTGCCGTCTGCCTAAGCAGCTGACGAATTTGATAAGCTTTTAGCTCAGGGTGCCGGCTCCAGGCTAAGGCGGCGACAGCTGCTGCTTGAGGCGCAGCCATCGATGTACCGTCCTTGTACTCATAAGAACCCCCAAGAGCAGTCGTAAACACATCCCAAGGGGCAACCAGGTCAATCTCCATTCCTTTGTTGGACCGTGGATCCGCTACTCGCTCTGCTGTCATACCCCCAACAGCCAACACGGTAGAGTAGGCAGCCGGATATTTGACGCTGTTGCCTTCATTCCCCGTTGCTGCTACGAGCAGTACATCGTGTTCCTCCGCATATTTTACGGTTTCGCTCATGAGGGTGGAATACTTATTTAAACCGAGAGATAACACGACAATCTTGGCGCCATGATCAACTGCGTAACGAATCCCCTCAGCAAGTTTGGCCTCGCCGCCTGAACCATCAGACTCCAACGCTTTAATCGGCATAATATGAGCTTTCCATAAAATCCCTGTAATTCCCATGTCATTATTTCCTGCCGCAGCGACTACCCCTGCAACATTTGTGCCATGACCATTATCATCCTGCGGCGTTCGTTTACTATTAATCAGATTGACTCCAGGAACAAGGTTGGACACCAGGTCAGGATGATTTAAATCAACACCTGTATCGACAATAGCGATCGTAAGGGCAGTGTTCTCCTTTACCGTGTCCCAAGCTTCCTCAGCGTGAATTTGTTTTAAATAGGTTTGCTTCCCCGCTAAAGGATCATCTCCGCTAGCAGCGATAGTGACGTCTTGCTCTTCTCCATAAACAATACCCGATAATAAGATGAACAGAGCAACTCCAATCATACAATGCAGGAGCTTAGCGATGACTTGTTTAAGAAACATATCCTTGGTTCCTTTTCCTTCATTGTAGTGTAGCTTTGTTGTATTCGATAGTGAGATATGAATTACCTGCCTTGAATGAAGAAAAAGGGTTAGCAAATAGTGGAGGTTTTATGAACATTACATGCAGGTATTTACCCAAGAGATTCATTCAACAAACAGGTAGGCTTCAATTATCTTTAAAGCAGCTATAAATTTGCCGCATGATAACCGATGTCTCCGCTTTTGCATAAATAACCCCCCCTTGCAGTTGTTGGTTTATACGCCAAAAAAAAGCCCGGCAGTGCGCATACCGCGCAGCTGCCGAGCTTGAACACCTTACCAAACAAAACTAACCGAAGAACAGCAAATCCTGAGAAATCGAAAATATTCGTTCAATCCAGCTCAGCACCCACTGCGGCACTATCCCAAGAACTATACTGGCTGCAACACACAGCCACAGTGTAATGCCAAGCGGCCAAGTCACTACCACATCTCGTGATTCCATATCACTGCGCATGAACATTTGACGGATCAATCCAAAGTAGTAGTAATAAGAGACTACACTTGTACCGATCATCACCGCAGCCAGCCAATAATTCTGTGTTTGCAATGTTCCGAGTAAAATGTACAGCTTCCCGAAGAATCCACCCGATATAGGCAGACCTGCCAGACTCAGCACTAAAAATACAGTTCCCACTGCGGTCGCTGGTGCCCTGTAGTACAAACCGGCAAGCCCGCTTGTTGTCTCATCACCTGTAGAATGCTCGATAATCATCACAACAGCAAAGATTCCGATATTCATAAACAGGTAGGCAATCAAGTAAAAGGTGAACTCCGAAAAATTAGAGTAATGGACCATCGAGAAGTAAGTTGCCAGCGGTACCAGTAGGTAACCTGAATTAGCAACGCCTGAATAGGCGAGCAATCGCTTCATATTTGTTTGACGAAGTGCTGTGAAATTACCCATGATCATGGCAAGCGCTGCAACCACCATCAACGATAGCAGCATATCTCCATGAATGGGCAATTGATTCAACGGCCCTACTACAAAAATCCCATACATGACGCGGAAGGTGATCGCAAAAGCAGCAGCTTTTGACACGACAGCTAGAAAAGCCGTAACAGGCGTTGCTGCTCCTTGATACACATCAGGAGCCCACATATGAAACGGTGCTGCTGCGATTTTGAAACCAAAGCCCGCCAGCAGCAGGAAAAACGAAACATAGATCAAGGGCAGCAGGTCCGCTGCATTTTGACCGATGGCACTATTAATTTCAGCAATATTAGTCGATCCGGACATCCCGTATAAAAAGGACATCCCGTATAAAATAATGGCTGAGGAGATTCCGCCAAGCACCATATACTTAAAAGCGCCCTCGTTGGCTCGCACATCCTTTTTGCGCATCGCCACCAAAATATATGAGGTAATGCTCAGCAGCTCAAGACCTACAAATAGTGTAATCAGGTCCCCTGAGGAGGCCATGATCATACCACCTAATGTTGCCGGAAGCAGCAAATAGAAAAACTCGCCGATATGAGGAATTTCACGCTCTTTGATGAGGCCGATACTCATAAAGGTAACGAAGCCCGCTCCAGTCAGTAGGATCAGCTTAATAATATTGGCGAAATCATCGATTCGATAACTGAAGCCAAGCAGCTGCTTCGTTTCAGCAGGCTGGAGATAACTAATCACAAATCCTATAGAAATGATGAGGCTCGCCAAGGATAACCAGCCAAGCAGTGTACGATTGATTCGTTTAGGCAGCACCAGATCTAGCAACGATAATACCACCGCAGCAATGACCAGAGTCAACTCCGGTGCCATGTATCCAAGATCGCTCCATTGGAGATGTAGCTGTTCCACCGGTCTAACCCCCTGTCTTTGCTATTGCATGGATGAATTGATCGAAGCCATTGACGGTTTGATGCAGAGGCCCGCTGAGCACAGAAGGATAAATACCCAATACGACGATAAATGCAACCAGTGTGATCATTGGAATTGCCTCTACTAACCGTGCATCGCGTATACCTTCTGGCAGTACCTTGGACGGTCCATAAGTAATGCCCAAAACCCCTCGCAAAATATAAACTGCCGTTAAAATAACGCCAAGCGTACCGACCACAGTAAGGATCTTCGCCGTTTGAAACAAACCGACAAAGACAAGAAATTCACTAATAAAGCCCGATAATCCCGGCAAACCAAGCGAAGCCATACCTGATACTAATAGGATTCCTGAAATAAAAGGTACGGTTCTTGCCAACCCGCCAAGCTCATCCAGGATCGTTGTTTTCGTTCGCTCATAAATAGCGCCCACCAATAGGAACATAAGCGCCGAGATCAAGCCATGGGACACCAGCTGAAATATCGCGCCTTCCATCCCAATCGTGTTAAACGCAGCGATACCCAGCAGCACAATACCCATATGACTTATACTTGAGTAGGCCAGTACCAGCTTGAAATCCTTTTGTACAAAAGCCAGAATAGCTCCGTATAAAATGTTAATGACGCCGAGCACCGCCAGTACAGTAGCCCATGCAGTCGCTTGCTGTGGGAAGAGCAGAATCCCAAAACGGATTAGACCAAAAGCCCCCATTTTCAGCAAAATGCCGGAGTGAATCATAACAATCGAAGGCGGCGCCTCCGTATGTACCTTGAGCATCCAGGTGTGAAAAGGAAAAATCGGCAGCTTAATCCCAAACGCAACCAGCAGCATAATGAACAGGGTCCATTTCATTCCAGCGCCCATGTAGAACGGATTGCCCTCCATGTCCGTCTGGTTCACATAGGAGTCCTCCGTCTCGAACAAATGACTGG
The DNA here is from genome assembly GCF_900114475.1 of Paenibacillus sp. 1_12. Lineage (GTDB taxonomy): Bacteria > Bacillota > Bacilli > Paenibacillales > NBRC-103111 > Paenibacillus_S. Next base: position 82,063 of record NZ_FOTE01000011.1, on the reverse strand, counting down.
TGATGACGCCGATATCCCCACTGTAATAAATGGAAGTGCCGGTCTCATTAGAAATTTGTCCAAAGCCCGCTGTGCTGACAAGAATCAGGAAAGCAATCAGCATAATCGCTGAGCCGACCCCGTTATAAATCAGAAATTTATTAGCTGCTCTTTCTCGCTCCATATATCCCCATATTCCAATTAGGAAGAACATCGGAATAATCGTAATTTCGAAAAATACGAAGAATAAAAATAGATCCTGCGCCATAAATACACCGAACATCCCTGTCTCAAGCAGCAAAAACAAGATATAATACGATTTCCATCGTTTTTTGATATAAACCGAAGCGAGTGCTGCCATGGCAGCGACCAACGCCGTCAAAAAGACAAGTGGCAAGGAAAGACCATCCACTGCCATCATATACTTAAATTCAAAGAAAAATGAAGTCAGCTGATTTAAACCATTTGCCTCATGATTGAGCGGTACTTGAATCCATCCCAATTCTTCCTTGAACTGCATGCCCGCAACCTGTTGATTAAAGGCTGCGTACAACCAAGCAGATAGCCCAAGAGGAATAAGTGTCGTGATGATCGCAATCGTTTTGATCCAAAACCCTTGATCTTTTGGAACAAACAGAAGTATCAAAACACCGAGCAGCGGTGAAAACGCAATAAGCGATAAAAGGTGCAAGCTATCCGGCATTAATGAACCTCCTTCCGGCTATAGCCAGGATCAAGATCAGCAGACCCAGCAATGTTGCCAGCCCATAGGTTTGTACATGACCGTTTTGTAAACGAGAGCCAACCCTACCTACACCGACCACCGAGAAGCTTACCAAACGAACAATACCATCTACCACATACACATCAAATAGATGGAGGACATTCCCAAGTCCTTTTAACCGCTCCACAAAAACTGCATTGTAAATCTCATCGATATAATATTTACGCTGCAGTAAACGAACGAGCCATGGCGCTCGGCTGGAAATGACATCGCTTGGAATCGAACGCTTGATATAGACCAAATAACCAAGTCCAATACCCAGCAAACCGACTACGGTGGACAGCACCATCACAACCATATTGGCATGCTCAGTCTCTGCATGTCCGCTCAACCAGGACCCCAGCCATGGGCTAAACGGTGTAAACACGAATCCAGCAACTACAGCCAGTACAGCCAATACAATCAAAGGCAGAGTCATGCTTGTAGGAGACTCGTGAAGCTTGACTTGATGCCGCGGCTTGCCCATAAACACCAAGAAGAACAATCTTGACATATAGAAGGCCGTGAAAAATGCTGCGATGAGGCCGACCCAAAATAAAGGCATATTGTGTGAGTACGCTTCGGATAAAATAGCATCCTTCGACCAGAAGCCAGACAAAGGGGGAATACCCGATAGCGCAAGTGTTCCGATCCCAAACGTCCATGCAGTCACTTTCATTTTACTGCCGACTCCGCCCATTTCATGAATGTCCTGTGTATGCACAGCATGAATGACACTGCCGGCTCCAAGGAACAATAACGCTTTAAAAAAGGCATGCGTCAGCAAATGAAAAATGCCTGCTGTGTAAGCCACTGACGTACCGATTCCAAGAGCCATCATCATATATCCGAGCTGGCTGACTGTGGAATAAGCGAGAATTCGCTTGATATCATTTTGCGCTGTACCGATTGTTGCAGCAAATATAGCCGTAAAGCCACCGACACATGCAACAACCAGAAGCGCTGTAGGGGATGCCTGAAAAATATCAAACGTTCTGGCAACCAAATATACACCAGCTGCAACCATCGTCGCCGCATGAATCAAGGCACTGATTGGAGTTGGCCCTTCCATAGCATCCGGAAGCCATGTGTGAAATGGAAATTGACCCGATTTGCCTGCGGCACCAACAAAGATCAGAATCGCAATCCAGGTTGCCGTGCCTCCCGAAATTTTACCGGTAGTGAATGCATTATGAATGGAGGTGAAGTCCATCGCATGATTCGGCATTGCCCAGAACAGCAGCAAAATTGCGATCAGCAGTCCGACATCGCCGATCCGTGTGACGATAAAAGCTTTTTTCGCAGCAGCACGTGCCTCCGGCTTGAAATACCAGAAACCGACCAGCAGGAACGAACACACCCCGACAAGCTCCCAAAATATGTACAGCTCAATCAGATTTTCCGAAATGACCAGACCCAGCATAGAGAAGGTGAACAGCGCTATGTACGCAAAAAATACATTTATACGCTCGTCACCATGCATGTATCCCTTGGAATACAGGTTCACAAGCAAGCTAACCAAAGTCACAATTACCAGCATGAGCGCATTTAAATTTGTGATCTCGAATCCCATTGTGAGGGAACCCGTTCCGAGCTTAATCCACTGCAGCTTGTTCCACGTATAATCTTCGATATTGCCACCCAAACGCTCGATAAAAATCATCAGGGAAACCACAAAGGAAGCGAAGATGGCAACAATACTGATGTAGGCTCCTGCATCTTTCAATTGACGTCCAACTGCAGTCATAATTAAGAAAGAAAGCAACGGAAACAACGGGATAAGCCAGGCGTACTGTGAGTAGGCCGATACCATGAATTTAAGTCCTCCTTCAAGCTTGCATAACAAGCTACATCGAAAGCGTTACAGAAAGCTTGCTTTAGCAAGCTTACGTCGAAAGCATTACTACAAGCTTGCATAACAAGCTACATCGAAATCATTTCTTAAGTTAACCCAGCAAACGGCTTCAAGAATGTTATAAATCGCGTTGGCAATGGCTTATCGTTTTAACGAATTCATTTCATTAACATCTGTTGTGCCCCTGTTGCGGTAGTACGTAATTAAAATTGCTATACCTACCGCAACCTCAGCTGCCGCGACAGAAATACTAAACAAGGAAAAGACCTGACCCGTCAGATTCGGCTGTATACCAAATTTCGAGAATGCGATAAGATTTAAATTGACTGCATTGAGCATCAATTCAATCGACAGCAGCACGATCAACGCATTCTTTTTGGACAAAGCGCCATAAAGCCCGATACAAAACAAAATAGCTGCCAGCGTCATATAAGGTATGGCCAATCCACTTAGTCCACTCACGATTAATCTTCCTCCCTTTTCGCCACGACAATAGCACCGATAAAAGACACTGTCAGCAGCACAGACATAATTTCGAACGGAATCACGTGCTTCGTGAACAGCAGCTTCCCGATTTCCATTGTATTGTCTGCTGCTTCGTTGAATTCACCTGTAGGCATTGTTGTGTTTTGGATAGCGTAGAACAGAACCCCGAACAAACCGGCTGCCCCGATGAAGAGCAGAGTATTGTACACTGGCCGTTTCGGTTCGATCTCTTCGCCCTGATGCTTCGTCATCATAATCCCGAATATCATCAGGATCGAAATCGCGCCCGCATAAATAAGCACCTGCACGAAAGCAACAAACTCCGCATTCAGTATGACGTACAAGCCAGCCATACTAATAAACGTCATTGCAATAGCCACAACCATATGCACAACCTTCGTAAAGCTCAGCATAAAGATCGCACCGCCGATAGCCATTAAAGCAAAGACGAAAAAGGCAATATTCTCACCACTGGACAAAAAAGTCCCCATATTGCTCAACATGCTACTTAGCCCCGCCTTTCGGAAGCGCTGAATTGTTTTCCTTCCGCACATTCACATTATTTTCATTTAACCAAGCCATATTTTTGAAAAGATCGTCGCGGCTGTAAGCACTCAGCTCAAAGTTATTGGTCATAACAATAGCCTCTGTCGGACATACCTCCGTACATAAATCGCACAAAATACAGAGCTCGAAATTAATATCATACGTATCGATGACCTTGCCTTTTTTCTCCGGGTCCGGGTTGGCTTTACCTGTTAAAGTAATACATTCCGTTGGACAAATACGTGCACATTGGTTGCACACAATGCATTTATCCGGATCAAAATATTGAATTCCCCGAAAACGGTCCGGCATCTTTATCGGCACTTCAGGATACGCATACGTTACTTTTTTTTGAGTCATGCTTTTGAGCGTAACACTGAGACCTTTAACTATCCCTTTCATCGATTCTCACCCTTCCTATTTGAAGAAATACACCGACAGCATAGGAGCAATGCTCAGCCAATGCTCATATAAACAGCAGTAACGAGAACATTAATTAATGCTAACGGAAGCAGGACCTTCCAGCCTAATCCCATCAATTGATCGACGCGAATCCGCGGCAGCGTAGCCCGAATCCAGAACAAGAAGAATACGATGGTTGAGAATTTTAATAAAAACCAGATTAAACCCGGGATAAAATCAAGAAAGGCAAAAGGTGCATGCCATCCGCCCAGAAACAGCGTAGTTGCAAGGCCGGCGATTGCGAATACATAAACATATTCTGCAAGCATGAAGAACGCGAATCGGAAACCGCTGTACTCTACATGGTAGCCTGCTACCAATTCGGATTCCGCCTCCGGAAGGTCAAATGGAGTTCGGTTCAATTCGGATACCCCAGCAATAACGAACACAGCAAAACCGATAATCTGAGGCAGGAAATTCCAATGCCAGAATCCTCCGGCTTGCGCCTGTGCAATCACATTCAGGTTCAAGCTGCTTGACATCATAATAACACCGATAACGGAAATGACCAACGGAATTTCGTAGCTGATCATCTGCGCCGCGGAGCGCATACCTCCGATTAATGCGTATTTATTGTTGGAAGCCCAACCTCCAAGCACGATGCCAATCGTCGATATTCCCGATAGCGCCACGTAAAACAGCAGCCCGACATTCAGGTTCGTACTGAACAGCTTGTCGCTAAAAGGAATGACTGCGATAACAACAAATGCCGGAATAAACGTGATGACCGGAGCCAAAATAAACAGCTCCCGCTCCGCCTTACGAGGAATTGTATCCTCCTTAAGCAGCAGCTTCAATACATCAGCTACAGATTGCAGGAGCCCGAGCGGGCCTACCCGATTCGGACCTACACGCATCTGCATCCAGCCGATAACCTTACGCTCAAAATAAATTGCATACGTGACAAAGCCTAATACGACCATCAGCAGGACGACGCCCCATGCGAAAAAAATCGCAAAGTTGATCCAAGTCAACTGCTCATTTAACAATTGGGTCATTAGCAATCCACCTCCCCGACGACAATATCAATGCCTCCGAGTATCGTGATTAGATTGGTCATGGTTTCCCCGACCAACAATTTGGGCAAAATTTGCAGGTTAACAAAGGAAGGTCTGCGAAATTTCAAACGATAAGGCTTATCCTTGCCCCTGGATACGATATAACATCCGATTTCACCGCGAGGCGACTCGATTCTGGCATATACCTCTCCTTCTGGAGCGCGAAGCACACGAGGCACCTTGCCCATAATCTCACCCTCTGCGGGAAACTGCTCGACAGCCTGTTCCAATATACGCAGCGATTGTCTCATCTCTTCAAAACGCAGTAGGTAACGGTCATAGCAGTCACCTGTGGAGCCTACAGGCACATCAAACTCAAACCGATCATACAAGCAATAAGGTTGATCTTTACGAATATCCCAATTGATTCCCGTACAGCGTAGATTAGCGCCACTCAAACCATAAGCAATCGCGGTTTCAGCATCATACTTCCCAACGCCCTTGATCCGAGCCAGAAAAATTTCATTACCACTGACTAAATTTCCATACTCGATCAATTTCTCTCTCATGTAAGGTATGAATTTGCGTACCTTCTCGATCCAGCCCTCAGGAGCGTCCCATTTCACGCCGCCAACCCGCATATAATTGTAGGTTAGACGAGCGCCGCACAGTTCATTAAACAGATCAATAATAATTTCCCGATCGCGAAATGCAAACAAAAACGGGCTCATCGCTCCAATATCGAGCAAATAGGTTCCCCACCATACCAGATGACTGGCAACCCGCTGTAGTTCCATCACAATTAGTCGCAAAAAATCAGCTTTTTCCGGTATTTCCAATCCCATCAGTTTTTCAACCGCATGCACAAGCACGTAGTTATTGGTCATCGCTGAAACATAGTCCATTCGATCGGTATAAGGTATGATTTGCGTATACGATAAATTTTCTGCGAGCTTCTCCGTTCCTCTGTGGAGATAGCCCATTACAGGATCAGCGTGGGTGATAATTTCACCATCCAGCTTGACTACAATCCGAAACACCCCGTGTGTACTGGGATGCTGAGGTCCAACATTCAGCAGCAATTCTTCCGTTCTAATCAAAAGCCTCTACACCTCCGGATCAAGCGCTTCATAATCTTTACGCAGCGGATGTCCAACCCAATCGTCGGACATCATAATTCTTCTTAAGTCCGGATGTCCGGGAAAATCAATGCCAAGCAGATCAAAAATCTCACGTTCATTCCAATTGGCCGTTGCCCAAATCGGTGTGACCGACTCAATGGATGGTGCTTCACGTGAGGTTTTCACTTTCACACACACTTCAGCCTTCGTATCCAGACTAAGTAAGTGGTAGGCAACCTCCATATGGGTTTCCTGATCAATGCCTGAAACATTTCGCAAATAGTTCAGCTTCAGCTCGCAGTGCTGCTTCAACAATAGTGCAACACCAGCCCAGTGCTCATTCTTAACCAGTATATAGGGCAAATGTGCATCTCTTTCATTAATAAATGCTTCTTCGATCGCGTCCTCGCCTGCCTGCTCCTTAATTAGCTTTACCCAATGATCAAGCCGCGGCTGTAAAGGAGACGGAACCTTAGGAGCTCCATCTTCTTCACCCTCCGTCTTCTTAGCTCTTGCGCTGGCACGAGCAGCGCGTGCTTCAGCGGCAGCCTTCGCTTTCGCTTCCTTATCATCATCTGCTGACCCAGGTTCACCCACAGGGGCTTCTGTCGCACCTGAGCTTGGTGTTGCAGCAGGAGGAGCTACTCCCGCCGCCTCAGCCCTTTTGGCCCGGGCAACGGCTCTGGCAGCGCGCGCTTCAGCAGCAGCCTTGGCCTTTGCTTCCTGCTCATCATCTACTGAAGAAGCATCCCCAGTAGCTTCAGTCGCAGACGCACTTGTGGCTTCTGTCGTAGCAGCTGAAGGGCTCTCATTGTTTGAGTTGCCTGTCGTATCCGGAGCTGCTGACAGCTGCTCCTCTGACGTCGGTATGCTGTCAGCTTGATCCGGTTCCTTCGTATCAGAGGATGAACCAACAGCTCCATCAGCATCAACTTTGGGTGGTTCGTCTTTCTGCTGTTGTTCCTTCTGCAACTGATCATTGTCCAGTTTATTTTTAATTAATTCATCTTTCTTCTGCTCATCGCTCATCGATTAGTCACCTGCTTGCCGGTTTTCGCCTCATAACGAATCTTTTCCTGCAGCTTGTTAATTCCATAGATCAAAGCAGCAGGATTGGGTGGACATCCTGGAATATAGACATCAACCGGAACGACCTGATCCACGCCCTTAACAACGGCATAAGATTTGACGTAAGGTCCACCGGCGGTGGCACAGGAGCCCATCGCAATTACCCATTTGGGCTCTGGCATTTGATCGTATAGACGTCGCAGCAGTGGAGCCATCTTTTTCGTAACGGTACCTGCTACGATCATCACATCGGATTGTCTGGGAGATGTCCGAAAAATAACGCCAAATCGGTCCAAATCGTAGTGAGAAGCCCCAGCACCCATCATTTCAATCGCACAGCATGCCAAACCAAACGTCAACGGCCACAACGAATTGCTTCTCGCCCAAGCCTTGACCTGCTCAAGTGTTGTCATAAAAACATTGCGCTCCAGCTCTTCTCTTTCTTCCGGACTAATTGACTCTAGATTGAAGTCCATTGCAGCACCTTCTTCTTCCAAGCATAAATTAATCCAACCACAAGCAGACCTACGAAAATCGCCATTTCGACAACAGCAAACAAGCCGAGATGCTTAAACGCAACGGCCCACGGGTACAAAAACACAGTTTCCACATCAAAAATAACAAACATCAGCGCAAATAAGTAATACCGGATGTTGAAGCGTACATGACTCTCGCCGACCGGTTCATTACCACTCTCATAAGTAGTATACTTCTCATCCAACGGTTTGTATGGACGCAGGAAGCGGCCTGCCGTAAGCGCAACAACGGGAAGCAATACACCGAGAATCAGAAAAATGGCTACGACAACGTAATTGTTCATATACATCGTGAACGACTCGCCTCCCCATGCTAAAATAGATAAGCTTTATGGATATGTGCTGCCAGGATAGTAAGAAAGATGAAGCTCATACAAGCTTGTAAGCGCACACAAGTTGTATTCGCGAACCTTCCCCATTTGTAAATCCTACCAATCACATAACTTCTGTTCATATATGCCCCACAATTATATCAAATGGGTGTTTAGGTGTCTAATCAATATTCCGTATCACAATTTTTATAAAACACAAAAAAGAGGAACATAGGTCCCTCCATTTTTGTTCGTTTCCTTATAATTTCCCGGAAACGTTGATCCGATTAACCGCTCTTTGCAAAGCCAGTTCGGCACGTTTGAAATCAACTTGATCCTGTTTGGAAGTTAGACGCTGTTCAGCACGTGTCTTGGCTTCTTTAGCACGATCGATATCAATTTGTTCCGGTAGCTCGGCGCTTTCCGCCAATATGACCACCTTATCCTTACGGACCTCCATAAAGCCACCATTCACGGCGATAAAGTGCTGCTTACCGCCCTGCTTCACGATAACCGGCGCCACTTTTAATGGAGTAACCAAAGGGATGTGATTTGGCAGAATACCAAGCTCTCCTTCTGCACCCTTCACGCTAATCATGTCTACCTGATCGGTGTACACTTTACGCTCAGGGGTAACAATTTCCAGTAAGAAAGTACTCACTTGGACTCCTCCTAAGAGCTTTCCGTTAGGAAAGCTTTACTTCGTAAGCATCATCTGAGCTTTCCGTTAGGAAAGCTTTACTCGCATGGTTTGCGTATGCAAACTCATTTCGTAAGCATACTTTCAGTCCGCTTATGCGAACTTACATCGTTTTTGCTTTTTCGATCGCTTGCTCAATAGCGCCTACGTTATGGAAGGCTGGTTCTGGAAGGTTGTCATGCTTACCTTCAAGAATTTCCTTAAAGCTGCGCACCGTGTCTTTAATTGGAACGAAAAGTCCCGGGATACCGTTAAACGCTTCGGCTACGTGCAACGGCTGAGCGAAGAACAATTGAATACGTCTAGCACGGTGAACGGTCTGCTTGTCTTCCTCAGACAACTCATCCATACCCAGAATTGCGATAATATCCAACAATTCCTTGTAACGTTGCAATGTTTTCTTAACGCCTTGAGCTACGTTGTAGTGCTCTTCGCCAACAATTTCCGGAGTCAAAATACGGGAAGAAGATGCGAGTGGATCAACGGCTGGGAAGATACCCATTGCAGCAATATTACGCTCAAGGTTGGTAGTTGCATCCAAGTGGGCAAATGCTGTAGCAGGAGCCGGATCCGTATAGTCATCGGCTGGAACATAGATCGCTTGGATCGATGTTACCGAGCCTTGTTTTGTTGATGTAATACGTTCTTGCAATTGACCCATTTCCGTTGCCAGCGTTGGCTGGTAACCTACTGCGGAAGGCATACGTCCTAGAAGGGCAGATACCTCGGAACCCGCTTGAGTAAACCGGAAGATGTTATCGATAAACAGAAGCACGTCACGGCCTTCTTGATCACGGAAGTATTCAGCCATTGTCAAACCGGACAGGGCTACACGCAGACGTGCACCTGGAGGCTCATTCATTTGACCAAAAACCATCGCGGTTTTATCGATAACGCCAGACTCTTTCATTTCGTGATACAAGTCATTACCTTCACGTGTTCTCTCACCAACACCGGCGAATACGGAAATACCGCCATGCTCGGATGCGATGTTGTGAATCAATTCTTGCATCGTTACGGTTTTACCTACGCCGGCACCACCGAACAAGCCGATTTTACCACCCTTAACGTAAGGAGCCATCAAGTCAATTACCTTGATACCTGTTTCCAAAATTTCCGCTTGCGTCGACAAGTTCTCGAATGCAGGCGCACTTTTATGAATCGGGCTCGTTAACGTGCGGTCTATTTCCTCATTACCATCAATGGGGTTACCCAATACGTTGAACACGCGTCCTAACGTTGCAGCACCTACCGGTACTGAAATCGCTGCACCTGTATCAACTGCTTCTGTACCACGAACCAGACCGTCCGTAGTTGACATTGCAACACAACGAACCAGGTTATCGCCCAAATGCACAGCGGCTTCAACCGTTAGCTTGATGTCCTGTTCGCCAGCTTTTTCGGCTTTTTTTTCAATTGTGATTGCATTCAAAATCTCAGGAAGCTGCCCACGTTCAAACTCAATGTCGACAACCGGTCCTGTTATATTCACAACGCGACCTTTGCTCAATGTTTTCTCCTCCTTCAAGTTTTGCTTTGGCAAAACTATCTTCGTAAGCATGTGCCGAGTTTTGCTTTAGCACAACTTTCTTCGCTAGCAAGTTCCAAGCTTTATTTTGAATAAAGTCGCTTCGTAAGCATTCACAACATTCTGCTATACTTCCAAACGATCCTTAGTTTTAATTTTGTGCGTTCGCGCCGGCAACAATCTCCGAAATTTCCTGTGTAATCGAAGCCTGACGAGCACGGTTATAAACCAGTGTCAATGATCCGATCATCTTGGTAGCATTTTTCGTCGCATTGTTCATTGCCGTCATTCTGGCACCAAACTCACTTGCCTTACCTTCCAATACCGCACTATAAATCAAGGTTTCTGCATATTTAGGCAGCAACACTTCAAGTACACCCTCAGGTGAAGGCTCATATTCATAGTTAGCAACGGAAGCAACGCCACCCATGTTTTCCATAGGCAAAAGCTGCTTGACCATCGGTTCCTGCGTGATTGCGTTAATAAATTTGTTATAAACCAGATACAGCTTGTCAAAAGAACCGTTTTCGAAGTTCTTCACTGCCGATGCCGCAATGGATTTAATATCCGCAAAGCTTGGGGAATCGGGAATTCCCGTTACCTCTTCAGCAATCGCGATATTGCGTTGACGGAAGAAATCTCTGCCCTTACGGCCGATTACAAAAATCACATACTCACTAGGTGATTTATGGTTTTCCTTGATCTCCTGCATCACTCTGCGCAGTACGTTAGCATTATAGCCACCAGCGAGACCGCGGTCTGACGTAACAACAAGATATCCGGTCTTCTTGATTTCACGATTTTGCAGCATGGGATGCTTCAAACCTTTGCTGCCTGCAGCGATACTGCCTACAACTTCTTTAAGCTTATCCGTGTAAGGACGTGAAGCCTCAGCAGCTGCCTGAGCTTTTCTCAATCTCGATGCAGCTACCATTTCCATCGCCTTGGTGATTTGCTTTGTGTTTTGTACGGACTTGATCTGGCGCTTAATTTCGCGCATTCCTTTTGCCAACTGACTCACCTCTCTCTCGAAGCTTCTCTGCTTAAGAAAAGCCTTCACTCGAAAAGCCTGATAAAAGACTTAAAATGGAACACCGAGCTTCCCTATAAAGAGAAGCCCTTGTTCATTGTGCATTATACAGTCGAAGTAGCGAAACCTTTTTGGAACTGCTTGATCGCTTCTTTCAAAGCATTTTCGTTATCCGTAGTTAAATCTTTTGTATCACGGATACTTTGGAAAATTTCCGGATGCTTCGTATCCACGAACGCCAAGAATTCAGCTTCAAAACGGCGAATATCCTGTACAGGCATTTCATCCAAATGTCCTCTAACAACTGTATAGATGGAAACCACTTGTTTTTCAACGGATAGCGGTTGATGAACGCCTTGTTTCAAAATTTCCAATGTACGCAAACCACGGTTCAAACGAGTTTGTGTAGCTTTATCCAAATCGGAACCGAACGCTGCGAAAGCCGCTAACTCGCGGTATTGGGCGAGGTCAGTCTTCAGTGTACCGGCAACCTTTTTCATTGCTTTAATTTGTGCAGAGCTACCTACCCGGGATACGGAGATACCTACGTTAACAGCTGGACGTTGACCGGAGTAGAATAGATCGGACTCCAAGAAAATCTGACCATCTGTGATCGAGATAACGTTCGTCGGGATATAAGCGGATACGTCACCAGCTTGTGTTTCGATAAACGGAAGTGCAGTAATCGATCCGCCACCCAGTGCATCACTCAGCTTGGCCGAACGCTCAAGCAAACGGGAATGCAGGTAGAAAACGTCACCTGGGTAAGCTTCCCGACCCGGTGGACGACGAAGCAAGAGAGACAACTCACGGTAAGCAGCTGCTTGCTTGGACAAGTCATCATAAACGATCAATACGTGCTCGCCTTTGTACATGAAGTATTCACCCATTGCGCAGCCCGCATAAGGAGCAAGCCACAACATTGGAGCAGGCTCGGAAGCACTTGCTGTTACGACAATGGTATATTCCATTGCGCCAGCGCGACGCAGCGTTTCAACTACGTTAACGACAGTGGATTGTTTTTGACCAATGGCTACATAAATACACTTAACACCGTTGCCTTTTTGGTTAATAATCGTATCGATTGCAATCGCAGTTTTACCCGTTTGACGGTCACCGATGATCAACTCACGTTGACCGCGGCCTACTGGAATCATAGCGTCAATCGCTTTGATACCGGTTTGCATCGGTTCGAAAACCGATTTACGAGCCATAACACCTGGAGCCGGTGATTCAACCGGACGCGTGTGTGTTGTATTTAGTGGACCGTTACCATCAACAGGTTGGCCCAATGCGTTAACGACACGGCCGATCAGTTCCTCACCTACAGGAACCTCCATGATCCGACCTGTACGCTTTACTTGGTCACCTTCACGAATATCTGTGAAAGGTCCCAGGATAACGATACCTACGTTGCTTTCCTCCAAGTTGAAGGCATAGCCAAGAACACCGTTAGGGAACTCAAGCAGCTCTCCTGCCATAACGTTCTCAAGACCGTGTGCACGAGCAACACCGTCACCGACAGTGATAACTGTACCTACGTCAACAACTTGAATGTCTGATTTATATTGTTCAATCTGCTGTTTAATCAGCGTACTGATTTCTTCAGGTTTGATACTCATACTTCCTCACCCCTATCTACAGTGCTTGAGTTGAATTCAAGGATTTTTGCAGCCGCTCCAGCTTGCCGGATAAACTGCCGTCATACAGACGATCACCGATGCGCACTTTAATTCCGCCTAACAAGCTTGTATCAATAGCCGTTTCAACACGAATTTGTTTGCCTATCAATTGGCTGAATGTTGCAGCAATATGATCAAGCTCAGCTTGTGGAAGAACTACCGGCGTATAAACAACAGCTTTAGCTTGACCAAGCGCTTCACTGGCAATCGTTACAAAGTAACCCACTAGCGATTCCAGCAATTCTTCCCTGCCTTTATCGATGAGCAGCAGCAAAGTGCTAAAGGTAATTTCCGAAAGCTGACTTTCAAAAATGTTTTTCAGCAGCGCTGTTTTGGATACAGTCCCGATCCCTGGATGCTTGATCAGCTTGTGCAAATCACTGTTTTCCTTTAATACCGCTACGATAAACTTCAGTTCTTCTTCTACCTGAGCAATCTTGTTCTGTTCTTTGGCAAGCTCAAAAAGCGCTTTTGCGTATCTTTTGGCTACGATGGTATCCTGGCTCATTGGTTGCCTCCTACCTCTTTCAGGTAATGCTCTACCAATTGCTCTTGAGATTTCTCATCAATTTGTTTTTCGATAATTTTGGAAGCAATGAGAACGGACATCGCGCCAACCTGGCTGCGAAGGGCGGCAACCGCCTTATGTTTCTCATTTTCGATATCACGAATCGCTTCATCTTTAACACGAGTCGCTTCCGCACGTGCAGCAGCCGTAATTTCGTCTGCTTGTTTGGAACTGATTTGTTTGGCTTGTTCGATAATGTCTTGTGCTTCTTTGCGAGTCTGTTGAAGAGAAAGCTTTTGCTCCTCTAACAGTTGCTCAGCCTGCTTCCGGTTATTTTCAGCCGTTTGAATTTGATCCTTAACGAGCTGTCTGCGTTTTTCCATCATGCCAAACAAAGGACCGAACGCCAGCTTTTGCAGCAATAAATATAGAAGCAAGAAGGCTACGATTTGAATAAAAAACGTGGACCATTCAATATGCAAGTAACGTCACTCCCTTCTCTTAGCGTAGGCAAAACGAAGGCGTGGAGGCTTTTACAACCATCCCCGCCAAACGATTTCTTAAGCACGACCCATCAAGATGAATGCAAGAACCAATGCAACAACCGGCATTGCTTCTACTAGACCTACCCCGATAAACATCGTTGTTTGCAAAGTACCACGAAGTTCAGGTTGACGAGAAATACCTTCCAAAGCGCGACCTACGATCAAACCATTACCAATACCTGCACCAAGTGCCCCTAAACCAAATACGATTGCTGCTGCTACTAATGCTAAAGCTCCCATTAAGAAAATCCTCCCTTGAATTGTAAAGTTTTTTTATAAATAACTCGAGACTTTCCCGAGGTAAGTCTTGTACTTTAGTGAGACTCTTCGTGAATCAACGTTTGTGAAATATAAACCATCGTCAACATTGTAAATACGAATGCCTGAATGGCTCCTACGAACAGACTGAAACCTTGCCAAATGGCGAGAGGGAAAATTCCATACCAACCCGCTCCCAAGATGACACCAATCATGATTTCCCCTGCATAGATATTTCCGTATAGACGGAAAGCAAGCGTCAGCGGTTTGGATACCACCTCAATTAAGTGCAGCGGAAGCATAACCCCTTTATACTCAAAATAATGAGCAAAGTAGTGCTTCGTATTGCGTGTGATGCCCAAGAAGTGGCTAAGTGCAATAACGATGACTGTAAGTGCTGCAGTGACCGCAATATCAGCCGTTGGTGATTTCCACCATGACACATGATCTGAGGTTACGACCGAGAAAGGCAGCCCCAGCATGTTTCCAATGAAAATATACATAATGAGTGTTAAACCAAGTGCTATAAACGGTTTCCCATGTTTAGAACCAATGGTACTGCCGATGATGCCTTCAACAAACTCTACGACCCATTCCATAAAGTTTTGCAGCTTTGAAGGATTCGTTACCGATATCTTACTAGTTCCGGCAATCGCAAGTATTAATACCAGAACACTGGTCACTCCGATCATAAGAAGCGCAGACAGATCAAAGTGAAATCCTAACCATTCTATTCCCGGTACTTGATGCTCCATGTTTTCCAATTTCACCCCTTTCCACAGATGGATTTACTTCTTGGATCTTTTAACAGAAATAATACCCAGTACAAGTGTTGCCAATTGAGCGATAAGGTATCCAGCAACCGTGGTGCTTAGTGCGAACTGCTCCGGATACCGGACCGCAATAAGACCTGCAAGACCGCCTACAGCCGCTCTAGTCAAAAAACCTATGTTAGCCTTGCTCGGAATCCCTTGCCCCTGTGGAGCAGCAATAACCTTTTCAGATAGCTTGCGAATTTTCCAGGCCAGATACCTTGCGTTAATCATACTAACGGCAGCCCCCAGCATGAAACCTGCTGAATAGGGTCGGTATTCCACGAAAAGCGCCCAAGCAACCAGACAAAAAGATAAGAAAAATAGAAATACGTTTTGAAACGTTTTCAGATGGGCCGTAAACTCGTTCATTATAGCCCTCCGTACTGCTTAATCATGAAATAAATGCTAATGATTCCAGCCGTAAGACCCAGCAAAAAACCACCCAGTAACCACAACTGCCCACCAAGCGTTTGACTTAACCAATCACCGAACCAATATCCTGCCAATAAACAAACAACAAGATCAATTCCGATAGCCGTCGTTAAAGCAGCTGCGCGCCATGGATTATCATTACGGTTTGGCTGTTTCATATACACTCTCCTGAGAATCCTCACTTATTGTAACGAAGCATCGTAAGGTTTGTCAATTGTCTTTCTCTCTAAATAACTGTGGATGAAATTCTTAAAAATGCTGTTATATCAACGTTTTTAGCAATTCCAAACCAAACAGTACAACTGCACGCTCTGATGTTTGTCATAGGATTGTCACGGTTGGAATGACTCAGGGCGAGCAGAGGCATGTCCGAAATGGTAAAGGATGGCACTCACGATCCGTTCCGACGCTTTTCCATCGCCGTAAGGGTTGGCAGCCTGACTCATTTTTTCATACAATTCAGGATCTGTAAGCAGTGCGCGTGTCCGATTATAGACATGCTCTTCATCGGTTCCGACTAGCTCCAGCGTCCCCGCATCGATACCTTCAGGCCGCTCCGTTGTTTCACGTAGAACTAAAACAGGCACCCCATATGACGGAGCTTCCTCCTGCAATCCACCGGAATCAGTCAAAATCATGTGGGTATGCGGATACAAATTATGTAGCTCCAGCACATCGAGCGGGTCCACGAGCTTGATACGCGGGTGACTACCCAGCATTTCATAGGCCGGCTCTCTCACTGCAGGACTCGGGTGAACCGGATATACGATGGCAATATCGTCGAACTCATCAGCGATCCGACGTACAGCACGGAAAATTTGCCGATGTGGCTCACCTTGTGCTTCACGGCGATGCGCTGTCATCAGAATCAGCCGCTTACCCGCTGCCCAATCGAGTACACTGTGTGTAAAATCATTTTGTACCGTATACTGGAACACGTCTGTTACTGTGTTTCCTGTTACGTAGATCGTCGACTCCGATTTGTTCTCTTTGCGCAGGTTGTCGGCAGATAATTGTGTCGGCGCAAAATGCAAATCCGATAGAACGCCAGTCAACTGACGATTCATCTCTTCTGGATATGGTGACATTTTGTTCCAAGTACGCAATCCTGCTTCTACATGACCCACCTGGATCTGTTGCAGAAATGCTGCATAGCTTGCTAGGAATGTCGTTAACGTATCACCATGCACAAGCACAAGATCCGGTTTTTCTTCACGGAATACCGGGTCCAGTCCCTGAAGCACACGTACAGTCACTTCATTCAAGGTTTGACGGTCCTTCATCACATCCAGATCATGGTCAGGAGTAATATGGAATGTTTCTAAAACTTGATCCAGCAATTCCCGGTGCTGAGCGGTAACACAAACACGGGAGTCAATATATTCAGAATGCTTCTGAAGCTCCAGTACCAGCGGAGCCATCTTGATGGCTTCCGGTCGGGTACCGAAAATGGTAATAACTTTGGTTTTGCCCATGGACGATTATCCCCCTATGTACATTCTCTGTAATATAGATTCATCTAATTGCCGTTCTTTATTTCGTGCCGAACAGTCGATCACCCGCATCTCCAAGTCCAGGAACGATGTAACCGTGGTCATCTAAATAATCATCGATAGCTGCTACATAAATATCCACATCAGGATGTGCTTGCTGTACAGCGTGAATACCTTCGGGTGCAGCAATCAGGCACATAAGCTTGATCTGCGTACAGCCTCTGCTCTTAAGTGCTGTAATTGCGGCATTAGCAGATCCCCCTGTTGCAAGCATCGGGTCAATCACAATCAATTCCCGCTCCTGTACATCAGTAGGCAGCTTGACATAATACTCAACAGGTTCAAGAGTTTCCGGATCCCGGTATAAGCCGATATGTCCCACTTTAGCCGCAGGAACTAATCTTAAAACACCATCCACCATACCTAGTCCCGCACGCAAAATCGGAATAAGCCCCAGCATTCTTCCAGAAATGACCTTACAATCCGTCAAGGCCACCGGAGTTTTGACCTGCACGGTTTCAAGCGGAATCTCTCTTGTAATTTCATACGCCATCAATGTAGACACTTCATCAACCAATTCGCGAAAATCTTTAGTTAGTGTGGATTCATCACGAATGTAAGTAAGCTTATGCTGGATCAAAGGATGATCACACACAAATAATTTTCCCATTAACAATTCCCCTTTACGCCAAATCTCGTCTATTATACCACACCTGTCCGATGTTATCCCAACAAGTTTCGTGCACCCACGAGAGATTATTGAGCTGTCATCTTTCAGCTGCCGCCTCATAAACTATGAAGAGGCTGGAGATCACAACTTCATCTCCAGCCTCTTGGTTATCGTTATATTCGTCGCACTCCCTTACGGATCAGGAGAGCTAGCTTATCAGTTATTTAGTAAGACAATCCTGGGTACAGTGGGAACTGGGCAGTCAGGTCTTTAACCATACCGCGGACTTTGTCATGCACAACAGTATCAGTTGGGTTTTTCAAAGTTAAGGCAATGATCTTGGCGATGGTTTTCATAGCTTCCTCATCCATACCACGGGAGGTTGCAGCCGGAGTACCGACACGAACACCGCTGGTTACCATCGGCTTAGCCGGGTCGAACGGAATCGCATTTTTATTAACCGTTACGCCAACTTCATCCAACAGGTGCTCTGCTTCCTTACCACTAATGCTGGTGTTGCGCAGGTCGATCAGCATCAAATGGTTATCCGTACCACCGGAAACAAGATCAATACCTTCGGAAATTAATGCTTCAGACAATGCTTTGGCATTGTTAACAACTTTTTGCGCGTAAGTTTTGAATTCTGGTTGCAAAGCTTCGCCAAAGGATACGGCTTTTGCTGCAATAATATGCATCAATGGACCACCTTGGGTACCAGGGAATACAGCCTTATCAATAGCTGCTGCCCACGGCTTGCGGCACAGAATCATACCACCACGAGGACCTCGAAGTGTTTTGTGTGTGGTTGTTGTGACAAAGTGTGCGTGAGGTACCGGATTCGGGTGCAAACCCGCCGCTACCAAACCTGCGATATGCGCCATATCAACAAAGAGCAATGCGCCTACATCATTAGCGATCGATGCCAAAGCTTCAAAATCAATCGTACGCGGATACGCGCTGGCACCAGCTACGATCATACGAGGCTTATGCTTAAATGCTGCTTTGCGCACATCATTGTAATCAATACGGGAGTCGCTCTCACTAACACCATAGGAAACGAAATTGTACAAAATACCGGAAGCATTCACTGGGCTACCATGAGTCAAGTGACCGCCATGAGCCAAACTCATACCCAATACTGTATCTCCAGGCTGCAAGGCTGCCAGATACACAGCCATGTTAGCTTGAGCTCCAGAATGCGGTTGTACGTTGGCATGCTCAGCTCCAAACAATTCCTTGGCACGGTCACGAGCGATGTCCTCAACAATGTCTACATACTCACAACCACCGTAGTAACGTCTGCCTGGGTAGCCTTCAGCGTATTTATTTGTCAGAACCGTACCCATAGCTTGCAGCACAGCCTCGCTGACGAAGTTTTCAGATGCGATTAATTCGATTTTGTCGCGTTGACGGCCGATCTCAAGATTCATGGCCTCCACGATTTTAGGGTCCTGCTTACGTAATTGCTCCATAGTAAAAATCCTCCTTATTGTTTTCGCAGAAAACTTACTTCGTAAGCTTCTACTTATAGTTAGTAGGGTTTATTCACAAAATCCACTGTCGACCTTATTTTCTTCTATTACATACACAGCCCGCGCACCACCGATGAGCTTGGGGCGTGTGTAAGCCATCTGCACAGAGGCATGGCCAATAATCCGAATCGAGGGACGCAAGGGAATGGCAACGGGTTTCATATGCATCCCGATCAGCGTTCCGCCGATATCTATTCCAGCATGAGCCTGGACGGCTTCTACGAGACAAGCCTGCTGCAAATGCTTGAACGCAAACGAGGCCATAGAGCCTCCAGCACGTGGAACCGGAATCGCGGATACCGGCTCCAGCCGATAAGCCAACATCGCAGCGTGCTCCAGTACAAGCGCCCGATTCAAATGCTCACAGCATTGGAACACCGGGTAAAAGCCCACCTCGGCACGAACCGTTTCAACTGCAGCATAGATAGGCTCGGCTGCCGCTTCAGTGCCTGAAGTGCCGATGTGATGACCCAGCACCTCGCTGGTACTCGCTCCGACGACAAGCAGCTGTCCCGTCTGGATATTGCCCGCCAGCACCAGCTCACGCAGCACTTGTTCAACCTGCTTCTGAATGTTCATACCCCTTTGCCTCCTTCGTCAAATATACGAATGACTGCGATTAAGGGTAACTTAGTCTTCCAATTCCATTACTTTATGAATTCGGTTCACATGACGTTCACCGTTGGAAAATTCGGTTTCCAACCAAACCTTCACAATGGACTCAGCCAAACCAGGTCCGACAATTCGCTCTCCCATTGCCAATACGTTGGAATCATTGTGCTGACGTGTCATTTGGGCAGAAAATAGATCGTGCACAAGCGCACAGCGAATGCCTGAAATTTTGTTGGCTGCAATCGTCATTCCGATTCCCGTCCCACAAAGCAAGATCCCTCTATCGGCCGTTCCTGCAGCAACCTTATTGCAAACCTCGATTGCATAATCCGAATAATCAACGGATTCAGTGCTATGACAGCCTACGTCTGTCACTTCATGTCCCAAAGACTGTACAAGTTTGATAATTCCATCCTTCAACTGAACGCCTGCATGATCAGAACCTATTACTATTTTCATATGATGCGCCTCCTGACAAGTTTTCTGGACACTATCGTCTGTTGTGTTTGATTGTCATCCAATCCATCCATTATACCGTAATGCGTAAAGAAAAACGAAGTAAAACAGTGTGAATCCTAAACAAAAAAAGAGCATACTGCACGCTACTTTCAGCGCTGCAATGCTCTTTGCCCAGGCGACCGGCCGTATGCCCCGATGCTCCATTGTGGTAAACCCCACTCGTCGCCAGTTACATCAGGTCCTTCTTCTTATCCCTATCATAACGGAAATAATCAAGGCTGTAAAGCCTGTAAAAAGCCTCTTATACGAACCTTTTTAATCCGTCAGTCTTTAAGCCTACGAATCAGCCGCTGCAAGCATTCTTCGATTTCTGCTGCGCATTGCCTGTATACCGATAAGGATCCGCCAAACGGATCAGCAATATCATAGTCAGGTAAGGACTGCTCCAGCTGTCTCACTCGGGCGCGTTCCTCCATCGTGACCTGCTGGGATAATGACTGCTTGAGCTGAAGCTCCGCAACCAGCTGCGCCAGCTCGTCCATACGCACGTGATCAGACGGGTCTTCGCTCACATATTCTTTTAACGTGTGCATCTTGTCGATAAAAGCCGGGAAACGTTGAATCGCTTGTTGTTTATGGCTCGTGGTCATGGTGAGCACTACGTCCGCCCAATCGAGCAGAGCTTCTGTTAATGAGGAAGAACCGCTCGTATGCAAAGCCTCTTTTTCCTCCAATATGATTGCAGCATTTTTGGAAACCGGATAGCCGTCACCCGCTGAGGTACCGGCCGAACGGACTTCTATGTGATTCATCCCCTGCTCTCTCAGCATGATGCGAAGCATACCCTCTGCCATCGGACTGCGGCACGTATTGCCGGTACAGACAAACAAAATTCGTTTCATTGAAAATCCCCGCCCCTCTCCTTGATGATGATCGGCTTTGAGCCCTATTTCTATTGTACCTCAAAACGGTGTAAAAATGGATAATTCACTATCTCCCTTGAATTGGACTCACAACAAAAACCGTGCTCCGAACGCCAATAAAATAACTCCACCCACCGCTTCTCCGTATTCGCCGACCCACCGCCCCGCTTTACGGCCCAGCATCAATCCGGTAATGGACATCATTCCCCCTACCGTACCGAACATCAAAACCGTCAGCGCGCGATCACCGGCAAACATGCCCAGCGAAACGCCAACGGAAAATGAATCAATGCTTACACTAAGCGCAAAAAGCAGCATTCCCAGAAAGGTTTTGTGATCAATGGATTTTGCCGCTTCCCCTCTCAAGGAGTTGTAGATCATATGCACACCTAAAATCACAAGTAGAATACCACCAACTATCGTAGCTACTCCACCTAATAATGAACCCATGTAGCTGCCCATAAACATACCTGCAAGCGGCATAATCATATGGAATATCGCAATCATTAGACTCAGCTTGAGAATATCCCACTTTCGAATGCCCTTCATCCCGATTCCGATACCCAGTGATAAAGCATCCAGACCCAAGGCAACCGCCATGACCAGTATGGTTATGAATTGCCCCACCATCAGCGGTGATGCCCAGTCCATCTCCCGTCGACCCCCTGTCCTGTTCTTCATCAACATATGCGGACAAGTAGAAAATCATGACTGGGTTCATGGTTATGGGCTGCTAGACGTAGATAATGCGGTCGGCTGCCGCTTTGCGCAGCCGATTCATGATCGCTGCCCCGATGCCTGCCTCGGGGCAAGCTTCAGCTACGATGAAGTCCGAGCCGACTTCATCGAATTGGCGCAACGCGGCGTACAGCCCGTGCGCAACGGATTCAAGGTCGCCAAGGCTTCCGCAGGCGACTACGGTATCCGCGCGCAGCGCATCGGCGTGCTCACGATAAGTGAGTACGCCTGTGCGCTCTCCGCGCGCGCGGGCTTGGTCGAGCTCGCGCTGAAGGCGAGCGAGCACCTGTTCAGGGGCGCAGCCCTGAACGAGTGTCATCGCGCCGCGAGGCGCGTAGTGCGCGTATTTCATCCCTGGCGCACGCGGCGCCGAGGATGAGTCTGCGAGCGCAGAAGCCTCGCGCACTTCAATACCCGGCAGCGCCAATCTCAATTGCTCAGCCGAAATACCACCTGGCCGCAAAATATGAAGCACGCCACCTCCATCCACGCTCAGCGGCGCGATATACTCGACGACGGTAGATTCCAAACCAACACCTGTCGCGCCTCCGTCCACGATACCGTCAATGCGACCAGCCAAATCGTCGTATACATGTTGAGCGGTTGTGGGACTTGGCCGCCCTGAGCTGTTCGCACTCGGCGCTGCAACTGGACAACCAGCAACCGCAAGGAGCCGTAAGGCGACCGGATGATCCGGCATACGCAGCCCAACTGTAGTCAAGCCCGCTGTGACCAGCGGTGAGAGAACTCCCGGTTTGATAGGAAGAACGACAGTCAGCGGACCTGGCCAGAATAGATCCAGCAAACGCGAAACAGTCTCATCCGGAGGAGCCGCCAGCTCTGCCATTTGAGACCGATTTGCAATATGGACAATAAGTGGATTATCCGAAGGCCGTCCTTTTGCCAAGAATATTTTATTAACTGCTTCCGTCTGCCTGGCATCCGCACCAAGACCGTAAACCGTTTCCGTAGGGAAAGCAATCAGACCGCCTTCGCGGAGAATTCGCGCGGGTTCTGTTAGCTCCTCCAGCTCCAACTCGTTACCTGAAGCCTTCCAAAATAGGGTCATCGAATGAGCCTCCAATCTGTGCACGATCCATCTTTCATCGTTCCTGATTCTAGCACGTATTTAAAATGATTTCTTTTCAATCTCCACGTTTGCCCTGCTTATTATCTTTTAGGCAAACCACTTCTTCAATAAATCCCAGAGAAAGAAATGGATTTCTGGCTGAACTGCTTCATTTTTAGCTAGTACACGCTTGTCCGACAGACTGCTTTTACCATCAGCCGGAATAACTGCTGCTGACTTTTGACCAGCCTTTGCCGGAGACGAAACGACATCTGCAGCGAGCTCCTTAGCTGGTTTGGCTATAACCTCGGAATCCACAAAGCACAACGGAGGAAACAGCACGCACCACCAATTTTGACCTTCCGCGGCCCCAATCGATACACGGAGCGCTTCATAATCGCCTGCAGGATAAATCTGACTCCCGTACATTTTGGCAGGGAAAGGCACCAAGCCCAGCTCTACCTGATAAGGATTGGTGAATCCATATTGACCCAGTGTGCTGCCAACGACTGTTCTTAGCTCTGGTAAGTGGGCACGAACAGCAGCACGGGCTGCTTCCATACCATCCGGCTCAGTGACCCACTGCTGCATTTCTTCAATAATGGCGTCACGCACCTCGCGTTTAATCCACTGGTCAGCTGGTGAATCTGAATTGGCCAAAATCCGCAGCCGGATCGATTCCTGAGGAATGATATCTGCCTCACTCTCCCGCTCTGCCTCTGAACCTATGGAAGATGCCAGAATGGTAGAGGAATGAAAGTTTAGTTCCCAACTGCCAATAAGGATGATTAGTGCGAAAATGACATAGATATGATGACGGTAGCTGTTCTTTTTTCTCATTGTGGATACCTTCCCTCTCGCGTTTCACTGCGCTCTGTTATCTAGTACCAGTATGCACCGATACGAGAGAGGTTAAACCTATGAATCTAGTAATCTATGTATACTTACATAGATTCACCTTATGTTTACGCCGAACAAACGAATGTATACAAGGTTTTTCAAAAAGGGTGGTTGCTGCAGAGAAGGAGTATGCCTCCGATCGCTGTTGAAATCGTGAAGATGGATAGGACATCCAGTGATGTATTCACTTTTTTCAAAGGCGAACGCTACACTCCCCATCATCCTCCTTCTCTGCCGCTCCTTTTTTGAACCCGCTCTCTATAAGATGAACTCAAGGGCGTAACCTTCGCTTGCAGCTCAATCCTTGTCGTGCAGGGCTCTGTGAGCCTCTCCAAAGGAATAGAACGAAAGTTCCTCTTCAATCACAAACCATTCCTTCAATCAAAGCTATCATTGCGATGGGTACCGGATCGCAATCACATGACGCGCAATTCCGGCCAAATCAGGTATGATCCGAATTTCATCCCACTCTGCCGCTTGTCTGAGTAATTTCGCCACCTCGTCTGCTTGGCCTATACCTACCTCAAGCCCTACCAACGAGGGCAGCCTAACCAGCTCAGCCAGCTGCGCCGTCAGCCGGCGATACAGGTCAAGCCCATCTGCGCCTCCGTACAGCGCAGAACGCGGCTCATGCAGCCTTACCTCCGGCTGCAGACCAACCTCATCCGCCTCCGGAATGTACGGTGGATTGGATACAACCACATCGAGCAGCAAGCCGCGCTCGATGTAAGGCACGAGCAAATCACCTTCAAGGAAGGTGATTTGCCCGCCAACCCCATGGCGCTCCGCATTCGCCTGAGCCACCGCCAGCGCAGCTGGCGATATGTCTGAGCTCATGACGCGCCACTGGGGACACTGGACAGCGAGGCTCACCGCAATCGCCCCGCTTCCTGCTCCAATATCGGCGACCAGCGGCTGACTACGACCAGCAGCTGCGCTGGGCTCGGCCCGACCTTGATCCACTCCAAGGCTGTCAAGTTCCGCTTCAGCCCAATCGCCGCTCTGCATCGCTTTCCTACTCACAGATCCTCTACCGACCGGCTCCGGCCACAGCTGCTTACCGATTAGTACGATCTGCTCTACCAGCAGCTCTGTTTCCGGACGTGGGATCAGCACCGCGGGAGTTACTGTAAAGGGGAGTCCATAAAACTCCTGCTCCCCAAGTATATACTGCACCGGCTCGCCTGCTGCTCTGCGAGTTAGAAGCTCCCGCCACTGCGCTTCCAGCTCCTGCGGGAACGGCTCCTGCCAGCTGAGCAGCATTTCGCTGCGGGTAAACCCGAGCAACTGCTGTAACAGCAGCTCTGCGCTGCTCGCAGCTTCACTCGCTCCATGCTGCTGCAAAAAAGAAGAAGCCTCTACATAGGCTTCACGAATGGTCAACTTATGATCGAAGGACATCTGTTTATGCTTGCTCTCCCCGATCCATTAATTCCGATTGCGCAGCAATCGTCAGCGTGGAAATCAGCTCATCCATATCTCCATTCAAAACCGCATCCAGACGATGCAGCGTCAGACCGATACGATGATCAGTCACACGGCTTTGCGGATAATTATAAGTCCGAATTCGCTCACTGCGGTCACCGGTGCCGACCTTGCTTTTCCGGTCGCCCGCATATTTATTCATTTCTTCCTGCTGAAACTTATCAAAAATCCGCGCCCGCAACACCTGTAGCGCTTTTTCCTTATTCGAGTTTTGCGACTTGCCGTCCTGGCAGGTAGCCATGATTCCCGTTGGAACGTGAAGTACACGAACCGCTGATTTGGTTGTATTAACCGACTGTCCACCCGCGCCGCTTGAACAAAATGTATCAACACGAATGTCGCTGTCATGAATTTCAATATCGAATTCTTCCATTTCCGGCATAACCGCTACCGTAGAAGTCGACGTATGAATCCGTCCGCCCGATTCCGTGGTCGGAATCCGCTGCACACGGTGTGCTCCACTTTCGTACTTCAGCTTGCTGTAGGCACCCTTGCCGTTAATGGAAAAAATAATTTCCTTAAACCCGCCCAAATCATTCATACTGACATCCATTACTTCTGTCCGCCAGCCTTGGACATCGGCAAACTTCGTATACATCCGGTACAGATCGGAGGCAAATAACGCCGCTTCATCCCCACCTGCTGCGCCGCGAATTTCCACGATGACGTTCTTGTCATCATTTGGATCCTTGGGCATCATCAGAACATTGATCCGTTCCTCCAGCTCTGTCTTCCGCTCCGAAAGCTCATCCAGCTCCATTTTGACAAGCTCACGCATATCCTCATCCAGCTTCTCATTCTGCATAGCCCGTGCGGCATCATACTGCTCGACAACGCCTTTGTATTCAATATAAGCGTCATAAGCTTCCTGCAGGTCGGACTGCTCTTTGGAATACTCGCGCAGCTTCTTTGTATCACTTGACACATCAGGGTCACACAGCAGCTCGCTCAGTTTCTCATAGCGACCTGCCAACGATTGTAACTTGTCTATCATTCCGATCACTCCTTATCCTTTAGTTAAGTCCACATCATCCGTATAGGTTCAAATCATGAACCGCTATGCTTACATCGTTCCCGGGTCCGATGCCTCGCTATACGTTGAAGCGGAAATGCATAACATCTCCGTCCTTCACAATGTATTCTTTTCCTTCCAGACGTACTTGGCCTTTTTCCTTGGCACCATTCATGGAACCCGCATTGACCAAATCCTGATAAGCAACAACCTCGGCGCGAATAAATCCGCGTTCAAAATCGGTATGAATGACACCCGCCGCTTGTGGTGCTTTCGTTCCCTCAACAATTGTCCACGCCCGAACCTCTTGAACTCCTGCCGTAAAATACGTATATAAACCGAGCAATCGATACGCTGCCTTAATCAGACGGTTCAAGCCTGATTCCTGCAAGCCCAGCTCTTCCAAGAAAATCGCCTTATCTTCGCCTTCCAGCTCCGCGATTTCCGATTCCACCTTGGCGCTGATTGGCACAACTTCCGCACCCTCGGCAGCCGCAAACTCGCGAACCTTTTGCACATAAGGGTTATCATCAGCAGTTGCGACTTCATCCTCACTCACATTGGCTGCATACAGCATCGGCTTCATTGTCAGCAAATGCAGATCACGAATCAGCAGCTTTTCATCGGCGCTTAATTCCACACTTCGTGCAGGCTGGTCATTATACAAAGCTTCTTTTACACGCTCCAAGCACTCGACCTCAGCCGCATATTTCTTGTCGCCGCCCTTGATGTTTTTACGTGAACGCTCGATCCGTTTCTCCACGGATTCGATATCCGCCAATACAAGCTCCAGATTGATCGTCTCGATATCGCTGACCGGATTAATACCACCCGATACGTGCGTGATATTCTCATCTTCAAAGCAACGCACAACATGAACAATCGCATCCACCTCGCGAATATGAGCCAGAAACTTGTTGCCAAGGCCCTCACCTTTGCTCGCGCCCTTAACCAAACCCGCAATATCGACGAATTCAAAAGCTGTAGGCACGACACTCTTAGGCACTACAATTTCAGTCAGCTTAATCAGACGCTCATCGGGAACCTCTACCACACCGACATTCGGGTCTATTGTACAAAAAGGGTAGTTCGCCATTTCGGCGCCCGCCTGTGTTATTGCATTAAATAAAGTGGACTTTCCTACGTTCGGCAGACCCACGATTCCAGCTTTTAAAGCCATGTATAGGACAACTCCTTAATTAATTGTTTTCCGTATCCCTAAATATTTATTATATCGCATTTCAAGAACTATTGTCACTATACAAAAAAATCCGCCAACGGGGCGGAGGCAAGCAGGCGGAAGCCGATTCTTTTATTTGAACGTACGCTTTAGCATTTCCAAATTCTTTTTGCTAAAATGCGATTCTACCTGCTTTTTCAACACATACGCTCTTAATGAATTAGCCTTGTCCGAAGCCAGCTTAACGTATTGTGCTCCGTAATAGTAACCACCCTCGATCTTTTCGCGTCGGACGACCTCACATACGCAAGGAAACGGAAAACCCAAGTCCAATTCGGCCTCCACGACCATGTCCTGTCCGAGTTCGAATTCTTCCTGAACGGTAAACCCAAGTCCACTCACACTTATATTTTGAACGGTCAGCCCTATAGGCTCGTTGATCGATTGTTTTTCATTCGTTTCCTGACGGGTCGGCCTATTCATTTTTCCTTTTTCATTAACCTCAATCCGGGGATTAATGCGCTTTTCTATAAAACGCTGCCGGTTTTGCGGAGGGTTAATGACGATCAGCGAGCCTTCATCCTTCGCCACCACAGTCGATTGAAATGTAAAAATTCCTCCCGCTGAATATACGGTAATTTTCACCGAATCACCCAGCTCAAAAACCTTGTATTCAGGAATTTCAACTTCCAAGATGTCACCTTCTGCATACGATAGCAGACCTGTGGAAACAAAATCTTTTTTCTCTACAACAGTACGGCTATGAATCAAGATAGTGGACGGGTTTTTGAATATCTCATCTGTGTATTCGTAACTGATCCCTGCGGTTACAGATCTGGATAGCATCGTCATTCCACTCCTCACGTTGTATATCTGTTGTTAATACTGATCCATACTAATATGAATAATAAGGCCGCTCTCCGACATCATGTCTGGAAACCAGCCTCTGCGCACCGTATATAAAGCTTCTTCGGCGGCCAGGCTGTCATAGTCTCTTAGGCAAGAAACCTTAGACCCTGAGCTTTGCGTCCTAGCCTTTCAGCAAGTTTGCCAACGGGTTCTATTGGAAATAAAAATCACATTAATTTAGGACATAATACCTACATGAGGTATGCTGTTATTATACGTTCTCCATTTTAACTCTGCAAGTTATTTTCATGGAGTTTACAATAAATTCATTTGTTTTTTGAAAAAATGTGATATAATGCACCAAATTAAGAGAAAGGTGATGCCATGACAGCAAAAATTGATCTAAAACCCGAACAATCACTGGAAACGCATTCAATCGTATTGTTTGATGGTGTTTGCCGATTTTGCAATGGATGGGTACAATTTATTCTACGTCATGACAAGCACGATAAGTTCCGCTTTGCCCCGCTGCAATCCGATTATGCCATCCAACTGCTAGCCTCCGGTCAATTGAAGGACGCTTCACTGGATTCCGTTGTACTTTGTGAAGGGAGTTCCGTTTACACCCATTCGGCGGCGGTTTTGCAAATTTGCAACCGATTAGGCGGTGCTTGGCGAGTGCTCACTGTATTTAAAGTAGTGCCTCGACCCATTAGAGACACCTTCTATCGTTTCATTGCCAAGCGCAGGTACCGTTGGTTCGGCAAGTACGACAGCTGCATGATT
Organism: Paenibacillus sp. 1_12; assembly: GCF_900114475.1. GTDB lineage: Bacteria > Bacillota > Bacilli > Paenibacillales > NBRC-103111 > Paenibacillus_S. The sequence continues at coordinate 52,732 of NZ_FOTE01000011.1, read as the reverse complement.
CCGAACGCGGAGATTCGCAGCAAGTTTATCGGCTGATGGTTTATTTAATCATTTCCACAGCTTATTGAAGCAACTTGTGGATAACCACTAGGTTATCCACAGAATTATCCACAGCATGTTCACAACCGAATGTTTGTTCCCTATTTATCCATTTAAAGCCGCTAAGTGAGGTGTTTTCGATGCAAGAGCACATTGAATATATGCAAGCCGCTATTGATGAGGCACGTAAGGCTGAAGAACTGCTTGAAGTTCCTATCGGAGCTGTTGTCGTTTGGCGGGATCAGATCATTGGCCGCGGCTACAATCTTCGAGAATCCACGCTGGACCCGCTCGCGCACGCAGAGCTGATTGCGATCAAGCAGGCTAGTGAGTATTTGCAGGCATGGCGATTGCTCGACTGTAAACTTTATGTCACCTTGGAGCCTTGCCCCATGTGTGCCGGGGCCATTGTCCAGGCACGTATACCACAGGTCATCTACGGTACGGTTGACCCCAAAGCAGGCTGCGCAGGAACCTTGATGAATTTGCTTCAGGAGGATCGCTTCAACCATCAGGTTGATGTCCTAAGCGGCGTTCTTCAAGAGGAATGCAGCCTGCTGCTAACACAATTTTTCCGCAAGCTGCGTACAAAGCGCAGTTAACGTTTCTTGGGCTCAGCCGGTCTGCGGCTGCCTCCAGCGAGCAGCCGCAGGCCACCGCCAATCAGCAGGATCGAGACGACTACCGTTTGAAAATAACGATGAAATAATATGGAAATCCGCTCTTTAGGAAACCACCGATCCAACTCAGTAAGCAGCATTTCATCTGTAAGGTAGTAAAGCCCAAGTCCCAGCAGCACCAAGCCTACCCATTTCTGATGATTAACCAGCCAATCCACGATGGGGACATCCCTTAAGGGTTCCCTTCCCTGCTTGGAAATGTGCTGCAGCGCATCGAAAAAGCTATAAAACCAGAGGATCGGAATCAGAAATAAAAAGATGGAAAGTCTGAGCACATCTAGGATATAGATACTTAAAAAGAAAGCGATCATCAGCTGCAGCCCACGTTTTTGCAAGCCCAGATACAAGTGTCCCACTCCGGGAACAATCGATAAGAAGGTCGCAATCACTTTACTCCTCTTTCCGTCCTCACGGCTCTCTTGAAAATCGTCCAGAAACGTCCGGTCCAGCAGTGGCTCACCTTGTCTCTTACGGTGCAACTGTTGAATGCAATCGAACAAGCTGTACAACCAGATAATCGGCAAAACCCCGAGAAACACGATGAATCGATCACTGTTTGTGACAGAAGCAACAAATACGATCATCGTCAAAGCTCCAAAAAAAGCGATCAGAAAAGCAAGTCCGCGCTGCATCATCCCCAGCTGCAAATGACCAAGCCCCGGAATAAACGACAGCAATATGGTAAATATACGTTCATTATCACCATTGGACACTTGCGCGGCACTTGAATAATTGGACTCCTGAGCAGCGCTCTGTGTACTCTGCCCGACCATAGCTGTGAACGGCCCCTTGCCCCCCCATATGGTGATTAGCATATCCAGCATATTGATTGCACATGCCAGAAGAGCGACAACGAGCAGGAAGATCAGCGGCCCTTCGTAACGATGCGCCTTTCCTGCGACCACGACTAGAAACACTATTAGTAAAGGTCCAAAAAAACAAGCTGCATAGAAAAATGCTCTGATGATCCTGTTGATGTACAGATGTCCAAGTCCCGGAATTAAACATAACAGCAGTGCGGTTATCGGATGTTTAGATGGCATTAACGATTTCCCCCTTTTTCTTGTTTAGGCTGAATGGAATCCAGCACGATGATGGTTTTGTCCATTAGTTTTTTGGAAACCGATACAGGCTCCTCAGCGACTTCCGCTTGCGCCTCCCCATTGGAAGACATATCTATTCCTGCTGGGTGATCCGTCATGGATTGAAATACACCAGAGCTCATCAGAACGAGCGTGATAACTGCAGCAACAGCATAGTGGAATAGAGGAGATCTCATCCACGTCCATGAGTTCATTTGCTTCAGGTTGGAGCCCGCTCCTTCCGTGGAAGTTATTCGGGAGGCTGCATTGCTGCGTGAATCTGTGGTTTCAATAACGAGCATGACCCGGTCTGCCAGAGCCGCTTCCTCAGGGAGCGAAGGATACGAGTCCGCTGCCCGCTCAAGACTTTGCATATATAGCTCCATACATGAATCGCAAGCAACAAGGTGCTGTTCCGTCTGTTGATTTTCCCCATCTATCAAACCCTGTTCTACATAGAACATCCACTGTTCAGCGGTATAATGCTTCATATCAGCTCATCCTCCTTCCAATGCTTGCGAATCCATTGCTTGGCCCGATAAAGCTTGGACTCTACCGTTTTCAAAGCGACACCTTGCTCTGTGGCAATTTCCTGATAGCTTTTATCCTCAATATAGAAGGCAACCACCACTTGGCGGTAATTATCCGGCATCTCGTGCAAATAATCCCTTACCCGCTGCTGAAGCTGTGCATGCAGCACCTCATCCTCTACGGTTGTTTCTTTGTTCTGGGCAGTTATCAGCTCTTCTAATTGATCCGTCAACTGCTCCCGTTTCCGTTCTAATGCCCGCTTGTAATCAATCGCTTTGTTTACGGCAATCCGGGTCATCCAGGTTTTCAAACCTTTATGCTCGTATTGAGGGAGAGAAGCATAAATTTTAAGCAGCACTTCCTGGGTTACATCTTCAGCGTCAGCAGTCGATCGCAAGACGGAAAAAACAACGTGAAACAGATACGTATTGTATTTATCCATCAATAAGCGAAAAGCTTCATGGTCGCCAGCCACAATTCGTTCTATCCATCTAGTTTCTTCTGTGATCGTTCTCCCCCTCCTCTCCATAAGCATAGACGCTTCATTACGTGAAATCACTGCACTGCGAACCCAATTATTTTTTCCTATGACAAACTAGCCCCAACACTCCGTTCAACAATCCCGTTAAGGCACTCACCCATTTGCCGAAGCTAAGCGAGGTCATGATCTCTTAAAGTTTGCAGGATGCGCTTGAATTAGCTACTGTAGAAATCGTAGTGGATATTGACCTGTGAGCCTCGTGAGGCTGTCCGTTCGCAGGTACCCACCTACTCGATCTGGCTTATGTTTACAACCGATTTGCATAAAAAAAGGCCCTTCAGCTCCACATATAGCGTGGTCTTGAAGGGTCTTCTGCATGTACGTTGGAAATGAATCATCTAAGATTCACCTTATGGGACACAAGAATTTACCCCTAAGAAACCTTAAACTGGGATAAAAGAAGGTGCAGCTCTTCTGTCATTTGGGATAAGGATTGCGCAGAGGTTTTTACACCGTCTGTCGCTTGAAGCTGCTGCTCCGCAGAAGTAGCCACACCTTCTGAAGCCGAAGCGGATCTCCGCGCAATTTCTGCAACCTGGAATACGGAAGCCGTAATTTGCTGAGCTCCTGCTGACATTTGTTCCGAGGTCGCCGCCATTTCTTGTACCTGTGAAGCAATCTGGGTTGTCGAAAGCAAGATATGATCAAAATTAATTTCCGTCTCGCGCACCCGATCGATACCCGTTAATACTTCTTCCTTGACCTTGGACATCGCATTAGCCGAATCCCCGATCCCGAATTGAATCTCGCCTAACAGCGCTGCAATTTCGCCCGATGACTGACTGGATTGCTCGGCCAGCTTGCGAACCTCAGTTGCAACAACGGCAAATCCCAGCCCATGATCTCCAGCTCGCGCTGCCTCAATAGCCGCATTAAGCGCCAACAGATTAGTTTGCTGGGCAATATCCTGAATGGCATGTAGAATTTCGCCGATTTGCTGCGATTTATGTCCCAACAGCTGGATGATTTGATCAGTTTGAACGACTGATTCATTAATCGAGCCCATCTGCTCCACCGCATTTTGAATGGAAGCACCACCATGCTCGGCTTGCTGTCTGGACGATTCGACTGTCTCGGCAATTGAAGAAGCATTCTCCGCCAGACGTCCGATTCCCGCCCCTACCTCCTCCATGGATCGTGAGGTCTCCTCCATGCTAAGGGTTTGTTCGCCTGCGCCTGAAGCAACGTCCTTGACGGTTTGAGCGATGTGCTGGGATGCGGTTTGCATCTCTCCTGAGCTTGCTTGGAGCTGTTCAGCCGAAGCGGTTACCAGTTCTGCATGCTCATTTATTTTCAATATCATCTCGCGCGTATGCTGCGTCATTTGTTCAAAGGCAGCGCCCAGCTCTCCGATTTCATCCTGTCGGATTAATGTGAGATGGGTGACGGATAAATCTCCTTCAGATACCTTTTTGGCAATAGAGCTCATCGCTCTTATCGGTATAGAAACATGGCGGGCAATTAAAAAGGATATGCCCAAGCCTACCAAAATGGCAAGAATACTTAATGCGATGACCCAAACAACACCCGAATGGTAGGAGGTATACATTTCTTCGCCCCATTCATTCGCATACTTCTGGTTGTTTTTGGTCAGCTCATTGATGACTATCGTACATATCGACACCTGCTGATTCGTTTGTTGAATCAAATCCAATCCTTCTTGTCCATGCTTCTGTACCGCAGCCAATAGTGAAGGGAAAGAAGTAGCATATATTTTCCAATTACCATTGAAATATTTGATAAGGCCGATATCCTCAGTTTTGGAGCCAATGCCCTCCAAGGATTGTACTTTCGTCTGAATCTCCTCAAACTTAGCTTTTGCCTTTTCAGGCTGGGATAGAGTCATCTCCTTTGAATTAATGCTCTCCAATTCCTGATCACCTCTTCGGTCCTCAATGTTCAATTGAATACGAAGAATAAGATCGTCAAGCTCCATCAGATCATGATTTAGATTGCTCAGCAGAATGACATTAGGCAGTCCCACCTCAGTTGTCTTTTTTGAGGTATTTCCCATACTGCCCATGTTCATGATCGCTGTTATGCTGATGACGGACAATAGCAATAGAACAAGCATAAAACTAAATAACAACTTTTTAAACAGAGTAAGCTTCATCTCTAAATCCTCCGATTTTCTCTCTTTCTTGTAAGGCTCGATCTTTGATCGATCTCCATATATAAATTCCTGGGTATTTTACCTTCTTTTCTACTTCGACAATAGCTATACGATCTTTTATAGTTCTAAAGTCCCGTAGATCTTTCTATTTACAAAATTTACTGTATATTGTTATTACTTACTATTCATCAAAGGAGCTTTCGACAAAAAAACAAAATGTTTGCAATACTATACAAGGTTATTTGCATCTTTAGACCCTCGACAAAACATAAAAAGAGACTGCATAATAGGGAAGTCCTAATATACAATCTCTTATTGTTTTGGTAAAATTAAGTAATAACTTAACCCCAGGCGTCTACGCCAGTTGTAGCTTTTATGTAATCTTTGGTGGATTTTGAAAATAACTTGACTACAGCCTGTGCTTCTTCTGCTGAAATCGACAATGACTCAAACCATTTGCTGTCTTTAAAAAAATTAGCAAGTTCACGCGAATCGTAGTGCTTCAAATTACGAACGACTTGGTGTAATTCTGTTGAATATGCAATACTCGACATATTAACGCCTCCATTTTTTTCTTTTTTTTACAAATGTTACATTTTTATTATATCAGAAATCTAAAAAAAACAAGGGGGTAAGTAGGTTGGAACACAAATTTTTTTTCCGGCTCGCACTAGTCTCTCTTATTATCATACAAGGATGGTTTACCTATATCACTTTACAATATTCGTATCTCGGAATTTTGCTAGCGCAGAACGAAAAGAGTGAGTGGGTTATACGTAAACTTGAGTTAGATAGTGCAAGTCTGAAAATGAATGTACAAATTGGAGATATCGTTAAAAGTGTAAACGGTCAAGACCCAAATGAATACTTTTCGATTCAAAAATGGAAATCCATCGAACAGGCTGATACGCTTATTCTCTCCCGTGACGGCGAGCAATTTGAACAGTTTACCGTGAATGCTAAGGCAGCACCCAGCACAGACATTTTTCCTTTTTTCGCTGAATTGATGGCTATATGCCTTGCTATTTTACTGCATTTGAAAGCCCCATATTCACTCTCTGCTCGTTATCTAGCTTTGGTTTTTTTAAATATTGGTTTTATCTATGCAAGCTTAGGAGCTTCCCTGCGTGGGGATACATTGGGGAAAATTTGTATTAACACATTAATGATGGCTCTGCCCATTGTTTTTCTTCACTTCTTAATTGTATTTTTCAATGAAAAAGCCAAAACGTCCTTTTCTTCAAACCTGCTGCGCCCCTTATATATCAGTGTTTTAATAATATTTGTTGTTAGGAATACCTTTTACATACCCATCGTTGCTCATTATTTGTATTCGATTTTGGATAAAACAATCATTGCTTTTTTCCTGCTTGGCTTGATACTAAACTTCACTTTTTTGATATTCGTCCATTGGAAGCACAATAAGGAATCTCCTTATCTATCGACTATCATTAAAACCGTTTGGGGATCTTTATTTATATCCTTTGCCCCATTCGCCATCCTTTCTTTTGTACCTCAATTGTTATTTGGTGATGATTGGGTTAATTCTTTATATACATCGTGGTTCGTGCTGTTTTTCCCTTTATCCTTCGCCTATTTGATTCTAGCCAAAAAGCTGTACGATATCGATCTCGTTCTGCGTCGTATTTTATTGAATATGGCCCTTTCCGTCATTCCAAGTTTCGTTCTCTTAATTGTACATGCTCTTATTTTTCAGCATCATGTTACGTTACAGCATTTGGTATTTAGTTTTATATCAAGTATTTTAGTTATTTCTTTTGCCTTATATTCATTTGAATATTTTACGACGAAGCTGGAGTTCATTATATTTCCCCGCAAATATTACTTAAATCGGGCCATGAAGAAAATTGCAAACAATCTGTGTTCGATCTCCAGCTTTCGAGAGCTTAAAGATATGGTTCTTATCGATATCGTCAATACACTCCAGGTATTTGGCGGCGCCATCGTCTACAAGTATCAGGACAGGGTCGAAACCGTTACAGAAGGTCTTATCTCTTTGCCAGCTGTGGAAGACTCAGTCGGTATGGAAGCTTGGGATCATCCTTCCTTACTGCGTTTCGAGATTAACCGTCATGAGGAGTACACCAGCTATCTGATTGTAACCGATAAAAAAACGAACACAGCTCTCAGCAAGGAAGACATGCAGTGGTTGAATTTTATTATTTCTTATCTTGCCGTTAGTCTGGAAAATATGCATTTAATCCATAAGTTAAACATGAAATTGCAGCAGTTGGCTTCACAAATGCCTAGTGAGCAGACCGCGCAGGATTTGGTCTGGTTCCGTAAACTGATGTTTGAGCTTCAGGAGGACGAGCGTAAGCGGATTGCAACTGATCTGCACGATACTACGATGCAGGATTTGTTTTTTCTCAAAAAGCGATTTGCTTCCTTGATCGAAAAAACCGAGTTTCCTCATGAAGACATTGAGCAGATGAAAGGCATTCTGGATTACGTAGAAATTATCAATACGAACTTGCGCCAAAACTGCTTTGAGCTGCACCCGCATCTGCTTCATGAAATTGGACTGATTGGAACGTTGCGCAAGCTCGTAGAACACGAGGCTCCTGTATGCCCTTTTCAGCTTGAGTTCATTGCCAAAGGCGCCGATACCATTGAAGATCGAGATTTAGATGCCAAAAGACACGTATTCCGTATCGTTCAGGAGCTATTGAATAATGCCAAAAAACACTCTCTTGCCTCTATAGTCAGTGTCACCTTAACATCCGAAGGCAATAACTTCCTGCTTGTATATAAAGATGATGGTATCGGGCTGCAAGCCCCGTCGGTAACTAGCCGAGAGATCGGGTCATCCGGAACAGGGTTGGAGCAAATGAGAAGCAGAATTCTTTCTTTAAACGGACAATTGAATATTAGAAAGGATATGGAAAGCGGAGTCTACCTCTCTGTGACCATACCGATGAGAAAGGTAGCCTGAAGATGCTGAAACGTGTACTTATTGTCGATGATCATCCAGTGATGGCCAAAGCAACGCAAATGATTTTAGAACAAATAGAAAATATCCAGGTGATAGGCATAGCAGCTAGCGGAAAGTCATGTCTGGAGATGACCTTACTCCACAAGCCCGACATGATTATGCTTGATTACAATCTTCCAGATCAATTTGGAAGCAGCGTAGCCAAACAAATCAAGGATATATCTCCCAATACGCATATTGTTATTTTTACGGGTATAGATGTATCTGACTTGTATAACCAATTGATTGAGCTTGGAGTCAGTGGCATTATTTCCAAGGAGTCCAGTGAGCGTGTGATTCAGAACATGATCCGATGTATTATGGACGGCTACACGATGATTCCTTTGTCTCTATACCGCGGCATGCGGCTGATGAATAATTTGCCTGCTCAAGAAGCGCTGCTTACCAAAGATGAAATCCAAATTATGACCTTGGTTGTCAGGGGATCAACCCAAGAGCAGGTTGCTAACGAAATTTTCGTAAGCAAGCGGTCTGTCGATAATTATTTAAAAAAAATCTATGCCAAATTAGGGGTCAAATCGCGGGTTCAAGCTATAGAGAAGTTTATTCAAAGCAGCTACTATACGGATTCAGACAAAAGTGGATAATCCGATATTTCATCCTTACTTACATGCGCTTATTGACATATACGACCGGTTCCCTTGTGCATAGGTGAACTGGATGTTCTTAAATTCGGCAGCCTTCAGCATGAGCTCAAACTCGAATTGATAAAACCAACGCATTTGAATGGTGTCCTCATAAACTTCGACGAGCGTGCCTTCGATGAACACTTCATATTTATTGTAATTCGTTTTGAGCTGCTCCCAATAATCCAGTACAACCCGTTCACTCAATCTGATTGTAGCCTTGTCCTCGCGTTGAACCTCGGCGATTAGGCCCCATATATCAGACTGCTCGTTCAATATCTGCTTTCTCGGCACGATCAGCGTCAAAACCAGCTGACCCCCTACAACCAAATGTCTATGCAGACGCCGCAAAGCCTCCATCGCATCTCCTCGATCGAACAGCAGATTGAACGTGTTTCCAGGTATGAAAATGGTGTGATACTTCCTTGGCAGGTCGAGCTGCTGCATAGATTGATGGTACAGCGTGGGAACAAGTCCAAGCCGATCTGCTTTACTTTGGCAAACCTTCAACATATCTTCGGAATAATCGACTCCATCCACATCCATTCCTTCCTGCACGAATGACAACAGCATCCGCCCTGTGCCGCAGCCTACCTCCAAAGCCGGCCCCTGGTTGTCCACCACATAATCTTTAAAAAAAGAATATTCCAATACATTGTTCTTATCACTAAACCAAGCATCGTAATGAAGCGCCACAAATCCCTGAAAATCTCCATTTGTTTGTGCTTTTTCCATTTCGCAGACTCCTTCTACGTACTTTTATTTCAAAAAACCAACTTTCATAATTGAAAGTTGGCTCTCTGATGAATGGAGACTAAAGCTTGACGCTACACAGACGCGCATATAAAGAGATACGATTATTACTCTATACCACTATCTTTAGTGTACCTTACATGAGATGCACGTACAAGAATTGCGGCATCATCAGATGAAATTGCACACAGGCTTCAAACATTCAATTGTCAATTCTATAAAAGGTCTTGGAATTCCTCTGATTGAGCACAAAAAAACGCAAAGCTACGGATGCATGACCGTAACCCCGCGTCTAGCTTGCTGCTGGCAATAGATAGTTGTTCATGAAGCAGGTTGTTGAAAACCCTTTATATTAATTAATGTAATAAGAACCTTTCGGCAAGGCCGTTCCTTTATTCACAACCACTACACCTATGCCTCCATAAATGTAAGCCACTCTTGAGTCTTTATTGATCGCATAGATACCTGGAACATAAATACCGTTTACATTCGTTTCTCCTGTTATTGTGGGAATCTTGGATGGGGTCGTACTAACATTTGGGGTATTCAGCGGATCAGCTGTCGTTGCTGCACCCACTACACTCGGAAGCATCAATGCCGTGCATACCGCGAGTACAGCCACTTTCGTTTTAAGCAGTTTCATCCATTACCACTCCCATTCATTAATGGTTACATACCATCCCCCACTGCTGTAGGTGATATCCGGCTGCTGCATAGATGCCTTCACTAGTATATATGAATGGGATTTGGAACTTATTCATGGGATTTCCCCTTATCGCTTTGATATTGCGCGGGAAATAATAAGTCTTTCTGTAAAATTAGTTGTTCAGGCTGCTGCCCTGCTGTCGAAATTCACTTGGACTAAGTCCCGTTTCCTTCTTGAATTGATAGCTGAAATAATGGATGCTGGTGTAATTCAGCTGTTCGGCGATATCACCAAGTGTCAGCTCACCAAGAAGCATCTGCTTGGCACGCTTCATTCGCTCCGATATTAAATAGTGCTTGGGTGTTCTCCCCACCTCTTCCTTAAAAAGCTTGGTAAAATGAATCGGGTGATATCCGCACAAGCTGGCGAGCTGTTCAACCGTCCACTGCTGCTCAGGATGGATTCGCATGATTTGAAGCGCCGACTCTATTTTACTAACCTTACGGGTTAAGGATTGATCAAGGACATGACGCATAAGAACTGAGATGAGCTCCATCAGCAGGGCTCTCAGCACAAAGGCATATCCTGGTTGCTCCAGCTGATATTCATTCACAATCCTCAGAAATAGCTGCTCCAGCTTGGGAACATCAAACCAGGGAGGAAGGGCTATAGTGCCATACGCGGGAATATCCATATGATAAATGGGAGCCTGTTTGGAAAGGTCCGCAGCGGAGCTAGCCTTTATTTGATAGGCCGGATGGACGGGTACAGGTGATGGGTGAGACCAGTGAAAATGAACGCTATAAAATAATGCCACCGTTATGGTGCTTAGATGATTTGGACTGTCAGGTCCCAATAGTACACATTCCCCCGACTTGATCCGCTGCCGCTTTTGATTATATAAAAGCTCGGCTTCTCCTTCGATAACATAGAAAAACTGCCAGTCGGGAATCGTTCTGGGACCCCAGGATACATGTGCGTCTGCTCGGCTGCGTTGAGCGAAATTAATCGTTGGGGTCAGCGTCAGAAGGGAACCTACGTTCATAAGCAAGCCACTCCTAAAAAAGATATTGGAAAAGTGTAAATGCCTGTTGGATTTGTCTAAATACGCACATTTTGGAAGCGCTTATACTTAACTATATCACCAAAAACAAGCTGGTTTCAATGAGAGGGGATTTATACATGCTGAACGCTGAACAAATCGGGGAATTTAAACGAAATGGGTTTTTGAAGGGAGAGGTTATGCTTGATGACAGTGAAGTTGAACGGCTGCGAGAGGAGTTGGATCTCGTTATGGAAGGCAAAACGGTCAAACAGCCGGTTCTAAACCGTAATATGAAGGAAGGCGACTCTGCCTATGACGGGATGAAAATGGTCGCCAACGAGAAGGTCATACAAATAGTAAATATCTGGATGGTGAGCGAAGCCTTTCTGCAGCATGCAGGCCATTCCCGTATTTGCGAAGAAATCGCCCAATTATGCCAGACCGATACCCTTCGCATATGGCATGATCAGATTCAATACAAACCTCCAGTGACGGGCGGTCCAACCGCATGGCATCAGGATCATCCGTTGTGGCCGATCATTCAACCCGCCGATCTCGTCAGTGCCTGGGTTGCCCTGGATGATGCCGTTATTGCAAATGGCTGCATGTGGATGGTTCCGGGGAGCCACAAATGGGGAGACCACCAAAAATATTTGGCCAGCAACGAGCACTTTATGCCCTATCATCGAAAACCGGAGTTATTACCCGTAGGAGCAGATCTAACTGCGGTTCCCTTTGAAATCAAGAAAGGCCAGGTAGGCTACCATCATTCCTTAACCTGGCACGGAAGCCCGAATAACCGCTCTGACTTGAAACGCCGGGCCATTGCTGTTCATTATATGCCAGGGCACACACGCTACGAGCCGTCTGGAAAACATCCTATGCTTCCGTATGTCGATATTAAGCAGGGGGATATTTTAGCGGGAGAGCATTTTCCAGTTGTATATCAAAAATAATGGAAATGTCGTACTTAATCCCGATTGAGAGGAGATAAGAAAATATTGAATACACGCGTGTTAGGTTGCGCTTCACATGCCTATGAAATAGCCGAGGATTGGGGTATGTTGCCTGCAAACATGGCTTATGGCTTTACACACGGCGTATGCGTCGATTCGCAGGATAACGTCTATGTGCACCATACAGGTAAGGATGCTGTGATCGTTTTTGACAGAGAGGGTCGCTTTCTTACATCATGGGGCGGGGAATTCGAGGGTGGGGCCCACGGTTTCTATCTACATCAGGATCAGGATGGCAAGGAATATTTGTATTTCACGGATAGGTTGCGTGGCCTCTTGGTTAAAACCACTACAGATGGGAAGCTGATATGGGAACGAGGACAGCCTGACCGTCCCGATCTTTACGATGCCTCGCGCCGCTATGTTCCAACTGATGTCTGTGTCGCTCCGAACGGGGATATTTATACGGCTGACGGATATGGACAATATTATATTCATCAGTACAAAGCGGATGGCAGCTATATTGGGTCATGGGGAGGCCGCGGCTCCGAGCCGGGGCAGCTGCTGGAGCCGCACGGGATTTCTGTTAACTTACGCGGCATTGAACCAGAGCTTTATGTGGCGGATCGCAGAAACCATCGTATTCAGGTATTCACCTTGGAGGGACAGCACAAACGTTTTATGGAGCATAATCTGGATTTACCTTGCAGCTTTTATTTTTTTGGAGATGAAGTTTATATTCCCGATTTGAACAGTCGCGTAACGATTCTCGATAAGGATGATCGTTTGATCACCCATCTTGGGGAGGATCAACAGGCGTACAAACAAAAGGGATGGCCCAACCTGCCCAAAGAGTACTTAAGACCTGACAAATTCAGCTCCCCTCACGGGGTATGTGTGGATTCCCGTGGAGATATATATGTAGTGGAATGGACGGCTGAAGGTCGCCTAACAAAGCTGATTAGGCAAAAGGAGTAATTCATTGTGGCATACCAAGAGCCCACCAAGGAGAGTATCCAAGGTGGGCTTTGGGCCGCACAAAATGCGGATATTGGACCGACGGTGGATAGGACTCCACGAGTCGGTATACTCAGACATAGGCGTGGACATTCACATTACAGTTATCGATTAGGATCGGCTGCCCGGAGCACCCTCCTTGGCTCCATTCCACCTGAACTGTTTGCCGTTCCAGATTCAGCTCTAGGGAGATTTCGCCCGTGGAGCTGCTTGTTGTATACAAACTTGATATTGCTGACTTATTAGGATAACACGATCTGATCCGCGGATTCTCAGCTACTTGAGCTCGACAGCTTTCACAAAACCAGCCTCCTGCACGATCGGAAGCAATTGCTCCACTCTGTAAGAACCCGGAAACCTTACAATCATCTCCAGTGTAATGTCTTCTGAGTTGTTTCCGCTGCTTTCCGCATGGAAGCTAAGAATAGAAATGTTTTTTTCTTCGAGAAGCTGTTGAATTTTGTGCGTAGCCCCTGCTTCATTCGTAATTCGAATAATAAGTTGTTCTGTTTTGGGGGAAGCAAGCCAATTGAAGCGGCCATGTAGAAGCTTTTGAGCAACAAAAATGATAATGGCCACACCCGCCCCCAATACGTATAAGCCTGCCCCAATAGCCATACCTACTCCCGCAGTAGCCCATATGCCTGCTGCAGTTGTAAGTCCCTTGATGGTCAGCCGCTGCATAAAAATCATACCTGCCCCCAGAAATCCTACCCCGCTCACCACCTGAGCAGCAATACGCGACGGATCGAAAGCTAGATTCTCCCATCCCGTTTGGTCCTGAAAGCCATATTTTGAAATAATCATCATAAGGGAAGCACCCAAAGCAACGACAAAGTGTGTACGAATACCCGCTTCCTTCATTCGGTTTTTACGTTCATATCCTACAAGTGCACCGCAAATTCCAGCTAAAATAACACGCAGCAAATACTCATATTGCATCATTACCAGCCTCCAACTTTTAAATATTTATAAATGAATGCGCTACCATATCGAGGATTCGCACGAATAAGGATATCCATCTTACATATTTACTGATTTAATGTGTACCATATTACACCTGTACTTAGGATAAATAAAGTTCTATGCTCCAACGCAATTACACCTTACACTGTCTTTGGTATAGCTTATCATCACTTTCTATGAATAATTTGCAAAAATTTGTATATCAAACAACTCTGTAGTATTCATCATACATAGTTGGTTTTGTTGTGAAAAGGGGGAAATGGTTGCTGGAACTCCATCAGTTTCCTTTTAAAGAATGAAACAACCCCACGTTAGTCGTGCAAAAAGACTGTTGAGAACCCTCAACAGTCTTTTGGGGGATGAATTATTTGCCTTCCATTAACCAACTTTAAACTTGCCAACCTGCTCCTGTAGTTCTTCCGACATTATAGTCAGAGAGGCCGCAGATGAGGAAATCTCCTCCATAGAAGCCAATTGTTCCTCAGTTGCAGCTGATACGTTATGAGAGCCAGCAGCCACTATTTTCGATCCCTCTGAAATCTCGTCACAAGATTGAACGATCTGTTCCGAAGTGGCGGACATTTGTTGTGAAGCGGCCGAAACCTCATGGACCTGATTAACTACATGGTCTACAAATTCTTTAATTTCTTCGAAAGTTCCTCCTGCAGTTTGTACGACGCGGATACCTTCATTAATTTCCTCGGTTCCGCTCTGCATCGCTTGAATGGTCTTTTCGATACTATTTTGGATATATGTAATTAACTGTGTAATTTGCTCAGCCGATTGAGTTGATTGCTCGGATAACTTACGAACTTCACTCGCTACTACGGCGAACCCGCGTCCCTGCTCACCAGCTCTTGCAGCTTCAATTGCCGCGTTTAGAGCAAGCAGATTGGTTTGAGCTGCAATATCAGAAATCACCTCGATAATATGGCCAATTTCACCTGAACGTTCGCCCATTTCTTTTACTTCATCGGCAAGCTGATTAAATGAAGTATGGATGAACCCCATTTGTTCCTCTGCGGATTGAATGGCTTGATTTCCTTCTAAAGCCTTCTGTGCAGCCTGCATCGATACCGAAGAAGCTATTTGTGCATTTGCAGCGATTTGTTGTACTCCTGCGGACATTTCCCCCATTGCTCGTACGCATTCTTCTACACTGTAAGCCTGTTTCTCCGCACTAACCACGACCTCTTGAATGGTAGAAGTAATGGTTTCCGAAGCTTGGCTGGTCTGTTTTGCGCTTGCAGTCAATTCCTCCGAGGAAGCAGCTACATGCTCGGCACTTAGACTAATCTGTCTAATCAAATGATCAAGATTTTCCTTCATCTGGTTAAAAGAATTAGCCAAAGCCCCAATTTCATCTTTATTTTTCACTTGAATATTTGCTATAGAAATATCACCCGATGCGATCTTATCAGCAAATCTCTCCATAGCTACAATAGGTTTAGTTATCATGCGCGAGCTAAAATAACCAATTAACATCGCTAGTACAAGTGCAATAATGCTTATTATAGAAACGGTCGCAGTTGCAGTATCGACGGTCTCGCTATTTTGTTTACTTCCTTCATTCATTAGTTTCTGTTGTTCGCTAGCCATTTCGTCTGCAACTGGTTCTAGCTGCCTCCCTACAGGTAACACTACATTATTATAAAAATCGAGCGTCTCGGTTGCATTCTGATTATTTTGAACCATTTGAAGCAATTGTTCATATTTTTGTTTGAACTGTATATTGAACTCTTCTAGTTTGCGAAGTCTCTCTTTATCCTCTGCGCTATGGGCCAGCGTTAATGTCTTACTGACCAGACTCGACAGATTATCATTGGATGATTGTAAATTATTTTTATATTCCGGATCCTTGGTTAAAAGATAGCCACGTAATCTACTGGATTGTTTGGCAGCTTCTACTTGCATGGTTTGAGCATTTGATAAGATCAAAGCCCGTCTCTCAATTAAATCAGTATCCAAGCGATCTATTTCCTTTAGGTAATAGAATGATATGCCGCTAGTAATCCCCAGCAAAATGGCAATAATTAAAAACGACCCCATTAACTTTTTTCCGATTGTTAATTTCATGGTTCTGTTGCGTAATGTCATGGTGTACACCCCTTATGAATGTTGGTTAGAAGAAGTTAACAAGCAATTGCCGAAACCCATGAATGAATACCCTTACCATTTGAAAGAATCCAACAATGCAAAATTCAATTAATTACCCCATAGTTTGGAAGCTGTACCTGCAAACACCTCGAACTATAGTACAAGTTGCCTAAAAAAGCAATATTACCATGAATATCTTCTTTTCTCCTGATAGCCTTCCTTCCCCTACATTCTGGCGAACCTCCTCTTACTTCAATTCTTCTGGATAAGCTTTAAACTTTTGTCCTTTAATGGATATGAAAAATGCACCTCCTAGAATTCATCGGATTCCCTAAGGGTTTTATCCAATATGTATTCTAAAGGGTGCACTTTACATTCCAAATATGAGGTTACCAGTAAAGGCGTCTATTTGATAATACCTTTCTTCTTTAAATCTTCTATTCTGATGTAAGGACCGTCACTTAATTGTAAGAATTGAAAACCATCACTAGCTATCATTGTTCCGATTTCAACATCGTTAAATTTGAGGACACTCAGTTCTTTTTGGTTCTTTATGTCAAAGAAAGCCATTTCATAAACCCCATACTTATCTTTCTTAGCATCATGAACGATGAAATCAATATTATAAATTCTTTTTAATTCCTTCGGAGATATATACAGCGAATCAAAATTATTAGTGAGACCAAAACCTTTTTTAGCTGCTTCATCCTCAGCGTTCACAGGCTGCTGTGGCTTCGTTGGCTGCTGTGGCTCCGGTTGTGGCTTCGCTGGCTGCTGTGGCTCTGGCTGCGGCTTCGCTGTTTGCGGCGGTTCCGGCTGTGGTTTCGTTGGCTGCTGCGGCTCCGGCTGTGGCTTTGTTGGCTGCTGCGGCTCTGGTTGCGGCTTCGCTGGCTGTAGTTCTTCGGGAACCTCCTCTTTGACTATATCTCCAACGATTGATGTAGATTCTGTTGTATTCATATCGATGTGCACTTGCCAATTCACATCTTTATTTTGCTTTTCCGCAATATGGTAAGATAGGGTCAGCTCCTTTGGCTGCTGAAGCAGTTGATCAATGACCAGCACACCTTGAAAGCTGACAGTACCATTTTCATTTAAGGTCGACTTTTTCTCCAATCTTGCATTATACTCTTTACCGTTCTCGTCCTTAGCCTGCCATACACTCAGTCCGACTATATCTTTGGCAAGCTCTGCCTGAATGTTAATAATTCCACCTTTACCCATGACAGGCTGCCCGCCAAAGTCTGTTTCTTTCTCATCCTCTTTCACAGAAAAGCTGCCAAAAGTGAGCTTACTTCCGTTATTTACTGTCTCAACCTGTTTTTTATTTAAATCGGCAAGGTTCAGCTTAATGCTGAAATCGGCAAGCTCTTTCGTATAGATGGCATAAAGCTTGAACGTAAGCTGCTCCGGTTTGTCGATCAAAGGCGCAAACGCGTGCCACCATTTCATACCCGATGCGTCTCCCAAACCACCCATCCCATTATTGATGTTATTTTTTCGAATACTCAGGTTTTTATCGCTAATCTCATCCCATGCTGATACCACCTTGCCATCTTGGTCAAGAAGCTCGTAAACGACCTTATAATCCTGGATTTCGTGTGCAAGCATGAAGGGCAAGAGTGGCTCACCTCTCTTAAGCTCCTCCGCCAATCCGTTGGCGATGATGATCTCTTTTTTCTGCTGAGCTATCTCCGGAGTCAATTGGGTTGCCAGTGAGAGCAGCGTTAAGCTTGGAGCCATATCCATTCTTTTCAAATCGATTATTAACCCTTGTGGAGTTGTGTATTGCTTATTGATTTCTATCGTCTTCGTAACGGCCTTGGCTTTAACCATATCAATCGGGACATTCAACACCCAGTTCCCGGAAACCTCACCAATTTTCTTCCAGCTAAGTTCAACGATCACTTCATCCGGCAGCTTCTTCTCTCCGGTGATTGCCTCCGTCAATGCCCGTTCTATCATCAGTTGATCGCCTTTCTTGCTGGTAGCCCATCCCCCCATATTGGGGTCAATTAACGGATTCCCCGTAACGTCCTTGATAATAAACTGCAGGTCCCTCACTTTCTCCAAGTCAAGCGGGTTACCGTCTAGATCCTTGGCTTCGCAGATGATGGCAATCCGCAGCGTATCCGCCAAAATTTCCTTTACCTCCAGCGTGATTCCCTGATCCGTCACTTTCAGACCCAGCGGCTTTACAAAACCTTCGTTATAAGCATTTTTCATCCCTGGATCGACTTGTTCAGTACTATTGAAAAAACTTTTTACGTATTCCGCAAAAGTAGGCGATACATAGGTTCCTAAAGAGATGACTACGGCCAATCCGACGGCGGCAATCGTGATTTTTTTCATAATATCGAGGCTCCTTTTTTTCCAATTGATTAGTTGGGGTGCTTTTTTCACAACTTCAGCGAGATCCGTTTCTTCCGAAGGCGTGTATGGTGTGAGCTGATCCATAATATTTTGCATGAACGCTTTATCCGATCCCTCTTCCTCCGATGAATCCTCAAAATCGTCATGTTTACTTATCCATTGCTCCAAATGCAGTTGGCAATCCTTGCAGCTTTCCAGATGTTTTTCAAACCGAATACTTTCAGATTGGGGAAGCCGGCCTTCCATATATGCGTTAAGAGGGTTAGTTTCCATACATTTCATACAAGGACTCCCCCCTTTCTCTTGATGCGTTCAGGCTTTTACGCAATTTCAATCGTGCGCGATGCAGACGCATTTGCACGGTACTCACTGGGAGTGATAATTGCTCACCAATTTCCTCATAGCTCAGATACTGCTGATGTCGCAGCATAAACACCGCACGTTGATCTGGGTCCAGCTCCTCAATCAACTTTTCCAGAGAAGCTTTACGTTCTTTTTCCAGATAACTGGTTTCCGGTGTATCACGATGGGCGATTTCCAAATCGAAATCGATTAAGCTAGGTGTACGCTTGCGTTTACGAAGCTCGTCGACAGACCGATTCGCGGTGATTCGATATAACCAGGCAGAAAAGCTGTGTTCAGGCTTATATTCCTGTAGATGGTTGTAGGCTTTAATAAAAATCTCTTGGGCAATATCCTGTATGTCAGGCGATGGACCGAGCATTTTTCGAAGAAGGGAAAATACCCGTCCCTTGTATTTATCGATAATTAGGGCAAAAGCTTGCTTATCTCCGTTCAGTATCTGATCTATAATTTCCTGGTCTTCCTGCATCTTCGCCCTCCTATCCAAAAAGAAATGCTGCGCAGCATGAGTTCTTTTTGTCCTTACACTTAAGTATGACGAAGTTAAATGGAAAATCTTTCTTTTTTTTAAAAAGAATTCATGAAGTTAAGCTGTAGGACTATGCTCGATTCATCATTCAGCTTGTGCAGAGCACATGGATACACGCGACTAGCTGCCTAACAGGCAATTAAATACACAAAAAGCCACTCCTCGGAGTGGCTTGAACTTTATTTACATGGCATACCCAAAAGGCAGATGCATCTATTGGATTATGCCATTTTTCTTTAAACTGTCTATACTCACGTAAAGACCATCACTTAAGCGTGCGATTTGCCAACTACCTGAACCCGTGTTGGTTCCAAATTGTTCTAGGTATTCGAGATCGACGAAATCGATGACATACAACTCTCTTTGACTCTTTAGGTCATAGAAAGCCATTTTATAAACCCCATACTTATTTTTCACAGCATTATGAACGATAAAATCGATATTGTAATTTTTCTTTAAATCCTTTATGCTCATATACTTCAAGCGAAGAGTGGCCTCTATGTTTTTTTTGATTGCCTCATCATCATTAACCGTCATCTGCGGCACTTGCTGCGCTGCCTGCTGTGATTCCGGCTGCGATTTAGTTGACTGCAGCTCCGGCTTCAGCTCTTTAGCAGCCTTTCCTTCGGTTCTATCATTAACGATTACGGTAGATGTTAATGGATTTAAATCAATGGATTCTTCCCAACTGACATCGCGATGCTGGATTTCGGAAATATGGTACGATAACGTCAGCTCCTTCGGCTGCTCCAGAAGTTGCTCGATAACCAGTACACCTTGAAAGCTGACCTTACCGTCATCGCCAACGGTGGATTGTTTCTCCAGTCTTACCTTATACTCTTTACCATTCTCGTCCTTGGCCTGCCATACATCCAGTCCGACTATGTGCTCCGCAAGCTCTGCCTGAATATGAACAATTCCGCCTTTGCCCATGATGGGATGGCCGTCGATATCTGTTACCTTCTCATCCTCTTTCAAAGAAAAGTTGCTAAAAGTGAACTTGCTACCCTTGTTTTTTGCATCAATTTGCACTTTATTCAGATCGTCAAGTTTCAGCTTGACGTTGAAATCGGCGAGTTCTTTCGAATATATGGCACGAAGCTTGAACATAAGCTGCTCCGGCTTCTCGGTCAGCGGCGCAAATGCATGCAACAACCACTTATAACCACCGCTCATCTCATTGATTGTATTTTTCTGCTTACTTAGGTTTCTATCGCTTATCTCATCCCAAGCTGCTACTATATTGCCCTGTTGGTCAAGAAGCTCATAAGCGAGTTTATATTCTTGGATTTCATGGGCAAGCATGAAAGGCAGGCTTGGCTCACCTGGCTTATTTTCCACCGTCAATCCCTTCGAGATGAGACTCTCTTCCTTCTGTTGGTACAGCGCTGGAGTCGATTTGGTTTCCAGTGAGAGTAACATTAAGCTTGGCGCCAGTTCGATTCTTTTCAAATCGATCATTAACCCTTGTGGAGTCGTATACTGCTTATTAATCTCAACCGTTTTCGTTACGGCCTTGGCCTTAGCCATATCAATCGGGATATTCAACATCCAGTCCCCAGAGGTTTCATTAATCTGCTTCCAGTTAAGCTCAACGTTCACTTTATCCGGCAGCTTCTTCTCTACGGTATTAGATTTTGTCAATGCCAGCTCCACCATGAGTTGGTGGCCTCTCTTACTTGTCCTCCATCCTCCCATAATTGGGTCTATAGATGGATTTCCCATCCCATCCTTAATAATAAATTGCAGATACGATGGGTCCAAGTCTATAGGGTTGCCTTCTTGATCCTTTGCTTGGCAAATGATAACAATCCGCATCGTATCCGCCAAAACTTCTTTTACCTCTATGGTAATTCCCTGATCCGTTACTTTCAGGTCCAGCGGCTTTACAAAACCTTCGTTATAAGCTTTCTTCATCCCTGAATCAATGTTTTCTGTGCTATTAAAAAAGCTGTTTACGTCATTCGCAAAAGTAGGGGCTACATAGGTTCCCAAGAATAGGGTTACTGCCAGCCCGACTGCTGCTATGGTAACTTTTTTCATCATATTTAGGCTCCTTTTTTCCAATCGATTTGTTTCGTTTCATCGGAGATTAGGGAACGTTTGTTTCTTTTGGCATAACCTCTATCTCCATTACGTATCTGATCTATAATTTTCTGCATCTTTGCCCAAAAAGAGATGCTGCGCAGCATGGGTTCTTTTTGTCTTTACACTTAGTATGACGATGTTGTTTGGAAAAACTTTCCCTTTTCCAGAAAAAGTTTATGCAGATATTTAAACATATAAAAAACCACTCCTCGGAGTGGCTTGAATTGGTCCATAAACCCTCCGCTTTCGGGAGTTACCTGCAGTAGTTCCGGCTAAGGCTGCTTTATCTGCTGTGGTTCCGGTTCCGGTTGTGGCTTCAATGGCTGTGACTCCGTCTGGTCTTCGATTAAGTCATTTTTCTTTATGCTGTCCTTGCTCACGTAAAGACCATCATCGAAGCTTCTGAAATCCCAATTACCTGAGCCAGTGTTGGTTGCAAATTGAGTTCCGACTTCGATATCGACGAAATCGATGACATACAGCTCTTTTTGACTCTTTAGGTCATAGAAAGCCATTTTATAAACCCCATACTCATTTTTTGCAGCATTATGAACGATAAAATCAATATTGTAATTTTCCTTTAAATCCTTTAGGCTCATATACTTAAATCGAAAGGCCTCTTGGGCTTTTTTAATTAGCGCATCATCAGCATTAATAGTCTCTTGTGGCTGCGCAGCTTGCTGTGGTTCCGGCTGCGGTCTCGCCGGCTCCTGTGGCTCTGGCTTCACTAGCTGTTCCGCCTCCTGCTCCAACTGTGCCGACGACTGCTGTGACTCCGGCTCTTGTTGCAGCTCTTTAGCAGTCTTTTCTTCGGCGCTATCATTGACGAGCGTCGTTGATGTTAATAGATTCAAATCAATGAGTTCTTCCCAACTGACATCGCGATGCTCGATTTCGGAAATACGATAAGATAGCGTCAGCTCCTGTGGCTGATGCAGTAGATTGATGACCAATACACCATCAAAGCTGACCTTACCGTCCTCACCAACAGTTGATTTTTTCTCCAGTCTTACATTGTACTCTTTACCATTCTCATCCTTGGCCTGCCATTCATTCAGTCCGACTATATCCTTCGCAAGCTCTGCCTGAAAGTGAATGATTCCGCCTTTTCTCCTGATCGTTTGCCCGCCCGAATCAGATTCTTCCTCATAGTCTTTCAAAGAAAAATCGCTAAAAGTGAGCTTACTGCCGTTATATTCTGTTCCAATTTGCTCTTTGTTCAAATTGTCAAGGTTCAGCTTGATACTGAAATTGGCGAGATCTTTCGAATATATGGCACGAAGCTTGAACCTAAGCGTCTCCGGCTTCTCGGTCAGCGGCGCAAACGCATGCCACAACTTATAACCCGATTCGTCGTTCCCTAGTCCACTCACCCCATTATTGATCGTATTTTTCGTATTATAATTTTTACCGGTTACCTCATCCCAAGCGGCTACAACTTGACCTTGTTGGTCAAGAAGCTCGTAAGAGAGTGTATAATCTTGAATATCGTGAGCAAGCGTGAAAGGCAGGAGCGGGTCCCCCAGTTTAAGTTGCTCCGTCAATCCGTTCAAACGGATACTCTCCTTTTTCTGTTGATACAGTTCTGGGGTCAATTTGGTTTCCATTGAGAGCAGCGTCAAACTTGGCGCTAGTTCCATTCTTTTCAAATTGATCATTAACCCTTGTGGGGAGATGTACTGCTTATTAATCCCAACCGTTTTCGTTGCAGCCTTAGCCTTAGCCATATCAATCGGGATATTCAACACCCAGTTCCCAGAAGTTTGTCCAATCTTCTTCCAGCTAAGCTCAACGGTCACATCATCCGGCAATTGCTTCCCTCCAGTGATAAGGTCTGTCAATGCCTGCTCCACCATGAGGTGTTCACCTTTTTTACTGGCTCTCCATCCTCCCATCTTTCGGTCAATCAATGGATTCCCTATTACGTCCTTAATAATAAATTGCAAATCACTCGATTTGTTTAAGTCTATAGAGTTACCGTATTGATCCTTGGCTTCGCTGATGATGGCAATCCGCATCGTATCCGCCAAAACTTCTTTTACCTCTACGGTTATTCCCCGATCCGTTACTTTCAGGTCCATGGGTTTTACAAAGCCTTCGTTATAAGCGTTCTTCATCCCTGGATCGACGTTTTCTGTGCTATTGAAGAAGCTTTTTACGTATTCAGCAAAAGTTGGGGATACATAGGTTCCCAAGGATATGACGACTACCAGAGCAACTGCTGCAATGGTGACTGTTTTCAAAATATTAAAACCCGTTCTTTTCCAATTGATTTGTTTGGATGCTTCTCTCTCAACTTCAACAGGATTGGATTGTTCCAATGTGTACGGAGTGAGCTCATCCAAAATACTTTGGGTGAACGCCCCATCCGGCGCTAACTCTTCCCAAGAATCATCAAAATCCTCATGCTTATTTATCCAAATCTCCAATTGCATTTGGCAATCCTTGCAGCCTTCCACGTGTTTTTCAAAAAGAATAATTTCTGATTGGAGAAGCTGGCCTTCCATATATTCGTTCAGAGGGTTAAATTTCGAACACTTCATTTAGAATCCCCCCCTCTCTTGATGCGTTCAAGCTTTTACGCAATTTCAATCGTGCGCGATGCAGACGCATTTGCACGGTGCTCACTGGGAGCGATAATTGCTCACCGATTTCCTCATAGCTCAGATACTGCTGATGCCGCAGCATAAACACCGCACGCTGATCTGAGTCCAGCTCCATAATCAGCTTCTCTAGCGCCAATTTGCGCTCCTTTTCCATGTAGCTGGATTCAGGCGTATCAAGATGCGCGATTTCCACCTCAAAATTAATTACATTGGGTGTACGTTTACGTTTACGAAGCTCATCGATAGACTGATTCGTGGTGATCCGGTATAACCAAGCAGAAAAGCTGTAGTCCGGGTTATATTCCTGTAAGTGATTATAAGCTTTAATAAAAACCTCTTGAGCAATGTCCTGTGTGTCAGGCGATGACCCGAGCATTTTTCGAAGAAGGGAAAACACTTGTGCTCTGTATTTATTAATAATTAGAGCATAAGCCTGCTTATCTCCTTTAAGTATCTGATCTATAATTTCTTGGTCTTCCTGCATCATTGTCCTCCTATCCAAAAAGATCTTCTGTGCAGCATCTGCTCTTTTTGTCCTTACACTTAAGTATGACGAAGCTAAAAGGAAAACCTTTCTTTTTCCCAAAAAATTTTATGCTTTTATGCTGCAGGTCTATGCTTTACTCATCATACAGCGTGCACAGCGCACATGGATACACGCGACTAGCTGCTCAGCAGGCAATTAACTTTTCATGAAACGTCAAAATGAAAGCTATTTCACTTGTGATTGTGTAGCTGATTTATTCTCAACTTCGCACAAAAAGCCACCTCAATGGGTGGCTTAAACCTTTAGTGCTTATTGATAATCCTTCGCTTTTTTCACAAGCTCATCGTATGCTGCCTCTGGAGTTATTTTGCCGAACATCAATTTTTCACCAACATCCTTGAAGTCCTTCGTTGTATAATTACTCCAACCTTTAGCCCCAGGATTGAATGGTTGGGCATCCGGCCCCACATTCTTGATCAAATCAATCTGTAGCTTGTCCGCTGGAGTCAGCTTAGGCGTCAGGTAGGCGAGTGCTTTCTTGGAGACTGGAACACCTCTCGTCGTAGTAAGAATATCCGCCGCCTCAGTATCGTTGACGAACCAGTCGATAAATTTTTTGGCTTCCTGGGTATACTTAGAATCCGAACTCACCGACCAGAACATAGAAGGCTTCAGAAACCCACTCGATTGGGCTCCCCTCGGCTGATCCACAAGTGTATAGGCTCCCGGCTTGACCCCATCATAGCCTGGGTACAGTGCTGCAAAACTTCTCCTCATCAGCAGTGTATCATTATTTACCAAATCCATCTTCACGTCTGACTCGATATCGGTCGTTGAGATTTCAGCCGGCGGGATAACTCCGTCTTTACGAAGATCAGCATACTTTTTAACGAATGTAAGCCATGTATCCTTATCGATGTTAAACTTGCCATCTATTGTAATAGGATATCCTTTTCCTTGACTTAATTGATAGGAAGAATACATAGTGTAATCGTTGGTTGCATCCATAAGAACATATTTATCTTTCGCAAGCTTCGCTTTGGTATCTTTACCGAATTGGAAATATTGATCCCATGTCCAGCCATTGTTCGGGGCTGAAATCCCGAGCTTATCTATAGCATTCTTATTGTACACCATACCGGTAGCATTGTTACCAAGAGGAATCGCATACAGTTTATCTTTATACATACCTGATTCTACGAGTGGTTTATCAATATCATTCGTATTTATACCCTTGGTAAGGTCTGCCAACTGGTTCCTAGCTGCATACTCAAATAACCAATTAGGATTCATTTGGATAATGTCAGGGGCATTTCTAGCTGCGGCTTGGGTGGCCAACTTTTCAGCATATCCGTCAAATCCCGAAAATTCCGGTTCAAAAGTAACATTAGGATACTTCTTTGTATAAGCATCTAATGCCTTCAAAGTGGCATCATGCCTCGCTTGCGAGCCCCACCATACAATACGCAGCTTCACTGGCTTATTATCTGTTGCCCCCACTCTGGATGCGGCAGATTCTTCACTCGGCTTGTTATTCGTATCGCAAGCTGCCAATCCTAATGAAGCTAACGCTGTCATGGACAGTAAACCCCATACTCTCATCTGCTTATTCATTTTTATAACCCCTTCCTATATCAGCAGTCCATCTTCACTCTATCATTATATAAATGACGGGGAATAAGAAAAATAAGAGTAATGAACACAATTGTATCACTATTGCCCACAATTATTTTTTGCCAACTTCACTAGGATTCATCCCGTAATACTTCTTGAATAGGGAGCTGAAATAAGCCACATTCTTGTATCCAACTCTTTCCGCTATTTCGTAAATCATACATTTCCTTTCTAATAATAAAGCTTTAGCTTTTTCCATCCGCGTGCGTATCAAATAGTTGGTAAATGTCTCCCCAATAGCTTTTTTGAAAATCCGATTTAAGTAATTACGAGATAAATAAAGCTGCTTGGACAGATCCTCTAAGTTAATCTCTTCTGCATAATGATCATGTGCATAATGGATCATAAAATCCACTGCCTCCTTATGCTTGGAATTCTCATTCCAGTGACGGCTTGAAGCAATAACATGAATTTTGTCCTGCAGCCATGGCCGCAGATCTTCTACCGTATGAATTTGTTCAATTTCCTGTTTTAATGCAATGTCCGGAAACAGCTCATCTAACATAATACCCGCACTGTATAAAGAATAAGCCAAGATTGTCCAAAGCTCCTTACACAAATATTGCAGATAAGCTGGGTTGATATCAGGCAGTTGCCGCAATTGCTGGATGTAACCATCAATAATCTCGATCGTGGTCTCTTCTTTAGAAATAACAATGGCTTCGGCAAGCTCCTGATAAAATTTGATCGGGCGGATAGCGGATTGCTTTTCCCAAGGAACAAAGGACGGCTCCCCTTGCCCCGATATAAGCAGCTGCTGTAATAAATCTAAAAAGGCTTCATCGGTCGAATCGGAGAGCTCCTGCCAGTTGGCTTTCACGCTGCCAAGGCCAGTCCGTATTTTTAGTTTAAGATACTTGTCGATACAATCCGTAATTCTCTCACCAATCCTGCGAATCCTCCTAAGTGCTTCATCGCTTGAATGCGGCTTGATATGGAACACAATAGTAGCATGATGGCTGTGCAACTCGATGAATTCGGATTCCGGCCAGTCCTCAGCTAGGATTTCACGAATGATATTAGCAAAAGCAAACCGAAATAAGCTCCAATCTGATAAGGTCAGGTTAGAAATCCGCTCTGTGCTCGTGAGCTCGATTCCCATCACCAAGTGGCTGTGTTCTATCCAATGCGAAGACTCTGGTAACCCCATCCCTTCCCTGGGTACCGTCTTGTCCAATGTCCCGGTAATGACCGATTTCAACCATTCCTTCTGAACAAAAGGCTCGTACATCATTAACCGTTGCCGAACCTCTTCCTGCTCCAGCTTCTTCAATTCCTTGGCTTCAAGCCCTTTAATGACTTTTTCCAGAACGTCATGGAGCTCTTCCAATGTCACAGGCTTGGATAAATAGTCGTTCACCTGCAAACGTAGCGCTTGACGCGCATATTGAAAATCCGAATAGCCGCTTAGAATGATCACCTCGCCTGGGATCTCTTCACTTTTCAACTGCTCAATCATCTCAAGACCGTTCATAATAGGCATATAAATATCCGTGATGATGATATCGGGATTGGTTTCCCGAATCTTTTGGAGTCCTTCTACCCCATCCATCGCCTCTCCCACCCATTGAGCTTCAAGCTTTTGCCATGGAATCGACTTCTTCATCCCTTCCAATACCTGAAAATCGTCATCAATAATGAGAACTCTCCACATAGAATCGCTCCCCCGCCTCTTGTTTATTGTGTATTCTCGGCAATAAAATGGTGGCCTGAGTGCCTTCCCCGTCCAGGCTCTTCATACTCACGCCATAAGGTGCTCCAAAATAGGCAGCCATCCGTTCCTTTACATTCCTTATCCCGTAACCACCCGTTTTCCTTGGCATCTGTCTATCCCAATCTGGTTTGATTCCTACTCCGTTATCAATAATTTGAAACTCCACCTCTTGATCCCGCACGTGCCCTGAAATGTGGATTGCACCTGTTTTTCTACCGTGAAATCCGTGGATAAAAGCATTTTCCACAAATGGCTGCAGCGTCAATCGGGGAATATACAGTTCCTTTAGCCCTTCATCCATTTCGATTGTAAAAGAAATCCGGTCCCCCCAGCGAATTTGTTGAATTTGCAAATAACATTCCACATGCGTGATCTCATCGGGAATCGAAATCATCGTTTCCCCATTGGAGAGGCCGATTCGAAACATCTTCCCCACGAGGGATAAAATTTTACTGATTTTCTCCTGTCCTGACTCAATGGCAAGCCAGTTTAATTGATCCAGTGTATTGTACAGAAAATGCGGATTGATCATAGCCTGAAGTGCTTGAATTTCTGCTTCACGCTGCCGCCTATGCTGTGCTTGTAATGAAAGCATGAGCTCCTCTATTCTTTCCATTTGCCTACGGTACCCGATGAATAAACTACCGAACTCATTCTTGTAATCGGTTGGCAAGTCATCTGTAATAGACCCGTTATCCGGAACACGATCCATGGTCGCCAGCAGCAGTTGGATCGGCTTGATGAATTGTCTCGATAAAAACAAAGTAAAGAACGAAGCTATGAAAATAGCTGAAAGCCCCACGGATACTATAATATAGGCAAGCCGCACACTGCCATGAATAATGTTCTTCCATGGTGTCACTTCGACCAGCATCCAGTCCGAACGGACTTTACTCCAGACAAGTAGGGTTTCCTCTCCTTCGACATCAGGCAGATGAATGTAGTTCGACTTCTCCTCCTTGCCTCGGATTCGATCCAGCTCCGACTCGTACAGCATGGGATTCCCTATGGATGCTATCGTCTTGCCGCCGGCATCGAGCAGCACTCGGTTTCTTTGTTTTCCATCCGTTTCCCCACGAACCAAACTCTCAATGGCCGATGCTTTCACATTTAAGACCAATACCCCGTAGTATTTATCAGAATTATTATATAGTTTTCGGGCGAAGCTGATAAATTGCTTCGGTCCGTTGTTCGTTGGAAGCGTGTGCTCGGCAATCCAGGCAAAATCATTATTTTGAATTTCCGGATACCACGACTCCCCCCTCACATGCTGCATATCTTTAAACTGAACTGGACTTTGCGAATCCGTTAAGCCGAGATTGTCCATATATAAGTCAATAGACTGCACCATTGTCGTACTGTAGGTAATACTCGACAGCAAATTCCTTATATCGTCCTTACGGCGAAGGCGCCCAAATAAGTCTGGATCCAATGGATCATAGCTTATGGTATTCATATTTCTAGATGCGGCGAGCGACATTTGTTCAATTGATTTCAATTGAATATCCAACTGTTTATTCAGTTCATTCAATAAATCCTGCTGATAATAGGACGTGTTATCCACTAGCTCACGGGCCGTAATACTGTAGCTAATCCATGTGAAAATCAGCAGAAATACAGCAATAAATGCGGCAAAGCTGCCAAAAAACAGCCGATCTATTCGTACCCTTTTAAACAGGTTCATCGGTGGTCCACCTTTCCTATTCATTAACCTCAATGAAAAATCCTCTTGCTGACCCACATGCTAGTATACAGGGTATAGCCCTTCGAACTGAAGTCTGTCCAATGATTCGTACAATGGAAAAAAAGCTGCTTTTAAGCGCAGCTTTCCCTACTCACTATACGAATGTGATCTTATTCTACCCCTTCACCGCACCCGAAGCAATGCCGTCTACAAAATGGCGCTGAGCCAGAAAGAAGAGGATCAAAGCCGGTACGATGGACAGAAATGACATCGCGAGAAGCTGTCCCCAAGGGAGAGCAGACTGGCTATCCACAAACAATTTTAATGCAAGCCCCACCGTATATTTATCCACGGAATTGATGTACAGCAACTGTCCGAAAAAATCATCCCAGTTCCACAGGAAGCAATAGATCGTAACCGTTACTAGGGCCGGCTTCGTAAGCGGCATTATGATTCTCCAATAGATCCCGAACCAGGTGCAGCCGTCCATTTTGGCTGACTCATCCAGTTCTTTAGGAATCGCCCGGATGAACTGGACCAGCAGGAATATAAAGAACGTACCGCCAATTCCTCCTGCTAGTGCATGAGGAACGTAGAACGGCAGGTAGGAATTTACCCAGCCAAATGCATTGAACATAATATACTGTGGAACCATCGTCACCTGATTCGGAAGCATGAGTGTAACCATGAGAATGGAGAACCACATATTTTTAAGTGGAAAATCCAATCTAGCAAAGCCAAAAGCAACCAAAGAACAGGAAATCACCGAGGTGATCAACAATCCAAAAATCAATTCGAACGTATTCATATAAAAGTGAGTGAAGGTATATTTGGGAAGGGCTACCCACCCTTCAGTGAAGTTGCTCCACAGCCATTGTGTCGGAAACAAACTTGGTGAACTCATTTCTTCGTTGGATTTGAACGCGGCTCCAACCCACCACAAAATCGGATAGACCATGATTATACTAAATAAGGATAAAAACAGATGGGAACTCATTGTTCTACGCAGTGTAGGACTCATTATTTCTTACTCCCTTCTGTCTCATAGAATACCCAATACCGGGACGAGGCAAATATTAATGCGGTAGATATCGCGATAATCACAAGTAGGATCCAGGCCAGTGAGGAAGCGTAGCCCATATCATATCGGGAAAAGGCTCGATCGTATAAGTATAAAGCGTACATATAGGTGGAGTTCACCGGCCCCCCCTTAGTAATGATGAAGGCCTGCGTAAACATTTGAAATGAACCGATCGTCTGCAGCACCAGGTTGAATAGCAGCACAGGAGATAACATAGGAATGGTAATAGTAAAAAATTGTCTGAACTTCGAAGCGCCGTCTACGGAGGAAGCTTCATATATTTCAGCAGGAATTTGCTTCAAGCCTGCAAGGAATATAACCATTGACGAACCGAACTGCCAAGCAACTAAAATAATGAGTGTAGCGAGAGCAGTACTCGGATTACTGATCCAACTGATGCCTTTGATGCCGAACACACTTAGAAACTTATTGATGAATCCATCGATACCAAAAATATTTTTCCACAGCACAGCGACAGCGATACTGCTTCCGATAAGGGAAGGCAAGTAGATAAAGGTTCTGTAGATCGAAATACCTTTGATTTTCTTATTGAGTAGCATCGCGACCATTAGAGCGCTAAATAGCTTGATCGGCACCGAAAGTACAACGAACAGCAGGGTTACTTGGAGTGACTGAACGAAAATATCATCATCGGCAAAGATGCGCTCATAATTTCTCAAGCCAACCCATTCTGGGGCATCCAGCAGTGTAAATTTAGTGAATGAATAATAGATCGACTGGATCATAGGCCACAAAGTTAACAGCAAGAATCCAAGAAGCCATGGGGAAATGAATAAGTACCCGGCAATGGGTGATTCCCAGCGACCTTTGAGGGTGAAAGGAGCCTTTTTTTGAAGCTTTTTCGAGGGAATTATCGTTGGTTGTGTATGCATAGTGCCCACCTTTTTTCCAAAAGTAACTTGTTCTTTCAGTATAAAAGAATAGGCGTGATGCGAAAATAAGAGGAATGAACACTTCTTTTTCGCATATGAACACTATGGGCCGTCAGGCAGATGTTGGCAGTGGGATTCCATAAGAAAAAACCTCCCGCAATTTTCTGCAGGAAGTTCGTATATTCCGTATCATTTATAACCGACAGTTAGCGCTTAATTCCGTCCAAGATTGTGTGCCTCACGCTAGCCTGTACGAGACATTCAGCGTTGACAAACGTTGTCGTAGCGGGAAACAAAATAATGGCGTACCCGAGAGGGATCGAACCTCCGAACTACAGTTTAGGAAACTATCGCTATATCCTACTGAGCTACGGGCACGCGGTATGTAGTGAAAATTGTACAAATCCACGTCCGACACTTCTTCTGACTATTTTTACGAATTAAATGATATACTTTGTTTGCTAAGTTCAAGTGCACTATAATGCATGAAACAGTCTTTTTATAGAGATAAATGCTTGTTGGCGTGTATAAGTTGCATTCGGGCTAAAGCTATTGTTAACAGTACTTCCCATAATGGTAGAACGGTTTGTTTTATCCTCAGCAGAGGAAACCATACTGACAGCATCTTTGGCCCAGCTTGCTATATCCTTAGTATCAGCAAACTCTGTTCCTATTGCGGGTGTATGCGTAATACCAAGAAATTTCGCCGTTCTTGCGAGTATGACTGCTGCTTCTTGACGAGTTATATCTCCATCCGGATCGAATATGCCTTCGCTTTTACCACTTATAAGCTCAAGAGCGTTAGCGGCTTGAATGGCTGGGTCATCGGTGTCTATAAAAACCGCTTTATTCACTACTTTTTTGTTATCTGCTAATAAGATATCTATTGGTTTTCCCTTTTTCACCGTCAAAAGTTTTACTACAAGCTTGGAAAAATCGGAGCGGCTTATGCTTTGATTGTAACCATATAGTATGTCTTCTGGCACAAGGCCCAAAGACCTTGCTTTATCAACCTCAGGTTGCGCCCAATCAGCAGGAGCTTCGAGAGGGTTGGAAATATATGCCCATTTTCCAGGTGATAATTGTATTCGGCCTAATCCGTTTTTAAAATTAAAGACTTCATAAACAGGATTCGTATGTGAAAAACTAAGAACTTCTTTTCCCGATTTATCTATGTATGCATGTGTTATTCCACTTTCTCCTCCTTGCTTGTCAACTGCTTCCAAGCCTTCACTAAAATTAACCTTATAAACCTCGTACTTAAATACATGTTCGCTGTATTGAAGAGGAATAACTACCTTTCCTTCTTTATTAATAAATCCCCATAAGTATCCACTATCCTTTTTCTTTGCAACTCGCGCTAAACCCCCCATGAATTTATAAGCAAAATCGTATTGCAGAGGAATAACCTCTTCACCCGTTTTATCGATATATCCCCAAAGCTGATTCTTGTGTACTGGCGCTAAACCTTCGCTGAAACCATGGGAACCTTGATAAGGAAAGGTGCTGATGATTTCCTGGCCTGTTTTGTCGATAAATCTCAGCTTCCTGTCTTTTGCAACCTGAGCTAGCCCTTCTTCATCAAAATCAGTAAAAACGTCATACTGCGGCGCGATAATCTCTTGGCCGTTCTTGTCGATTAATCCTATTTTATTATCTGCAACAACATTTGCCACACCACCCTTAAAGCTTTCGGTAAACATATATGGGAAGGTAAGAACTTCTTCACCAGTTTTATCCATATAGCCTGAATAGGAATTCGTGTTAAAAGCTACAAGACCTTCACTTAATCCATATGAGGTGCCCTTTTCAAATTCGATGACCCGATTGCCCAATTTGTCGATTAAACCACTGGAGGAGTTTTCAAATCGTGCAAAATCCTCATTAAAATCTTGAATGCTAAAATATTGAGGAGCTACAACTTCTCCACCATTCTTATCAATGACTCCAAATTTTTTATCGTTTTCAACCACAGCCATGCCTTCCTTGAAATTTCGAACACTATCGTATTTGGGCTCAACAACCGTAATGCCTTTATTATTGATAAATCCCCATTTACCACCTTTTTTGATCATTGCCCGCCCTTCGATAAAATCTCCCGCATAATCAACTTCAAAAGGTTTAATTATAAACCTGTAGGACTCCTCTGCCATTACAGTAGGAACAAAGCTACTCATTAGTAGAATACATAAACACAGGCATAAATACTTGCTCATTAGATTTAGCTCCTTAATTTATTTTTGTTTGATCCTACATCGACCCACCAAGCCAAATTCTTGTTTTTTTTCAATCGTGCTCTCCTCATAATTGTGCATGGTAAAATATAACTATGAAATATTATCCTGTTTTCGACAAAGTTTTACAAGACTTTTTTTGCAAGAATGAAGGTATTATTACCTAAGCAACTGTACAACTTACTTCCCGGTAAGCGAGTTGCCCAGTATGAATTGAATATACCCCATAGGTAATGTAGCCGTAAGCAGTACCAGCGTTAAATAGGTTATTTTGAAGATCATGAGCAAGCAGCATCCTTTTTTCAAGCAGTGTAACGCGGAGAAAATCTTTGCGTCAATCACCCATTTGAAAGCATTTGCTCTTGAGTTTGGAGATAGAAGGAGGAACAACAAGTTTTAAAATCTACGTAGAGCACAAGGAGAATACAGAGGAACATTGTGAGAGCAGATCGTGGTGGGATGCTGGATACTTCAGTTGAGATCACTGATGCAGATTTGCGTGCAGGTGTACACCGCACAAGAGATCAGTAGCCGTGAGGCAGTGTTCTGTTGCCGCGTGTACCTGCGTCTGGGAGAGCGAGAGCCTTTTGCTGGTAAAGCCGTTGGTATACACCTTTGCTTTTGATCAGTGGTTCCAGTTGGCGACGTGATTGGCGTGACACCCCTTGGTGCTAATCCTCCCACAGCGCAAGCCAAGGCTATGGCACGTATTGCTCATCAGGTCAGAGAGCGCGGCGGTCAGAGGTGTACACTGAGGTGCTGGTCGTTCCCCACCGCAATTGGACGCAACTAGAGAGTGTTAGTGATTTATTAGCGAAGGGTTGGGCATGCTTTCGCCCAGTCTGCCCAAACCCACTGAGCGAGACTGTGCAATCTGGGAGGTTTCCGTTGCCGTCGTAAACGGGTGCTAGCGGTGTTGTGGGTGCTGTATACACCTCTGCTGTCTGGCGGTTAGTGTATCTTGGGTTGGGGGTAGACTGCTGCTTCTTGCCGCTGCCTCCAATGTGGCTAACGACCAAGGTTTGAATCTCCTACAGCTTGTAGACTTCTGTACGCCTCTCAAAACCAAATGTTTGCCAAACACGACTAACTCCCCAGCAAGCATTAGAATACACAAAAAGCCACCCATTATGAGATGGCTTTATCTTAGTTTTAATGGCGTACCCGAGAGGGATCGAACCTCCGACCTACAGTTTAGGAAACTGAAGTTTGTATGGAGCCGTTCTTTCTTTCAAAAGATGGGGTATAGCGGCGGCAGATTTCGGCTTTGAGTTTTGAGAGTATGGGGGGATAATCTCGATAAACAATCAGTCTTCGGGACAACAAGATACCGCTGTCTTTTGGCTGTCTGTCTGTTTGGTAAATGCTTTCCTTTCACTTTGAGGCACAAATCGCGGCAAACAGCAGTTCCCGAGAGTTTCAGCATGCCACAGAGACGCAAGCTGTCGGGAGTGGACTGACAACGACCGGCCTTGAGAAAACAATGATCCAGCCACAGAGCATGGCAGGCGCAGCGTCACCTTGTCACTCCTTTGTTACTCTACTCAGGTGACGCTCTCTGAACCGTAGGCTAGGTTCTTTTTGTCTTTTTGTAACTTTGTAACTTCTTAGATAGATATATGTTTGAAAGTAAGAGTTGTTCTTTTTTGTAACAACTATCCTGTTTTTCTGTATACCCCTTTCCCTCTGAAGTAACAAAACGCCTTCGAAACTTTAGTCTGCGGTTCACAAATCGTCCCTTCTAGTACGACATGCAGGGGGACAACTAAGGTGACAGCAAGCTTAGCGCTTTTAGTCACAGGTCTGCGGCTTCAAATCGTTCTAATGGACAAGTGTCAATATCCTTCGTAACCGCAGTCCGCGGCGCTCAGACCAGGGAACCCGAAATCATATGTTAATATAAAATTATGAAGTATGAGGTCAATAGAACAAGAGGGTTAACAAGATAAGCCTGAGGGATTGGAGCGGAAGTTTAGACAAAAAACAATCTAAAATGATTGTGAAAGTACTAAGTCAAATGGTAAAATTATCAATATAATCAAGTAGAGGGAGTTCAAATATGATGGGTTTCAAGAAGACTATTGTAGTAACAACGATGGTAGCGAGCTTGTTTGGTGGTTCACTGGCATATGGCGCAGGTTTCAAAGATGTAGGAGAATCGAACTGGGCCTATAACACATTGCAGTGGGCATTGGGGAAAGGAATCGCGCAGGGTTTTGAGGATGGTAACTTTAGTCCCTCGGATTCGGTCACAGAAGAGCAGTTTCTGAGTTTGATCATACGCGCCTATGGAGATACTCCCGAAATTCCAGCACCGTCTACTTGGTCGTCCAAGTATTACTCTTTGGCAGACAATTTGAATTATCCAGTCAGCAAGGTAAAGGCTGCTCCAATTTCTCGCGTTAAGGTTGCTGAAATCATCACTGGTACTCAAGGCAAGAATTACTCTGGTGAACTTGCAATCCAATATCTCTTGGGTAAGGGTTTGGCACAAGGTAAGACTGACCTCTCAATCCAAGGGTTCCAGGGGGCAGATACGCTGACCCGCGCTGAATCAGTCCAATTCATCAAGAACGTTTTGGATAAAGCTCCAAACGATAAACTTTTGGTGCGACCAGCACAAGCCAGCAATCCAGCCGAATTGCCACAGATCCCAATTAAGGATAAGGTGGAAATTGCAAGTGATGCGATCAAGGCTGTTGGCGGGTATGACGAGAAGCTAAATAAAATGGCTGTCGATATGAAGAACGCCACTTCCAGTACTGGGTTTAAGGTAATGTACAACTCTGGACAAAAGGTACTTGCCCTGTACGATAAATCAGATCTTAACTTCATGGTTTTCTCTGATGCCACTACTCATGGCTCGGATAAATATGGCACTAAGGTGGTATTTTACAACATGATCGATCAAAGTGATGGTCATAGTGTAATAACAGCTTATGCGGAAGCATCCGCTAAAGCCTTAGCCACCGTAGGTGTTAATATCACCGCCAATCAGATTATTGATGGAGTTCAGGGTAAACTGAACAAGGAACAGATTGTTAACGTAAATGGAGTAGACTACGGGTTTATGGTTATTAAATTCGGAACGTCAACTCTCTATACACTTGAATAAATCCGATAAGCCCACCTATCATATGGTGGGCTTTTTTATGCCCATTAGGTGTTCCGGAGGAAAGACGTGGTTTTGGTTCTGTGGTTGGATCGCACTTAAACTGGTCCAACCACAACACCGAAGGGTAGGGACCCCTCCGCTCGGCCGAATAGTCACCCAATAACAATTTCCTTCGTGCTGACCACTACCTTCCTGAAACTAAGTCCCTTCTACTTTTGTGCGACTATTTTTTTTGCACAGCTAAGCCTGCCAGAGAAGCCAGTGCTTAGTTCAAATCGCTTTGCTACTTGAACGAATAGGGCAATAACATACTGGTCTCGTTACAATCACTGGCGACCATAGGGGAAAGCTGTAGAGTATTCAGACGAATAACATCAGTCCAGCCATGATGGCATACGACTTTGAATCGTAGAGTAAAGAGTCGAGTAAGACTGCGGAAAGCTCCACTTCACTGGGTATTCAGGCTTTTGCTTACAGGCATGATCCTATACATCAGGACATCAGATGTGTTTTTGGTTCTTTTGTACTTGAACCGGTTGCACTTGAATACTGAAGGAATGGGCTTGTGGGCTGAGAGATAGTAAAGCTGTCCGGTTGTCTGGAAACAGCCTGCTTTCAAGATGCGAAATACCCAAAGAAAGCTTGTTGTGGCTGGATTGTGCAGTTATTAAAACTGACGGTATAATCGCCGTGCAAACAAGAAAAGGAGGCGTAGCACCCATGAAGGGTCATGTTAGACAGCGCAAACCGAGTGGTAAGTGGGAGTTGTCTGTTCCGCTTGGATTCGATAAGCAGGGAAAGAAGGTTAGGTTTACGCAAAGCGGATTTGACACCAAGGAAGAAGCTGAGAAAGCACTAGTTGAGAAGCTTTACGAAAAGAATAGGGATGTGCTCTTACCTCGTAGTAAGGTAACAGTGTACAGCCATTTTCTTTCGTGGCTTGAAATTAAGAAAGTGAAGGTCAGGTTGGGAACGTATAACAATCTTGTTGGTTACCTTGAGAACCATGTTGGGCCAGAACTAGGCTATCTAGCTTTAAGCCAACTGACAACACAGCGCCTAGAACTATTTTACCTCCAACTCGAAAAGAAGATGTCAGCCAGAACCATTAAGTATATTCATAGCATGATCCGGCAATCGTTAAACCGTGCTGTCAAGTTACAGCTACTTGCAAAGAATCCAGCTATAGATGTAGATACACCGAAGATATCTAAGAATTTCAATGAGCCTTGGACAGCTGAGGAAGCTCTAAAGTTTTTGCAAACGGCAAAGAGCAGTCGCTGGTACTTAAGCTTTTTACTTGTGTTACAGACTGGTCTTCGTCAAGGTGAGTTGCTTGCTCTCCGTTGGGGAGATATTGACTTAGATGCTAGGACATTGAACGTCCATAGAAGTTTGACTCGCGCAGAGAAAGGGTTCGAGTTGGGCGGAACAAAGACCACCGGAAGTGCACGAACAATCGCACTGCCTGTAGAGGTAGTAAATGAGCTTAGGTTGAGGAAAGACCAGAAATGCGTTGTTCGTAAAGGTGTTAAAGATGTTAAAGATGTTCTAGATGAGCGGGTGTTCAACCGTCGAACAGACTTTGTTACACATGCCAGGAATGGCAATTTTGTCAGTCCGCATAACTTTATAAAGGAGTGGAAAAGAGTACTCCTAGCGAGTAAGGTGCGTCCGATACGCTTCCACGACCTTAGGCATACTCATGCCACGTTACTTTTAGAGAGTGGTGTAAATGTCAAGGCGGTAGCAGAAAGGCTTGGACACAGTACTTCCAGCACTACGTTGGACTTCTACGCTCATGTCACACGACGTATGGAAGAAGGTGTCGTCGCCGCGCTTCAACAAGTCTTGCCAGTGAACTAGAAAGCTTTTGCCCTCTGTGCTGTGCAGGGGGGGCTTTGCTTTGTCTTGAAGCTACTTTTCAGTCGCTTAAACTAGGCGTGTCGGGCTGCAACAAGCTTTGGTTAAGGTTCAGCCCTACTCCTTGCAAACGTGTCAAAGCGATGGTACACTTCCCGCGAAAACCGATTCATGAAGATATAATACGCCAATGGAGGAACCAAATGAGGAACCTAAACGAAATACCAGGAATCCGATCGATTTTTGCTACAGCTATTGGAATGGATAGCGATAAGGTAGCTGAGTTGCTACGCCTGCTTCCAACCTTGGGAGACTTGGAGCGCATACCTGTAGATCAGTTAAAGAGGATAGTCAGGGTTAGCCATGAGGAAGCACAACGGATAAA
Organism: Paenibacillus sp. 1_12; assembly: GCF_900114475.1. Taxonomy (GTDB): domain Bacteria; phylum Bacillota; class Bacilli; order Paenibacillales; family NBRC-103111; genus Paenibacillus_S. Next base: position 13,535 of record NZ_FOTE01000011.1, on the reverse strand, counting down.
GGCGTTGTGCCACCTTTGCATTGAACTTTGGGCACCAAGCTGTGCCCCAGAGTATTTTCGCTCACCTGAGGACGTGTTCCAACTCCTCAAGAACCAGCCGCCTTTCTGGAATAAGGAACACTTTATAGTCGTTGTGCTAGATATAAAGAATAAGATACTTGCAAAAGATATCATTTCCATCGGTACGCTTCACAGTACTTTAGTCCACCCCCGAGAGATACTTCAAGCGGTGCTTCGGCATAACGGAGCCAGCTTTGTTTGCGTCCATAACCATCCAAGCGGAGACCCTACCCCTAGTAGTGAGGACATTGAGTTTACCCAAAGGCTGGCTGAGGGTGCCCAACTGGTTGGCGTGGAGCTTTTGGACCATGTTATACTGGGCGATAACAAATTCGTAAGCTTGAAAGAACAAGGCCTGTTTTAATGCTGGGCAGGGGACGAGTTGTTCACACGCTTCCCTGTCCGATAAACGGAAAGCGTTTGCTCTTGCGTTAGGGAAGGCAACAGGTGCGTTTAGCCCTCTGAAGTTGACAGTAGCTTTCTGGGGCAAGAGAGACGGTCCGGTTAATGGATAACTCCTGTAGCCTTAGCTTCTGGACAGCGTACCGTCCCTTTGGCCATGTGAACCCAACAGCCGCTAGACTAAAGCTGAAAGAGTTGGCGTAACCTGAGTTGTCCCCCGCTTGTCACTTTAGAAGGGACGGGCAGAGCATCGTAGGCTGGGCGCTGGAGGGCATCTTGTAACCTTAAAGCTGGGGGGATTTCAATAGGATATGCGGTTGGTAGCAAAGAGTAGAAGGCAACCTTTCCTTTCAAAACAACATCCCCCTAAGAGAAATGACAAATAACGGCGAGAAGCGTACACTGCGGTTCAGAGAGCGTCACCTGAGTAGAGTAACAAGGGAGTGACAAGGTGACAGTTCGCTTGTTTTCAACTTCACTTCACTTTGTTAGTTTAAGCTTCGCTTCGCGTTGCCATCTCTGTGGCTGGATAAACTTCTTTTTATGAGTGCTAGTCTAGCATAGTTTAGCTGCGCATGCTCTGTGGCTGGATCATTGTTTTAGCTAGGCTGGTCGTGGCTGGACAAAAAGAAAGGCGCTCCGACTTTGAGCGCCTCTTAGTCCTATAGCTTAGGTTCGTTAAGGGAAAGTTCATCCTCATCTTCACCCGTACCATCTTTCTGTGTTTCCTCCAGAAACTTCTCTACATCTTCATCGAAGGATTGCTCCCTCCATAGATTAGCTGCAAACTCGCCCTTAGTCAGCTCTTCCAACTTATTAGGGTGTATTACCATGCATTTCTGATTCGATCTACCAATTCTGGCCGAAGCAGATACCTCTATCGCAGGGGAAAGGGCCTTAAGCCCTTCTAGAAGTACATTCTTATCGAAGTCACGATTATTGGTTTTGTTACGGCTAGCGAATATATCCAGCCACTTCGCTTGATGGAAACGGTATTCGTCCACTTCATCATTCTTACCTACTTTTGATTTTGCTCTTGCAGAGATGCCTTTAGCTTCATATTCTTTGGTTCCATGGTAAGCTTGTACAAAGTCCAGAAACTCCATGTGGATTGGTTTCTGTTGGTTTTGTTGGCGGCAAGCTTTCATTTCATTCATAATGGATGTTAAAACCGTATCCGTCAGCGGCTCCATACCTACTTCTTGCCGAAGGTCTTGGACCATCTGTAGACCGATCAAGAGGGAACGAATGATTGTAAAACCACGTGAGGCGTATGCTTGGCCTCCAAGCATTTGTTTCGCAGCTTCATCCCATTCTTGCCATTTGTGTTGGTTATCGACCAAGTATTTCAAATATCCTTCAACGAAAACAGAGTTCTGTTTCTTTTTCAGTAATTCGTTTGAGATTTCGCTTGCGCAGTCTTCTTGATCCGTCTTTTGGACGAGGATTTGAATCATCCTGTCTTGTACTGCTTCGTTACTGCATCTCGTGTTGCTTTGCATTACCCAAGGCGCTTGAAGCTGATAGGTTGTATTGCCTTCTAGTTGGCCTCGTTTATAAGGATCGCGGTCAAATAAAAGCTTCAGCAAATTAACTACCGTATTTATATTGGATAAGTTGTCTGAATACTCCTTACTGACAACTGGAAAAGCATTACTGCAACTCATCGCCTCACGAATAGGTTGGCTAGTGGACACCATTGATACATCCTCATCTGACTTGATACCGAAGTAGTTCGCGATAAGGTCAAGGATCGTGGACTTTCCGCTCCCCTTTTCACCAAAGGCAAACAAGATTGGAAACTTGATTTCAAGCTCCTCCTTTAGCCAAGGGCTGATGAGCGAAGCAAAGAACCAGGACAACATAATCATGGATTTATGGGACTTCAACATGCGCGGTACCAGATCAAGCATTTGTCTCGCCGTCTCATGCCATGATTTATCACTCAACACGTTCCTTACTTGCAGATGGCTTTCTAAATGGCGGTATCCACTGATCTGGGTAAGTTCTTCTGGTTCTGTTGTAAGAACTTCTGGCTTCACATAAGTGTGTGTACCCTTGCCGCTATTCGCTATAAAATAATAAAGGTTTGAAGATTCGTCGAGAAATAATCCAGTATGGTCAGTCACTTGAATGGTTCCCTTCGATTGGCAGGCAACAAAGTACATAAGCAAGTCAAACTCATTATAAATAGCATTTAGTAGTGTTTGGTTATATGAACTTTTAACCCGCTTTTTTAACCAATCAGATTTGATTTGTGTTTCACCGTTTAAAAGCAAGTTGCGGCGCACCACCCTATCATCAACACGCAAATCCAAGAGCAGGGATTCTTCATGGCCTTCGCCTACCACGGTCCTAACGTTATCAAATACGAAGTTGGTCAATTCCTTGCGCGGCTTGTCACCATTTGAATGGACCAAATAGTATCGATTGTTCTCAACGACTATATTGGTTTCTGATGTACTTCGTTTATCTTTCGTGATATCATCTACGAGCCTTTTGATTGCAATATTCTTATACTCCGCATCCACTTCACCAAGAGCGACTTGTCGATCAACCAAGATTCCGACCAGTTTCTTGAGTTCCTCTGTATTGGAAGCTGATGGCAGTATGACCTTACGAATCATAGGTAACGCCTCTTTCAACTTCTCTTGGGACATGTTAATGATACTCCGCTTAAAAGTGGTGGGGTCCATGCAGAAGTCTTCACCAGTTGTATCAAAAAGATCATCTACGTTGCCAAAAGGCTGTGCTAAAGGGTAGAGCGGCTGTTGGCTTGAACTATCGTTGTTGCGTTCCGAAACTTCTGTTGTTTTCATTAGGTTAACCTCCATATAGAATTGTTGTGCCATCGACCGCATGATACAATGGAGGTATAAAACATAGAAGGTCTCCACTGTGATTGTGTCCAGTACGAACGAGCCAACGTTCGTACTGGCAAGGCGGAATAGTCGTTCGCGGCTGTTCTGCCTTTTACTTATGTTCCGAGTTGTTTAACATGGCACCACTCCTTCCTCTACTCCAAGCCTCTGTTAGTTCGTGTCGATCTTACCCGAGCGACCTTCCATGCAACAAGTCATATGATGTATGTTTGCAGGTCAGCTACTTCGGCTAGCAGTATGCCGCGTCCATCCGCCATGCACCCGGCGTAGACGGGTACGGCAGACTTCTGGCCGAGAAAGTTTACCATTGCGTCTATAAGCCGCGCCAGTGGGCGCCAGTACATCCAGGCTGGAGCTTCCAGGATACCTCCCCTCCCGTATACTTGCACTCCCCAGCCTGCGCTTACTGGATAGGGGGGTATCTACAAGCTGGCGGCTGCGGCTCTGGAAGAATATTGCGATCTCCTTATTGCCTGTAATAACCACTCCAACGATTCTACCCCTCCAAGTTCATTGAACTGTTCAACACGTAGACGAAGGAGCTAACTAAAACAACCTTTCAGAAGTTTTCCTAAAGAGCAGGAATATTCACGCGCCTAACTGGTATCAACAATAGTCACGGATGAAGCGGCTCAAACTAATGGAGTTAAAGCTGCGGAAGATCTCTGATACGGGGATTCCTATAGAAACTGGAGTCCTCCACCTCACTTTGAATCTAGGATGGCTGGAAAGTTTTGTATATGTCTAAGGGCGAAAAGCAGGGGGAGTGAAATCTGGCTGGCTGGCGGTTTCCAGCCCAGAACAGGCTCACTGTGAAGGAACAGCCTTTTAGTGAAAAGAAACACAACAAAACAGCCACCCTCGTTTGAAGGTGGCTGCTGTTTGCTGTCCATCGGCTGTCCAAGCCCGAATGGGCGGACAGCCGCAGTATGGGAGCTTTAACACTTTACTGTGGTGCAAGTACTATTCATGCCCCGTTGCAAGGGGGCCTTGAGGTATGGAGTATGGCGTACCCGAGAGGGATCGAACCTCCGACCTACAGTTTAGGAAACTATCGCTCTATCCTACTGAGCTACGGGCACGCGGTATGTAGTATTGTACCACAAAGCTTCTCTAGAAAAAAGCCTCCGTTCAAACTTGCTTCCACCTGTTACACATTTCCTTATGGATTAAGATCCCAGTATAACAAATGAATTCTTGTGATTACGTTAAAGTAACTAACGCAGTTTATCTAAAGTGCTTAACTCTTATGGAAATACTTGGTATAATAAAAGAGGTTGTCATTCATTTTTACCTGTTCCTGTTGAATACAACTGAAATAACGATTAACGGGAGGCGATTTAGAATATGACAATACCACAACGTCAATTAGGTTCAACGGGTCTTTCTGTTAGCGCTATTGGAATGGGCGGCATGCCTTTATCCATCAGCGGCAGACCGTCAGAAGAGGAAGGCATCCAGACCATACATACAGCAATTGAACAGGGCATTACTTTTTTTGATACAGCTAATGCCTACTGCCTCAATAACGATGATTTTGGGCACAATGAACGCTTGTTTGCCAAAGCCTTGCAGCAACATCCCCAAGCGATAGTTGCCACCAAGGGCGGCCTTACACGACCCGATGGACGGTGGGAGCCAAACGGTCATCCCGACTACTTGCGTAAAGCTTTGGAGGACAGCCTAACGGCTCTCGGTTTGGACACGATCGTATTGTATCAATTCCATCGTCCCGATCCTGCAGTTCCCTTTACTGAATCATTAGGCGCTATAGCTGATTTGCAGAAGGAAGGCAAGCTGCTTCATGCTGGACTTTCTAATGTCTCTGTTGCCCATTTGGAGGAGGCAAAAGGGATCATACAGGTTGCTAGCGTCCAAAACAGAATGAATCTGTTTGACCATTCTTCCATCGAAGTTCTCAAATATTGCGAAGCTAATCAAATCGCCTTCCTACCTTATAGTCCGCTTAATGGCATTAGCAACGCAGGTCAAATCGGCAGCAATCCAATCCTTTCTCTTATCGCAAATAAATATGAGGCTTCTCCTCAACAGGTTGCTCTCGCTTGGCTCTTGCAGCTTTCTCCTGTAGTCATTCCGATACCGGGTGCAAGTCGTGGCAGCAGCATTACCAATAGTGCCCAATCGGCAAATGTTATTTTATCCGCAGAAGATATTGAAGAACTAAATACAATTGGACAGCAATAATAGAGTGAGGAGGCACCCATTCGGTGTCTCCTTCTATTAAAAAGATTAGTAAGATATGACATAATCCTACCTTTACATTTTACAAAGATGTTGTTCTCCTCGCTTATTCTTCTATTCATTTCTCCAATTGACAATGATAATTCTTATCAATACAATGTTAGATATGGATGACCTCTTATCAAGGATGTGTCATTCGTCATCATAGATACCATAACAATTATTGTAAAAAGAGTACCTCTAATAAAATTGTCGATCGTTTTAGTTAAGAAGGCCCCGTAGAAAAGACTCCGGCTTTATCGATTTAAGGAAAAAGCGCCTTTAAGTATCCAGATTCGACCATAAAGACCTCATTAATTTATATTTTCTTTTTAAAATCTTCATGGTAAAATGAGGGAACTATACAAATGAGGTGTGGAGGTATGTCGGATATTAGTCGGTTCTATGTAGTTTATAATGATTTCACGATCACGATTTGTTCGGTCTTCGATGACGTTTGTGAAGAACTGGCTCTCGGGGGTACCATTTATGGCTATACCGATAATGAAGATGTTGCGCACAGCATGATGATGGAGTGTTACCAGCATTTATCTACAAATAATAAGTAACAAGTGATATGTAACGGCTTTAAACTGAATGCCAATTAATCAACTCGTATGGATTCTAGAGCCATATTTTTTCATAAGCCTTATAGGTAAAAAAGACTGTTGAGTAGCCTCAGCAGTCTTTTTGTATTTCATTTGTTTAGCTGCCTTCACCATGATTGTGTCGGGAATGGTTCGCTTGCTTCACCTTTTTGGAGCCTGCTAAGGGCTTGTTCGGCTGGTGATCAACTTCTCTGCCTCGTTCACCACTTGGCGATTGGACTGGCTGCGGAATATTTTTCGGCATTTTTTTTATTCCTCCTTATTGGTGGGTAACAGCATGCAGTTGTTGAGCACATTCATGAATATGACGTACGTAATCCTCAATTAGCGTTTGAATGATTTCAGTCTGCTCATTTACATGTATGCCATCCTGCTCCACATCAACAAAATCTACCTTGACCTCTCTAGAGTCCTTGTAAACACATTTAAAATCAAAACTATACAATGACCGACCTTCTGTTTGAATATTCACCCAAAGGGCGTTTGCGTCAGCCTCGTCGGCTTTTACTTCCACTCGATCCGATAGGTTCAATACGGTAGGCATTGCAGCTGACCAAGCCTTTACCAATTGAGTTTGATCTATTGCTAAAACTTCTGTTTTCACCATCTGTTGAACACCTCCACACCCTTAAGGTGTGACAGACCGTAATATTCTATCCACCCATAGATAAGGCAAATAAAGACATTAAATAAGCCGCATACCCTTCTAAAAGGATACACGGCTGTGAACAACTATATGGTAAGGGGAAGGGGTTGATCTCTCTTCATGCAAAGCTGTTATACATAACAGTGCTTATAATTTCACTCTTGTCCCTAGAAATTTGCCATAAAATAAATGGCGGAGAGGGTGGGATTCGAACCCACGGAGACCTCACGACCTCGGCGGTTTTCAAGACCGCTGCCTTAAACCACTCGACCACCTCTCCAGGTGACAAAAAGCATTGTATCATACATTAGCACTAATAATCAAGCTTTGGGCTATAATTATTTGCTGATCTTGTCGAGATTATTCATATATGGCCTCAGCACGTCCGGAATAACGACACTTCCGTCCTCCTGCTGATAGTTTTCCAGTATAGCTGCAACTGTTCGTCCTAATGCCAGACCGGATCCGTTCAATGTATGAACAAATTCAGGCTTGGCCTTCGCGTCACGGCGAAAGCGAATATTCGCTCGTCTTGCCTGGAAATCCTCAAAATTACTGCAGGACGAAATTTCACGATACATGCCGCTATTTGGCAGCCACACTTCCAAATCGTAGGTCTTGGCGGATGAAAACCCAAGGTCAGCCGTACACAGGTTAAGTACACGATAAGGCAAGCCAAGCAGCTGCAGCACTTTCTCTGCATCAGCAGTCAGCTTTTCCAGCTCGTCGTAGGAATGCTCTGGTGCGGTAAGCTTAACCAGCTCAACCTTATTGAATTGATGCTGTCGAATCAAACCTCGAGTGTCCCTTCCAGCAGAACCTGCTTCTGAACGGAAGCACGCACTGAAGGCTACGAATTTTTGCGGCAAATGGTCAGCCGTCAAAATATCATCTCGGTAAAAATTCGTTACTGGAACCTCTGCTGTGGGAATCAAGAAATAATCGGTTCCTCCCAGCTTAAACACATCTTCCTCAAATTTGGGAAGCTGTCCGGTTCCAGTCAAGCTGTCGCGGTTTACAATGTACGGTGGAAGCATTTCTTCATAGCCATGCTGGTCACTGTGCAAATCCATCATAAAATTGATTAGAGCCCGTTCCAGGCGCGCCCCAAGGCCTTTATAAAATACAAACCTTGAACCGGTTACCTTGGCGGCAGCTTCAAAATCAAGGATTCCCAGCTGCTGTCCGATTTCCCAATGAGCTTTGGGCTCATAAGAAAAAACAGCAGGTTCACCCACACGACGAATCTCCACATTATCTTCTTCGGATTTGCCGACAGGCACATTGGCGTTCGGAATATTCGGCATTGCCATTATAATGCCGTTAAGATCCACTTCCAATATACGAATCTCATCGTCCAGAGCTTTTATTCGATCGCCGACACCTTTCATTTCCTCAATTAACGCATCTGCGTCCTGCTTGGCCTTTTTCAAGGCAGCAACTTCTTGGGAAACGACATTACGACGGTTTTTCAACTGCTCAACTTCCTGCAATAGCTCTCTGCGTTTCGAATCAAGGCCGGTAAAACGACTGATATCGTCCAGCGTTTTACCGCGATTGCTCATCGCCTGTACGACGCGTTGTAAATCGGCTTCAGTTCGGAACAATTTTACATCTAACAAGGAGACCCCTCCTGCTTCGCTTCACGTACCATCTCGAGGAAATACGCATGCATCCGCTCATCATCGGTCAGCTCAGGATGAAAGGAAGCCGCCAGTAAATGTCCCTGACGCGCAGCAACGATTTGATCATCATAAGTAGCTAACACCTCAACGCCTTGTCCTACTTCGTTAATTAATGGAGCCCGAATGAATACAGCGCGCACATCATCCGCGATTCCCTTCATAACCAAATTCGTTTCAAAGCTTTCACGCTGCCGCCCAAATGCATTTCGCGCTACCTTTATATCCATGAGTTCAAGATGAGCTTCCGGCTGCCCTTCGATTTCCTTGGCAATCACAATCAATCCCGCACAAGTACCAAAGATCGGCTTTTTTTGCTTCGAGAACGCACGCAGACTATCGATAAAATCATACGTCCGCATCAGCTTGCCAATCGTTGTACTTTCACCACCAGGAATGATGATTCCATCCAATTCATCCAGCTGCTGGATGGTCTTCACAATAATGCCTTCTCCGCCGGCCTTCTCGATTAATCGAATGTGCTCAGCTACTGCTCCCTGAAGAGCCAATACACCTATCTTCATCATGGTCACCTCTTAACCGATCCTTACCAGCCGCGTTCCTGCATACGTTGTGTTGCATCCAGCTTGGAAATTTCGATACCCTTCATCGGAGCTCCCAGATTCTTGGATACTTCTCTGATTAAGTCGTAATTCGTGTAATGCGTAGTTGCTTCCACGATCGCTTTAGCAAACTTTTCTGGATTTTCCGATTTGAAAATACCAGAGCCTACAAAAATTCCATCTGCTCCCAAATGCATCATCAAAGCTGCATCCGCCGGAGTTGAAACACCACCTGCCGCAAAGTTAACGACTGGCAATTTACCTGTTTCATGAATTTGCAGCAAAAGTTCATAAGGTGCACCAATATTTTTGGCTTCTGCAAACAGCTCATCTTTAGACATCGATTTCACCTTATTAATTTGACCGACAATCATCCGCATATGGCGAACAGCCTCAACGATATTTCCAGTTCCCGGTTCGCCCTTGGTACGAAGCATTGACGCACCTTCAGTAATTCTACGTAAAGCTTCTCCAAGATCCCTTGCTCCGCATACGAAAGGAACCGTAAATTCTCTTTTGTTAATATGATAAACCTCATCAGCAGGTGTTAATACTTCACTCTCGTCAATATAATCGACACCCATGGATTCAAGGATCTTCGCCTCTACATAGTGTCCAATCCGCGCTTTAGCCATAACTGGCACCGTAACAACTTTCATTACTTCTTCCATAACGGTAGGATCAGCCATACGAGCTACGCCACCGGCAGCACGAATATCCGAAGGCACTCGCTCCAAAGCCATAACAGCGGAAGCCCCTGCTGCTTCAGCAATTTTTGCTTGCTCTGCATTCATGACGTCCATGATGACGCCGCCTTTTTGCATTTCTGCCATACCTTTTTTTACACGCGATGTACCTGTTTCCATTTCCGTTTCCTCCAAACATATATACGATAATTTTAATAAATCCACAAACCACTAAACAATCATTTTACAGGAATACCATCAAATATACAATGCGTTAGCTGGTATTTCTTAAGACTTGGCGCCTGCAAGCAGGTCACCAAAAAAGCTGCCTATAGCTCTAAACATCAATCGGAACCAGCTCGCTTGTACGACATCTGCTGTAGCAATTAAATTTGTTGTCTTCTCCACGCCTTGGTAGCTCACTTTTGCCGTTCCAAGCACATCACCCTTGGTAATAGGCGCGACCAGCTTGCTTTCATCAACTGCTGCTGCCGTAATTTTGAATTCTTCAGCAGCTGCCCCCTTTTTGGCAAGCAATGAAACTCCATCTTGGGTAGCGACACCAACTTGCAGCTCTATACCTTTTTTAATATTTACCACTTTCAATGAATCTATTTCCGTATTAGCTGCTAGTACCTGTTTCTTTTCAAAATTGTTAAATCCGTAATCCAGCACCTTACGTGTTTCTTCAAAACGTTTAGGCTCCTTCGGGGTGCCCATTACCACACTGATCAAGCGAATTCCATCACGCACTGCCGTACCTGTAAAGCAATACCCAGCATCGTCAGTTGAGCCCGTTTTTAATCCATCCAGGCCGGTATACGCATACTTTTTAAAATTTACGTTATCCTTATTTCCCTCCAGCATCCAGTTCCAATTGATCATTGGCGTTTTATCTTTTTCACGAAATTTTTTTGAAGGAATTTTAGTCGTTTCCAAAATCTCCGGATAATCTTTAATGATGTTATACGCTATGAGTGCCGCATCTTTCGCTGTAAGCATCGTTTCGCCCTGTAATTCCTTAGGTGCATACTTACCTAAATCAGCTCGCGATAAACCTGTTGCATTAATAAAATGAGCCTGCTCCGATAGACCGAACTGCTTGGCCTTCTCATTCATCAACTTAGCAAAATTTTCTTCTGTTCCACTAATGAACTCTGCGAGTGCCACTGAAGCATCATTCGCTGAATAAATCGACATCGCCGAGAACATATCCTGAAGACTTACTTGCTCTTTATAAGCCAAAAGATCCCCTGATCCGATTACATCAGCAGCATATTGGCTCGTAGAAACCATTTCATCTAATTTATGTTTACCGCTTTTTACGGATTCCATGACTAGATATTCGGTCATCATTTTCGACATACTTGCAGGGGGTAGCGCTGTATCCGCATTAAACTCATATAAAATCTGTCCTGTAGCAGCGTCCATCAAAATAGCAGATTTCGCATCCAGCTTCAAATCAATCGCTTCGGCCGCCATCGCAGACCGGGATGGGATCATAGACATCGATCCTATTTGGACAAGCAGCGCAGTTACCAAAACCATCGACACGCGTCTTACCGACAATAACAACATCATCAACTCCTATTTTCATTCTACAAACAAGTATTTCTTATTGTACCACAAGCTAACAAGCCTGTTCAAAGCAAGAAGATGGCAGCCAGCACGGCCCCATCTTCTTATCCTAACAGCTCTTATTATGAATAGTTCGGAGCTTCCTTCGTAATTTGCACGTCATGTGGATGGCTTTCGCGTAAACCCGCACCTGTAATTTTGATAAAGGCAGTTTCGTTGATTAAGGCATCGATCGTGCTAGCTCCACAATAACCCATACCCGAACGCAATCCACCTATCAATTGATACACCGTATCTGCCAAAGGACCCTTATAAGCCACCCGGCCCTCAATACCTTCGGGAACCAGCTTGCTTTCATTTTCCTGGAAATAACGATCCTTGCTGCCTTCCTTCATCGCGCCCAAAGATCCCATACCTCTGTAAACCTTAAACTTTCTACCTTGATAAATCTCCGATTCCCCAGGACTTTCATCCGTACCGGCAAAAAGGCTTCCGATCATCACAGCGCTCGCGCCAGCAGCAATAGCCTTTGTAACGTCCCCAGAGTACTTAATGCCGCCGTCTGCGATGATAGGCACATTATATTCCCTAGCTACGGACGCACAGTCGTAGATGGCCGTTATTTGCGGAACTCCGATACCAGCAATAATCCGCGTCGTGCAAATTGAACCTGGGCCAATCCCTACCTTGACCATCGAAGCCCCAGCTGCAATTAGATCTCTTGTCCCTTCGCCTGTAGCCACGTTGCCAGCACATATAGGAAGAGTCGGATATTTCTCGCGAAGTTTTTTTACAGTTTGAAGAATATGAATATGATGTCCATGCGCGGAATCAACAACAACCATGTCAATGCCTGCAACAACCAATGCTTCTGCCCGTTCCATAACATCTTTTGATACTCCGACTGCGGCTCCTACAAGTAGTCTTCCTTGCTTGTCCTTCGCTGAATTCGGGAATTGAATGGCTTTTTCAATATCCTTAATGGTGATGAGACCTTTTAACGTATTATTCTCATCGACAATTGGCAGCTTTTCGATTTTATGCTTTTGCAAAATGCCTTCAGCTTGTCTAAGCGTAGTCCCAACAGGAGCCGTGACCAAATTCTCACGTGTCATGACCTCTCCGATCAAGATGGAGTAATCATGTACAAAACGAAGATCTCGATTCGTCAAAATACCTACCAATTTTTTATTCTCATCTACAACGGGAACTCCGGATATACGGTATTTAGCCATCAGCTCTTCGGCATCATACACATGGTGGTCTGCAGTTAGAGAGAAGGGATTCGTAATGACTCCACTCTCTGAACGTTTAACACGGTCTACTTCCTCGGCCTGTTGAGCAATCGACATATTTTTATGAATAACTCCAATTCCACCTTCTCTAGCTATCGCTATAGCCAAAGCGGATTCTGTAACAGTATCCATAGCAGAGCTAAGAAGAGGAATATTCAATTTAATGTTTTCAGATAAAGTTGTGGAAATATCAATCTCTTTCCCAAAAACCTCTGACTTCCTCGGTACTAGCAACACATCATCAAAGGTTAGACCTTCTTTTTCAAATTTCGAATTCCACACAACCATAATCCTCCTTCAATTTTCGTAGCTGCCGTTATATATGATTGCAATATTAACAAAAGGGCTTTTTTCATGTCAAGTATATTATGACAGTCCCTATAACTAATATCAACATATACAAGAGTTCATTTTATTAACCCACCGTATTAGATAGGTTATCAAGCCTCTTATTAGTATTGCCCTATAACATTAGAAAATTAAATAAAAAAACCTCTCCAGATTTTCATCCAAAAAGGTTCCTTTTTACTTTGCTTGGCGACGTCCTACTCTCCCAGAACCCTGCGGTTCAAGTACCATTGGCGCTGAAGGGCTTAACGGTCGTGTTCGAGATGGGAACGCGTGGTTCCCCTTCGCCATCATCACCAAACTAAAAGCTTTCGTTAGAAAGCTGGCTTCGTAAGCCTACGCTTATTTCGAAGCGTTACTTCTTCGAAAACGCTGCGAGAACATATCCTTCTTAAGAAAAGATACAGCAGCTTCAAGGTTTGCACCCTGAAAACTAGATCCGAAACTTCGCATTGCGCTCGAGCAGCGCGCCTCACTCGCTTTCGCTTGTAAGACCTTTCTTTGGATAAGCCCTCGACCGATTAGTATTCGTCAGCTCCATACC
>NZ_FOTE01000003.1:412666-650741 GCF_900114475.1 Paenibacillus sp. 1_12 | reverse complement strand
AGCCATTGCTATTCGTCTGGTTCATTGGATAGCAATTTTTTTTTCTTAGGCTTCCCGTTATTTACGCACAGTCGCCGACTTATCCTGCCGCTACGTGCTTCACGCTTTCGCATTTGGGTCTGCACATCCGCTTGCGGATCTCTCGATTTCCCGCATCTCCTTCAGACAAGTACCTCGCGATATTGCCCTAGATTAAGCTTCTCAAGTCGTACCAGAAAGCTTGAGGAAGGACTCTCACCTTCGAGAAAGTAACTTTCCAAGTTCTCGGCTCGTATTTACCAAGGTAACGTCACCGCCGCTTGTATTCGTTTACTCATAGCACTAAAGCGCTAAAGTTGCGACTGCCCGTCGCACATAAAAAAGCCCTTCGGAAAACCCGAAGAGCTTAGTATTCGTATATCGATAAATCGCAGAGCTTAATGCTCCATATGATCTTGCGGTTGGGCTGCTTTCACTGTTAATCCGCCGTCAACCATTAACAGGTGACCATTAATCTGCATCGCTTCGTCAGAAGCGAGGAATACGACAGCATCCCCGATTTGCCGAGATGTGCCTAATCGTTTCATTGGATTCGCTTCGATTTCTTGAGCACGAATTTGCGGGTCTGCCAAAAAGTCCGTACACATATCGGTATCCACCGTACTCGGTCCAACGGCATTCACATTAATGTTAAACTTGCCAAGCTCGATAGCCATTCCTTTGGTTAACATATGTGCGGCTGCCTTGGACGACTGATAATGAGGAATAACCGGACTTGTCACCACCAGACTTGCAGTGGAGAGTACGTTAATAATTTTACCGTAGCGCTTTTCGACCATCGTCTTGGCTGCAAGCTGAGAGCACAGGAAAATGGATTTGACGTTCGTCGCATAGGTCCGATCCCATGTCTCCTCTGTCAGCTTCATGAACGGCTCAAAAGGAGCAATGCCGGCATTATTGACCAGAATTTCAATATCTCCCAGTTCCTCACGAACCTGTTCGAACATCGCTTCCACCTGCTTGCCGTCACCAACATCTGCCTGCACGATCATCGATTTGACGCCTAAGGCCTGAATTTGTTCCTTTACTTTTTCCGCAAGTGAACGCGATCGATCTGAAGTGTAGTTGACAGCTACATGAGCACCTTCTTCAGCCAACCGCAGAGCCACAGCTTCACCTATGCCACGGCTGCCACCTGTTACCAGGGCAACCTTATTTAATAATCTAGCCATTGTTTGTTGATCTCCTTTATAAGCTCGGTCCGATTCGGTTGATACTGAATTCGGTATGACCAAGAATCTCAGCCTTCGTCAGCTTGCCGTTCGCTACCGCTTTAATTTCATCCCAAATCATTTCCCCAGCGTCTTCCAAACTGAGCGTCCCTTCCAGCATGTCACCGACATTAATATCCATATTGTCGCTCATCCGCTCGAACATTCGTGTGTTACCCGTGATTTTAATAACAGGTACAACCGCAGAGCCAGTTGGCGTACCGCGACCGGTCGTAAAGCATACGAGGTGGGCACCACCCGCAGCCATACCGGATACACATTCAATGTCATTTCCCGGGGAGTCCATGAAATACAACCCATGCTTAGGAATCGACTCTGCATATTCAACAATTCCTTGAATTGGCGCAGTACCGCATTTGCTAATACATCCCAAGGATTTCTCCTCGATGGTCGTTAAGCCACCTGCAATATTGCCAGGGCTTGGGTTGCCACCGCGCATATCGGCACCCATCCGCTCTACTTCTTTTTCAAAACGATTCACGATGGTGTACAACTGTTCGGAGGTTTCCGGTGTTGCACAGCGGGAAGCGAGTACGTGCTCGGCGCCGATAATTTCCGTAGTTTCCCCAATGACGACACCACCGCCCGCCTGGATCAACGAATCAGCTGCTGCACCCAATGCAGGGTTGGAAGCCAGCCCTGAGGTAGCGTCAGAGCCACCGCATTTAACGCCAATGATCAGCTCGCTAAAAGTAATAGGTTCCGCCACCATCGCATCCAACTGCTGCTTCATCTTCTTCGCAAGCTCAACGCCATGCTGAATCGCTTTAACCGATCCGCCGACGGATTGGATATCGAACACCTCAACTAGCTTGCCTGTCGCACGAACGGCTTCAGCCAGCTGCGTAGGGTCGATCACCTCACAGCCTAAGCTGATGATGATAACTCCGCCTACATTCGGATTTTTGCCTGTACCTGCCAGCATATCAAAAGTACGATCCTTATCTGCTCCGATTTGGCTGCATCCGTGCTGATGCGGAATAGCTATCGTTTCCGGCACCATTTGCATCACACGGCTGCATACCTGATTGGCGCAAATGACAGTTGGAATGATTAATAAATGATTGCGGATACCTACGGTTCCGTCCGATCTTCTGTAGCCCATCATGTGCTCCATGATAAATTCCTCCTTAGAGTCTGCTGAGCAGAACTCACTTTGTTAAACATTTAAGCCTTCGGCGCTTGATCGCCGCGCCCACGGATACCTTCAACATTATGAACATGAACGTGCTCACCCGCACGAATCGCAGTCGTCGTTCTGCCGATCACTTCGCCGTATTTCCGAATGTCTGTACCCTCGGCAATATCCTGAATCGCCAGTTTATGACCGAATTGAATCGCATCCACCAGCACGATCTCTTGAACCGTATCCTGTACACGGTAGGCAACCTTGCGCCCCTGCTCCAAGTCCTTGATTGCGGTAGCTACATGATCCCGCGCATCCATGACCAAGGCATCTGCCCCTACTTCAATTTGATGTCCTGCCATTGTATTAATAACCTCCCTGTTGCTTCCATAGAAACCTGGCATCGTAAGCATGAACCCAAAAGTTTTTCGTAGAAAACTTGCTTCGAAAGCATAGACCTAGAGGTTCTCGTAGAAAAATTGCTTCATTAGCGTTCCATCTATCCATATCCTAAGATTATCGTTGTTCGGCTACCATCCGGTTGGTTAGAGTACCCAGCTTTTCTACTTCAATTGTCACCACATCGCCGTCTTTCAAATAGACTTGCTTATCTTCCGGCAAGCCCAGTACGACACCCTCAGGTGTTCCAGTCAAAATAATATCTCCCGGTACCAGCGTCATATGCTGAGAAATATAGCTGACAATTTCATCGCAATGGAAAATCATATCCGATGTATTCGAGTTTTGGCGCTGCTCGCCGTTAACAAGCGTACGAATACTCAGATTGTTAGGGTCGCCAACCTCATCAGCTGTAACCAGGTAAGGCCCAAGCGGACTAAAGCCATCCAGACTTTTACCAAGCAGCCATTGTTGCGTACGCAGCTGCAAATCACGAGCGGACAGATCATTCACGTTACAGTAACCGAACACATGGTTTAATGCATCTTCCTTGGTTACATACTTCGCTTTAGTACCAATGACAATAACCAACTCACACTCATAATCCACCTTGCTAGTTACTCTTTCCGCAAGAGATACGTCAGCGCCATGACCCGTTAACGTATTATTGAATTTGTTAAAAAGGATTGGATATTGCGGAATTGCCGCATTTGTTTCTTCAGCATGCTTCCGATAGTTTAAGCCAACGCAGATGATTTTGTTAGGATGGGTCACACAAGGTCCCAATGTCAGCTCAGACTCAACCAGTACATGAGCGCTTGGGCCACGATCAGCAGCCGATAGCACTTGATCCACATAAGCTGCAAGAGCTGTTAGAGCATCAGCGCCACCGTCAATGACTTCATGTATCGTTTGCGGGACGATTTGACCTTCCAGTGCCGGAATTTCCTCAAGAGCTGCAGTAATATGTACGATCCCTTGCTCCGTCTTCACACCAAGCTTTTGTTGACCTTCTTCAATAAAAGTAAGTAATTTCATAAGTTCCATTCCTCCATCATATATAGTTAGTTTAAATTAAGCATTTTTACCAAAAACTACGCCTCCATCAATATACAGAGGAGATCCCATCATAAAACGCGAGTCATCCGAAGCTAGGAACAATGCTGCCTTAGCCACATCTTCCGGTCTGCCCAAGTCACCGCTAAGCTGGCGTTTTTTTAGTGATTGAATCGCTTCCTCTGGATCATCGTAGGAGGTGCGCAGGTAATTTTCCACAAAAGGTGTGAGAATTGTGCCAGGGAGTAGTGCATTAACACGAATTTGGTAGGGTGCATAGTCAACCTGCATCGATTTGGTAAGCGACAGGACAGCGCCTTTAGTAGCCGAATAGGAAGCACGACGGCCCAAGCCGATTTCTGCTATGCAGGAGGACATATTAATAATGGAGCCTTCACGACGATCCATCATATGCGGCAACACATATTTACAAGGTAAAAACACACCACGAATGTTGATTCTTATAACACGGTCCCAATCCTCGGGTTCAACCTCGTGGATCGCACCGATACCGCTTACACCTGCATTATTAAACAAAACATCAATACGGCCGTATGCCTCAATAGCTTGATCAACCATTGCTTTAACGGATTCAGGATCGGTTGTATCCGCTTGGATAAAAAGCGCCTTACCTCCAGCCTGATGAATCTCCTCGACAGTCTCAAGGCCACCTTTTTCCACCAGATCATTCACAATCACAGTAGCGCCTTCTTTGGCGAACAGCAGCGCCGAACTTCTGCCAATACCCGAGCCCGCACCCGTAATCAACGTAATTTTATCGTGTAGTCTCATTCAACTTCATTCCTTTCAATTGGTTTTAAATGGAGCTATGTGAAAGTCTTGCAGCCAAGGCACAAATCTCCCGCTGCGCCAGCTCCCGCTTTTGCTCCCATTCATGTTGAAACATGGAGCAGCTGATCGCCGCTATGACCTGACCCTGCGTATCCTTAACCGGTGCCGCCACACAGCAAAAACCCATAACAGCTTCCTGAAGATCAAATGCAACCCCATGGTCGCGGGCTTGCTCCAGCTGTATGATCAAGTCACTGCGATTCTTAAGCGTGTGGGGTGTTGGGCATGGCTGCAGCGCCTCTTCCGGGAACAGGCTTTCAATGGCCGATGCTTCAAGATCAGCCAGCAGTGCCTTGCCAAGTGCCGTTACATGAGCCGGCAGCTTCATTCCAGGCTCGGAAGCTAACCGAACCGGAGACGGCATCTCCTCCTTGGCCAGATACAGTACCTCGTGTCGTTCCAGTCTGGCTAGTTGTATGGTTTCCTGAATCGTGTGCTTCGTAATGGATGCTTCCTTGCGAAATCTTTCAATTAAACTAAATTGCTTGAAAAAAGCGTTTCCGATAAAACCGAGTCTGGAACCCAGTGAATACGTTCCCTCTGCATCCCGAACAACCCATTCCAACTGCTCCATCGTATTCAGTAAAGAAAACATCGAGCTTTTGTTAATGCCAAGCTGCTTGGATAGTTCAATCAGCTTCAGCTTGGAGGGCTGCCCGGAAATGGCCAGCAGGATATCATTAGCTTTGTCTAAAGCTGGTACCCAATACTTTTTGTCCATATTCCCTCCCAAGATGATAAACAAATATGGTTTTGTATAATAAACCATAGTTTTGTATAATCTACATTTCAATCCTAACATCCGCAAATTCGTCTGTCAACGGGTTACAACCTAAAATCCGGTGAAAAAGTCGTGCTTCACTCCTTATGCGCTGGACTTCGGAACATTTTTCTAAACTATAAAAAAAAACACATGCATAAGCATGTGTCGATTGAAGCTAGCTCACCTATTCAAGATATTTTGAAGCCTAATACTGTAATATCGTCTCGCTGCGGCTCATCACCCATATATTCGACTAATTGGCTGCGGAACAACGTTTCTTGCTCCTCTAGCGGCTTGTCATGAAATTGTTCAATCATTTCAATCAGCTTTTTCCTGCCAAACGATACATTCTTGACTCCGCCATTCTGGTCCAAATATCCATCCGTGGTCATATAGAAGGAATCATCCGGAGTGACCGTAAGCTCAGCATTAGTAAAATTAAATTCATTATTCGTTCTAACCGAGCCTATGCTTTTGCGGTCACCCTTAAAGACAGTCATTTCCTGGTCATTCTTCATGTAGAGCGAGGTTTTGGCGCCGGCAAATGTAAGCTGATCTCCTTTTATGAAGCAAAGTCCGATATCAAGCCCGTCATCCGACATCAGGTCTCCGTGCTCGCGGTGCAGTGTTTCTTTAATTAGCATATTCATGGATTGAAGAATGGAAGCTGGGTCCATCGCTGAAGCCGTCTCCGCAATGCGATTGAGTATGGAGATAGAGATCATCGTCATCAATGCGCCTGGAACACCGTGACCTGTGCAATCGCCTATAGCCAATAAATAGCCGTTATTCGTCTGCTTCATCCAATAAAAATCACCGCCCACGACGTCACGAGGCTCCCACAGCACAAAGTGATCCTTAAGAACAGTCTCAATCTCCTCTCGCGAAGGAAGTATGGAGTCCTGAATCCGCTTTGCATAATCGATACTATCGATTAGTTTCTGCTTCTGCTCGGAAATCTGCTTGGTTCTCTCCTGAACTGCCTGCTCGAGCTTGCGATTAAGCTCCATAGCTCTTTTATAAGGGTTTGCCAGATTGCGAGTAACGAAGTAAAACATAAATATCATAGCAAGTATGCACAATAGTGACGCGATTCCTGTATTAATTTTAATCGTATCCAGAAACGAAACCGATTCACTCCGACGCATTTGAAACAACAGCTTCCAATCTGTCGATTTTAGCGGAAAGCTGATCAAATCCATCTTCTGGCCTTCACTATCCATATAGTCAAGTACGACTGGCTGTTGACCGCTTGGGTCCACTTGCTTTAATTGTCCGAGCATTTGTTGAACGACCTGTTCAGGAATAAGACTGGAAACCGATGTTCCTACATGGTTCAAATCATCTGATAAATAAATTTTACCGCTGTTATCGATCAACCATAAATTGCTGTTGGCTCCATACTTATAATCCTTAAAATTGCTCGCTAATTCCTTTAGACTTAAGCCAATGCCTGCTGCTCCAACAGGCGCGTCTACTTTACCTACGAGTACATTTACAAACACAAAGGTGTCATGCCATACTGCGTCATAATCTAAATTAAGGGTTACCTGCTGTTTGGAAACCAATGCTTTATAAAACCATTGGTCACTGGCATTGCTCTCCGACAACACCTTACTAGCCTGCCCGTTTTCAATCCAATACTTCCCGGTTGCCTTGCTTGCAATAAAGCCGTTACTATAATCGAATCCGGTTGCCAGATCATTTAGCTTTTCAACAACATGGCTTTGCAGCTTCTCGTCCTTTTCACCGCCAGCCAGCCAATTGATCAGCTCAGGGTCCTTGGCCAGCATTAGCGACGATTCTTTAGCCCGTTGAAGACGGCCATCGATCTTGGAAGCGACGGATTCGGCAATCCGCACCAAATCCTTGCTTTTCAGCTTGTTGACAACTTCCTTTTCTGCAATGATATATACACTTGTACCTGCGAGAACAATAGAAAGCACAATAATAATGCTTGCAATAAGAATAACCTTCATCAGGTTCTGATCTTTTGTGCTCATGATTCAGTCTCCCAAGCTTGCTCCAGAATAATCGCTCCCGGTAAAGTAAAATAAAACGTGCAGCCATGATTCTTCACACTGTTAACGCCAATATGCCCGTTATGCTGTTGAATGATTTCCTTTGCAATGGCCAGACCCAATCCAGTACCCGATTTGACACTCGATTTAGCCTTCTTAGCCCGATAAAAACGATCAAAAACGTGTGGTAGCGCTTCCTCTTCGATTCCTTCTCCGGAATCGCTTACCTTAAAGGTAACCTCACAGGGAAGCTCTCCAGCAGAACCTCCTCTATCGATCAGCGCCTGCTCAACCATACGCACCTCACCGTGGATTTTGATTATGCCTCCGGGAGCCGTGTAGCGAAACGCGTTATTAACAAAATTATTCATAACCTGTTCGATCCGCTTCAGGTCAATCGAAATCGATACATATCGGTCAGGCGGCAGCTTTTCTTGAAAGTCCTCCACACTGAACACAAATCCTCGATCCTTGGCTTCTAGCTCAAATCTTCCTCGTAACAGCTCCAGCAGTTGCTCAAGCGGGTATTCAGAAAAATGAAAACCAGCTTTGCTTGCTTCAAGCTTCGATAGCTCAAACAAGTCATCGACCAGATCATTAACGAGCAGCACCTTATTATAAATCATCCGTAAATGCGGTTCACCCGGTTCGATCACACCATCAAGCATTGCTTTAACATAGCCCTGAACCGAAGTCATTGGAGTCCCAAGCTCATGTGAGATATCGCTCATCAGTTTTCGGCGCGATTTCTCCAAATGCTGTAGATCCTGGTTCAATTGACGCATCTCTTCCTCGTGCTGTTTGATGTTTTTACTTTGGATATCACTGATCTTGAATATTTTGGTCGTCAACTTAATGAGGCGTTCATAATCTATGACCAGCCTTTTGAATTCTGGCAGCAGCTCGTTGTCCTCATTGGCAGCATCCTCCATAATTTTACGGGAAGACTCTAATATTTTCTGTTCATTCCCAAACAGATTTTCTTGATTCATTACTGGACTCAAACCTCTTTCTGAGCAATGATTTGAAAAGGCAGCTCCAGATCTTCCTTAAATTCTTCAGCACATTCGATTTCGCTTTCATTATCTTCGCTGCAAAACCAGTTCAGGTTCAATTCCTTGCCATCATGGTGTGCTTTATTAAACTTTTCCAGAAGCATCATGATACACTTCGAGCTGCTTGTATTGATGTAGGGCAGGCAAAATTCGATCTCTACCTTATCACTGTCAAGATCTTGCAAATATTGATCAACCCACTGAAGAATAGGCTCGTAAAATTTAAACGAATTCTCAGGATAGGACTGTCCGCGAACAGATAGCTTATGATGAGTCGGATTGAAAATAATCTCCGGTGTACTTCTTGTAGCTTCAATACGCAATACGTCTAACATCTATTCACCTGCTTTCTATACGGTCGCTTTTAATGTAAAAAAAGAAAATTGCGAGTCCAGTTCCGTGATCGTATATTCCAATGGCTGTTTAACCTTTCTGGCAATATCGATTAATCCTAATCCAGCTCCCTGCCCCTCCAACAATGAAATATCCTGCTTACGTTTCATCTTGTACATTTTTTTGAGTTCTTCCTTATCTAGCTGGTTAATCTCGTCCAACGCCTTGATCAGTTTAGCGGTATCACGGTTTTGAATCTGATTGCCGGAGCAGACATAATTGCCGGTGTCGGTTTTGCCGATGGTCACAATACAAGATTCTGAAATTCGTTCGCCAAAATCGGAATCCTGCATCAAAGAACAATAGTTTTTAATATTTTGCGTCTGCTCGATAAAGATCGAAAACAGGTCAAAAATTGCATTTTGCGGGCGTTCCTCGGTCTCCAAATATTTCTTAACCGCTTCACCGAGCTCTTCTATAATACTTTGAGTAAATTTTCCAGAGAAGGTGATTAATAGACTATTCTCGCGCAATAAGGTTTGCAGCTCCAATAATTTATGATTCATGGTTTGTCTACACCTCTATTTTAAGATTTGGGCAAATAGGAATTAAATTTATAACCGATCCCCCTAATATTGTGAATATACTTGAACTGAGCAACAGGTGTTTCCAATTTTTTGCGTAGACTGCTAATGTGCACCATCACGGTACGGGTATCGGAAATGCTGTCTGCACCCCAAATATTTTGATAGAGCTCATCCAATGAAAAGACTTGATCCGGCTGCCGCGCCAAAAATATGAGAAGCTGTACTTCCTTCGCTGACAGTGGCACATGAACTCCGTTAACGTGTACCTGAAAATTAACCAGATCTACGGTCAATCCATCAAAAGCAAGCGTCCGCAGTTCATCCTTCTTAGCCGGAGCCGTACCCCTGCGAAAAATCGGTGCTCTCCTGAGATTTGCCTGCACTCTCGCAACCATGACCTCTGGATCGAAGGGCTTTGTGATGTAATCATCAGCACCCAGCTTCAAGCCTTCTACAATGTCATCCGAATCCTTATTACAGCTAATAAACACAATCGGAACGTTGGAAACCTCACGTATTTCCTTACATACTGTAAAACCATTCATTCCATCCAAATTTATATCGAGCAAAATCAATGCGGGTGTGCTGTTCTCAAATTGATCGAGGGCTTCTTCCCCCGCCTCGGCTATTACGACGTTAAAACCCTGCTTACGAAGGTAGAGCTCAATCAAACTGCTGATTTCCCGATCATCCTCTACTAGCAATATTAATTCACCTGACATGATTTCACCCCTTTATGTAAATCAAATTTATCATTTTCTCAATTACCTGTTCTGTGTATAAATTTCACAAAAAAATCATTAATTCTATTATACTTCTACGAGCATATCATTTGAACTACTTTTTTAAGAAAAATGTAAAGATTTGGCGAATATGAATAACCTGTGAAGCATCCTTACGACAAAAAGAGCGAAAAGCATCACCAGTTCTATCACAAACCGGCACTACTTCTCACCCTAATTAGGCGTTCATATGTGTAAGAAACATGGTGAACCCGTAGTTACTTGATGATGACTGCATATACCTTTCCAGGACCATGGATACCGATAGTCAGATCATTTTCGATATCCGCACTGCGGCTCGGACCTGTGATCAGATTTAAGGAGGAAGCATATTGACTCGCATCCAGCTTGCCATTCGTAACTTGCTTAAAAGCTTCACCCATTCGAGTGACGAGCTGATCAGCGCGGAAAACAGCGAACAAAATATCGGTCAGGAGGCTTACCGAACGGCCATGTTCTGGCGAGCATTGCAAAACAAGCGTGCTCGTATTGGCAACAGCATAATCGGGCCATATAATACCCAGCTCACACCGCTCTGTCCGCTGAAGCAGCCGACTGCGCTGCGACCAATTCGAAGGAGCTGAGCTTTGTCCGTCAGCGTGTACCGCAGACAGCTCGATTGGACCGGAGTCAGCCGTCGCTTCAAGGTCGCTCGGATTGACAGAATCGGCTTCAATCGGCTTTACCTCATCAGCTTGATCTGTCACAGCCCTGGAGTCTGTTTTAACAGCGCCGATAGAGCCCAAAGAATCCGGACATGCCGCTCCTCCTCCATCGCCTGCACCCGAATCGAGTGTCCATGGAACGACCTCTACACCGGCAGCTGTCAGCGCTCCATCCACATTTAATCCAATCAAACCTGCATGCTCCCAGCGTGATACACGTTTGACCTGCAGCTCCTCGACGATCTGCTGCAGCCACGCGCCGATTTGTTCCTCCGCTTCTCTCGCTTCAACGACAAGCACTTTACCTGTCAATGCTGTCCAGTTATCGGTAAACAGCTGAATTTTCTCCTCGGTTGTCCGTTCGATTTCTTTATAAAATTCTGGTGCCCCTCTGAATGGGTGCTCCGGTGCCACGGCATCTGGCGACTTGCGCCCCAATCTTGAAGAAATATTAGCGATAAAAGAATCTCGGCCATGAATCTGTCCGGACTTAATGCTCATGATGCTCACCTCTTTTTTTTGAATCTGCCGAAGATGGCGCTATGGGAACAGCAGGGCTTCCTACTGAGGATTTCATTTCCTGCTGCAGCTTATTCCACTTGTCGCGAAACGACTCCTTAGGCTTCATTGGGAAAAATCGCGACTGCGTCCAGCCGGACATAGGTCCCGGTCCTTTCTTGATAAAGCCTTTGCTTATGAAGGGCTTCTGCAAATAGTAGGCAGAATTCATCGCTACCTTGTACAGCTTGACGTTACCAAACACAGTTTGGAATGTCTTAAAGGCGGTGCGCTCTGCAAACGGGGTCAACCCCATCTTTACCTTGCGGTTACGCAGTTGTACGAGCATATCATGCAGCGGAATTTTCACAGGACATGCCTCATAACAAGCCCCGCATAAACTTGATGCATAAGCCAGCTCGCCGGCTTCCTTATAATCCTGCTGCAGAAGCGGTGTCAAAACAGCTCCAATAGGACCGCTGTACACGCTGCCGTAAGTATGACCGCCAACATGCCGATATACAGGACATACATTCAGACAGGCCGCACAGCGGATGCAATTTAATACCTCTTGAAATACCGGATCTCCAAGCTGCTCAGAGCGTCCATTATCCAGTACAATCAGATGGAGCTCTTCGGGTCCATCCAGCTCACCTTCACGCCGAGGCCCTGTAATCATGGAAGTGTAGGTTGTCAGCTTCTGCCCTGTTGCGCTTCTCGCCAGCAAATTCAGTACAACCTCCAAGTCATCAAAGGTTGGAACGAGCCGTTCCATGCCCATAATCACTACATGCGACTTCGGTATCGTGCTGACCATCCGTCCGTTTCCTTCATTGGATACAAGCGTGATTGAGCCGGATTCAGCCACACCGAAGTTACAGCCCGTCAAACCAATATCGGCTTCCAGAAAATAATTACGCAGCCGTTGTCTGGCAAAATCGGCAAGCACCCGTGTTTCCGGCGGAAAGGACTCACCGGACTCCTCATTAAACAGGTCGGCAATCTGCTGCTTGTTCTTGTGAATCGCAGGGATAATCAGGTGAGATGGCGTTTCCTTCGCAAGCTGCAAAATATATTCGCCCAAATCAGTCTCGATCGCTTCAATCCCATGATCCTCCAAATGGTGGTTCAAATGAATCTCTTCAGACACCATGGATTTGCCTTTGGCAACCAGCTTCGCTTTACGTTTCTCAGCAATGTCCATAAAGGTCTGTACGGCCTCATCGGCTGTACGGCAAAAGTGTACATGTCCCCCTGCCTTAGATACATTATCTGTGAACTGGGTCAAATAATAATCAAGATTATCTATGACATGAGTACGAATTAATCGCCCACGCTCGCGCCATTCTTCCCAATCGCCAAAGTCATCTGTCGCCTTCAGCTTACCGGTCTTCAGCTTATCGGTTGTAAACGCTACAGCCTTTCGCAAAAAATCATCAGCCAAAGCTTCTTCTGTCCGCTGCTTTAAGCCGCTACCGATTAACTCTCTAGTTTCGACCTGACTCATTGCGCTTCACTCCTTCCTCCAGCAGCTGTGCCAAATGCATCACGCGAATCGGCTTATTATCCTTATTTAAAGCCCCACCGATATTCATCAGGCAGCCCATATCTGTTCCTACCAGCACTTCGGCCCCAGTCGAGCATACATTTCCTGCTTTTTCACATACCATAGCTTCTGACATATCCGCCATTTTAACCGCAAAGGTACCGCCAAAGCCACAGCAATCTTCTTTTTTGGGGAGCTCGATCAGCTCAAGACCTTGAACCTTCGATAGTAAGGCTCCAGGCTCTTCCTTCACACCCAGTAACCGCATCGCATGACAGGACGGATGGTAAGTCACCTTCTTGTCAAAGATTGCGCCAACATCGGTTACACCAAGCACCCTTACCAGAAACTGTGAAAATTCATACGTCTTCTCTACCAATTGCTCGGCCTTCAGCAGCCATTCAGGTTCATTGGCAAATAACTGCGGATAATAATGGTGAACCATACCGGTGCAGGAACCGGAAGGTGATACGACATAATCACTATGCTCAAACGCGCGAATCAGCCCTCGAGCAACCTCTCTGGCCTCATCCTGATAGCCGCTGTTAAAAGCCGGCTGTCCACAGCAGGTTTGCTGCTCGGGAAAATCAACCTCACACCCGTATCGGGTTAACATTCTTACGACACTTTCGCCAACCTCGGGATACAACTGGTCCGCTAAACAAGTAATAAACAAGGAAACTCGCATCGGGATACCTACCTTCTCTATGATAACCATCATTCTTATACTTATCAGGTTATCAGATATGTTGGTATTTTGAAAGCCTTTTATTCAGATCCGCAAAAAACTGCTGCAGTCGCAGCTTCCGCTGAAGGCTGCTGTATCGAATGGACTATGTACGCATAAATAATAAACGCCCCTGTCTATTTTGCCAATAAACAGGGACCTTTATGGGGTATTTCTATTCACTTTTTTCTTAAGCTCCATTCATTTACCTTACATCATTAGAACATCTTCAGAATGAACATCTTCAGGTCAAATTTATTAAGGCTTTAAATTTTTGTTGCTGTGACACTTACATGTCAGTCTTACGGTTTCTGGTTGAGGTCCCCACATGCTCTGAATGCTTCGGAAAATGAGCATGCTTCGCTAACTTACGTCATTGGACTATCCCCTTTCCCTTCAGATCCTTTGCTTGTATTTAACTTTCAGCGCCAAGGTTAACTTCTTGCACCCTAGACTGAAACTTGTTAATGGCTTTGGTCAAGCTTGCAGCTATTGGGTGATCCTTGTACATTGGATATGTTCATTGGGTCCCCGCATGCTTGAATGGTTTCAGATTAAGCATGCTTCGCTAACCTACGTCATTGGACTATCCCCTCTCCATTCAATTTCTTTACAACAGGACATTGTATGATTACTTTCAGTAACAAGAGGCATAAACCTCTCGAACCGAAACTTGTAAATGAATGTAAGGATGGAAATTGGAGTACTTGATGTGGTACTGCTGTGCTTTTGTTAAGTTCATATTAATATATTATTAGATTATTGTAAATATTCAGATAATTCTATTTTCGGGGTTAAAAGCCTATTCTTTTCACTCTTCTACCCGATTCCTGCCTTTTCCATTCAAATACTCTATGATGCTATCTATATGAATGTTGCCATCCATATATGGCAAACCAAGCTCTTATTTTTTTAAAAATTTCAGGAGTACCTGTTCGACATGGAACAGATGCTTACGCATGGCCTCCTGAGCTGCAGTTGGGTCCTGATCACGAATGGCTTCAAATATCGCTTTATGCTCCTCCCATAACTGCTTGGATACCGTTTCGTTCGCATACATTTGCAGCCGTCTCGTTTCCCTGATAGCCGTCTGCATTTGTGTGGAGATCGAATCAATCATCCTTGCCATGATCGAATTATGCGCCGCCTGCGCCAAGGTTAAATGAAACAAAAGGTCAGAGCGCTCGCCTTCCTGCTCATTACCAAGAAAATCCTCCATATTACGGATGATTCCTTCCAATTTAGCAATATCCTCTGCATTTCGTTTCTCTGCAGCCAATGCGGCATTTGAAATTTCCAACGCCTTACGAGCCTCGATCAGCTCTATGACTGTCTCCCGATTCATCAGCAACGCATCAAATACAGGTAAATCCACATCCTGTGATTCAATGCTTCGGACATAGCTGCCTTCACCTTGGTGAATTTCAACAAGCCCCATTGCCTTTAATGCGCTAAGCGCCTCGCGTAGTGTAGATCTGCCTACCTGAAACCTCTCCGACAGCTCCTTGGCAGACGGAAGCTTCTCTCCTGGTTTCAACTGACCGCTGACAATTTGCCCCTTGATCTGGTCCGCTATCACTTCATATATTTTACGTGAAGATATTTTTTGAATGTCCAATCCCGACGCCTCTTTTCATACAAAATGGCTTCATTCCCTAAAATCCTTATTAAAAGTACCAAACTTCCTGTTAAAAGTATATCCAGACTTCCCATAGAAGTCCGGTTAACAACCATAATCATTAGCTAAATAGTCGAGGGCTTACCCTTCTCCAGGACCATTGGACTGCTTCACTCGTAGTTCATCGGAAAATTCTAATGGACCAAACAAACCCCGAATTCAAATGTTCAACGGTAATGTGCTATATGAATAGAAAACGGATTGTTGATCCAGAAAGTCCGAAATAAACAGAAGATAAGTAATGGGCGTACTCGACTATATAAGATCAACCAAAGAAACATACAGCCCAAGTGGAGAAAGCGGCCCCCTTCTGTTGAAACGAAGTGTTCACCTTTGACGGATTCTTCCCCTATAGGACTAAGTATACAAAGAATCTGGCTGCAACAGCGATTGGAAGCAGGGTCTGCTTTCGCAGCGTCTCCCTGCTGTCCGGATGTTTGGTTCATCTTATATAGTTAGCTATATGTAGCTTTGCGATGATTTGCGAAATAGCCCTGGGGTCATCCCAACAGTCTTGCGGAATAAGCGGATGAAGTAGTTGTAATCCTGAATACCTATGTGCGCCGCTATTTCCTGAACAGGCATATTGCTATGTACAAGCAGCCGTTTGGCCTCCTCCATCCTCATCAGATGATGATATTGCAGCGGACTCAGGCCGGTATGCTGCTTCAGACAGCGGGCAGCATAATCAAAGTCGAAATGCAGCTGATCGGCAATCCGCTGTGCTTCGAATGGTTCATTGCAGTGCTCTCGTATATAAAGCTTGATCTGCTCGGCGATCACATAAGATCTTGTTGAGTTTCTGTTTGCCCTCAAACCAGCCTGCACCAGGGACAGCAGTTTTCCCAAGGCTACCTGCACATCAACAGCATGCTCCAGGGTGAGACTGCTTTGCAGCCGCAGCATGTCTTCAAGGGTTGGCAGAAGCGGCCTTATATCAATCTTTCCATATTTGGGCAGAAACAGTGACTGCTCTGAAGGAATCAGGTCACTATCCGTTCCCCTACTTACCCAGGTTGACCAAGGGATCTGCTTCTCGGCCATTTTTGCCACCGGACGTTCGTGTTTGAAATGAACCCAATAAATCGATGTATCCTCCGTACAGGGCATGAATCCACTATGCGTCCGTCCCGGCTCCATCAACAGCATTTCCCCACTCTGAATCTCATACGATATGCCTTCCTCCATCATGTACAAGGCACCACTGCATACAATCAACATATCATAGACTTCAAAGCAGCGCTCAAAATGCTGCATGCCCGGCTTCCAAATCGTATGACCAATGGTCAAAAACTGCGGAAGCGGCGGAATAGATAACTGGAGGATATCCATCTCAACACTCCTTAGCGTTTTGCGTAGCAAGGCTTGTATCATAAGGCGTAATCAGTTGTCTCAAGTTGTCAGGTCTTTGTATAGGTAGTGTATCGCAAAAAAAGCTCATTCACAAATTACCTCAGTCGAAAATGTGCTATATAAAGTCGCTTTCCCGCCTATTCCCTTCCATAGGTAAGCATTATAGTTGAGAGGTGGTTTATATTCCATCCGTAATTATCATCACTTACTCTTGAAGGAGTGTATCATTCATGCGTTTTCGTCAAGTTCATTTGGATTTTCACACCTCAGAAGCGATTCCTAATATCGGTAAACATTTTTCCAAGCAGCAATTTCAGGAAATGCTGATCCAAGGATATGTGGACTCCATAACGGTTTTTTCCAAATGTCATCATGGCTGGGCCTATCATCCTACTGAAGCTAATGAAATTCACCCCCAGCTGAATTTTGATCTGTTAGGTGCCATGATTGAAGCAGCCCATGAGATCGATGTCAAAACCCCTATCTATGTATCCGCTGGACTGGATGAAAAGCTGGCCCGCCGCCATCCCGAATGGTTGATCCGCGATATTAACGACAACACTAATTGGCAGGATGGCTTTATGAAGCCGGGTTATCACCAATTTTGTCTGAATTCTCCCTATCTGGACTTACTCGTACGTCAAGTGGAAGAGGTCGTCCGTAAATATGAGGGGGATGGCATTTTCCTCGATATTGTTGGCGTTCGCCAATGCTACTGTCATACTTGTGTCCGCACACTGCGGGATGAAGGCCATGATCCGCGAGACTCTGCTGCGGTCGTCGCATTAGGGGAGCGTGTCTATGCCCATTACACGAAGCGTATACGCGATGCGATTGATGCGATCAAGCCGGGGCTACCTGTGTTCCACAATGGAGGCCATATTCGTCGCGGACGCAGAGACTTATCCGCCATGAATACCCATTTAGAGCTGGAATCGCTGCCTACTGGCGGCTGGGGTTATGATCATTTCCCCTTATCCGCACGCTACGCCCAGGGGCTTGGCATGGATTATCTCGGGATGACTGGAAAATTTCACACCACCTGGGGAGAATTCGGTGGATACAAGCATCCAAACGCGCTTCGCTATGAAACCTCCCTTAGTTTAGCTAATGGCGCCCGCTGCTCTATAGGCGATCAGCTTCATCCAGAAGGCTTGATGGACCCGGCCACCTATGTATTAATTGGTAAGGCTTATCGGGAGGTTGAGCAAAAAGAAGCGTGGTGCAGCGATGTCCAAGCGGTTGCCGACGTTGCCCTGCTGTCTGTTGAAGCTATCGGTGCTTCCAAGGAAGAAAAGCGTGAGGATCGTTCAGGATCAGCTGATGCAGGCGCCATCCGCATGCTGCTTGAAGGCAAGATTTTATTCGATGTTGTCGATTTGGAAAGTGATTACACACGCTATAAAGTGCTAATCCTTCCTGACGATATATTGGTTAATTCCAAGCTGCAGACCAAGCTGAATGCATACTTGGCGCAAGGTGGCAAGATTCTGGCAACAGGTCGTTCTGGACTGAACGAAGCAGGAGATGCATTTGCCATTGATCTGGGTGTCGTCTGGGAAGGGCCTAATCCGTATAAACCCGATTATTTTCGTCCAAGCTTTGAACTAAATAACCTTTCGAATGCCGCATTTATCTTCTATGCCGATGGCCAGCGCATTCGTTTAACCAACGGACAAGAGCTGGGAAGGCGTGAATATCCTTATTTTAACCGTGAGGTGTTTACTTTCTGCTCACATCAGCATACGCCAAGCGCCCAACAGCACGATGGTCCTGGCATGGTAGAAAGCACTAATGGAATTTATTTGGCTTGGAACGTATTCAGTGATTATGCGACCAAAGGAAGTCTAGCTTTGAAGGAATGCATGCTGTTTGCCCTGAACCGACTGCTCCCTAATAAAACCTTGATTACTAATATGCCTGCGCAAGGTATCGTCACCTTAATGGAGCAGCCGGCTCATCACCGCTATATCAATCACTTGCTGTACGCCTCTCCCGTCAAGCGCGGCAATGGTGTGGAGGTTATTGAGGACATTGTGCCTATTTACGATACCCAGATCACACTGAAATTAGGAAAGAAGGCCAAGCAGGTTTACCTAGCACCGCAAATGGAGCCATTGCCATTTGCGGTGAGTGAAGCGGGGACTGATGTATCCTATAATGTGCCGAAGCTGGAATGTCATCAGATGATTGTAATCGAGGTTTGAAGAAACCTGTGGATGGCTACCGCAATGTCATCAGCGTGTACATACAGCGCTGGATACGGTGAGATCGGTTGCATGTTTGAGGAGAAAGCTTGAGCAATCAAGCTTTTTTCGGTTTGTACAAACGATGTTCATTGATTCCGATGTTCGGGTTTCATTGTTTCGATCCTCGTGCTGTTCAGATATAATCAACGCATTAACCCAATCGCGTCCTTGCCCTTCATCCCTGGTACAATGCCTAGTCGTTCTGCCTCGTAGGTAACGGATTCCAGAGGAGCTTCCAGCAGTTCCTCGATCGTCTTGACCCCTGTTGCCCTGGCCGCCAGTATTTGACGGTCTTTCAATTTTTCATTCAACAGTCCAACATCCAGGGCCCCGCACATAATATATCCACGATCTGTTGACACCACAATAAGCGTTGTTTTGGGCAGCTTAACCTCGATTGCCAAAGCCGTGAAACCGTCTATAACAACAGGATGCATCTGGATCATATACGCACCTCCTTTTCCAAACGTATACTGCAGTATATGATCAAGGCTAATGTTGGTGATGGGCTATACAAAATACACATACCAATGTAGTGTTGAATTTCCCAAATTGTGGGCTACTTTTGTACTAGAAAAAATGATATAGTTAAATTAGGTATCGTTCAAATGGAGGAGTCCACATGGATATTAAGCAGAATACTATAGACAGACGCAGATTTCTATTCAATGTAGATATCCTGATTGAAAGCGAATCCAATGGCCGTGCTCTGGAAAAGCTACTACACTTGTTAAATACATCCGAAGTTCAAGATTATTTGGTCAAAGAGGGAATTCATTTAGGTAAAACCATTGAAGTCATCATGCGCGAAACCATTAGTAAGCAACAAGCAGACACCCACTCCGAGGAAAAACCAGATATAACCAAAGAAAACAAACCTTTGGACAAAGCAGCAGCCGCCACGAAAAAGAATAGTGCTGCCAGCCCCGCCAAGCTGGAGGATCCGCATCAACCTATCTGGGATCAATTCCAGAGCTTTAAGGAACGCAACTCCCTGGTTCGACTTACCATTGTCAAAGCCAAAGGAATCAAGCTGAGCCTGCCCTGCCGTATTCTCAATGTTGATGCCCCTGGAGGCATGGTATCCGTATATCATGTTGATGAGAAGCAAGTCTATCTGTTCAAAATCAATGAAATTGATGATTTCGCAGTAAGTTCATAAAAAAAGCCTTTAACGGGATAAAAATCTCCAACGTTAAAGGCTTTTTTTATTCGCCTGTCTCCTCATCCTGGTGTGCCGCAACCTGCTGAAAATGCAGCATAAGCTCCTCAGCTTTTACCGTGCTGACTGGAGGACTGAACCAGTAGCCTTGAATTTCATTACAATGATTGTTCCGCAAAAAACCAAGCTGATCCTCTGTTTCAACGCCTTCGGCAATAACCCTTAGGTTCATATGCCGGGTCATCGCAATAATGGAAGCAACAATAGCTGCATCATTGGGATCAGTCATGATATCACGCACAAAGGATTGGTCGATCTTCAGCTTATCGATCGGAAATCTTTTTAGATAAGATAACGAGCTGTAGCCTGTTCCAAAATCATCAATGCTGATCTTCACTCCCAATGCCTTCAGCTCCAGCAATACCCCAATGGCAAAGTCCACATCCATCGTACTGCTTTCGGTAATTTCCAGTTCGAGGTAAGATGCAGCCAAGCCAGTCCGTTGCAAAACTGCAGAGACTTGATCACGCAGGTTATGCTGGAGAAACTGCCGTGTTGATAAATTCACAGACACAGGTACAAACAGAAATCCCTCATCCTGCCAAAGCTTATTTTGACGGCATGCCTCCTGCATCACCCATTCACCAATCGGTACAATTAAGCCGCTCTCCTCCGCATAAGGAATAAACTCATTTGGTGGTACCAGTCCTCTAACGGGATGAAGCCAACGAATTAAGGCTTCAAAGCCGACAATATTACCCGTTTGAATATCCATTTGAGGTTGATAATGCAGCAGCAGCTCATTATGACTCAGTGCACGTCGCAGATCATTTTCTAGGGTTAGCCGCTGTAATGAATCGGATTTCATCTCCGTATTAAAGATTTGATAGGTCTGCTTACCTTTGTTTTTGGCATGAGTTAAAGCAATATCTGCATATTTGATTATCGTTTCCGCATCTAGTTCTTCATCCGATAACTGAGAAATACCGATACTAGCTGTAATATGTAATTGGTATGCCTCTAAAGTAAAGGGCTCCTCCAGAACAGCGATGACTTGCTCCGCAAGCTCCGTAACTGAGGCTGTACCGGAACGTCTCGCGAAAAACAATGCAAATTCATCACCTTGGGTACGTGCCAAAAAGTCATCTTGTGTAATGCATCGGCTGAATCTCTCCGCAAGCTGCAGCAGCAGCATATCCCCATAATCATGTCCAAAACAATCATTAACCACCTTAAACCGATCAATGTCTATTAAGAATACAGCCAGAAATATAGGATGCTGCACTGCCTTGGTTATCGATTCGTTCAGTTGGTTAATAAACAAACTGCGATTAGGAAGTCCCGTCATGTCGTCATAATAAGCCATATGGCGAATTCGCTCTTCTGTCCGTTTGTTAGCTGTAATATCCTGACCAATTACAATAATGCCTGTAATATCCATACCTTGCTTGATCGGTGCTGCCGTAGCATCGAGGTCAACCCGGTAGCCATCCTTATGCTGCACAGCTGTTTTGAAAGTTTGCGGAGTACCTTGACAAGCGTGTTGAACAGCGTGTAGGGAGTGTCTTGCGCTTTCCTCGGAGAGTAATGAATGAAAGGAGATGTTGATCATATCCTCTTTCAAATAACCGATAAGTTGTTCCGTATTCCCGTTTGCTTTAATTATCACACCTTGGCAATCCATTAAAAATACGATGTTAGGATTGTGTTCAAACAGGGATTCAAACATAGGCTGATTCTCTTTTAACCAGCTTTCCATCGAATCATGCACAGTACCATATTGGATCTGCTTGTTGCTGATAAACCATTTGGGGCGAAATATCAAAAGTAAGAGATAACTGCATGTAACTGCACTGAATCCCAAAACAAGCGGGTTGGGGAACCACAAAGCCACTGCCAAGGACAATAGAAAATTGGAAGCGAATACTACATAAAGCTTCGCGGGAACCTTACAGGAGCCGGCAGCTTTAATCATTAAAGCTCCCCCCCTTCTGCACATAATTACAGATATGATTCCAAACTATCAACAGCTATTTCTTGATACTTTTCCTTGCTGCTATAATAAAAAATAACCATCCCAATAAAAATGCTACACCGCCAAATGGTGTGATCAGGCCAAGGATCGTTACTCCTGTCAAGCTAAGTACGTAAAGGCTTCCCGAAAATAGTACAATTCCGATCAACAACGACCAACCTGCTCTGTTCAAATTGCTATTATTCGGTAAGTAGGCTGATGCGAATCCAACCAAGATTAATCCAAGCCCGTGGTACATTTGGTATTGTACGCCTGTCTGGAAATTAGCGAGCATGTTCGGTGGTAATATATCCTTCAGTGAATGTGCACCAAAAGCACCAAATAAAACTGACAAAAAGGTGCAAATGCAGCCAATTATCACAAAACGAGCATTCATTCCATTAGCCTCCACTTAATAGTAAATTTACACCTCACCAACATCATGCTGGCCAATAATTAATGTTATAGGTTCGAGATACACTCGAGTTGTAGCGGGTTGAGTGATCAGATCAATTTCAATATCTACGATTCGAATGCGCTGTTTCTTGCCCTCTCTTCTATCATAGACAACTTCAAACTGTCTTAATCCCAATTCATTTGTAATAATGGAAGAGCCTACAGCGAGCGCGGACAGCTCAAAATCACCATGGTCAAACAATACCTCGCTCATGATCTCGTCACTCATATCAACAATTTTTACAGATTGACTGATTGAATATTTCACTCAAACTCCCCCTTAAGCTCTGCTATTGCTTCAAAAATTTGAATTCGACATAATCCCCCTTAATTCCTGCTTATGCCAAAAATTTGTAAGACCAAGTCCTATTTATGGTAATATCACTTGTATTGAAGATTCAACGTACGATATAATTTTTCGAATAGCACTTGTAGGAGGGTCTATCCGCTTATGAATAAAATTATTGAAATGAACGAGGTTAGTTATCAAAGAGATAAGAAGACCGTGCTCAATCATATCAACTGGCATGTCAATCAAGGCGAAAATTGGGCTATTCTAGGTTTGAATGGCTCCGGTAAAACCACTCTGCTAAATTTGTTGAATGGCTATATGTGGCCAACCTCGGGTAGTATTCAAGTTTTGGGGCATCAATTTGGCGATGTGGATGTACGGGAGCTCCGCAAAACGATAGGCTGGGTCAGCTCTTCCTTGCAAGAAAAGCTATACGGTTCGGATCGAACTCAGAATGTTGTAATCAGTGGTAAATATGCATCCATCGGTTTATATGAAAAGCCAACTGAGGAGGATTACGAGCGGTCGTTAACTTTGATGAAGCGCTTGGGGTGCAGCCATCTGGTAGACCGTACTTATCAAACCTGCTCGCAAGGAGAAAAACAAAAGCTGCTAATAGCGAGAGCTTTAATGGCTACGCCAGCATTATTGATTTTGGACGAGGCTTGTAATGGGTTGGATTTCATATCAAGAGAAATGCTGCTCACAAGCATCACAGAACTGGCTGCGCAGCCTGATGCCCCACATCTTTTATATGTTACTCATCATACGGAGGAAATACTTCCCCTTTTCAGTCATAGCTTGTTGATCCGCCGTGGAGAAGCTTTTATGCAGGGCCAAACTCGTGATGTGATGACAGAGGCGAATCTATCAACATTTTTTGAAACGTCTGTCGATGTCCGATGGCATCAAGAACGGCCTTGGCTGTCGGCTACCTAACATTCCATAAGACTGCAGACACTTATATTAAAGGACTAAATGAACTAATTCGTGTAGGTTTGTGCTATGATAGTAAATATATCAGTTACTTAACTAGAAGTAAGGGGGAGTCTGATGAGCACAATTTCCGACAATAGTAAGGATACAATACTAGAGCCGACAACCGTAACATCCCTGTGGAAATCCTTAATGGAATTAAATCGTCAAGTCAAGCAAATGATTCAACTGATGAGTATAGAGAGCGGTATTTCCTATTCTTCCGTCTGCCTTATTTTCAAACTGGAGCATGTTCCCTCATTGAAAATGAACGATATAGCCGGTTTTTTGTCCATTACCGTCGGTGCAGCTACTAGTTTAGTTGACAAGCTCGAATTACAAGGATGGATTGAGCGCATTCGTTCTGTGGAGGATCGGCGAATTATTAATGTTCGCCTGACCGAACAAGGCATCCGTCAGCTATCCGAAATAAGACAGCAATTCACGGCGCGGGGTGAGCATATTTTCACTGCCATTCCCCAAGAGCAGCTCGCAATTATGGAACGTGAGTTAGGCAAAATCAATTCGATGATGAATAACTACAATCAAATATAAACCGCATTCAAACTAAAAATAACCCTCCTACACTAGTCGTGACGTTGAAGGGTTATTTTGCGTTCATTTTCGGACGAAGGCTAGCTGTTGGCCCGCTGCCGTCCCGCCTCGTGGGCCTCAACAATCCGATCCATCAGTTCATTCCAAGCTGTGTCCACGGTGCATCTCTCTGGGTGGCTTTCGAACCATTCCACAGTCCGTTTGATCCCCTCATGGAAAGGTACCGTTGCCACGAAGCCAGGAACGAATCGCTTGATTTTGCTGTTATCAAATACACTGCTCACTGCCTTATCACCCAGCAAGCCGCCAATACTATCAGGAGAAAATGCCGTTATGAAATTGGATGAGATATTCGTAATATTCGGCTCTACACCTGCTGCTGCCCCGATGAAACGAGTGATCTGGTTCCAATCCAGCACTTCATCAGAGGTAATATGAAAAGCGTGTCCAATAGCTTTGTGATTGCCTAATAATCCAACAAAACCTTTGGCAAAGTCCGTATTATGAGTCATGGTCCAAAGAGAAGTTCCATCCCCGTGTACGATAATCTTTTTGCCTTTGCGCATCCGATCCACTAAAGACCATGGGTGGCTCCAGCTATTTAACGCTGATGGAATCATCGTATCTCCATACGTGTACGACGGTCGTACAATCGTGATCGGAAAGCTGTCATTGCGATAAGCATTCATCAGCAAATCCTCACAAGCGATTTTATCTCTGGAGTACTGCCAATAAGGATTGGCAAGTGGTGTAGATTCAGTAACCAAATATTGTGTTGAAGGCTTCTGATATGCCGAGGCCGAGCTGATAAATATGTATTGGGAGGTTTTTCCTTTGAACAGCTCTAGATCTATGCGAACATGATCAGGTGTAAATGCAATCCAATCTACGACAACATCAAATTCAAATGGCTTCAACGCTTCAGCCGCGGCTGCCGAATCTCGGATATCCGCCTTAATCACATGAGCGCCCTCAGGTACATAATCATTCCGCTGCCCCCGATTCAACAGGTACAACTCGATTCCTCTTTCTACGGCAAGCTTGGAGACTGCCTGGCTTATTAATCCCGTTCCTCCAATAAACAAAACCTTCATGTCCATTCTCCCTCCTAAGAGCTTCCTTCAGGAAGCTCACTTCGTAAGCATGTGCTGAGCTTCCTTCAGGAAGCTCACCTCGTAAGCATGTGCTGAGCTTCCGTTAGGAAGCTTGTATCGTATGTTTCTGCTTAACTACCATATAAAATAATAACATAAGAAGGTTCATAAGAAGTAGAATAGTATTACATTCATTTTATTATACAAACTGACATTGTAAATTTTTGAAAAACGACGGATGCTCACGATGTGTGCACTGCCGACCCAAACTTCACCGATAATTGGAACTTTTTTAAATTGTCCTGAAACAAAGTACTGCAAAATCAATCTCCGCTTTGTACATAATATGCGCATGCAAAAGAGCCATCAAAACCACTTCTTAAATGATTTTGAAAGCTCTTTTGCCTATGTTGTGTAAGAATTCACTCCTGCTTACCTGTTGGAGCATCGGCTTGAAGCTGTGGCTGCCTCTAAGGAGTTAATATAACTTTTATACACTGATCTCCCTTCTCCACCATGTCAAAGCCTTCCCGCCACTGCTCAAGACTGAGCTGATGCGTGACCACTCCTTCCGTTGGCAGCTTTCCGCTGCCGATCCATTCAATGACAGACTCATAGCAATAAGGGCTTAAGTGGGCGCCATAGATGTTCAATTCCTTGGAATCCCCTATAATGCTCCAATCGACGGTCACCAAATCTTTGAACACACTAAATTCCACAAAGGTGCCCAGCTTGCGTACAAGTTCCAGCCCCTGCTTGACGCTGGCCGGATGCCCTGTAGCCTCAATGTAAATATCACATCCATAGCCGTCCGTCATGTTCATGATGATTTCTTTAATATTTTCTTTGGATGGATTGAGCGTGATGTCAGCACCAAAAGCCTTCGCCAGCTCCAGTCTATCGTCCTTCATGTCGAGTACAACCAGCTTTTTGGGATTTCTCAGCTTAATTGCGCCTATCATGCCAAGCCCCAATGTACCTGTACCCGCAAGCACCACAATATCCTCATTGCTAATATTCGCACGATCAACACAATGCTTGGAGCATGCATAAGGCTCTACGAGAACTGCTTTTTCAATCGGGATTTCCTTGGGAATCGTATAATTGATCGCTTCCTTCGGAAATTTCATATATTCAGCCATTGCGCCGTTTACATGAGTTTGAAAGCCATAAATATCATGCCTTTGACACATCCAGTACTTCCCTGTTTTACAATATCGACAGTCCCAGCAGGGAACAATTTGCTCGGAGATTACCCGGTCTCCCACTTTAAAATCGCCCTTGACACCTGCTCCCATACTTACAATTTCTCCGACAAATTCATGCCCCGGTATGGCCGGTGTTTGAATATAAGGTGGATTTCCGTCACCGCCCCAAATCTTGGGTGCACCGAGAAAGGTTTTGACATCGCTTGCACAAATGCCGCATGCCTCTACTTTAATCAAAATTTCCCCATCGCCCGCTGTAGGCACATCAACCATCTCAAGCCTGTAATCGCCGATTCCATAGACGACAAGCGCTTTCATTTTATCGGGAACTTGAATCTGCTCCATTGGCTTATCCTCCAATCATACATACTGCTGCAAGTTAAACGGACAGTCACTAAGATCTGCTGCTCCTGCTCACTAATTTGAAAATGGCTATACATAATGACAAGTTCTTCCCTACAATAACACCATTGTCACACTGTCTATCATTAGATGACTGGTAAACGTTTACTATTTGGGGATTATTATAAATTACCCTCTACCGTTAGGCAAGAGGGTAATTGGTTATTCTTTGTTTGAAAAGAGCACCGGAAGCATTTACGGGGCTTGTAGTTAAATTTGATTTCCCTGCAGCCATCCAATCATTTTATCACACCACTCCATATAGCTCCGCTCGAAGCCGATCCCCATCTCGACGACGGCAATCGTAGAAAATATAGGGTGCTCACTAGTTAATCGACCGTACTGCTCACGGAACCCGTCAACCTTTTGGATATAATCCTGAAGCCGGTTTTGATGCTCCAGCTTTTTTTCCTTTAGGAGCTTGATCATTGTATCCGGATCCACCAACCATGCGCTGTACTGCTTGAGAAGAAATTCATCCCAAGCCCCAGGCTCACTCGGTTCAATGACCCACGCCTTCAGTTTTTCGATACCTGCTTCCGTGATTTCATATACTTTCCGTGCCGGCCTGTACGATTCCCGTTCAAACGATTGTAGCTGAACCAGACCTTCAGCCTCCAGCTTGGAAAGAACCGGATACAGCTGATTGTTGTTGATCTTATAAAAAATATGAATTCTGCCGTCCATCTGCTGCTTCATGTCGTATCCGCTTAAAGGCTCACGCGCCAATAAAGTGAGTAATACATATTGGATCGTACTCATTGCTTTATCCCCCTAAAAATATAAGTTAATTTTAACATAAGTTATTGTTGACATATAAATTCAAATATTATAAGTTAATATTAACCTATTAAGGGAACTACTACAACTAAACATTGAGGAGAGATCAACATGCGTCTTGTTTTTAACGATCAAACATTTTCATTTGAATTACTGCGTACTCTAAGCTATGCACCTTATGGAGGGGCTGACATTGGGGAATGCCTGTTAACTGCTAACCGCATTGAGGAAGGCAATTTTGAAAGCTGGTATAAGGAATGGCACGCAACCGCCGAACGGGTTCATTCCTTGGCAGAATCAGCACTTGCAGCTGGTCAGCGGGTAAGTGCTCGCGAGGCTTATCTCCGCGCTTCCAATTATTATCGTACGGCAGAGTTTTTTCTGCATGGCAATGTTCACGACTCCAGAATTTTGTCCACTTGGGAAAACAGCAGAATCACCTTCTGGCAAGCTGCTCAACTCATGGATACGCCCGTCGAACAAGTGAATATCCCTTATGAAGGAACAAATTTAACAGGTTATTTATATAAGGTTGACGATTCCAATAAGCCCCGCCCTACGCTCATTATTCATGGTGGCTACGATTCTACAGGCGAAGAGCTGTATTTCGGCGGAGCCGCCGCTGCTATTCAGCGCGGTTATAACTGCCTTACCTTTGAAGGGCCAGGTCAAGGCTCTGCCATTCGTCTGCAGCAGCTCCCATTCCGGCCCGATTGGGAAAAAGTCGTCACACCGGTGGTTGATTATGCATGCACCCGCTCGGAAATCGATCCACAACGAATCGCGCTGATGGGTATCAGCTTTGGCGGTTACCTTGCTCCGCGAGCAGCGGCCTATGAACAACGTCTTGCAGCTTGTATCGCGAACGATGGCTTATACACCTTTCGATTCAGTGAAATGGGCAGGCCTTTTATGATAGCAAACGGCAAAAAGGATGTTCAACCTACAGACTATGAAGAGGTTATTAGAAAAATAATGAACCAGCATAGCGGCGTACGCTGGGCAATAGAAAATGGAATGTTTACCTTTCAAGCGAGTTCCCTTATGGAGCTTGTACACAAAACCGAACCCTATTCTCTTGAAGGCGTTGCTGAACTTATTACCTGTCCGACTTTGATATGCGAGGCCGAAGCCGACCTTTTTTTTGCTGGCCAGCCCCAGAGGCTGTATGATGCACTTACTTGTTCCAAAACCTTTATGAAGTTTACCGCTGAGGATGGCGCTGAGGAGCATTGTCATTTTGGAGCCCTGCTGCTATTCA
The DNA here is from genome assembly GCF_900114475.1 of Paenibacillus sp. 1_12. Lineage (GTDB taxonomy): Bacteria > Bacillota > Bacilli > Paenibacillales > NBRC-103111 > Paenibacillus_S. Next base: position 621,581 of record NZ_FOTE01000003.1, on the reverse strand, counting down.
ATCATCGCCTGTTCGAATGGCTGGATCGGACGCTGGAGATCAACTCATACAATTCGCAGCCAGCTTATCGTGCACAATAATGGCTTACTTAACGCTTGGAATCCATACAGCAAAAGCCCCTTTTGCATCAACTGCAAAAGGGGCTGGCGCGAACAAAGGTTTACGAGCATTTACTAAAGAGTTTCAACCTCTACCGTTTCAATATAGGGCAAGCTTTTCATCTCATAATAGACCTCAGAGGCAAATTTCTTCTCAACAAGAAGAATAAAATTCAATTCCTGCTGCTCGGCGCTCAACTCTTTAATGTGAATATTGTTCATCTTATAATGCTTGGCTATTATCAGCTTGATAATACTTGTCAAATCTCCTTCGTGCAAGACAACAAGCTTGATACGAAGCTCTTTTAAGATTAAGTTTTTTGGCCCTATCTTTTTGATAAAAAACGGAACGGCTACAACACTCGCCAAAATGAGAATCAAACCAAAAATAGCCTCAATATAAAAACCAGCTCCTACAGCAATTCCCAAACCGCTGGCTCCCCAAATCATGGCAGCAGTCGTCAAGCCTACTATGACATCATTCGATTTTCTAAGAATTACACCCGCTCCCAAAAAACCGATTCCGCTCACAACCTGGGCAGCCAAACGCATCGGGTCCATAACGTGAAGCCCAGCTATCGCATACTTGTTCGCGGATTCTATAGACACAATTGTTAACAAGCAGCTACTGAGGCAAATAACCAAAGAGGTTTTCAATCCCAATGGCTTGTTGCGAATCTCCCGCTCTACGCCGATAAACATACCCAAAACAGCTGATATGCCCAGCTTCATTAAAATTTCAAGCTCAAACCAACCTATTTCCATCAGGCATCCACCTTCTAATTACGATCAACATTCTGTTAAAACTGCACTCTTTGTATTTATGACTGTATGTGAGACGGAATCGCTTTATTATATCAAATAATACCTGACATTGAACAGTCAGGAACGATGATCCAATGATTATGCTGCTATATAAGATGAATTAAACGTCATACCAGCAAAGAGGCGCTGCGAAAGCAGACCCTCCTTCCAATCGCTGTTGCAGCCAGATTCTTTCTATTCTTGGCCCTATAGGGGTAAGAATCCGTCTGTAAAGGCGAACACTTCGTTTCTCCAGAAGGGACCGCTTTCTCCGCTCAGGCTACTAGTAGTCTCATCATCCTTTTCGTAGGAACAGTAAAAAGCCTGCTATAGCCACTAAGATGGCATAAGCAAGCTTGTCATTTATATGGCTTGGGGAGCCTTAGGCCCCCTAAGGCCATTCTTTCTGATTAATTCATGAATTCGGCGAATACAAGGAAACGCTTGAGCATAACTGCTGCTTCAGCACGAGTAGCCTTGCTGTCAGGAGAAAATGTCCGATCAGTTGTTCCTTTCACAATACCGGCATTTAGAGCTCCCGCCGCAGCGTCTTTGGCCCATGCAGAGATAGCAGAGCTATCATCGAAAGCAGCCAATTTCTTGGTATCTGTGTCTGATTTTTTACATGCAAGCTGGATTGCACGAGCAATCATCACCGTCATTTGCTCGCGTGTAATTGTTACATTTGGCTGGAATTTTCCGTTGTCCAATCCTTCAATGAGACTTGCCGCGCGCACCAGCAGTGCAGCAAATTCAGCACGTGTGATGGAATTCTGCGGTACGAAGGTCGTATCCGTTGAACCATTTATCAGCAGTTTGGATGCCAGCTGTTCAATGTCTGCCTGCGCCCAATGACCGCTTAGGTCAGCAAATGTTTTGTCTGCTTGAACAACTGTATAGATACTATTGCCTGGACGTTTAATCGTTACGATTAGACTGCTTCCATTTTTTGAAAATAGGGTAGGAACGAATGTCATAGTACCCGTATCTGGATTGTACAAAACACCAGCAGCTTTATTCGTATCTACAGAGTTGGATATCTCGAACGATCTTGGCACATAAACGTTACCGAAATCATTTACCGATATCGTTTTTCCGTTAGCCTCAGCCGTAATCGTAAAATCCACAGCACCAGCTAGAGTGGTGATCCCCTTCTTAGTTGCATTAGCTATAACCGTATCCGCTGCGACTCCACTTAGTTTTTCCACTAAGATGTTAAGCTTTACATCTTTAACATCCAGGTAGTACAGAAGTTACAACAATAATCCGGGCATTGTATTTCATCGTATTTCAATGATGACTTTGAAAAATTTGAAATTAGCATATCCCATACTATGGCGTACCAAAATAAAAAACACCTCACAGCTTAGGTATCGGACTCACTCAAGGTGAGTTCAACATCTAAGCGGAGAGGTGTCTTTCTAATCAAAACTAGTTAAGATGAACCAAAGAAACACATAGCCCGAGCGGAGAAAGCGGACCCTTCTGGAGAAACGAAGTGTTCGCCTTTGCAGGCGGATTCTTACCCCTAAGGGGCTAAGAATCGAAAGAATCTGGCTGCAACAGCGATTGGAAGAGGGGTCTGCTTTCGCAGCGCCTCTTTGCTGTCATGATGTTAGTTCATCTTATATTGTTAAGAAAGGCTCATATTATTGTGTAAAATTTACTTTGGAAAGCATTCTGCTTAGAATTACAGAGCTTTGTGCTCTAGTAGCAGTAGCCGCTGGGTCATACTTACCCGAATCGACACCTTCCACAATCTTCTTGTCAGCCATTACGGAGATGGCTTCTTTGGCCCAATTCTCGAACAGATTTTCATCTGTAAATGTTACTTTCTGTCCTGTATTAGCCTCATCGTATCCGGCAAACTTCATTGCACGGTAAATCATGACTGCCATTTCCTGACGGGAAATAGGTTGATTCGGACGGAAGGTTTGATCATCGTATCCCGTAACGATACCTGCTTCCGTCGCAGCGTATGCTTGACCCTCGAACCAATCACTGGAACGGACATCGTTGAACTTGATTTTGGACGATGCTGCGGATTTTAAACCGATTGTCCGGGTAATCAGAGCTGCAAATTCTGCACGGGTAACCGCCTGCTCCGGTCGGAATTCATCTTTCGATATACCCTGAACAATAAACTTATTGGCCATACCCTCAATTTCGTCTTTTGCCCAATGATTCTTAATATCAGCAAAAGTAGCGTTATTCTCCAACAAAAGGTAGGTACTGTTTGTTCTACTATATAGTGTTACTTCTGTTCCACTCACCATAAAAGGAACAGGCTGATAAGTGGTGGTACCTTGGTTGTCCGTTTCGACACGGACTGCTGCCAAGTTATGTGCGTTAAAGCTTTCTTCCGTCTTGATGGTACGAGGTACATATTGAGTAAATGTTGAAATCTCTATGCTTTTTCCATCTGGTGAAGTTGCCTTAACTATGAACTCGACGGCTCCAATAACCTTTTGGCCTGAAGTCTTGGCCACTTCCACAGCAGTATTATTTTTGGAAATACCTATATCCAAACTCACATTTTCCTTAGCAACTCCTAGTTTAGCCGCTAGATCCTGAAGGTTGATCTGTTTGACAGGCAGTTCATAGTTTCCTAATTTCGTCTCAACAGTCAGTGATTTCACTTGCCCATCGGTCACGATTTTTTGCAGTGCGGCACTATTCAAAGATACGTTGATCTGATCGGCTTTAACACTAGTTTCCACGGCTAGTTTGATTTTACCGTTAATGGAAGCTTTCAAAGCCGTATCGATCAACTTGTCATCGACTTTAGCTTGGGCTACTGACTTTCCTCCGACGTTTTTAACCTCTGCATTAATTGGGGTGGCTTGGTTGTTATTATTACTTTGTTCACCCTGCGTTGGAGAAGTCGTTGTTCCTCCAGATGAGGAGCCCGTGCTGTTACTATTATTATCATAGAACATACGTATGAGATTGATTTGATAAGTTTTTTTAGTAATACCGTCTTCAGCTGTCACTTCAACCGTTATGGTATTTGCTCCAGGCTTTAAATAGTCTATTTTTACATCGGTCCCGCTTGCTTGTACATTATTGTTGATTTTAATCATTGCCCTATTACTAAGAGATGTAGCATTGATCACGAGCGAGCTAACCCAACTGGCTACATTTAATGTATATACTGTTTTGTCTGCAGCAAAAGCAGGAGTTGGATCGAATGTAGATGTTCCTTCCATTATCTTCAGACCGCTCAAGTTGGCGTTGTTTGGCTCTATAGAAGATAATTTCAATGCAGGACGAAGTGATTCAAGCTCTTTTTCTCTTGAATAAAGCTCTACGTTCACACCTTGCTTTTGTGTGTCCACAATCATAAAGGTAGCTTTTCCACCAACCTGTGAGTTCACAAAATCCGTCAACTCTTTTGTAGCTACATCGTAGGAGCCGACTTTATACCCCTGCATCGTAAAACTTCCAAGGAAAAAAGCTGTTGCTCCCGAACCAACTACTTCCGAGTTGTTTGGATTATGATTAGGTGAATTACTCCAGTTAATTCCGCTTTCACTCCAACTGCTATCTGTCAACCCGTAAACGCTTAATGTAACCGATTCATCCCCTGGATTGATATCCGTCAGTTTACCGCTAAGCTGAAGCGCTACATGGTTCACTGTAGACATACCACTCAAATCGTATTTCAAATAGGCAATACCTAAGGAATTGTTACTTATAGTACTTTTCACAGTCATGTTTTTAACTTTGTCGGATAATCCCACTCCGTTATTTTGTTGTGGGTTGACTGCATCTACCCATGCATCCTCTGTAGAATAACTCAGTGAATCATAGACCACATTTCCAGAAAAGTTGACCATGTTGTTAATAGTGTTATTCAAATTGTTATTTTGGGCTAAAATCCCTGAGCCCTTTTGAATTTTGATTCCATTTGCGTTACCGACAATCGTATTCCCGATAAGCTGGATGTCTTTCGGGTCACCAGCTCCAACGAAATTAGCGTTTTTATCACCAAGATCATAATCAGCCACGATCGGCCAATCTTTAGCTGTAAAATTACGGAAGACATTGTTTTTTACTATCGTTCTCGGTGAATTCAATAGACTGAATCCCACGATCTCTTGATTATACTCAGTGCGTACTAACGTATTATCAAGCTCTATGGTATTCTGTTCGATAATGGTATCTGGCGAGCCCATTGTAACTGATATGCCTTCAGCCGAGTTTCTTATGATATTATCGTGAATATAATTCCCGTATCCAGACTCAGCATGGTTGCTTGGAGCGCCACCGCCCGTATTCCCTAAGCCAACACCTGCTCCTCTTTTGATTCCAACAGCAGTGTTTCCATAGACTTCATTCAGATATTCGTATTCACCATGGAGGTCGATCGCGTCTAGAGTAGTATTAATAAATTGATTGTTTCTTACAACATTGTTGTGACTATAGTACTGAATGATAACCCCATGTCGTAAAGCATCTGTGCCATCAAAAATATTGTTCTCGACCAAGGTATACAATGAATCGTCGTTCTTACCAAAATGATCGTCTTTCGGCTTACCTTGTATAGATATTCCGTATCCCGCACCACTTGGACCAATGTCAGTAGCCTTACGGAATATTGAATTTTTCACCACAACATCGCTTGCCTTACTAAGACGTATACCCATTTGTTCAAATTTTTCAAAAATCAGATTATCCACAACGATATTTTTGGGCCCTGCAGACGTTCCGGCTTGATCGATATAAATTCCGTTCTTCGGACCGCCTTTTGTAGTGCTTGGTAATACCGGATCTGTTGGATATTTATCATTCCAGGTAGATGTAATAGTAAAGTTAGAGATTACGACGTCGTTTATACTGGTTGCTAACAGTACTCTACTGCTGCCAACCGTTGAAGCAATATCTGAAAGTAGAACAGTCCCTTCCCGGCTTTCCCCTCTAAAGTTCACTCCAGTTTTTAATTTGATCTGTGAGCTGGCATCTGTAAGAGTTATTAATTTATAAATGCCATTTGGCAAATAGACCTCATCACCTGGCAGAGCTGCATCAACTGCTCTTTGGATCGCTGCACGGTCATCACTCACTCCATCTCCTTTGGCACCAAATGCTGTGTCTTTGACGTTCAATGTTCTACCCGTTACCTTATTTGGATCAGGCATCACATGGACCGTACCATCTGGGTTATACAAACCTGGCTTTGTTGGTCTTATTGCTGTATCCGGTGTTACCGGTGTGCCTTGTGAATACGCAGAGTTGACCATCCCGCCTGGATTTGAGGAATAGAGATGGACTACCGTATAGCCGTTATAGTCTGTGGCAGTATTACCTTTACCAATGATTCTGACATAACGCGCATCCGTATCAGGCAAATCGAAATTCTCCATACTGAGTGTAGCACCACTGCTTCGTCCCTCATATATCTTATTCCATGTTACTAAATCGTTAGACGTTTGGACTTCGAAAAAGTAAGATCTTTCATCACCTTTATAAAAAGCGATGCCCGCAAAGCCGATGGACGACACCCCGCCCAAGTCGAATTGTAGCCATTGACCTTTACCAGTTGCACCCCATCTAGTAGTTAAATCATCCTTTACATTATTTTCTTTATTTCCTGTTGCAGGATCTTGATCTCGAATCCCGTCATAGCTGCTTGCTGAAATTTGAACGTTTAAGTCATATTTTTTCTGTGGAGTAACCGCAACCTCGTTGGAATTAACACTGTGAATGTTACTTGAATTTACATCTTGAACCACATAAAAATAAGTGGTTCCGTTTTGTGCTGTTGTATCCGTATAAGCCGTATCTGTAACATTGGATGCTATTGAAGTATAGGAGCCGTTGGATGTGCTTGCCCTTTTCACCTCATAACTGACGGCACCTGCTACAGGTTGCCATTGCAGCTTGGTCAAATTGAAGCCAGGAATGGCAGTCAAACCTTTAGGAGCTTCCAAAGCAGGAGCAATGAATACAGAAACTTGAGAAGAGTTTTGACTTTCTCCTCTTACATTAACTGCGGATACCACATAATGATAAGTGCTGCCTATACTTAAACCGGTATCCATGAAATTCGTAACCGTAGGATACACAGATTTCACTACGGTATCTTGATTACTAAAGTTCCCGCTAACCATACTGCGTTTTATTTTGTAACCAGTAATTTGCCCTACAGGATCCCAAGACAATACAGCTTGTCCTTCCCCTGGAGCAATGCGCAAATTAGTTGGAACACCAGGGATTTGGGTGGAAGCCTGTGGAGTAACGGAGATTTCAGATGATAGCGCTCCGTCAATATTGTCTCCATTACTGGCTTTAGCGACTGAACCCACTACATAATAATAGGTGCCGCTTGGAACGTTGCTGTCAGTGTAAACACCGCTAGTCACGGTAGCTATAGTCGAATAGGGACCACCAGGTGTTGTACTGCGTTTTACTGTATATTTCTCTGCGCTTGCTGCGCCAGACCATTTCAAATTGATCTGATTATCCACTGCCGATATAACAGATAAGCCGGTAGGAGCATTAGGAAAAACCTTCATTGCATGAAAATTATCAACATATGCGTCTATCGTTAAATTCACATTAACACCAACCTTAGTTGGTGCTGTAATTGCAGTATCCGTAGCTACAATTGTTGGTCCACCACTAATGGAGCCAATCAATGTAGAGCCTTTCACAAGCAGCGTTAATGTATAATATTTGTTGAGGGTAAAATTGGGGATTGTTTTCTGGGCTAAAGGTGCTGCTTGTGTAGTGCCGCCCACTCTTTTAAGAAGCTGTAACTCCCCGTTTTTAATGACTAAGGCATAGAAATCGTTATTACTATTCTGTCTGGCATTGATACCGATCTGACCTGTGCTACTGGTTGTAACAACCTTGACATCAGCTGAAACCATGACATCTGTTGCATCAAACACATAACTTCCGGTTCCCCCGATAAATACAGTTGAAATCCCAGTATTGTTTGCTCTCAAGACATTCGAATTGGAACTCGTATCTTTGGCAATAGTCCAAGGATTGGTACCCGAATTGGATTTCCAGCCATATTGAAGGTCTCCATTACCGCTTGTTCCAAATGCTGTGCTTGTAGGAAAGTTTTCAAAATCCTCAAACCATTCGTTAGTAGTATTCAAAGTTACTGCTGAAACCGATTGTATCTGCGGTAATAACATAAATAGCATAGCCAAGCAAAGAACCATACTGATATTTTTCCTTATTTTTCGTCCAATCATCACATACACCCCTCTGTCAATTAATAAGATAGTAAACTTCACCAGTTGTCTCTTCAACTTGTACAGAAAAAGATTTCATTTGTCGTACTTACATCATCGATGCAGGTAAAAATCGAGGACTTCTCCGAAGAATCAACGTTGAAGTATATCTGTCATCATGTAACCTCCGATTCTTTGAGCAAGTATTCATTCGTTTGTACATCAAACCGAAACTAAATGAAAGCGCATTCATAATTATACTTGCTTTTTATTTGCAGTAATATGGAGTATTTCTAGATGCCATTGTAATTTCATTAGTTTTATGAATATTATTTTCTGGATATTACAAAAAAGCACGGTTGGATGCCGTCCCATATATCGTTGGTCATGGGCATTCGCAGCTCGTAGGATGATTGTATCCCCAAGCAGGTTTTGGTCATTATCAGGCTCAGCCTGATGATTAGTGCCGCGAAATGGCCGCCTGAGGAAACATCAATAAGTTCAATACGTCCGGGATCGAATATCCCATTCTTTAACTTCCTCAAAACTTCCTTGCCCGATATTGTTGTTCAATAAATTGAGCTCGATATGTACCAGGGGTCATACCTGCAAGCTTACGGAACGAACGAATAAAATTCTGTGAATTATTGTATCTCAGCTTTTCGGCAATTTCAGATATTTTCATTTCCGTATCCTCCAGCATCGTTTTCGCCTTGTTTAACCGATACTGCATCAAATAATCGCTAAAGCTGATCCCAAGCTCCTGCCTAAGTACTTTGCTAATGTAGCTCGGATGATAATTAAGCATATTGGAACAAGCTTCCAGGCTGATGTCGGTATCATATCGATCATGAATCATCCTTACTACTTCTTGGGAAATGGTTTGGTATTTGGTCTTGCGCTGATCCTCGTACACGCTTACTACGGGTTCAATAATTTGCGATTGAAACCAGTTCCTTGCATCTTCGACCGATGAGAGCGCATGAAGCTGCTCCATAAGGGGTGGATCGCCACCAAGCAGCTCTAAATGCGATACGCCGCTTTCCTGCAGAAGCCTGATCAGATTGACAAAGAACCTCGTCACGGCAATTTGATAGTCATTATAGTTATGATACTGCCCGGAAATTTCCACAAAAAAAGGATCCAGCAGCGATTGGATTTTTTCCCTGTCTGCCATTTTTATCGCATCAAAAATTTGCCTTTCCAGTTCTTTGGGATATTCAGTAGTTACATTGTGAGCTGGCTGGACGTCATCAATATGAAGAATGGTCTGCTGCCCAAACAATACCCGGTATTTCAATGCATCCATGGCTTCCTTATAGGCTCGATTAGCGTCCTTGAGCCCACCATAAGACCTGCTAATTCCAACGCTGATGCGCAGCGATAAATAATTTCCAACCTCGTCCTGGATCTTCTTGGCCATAGCATACATATAGGTTCGGAATTCCTCTGTTGATTTGGGATCATCAAAAATGAGCGTGACTTGAGAGGATTGAACAACAATTGGCATCAGTCGGTTGTGGGCTGGAATTAACTCGCCAACCATATTACTTATGGCAAAGAGCAGCAGTTCACTGTCACTTTCGCTGTAACGTGTGCCCTTCAATGTATCTATTTTGATGGTGAGAACACCCATTCGCTTCCATTTGTTTGAGTTGGCATCCAGCTGCCCCAGCCGTTCATTCATTTCCGAAGGTGTTATGTCCCCTCTTACTAGCTTAAGCACATAATATTCTTCCAGTTGCCTCATATGGTTTTTAATTTGATCGGCCATCTGTACTTGAACAGTACGCATCCTTACAAAGCCTTCATTGATCATATGAAATTCATCAATGCGTTTGCGTTCCTTGTCCTGGTTAGTAAATAAGGATTGGTATAATCTTTGAATAGGGGCATACATACGTTGTGAACCAGCAAGAGAAATAACAACAGCCAATAGCAGCATGATGACGCAGGTTGCAAGTATAATCCATCCTGTTTTTCTGGATTCCAGACGGATTAATTCAATGGGAATAACTGAAATGTATATCCATCCGTTAAATGATGAACGCTGAAAAGCAACGCCAACCTGATTTTTGCCATAGTTGGTTTCGTATAGACCTGATGACGCGCTCGATTGGTGCAGTTCAGCAATCAGTGTATCCAGCATTTGCGGGTCCAGCAGCTTGTTATCTTTCTGGGAGGCCAGAATACGATAAGACTCATCCAATATCATAACCTCTCCGAGCGTATTATCGGCAGACAAGTAGCTGCGAAGCTGCTTGCCAGGAATTTCAACAATAAACAAACCATCAGGATTCTCTGAAAATGCAGGAATCTTTTTGATCAGCTTAATCGTTGGGTTGGTCTCGCTATTGCCTGCTCGGAGTAAGCTCTCATTCTCGGCAATCCAAAATTTGTCCCTTTTTATATGAAGATATCGTGATATTTTGGGTTCTACAGCGGTCAGTGAATTCAGTCCTCCGCTATTTAAGATCCATCTCTTCTTTAAATTAATCAGATGAATATCCTGCACACCCACGTCGAAGGTTTGAACACGAGACATGGAGCTTAGCAAATTTTGAACCAATATGAACTGGGACGGCACAATGCCTGATTCCAATGCTTCTGTGACATAGCTGGTATCAGCAAGCCGTTCAATCTGCAAATCGAGAACCGTGAGTATCTGCTCTACACGCAGGCGTGTTTGCTCCAAAATGAGCACATTTCCTGCATTTACTTTTTCCTGAATCGTTTCCGATGTTTTCATGTAAAAAAAGAGACCGAGCATAATGATGGGAAGGGTGCTGACCCCAATTGTGAAAACAATCATTTTAGTCAAATATGTATTAAATCTGAACATGAGCTGCCACCACCTATTTGTACGGCTTCAATATCTGCCCTAAGACCAAACCCTAATAACAACAGGCCATATGATTCCCTCATTATACTATGAGAACGTGTTCAGAAAGGATGGTTGATCCACAAATGGGTAGAGTACAATCGCTCTGGCTGGCTTGATAGCGCAAGCATACCATCTTAGGCCGTAACCAGAAACAATCACCACAAAGCTATTTGGATACGCTTACAAACAGTTTGATTTTAAGCTCATTTTTACCCAAATAATCATTAGAGCGACTTTTGATTATCATTAGATAACATCTTTAGATTACGAAATCGATCTTCCAAGTATGTATAGACAAGTAGACCGGATCGGCTCAAGTGCCGTCCCAGTCTACAAGTTGATTCATTTAGCTTCTATACAGCCAAAAGCGCATTCAAACTGTTAGGCTCCATATTCCCTGTGAAGAAGGCACTGGCACTCAACAGATTGCCGAAGCCCTGCTTCAACGCCTTGCCATAATGACTATTAGGCGCAGCTTCGTAAGCGGCTTGGATCTCTGCTTGTGTAGGCTGTGCACCTTTGCGTAGTGATTGGGCTAATTGAATAATCGCATCTTCGTCTTCATAAAAGTGGATGTCGGACACAAACTGCTTAACTTTCGCCGGGTCAGGATCCATCATGATCTCTGCAAAACGATTCATATGAGCCGTCCGCTCACTAAGCTTAGCGTCCAATCTATCGAACCATCCCTCGATATCTTCAACATCCGGAACAAACGTATGCATTTCGATGAAAAAACGCTGCTGCATCGCTTGAAACCATTCTGACACATCCTCGCTGCTGATGGAAGCTGACGCCGGCAGAATCTCCATGTTTTTCTCATATAACACCGTTCTATAAGGGATCGGGGTATTGTTGTTGTTTACAAACAATCTATGAAAAATAAAAGCATCCTGATAAAGACCAGCTTCCACCGATCCTGTCTTCATCTGAATGTCAGCCGCTCGATGACACAGCCAACCCAACACGAATGCAAGGATAGATTCAGCTTGTGATTTGGGCACCGCAGGTGCGGACCTAAAGCCTATTTCTTCCGGTACCTTCTTATGTGCCTCCCAGTTATCCCGGTATTTGCTTAGCAAGGGAACTGCAAATCGATCGCCAGAGCTTGTTATGCTGCCAAATTGGGCAAAATTGAGATGATCAAAGCCTACTTCTTTAAAGACATCGCAAATGTTGTCTGAGGCAAACATAATACGAAAGCAATCCTCCACTAACGATGTGTGAGTTACGTTCTCTGACATGTCTCATCCTCCATGATTTGATTTGATTAAATTGGTTACGAGTAAGCCGACTATTACCCCTTAACCGAACCGATTAATGCGCCTTTGGCGAAATGCTTTTGCAGGAATGGATACACGCATAAGATAGGCAGGGTAGAGATGACAATGACCGACATTTTAATAATTTGTCCGGGCGGGACGACATAGTTCGAATCAAAGGCAGCTGAATCGCCCAAACCACCCGATGAAAGAATAACGATTTGCCGCAGCCACACCTGAATCGGCCATTTATAGCTGTCATTGATGTACAGCACAGCATGAAAAAAGGCATTCCAATGGTTTACCGCGTAAAAGAGTGAAAAGGTGGCGATCGCCGGGAGTGACAGCGGCAGCACAATTTGCCATAAAATCCGCAGGTCGTTGCAGCCATCAATTTTAGCCGACTCCTCAAGCCCCTCCGGCAGCTGCTGGAAGAAATTTTTCAGCACGATCAAATTAAAAGCGCTGATCGCTCCGGGCAGCAGCAGGGACCAGTACGTATTCAGCATTCCTACTGATTTGACGACCAGAAAGGTCGGAATCATCCCCCCGCTGAACAGCATCGAGAACACCACACCCAGCATAATAATTTTACGTCCATCCAAGTCTTTACGCGCTAATGGGTAAGCCATCAGACAGGTAAACAGCAGGTTGATAGCCGTTCCGGCAATGGTTATAAAGATCGTGACTCCCAGGCTTGTAAGCAGCACGTCTGTGGAGAAAATATATTTGTACCCTTCCAGTGAGAATTCATGAGGAAATAACACCAGCTTCCGGGTGATGAACTCCTGTGGTGATGTGAAAGAGCCTGCCAGAACATAAATAAATGGGAGCACCGTCGCTAAACCAAATAACCCCAAAAAGCTGTAATTCAAAAGGTCGAACAGTCTGCTTCCAAGCGATTCCTTAATCATATGAGTTCTCCTTGTCTGCCGGCAGAGGGCTTTTTTGCTTGAATAAAGCCTTAAATTCTAAACCGTAGCAGTTTATCATTCCGTATTTAGTAGATGCCTTCCTCCCCTATTTTTTTGGCGAAAGTATTGGCCAATACGACCAGGACGATACCAATCGTGGATTTAAACAAATTGACGGCTGTGGAATAGCTGAAGTCTCCCTGCTGGATACCGCGTTCGTACACATACGTATCGAAAACTTCCCCGATTTCTCTGTTCATAGGATTCAGCATGAGGAAAATTTGCTCGAAACCAAGATCCATAAAATGACCAAGCCGCAGGATCAACAGAACTACGATGGTACTCTTGATAGCGGGGAGCGTCACATGAACCATTTGCTTCCAGCGCCCTGCTCCATCCATTCGTGCCGCTTCATACAGCTGAGGATCTACGCCAGCCAGAGCTGCCAGAAAAAGAATTGTGCCCCAGCCGGTTTCCTTCCAAATCATTTCACCGACGATCATAATCCGAAACCAATCCTTATTGAGCAGAAAATTTATTTTTTCGCCGCCATATTGGACAGCCAACTCATTGACAATACCGCCTTCGGTCGTAAACAAAATATAAGCGAGACCTACGACAACGACCCATGATATAAAATGAGGAATATAAATCAAGCTTTGAATTGTACGTTTGTACACTTCCTTGCGCACCTCGTTAAGCAAGAGTGCAATAATAATGGGCAGCGGAAAAAAGAACACCATATTGTAAATAGCGAGAATCAAGGTATTCCTGAACAGCAGCCCAAACTCAGGCTCACTAAAAAAGGTTTGGAAATGCTCAAAGCCAATCCACGGGCTATCCCAAAACCCGGTAAACGGCGAGTAATCCTGAAAGGCAATCAGTACGCCCCACATGGGTGCATATTTGAAAACGAGAAAATAAAGGATGCCTGGCGCCAGCATGTAATACATCCACCGATTTTTCATCAGTCGTTTTTTTAGTGCTGCTCCCATTGAAGCGGCTGTTGGTTTGGAAAGGTTTGCCGCTTGTGCTTTCAATATATCTACCGCCTTTCTGAGAGGTACGGAAATGTGAACAGGCTTATTTACCTTTGGCAGGATCTGCCTGATATTCTTTATTCAGCTCTTCAAGCACTTTCTCACCGCCTGCCTTCTGCCAGCCTTCAAGTGCTGTCTGCCAGCCTTTTTCGTCAAGTTCGCCCATAATATATTTAACACGGGCATCATTAATAATTTTATCCAGCTGGGTGCGTTTCTGGTCATACGTAGCCGAGCTGTATGCAGCTGCAGGATTGACAACAAAAATATTGGAAACAGCTGCAGCCTCTTTTTTCGCGGCTTTATACTTGGCGGTATATTTATCCAGAGTTCCCTCCATAGCCAGGGAACCATCTGAAATCTGCATAGCCTGCTGCATCTGAATCACTTCCGCAGCATATTTGGCAGCTTGCTCAGGTGTACGATCCGCCTTGCCGTCTTTTACAGAATAATGTACGCCTTCTATACCCCACTCGAAGATGTTTTGACCCTCTTTGGTAGAGAGCTTATCAAAGTATTGAAGAATTTTCTTTACCTCGGCTTCCGTCTTGACGGATTGCTTCGGAATAACGAAACTGCCCGACATCCCGGTGTCCATCAGCAGCTTCGTGCCATTTACACCTTTAAGAATACTTGAGGTATCCATTTCTGCACTCGGATTGATCTTGAACAGCTCCGAATGGCGGGAAATAAAATCATTGTCTCCCATTCTGAATCCGAAAAGTCCTTTGTTGCCGTTATCAATATTTTGCACCCGCTCCGTGATAGCAAAATCCTGATTGATCAGTTTTTCCTGATACAAGCGTTTGTACCAGTTCATCGCATCCACATAAGCTTTGCTTTCATGGGCTGGCACGATTTTATTGTCCTTGATTTCCCATACGTTTCCGCCACCGGCTGCTGCTAGAATTAACTTGAAACCGCGAATGCTTTTTTCTTCAGCGAGACCGATTGTATCATTTTTGCCATTGCCATCAGGGTCCTTAGTTGAAAAGGCTTTGATGACTTCATACATTTCATCTAATGTAGTTGGTGGCTTCATACCAAGCTTATTCAGCCAGTCAGTGCGGTAAATCATACCATCACCAACAAGCGAACGAGCGCGATTGATCCCGTAATACTTGCCACCGACTGCAGAGCTTTTCAGAACCTGCGGGTTCAACGCTTTTTCCAAATTCGGAAAATCCTTAAGTAAAGGCCCGATTTCCCAAAATTGTCCGGTCCTCATCGCATTTTTAATATTTGATGGCATGGGCGTACCGACAAGCAGAACCATCGGCAGCTGCCCGGAGGCAATCGTTGCGTTGACCTTCTCATCGTAAGTACCGTTAGGCACCCATTGAATTTGTAAATCCGTATTGGTCAGTTTTTTGACGGCCGAAATGATCGGATCGTTATCCTTGGGAGGCTCTGATAAAACAGATAAATTCATCATCGAGATCGTGAATGGCTTCTCATCTCCCGCGGATGTATTCCCTTTTGTCTTGCTATCTGTTGCTGCGGGACTTGGACCGCTGCAGCCGGCTAATGCTGTCGTAACCAGCAGACTTCCAGCTAGTGTGAGCATAGACTTTGATTTCCATTGAATAGACATTTGATAACCCCCTATGAATATAGTTAAACCGATTGACCGTCTCTCCCTTTCTTGCCTACATCCAACTGATCCTTCAAAGTGTCCTGATCGATTTCTCCTATGAAGTAAGCGCTTGCGCTTTGTAAATAACCAAACCCCATTTTCAGAGCATGCGCATAATGGCTCGTGGGCTCTACTGCTAAAGCTGCTTCCAGCTCATCCTGAGTAAACTTTGCACCCTGACGAAACGCCTGAGCAAGCTGAATGATCGCATCCTCTTCGTTATAAAAGTTCGTGTCGCTAATAAATCGCTTGACTTTATCCGGGTCCGGAGTTAACACAGCTTCTGCATAACGGTCCAGATGAATCGTTTGCTCCTGATGTTTGGCATGCAGCTTATCGAACCAACCGTCAATATCATGAGTATCGGTGACAAACGTCTGCATTTCAAGGAGCATTCGCTGCCAAATAAAGCGGAACGTATCTGTCGCAGCATGGACGTTAAGAGCAGCTGAAGCCTGCAGACTCTCCATGTTGGTTTCGAAATGAGCCTTTCGATAGGGAAATGGCGTGCTATTATTGTCTTCATACAATCTGTGGAAAATGAACGCATCATGATAGATACTGCAGTCCGTTGGGAACTGTCTGGATTCCGGTTCTGCTTCTCGGAATACCACCTTCATCTGACGGTCGGCTGCACGGTGGCACAACCAACCCAGAACAAAAGCTAGCTTATAGTCCAACTTCTCCTCTATTTTCCGTTCATCCCAGTTCGTCCGGTATTTTTCCAATAACGCAACTGTAAATTTATCCCCGGAGCGGGTTACACTGCCGAACTGCGAAAACTGGATATGGGCGCGGCCTGCTTCTTTGAAGGCTTTGCAAATGCTGTCGGTGGCAAACATCATATTAAAGCAATCTTCTACAACCGCTGTATGGGTTACGTTCTCTGACATTTCTCATCCTCCGTTTAATTGGCATATTGGTATTTGGGATGCTTCCTCTTTATTGGGTGGTGAACGTTCCATAAACGGATGATTGTTCATAGGTCCTCCTTGCTATTCAGATCCATTTTTGGTTTCCTTATCGTTGTTGGTCTGAGCATAGCATTGGAGCTCCATAACTAGATACAATCAATACAAAGCCATTTTCTCAAATGTCGGCAAATAGTGATGCAGCAAGCTTTTTCATACCGAAACAATCTTCAGCGGGTCTGGGCATAATCATAAGCAATCCTGATTTGCAGTAAGAGCCAGCCCCTGACGAGATCAGGATTATTCGGCTTGACCCACATTTTCAGCAATTGCCTAGTTATTAGCATGTACAGCCTGTACAGTCTGTTCGAGAAATAGACAGCAGTTCATTTTCTATAAATTTACATACTATATAAGACGAACCAAAGAAACACACAGCCCGAGCGGAGAAAGCGGACCCTTCTGGAGAAACGAAGTGTTCGCCTTTGCAGACGGATTCTTACCCCTATGAGGCTAAGAATACAAAGAATCTGGCTGCAACAGCGATTGGAAGAGGGGTCTGCTTTCGCAGCGCCTCATTGCACAAAAAAACCTTCAGAACCACATTGAAGTGGAACTGAAGGTTTTACAGTTGGCAAAACCGGATCAAGTAAGGTTTATTTCCGTGCTGGTGATTTCTGTCTCCAGCTTGTCCGGCTTCAAACCATGCGCAACGTTAGTTTAAAGAACGTATGCTTTACGAAGCTCTTTCTCAACAACCTTAACATCCATACCCAGACCTGGAGCAGTAGGCGCTCTAAAAACACCATCTTTCACTTCCATATGCGGTGTGAATAAATAATCGGTTACTTTGACCCCTGCTTTATCTTCTTGAAACTTCCCAATATTCGGAATGTACGATGCAAAATGAAGCATATAGATATATCCGTAACCGCCCGAAATATGAGGTGTAACCGGTATGCCCTTTAAAGCCGCCATTCTGGCAACACGGGTATTCCTGATAAATCCACCGTTATATTGTAAATCGGGCTGTACAACCTGTGCGGCGTCATTGTCAATAATCCATCTAAACCGTCTTATGCTCGTTTCCTGTTCACCGAAGGCCAGAGGAATTTGAAGCGCGTCCGCAACCTCCTTGGTATCTTCAAGATGCTCGAATGGGCAAGGCTCTTCATAGAAGAAAGCACCAATATCCTGCAAAATTTTGCCATATTCAATAGCTACAGCAGGATCATAGGAGCCATTTCCGTCAGCATGTATGGTGAAATCGTCTCCGAACGTTTTGCGCGTTAAATGAATGAGCGATTCTGAACGTCCTTTTATGGAATCAGCATTTTTGCTCATCCGGCCGCCTACCTTGAATTTCACTGCTCTTGCTCCAGTTTCCGCGACCTTTTGCTGCAGAACTTCAATTTCCTCTTCTGGTGTCGTGCCTCTGTTGCCGCTTGCTACATAAATAGGGATCTCGTTTCGAATGACGCCTCCCAATAAATCCCCGATTGGCTTGCCAACGATTCGGCCCATCATATCAAGCACGCTCGCCTCCAACCAAGATATGCAGCACCACAAAGCAAGACCAGACAGCTTATAATTGTTTTCATAGACATACACACCGTCCAGCAGCTTTTCCAGATCTCTGGCATCCTTGCCTATAAAATAAGGAATGATCAACTGCTTGAGCAGAGGATATAAGTAAGCTGCACGTTCACTCGCCACAGCCACACCTTCTGAACCATCAGTCGTCCTTGTACGCAAGAAATATAAACCGTTGTTAAACAGCATTTCCATAGACTCTATGATTAATGGAGATGTGATGCCTTCAACATTAAGCACGGTAGAATTCGCTGCCGCCTCCAAATCCGCAATACTTACGTTACTTTTTGCTTGGGTAAGCGAACTGTCTAAATGAAGATAAGATAAGTCGTTATATGTGTTTATCATCAATGAACCTCCTACTATTTTTGTTACTTGCTCTGCTCTGGATTCACCAGACTTTTGAAATGATCGTGACTAGGCATCGGCAAATTGTGCATGTACATAACCGGAAATAAAGGCGGCCTGTAGTTTCCTGACCTCATCTGTATAGTGCACGTGATCAAGGAATGCTTCTTCACCCAGCTTGCTACTGAAGCCATACAAATCAAGGATTAAGATTCCACGCTCCCGCATAATCGCGTCCGCAGCAGCATTGTATTCCAGGACATCAGCGTGAAAACGATGGAAATTTCGGGACTTCGCATTATGGATATGATCAATAACGTCAGTAGTTCGGATCCATACCAAGGAATTCGACATTTTGCATGCAAGGTCCACAATTCCCGAAATGTTATCACGATATTGCACAAGTGTAATCTGCTTGTTGCCGGTCACAAGATCGGTTTTCAAGTCGTGAAGCCCACAGTTTAACAGGAGAATATCGTATTTTGTCCCTAAAGCCTCTGCCGATTCCAAATACGCCATAACCATGCTGCTATCTCCGCCATTAGCCCCAAGCGGCTGATCCAAATCGATCATAGCTTGAGTCTCGCCTCTTTTGCGATCATATCCAAATTCGCCTTCCAATTGTTCTTTTAAATAAGGACCATATTGGATTGAAATGCTGTCACCTATTACGAAAATGTGTCTCATTCCGCACCCTCCCTTACTGACAACTATAATGCTATGAACGATTTTCCTAATTACTATTTTAAAAAGCAGCAACCTTCATCTAATGGTGCTTATTGCTTGAGCCTTTTGCATATTTCGGATGTGACCTCTGTCGTTGTTGAAGTTCCTCCAATATCACGGGTTTTGATACCGGAATCGGTTACATCCTCCACCACATTCAACAGCCGCTCCGCCATCTCGTGCTCCCCCAAGTGCTCCAGCATCAGCTTGGCTGTCCAAATCTGACCAATCGGATTGGCCAGGTTCTGCCCTTCAATATCCGGTGCGGAGCCATGAACAGGTTCGAACATGGACGGATACTTACCGTTTAGGTTAATATTGGCAGCAGGGGCAATACCAATGCTTCCCATAATCGCCGCTCCAATGTCTGTCAGGATGTCCCCAAATAGATTACTAGCTACAACCACATCAAAAACATGAGGTTTGGTTACAAAAAATGCCGCTAGTGCATCAATATGCGTAGATGTTGTTTGAACATCTGGATAATCATGGCTTACTTCTTTAAAAACACCATCCCAAAAAGGCATCGTATGTACGATTCCGTTCGATTTCGTCGCACTGGTGACATGCCCTCTTCGCTTTTGTGCCAGCTCGAACGCATAGCGCATCGCTCTTTCGGTTCCTTTTCTTGAGAAAATGGCGCTTTGGATGGCAAGCTCATCCTCTCCTTTATGGATACGCCCACCGATTTCACTATATTCACCCTCACTATTTTCTCTGACTACCAGCAGGTCAAAATCATTGGGCTTTAACAGCGGCGACTCCAACCCACGGAAATATTTCGCTGGACGTACATTAATGACCTGTTCGAATTCACGGCGAATTTTGATCAAAAGGCCCCACAACGAAATATGGTCTGGCACACGTGTTGGATCACCCACCGCACCCAGAAAAATCGCTTCGAAGCCTTGTAAAGTTTGCATGCCATCATCCGGCATCATTTGTCCATGCTTCATATAATAATCGCAGCTCCAAGGGAAGCTTGTATAGGTAAAAGAAATCCCTCCATGCACCTCAGCCAAAGTATCCAGTACATCCAGTGCAGCCGGCACGACCTCCTTACCGATACCATCTCCTGGAATAACCGCAAGCTCAAATTTTTTCAACCACTTCACCTCTCCTCTCTGCTCTATTCATTTCTTAGTTTTCTTCCTGCACCCTACACTCACAGTGAACTCTGCTTAGCATGATGCGTTGGACAGAGCACAGTAAGGTAAATCTTATACTCATTTTAATACAACAAGCGATTACATGATATAATCTTTAGCTTACATCTTCAAAGAGCCTTATCCAATAGTACTTTGTGCATGTCAATAATCATTAGCAAGCATATCTATAATCTTCTCCTACTGCCCATATCGGGAGCATTAAGATAGACCACTCTGTTAAATTTATCATTTATTTACTAAATTTTATATTTATTAAAAATTTGCCGATAGAAAAAACCTTTCAAAAATAGCCATGCGTCCTATCACATATCCCCCTGCTGCTTGAATATATTTAGTAACAAGCACTCATTTTCCCGCTGCTTGCTCTTAAGCCATTTAAGACTTGCGAAGTCTGTTTGGCTTCCCAAATTTCAGTGAAAGCTTACGCAGTCAGTTTCTCCGCAAACTCAACAAATGCTTACGGAGTTAGTTTTGCTTCGCAAAACTCTAAGGAGGTGTCCGTCATGACAGAGCCCTTGTTTACCGTATCCCGCGAGGATTGGTCCCTGCATCGCAAAGGCTATCAGGATCAAACCCGCCATCAGCAAAAAGTACGTGAAGCAATCAAGCAGAACCTGCCTGATCTGGTTAGCGATGAGAGCATTATTATGTCCGATGGCAAGCAAATCATCAAAGTGCCCATTCGCAGTCTCGACGAATATCGCCTTCGGTATAATTACAATAAGAGCAAACATGTTGGTCAAGGAGATGGAGATAGTCAGGTCGGAGACGTCTTAGGCGTTGACCCGACTCCTGCCAAGGGACCCGGTAAGGGAGAAGGTGCTGGCGATCAGCCTGGGGAGGATTATTATGATGCGGAAATTGAGATGGAAGAATTACAATCGCTGCTCTTCGAGGAATTAGAGCTGCCCAATTTACAGCAGAAGGAAAAGGATGTGCTCACCTCCAAAGAAGTTATTTTTAACGATATACGCAAAAAAGGGATCATGTCCAATATCGATAAAAAGCGGACGATTCTCGAAAATTTGCGACGCAATGCAACAGCAGGTGATCCCGGCATTCACCATATTAATCCCGACGATCTCCGTTTCAAAACCTGGGATGAAAAGATTACACCGCAATCCAACGCACTGATCATCGCTATGATGGATACGTCTGGTTCCATGGGCTCCTTTGAAAAATATATGGCGCGCAGCTTCTTTTTCTGGATGACGCGTTTTTTGCGTACCAAATATGAGCATGTAGAGATTGTATTTATTGCTCATCATACTGAAGCCAAGGAGGTAACCGAGGAGGAATTTTTTACCAAGGGCGAGAGCGGCGGCACCATTTGCTCCTCTGCTTATCAACTGGCTATGGATATGATCGACCGCCGCTATCCACCTTCCCGTTACAATATATATCCTTTTCACTTTTCTGATGGCGATAATCTGACCTCGGATAACGACCGCTGCGTGAGATTGATCGGAGAGCTTGTCGCACGCTGCAATCTGTTCGGCTACGGGGAGGTCAATCAATATAACCGCAGCAGCACACTGATGTCGGCCTATCGCAATATTCATAATCCCAAGTTCGTTCATTACGTGATCAAAGAGAAAAATGAAGTATACAAAGCACTGCGTACCTTTTTTCCTAATGCCTCTTCAGGGAGGGCTGTGCAATGAATAGTACCGATATGCAGGAGCTTCGAACGTCTATTGCTGAGATTACGGAGATTGCCAGCGGCTTTGGACTTGACTTCTATCCGATGCGGTATGAAATTTGCCCCGCCGACATCATCTACACATTTGGAGCCTATGGCATGCCGACCCGCTTCAGCCATTGGAGCTTTGGTAAGACATTTAACAAAATGAAAATGCAGTACGATTTTGGACTCAGTAAAATCTATGAGTTGGTCATTAACTCCGATCCTTGTTATGCCTTCCTGCTGGATGGCAATTCTTTAATCCAGAACAAGCTGATTGTGGCTCATGTGCTGGCCCACTGCGATTTTTTCAAAAACAATATGCGCTTTTCCAAAACCAACCGCAACATGGTCGAAAGTATGTCTGCAACCGCTGAGCGTATCCGGCAGTATGAGGTTGAATATGGAACCGATGAGGTCGAGCGTTTTATCGATGCCGTACTTGCGATTCAGGAGCATGTTGACCCGATTATCTCCAAACCCTATGAGGCAGGACGTTATGGAGGCGGTAAGAACAAAGAGCAATCTCCCGATCCGGATAATCGCGACCGCAAGCTCGGCTATGAGGACTTGTGGAATTTGGATCACCCTGTCAAGGAGAAGGAAACGCGTAGTCAAGAGCTGCCGAAGTTCCCGCCCGCTCCCGAAAAGGACCTTGTCCTGTTTATAGAAGAGCATGCTCCTCACATGGCTCCGTGGCAGCGTGACATTATGACAATGCTTCGCGATGAAATGTTATATTTCTGGCCGCAGCTGGAAACGAAGATCATGAACGAAGGCTGGGCTTCGTATTGGCATCAAAGGATTTTGCGGGAGCTGGATCTTAACGTGGAAGAAACCATTGAATATGCGAAGCTGAATTCGTCCGTCGTTATTCCATCACAGCACAGCTTGAATCCTTATTATCTGGGCTTAAAAATGTTCGAGGATATTGAGAAACGCTGGGATCAGCCCACCCAGGAGGAACGGGATCGCTTAGGCCGCAAGGGTGGTGAAGGTCGGCAAAAAATGTTCGATGTCCGCGAATATGATTCAGATATATCGTTCGTCCGCAACTATATGACCAAGAAGCTGGTTGATGAGCTGGATCTGTATGTATTCGAGAAAAAGGGGCCCGAGTGGAAAATAACCGATAAATCGTGGGAAAGCATCCGTGATCAGTTGATTTATTCCCGTGTGAATGGCGGGTTTCCCTACATCGTTGTGGAGGATGGGAATTATGACCGCAACGGGGAGCTATACTTAAAGCATGCTTACGAAGGTATGGAGCTGGATTTGAAATATGTAGAAAGAACGATGCCCTACATTCAACAGCTGTGGGGAAAAACGGTGCATTTGGAATCGATTGTGGAAGCAAAGCCTGTGCTGTTCAGCTATGACGGTAAGAAGCACAACAGGAAGTTTTTGTGACTATGATGTAGAAAACAGCTCGTGAACCCTTGTAAAAAATGAGGATCTGAGGGAGGACAACAATCTCTCAGATCCTTTTGTCAACTTCGGATATGATACCTGAAACCGTCTCCATTTTCTGACTTTGCTTGATGTTATTTCATTTCACAAAACCAATTCGATTTTTCAGTTCCTCAAACATCTGATCCCTCTTTTGATCAGTTATTTCCCCACCGAGTGTATAGTCATAATCGTATATCGGAGATGTCTTTTGATTCAATTTAGTCTTTTCGATATATTCCTCAATGGTACATATTACTTTTGCTGGATTTCCCGCTGCAACACTATTATCAGGAATAGATTTTGTTACAACACTTCCCGCAGCTACAATAGAGTTCTTGCCTATGGTGACTGCTGGCATGATAATGGCTCTTGCTCCAATAAACACATTATCTTCAATTATTACATCGCCAACTTTTGTATAGCCAATTAATTGTTTTGTGCTGGCATCATGTGCTAATAAATAAGCTTGAGGGGCGATAGTCACATTGTTACCAATTCGAATAAGCCAGCAATGCGAGTAATCAAAGAGCACATCTGGTTGAATTGAACAGTTCTTACCAACCTTCATTCCTAATTTAATGTAGTCTTCCATCCAAATTTCTTCTAATACTTTTTTCCTTGTCCTTACAATCAAAAATACGATTATTTTTTTGATCATGCTTTAGTCACCCACCTCAGGAAATGGATTTTTAAAGTTGACTTTGGATCGCTTTTACCAGTTGAAACCACGGAAATTAAAGTGAGGGCGCACTAACTGAAATTTTGAAAAAATCGAAAGACTGAAGGTTGTGTATTTCGTGGCTGAATTGGGTGAGTTCGATGCTGAGGATCAGAAGATACATAGACCTTATTGTTTCGCAAAAACAACTAAAAACCTAGACAAAGGGCTATCCCGTGGGTCTCTGTAAACCTCTTGAACAGCCCCTTATTTACTAGGTAATGAGTTTATTCAGTATGGAGCTTTTAATGCAATCGATAACTCTCATTTGGTCCTCTTCCGTCATATTGGACCCGGATGGAAGACACATCCCTGTACGGAACAATCTCTCAGAAACACTTACGTTTTCGCTATGTGAATAATACGAAGTCCCTTCATAGAGAGGCTGCAGGTGCAACGGCTTCCAGACCGGACGAGCTTCGATGTTTTCTTCAGTCAACGCTTCAAGTAATTGTTCAATAGTTACACCGAGTTGACTTTCATCAATTGTGATTGCAGTAAGCCAACGGTTTGACCTTGTATTCTCTAGCTCCGGCATAAATTGTATACCAGAAATATCCGACAAGCATTGACGGTATCGATCAAAAATAGCTCTTCTTGCATTCACTCGCTCATCCAGTACCTTTAATTGAGCCCTGCCAATACCTGCCAACACATTGCTCATTCGATAATTGTATCCCAGCTCGCTATGCTGATAGTGAGCGGCAGCATCTCTTGCTTGAGTCGCCAAAAACCTCCCCTTCGTAATGGCATCTGCAACATTAGATACAAGCATTCCACCACTGGAGGTCGTAATAATTTTATTGCCGTTAAAGGAGTAGATACCAAATTTACCAAATGTACCACTTGCACGACCTTTATACGTTGAGCCTAATGACTCTGCTGCGTCCTCAATAACAGGTATCCTATAGTGATCACACAAAGTCAGAATTTCATCCATCTTAGCGCTTTGTCCATATAAATTCACTACAATAACTGCCTTAGGCAGCTTTCCTATCCGATCAGCATCCTTTAGTGCACGTTCCAAAGCAACAGGTGACATATTCCAGGTTTCCGGTTCCGAGTCAATAAACACTGGTTGGGCTCCCTGATAGATGATAGGATTTGCACTAGCCACAAAAGTTAAGCTTGAACAAAAAACGAAATCTCCTGTTTTTATATCCAGCAAACGCAGAGCCAGATGAATAGCCGCTGTTCCAGAGCTTACAGCAGCCGCATTTTGGATACCGACGTAAGCCGCAAATTCGTTTTCAAAGTTATCAACATGAGGTCCTAATGGAGCAATCCAGTTGGTTTGAAAGGCTTGTGCAATGTATTCTTGCTCTTGGCCACTCATATGGGGAGAAGACAAATATATTCGCTTTTTTATTGATGTCATATGACGAAACACCTTTCATATTAAAATGTGGGATTAAGATTTATGATAAACCGTAATTTCCGGACGGCCAAATAGTCGTATTGGTAAAGTTTCAGCGCATTGATCATTCTTACGATCAACTGTCCATCGATCTTTTATTCTTATTAATCACCTTCGCCGGAATTCCAACGGCTGTACAGTCCGAGGGAATGGAGTGGATAACGGTAGAGCCTGCGCCTATTACCGACCTCTCCCCAATGGAAAGTCCAGGAATAATAGTTGCCCCCGCACCGATCATACACCCATGTTTAACTTTAACATCTCCAGTAAGGGTTGCCCGAGGAGCAATGTGCACATAATCTCCAATACAATTGTCATGCTCAATAATAGCAGACGTGTTAATAATCGTGTATCGACCAATTATTGCGTCAGCCTGAACAACGGCATTGGCCATGATAACAGTTCCCGAACCAACGAAGGCGCTTGGACTGATTACAGCTGTTTCGTGTACCAGTGAGATATAAGATTCATGAGATAGTCCTAACTTCGAGACAATCGACTGTCTGATCTCATTATTCCCAATAGCGATAATAAATTTGATCCCTTCATATAAGCTAATAATATGCTGCGCTGAAGATATAGGTCCTGTATATATGTCTCCGTTCGATGTTAACTGATCATATTTATCATCCAGGACAGCTTTTACACAATAGTCCTCCTTTGAGCTTATGATGTCTCGAACAACTTTGCTGTGTCCGCCTGATCCAATTATTACGATGTTCAGTTTTTCCACATCCTTTTCCTAAGAAAGCTTCGACCCCATGAACTTCTCCATCGTTACATGATTAGCATGGCTGACCCCTTCGGGTTTGAAGACTTTAAGAAATGTAGCCACGATGATTCTGGCATCTAGTGCTCCACTTTGATTGTCTACATACCACACATCTAGCTTGAATTTTTCTTCCCATGAAATCGCATTTCTTCCATTAATCTGAGCCCACCCTGTTATCCCCGGTCTCACTAAATGACGCCTCGCCTGCTCCTCCGTATATAGTGGTAAGTAATCCATTAATAATGGTCGAGGTCCTACTAAACTCAGATCCCCCTTAATGACGTTAGCGAGCTGAGGAAGCTCATCCAGACTATATTTACGCAAAATTTGACCGAAGGACGTCAGTCTTACAGAATCCGATAAATAGTTCCCATCACGGTCCCTTGAATCCGTCATCGTACGAAACTTATATAAAATAAACGGCTTACCATGTAAACCAGGACGCTCCTGCTTAAAGAGAATCGGTGAACCTAACTTGAATCTGACTAGAATGGCCAATACGATGATCAATGGAAATAATAGCAATAGCATCATAACAGAAACCATTATATCAAAAAGTCTTTTCATCTTCTCCACTCCTCAAGTGACAATCGAACCAGCAATACATGCTTTCAGGTTATTTCCACCATTACACATGGAAACGATTGAACTGCGACCGCTTAAAGTTCCCATTCCAATCACATATTGCTTTAAAAGTATCTCAGTTCATTC
This sequence comes from Paenibacillus sp. 1_12, assembly GCF_900114475.1. Classification (GTDB taxonomy): domain Bacteria; phylum Bacillota; class Bacilli; order Paenibacillales; family NBRC-103111; genus Paenibacillus_S. Next base: position 594,252 of record NZ_FOTE01000003.1, on the reverse strand, counting down.
ATAATTTAAAAAAGTTACTTGTATATCTAATATTTAAACTAATAACACTCTCATAGTAGTAATAGATACAATAACATACCAAAATAGCGTAATAAACGAGCTTACGATCTTTGGGCACAAACAATTCTATGATCCAAGGGATAAGAATAAGGATATACAACCCGAAATAAATACTAAATCTAGCAAATATCCACTGTTGCGTCGAAATCAACATCACTACGACATTAATTAAGCACATATTGACGATGTAATCGCTCTTTGGAAAAATTCGCCTTAATTTTTCTCGTCCAAAATAAGCAATGATGAGAGGCGCAGCTGTCACAATAACTCTTAAAAAATTGGCGCCATGCGTTTCCAAGTTTTCATACTCGCTATATTTGGTATCTTTAATTACGCTGAAAAAAGCTTGTGAGAATTGACCATAGCCAAATACAAATAACACGGCTAATGTGAGAAGTAAATAGGTTTGAGTTGTCCAGGCCTTTTGACGTACGATAAAGTAAATAGGAATTAGAATAAGTGCCGATTGATGTATAGTTGAAGCAATGAGCACTATAACCATGTACTTCTTCCAGTTGCCGTCAAATATATATTTCGTTGCAGCAAAGAGAAGAGCTCCCGCAAGAAACTGTCTAATTCCATTCATGGAAACCAAATATTGTCCGCTTGTAATGTAGAGAAAAATACTTAATTCAAAAAACCTTGAGTATTTAAGTAATACAAGAAGGATGAGTACGTTGGTCACCAATGCAACTACGAATATAAGCAGTTGTGGGTCCATCGAAATGTATTGTAACACATATTGTATGAGATTAAATCCAAAATCAGCCTTAAACAGGATATTTTCCAAACTAAATACCGTTGTACGATAAGAATACATGTAGAAATACGTATCGCCTATGCCATTTCGCAATCCAGAAACCAGAACCATCACAGTGATCACAATAAATACAAGCACCTTATTAGGCTCGACAAATAGATGACCTGTCAAAGTTGGTTTAGCAACAAATCTGGCTAATAGCGCAATCATAAACGTGCTGCATAAAGTAATCCAAAATACCGTCATTTCGCAATCCTTTTATTCTTATATTGGATATAAACATAGAGCATCGCACCGAGTGGAGTTGCCATTAAGGTCGTCCATTTGCAAGGCGACTCTAACAAATACTTATAATTACCAAGCATAATATTGCTCGAAATATAATGTACGGATTCCCGAAATCTCTCCTTGAAAGAAGGAGCATACTGCATGGCCACTTTTCTAAAAAATGAAAATCCGCGTGGGTTCTTTTGGTACTGCTTGATCATGTTCAAGCTCGAGCCATCAGGCAAATATTCTACATAACAAAGAACTTCATTAACAACCAATAGCGGGTACTGTTGGTCTATAAGAACATATTTATAGCTGAGTGGGCAATATTTCTCATTAGGATATATTGGATAGGGTGGGCACTTTCGCGTTAGTTCGGACCTATATACGAGTTTTTTGTCACCTTGAACCTTGTGCTTATCATAAAGATCAGTGAGCGTTGTCACTCGCAGCCCTTCCGGCATCCTAGTTCCTATGACTTCTCCAGCAGGTGTCGCATCTAATCCTACCATTCCGGCGTACGCGTCACTTCCGTTTTTATCCCAAAATGAAATGATGGTTTCCACGGCATTATCAGACATATAGTCATCGGAATCAATGCACACATTTAGCTCCGTATCGATTAATTCATAAGCGGTGTTATGTGCTCCATGCATCCCCAGATTGTCTTGATAATGATAGCGGATGTTAAGGGTTCCCTCGGAAATCCAAGAATCGACTAATTCTTTGGTATTATCAGTAGAACCATCATCGATGATGAGCCACACAAAATCTTTGAATGTCTGTCTTAATAAGCTTTCATAACAAAGGTGAAGCGTGTACGCACGGTTATACGAAGGGGTGAAAATAGTTAAAATAGCAGTCACGACAAATAACCTCCGTAAATCTATATAAGCTTAGGTTGTAAATAATAGCTCATCAACCATTTGGACATCGTTTGGGTATCGTATCCTTTAACACTTAGCAGCTCGGATGTATCTGCATGCTCATAGGAGGCATTTAGAATCCGTTGTGCCCACTTGTCAGGTGATTCATTCAAGCTTACAAACTGAACACGACCTGTCACATCGCTCTCTTTAGTGATTGTATCCGCAACCACACATTGTAAGCCTGCCGCTTGTGCTTCTACGAGAACAACGGGTAACCCCTCGAATAAGGAAGGAAATAAAAATAAGTCCATTGCTTGCATCAATACAGAAATATCACTTCTAACTCCCAAAAAACGAACGTTGTTCGACAATCCTAATTGATCTGCTTTTTTTTGTATGGAAGCCCGAAGATCACCGTCACCAACCATTAAAAGCAACGCTTGTGGGCAACTTTCCGTAACGGCTTTAAATATATCAATCAAATATTTATGGTTTTTCTGCTTGTTGAATCTACCGATATGTCCGATCACCAATTGGTCGCCTATACCGAGCTCATTTCTTATGGATTTGCGGACTTCCTCATCATACTTAAATTCTGCTACATTCACAGCGTTGTTGAGAACGGTCACTTCATTCGCAACTGATTTTTTACCACCAAATAGCCATTGACCAGCTTTCTCAGAACAAGCGAAATATTCGCTCGGCTGATCCTTCATGATATGTCTGGCATATAAACGAAACGGAAGCTTCAAATCGATGCCCAGATCACTCAGGTGACTGTGCGCGATGCGGTAGGGAATATTCGCCTGCTTGGCCGCACGAAGCACAAAGCCGCTATTTTCGTTAATATGCGAGTGAACTACACGGTAATTAGGGTGATTTTCAAAAAAATGATTCAAAACTTTGAAATAGCGTCGGTAATTGCCTGGCCTGATCTGCGGCATTCGATAAATCCGTCCACCGAGACTCAGAATCTCCTGATCATAATGTCCTTCAGCGTTACGATGCACCATAAAATCAAACTGTATTTGGCTGCGATCCATCTGCCGGTAATAGTTCATCAGCATCGTTTCCAGTCCACCACGGTTCATATGGGTTACTACCTGTAATACTCGTATGGGTTCCAGAGGAATCCCTCCTATCTAACCATCTTTCTAAGATTGTCTATGGCTACCAACATGAAATAAAATGCCGGTACCAGCCTGAATTTTGCAGAAAAGAAAAACACCCTCCAGATCGTTGAAAAATGCTTCATCTCGAGATGTTGAAAGGAATCTTTGATACGCTTATCATTTAAAATAAAACGAAGCTTGCTCATTTTTTGCCAAATGGAAGCCTTATTGTTCAAACTGATCGTATTTAAACCAAGCCCTAGGGCATTCAGACAAATCCTATTATTTAAAGCAGTAAAAAAATCTGAATCAAGCTTTTTTTCTTGAAGAAAGGTTTCAATCTGCTCGTATAGTTTTAAAAATTTATTTTGTAAATCTGGGTTATATCCGGAGGTCAATGAGGTACCATTAACCCGCCAATAGTGGTAATAAGGCTTGTTAAGAAAAACGAATGAGTGAGCATAATACACTGCATGAATATTAAAGAGGGAATCCTCATTCGTGCCTATAATACTTAAATCAATAAATTGAATTTGATTGTCCTTAATCAAATCACTGCGGTACAGCTTAGACCATACAGTCCCCCAAGCATCCAACATCTCCGGATTGGCAATTTCTTCGTTTAATGGTCCGACTATACGTCTCATTACCATAGTTTGAACATCTTCATTACGAAAACATACTTTTTCAGGAAGCTGGTATTCCTTTAACTTGGAGTGCGTACCGAACTCTCTTAAATAAGAACACATCACAATGTCTGCTTTTTCTTGGACGGCTGTCTCATATAAGCTTGTATACATATCAAGGTCTATCCAATCATCTGGGTCCACAAAACCAATATAATCCCCGCGAGAAGCAAGGATTCCATCATTACGTGCTGCCGATACACCACCATTTTGTTTATCAATGACAACTAGCCTTGCATCTTTACTTGCGTATTCAGCAAGAATGGCTCCACTTCCGTCTGTTGATCCATCATTGACTGCAATAATCTCAATATCCTTTAAGGTCTGCATGAGCAGGCTATCCAGACATCGTCTTAAATAGTTCTCAATATTAAATATAGGCACTACGATGCTGACTTTTGGATTCATCTATATCTCCCACCATATACCGGGTATAAATTTCAATTAATTCCATTCCAACCTGGGTCAGCGAGTATGTCTGCACTCTGCGTAAGCTTTCAATCTTCATTTGTTCACGAAGCTCTTCCGATCGGATAAGCTCCAGCAGTTGTTTTGCCAATAAAGTACTATCTTTTGGTGATACCACATGACCAGTTACACTTTCCTGTACAAGCTCTGAGTGACCTCTGTTGCTACTGGCAACGACTGGTAAGCCACATGCCATCGCTTCCATAATATTTACAGGTAACCCTTCTCTTAAGCTAGAAGCAACCGCAATATCACACATCGGTAAGATTTGATCGATATCATCCCGATATCCAAGAAAAAATACTCTGGACGATATTTCCAATCTATCAGCAAGCTCTCGGCAAGACTCCTCAAGCACCCCAACACCTGCAAGTAAAAGCTTTGCATGAGGCGCATCGTGTTTTATTCGTGCAAGAGCTTCAATAAGAAGCTGTTGATTCTTATTTTTATTAAATTCAGCAGCATAAAACATTAAATGATCATTGTGTTGAAAACCTAATTTCGTCCTCATATCGAGCTTCTGCGCTAGATCCACAGGCTTAAAACGTTCAGTGTTAACACCCACACCATGGACTCGCTCAATTCGTCCCGCCTTAAATCGGTGGCTCACTGCCCTTTGATAATCTTCTTCATTAATCGTAATCAAACAATCTGTATAACGAGCGAGCATTTTCTCAACCGGATAATAAATCATCCAATTGATGAGCGGTGCGCGCTTATAGAAGTGGAAGCCATGTGCCGTATAAATTACGCTTGTTCCTTGTAGTCTGGCCTCACGTGCAGCTAGACGTGCCAAGGCGCCTCCTACAGGGGTATGACAATGGATAATATTGTACTTATTAGCATTAATGATCTCTTTGAGCTCACGATAAGCTTTCCAATTGCTTCTCTTGAATGGAGAGCGGTCAATCGGCAGATCATATTTCTGATCTACGAATGGGAGCTCCAATTTTCCGCGTGCTGCAATATGAACCTCCCATCCTTGTTCCTTGAACCATTTCATATGTGGTAAATGGAACGCTTTAAAATGATAATCCACAGTTGCAACAAACAATATTTTATTAGGCATACTTCTCATCCGTTCCAAATCAATAGGATTACTTTTGTATCGTTTCTTTTGCCACCACTTTAGCTAAATACTCCAAAAGATTGTACCTCAAGTCTTCGCGCTGCAGTGCAAATTCGATCGTTGTTTGAATAAAGCCCATTTTATCACCCACATCATATCGAACACCCTCAAATTCGTAAGCATAAACCGCTTCATGTTGATTTAAACGGGCAATCGCATCGGTAAGTTGAATTTCATTCCCAGCACCTGGTTCCTGTTTTCCTAAGATCTCGAATATGCGAGGAGTAAGGATATAGCGACCCATGATAGCCAGATTGGAAGGTGCATTCTCTTGCTTAGGCTTCTCAACCAGATTGCTTACATTATAGATCCGTTCGTCCATTGCCTTTCCGTCTACAATCCCATATCTTGAAACTTCTTCATCCGACACATGCTTGACCCCAATAATCGATGCATGATAGCGGTCAAATTGCTCTATCATCTGTAAGAGACAAGGCTTCTCGGCTGAAACAATGTCATCACCAAGCAATACAGCGAAGGGCTCATTACCTATAAACTTACGTGCACACCAGATTGCATGACCAAGACCTCTCGGTTCTCTTTGACGTATGTAGTGGATATCTACCATATTGGAGGATTTACGTACCTCGCTGAGCAGTTCAAACTTTTCCTTCTCCAGCAAATTTTGCTCCAGCTCAAAAGAGTTATCGAAGTGATCTTCAATTGCCCTCTTTCCTCTACCTGTAACAATAATAATATCTTCAATACCGGATTCTACAGCTTCTTCAACAATATATTGAATGGTTGGTTTATCAACAATCGGCAACATTTCTTTAGGCATCGCCTTCGTAGCCGGAAGAAATCTTGTGCCAAGCCCTGCTGCAGGTATGATTGCTTTTCTTACCTTCATGGTGACACCCTCCTATTAAATTTAATTAACCTGTAGAAACTAATTCTTTTGGATCCACTCGACCATTGGCTGTATTCAGCAGCTTATTCTTAAGCGTTTCTATATCCAGAGTCGCATAAGTTTTAATAATTTCTTCAATCTCCGGCATAAAGAGATCCGATGTTTTTCCGATATAGATTTTGGGGAACACTTGCTGTTTAATATTCATCTCATCTTCGGACAAAAGCTCTTCATAAAGCTTCTCTCCAGGCCTCATCCCGTTAAACTCTATTCCGATATCTTCAATCGTGTTACCCGATAATTTAATCAGGTTTATTGCTAAATCTACTATTTTAACCGGTTCACCCATATCAAGGACGAATATCTCTCCTCCTCTTGCTAAAGCGCCTGCTTGAATGACGAGTCTGGAAGCTTCGGGTATCGTCATAAAATAACGAACCATATCAGGGTGAGTAACGGTAACGGGTCCACCATTTTGTATTTGAGTTTTAAATCTTGGAATTACACTACCACGACTGCCTAGTACATTACCAAAGCGAACTGCAACGAACGTAGTGCTGCTAATCGTGTCCATATACTGAACGATCATTTCGGCCAACCTCTTGGTAGCCCCCATGACACTGGTTGGATTTACCGCCTTATCCGTAGAGATCATAACAAATTTCCCAACGCCGCTTTTGCTTGCAGCCCGTGCTACGTTCATGGTCCCGATGATGTTGTTCTTTACCGCTTCTTCCGGATTACGCTGCATTAATGGCACATGCTTATGTGCTGCAGCATGGTATACAACGTCTGGACGATGGAAAGCCATGATATCTTGCATCTTATCCGCGTCTTGAACATCTGCAATTTCTGTGTAGAACTTAATGTTGGTACCAGCGAACATGTCCCTTAGCTGCATCTCAGCTGAATAAATGCTATTCTCGCCATGACCCAATAAAACCATCTTTTCAGGATGAAAGTTTGCGATCTGACGACAAATCTCTGAGCCAATGGAGCCGCCCGCTCCTGTGACTAACACAACTTTATCCTTTATGTATTCTGAAATACTATTGATATCAAGCTCAACCGGCTCGCGCCCCAATAAATCTTCTACCTGAACATCCCTGAATTGACTAACTGAAACCTTCCCAGTAATCAAATCCTCCAGCATTGGAAGAATTTTTGATTTCGCCTTTGTTTTCGCGCATTCCTGCAAGATAATATTTAGTTCTTTCTTGCTCAAGGATGGAATAGCAATAATAATATTATCGATTTTCCATTCTTTAACTGCTTGCTCAATCCTGTCAATTCCACCAATCACAGGAATGCCCAAGATATCAAGATTTTGTTTACTTAAATTATCATCAATAAAAGCAATAGGTTCTAATTCAGAATCCTGATTTTGGATCAACTGTCTTGCCACCATAGTCCCCGCAGATCCAGCACCTATGATCAATGTTCGGCTCTTATTCTTACTCGATGTAATATAGGTATCCCTGACCATCCTCCAACAAAACCTTGAACCTCCAATTAAGAGCATGTGCAGCATCCAGGTGACAGCTAGTAAACGAAAGTAAGCGGTTTGTATCATAATGACCTGTATGACGCCTGTGATAAGAATAGAATACGTAACAGCCTTCAAGATAATGATGAGTTCACCTACACTAGCATATTCCCATGCCTTTTTATAAAGCTTGTAGGCGTATGAGAAAAAGTGATGGCTAATTACTAAGACAATAGAACTAACAATGATCGGGAAGGTAATGACGTGAAGCGTAGCGTTAACTAGAAAGCTGCTGAAGAATACGGCGGTTAACACAATAGAGGAATCCAACAAGATTAACAAAAAATACCTCTGGCGATAAGACAAAGCCTCCACCCTCTCAGTCAATTGATTTTGAATAAAGCCCTTGAATTGTAAGGTCTTGTGTTTAAAAGCAAGCCCGAGTTATGTAGTCTGAAATGTTGAGAGCTAAAATACCGTCCAATTATCGAATAAACTCAGCCCTGAAGTAGGTCCAAAAGCCTATTCCCTGCAAGTTTATTGTAGTTGCTAATAAATAACAAGTCAATACATATATTCCTTATTTATACTCTATGGAGAATGGGGAAACCCTTGATTTATCTGGTATTTCGGCATTTTTTTACTCATTAAGTAATAAAAACTTTACATTTTCATCCAAAATATTTTTGATTAAGTCGACATTTTGTCCCATTTTTTCTTTTTGAGCAATTTCTTTACCGCTTCGCTTGCCAAGCCAATTAACCGCACAGCTATTTTACGTAGATATTTAAATTCCTCTGTTTTACGAAATATGCATATGTAGATGATGTTAGGGACTATCAAAACGATCAACACCGTTAATATGAGCTTCGATAGATTATCCGGTACCACCAATTTACAAACCAGAGAAGTTACAGTACAAGTACCTAGCCCTACACCAGCATAAAATAAATAAGTCATAAAATAACTGCTTAGTGGTTTGTTAAATACTTTCTTATATACAAGATATGGCGTTGTCCATATTGGAACGGCCACAGCGCTGATTAACGTACCCAGAAACACCCCTACAATCCCCCAATATTGTACCAACCAAATCGAGAAACCCAGATTCACTACAGCCTGGACTAGTGGGGCGTAACGATCCTCATGAAAAATGCCCGCTGTGGTTTTCACCGTCGTAATGGCGTTTCTCATACCTCTTTCATAAAAAACAACCATAAGAACTATCAATACGCTGCCACTCATAATAAATGAAGACCCTATCCATAAATTAATAAAAGGCTCTGTAATGATATAGAGAAATATAGAAAAGAAAGAATAGAGCCAAAAATTCAAGAACCAGTATACTTTATATACACTATAAATTTTATCTTGGCTTTCTTGCGCCACTAAATTACCAACACTATGGTAAATATTATTAAAGACTTGATTAATAAAAGTTCTACAGATATCTATTAGCATATTGTAATTTGAATATAAGCCTACAGCCGCAACGTTGATAAAAGATGAGATAATAATATTATCCGTACCAAAAATGAGGTAGGTTCCAATATTTTGCAATAAAATAGCTTTAATATTTTTGACAATATCACTCTTAACAGCAGCATCCAATACCGCTGATGTTTTCTTTTTTAGATATGGATACATACGATCCACAAGAATCACCATAATCAAGCTGTTGGTTATAGTAATTATGCTATCAATAATTAAGTACATTATGTAATTTTGTGTATAATGTAAAATTCCAATCTTCAGCAGCATCGATAAAATGGAGGAGACCGAATAAATTCCCGTGATGATATACCCTTTTTGATTTACATTTAAAAAAGCGATTTTATGTTGAAAAAAATAAGGCATCACTGTATTCATGAGAAAAATGATATAGATGAGATGAAGATTATCGATGCTTGTATCTTTGACGAATACATGAAGAAATGGAAGCAAGCCCAAGCCAAGCACTAACACAACGAGTGCAATGATTCCATATGCTTTTTTGTAAAGCCGCATCAATGCATAGATTTTTTCTCTATTATTTTCTGCTATCGGTTTATATAAACTATAGACAATACTCGAACCAATACCCGCTTCAGCCAATGTCAGCATGGCTAATATGTTTGTGAAAAGGCCATTGACTCCTAAATATTCAATGCCTAACGTATGAATAAATATGGTCCTAGAGAAAAAGCTTAGTACTGTGATAATTACCTGATTTGCTAAGCCTGCAGATATGTTGACTATAGAATTTTTTATTCTCATTTTTTATCTCCGAAATTATAGTTATGCAGTCTACCGGAATTTTTATTTTTATAGATTTTATATTGGATTTTTGATAACAAACGATCCATCTTCCAAAGAATATAATGGATTCTTTTAGATGTATGACCATCTACAGCAACTAACCACTGATTATTATTTAGTTTTAATTGATCAATATGATGCATGCCATCCTTTCTCCAATCATTTTTCTTATCCGTTCCTTTTAAAACCGTATCCATTTGGATTTCCTCAAATTCATCCTCTGTTAGCTTCGTTATTTGAAATAGGTGGACCGACTGTCCATAATTCAATGTGCCTTCTTGCATGTACCTGTATATCACGTTATTATCCACAACGACTCTTCCTCCAGGACGGGTGACATGGATGCTATGGGTATTAATTGGGCTGCATTTATGCTCTTTCCAGTTTCCTCGAAGATCGTTGGCGTAAAATAAATGTAATTGTCCCTTCGTTCCAGCATACATCCACCACTTGTCTTCATATTGAAATACGGAAGGGTCAACGTATTTGCCTTGTATAAGCTCTTGAGTGACTTCCCAGCCATAAGGAAAATTTGCCGCTCTATACAATAACACCTTACCAGCACCGATAGACTCTGGAATCATATAAAATTCATCACGATACTTAAACACCTGAGGATAGGATAAATGAAATTTTTCATCTAAAACGATCTGACCATAGCTCCAATTCTCAAGGTCTATACTTGTTGCAAAGCCTATTTCTCCTTTTTCTGAAACTTTGTTATACACTTCAAAGAACAAATAAGTAATTGAATCATGAATAACCAGAAAAGGGTCTGCAACAAGCTCGGCTTGAATATCCGTTACATCGGAGGCTTGTAAGCTTGGTTTGATAAACACTCTTTCATGGGGAATCTCCTGTACAACCTTATCCGATTTATACACAGTGATAGACCATATAAACGGATTCATGACTCGGTTATAACGTAGGATAAGAAATACAACCAGTGGTACTGAAACAACCGCGATCACCCAGAACTCCATGTTAGTAAAACCCCTTTATGTCTTGTCTGCCACCTGATCATAATTTATCATTCGAATACCGAATCCTTGGGTAAATGGAAGGAGATCAAAGAGCATTGAATACACCCCAATATCTTTGGTATCCCCTTGGGAAAAATCAATCACTCCATTTCTTCTGGTCACCTTCATTAAATAGCTGATTGCCTTGTCGAAGCTATGTTGACATTCCTCAGAAATTCCCTCGATTTTAGATGCATGAAGCAAAAACCAACCAAGCGTAGCAGTAGCTGAGGAATCTGGTCGAGATTCTTCTCTAGTAGCTGTCCAATTCCAATTCCCATCGGGCTGCTGGAGAGGAATGATCGCTTTGGCGAATCTTTTTATAGTTTCACTTAAGACTGATTTATAGGTGTGGTGCTCGGGAAGCTCTTTCCAGGCATCAATTAAGCCAATAGCAAACCAGCCCATTCCTCGTCCCCAACCGTACAGTCCAAGAGGTGTTTTACTATCTAACCTATATGCATGACAAGGTATGAAAAGCTCATGCAGCATGCCATACTCCTCATAGGCACGTATCTGTTTAACAGCCAAGTCTACACATTCCGATTTGTTATATTTGATTCCATATGCAACAAGAAAAGGGCAAATGAAGCCTATGGTATCGACATATCTATAATTCTGCATCGTTTTTCGATATGCCACTGTGCCGTCACTTCCGATATGCTGCTGAATCAATTCCCACATAGTATCCAGTGCTTTTTTATATGTATGGGTATAGCTATCACCAAGATTCATAATCGCGTATGCCAGGATAGCACCATCTACATGGACTGGCTTATGTAGCCATTGACCCTCACGATCGAATTTCTTACTGAGATAGGATTCTATTCTTCCATTGGCTTTACCGTCATCCTGGACCTTTATATATTCCGATAAACCCAACAGTAGAGATGCTTCTTGCCAATGTTGAATAGCGCTGCTGGAATAGTTTCCTTTAATCATATCAATGGCCACTAATCTTGTATTATCAGTCACTTTTATTTTGGGTGTGTTACTAAGCCAATCTAAACCTACTCCTGTAATCGATCGATTCCAGTGCTGCTTGTCACTAAAACGTCCAATATAGATTCGACTTAGCCAATCCTTACCTATAAAAATGAGATCGACCGAAAATATGATTATTAGGATACCAAGCAGCACCCCACCAACGATTTGAATGATCATCATTGCATCCTCTTCCTGCTATTCAACTAACGCATACAATTTGTTAATTTCTGATTCTGTGCCCTGCTTCTCCTGTGAGAGATTAGCGGTTAACTTATATTTCAATTCTGGCAGATCCAGCAGCCTCTTAATTCCTTCAGCTACCGCTGCAGCATCCATATCGACAATCAAACCGTTGAATTCATGCGTAATTTGGTCGTTTACCGTACTATAATTCGTGACAACTATCGGTTTGTGCAATATCTTTGCTTCATCCAAAGCAATCGATTTGCCCTCAAATCGGGATGGCTGGACGTAAATATCCGCTTCCTTAATGTATGGATAAGGATTTTCTCTTGTGCCCAATAAAATAAAGGATTGTTGAAGCTTATGGTCCGCAATCAGCTGCTCCAGCTTGGAGCGATCCTCACCTTCACCAATAACATACCAAGTCACGGGATAACCATTCTGAATTAAATCCTTACACGCTTCAATTGCCAAATCAAATCCTTTTTGATACACAAGCCTTCCAACAGATATCAGCTTCACTCCTGAAGTTTTGCAATCATCCATTTCGATGGAAGCCAAGTTATGAATGATCGGAGGAGATACGATATTATGCATAACCTCAATCTTGTTCTCAAGTTCGGGAAATCTTTGCTTGAGCACAACAGCACACTGCTCGGAAACAGTAACTAGATGATCCAATTGAGTAAAATATACAAGATCCAGCTTAGGATCCATTCCCAGCTTGTCATAATCATTATGTATAAAGCCTATTTTCTTAACTGCATGAACCTTATCGATACAGAAATATATAGGATTTTTTTCCAAGTATGCTATGGCCGCGTCGTACTGATTATCAATCCCCTGCAGCGTTCGGGCTATATACGTCCAAACACGTTGATCACACACAGCCCGATTGCGTTCATTTTTAAAAATATAACCTGCACAAGCTCTCGATAAAGCAATATTGAGCTTGCCCTTTTTCAAACATTCCACAAAAACCTTCTTGATCGACATATCAAAATATTTATAATGAGTTGGCTCCGCTAACAAACGGACCTGTTTGGGGATACTGTTGAAGAACAAACCATGATGCTTGAATAAAAATAAATCGACTTCATAACTAGCGTAATCTATTGTTTCCAGCAACGATATGAGTGCCTTCTCCGCTCCGCCACAATCCAAGTTATTAATGATAAATAGCAGTCTTTTTTTCACAAGTAACCACCTAGTTTATTTAATTAGATCGTAAAGCTTGTCAATCTCCTGTTCGGTCCCTAATTGTAATCCAGCTAGATTTTTTATAAACATTTCTCTTAAGCTCTTCTCAACAATAAGCTTCTCTATTCCATTTGCGATAGCATCTGAGTCCATCTCAACAATGAGACCGTCAACGTTATCATTGATCTGGTCGCTAGCCGTGCTGAAATTGGTTACAAGAATAGGCTTATTTAAAATTTTGGCTTCGTCAATAGCGATAGATTTCCCTTCGACTCTTGAGGTTTGTGCATAAATATCCGCTTGCTTTATATATGGGTACGGATTCGTCTTTAATCCTAATAAAATAAACGTGTTTTGCAGTTCATTCGCCTTGATGAGCTGAGTCAGTTTATCTCGTTCTTCCCCGTCCCCAATAATATTCCATTTGATTTTGTACCCACGATCTATTACTTTCTTACAAGCTTCTACGGCCATTTCAAATCCTTTATGGTTATGCAAACGACCTATAGAGAGAATAATGACCTCATCTTCTTTTTTTAGATATAGATCGTGATTCGTCTCATTAGCCATTTTTTTGATCATTGTGGGAGATACAATGTTGTAAATAACCGCTATCTTTTCTTTTTGCTCGGGAAAACTCCTAATTAAGATGTTGGCGCATTCTTCAGAGACCGTGATGATATGATCCAATTGACTGAAATATTCATTATCAATATTGGTGTCCATTCCCAATTTATCATAATCGGTATGTACCCAGCCCATTTTTTTGTCTGCATCTACTTTTTCCACACAAAAATAAATCGATGTTTTTTCTAAGAAGCCAACGGCAACATCGTACTTTTTGGGTAACCGATCCAGCGACTTTGAAATAAATTTCCAATTGTATTGTTCTCTTTTAGAGAGATTATCCGAATATCTATTTTTCATGGAAAACATGATCCGGTTGTAGGCTAATGATGGCTTGCCTTGTATCAAAAGCTTTCTCATGGAATGTACTATTGGTAATGTGAACAACTTGTATTCCTCGGATAACGGTATAAGATTCACTTCGCTGGGCAAGAGATCCATAAATAAACCATCGTGAGTTAATAAAAATAAATCAACATTATATAGATCGTAGTCAATTTTACTTAACAAACTTACTAAGCTTCTCTCTCCACCGCCTGAGGTTAAACTTGGTATCACAAATAATAGCTCTTTCTTCATCATATACCCCAATCTATTGAACTAATTCGTTCAGATATTCTACTGCTTTGTAGGACATTCTTTTGATCTGAGGGATGGTTTGCTCTAAATGTGTTTTGATGGCCTCTTCCTCGCGGAACATTTCATCCGCTTTGGCGATGAGCTTGCTGCTGTTTGCTATATCTTCGATACCAAGAACTAATTTTTCTTCGCCAAAAATATCTCTGGCTATGCCTTTTGATTTCACACTATAGCCCAACACCATTGTCGGAACAGCATTGGAGTACGCGGCGATCGTTGCATGAGTTCGGGCTCCAATAAAAAACCTCATTCTGGCAATATATCCTTTATACTGCATAGCATTCAAATCATTAGGGAGTAGGATTACTCTTCCTGTGGACTTAAATTCTTCATAGTAGTTCTTCAAAATTTCAGAATCATCATTATCTGCCTCGATAACATGAGGTGTAAGGGCAATAACCAGGTCTGTCGTCTGTAAAATATGAGAAATGAGATCTCTGATTGCTGTTTGAGAGTTTTGACTTCTTTTCCAAACAAGTGGACTGAAGTTAAGACCTATCATCTTACCTTCCTTCCAACCTGCTGGCAGCGGCAATTCTTCTTTTTCCATAGTAAAAGCGGCATCTGCGCACAATTTTACATTGGTAAGACCACAACTAACCAAAAGCTCATACGTAAGCGATTCACGGGCAAGGATAAGATCGAAGCTTTTCAAGTCTTCTAACTTCCTGGGGGAAAGATCCTCGGGACCAATCGAGCATCCCCATAGTACCAATTTCTTTCCTTGAGTCCTCACACGCCTGTTAATCTCATACCAGCCAGGCTGTTCTCCATAGCAGTAATTATCACCACCTATGGATAAACATACATCCATATTATCAATGTGTTTAATGATCTTATTATGTATTCTTCCAAAGGCATACGTTTCATCGTTAAAAAGTTTAAATTTCACGGATGATAGTAACCAATCATAGGAATATTTCTTGATGCTCACTGCTGATCCATCGTAAATGCCGTCCAGATTTGTAATAATTTTATCAGTTGTAGGCTTACCCGAAGCCAAAAACACCCGAGCCCCCTGAATTTGTTCTTTAATAATCGAAGTCGATGAACGAACAATAGCTTCACAGCCTCGATTTAAGCTCCCGTCATGGGCATACATCATAATTTTCATTATTAAGACCCCTTTGCTTATTTGTTCCTTAATCTGCTATAAGCTGTTAGAAAGTACAAACCTAACGTAGACCTACGCTGCATCAATTTCACCATACATTTGTCAAATCGGCCTAATGAGCTGTACATTTCATCATAAAATATAGGGAGTGTTTGTTGGACATGTGTATTACCTATCATTTTCTTGACAATGGCATATCTTCTGCCGAATACCATCTCTGGAGACGGAGTAAAATAAATATGGATATAAGACATTACGCTATGAATTAATTTGATGGATTTTAATTGCTCTACCTTGACCTTATCCAAATTCTCGCCAATCACATCAGTTAAGTCCTGTTTATACACTTCCAATGCTCTCTGAAAATAATCCTTCTCACTGATATTTCTAGTGGCACTGCCCGCGACCTCACGGTAATGATAGCCAGTGTAATCCATATATTGAATGGCTGCTGCATGTCTGAAAACCCTCAGGTTAAACATACCATCTTCTCCTAATGCAACATGTCCGGGAAATTCAACCTTAAATGTACGGATCGTCTCATGCTTATAAAGCTTGCTGCAAACCGTATTTAAATCTTCTTTCTTTAGAAAATAGGTGAGCAGCTCTTCTTCGATATAACTGCTTCTTAAAATGGAATCGGTTGGAAATGGATACCGTGTAACGACCAAGTGATCATTCATTTCGCTCTCATAATTCGAAATTACCACATCGCAATTGCCTTGTTTGGCAGCAGTGTAAAGCACCTCAAACATTTCTTCTTTGATATAATCATCCGCATCGACAAACCCGATGTATTCACCTACAGCAGCTTTTAATCCATTATTTCTCGCAATGCTGACCCCTTGGTTTGTTTGATTAATCAGCTTGATGCGATCATCAATTTGTTGATACCGCTCAATTATTTCCATGCATTTGTCCTTTGAGCCGTCGTTGACAAAGATAAACTCACATTCTCGAATCGTTTGATTTAAAAGAGATTCGATACAAGTTACCAAGTAACGTTCCGCATTATAAACAGGAATGATAACACTAACTTTGATTTCCATAACTTAAGCACCCATCAATCGATAAAGCTTGTCTATTTCATCATTATTACTGTGGTCCTGCTCTTCTAAATAATTTGTTAAGTCTCTTCTTAACTCAGCGTTCTTCATTAACTTTTCAATCCCAGCCGCTATCCCCGCTTCACTCAATTCACAGATAACCCCGTCTACCCCATCATTAATCTGGCTGGGAGCCGTAGAATAGTTGGTAATTAGGATCGGCTTGCCGAGGATTTTTGCTTCTGTTACGGTCACTGCCTTTCCTTCATAGCGCGAAGGTAAAACAAATAAATCACAATCTTTTATATATGGATAAGGATTGATTTTTTTCCCTAACAAGATAAAACTGCTTGTCAGGTTGTTACTCTTAATTAGCTCCCTAAGCATAACCTCGTCCCCACCGTACCCAACAACATACCATACGACCTGATCCCCATAGCCCCTATCCTGAAGCAGCTTCAGTGCACCAATCGCTAGGTCAATCCCTTTTGCGCTCGACAATCGTGCGACTGTGACAAGCTTGAACCGAGAATCAGATGCAATAGAGTCATTAACTTCGTTATTGGCCATATTCCTAACAAATAGAGGAGAGGTGATGTTTTCGATAACCTTGACTTTGTGTTCCAGAGAACGGTATTTAGTTAGAAAAGCTTCTCTACACGCCTCTGAAACTGCAATGATGTGATCAAATTGATTCCACAGGTTAAGGTCCATTTCAACATGGGTATCCACGGTTGAGTAATCTGTGTGTATCCATGCAATTTTCGTTCGTGCCTTAACCTTCTTTGCTATGAAATCGTGAGGCCATAAGTAACTAATAGCAATATCATATTCTTTCTCCACTTTAGGCAAAAAAGGCAGCGCATATCTCCACATAAGTTGCATTTGGTAGTAACCTGACTCTTTTATATGTTTGATTTTACCTTGAAATACAGCTGCCAATTTTGATAAAATTCTCGATACCCCAATGGCATATTGTTTTTCTTGGAAAATTTCACGGATAGACTTTCTGAAGGTTGTATACGCTGAAACCTCTTCTAGTAAATGTACACGTGATGGAATCATATTTATAAAATCGCCTTGATGACGATAGAGCATCAAATCCACGGCATATTGATCGTAATTAAAATTCTCAAGCAGGCTGATGAGACTTCGCTCAACACCGCCCACTTCCATGTCATAAGAAGCAATCATTATATTCTTCATCATGTGGACTCCTATGCTCTTGTTACTAATTTGCGTATTCGCGCTATATTATCACCACCTATAACTCTTGCGGCTAAGTGCTTGATGCTGCTCTTTAATCTTACTTTTGGCGGCAGCCAGCTCTTATGAAAATAATGCATCGCATAAGTATTGTCTGTTATGAATTTTCTGCAATTAATATAATCATAAGGTGAGAAATATGTCTGGGGGTAAAAAGCACCCACGCCCTTGATTTCTTGATAGTCTCCATTGAGCTGCAGCCCCAGCTTTTGTAGAATTACTGTAATCATGGCAACATTGGTCAAGTCATTGTAACTGCCATCCTCTTTCTTAAAACCTATACCCTCGTAAGAATCTACAAACTGCTTCAATAACTGACTACCCTTAGCAGCGCCAATTGTACTGGTTGCTATATAGTTTTCCTGCTCAAACCCCCAGAACGTTTCATGATGCAGTAAATCATTAAACGACTTGAATACCTCAACATCTGTATCCAAGTATATTCCGCCAAAGTGATATAGGGCATGAGCCCTGGCATAATCACTTACGAAGGCAAATTTCTTGGCTTCATAAGCTTCTCGGACGTACATGTTGCAATTAATGTCAAAATTATTTTCATTCCATTCGACAAATTCATATTCCGACAGGTAACGAGCCCAGCTGTCCATACATCGTTTCACGATATCTGGCTTTTCATTTCCGCCGAACCAACAATAGTGGATCGTTTTGGGAATGATATTCATTGGATGATTACCCCCTAAGAACTCGTTATATTGTTATTTCATGTTTATGCCGGCATTTGATTTCCTAACAAACTAGCGAACACTCCACCTTTTTCCTCAGCCAGTTGATCGAATTTTCCGGTTTGAATGATTTTCCCTTCCTCCAAAACAATAACTTGATCCGCATTGCGTATCGTCGACAGTCGATGAGCAATTACAATAATCGTCATCTTGCCTTTAAGCTTTTCGAGCGCTTGTTGAATTTTGCCTTCATTCTCAGTATCTAAAGCACTCGTTGCTTCATCCAAAACCAGTATGTAAGGTTTCTTCAATATGGCTCGAGCTAATACCAGCCGTTGCCGCTCGCCGCCTGAGAGTCTTACTCCACGGTCCCCAATGAAGGTATCTAATCCTTGTGGAAGCTTGCGAACCATATCGTCCACGGCCGCAAATTCTAACGCTTCCCACAAATGCTGTTCAGTAGCTCTCGGTGCAATCATTAGCAGATTCTCTCTTATGCTTGCATTGAATAAAAAAGGATCTTGAGCGACATAGCTGATCATATGACGAAATGACATTAAATTATCCGTTGTAAGCGGGGTGTCATCTAGAAGCACTTGACCCTTTTCTGGTCGAGTCAATCCCATTAATATGTCAATTAATGTACTTTTTCCTGCACCTGATTTTCCTACGATAGCCGTCGTTTGAAGAGAAGGGATCGTTACATTTACATCCTGTAGTGCATATAAAGCTCCCTCTGAGCTATAGCGAAAATATACTTGATTACATGTTATTCCTTGCTGCAAATTTATCAAATCTATTTTACCGTCAGGCTGCAGCTCGATATCCATTAATTCCTCTGCTTCCTTACATTCCTCTTGCAGTTCAATTAATGTTTTAAACACAGGTAGGATCGAAGCAATGGATTCCATATTGGATTGGATACTAGTAAACCGTGGCCACAACCGAGAGAATATAACTAAAATCATTACCATCTGTGCTTGCTCGGAATGAAAAAACGTTATAGAAACATAGATGAATATGGTGATGAGCACCGCTGATGAAATTTTATATAATAGCTGTGAATGTGTTGCTAGTTTGACTTGCTTGATACGTTCTTTCTCGATTTGAGCGGACCAGGTACGAAGCCACTCATATCGTGGGGCTTCCAGCCTGTTGCTTTTAATATCCTTAATACCATTAAAATGATCCGTGATTCCAGCAAGATAGCTCTTCGCCATCTCTTGCAGTTGTCCCCCAAGCGCCTTTGACCTATAAATAAATTTTCTGGAGCATAGCAGTAGAAGGAACCCGCAAATCAGCACAAAACTTGTTACCTTGGCAGACAACCAAAAAGCAATTGCAAGTTGGATGGATGTGAATGTAATCGAACTAAGCAGCTGCAAAAATAATTGAATTCCTCCAGTAACCTGTCCGAGCTCCCCAGTTAAGGAATGGACAAGATCTGACTTTCTTTTTTTAACAAAAAAGCTCCAGTTGGCTTGAAGTATGGCACGATAAGTTTGTAACCTCAAATGGTTAATAAACCGGGTATGAATCTTGGCATCTTGAATGGTCAGATTCCTCTGCAAGAAAGACTGGCCAAGAACTAACACTAAATAAATGCCTAATATTATTGGCAAGCTAGCTGCTGCAGGAAGCTGCTGCAGAAATTGAAACACACCCTCAACGGGTGATGTTGATGTGTTAACATCCAGAATTCCACTCACACTGATCAATGGTATTAGAAGGATAATCCCTATCCCATCCATGAAGCTTATGAGTACCATTCCAATTAAATTGATATAGAGCAGCTTCCCTGTAAACGCATATAGTTGTTTCGTAAAATATATGATCTGCTTCACTCTAAATCCTCCCGGATGTAGCATATTTCCTTGTAGTCCTCCAAAGCCATAACAATGGCCGTAAAGGGAAATAAAGGAATTGGATTCCCTTGGGCAGAGGTAAGGTTTCGGCATCGATAGGATAAGGGTAAAGAAAGCTGATAATAAATAGAAGCTTAGAGCGAATCCCCCTTAATGCAAATAAATGAAGCTTATGAAATTTAGCCACATCATCCGGTAAAGGATCAGTATGCAGATTGACCATCTGTCTTAGATAGAACAACGCATCTACGGCTAGCCTCTTTGCCTGTCTATTCTCCGTGAGCGGGAGCATACTCGATGTAAGAGGTGTATGTAATAGCTCCGTGCATAAAATAAGAGCTTGCCCGGCGACATGAGAAACTTCAAATTTTCGAAGAAGACCGTTTAAGTGATTCCAATCCAAACTTTGTTTGGATAGTCGATCTATATCCACAAGCCAGCGCAGTCGCGACCAGCCGTGACGAGCTCCATGTGAAGTCAGAAACAGGAACAGATCCTCTTTGCCTAAAAAATATAAAGTACCATTTTTAATGGCCTTCGCTCGCTTCCGCTCCCACAGCTGTTCGAAGCAAGGCTCTATGGAAGGACCTGGATTTAGCCTCCAATGCACCTCAACTTTAATCCCTCTATGAGGATGTATGAAAGTGATATGGTGATGTCTCCATTTCCAATCATTCATTTTTGTAGAGAAATAATCGTCTTTAACATACCCCTGGTTTAGCAACAGCTGCTCAGCTCGATCCAGATCCTTGAGATGTACAAGTATATCTAGATCACAGGAGGAACGCAGGGATAGATCCCCATATAGCTCTGTTGCGAGAATAGGGCCTTTCAAAAATAAGCAATCAATCAATGCTTCACTAAGCTGCCTGCATAAACGCTCCATCTCCCCACTTAAGTGCAGCATCTCATAAGTGTTAAGCTTATACTCTTGTTGTAATGTCTGTACAACCTGCGTGGGAAACGATTGCTTATCGAGAGTTCTTATTTTTTTGTATACAAGTGAAAATAATCGGTGATGACTTACTAAATTAAGGAAATGCTCCCAATCAATATTTTGAAACAGCTCCATATCATTTTGATGGTTAGCATCCTTCTGTTCGGGACCCATCATAAACAGCAACAATCTTAACTCTTTGGAAAGACTGCCCCAATGGAGACGCTCTTTATTACCCATTGATATCTCCTTCAGTGCTAGATAATTGTCTTAGCGAATTTGCCAACAACTGTGAATCTCTCCATACCTTCTGAGCCTGTAATATAACAGGAACCGCACCGCAGCCAAGCATGTGCAATCATTTTTCCTGTTTCGTCCTTACCTATAGCCAGATATAGGGTGCTTTCAATTCTACGTCTCTCCAACATTTTCAATCCGGCAATCGCCCTGACTAAACATTTGCTCTCCCATATGGTATGTCTGCTCATGATTTGAATAGCACGTTGTAAGTCTTTTGATACAACCAAGCAATCACCATTCAATGAGAAGGAGGTCTCCTGCATGCTCTGGCCCAGAGATGGAGCGATCTTTGAGAACGGCAATAAGATAAGAACACGCGCCCATCCTAAATAGATGAAGGCTTCCAATAGCAAGCACAACGTTTTTATATCTAAAGAACACAATGTTCTTAGTTTTCTTAGCATCATTTACTCCCTAATTAAAACAAGCTCTTCCTTTAACAATTCGTCAAGAAAAGAGATGACATGGGCTTCACATTCTGATAATTCCACTTCATATAACGTAGTTAAAATATGAACAACCTTATGAACCGCCGTTGGCTCCTTGATAAGCTCCCAAATCTTTCCGCCAATCTCACCTAAATTGTAATACTTACCCTTCTCAATACTTAACATAACCATTTCTCCATCCATTTCACTTACAACTGTTCCTTCAGCTTGTTTAACCACATCCTGAAGTGTTACCTCTTGCGTATTATACATAATGATTCCTCCTGCTTATCGTATCGTGAATGAAATCGGCTAACTGCGAAGCGCTAAAGCCAACTACAGTACGACGAATATAATACATATCCACATGTTTCATGATGCTGGCGGAGGTGGAAAAGTGCCACTCCCTAAGACCCAATTGGGGAATAAGAAAATTACGGTAGGTATGAGTAACCAGGGTCTTGAACCGCTCTAGCTTCTTAATAGGACGAAAATCAATTTGTTCACTATCTGATTTTCCTAGCTCAAATATACCGGCAAGCGGC
Organism: Paenibacillus sp. 1_12; assembly: GCF_900114475.1. Lineage (GTDB taxonomy): Bacteria > Bacillota > Bacilli > Paenibacillales > NBRC-103111 > Paenibacillus_S. The sequence goes on along the minus strand of NZ_FOTE01000003.1, from coordinate 571,422 downwards.
AATGGCTCTGTGTAATAGCTAGTTGAAACCGGAATCGCATATTTTTTCTCCCTGCCAAAAATAGAATGATACCTATGTTCATCCATTCCCAAATGATCTAAGCTTTCTTGCCAAAGCTTTTGCTGCGGATAAGATGGCGTGACGATCGGTGAATGGTCATATGGCGATAGGGATATGGCAATAACATCATCACTAACCAGTCTGTAGCCTTGTTTTAAAAAGGTTGAAGCTAATGTGGACTTTCCTGCGCCTGACTCTCCTATAAAAGCATATGCCTTACCATCAATCTCCACTGCACTCCCATGTAAGGGATAAATGCTTCTTTGCATCAACAAGGCACCCATGCATGAACCAAGTATATAGAGACGAATTAAGTCATAATCCGCTTCTGGTAGAGAAAAGATCGTTATGGTACGTCCGTCACTTATAGAGAAAAAGGCATGATCGGGAATAAAGAATAGGACGGCATGATCCTTCACTATATGTTCATAGGGGTTATCCGCAAGCTCTTCCTTATAATTAACTCTATCATCAATCTTTATCTCAACATCTACCTTGCCGACGGAATGGCTTATAGGCTGAAGCTCCGGTAAGAGAATCTCGCTTGAAATAATTAAGCCAAACGCTATATATCTATATTGAGTTGTATGCTCTAACATGGTATTCACTCCAAATCGTTTCCATCACAATATGAGAAACCCCTATACTCGCTTTGATGTATAAGGGTCTACTCCAAATTAAAATTAACAATAAAGTTCCTAGCTAGTAAAGCGAGGCAATTTTGATCTTATCCCTGCAATGTATGCTTCATCAGTTTCAGGACCATCAGTTGTAGAAGCCTCCGTCATTTGTACATCTAACATTTCGAGTGCCGGTTTTTTCCACTCTTTCCTGTTTTCCATTTGTATCACCTCCTCCCAAATCATTCTAAACCTTTCAAAAACCGATAAACAATCAAGCTGCGCATCAATATCCGATAATCCGGATCGTTCGCTTGTTCAGGTTTTGCCCCCATTTGAGCCTTTGTTAAAGCAGCTAATATGACGGGACCATTGAAAATTTCCATAGCCAAAGGATCGGTACTAAGCTGCTGAATTTCCTCTATAAATGCGTTCCAATGCGGAATCATACGATGAACCCAATCGACGCCTTGAGCCCCTCTGATTCGTTGATTTAACCTAACTTTATCGGGCAAATAATTTTCTGTAGCTCTTCGAACTAAAGCCCGATCCAGTCCGTTTTGCACATATTGCCCCTCGGGTACAGATAAGCAAAAGCGGATGACTCTAATATCATTAGTAGGATCCCGCTTCCAAAGGGAATAACGTAATGATAATTTGGTCGCTAATGTATTACTTGCATTCCAATGAAACAAGTCTTCAAAGTGCTTCTTCCTTTGTTCATATGCATTCATTTCTGCAGACCAGCCGGATCGATCAATTCCGTATTCCTTGAGTTTTTCGAAAACACCCATTCTTTTTGCAAATTCAGGGTTGATTAACGTTGGATATTGATAAGGTTCACCCTCCGGAAACATTCGATCTAAGAAAGGAAACGCAACTCTGGTAATCTCGGGCAACCTTCGCAACCGGCTTCCTCCAGCATTATGGCTGTAATGATGCAGCTCGCGGGTTAGTTGAGCCCATTTGAGTTTCTTCAACAAAACTGCATAATAATCAATAGCTGGGCCCCAGGATATCGACATGTTGCCTCTTCCACCGTTCAGTAATACGCCTACTCCTTCTATACTGGCTTTCTCAAACATTCCTTTAAGCCAAAAGGAGTTCTCAAAAAATTTATACGGCATTTCCATAATCTTAAGAAAATCATCAACCTCAGATAAAGAGTTCCTATCAGCAAAGTCACAATAATGCTCGTTAATACTTCCTACATATTCTATAGTGGATTGAATAAAGGGGCTCTCGTTAGCTAAATAGCGCTTAGGCAAATAATTTTTAAAATCTTGTGAGGGAATATAACTAAATGTATGTAAGGATTGATTATTCTTGCGTAATGCATTCACAGCGAAGCTTACTACAGCACCGGAATCCAGTCCTCCGCTCAATTGTGCACCTACATGACGATGAGTACGCAAACGAGATGTCACAGCCTCCTGAAATACTTCACGAAATGCTTCGACATACTCTTCATTCGACTTCAACTGAAGCTGCTGGTCTTCCATTGATATTGTGCAATATCTCTTCAGTTTGACTTGATCTCCAGTAATAGAAATGCTGTGGGATGGAGGCACTTGCTCGATATCCTTATAAACGGTTGAAGAGTCACTGACTACATCTACCATTCCTGTTATGGCCAAATATTCCGCTAGCCACGACTTGTTGAGTTCTCTTTTCATATCTGGTAAAGCTAGTAAAGGTTCAATAACCGTACAAAAGGCAAATTGCCTCTTTCTATTCACGAAATATAACGTTCGGCTACCGGAAAAGTCTCTCGCTCCAAAGAGCTTCCTTTCTCTTCCATCCCAAATCATAAAAGCGAAGTCTCCTACTAAATACTTTGGAGCTGCTTCTCCCCACTTAGCATAAGTAAGTAAGATCAGCTCGCTATCACTCATATTTGTTCTTTGACCGGGCTGTACCTGCAGGTTTTCAAACAATTGTTGGCGATTATCAATAATAGCATCCGAAGTAATAGCTAGCTGTCTTATAGAATCATAATAGGGAAGCTGTTCCGTGATAGACTCTGGAGTGATCCACTGTGAGTGGCAGCCAAGAAATATATTATCCTCATACCAAGTACAAATGGCATCAGCCGGATAGATCTGCAAGGCTTCCATAAGAATGCTGCCATGTTCTATGTCAACGAAATTACCAGCTCGATTGTACACTCCTGCTATGGCACTCATAGTGTGCTCCTTCCAATAGACAAGACCCTCATGCACAACGAAAAATATAACATCGACTCTATCAAATAGGACTTTAGACTTATTGCTATCCATATTTAGGATATCATGTAATATTTTTACTGTCAATTATATCTTGGTATTATTTTGTTTAACGAAGTAAGATTATGTCACTGCTGCAAGGTCCTCAACAACCTCTTAGCTTCCCCATAAGGTGTATCAACAACTTCATAGATTTTCACTAAGTAATCATAGGAATATTGTTTGGACTTAAAGGAAATAAAACGCTCTCCTCTAGTCAATCGATTATCTCCTATAAAAGACAGTGCCTCCGAGGCGAACACCTTACCTTCTCTAACAACCTCTACCAGCATTTTAGTGAATTTCTGATCAACCACTGCTTTACCCTGAAGAATATTCATGTCGAGGAACAATTTATTCGAATACATGAGTTCGCCAGCTTCGTATTTGCTTTCGATTTTCCATTCATTCAACTGCACCTCGAAGGGATAAAACGATAATTTGGCATTGTTATTGCCGGTTTGAATCTTCGTCTGCAAAGAGGCAATTGGGATATTATAAGGTGCCGCTGATTCTCCATCTAGTATACTCACAATCAATTGATTTCCCTTTTCTGTATAAGGTACAACGAAATAGTAATAAATGACATAATTGATATTCGGGATGAGCGACTTGTTCGACAGTTCTTGACGAGTGCCCATGTAGTTAGATCCCTCACCACTTGTAAGTTCTACTAGAAAGTTCGGAACCGCGATCATAGTATCAGAACGATTTTCTATATTGAATTTGGCAACAACTGTTTTATATCGTTCCCCATCGCTTTCGTGCATTTGAAGCTCATTCAACGATACCAGAATATTCGTTGAAATAAGTTTGTTCAAAGGATCGAATGGAATAAACGCACCTCGTTCATAGGGTGTTGCTTGATATAAAGCTTCGCCTGTTCCCGGAAGCTGAATGTTCAACCGTCCAATTGTATAGTTGATACTCTTCTTATCATCTATGACAAAGCTTTCTGGAGTAAGCACATTCAGGCTCAGTAATTCTTCTTGATTATCCATCGGTATGGCATAGTGAATATAGCGCTTATCACCAGGTTCGATCGTGATGGCTCCTTTCTCCACTCTACTACCATGAAATATTTTCTTGCTAGTTTTACCGTCTATTCGAAAATCAGGGACTGACTGTATAAGCTTTGCTTTATTTTCAACAAGTATGGTTAGGAGTGCGTCAACTCCTGTGGGAGATTGCTGCTTCTTGAGATTTACAGGCATATACTCCAGTGGGGATGATAATAAAGGAATCGTGAACGCTTCGGCCCAAGGCTTTATCGAAACCAGATTCGTAATATTCGAAGCATCTCCATACCATTCAAACCCCAAGATTGGTATAGTTAGCTCTGGTTTTTCTTTCTTTGGATACACGAAAGGATTCACGTCAACCCATAAAAGCTCAGAGAGCATGAAAGACTCCTCGCGATCTACCACAACCATATAAGAAAACTCGATCTTTTCCTTAGGCAGAATAGCAGCCGCATTGACTTTGCTAGGTCGCAACATATATTCGATGCCTTCACTCGTTTTTACCCTGAGCTCATATTCTGGAAGACCTGTTATCTGATCGCCAATATTAGTCATGTAGAGCACTACACCAATTCGTGTTCCATCCGTCGTATGTTCGTTGAGAATACCTTTTACTTCCACCTGAATCGTATCCGCTAAGTAGTATACTCCTTGGACAGGTGATGTTACAGATTCTGCTGCGTGTACGTCTAACGGTAGGGTCGAAAATATAAGGGATATTGAGATCATCAAGGAAGCTATGCTTCTTTTAATCAAATATTTCACGTCTTGTCACTCCATTTTCCCAATCGGCTTTTTCACTAGGGCCGTTGTACTTTATCTTTGTCTACCAGCTGCTGTTGTCCCGAGGTGACTACTAGCTCACCTTCCTTAACTCCTGATAGCAATTCTTGGTACGAATCACTAGCACGACCCATATTCACTTTCCGTTTCTCTACCGTGTCATTGACAAGCACGTAGACAAAGGAATCTTCACCTTCTTTAACTATGCTATATGAAGGGACAGCTACAACATCAAGCTCTTCACTATTTGTTAATTGTATTAGCACCTTCATTCCAGGCTTTAATCCCTTATCCGGATTAGGAACCTGTATAATGAGCTCGTAGGTTTTGGTTTGTGGATCCATAATATCGGACAAATAATTAATTTTCACTTTATTACGCTCTTTCGTCCCTGGTAGGTAATAGCTCAGTTCTGTTTTACCCCGGACTAACTTTGCCTCTTCATCTGGCAGATTGGCTTTTATTATGATTGGATCCAACTTCTGAATGAGCCCAAGCACATCATTCGGCTTTACAGCCGCTCCTGTTTGAATCATTTGGACTCCTGTTAGGATTCCACTGATGGGTGCTGTAATATTAAGCGTTGCTAATACTTGCGTTGATTGATCATGAGCGTTTTGGGCTTCACGAAGCACTTTCTCCAATTCAGGGAACGAGACGGTTCCATTCAACAAAGTGCTTTTCCGCTTAAGCTGAGCCAAATCATCAGAGGCTCCTTTCCACTCACTTTCCGCTTGTTCCAATTGGGCCCTCGTAGCCAGCCTCACGTCAAAGTCGTTTCTTATTTTATTGTATTTCTTAGTAATGGAATCCAGCTTTTCAGTCATCTTTTGAATGGAATATTCCATCTCAACCTTGTTATTAGAAAGCTCTTTACCTGCTTTCTCTTTGGCCCTATTTAACGCGTCTCGTGCATCCTGGACAGCAATGAGCATTTTTTGGTTTTGAGCTTGCAGATCCTGTGATTGTAATCTGAGAATTAGATCGCCTTCCTGAACAAATTCCCCCCTATTTTTAAGTACTTCCTGAACAACTCCTTCCGATTTAGCTAGAAGCGAGAATTGAACAGATGCTTGTACTTCTGCTACACGTTCCAACGGTTCAGCAATTTTTTGCTTAGATACCTTTTCTACTTTGACCTTCTTGCCTTGCAGTTGGGAATTAGCAGCATAAGACTCCGGATTCGGGTTCGAGCCGAAGCATCCACTAAGAATAAAAAGGGTCAGAGCCATAACAACCACTATTTTCAGCCAACGTGGAATTAAATATCTCTTTCCTTTTGCTTGATCCATGATAATAAATCCTCACTCTCTTCATAAATCTCCAAGGCTATATGCCGTCTATTTCTTGGTTCTATTCATTACGACTCCGAGTAAATTAGCCCTTACTTTGGCTAACTCCTCCTTCACTTCTTGGGCTGCAGCTCGCTTGATTTTACCTTCTTCGACGACAAGCAGAACACCATCACACATTGATGACACAATTTTAGCATCGGTAAGCTTAAGCATGGATGGAGTATCAATCAAAACGATTTCAAAATTGCTCTTCATCTCCACAAGTAAGGCTTCCATTTTCTTGGATGACAAAATATCCGAAGCATTCTGTTCTAAGCTGCCTGACATTAAAATAAATAAATTTTCAATATCAGACTGCTGTACCAACTCCCCCATCTCTTTGTTATCCATGATAATATTTGTAAGCCCTTCACTGTTACCCTTAACAACTGAAGTAAATTCCCTTTGAAAAGCAGGGTTTCTTAAATTAGCATCAACCAGCAAGACCTTTTTTCCAGCTTTGGCAAACGCAATAGCTAAGTTAATAGCAGTGGTAGTCTTACCCTCACCTTGGTTAGCCGAAGTAATCGCGATGATCTTCACCTTATGCTCTGCATCCATGCATTCAATATTAAATCGTAAAGTACGATACATTTCTGATATATGGGAGTTCGGATTGGACAGCATGACTATGCTGGGATTACCGATTGTTTGAACCATAGATGGCTTTCCCCATCCTTTCTACATATTTCTTTTTTTCAGGTGCTTCCACTTGCCGCCTTTAAAATTGGGAATCTTAGCAAGCGTCTCAACATCAAATACGGTGTTCACTTCCTGTGTCGTTTTCAAAGTATCATCCAATGAATCCAAAAAGATAATGAATCCTATACCAGCGACCAACGAAGCGAAAGCAGCTAATATAATATTCTTGTCCGATCTTTGGTTAATAGGCCGGGGATTATCGACTTCTTTTGCCCTGTTTAATATTGCGATATTGTTGGTTTTCATTATCTTAGGTACTTCTGCTTGAAACACCTCAGTAACAGAATTAGCGATCTTAACTGCACGTTCCTGCGACATATCGGTAGCAACGATAGCCATTAATTGAGTTTCATTTACTGCAGTAACGTTAATTTTGGAAATAATCTGTTCGGGGGTCAAATTTAAATCAGGATAACGCTGCACAACCTTCTCTAGAATTGAAGGGGTCTTAATAATTTCTTTATAAGTGTTGATTAACATAATATTTAAACCAATCGACCCAAAATCGATTTTTTCTTTACCAATTAAATCGTCATGAATCGTGTTATTAATGATTAACTTAGTAGATGCTTGATATATAGGCTGATAGTTATAATTGCTGTAAATTGCCATTCCGATAGTGCTAGTACAAACAAATAGAATGATGACCCAAACGTACTTTTTGATCATGGCATAATAAACTTTAAGACTAATATCCATTATTGTCCTCCAATAACAAGCTTTTCATATCATTCACTTCTTTAACGGTTTGATCATCAGGGTTACTTTTCAACAAAAAAGGAGCTTATACAGCCCAAAACACACCAACATGGTGTTATATTATGGAATAAATGTTATGGATAATAATGGATTATACACCTTTTTGTTATAAATTTATATTTTTAAGTATTTTATACATAAAATTAGAACGCCATCATATCCAAAGAATTCCTTTTACTTACATTATGCACGAGACTATTGAACTAGTCCAGATGAAAATAGACTAATATACCTAAAGTTTTAATAATATTTATGTAAATTTTTAGATTTTTTTTATTGAAATGGTTAATCATGAGTAAAATTATGGAATTTATGTCGATATTCTATTTGTCGATAGTTCATTAATAATAGAAGCTCTAACCGCTAAAAGAAGATGCCTTGGGTAGAAGAAGCTGAAAAGTAGTTCCCTGAGATGAGCTATCCTTGAGGATCAGCATGCCGTCCATAGCGGTCGCCAGCATCTGGCTCAAGGGAAGCCCAAGCCCCAAGCCGCGTATTCTAAGCTTTTTATTCGATCCCCGGTAATACCTTTCATAGATGTTGATTTGCTCTTCAATCGGAATGCCTGAACCGTTATCTTTTACCAGTACCTCGTACATTGTGCTCGAATATTCCATTACAGAGATTGTGATGATGCAACGGCCTTCTGCAGCTTGTCGGCTGTTGTTAAGAAGATTGACGATAATTTGTTGAATTCGTCCGGTATCGCCAAAGGAAATCATCTTACGTTCGGGTATATGCGTCCGTATTTCCAGATCATCCTCCTGATAGATCAGGCTCCATTGATACACGATTTCTCTCAACAGCCTGCCGAGATCGAAAGCTTCCTTATCGATGTGTACATGGCCGGATGCAAATTCATTGAAATCAAGTAAATCAGATACCATCCGCTCCAGCCGCTGCGTTTCTTTAAGCGAAATATCCAGAAATTCATCTGCCTCGTCAGCGGTTACGACTTGGTCTTTAATGGCGCGCAGCAGACCTCGTATCGATGTAACCGGTGTCTTTAACTCATGGGTTACTCCGGCTAGCAGCTCCAAGCGCAAATGTTCCAACTGCTTCAGCCTTGCCGCCATTGCATTAAAATAGATAAGGAGATCATAAATCTCCTGCTCCTTAACGTTCTCCTGCAGCATCTGTGTATAATTTCCCGACTGAATTTGTTTAAGTGCGTCAACAACAGCATATAGTGGTTTGGATAATTTACGCAGCAGTAAATAAAGGATATGCCACCCGAGTAGACCCGAAATAAGGAGCAAAGAAGAAATCAAACCATACTGCTGGCTAATGTCGGTTAGCTCCTTTTTGGCATAAGAAATCGCAATCGACCCGATAACCGAATTCGAACCATAGATTGGGGAGACTATTGTATAGGAGTTGCCGGACTTGTTCACGATGACCCGATCTACAAGTGCCGGAGGAGATGGAAACGCCGGATCGGCTCCAGAAGCGCCGCTTGATATAGTACCAGAGTTACTTGAAGACAAGGCCTGCTGGTCATGATTGGTAAGGGGTGGTGGAGACGGCGGATTCCCGCCTTCTTGAACGGGCGAAACCAATTCGAGGGGTGCTGATTTATAGAACATAACCTTTCCGGTTTGATTAAATACGGTTAATCCAAATTGCCCGGGAAGCTTGTATACTCTTTGATTAAGATCAATCCACTTATAAAACTGGTCGGGTATCTCGATTTGCCCGGTATTGCTTGTGACATAGTCCGCTACTTGCTGCGAAAAGCTCTCGATATTGTGCAATCGACTGTTCAGAGCCTCATACTGTAACCATACAACAGATGTGACTCCGATTATGAGTAGACCGATAAATAAAGTCATGACATAGCGCTTAGTCCAGTATTGGAGCAGCGTGCTTCGCTTAAGCTTTCTGGTTGACATAGAACTGATACCCCGTTCCCCGCAAAGTCCGAATTTCACCTTCTTCCAGAGGCATATGAAGCAGTGCTTGGCGCAGACGTTTAATAGCGTGATCCACTGCGCGGTCACTTCCCTCGTAGTCCATTCCCCATATCCGTTCGATTAACTGCTCGCGATTAAAGATTTGGTTCGGATGCTCCGTCAGAAAAAGCAGCACCGCCAAATCTTTGGGCGTAAGAGATAAGCTAACTCCGTTCAAGTAGACGGTTCGGGACTTGAAATGAACCCTCAAACTGCCGTAATGCTTCTGATCTTCTGCGATCAAGGTTTGTGAAGGCCTACGCAGTACCGCATGAATTCTGGCAACAACCTCTTCCGGCTCAAACGGCTTCGTCATGTAATCATCGGCTCCGCTGTTTAGACCTGCAAGGCGATCACCTATGTCACCTCTGGCTGTGAGCATGATGACAGGACAAGCATTTCTGCGGCGTACCTCTCGCAGCACCTCCCATCCGTCCATCCCGGGCAGCATCACATCAAGTAAAATAAGTTCGGGCTGAATCGTTGCAAACTGTTCAACTGCCTCATCCCCCCGTGTAAAGACGACACAGTCATAACCTGCCTTTTTTATATAAGCTGACAACACACGGGAAATGGCTGTCTCGTCTTCCACAATCATAATGGTTTTCATAGTAAGACTCCTTACGGGAGAGATCATCCAGCAACTGTATCTTTGAATATTCTATCATAAGAGGACGATTGTTTTTGTCGAAAACAAGTTATTTGATCGTGATAGCAGAAATACTCCCATTTATTTTAAAATCTTTGGTATAGGATAACGAAGCTTCCGCTGTTATCTTACCATTCGGTCCCATGATGGTTATCGTTGGATTGGATGTATAACCAGACCCTGGATTCGTAATCTTTACATCCGTCACAATACCATCTGTCACAGTTACGGCCGCTGTAGCTTGCGTCCTGGGCCAGGTCCCTCCGTTGCTTCCATTATAGCGATAATAGTTGGATACCTCATCCAAACGCTCATTGGTGATCCCATAGGGTCCAAGAACCTTAAGAAGGGCTGCCTTGTTTCGTTGAGCTTCTTCGCCAGTTGGTCCTCTTTCCAGCCCAGCAGGGGTTACGCCGCTAAATGCTTCTCTGAATACTTCAGTGGGGACCCCAAGTGCCGCAGCAATAAGCACAACAGGTCTGCCTTTATCCTGTGGATCTGTAATGAATCCACCCGATATAACCACTGAACTCGCAGTCAGTCCAGCATTGCTGCTATCGACTACAGGAGCAGGAGTATTTCCATTTACAGGGTCAGCTGAAGCCTTCGTTCTTGACGATGCATCACGCTCTGGACGCGGGTCCGGCCTCTCCCTACCAGGGCCAGTCTCTTTTTTATGTTGATTATTGAAGGAACGGCCCTCAGGGTGCGGAGGTGGTGCCAATCCAAGCTTACGGACAATTTCATGATCATGATCACCGATAGCTTTTACGACGTCCTGGAGCCCCAAGCCTTCCGTAGATATACTCAGATCTGCTGCGGTTTTCAAGATTACTTCGGATTTGCTGACAAGCTGCTGCTGATACGCTTCTTGAGATTCTCTGTTAGGTGAGGATACCGCTGAATGGTGTTGAGGGAAAGACGATGGTGGTGCAGATGCATCATCAGCTCGATCCTTGGCTGCTACCACAGCTCCACAGAGAATCGTCACAGACAATGAGCTGATAAGTCCGATGCTAAGCATTGATTTTTTCATTGGGTTCGCTCCTCTAATCAAGAAATTGTTTCTTACAACCTCAATATAAAGGACCAATGTGGCAGCCAGATGGTAGAAACCTCACTACATAGAAAAAACGGAGCTGCGACCTCGCATCACTCCGTTTATGTTGTTCATCATTGCGATCAGCATTTCAGAATACCATTCGCACACGTCTATCGACTTCAACACTAATGCAGATCACCGTTTACATGTAAACGCATCAATATCAAATCACCTCTAAATAAAGGGTGTACTATTCGTCAAACCAGTAAGCTTTCACTTGAGGGATTTTCACTATACAAGGACCTGCCTGAAGTAACCCGTCATCATCTACAAAGATCGGTTGGCCTTCAATCTCCACCATATAACGGTAATACGATCCCATAAACAGATGATGGCGAATGAAACCTTCCATAACAAAATGCTCATCCTTTTCCCAAACCTGCTGTTTGCCTTCTCCAGCCTGTTCGACCTGCCCAATATTGTGATCACGCAGCACTTCAGCAGTGAATGGCTCGATCTTGGCTTCACCAGAACGGATGACGAGTTTCTGCAGCTTACCTTGGCGATAAAGCGAGATGGTATGACTTTCCCCAAGGAATTGAGCTGTAAAATAAGTGGAAGGCTGCCGGTAAATCTCCTCCGGTGTGCCTGCTTGCTCTACCCGACCTTCATTCATCACAATCACATAATCCGCCATTGATAACGCTTCTTCCTGATCGTGCGTGACATAAACCGCCGTAATTCCAAAAGATTGCTGAATGCTCCTAATGCCGACCCTAAGCCTCTGCCTCACCTTCGCATCCAGATTTGATAACGGCTCATCCAGCAAAAGCACCTCAGGCTGTACGACAAGAGCCCGAGCCAAGGCAATTCGCTGCTGCTGTCCACCGGAATATTGCTGCGGATAACGGCTGGCCACATCCGACGTATCGATCTCCACCCTCTCCAGCACTTCATGCACCCTGGCTTCGCGATCCTGCTTGGAAATTTTTTGCAGCTTAAGGCCATAAGCGACATTGTCGAATACACTCATATGCGGCCAAAGCGCGTAATGCTGAAACACCATCGCCGCCTTCCTCTGTTGAGGTGAAGTACGGGTCACATCACGTGAGCCGAACAAGATACGACCCTCATCAGCCGACAAAAATCCGGCAAGTGTCCTTAAAAGCGTCGTTTTCCCGCAGCCGCTTGGTCCGACGATAGCTGTTAGCCCGCCAACGGGCAGCTGCAGGTTGATGTCTGTAATGCCTCTCTTTTTACCGTACCGTTTATTCAAGCCCTCAATGGTAATGCCCATGTTATACCCTCCCGAAAGCAGCCAAATATTCTGAACGCATAAACCGCTGTAAAAAAAACAGCAACACGATTCCCGGTACCATCAGCAGCACAGATGTAACGGATGCCACCTGCATTTCGTAGCCATTCGCTGCATTATACATAAAGACAGGCATCGTAATATGAAAAGGCGCGCCAATCAACAAGCTGCCCGTAAATTCGTCCAATGAATATAAAAATACTAATAAAGAGCCCGCGATAATTCCGGGGGCAGCCATCGGCAGCACCACATGAAAAAACGTGTACACTTTACCGCCGCCAAGCATATAGGAGGCCTCTTCCATCGATTCTGCGACAGATTGAAATACGGATACCAATGTCCATACGGAAAATACGATCGCACCGACCAGATGGATCAAAATCAGACCGGTCAATGTGCCTACGAGATCATAGCGATACATAATCGTCATGGCATTCGTGAACACCGGAAGCTGAGGAAATGCCTGAGGCAGTAAAAACAATAACAATATCAAATGCTTTAATGGCAGCCTATTACGAGCTATGAGATAGGATAAGGGAACAGTTAGCACCAGACAAATCAGCGTGACCGTAATTGCAATAACGAAGCTTAAACCCAACGAAGAGAGCATTTTACCTTCGAACACTTGATGCCAATATTTAAACCCCCAAACGTTCGGAAACGGGTGAGGCCAGAACCATTTTTCTGCTACTGACCATAAAATAAGGCTCGATAGAGGACCGAAAACGAAAAATATCGATGCTGCATAAATCAGCAGACGGCGTGTCATGCGGACAAAGGGCGCTTTGCGATCTGTCAGATCGAGCGAACCGTTAGAAGCCGCTACCGAAATGGATTTGTTCATTTCTTTGACAACCCCTTTAAATAATAAATGGCAGCTCCCATAGAAGCTATGTAGGTAAGGACACCAATGGCATTTGCCAATCCGTAATTATGCTGATACACGCTTTGGTGATATAGATCCATCATCAGCATTTGCTGACCACCTGCGTTGCCCAGCATAGCGGGTATGGAAAAGCAGCCAAGCATGGATGTGAAGGTCAGCACCGCCATAACCCCGATACTGCTTTTGTTCATCGGCACGAGAAAATGCCAGATCAACCTAAGCTTTCCCGCACCCATCCCTTTTGCTGCTTCCAGCATACCTTCATTCACCGATCGAAAACCGCCAAGCACCAATAGCAGCGCCAAACCGAGGTTTTTCCAAACCAATGCGGCAATGAGACCAAACGTTGTGAACGCAAAGGACGGCAGCAAATCCGGATTAAACAAACCTGTTATGGCAATCGCCGAATTGAGCGTACCATGAGGTGCCAGAAATACACGCATGGCATGCCCAACAACGACGAACGGGACAAACAACGGGATTTTGAAAATAAATTCCAGCACTGGGTAGGCACCCAAACGCAGAAAACCACCGATCATCGCGGAGATTCCGATTAGCAGGGCGAGACTTGCCAGACAGACCCAAAGGGTAAATACCAAATCGCCGCCATATAAAGAAAAAGCTTCCGCATAATTGGCTAACGTCCAGACTTCGTCTTGTGAACGCAAGCTCGATATAAAGGAGAGGACAAATGGATACATAAAAAGCAGCGCGACAACGGCAATAGCAGGAGTGGCAAGTCCCACTCCTGCTGCTTTGTGCCAGAAGACGATGGAAGGAGAATTAGTTTTTCTCATATGCAGTTTTCAGATGATCAAAATAGGTGTTTATCGGGAACGACTGGCCACGCTTGTTCAGGTCATCTGCAGTAATATCCTTAAACAGCTTTTTCTTGCCAGCTTCACTAACCAATGGAAGTATCACTGCTGCATCGATACCCGGATACCAGCTATTTTTCTCCACGATTACCTTCGTTTGAATTTCTGGGGAGGTCAGCAGATCGGCGTACAAGATAGCCGCTTCTTTATTTTTTGCGTTTTTGGGAATAACCACATACATCGGTTGACCCGGTATGCCAGGATCGGCGATTTTCAGACCATAGTTAGGATTCATACGGCCTTCATCCACCCAAAGGTTAAACATATCCACCCATACGGGTCCCATGTCGATTTCGCCGCGGTTCAGCATATCCAGCGTCCCATTATTACCATTGGTGTAGGTAACAGGAAGTGCTTTAAGCTCCTTCATAATAGCTGGCCATTTTTGCTCCAGTGCTGCATCGAATGGTCCTTGACTCAACGCTTTGTAATCACCTGATTTCCAATATGTATAAGCAGTGGCAAAAGCAACTCCACTTGCACCGTTTTGGATGCCGTTATATCCGAAACGTTTGGGGTTAGCTTTGATCCAAGCGGTTAGTTCTTCAAAATTAGCAGGGAATTGTTTGATTTTATCGGGGTTATAGGCAAAGGCGACCTGGCTGTGAAACAGTGGAATCACGTAGCCTTCCACATTTGTACCCAAGCTGTTCTTACTGTCGGGGGAAACTACATACTGCTTGTTGGCTGATTGCGGCACCCATTTGTCCAGCAGATTATTATCAATCAGCTGCTGCATGCCGCTTTGATGCACAATCGCGAGATCAATATCCCACTCCGTCTTGCCAGCATCCTTTTGCGCCTTTAATTTCTCAAATATTTTCTGAGTTCCGCCATCTCCTGCACCTGAATTGACGACGCGAACCTGAGAACCGGCATATTTCTTTTGAAACTCGCCGACTACATTTTTTTCCTGCAGATCGGTCATGTTCGTATCACCGGCTGTAGCCAGATTAATTTCATATTTCTTGGGTGCAGCGGCTGCAGGAGCTGCTGCATTCGTTCCGTTCGTGACAGCAGGAGTACTAGTCGCAGCAGTATTCGCTCCGCAGCCTGCCGTCACGATCGCCGTGAAAGTCAGAGCGCACAGCACGTTCATTATTTTCTTCATATTCCCCACCCTTTTCGAATTTTTGAAGTTGCTGTCTAGACATCTTCACTTCTTATTATAGGAGGGACTTGTTAACGGTATGTCATCTATATGAGAAGAAATTATTAAGTTCTCCGATGCTGTGATCCACTATCGCCGACGGTTCACCCAGAACTGAAACACATCATTGCGAAAATAATCATACGAAAATAATACAGGCATATGCTGCTGGTCAAAATGGATTTGCTTCATCATCAGCACCGTTGTGTCCGATTTCACTTGGAGCTTGCGGCATACAGGGTCGGTGTGATGTGGGACGACCAGCTCGGTATTGGTACCCGTCAACCGAATACCGCATTCAGTTTCCAAAAATCGGAGCAGGGAGCCGGTCAGCGGTTTTTTTTGAAAAGCCTGCTCAACCAAGGTAAGAGGCATAATATTAATATTATGAGCAACAGGCTCTTTATTGGCCGTACGAGTCCGTTCATTAATAATCACAGGACTGCCTAGTGGAATTTTCAATAAATGAGCCCATTCTTCATGACAAGGCTCTGTGCGAATATTTTGCTCCAGCTGACCTTCCACCAATCCCGCAGAGCGGATAATTTCTTCGGTCGAAGTGAACCGGTCGATACTGCTTGGGATGGAGCTTAACGGCCGTCGCACAAACCGCCCTACCCCTTTTCTCACGTCCAGCTTGCCTTCCTGCTCCAGCTGTTTCATCGCAGAGCGAACCGTTTCCCGGCTCACTTGAAATTGTTGGGCCAGCTCTTTTTCCGCAGGCAGACGGTCCCCTACCTTAAGCTCTCCGCTCGTCATCAGCTTATCGAGACTTTCCTTAATTTTGATGTAATGACTGACTTTCACCTGATCTGTCATCTCTGTTTCATCCTATCTTTGCTGTAAATTGCCATTCTTGCTTCTATCCTAACAGACTCTAGGAAAAGTGTAAAAGCGCATATCGGAGTTATGATCGCAGCTGCCAGGAACTCGTTTTTTGTAGATCCATAAGCTCCAAGATAACAGAATAAACAAACGACCGCTCCCCCGATGAATACCGAGTTGCGGTCACTGCTTGAAATCTTTTTGTCTATTAGACAGATAATGAACAATTTGTTATTAGCTCAACAAAGCCAATACTCCAATGAATATAGCCACAAAAGCGCAAAATTGCATCGGGATAAAGAACAGGCTATGCTGTACACCTAACTGTATTTGTCTTCCCGTCTTCATATCCAAATAAATTTGATCTTTGTTTCTATTATAATATTTCCCTGCATACCAGATCGGTACGGCCGATAGTATGGATCCAATACCTACACAAACATGCTCGTTAACAGAATCCATCGGATGATCTATAAAAATAGATGCTATTCCCATCGTCAGGAAAATCATTACGAAGACAATTGGGATCGTTAAGATCCCTGCGCCTTTCCAAATAACCATCGAATTGCCCCTTTCCTTCCTATAGCTTGTGGCATGTACCCTATTCTCCATATGCCTATTTGATCTTCATATAATCGACTATCACAATTTTTTTGTTTAAATTTGTCAACTATGTAACTTTCGCTATTTTCAGCTAAAGTAAGGACCTTTTCCCCATTTCAATTTAAGATTTTCATGTAATATGCTGTCATATTCTGTAGTGTAACAATCTAAAATTCACTCTTTTATTCCTTCCAAAATAGGATTACTGTTGCAAGATTCAAAGTATTTCAGTGTTCAAACATAAAAATAACCTCCAGCTCCCTATTGGGTCCGGAAGTTACTTTCATAACTAGTTCTCACAGTTGTCATTGGGAGTGACAGATTCTCATTACTACCACCAAAATTTAGGATAGGCTCGTTGTCGGCTCAGGTTATTCACGATGAGCGCGATAATGACAATCACAATCGAACCTGCAAGTACCGGTGTCCAAATAAATGACCAATGACTTCCTGACATCATCACTACAAGGGGATCAGCACCTGCTGGAGGGTGTGTAGTTCTTGTGAGCATCATCAGGCTGATAGCCAAACCAACGCCTAATGCCATAGCAGCAACGCCGCCACCCAAAAAGTGGTGAACCGTTAATCCTGTCACTGTCGACACGAGATGTCCCCCGATAATATTACGCGGCTGCGACAATGGAGAATCCCAAAGACCAAATGCGAGAACACAGCTGGCTCCAAATGGTGCCATGATCCACAAACCGGCATTCATATCGGTTAACCATGCAAGAACAGCGATCGTCACAGTCCCTCCGACAAATCCTATGATCACATTACGTATATGAATGACAAGCGGTGAACGGCCTTCACCTTTCATTTTTCGCAAATAATACTTAATTCCCATTTCCATTACCCTACTTTCATTCATCATTTAAATAACCATTAAACTGTGTAACTATTGTATTTAAAATACGTGATTTATGATAAGATTGTCAATATGAGGTTGAAACAAAGTTGGGATTGTGTAGTCTCAAATGGCTCATTCTTTGTGAAGCGAGGTTATATATATGGATTTCCCTATCCAATTAACAATCGATCCGACCATGGCGTTGGATGCGAATATACAGGTAAAAGAACAATTGAAATGGTTAATTGGCATCGGACATATTTCCCCTGGAGAGCTGCTTCCCTCTACGAATGATCTTGCTGCTCAGCTTGGACTCAATCGAAATACGATTAATTTAGTTTATCATCACCTGCAAGAAGAAGGTATCGTTTCCATGCATAAAGGCCGTGGTACACTTGTGCTGAATAGTCCACAAACAGACGAGCTTCGGCTCAGCAGATCGATCATGCATGATTTGCTTGAGCGTACGATTGATGAGATAAAGCTGAAATCGATCAACGTCGAAGCATTTTTCACAGCCTCACTTGCGTACGGATTAATGCATGGCTCGGAAAAGACTGCACCCCGAAGACTCTTGTTTGTAGAATGCAAAGAGCATGACCATCCTTTTTACAGCAGTGAGATTCAGCGGGTAACAGGAGCAGAGGTAAAAACTATTTTTCTGGAAGATATTGAATCGTCTCCTATCACGCTTACGAATGAACTTGAATTTTCTTCTATGATCGTAACGACACTCAATCATCACGATCAAGTCAGACAAATGCTTGCTGAAAAGGACGTCAAGCTGTGTGTTATTGGTGCTCTTGTAGAAACATCCACTTTTCTGGACATTGCAAAACTTACGGAAGGATGTCCAGTTACTTTCGTTTGCCTTGGCAAAGCTGGAGGACAATGGATGGCTAAACGCGTTCATGAAGCTGGAATCCACTCTATTAAGCCCTATGCTGTCGGCATTCGGGATCATGCTCAGCTCCTTGCTTGCTTGGAAAAATCAGAGCGTGTTTATGCTTCTACTGCCGTATACAGCAAGGTTAAAGAGTTGGAGCCTGACAAGGTAAGCCGCTTTCCTATGCAGCTGGAAAAAAGCAGCGAAGCACTTCTCAGAGATTTTTCTCAAAACCTTAAATAACCAATATATTATGTATTAAAGGCATTATTTACTTATTCTTCAAATACCAGGAACCAAGCAATTTCGTTATCTTGCTGTTACATTCTGTAAAGCGTACAAGTGATTATTTTTGGGGTTATACTGGTACTGGAGGTGAACAAATATGGTAAAGCAACTGAGCCAGGATATAGAAATGTTATCCCGTAGCTGTATCGATGCAGCAAACATGCCAATCCCGAGAGCACTGACAGAAGAAATGTGGCAGGCGGTCCTTGCCAATGATGCTTCATATGACGGTCATTTTTTTTACGCAGTCACAACAACAGGTATTTTCTGCCGACCCTCTTGCAAATCCAGACCGCCTAATCCAGAAAACGTCGGCTATTTTCAAACTGCTGAGCAAGCGATATCGGCCAAATTTCGACCCTGCAAACGATGCAAGCCAACCGGTCAGAACTTGCCAGATGACGAATGGATCGCATTAGTAACGGAATATATCGACAAAAACTACACGGAATCATTAACACTGGAGACTCTGGCCTATATCTGTCATGGAAGTCCCTATCATATGCATCGAACATTCAAGAAAGTCAAAGGTATGACTCCGGTTGAATATATCCAGCAAGTTCGGATAGATAAGGCCACGGAACAGCTGATGGCTTCAAATAAGAGCATAGGTGAAGTCGGCACGGTCGTTGGCTTGTCCAACACGCCGTATTTTATAACTCTGTTCAAAAAGAAAACCGGTCACACCCCATCAAGCTATCGCCAATTGCACCAGAACAACATGAAGGAGGCATTTGAAAATGGAAACCATAACGAAACCCGATCTTTATTGGACCCTCATCACTCATGAGGATTGGAACATGCACATCGCCGCTACATCTGAAGGACTTTGTTTTGTCGGCTCACAAAATTATCCCTTTGAGGAATTGTCTGTTTGGGCACATGCCCGTTTTCCGGGAAGCACGTTAATACGTGATGACGAGAGGCTTCAGACTTATATGGAAGAGCTCATCGAATATTTAAGCGGAACACGCAAAAGCTTTACGATGCCCTTCGATTATCGTGGAACGCCCTTTCAAATGGCTGTATGGAATGCACTCCACACCATTCCTTATGGACACACCCAATCTTATTCGGACATTGCTCAACAGATCCAAAGACCTGCCGCTGTTCGTGCAGTCGGAGCTGCGATCGGTGCCAATCCTGTATTAATTACGGTGCCGTGTCATCGCGTAATCGGTAAAAGCGGAGCGCTAACCGGATATCGTGGAGGTATGGATATGAAAACGAAGCTGCTGCAATTGGAGCAGGACGGTATGATTGCAGATGGAGACCCGCATTAGGCACGCGCGGCTATTATCGAACCACGCTCCGTCACGGCGTCAGCACGGTTAAGTGGGGAACAAGGTACAGGCTGGGATTATTTTTCATGATGCTAAATAAACGGTTTGGAGTCAGCTTATGAAAATCGAATACTTGTACAAAAATCCGAAAACGCTGCTGAATAAAGGGACCGGCTTTCTTGCCGGCTATAGCCATTCGCTGAATCCTTATACAGGCTGTTCATTTGGCTGTTCTTACTGCTATGTTCGGCAAATGCCAGTCTCTACCTTCCGTGGCGCGGCATGGGGAACGTGGGTCGATATCAAGCAAGGGGCAGCCGATGTTTTTCAAAAAGAACTGCTAAGAGCCAAAAACAAAGGGCCCGTCACCATTTTCATGTCTTCAAGTACGGATCCCTATCAACCCATCGAGCACAAAGAACAAGTAACCCGATCTTTATTGGAGGTCATGGTCAGCGATCCACCCGACTTTTTGTTCGTTCAGACTCGCAGCCCTCTTGTTCGTAGAGATATCGATCTTTTTTTACATCTTGGCGATCAGGTGAGAGTCAGTATGACCATAGAAACCGATCGAGAGGACATCCGCAAACATTTTTCCCCGGATGCCCCTCCCATTGCCGCCCGATTAAAGACGCTTCAATTATTGGCTGACGCCGGCGTTCCGACACAGGCAACCATTGCCCCCATGCTGCCAAGCAGTGAAGCATTTCCACAGCTGCTAAAACCATTAGTGAATCGTGTATGCCTGGACGATTATTTTATGGGAGATGGCAGCGGCGGAAAACGAACACGGAATATCGGCATTCAGTCTAAGTATGAACAAATCGGTTTGGAGCAATGGTATGATCCGTCTGCCTACCAAATTGTCTACGAGCGATTGAAACAGGTCTTTTCTGATGATCAGATTTATGTAAGCCAAAAGGGCTTTGAACCTTAAATTAAGGTCAAAGCCTTTGGATTTCTAATAACATCGGTTCTTTATTTTCGCTTCATGCTGCGAATCATTTTTTTGGTTTCCAGATCCACCCGGTAAGATTCTGTAATTTTTTGCAGTGCTTTGTTGTAGGTCAGCTTGTCCAGTGAATTGCTTTTCAGGTACGTCATTGTCGGTTCAGGAAGCTTCACATAACAAATGGATAATGCCCAGGCCACCGCCATTTTGACGTAATAACCTTCATGCTTGATGTTATCCAACCGTTGTAAGACACGGCTAATATATTCCTCTTCAATATAATAGTCCAAAAGCATGACCACTCCAAAACGTATGTCGTATTCCTGATTAGACAAGAGATACGGCTGCAAAAAATCCCACATGGGTTCCCTATTCGTTATGGTCAGCTTTAACCCTATACAAAAACTATCGCATACCGACCAATTATCAATTTTCGGGACAAAGTCAGCTGCATAGCGTAGAAGCTCATCCAAATCTGTTTGTACATAGCCGATGACCATGCCCTGCAGCATAATTTCTTCAAAATACTCATTATCGGCCTGTTCCAGATAGGTTCGCCAATCTCCTTTTGCGATGATTTTGGCCAGCTTGCGCAGCTCCGGGAGCCGAACACCTAGAACATTATTAATATTCGGGATCAATGCCGCGGAGAACTTTTGATAATCCACCTCAGCCAATCCAAATAATTGTTCCTTGATTGAATTCTCCACCATACCGCTCCTCTGCCTATTCATATGAAATCACCCACAAGTATATGGAAGCCACTGAACCCTGAGGCGAATATCGAAGGCTGATTTGTTCAAACTGCTCTTTGTCAATGGTATTCAACCCATACAGCTTCATCATACCACGACGAATGGCGATATCACCCCAACTGACGATGTCTTGGCGTTCCATGCCATTGATGAGCAGCATTTCGGCGGTCCATTTACCTATTCCTTTTAATGTCATCAGCTTTTTCATAACCTCTGCATCTGGCAAGTCATACAGCTCTTCCAAATTAAAAGCTCCTTGTGCAATGGTTTGTGCGATATGCTGAATGCAAACGGCCTTTTTCATCGTCAACCCGCATTTTTGGATATCATCGGCAGTCTGCCTGGCCATATGGTGCGGAGTCATCTCTCCAAATTGATGCTGCATTCTTTCCCAAATCGTATGGGCGGCCTTAACCGAAATAAGCTGACCTACAATAGCATGGACGAGAGCCGCAAACAGATTAGGAATAATGACACGTTCAACTTTGCCCATACGTGCCATTGCTGCCCCAAGTGTTGGATCTTTTTGCTGGAGATAATCGATTTCTTCTTGTCCATAGTCAAAATTCTTCGTTGCAACGGTTCCCAAGTCACGTTCCCCCGATATCCATTTATTATCAACCTTAAATTCATTGATGGAGCATTTATAACAATAATATACCTTACCAAGCTCTATAAGTACCGATAGTCGAGTATAACAGCAATATAGCGAAATTCAAGTTAACCGTGAAGTCCATTCTGAATATGAATTCGAATAGTTTCGTGCGATTTAGGTCATCTTAAATAGGCAGTAATCATTGAATAGGAGGGATTCCTTTGGCCAAACCGGACAATCGGTCAGATAATGAGGCGCACCTGCAAAAACATATCGACCATACATTAGCTAATTTGCAGGAAGCAGAAGATTATCTGGATGAACATGCAGATGAGATTACAACAGATGCGAAGCAAACGATTGAAAATAAAAACAATCGGCGCAAAGAAAGTATTAACAGTTTCGCAGAAGAAAAAAAAGACGAAGCTCAACCGTAAAAGTATCGTTCTATTCGCATACTAAAACGCATGCAGCTCCTTCCAGTTTGGAAGGAGACTGCTTTTTCTGTTCCCGACATGTTGATACCTTCATTGGATTGAATTCATCAGCTCATAAAAATATTTGGATTCTTGAGTCTTATGAAAACTATACCAGGCATCTAATGTTTTTGAAGAAAACACACCCAGAGCATTCAAGACGTGTACAGAAAATTCCAACGGAGCTGTTCCAGATGCAGTGATCAGTTTTCCATCAGTTACAGCAAACTCCATTTTGTAATACTTTTCGCCGGTGTAAGTGGGACAGATCATTTTAAGGTATTCCCGATCATTGCTTGTATGCCAACATGAATCCAGCAATCCTGTCTGGGCAAGTCCTATTGTAGCACCACAAATCGCTGCAACCCATACACCTTCCTGTAAACACCTCTCAGCGAATTTTAAGATGGGTTGGTGAATTGTTTCTGTCCATGTATCTCCACCGGGTAAAATCAATATATCTGTGCTTTCAATGCTGCACTCATCCAGTTTGATGTCAGGCAATATTTTCAATCCGCCCATTGTAGTTACTGGAGTCTTTTCAAGTCCCACTGTAATTATTTTAGATGGAGCCTGCCCCTTTTTATAATATCTTCCCGAGTTCAGTTCGGCAGTTAAGTAACCTATTTCCCAGTCAGCCATTGTGTCAAACACATAAAGATATACCGTATTATTCATTTGCAAGTTCTCCTTATTGTACAATTCATCAAGAGATACCAACCATACATCGGTAATCAAAGATTATCATCATTATAAAATAACTTCACTGACATCTGCTGTCAGTGAAGTTATTAAAGTTGATAAAGATATGACTATCCTAAGGATTATGAATTTTGAAACGGGAGTGTAATAATAAACTTGGTGCCATACTTTGTATTGGACTTAATTTGAATGTTCCCATTATGACTTTCGATAATTCGATAGCATATCGACAAGCCAAGCCCTAAACCATTTTCTTTTGTCGTATAAAAGGGATTAAATATTTCGTTTATTTGCTTTTCCGATATGCCTACTCCGTTATCGCTAATCGTTATTTCCACACAATTGTCCTGCAAATTGGGAGTGAGACTAATCTCTACTTCTCCACCGCCTTCGGGCATGGCTTCAAAAGCATTTTGGATGATATTAATAAGCACCTGTTTAATTTGATTGGCATCTATCGATATCAGGATCAGCGTAATGCATAAATCCGTTGTAAGAATCGCATTTTTTAGATTAGCCTGGCTGGTCATGAATTGAACGGTATCCTCAATTATGGTTTGCAGCACATATTCTTTTTTTTCCGGAGAGCTCGGTTTGGCCATCAGTACGAAATCGGACACCATTTTTTTCAAAACAATTAATTCGTTATATACGATATCCAGATAGCGCCTATTCGTTTCAGCACTGGGCTTCTTTTCCCTTAATAATTGAATAAATCCCATAACCGACGTAAGTGGATTGCGTATTTCATGGGCAATTCCCGCGGCAAGCTTCCCTATCGCTGAAAATTTTTCGTACATAATGATTTGCTGCTCAAGCATAATGCGGTCGGTTATATCCCGTATTTGAAGATAAGCACCTATAATTTCCTGATTGTCGTCCACTATAGGGATGGCGTCCAGCAAGCAGGTCATTTGTTTATTGTGCAAAAGGGAGAGTGTACACTCCCTATTTTCTATTCGATCCCCGTGTTGTAACACTCCGAGCATATAGGGAGCAAATAGGTCAAATTTTAATACCGAGGTGCCAATGACATCTTCCCTCTTACAATTAGTAACCTTTTCAATCAACTGGTTAAACTCAATAATGCTGCCGGCCTGATCTGCGATAATAATTCCATTGTTTACCGTGTTGAGCGTCATATGATTGAGAATATTTTGATTTCTATTTTTCCTTCTGAGGACAATTTCACGCTGCATGGAGTCCACCATATTGATTAATAAGGGCAACGCGAACTTACTATGAAAATCAAGTAATGTCATCATGCTAACCGTGCCTGTCAACCCACCGACCTCATTCATAAAATCAAAGGGAACACAATAGCAGGCTGCCGTATGCAGATGGTTATGAAAGTGGTCTGTCCCCATAAGCTCTACTGGCCTTTTGTACTGCAATGCCATGTCCACCACATTCGTTCCCATGTCTCTTTCGATAAACTGAATACCTTCTTTAATACCGAATTGCTCAACCGATTCTCTAATGGCCTCATTCCCGAAGAAACTGATAATGTACCCCAGATCATCAGTCAGCGTGATTAGGATCGGTGTTCCTTCTAACAACTTCGTTGTTTTATCACTGAAAAAATCCATAACTGAGATCGCTTCTGCAAACTTATTCTTTCTTTCATGCAATTCATGCAAATGTAATCGATTTCTCGGAAAGGGGAGAATATCTGCTTGTAATCCCGCTTCTAAACACCTTTTTTTGGATTCGCTGATATAATGAGCTTCCATTAGTAAATCCCCTCGGGTTGGTTTTGCTTATAGAATACCACAACTAACTGCTTAAAGTCTTTGCATGAATTCACGGTAAAATTGAAACAAGGTGGAAAATAAAACAAATCGGTCTTCCGCCTAAATTGAAACTTCCGTTCCGAAAGTGGACGTTTCTTATTTGAACCACATGCGCTAACCTGAAAAGGTAAGGATAAGTGATTAGAAAAGAGGGAGCCTTCATGAATCAAGTCGAATTGCAGAATCATCTGCGCAGCGGGCAAAGAGCTTATGGCACATTGATTATTTCAACCTCACCTCGCTGGCCAGTAGAAGTTCAAAAGCTGGGTATTGATTTCGTCTTTATCGACACGGAGCATATGTCCATCGACCGAGACATGCTCTCCTGGATGTGCCGGACGTATACAGCGCTCGGCATTGCACCCATCGTACGTATTCCTTCTCCAGACCCTTATGAAGCAAGTAAAGCTATGGATGCGGGAGCAGCCGGTATTGTAGCACCTTATATCGAATCCGTGGAGCAGGTACAGGCGCTTCGTGGTGCCGTCAAGCTGCGGCCGATAAAAGGAGAGAAATTATCACGTATTCTTCAAGGTGACGAAGTTCCCGAGGAGCCGCTTGCTGCTTACTTGGAGCAGGCTAATGCGGGGAATATACTGATCGTTAATATCGAGAGCCAGCCCGCGCTTGAAGCGCTTGATGCCATCCTGCAGGTCCCGCAGTTGGACGGCGTCTTGATTGGCCCCCACGACTTATCATGCAGTCTGAACGTACCAGAGCAATACGAACACCCTGTATTTAAGGAGGCTGTAAGCACGATCATACGTAAGGCAAGAGCCGCTCAAGTCGCGGCAGGCATTCATTACTTCTGGGGAGTGGAGCAGGAAATTGCATGGGGTCAGGAAGGCATGAACCTGTTCGTTCACGCCTCCGATATGACTGCCTTTATAGCCCAAATGGAACGAGATCTCAACGAAATCAAACAAAAACTAGGCGACGATTTACAAAATATGGATAATAAAATTCGGATTTGAATTTGAATTTGAACACATCCAAGCGTTACAAGTCTGTGACTGTTCGACTCTTCAGATTTTATTGATTGCGGCTTCTTAAATTCCGGTATAGCAGCGGAGTCGTACCTTCATACTTTTTAAACAGGCGGATAAATGTCGTTCGGCTGAATATACCAACACGATTGGAAATCTCGCTCACATTCAGGTCGGTTTCCACCAGCATCTCCTTGGCCTTGGAAATACGATATTTACTGATGTATCCAATCAGACTTTCGCCTGTTTTTTCTTTAAATACATGTGAAATATATTTGGAGGAAACGCCCATTTCTCCTGAAATCTTCTCCAGACCCAAATCATGATGATAGTTTTCATGGATGTATTCAATAATGAGCGAGCTGATTTCGCTGAAGCCGTCCTGCTCCTGTATGAAAATACGATCCATAATCAGCTCAAAAAAAGTAAACACCAGAAGCAATTGTTCATCGTGATTAGATAAGGAACCCAGCCTGCCAGATTCCATCAGTTCATTCGGATTGATCCCCCGTTCAGCCAGAAAGCGGCAGCCTGTATTGTAGATTTCAGCCAACAATTCCGCGATCAAGTGGCGGGGGATTCCCTTCTCTTTATTTTTTCCTACGATACTGTCCACTTTCAGCCGTAGATTGGCCATGTCGCCTGCTTTCAAGCAATTGATAATACTGTTTTCATCCATAAAGGAATACAAATAATGCATCGAATCGTGAGAAACAGCTGCGGCATCTATAACTTGAAAATCCATCTGTCCATCTGCCGATTCCAGCGCCTTCAACGCATCCGCGTAAGACCGTGCTATGCCTTGAATCCCTTCATGTATTTCTCCAATCCCAATATAAATGAAGCAATAGCGGGAATCATAGTGGAACGTGTCGATGACCGATTGCAAGCCCTTCCTGACCTGCTCCGTTTCCTCCGCGTCCTGCAAATTAATAATCCCGATGTATAGATGATCATGCTCCTCCATCAAGTAAATATTAGCGTAAGGCCGCAGAAGCCCCCATATAATCTTTTTCATTTTACTCAAAATCTGTAACCGCTCCACATCCTGAATGTCCTTGTAGAACGCCTCTTTAAAGTCGAAGCGGATCATGCAGCACAGAAAGGAAGGTTTATGAAATGAAAAATGCTTGCTTAGCATGTTTCCGATTTCCAGTTTGTTTACTGCCGTTCTTCCATGAATCAAATTTAACAGCGATTGCTCCAAATAGCCGACGGACACGGTTTCCAGCTCATGCTTGAATTGATGGTTATGTTCGATCAACCGATTGATGCGAGTGCCAATAAAATCGAATGCCGTGTGTCTGTCGGGCATTTCCACGCGCTCATCGGTTTCCTCAGGATGATCAAGGATATCCCGTATGTGTTTAATTGGATTGTACAAATTGAAGGTAAAAATAATCGAGAATAGGATACCGACCACAACCAGCACGAAGCAGGTCGTTAATAAAGAAAAGAGGTAATAGCTCGTTTGATTACGAAATTCGGCTACAGGCGTCACCGAATAATAGCTCCAGCCGTACGTTTCCGACATCACCTGAGTCACGACGAATGGCTCTTTGTTGATCTTCATTTCCCCATGCTGAAGGCTCCCCGATTTAAAGAACTCCTGAATTTGCGAAATGACGGTTGGTTCTGTTAGTTGTTTGGCGCTGCTCCAAATGACCTTGTTGTGATTGTTGTCGATAACAATGAATTGGGTAGAGTCAACCAAGGTATGATTCCGCAATGTCCTATCGATGATGTCAACTGGAATCGTATACACCATAACCGCTTTATGGCCGTTAACCAGACTGGTGAACAAAAAAGGAATAACCGGCTTACTTACCGACCTGTTGACTCTAATCTCAGTAGGCTCCAAAATCTCAAGCGGCCTGCCGTTCATAAGCTTGTCTTTCCACAGATTCGGGTCATATCCAATAAACTTGTAATTCTCAAAAAACTGTTGAAAATCCTCCATTCCATCCTGCTTGAATACCTTCTCATCATCCGTAAACACAAATATATTATCGATAATCTCACTTAAATTGTTGGAAATTCTTGCGATGGTTTGTGTAATTTTGGTTAGGTCCAAACGCTCATCATCGCGATACTCGGCGTATGGCTTCAGAATCGCTTTAACCTCGTAAAAAAAACTGGGTCCCGAGCTGGATTGTGCCGTATTCAAATAAATGTCGATCGTTCGAACAGACGAATACAAATTCGTTTCAAACTTTTGTGTAAATTCTTCTTTGAGTCGATTCGTCGTAGTTACATAAAAAATAGCCCCTATCAATACGATAGGAATCAAAAAAGAGAGGAAGTAGAGCAATATACGTAAAAAGAGGCGGTTTAATGGAACGGAGCCTTTAGAATTCAATGTTTTCATTACCTAACTACCCTCTTTCTTTATCCCATTGAATGAAGGCGTTTCCTTATGATCTTATTATACTGCCAAACCTGCAAAATGGAATGCCCTACCTTACGATAGCTCAGTTAGCCACAAGTGATCATTCAGAAATATGCAAAAGCCTGCCGAGGCCGTTAAAAACGCGGTTCTGGCAGGCTTTCCTTTCAGAAGTCCTTTAAAAGCACAACTATTGTTTTTGGTAACGTTGATTGGCTTCGTTATATATCTTTTCGATTTCAAGAGCTCCGCTGTCTATGAGCTGCTGCGAGAACTTATCGAAATCACTAACAGGTCGGACACCAATAATGAATTTATCCATTTCCTGATCGACCAAAGTGTCCACCTTGGATTGCAGCGTTTTCAACCGGGAAAGCTCATCATTCGTAAACGGTGGAGAGACTACCTCGTATACATATCCTTTTTCGGTCGTAATCATATCTTTCCATTTCACCAGCTCCGGGGCGGAGGTCTCGATCATGGGATGCTCGTCGACATTAAGAGCAAGCTGCTCAAACCCTGTAGCCAGATCGGTTTGCATATTGCGGAAAGGGTCCTTCGTTTGAGCATATTTCTTGATTATGCTATCCAGAATAACCGGCTTCCCATTCTCCATTTTGTAATTAACCCCTTCAACCCCGTAAGCGGTGGCACGTGTCCCTTCTTCACCATAAAACCAATCCAGGAATCGAACCAGCTCATGTGGATTTTTCGTTTTCGAGCTGATGACGATATTGTGCATCCAGTCTTTCTTGTACATCCAGCCTCGAGTTTGACCGCGATCGTTTTTCATCAACGGAAGCAGCTCGAATCGGGCTTTGGGATTCTTTGGCTTTAAGGCTTCATTAAAATTGACACCGAAGCTGTTATTATCGTAATAGAACAACGACCTGCCGGAAGCCAGCTTCTCTTTCATGGCATCGGATGTATTGACCGCATAGTCGGGGTCCAGCAGCTTTTCCTTAAACAGCTTGCTCGTGAATTCAAGAACCGGTTTAAACTCAGGATGGGCCTGACCGTATACATATTTGCCGCCTTCTATATTCGGATCGTAGTAGATCCGATTTCCAGAACCCATTGCAAAGGCGAGCGGCTTCAATAAATTAAATGCATTTTCTCTTCCGGTATACGGAATGGAATTGGGATATGCCTCTTTAAACTTTTTCAGCACCTTATACAAGTCGTCAAAGGTTTTTGGTGCTTCCAGCCCCAATTCCTCCAGCAAATCGTATCGTATCATCGCCCCTTGAGCCAGTTGAAGCTTCCACGCTCCCAGTTTCGGAAAAGAATAGATTTTGCCGTCAATATTGTTCTTAGCAATTTCTTTATTCTCTTTCATAATTTTGGCCAAATTGGGCGCATCGCTGATGTAGTCGCTGATCGGTAGAAAAAGTCCGTTCTTGGCACCGTCGACATACATTTGTTTGCCATAGGCGACCTCCATAATATCCGGAAGGCTGTTGGTCGCTA
This sequence comes from Paenibacillus sp. 1_12, assembly GCF_900114475.1. Taxonomy (GTDB): domain Bacteria; phylum Bacillota; class Bacilli; order Paenibacillales; family NBRC-103111; genus Paenibacillus_S. The sequence goes on along the minus strand of NZ_FOTE01000003.1, from coordinate 541,156 downwards.
TAATCGTTTGTGCTTTCTGCTCAAAATTCGTAGTGACGAGCTCCAACTGAATCCTTACATTGGTTTTCTCAAATATATAATCGAATAACGGTGCCTGTAAATTAATACTGGAAGAGCCCTTCAGGATCTTTACGGTCAATGGAACATCGGATGCCTTACCACTTGCAGCAGCAGGCTTCGGAGTGGTTGTTCCCTCCTTGGTCGCTTCCTTCATCACTTCCTTTTGTGAAGAATTCGAGCAAGCCGTAACAGCCAGCATTAGCGCCACGGATGAAAGCAACATCGTTTTATGTCTGTTCATACTTTCCCCTCCTACAATAATGGATTTGTCAGCCCTTTAACGATCCAACCATCGCGCCTTTAACAAAATATTTTTGTATAAACGGATACACTGCGAGAATGGGTAAAATGGTTACGATAACGACGGCATACTTCATACTTATGAGAATCGTGGTCAGATCCCTCGTTGAGTTGACCTCGCCTACGTTGCCATCTACAATCATACTGCGCATAATGATTTGGACGGGTACCATGGTGTTATCACGTAAATAGATCGTAGCAGGAAAAAAGCTATTCCAATGCCATACTGCGTAAAACATGATCATGGTAGCGAATACAGGAGCCGAGAGCGGAATAATAATTCTCCAAAATATAGTGATCTCATGGGCACCATCCATATAGGCCGATTCCTGGATTTCATTCGGAATGTTCTGGAAAAACGTCCTCATAATGATCATATACCATACATTGATCGCTGGTGGTATCACGATAGCCCAGATGCTGTTCATTAGCCCTAAGCTGTCAACAACCAGATACGTCGGAATCATTCCACCGTGGAATAGCATCGTAATGACAATGAATACGGTAAAAAAAGAACGTCCGTAAAGCTTACTTCGGGATAAGGGGTAAGCGCACAATGCGGTCGCCGCCACATTAATGAAAGTACCCACACTTGTGAACAGCAACGTATTGCCGTAAGCCCTAATAATTTTGGGATCCGTAAGAATGGTATAATACGCGTCTAGATTAAATCCGATCGGAAACCATTTGATTTCCCCCCTCATTACGTTCATTCCATTGCTGACTGAAACAATAAACATGTAATAGAGCGGATATACAAAGGCAAAGATAGCGACAATCAGGCTCAGATAAATGAAGGCATCAAAGCAAAGGGAGCCCCATGTCATTTGTTTTTTCATGTTATCCTCCTTTCATGATGTGCAGTGACAGAGACCTATCACCATAAGCTCGTTTCACTCACTTTCCGCGACACTTGGTTTGCAGCCGTAATCAGACAAAGTGAAATGACCGCTTGAAAAAGCTCGACAGCTGTAGCATAGCTAAAATCGTTCCCCAATAAACCGCGTCGGTAAGCGAAGGTCGATATCACATCAGCTGTTTCATAGGTGGGACCCGTGTATAGCAGCAATATTTTCTCATAACCAATGGACATCATATTGCCGAGCGTAAGCAGGAACATAATCGTTACAACTGGAGTTATTCCAGGCAAAGTAACATGACGAATCTGATCCCATCGGTTAGCACCATCCATCCGGGCCGCTTCATATTGCTGCGGATCAATTGATGATAAGGCAGCCAAATAAATAATCGAACCCCATCCTACGCCCTGCCATATATCCGAGGTGATATAAATCGTCCGAAACCACTCAGCTAGCATTAAAAATGGCTTAGGGTCACTCCCGAATTCAATCAAAATTCGGTTAATCATACCATCGTTGGAGAAAAAATTGACCACCATGCCGCATATCACCACAGTTGAAAGAAAGTGCGGCAGGTAGCTGACGGTTTGCGACAGCTTTTTAAACCATTTTAATCTGACCTCATTCAAAATCAGTGCCAATATGATCGGGGTGGGAAAATAAAATAGGAGCATATACACATTGAGAAGCACTGTATTTTTTACTAATCTCCAAAAATACGGATCACTTAAAAACTCACGGAAATGTCGAAGCCCCACCCACTCACTGTGAAAAACGCCTTTAACAAAATTATAATCCTGAAAGCCGATCAGCAAGCCGAACATCGGACCGTACTTAAATAAAATAAAATAAAGGATAGGTAACGAGAGCATGATGTACAGGTACTTACTCTCGGCAATTCTTTTTCTTCTTTCCGTCATTTTAATCGTTGCGGCTGCTTTACTTGTCTCCGCTACGCTCCTTACTGCCATTTATATACGCCCTCCTTACTAGTTACCTACTGTTGATTCAACCCGGAAAGCGGTTGCAAAAGGTTCCTGCAAATTTACTGCTGTAACGATTATCAGTATAGCATCCATAAAACAGTGGGGTAACAACCAATTTGGGAGGTGAGGTTCCATTTTTTCTACAATACACGCTTTGTTTCATTTTTCTATCTTGTTTCATTTTGAAACCATGCGAATAATACAAAAAGCTATTCAACAGCGCCTTTCAGCACTATGGAATAGCTTGGTTGATATACTTATTGTATGAGTCAAGTAATGAGATCCATCCTCATATTTGCTCGCTTCGATCACTTCGGACCAACCAGATTTCTCCTATATTCAATCGCTTGGTGCCTTGGGTGCGAAGAAAGGTTAACTTCAGCTCACCACTGCTAACCACTTCCCGGGGAATGAGTGATTCACGGATCGTTACTGTTGACCCGTTCACCAGCAGGTTCTCTTCGACCACATAGGTATCATTAGCCGTTAGCTTTACCTGGACAGCCTTATGCGCTTCCACACCAATCTCTCCTACATATGCGACTTTCACTATGTAATCGGAGGATGGGTCCAACTGATCATAACGAATGATGATCGGGGTATCGAGCATCACATTAATATGATTGATCCAGGCAAGTGGAATACCGCCAAGTTCCTTCTCTTTTGCTTCCGCACGCGTACCTGATAGCAAGTAAACCGCATGAGCCGTTCTCGGCGAGTACAGGTAGCCGGGGTCTTGTTCCCATCCCTGTCCCGGGTCTATACGGGTGTTGCTGCGAAACGAGCCCAAATTGTCATAAAATCCGCCAGGCCCCGGATTGATCCGGTTCAAAACCTCATCGATCATCGCTAGTTGCTTGGCCTCATCCTGCTCCTTCTTGATCAAGGCACACTTGATGAGCAGCCAACGGGCATCGTTCAAGGGAGCATTGATCGCATCCATAAAAGCGCCTCGATCCTGAGCTATCGCATAATGCCGTGACACGGTCAACTGGTATCCGATGTTGGCAAACAGTTTGTCGGCCAGCTCCTCGCAGCGTCTGCGGTAATCCTGGGCTACCAGCTCTGTCACAGCCCGGGCAAGAATCTGTTCAGCTTGCTGCACAGCACCCAGCGCTCCTAATTGCTTCGCATCCCGAAGCGCTTCTTTGGCTCTATATTCCAGCTCGGTTTCGTAGAAAAGCCGCCTTTTGGTGTAGGCATCAAAGTAGGCACGCAGCAAACCCATCTGGAAGCGATAATTGTTCAATACGCGCTCAGATGCCTCTCTTTCCATCTGCTGCCACTGCAGCAGGGTGACTTCCACACCATCATTAGCTGCCAGAGGGCCGATCCAGTTGTTCTCCAAAGCCAGTAAGCCTTGAGCCACTCCATCCGCCTGCTCACAGCTAATAAACCATCTGGCAAAATCCCGCAACGTTTCGACAGCTGGCGTCTGTGGGTTCCAATCCTGATCGTTCCAAATAAATTTATTGACGTCGTCATTAATACCTTCCGAATAAGAAAGATTACCGATAGCATAAGAGGCCAGCTCGTTATGAATATGCTTCTGCGCCAACGGGCGAGGATTGCTGCTTTCCCTGCCCAAGGTTAATGCGAAGGAGAGGTCCCAATCTGTGACCGGATATTGGCAATGGAAATTATGAGTGATGTCCTCATAACGTCGAATCGGATATTTTTGCGGAACAATCCTCCGTAGCTCCGATAATGCTTCGTCCACATGAGGACCGAATACAATTCCGCCCAGCCATGCAGGCTCCTTGCTCAGCTGCTCGTAAAATCCCTTTTTCCATGCAGTCGGATCCCCGTTCATAACTTGAGGCGATAACCAAAGCTTAGCGTCAGGGTGGTAACGATTCAGCAAATGGGCTACTTGTTCGCACCATTTAAATAACGGTTCAGGCTCCATATCTCCCGGATCGCTTCCTGGGATGAAGATATGCTGAATATGCGGAACACTGCTGAATATATGCTCCCGCTCAGCCAGCTCCGCTTCAATCGTATTCGGATTCGAGTAGTCTCCTCCCATATTCGGATACCAGACCCACGTATCCATCCCATAGGAATGAATGATTTCTGATAATTGAATCATCATTTCCATCGGTTCGACCTTCATCACTGGCCCTATAGCATCATCATCCGTTCTTGGCGGCAATATTTCGATGCTGTTGGCTCCGAAAATAGCCAGATCCCGAATATATTGGTCAAATTGATTCGTGCTCCAAGCATCATAAGCATTGTTTTTGGGTCTGTAGCCAAGCTGATGGCCACGCAGAGGGAAGCTCGGAGATTCATTCAGGTTGAGCTCGTGTTCCAACTGTAAGACGTTATCACTCCACTTTAAGGATCGCAGCAGCTTTCCCACTCCGTACATTACGCCACGGGCATCTGCGCCATTGATATAAACCGTATGGCAGTCGGCATCTGACACGGTACGAATTACATAACCTTCCGCTTTAAGGGTTGGAAGACCCTTAGGCAAACGTCGGCAATCCTCACCCTCATCGAGTGACGCAAAGGACTCCTTTGTACCTATCGCTATAACCGGAACGTTTCCTTTTGGATAACCATTTGCGCGGCTTAACAAGACTCCTGTTCGTTTATCCAGCTCCTCAATTAGAACATCAACCGCCTTGGCTTCTGCACCTTTGGCTTCCTTGGAATATACTACTGTGGCCCCAATCAAATTCAAATATGCCATTATGTGTGCCTCCTCTTCTTATAGAGCTTGTATCTTGAATTTACTTCTCCACACCCCTTTCGGTTCCGCTTCTCTTTTTGAATAAGCTCTTAATCGTTTAGCCTAACTAACTTATTCATTAAGTTAATTACGCTCAGTATACTCAACTCAAATCGTGATGTAAACGTTTTAATTTACAAATCTGAAAAGGAGATCATTTTCTCCCTTATAAATTGCATTTTAGCTTAAGATTAAAGCAAACATTCCCCGACAATATGGCGTCGAGGAATGTTTGCTAGCTGATAAGCAGGCTTCATTTGTTTTCAGCAATGCTGAACCATTTCGGTGTTTCTTATTTCAAAATGGTATTCAAAGCAACTTCAATCATTTGGTTGAATGTCGTTTGTCGTTCATCAGGTGTAGTCTGTTCTCCCGTCAGGACATGATCACTGACGGTTAACAAGGACAGTCCGCGTACACCAAACTTTGCAGTTAGCGTGTATAGCGCTGCTGTTTCCATCTCCACGGCAAGAACGCCATACCGTCCAAGCTTATTCAACACATCCAAATCGTCAGAATAAAAAATGTCCGCCGAAAAGACGTTACCTACCTTAATTCCGAGTCCCATTCCCACTCCGGTTGTATAGGCTTTATTCATTAAATCAAAGTTGCCAATAGGCGCGTAGTCAATCCCCGGGAATGTATTCCGGTTAATCGCCGAATCGGTGCACGCTGCTTGCGCTATAATAACGTCGCGAATTTGCACATCGTTTTGGATAGCGCCGCAAGTTCCGACGCGAATCAGATCGGTTGCCCCAAACTCGCGGATCAATTCATGAATATAAATACTTGCCGAGGGCATCCCCATACCCGTCCCCTGTACGGAAATCCGCTGACCTTTGTACGTACCCGTAAATCCAAGCATACCCCGTACCTGATTGTAGCATACCGCATCCTCAAGGAAATTCTCTGCAATGTACTTGGCGCGTAAAGGGTCGCCTGGCAATAATATGGCTTCGGCAATGTCGCCTTTTTTCGCCTGAATATGAGCTGTCATGTATCCAACCTCCATTTAATGTTGTCAAAAATAACAATACCATATTCGATCGAAAAGTTGCGAATGGTTGGACTACTCAATTCAATATCTTTTCAAAACAAAGGTAAGGCACCTTGCGAAACGGATAACGGACTTTTCCCCTTTGGCTGTAGCCTCCGCGCTTATAAATGCCAAGGGCTGTATCATTCTCTGAGTACACATCCAGCCGAATGCTTGTATATCCATGTGAAGCTATATAAGCTTCGGCGAATTGCAGCAGCTTTTTGCCCAACCCTTTCCCTTGATGATCAGGATGAACAGCAAGCCGATGAATGCAGGCAGCCTTGCCTTCACAATCCTGCCAATCCAAGGACGAATAGACCTCGCTTTGCTTGTCATCGACGACGATGACAGCAATAATATCTTTGCCATCCCTCACACCGAATAAATGTCCGCTCTTCAGATCATTTTTCATAATAAACAAATTAGGATACAACCAATCCCATTGGTAATTTCCTGTTTGTCGAAGATTTCGCGTGACGGACGTATACAAGCTTTTTACCGCTTTGAGATCCTCCTTTTGAAGAGCTTTAATTTCTGCAATTCCCATTTGATTCACCTCATCACTTCAAGATACTTTGATTATGGAAGCCTCACTCTTGATTTCGGCCAGCCGTCGTCCTGACTGCTTTCTATACAAATAAGTCCACAAGATCGCCAAACCTATGATGCCGTACATGACCAGATGCGACAGTGCCAAGAACGCTGTAACCGACATGGAATAAACCATGATCACTTTTATAACGGCTTCCCCCAATAGTGCAATTCCCCAGCCAGCCGTCATGATCCTCATCACTTTACGTGCGTAGGCAAAATTCCAATTCTCTGCAAATGCCTTCTTCTGATCTTCATTATTAGAAGCAACGAAGCGAAAAGCAAAATGATAAATAATCGGTTTCGGAAACAAAAGGGAAACGAGAAATATTAATCCCATAATGCCGGTAACAAAAGAGTCTCTTAATAAAATCAGCTGTTGATCCCCGCCCAGCAGCACTGCCCCCGCACTGAGAATAAACCCGGTTGCCATAAAAGCGGCAAATACATCCAGCTTCCTATATTTTAGAATATGATAGAACGTATCCAATAGTGGAATAATGGCAGCTAGCGATAACGCCATCACATCCGTCGTATGTCCCTCCAGAATGGTGTAAACGAGCAAAGGCAATCCCCCATTGATCAATAGGGAAATGATCATATTTTGAATGATTTTTTTGCGATTCATCGCGTGAGACCTCCTCAATTTTGCACACGTCTAACCTCATCACAAATTACTTCTGGAATGCGGTGACCATAAAACGGAATATATCCTGCATTTGGGGCGTATACTGATCATCTGCGATCATTTGGCTCACTCGTAGCCCATATGACAGCGTCACAAACATAGAGGCAAAAACCTTCACATCCACATGAGCTGGAATAGCTCCATGCTCTTGCCCGATCATAATCCATGTTTCTGTAAGCTCCATCAGGCTTCGGCGCAGCTCCTTTAATATCGCGGCGATATTCGGCTTGTGCTGTTGGCTCAACAAATAGATGAATATAGAATTGCTTACTCCCCTTTCCGCCATCGACGACACAATCGCTTGTATCGCAGGTCGAATATCACTGTCTACCGACTGCTTAACCGCTTCATGAAACTGATGATTAACAGCCGTCATGTAGCTTTCAAGTATTTTCCCAAAAAGCTCATCCTTACTCTTTACATAGTGGTAAATGGCTCCCTTTGACAATCCAGTACGATCCATAATCATCTGAAGCGTCGTTTGCTGGCAGCCCATTTCTTTAATCAACTGTTCAGTCACGGATAAAATTTGTGATAAGGTTTGTTGGTCCAATTTGTGTTCCATATTAAGCTCCTTCATTCTCAGGGTATCCTGCAGTTGAAAATATGTTAACATACCGACCGTCGGTCTGTAAATACTTTTAAGACAAAAAAAGGAAAAATAAAATTAATCATGAATGCTAGCCTTCTTCAAGTTACTCATTATTTACTTGTAAAAAGTAATATGGTATATTAATTATAGTTAATAAGTCTCATCACTTTGATTGTTCAAAGGAGCCTTCAGTTATGATAAATGTATACCCTGCTTCCTCTCGTTATTCGGCTGACCACGGTTGGTTACAAAGTAATTTCAGCTTTTCATTTGGTGAATTCTATGACCCGCTTAATACTCAATTTGGTCCATTGCGTGTATTTAATGATGATATTGTCCAAGGTGGACGCGGCTTTGGAGCTCATCCTCATCGGGAAATGGAGATCGTTTCCGTTGTGTTGAAGGGACAGCTCAAGCATGAAGACAGCACCGGACAATCGGCTGTGACTACTTTTGGGGAAGTGCAGAGAATGTCTGCGGGTACGGGCATTATTCATTCCGAGGTTAATCCGGGTGTTGAGGACGTCCATATTTTGCAGATCTGGTTTACACCGAATGTAAGCGGTCTGACGCCCTCCTACGAAACGAGCAGCTATGACACAAGTGCTATACGCAATGAGCTGCTGCCGATCGTATCCCATCAATCCGGGGAAGGTATTGCCCATATCCATCAGGATTTGACGATGTATCTCTCGGAGCTTGCGCCAGGTAAGACACTCGAATTTGCCCAAGAGCCAGGCCGGCGCATTTATGTGATGGTAATCGAGGGTGACTTGATCTTGAACGGTGAATCCAGACTCGCCAAGCGTGACGCTGCCCGTATCGAGCAAACCTCTGAGTTGACTCTCCGCACAGATAGCGGCGCCTTGCTGCTACTGATCGACTTACCTTAATAGAAGGGTGTGAATAGACGTTATGTCCGAATCGATACACAAAACACTGCTGATCAAGCATGTGACCAGTCGTATGCTGCTGGATTCTAGAGTGCGCGGTAACACGTTTAACCTGAGCGCCTGCGAGAAGGGCTGGCAGCTTGTCGTAGAAGACGTCGATGCCGGTGTGATGCAGACCATTCAAGAGGAATTGGCCAATTTAAACCTGTTTTATTTTGAAGAGCTCGAGGAAGCGCAGGGACGCTCCATTCGTAAATGGTGGCTTTATGATACGGTGCTTCCAGAGCTTGTCACTGACGAGACAGCCCGCCAGCTTACGCTTATCGTGAATACCCGTACAGGCTACAGCAACGAGCATGTATCTAAACAATAAGATGATCATTTCTGCCTGCTTCAAACATCATACATGATGAAGATACGCTTTCTCTTTAGAAACCAATAAACCTTCAGGATCACCTGACTTGAGCTGTCTCTGTAAGAAGTAGACTTTATGACAAAGTAAACTTCGTTCGGAGTTCAGTCCAGCTCAACAAGTGAAAACTGAAGGTTTATTTGAGTATGCTTATTACATCATTTCAAAATCAGCTCGACGCGGCTGTAGCCCTCTCGCGACTTCGTGACCTCCAATATCGCGGGAAACGAAGCTTTGATCTCCGCAACGTGGGAAATGACGCCGATCATCCGGCCCATGCGCTGCAAATCAATAAGCGTTTCGATTGCTTTGTTCAGTGATTCCTCATCCAGTGTGCCAAAGCCTTCATCAATAAACATCATTTCAATCAAAATCCCGCCTTGGTTAGCTTGAATCACATCCGTCATGCCCAGCGCCAGACAAAGCGAAGCATTAAACTTCTCGCCACCGGACAAAGTTTTGACATCACGGTTCTGCCCTGTATAAGAATCGAACACATCCAGCCCCAAACCGCTCGCTTTGTTATGCTTCTCCACCCGTTCGCTGCGCATCAGCTCGAACTGGCCATTAGACAAGCTGTGCAATCGCAGATTGGCCGCATGAAGGATTTGTTCGAAGAACTCGATCAAAATATATCGTTCAAACGATATCCTTAGTGAGTTATCGCCCTTTAATACCTGATAAATATCGACGACCTCGCCATAGCTGCGCTCCGCCTCAATCAGCTTCCCACTCGTCTGCTCGACCGTCAGCTTTAGGCTGCCAGCTGTCTGCATGCAGGTCCGTGCGTCCTGATAAAGCGCCGCGGCTTGCTCAAGCTGCTGCTTTAATGCCGCTAACCGCTCGAATAACAGCTCCAGATCAGCGCGTTCCTTACCGGACAGTTCCTGCTCCAGATCAGAGATCGCTTGCAGCAGCGATGACATCGCGGTTTGGAACTGCTGCAGCTGCTCTTTCATCATGGAGCGGCTGCTTTCCGACAGCTTGGCAGCTTGATAAGCTGCTTCGTTATCAAAACCGCTCTTCGCCAGCTCCAACCCAAATCGGCTAGTCATCACTTCACAGTGCTGAGCTGCCTCTTGTAATTGCAGCTCCATCTGTACACGTGTCGCCTGCTCCTGCGCCCACTTCATTTGCAGCTGACTGTGACGCTCCTGAGCCTGTTTCCAGACTGCCATCATCGCTTCAACCTGCTTAGACTGCTCCTGCAGCTTGGCTCTCAGGCTTGGGTAGGAACGAAGCTCATGCTCAATAGGTTCCAAATCCCTGACTAGAGCTGCCTGCTTTAAGGAACGATCCAAGGTAATTTTACCCAGCTGATCCGTAATCACATGCTTGTCATTGCTCAGCTGATCCGATCGAATTTGGATGGACTCTAATGCCACTTTAAGCTGCTTGAGCTGCTCCGCTTGCTTCCCTAAGGCATCGGTTTCTTCCTTCAGGCTTTTTCCTTCCCCTACAAGCTGCTGATATGCTTCGTTAATATTGTCAAAATAGACGCCTATTTGCGTCAGATCCGCTTGCTTGTCTGAGAGCCCAGCATTCGCCGCAGCAACCTGAGCTTCCGCTTTGCTGTATTCCTCTCTTGCTGCATGAAGCTGCTTTTTGGCCGCATCCAGCTGAGCACGGGTAGGAATCGCCGACTCTGGCTGTGCTTTATCCGGATGCTCCGTGCTTCCGCATACCGGACATGGCTTACCGTCATGCAAATGCTCTGCCAGAAGCCCCGCCTGACCTTCAATCCATAAGGCCTCCAGCCTGTCATGCTGGGCCAGTTCGCTGGCAAGCTTCGCCTGACCTTCCTGCTGCAGCTTGAAGCATTCCTCCAATTGAAGACGAAGTCGAAGCATATCCTTCATCTTGCCTGCATGATCCCGCAGCTCATTCAAGCGGGTCAGCTTCTCCGGCAGTGTATCGACCGCGTGGTCCAGCACCTTGATCTGCCCGGCAAGCTGCTGCTTCTCTGCAGCTGCCTGTGCCCAAGCTGCATCCGTCCCAGCCAGCTTGGCCGCAGCGGCCTTCTCCTCAGCCTCCAGCTGGACAATCGACGCATGACGTTCATGCAGCGATCTCACAATTGGCTCCATATCCTGCAGGCGCTGCAGAGCCTGCTCCGCAGCTTTACGTTCTCCGTCACGAGCTTGCTCGGCATGAAGCTTCTGTTCCGCGTCCTGTAAGGCTAGTGCGGCACTCTCGACTTCAGCCGCCTTGTGCTTGAGCTTGCTTGTCAGCACGAGCAGCTGCTCGCCGGCTCTGAGGCTCTGCTCCTCATAAGGCTCCAGCGCCGCTGCCTTTTCGGCCATCCCTAATCGCTGCTTATCGCGCTCGATATCCGCCTGACGACCTTCCAAATGCTCAAGCGATTTTTGCTTATTCACTAGGTCCGCAAAGCGTTCGTTCAGCGCAGCAGCTTTATGATAAGCTTCCGTGTCCTGCTGTACCTGCTGTTCGAGCGCTGCTTTGTTTGCAGCAGCCTGTTCAACAACGGAGGTATAATAGCTGATCTCTGCTTCCAGCGCCTGCAGCAGCTGCACGATATTCTGCTTGTCCTGCTGCAGCGTCAATGTGAGCGCACTTTCCTCGCGGATTGGCAGGGAAACGGACATTTGCCGGACTGTAAATTCCAGCTCGGTTCGCAGGCGATCAGCAGCCTCCTTGTTCTCACGTACCTGCTGCTTGAAGCGGTCCTCCACCTTTTGATAAAGCTCTGTACGGAATATCCGGCGGAGAATTTCCTCTTTATTTTCTGTGTCCGAGGTCAGCAGCTTGCGAAATTCGCCCTGGGGCAGCATGACAATCTGGCTGAATTGATCCTTGGTCAATCCGATGATTTGCTGCAGCTTCGTGTTAATATCCTTGATCGTAAATCGGTCCACGCAGGGAACTGCTTGTCCCCCGCTGATTTCATACAATTCCGCAGTTGGCGGCGTTTCGTTCTTGTTGCTGCCTTTCCGATACGCAAGCTGGCGGACGACCCGATAAGAGCTTGAGCCGATAGCAAAATCAAACTCCACCGTAGTCGGTGTCTGATCATCGGCAAAATGACTGCGAAGCATCCGGGTTTCATACCGGTCTTCACCGCTCGCCGTATCATACAGTGCATAACAAATCGCATCAAATATCGTCGTTTTCCCTGCCCCTGTATTGCCCGAGATCACAAATAAGCGATGATGCTCCATCCGACTGAAATCTATCGTTTCCTTATGTTTATAGGGCCCAAGGGCTGTCATCGTTAAACGCAGCGGTCTCATTCCGATTCCTCCCCTGCAACTGCATCCGCATATACACGCTGAAATAACAGGCGTTTCTCATCCGAGAGCGGATTGCCTCTGACCTGATCATAGAATGCAGCGAACAAAGCAGCCGGATCGCGCTGCTTCCGCTCCTGCTGCTTTTCTTCTTCTGGCCTTTCAGACGTATTCAAGCCACGTGTCCATTTGCGCTCCACATGCATCGCATTCGGGTAAACGGTACGCACCTTTTCCATCGGAAACAGCACTGGATTTTCATTTAACAGCGTAACGAATACATAATCCTCGTTCACTGGATGATGCTCGATTTCCTCTATGCTTGCCTCAATCCGCCGCAGATCCCGCTTCGGATAAAAGCTTCTTTTGTCTATGCTTACTTGTCCTTGTCCGTCGAGTTCTACCATATAATAACCTTTCTGATGATGCTCTTCGGATATGGAATACTTCAGCGGAGAGCCCGCATAGCGTATCTTCTCATGCCGCACATAATGGGCTTGATGCAAATGGCCAAGCGCAGTGTAGTGAAAGGGTGCAAAATAATCGGCATGCACATATTCCGCGCCCCCAATGGACAACGGTCTTTCGGACTCACTCGTGTTTTCCTGTTGTTCTCCATACGGGGTCACGAAGGCATGGCCTACGAACACATGACGGGCAGTTGGGTTCATACCGGCGGTGATTCTAGCAATGATCGCTTTTGCCGCATCATCATGCGTTTTTATACTTTCGTCGGCAAGCTGGTAACGAATCTGCGCAGGGTCTGCATAGGGAACAAGATGGAAATGCACCTCGCCGTGTTCATCGCTTAATACTACCGGCTTACCCTTAAGCTGGCCTGATAGATGCAGGCCTTGCCCTTCCATCATTGTCGTTGCAAAATCAAGCCGGTCCGGGCTATCATGATTTCCTGAAATCGCCAAAACTGGCGTGTTCAACCCGATCACGATACGCTCCAGCAGCTCATCCAGCAGCTCTACAGCCTCCGTGGGAGGAACGGCACGATCATACAAATCACCTGCAATAATTACCGCATCCGGTCGCTCAGCCTCTACGGTATCCATCAATTGCTGCAGCACGAATTTTTGATCATCGGTCATATAGATGCCTTGGACCAGCTTGCCAAGATGCCAATCCGCCGTATGTATGAATTTCAAGGTGATTCCCTCCTGTTCAAATGCTTGGATATTTAGAAATGATCAGCCTGACATCGTAAAATGAATACTACATCTCAAGCTGGTTCCATTCATGATGCATTAAATTTATAACCCACTCCGTGGACATTAATAATAAATTCCGGATTTGCTGGGTCTGGCTCTATCTTCTTCCGAAGATTGCTGATATGTACAATTAACGTACGAGTGTCGTTGTAGCTTTTCTGCCCCCATATTTCGCGGAACAGCTCCTCATGAGTGAATATTTTTCCGGGGCGGCTGCCCAAATACCTCAACAGCTCAAACTCTTTTTTGACAAGGTTTACAGCAGTCCCATTCACAGATACATGGCGGTTTAGTAAATCCATATATAAACCTTTGTATTGAATTTTCTCAACCCTGTTCGATGGGCTTCCTAACAAAAAAGGGCGACGCAGATGCGCTTCTACCCGTGCAACCAGCTCATTTGGGCTGAAAGGCTTCGTCATATAATCATCACCGCCAACGCCAAGACCTACGATTTTGTCATGCTCCTCCATCATGCAACTCAAAAAAAGCACCGGTACCGAGGAAACCTTACGAATCTCTTTACACACCTCGAAACCGTTCCTGCCTGGTAGGAGCACATCCAAAATGATCAAATCCGGCTGGACCGCCTCCAACATAGCAATCCCCTCATCGCCATGCTCTGCCAAGGCAACCTCGTATTGATTTCTTTGCAAATATAACTGAATAATATTGCGAATCTCCGGATCATCTTCAATAACCAAAATTGTCTGCTCTGCCACGACTCATCCGCTCCATCCAACACATTATGTCATACACGTGGCATTCTCTCATACTACTACGATAGACAAATGCCGTTCCAAGGTCAAGCAGTATGTACTGGAAACGCTGATGAGATCTCCACACATTCACATATCCCTTGAAAAAGACATCTTACTTCATACTCTGCTCCAAACCAATCTACGTGTTCCTCACATTGAAACTGCTAATCTACTAAACTACTAATCTTCCTTGTTATTCATGTAGGTATCGATCCCGTCGGCTATCGCATCCACCATCCGCTGCTGATATTCAGGATCGGACAGCAGATTATCCTCTGCCGGATTCGTCATAAATCCTAATTCAATCAATACTACAGGCACCTTCGACCAGTTAAACCCGGATAAGTCGCTACGGGCCACCATCCCTCTGGATGCAGCATCTGTTCCGGCTTTCAGCGCTTCAAGAATCGATTCTGCTGCCTTTTTGCTTGTCGGTTGAATGCTCTGCGTTGACCTTACTCCTGCATCCGGGTACAAGACCGAATAGCCTTTGGCTTTGGGCGAATCATTCCCGTCAGCATGGATACGGACTGCAAGCTGCGCGTTCGCTGCGTTCGCCATCTCCGCTCTCTCGACGTTGCTGATATCGACATCATGATCCTCACGGGTCATCTGCACCTCGAATCCCCGAGCGATCAGCACCTCCTTTAACAACACAGCGACTTCCAGATTCAGCACATATTCCGGCTTTCCTGTAGCAACGCCTCTTGTACCTCCGGTAACCTTTGCTTTCTTTTCCTTGGAGTCAGGCGATACCGGCTCCTGCTGCGAATTCCCTTTACGTTGATGGCCTGGGTCCAGGTAGATAAGTCCTCGCGAAATAGACGCTGGCTCGGGGGTTTCTGCCAACTGCTGCGGAACAGTGGAGGACGCCTCTGGTGAATTCGTATTTGCAGTCTGAGCTTGCGTGGACGAGCCGTTCAATGTCAGGCTTGTACCCATAGATGGGGGTGCCGTCGATGGGACAGCTTGAACAGCAGGAACCTGCGCCGACTCTTCCTTGGAACGGTCAGGCAGTTGGGTATAAGCTATAACCATGGATACAACGCCAAATGCCAACAACGTGATAATTCCGCTTGTTTGCAGCTTACTCACAATATTCATCTCCATTCAATATTTGTAAATGCCTAGCTCTCATCGGCACTATGATTTTGACTAATGATTACTGGCACTCCCTGACTCAGCTTGCTTCATGGTCACACCATGCCAGTCGGTTCGATAGAAACGAAGCACACACGCAAGCGCGAACAGGAAGAGGAATACATACAGCGAAATCCACGCACCCATACTTCCCCAATTCAACACAAAGATCAATACATAAGCACCGGGGATAAAAATCACCCAATTCAAAATGAGCGAGATACGAAGTAGAAACGTGGTATCCCCGATCCCCCGAAGACCACCCGCGTAATAATTGAGCAAGCCATCGAACAGCTGTAAAAAAGCGGATACCGTGATCAATTGGGCTGCCAGCCTATACACATTAAATTCGTCTGTATACAGTAGGGCAATTGGTTCGGCAAAAATAAACTCGGCAAGACCCAGCACAAACAGGAAAATACTACCCAGTACTGCCACATCAGTCGCCATGCGTCTTGCTTTAAATGGGGCACCTCGCCCGATTTCCTGACCGACCAATATGGTTGCTGTCGCCCCAAAGCCAAAAGCAGGCATGAAACCAAGCCCCATCACGTTCAACGCAATCTCATTTGCTGCCAGCGCGTCCGTTCCAAGTCTCGTAACATACATCGTAAATACAAACATAGCCGCACTCATTGCCAGCTCCTGCGTGCCAAGCTTACCACTTTCTCCAATAATAAGCCGGGCTTCCGTACCACTCATCCTCACACGTCGGCGTGTGCCGAAGCGACCATGCATCCGTACCAGATAAACATACATACTGCCGGCCAGACATAAAGCCTCACCCAAAAAAACAGCCATCCCCGCTCCTTCCAGTCCCAGCTTAGGAAACCCCAACTGGCCGTAAGTCAGCGTATAAGTAAAAAAAATCATCGTGACATTCGATAGGATCGTCATCACCATAGGAGTACGTGTATCCCCAACACCACGAAAAAAACCATGAAATACAAAACTAATCATAAAACAAGCCACCGCAAACAAACGATAGCGTAAATAGATAGATCCCGTGTCGACCAGCTCCTGGGAGCTGCCCATCAGCTGCAGGATCCCACTTGGTGCGACAATACCAAGCGTTGCAATACAGATGGCTGCAAGCAGAGCTACATAAAGTGCAATATACGTTCGCTCTACAGCCTGTTTGATCTGCCCTGCCCCATAATTTTGCGCGACCAGGTAATTCACGGAATGACCAAAGCCGGAGCAAATGGCCCAGGCATTATAGGCAATAATATTGGATACGCCTACGGCGGCAATCACGAGTGCCCCCATGGAGCCCACCATAATCAGGTTAATCGTTCCCGTAACGGTTCCTGAGGCAAAAGAAATAATCGAAGGAAGCGCAAGCGCTAAAATCATTTTCCAATTTTTCGTAAAACCCATATTTCCAGTTCTCCTTGATAAAAGTTGTGTGAGTCAGACCCTCCTCATTGTGCCCCATATCGGATTGCTATTCAAGAAACTTATTTTATAGGAAAAGAAGCCCTTGGCATCTGCATCCAAGAGCCGTTCTCAAATTAATCAAATTGATAATTATGCCTACGGACGGTGCAGCTGCAGGTCTCTGCTCTCGAAGGAAAGTGCGGTATCCATAAAACCTTCCTCGCGATTGAACAAAGCCAAGTCACTTTTACCATTTCCATCCAAATCCTTTACGACCAATTTGGAGCCTGGTCTACCCCATGGGCCAAAAGAAGACAGCAGCGAATATCCGCCTTCCTTGTTATTCAAATAGACGGTAAAACGTCCGGTTTCCGCATTCCAGCGCAACACGTCTTCGCGTCCATCTCCATTAAAATCACCAAACCTCAGTACGCCATCCTCATTGGGAATGCCCAGCTCTTGCTTATTTTGCTTCCATTCCATGGTCGTGAGGTCTGCATTCCATTGAATCCCCTTAGCAGCACCAGACCTTGAAGAGAATAGGCCAAACCCGCCATTATCCAGCTTACGAGGCTGCAGTTCAGCTGTGAGCTCATTATTAAATGTATACGGTTTGATCGGTTTCACTAAACCTTTACTCACCACATAGCCAAACAGCTGCAAACGGTCCGTTGTCAGGCCAGCTACGACTACATCACCATCTGTCTGAGGCAGAACAAATAGATTTGCACAGCTGCGCGGTTCTGTCTTCCAGCTGTTTGTCAGCGAGAAACGCTGTCCGTCCGAACTAAAACGCTCAAGCATGCCTGATGGCTGCAAGATCCACAAACTGCTGATGTCCTCCTTGCTGCTGCTGCCAAGCGCCGCTGCTGCACCAGCTTTATAAGCAACATTCGCCCAAAGAGCTGGAGAGCCCTGCGGTTCATTGCGCATTCCATTATAGGAGCCAGGCGTTACGGTAATGGACCCACTTTTCGTATCCCATCGGATTAGATCCGCTTGACCATCACCGGTTACATCCCCAAGCATCATTTTTTCCTTGTCCTGCTGTGCAGAAGAGCTTAACTTCACACTGTGAGCAGGCGTAAACGGAACATAGTCCTGTATAGAAAAGAACGAATAGTGTTTCGCCTTCAAACCGAGAACGAGCTTCTGAAGCAAGCTTTTGTCCTGACTTAAATAATGATATTCAGGTAAACCATCACGCAGGATGCTCTCTCCCGTCTCATCCACAACCGGAGCCAAATATTTGAATTCCAGAAAAGGATGGAAAAAGAACGAAGCTACAATATTCGATTTGCCTACACGATCCAAAATCAGCTTTTCGTCCTTATTTGAAGGAATATAATCAAATGGAGTAGGTACATATGCAGCCCCCAGAGAGGATTGGCCATACCCGCTGTTACGCTCTGTTACATATTGGGCAACCGGCGTATTGCGGTTTGTCTGCACATCAGCCTGGTAATTCAGGCCAAAATAATTACGAAACAATTTATCCTGCTCAGGAGTTGACCGATAATGCGGTGCTTCCCAAAAACGCGGTTTGAGTCCCGCTTTTTTAAAAATGTCCAGTCCAGCCTGCAATCTCGGTTCAGCAAAGGCGGCACTCATCGTTTCCTCGGAGCCCGGATTGTTGAACTCATTCCCAATTCCTGAATCCTGATGTCCGTCATCACGGCGAACATTGCCAACTTGGTGCGTGTATCCATGCATACCAAGTGTAGCTCCGTCAGCGATCGCATCCTTCAACACCTTCTGATAAGCGGCTACGTAAGGATTATCCGTTTGATCCAGTGAAACGTCATAATGGCTTCCATCCGCAGGCATACTGATCCAACGTGGAATGACGGCTAGATGATACACAACCTGCTGATCACGTAAATATTCAAGCACGGTTCGAAGCTTACCCAGCTGTTCCAGCGTTTCATACTGTCCGCCCGGGCCGATATCTTCAAGCCTCATAAGCACAAAACGCGGGGTGCTGGCTTCCCCTTCTACCGTGATAATTTCATAAGCCAAGAACATTGTAATTATCACAACAGCAGACAAGGCATATTTCAGCCATTTGAATTTAAACAGCATGGTCATCGTCATTCAAGCTCCCCTCTAGCTGCTATCCCAAAACTAATAAAACGCTTACATCAGATTATTCTATGATGATGGGTGTACTACGATGATTGTAGCAGATTTTTTGTGCCGCGAACATCATTTTCTTTTAAAAAATAGGGACAAGGTCCTGGTAAAGAACCCTATCCCTATTGTTGTAAAAAAGGCCTGAAATCCTTGCTGAAAAAGTCTCAGCTTATCTACAGAAAAGCGTGCTACAAGCTTGTCACTGTAACTTCTTCCGGTCTGTAGACAGCAGTGATCTCGCCTTTCAGATTAGCTGCAAACATAACCGTCCGCTCACTTTCCACGGCAAAAGCATAGCTAACACCGGTAACAGGGTCCTTGACCCTAATATCCATATCGATCGCATACTCCGAGACAAAGATATACAATGCGCCCTCACGGAAGCTAAGCTTGCGACCATACAAGCCCGGACAATCGCCGCCCAGCTGCCATTCCAGCTCCTCTGAAACTCCGGATGCTGCTAACGCCAGCTTATACAGCTCTTCCAAAGGCTCGTTACGGTCATTCAGCTCCACAGGCAACGGGCACCAGATCAACCGGCCTTTTCCAAGCTGCACATCTGTTAGCTTATTGCTGCCTATAGTTCCTTTCATACTTGCCCCTTGACTGTCATTCCCTGCTGGCGGCAGAAGTGGTCTTTGCTTATTGGCATCTGCAATCCGAGCTCCACCGAATGAAACCGGCAGCTTTCGTCCGTTGATCTCCAGCAGCTCTTCACGCAGCAGGTTAGTGACAATTGTTGGGCCGACCTCAGCCGTTAGTCGGGCAATTGGACGCCAATAATCGTCCAGACCAACAGGACCTGTAATGAGCAGCACGCCACCTTGTTCAGAAATATGAGCAATCAGCCTATCCCATGCATCCGTACTGAAGTTGTGCGCGCTGGGCACGATAATCAGCTTAGGCGCCCATTCCGTCAAAGAGTCCAAATGATATTCGCTCAACCCTCGTGCGTGTACATTCAAATTGTACGACAGCGTGCGGACCAGCTTCGTCGTAGCTTCATAAGCCAGCTTACGATTTGAAAAATCGTTTGAATATGGAAAAACTACAGCTGTTTCCTCCAGCTTCCGTTCAACAAACAAGTCACGAATCGATTCCATAAAATGTCCAAAATCATACGATACGCCCGCTTCCGGCTTCTCCGTTCCATCTGCCCGCAGTGCTCCAATATTGGACTCATTAATATTATTCATATAAAAGTTCGTGTTCCAGATCCACTGTACCGCTCCCGCACCGCCTGTGGAGAAAGCATAAGCATATTTTCGCTCCAAAATGTTGCGCAGCTCTGCTTCATTCCGCTTTGCTCGTCCATCCGGCGTTTCCACGTACATAATGCCTGTTTCCTGAATCAGGTTCGGTTTGTCAGCCGCTTTGGTAAAGACACCATCCCATACGAGATCATCCATTTTCCACCAAGAATGCACAGTCGTATAATCTACTGCTTCTGCATAGAAAAAAGGAGATGGGCGCTGCGCTCCGAGACCCTCATCCTGCCCGACCGTAACCAACTGCTTCGGTTGAATGGAGCGGATCGTCTTAATTAATTTAGCAGCCCATTCATTGTGCATGTCCATCGTAAATAAGGTGTAGTCGAGCCATGGTCCGCCTTTTTTCGCAAGATTTTCTGTCGTTCTAAAATTGATATCATTCGGCTCAGGCAGCTGCGCAGCTTCAAAAGCAGGCAGCTCATCAGGCGTCATATTCCAACGTTCCTGAAGCAAGCGGACGGAACCGTGACGTTCCTTCAACCAATGGACAAAAGCTTTACGCTCAAAGGGATCTTGGCAAGAACGGGGCCCGGAGAACAAACGACGCGGATCAAACATCGACGGCTCATTAATCAAGTCCCAATGTACATTTGTTGATTCTTTATGGCGCGACACGATTGCCGCAATAAACCGTTTCTGTGCCTCTACACTGCGCGGATCCAGATAAGGGTTCACACCATCCCAGGTTTCGGGAGTAAATGCGAAGAAGTTAAAGGTAACTTCCAGATCATATCGTTTGGCCGTCAGTATAAAAGCATCAATAGCCCGCAGCACTTCCTCATAAGGATGACCGTCGACGAACATCACACTGCGCCAGGCTGTCCAAATACCGGTGCGCAGCATATTGATGCCCGCTCGTTTCATCTGTGCCATATCGCGATCCCATACAGCTACATTTGGCATGAACAGGAATTTTCTAGCCACATCTGAGGTCATATAGGTCATACCGACCACAGGCAGCGGACGGCCGTTTTTCCAAAAGTAATCACGGTCCACGCTGATCATTTCACCCTGCTGCAGCCATTCCGTATCCATTCCCCAGAAGCCTTGACGCAGTCGGCGGGTCTCTCCATCCGTGGATACCGCCTCGCATTCCACAATATAAAAGCCCGTCTCCACCGGAATCGGCAGGCTGTTGCGGACAAAACCCAGCTCATGTGAAGCCAACTGCTTCGTTTCACCCTGCCAAACAGTGGTAAACTGATCGTCCTTGTATGAAAAGCTTGGGTCCGCTATCATCCCCGTACTGTTATTCGCCTTCTTCAGCTTTAAGGTAAACGTCCACTCCGCATTAGCACCGCTTCTGCTGCCAAGCTTTTGCAGCTGCAAGCTGGTCGTTACTTTATCACCTGGCTCGTAGGAGGCGTAATTCGTCTTCAGCCATAGCTCGGTGACACCAAGCGATGTGTAACGACTCCATTCCAGCAACGCGTCTATACCTGCACCATCGTGCCAGAATGCGGGACTCAACTGCTGATTAACCAGAATCCAGCGTCCACCAGTGAAGGCTCCCTTCGTATTTTCGATCAGGACAGCGGGGGCTGCCGCTTCCCTACTCACCTTGCCTTCGGTTACGCCCAACATCAACGGTACGATGTGGGCATCCATAGGCCCGCTTGATCCCAGCTGTCCAGGCTGATCATCCACCTTGGTTACATGGAGCACCAGTCCATATGTGGGTTCAACTGTGAACAAGTCGATTTTATCAGCGAACAAGGGAATATCCATGTTCGCTGTCAATTTGGCTATGGGAGACGGATCGATTGCAATGGCTTCATGGATATTCAATTGCTGGTGGTAACCGGTTTGCTCAGGTTCTTCTATCCACAATGAGGTGTTTGAACCATCCTCGGATCCTGCGAATACGGGCACCTTGAATGGAGCTCCCCCCAGATGCACAAGACCCTTTCCCTGCCGAAGATGCTCAAGAATACCCGTCCATGCTGCCTTGGGCATATAGGGCCCATGCAAATGAATCAAAGTATCGGCTTGAGTTAAATGCTCCGCAAGCTCATACGCATCCGCAATAATCGCATGCTTGCCAAGCTGCTCCAAAGCCGCAGCATCAGGGCGCGCTCCTGCATAAGGAAAGCTTTGATCGTAAAAAACGACTGATTTACTCATCCACTTAACCTCCATCTATTTTGTTAGGTTTGTTAGGCTCACAGGCTGTTTTCCGTGACTCACTTTAATGGTATGATGAGGTTTAGTCAATTGATTTTGTAAGAGGGGATGATTCCTTTATCTAGCCAGCATGCCAAAATAACGATGCAGCTTATTGCTGATCGATTGGGTGTTTCCAAGTATACGGTGTCACAAGCTTTATCCGGCAAGATTGGCGTAAGTGAAACGACCAGACGTGAAGTGGAGGCTATGGCAAGGGCACTCGGATATCGGATAAAGACCGACAAAAGAAGTGCCTCCCTTCTGCCAAACGATACAGCATCTGAGGCTGTCTCTGGCTTGCCTTCTGCTGCAGATTTATTATGTGATGGTGACATGACCCATACTGATGCTGCTTCTGCTTATGTGGCGATATGGGCTCATGATAAACAGCGAGACGAGATCAGCTTTTGGTCACGCGTACTTAACGGCGTCATCCTTGGCTGCAAAGGCAATGGCTGGCAGACACAGGTGCTCTCGCCCGGCAAGCTGATGACGGACAACCCCATGACTTCTCCACTCGCGGCTATATCCAGTCCGACCTGCTTAGGATCTATTGTGTTGGGGACTCTTCCGATAACCTCACTGAATAAGCTCGTTCAGCTGCATAGAGCGGATGCGCCGGTTATTCTTGTTGATCATGAGGAACCGCTTATTCGTGCCGATTGTATATTGAATGCCAATCTGGAGGCTGCCCGATTGGCTTGCCGCCGGATGTTGTCTCAGGGCTGTAAGCGGATTGTATTTGTGGGGAAGGATCCCTATTCGGTTAGCTTTCAGGAAAGATGGTGGGGCTGTCGCCAAGCACTGGACGAGCACTCCCATCGAATGGAAGGCTGCTCATTAAGAAAATGGACCATTTCTTATGGGCAGCCCACATGGGAGCAGCAGTTGACCAAACGTGTTGGGTCGCTTCCGTCCGAAGAGCTGCCGGATGGCTTTATTTGCGCTAATGATGAAATTGCGCTCAAGCTGATGAAGCTGCTGCAGGAGCACTCGATACCTGTGCCATCCAGATGTAAGATCATCGGTATCGATAATATCGACGCCAGTGCCTGCTCCATACCTCCACTGACTACAGTGGAACTGGCCAAGGAGCTGCTGGGCACCAGAGCCGTGGAGGCCTTGTTACGTAATCTGGCTCATCCCAGTGTACATACGGAAAAGGTCATTTTGTCCGCTCGACTGATTGTACGGGGATCAGGTTAAACTTCTCCTAATGTTTCTGCTTCGTGGGATCATTCACAGCTTTAGCTAATTCACAGCTGCTGCAAACCGCAATCTGCGATAATCCGCGATCCACTGTTCACCATCAAACAAGTGCGCATACAGCAGCTGTTCACAGCGCACATAAGCTTCCTCCCGTTGCATCACGTCAAGCTTGGCGAAGAACATACCCGCGAACGCGTCCAGCCAATGCCTAAGCCCGTTCACACCTCCATCCAGCGGGGTCGGCCTGTCGTAATGCTCCATGGACCGAACCTCGAAGCCATGCTTCTCCAGCAGGGAGCTATATGCTCCGATTGCCGGAAAGTACCAGGGATTAAGCTTTCCTGCATCAATACCCAATGTGCCAAGAACCTCTGATATAGCCTGAACTATCGCACCGATATTACCTTTGCCTCCAAACTCGGCAACGAACCGTCCATGATCCCGCAGCGCCAGTCTGACCGACTCAATCACACGCTCGGGCTCCGTCATCCAATGCAGCGCTGCGTTGGAGAAAACAGCGTCAAAAGGCTCAACAACACGAAAAGAATGACCGTCAGCCACTTCAAAGCCTAGTGCAGGATACTTGGTTCTCGCTTGGGCAATCATCTCTTCTGAACCATCAATTCCCCTACAGTCTGCTCCTAGCTGAACAATCTCATTAACCAGCTCGCCAGTCCCGCAGCCCAAGTCCAATATCCGTTCATTTTGCTTCGGCGCCAGCAGTCCAACGACTCCTTTTCCAAGACGCGATACATAGCTCATATTGTTGTCGTAATGATCTGCATCCCATTTTCCTTCTGACTGCTTATTCATCCTACATCAACTCCTTTTTTATAATTATGAGGCTAGAAGCTTGATAAGTGAAATATATTAAATCGATTATACATATAGTTATTACCTATAAACGTTTCTTTCTATATAAAATGATCCTAAGAAACACACATGATTTCCATATTACAGCTAAGCTGTATATTATTGATTACGCCTTGCAGCAAATTTTCGACGTATTGCCGACATTACGCATGGCTTCATCACGTATTGTTCAGTTTTTTAAAAAATTCCATTTACTTATGAAAACGAGTAGCTATATAATGGATTCATTATTCGTTGTGATTTCAATCCACTTTAGATTTAGGACAACTCTTCGATTACACCTCGAATTCCTTCTTGCCGACTACAATATCGAAAATGCTAAACCTTTTGTGAAACGATGCAGGCAGGTGAAAAAAATATGCAGAAAATCCCAGTCACACGTGATGGAAAACGAGGCTCCGATATTTTGATCGTCCAATCTGACGAGGTGGTCAAACTGGAGCAAATCAAGGACAAGGAATTCGTTATTCATACGGCTACCGATAAATTTTATTGGACTGCCTCGCTTGAAGCTTTTGAAGAAGCTATGTATGAAGATGGCTTCCGGCTTATCGATCAAATGAATGTGGTTAATATGAACCATGTTATCGAATATGATGTCAAAAAAGCGGTTGTACATTTGAAGCCCGAGAATGAGAAGTCTTCCAAATCTGCATCTGCCGCATGGGTGCATAAAGATCACATTATTAATGTGCAAAGCATGCTCGGTGAATTGAAAAAGCTGCACAATAGCAATAACCCGGATGAATTCCAGGATGATATATTCGAAACCATTCTTGCGCAGGAGGAGGACAGTCGTTTTGTCCGCTCTTATGCCATGATTCAGGCCATATATGAACGAAAAAAAGCTGAGAAGCAATTGGAGCAAAGTGAGCGTCGATACAAATCATTATTCCAGAATAACCCTGATCCTATCTGTTCTTTTGATAGCCAAGGGAATTGTACCAGCGCGAATCCCGCTATCTTCTCCATAACCGGCTATTCCGAAATCGAGTTATTGAACAAATCGATTCATCATCTGATTATTCCTGAGCATCTGGATCGTTGGCATGAACAGTTTACTGGAACGATGAGCGGAGAAACCCACCAATATGAGATTAGCTTTTTGCACAAAGATGGTGGTATTGTCGAACTGAGCATACTGAACGTACCTATTGTAGTCAACGGTCAGATGAGCGGCGTGTACATGATTGGCAAAGATATCAGTGAGCGCAAGCGCGCTGAGGAAATGCTGATCCGCTCTGAGAAGCTTTCGATTGTTGGTCAATTGGCCGCTGGTGTGGCTCATGAAATTCGAAATCCGTTAACCTCTTTAAAGGGCTTCGTTCAATTGATGCAGTCCAAAATCTCAGGATATGAATCCTATTTCGAAATCATGCAGGACGAGCTGGAGCGTATCAACTTTATCGTCAGTGAATTTCTTGTCATTGCGAAGCCTCAGTCGGTTGCATATCAGCCTAAGGATTTAAGGGTCATTTTGCAAAATACGATTGTTCTGGTAGGCTCACAGGCAGCGCTTCACAATGTCAATCTATCCACAGAGGCCTCAGCCAACCTGTCCTTAATCAATTGTGATGAAAATCAGATTAAACAGGTATTTATAAATATACTGAACAACTCCATTGAATCGATGAGTGAAGGCGGCCATATTCTTATTGATTTGCAAATGAAAGAAACGGATCAAATTATGATCCGCTTTACTGACCAAGGCTGCGGCATTCCAGAGGAGCGCATTCCAAGACTCGGTGAGCCTTTTTATACGACAAAGGAAAGAGGAACAGGCCTTGGACTGATGGTCACATTCAAAATCATCGAAAATCATGGGGGAAAACTACGGATCACAAGCGAGATCGGCGTTGGCACCACTGTTGAAATCACGATGCCTGCCATTTTATAAACATGGATTGCCCAACCAAGTTTGATCATCGTTTACTCGATAACTCTGCTTAATACACATTTCCTGGGTAAGTCGGATATGCAGGATACGGATACGGGTATGGATACGGCTGATAAGGATATGGATACGGATAAGGGTAGTAGGGTGAATACCCCGTCAATGCTAGCGGCAGCAGCAGCGAGTTATTGAAACCTCCGTTAAAGCCATTTCCATGGAATCCACCTCCACCATGAAAGCCACCGCCATGGTATCCACCTCCAACATGTCCGCCTCCACCATGTCCGCCTCCATGAAAGCCACCACCTACGGGCTCACGTGAAATAGCAGCTGTAGGCAGAATTTCGCTTTGAAGCTGTTGCAGATTCTGCTCCTGTGTTCCATTTTGATTAGTCATTTTAACTCTCCCTTATCCATTTGGAATGGCGATTCTCACAGTACATCATATGTACATTCGCCTATAAGGTGAGTTTGAAAAGGAAAATGGGCGCTAAAACAATTACTCTTATGCGGATTACGAAAACCATTGTGGTTACATTATGCAGCAAAGAGATACGCATATGAACGTCTCCTTTAATATGCGAACCTATGCGCAGTCTAGCATCTGCGGCACGCCCTCAATATTTAATACAAATAACCAGCTCCCTCCGTGTCCTCCTAGGGACAACGGTGGGACTGGTTCTCTGCATCCTATCCAACAATTTTTATCGATTTAACAAGCTGCCCACATAGCGCAGCAGCTCATTCGCTGACGAAACGGTATAACCATGCTCGTCAACCAGCCTGCTGATCACTTCGTTAATTCGTTTCAGCTGCAATTCATCTGGTGTTTTCGTCGAAGTTGTAATTTTCACAATATCCTTCAGATCGGTAAATAGCTTCTTCTCGATGGCTTCACGAAGACGTTCATGACTACTGTAGTCAAAACGATGGCCCTTACGAGAATAGGAGGACATGCGGATTAGGATCTCTTCGCGGAATGCCTTTTTGGCATTCTCGGAAATACCGATTTGCTCTTCGATCGATCGCATCAGCCTTTCATCCGGGTCCATTTCCTCGCCGGTCATCGGGTCCTTCACTTTCCCCCAATTGCAATAGGATTCAATATTGTCGAGATAATTGTTGAACAAGGTTTTGGCCGATTCCTCGAATGAATATACAAAAGCCTTTTGGACTTCTTTTTTGGCCAAATCGTCATATTCCTTGCGGGCTACCGAAATGAAATTCAAATAACGCTCTCTTTCTTCCTTTGTAATCGACGGATGCTGATCCAATCCATCCTTCAATGCACGAAGCACATCAAGCGCATTAATGAATTGCAGCCCCTGACGAATCAAAGCACTGGAAATCCGATTAATGACATACCTTGGATCAATGCCTGACATTCCTTCCTCCAAATACTCATTCTGCATTTCCTTAAGATCAGCTTCCTTGTACCCCTCAACCTCCTCGCCATCGTACATCCGCATTTTTTTAACCAAATCCATACCTTGTTTTTTCGATTCCTTAAGCCGGGTCAAGATGGAAAAAATCGCCGCTGCGCGCAAAGAGTGCGGGGCAATATGAATATGGGCCATGTCGCTTTGCCCTATCAGCTTTTCATAAATTTTAATTTCATCCGATACCTTCAAATTGTATGGAATCGGCATGACGATCATCCTCGACTGCAGGGCTTCGTTTTTCTTGTTCGCAATAAACGATTTGTATTCCGATTCATTCGTATGGGCAATAATCAATTCGTCGGCAGAGATCAGAGCGAAGCGCCCAGCCTTGAAGTTCCCCTCCTGTGTCAGCGATAGTAAATTCCATAAAAACTTCTCGTCACACTTCAGCATTTCCTGGAACTCCATAATCCCGCGATTTGCTTTGTTCAGCTCTCCGTCAAACCGGTAGGCACGCGGATCAGATTCAGAACCGAACTCCGTTATGGTTGAAAAGTCGATGCTGCCCGTCAAGTCGGCAATATCCTGTGATTTGGGATCCGATGGGCTGAACGTGCCAATTCCTGTACGGCTTTCCTCAGAAATGAACACCCGTTCGACCAGCACATCCTCGATCCGACCTTGATACTCCGTTCGCAGTCTCATTTGGCAGGATGGGCATAGACTCCCTTCGATCTTCACTCCGAGCTCCTGCTCCACCTCAAAGCGCAGCTGCTGTGGAATCAAATGCAGCGGTTCTTCATGCATCGGGCAGCCTTTGATGGCAAAGACCGCTCCCTCCTCGGTTCGTGAGAATTGCTCCAAGCCCCGCTTGAGCAGCGTCACAATCGTTGATTTGCCTCCGCTCACCGGACCCATCAGCAGCAGAATCCGTTTCCGCACATCCAGACGCCTTGCCGCGGAATGGAAATACTCTTCCACAAGCTTTTCTATCGCATGGTCAAGGCCAAAAATGTCCTGATCAAAAAAGCGGTACCGCTTTTTGGTCTCGTCCCCGAATCCCTGAGCAGCCAGCATGCGATAAACTCTGCTATGGGCAGTCATAGCCAAGTAAGGCCTTTGACGAACCATCTCAATATATTCGGCAAACGTTCCCGTCCATGCCAATCGGTCAATTTCCGTGCGATGGTCCGAAATTTTTTTGAATATGTCCATGGGTTAACCTCCTAAGAGTTTTCCGAAGGAAAACTGACTTCGTAAGCATGTGCCGAGTTTTCCGAAGGAAAACTGACTTCGCAAGCATAAACCATTTTACCGATTAAAAGCTGACTTCTTTCGTTAGAGACGTCGCCTGTGCGGTACCATCAAAATTGAAGTGTAATAAATAAGTATGCAATGAATGGGGATAAGTTGACCTAAAATTTTAGACAAAAAATTCAATTATTGAAAAGTGGCCCTGCACTATGATTACAACAAGTCATCCATTCCAACTAATCAATCTGTGCTATAATTATTGTAATTTGGGTAAACAAGCTTATACAAAGGAGAACGACAACCGTGCCGATCAAAACCGAGACCGAGCTCTATGCACCGGTTAAATCCTTCTTCGAGCATCAAGGCTATTCAGTTAGAGGGGAAGTCCGCCATTGTGATCTCGTCGCCATCCGTGGTGAAGAGCAGCCGGTTATTGTGGAATTAAAAAGATACTTTTCTATCCCGTTACTATTGCAGGGCATCGATCGGCTTCGTCTAAGCCGTTGTGTATATGTCGCTTTTGAGCTCCCTAATAAAGGGCGCGCCCCTCATGGAGCCAGTTGGCCTGAGCTGCGCAAGCTTTGCCAAATGCTCGGAATCGGCATGATAACCGTTCAATTTTTCAAACGAAAGCAGCCTGCTGTTCATATCGAATGCCATCCATCAAAGGCTGCTGCAGACTTGCTCACAGCTGCTGTCACTTCAAATTTAGCCGATTCTATGCCATCCGATTTTGATAGTCCATTTTCTACTATGGATGCCGACAATCGTTTTGAATCCGCAGCGGATTATGCATGCAGCTCTGATGCTGAACCTTCTAACGCGATTAATACAAATATAGAGCCGCTGTATACACCAGCCAAGCTGCCTCGTCTCAATAAACGGGCAGCGGATGGCATAGTGAAGGAATTCATGGAGCGTCGGGCAGATTACAATGTAGGCGGCAGCAGTAAGAAGAAGCTAATGACCTCTTACCGTGAGAAAGCACTTCATCTGGCACAATTGCTTCATCATCACGGCACCTTAAGTCCCCTTCGCTTGCGTCAACTAACTGGCAATCCCAAGACAGCTGGATTACTGCAAAAAAATTATTACCGATGGTATCAGCGAGTTGAAAGAGGCATTTATCGTTTGAGCCCGCTTGGTGAAGAGGCACTTGTCACTTATGGGCACGTAGTAGCCGAACTGCCGCCATTGCCTGAACATGCAAGCAGCTCAGATGCACAGATACAGGTATAAAAGCGTGCAATAACCATAATCATAGTAGTAGATTTTCCTGGAGGGAGTTGTCCATGGGATATGAATCGTCTGCTAAAACCAACTGAAGACCTTTTAAAGAACGCTTTCATTGCTTATAGATGGTATATATTACTATTATGCTGTCTATTGCTATTGATTTGTTTATCCTGGTCACGTCTAATCTCACCGTCTGTACGATCTGCCGAATCCGATGTGCCGCTGCGCGTGCAAACGCTTTTTGACAGCCCAATGTCTGGACCATTGAAGCCCTCCGTATATATGTCTATGTTCCCTAATACTTCTACAGTACCTGCAGCACCAGCAAATGACACTGCATCTCCGACTGTATCTACATCTACATCTACATCTACATCTGCACCTGCACCTGCATTTACATTTACAGCTGACAGCTCTCAGGTCAGCTCTCTTGTAAGCGGCAATTCCCAGCTCCAAGAAACTACACAACCTGCAGCTGATGAAGCAGCAGTTGAGCAGCAGCCCCAGCATATTCCAGTACTAAACTATCACAGTATTACGATTGATCCCGGCAATCGTGCTGTCATAACCCCTGCTAAGTTTGAAGAGCAAATGCTCTACTTATCCAATAACGGCTACCATACGCTCACACTCCAACAATTTATCGATTATATGGATGGAAAAACATTAACGCTTCCTAAGAAACCCGTTCTGCTAACCTTTGATGACGGGTATGCAGATAATTATGAGCATGCTCTGCCGTTGTTGAAACAGCTTAATTTTCACGCCACCCTCTTTGTATCACCCGGTACAACCGAGGACGGATATTTCCTTAATTGGGATCAAATCAAGGAAATGCATGAAGCAGGCTGGGACATACAGCCTCATGGCATGACGCACCCTCATCTTCCCAAGCTTTCCGCGAAAAGCCAAGCCTTTGAAATCAGTGAATCCAAACGTCAAATCGATGAGCAGTTGAATATCGATACCTCTGTATTTTGCTACCCCTTTGGAGAAAAAAATGAAACGACTTTAAAACTGCTGAAGGAGTATGGCTTCCGATTTGCCTTCACCATTGATCAAGGCATGACTACTCGTGAGCAAGGCCGACTATTGTTAAAGCGCTTGTTTGTGAATGGTGAGGAATCTATTGAACCGTGGATAGCCAGACTTGAACATGGAACAGCCAATGTTAAATAACCCACAACTCGTTGTTCCCATCACTTCGTTCCGTAATCCTTCTTCAATCTGGATAGTTATAGAAATGGGCCATGCAGGAGATAATAAACTCCATATCATTCATGAATAGGATAAAGAGAGTCCCATGAGCCCATTAAAGCCCAACAACCATCCCGTATTTGAATTTACCCCGGCATCTTGCACTCCATTATTGGATGACCTGAAAACTAATACCGAGCACCTGCAAACGATTTATGTCGACTGCCCCGATTTGGTGGTACATCCATTTTCATTTGGAAGCCAAATCGATGCGGTTTTGTTTTACATTGAAGGCTTAACCGATGCAGCTGCGCTGGACCGTCAAGTATTAACTTCCCTTATGAAAAAGCACAATCTGGAGGACGGTCAGCTGCTATCTGCGCTCAAGGAAATATTGCCGGTCTCTCAATCCGAAACCGTCACTACCTTTGAACAAGTAGTCAAACACATTTCGATAGGTATGCCTGTTATCCTTATAGATGGAGAAAACTTTGGGCTTGCTTTTGGTTTGAGTAAATGGGAGAAAAGAAGCATTGAGGAGCCGATGTCCGAATCCGTTGTACGCGGCCCCCGTGAAGGCTTTACAGAAACCTTAAGCGTCAATATGTCCTTGCTGCGCCGCAAGCTCCGCAGTCCTTCGTTCAAGATGAGAACTATGCAGATCGGACGCTACACGCAGACTCAGGTAGCTATCGCCTATATCGATTCCTTGGCAGATGAAGCCTTATTGCAAGAAATGACGGAACGGCTGAAGCATATAGATATCGATGGGATTTTGGAAAGCGGGTATATCGAAGAGCTTATTCGGGATTCAAGGAAATCTCCTTTTCCACAGGTGCAATCAACGGAACGACCCGATATTGTTACTGCCGGTCTACTGGAAGGTCGTGTTGCAGTTCTCGTCGATGGAACCCCGATTTCTTTGGTAGCTCCGACTACCCTCTATTCCCTGCTGCAGTCGCCTGAAGACTATTACCAAAACTATATATTCGGTTCTTTCATACGTTGGACGCGATATATGTTTCTTGTATTTGCTCTGTTAGGCCCTTCCATGTACGTTGCTGTGCTTACCTATCATCAAGAAATGCTTCCAACCACGCTTCTGCTGAGCATTTCCAAATCTCGTGAGGATATTCCGTTCCCAGCTCTAGTCGAAGCCATGCTGATGGAAATTACGTTTGAAGGCTTACGTGAGGCTGGCGTCCGTTTACCGAAGCAGGTGGGTGCCGCCGTGAGCATCGTTGGTGCACTTGTTATTGGACAAGCCGCGACCTCGGCTGGTCTGGTATCAGCCCCCATGGTCATGGTTGTTGCTTTGACCGGGATCGCTTCCTTTATGATTCCCCATTTCACTTTTGGCATTGCGATCAGACTGCTGCGTTTTCCCATCATGCTGCTGGCAGGTCTTCTCGGCTTGCTTGGTTTGATGCTGGGAATTATCGTGCTCGTGATTCACCTCAGCTCGCTTCGCTCCTTTGGTGTGCCTTATCTGTCTTCGATGGCTCCCATGAAAAAAGGAGAATGGAAGGATGTGCTCATCCGCGCTCCACTATGGAGTCTGAATACAAGACCTGATCTCACCGGAAATCCTAACAGCATTCGACAATCCGCCGACACCATACCGGGTTCCGGCAAAGACGGGACCACGTAGCATGCGCGGCAAAGCTGATTTGCAAATCAGATACCGTTTCAACCGAACCCTAAGCGTGCTGCTCCTGTGTAGTTTGATCTTGATTATTACCACAGGCTGTTGGGACAGAAAAGAAATTAATGATCTTGCTTTTGTTATGGGGGCCGCTATCGATCAAAAAAGCAAAGGGCTCCTAGAGCTGTCCGTTCAAGTGTTCATCCCTAAAGCTGAAGGCGGAGGAAGTGCCTCCTTAGGAGGGACTTCCTCCAAAGGTGGTACTCAAGAGCAAACTATGGTTATATCCGCTGAAGGTGTGTCCATTGCCGATGCGATGTCACATCTTCAGGAAAGATTGCCGCGAGAAGTTTTTTGGGGACATAACGAGGTGTACATTTTTGGTCAGGCGAGGGCTCAGCAAGGAATCCGTGAGGATGTCGATTTCATGCTTCGGTCATCGGAGCCGCGGGAGCGGGCCAATGTTTTCATTAGCAAGGGCTTGGGCAAAGATACATTACGACTGATCCCACCACTAGAGCGTAATTCGTCAGAGGTACTGCGGGAAATATCCAAATTTCATACCGGTTTGCAGGTTACGATCAAGGATTTGTCAGAAATGCTCACAGGTGATGCCAACGCCGCTGCACTCCCCTATATCGTCATACAACCTCCGGAGCCAGGTTTGCCTCCTAACCAGACTATTTCTTTTATTAGTGGAAGTGCAATTCTCAAGGATGGCAAAATGGTCGGGAAGCTAGACAGTCAGGCAGCACGCGGGATTCTATGGCTAAGAGACGAGATCAAAACCTCCGTTATTACTGTGACTCCCACCAAATCCAAAGGCTCAGTATCTCTGCGTATGATTCGCAGCAATACCCAGCTGCATCCCAGCATTGTGAATGGCGTTTGGCGGATGAACGTACATATTGAAACCGAGGAAGATGTGCAGCAGAATACGACCGGAATCAGCCTAATGGAACCGGAGTGGATCAAGACAATCGAAACCAGTATGGACAATTTGATTGAAGATCGTGCAAAAAAAGCTTTACAGCCTGCTCAGAAAAGCTTCCACAGCGATATTTTCGGATTTGCTGAGGCCTTCCACAGAAAATACCCTAAAGCCTGGAACACATCTAAAGCAAATTGGAATGACATCTTCTCCAAGATGGAAGTCGTAATCATATCCAGTTCACATATTGTCAGACCCGGTATCTCAAATCCGGATGCAACCTCACCACAAAAAGGAGTGGATTCCTAATAAAATGGGCTAATATCATAAGTGTAACTGTTGTAATGGCATTGATCGTAGGGATTGAGTGGGGTAAACTGCGGCAGCAGTCAAGAAATAGGAGGGCATTTATGTGGATACTAGCTATAGGATGGATATTAGCTATTTTATTAATAGTTAAGCCGAACTTGCCTGGACCTACTCAGCTTATTGAATCCGTCTACAAGCCACTTGGTGACCTATTAAAGCCTCCTCCAAGTTAGGCTTGCAAGCCGCTATGCATCACAATGGAAACGGCGAACGAAAAGAAGGAGAAATTAAAGCTTATGAATGCAAAGGAACAGATCTCATCCGCTCAAATGGCAATCATTATGTATCAAACCATTTTGGGAACGGCTATTCTGTTAATGCCGTCAGTCACAACCTCTCTAGCAGGTCGCGATATGTGGCTTACCCCGATACTTGGCAGTATTTGCGGATTTGTGATGGTATGGGTGACTTATCGGCTGCATCAATATTACCCCAATCAAAGCTTTTTTGGGTTTTTGGAGTCAGTTCTTGGCACATATACTAGTAAAATCATTGGTTTCTTGTTTTTACTGTTTAATCTGCATATTCTCGGAGCCACCGTAAGGGACTACTCCGAATTTATCATCGGGAATTTTTTCAAAAAAACGCCCCTTGTTATCGTTGCTGCAAGTATGGTGCTCGTATGCGCATTTGCAGTCCGAGCCGGAATCGAGGTTATTGCAAGAAGTATTCAATTGTTTCTTCCGGTCGTACTTCTGCTTCTGCTGCTTACGATTATTTTTATTATTCCGGAAATGAAGGTGACAAATTTGCTTCCTTTTTTGGAAAAGGGGGTTGTCCCTCCAATCAAAGGTTCAATTGTGGTTCAAGGCTGGTTTTGTCAGTTTATACTGATTTCTTATTTATATCCTTCGCTTAAAGATCCTCAAAAAGCTTTAAAGTGGGCCCATATTTCTGTAGCCGCCGTGGCGTTCACGATGATTATCATGAATCTCGCGATTCTAATGCTGATGGGACAGCTGGCAGGACGCATTATATATCCTGTGCTGTTTGCATCCCGTTACATTATGCTTGCCGATTTTTTCGAGCATGTAGAAGCGATGATTATGATGATATGGGTGCTTGGGACCTTTTCCAAGCTATCATTTTTTTATTACACGTTTGCAGTTGGCGCCGCCGAGTGGCTAAAGCTCGACAGCTATCGCTCGATTGTTCTACCACTTGGTTTTTTAATTACCGTGATGTCCATTTGGGTGTCTTCCAACCTTCAGGAGCTTGCACACTTTATTTCAACCAGCGGAACTTTTTATATTTTAACAGGGTTTGTAGCGCTGCCTGTTCTATTATGGGGAATTGCCAGCCTTCGTCGCCGTTTTAGTCAGTCTTAAGCCGCCACCTTTTGCCCCATCGGCTTTATCAGCCAATAGATCCCGATCTGAACGAGCGATGCGCCCAGCAGTACCCAAGGCAAAGTCCAATCTCCCGCATAGCGGTTCAAAATGATCAGTACGAATATAGCGATAATCCGTCCCACATTCACAAATGTTTCTCTCATCACAACGGACTCTACGCGAAGCTGCCCCTTTAATGGGAGTGTGCCCATGATACGAAAATAATAGGAAGTGATCGTATTCCCCTGCAGCGGCGCACAAATCGAGTACAGGATCATGAACAAAATGACAGTAAACAAGTTAAGCTTCCATACTAATAATAAGCTCCCAGCTACACAGCCAATGGTTGAAATGACAATAAACTGCCGCGCCCAGCTATCCCTTCCATAACGCGAAATATACATACCGGTTGCAATCCCCAGACTTGCGTACAGCATACCCAGATAACCTACCAGATCCTCACGCTCTACAATTTTAAATAGCAATATGCTTGGCAAAAACATCATCATGCCCTGGAGTACCCCAAGAATACAGAAGCAAAATAGCGATTTGAACCAAAGCCTGTTTTTGTTCATCAGGAGTCCAACATATTTCAAATAATAGGCCTTATGATGGTTAGCCTTTGTTTTTATTCGCAGGCTTCCGATCGCTGCCATTAGGAACATCATGAAAGCAATAGAAAACACAATGGTATATCCTTGCAGTCCACTGCTTTGGCGGATAATATATCCAGCCAGTGCAGGACCTATCAGTCCCGCCAACGTAAACACGATCATATTCATCGCCAAATATCGGATACGGTTCTGTTCTGTTGACACATCATACATCAAAGTCAAATCCCCTGCCCAGTAAACCGCCCCCGCCATACCGCCAAAAATAGCAAATAACACGTAATAATCGACGACACGCTCCTGAGCCAGAACCACAATCAAATAAAATAACGCTATCAATGCGATCCCAAAGCGGTAGGTGACCATACGGTCCTTTTTCTTGATCAGTAATCCGCCCAGCATAAAAGCAAATGGCGCAACCGCATAGTTGATGATGTTATACATCCCATTGATCCAGAGGCTGTGAGTAAGCCGCCACAAATACAAGGTGAGAAACACACCGGACATCGATGCCCCAAATTGAAAGCAAAAGTGAATAAACAAGGATGTAACCGCATCCTTAGACAGCCGCTTTTCCTCGGGAATATGCAACCGCCTCGAGTCCATCCAATTCTTAATACCTGATCCCAGCCTCGTTATCATGCCCGTCCCCCGTCAGCAGCTTTACCTGATTTCATTTATTTCTATATTGCCTATGCTTATTCTTTTGTATATTGTACCAGTGTGAGCCTGTCTCTGTTAAATGAATAAATCGTCAATAAACCGCTTATGGCTACAAATTAAGGGATATATAAGCATTTGTTTTCATCATGCATAGAATAGGGTCACTTTCTCCCGCTTTCCTTCCAGATGCTTACTCGATTGCAAAAAAACAAACCTCAGCGCATGCGCTGAGGCCATTCTTTGCTAGTTCTTTGCTATTTTTACGATCTGGAAATTGCCGAATGTTACTTGCTCAGGCTGTCCCATGTTTTTTGGAATTCGTCGAGCATTTGATCCTTCGTTTTTTGTTTGGCAACATAAGCCTGCATCGTAGCTGCGAATTTCTTGCTTGATGCTTCGCCGCCCGGGAATTTGAACCAGTTCCAGCTTAATGTTTTGTTATCTTTGCTGTACTTGATAATGTCTGCAGCTAAAGGTCCAAGTATTTTCTCATCGGCAGTAATGTTCGTGAAGGCAGGGATAAACTTGAATTCGTCAGTGATATATTTTTTACCGATATCCGAGGAAACCATCCAGTTAAGGAATTTCTTAGCCTCTTCCTTGTTCGGCGAGTTTTTATTAATAGCCCAGTTATTCGGCACACCTACTGGCAGCTTGTCATTGGCTGCAGCATCATCGCTGATCGGCATAGGCATGAGTCCGACATTGATGTTCGGGTTCGTTTGCGTAATTTGCAGCTGCGTCCAGTTACCTTGCTGTGTCATAGCTGCTTTACCTGTAGCAAATTCAGTTACTTGCGTTTTATAGTCGGTTTGCAGCGGGTTTTTATTGCCGTATTTTAATTGCAGATCAAACAGCTTCACCCAGTTATCAAAAGCAGCATTGCCGGTAATTTTGGCTGTTTTCTTATTCAAGCCATCGATAAATGCATTCGGATCCGGCTGTTGAGCAAACGGAAGATTGACAAAATGGTTACCTAGTACCCACCATTCGCCATAGCCATTCACGAAAGGCGTGATTCCTTTATCCTGCAGCTTTTGAGCCGCGGCTTCTAGCTGAGACAACGTCTTAGGAAGTTCCGTGATACCTGCCTGTTTAAACAAATCTTTATTGTAAACAAATCCATAGCCCTCCAGGTTTAACGGCTGACCATACAGCTTGCCATCTTTAGTCATAGGCTCCTTAGCTACGGTAACTAAATCCTTTACCCAAGGCTGATCAGACAAATCCTCCAGATGCTCAATGTACTTATCAAGATCGGAGAATCCTCCGTTATTGAAAATATCCGGCTTGTCGCCTGAGTTGAACTTAGCCAGCAAAGCTGCGCCATAATCCGTGCCGCCGCCTACAGTGTCGATTTGAATCTTCACACCTGGATTAGCCTTCTCATATTCAGCAACAAGTTTACCCAACGGTTCAGCAATTTCCACTTTGAATTGGAACATTTTCAACGTGATATTTTTGGCTCCACCTGCAGCTCCTGTATTGGTACCGCCAGTCGCACCTGGTGCCGGCTCACTTTTCGCGCAGCCTGCTAGTACAGATCCGAACAACAATGCGGTTAAGCTGATTGCAGTCATTTTTTTCATTTTTTTCATATTGATTAGCCTCCCTAGAATTGTATTTATTTAACGGGTGACAAATGGTGCAGCGCCACCCTGGTATGACCCCCAAATAATGTTTGTTCATGCAAAACTTATCCCTTTACAGAACCGGCTGTAATCCCCTCAATGATGTGCTTTTGCATCGCCAGAAAAAAGATCACGATCGGCAGCACACCCAGCACCAATGCAGCTAAAGCCAAATCCCATTGCTTCGTATATTGGCCAAAGAAGGAAAACGTTGCGAGCGGAATCGTTCTAAGATCCGGACTGCTTAATACGAGCATTGGCAGCAGGAAATCGTTCCATATCCACAAACTGTTCAGCAGTACAACGGTTACTGTCATCGGCTTCAACAACGGAAACACGATTTTCCAGAATACACCATATGGTGAACATCCATCCACTCTTGCTGATTCTTCCACTTCAATCGGGATGGATTTGATGAATCCGTGATACAGGAATACATTCAACGAAACACCAAAACCGAAATAGCAGATCACAAGACCCGGAATGCTGTCCATGATGCCAATTTGACTGCCTACACGGACCAGTGGAATCATAATCGATTGAAAAGGAATAACCATTGCCGCTACAAAAGCGAGGAAAATTAAGTTATTCACCTTGCTCGGATAGCGTACCAGTCGATATGCGGCCATGGAGCTGATAATGACCAGCCCAATATTGCTGAAAACGGTAACCAGCAGAGAATTCAAGAACACTTTAGGAAACTTCATAATATCCCATACCTTGGCATAATTCGCAAAATTAAGCGAAGTCGGCATATTAGCTGAATTGATCAGGATCTCACCAAAGGTTTTCATCGAATTCACAATAACAAAGTAAAAAGGAACCAGAAACAATATAGCCAGCAGAATGCCGAGAATTTCAAGACCGAGTATCCGAAGATTGTAGGTGTTTTTCGCTTCCATTACACTTCAACCTCCTTTTTCTTCGTTACCCAAACCTGAACGACCGTAATCACAGCAACCACTACAAAGAAAATCAATGATTTGGCTGTCCCAAGACCATACCTGTTATTAGAAAACGCCTCGTTATATATATTGAGCGCGACCGATTCCGTGGAGTTGAATGGACCACCCTTGGTTAAGGAAACGTTTAGATCGTACATTTTGAATGCCCAGGAGATCGCCAGGAACAGACAAACTGTAACTGATGGCATAATCAATGGGACCGTTATGGAACGTAACACTTGCCAGCGTGTCGCACCATCGAGATAGGCAGCTTCTAATATGTCCTTGGGGACATTTGCCAACCCGGCAATATAGATGATCATCAGATACCCGGCAGTCTGCCACACACTCACGATAATGAGACCCCAGAACGCCGTCGGTGCATCACCGAGCCATGGAAGCTGGAAGAAGCCGATATGTGTAATTTCTCCGATCGTTGAAAACCCTTTTACGAAGATGAACTGCCAGATAAAGCCTAACAGCAAACCCCCGATAACATTGGGCATAAAAAACACGGTCCGCAATACGTTACGGGTCTTAAGTGCCTGTGTCAACAGTAACGCCAAAGCAAACCCAACGACATTGGTTAATATAACCATCACAACACTAAAACGGGTCGTGAACCAGAATGACTTGTGAAAATCTTCGTCCCCCACTATAATTTGCTTAAAATTATCGAATCCTACCCATTTTATTGTGGTTGATACCCCATTCCATTCTGTGAATGAATAGTAGATACTCATCAGAAACGGAATGACAACGATAATTATGAAAAATAATACGGCTGGACCGACAAAGACGAATTGAGGAAGCCAACCCGAGCCTTTTTGTTTTACTTTCATGGCATCTCTCTCCTTTCGATGCGAGTTATGTTCTCAGTATAGAAAGATTTAACACACTAGAACACTGACAATGGTGACGCAACAGGTGGAATTTATTGATACCCCTTGGTACAATGGTTGTGCACTTGTTGAGGTACACCTTAGCTTTGCTTACGAAGTCGGTTTCGCTAAAGCGAAACCCTGAGGAGGACGCGTATGATCCGCAGCAGTATCCGCAATAAGCTTATTGTTTTTCTGCTAGTCGCCACTATCGTGCCCATTTCGACCTCCATTATTATCACCTATTTTTTCACCAAACAAACGGTTTCCAATGAATCCGTCCAAAGCAATTTGAATCTGATTCATCAGGCCAACAAAAATATGATGAATTATTTGAACGTCATCGAGCAAAGCTCGCTTTCCATATACAATAACAGCACCTTGTACAATATCATCGAAAATGGTGATAGCGATTATCTAAGCAGAAATGAAATCACCCGAAGTGTGCTAGGAATTGCCAACTCCGTCAAGGAAATCAGGCAAGTGTATTTATTTATGGCCAAGAGCGAGCGTTCCCTGTTGATTTCTGAACGAAATCCGGTTCCAAGTGAAGGCCCGCCTCCCAAATACATGCCAACTGACAATGCCGAAGTGTATATGGAACCCACCCATGTCAGTCACGATTACGGAACCGGTAGGTTGTTTTATGCGCCGCCTTCCACTGTCATCACGTTACATCGTTCCATTCGCAACGCAATTACACAAAAAGAGCTGGGTACACTGTCCATTGATTTTGATCTGGAAGTCATCAGTTCCATCTGTGAAGAGCTGTATACGCAGGGACAAGAGGAGCTGTATATCCTGGATGAAAAGGGAACTATCATTTATTCGGCAGATACCGTTTCCTTGGGGCATGTCCTGAATGAACAATGGGTTCAACATCTAATTTCGCAGAACGCAAATAGCGGCAGCTTTGAATTCAAAAGCAAGCAATTTTCCGGCGTTCACATTTATGAGCGTATGACCGCACCTTATATGAATTGGACCTTGGTTAAACGCATTCCTTATGAAAGTCTTTACAAAAATGCCAGAGAGCTTACGATTATCAATGCCATGATCTTCAGTTTGTTTTTGATTGTCGTCATTTCGGCAACACTTTATATATCGTTCCGGTTTACGGCACCTATCCGCAATTTGCTTG
Source organism: Paenibacillus sp. 1_12 (assembly GCF_900114475.1). GTDB lineage: Bacteria > Bacillota > Bacilli > Paenibacillales > NBRC-103111 > Paenibacillus_S. Next base: position 499,484 of record NZ_FOTE01000003.1, on the reverse strand, counting down.
GGTATATCAGTAAAATACAAACAGGCAACATGGATGTGGACATTCAAGTGACCAGTAACGATGAGATCGGTATTCTCGCGCGTCGCTTCCGCTTGATGATGCAGACCATTAACAATCTGATTATGAGCGAATACAAACTTGATATTGCCAATAAAACGAACCAATTAAAGGCTTTACAGGCACAAATTAATCCTCACTTTCTATATAATGCGCTGCAATCGATTGGAACACTCGCTCTGCAGCATGGTGCCCCAAAAATTTATCAGCTGCTGTCCGCGTTAGCCAAAATGATGCGATACAGCATGAATACGAATGAAAGCATCGTGACGATGCAGCAGGAGCTTAATCATGTGAAGGCATACCTGCAATTACAGCTGCAGCGCTTTGAGAATGAGCTGACTGTAAGGTATGATATAGAAGAATCGACTTTATCTTTGCAAATCCCCAAAATGCTGCTGCAACCACTTGTCGAAAATTATTTTAAACACGGTTTTGATCACCGCAACCCAGTCAATTTGCTTATTATCTCCAGTACATGGACGGCAGACGGCAGGCATGTCAAGCTTGTCATTGAAGATAATGGCAGTGGTATGTCCCTTGAAGCATTTGACGCTTTACTTAATCAGCTGGGGAAAAACTCAGATCCCTTTGACAACGAGCAAGCCAGTCACATTGGTCTATATAATGTTAAGAGCAGATTGCTGCTCTACTTTAACGGTGAGGCGGATATACAATTGGAGCAGCCTGAGCATGGCGGTTTTCGGATTACATTGCTGTGTCCAGCACCAAAGCAAGTGTTCCCATGAAAAGAGGATGAATTATGAGAGCCATCATCATTGATGATGAAAAGCACGTACGTCAAGCCATTAGGCTGCTGGTCCCCTGGGAAGAGCTAGGCATTGATCACATATATGAAGCACAAGATGGACAGGAAGCAACTGAATTAATCACTTTGCATAAACCACAAATTATTTTTACTGACATGATGATGCCCTCGATGGATGGTCTTAAGCTGCTGGAATGGCTTCAAAACCATTATCCTTCAGGAAAAACGATCGTGATCAGCGGATTCGATGATTTTCAGCTAGTACGTCATACGGTTCAATACGGGGGTGTCGATTACATATTAAAGCCGATCGATGCCGATCAGCTCGAAGCAGCAGTTCGAAAAGCAGCTGAATGCTGGCAGAGGGAAGAATCTGAACGTCAGCGTCAGCAGCAGCGCAATATAGAGATGAACCAGATTCGACCGGTCTATTGGGATAAAGTGCTATCCAACTTCATTATGGAGCCTCATGGCTTTGAAGCTGCTGCCGAAGCATTATCCGAGGAATTTGGTCTCGACCGCGATATGAAGGATTGCAGGCTGGCTATCATTAGTCTGGAGACCATAAGCGTTAGTCTGAAGCGTAAATTTGAGCCCAATCTGGACCTATTATTCTTCTCGCTTACGAACATATGTAATGAATTTCTTCAGCAGAAGCCGCCGCAGGGCATCGCCTACCGTTACTGGAACAGCGAGGATGAAATCATTGTTTTGTTATACGGATTCAAACCTGGAGAAGAGCTGTTGAACGATATTGTGAATGGGATATGGACAGCCATTAGGGGAAAACTGGATATCGGCATGAGCTGGGTACAACCTTTTCCAGCGGGCCTGCCCGTTGCCTACAGACAAGCGAAGACCGCTCTGCGTCATCGCAATTTGCTGCGCAAAGACAATCAAATACATGTATATCAGGAACAATCTGCTGTTCAGCACCCCGCCCTCGTATTTACCGATTATGCAGAGCCTATTCGACTGTCTGTACGCAGCGGAAGTGCTGTTGAGATCGCTAAAGCTGTCGAAGGCTGGATACAGGCCCTTGGCAGGCTGAGCACGATCAGTATAGAAGAGCTCGATCATTGGCGCCATGAATATACCGTATTGCGCAGCCGCTGGCTGATTGAATGGTTCGGTGATCGTCAGCCTGAATTCATGATTGATGCCACTCGCACAGACATTGTCCTTCCGCTCGATGATGAAGGCAAGCTGTCCCTGTCCTTATGGCAGGAGCAATTAACCGATAGTCTGATCAAGCTGTCCAGTCAAATGCTGGAGCATCAACAGCAGGATAACAATACCATTTTTGAGATTGCAAAGTATATCCAAAACCATTATCATCAGGATATTACGCTTATGGAGATTGCCCAACATTTTTACTTAAGCCGTGAATATATTTCCCGTAAATTTAAGCAGCAATTTCAAATCAACATATCGGATTATATTACTCAGCTGCGGGTGGATAAGGCAAAGCTGCTGCTGCTCAATCCTCATCTGAAAATTGCTCAGATCGCAGGAATGGTCGGTTACGACGATGAAAAATATTTCAGTAAAGTGTTTAAGAAATGGATCGGTATGTCGCCGAATGAATACAGGAAGGTGAGCCAACTATGAATACGCCCCTCGACCCTGCAGTATCCCAGCAGCCCTTGGTGCGGACAAGCAAACCAAGCACAGTAACCGAGAAGCAAGTTAAAAGCAAAGGTAAAGTTAGAGGAAGAACCTATCTTTTCTTATTTATGGCATGGTCACTCCTTATTACTGGAGGACTATACGGAGCTAAGCTGTACACCGACTATATGCGACAGCAAATCACCGCGCAGATCGCCCAGCAGACGGAGCAGCAGCTGCTTGTTGTCCAGCAGGATTATCAGAAGCAGCTGGGCCAGCTCAAAGAAAGCGTCAGCGGCGATCTGAACAAAATGCAGACCAAAATCGATTCGTTAAATGAATTGCTGGCCTTTACCAAAGACAGCGCCAACAGCAAGACTGACAACAGCAACCAATTGTACACACAGCTTGCAGAAGTGAAGAAAAAGCTGGATGAATTGAAGAAAAACCTGGATACCCTGCAATAAGAGCTTGTTCAATAAGGAAGTGTCCCACTTTGAATCCGATTCAACTCATTAATCGCACTTTTATTTTGGCCTCAGCCCCTTTTATAGGAATATTTTGCTTTTTGATGGTCAGCCACCTCTCAGTTGAGCTTCCTGATTTGCAAAGTTATGTGAAAACTGAATTTTCTATTCAAAACGAGCTGTTAAAGTCCGAGCAGAAGCTGGATCTCGCCAAAACAGCGGCAGATCAAACTCGGACCACCATCGAACGTTTTTATCAGCTTTATGCGCAAAGTGCCTCCGATGTAGCTGCCATGGCTCAATCTGCGGATTCCGTTTCTAACCGACCGGCAGCCATATTCGACAGTCGGTTCAGCACCAAGCTGGGGGTCAAGCCTGCCAAGCAGACTACAAGCTCCAATTTGGACATGAAGCTCTTTTATTTGAATGAAGCCAATTATAAAGCCTATGCTTTGAAGGTCGATGTCAAAACGGATAAAGCTCTGAAAATGGTGCTTGGCAAAGACAAGATCGGCAGCAGCGAAACGACCTTGGAGGCAGCACGGCGTTATGGAGCTGTAGCCGGTATTAATGCTGGCGGCTTCGCAGACGACCGTTCGGGTAAAAGATACCCGCTCAGCACGACGATGCTAAATGGAAAATACGTGTACGGCTTTGAGCCTACCTTCGAGGATTTGGCCTTTATTGGTATGAGCAGTGATCGTAAGCTGATCGGCGGCAGATTCTCGCGGCAGGAGGATCTGGACAAGCTGAAGCCGAGCTTTGGTGCCACCTTTGTACCTGTCCTTCTGCAAAACGGCAAAAAGCAGGCCATACCCGCGCAGTGGCAAAATTCGCCCGCTAGAGCACCTCGCACCGTCATTGGCAATTTTAAAAACGACCAACTGCTGTTCCTCGTCACAGATGGATATGATGAACGCGGCGGTTCAGGCGCCACATTGGCAGAGCTTCAGGAAAAGCTTGTACAGCTTGGTGTCAAAGATGCCTATAATTTGGACGGCGGTGGGTCTTCCAGTCTGATCTATGACGGTCAAGTCATTAATCGTCCTTCTGATGGAAAGCTGCGCCCTTTGCCTACACATTTCTTGTTTTTTAAATAATTGTTCACTTTTATCCGTTTTCTTTTGCCCAGTACATGGTTATACTAGACAATAGGGGGTGCAGCCGATGTCAGCAACATTTTGGATCATTAATCTCGTATTCTTAATCTTTATCGTAGCAATGTGCACGTCAAGTTATAATGATGACAAGACGAAAGGCCTCTAAGCGCCGAATAATCCCGCATCTATGATAGTTAAATGAAATGAAAAAGCATCACGTTCCCTAAGTGGGATTACGTGATGCTTTCTTTGTTGTAGAAGTTTTGTAGAAGTTTATAAGTGCACAATACATTACATGAGGAAGCTGAAGTAAACCAACGCCTACTCCTTATCTCTCATTTCAACGATTTCACCCATGCATTCTGCACAAACCTGACGACCTTTAAACTCAGTCACCTGTTCCATAGAACTACAAAATACACAACGCGGACGAAATCTTTCCAGAATAATATGATCCCCGCTTACTAATATTTCAACAGGATCGCCCTCATTCATTTGATATCGCTTGCGCAGCGATTTCGGGAGCACGATTCTACCTAATTGATCTACTTTTCTCACAACTCCTGCTGGCTTCATTATAAATTCACCTCACCTTCACACAAAAATGGACTCTATAGACAAGCCCAGAACCACTCCACAATGTCGAATCTTGTCCTTTATTATTATTCGCTACATGTAATCAAAATCCTGCTAAAAAACCTAGATTTGTTAGTCTAATCCCTCAAAGCCGGTTTGCCTTAATGCTTCAAATAAAACAATGGCGGCAGAATTCGACAAATTTAGCGATCGCACTGCTTTTGTCATCGGCAGTTTGATTAATTGCCCGGGGTGCTCAGCAAGAATTTCAGGCGGCAGCCCTTTCGTTTCCTTACCAAATACAAAAAAATCGCCATCCTGAAATGTAAACTCAGTGTAAAGCTGCTGCGCTTTAGTGCTTGCAAAAAAGAATCGGCCGCTCTTGTATTTATCCTTTACTTCCTGAAATGAATCATGATATTCAATTTGAACAGAATGCCAATAATCCAGTCCAGCGCGCTTTAAGGTTTTGTCATCCGTATCAAAGCCCAATGGGCGCACCAGATGCAGCACGGCTCCGGTTGCCGCGCAGGTTCTCGATATGTTACCTGTATTCGCAGGAATTTCCGGTTCAACCAAAACAATATGAAATGCCATGGTAAGCAAACACCTCGATTATATAAGCCATCACCTTAACGGATTCGGTCAGATTTTACATACATTTTACTTATTCTTAATATGAGGATGATAGTCACCTGCGATAATAAGGTTATTAAGTGTTTATACAAAGGAGATTCGATGGATGAAGAAGAAAATTCTTGTCGTTGACGACGAACCTTCCATTTCGATGTTGATAGAGTTCAATCTTAAGCTTGTTGGATATGAAGTGCACTGTGTATATGATGGCGAAGCCGTATTTTCGGCGATCCAGCACTTTCGCCCTGATCTGATTGTTCTTGATCTTATGCTTCCCAAAATGGATGGCATACAGGTATGCCGTAAGCTGCGCAGTCAAAACAATCTGGTGCCGATCATTATGCTGACTGCTATGCAGGACCTGTCTGATAAAATAGCCGGTCTGGATAACGGTGCCGACGATTATATGACCAAGCCATTTTCACCGCAAGAGCTTATTTCACGCATACAAGCCATTATTCGCCGTATACAAACCTTGCCTTCTGCTAATGATAACGCTCCGGTAACGATAGGACAAATCTCGATTCAACCGGATCAGCGCGAGGTGCATATCAAAGGTGAGCCTATTGAGCTGACGCCCAAAGAATTTGACCTTCTGCTGTTCCTATGCAAGCATCGCGGTAAGGTGCTCAGTCGCCAGCAGCTGCTTCACGGTGTTTGGGATTATCATTTCCTTGGTGATACCCGTATTGTCGATGTCCATATCAGTCACCTGCGAGATAAAATCGAAGGTAATGCGCGCAATCCTGAATATATTGTTACCATCCGCAACGTTGGCTATAAGCTGACTGAGCCGGCTATGAAAGAATCTTTAGCTTAATTCAATCATTGTCATCATCATAAATCACAAAGTCATACCAAGCCAAGCGCTGCGTATTCATGCGGCACAAGGCTTTTTTTCATATAAAAACAGCCCTGCCATAGACAACAGGGCTGCCTTTTGATATTTATCCGTTATTTTTTTGGAAATCGATCATAAAGTCAGCCAATGCCTTACAAGCTTCGTATGGAACAGCATTATAGGCGGAAGCACGAATACCCCCAACGCTGCGATGACCTGCAAGTCCTACAAAGTTATGCTGCTGCGATTCTTTAACGAATTTCTTTTCCAATTCCTCGCTTGGCAAACGGAATGTCACATTCATAATCGAACGGCTATCCGGATCAATATTACCGGTGTAATAACCGCCGCTGGCATCGATAACATCATAGATCAGGCTGCTTTTGGCCACATTTTGTTTCTCCAGCTGTGCAACACCACCTTGCCCCTTCACCCATTTCAATACCAGATTCACCATATAAATCGAATGAACCGGAGGTGTATTATATAGGGATCCATTGCTTGCGTGTGTTGTATACCGTAGAATCGAAGGAATATGTTTAGGCTCTTCCTGAAGCAGTTCATCACGAATAACAGCTACGGTGACTCCGGAAGGTCCAAGATTTTTCTGTGCGCCCGCATAGATCATGGAGAATTTCTTACTATCTATAGGACGACTCAATATTCCACTCGTCATATCACCGATCAAAGGAATGTCGCCCGTTTCTGGAATGTATGAGAACTGCGAGCCTTCAATCGTGTTATTAGTTGTCATGTGTAAGTAGGCTGAATTCGGATCGAGCTGGATATCGGATGCCTTCGGCAAGCTTCTCCATTTGCCTGCTTTGTTCGAAGCTGCGATTACTGCTTCACCAACAACTTGACCTTCTTGATAAGCTTTTTCAGAAAAGCTGCCCGTAATGATGTAGCTGCCCACCTTGCCCGGCTTCAGGAAGTTCAACGGAATCGTTGCAAATTGCGTACTGGCGCCGCCACCAAGGAATAAAGCCTGGTAACCGGACTCCAAGCCCAATAACTCCAATAAGAGCTGCTGCGTCTCAGCGTTAATTGCTTCATATTCTTTGCTGCGATGGGAAATTTCCATCAATGACATACCAATACCGTTGTACTCTACAAATTCCTCTTGCGCTTGTTGCAACACTTCTAACGGGAGCGCCGCTGGACCCGCATTGAAATTATAAGCTCGATTCGTCATGGTTTCACACCTTCAACTTGTATTTGGGATCAGTATCTTTTAATGATATCGCTATGATAGCAAAGTTTATCCCTATACAGCAAGTACCTAAGCATAATCTTCACAGCATCGATACATATGATTGGCAGTTCATATATCTTCATCCTTATTTACAAATTTGTTCCTCTATATTGATGAAATTTCAATCTCCTGAATATGGGGTATGTTGTGGCTGACTTAGGCAGGCATTTGGGTATCAGACAGCTATATCGTACTTATATAAAATTAATTTTCTCGTATGTTTTCCCCAGCACCGACTTGGCATCGCCTAGAAGCCAGCTGTCTACAACCGTGTAATATACGGAGCGGAAATCAACCTCATATTTCAGGTCACCGCCTTTATCCAAATTAACCAGGCTCGGTTGTATCCCATATAGTCCTCCCTTTACTTTACCACCAATGATGAACATAGGGGCTGCTGTCCCATGATCCGTACCGCCGCTGCTGTTTTCCTTAACCCTGCGTCCAAACTCAGAGAAAGCCATCGTGATCACTTGATCCTGCAGACCCTGTGCTTCCAAATCCTTATAGAACGCACCCAGTGCCTCGTCCAACTGCTTGAGCACACGGGCTTGCTGTTCTTTTTCATTCGCGTGGTCATCAAAACCGCCGATTTCCAAATAAAAAACGCGGGTACCCGATTTGCCGGCCAGCATCTTAGAAGCCAACTGTAAATCCCTGGAAATATTTGTTTTCGGATATTCAACTTTATTTTGGTACGTATTCGATAAATGATGGAGCGCCTCAACGCTTTGAAAAGCATCCTTGCCCTGCTCACAGGCTACCTTCACCTGTGTCCCTTGACGAAACGGGTCATACATATCGAGGAAGGCCGCCGCCAGGCGGTTTTGGTCCGCTTTCGGTGTTTTCGGATCGAAAATATTAAAAGTTTCCATAGATTGAATGACAGGCACATTGACCGTATCCGAAATAAAGGCTTTATTGGCATTGTTGCCGATTTTCAGCACCTTTAGAGGGTTTGCTGACTTGGATAGTGATGACTCGACATATCGCGCCAGCCAGCCGGAACGGATCATTTTCTCCGGTTCAGCGGTCTGCCATATTTCCATGGAACGAAAATGAGAGTGATCTGGATTCGGATAGCCTACGCCTTGAACAACGGCTACCTTTCCGTTTTTATACAGCTCATTGAGCTGAATGAGGCTGGGGTGAAACCCTACCTCATTGTTGATGGCCAGCACTTCATTCTGAGTAATTTTCAATGTAGGCCGAGCGTCAAAATACCCTCCCATCCCATAGGGTATTAACGTATTCAAACCGTCATTACCTCCGGACAGCTGGATCACGACTAGAACAGGAGACTCTACACTTGCATCATCGACAGAAGTACTCGGCAGTGCAGAGCCGTCCTCAGCAAAAATCATGGGCCCCCTTAGCCCAAGCGTTGCCAGAAGCGCGGTGCCTTTGATTAAAAAGTCTCTTCTTGTCAGCTTCAAGCGATTCCACTCCTTCCTTATTTCATCTGGGCTTCAGGGCTTATCATAATAAGCTGCAGCAGCCCCTTCATTCCATTGTTCTTTTGTTTGGCATACACAAAGGTATCATTCGCATATTGGGCTAGCGTCTTCGCTGACTGCTCCCCCATATTCCACACACCAACATTTTGCGAAAACTGGCGTACAAAATCCTCAGGTTTGGATAAGGGGTCCAACGCATAATCCTTACTCGTCAGTAAATTGTTGTTCAAGCGCTTGGCTATCGATTCAGCAAACTGGAAGCGTGAGAGCAGATTTGTCGTCATCAACCAGGTCGTCCCCCCTCTCCACCCCGCTACATCAGGAGGAAGAAACAGCTCCATTCCCATTTTGCGTGCAGACTGTGTAAAGCCTTTGGACAACGGGATATTAAAAGCCTTCAAAATACCGGCAACATATTCGATCGGCGTCTTGATCAATGAGCCCTGAATATCCGGATTATAAAAGGCATCTGACATAAACAGTTTCCTCAGCACTTCTCCGATCGTCTGGTCCTTCAACACATCGCTTGCAACCAGATCTACCCATTCCTGTGAGGGCTCATCCGTCGCAAAAAGTTTCAGCAGCTTTTTGGCGATAAACTGCGGTAACGCCTCCTGTTTAAAAAAAACATCGACCACAGTGGTCTCATTAAAAGCTCCGGTTTCTCCTAGAATCGTTTTGTTGGCGGCATCGTATTGACCTTTGTTAAATTTAACCTGTCCTTCCTTGCGGTCATAAGACCAGCCTGTGAGCGAACGTGCGGTTTCTTTAATATCCTGCTCCGTGTAATTGCCAATGCCAAGCGTAAACAACTCCATCACTTCACGCGCATAGTTTTCATTCGGTTTACCTTTGCGATTACTGTTCACATCGAGATAGATCATCATCGCAGGGTCTTTACCAATTTGAAGCACAAGTTCATGAAAATTACCCAATGCGTAATTGCGAAACAGCTCGTTTTGCCTAAGCATAAGCGGAATGTCGTTAACCTTGGAAAAGGAGGTAGAAAAATGCCCATGCCAGAAGAGCGTCATTTTCTCGACCAGGGGTGCCTCTGTATTCAAGATTCGGTACAACCAATAGGTTTGCTGATCACCAATCGAATCAGCCTTCATTTCTTTGCCATCTGCCGTCAGTTCCGTGATCGATTGCAGTGAAACTGTCTTACCTGTTAATGATTCCCCGGCGACAAGCCGTCTTACGGATTCCGCTTGACCTAGAGTCAAGCAAGCTTCTATATCTGCTTTACTCGTATAAAATCCTGTGCGGTTTAAGAGATGGACCGCTTCTTGTTCTGTCCAGGCTGCTCCCATAATTCGTACCACCATCCCGCTGATGTTTGTTAGTCTTCATTATACTGGTGATTTATTATTAAAAGTGACGAGTCCAACTCTAGTATCCATTTGATTCGTATTGAAATAATATCGGCGAAGATTTCCATCAGCTTTAGCAAATTTGCTTAAATAGGGCTTACAGCACATCTATGGGATAAGTTCACAAGAAAAAAAACCGCCCGATGACTTATCGGACGGTTCCTATTAAATTTGGGTATAAAGCATCATCTGATTGACTACAAGCATTCCATTCTGGGCTGCTTGATGTGAGACCGTAGGCTGCCGAAACGATACCAGCTTCTCCGACGTTAACTATGCTATCCCCGCTGATATCACCAGGAGTGAATTGGAATTTTGCTGATTACTTTTGGGAAATCCTTTTTCGGTAAGCCTCTGTATACTCCTTTATGATTTGGCCTCCCCCTTTACGTTCCCATTTATCAATTTCTTTTTGGAAACCATTCAAATCTATTTGACCCAGTATGTAGCTATACGTAGCATTAACGACAATTGGCCACAGCTCTCCTCCAACCATATCGTAAGTCGGAGAGAACAGGGATTGAGCCGGGTCCCGAATTAAGATGCTTTCATTATCAGAGGTTAGTTTACTAATTTTAGCTTGGAGCGGGTCCTGTGCCTCTTCTTTTTGCTTCAATATTCGATTGTTTAAATTGGCTATCATTAAGGAGTATAACGGCAAAACATCCATGTTGTGCATTTGATTCATCGCTGGCGTTTTTACCACTTTTCCCTCTTCAATCGTGTAATACTTGCCTTCTAAGCCATATTGCATAATATTGCTAACATCTGATTCCATCGTTCTATCAAAATAAGCAAGAATCTTTTTTAGCTCTGCCTCTGTTTTGATCTCCTTTTTTGAAAATAGAAATAATCCGTTAAAGCTGGGTATGGACCAGACCCCATAACCATGAGGACCGCGAATACGGTTAATGATAGTTAATTCAGCTGCAGGGTTCAGCTTTTGCAGCTCGTCCAACAACCTTGGAGTATCTTCCAGGCTGCCGATATATCCACCTGCCTTACCACTGATGATCATATACCGCTCAACCTGTTTACTCGTAATAGAAAAGTCGCGGTTCAGTATATTTTCATCGTACAGCTTTTTCATAAAGTCCATCGTATGGATATATTCCGATGTCATAAACTCAGGTACTAATCGATCCTCAACGACTCCCCAGTTATTTGGCGTTCCGAAATACGATCCCAATGTTTTAAATGCCCCAAAGACAAGATCATTGCGGTCAGCCAAACCAATCGTATCCTGCTTTCCATTGCCATCGGGGTCATTATAGGTAAACTTCTTCATCACATTATATAATTCATCAATCGTGGCTGGCTCCTTCAGGTTTAGACGGTCCAACCAATCCTTTCTAAGAATGACACCTTGTCTTGATGCAGGTCGCTCCGTATACAAACCATAAATTCTTTCATCAACCGATGTTTCATTGAGTATAGTCTTATTCACATTTTTCAAATTTGGATACAAGTCCAGATAGGGACCTATCTCCCAAAACATACCGGATCGAATTTCATTTCTTACATACACATAATCAGGCTGATTTACGAAAATCACTTTTTTAGGGGAATTCGTTTCCAAAGCATTTATCATTTTTTCCTTATAGATGTCATAGGGAACCCAATCGATATCAAGCTTTGTCTGAGTTGCTTGCTCAATCCGGCTAATGAGCTCATTAGGGGGAGCTTTGACTTGGTGGAGCGGTACCATCATACTTATATTAAGAGGCTCGACTGCGGGAGGAGTCGTTTCCTTAGTATTCGTATTGACTACATCACATGCGTTTAATAGAAAGACTGCAGCAATGATAATAGCAATGGGACGATATATGACTGGTTTAACTAACAGGTTTTTTCTACTCATGGAACCCCTTCTCTCAATGTAAACGATCTCATTTATTATACAACACAGTTCCCTCAGCTGTAATACATGGACCTACGAAAAATTTTATGAAAATTACTCATTGCTCGTTACCCCAACTGATTGCTAGAATAGAGCTACATCATAATATTTTCATGTCAGGAATGAGGACACTTCGTTGCAACAATTCAGTTATCTCACTAGACTCATCATGTTTGGGTGTCTTCTATGCACACTTCCCGCTATTTGTTTCGGTATTTTTTCCTATATTCAATCATCCCAAGAAATTCAAAAACAAGTAAATCGCAGTCAAATACAAGTATTGACATTAATGAATTCCAATGTTGAGCAAGTGCTTCGAACCGTAAATCATGCTTTTGATCAATTAGTAAATTCGACGGTGGTAGCGACAGCTCTGAATGAACCTTTTTCTGGAAACGACTTTCTACTGTACAAGAATTTACGCAGGGAAATAAGTAACACCCAATCTTTTTTCACCAAAGTTGAAGATATTGTTATCGTGAATATAGAGCAAAACTGGATGATTAAAAATTCAGGTTATTATACATTTGATACATATTCACATCACATTGAAATAGCAAATCAGATGCACCTACCCAACACGATCTCCTGGGCGCTCAATCCCAGTGTTTGGTTTTACAGTGAAGAGAAAGCGAATGCTTACGAATGTCCTTACGTCATCAGTCTGATGAAAAAATTACCGGATCAGAAGCTTGATAAATTTGGATTAGCGTTTGCAAATCTGCCCGCCTGCAGTTTAGGAAGCATTCTGAATTATACCCCCATAGAATCAGAAACCGTTATCATTATGGATGGTCAAGAACGGATATTGTTTCATACAGACCCTTCGATGATCGGAAAGTATGCAAGTGATACAGGATTCATTAGCGACACCCATGTATTCACCCAACCCGTAGGTCAATTCGAAACGGAATTCGAAGGTAATAAATATACAGCTACCTACCTGCGCTCATCTCTTAATAACTGGATCTATCTCTCTATTATCTCCATAGACAGCTTAAATCAAGATTCCAAAAAAATCGGCCGATATCTCTTCTTGTTCTGTTTGACCATCATTACCATCTTCTTGGTTATTGCATGGTTAGGATCCCGTCAAATGTATAATCCAATCCAAAGTTTACTGAAACAAATCGGAGGAAGATCCCCTTCAAACGTCAAACTTGGGATCAATGAATTCGAAATTATTAGTAATCAGATCCAAAACCTGTTTCAATCCAAATCACAGCTGGAGCAGGAAGCTAACCGACATTTGCAGCAATCCAGCACCTTTTTTCTGATGAATATGTTTCAAAAGGACATTCGGCGAAATGAACTGTATGAGAAAATGGAGCTGTTCGGATTCAGTGAAAAGCTTGCCGAATGGCAGGTTATGTCGATTATAGCTTTGCAAATTGATACTTTGGAAGGCACTCGCTACACGAAGGATGACTTGGAGCTGCTGATATTTGCCATTAACAATATCGTTGAGGAAATCATTCCATCGGAGGTTAGACTGCCACCCATATCCATCGATCAAACACAGGTTACTCTCATTGGTGGGATGCTTGAAGCCCAGCCTGAGTTTAACAGCTTTATTTATTCCATAACTGAGACGATTCAAAGCACTGTAGAGCGAGTATTGGATTTACAAATCAGCATAGGCATTAGTCTCCACTTTCATGATATAAAAAAAGCTTCGACTGCATATAACGAAGGGCTTGAGGCACTGAAGCACCGCATTTATTTGGGCGAGCATGTTATCATTCCTTATGCCAATATTAATGCGGACAAGCAAAAGCAGTTAACAGAATATCCGAGTCTGGCAGAGACAGAGCTCTTTGACGCGATATTAATTGCTTATGAAGAGAAGTCCAGGGAGCTATTAAAGACGTTCATGCAGCTTATTTTCAAACAAGAAATGAATCCACAGGAGTATCAGGTTTCTATATTCAGGTTTCTTAACAGCTTGATGGTTTCCATGGAGCAGTCCGGCATTTCGTTGAACCAGCTTCATTCTGGTGGAGGCTCCTTATACGAGGAATTAAATGAGCTTCAGATCACACATGAAATTGAAGAGTGGTTCTGGATTCGTGTGATTAAACCTTTGATCCGCATTTTCCGAGACAGGCTAAACTCTGAGTATCACAATATTTCCGAGAAAATTTTAGATAAAATTCGCAAATACTACGATACTGAACTTACCATTGAAAAGTGCGCGACCGAATTGCATTATAATGCTAACTATTTAAGCGGCGTTTTTCGTAAAGAAACGGGCTTTACCTTTAGTGAGTATCTAGCTTCCTACCGCCACAGTATGGCAAAAAAATGGCTGACTGAATCCGATATAACAATCAAAGAAATTTCCGAAAAACTCCAATATATGAATTCCCAGAACTTCATACGAGCTTTTCGAAAACAAGAGGGGATTACTCCTGGAAAATTCCGGGAATCACATCGTAAATAAACGGAAAGCAGAAAAGCTCCGGAGCAACTCCGGAGCTTTCAGCTATATATAATCGAGAAATCTTACAGATCAAAGTATAAGGAATATTCATGCGGATGAATACGAATGGATACAGCTTTTGCTTCGTCACGTTTCAAACCGATATAGTTATCGATAAAGTCTTTTGTGAACACGCCGCCTTCTACCAAGAACTCATAGTCAGCCTCAAGAGCATTCAGAGCTTCATCCAACGAACCGGGTACACTGCGAATCTCGCCTTTTTCGGCATCAGACAACTCGTAGATGTTCTTGTCTAGTGGACCGTAGCCCAAAGCGATAGGATCGATTTTCTTCTTGATTCCATCCAGACCAGCCATCAGCATTGCAGAGAATGCAAGATACGGGTTAGCCGTGGAGTCAGGTGTACGGAACTCGATACGACATCCCTTAGGAGTAACAGCAGCAATCGGAATACGAACTGCAGCGGAACGGTTACCTTTGGAGAATGCAAGGTTAACAGGTGCTTCATAACCAGGAACCAGACGTTTAAACGAGTTCGTCGAAGGGTTCGTCAAAGCGATCAAAGCTGGTGCGTGGTACAGAATACCGCCAATGTAGTGCATCGCCATTTCACTTAAGTTGCCATAACCGCCTTTTTCGTAGAAAAGGGGATTGCCTCCGTCGAAAATGGATTGGTGAACGTGCATTCCGCTACCGTTATCGCCAAACAATGGTTTTGGCATGAACGTAGCTACCTTACCGTATTGTCTAGCTGTGTTTTGTACGATATATTTATATTTCATCAAGTTATCAGCTGTTTTAGTTAATGTGTCAAAACGGAAGTTGATTTCACCTTGTCCTGCAGTTGCAACTTCATGGTGATGACGCTCGATACGAAGACCTGCTTCCATCAACAAACGGCACATTTCGCTGCGAATATCTTGTTGGGAATCAGTAGGACCTACAGGAACATAGCCGCCTTTGTGACCCACTTTAAAGCCAAGATTGCCGCCCTCGTCTTTACGGTTGGTATTCCAGTGTGCTTCTTCAGAATCTACAAAGTAGGAAGATTCATTTTGTCCGCTTTTAAAACGAACCTCATCAAAAATGAAAAATTCGGATTCAGGAGCAAAGTAAGCCGTTGTGCCCACACCAGCAGTTTGCAGATATTGCTCTGCTCTAAGTGCAATACCACGAGGGTCACGATCGTAAGCCTCGCCATCCGGTGTATAGATGTTACACATAATAACTATTGTTGGATGTGCGGTAAAAGGGTCCACGTATACGGACTCCGTTTCAGGAAGCATAACCATGTCGGACTCTTCGATACCTTTAAAGCCTGGGATAGAAGAACCGTCGAAGGCTACCCCATTTACAAACGTTTCCTCTTCTACTTCAGAAGCTGGTAAGGAAATGTGATGTGCTCTACCGGAGAGATCCACAAAACGAAAATCCACCCACTCGATGCCTTTTTCTGCGATGATGTTCAATACATTTTGAGCTGACATAGACTATTGACCTCCTAAAATCCGAACATTTCACATGGTTTGTTCGAACATCGTTCAAGTTTTTTATTGATTCATTGTTCATATTATAAAACTTTCCCTCGCTAATCGTCAATACTTATGTCAGGTATTTTTGATTATGTGTAAGGTATTCTTACACACAGCCTTTTTTTCGTTCACATTTTCGACAAAAAATAAACTTGATCTTCCAACAATCGGAAGACCAAGTCGAATTTTGTTGCTTAGGGAATGTGAACTTAAGCTTGAAAAGGTTCTTTGACAGTATCAAATCGTCTGCCGCATAAAGGCGCCAGCTTTTCCAAATCAACCATCAGTTTGGCAAACTGCTCTGGGAAGAGAGACTGAACCCCGTCACCTGTCATTGAATTATCCGGATCGGTATGCATCTCCACAATTAATCCATTAGCCCCGGCAGCTACGGATGCTTTGCACATCGGCTCCACCAGCTCGCGGCGTCCTGTCCCATGGCTTGGATCGGAGATCACCGGCAAATGGCTCAGGGTTTGAAGGGCAGGAATCGCAGCCAAATCGAGCGTATTCCGCGTGTAGGTTTCAAAGGTCCGAATGCCACGCTCACACAGCATGACGTTCGGATTACCGCCAGCTAATATGTATTCTGCCGCATTCAGAAATTCATCGTAGGTGGAGCTAAAGCCGCGCTTGAGCAGCACAGGAGTTTTGATCGTCCCCAGCTTGCGAAGCAAATCGAAATTTTGCATATTACGGGTTCCAACTTGGAGAATATCCGCATGCTCAGCGCACACATCTACATATTCAGGAGTCATTACTTCCGTAATTGTCAGCAAGCCGTGTTTTCTTCCGGCTTCAGCCATCATCACCAGACCTTCAACGCCAACCCCTTGAAAGCTGTATGGCCCCGTTCTTGGCTTGAAAGCACCGCCTCGCAACACTTGTGCTCCTGCCGCTTTGACCAAACGCGCAATTTCGTCAATTTGCTCTGCGTTTTCTACTGCACAAGGGCCTCCCATGATAACCAGCTGCTCGCCGCCGATTTCTACATCCTTGATCTTGATAATAGTGTCAGACGGATGAAAGTCGCGACTGGCAAGCTTGTAGGACTTCGATATTTTCACAACCTGCTCGACACCTGACATTTGTTGAATTTGTTCACTCAGCTTCGGATGCGCTTTGCCAATAATTCCAATTACGGTACGGTCTACACCTTTGGATACATGAGCTTGAACATCATTTTTCTCAATTTGTGCGACAATTTCATGAATACGCTCTTCCGAGGTTTTGTTGGATATAATAACGATCATGATCAATCACTCCTATAATATATTAAGTATATAATTAACTTTATTTATAATGCCCAAGCACTAACACGCTTCAACGCTTATACGCTTCAAAGCTTTTAATCACTAAAGCAATTGTACAACGAGAAGGGCCACTCGTCAAGAGTAATATCTCTTGAAACAAGGAAGCCCGAGACTCCAAATTAATTGATCTCATTCACCAGATTCGCTCTCTTCTCTTCACGCCTTTGCTTGCGCTTGGCGGTATAGAGCATTAACAGCCACTTAATCGGGAAATAGAAGAGAATACCGAGTATAATACCGTCTACGATTCCACCAACCAGCAGCTTCAAATTCGATTTTACAAAGAAATCCAGCCAATCCGGCAGAAACGCCCATAACTGCCTTCGAGTACCATGGGGCAGTAACCAATTGCCGACCTTTAAATGAAAGTATGTCATTGGTAGATAGATGATTTTGCCAAAAACAAATCCTATTAAAGCAGCAGCCATACTCGCACGAAATACATAGATCAATGGGAAAATCAGAAAGAAAGCCAATCCCGCAGTTGGAAGTGTAAACATCTCAACCGCCAAACCAATCGAATATCCCAAGGCAACAATGCCCGGGCCTCCTTCAGCACGTGTCAGCGTCAAGTATTTGTACTTGAACCAACGCTTCACATTCCGTAATTGAAAAGGCTTCTTGGTAGTAGTAGCTATTTTTCGCTGCATATGCCTTCATCCCTTACGTACTCGATTTGGCAACCACTCGTTCTTTACTGTACGGAATTAATTTACTCATATTCACTGTACGTTTGATTTCCCATGTTGCAGCATCGTGAGGATCGTAATTCTCCAGAAAGGTCAATACTTCCTTCGTAATCGGTGTCGGTGTGGATGCCCCAGAGGTTAACCCTACTCGACGAACCGATTTCAACCATTCCGTCTGAATCTCAGAAACATCAGATATTCGATAAGCTTTGACACCAGCAATCTCTTCGGATACCTGAGCCAGCCGGTTCGAATTGTTACTGCGTGGATCACCGACAACAATAACCAAATCCGCATCCATAGCTTGCTCGGATACTGCCTCTTGACGCACCTGAGTAGCCAAACAAATCTCATTATGAATTTCAGCGGTTGGGAACTTTTCCAATAAGCGGTTCATAATGTGCTTGATATCCCATTGACTCATTGTTGTTTGATTCGTGATCGTAATTCGATCCGTCGGCAGCTCCAGATGTTCGATTTCCTCGATCTGCTCGATCAGATGTACATAATCAGGGGCAACTCCGAGTGCACCCTCAGGTTCTGGATGATCCTTCTTGCCAATATAAATAATATGATAGCCTTCTGCTGTCTTTTCCTTGATTAAGTCATGGGTCTTCGTAACGTCGGGGCAAGTCGCATCAACTACTGTCAATCCCTTATCACGGGCCCGTTTACGAACCTCAGGTGAAACACCGTGAGCCGTAAAAATAACCGTACCCTTTTCAATGGTTTCCAGAATCTCCAGCCTGTTCGGACCATCCAGAGTAATTACACCTTCATTATCAAAAAATTCGGTGACATGTGCATTATGCACAATCATCCCCAATATATACACGGGTCTTGGTAAATTTAAATTTTTGGCTGTTTGCATAGCTAGCCCCATTGCATCTACGACTCCATAGCAATACCCACGGGGAGTAATTTTAATAACGTCCATTATGGCACCCACCTTCCCCTATATTATACTTGATTATCCGATGCGATGGAAATGCCCAAATCAGATGAATCAGAGGTAGACTTGATAGGAAGCCAAATGATAAAGACGCTGCCCTCACCCTGTGTGGTAGTGACTTCAATCGACCCTTGGTGTTCGTCAATAATCCATCTGGCAATCGAGAGACCTAATCCGGTTCCTGCCGTCTTGCCGCGTGACAGATCAGCCCTGTAGAACCTCTCAAAAATCAAGGGTACTTCCTCTCTATCCATACCTATTCCACTGTCTTCAATTCGAATCCCGATCTGGTTCTCTGTACGTAGGGAATCGAGTTTTACAAAGCCAGTTTCCGTGTATTTGAAAGCATTCTCAATAAAAATAAACAGCAGCTGCTGTAAATAATCCCGGCTTCCATACACTTGAACATGATAAAGTGCACTCAAATCGCCTGATGACCATTCCACCGTACGCGGAAGCAGCTGTGCCTTACGAACAACATCCTCGACAATCGGTAAAATATCCTGCTCGATTTTGGCGATTTGAAAGCCTGCATCGGCGCGGGCAAGCGACAGCAAGTCATTAACAAGCCGCGACATCCGTGCTGCCTCACTCGCAATGTCACGCATAGCCTCCAAAGACATTTCAATTTGGTCTGGATCCTGCTGCATGCCGCTATCTGCCGTGCGTTTCCACATTTTCTCCAGCAAATCCACATTGCCGCGTATTGTCGTTAATGGGGTACGCAGCTCATGTGAAGCATCCGATACGAAGCGTCGCTGGGTATGATTCACTTCCTCCAATTCCGAATACGTATGCTGCAGTCTGCCAAGCATGCCATTTATCGTAGCCGTTAGCCGACCAATCTCATCATTGGGACCATAGTAGTTGATTCGATTGTGCAGATCGGTACCTTTTTCAATAGAATTGGTAGCTGCTATGACCTGCTCAATCGGCCGTAACGCTTTACGCGCCAAATACCAGCCCAGCGAGGCTGCCAAAATAACCGTCACCAGTGCGGTTAATAACAATATATTCCGCAGTAAGGAAAATAGCTTCTCATCTGCCGTCAAAAACACAGCTGCTTGAAAAACACCTGCTAGCTGCGGCTGTCCATTCAGTACTAAAGGAATCGCTCTATTGTAGACGAACACATTTAAATTCTCAATACGCGTGTGCTCAATAAAAAAGCCTTCATTCACTAATTGCTGTTTCTTTGCGTTCGTTAATTCAGGCAAGGACAGGTTAAGCTGGCTCAAATTTTCCGACTGGCTAATTTTCCCGTTTTCAAAGTTGGTCACTTGGTAATATTTTCCTGTATTGCTAATGATATCGCGACCCTGCAGAACAAAGTCCGGGGTGATTCCGCCGCGCAAGGTCGTAGTCATCCTTGGCTCGATGCGGGATAACACCTTTTCAGCCTGCTGCTGCAAATCATCCTCCACCGCTTGAAAATAGTAATGGTAAACCAAACCATATAAGCCCAAACCGAATATGAGCAGGACTACGGACAAAATCCCCGAATACCATAATGTTAGACGCAGACGAATAGACACGTCAGCTCTCTCCCCTCATCACGTAACCGGCACCACGAACGGTTTGAATCATCCGCTTGTGACCGTACTCCTCCGTTTTTTGACGTAAGAGTGCGATATACACTTCCAGCACGTTGGATTCTCCACTATAATCATAGCCCCAGATTTTTTCCATAATGACATCACGAGATAACACCCGCTTCGGATTTTGCAAAAAGAGATGCAGCAGATCAAATTCCTTCGTGGTCAACTCGATAAGCTGGCTTCCACGAAACACTTCACGTGTATCCATATCCATAAATACATCCTGGTATTGCAGGCGATTAGTGGGCTGTTCGGATTTTTCCGCGCTTCTTCTTCGCAATAGTACCCGTACCCTTGCTAATAGCTCCTCTAAAGCAAATGGTTTGACCAAATAATCATCTGCGCCCATATCCAGTCCTTTTACACGGTCACCGATCTCATCCTTGGCCGTTAGCATAAGAACAGGCACAGAAGCTCCACCCTCGCGAATACGGCGGACCACTTCCCAACCATCCAATTGAGGCATCATTACATCTAAAATAACTGTATCCGGATCGTTCTCCAATATTTGTTTGAGCCCGTCCATACCATGATGGGCAGTAAATACGGTATACCCTTCAAATGCCAACGAACGCTTAAGCATCGAAGTGATTTTTTCATCATCATCAATAATTAATACTTTTTCTCTCATAAATATTATCCCCCCATGCTTAACATTGTAGCAGATATAGAGCCGATACAAAAAAAAGCGGAGCAACCCGCAAGTATGCTCCGCTCAACTTACTCATGACCCTATCCATCTCTTACTTAAAAATAATCCTTACTCCGCGTTACGGTCGCCGATGGTCACGGTTATGGTCTCTTTCTTGCCGTCACGCATTACTGTTAAAGCCGCCTGATCCTTCACTTTAAGCTTTTTAATGGCGTCAACCAACTCCTGAGAAGTTTTGACCTTCGATCCATTAACCTCGGTAATCACATCATAAGGTCTTAGACCTGCTACAAACCCAGGGCTCTTGCGCTCCACTTCAGATACGATAGCACCTTCGTTATTGGAAAGCTTCAGTTCAGTCAACCAATCTTTATCAATATCCGACAGCTTCACACCAATGTAAGGTGAAGGCTCTTTAGGGATTTTTACATTATTTTTTAGATTATCGAGTACGGAAGAAATTGTACTTGTCGGAATCGCAAAACCGATACCTTGGGCTTGTGCACTAACCGCTGTGTTGATCCCGATCACTTCGCCATTCAGATTCAACAAAGGTCCACCTGAGTTACCTGGATTGATCGAAGCATCGGTTTGCAGCAAATGCTTGTAGTTACGAGTACCTTGTGCATCCGGAATAGAGATCGGACGTTCTTTGGCACTTAGCACCCCAACCGTCACCGTATGATCGAAGCCGTATGGATTACCAATCGCCACTACCCAATCACCAACTGCGGTATTTTCTGCTTTGCCCAGTGTTAGCGAAGCAAAATCTTTAGTGCCTTCAATTTTCAAAGCGGCTAAATCCAGATCATAGCTGTTACCAAGCAATGTTGCTTTAAACGGCTTCTCGTAGCCCTCAACCGTTACCCAAATTTCATCAGCACCGTCGATAACATGCTCATTGGTCAAAATATAACCCGATTTTTCAAAAATAAATCCGGTACCCATCCCTGCGGGCTGCAGCTGTTCAGTTCCACTTTTCGGCTGTGTTTGAGTGCCTCCGCCATTATTGCCAAAGAATTGACGGAAGAACGGATCATCCATTAGAGAACTTCCATTACTCCGGGAGCTCTTCGCTTTTACTTTCGTCTCTATCTTAACTACTGCTGGCCCTGATTGCTCAGCAATTTGAGCGATGTTGGTAGGTCTGCCCAAATCAATTGCCGCTTCCTTAACCCCGCCGTTACCTGTTACAGGGGCCGCGGTTACTTTACTTGCTGCTATTGGAGTAGAAGCACTGCTTGCAGCGCTTGGACCACTAGTAAACCAATTCATTTTGTCGGAAGCGAACATCAATCCTCCCACCAATACGGCACCTGCCATAAAAGCGGAAAAAACGGATTTAACGGAGGAGCCTCTCTTTCCATTATCATGCTGCCAGTTGTTATTTGGGTACGGTTCCTGACTCGATTTCTCGAAACCATTGTAGGAAAAAGGACGAACCGGACGCGGCGGCGTCACTTCAACCGGAGAAGTTCCTTCGATCGAGTTGGCAGTTGTATCGGATGCTGCCACTTCGTCATGTCCCATAGTCGATTTATAAGGCCCGTAAGAGTAGTAGTGGGAAGGACGATCTTGCTTTATTGGGTCTGAACCTGCTTGGCCCGCTTCTGCTTCATCATGGGATGAAGTATTCGAGGACTCGCCACTTGGACGGCGCAAAAATTCATTGTTATTGTTGTTATTGTTATCTTCCATTGTAAAACCCTCCTTGGTAAGGTTCTAAGATTGTTATGTGTTTGCTGCTCTTGCTCTTATATTGGACTCGTAACCTTAAAGAAACCTTAAAGAAAAATAAAAAGAGCCTAAAATGCCTACTATGATTTGCATTCATAAAATAACCTCCTGATCCTTGGTTTCGGATAGGAGGTTCAGCCCATACAATCACAAATGATTTCATGCTCCAAGAAGGGTTATGCCGGATAGTTTACTCAGTTAACTTTCCAAGCTCGTTCCACATGATCCAGCATATCTTTCGCCACCGCTACCCATTTATCTTCAACAGGAGCATCTTTATCGATAGGCTCCTGAAATTGATTGATAAGAGCACCAGTAACATTCAGTTGCGCCTCATTATCCAAACCATCATTATAGACATGCTTCAGTACAAAAGGAGTACCTATGCAAATGATCGCATCTGTAGCAGGCGTGTCACCATCCAGAGTACCGTGGGTTACTTCGAATGGAATACGCAGCCATACTTGATGTGCCTCGTCCAAATAACGATCGAAATAACCATGATCATAACTCCAGTTTCCTCCCAGCGTGAACTCCAATTGATGTAATTGTTGGCTTACTTCATTAAAGGGTTCTTCATAGTTCGTTAGAACGGATTTTATCGGTATCATCTGCTCACTCCTCCTTATTATAGTCAAAACGCATTTTGTGTTAGAGTACGCAGCAGTCGGGCAAAATATGTACAACTCTGCAGCCTTACTATATATCAGCAAACAACCATCTAATCATGTCATGTTATATAACGCAATACGTTGACATAAATATCATTGGAAACGTATAATTATGGGCAACGAATGATTAGATGGTACGTAATAGGGAGATGAAATGATATGGATATAACGACTTTGTCCAGTGGATTGGATACCATTTGGGTAGTTCTCACAGCCGCGATGATTTTACTGATGGAAGGCGGTTTCGCCTTATTGGAGGCAGGTTTCGTCAGACAGAAAAACGCAGTTAGCATTATCATGAAGGTGTTTGTAGACATAACCTTCGGTGCGCTCGTATTTTTCTTTGTTGGTTTCGCTTTCATGCACGGTAAGGATTTGTCTGGATTAATCGGAACCAGCGGTTTTATGCTTGGAGGCGATCTTGCACACATCAAGCTCACAATCTCACATGATACCTATTGGCTATTCCAATGCGCCTTTGTAATTGCTGTTATCTCTATTGTATCAGGGGCAGTTGCTGAACGAATCAACTTCCACGCATACATTTTATATACAATTGCAATGACCGGTCTGATTTACCCAATAGCAGGCCATTGGGTATGGAGCATCGGCGGATGGCTTGGCAAACTCGGAATGATCGATTTTGCTGGCTCAGCCGTCATTCATGCTTTAGGCGGTTTCGCAGCTTTGGCTGCAGCGTTATTCATAGGACCTCGGATTGGCAAGTTTTCCGATAATGGAAGCCCAAATATTGTTCCGCCTTCTAATTTACCGTTAGCCTCAGTTGGCGCATTCATACTTTGGTTCGGCTGGTTTGGCTTTAACTCTGGAAGCACACTGAGCGCCACGAATACCACAATCGGTCACATCGCCATTACCACCATGTTATCAGCCGCAGCCGGCGGCGCAACCTGCATCCTGTTCACGATGTTCCGCTACCGCAAAGCAGATCCTCCTATGGTCATCAACGGATCTTTAGCCGGTCTTGTCGGTATTACGGCTGGTTGTGCTTTTGTTAGCGACATCGTTGCTATTTTAATCGGTTCTGTATGCGGTATTGCGATGGTTTTCGCAACCGAATTCCTCGAATCCAAACGAATCGACGATCCGGTCGGAGCATTCGCCGTCCATGGAGTCAGCGGCAGCATTGGCACACTAGCCATCGGTCTTTTCGCCAAACCCGAGCTTACAGCGGGATATGGGCAAGGTTATAGCGGATTATTTTACGGAGGCGGCTGGAGCCTCCTTGGCGTTCAGACACTCGGTCTCATTACCGTCTCCATATGGGGCTTTGGCTTAACCTGGATCGCCTTCAAATTGATCAAATTAATCGTTCCAGTTCGCGTCAGCCGCGATGAAGAATTAGTAGGCTTGGATGTAGGCATCCACGGAGTGCCCGCTTACAGTCAGGATCATGATTTCATCGAGCTAACCAAGCTGACTAACAATCGCTGATATCCAACTCCATCATCTCAAAAAAGAGGATTCTCAAAATGACTTTTGAGAATCCTCTTTTATCTATAATCACCTATATATAATATAATATAATAAACTATTGCAATTCCCGATCCAGATCGTAGCTGATTTCGATCAAATCACCAGGATCACTACCCGTCATAATCGCCTTCGCTTGTTCCAGTTCGATACGCAGCTGTCGAATCTGAGCCATCGGTCTCTTTACGTAATGGATATATTCCACAGCCGCATGGTGATCAGGCTTTTTCCCCGTAAACATCCGACGTAAAGGTGACATGGATTGATAGCTCCTTTCTTCCATAAGCCTTTTTTTCTCATATCGATCAATGATTTGTTCAATTTCTGCAATTTGACTTTCCTTACGAGCGACATATGACTCTAAAAAGGGGTAAACCTCGGCTGCTTTTCGTTGAATCATCGGAATCGAACTCCCTATTAACATAGCATCAATCACGGTATACCACCTGTCTTCACATGTTAACTTTCTTTACAATACAGTTATATTACACTAAATATTTAGCTTTGAAAACCTCTTTTTTTGAGATCCATCTTTTCAAAACTGCTCTAAACGTCTATATACAGCAAAAAAGCCGGCAAGCTAACCCTGCCGACTCCTTGCAACACCATTTTCCACAAGCTCAATGTTAGTATTTATTTTTCGAATTAGCACCTTCACTTGGAGAACCTGCAGCTGTTTGCTTAGCATTTTTGGCTACAACTTCTTCTGAAAATTCGGTATCATTTTGTTGCTTCTTATTTTTGTTTTTTGCCATGGATGATCACCTCCCCGTACAAACCATAGTATGGGTAACAAGGCAATCTTTTATGTTGGTAAGTTTTTGAATTTTTATAACAATAATTCGCTGACTAGTTGATTCCACATCACTGTCGTTATTTTACCATCACCTTTTTTAACGACAAAAACATGCAGCGTCTTTTTACCCCATTCTTTATAAACCTGGTCCTTTGTTTCAAAATAAAGATCGATCCGGTTACCTTTAATTGCACTCCCTGTATCGGCAACAACTCCATATCCGTAACCCGGTATGTACAGCACAGAACCTATCGGAAATACGGACGGATCAGCCGCAATGGTTGAGAGTGAATTTTTGTCGCGCTGCACCTTTAAGCCAGAGAACGTTACCCCATACTCGGGATGCCCCGGATTTTTCCCCGTCGATTCCTTCCCAGCAAAATAGCCCGTAGCAACAACTTCTGTCGCTGTGTATTTGGACAAATCCTGATTCAAATTAGGCAATATGCTATAGTTGTTTGTACGTTCGTATTTAACCTCAGATGTTTGAAGCTCGGCCGATTCTGCCTTCACAGGCAATGACTCTCTTGATACCATTGACGTAACACTAGCACCTTCCGATAGCATCTTCTGCACAGCAGAAGGCTCAATTCCCCAACTCGAGGCTGCCATTTGCTCTTCCTTCTCGAAGCTCATTATCAGTAGCATCATAATTGTTGCTACACAGATCCATTTTGCATGATTTACCGCTTTAGGTAACATACTTGGATATACCACCCCTTACTATAGGAGGTTTTCCAAAATGGAAAATAATTATACCAAGCAGTCCAAATCACGAAAAAACATACCCATTGGACTCGGAATATCACCAAAATGAATCCTTATAACTATTGACTAATATTTATTTATATGTTACAATAAAATATTTAACTATTGACTATACTCTTTTCGTTTACTATGATAATACATAGTTCTTCATTAAACGTCTAGAGGGATTCTATGAAAATAGCAGCCGGATTAGAGATGCTCGAAATCTCAGCCATAGTGATGGGGAAGCTCGACACCATTCACCCCATACTAATATGGGACGATGAATCAGCTATTTTGGTAGATACAGGTTATCCTGGACAGCTGCCCAAATTTCAGGAGGCTTTGGAAAACGCCGGTGTATCTTGGGATCGGCTCAATCACATCATTATTACCCATCAGGATCTGGATCATATCGGGAGCTTGGCCAACATATTGGCGGACAGCCCACAAGTGATTACCGTCTCAGCCAACAAGCTGGAACAGCCGTATATTCAAGGTGAAAAGCAATTAATAAAAATTACGCCGGAAGCTATTGAGCTCGCTGTGTCATCCTTGCCAGCTGAGGTACCCTTAGAATGGCGCAAAGCATTTAGATCCGTTCTTGAAAATCCGCCAAAAGCACAGGTTGATTGTATCTTAGAGGATGAGCAGGAGCTGCCTATCGGTGGCGGCGTTATCGTCATCCATACTCCCGGCCACACCCCAGGGCATATTAGCCTGTTCCACAAACCGAGCAAAACCTTAATAGCGGCTGATGCGATGGCCGTAATCGACGGACAATTGCATGGACCCACTCCAGAGCATGCTGTTGATATCCAGTTAGCCACACAATCACTTCACAAGTTTATTCAATATGAAATTGAGAACGTCATTTGCTATCACGGCGGTCTCTATAGAGCCAACAACATCCATCAACGGATAAAAGAATTGGCTACCGTTTAGTCAGATTGAAGCTTGCATGCGTTCAATTCTGACTATCCTATATCTCCGTAAAAAAGTTCACAGGATGAACTGCTCATTCACAGCCCCTCACATACAAACAAACGGACCGCTCCATTAAGGAACAGTCCGTTTTACCTTTATTAATCAATAACCTTATTGCGAATGGCTGATTCGATCATGTCTACTACACTATCCAAGCTTTGCACACCCAGATCACCTTCACCGCGTTTACGGACGGAGACACTGGAATTGTTCATTTCATTTTCCCCTACAACGAGCATATAAGGGATTTTTTCCAGCTGCGCCTCACGGATTTTATAGCCCAGCTTTTCGTTACGCAAATCGGATTCGACGCGAACTCCAGCGAGCTGAAGCTGCTCTTCCACTTTCTTGGCATAATCTTCAAAAGCTGTAGAGACTGGAATTACCTTAGCCTGAACCGGTGAAAGCCATGTAGGCAACGCACCAGCAAAGTTCTCAAGCAGGAACGCCGTCATCCGCTCCATAGTCGAAATCACGCCACGATGGATAACGACTGGTCGGTGCTTTTGACCATCTTCACCGACATATTCCAGCTGGAAGCGCTCTGGCAGCAGGAAGTCAAGCTGAACGGTTCCGAGAGTTTCTTCTTTTTTCAATGCAGTCTTGATCTGCACATCTACCTTCGGTCCGTAGAAAGCCGCTTCGCCTTCTGCTTCAAAATAAGGAATATTTAACTCCTCAACTACCTCTTTCAGCATACGTTGGGACATTTCCCACATCGCATCATCCGGGAAATATTTTTCCGTATCTTTAGGATCACGGTAAGACAAGCGGAAGCGGTATTCCTTGATACCAAAATCCTCATAAACTTGACGGATCAAATTAATAACCCGGCTGAACTCTTCCTTAATCTGATCGGGACGACAGAAAATATGCGCATCATTCAAATTCATCGCACGTACACGGTGTAAACCAGTTAGCGCTCCTGACATCTCATAACGATGCATCATGCCAAGCTCGGCTACACGAATCGGTAGATCGCGGTAGCTGCGCATATCGCTCTTATAGATCATCATATGATGCGGACAGTTCATAGGACGAAGAACTAGCTCTTCATTATCCATAATCATTTTGGGGAACATGTCTTCCTGGTAATGCTCCCAGTGTCCCGAGGTTTTGTAAAGCTCTACATTAGCCAATACAGGCGTGTATACGTGCTGGTAGCCGAGACGCTCTTCCAGATCGACGATATAGCGCTCCATAGTACGACGCAGCTTGGCTCCATGAGGCAGCCATAACGGCAAGCCTTGTCCAACTTCACGTGAAAAAGTGAACATTTTCAGCTCTTTGCCCAGCTTACGGTGGTCACGCTTCTTTGCTTCCTCCAGCAGATGCAAATGCTCGTCCAAATCCGCTTTTTTCAAAAAGGCTGTTCCATAAATACGCTGCAGCATTTTATTTTTGGCATCACCACGCCAGTAAGCACCAGCAACGCTAAGCAGCTTGAATGCTTTAATACGACCGGTTGAAGGCAAATGCGGGCCGCGGCATAAGTCAAAAAACTCACCCTGATCATAAATCGTCAGCACAGAGTCCTCTGGCAAATCACGGATCAGTTCCAGCTTTAAAGGATCTTCCATTTCCGTGAATATACGAATCGCTTCCTCACGACTAACCTCGCGACGGCGAATTGGAAAGTTTTCCTGAGCTACCTTTTCCATTTCCTTCTCGATTTTAGTCAAATCCTCCGGAGTAAGCGGCGTTTCCAAATCAATATCATAGTAAAAGCCATCCTCAATTACAGGACCGATACCCAGCTTAACAGCCTTTTCGCCATAAATACGTTTGATCGCCTGTGCCATCAAATGCGCCGTACTATGACGGTACACCTCAAGCCCATTCTCGCTATCTAATACGATAATTTCCAATGCTGCGTCCTGCGTAATTGGCGTATTCAAGTCAACCGATTTGCCATCGATTTTACCAATCACTGCATTTTTCTTCAAACCCGAGCTAATGGAGCCAGCTACTTCTTCAATTGTAGTCCCTTGCTCATACTCCCTAACCGCTCCATCAGGAAATGTAACCTTTACCGCCATTGTTTTGACCTCCTAAAATTTTCGCAGAAAATTTACTTCGTAAGCATCTACTTTGTTTTCGTAGAAAACTTACTTCGTAAGCATCTACCCAGTTTTCATGAAAAATTTACATCGTAAGCTTTTACCGAAATTTAAACAACAAAAAAAGCGCATCATATCCCGTAAGGGACGAGAGCGCTTGATCTCGTGGTTCCACCCTAGTTCAATTCGTCGATAGGTGTAAACTAACCGAACGAATCCTCATAAGCATCCAATAACGGAGAATGAGCCGGCAACATTTACTTACGGATAGGCAATCAGTCCGTGTTCCATATCGCAACTACAAAGGGGTAAATGAATGTCGTTAACCGAAGGAGCTTACAGCCTATGTCTCCTATCTCTGTACAGCACTTCAAACATCGTTGTCTTTGATTTTAGTCTTAGCTCTTATTATAATCCGATACCGCGAAACGGTCAAGATTATGACATAATCCGCAATATTCGCACAGTTCAACACGATTCTCAAAAATCTGTGAGATCGTTTGTATAATTTGTTGGTCTGGATCTCGGGTATGGATATATATCAGCTGCGGAGAAACGGAAATGAGCGTACTTACGATCAAATCTTCAAAATTAACATCTTTCTCCAGAAGCTCCATCGTTAAGGTTGCATTCGTTTCACTCGTATCAATATTTTCCATTCGATCATTAAGCAGTTCAAACTCATTGCCGCCTTTATGTATAAGGTGTGCAAATGGTATTTTTGCCTCCTGTATATATACAAAATATTGCAGCAGTGAGATAAATTCTTTGTATTGTCGATCCATTAAAAACTCATCTACGGCGTATTCCACAATTTCGCGCAGCTCCTGCATATAATCATGGAATCGAAACCGCATGAAACCGCTCAAATTCAAATCTTTGCTATCCTTAAGTAAAGCGAATAGCTGCTGACTGACCTTTAGATTCCGACGCGTCCGCATTTCCAGCTGTTCTGGACGATCCTCGCTCAACTCCGGCTTAAGATAACTTAATATTTCTCTGATATCCTCTGCTTTGTCATATTGAAATTCATGGACAATAAGCTGACGAAGCCGTTTTTCTTCCTCATCTTGAATGACCCAATCCGCTGCCGTCTCAGCAGCTAACTGATATAATGCTTCTAATTGCTGCTTTGTGGAAAAACGCACCTGATTTCCTATTGCTTCAATGACTGAATAATCACAGTACCTTGACAGCTTAACCGATGCATCCTCCTTGTATGTTTTTTTCAAAGCCGCCGCTAACCGATTTTCAATCTGATTTATGGATGAATCGGGGGTTTGCATAAGGGTAAAGGCGAATAGCTTCATCTCATCCACTCCTTTCTTTACACTTCTCATGTTAAAGTATATGGTCCCTTGCAGGCATATATACAAACAACAATTTCCCATGGTATAGTTAAGAAATCAGAAAAGCATAATTAATGGAGTGACTGTAAAACATGGGTTTTGATTTATTCCAATTAATTGATCTACCACGATGGAATCGGAAAATATTAACTGGCTTCTGGCTAATTATTGCTTTAGCTATCTTCTCTACGTGCATATATGATGTTATTGCTTGGTTTTCCAATTCCCTTCCTATAGAACCCATCATAACCTTGAATACGATATGGCTGTGCATTGGTTTACTCGTTATTGAAGCCGTTCACAAGTGGACACCCAGAGGTAAAGACTACATCGTCATTTGCGGAGCAGCTTTTGTAGCTAGTGGGCTGATCTACTCTTTTCCTGATTTAAACTCGTTATTGACGGTCTTATTTCTTCCCATTCTAATATCCATCTTTTATTTCCAAACCAGTAAAGTGGTATTCTCATATTTGCTCAGTCTGGTATGCTTTTATGTGCTGTATGTCGTATTGGATCAACAAACCACCACGTGGATCATATCCGATGTAATCGCAGTAACGGGAGTATTATTAGTAGGGCTGGCGGTTGCACTTGGGATAATGAGCCGCGGCAAGGAGCTATTGAAGCATCTTCAATCATCTTTGGAGTCCGGTCAAGATCTGCTCGTTCGTAATGTCATTATGGACAAGCTGGCCAAAACCGATGCCTTAACCGATCTTTACAATCATATGTCATTTCATGAATATTTAGATAAACTAATCGATCAGGGAGAACGCTATAACTTTGCTTTTCAGCTCGCCCTGCTGGATATTGATCATTTTAAAAAAGTAAATGATAGCTTTGGCCATCGAGCTGGTGATGCCGTGTTGAAAAAGGTCGCTCAAACCATAAAATCGATGGTTTCCCTCAACGATTTCCCTGCCCGCTATGGTGGAGAGGAATTCGCAATTATTTTCACGGACATGGATCTGCAGGAAGCTACGTTAAATCTCGAGAACATCCGAAAACATATTGCCACACAACCTCACGAGGAATTGAATGGACAAGCAGTAACCATCAGTATCGGTGTCTATGATTTTCAAAAAGGGATCACAAAAGAAATGCTGTTTAAGGGTACAGATGAAGCTCTCTATGAAGCCAAAAGAAGCGGCCGCAATCAAACGATTATATATACAGGTTAAAAAAGCAACGTTCCAGTGTTAGATCTGGAGATCGTTGCTTTTTTTCGTTACAATGGGATATTCATTTATCCACATTATCCTCTAGTCCAAACAAATATCCAAAACGAAATGCCAATAGTGGCAAACAATATCCCCATAATTCTTTGCAATACGAAATAAGCTTTCGGTGGCTCCCTTAAAGCCTTCCAGCTTTGTGTGATCTTCCAAAAAGTATATGGAGCAATTGCCATGAATAACGCGGCTCCAATCCAAAATACAAAGAAGATAGCGACAAAAATGCCGAAAATCTTTAGTTCCGGAGGAACAAACATATTCTTCTCAGCACCTCTCTAACGTAAATGAAACTTGTACTATTTTAATTAAATGCGTCTCTTGTTCCTTATTATCCTTATTATACCATTTGGCATATCGCTACAGGTGATCATTTAGTGTAGACAAAAGACATCTCGTATATCTCTGCGAGACGACAAACAACGCTTATCCATATGTCATCCCACAAGTGGATTCATATAGATAAGCGTTGTAATGTTGATTTTCTAATTACCCTTTAGTTCTGCATCACAAAATCAAAATCGATCTTTTCGTTGACATCATCGAACATACGCAGAATCTCATATTTCGTATTGCGCTGCGCTGGGATTTTACCTGCCTGACGGATCAGATCAAGCGTCGATCCGATTTTACCTTTGTGTGTGGTCCCCGCCGCAGACACGACATTTTCTTCAATCATGGTGCTTCCGAAGTCATTACATCCATAGTGGAGCGATTGCTTGCCAACCTCTGGCCCCATGGTCACCCATGACGATTGGAAATTCGGGATATTATCCAGCATGATCCGGCTGATCGCGAGATTTTTCAAGTAAGCCTCGGGACCCAGCTTCTCCGCCTTCATGTTGGTGTTGTCAGGCTGGAATGTCCAGGAAATAAAGGCAAGGAATCCCGGTGTGTTCCAACCCTTGGCGATACAGAGATCTTGTCCGTCACGAACACGCAGTAAGTGCGTAGCGCGCTCCTCAGACGTTTCACCGAAGCCAATAACCATAGTAGCCGTGGAATGCATCCCGATCCGATGCGCTGTTTCCATAACGTCCATCCAATCACGCCAGGAGCCCTTCAGCCTACTGATTTTTCTGCGAGTCCGGTCATCTAGGATCTCAGCTCCGCCACCAGGCAATGAGTCCAAACCGGCCGCATACAGCTCACGAATGACCTCTTCAAGCGTAAGACCGCCCGAGACATCCTTCATTTTCATAATTTCGGCAGGAGAGAAGGAATGCATCGTAATATCGAAACGTTTCTTGATCTCTCGAAGCAGGTTTGTATAGTAAGTGAAAGGCAGATTTGGATTCGTTCCGCCCTGCATCAATATTTCTGTACCTCTAACATCCAGTGTTTCCTGTATCTTTTGGAAAATGGTTTCATCAGGCAGCACGTAGCCTTCCGTGGAGCCAGGGGCACGGTAAAAGGCACAAAAACGACAGTATACATCACAAATGTTGGTGTAGTTAATATTTCTGCCGATGACAAAGGTCGTGATCGGATCCGGGTGGTGCTTTAACATAATCTGATTGGCGGCATGGCCCATCTTTTCAATCTGATCAGATTCATATAAGTTTACACAGTCTTCCAGACTGATTCTGTTTCCTGCGACTGCACGATCAAGGATGTGGTCTATGGAGCTCATTCTCTGCTCACTCCTTTTTTTATAACTATCGTATCACAATAAAAAAGCCCCGTCATTAAAAAAGAGCCTGTGAATGAGCAAGCAGTGCTTACCATTCACAAACTATTCATAGTCATGGTTATGCTATTACGCTGCAAATCTGTCGGTTTTGCTGAATTTTTTCCGTAATTGAACGGCATTGCAGCATGCGTTCCGGATAAGCAACGATCGGTTCAGGTCTTGCAAAATAAAATCCTTGACCCATGTGTACATGCATTTTATACAAAATATCTGCTTCTCCTTGACTCTCTACGCCTTCAGCAATGACCTGACAGTTAATATTTTCCGCAAACAACAGTAATGCGCGAAGCAGCGACTGCTTCACTACCAATTGGTCGATATTTTGAATAACTGATTTATCGATCTTGATAATGTCGGGTATGAGCTCGGATATCGATTGCAGACTCGAGTAGCCTGCCCCCGCATCATCAACAGCAAATCGGAAGCCATGCGAGCGGTAATTGGCCATTAGAGCACCCATGTAAGCAAAATCGCGAATGGAATGGCGCTCCGTAATTTCCAATATGATCTGGGATGCAGATATGTTATCGTATGCTGATAAAACCGTTAGCAGTTGATTCAAAAATAAAGGATGACATAAGGTCACCGGAGTTACATTAATAAATACCTGTTCGCGTATGCAGCGCTTGCTTATTTCCTCTAACGCTTTTTTCATTACAATAAGTTCCATTTTAGATAACAAGTCAGCCTGATAGGCAAAATCAAAAAGCTCTGTAGGTGTATGAAAAACCGAATTCAGCGGTCCACGCGTCAATATTTCCCATCCAAAAATCTCACCGCTGTTCAAGCTCATGATCGGCTGAGCCAATACGGTGATTTTTTCCATATCAATAATATCGAGAAGCTCTTGTCTGGACTTGGAAAAGTGGGAAGGCAGCTTTCGGGTTGCTATCGCCAATGCATAATGATAGGAGCTGCGGATTGCGGCTTCCGTATTTTCAATATCCATCCCTATGACATGGCATCCTGTTTGAAAGGAATAGATCGCATCCTCGTTGGGGCGCGTAGGAATACGCAGGCTCTGCTCGAGCTCCCGCCGCATCAATAGTGTTTTACGTTGTAATTCATCAAAGCTAAAATCTGGGTATTCTTTAATGAAAATGCAAAAGTCATCGCTCGCGAACTGTTTAATGCCTAAAAGGTTTGAGCTTTTGAAGTAACGAGGCAGCATTTCAAGCAGTTTCTCACGTACGAGCTTCTGCAAATTTTGAATATAGGGGTATGGATGAGTAGCAAATAAGTGGTGAAACTCCTCAAAATAAAATAAAAGCATACCAATGCGCTGTCCATTTCGACGATACTTCTTAATCATCGATACAATCGGATCACGAATAATAAAATCTGGGGGGAAGTATTTCAAAGATTTGTTGGATAAAGGAAGAAGGTACAGCAATTTCAATCTTTCTTTCCACTTCTGTAAGACAGACTGCATCGTTCTCCCCCTCTGACTAAGGCTGAAGTTCATATCATTATTCTAATTTTGATCATATCATGAATTAACATATGGTGAATACATAAAAAGCAATGGAAATGAAAGCGCTCTTCTACAAATATTAAAAAAATAGCCGACGAATGTCAACTATCATTCCATCGGCAACATAAACTGGCAATATTCGACAAAGGATAAGTACTTCTTCAAATCGGCAAGCTGCTCATCCGCTTATATTTTAGGCTCCTTCAATTTCCGCTTTGGCCAAGTCAATCGCCCTGGACAGGTCAGCAATTAAATCCTCTACATGCTCAATTCCTACAGAGTAGCGCAGCAAACGGTCGTCCAACCCGATTCGCTCACGGATTTCCACCGGAATATCAGCATGGGTTTGTACAGCAGGGTAAGTCATCAACGACTCCACACCACCAAGGCTTTCAGCAAAAGCAATCAGCTTAATATGACGCAAGATCGGTTCAACGTATCTGGCATCTTTTAGTTTAAAGGAGAAAATACCAGCGTTTCCTGAAGACTGCTTCTTCTGTATTTCATAACCTGGATGACTGGTGAGCGCTGGATAATATACAGAGTCTATACAAGGGTGCTCCAGTAAAAATTCTGCAATCCGTGTTGCATTGTATTGATGGCGCTCCATACGAAGGGCTAGAGTTTTCATACCTCTCATCAAGAGCCAGCTATCCTGCGGTCCAAGCACAGCCCCAATGGAATTATGTAAAAATGCCATTTGCTCGGATAATTGTTTGCCTTTGGTTACGATCAGACCCGCCAGCACATCGTTGTGTCCGCCCAAATACTTGGTCGCACTGTGAATAATAATATCCGCACCAAGCTCAATCGGACGCTGGAAGAATGGGGTCAGCAACGTATTATCAACAATCGTCAGCACGTTTTTCTTTTTGGCCCAATTGCACACGAGCTCCAGATCCGTGATCATCATTAGCGGGTTCGTTGGTGTCTCAATTACGATTGCCTTTGTATTTGCGGTGTAGTGCGACTCCAATGCATCCAAATCATTGGTATCTACATAAGAGGCCGTTACACCAAACCGGGACATGATTTTTTCCAGCAAGCGATACGTGCCTCCGTACAAATCCAGCGATACGATCAGATGATCACCTTGACTGAATAGGGCAAATATCGTTTGCAGCGCCGCCATACCGGAGCTGCAGGCAAATCCTGCGTCTCCGGATTCCAGCTCGGCAATCGCATCCTCAAGCACCTTACGTGTAGGGTTTTTGGTCCGGGAGTAATCGAAACCCGTGCTTTGTCCAAGCTTGGGATGACGAAACGCCGTAGCCTGGTATACCGGGAAGCTAACTGCTCCCGTTACCGGCTCCTCCTGTGAACCAATTTGAGCCAATCTGCTTTCGATTTTCAGTTTATCCTGTTCATTGCTCATATACTATACTCTCCTTTATACAAATCATAAGGTGTCTCTTGATATACATAGTAATTCAACCAGTTGGAAAACAATAAATTGGCATGTGCCCTCCACGATACGAGCGGCTCCTTGGACGGATCATCGTTGGGATAATAGTTTTTTGGAACAGCCACTTCCATACCTTTATTGATATCACGGTCATATTCATACTTCAGCGTACACGCATCATATTCCGAATGTCCGGTAACGAATATATGTTTGCCATCCTGCGTAGCCGCGATGTACACGCCTGCCTCTGGAGATTCGGATAATATGTCCAATGCCGCAATCTTTTCAATATCGCCTCTGCGGACCTCGGTATGACGGGATTGCGGCACCCAGAACAGCTCATCAAAGCCGCGCAGCAGCTTCACATTCTGCTTGCTCGTTACATGCGGGAATACCCCGAACATTTTGCTGTCCAGTGGATATTTCGGCACTCCAAAATGATGATACAAGCCAGCCTGAGCCGCCCAGCAAATGTGCAGGGTCGAAGTCACATTTTCCGTGCTCCAATCCATAATTTCCTTCAGCTCTTCCCAATAGTTCACATCTTCAAAATCCAGCTGCTCAACAGGTGCACCGGTAATGATCAAGCCATCAAATTTTTCTTGACGTACATCATTAAACGTTTTGTAAAATTGCTCCAAATGCTCGGCTGACGTATTCTTCGAGGTATGCGTTCCTGGGTGCAGCAGTACAAATTCCAATTGTACCGGTGTGTTGCCGATCAAACGCAAAATTTGAGTCTCCGTTGTTTCCTTCGTCGGCATCAGGTTCAAAATTGCGATACGCAGAGGACGAATGTCCTGATGAAAGGCTTCCGTCTCGCTCATCACGAATATATTTTCGTTCAATAAAATTTCTTTGGCTGGTAAATGATCAGGGATTTTGATCGGCATAGAAATTCACTCCTTCTTGTGTAAGTTTTGATTTTTTTACGCAAAAGGACGCTAAAAAGGCCTTTTTCGCGCGAACGAGAAAGGCCTTGTTATCAATAACAATGTCCCTTCTCATCTCTCAGAAGCTTCGTTCGCTTCCGCAAGAATTAGCACCGTGCATTCCACTGTCACACGCTTACGCGATATGCCAAAGGTTTGTCGGTTGCCGGGTGTCATCGGGCTAGTCCCTCCACCTGCTCTTGATAAGAAAAGTAATTACCTATTTTTCTTTATATTATTTACTACAACCTGATTAAAGTCAAGAGTGCAGAATAAATTTCACATTCGGGTCCCTGCCAGCCGCATTTAAAGAGCACCTCTGCCTGCATACTGCATACTTTATCAAGGGCCCAAAAAAACATATTAATTTCATGGTTTTCACCTTGCTGTGCAAGGCATGTAGGTTTATACTAGACAAGTATTCGACATCAATAGCAAAGGGGTGCAACCAACGAATGGACGGAGACCCGACGAGTAGTATCTACGTTCACAATCAACCGAATATATCGTTAGGAATGCAGTTGGCTTACGCCGCTGATTCTCATGCGCCCAGCAACTCTTTGCCAACACAACCACAAGCGTATTTGATGTGGACACCAGTCCAATCGATATCATAGTCTTGTCTGTCCGGTATAAAGTGCTGTCCGTATGACGTTAGCGTCGTTTCTTCCGCCTGTACTTCCTCTTAAGTTAATCATGTGAAGAGGTGAAGCAGAATGAAAACACGCTTGGTGCAGGACGGCATTTTCACTTTGGTGGAGGATATTACGACAGCCATGGAACCGCCGGAGCACGGGTTCTACTGGATCGACGCAGACGTCGAGGATTTGGAAATTTTACAACCGCTTTATCACCTTCATGAGCTGGCCGTCGAGGACTGCTTGACGGAAGAAGAACAGCGTCCCAAAATTGAGCTCTACGATTCCAATTATTTTATCGTAGTTAACAGCATTCGTTTTGATGATGAAGAAATTTTCCTGAGAGCTTTGAATATTTTTCTTGGCAAACATTATATTATAACTGTGACCCGTCAAAAAATTAATGAGCTGCGTGCTCTGAAGCCCGTATTGTGGGAAGAAGAGGTTGCCTCTGCGGACAGTTTTTTATATCACTTGATCGATCTTGTTGTCGATAATTATACCAATGTAGGCGATCGAATCGAAGTGAAGATCGAAAAGCTGGAAGAAGATATTTTGATGCATACAAAAAAATCCCATTTGAATGAGATTATTGGGCTGCGAAGCGAAATACTTTGGCTGAAAAAGGTGCTTGGTCCGCAGCGTGATGTGATATCGACACTCAACAAAAAAGAACTAAAGCTGATCAGCGATCCGCTCAAAAAATATTTTGGCGATATTTACGAAAATGCGGTCAAAATTTCTGAAACGTTCGACACCTTCCGCGATCTTATGGGCAACTTACGAGAGGCTTATCAGTCAAGTCTGTCCAACCGCGCGAATGAGATTATGCGTATATTCACAGCACTGACTACCATATTTATGCCACTGACGTTTATTACCGGTATTTACGGAATGAATTTTGAGAATGTTCCTGGTCTGCACTGGGAATATGGCGGTATCGCAGCTGTTATTTTTATGTTTATCGTAGGCATGTCCATGTTCATTTTATTTCGCAAAAAGGAATGGCTGTGAGCCGACTTGCTGATTCTCAAACAGACTCCTGTGCTTGGAAGCATCCTTCCATTCGCAGGAGTTTTATATGTACATAAAAAATGATTGCCGCTTCGTATTCTGTTTCTAAGGGTAATAGGTGGGTATACTACAAACTGAGGTGAGATTCCTATGTTTAATAAAATTTTGGTAGCTTATGATGGTTCGGAAACGGCAAAAATAGCTTTGAATAAAGCAATCGAATTGAAACAAATATTTGTGGAGTCAGAATTAGTAGTGGCCCACGTGTTCCAAGTATCCAATTTGGTGTTGAATGACGCCGTCATTACTGGCCCTGCTGTTATTCAAACCGAATTGTATCAGGCAGCCGAAGAATTGATAGACGAAGTAAAGCAGCTGATTTCGAATCTAAGCAAGACGTCCGCTACATTATTAGATGGAGGGGCACCTGCCAGAGTCATTTTGGATTATGCGGAAGCCCATCATTTTGATCTTATTATTGTTGGCAGCCGCGGTTTTGGCACCTTTAAAGAAATCCTGCTGGGTAGTGTTAGCTCGGAAATTGTCCATCATGCACAAATCCCAGTGCTGGTCGTTAAATAAGCAGGCTCAGGAACAAAAGAGGTCTTCTCCATAACACGGAGAGAACCTCTTATTTGCATTTTAAGCAGCATTTGGTTAGGAAAAGGTACTGTCTTTCCATAAGCCTTTATGCAGGCCCTTAAACAGCCTCAATCGCTTGCTCCGCATGCACGCGGCGATATTTCATGCGCAGAGCCCTAAGCCACTCATAGATTCGATCCATTTCTTTCCCTTTTAATGCTTCTGGATCATATACAGCCTGCAATATAGGCTTCAAATAGCGATCACCTTTTTGTTCAAAAGCAGTCCATGCCAGCGCCTGCTCTTCCTCAGGAACTTCATGAAGAACAGCCTCGATATATGACTCCATATCGTAGCCTTCCTTGTCCAGCTCCTCAATCCACAGCAGTAAATCCCGTCGCTCCAGCTGAGTCTGCTCCCTTAATGCGTCCAAGCCATCACCACGTGTAATGGCTTCCAACAGCTTACTGCGGATCTCCTGCTTATTCTCCTGCAGCTTCCGTTTGCGTCCCTTCTCCTGCTCAAGCCATACGTTGAACTCGGCAGGATTCACTTGATCTTCTACCCAATCCAGCGGGAATGGGGTTGACCGTTCATGTTGCTGGGTCATGCTGAGCAGCTCCATTCCGTAAGCGTTTGACTTGTTCATCCCCATACCCGGAAGCTGCTTGAGCTCATCCAGCGTGTGTGGCAAATAGACGCAGACCATTCGCAGCAGCCTGTTGGTTGCCACCAGAAACGGTGCCTTGCTCTCTCTGCTGGCTTGCTTAAGCCGCCACTGTCTCAGCTTCTCATACAGCTCCTCATTGGCATGAATTTCACTGTAATAGGCCAACAATTGAATTCTTACCGTCTTGCGGTCAAGCGCTGTAATCTCCGGCAGCATAGCGGCTTCCAACACCGGTTTAAAGCCTTCACACTGCTTGGTAAATAGATTCTGACGAAATGCTGTCAGCATGTCTTCCCAGCCTTGTCCTTCAAACCAGGACTCCTGTACTTGGCGACCATCCGATTTCGTTTCCTGCCAGCCTACGTACCAGCTTCCCTGACTCTCACCAATAGATACCTGCGCATTGATCGTCCGTTCCTCAGAAACCCTCTTCTCCAAGCTGTTTAAAAATAATAGGTTCATTCGACAGCCCTCCCACACAAGTTATTTCAAACGCAAAAAAAGCACCCTCCTACATGAGATGTAAGAGAGGTGCTTCCTCTAGCGAATTGAAATTATTTCCATACTACCATAATTTGTCCTGCTGTACAACTCTAATATCGAAGCTGCGAGGCTGGAAATCTATCCTATGAGATTAAAGGTGGGTGTAGAATAACACCCGTTTCTTTTATCAGATATACTTCTGGCATCTAGTCGAACTTATGCTCAGGCAGAGTCTCAAAGTCAGGCACATCAACCATGTATAGATTGCCATAGCCCGACATATCGCTTGTAAAGAGCACATGCTTGCCGTCTGGGCTTAATCTCGGATGCACATGCAGACTTTGCGTATGAAAGCTGCCACGATGCTTGCAAAGAATACGGGGTCCCTGGAATCCGGAGCCATCATTTTTCCATAGCTGCAGTGTATCCTGAAGCTGCGTGCCATGATAAGCATTCGTTTGCTGTCCATCCCCGACCACAAGGTTCAAATCATTCGAATGAACGTGCATATTTTGAAAAGGAAAGCTGTATTCCTCAACAGAACTATTATCATAGGGGATCGCACCAATAATTTTGCCATGATGATCGGTTAGCGAACCGGTAAACCCATGATATCCGATATGAATACCATCCTTCATCCAGTATTCATGACCTACATATTCTTTAGCCTTCGCATCCCTAATCTTCCAATGAAGTCCGGTATTCATATCCAACACCCAGATACGGTGATCGATCATATCCCAAGGACCTTCATGGCAAAAGGTGAGCAGATGCGGCTGAGTAGGAGATGTATTGATATGACCCAGCCACAGCTGATCCTCATGCAGCTTCTGAACAACTCCGCTTGATGTCGAAACCTCCATAATCATACAATGCGGCTTCGCGCTGAAGTACGTTTCGAATCCTGCATAACCATTTGACAAATCCATATGGATACGGCCTGATAAATCCTCGTTAAGACCAAAACACAGCTTCTGACCATCGGAAGTGCAGCTCATACTGCCAAACGTATACCCATCCGGTACCGTATACAGCGTTCGCTCCTCCAGTGTTTGCAGATCAATGGCTACAACCGTGCGGTTGTAATAATAGTAGGCTTCAGAACCAAGCGGATTGAGAAAAGTCCCTTGAATCCGTGAAGCCAAACCACGCTGCAAATCGGTCAGCTGGGTCATCTCGCCTGTGTGCAGATCCATACTGAACAGATTCGTAACATTGCCGCGGTCCGAACCAAAGAGCAGCTTGCCATCCCCATAAAATCCGTTATTCGTAAAATAAATATGAAAGCTGTGTGAACGATAATCCGTCAATTGGGTCACGGGTACTCCTGT
Organism: Paenibacillus sp. 1_12; assembly: GCF_900114475.1. GTDB lineage: Bacteria > Bacillota > Bacilli > Paenibacillales > NBRC-103111 > Paenibacillus_S. The sequence goes on along the minus strand of NZ_FOTE01000003.1, from coordinate 456,971 downwards.
TAATGGGTCCTGAAAGCTGCGCCGCTCTGAAGGCCATACCGTTCCTTTAACTCCTCCGGTGAGGATCAATCCGATCTCCTCCTTTATTTTTTGATGGCTGCATACGCTTCATTCATTTCCTTCGTATAATCGTCGCCGCCGCTCTTCTTCCACAGCTCCATATCCGCTTTAAAGCCTGCTTCATCAACCTTGCCAACGATATACTTAATACGAGCATCCTCTACAATTTGGTCCAACTGAGCGCCCTTCTGGGTGAACGTAGCTGAAGTCAAAGGCTCACCAGGATTGGATACAATGATTTTCTCATTTTCTTTCATCACGTTGTTAGCCTTGATTCGAAGCGGTGTAGCTGGTGGAAACAATTCGGGAATAATATAAGGAATTTGAAGGTGCATTTGATTCATGTTTTTGTTATTGATATCCGGAGCCATGTTGTCATTGATCGTCAGTAACGGTGATAGCTTGCCGTTATCCATTTTATAATGGACGCCCTCGATGCCGTAGCTCAACAGCGCCTGCATTTCCTTATCGTTCGTCTTGTCAAAGAACTGCAGCACCTTCTTGAGCTCAGCCTCTGTCTTGACAGCAGATTTGGATATGAGGAATACACCTGCATAACCGGTCGTCGGTTGATTGTGAAGCCCTGATGGACCACTAACCGCGCCAATGACATCAATCGTCCCTTTCGGATCAACAGTTTTCAGCTTCTCATCGATTTGATAGGAACGGTCCGCCACGTCAACAGCAACTCCTGCCTTACCGTTCACAATCGGATCGTTCCATTTAGCTGAATCATATACGGCAAAATCCTGATTGATCAGCTTTTCATCATACAATTTTTTGTAAAATTTAAGTGCATCCATATACTCCGTGGTCAGATGGGCAGGAACCAGCTTACCGTCCTTCACGCCCCACTTATTGGGTGCCCCGAACCATGTCTGCATAATATCCCATGGACCGGAATACTTGGTCACTACCATGCCGTAGGTATCATCCTTACCGTTCTTATCCGGGTCCTTGGTCGTAAACGCCTTAAGCATATTGTAAAAATCATCAATGGTTTTGGGCTCGGTCATCCCGAGGTTATCCAGCCAATCCTTGCGATAGGAGATACCCATACGTCCAATCGGACGAGTCGTATATAATCCATAATACTTGCCATTGACTGAGGTATTGTTCAAAATCGTCGGATTAGCCTTGCTCAGATTCGGATAGTCCTTCAGATACGGACCCACCTCCCAAAATGCGCCGCCTTTAATCGCATTGGCAACCGAGGGGAGCTTCACATTCACAACAAAGATAGCGCTAGGCATGGAACCGGATGCCAGTGTAATGTTCATCTTATCCAGATACGAGGCATCAGGAACAAACTGCAGATCCAGCTTGGTGTTTGTATATTCCTCTACTTTCTTCCATACTTTACTTTCTGCGGAAGCGTTATCATTGGAAAAGCTTTTCAGCATCATGCTGATCTTGAAAGGCGGCTCTGGTGTTTTTGGAGCGTCAGCTGGTTTGGGAGTTGATGCGCTTGGAGTTGCTGGCGTACTGGTCGGAGTCGCTGCGGGATTGCTGCAGCCCGCGATAACACTTACCGTCAAAGCCATACTGGTCAAAGCAAAAAACGAACGTTTTGGTTGTTGGACCCATTTCATACGATATTTCCTCCCTTTTTTGATCGAACTGGATTGCATTTAAGCATATAAGCTATAATGATCATCTACCAGAAGCCCTTACCCTTTGACAGCGCCCAGCAGGACACCCTTGGCAAAATGCTTCTGAATAAACGGATAAACCACTAAAATAGGGAGTGTGCCTACAACGACGACTGCCATCTTGATCGATTGATCAGGCGGTTTCACATAAGTCAGATCCATTGTCGATATATCGAGCGAGCCTGAAGCCAGCAAAATCATTTGCCGGAGAAGAACCTGCATCGGCCACATCTTGGAGTCACTTAAGTACAACAGAGCATTAAAGAAATCATTCCAGTGACTGACCGCATAAAACAGTCCAAACGTAGCGATAACCGGCTTGGATAACGGCAGCACAACCCGCCATAACACACCCAAATCGTTGCATCCGTCCATTCGTGCGGATTCGATCAGCTCATTCGGGATTTCCTGAAAAAAAGACTTGATGACGATCAGATTAAAGGCGCTGATCGCTACAGGAAGCATCACAGCCCAGTAGGAGTTAAGCAGCCCTATATTTTTTACGACCAGATAAGTCGGAATGATGCCGCCGCTGAATACCATCGTGAAAATTATCATATTCATCATCACATTTCTACCCAGCATATTGCGGCGCGATAAGCCATAGGCAAAGGTAAAGGTGAAGAATAAATTAACGATTGTACCTGCTACCGTAATAAATACGGATACCAACAGGCTGCGCGGCAAGGTATGATCCTTGAACACATAATCATAAGCATTAAACGTAATGTTTCTCGGAATCAGAAAAAACGATCGACTGCCGATTTCGATTTCCGATGCAAATGAACCTGCAACAATATACATAATCGGAAGCATCATGCCGAGCGCCACCAACGCCAGAAACGAATAGTTGGCGATATCGAACAATTTGCCGCCCAAGCTGCTACGCCGCATGGTTATAACCTCCTTCAAGTTTTCGTAGAAAACTACTCCTTTTAAAAGTCTGGTGAATAAAGAGCGAAGTGGCCAAATACTCCTGGAGAAGCGTTAGCGTTCGCCTTTGTTTCCAGATGTTTACCGCTAAATGTCTTATAAATTCAAAAAAATAGGGAAACAACAGCGATCGTAAGGATATTTGGCCGCGAAGCGAAGACTTATTCACCATTCTTTTAAAATATCCCCGAATGACCGGACCGTTTGGCCAAATAGTTGGAAGTGAAAACCAATATAATACCGATAATGGCTTTAAATAATCCAACAGCGGTACTGTAGCTGAACGCGCCCTGAGTAATCCCCAGCGTATAGACATAAGTATCAAATACCTCGGCTACAGGTCGATTCAGTGCATTGCTCATCAGCAACACCTGCTCAAAGCCGCGATCAAGGAAATTGCCCATTCGCAGAATCAGCAGCACAATGATCGTCCCGCGAATGGCTGGCAGTGTAATGTGCCACAATTGACGAAAGCGGTTCGCTCCATCCACAATAGCGGCTTCATATTGCTCCTGATCAACTCCCGCCAATGCCGCAAGAAAAATAATCGTTCCCCATCCTACTTCCTTCCACAGATTCTGCGAAACAATGAGCGGTCTGAACCAGTTCTCACTGGTTAGGAAATCAAACCGATATCCCGTAACACTGAATACCATTTCATTGACAACTCCGCCTTCAGTCGTAAGCAACAAATAAGAAATACTAGCCAAAATAACCATCGAAATAAAGTGCGGAACATAAATAATCGTTTGGATGAACCGTTTATAAAACGATATTCGAACCTCATTTAACAATAATGACAATACGATCGGAGCCGGAAAAAAGAATACCAGATCGTACAGCCCCAGCAGCAGCGTATTTCTCATTAATTTGAAAAAAATCGGGTCCTGGAAAAACTGTTGAAAATTAGCGAAGCCGACCCACTCACTATCAAAAAATCCAGTGAAAGGCTGATAGTTTTTGAAGGCAAGCAGTACGCCCCACATCGGAACATATTTGAAAATAAAAAAGTACAGTAGTCCTGGCACACAAAGCAGCAGTAAGTATTTATCTCTGCTGAGCTTTGCCAACAGCGGACTTCTTGTTGGAACCTTCACCGCAGCTTGTCCTTGGGCTGCAAGCGAATCGGACTGAGGTGCTTTGGCCATATGTTTACTCCTTTCAATCGCTATACCACTAAGCTTATCGGCAGGTAAATTTTTCAACAATCAGACTTTTTTGGAATTGCCGCAATGGACATCAGTACATTTTTTCCAATTTTAGATTTTTTAGTTTATTGGAGACTGGATAGCTTATGTGCCTTTGTACTTTTCTTGTTTATTAAGACTTTCTTGCTAATACATAGCCAAAAAACCGTCCAACAGACTGCGCTGCGACGGTTTTCGTTATTTAGACTGTATTTATGTACTCCGACTCATCTCCCGATAATGGCTCGGTGTCACTCCTTCCTGCTTTTTAAAAATTCGGTTAAAATAACTGTGTTGATACCCTACCTGCACGGCGACATCATTGATTTTAAGCTCTGTATCACGCAGCAGTTCTTTGGCCTTCCCGATCCGCAGCTCGGTTAAGTAATCGATGAAATTTTTCCCGCTTACTTGTTTGAAAGACTTGCTAAGCGATACTGCATTCATGCCTGTATGCTCTGCACAGCTGTCTAGTGAAATTTCATTCATATACTCATTTTGCAAATAGATCATCGCAGACTCGACAACCTTCTTCACCTGTACATCTGAACGAGCCTCCAGCTCCCTCACAAAAGGGTGGATGACCTTGGCGTTAAACCAATTCAACATTTTCTGCGGCTCACGGATTTGGGTCAGCTGTTCATACAAATTGGCCGACTTGTATACCCTGCTCGGGTCCATCCCGGAGTGACGGATTGCATGAAGAATACTCCCTAAAAGCTGAAGCATTCCTTGCTGAATATCGATTTCCTTGGCCCTCCGTTCGAGCAGCTCTTCCAAAAACAGCACAATCGTTTGCTCCGCCTCCTGCTGCTGGCCTGTACGGATCATTTGAATAATTTCGCGCTCCAACACGAATGGGTAACGCAGCTCATACATGTCTTCACTGACTTCGAGTGTCTCCAGATCGAGCAGCTGATTCTCATTTTCAAAATTGCGATAACTCAAGGCCTGTTTGGCTTCTTCATAGCGAAAAGGAATCTGGGCAATTAGGGCAGTCATTTTTCCAATGGCTATCGATACCTGCAGCTTTAAAATATGGTTGATCGTATGCATCAATTCCTCGCTAAACGCCTGCAGCTTTTCTGTAGACGACTGATCCGGAGGCAAAATAATGAGTAAACCAATCGATAAATCGTGAAAGTTGACGGCACTAGCCTGTTCCAACCGATTCGAGGCCAGCTCCTCAATAATATTTGCAGCAGCAAACGTAACCAGTCCTTCGTCACCCAATGAAAACCTGCCCTCTAAATTTTCAAAGCCGGTCAGTTGAATATGCATCACAAGAAATTGCTGTTCATCCACAATCCAGTCAAAGTTTCTCATCCGCTTTTTCAAATCTTCTTCCGAATAGGCGTACAGAAAGCCTTGTACCAGCTGAAGCAGGAAACCTTCCTTCACATGAGGCAGCTGCTGTTCCAGCTTATTTTGCAATGTAATACTTTCTCTGCTTAAATGCAGCCATTCTTTTTCGATCATTTTAAACTCATCCGTGTGTTCGTTCGTGCTGTCCACAAACAGCTTGTTAGCCGCAAGCAAACGGATCAAACGGTCAATCGGCGAATATATTTTACGGGAAGCCAGCCAAGATAGGATAAATGCCAGCAGCAGTGCCGTACAGCTAACAGAAAGTATGAGCTTGGAAATGAACACTACCGGTTTCGTAATTGCATTAATCGGTGAGGCCGAGACATAAATCCAATCCGTGCCTACCCGGGAAAACGTGCCATACGATACTGTATAGGTTGTGTTTTTCCAGTCATATAAGAAGGAACCGGATTTGGCCCCTCCCTTCATCACTTCGTTCCTCAAAACCTCGTCAAAGCCGAGTGAATTGGAGGTTCCCGCACTGGATAGGAGAACCATACCATCATTTTGCATGATGAATGTTTCACCTACATTATAAGGTGTTAGCGTTTTCAATAGGTTGGATGCCTTTTCTTTGTCCACACGAACCAGCAGAGCACCAAACGGCTCAAAATTCACTCCTGGCAATTTGTGTACTAACGTCAAATCAGTTACATCTACTTTACTTGGGTCTGCCTGCAGGTCGGACCAAAAAACCAATTTCCCTTGCGACAGCATTTCGATGTAGCCATCCATAACTGTCCTGCTTTGAATTACATCATACTCCGGATAAAAACGAATCGGCTGCTCGCCATTCAGGAACAGCTCCACCTGCTTCGCCAGCGGACTTGAGCCCTGCATCACACCCAGCGTCTTCGTCACATCACGGGCAATTTCAAAATCCTTATAAAAATTAACATCCTTAAGACTGCTATTAAACTTGGGATCAAAAGCCCAATGGGCAAGCGAATTTTCCAGATAGGAGAACTGGTCATCGACATTTGCCGCTCTTTGTAATATTTGATTTTTATGCAGCTGCAGCATTTCATTCTCGAGACGTTCCCCTCCCATCCAATAAATAATAAAACCAACAATAACACCAGGAATACTAGAAATTAATAAAATCAATATGAGGCTGTTGCGAAAAAATCTCCCTTTTAACAAATCACCCTCACCTCTTTGAATAGTTCGTTGTACTATCATGACATAGTTCTCATTTTAAACTCAAGAATTATTTTATACACGGATGGTCATCCTAAAATGATACTTTGGAAACCAGGGGGAACCATAATGGGTATAAAGGGTACACAGTCAAATCAAGAGGGTTTTATTGAGGAAGATCGGAATTCATACACGGACTTCAAAACGGTAGAATCTCAACGAAACGATCTCACTGCTGAAGAATTTCCAGAAGGGCCCTATGGTTCTTCACGACTAACAGAATCGATCGGCAAAAGCACTCCATGGCGACAAGATCAGCGTCCGCCGAACCGTTTCACCTATGAAAATCGTGAGCTGCACGCAGGCTTGTCCCGTGATTATCCCGGCGATCATCCTACCCATGATGCGGATGTCGATGAGCAGATCGAGTCTTAATTCCACGAAAACCAAAAACGACAGAAGGAGTGTAATCTACACTCTCTGCTGCCGTTTTTGCATGTATATATATTGAAGTACAGAAATTAAATCTTCATGACGCCGCCAGTGCTGGCAGAAGTAACCAGCTTGGAATAACGGGCCAAATAGCCTGTTTTCACTTTCAGCTCAAAGCCTTTCCAGTTGGACTTGCGACGTTCCATTTCCTCATCGGATATTTTCAACTCAATACGGCGTTCGATCAAATCCAGTTCAATAATGTCTCCGTCCTCAACGAAAGCAATTGGACCGCCTTCAGCCGCTTCTGGTGAAATATGACCGATACTGATACCGCGGGAAGCCCCTGAGAAACGACCATCCGTGATCAAGCCAACCTTGGCTCCCAAACCCATACCAACGATTTGTGAGGTAGGTGCGAGCATTTCCGGCATACCCGGTCCACCCTTAGGACCTTCATAACGGATAACTACGACATGACCCTCTTTAACTTTTCCATTAGCGATACCAGATAAAGCTTCTTCCTGGGAGTCGAAGCAAATTGCTGGACCCACATGCTTGCCGCCTACTTCTTTATCAACAGCGCCTACCTTAATGATGGAGCCGTGAGGAGCCAGATTACCGAACAGCACAGCCAAACCGCCGCGCTCGGAATGAGGATTGTCCAAAGGATGAATAACGTCCTTATTTAAGATTTCGCAGCCTGCCACGTTTTCACGCAGCGTTTTACCCGAAACGGTAATGCAGTCGCCGTTCAGGGCGCCTGGCTTTTTGAGCAGCTCATTGATAATGGCACTCACACCACCTGCGTTATGCACATCTTCGATGTGATAATCGGAAGCTGGAGCGATTTTGGCCAAATGCGGTACACGGTTAGCTACTTCGTTGATGCGCTCGATCGGATATTCAAAACCAGCTTCATGTGCCAACGCCAATGTGTGAAGCACGGTATTGGTGGATCCACCCATTGCCATATCCAGAGCAAATGCGTTATCGATAGCTTCGATTGTTACGATATCACGAGGCTTGATGTCCAATTTAATAATTTCCATCAGCTGTGCAGCGGATTGTCTAACGAAATCTTTGCGTTCCTCAGCAACTGCCAGAATCGTGCCGTTACCGGGAAGAGCAAGACCCAAGCCTTCAGCCAGACAGTTCATCGAGTTAGCGGTAAACATACCTGAGCATGATCCGCAGGTAGGACAGCCGTATTGCTCAAGCTCAAGCAAGCTTTGATCGTCAATTTTGCCGGCTTGATGCGCTCCTACGCCTTCAAATACGTTGGAAAGAGAAATCGATTTACCGTTTTTGTCTTTACCGGCTTTCATCGGGCCACCACTAACGAAGATCGTTGGGATGTTCACACGCAAGGCGCCCATCATCATGCCCGGAGTGATTTTATCACAGTTTGGAATACAGACCATACCGTCAAACCAGTGAGCTGCTACTACAGTTTCAAGGGAATCCGCAATAATTTCACGGCTCGGCAAGGAATAACGCATACCGATATGACCCATTGCAATCCCGTCATCTACACCAATAGTATTAAATTCAAAAGGAACACCGCCTGCTTCACGAATAGCTTCCTTTACAATTTTACCGAACTCCTGAAGGTGAACGTGACCCGGAACGATATCGATATAGGAATTACATACCGCAATAAACGGCTTATCGAAATCTTCTTCTTTTACACCAGCTGCACGCAATAAGCTGCGGTGAGGTGCGCGGTCGAAGCCTTTTTTAATCATGTCACTTCTCATTTTTGGTTTGGACATTGGGTGTAAAACCTCCTAGTATATAATAAGTGCGTAATTTTTAGCATTCTATAAATTCTATCATGTTTGGAGGCAAATGAAAACGATATGGGCCAAAATCCCTCAATCATCTTTTGCCCGTATGTGCTTCTTCATGTATAATCGAGTGTACAATGGCAGTTATTAGAACGGAGTGACCAGCACTAATGGCAGAATTTGATTTATTATATGATTCCCAAGAAGATACGCGTACACGTTTTGTTTGTTTTGTCGGCGATATTTCCATGCACCGCTTTGATCTGGCTATTACTTCAACGAACCGTTTTTATGGAAAAAAGCTCATCACCGATCTGCAGTCAGGACGTACAGCGGTAATCGGACCCGATGATCTGGATGAAGAAGGCTATCTGGAGCATGTATATAAACTGACGGAGGAAGAAGCAGCAGAGCTGGCAAACTTCCTGTCAATGGTCGTAGGCACGATTAACTTCACGGATCTCTAGAAGTGCGGTGAAATAGTACCGCTGCGCGGCCAAATATCCTTCCGATCGCTGTTGAAATCGTGAAATTGGATGAGATGAAGGGGTTTATTCACAATTTCAAAGGCGAACGCTTACGCTTCTCCAGGATCATTTGGCCGCTTCACTCATTATTCACCGCACTTCTAGTGTTACAAAAAGAGCCCTCAGCGGGCTCTTCTCTTTATCTTGCTATGAGGCTTAGCGTTTTACCAGATCTTCACGAACTGGAGTAAAAGTATCGAGCAGAATGCTCGGCTCAATTGCTTTGGCGCCATGCTTGGCATTGCTCGGGATGTAGATCGTTTCACCTTGACCAATGACATGCTTCTGTCCGTCAATGGTAAATTCCAGCTTGCCCTTGATACAGTAAGAAAACTGTTCATGCGGATGGCTATGCTCATAACCTTCGGCATTTTCCTCGAAATGAACTTCCATCATCATGATGGTTTGGCCTGGCTCAAAAATTTTCCTTTTGACCCCTGGCTCGGCATTTTCCCATACACCAATATTGCTCATTTTGTACCTCCTAAGAGTTTTCGAAGAAAACTAACTTCGTAAGCATTAACTTTTGAGTTTTCGAAGAAAACTAACTTCGTAAGCATTAACTTTTGAGTTTTCGAAGAAAACTGTCTTCGTAAGCATTAACTTTTGAGTTTTCGAAGAAAACTGTCTTCGTAAGCGACTTTTGAGTTTTCGAAGAAAACTGACTTCGTCAGCTTATCCAATGTCCGTCTTGCTTGTCCTTATCGTAACATACCTCAATGGGGAATGTATTGGATTTTTTTATATGCACTTGTAAAAATTCCATCTAAGTGGTTATCGACTTCAACTCGGCCCAATTGCTGCTTTGTCAGCAGCTTTGTTGATTGGATAAGCGATTTATTCGCTTGCGGGTATCTGCTATTAGTATAAACATGATATAAGTATGGCTTATTTACCAGATAACAGAAGGCTGGCTTCAATCTTCATACGCTGCTCCATGCGCTCCTCTTCTCCCATCCGCGGACAGGAATAACAATACCCATGGCCTGTATCCGTCAAATAAGCAAGGCAGCATGAAGCCTTGATTCGCAAGGTTTCACCTGGGATACGCGGGTTATCAATATGGCGAAATTGGATGTCAAAAGGGTTCTTTTTCCTGCCGAATACTTCTGCAGCAAGCCCATACCTGAGAAATGCAAAATCCTCTTCGATTGTGTGCCGCAGCTGTGCTGTTTCAGCCTCCTTCTGCCATGTATCGTAAGCATAATGAAGACGTGTCGCAAGCTGACCCCAGAGCTGACCTGCACTAATTCCAACTACTGCCGCCACAGATCCTAACAGCGGAGACACCTCTTCGGTATAAAAGGAGCTGAGCACGTGCTTTCTCCATTCGTTTCTATCCCCAGCCGGAACAGACAAGCTATCGCTGTTATGGAGATGAAAAGCCCAACGTGGCCTGTTATCGACCAAATACACCTGCCCACTCAGATTATGGAGTGACAAGTTATAAGCAGCATCATGATGTGAGATCGTATACTGAAGCGCCGCACAGACCCATGCGAACCACAATGAAAAATAAGTAGCTGCAACCTCTGGTTTCATTGCCTTTAACACAGGTCCATATTGTTCAACAAACCGATCGGCATGGCCCTTTTCCAATAAATCAGCCAGTTCAATCCGAAAAAGTGGTTCAGGCACCTCGGTTTTCACAAAATACATATGCTTTTCCAAATAATCAAAATGGATTTTCGTCACTATCCAGCACCTCATTCAAATAAAGCCTTCAATAAATGATAATAGTTCTCATTTATGTTGTCAATCTTCGATGTTGATCCCTATATTTCATCGGAGTCGATCCAAGCTTTCTTTTGAACACATAATGCAAGTAGTTCGCGCTGGAAAAACCGTTCTGAAAAGCAATTTGATCGATGGTTTGGTCACTTAGGCTCAGCTCATTGCAAATATGCGTAAGACGTACATGTTCAATATATTCGCTGAACGTGCCTCCCGTATGATCACGAAAAATCCGCTGAAGCTGGCGCGGGCTAATTTGCACACGTTCGGCTACAACCTCCAGGGTGAGCGGCTCCATATAATTATCTTTGATGAACTGCACAGCCAGCTTATAGCGGTATTGCTTCATATTGCGTGATGGAATATCAGATTGAGGGCCTGAAGCATAAGCACGCGTTGTACGCAGAAGAATCTGAATAATCGACTGCTTGATTACGGTAAACAGCCCAGGCTGATTTTCGTACCATGCCCGGTAGGCGTTCAGAAAACATTCCATTGCCCGATATTGATCCATCACTGGTTTTGCAGGCAAATGCTTAAGCTGCTGGATACAAGCCTCCGCTTCGGCAATTTCTGAACGACGTCCCCAATCGCAGGCCGTGTCGCTTTGAGAGCTCTCATCTCCCGGTGTTCCATCGTCCTCCAGCTTGACAATATCAATATGGAGACACAGCTCATCCATCGCTTCATGAGCATCAGCCTCCTGATAATGCATCAGATTGGGGCCGGTTAAATAGAGCATCCCCTCCTGCAGCGCATAAGGAATCTCCCTGAGGATGACCTTGCCTTTTCCCCGGGGAATGTAATGAAATTCAAATTCGGAATGCTTATGGAAGGATACTATTTTCCCTGGACTAAAGGTCGTATGATGAAATCTCAGCATTCGTATCCCATAATGGCCCCAGCGAAATTCTACATCCAAGCGATCCAACGCATGTCCTTGTTCCAGCATGAGCTCATAAGGGTATGGCTTGGGGATTGACCTACCATGGCTTTCCAAAGCATTCGCCTCCTCGTCTTAAAACGTCTGAGCAACCATAAAAGGGAAAAGGCCGCTCGTTCCAGGCGGGTTCACCAGTTACGTGCAAGCCTTTCTTTATCTGTATAAAAACTTGTTCAAATAGCTATGCAGGATGAGGATGATTATTCAGCTAGATCACTTAGCTTGAATGCCGCACCTGACCTTGCGGATTGATTGGAGGCTTCCATCAAACGAGTCAGATCGAGAGCAAGCTGAATATTTTCATGCGCTGTTGTATCATTTTGAATATGGCTAACCCATTGGGCAAATGCAGAAGGACGGTTCTCCGGAAGTTCGCTTTGAACTTGCCATTCCTTCACGTCAGCTCCCTGCTTCGTACTCCGAACAAGCAGCTTGTTATCATGCGTTGAGTAAAGGATACTACCCTCGGTACCATGTACCTCGATCACAAAGGGCGAGTGCGCATTAACAAAGCCCGCTTCGATTACGCCTAAGGCACCATTTGCATAACGCAGCACGGAAACTGCATTATCCTCAACTTCCTTACCCGTCACATAACCATAATTGGCGCTGACGCTCTCGGGTAATCCAAGAAATAAACGAGCCAAATACATCGGATGACAGCCCAAATCGATCATAGCTCCACCACCGCACTGCTCCCGATTGAAGAATCGTTCAGGCAGCCAGCCATTTGGTCCACGTTCTGAAGGTATCGCACCGTTATGGGAGAGTCGTGTGCGGACCAGTGTTACATCACCGAGCAGTCCTTGACTTAATATATCCTGTACCGCCAGCGTGTAGCTCGCGTTCAGTCGCGGCAGCGATACTGTCAGCTTGACATCCGCTTCCTCGATTGCCGCCAAAATTTCATTACACTCATGAAGTGTGGTAGCAACAACTTTCTCCGTAAAAATATGCTTGCCTGCCTTGGCCGCAGCAATCAAAACCTCGCGATGCTCATTCGTAGGCGTGACGACAACAACACCTTGGATGTCCTGCTGCGCTAACAGTTCATTCAAATCCTCATAAAATTTGAAGCCCCGTTCTTCCGCTTCCTTACGTCCGCGTTCAGGCACTTCATCCCACAACGCTACAATCTGCGTATCTGGATGCTCGTTAGCATCACGTGTATAGTCTTTGGCATGAACATGCCAAAAGCTTAATATAGCTACGTTGATCAAGACAGGTTCCTCCTTTTATCTTGCTATATTATTCAAAATAAACGGCCTTGCCGGTTTTAGCAGATTCGTATATAGCCTCCAGAATTTCCGATACGACGCAAGCTTGCTCGGGCGTTACAATCGGCTGCGTGTCATTGATGACCGCATCAATCCACAGACGAAGCTCGGTATCCTGCATGCTTTCTTTCTTGCCGTCATAGAAATCCACACCTTTTGAGCCCAGTTCAATCTGATTCTTATACAACCGGCTGTGCTTTTCACCATTAAGGCGCAGGCCGTCTTCCATATCCGCTCCGCCTTCAGTTCCGCTTAAGGTACATTTAGCTTCCTTCACATCCAGCGTATTCAATGCCCAGCTGGATTCGAGAATGATGGTAGCGCCATTTTTCATCGTAATCATACCGAAGGCCGAATCTTCAACCGTGAATTTTTTCGGGTCCCATGAGCCCCAAGCGTTGGCAGCGTTTTCTTTTTGCGACAGTTTGTGAAAAGTAGTTCCCAATACAGCCTTCGGCTCGTAATTGTCCATCACCCAAAGTGTTAAATCCAGTGCATGCGTACCAATATCAATCAGCGGACCTCCGCCTTGTTTTTCCTCATCCAAAAACACACCCCATGTAGGTACAGCACGACGTCGAATCGCATGGGCTTTTGCAAAGTAAATATCACCCAAATCACCATTCGAAGCAACCTGCTTCAAATATAGACTGTCTGGACGGAAACGGTTATTGTAACCAATCGTCAGCTTCTTGCCCGAACGTTTGGCAACCTCAACCATACGACGAGCATCAGCAGCCGTCTTCGCCATTGGCTTCTCGCACATAACATGCTTGCCTGACTCCAACGCTGCGATGGAAATTTCAGCATGTGAATCATTGGGTGTGCATACATGAATCACATCAATAGAACCGTCTTTTAGCAGCTCGGTATAATCCTCGTAAACCTTAGCTCCTGCGACACCATATTGATGTGCCGCTTCATGAGCTTTCTCCACAACAATGTCACAAAAAGCGACAAGCTCGACAGTCCCAAGCTTGGACAAGCTGGGTAGATGCTTACCGTTGGCAATGCCTCCACAACCGATTATTCCTACTTTAACTACATTCGACACGTATGTATGCCTCCTATAAAATAATGACTTGGTTACATAGTAGCATGTTTAGATCGAAGTTTGAATTGCAATTTGATGACAACCCAGAGTATGATTTTATGACATCATTAAAGCTTTATTGGATCTCATGATAGACAGGCCGTTCCCGCAAAAATTCTCCTATACGCCGTACCGCCTCACGCAGCTTGTGTTCATCCTGCACTAACGCAATACGAACATAGCCCTCACCTTCAGAGCCGAATGCATCACCTGGAATGACTACCACACCAACCGCATACAGCATTTCCCGGGAAATTTGTCGAGAGGTCCAACCTTCAGGAATACGCGCCCAGATGAACATCGTTGCTCGAGGTGTAGGTATTGACCAGCCAACAGCAGCAAGCCCTTTAATCACAATATCGCGACGTCGCTCATACAGTGCAGCTACCGAATGGTCTTGCTCCATATCCTCCTCCAAAGCAGCAATACCTGCTTCCTGCACAGCCTTAAATACTCCATAATCGATATTTGACTTCAGTAAGCGAAGTGCATGTACAGCATCAGGCTGACCTACCATAAAGGCAATCCGGCATCCGGCCATATTAAAGCTTTTGGACAAAGAATGAAACTCGACAGCAAGGTCCTTAGCGCCTTCGATCTCCAAAATGCTGATAGGCTGAAAATCGTCAAATGCCAGCTCCGAGTAAGCAAGATCATGTACTATCAACAGATCATATTGTTTCGCATAGGCAACCAACCGTTCAAAAAATTCTCGCGACGCAACAGCTGATAACGGATTGCTTGGATAATTAAGCAAAATAAACTTGGCTTGACGAGCCGTTTCCTCAGGAATATCCTCAAGCTTAGGCAAGTAATCATTGTCTTCTCGAAGCGGCAGGAAAAAGGGAGTAACTCCAGCCAGCACAAGACTTCCCGCATAAATGGGATAACCGGGATCAGGGAGCATGACCACATCGCCTGGATCGGTAACCGCCATTGCCAAATGAGCCAGACCATCCTGAGAACCCATCAGTGCAATAATATCTGTCCATGGATTCAGTTGAACGCCAAACCGGTATTGATACCACCGCGCTACCGTCTCGCGAAATGCCAAACTGCCCTCCGAGGAAGGATATCCGTAGTTCTCTGGCTTGCGAACTGCCTGCTCCATGGCTTGCATAACCCTCTCTGAAGGGGGCTGATCCGGACTGCCGATGCCAAGATCAATCACATCAAGACCACTTGCAACAACCTCTTCCTTCCACTGTGCCATTTCAGAAAAAATAGCGGAACCCAATAAGGATAACCGCTGAGATTGAAATCTTTTCATATATGCCTCCTATTAATTTAAGTAGCTCTTATAGTCCTGGTAAAGCCTGACTAAGCTTCTGCACGAATGTCAACATGCCATACAAAAATGCGGCAAGCGCGAGGTAAGCGACACCAAACTTCCAACGGGACGCTGTTGGCACCTCATAATATTTATCATTTTCGAATGGCTCATAATCGACCTGGATATGCAGCATCAGATAGAGACCATCCTCCTTTTTCATCCGTTCCAATCTGGTTACATGTGTACGGCGAATTAAAGCTTGTCGCCCCAGTGCAATGGTGCCATGAAAATTCAGACCTTCCCAGTTGACTTCTACGAACTGCTGTCCTTCAAGATCCGAGTAGGTCAGAAAAGGCAGCTCGCGCTTATGCTCCTCACCAGGAATCAAGTAGCCCTGTTCGATTAATGGCTCGGCCGGAATCAGAAAGCTCGCTGCGATGGCTCTAGGTTCACTGCCCGTTTTCCGCTGCTTGATATATTTGTTATATAAATCGTAAGCGAACATCGCCCAAATAATTAACAAAATAATGTTAAAGTGATAGATGATCAGTACAAGACCCCCGATCAGACCAACCAGCCACAGCCATCTCGAGACCGCAGTTACAATCCTTCCCCCATCCAGCGGGTGAATCGGAATCAAATTAAACAGATTGATAAGGAAGCCGGCCTGCGCCAAGCTATATAGGAACGGACTGTTCAAATAATAACCGAGACCAAATACGACAAGTGCTCCAACTGTTCCGAGAACAGGTCCTCCCATCGCCACATAGGCTTCCGTTACGGCATCCCTGGGTTGACGCTTCATCATGATCATGGCCCCTAAAAACGGGATGAACATGGGTGCTGAAACGGGCAAGCCTTTTTGCTTCGCTGCAATCACGTGCCCCATCTCATGAACAAAAATCAGCAGCACAAATCCGATGGCAAAGCTCCATGGAAACAGCCATGCGTAAGCACCGATGGAGATCAGCATGGATAAAAATACGCCGCCAAACTTACCAACCTTCAATAATCCAATCAGCCACTTGCCTTGCGCCAATATGAAAACCAATGCTGATCCGAGCAGCCAGAAGGGATTCTTCTTGTTTTTTTTCTTTTGCTGCACAAATGGTCACGCTCCTCTGTTACTTGCTATGGTGACGCTGTTAATGACCCCACTCTTGTTCATACTGCTCTTCTTTATAACCAACGGTTACTCGTATGCCATCTGTAACGATGGGCCGTTTAATCAATCTTCCATTGGAAGCAAGCAATTCAATCTTTTGCTCATTTGTCATTTGTGGCAGCTTGTCTTTAAGCCCTTGCTCTTTATAAACCTCACCGGAGGTGTTAAACCACTTTTTGATGTCAAGGCCGCTTTGCTCAATCATCTTTTTCAATTGCTCACGTTCAGGTGGGGCTTCAAACAAATGGATCTTCTCAACCTCCACACCTTTTTGCTGCAAAGATTTCAGTGCATTCCGGCAAGTACCGCATTGGGGATAATAATATATTAGGACTTCTTTGGGGCTCGTCAAGCTTATCATCCTCTCTAGATACTCTTGTACATTATACAGGATTCATCAGTCATATAAAAACTAAGCTGAGTTTAATCACTTTCTCATATAAAATTAATATAGATCCGCTATGATAGAAACATCCCTTATCTTTACATATAGCGAATTGGACTTACAACTTAAAACGTTGTAGGTCTAATTTTCTATTCACAGAGCCACAGCCCTAATAAGCAGCCTTTGTTGTGCGTGATCATTACGATATCTATGACTGCCAAACCTGCATGTAATAGGCTGCGATAAGAGTTCAGCTGTCATCTCTCCTTGTATGCGACAAAACTCCTCAATAGCTCTCATCCATTTCGACATTACCCTACATAACCTCTCATGGATATTGGACAGGCCCGATGTTACAATTTGTATATAACATTATATAGAAATCAATACATATTGGAGGTCTATTCATGTTTACAAGTCGGAGAAAAGAACCGTTCCGTTATATTTTCACTAAACCGGTAGACTGTTCATTTGAAATTACAGAGATCAACGGTTCTACCCTAACAAGCAAAATTGTGTACGCCAAGCTGATAGATTTAAGCAGAAATGGTTGTAGGCTCGAAAGTAAGCTAAATCTGAATTGTAAAGCCAATCGGATTAAAATCCGGATCGTTTTCAACTTTACCAACAAGGATATCTCCGTTGTCGGTTATTTGAGATGGCAGCAATCCTCTCTAAGTTACCATAGCTACGGCGTGCTATTCGAAAAAAATAACGGCCTCAGCGCGACCATTATCGAGGAGTTGAAAGTATACACGAAAGCTTCTAGTAACTCCCCTAAGGTCAGCTAATCTTGCAGCTCCGTCATATAGTTCTCCAAATCTAAAGGCAATGGGGCATGAAATTCGATCCACTGCTTGGTACTAGGATGATTAAATCCAAGCTTAATGGCGTGCAAAGCATGCCGCTCCAGGACAAGCCCTACATCATTTTCTGAAGGCAGAGGTTCGGCAAATGCTGACCCTGTCACAGAGTAGTCCTGTGTGCTGGTTTCCCCCATGTCTATGGCTGCGTCTGTCTGTGCGTCGGTTAACGCATCCTGCTGCCTCTTATACAGCTTATCGCCAATTAGCGGATGTCCAAGATGCTGCATGTGCACGCGGATTTGATGGGTACGTCCGGTTTCCAGCCATAGACGCACCAGCGTCACTTCCTTGAAACGCCGTTCCACTTTATAGTGCGTGACTGCTGGATAACCGGATTCCGTCACGATACGGATATGCGGCTGTTCTGGATCCCGATCAATCGGCGCGTTCACGGTACCCTCGTCCTGCTCCATCACGCCGTACAGCAGCGCGACGTATTCTTTTTTCACCAGATTGGCTTTCATTTGCTCAGATACCTGCTGCTGTACAAACGGATTTTTGGCAATAGCCAGAGTCCCTGACGTTTCCTGGTCCAGGCGATGAATCGGTCGAAAGCGATAGCTTTTCCCCTGCTGCTGCCAGTAATGGACAACCCCGTTGGCCAGCGTATTGACATAATGTCCATGGGTGGGATGTACGATCATCCCAGACGCTTTGTTCACA
The DNA here is from genome assembly GCF_900114475.1 of Paenibacillus sp. 1_12. Taxonomy (GTDB): domain Bacteria; phylum Bacillota; class Bacilli; order Paenibacillales; family NBRC-103111; genus Paenibacillus_S. The sequence continues at coordinate 438,483 of NZ_FOTE01000003.1, read as the reverse complement.
ATGAGCAGGTGCTCATCTTCAAATAATATATCAATCGGCAGCTCCTGCGGCAAAATATCCTCTGATTCCTCCTGCTTCATCCGAACCTCAATGACATCTCCGGTATGAACGCGCACACTAATATATTCACGCTGCCCATTGAGTAAAATCCCCTGCTCGGTAAGCTTCAGCCGGGACAGCAGCTTGCGGGACAAATACATTCGGTTTTGCAAAATCGTTTTCAGATAAAAGCCGTCTTCTTCCACTGAAACGGTGTATGTTAAAGGTTCGTAGTAGCTGCTCATTTGCGGCGAAACACGTTGGCGCTTCGCGCATATTCAATATCTTTCACATCATTGCGGCTGTTAGCCAAACGGGCAATGGTAAAAAACAAATCAGATAAACGGTTCAAATAACGGCGCACCTGCTCATTGATTGGCTGTGTACGAGCAAGTGTCACGACACGGCGTTCAGCCCGGCGGCAAACGGTTCGGCATACATGAAGTGTTGAAGAAGCCAGACTTCCCCCAGGTAAAATAAACTTTGTAATATCCGGCGTTTCCGCATCGTACTTATCAATCCACGTTTCCAATCGGTCCACCATTTCAGCTGTTACCTTGTAAGGACGAAGCTCCTGCTTGAGCAGCGCCAAATCTGAACCGCAATCGAACAGCTCATGCTGAATTTCCAGCAGATCGATGAGCAGATCCTCGAACTTATCCTTGTCCAGAAAACCCATCGCCTGCCCGACAAAGCATTTTAACTCATCTACCGTTCCATACGCTTCCACACGTACATCATCCTTATCCACTCTGCCTCCGATAACTCCGGTCTGCCCGGCATCACCAGTTCGTGTATAAATCTTCATCTTCGCCGCCTCCTTTATCTATTCAAAAATATTTATAAGCATGTTCAATAAGTATAATGATAATGGCTTGTAATTAGACTTGTCGGTCTATGCCTATCATCTCATATAAACGGGTCATATCCAAATGACTTCTGACATGATCGGCCAGCCGATCGAATGCCTTTTCCCTACGGTCTTGAAATGCAAGCTCGATCCCTTTTGGCCCCCAGCCCCTGCTGCGTCGAAGCTCATTCAACCAGGATCTGCGGAAAACATCATTATGTAAAATCCCGTGTACATACGTGCCCCACACTTTCCCATTGTCCGTGATGGCTCCATCCGGATGAGATTGCTGCTCCCCCTGCTCCTCATGAAGCTGAAAAGGATGTGAAACTGGTTGCAAGAAACGGGTCTGTCCCATATGAATTTCATAACCGCTAACCGTCATCACCTCGTCATCTGCAGCAAACAAGCGGGTCGTTCCTGATGTACGAACTGTACGTTTGTCTGCTGCAAAGATCGTTTCGATAGGCAGTAGACCCAAGCCCTCTGTCTCAGGACGGTCAGACTCTGTGTGCAGCGGATCCAGCAGCCGTTCACCCAGCATTTGATAACCTGCGCATATCCCGACGATATGCCCGCCTTGTCGAGCGTGCTCAAGCAATGCTTTCTCCAAACCGGTTTCCCGTAAAAAAAGCAGGTCATCGACCGTATTCTTACTGCCAGGAATCACGATGGCGTCGGCAGAGCCAAGTTCATGCGGTGAACTGACATAACGCACATGTACGTCCTGCTCATAGAGAAGCGGGTCTACATCTGTAAAGTTGGATAGACGGGGAAGTCGGATGACAGCAATATCTAGCTTCAGTTGATCTGTACCATCTGTATGACCATTAGTTTCGTTGGAGCGGCTTTGCAAACTCCCTACAGACAGCTTGCGATCCAGAGATGCTGAATCCTCATCCTCCAGCTCAAGGTCGGGCAAATAAGGAATAACGCCGAGTACCGGCTTGCCTGTTCTTGCTTCCAGCCAATCCAGTCCAGGCTTCAGCAATGTCACATCACCACGGAATTTGTTGATAATAAAGCCTTTTACCCGATCCCGCTCCTCCGGTGTAAATATTTCGATCGTACCGAGCAGTGAAGCGAAAACTCCGCCACGATCAATGTCCGCCACCAGCACAACTGGAGCGTCTGCCCAGCCTGCCAACCGCATGTTGACAATATCACGGTCCTTGAGATTAACCTCAGCAGGGCTACCGGCTCCTTCAATCACCACAAGGTCATAAGCCTCACGCAGACGCTGCAAGGAGTCCTTGACGATCATCTCCGCTTCTAACAAATACTTTTCCCGGTAAGTCCGAGCATCGAAGTCACGATAAGGCTTACCATGAACAACGACCTGGGCAACCATATCTTTCTTCGGCTTAAGCAGGATCGGGTTCATATCGGTCGTCGCTGCAATGCGGCAGGCATCAGCCTGCATTCCCTGTGCGCGTCCAATTTCCTTGCCATCTATTGTGACATAAGAATTGAGAGACATATTTTGTGATTTAAACGGTGCAACAAGATAACCGTCCTGCAGAAAAATACGACAGAAGGCGGTTGTTATAAGACTCTTCCCTGCATCCGAGGAGGTTCCCTGAACCATCAGCGTTGGCGCTTGCTGCTGCTTTTGCGGAATTCTGGGGACGGTTCTAAGCCGTTCGGGTGCGTCTGTTTTTGTTTCATCAATTTGCGTAAGATCCGCCTGCATGGGATCTACTTGAGCACCTGATGCCGTTATTGTCAGATTACGATCTGTTATCGAATGCTGCACGGCCAACGCCTCTAGCGAGTCCTGCAGTGCTGCGATCAATCGCTCATTTTGCTCCCGCAAACGAATTGCGACACGTATATACGTAGCGTCCAACCCATGGAATCGGGAAGCGTCCCGAATCAATACGCCGCGCTGTCCCATCTCCTGCTGCATCTCTTTAGCTGTCAGCCCGAGCCCGCTTAGCGAAAATAAAAGATAATTCGTATCACTCGGCGTTACATGGAGGCCAAGCTGCTGCAGTTGATCGATCAACCACGGGCGTTCCTTGGCTAGCCATTTATGTGTTCTTTGCTCATAATCGTGATCAGCCATCACACCAATACCTACAAGCTGCGCCAGCATATTGACACTCCATTGCACCTGCAGCTGCTGCAGACGACGAATTTGGTCCGGATGCGCTACAATAAATCCTAGCCGTAGTCCCGGGATCGAATAAAACTTCGTCATCGAGCGAATGACCATCAGATGATTGGATTGTGCCGCAATTCGTATCATCGTCAGCTGCTCTTCCTCAGGGCTGAAATCGATAAATGCCTCATCGATGATGACAGGCTTACCCGACTTCGCTAAGTAGGCTTTAATTGGATCCGATAATAGCCTTCCTGTCGGGTTATTAGGAGACCCCAGAAATAACAAATCCGAAGCCGCACGCGCATGCTCTACATCAGACAACTGCAGCTCAAAATGGTTATATGCATGCAGAGGTATATCCAATATGCGACCGCCAGCCTTTTCCGCAGCTTCCTCATACTCCGAAAATGAAGGTCTCGATACGGCCATCACAGCAGGTTGAAGCACTCTTACAGCCAGATCAATCAGCTCCGCCGCTCCATTGCCAACAAGGATCGATTCGACGGAAATCTTGTACCTATCCGCCAGCTTGCTGCGCAGTTCTCTCACAGCAGGATCGGGGTATGCGGCCAAATCACGCCAATGATCCCGCAAAATCTGCTCCACGATAGCAGGCGGACCTAAGGGGTTCATATTGGAGCTGTAATCAAGAAACTGCTCCTTGCTTTTGCCGAATGTTTCCGCTGCCGTCCATAAATCGCCGCCATGACCATACTTTTCTAACATGATGCCATCCTCCCAATCCTGGTACACACAACCTGTTTGTATCCTTTTGAGAAACACTTGTCTCTTTAACGAACGACCAGATATACAATAAGCAGCAGTGCTGTTTCCACAATTTCATTCATCGCACCATAGGTGTCTCCTGTCAGTCCGCCAAGCTTACGGCTTAAGTACATACTGATTCCTGCACCGATCAGCAATGTGCTTAGCAGCGCCGTACCCGTTGTCAGCAATGCCTGCCCCGAGATCCATACACCTTCATGCCATCCAGCCAACAAGAGAGACAAGCCAACAGCGAAAGCCGTATGTATGGATAAATGCTTCAAACCAATCCCCCGAAAAAAAGAACCCAGTCCACGTTTCGACTGCTCAGCCCTGGCATAAGGCCAACAAGCAATCGCCACCACCATATACCAACGGCTCCAAAGCGCAGTCAATGGCAGCATATAAGCAAAAGTCTCCATCGGAAGCGTTAGCCACTGCTGAAGCAGAGTCCATTTGCATAGTAAGAGCAGCACACAGCCGACAACGCCCATTGCGCCAACACGGCTGTCCTTCATAATTTCCAGCATCTGCTCACGCGTACGATGGCTGAAAATACCATCTGCCGTATCCATCAGCCCATCCAAATGCAGGGCTCCTGTCATAGCCACCCATACTACGAGCAGCAGTGCGGCAACAACACCACTGGATCCGATACCGCCCGGAAGCCAACCGGCAGGCAGTCCGTACCCTTGCAGCAGCAATCCCACACCGCTTAGCAGCAGCCCGAGCACCGCACCAACAAACGGATAAAAGACCACACTTCTGCGAAATAGCACATCATCATAATGCAGCTGGACCGGAACCGGAAGCCGAGTCAAAAATTGAAAGGCCGCCGCGCAAGCTGCCAGCACCTTTACCACCAAGCCCAGCATAGTGCGCATACCAAACCTCCCGCAATCAAAAAACTAACCGCATATAACAATTGTATCGTATGAATAATATCGGCTCGCCCCCGTTCCCGCAGCGGCCAGCCCATCCGCGCCCGCTCACTTGTCCTTCCGTGGTAGACGTTCACGCCTCCAAGCTCGATACCCAGTGCACCTGCCACTGCCGATTCGGGTATTCCACTGTTCGGGCTTGGATGCAGCCTTGCAAAATACACAATCGAGCGGGCTGCTCTGACAGCGGAACAGCCTCTTTGGACAACAGCAGCCGCTACAAGTAAGCAGCCGGTGATACGAGCCGGCAGCCAGTTCATTACATCATCCCACCTAGCCGATGCCCATCCGAAATACAAATACTTATCATTTCGATAGCCAACCATTGAATCCAGCGTATTTGTTGCACGGTAGAGCATGGCCAAAGGCGCACCGCCCAGCAAGGCAAAAAACAACGGGGACACCACAGCGTCCACGATATTTTCCGCTACTGTTTCCACCGTAGCCCTTGTAATCTCAGGTTCGTCCAGCTCAGAGGTGTTTCTACCGACGATATATCCCACGTATTTTCTTGCTTCATCCATCTGATTCTGCTGGAGAGGCCTATACACCTGCATAGCTGCATCTTTTAAACCTTTGATGGCAATCGTCGTGGATATGAACCAGACATTCACGACGTAACCGAGCCATGGATGAATCCATCGTGCAGTAAGCAGCAGCGTATACATTAGGATAAATGTCAGCAGCAGAGTCGATACAAGCAGCACAATCCCCCTCCGTTTTTGTGCTTGCCTGGATATACCTTTGCCTTCCTCCCGATGCAGCTTGGATTCCAACCAGTTGATCCACTGCCCAATGCGAATCACCGGGTGTGTCGGCCAACGCGGGTCCCCAATCAACCAGTCGATCATTATGGCAGCCAATAGCATGATCGCTGTTTCCTGCCAAGAATACAACAGCACCTGTGTCCACCTGCCATTTCTTCTTTGATGCTACAACTTGTAGCGCAAGCTTGTCAGTTCCACCGGAATACCGGACGTAACCAGAAACACCTGGTCGGCCACGTTGGCCAATATGCGGTTCATCGTGCCAGACAGATCTCGGAATTGTCTGCCCAGCTTGTATTCCGGAACCAAGCCATAGCCAACCTCATTCGTTACGAGAATCAAATGCCGTCCTTGGCTGGCAACCGACTGACAAACAGCCGTCAATTCATCAAGCTTAGCTAGCAAAATTTGCTCCATATCAGGCTGCTGCTCAGCCTTCAGCAGACAATTACTTAGCCATAGAGTAAGACAATCAACTAAAATAACAGCTTCATCGATTTCTTTATCTTCATTGTTTTTGTTCGTGAATGACAACAAAGCTTCCGTCAGAAGCAGAGGCTCTTCATGGGTAGCCCACTCAAAGCCCGTTTCTTCTCGCTGAAGTCGGTGCAGACCGATTCTCGCTCTCATTTCATCATCATATGCTTGCGCTGTAGCTATGTATATACCTCGATTGCCAAGCTTAGCGGTATAGGTCTCGGCAAATGAGCTTTTGCCGCTGCGGGCGCCGCCCGTTACCAATACGAGCATAGAAGCACCTCCAATTGCTAAGAATTCGTATGATTATCTGTTTGCGAAATACCAGCACTTGCGAATGTAGCCATTTCCATCATGATCTTGATCGCGGACTCAATAATCGGGAATGCCAACAACGCTCCTGTCCCTTCACCAAGCCTCATATCCATATGAAGCATCGGAGACAATCCGATTGCTTTCAGCAAACATTCATGCCCCTTTTCCTGCGACTGATGAGATGCAATCATATAATAAACACTAAGCGGTGCAATTCGGCTTGCTACAAGTGCCGCAGCTGAGGAAATAAAGCCGTCAATCACAATCGGACAGCGATGCAGCGCAGCACCAAGAATGACCCCTGTTAGCCCTGCGATTTCCAAGCCGCCCACCTTGGCAAGAACATCCAGAGGATTATCCTTATTCGGTTGGTTGAGTTCTATGGCTCGCGCAATGACGGCTTGCTTATGCCGCAGCCGCTCATCGTCAATACCCGTTCCACGTCCTACGGTATGCTCAACCGCTTCTTCCGTTAATACCGCTAATAAAGCGGAGCTTGCTGTCGTATTACCGATTCCCATCTCACCGGTTGCAAACAATGTATACCCTTGTGCAACCAGCTCTTCGACTAGTTTAATGCCGGTATGTATTGCTTGAAACGCTTCCTGTTCTGACATCGCAGGCCCTTTTGCCATATTGGCGGTTCCAAAACGCACTTTGCGTGAATACAGCAGCGGATGCTCCAGTTGGGCATTCACTCCGATATCCACACAGATCACATCAGCACCGGCTTGACGAGCCAATACGTTCACAGCTGCACCGCCACTGCAAAAATTCATCACCATTTGCTGAGTGACCTCAGATGGAAATGCGCTAATTCCCTCTTCACATACGCCATGGTCGGCTGCCATAACTATTACAGCCTTTTTGCCGATCTTCGGGACCGTTATTCCCGTAATACCAGCCAACTGCTTGGCTAGCTCCTCCAGCTTGCCAAGGCTGCCTGGCGGTTTGGTTAGCTGATCCAAGTGATCAGCTGCGGCTTGAACAGCCTCCACATCTACCGGTTGAATGGCTTCAATTATCGTATTCAGTGATGCTTGCACCATCAATCTTCTCCTTTTATACTTCTAGTTTTTCTATCAGCTTGCAGTAAAATTTGCGGAACTTCGTATATAGGATGCTCCAACACGATAGGACGGGTATGATACACAGGCTCCAACAGCTCGCTATGTATGACTTCTCCAGGACGACCGATGGTTACGGTCTTGCCCGCCTGCATAAGCAGCAGCCTGTCGCAGTACTGTGCAGCCAAATTCAAATCATGAAGCACAGCAACAACAGTCAGCTTCTCTTTTTGCTGCCATTCACGAATCCATTCCATCATCTGGAGTTGATAGCCAATATCCAAATAGGTCGTCGGCTCATCCAACAGCAGCAAACGCGGCTGCTGTGCCATCAGCTTGCCCAGAGCAACACGCTGCCGTTCCCCTCCGCTTAAACGGTCCATAGTTCGGTCTGCCAATTCCACAAGCTGCAGCTGCTTTAGAATGTCTTCAATTAGCTGCTCTGCGTCCGTGGCTATTTCATCGCCAAGCCAATTTTGAAAGGGATACCGCCCCATCGCAATCATTTCTCGCACTGTGAAGCCAAGCGGGGGCAGCGAATCCTGCTCCAGCACCGCCATCCATTGGGCCAACTGCTTGCGTGGGTACGAATAGGCTGCTCTACCATCCAGCAGTACACGCCCAGACTCTGGCTTGTCTATACCGGATAACAGCTTTAACAGCGTTGACTTGCCGCTGCCGTTCGGGCCGATAATACCGAAGCATTCACCAGGCTCCACTGTGAAGCTCACCTGCTCCAAAACAGTCTGTGCTCTAAACGCTTTACTGACATTGTCCACTTGAATGATCGGCATTTCATCATGACCAAGCATGGATTCACCTCATCTCAACCGCTAACATAACACTGCATAATATTCCAAATTTATATAAATCGCTTAATGAAATCTTCGATTTATAACCATCTACACGTTTCAATATTGTCTACCCTGTTCTCCGCCTGCTCTTACGCAGCAAATAAACAAAAAACGGTGCACCGAGAAATGCAGTTACTACCCCAAGCGGAATTTCTGTGGGGCTTAACAGCAGTCTACCCAGTGTATCGGCACACAGCACATACAAAGCACCACCAATCAGCGACAGCGGCAGCAGTAAACGATAATCTGGGCCAACCAGCAAACGCAGTAAATGGGGAACAATCAGTCCAACAAAAGCTACGACCCCTGATACGGATACGGCGGCAGCGGTTACCAAGGTAGCCGCGATGAGTACCGTCAGCTTCGTTCGTTCGACGTTGACCCCCATATGCGCGGCCTGAGCTTCTCCAAGGGAGAGCAGATTCATCGCACGTCCAAACAGCAGCAGCAGCAAAGCTCCAATAACCAAATACGGCAGTAGTATCAATGAGTAGGACCAGCCCCGCAGCGTCAGACTGCCCATCAACCAGAACACAATCTCATTTACAACCTGCTTCGACATCGACACCATCAAGGCTACAAATGCGCCCAGAAATGCTTGCATCACAACACCGGATAAAATAACGGTCTCTATCTGCAGTTTCCCATCCATCCGGGCCAGCAGCAGTACCGTAAAAAGCGAAGCCATGCCTGTACCGAATGCTACAGCGGGTATCGTCCAAATGCCTAATAAAGAAAACTGCAGTCCGAACAAAATCAAGAAGGAAGCGCCCACAGCGGCACCTGAGGAAACACCGAGCGTATACGGATCAGCTAGCGGATTGCGCAGCACTCCTTGAAACGCCGCCCCGGCGACTCCAAGCGAGGCGCCCACCAATACGCCAAGCGCCACCCTCGGAAACCGTACCCGCCAAACAATCTGCTCCGAAGAAGACTCCCAATTCACTAAGACATGGTCGCCTATCCATGGAATATGGTGGAATAGAATCGCCCAAACCTGCAGCAGCGGCAGCTGGACCGTCCCTATTGATAAGGATATCGTGATGGCAAGAAGAAGGAGCAGCATGCCTGCCCCTCCCCAAATCAACAGCTTTTGCTTCATTTATTTCACCAGTTCCGGGTATATGCCCTTGGCAATATCAACGAGACCTTTAGTGATTCTCGGCCCCGGACGACTAATCCAGTCTTTGTCCACACCCACGACCTGATTATTTTTGACGGCATCGATTTTTCCCCAGCCGCTGCGCTCTTTAATAATTTGATCCAAAGTTTTTTTGGATTTGTTATCAATCAGATTGGTTGGATACAAAATAACCTGCGGATTGTCGGCAATTACCTTTTCTTCATTTAGCTGCGAATAGCCCGTTATTTCTCCATAAATGTTGATACCCCCGGATATCGTAATCAGCTCGTCCATGAATTCGCCCTTGCCTACAGTCCAGCCTGGCGAGAATTCAAGCAGTACACGTTTTTTCTGCTCCGGCAGCAGAGCCTTGACGGCATCTGTAACCTTTTGGCGATCTGCATTCATCTCAGCGACCAGCTTCTCCGCCTGTTCCTGTTTATTGAAAATTTGACCGAACATCAGTGTATTATTCAATACATCCTCGACGGTTTTCGGCTCAACCTTAAATACATTTAATTTAAGCGAACGAAGCTGCTCCACTGCTGGTGCTTTCATCGACACGCCTGTAACAATCAGATCTGCATTTGATGCCAGCAGCGCTTCCTCATTAGGCTTTACAATGCTGCCCATCTTCGGCTTCTTCAAAGCCTCTGCCGGATAATCACAAAAATCCGATACTCCGTATACCTGCTCACCTAAACCTAGCGCAAACAATGTTTCCGTCTCACTTGGAGAAATCGATACCAGCCTAGCAGGCGCTTTGTCAAAAATAAATTCCTTGCCTGTCGCGTCCTTCACTTTAAGTGGATAGACAGTCGCTTTAGCTGTCGGGGCTGCTGTTGACCCATTGTGCGGCTTCGATTCTTGGCCAACTCCTGCCCCTGCCTTCGGCGGTTCAACAAGCTCTCCCTTGCTTGGCACTGTCGCTGAGTTCCCGCAGCCTGCAAGGATCAGCAAAGCAATGATCCCAATGAGCATAACCAGCTTCGAACCATGGCGCTGCATTTTATTTATATTTGCTAACTTCATTTTTAAAAGCTCCTCCCATGCTTCCCCAACAAAAGAAAAACCTCCTGCTTCTTTTCGCAAAGAAACAAGAGGGCATGCGCAAAATAAACGATGGCAATAAACTCGAAGAAACTGCGATCATTCAAACGCGACGCTCCTTTTTCCTCGAAAGGGACAGTCTTTACAAAGAACAGGCAGGTTTCCTGACTTGGAAGTCTTCGCCGGCTTGGCGAATTTCTTCTTCACAGTGGCGGGACCGTGCCAGATTTGCACCAGCTTCCCTTTTAACCCGATAAGTGTTAGCTTACAGGCACCTGTTCAAGCTTTATTCAATTGTTATTTTTGGGCAATTACTTTTAAAGCCTGCATGACCAGATCCTGCTTTTTCGCATTAGCTGGTACGAAAGCGATCAAATCTTTTCCATTAAGCTTTAACTCCGTAAACCACTTCGTTTGTTCCAAAGGTATTCCGTAGAGATGCTTCTCGACACCTCCGGATTTTCCGTCCACCGGAATCTCCATGACACCGTCAGGGAAATCCTCCGCTTTGGCTACCGCATCCAGACTGACATAACCACCCTGCTGACCGAGCGCTTTGAACTGCTCCTTGGGCACCACAATGATCCCATTATCACCAGCTGCAATTTCAACAACTAGCTTTTCCATGGAAAAAATAGGCGTTGTCTGTATTTTAATCGTTGGCGCTTGTCCCAACTTTTCCACCAGACTCGCTTCCAGCTTATCGCCAACATCACTCGGAATGCCGCTGCTCGACATCATAAAGATCGGCACATCTGCTTTTGGCCCCCCACAGCCTGTCAAAACCAGCAGCAAAATCAATCCTAAACATGCAAATTTCGCCTTCATCTGTCTCTCCTCCCAGACTAACCAGAAAGCCGTCCGTCATGAAATCTCACCTCACATCTTATCACAAAAGCCATCATTCCACAAAAAGTAATACGCATGACAAACACCCTCCGAGCCGCTTGGCCCGAAGGGACTTTTTCAATACAAGCTCATTCACAGACAAATCATGACTGTCACTATGAACGTTACAGAGATAAGAAGCCTTTAATCTCGATACGTCACTTTAATCGGCGTCCACTCCGCTATGACCGTTTGGCCATGAACCGATACGCTGCCCTCAGGGGTCAAATCCTTCTCCGTCATAATCCCGAGCGCAACCGTGAATTGATTCAGCTTAATGGGCACCTGCCGCTCACGACGAACCTCGACACCATTCACTGCAAATACAACCTCGTCATTTCCGCGATGGTACGTAATACGATACGTATTGAACTCACGCGGCTGAAAATCCGTCTCTTCCTTGAAAATACAAAAGAATCTGGTTTTGTCGGATTCAGGGACCTGGACGCCTGGGAAAGGAAGAATGCCATACACGCTAGCATAAGTATCATTACCTACAAAAAAATCAAGCGCTGCTCCAGTAGTAAAGTCCAGCAAATTTAGTGAAACAAAACCATCATACAAATCTTGAGCTGTTGTCCCTGTTGTTCTTGAACGGATTTGCAGCTCAAAGCTTACCTCGCCTGCTTCAGGAACCTGAATGGCCTCGACTGAATAATACATATGCTTCGCATTATCCAGAAACTGCACATGATCATGCTTGCGGCTAAGAGGTGCTCTCACATATAAAATTCCATTGCGGACGATAACGACTGCGCTCGGCTCCCGATAATTCCAGAAGGAACCGTCCTGCAGCGGAAATCCGCCAATTTTCCAGACGTCGTCTTCGGACAAGATGTTGTGAAAATCTCCTAATATTTGCTCTCTGCTCATCCAAGCTGCCTCTTTCCCTGGTTGAATTTTATTGAAAAATTCCTTGCACTAACAATGTTAAAATCATAATGGATCCACAGCGAACGGTAACCTTAAGTGAAGCTCCCATCAAGGGCAGATAAGCGACCGACGGGTTCTCCGATTTCAGCCTACCATAAACCTTATATATAGGAATAACCGTCACTAAAGCAATCAATGCATAATAAGGAAGTACATCGAAGAGTACGCACACCAACAATGAAAGAAACGCCAAAAATAATAGGAAACGCGAAAACTGAATAGCTCTTTGTTCTCCCCAAACTACGACTAATGTATGTTTCCCTGCTTGTTTATCCGATTGCCAATGTAAAAAATGATGATTAAACAAAATCAATGTCGTCAGCAGACCGATCGGCAGCGATAAAAGCAGTGCACGATAATCAAGCTGCATCGTCTGGACAAAATAGCTGCCCATAATCGGTAAAATCCCGAATGACAGCAAAATTGCGATCTCACTGTAGCCTTTACCTCTGTAGCCAAATTTCAGCGGAGGAGCCACGTAAAAATAGGCAATCAAGCCTCCAAGCCCACCAAATATCAATGCCCACCAGCCTGCATAATAGCTCAGTATTAAGCCACATAGCAGGGCAACAAAGAATAATGCCCAAGTCAAAAAGGCAAAGCTTTTCTCCGATAATGTACCATTAGCCAAAAAACCGGAATTCGTGGAAATTGCACCCGAGTTTTCTGCGGCGGCAACATCGACACCGTTCCGATAATCCCATAAATCATTAATCATATTGGAAAACAGATGAGCAGCTCCAGCACCAATCAAGGTTATCACAAAAAGCAGTGGATGAAATATACCCTTCCACGCATAGGCGCCTAAAGCGCCGAGAATAATGGGAATCAACATGACAGGAATGACTTGGAATCTGGATGCCTTCATAAATAATTTTAGTTTGTCCATTTCATCAATTCCTTTCTGCAGCAAGATTAAAAAGAACCGAAAGTTATCGGTCCTTTTTGTCGTAGTTCATATACTCATTAATTTTTTCATCAAGAATCGTGCTGAAAGCAACAACCTCAGGAGACGACATACTTTTCCTTAGAGTGACCAGATTTTCTAACTGTTGACGTAAGCTGCTAATTTCCTCTTCTAACGTCAATAAATCAGAGTCATACTTCTTGGTTTTTAGTAACCACCTTGGTTGTTGATCCTTTTCCCGTATCCAACCGATGTGGAAATATTGCCCAAGCTGATACTCTGGAAAAGCCATGTCAATCCATTCCTCCTTATACGTATCTCAAAAACTACTATACTATAAAGATAACAGCTTTTGTTAAGGAAGGAAACGGGTTATTTTGTCGTATTTTGGTGATATTATATTTTTTTCACAAAATTACCTATACGGTCGATAGCTTCGATCAATTGGTTCACTGAATAGGCATAAGAACAACGTATGAAGCCTTCTCCACCCAGTCCGAATACGTCACCTGGAACAACAGCGACCTTAGCTTCATGCAGTAATCTTTGTGCAAATTCGTCCGAGCTTAGGCCTGTGGAAAGAATGGAAGGAAATGCGTAAAATGCGCCTTGTGGCTCATGACACTGCACTCCAATTTCCCTAAAGCTTTGAACGACCAGGCGCCGTCTTTGATTATACGATTCTATCATCCGTTCCATTTCTTCCTTGCCATTGCGCAGTGCTTCAAGTGCAGCTACCTGACCCATCGCTGGAGCACACATGACTGTATACTGATGAATCTTTAACATTGCCTTGATGATATCGGAATGTCCGCAAGCATAGCCCATTCGCCAGCCCGTCATCGCAAAAGCTTTTGAAAATCCGCTAACCAGAATCGTACGGTCTCGCATCCCCGGCAGGGAGGCAAAGCTCACGTGCTTTTGTTCGAAGGTCATCTCCGCATAAATTTCATCGGATATCACGATCAGATCATGCTCTTCAACGATTTTGGCAATCGGAACCCAATCCTCATAGTTCATGATGCCGCCTGTAGGGTTGCTTGGGTAGCTAACAATCAAAATTTTGGTTTTCGGCGTAATGCGTGCTTTTAATGCTTCCGGTTTTAATTTGAAATTATCTTTGGCAAAGGTTTCAACACCTATCGGTACCCCTCCGCTGATCCGTGTAATCGGTGAGTAGGAAATATAGCTTGGCTCTGCAATCAGGATTTCATCCCCCGGAACAACCAAAGCCCGAAGCGCCAAATCAATAGCCTCACTGCCGCCAACCGTCACTAGCACCTCATCGCTTGGCTCATAGGGAACCTGAAAGGAATCATACAAATATTCAGAAATGGCTTCCCTTAATTCGTATAGACCCGCATTCGGTGTATACTTCGTATTTCCCCGTTCCAGAGAATACACAGCAGCTTCCCTTATATGCCACGGCGTACAAAAATCCGGCTCGCCAACACCAAGTGAAATAATATCTTCTTTGCTAGCGCTAACCAGATCAAAAAACTTCCGAATACCAGAGGGTGGAATATCCCGCACCAACGGAGCCAAATACCCAGACATGGATTTTACGGAAGTTGAAAGTATTTCATTATTCTTAATCATAGCTCATCGTCCTTCACGGAGAGATTAGCAGGCGGGGGTCCTCTTCCTTATCTTCGAAGATGATACCGTCCTGTTTATATTTTTTTAATATAAAATGGGTTTTGGTAGATAATACACGATCAATCGGCGAGAGCTTATTGGAAACAAACGAAGCCACTTCCTTCAGCGTCTTGCCTTCAATTTCAACAAGCAGATCATAAGCGCCGGACATCAAATAAACGGACTTCACTTCTGGATATAAATAAATACGTTCCGCAATCGCATCAAAGCCGCGGCCACGTTCCGGAGTAATTTGCACTTCAATTAAAGCTGTAACTTTATCGTCATCTACCTTGGACCAGTTCACGACTGTCGCGTATTTCACGATGACATTCGCTTCCTCCAGCTCACGAATGGCTCCGGACACTTCCGCCTCCGAGGCTCCAAGCATAGTCGCTATTAAGGCAGATGACCTTCTCGCGTCTTCCTTCAACAGTTCGATAATGCGAATTTTAAATTGCTCCATTGTCGGTGACCCTCCTAATCATTTTCAAAGAAAACTTACATCGTAAGCTTCCACTTCGTTTTCGAAGTAAACTACCTTCTGTAAGCTTAAAAAAACTTATTCCTTCATTTTACACCCAATAGCAAGTTTTTTGCAAAATAAAATTAACAGGGCTTGCCACATAACAAAAAAGCCTCACAGGCTGCTGCATATGAGGCTCCATAGATATCGTTAACCAACGCTGGTAAACGATTGTACAAGTGTATGCGTTTAACGTATGGACAGCAGCTTGCGCATATAGCTGTCGATTTCCCGGTTACGGTACTGCTGCAGGATAGTAATATCACAGGCTGGTTTAGGGTGATCCATTTGTTCAACGGCTCTGCCAAGGCCCACTAGCTTCCCTTGGTCATACGCTGCAATAATATTAAAGCTTTGGCAAAAGGTTTCATATTGTAAGACATTGGCATTGTGATTTTCTTCCAATATCGAAGCAAGCAGTTCCTGGTAATCGCTTTGCAGCGGGCACTTATTATCCAACTCGATTTGTATCCCTTGATTGGCCAATTTACAAACGCCGCCTTTCGGTTAACTGATATTATAATTATACATTTAAATGAATTTTTATGCAAACATAAAAAATTAAAAAACACCTCATCCGAGGTGCTTCATCGCTTACTTTATTCAATTTCTAAGCTTAAAAGATATCCATGCTTAAGTAACGTTCTCCGGTATCCGGTGCAATACACAGAATGCGTTTGCCTTTACCCAGCTTTTTGGCAACCTGGAGTGCGGTCCAAACCGAGGCACCAGCAGAAGGGCCGACAAGAATTCCTTCCTGAATCGCCAATTGACGTGTTGTATTCAGAGCATCCTCATCCGATACCTGAACGATCTCATCGTAAACGTCCGTATTCAGAATTACCGGAACGAAGCCGGGACTTGTCCCTACCAGCTTATGCGGTCCAGGTTCCCCGCCTGACAATACAGGGGAGCCCTTTGGCTCGACAACGTAAATTTGAATTTCCGGCAGCTTATCGCGCAGCACTTCACCAGTTCCAGTTATCGTGCCACCAGTACCTGAAGTAGCAACAAAGGCATCCAACCGACCTTCCATTTGCTCCAAAATTTCCAAAGCTGTCGTAGTCCGATGAATATCAGGATTTGCTTTATTCTCGAACTGCTGCGGAATGAAGCTGTCAGGAATTTGACTCTTCAGCTCCATTGCCTTGCGGATAGCCCCCGGCATTCTTTCTGCTGCAGGCGTCAGAACCACCTGGGCACCGTAAGCTTTTAATATATTAATCCGTTCCTTGGTCATATTGTCAGGCATAATTAAAATCGCCTTGTAGCCTTTGGCCGCCGCATTCATCGCCAGACCAATACCTGTGTTGCCGCTTGTCGGCTCGATAATCGTAGCCCCCGGCTTCAACGAGCCGTCCAATTCTGCCTGCAGAATCAGATTATAAGCCGCACGATCCTTTACACTACCGCTCGGATTCATGTATTCGAGCTTTACGTAAACCTCTGCATCGTGTTCACCTACGAGTCTGCGAATCCGAACAGCTGGTGTATCCCCAATCAGCTCTGTAACGTTATTTACCATTCGGCTAGATGTCATGTCTTACCCCTTCCTGCAGCTTAGCATACGCTGCCCTGCAACCCATTGTCTGTGAAACTCCACCGACCTTATTTTATAGCTGTCACTAATTTTGTCAAGATCAAAGTCAGTCTCTGAACTCATATATCCCCGAATTCTATGGTCAATGGGGTGACTTCGGAGCCAATCTCTGTCCACGGGTTTTATAAACCCGTCTCATCCATAACCAGGCGGCTACCGGTGAGCTTCCGATGGTGAGCAGCAGAACATTCATGGCGAGTGGAGAAACCGTAACACTAACAACACCAATAAATACGGCCAAACCCGAGATCCGGCCCACATTAAGCGACAGCTCACGAAAAATGATATATTCCTCACGTTTTTTGACACAATCTGGATCCATGCCGATTAAATCAAACACCGAAGAGGTCATGGGAATCGAATACAATGGAAAAAACAAGCTAACCCCTACACCAAATATGAGCAGCGAAATAAAGTTGACACCCCAAAACATAGGAACAATGACCACAACCATCATCAAAGCGCCCCATCCCATAGCAGCGGACCGATGTTTATGTTTAAGCAGCCTTCCCGCTATCATAAAGCTGATCAGAGCAACTCCCGAAGTGATCAAAGAAAAGTTGCCGAGCATCATTTCGCTGCCAGTGCTTGAATAGACGAGCAAAGCAATTAGAAAGCCAAATACGCCTTCTCTTATACCCTGGGCAATTAATGCTAGTGATACGGGGCGCCATACCGTTCCTTTTTTGAACAGACAGCGAGCCGGCAGCAGCCACTCGTAATGACCTTCGGATTTTCTTTTAGTCAAGAAAAAACTGACCAATACACCCAACAAAAAAATAACGAGTGAAATGGTAAAAATCAACCGGTAGCCACCGCTTGGGCTCATATGCACAATCAAAAAACCGGCAATCCAGGGAGCAATCATCCCGGCAACAGAGCCGAGGAGTCCTGTCCAGCCATTAAAACGATCACGATTATAAGGATCTGTCACTTCAAAATAGACGATATTGAATGCCAGCCAGAAAAGCCCAGAGGCGGTTCCCAAAATAATTCCCAGCACCAAATAATGATCGACTGCCCGATCTCCCAGCCACAGCACCAGCATATAAAAGCTTGCCGAGACCGCGACACCCAAGCGAAGACAGTTCATTTTATTATGTTCCTTCACCCATACACCAGCAAGCCAAAATACGACTGCCATGGCCACATAATTAATCAAAGCGTACCAGCCAATAATCGTGTAATCATGGCGTGCTTTCCATAAATAAACGTTAACGAATGTTCCCGACAGGGCGGTGCCCGCTGCAAACAAGCCATGAACAGCTAGCAGCAATCGGACTTGTTTGCCTAATGTACCCGAATGTTTGTCAGTTGGGATCAACGGGTTCGTATGCTCATCTTGAGTATATCCCCACGGTGGTTTGATACCAGATCGCATGCTTCATCACCTTCAGCATAAGGATAGAAAGTCCTTTCTACTCTTCCCTATCCGGCTATCTTTACTCAAAAAAAGAGACAGTCTAGCGCGGCGAGCCATTGCGCTTGACGTATCTCATAGGCTAAACGGATTTCTTTACTTGCTGTTTTTTAACAGATCAATCATCGCTAAACGATCTTCGTCGTCCAATACATGATCGATTTTGAAACAAGATGGACACACATACATTTTGGATGCGTGCGTGGCTTTTAACAAAGGCTGCTGGTGCCCCGCAGGAACGGATGGTACGAAGCCCAAAGCCGTTGTGTAAGTCCCTGCGAATAGCATAAAGCTGTGGCAGTTGGAGCATTCAGGAACCTCGATTTGCGTAGCCAGTACTCGCTGTACGCCTTCTTCGTATTCATCCGGACCTTCAGGCTCTTCATCATCGTAATCATCCAACAGATCGATTTCTTCTACCTCATCCGTATCTTCTTCATCATGCTCTTCGTCGTCTTGTTCTTCATCGTCTTCTTCGAGGTCCGATTCTTGTCCAGGCTCATTAGCCGACAGCTTCAGGCTGCGGTAATCACCCAAATCATTATAGCAGTGCGGACAAGCTTCCTCCGGCCCAATCTCTGGGTCCCATACAATTTCCGTTTGGCACCACGGACATATTTGATCATGCGATTGCTGCAACGTGTATTCCTCCTATTTCCTTAGCGATGTTAAGCAAAATTAATAAAATAATAGACGCCTGCTCCTACAAAAACAAGCGCCAATACAAGCAATGTACCCCATAAATATTTCATGTCAAGCCTCCTGAATCCTTACCCCGCCTTATGAAACACTGGCACCGATCACATATGAAATCCCAATCGAAATGATCATAGACAGCAGACCGACCGCTTTGTTATCCTTCTTGATCTCCTCATCAATTTTAAAATAGGGAGTTAAAAATTGAAAAATAAAATAAGCAGCCATGAGCAGCACAAAGCCGTATCCCGCCCAAATCAACGATTGAAGCACTGAATCATTATTGAGTATGGAAAATCGAAATAGATTGCAAATTCCGAATATTTTACCACCTGTTGCCATCGCCACGGAAACATTGCCTTTTTTAATTTCTTCCCAATCGTTGTACCTTGTAACCAACTCAAATATAGCGACAAAAACGATTAGGGCCACAACAGCCACAGAAAAAAAAGCTAATGTTTCTATATACGAATTCGATAACATAACATCCACCTCTTCATTCATCATAACATAATACCTCACCCTCTTGAACAGCTTTTTGGATTAAGCAAGGTAGGGAGTTTCGTATCGATCATCATTGAAGAGACTGGGGCCACATACCCCAGTCTCCTGTTTATTCTATATCGAATCAGGATTGCTTCTTAGCTTGCATTCTGGCTCTTAATTCTGCTAGTTCATCATCTACACCGCTTTTGTCCAATTTGTTCAGTTCATCATCCAGACTGCGATTACCAGAGCGAAGCTCGTTGCTGGCTTCGGCTTCGGCTTCCATTTGCAGTACTTTCTCTGACATACGGTCAAAGCCTTTAGAAGCATTATCGGTACCAAAACCTGACATCGCCTGATTAATTTGCTTTTGTGCTTTTGCAGCTTCTGCACGGGCAATGAGCAGATCTTTCTTATTTTTCATTTTGTTAAATTCATCTTTCATTTCGCTCAACTGACTGCGCAGACGATCCGCATTTCCTTTGGACACGTCAAATTGTTTTTTCATTTCATCATAACGAATCTGCTGTTCTTTCTTGTCCTGCAGCGCGCGGCGAGCTAAGTCTTCATTACCTTGCTCTAACGCTTTCATCGCCTGAGCATCACGTTTGGCTACCATTTCCTCAGCTTCTTCAACCTGCTGCTTAAATTTCTTTTCTACAGCGATCTGTTTAGCTACAGCAACCTCTGCCTCGTTAATATCCTGTTCCATATCACGTAAGAATTGGGTAAGCATTTTGACAGGGTCTTCCGCTTTGTCCAACAAATCATTGATCGAAGCCATTGTCATGTCACGAAATCTTTTGAAAATTCCCATTAGTAAATTCCTCCCATAATATCATTCTTTATAATTGGTTTTGCGAATACTCGAACTGAATGTTGCTCACTCTTATACATACGGAATAAATGGAAAGGCGTTTCATTTGCTGTCAAAATAATTCTACTATTTCAATTCAGCGACTGTTACTCCTGTGCCGCCCTCATTGTAATTGCCAATCCGGTAGCTTTTGACATGCTTATGCTTGCGCAAAAATTCAGAAATCCCTGTTCTCAAAACACCAGTACCTTTGCCATGAATAATATAAACGTTACCGAAATTCGCAAGATATGATTCGTCCAGAAAGCGGTCAACCTCAATAATCGCATCCTCCAGATTAGAGCCGCGCAGATCAAGCTCCATCCGTACATTTTCGTCGCGTGTACGTTTTAGACTGGCCGCTACCTGATGCTGCTTGGGAGAAGCGGAGCCCCCGCTGGAAGCAGACTTCACCAGCTCCAGATCGGCAAGCTGCACCTTCATCTTCATAATGCCTAATTGAACCGTTGCTTCCTGCTCATTCACGATCTCGACGATTTGTCCCTTTTGTCGCAAATGGACTACCATAACCTCGTCACCGGCTCCTAGCTTATCCGGTTTCTTGGCGGAGCTTCGTGCCACTGCCTTCTTGGACCTGAGCTCTGGAACGGCTTGATCCAGCTTACGCTTGGCGTCGCTTAAATGATGATCCTTGACTCCTGATGCTGCTTCACGCTGCAAGCGTCTAAGCTCAGTAATGATTTCATCCGCTTCGCGTCTGGCTTTCGCAACTGCTTCCTGAGCCTCACGCTCAGCCTTCTCAAACAGCTTATCACGCTGCTCTTCAAATTTTTGCTGCTGAGCCGCGAGTTTGTCGCGAATCTCGGCAACCTCACGGCGCTGCTGCTCAGCGGTTTGTTTTTCCGCTTCCGTGATCAACCGATTTTCCTCAAGCGTAGCTATCATCGATTCGACACGCTGATCCTCTTCTCCTACCTGTCCCCGGGCATGATCGATAATGGATTTGGCTAAACCCAAACGCTCAGCAATAGCAAATGCATTGCTGCGTCCCGGCACACCGACCAGCAAACGATAGGTTGGACTAAGGGTCTGAATATCGAACTCCATACTCGCATTTATAATTCCTTGGCGATCAAAAGCATAGGCTTTCAATTCACTATAATGCGTTGTAGCTACGATTCGGCAGCCCATCCGATGTATATATTCAAGCAGTGAGATCGCAAGGGCCGAGCCTTCCGCAGGATCGGTTCCGGCTCCCAGCTCATCGAGCAGAACCAGGCTTTTAGGTGTCATGTCACGTAAAATGCGAATGATGTTGGTCATATGGCTGGAAAATGTACTCAAATTTTGTTCGATGCTTTGTTCATCGCCGATGTCGGCATAAATCGCATCAAACACGCACAGCTGGCTGCCTTCTTCCGCAGGCACGAACAAACCCGACATGGCCATTAAAGAGAGCAGCCCGATGGTTTTCAGGGATACGGTTTTGCCCCCTGTATTCGGTCCTGTCACAATGATCGTCGTATATCTATTACCCAGCTCTATATCCAGAGGAACCACTTTATCCGCCGTAATTAGTGGATGGCGCCCTCGTTTGATCTTGATAAAGCCGCGGTCATTGAGAATCGGCAATGTTGCTTTCATATCATGGGCCAAGCCTGCTTTTGCAAAAATAAAATCAAGCTCTGCCAGCACATCCAGACTACCCAGCAATTCATCCGCCACTTCAGCGACAAGAGCCGTTAATATTTGCAAAATCTTTTCAATTTCAGCTGTTTCCTTCAGCTTAAGCTCACGAACCCGATTATTTAGCTGGACTACAGCCTCCGGCTCCATAAACAAGGTGGCTCCAGATGCGGATTGATCGTGAATCATGCCACCAAAATGACTTCTATATTCCTGCTTAACAGGGATGACGTAACGATCATTACGAATCGTGACCAAATTTTCCTGCAGCATTTTTTGAATGGATGGTGTGCGAACCATTTGCTCCAGCCGATCACGAGCACGGGTTTCACTGCTTCTAAGCTCCTGTCGGATACGGGCAAGCTCTGGACTCGCCGAATCCATGACTTGGGCATTATCATCAATGCAAAGCTTAATCCTGTCCTCTGTTGCTTTCAATTCGCCAATTCCTTCTGCTAATGCAACAAGAAGCGGAGTCAAATACTCCTCCTGCACTTGCTCTAAAAAACGCTTCAGTCGTCTTCCTCCGAAAATGGTATTAGCTACATCGAACAGCTCTGCCGGGTTCAGTGTACCACCGATTCTAGCGCGGTGAACGGATTGATGAATATCGCGAATTCCACCAAAAGGCGCACTGCCCTTGAGCCGATTCACATTGACTGCTTCATCCGTTGCCTTCAGCCGCTGCTTAACCTCTTCGAAGTCACCACTTGGCAGCAGTTCCTCCAATCGCGCCTTTCCCAGGCTTGTGGCTGCATGATGAGCGCACTTATGTATAATGGCTGAAAAATCCAATGTTTTTAAAATTTTGGTATTCAATCTGTATTCCTGCCTTTCCTTCCCCTTACATACACTTCCTAATTATAGTATATCCAAAAGCGCTATGATTAGCGAATTTTTAGCTATATCCATTCTTGCCTGATCCCGTCCTGTTATCGTCCATATAATGCCGCTCATAAACAGAGTCAGCATGGAAAATAATAAGTTTTGCACCGAGAAGCTTAAGCAGCCTGCAGCATCAAGTTTTCAATGAATACCTAAGTATTGCTTTAGCGAAAACTCAGTATTGCTTGCGTAGTCCGATTTCTACGAAAACTCTAAGGAGGTGACAACCGATGCATTTGCTAGGACATCTTGTCCGATTCGTTGTATCTGCTTTGGTGTTGATGGTGGTAAGTTTTATCGTACCCGCGTTTGAAGTGGGCGGCTTCTGGAGTGCATTTTTCTTAGCACTGGTTATTGCAGTTGCCGCCTGGGTGATTGAAGGTGCATTTGGTAAAACCATTACGCCCTTTGGACGCGGGATTGTAGGTTTTATCACAAGCGCTTTGATTATCTGGGTGGCACAATTCGTTGTCAGCGGTGTTACGACAAGTATCATCGGAGCCATTTTGGCAGCCTTGGTTATCGGTATTATCGATTTGTTTATTCCTGTTAAAACTCCATTTGAGCAAGGTCTCAGTGGACGTGAAAAAGGTAGATAGTACCTATAAACCAGCCGCATGGAAAGATCAGTCTAAATGGCGTGAGCCCCGGACTGATCTTTTCTATGATTTGAATCACATAATAAACATACATAAAAATTCATCACTATTTTGACAAGGCTTTGTCAAGGTTTCGTCACTGCAATAATTTTCTATATGATGTATGATAGCTCAGAAGGTAATATTATACTATTTTTTGGAGGGATTCTTATGAAAAAGATTACAGTACTGGCATTGTCCATTTGTTTAATTTTCGCTCTGGCTGCATGCGGTCAAAAAGAAGCTGCTAAAGCCCCGGCTGCATCAACAGGCTCTGCACCAACCGCGTCCACTCCCGCAGCTTCAGGCGCACAGCAAGTAAAATTAACAGCAAGCAATTTTAAATTCGATCAAGCTGAATATAAAGTAAAAGCAGGACAAGATGTCGCTGTTACTTTGGAAAACAAAGAAGGTATGCACGGCGTATCTATTGATGCATTTAAAGTAAAATTAGACGGAACTACAAAAACAGCAACCTTTAAACCAGACAAAGCCGGTACTTATGACATTGTATGCAGTATTCCTTGCGGATCAGGTCATATGACAATGAAATCCAAACTGATTGTTGAATAATGCCCTGCAGTAACAAGAAAAGAGGCTGTCACATTAGTAGCGAAAACTACTTCTGGGACAGCTTCTTTTGATATGATTATTTTTCTTTGGGTTTACTGTTCCACAGCTCCACAAGCTTATCACTAATAGAGGGCATCGCACTTAAAATATAAGGTACAGTCATCGAATCCTTGAGCAGACGCTGCGTTGTATCATTGGGGATTACTGTCATCACCTGGATCGCGACCACTACAATGATTCCAGCTTCAGCCAGCCCGAGTATTGCGCCTGCCAATTGATTGAAGGTTTTAATCCCCGGTGTCAATGTAATCCAATGTAGAATTTTGCCTACAATGCTCAAAACTATTTTCACGCCAAATAGCAGCAGTCCAAAAGCAATGGCATTCGACACATATGTATCCAAATGCAGCCCTTTTATGAAAAAATCATATCGGGTGGTGGCCTCCGCATTCAGTGAGCTAAACAATCCTACAAGCCAAGAAGCTACATCCTTATAAAAGGTAAATGCAACTACATAAGCAATAAATAATCCTACGATAGACACCAATTGGCTAACAAACCCACGATAAAAACCCAATATCAATCCTGACAGAATCAGCACAACGGCTGCCCAATCCAATCCGTTCATAGCTAATCCCCGCTTATTCTTTCTCTACCAACTCAATCCATTCATTATACTCGATCTGCAGCTTTTCATATTCCGATTTCAGTTCTTCCAGCTCTCTGAACACATGCTCTGCACGTTCTCTGTGTTCGTCATATTGATTTTGTAATGCAAGCTGCTCCTTGGATTGCTCGTCGTATTGATCCTGCAATTCATCGTATAACTCGACTTGCAGCCGGAGTTCCTCCTGCTGACTAGCAAAATGTCGATTTGCCTGCTCGGTCTGAGTTGAAAATTCTTCTGAAAGTTGCTTCCATTTCTGACTTTGTTGCTCCAATTCAGCTATACGCGATTGCTGCTCCAGATACGATTCCTCCAGCCTCTGCTGTTGTTCGAGCTGCTGTTGGTAATGCTGTTCAAGCTCGGCTATTTGCTGTCTGCCCTTATAAAGATCTGTCTCCAATGCAGCTGCAGCTTCAGCCCGTCCGCGAAGCTGCTCCTGGAGCGCGATACCGCGTTCCTCCAATTGCACCAGGGCTTCACGACTGCGTACATTCTCATCCTTGAGCCGTTCTTTCAGTTCTGCTACCTGCTCTTCAAGCTCTTTGTATAGCTCTTCATGCAGCTCTAATTCTTCCTTCTGTTCGGCAGCAGCTTTTCGTTGTTCACTCAACTGTTCGGTTAAATCCTCGCACCGCTGCTGCCATTCGCCTTCACGCTGCTCCAGCTGCTGCTGATTAGCCTGCTGCTCTTTGATTTGTGCTTTCAAACTTTGCTGTTCAGTTAGAAGCAGCTCTGTACGTTGCTGATACTCCGCAATTTGCTGGGAAAGTTGCTGTTCAAACTGGCGCTGCTCTGCTTCAACCTTCGATTGCAGCTCCTGCTGCTCTCTAAGTGCCTGCGATTTCTGCGCTTCCAGCTCGGCCTCACGCTCGTGCAGCATTGCTTCGTGCCACTCCTGTTGCTCTCGCAGCGCATGCGCTTTCTGCACCTCTAGCTCTGCTTCACGCTCGCGAACTGCTT
Organism: Paenibacillus sp. 1_12; assembly: GCF_900114475.1. Classification (GTDB taxonomy): domain Bacteria; phylum Bacillota; class Bacilli; order Paenibacillales; family NBRC-103111; genus Paenibacillus_S. The sequence goes on along the minus strand of NZ_FOTE01000003.1, from coordinate 412,808 downwards.
TAGCGTTTTGCTCTTCGCGCTCTTGCAGCACCGCTTCGTTCCACTCCTGCTGCTCACGCAGCGCATGCACTTTCTGCGCTTCCAGCTCTGCTTCACGCTCGCGAACTGCTTTAGCGCTTTGCTCTTCGCGCTCTTGCAGCAC
>NZ_FOTE01000003.1:0-411388 GCF_900114475.1 Paenibacillus sp. 1_12 | reverse complement strand
CATCGCTTCATGCCACTCCTGCTGCTCGTGCAACGCCTGCGCTTTCTGAGACTCTAGCTCTGCCTCACGTTCACTTAGCGCTTTCGCCTTATCCACTTCCAGCTCTGCCTCTCGCGCACGAATCGCTTCGCCGTTTTGCTCTTCGCGCTCTTGCAGCACCGCTTCATGCCACTCCTGCTGCTCACGCAAAGCTTGTGCTTTCTGCACCTCTAGCTCTGCTTCACGCTCACGCAGCCCTTGCGCCTTCTGCGCTTCTAACTCAATCTCTCGCTCTCTCAGCGCCTGCGCTTTCTCAGCACCTAGCTCTGCTTCACGCTCGCGCATCTCTTGCACTTTCTGCGCTTCCAGCTCAATCTCTCGCTCTCTCAGCGCTTGCGCCTTCTCCTCTTGCAGCTCTTCCTCACGCGCACGAATCGCTGCGATGCTTTGCTCTTCGCGTTCTTGCAGCACCACTTCGTGCCACTCCTGCTGCTCGTGCAGTGCTTGCGCTTTCTGCACCTCTAGCTCTGCTTCACGTTCACTTAGCGCCCGCACCTTATCGGCTTCAAGCTCTGCTTCACGCTTACGCAACGCTTGCGCTTTCTCCGCTTCTAGCTCTGCTTCTCGTTCACGCAACGCTTGCGCTTTCTCCGCCTCTAGCTCTCTCAGCGCCTGCGCCTTCTCCGCTTGCAGCTCTGCCTCTCGCTCGCGAATCGATTCGGCGCTTCGCTCTTCACGCTCTTGCAGCATCGCCTCATGACGCTGTTGCTGGGCAAGTCGCTCTGACTCAAAGCGCTCTTGCTGCACATGCAATTGACTCTCTCGCTCTACAAGCGCATCAGAACTTTCCTGAAGCTTTTCAGTCAGCTCATCAGTCAGTGCTTGCAGCTCAGCATAAAGCTCCTGCTGCAGCTGCACCTCTTCCAATCCGCTGCTTAATTGTAGCTGCAGCTCAGCCAACTGCTCGTTTTGCTCGCGCAGTTCAGTCGCAGCTGCTTCCTTATCGCGTTGAGTCTGCTCCAAGCGTCCCTTAAGCTCAGTAAGCTCGCTTTTTCCCTTCTCGATCTGTTCTTCTAATTGGTGCTGAAGCTGATGTTCATGATTTAACTGCTGGTCAAATTCAAGCTGCTGCTGTATGTGCTTCTCTTGAAGCTCTTTCAATTCAGCTTGAATGGATGAACTCCGGTCCTGTTCCAATCGGTGCTGCTCTTCCAATTCTTGATGCAGCTCCAACTGAAGATCATATTCTTCCTGGCGTAAACGAATTTGTTCCTGCAGCTGATCATTTTGTAGGCTTAATTCCTCAATAAGCTGCTGCCTGCTTTCGCTCAGCTGCTTAAACTCGCTAGCCTCGGACTGCTGCTTCTCAAGCTTCGCATGCAGGCTTGCCTGCTCCTGCGATTGCTGTTCAAGCAATTGCTCCAACAGGATCTTTTCCTCCAGGCGACTTGCCAACTGCACATCAGCTGCATCAGCCCTTAATGTAAGGTCGGCTAGCTTAGCTTCCTGCAATTTACTACGCTCCTGCAGTTCTTCTCTCACCAACTGCAGTTGTTTAAGCTGTTCCTCGGAAGCAGTCCGTTGTTCCTCTAGCTGCTCATTAGCAGCCGTTTGCTGTACTTCCAGCCGCTGCCTTGCGGCCTCCTGCTCGACTTCCAATAGCTCCTTGGCAGCTTCGCGTTCAGCCTCCAGTAATTGTTCGGAAGCTTCCCGCTGCGTTTGCAGCTGCAATTCCAACTCTACTCTTGCAGTCTCACGTTCAGCTTCCAGCTGCTCCTGATTTGCCTTCTGCTGAGCCTCCAACTGCTCCTTCGATGCTTGCCTGAGAGCACCCAGCTGCTTTTCCAATCTACCGCGAGCCTCGCGGTCTTCTTGCTGCTCAACCTCAAGCTGTTTACGACGCTGCTCAAATTCCAGAGCAGACGCTTTCAAACGATCAATCTCAGCCAATGCTTTTGTACGTTCAGCGTCCAGCTCCAGGCTTCCTGCTTGCAGCTGCTGTGCGTGATCGCGTTCCTGCTCCAAATTTTGCAGCAGCAAAACTCGCTCTTCCTGTAAAACAGCAAGCTCTTTGAGCGATTTTTCCATTTGCTGTTGTCGAACCTGTATCTGTTCCAAATCATCCCTGATTTTGCAATAATCATCTGACATGTGAACAGCCGCCAAAACGGCGATTTTAGGTGTATCCAAACGCGGAGAACCCGCGGAAATTTTCTGCATTTGTTCATTAACATGTGCTACTACACGTTTCATATGGGGAACACTTGCTTCTGAAACCAATTTGTACTGACTGCCAAAAATATCTACCGTCATCCGAATTTTGCCTTCATTACCCACAACAAGCTCTCCTTTCGGAATCCCCACTTAAGAAAAGCTTCTGATCGAAGCCTATTCGACGAGGATATATTCGTCTCAAATAGGTTGCTTTTCTTGCAATATCAGCTTATTCAGCTCTGCTGAAAACTTATAAATTCTGATATTATAAACAAATTCCTCGTATCTCATTTATTTCGATACGAGGAAGCTTTTTTCCTGCTACAGCAAGGGATTTTCGTTATTTTCCATAAAATGGATTTCGTTGAAAATCAAATGCGGCTGCTATTTTATTTTCTAAGCTCGGCACCATAAGATTGCTCCAAGGATGCTAACACCTGTGCATGCAATTCGCTAACTTCTTCGTCGGTCAAAGTGCGCTCCGGAGTCCGGTAAACCAACGCCAAAGCTACACTCTTTTTATCTGCTCCCAGACGGTCACCTGTATAAATATCGAATACCTGAATCGACTCCAGCAATGCGTCTGCTACTTCTTTTACCTTGGCCGTCAGCTCGCCCACCTGCAGATCACGGTTAACAACAATAGCCAAATCCCGACCGATCGACGGGTAGCGTGGAAGAGGACTATACGTAATTTGCTCATCGGCATAAACGGCTAAAGCTTGAAAATCGATCTCAAGCACGTAGGTATCAGCCAAATCCCGCTGCTGCTGAAGAGCCGGATGAAGCTGACCCAGTGTTCCAATGATCTGCTTTTCTACGGATGCTCCGTTGACTGCTGGCACTTCCAATGTAATATTTGCTGTTCTTCCAGGATGGAAGCCCTCTGGCTGCGCAGCTGCATAGCCAATCTTCCCGGTAAGACCTAGGTACCCAACAAGATTTTCAAATACACCCTTCAAATCATAAAAATCTACCTCAGCCGACTTTCCGCTCCAATGTGTCGCCTGACGTTTTCCCGTTAACAGAATTGCCAGCATCAATCGTTCCTCAGGAAGTTTTGTTAGGGAAAGCTCATCAGTTACGAATACTTTGCCGATTTCAAATAGCGCAACATCATCGGTATTACGATTGCGATTGTAAGAAGCGGCCTCCAGCAAATGTGGAATCAGGCTGGTGCGAAGCGTGCTGCGCTCCTCGCTCATTGGCATGGACAAGGTCACGGGCTTCGATTCTTTAAAAGCTCCCGGAAAATCTTTAATTTGCTGCGGATGCGTGAATGAATACGTCACGGCTTCATACAGGCCGCTTCCAGTCAGCAAAGTGCGTGCCAAACGGCGGATGGTCTGTTCTTTATTCAATGCACCTGGAGTCGTTACACCAGTCATCAATGTTGTCGGGATATTATCGTAGCCATACAAACGAGCAACTTCCTCGATCAAATCCACACCACGGGTAATATCACCACGACGGCTTGGTACATGCACATGGAACGTTTCCCCATTTGCCTCCACATCAAAATGCAGCCTTTTGAAAATATCATTCACCTCTTGGGCGGACAATGCCGTACCCAAATAAGCATTAATTCGGCTAACGCTAAGCTCAATACGTACTGGACTGTGCGGCTTGGACACAGATTCTACGATTCCCGAAGCAATCTGTCCCTCCGCATATTGGCTCATCAAAGCTGCAGCACGATTCAGCGCCGGCAGTACTGCCTCAGGATTAACTTCCTTTTCAAAGCGCAGCGATGCTTCAGAACGAAGTCCAAGCTGACGTGACGTTTTACGAACCGTTCCCCCATCAAACTTGGCCGATTCCAGCAAAATCCGCGTAGTGCCATCTGTTACTTCGGAATTTTCGCCACCCATAACGCCAGCGATTGCCACCGGTTTCTTACCGTCTGTAATGAGCAGCATATGAGGCTCCAAACTGCGCTCCACGCCGTCCAAAGTAACCAGCTTTTCACCAGTCTTGGCCATACGAACATCAATATGACCGTTATCCAGCTTATCTGCATCAAATGCATGGAGCGGCTGTCCATACTCCAGCATCACATAGTTCGTAATATCTACAATATTATTGATGGGTCGAATGCCTGCTGCCATCAAACGATTTTGGATCCATAATGGAGAAGTACCGACACGAACCCCTTCAATCAGCCTTGCAGCATAATGCGAGCACTGCTCTTGGGCCGTAATCTCAACCGAAATATGCTCTGAAGCTTGGCGGGATGCTTTACCTTCCGCAGTTCCTTGCTCTGCATCCGGAAGCCGTACAGGACGTCCCAATATCGCAGCGATTTCGTAAGCCGCACCCAGCATACTCAGACAGTCGGAACGGTTTGGCGTCAGATCAAAATCCAGCACCTGGTCGCTGATCGCCAGCACATCCAGAATGTTTGCACCGATCTCCGTATCCTCAGGAAGCACAAGAATCCCTTCTTGAATTTCCTTTGGCAGCAGCTTGTCATTAAGTCCAAGCTCCTTCGCGGAGCAGATCATACCCTGCGATTCCACACCGCGCAGCTTCGCGCGTTTGATGTTTAAGCCGTCCGGCAGCTTGGCTCCGACTATAGCGACGGGTACCTTTTGTCCGGCATCGACATTTTTGGCTCCACAGACGATTTGCAAATCTTCTCCTTGACCTACGTCCACTTTACACACGCTAAGCTTATCGGCATCTGGGTGTTTTTCACGCGATTTGACGAATCCGACGAGCACACCCTCTACACCTTTATTGCGATCCTCCACGCTATCAATTTCAACGCCGCTGCGCGTTAGCTTCTCCGCCAACTCAGCAGCCGTAAATCCACTCACATCTACATACTGGGACAACCATTGATATGAAACCTTCATGTTTGCTCACGCTCCTCTCTTTTTATACATGTACGAACTGCTTCAGGAACCGAAGATCGTTCGTATAAAAATGTCGAATATCTTCGATATCGTATTTAAGCATCGCTACACGCTCCACACCCAAACCAAAAGCAAATCCGCTGTACTCCTCTGGATCATAGCCAGCCATCTCCAGCACTTTCGGGTGTACCATTCCTGAACCGAGAATTTCCAACCAGCCGCTCTGCTTACATACCCGACAGCCGGTTCCGCCGCACATGGAGCATGTCACGTCCACTTCTGCGCTTGGCTCTGTAAATGGGAAAAAGCTTGGCCTCATGCGGATCTGCGTTTGCTTGCCAAACAGCTCCTGAACAAATTGCAGCAAAGTACCCTTCAAATCACTCATTCGGATATTGCGGTCGATCACAAGTCCCTCGATTTGTGTAAACATATGGCTGTGTGTCGCATCATCGTCATCGCGGCGGTACACACGTCCTGGACAAATAATCCTTACCGGGACCTCGCCTTTCATTTTCTCCATCGTACGTACCTGTACAGGTGAAGTATGAGTACGCATCAGAATATCCTCCGTCACATAAAAGGAATCCTGCATATCGCGTGCCGGATGGTTCTTTGGCAAGTTCAACGCTTCAAAATTATAATAATCCTGCTCAACCTCTGGACCTTCCGCAACGGTATAGCCCATGCCGATAAAAATATCCTCGATCTGCTGGATCACCTTGCTGAGCGGATGAGCTGCACCCACACCACCCGGCTTGCCTGGCAGTGTAACATCAATCGTTTCTGCGCGAAGTCTCAGCTCCGTTTCGGCACGCTGATACTCAGCCTGCTTGCTTTCGATGACCGCTTCAATGGCGCCGCGCACATCGTTCGCCACCTGACCGATTGCTGGGCGTTCCTCTGCACTCAGTGCTCCCATTCCACGCAGGACCTCGGTTAACGGACCTTTTTTCCCTAAATATTTAATTCTCATCTCGTTTAATTGCTGTTGATTCGTAACTTGCTCAAGCTCTAGCAACGCCTCAACCTTTAATGCCTCTAATCGTTCTTTCATTTGCTTATCCTCCCTTATTTCGAAATTTCTGTTCTTTTATCCCTTTAACTAATCCCACTTTACAAGTGCGGTGAATCAGGAGCGAAGCGACCAAATGATCATGGAGAAGCGTTCGCCTTTGTTTCCGTATTTTCACAGCTAAATCATTTAGATAATCAGAAAATACGGTAAACAACAGCTGAGAGTTTGCTTAAGCAAACTGGCTTCGTAAGCATCATCTTGGAAGAATATTTGGTCGCGCAGCCGGCCCTAATTCACCGCACTTGTATTACCATCAAACGCAAAAAAGACGTCTCCCTGTCCCGGAAAGGGACGAAAACGTCGTGGTACCACCCTTGTTTCGAAAAGCTTCCATTCCGAATGCCGATCCAACTGATCGAGACTCAAATAACAAGCAAAGCTTCCCGCTTTAATGAAATTAACGGTTCCAGAACGTGAACGTTCATGGCCGGTTCCCTCTACTTGCCACCGGCAAAGCCGTGGTTTCAAAGGACTGCTCAGGAGTGAACTTCGGCAGCCTGTTTCTGTAGAACCGCTCTCAATCTCCGGCGGCTCCTCCCTGTAAAGAGGCACTGCGTACTTATCTCCGTCAACGCATTTCTTGATATGCAACTATTAGCAGTATTATATGCAAATTCAACCTGTGATGCAAGTTAAATGGAGCAAACAAGTAAAATCTTCATTAAAATTAAGACTTTAGTAAACTATCCATTTCACTTTTCAGCAAAAGATATCTATGTGTGCTTCTCATAATTTTTATTTTCGTAAGATTATGTTTATCAACATATGTTTTCATGGCATCCTTGGACAATCCCAGCAGGGCTCCAGCTTCAGTAATGGTTAAGACTTCTTCATTACTAGTAGCATTGAACGTCTTCTTAACCTTCTGGTTCCAATCTTCAAACGAAGTCATCACTTCACAACCTTTTCTCATAATAAAATTACTTAGTCATAACCTTATTATTTTAACACAATTTGCGGAAATATGCGCAATAAAAGTTGACATTTCACAAAACGAATGCAAATCCAGCATATATTTTTAAACACTGAATTTTTTTGGATCAAAAACGACCGCGTTTCACTGCAATTATGCTATCTAAGATGAACTAAACATCATGACAGCAAAGAGGCGCTGCGAAAGCAGACACCTATTTCAATCGTTGTTGATGCCAGATTCTTTGGATTCTTAACCCCATAGGGGTAAGAAGCTGCATGCTCAAAAGAAGCTATATACTGAATGAGCAGCAGTTGTTATTTGGTTATCCGTATGCTGCGTGCCTCGTTTTCCCATTCGGTTTGACCGCCCAGCTGTGTGACGATAAACGTCAAGGGCACGAAATGGATGCCATCACGCATAATCATTTCCTTTTCCATCTGCATTTCCACGCCATCCACCAAGGCCGTATGGCTGCCCGAATTCAATTTAATCGTTTTTAAAGTTAGTGGATCGGTAAGGGTAACCGTGTTCTCCGGCTCGTTCCAATCGACACGTACATTCAGTTTTTCACTGAGGAAAGAAGTCGGCACCATTGCCACGCCGTCATCCATGAACGGTTTACGAGTATTAGGTTTGTAACGATCGCCATCCATAAGAAGTATCACTGATTTTTTCGAGACGCCCAAATCGTTTTTAAGCAGCAAATACGCTTCCGAGGAAGGAGTAAAATTGCGCAGCACATCGATAGGAGTCAATCCCTTTTCCAGCACCAAAGCATCCTCATCTGCCGTTAACTGGGTCGGTTTGACCGGATTGTTGATGTTCCAGTATTCACCCGATATGGATAATTTGGCTGAGGATAGACTCCCCTTCGATACTGTGTTCAATGATGAGGCTTCAACAAGCAGGTTGGATTTGCGCAGCTTCAATGTGTTGTCCATATATAAATCTGCCTTGACATGGGTCGTATCGTTCAAAAACGGCAGCTGCTCCTGCAATTCTTGTTCATTCATAGCATGTAGACCAAGAAGCACAAAAACAGACAGCTGCTTGACCTCGGTATGGATCACTTCAATCGTCATGTCGCGGTTTTTCAGAATGTCCATCATTCCTATAACAGCCTGCATCCCTGCTTTGCTTCCTGGTGTTTCAGGTATTGGATAACCTTCGAGAGGATTCGTTACGGTTTTTCCGTCTTTTATGTCTTGGATCATTTGCTCGAGCTGAGGGGAGAGCAGCGGATAGAGCAAATCGTACAGCTCACCAATCAATTGTTTAAGTGCCTTGTCGTCCTTCATCAAATTGGTAACGAACGTTTTTGCGAGCGGCATCAGCTCTTTGCCTGATACCTCACTATGTAATTTGTGGAGAGAAAGCGTCTCACCGTTAACCACTTCCCTCACATTTTCCATACTTAATTGACCCGGATTAGGGAGCTGTTTAATGAGAAAAGAGCTTAGGCTTTTCATAAAAGGTTCATTTTGCAGCCTCTCCTGCAGCTCGGTAATAAAAATAGGAGGGACGGCTCCACTGCTGTTGGAAGCCAGATCAATCACGATGGGCTTTTTGCCGCCTTCCAGAGCGATAATGATCCGTTCCTGTGTCATATAAGCCTGAAAAGCAATTTTACGATTGGCGATGGTTATATATCCCGTATAAGAAGCTTTCTGAGTATTGTCAATTTTAATTGAGTCATGATGAATCTCAATATGCTCTAACAGCTTCATGATGGTTTGTCCTTCTGCGGAAGTGCGTGCCTGTACTTTATCTCCAGGAACAAGATCAAAAATAATGCTCCCTTTTCCTTCCAACGATTGCGCAGTTGTAGCCTCTAAAATTGCTTTGTTTACATCCAATCCGCCAACAGCCTCACACCCGTTTAATACCAAGGGCAGGGCAATAAGCAGTGCACCTATTTTTCGTTTACCTAAACGTATGAACATATCGATTTTCCTCTTCTCGTTATGTATGCTTGAATGGACAAAGCTTATATACACATAACATTCGAGGTCAGCAGGTTTTTTCCTTTTTTTATCATTTTGGATCAGATAAACAAAAAAAGGCCATCCCTAATGGGAAGACCGGCTTACCTTGTTTCCTACGTACGTCACCTTCCCTCTTAACATACCGGCTATGCTATCACCGTATCTTAGAAACTAGTTCACATATGAAGATCTTAATCGTGATGAAGCAATATGCAGCGCTTCTCTGTATTTCATCACGGTTCTTCTTGAGATCTGCAAGCCCTGCTGAACCAGCTTGTCGGTAATTTGCTGGTCGGATAAAGGATTATGCTTATCCTCCTCTTTCACTAGCTGCATAATTTGAGCTTTAATGCTGTGCGCGGAGACGGGTTCCTGACTGCTTGATTCCACTTTGCTGGAAAAAAAATATTTCAAGGGATAAACACCACGTGGAGTTTGTACATATTTATTTTTAACCGCCCGACTGACGGTAGATATATCCAGGTTCAATTGTTCGGAGATCACTTTCAAAATTAATGGCTTTACATACATCGGGCCTTTCTCCAAAAATAGCCGTTGCTCTTCCATAATCGCCAGAACTACTCTGCTTATCGTTGCTTTTCTTTGCTCAAGACTTCGAATTAGCCATTGAATGGACGGCGCATATTGACCTAAGAACATTTTCGTTTGCTTACAGCCACTTTGCTTTTTAAGCTGCTTGTAGTAATCATTCATATACACCTGCGGATAACACGCCTCATTGATCAATACGGTGTATTGGTCCCCATTTTTATGGATTACAGCATCCGGCTCGATACGGGGCGCGGTAAAAGTGTTATAAACCAGGCCTGGGCGAGGGTTCAGTGTTTTCATATAATGAATCGTTTTTTTAACATGCTCCAGAGTTATCCCCACTTGGTCAGCCACCGTCTTATACTTCCCTGCTGCAATCTCCTGCAAATACTCACTTGTAATTCGGGCCGCCCATTCATTGGCATTAGAGTCTCTGTTAATCTGAATAAGCAAGCATTCCCGCAAAGACCTTGCGCCAATCCCGGCAGGTTCCATAGCCTGCACATAGCTCAATGCGGTTTCAATCTCCTTCAGAGGCTGCCCAAGGTAGGCGCTCATCTCCTCCACGCTTATCGTTAAATACCCGTCATCATTCAGACTTCCGGCAATAAACTCCACTATGCTGGCATACTTTTGCGGAATATCACTTTGTCGAAGCTGGCTGAGCAGCGTCATCTCAAGCGATTCGTCCTGTTTGCTGACAATGTTAAGCAGCAGGTCATCGTAAGCGCTCACATCATACGATTTTGAAACGGTTTTTCTTTTTAACTGAGGCAAATCAGGACGATATGCAAATTCCATCAAAGGATTTTGTACAGACTGCTCCTCCAAATAGTCCAATAATTCCGTAGAAGACATTTGCAGCATATGCATGCTTTGCATCAGCTTCGTGTTCAATTTCAAATTTTGCATTTGAGCTATATTGAGGTCAAGATCCAACATATAGATCACCTGTCTTTTTAAAATCGTCTACATCCGTGCCGAGACTCCAAAGTTTTGCTTCGGCATCATCACTTATAGTCTAATCTTACATCACAATTGTTTGTCTGAGAAGGTTGGTAACAGGGTAAAGAAGCTGCCACCGCTTGACTTCCACCGACAGTTCCTCACTTCATTATTTCATCTGTAAATGATCCCACTTTTCTCCATTCAATCCTATGTGTTCGGCAGCCACTGCTCCAATGGCTTAAATATCGAGTCATTAGGGATAAATCATGTTTTTTTTTGCAATTCCATTGCGCTCCCAGCTTTAATGCTTTATCCTTTTCCATCATAGGGGACAATCAGCAACACAGCTCCTGACACCGGATTTTCACTCCGCTTGCTCCTGTATCTATTTAGACCGTTCAACACGAATATTCACCAACTTATTTTGTAGATAAAGCTTTACTTTTTGTGTTCAAATGTCGATAAAAATAATAGGTTTATATCCGTATCATCCAAGAGAATAGAAGGAGACCTATCATACATGAATTTTCGTATTCCTCAGACATTACTGCTGTCTGCTTTCCTTTTAAGCTCTAGTCTAGTCACTACCCCATGGGGGGCAGCTCCTGTCTATGCCGCTGTTGAACATGCTACCGATTTAAAAGATTTGCAGGCTAAGCTTGACACTGCCATACAAAGTAAATCGGCTTCCTACAGTGTCACTTACACAGGTGGCGCCTTAACCAAAACAAACGTGAACAATATGTTGGCAGCCATCTACGAAGCCGATGATTATCTGCTATACAGTACAAAGTCCTACGGATACACACTGGCATCCGACAAGGAATATTCGACAATTAATTTAACGTTTACTTACTGGGAAACTGCCGATCAATCCAGAAATGTTGCTGCAAAAGTAAGCGATATCTTAGCTGAAATCATCACACCCGACATGAACGATTTTCAAAAGGAAAAGGCAATTCACGACTGGATTGTTTCTAACCTCTCTTATGATACAACAATGGTGCAGCATTCTGCTTACGCTGGACTTTTTGGCGGCAAAAAAACGGTATGTCAAGGCTATGCCTTACTAGCCTATCGCATGCTCACGGATGCAGGATTGGAGAATAAGATTATAGAAGGTACATCTGGCGGACAGCTCCATACATGGAATCTGGTCAAGCTGGAAGGCAATTGGTATCACCTCGACACGACATGGGATGATCCTGTAGCCGATACGTCTGGCAAAACCGTATACAGCTACTATAATCTCACCGATGCCCAAATTAAAACCAATCATAACTGGAAAAAGAAATATCCAGCAGCGGCGGTAGATTTTACGGACCAACTGCTGAGCAAAGGAAGCACGGATACGGCAAGAGCCCTTTTTTATAACAATTTCCAGCAAGTGCTTGATCTTGATTATTTAAAGGATGAATTTACTGCTTCTACCCCTGCGCAGCTGGCTGCCAAAGTCAAAGAAACAATGGCTGCTAATCAGCCTTCCTTTACCATTCGCTATACTGCCAAGAAAAGCGTTGCCAATGACCTTAAATCAGCCGTTAGCGGCTTTGGCAACATCTCGACATATAGCTACAGCTCTCCCGATTTTTTGAGAACGTCATTATCCACTGATGTTTTGTTAACCGTTCATCTAACTTATGGTAATCCTGTTGCAGCTGCGGGCATAACATTAAATGACAGCAATATTGCGGTGAATATCGGCGGTACGGCTCCGCTGATTGCTACAATTCAGCCAGTGAACGTGTCTAATAAAGGCATTACCTGGTCCTCTGCCAACAGCTCCATTGCGACGGTGAGCAACAAAGGCCTTGTCACTGGCAAGTCGATAGGAACGACTACCATTACGGCTACTACCTTGGATGGTGGTCTCATCGCTTCTGCTGAGGTTGATGTGTCACAACCAGTAACCCGCATTTCGTTGGGTAAAACATCATTGAACCTCAAAATCGGAGACCCGGACTTCACGCTGAACCCTACAATAGCTCCGTCCAATGCGACGAATAAGGCTATTACCTGGTCAAGCAGCAACACGTTGGTTGCTACGGTGGATGATGTCGGTGTCGTGCACATTCTTTCCGCTGGCAAAGCTGCTATCAGCGCCAAAACACAGAATGGTAAAACCGCCAGTGTCACCCTTAGCATCAAGCCTTAACTAACGATTTAATTGACACCTAAGAAATGCAATCTACAAGCGATGCTGGGGGGATAGCTGCATGTTTAAACAACTAAGGCTTATAGGAATCATAGGGATCATTATAGCTACACTCGGGGCTTGTGTGCCGCAATCAACCGCTGTTTCTGCTCCAACAGATGAACCAGCACGGGTCGAGCCAGCGGATGCGCCAGTGCCCCCACCGAGATTAAGCGATGAGGAGCTCAAGCACTTCAATGAGTATATTCCTTCTCTCAGGGGAGCCTCATTGATTAAGTTGGCCGAAATTCGCAATCAGAATGAAGCCTATATCCAATTTTATACAAACTATAACGAGCTCAAAGAAGCTAATCCCGACACTCCTATAAGCGAAACGGAGTTCAATAGCTATTTCCCTGCAATCGATGCTGTTCATAAGACGATCATGGATATATCCGTTCGGCTGCTGCACGAAATCCCTGCCATTCGTAAAATCACACTAGCCGTTCCTTTCAAAAACCAGTTATATGGTATTGACGCCAATAAACGGTCAATCGAAATGTACCTGAAAGCAAGCTTTAAAAAAATGCATGATGAGCCTGGTCAAAAGCATTGGAAAGAACTGCTCAAGAAACTTTTCACTACAAAGGAACGGGACAAATTCGCTCAAAGATTCATTCGTCCTTGTCAACCTTCACCGCTTCAGCTTCAATAGGGTTGATTGGTAACCAGCTTTATTAGCTTATTCCTAATGCTATTAAATGGCATGAACGTCTAAAACGCAAAAAGCTTACAGGGAAGGACTCCTGTAAGCTTTTTTCATATTCCGTTATTTGTTAACAGGACCTAATTGAATTTGGACTATAGAAGCGCCTATTCCCGGCTCGTTTGGCTTATTATCACCGCGCGGCTGGTCGAAGTTACTAATATAAAGGGTGCTGCCTATAAAATAGGGACTTGCCGGGAATTCCAGCGGACCTTTGTTATCGTTATGTGCAACCTCGGTTACTTTGCCGTCTATCGTCACCTTAACGATCGAATTACGCTCATTGGCACAAACGTACAAGGCATTGTCCGGGCCGAAGTTAATACCGTCAGCACCATAAAGCAGTGGGCTTTTGGCCACCAATTCTGAACTGCCAAGAGAACCGTCAGCGTTCACGGTAAAGCGATTGATTTCTCCACTGCTCGTATTGGATACATATAGTTTGCCATCCTGACCGAAGGCGATTCCGTTAACGACAATAAGCTGCTCTGTACGCTCTGGCTGTAGACCGCTTTTAAACGTATTCAATTTACCGTCAGGTGTTACCATGTAAATATTTCCATTGGCACCGCCGGTCACATACAGATTGCCTTTTTTATCGAAAGCCAAACCGTTTGCACCAGCTACACCGCTGACATAGGTTTCTACCTTTGATGTATCGAACATTTCGCCTTCCAGATCCTTAGCCAGCACCCGCAGGATGACACCCTCCTGACCACCGCTCGCCATATACAGATTACCCGAAGCGTCTAATCCCAGCCCTGTTGCTGCACGCGGGAGCTCGGTTAATACATCCACCTTGCCGCTATCCGCCTTAATACGGAACAGCTTCTTCGAATCGGAGTCTACTGTAAATACATGACCCTTGTTATCGGCAATAACACCTTCAGTTCGCATACCAGTTGCTTGTTGAGGGTCCAAATCAGCCAGAATCGATATTTGTGCTGTGTTAAATTTGATGGTTTGCTTCACTTCTGGTTGAAGCGGCAGCGAGTCATTACCTACCAGCTGAACTGTCAGCGTATGCTCTCCGGGCTTTATATGATTAAATTCGATGGGTTCACCTTTGTACGATGTTATAGCCAGCTTCGGATCGAGTTCTGTATCCAACCACACCAGTAGGTGGCCTTCCCCTGACTTTGCTGCTTTATTTATTTTAAAATCGGTTAACGTTACATTCTCTACCCATACAGCGATTTTCAATTCACTGCTCGTAAGATATTGCCCTTCGCTAATGCCCAATACTCGCATGCTTGGCAACGTATCCGAGCTCACGCTGACGGCACGAGTTTTGGAATCATAGGCTATCGCATAACCGAGGATTTCATAGATGAAGCGAACTGGAACATAAGCCTTTTCTCCGATGACTTGTAAAGGTGCTGTCAAAGCCAGCTCAACCCCGTTTACCTTAACCGTTTTCATATTGGCCGTAAATTCAATTGTACTTCCAGATTTACGTAAAGTAAGTGTCTTAGCAGCCGCATTCCAAGTTACTTCAGCACCCAATTGGCGTGCAACCTCATCAGCAGGTCCGTACAGGTTGCTTTCCACCAAAAACGTTTGGGCCGTAAAACTGGCATCCTTCCCATTCAGCTTGAGCACCATGTCGGATTTCATCGGATCTGCAGCAAACGTAATAGACGATAGTAAGATCAGACTACTTGTAGTCACTGCTGTAGCAGTGAGCCATTGTTTAATCTTCATTATTGAGCCTCCTTATGATTTGCATTCTGCTTGTTCCTAAGCATAGTGTACAATCCGTGATGTTGGAGTCAGCTACCATAAATTCGATATATTGCTTTGCCATTCCTGCTAATAACGGATCGGAATAGAAAGAATAATTGAGAACACATATCCTAGTGACTCTTGGTCACTGCGTTATATTTGGATTATTAGGGTAATTATAAGTAGCAGATGAGTCCAATAATCTTAGGAAATGGGGTTCCATCATGAATGATTTGTATATCTACATGCCGGTTATTTGTGCCCTTGCCTTTGCTTTCTTCATTAGTTATATGGCTTTCCGCAAGAAAGACGAAAATGCTAAATAAAGTTCCCTCATAATCAGGTTTGATTAGGATTACATCCTCACCGATATCAAATCAGAGTTTTGGATATACCCTTGCGATCACCCGAGAAATAATATAGTGAAAAATAACTGCAAGAGCTACGGATGGAGCATCTTGTTTAGGAAACCCTAGCACTATGGGGGTGACATCATATGACGGGCAGAAACAATAAACCGGATAACGACGGATCTGTAAGCAATCCTAGCCGGCTGGACCAGTTTGGAGATAAGCTTTCCTCCGAGAACGAGGACGAGTTTCGTTCAGCTGTTGACCTCAACTCAGCACAAGATTGTAACGTTGAAGAAAAAGAAAATCAGTAATAATCGTATCATTTCAGACAGAAAGAGGATCGCGACGAGCTCCGATCCTCTTTTTTATACGAAATATTGAAGCTTTACTTGTTAGGATTGTTCATCAGCTGCTGTTGAGCCATCTTAATCATTTCTCGAACCATGGATCCCCCTATTTGCCCCCCAATTTTACCTGCCTGTTCCGTAGATAAATGTCCATTACGTCCTGTTGTGAGCGGGATTCCCAAAGATTGGGCAACCTCGTACTTAACGTTCCCAGGTTCGTTCATATTAACCGAATACCCCTTTCGCTGCATAACCTCGCCCTTGAATCGTTCAACAGCTTGTGAAGCCTGGGGTACGATCAAATTACGTCCTCGTCGTCTGGCCATATTGACATCTCCTTTGTTGGAATCGTTCAAGTATTATCTTTAGAATGGACTATGGAAGCTTTTCCTATGCTGGGCATATCGAAAAGAATGAACCTCCCGGCTAATGATTACAAACTTACTGCTGTCGCTCATAGCCGCGGCAAATATATTTATAGTGCAAGTCATCATCTATGCGGTTATCTTCAAAAACCTGATTTGTCTAGCCTTGAGCTCAATTTTATTTTTGACCATTTCAGCATGGATACGATTCATTAGGATCTGTGTTGCTATCTAGTACTTGCGCAACATGTTGGTGGATAGCTCGAATTCCTTGCCGTTTACGCTGGAGACAAATGGCTCTTACGTTTCCTTTATCGATGGATCTGACTTCGATCAGCCGCTGCGTGATCTACCTGTACAAATACAATTGCTTTCCAATTATATCATGATAGGATTTCGGACATAATATCTCTCAAGACAAATACTCTTATGAGGTGTAAGAATATGAATAAAGTTAATAAGCCTTTTGATAAAGCAATTGCGCAGGAGAAGCTAATGAGAAGAGTGTTGAATAACCCACTAAAAAACCTTGATTCTTTCGTGGAATTTGCGCAGAGCCCATCGGTAGTGCGACTCCCGCAGAATGATTCTTACATAAGTTTTCAAAATTTAGCCGCTGCTATTAATGATTTTGACAATAAATTAGGGGAAAGCCACGAAACTCTAATTGTAATTAACGGTATGATGGTAAAACTTGAACGAGTTACATGGTTAGCACCATCGTTCGTAAGATTAGGCGGAAATTTGGACGGTAAACACTTAGAACTAATACAAAACGCAAATAGTTTCAGCCTTATATTAGTTGCGAATCCTAAGACGGTAGAGGAATCTCCTAGACAACCCATAGGGTTCTTTTCAGAAAGTACAGATCTTATCGAACAAACTTTGCAGTGAAGTATGTCCTGCCTGAGGGCTAAATACTAATAGATAAGATACTTTATGGATTAATACACGGAAAAGGAATTTTCTAAATAACACAAACAGCCCTCGATCCCGAAGGAAAAAGGGCTTTGCTTTACGTTATGGAGCCGGCGTATACTCATTAACTTCATTTAGCTCAATATTATAGAAAGCGATTCGCCCTCAGGGTGATGACCGCAGTAAACCTCATAAGTATTGGTAATCAAATGTATTCATTAAGACCGTTACCGGAGAAGCATCAGACGGGCCTAAAGAATGTTCCAATAGGCGTGACGCTTAGACGTATATCTTCATATAATGACTTTGAGTATAGGAGAGGAGTGGAAAAGATTGCCTTCGTTTGTGGGAAGATTTAAAATCAATAACATTGGTCCCAGTTCTAATGTCCAAAATGGAGATGGCGCTATTATCATACTATCCAGCAGTGCAAAGGTAAATGCGGGTTCGGCCTCGTTTTCGCCGGGAGATACCATCCTTAGCCCAACATTTCATACGAACGAAAGCACGAATACAAATGAACCGTCTGTGTTCGATACTACCGCTGGGAGAATTGTGTGATATTTACCCAGCCAAAATATTTAGCGAAATGCGGTTTTCATGAGGTTATGAGGGGCTTGCAGTGGAAAGTCTGGAAAAACCATATTTTGTGGATACAAAAAAACAACAGTTTATTAAGTTAACGGCGAACTATAACTTAATGAAGATAGATTGAATGGATTGATTCATGATTCCATGAAATATATAACCCTCAATCTAGTAATAGAGGGTTTTAGTCATGTGCTTATTGCGCAATTTTCTTCTCGAAACTCCAACTAACACAAATATTGTTGAAATGAAAATAAAAAGAAACAGCAGAATGGTGACATAGTTTGAAAGGTTCCCTCATTTGTATAATAACGAGGGAATCTTTATATTTAAAAATACTATACATCTAG
The DNA here is from genome assembly GCF_900114475.1 of Paenibacillus sp. 1_12. Taxonomy (GTDB): domain Bacteria; phylum Bacillota; class Bacilli; order Paenibacillales; family NBRC-103111; genus Paenibacillus_S. Next base: position 393,312 of record NZ_FOTE01000003.1, on the reverse strand, counting down.
CACCGTATTCAAAAACACCAAGTCTGAAGCTGTGATCGTCTTGTCTACGATCTTCTGCCTCCTGTCCCATAGTATGGATAAATGAGAAATAGACGGCGCAATGAATGCAACCGTCTTTATAGTGATCCCTTGCTAGGAAAGGAGGAAACATAGGAGCAGTCGGAGGAACGATCCCACACCACAGCATATGAAAATCTTCCGAGTAGGGAACCTGTTGCTCCTTCATTTAATCACCCATTTTGGCATCTGTCCAATCACGCTACCGCTGACATTCATAACATACTCTATGCAAGGCGGAAGGAGGGATGAACATGGGTGCACTCGGAGTTGGTGGAATTGGTGGAATTGGTGGAAGCTGTGGAGGCTACGGATTAGGAACTAGTACAGGTGCCATTCTTGTACTATTCATTTTGTTGGTTATTATAAGCACAGCTTTTATCATTTAAAATGTTTGTTAACCACCTCCAGGTTGATTCAGGAGGTGGTCTATTCTATTTTTCAGGATGCTCAAGCTTTACACCATTTTTCCGCGCCAATATTGTAGCAATAATCAGCAGAGCATCCGCAGCATTGATCTTACGTTTAGAAGCCCTGTTCCGCCCAATTGTAGTTGTCCAGCAATTGGCAAAGGGGAACTTGAGCTGGGCTCTGGCAGAATTCGAGCAAGCCGTGTTACCGATTGAATAGGTGAAGCCACAAAAGACATCCTTCCGGCATGCCAAGCTATCCACAACAACCGACATCTAAATGAGCAAATCCAAATTAATAAGTCGTAGCTTCGCAGACCGGTTCGACCAATTAGCCCCTTCATCAGCCTCGGACACCAACGCCTAAATACACCCCCTTTTTGTCGAAAAATAAACAAACAAAAAACCCTTATGATCAAGGGTTTTTCGTGTAAGCGGGTGAAGGGAATCGAACCCTCGCCACCAGCTTGGGAAGCTTACTATATTGTTAATACCTGAGTAGTCATATCTTTCAACGGTTTCAAGAATTGAACACTAACCATGTGTTTCACTTAGACATAAACTGTTATTGTTAGTTGCTGCAACTGTAATCTATGGAGTGCTGTTTTCCTTTTTCATTCAGTACAGCGTCGTAACCAAATTCTTTAATAAATCTTTCTAAATCTGCTCGTACATACTTTAGATCATAAAAAGTGGAACTCACAAATACTCTAGGTCGAGCCATTAGTATCTCCTCTATACATTAGTATATTTTATTCCATTATGCAGTAATATCCATTCAATAATAACACTTTTTACAATTGTCTATTTCTAGGGCGATCTGTAAGAAAAGAAATCCTGTAAATCTGTCCGAACAACGGAATTTTCAAATAATAAAATCATATCTTTCCATCAATGTCCGTTATCCCATTATACTATATGTTGGAATTTATTTGTTACTCGTATCATTTCAAATTTTGCTCATAGTCGGTCGCTGGAAGTGCTTTACCACTGTCACCATTCAGGCATCTTCATTTTGATGTAATCTACCCCCCCATTCAAAATAAACAAAAAAAGCCACCCTTCAAAGGTGACTAATCCTTAAATATACGTTCAACCGCTCTCTGCTTATCTTCCTCACTAGGCATACTGTAGCGTAGAATCATATCCGCTAACTGTGACCGCTTAAACTTTGAATGACACTAATGTCCTCACTTGAAAAGCCGCCTATTTATTAATTTTCATTTCCGCTTATCTCATTTGGCAAAGCAACAAGTATTGCTGTATACCAAGAACAGCTCAATGCAATTCAAAAATGTTATAGACCTTCCAAAATAAATTATCATATTGTTAAAAAAACGCTAAAGCCACTTTTAGGACTGTCAGCGTATTTGGACTTTAATCTTCAAATATTATCTTGCGTGATTTCCCATTCTTGCCAAATACCTTGCCATTGATTTCGGACTCACCTTTGAATCCTCCGCTAATTTCACCTTCCGTGTCACTTGTTTCATACATCTCGACTTTTCTAGATGTGCGAATCCTATCCGCAATAGCATCTTCTTGTTTTCTTTTTATCTCATTCATCTTTTTCTTTTCTTCTGAATTTTCCTTAACTTTTTCATATATTGTATGCGCTATAATACCTTGAACTGATGAATATTTACTTACATTGTAGGCGATTTTCCCAATTTTCTTTAACATATGTATGTTCTTATCTCCCTTAATATTCAAAATGTAGTTATTTGCATTCTAGCAGTGAGTTTGTATGTTGGCAATTTAATATTTGCTTCATTAAATAGTCAAGGAAATCAGCTACATACTCTTGATACCACTTCATTTACTTTATTTTACTATCTTTGGTGGTGTATTACTTTGTTTGCTTATATATTTCAGTTATCTTTATCGTAAAGTATAGCATTGGTTGGGCTGTGTGAGTGTATTCCACAAAAATCTTCCTCCAATAAACTGTGATATTCTCGAACTATAGTGGTTTCAAATCACTGAGAGCCAATTAGATTATCGTGCTAACTCTTTGTTATTGCCCTGTATAAAGTCGCCCGTCTAACTCCTGTTAACTCCTCTATCTCTTTCACAGTATGTTTTTCAGCATTATACAACTTTAATGCCTGTTCCATCTTCTTCTGATCGCTGACAGGTCTTCCACCATTACGTCCTCTGGCTCTAGCGGCTTCAAACCCTGCAAGCGTTCTTTCGCTAATAGATAGATAATCCTCACTTGGTTATATTTTTAAGGGAAAGGAAATATCAAATACTGTTCCTTTTCCCAATTCGCTTTTCACATTGATTTTTCCCAACATACCTTTTATAAAGCTAAATGACACCATCATTCCAAGACCAGTACCTTTATCTTTGTTGGAAAAATATGGGACCCCCAGACGATTAATTTGGTCAATTGTCATACCAATTCCAGTATCGCTAATGGAGAGAATCACCTCATTGTTTCTCCTATAGGCTTCAATTTTAAGCACTCCGCTCTTACCTGCCATCGCTTCTATACCATTTTTAGCAATGTTAATAATGCTTTGCCTTAGCTTTTGTCGATCACCTAATACAAATAAATTAAAATCATGTTTTACCTCTATTTCTACTCCTGTAAGGTTTGCAAGGGATGTTAAAATATTGCAAACGTGTTGAATTTCCGTACCGATATCCAACTTTTCTTCAACTTGGGGTTGCGGCTTTGCTAATGATAGGTATTCATTAATAATTTGCTCAGCACGATCAATTTCTTCTAAACAAATTTCACCGTACATCTGTTTTTTTTCAGGATTTAATTCGGTTTGAGTCAGTAGTTGAATAAATCCTCTTACTGATGTAAGCGGATTCCTAATTTCATGTGCAACAGATGCAGAAATAACACTGGCAATGTTCATTTTTTCTGAAAATAATAATTCTTTTTTTAGTTCAGCGTTTCTTCTAATTGACTCAATAATGTATACAACTAAGCCCATGAATAAGCTTTGAACAATATAAAATATAAAAGCAGATCGTAGTCTGTAATCAGAATTAATCATCAGAATACTGGATATGCCAATTATTTTACAAACAAAAGATAGTATGGAGGATAGGAGAATTTTATGAATTAATCGAAACGAATGGTACTTTTTTGATAAAGCAATAATTACAATGAAAGATAAAGTGGAGGAGACTAAATTTAAATATGCGCCAGTACCGCCAATCATAAAACGAACACCAATAAGCGAGAAAAATAACAAGACAGAAGTTATGGAGTTACCATAAAAACACCCTAATATCAAGGGAATAATTCTTAGATCAAATATTAAGTCGTTTACTTCTACAGGAGGAAAGAACATACATAAAATCATTGGGGTGGCAAATAAAGAAAAAATGACGACATTTTTTGAAATTTTCCTCTCACTCATCTTTTCATGGACTGAAAATTGATAAAATATTAATGGGAACATGATAAAGAAAATATTAAGTAGAAAATTGCTTTTGTCGTAGTTAAATTCCATAGATTTGCACCACTTTTTGATTTTATATTTAAAAATGTTTTCTTTTATATGAAAACGATTCTCTCTTAATTTAGCTTGTAATAATTAATAATTATATCATATTGTTGTTATATTATGGATTAATTTGAATTTTTACGGGAGGACAAATATTCTATTGAGGTAAGTGTATGCCATCAAGAAAGTGAGGAAACTGATTATTTCATAGTAGCATTTTGAATAAAAACGCAAAAAACCACCTTATATCGCAAGAAATGTTACTCGACGAATAAGTCAGGAAAATACTCTGTGAAAACTGTAAGACGATACAGATTTCAAGTAAGTTTTTAATTTAACATTAGATAACTCCCAGATGATTGATATTACCCTTCTGGGGGTATCTTTTTATACGACTATAACGTGCTTTGATTAACCCATTCAAAGTGCTACATAATTAAGAGCCTTATCTGTGGTTCTAATCTGATAGGCTCAATTTTACGTTGTCTGGCATCGTACAGTTGATAAGAAGAATCTAGCTCGGCTACTCTAGCTTAGTTAATGTCAATGGTATATCTTCTATTATAAAGGGCTTTATGATTTCTTTCCCCCCTATATAAGTAAACGGTGTTGGCTCTATACCAAGTATGCCTTCTTTACATAAATCAATGTTACATTCATCTTCCCTAACTTGATAAATAACAGCTTTTTCATCAAACATTATAAGGATCTCATTCTCGGATTCTGTTATAGAAGCATTATGTTGAGGAGTATCTATATAACCAACGGTAGGTAGCTTGATTGTCTCTATTAGTGGTATTCCATTTAAGCTAATGTCAGTATTGTCGCGCGTGTTGATCAATTTGAACCCAACAATATTTTCTTGTATATCATACAGTAGAAAACACTTTACATCAGATACACACTTCCCAAGCTTTTCATGATTATCTTTGGATTTCAAATAGATGTACATCAGACTATTATCTTCAATTGTTATTTGCATGTAATCTCTCCTCATTTCGCACACATTTAACAGCACATGTAAATGATAAGTCTCAACATAATCAAAGATAATGATACCATATATTAGGAATCTATAGCTAAACATGCTTATGTGTAATCGGCAATTCCAGTTCAACAGGTAAAATAATGAGCCTATATATGTATCTTGTAATAGTCACCCATACGCTACTATATATTTATAGAGAATGGGTGACTGATGGAAGGTAAGAATAGAATCTTTAATAGTCGGCTTGGATTATTGATGGATATTTACTAAGATGTAGTAATTCAGCGAGATAAATGATTTCGACTGAATGCATTGTAGTTATGATATCCTCAATGGTCAGCAGATGAAGATCGGCTGTGCCGCGCTGATGAATCAACATCATTAAGGCAGAAACTACTTGCAGATAGGTCTTATTTTGAAAACTAAATCTTCTTCTTCGCAAACAAGCTATTCATATTTCTCCATTTGATTCCCTCATGCCATGTCTTCCTGTTCAAAGGATACCAGTATAGAATCCCTCTTCACTCTCAGACGCTCAATTTCGGCTCTGATAGCTTGTCTGCGTTCTGGTAATACAATCTCACTATGTTCTTTAACAAGCCGTAAATGGGCTTGTGTGATGGCTAAGAGTTTGTTAAATGACTCATCGTCCAATATCCACAATAAGCGATTGAGAGAAATGGCATTATCCAAAATTTCATTCGTCATATTCGCATCCATCCTACAACTTGATATCGTTCAACGGATTGAACTTATCATTTTGAGATTTTAATGCAGTACCAAACATACGAACATAGCGGTTCGTCATAGAAATATCCGAATGACGCAATAACCTTTGCAGAGTGAAAGCATCCATCCCATTCTGTATACATTTCACAGCAAATGATGTTATAAAAATATGCGCTGATAATCTCACATCTTTGAAATTTAATATCGATTTGAGCCGCTTAAACATGGTTTTGGCAGATTCTGTTCCAAGCTGAGTGTTCGTATGAGTCGGGAAAACATATGTAGAAAGTTCACCAAAATGCTGTTCACAATACACTCTAAACTCAGCAAGTTCTTTGTACAATTTTTCTGTTAGTGGAACAGATGAAAGTTCCCTCTTTTTCCCAATAATAGAAGCCGATCCATTTTTCAAATCAAGATCATTCCATTTAAGGGTAACCATTTCACCCAAGCGAACGCCTGTACCAAGCAGAAACACAATAATCAAATAGTCTCGATAGGAGTAGAAAGTTCTTTCCCTTTGCTTGTTTCTACGTAAGTAACCAAGCATTTGTTCAATGTGATGATCGCTGAATGGATGCAACACAATATCTTCTTTTGCATAGTTCACTTTCTTGCAGATATTTTGTTTTTCAGTAATGACCTCATTCTCTTGACACCAGTTAAAAAAGTTCTTTAATATACGAAGCTTGTTATTACGACTCGTTGCGTTATTGCCCTTTTCTTTTTGAAGTTCCATGAGAAATTTTTAACGGTCATCTGACTGATATCTTCTACATTCAAGATTTCATGTTTAAAGGCAAAATCATGAAACATAGATAGCACAGATTCGTAACCTTCAATGGTTTTTAAAGATAAATTCTTGTATTGTTTATCAGCGATAAAATCCTTTGTAGCAAATTTAATAAGCATAAGAAAAAGCACACCTCCCAATTGTATAGTGAACAATCAGTTAGTGTGCTTATTCGATGAAATCCGGTTTTAATGTGACCACTTAACAAAATTGAGTAAGTTTTTCGTGTAAGCGGGTGAAGGGAATCGAACCCTCGCCACCAGCTTGGGAAGCTGAAGTTCTGCCATTGAACTACACCCGCATGAACGGTATCCGCACATCAAAGTGTCGCGTTACCTGCTCATTGATTATAAAGCGTTTTATCGCGATTGTCCAGAAGGGATTGACTGCGACAGGAGCATTGAGATGCACCAAAAAAGCTCGTCTACACTGATCCCAAATGGGGTTCATGGTAGACGAGCTTCTTAAAGTCAAACGTATTTTTGTGATGAAGACGCCGCTAACAGCTCGTTGTTCAGCTTTTGCAGCATATAGCCTATCCCCTTACAGTCACTCAACGGATAAGTGACGCTGCAGCTTGGATCGTAGAGCTGACTCATGACGCGAGCGTGTTTTTTACCGCCGAGCATGACGATATCTTTGATGTGGTCAAGCCTTTTATCTACAAGCTGCTGCCGTAGTGAAGCAATACTTATTACGTCTGTGCTTTTGTGATTGAAGGCCAGATCGTAATTGGACGGTACGATATCTTCTGGCAGCAGAAAACCATGTTTGGCAGAAAGAATGACCCAATCGGTATAGAAGGACACTGCGTAGCGCTGGCAAGCCTTATGAAATGCACCTACGTAGGCATGCTTGGCTTGAGTCGGCCCAGCATCTGTGCGAATGTCCCAAATTTTCCTGGACCCACACGGTATGATGCATAATTGGGTCATGGCGCTGCAGTCTTTTGGGTTGGGGTGACGTACTCAGTAAACTTGTAAGACCCCACTTTCCAATCAACAGTAATTTTCTCCGTATCTTTCCATGAAGCTACCTTCGCTCTTTCACCAAGGGTAATAGCCTGTCCTCCTTTTAGCAGTTCAGGATAATCCACATGGTATGTTAAGGGAGATTGATCCTTATGGGTGATCGTTACCGTTGCTTCACTAATTTCATCTGTGGCTAAGTATTGGATCGAAGACACTTCCTCCAACGCATTTTCTTTAACCAAGTAATTCACGTTTACCTTCCAATGCTCTGATTGCCCTTGCAAAGTAGCAGGCTCCAGCGGAGCATTGGGTGCTGGTGTCTTGGAGTTGGAGGTGCAAGCTGTGAACATGGCAGCTGCAAGGGATAGGACTATAACGGGTACTAATAAACGGATGCGCATTTCTCTAATCTTCTCCTTGTGTGCTTTTTGTTTTATTATCTGCTTTTGACATCCTTTATGCAAATATCGTTTAATTAAAGCATTACCATAATTCGTGGAGGGATACATAATGAAATATCGTCAATTGGGTTCAACAAAGTTGAAAGTATCTGTAATAGGGGTTGGCACCTGGCAGCTTGGAGGGGAATGGGGTAAAAATTATACGCAGCAGGAAGCTGATGCTATTCTAGATCAGGCCAAGGAATCGGGCATTAATTTGATCGATACGGCAGAGTGCTACGGTGACCATACCTCGGAATCACTTATCGGGAGCTATGTGGAACGCGGACGCCGCGAGGACTGGGTGATTGCAACGAAGTTTGGCCACCAATTTCATGAGCATATGAACCGTTCCCAGCATTGGTCCCCGCAGGAGGTTATCTCCCAATTGGACGCGTCGCTTCGAGCGCTGCGTACAGATTATATCGATATATATCAATTCCATTCAGGTACAGATGAAGCCTTCGATCAAGACGAGCTATGGTCCTTGCTCCACAAGCAGGTAGATGCAGGTAAAATTCGTCATTTGGGTACCTCCATCGGCAGCAATGATAATGTATACCAGACAGAACGGTCAAATAAGGTCGGCTCCGAGGTGATTCAGGTCATTTATAATCGGCTGGACCGCAAACCTGAAGAGCGTGTGTTCCCTTCTTGTGTTGAGCAAAATCTTGGAGTCTTGGCTCGTGTTCCGCTTGCCAGCGGTTATTTGAGTGGAAAATACAAGCCAGGTGCGGTATTTGCCGACAATGACGTACGCAACGCTCATGATCGGGATCTAACGATAAGCAAGCTGGAGGAAGCCGAGCGAATCAGACAGCACGAAGTGCCAGAAGGCATGAATATGGCTACTTGGGCTTTGGCTTGGTGCCTGAAGCATCCTGCTGTTACTGCTGTCATACCTGGCTGCAAAAACGCGGAGCAGGTGATCTCCAATGCCGCAGCTGCCCAGTACCTATCCGACAATCACCCGCAAAGCTGGAAAGCCTGATTGTAACATCGTAAAGACAGAGTCAGATAATCCATGTTATTGAATAGCACCGTCCATGTAAAAGAAGCGCTGATCAAGGTATGCTAATCCGTGAACATACTTATAGGGCCAACTTCTGCCTCTGCCGCCCTGAACACGAAAGGTTTTGAAGCAGATGAAAGTATCGACTCGCATTTATTTGGATGCCGGATTGCAAAACATGAAAAGCGTATTTTTCTTCACCTTTCTTGGGGTGCTTATCGCCCGTCTGGGAGCTACTAATTTTCAAATTTCATTGTCGAATTCGCTTCCACCTCTGTTTTGCGCGCTTTCGCTAGCTTTTCTTACGCGACAGCTCCCATTAACCAGAGGTATTTTTTTGGCAAGTGGATATGTGCGTCAGGGTGCATTTTTGTGCATGGCTTTTTCTGTACTGCTCCCAAATCCGATTCCTTATTTGATGATTTTTTGGTCAATCAATGCGGTTTCCGTCATGATTAGCAGTGCTCAGCAGCCAGCCATTTTACGAAAATGGGTGGCACCGTCGGAATTTCCACGAATTTTTAGCAACAATAAAATTATCGGAATTATTATTGTGACTATAGGCAGCTTCACCGTTGGGCATTTCCTTGATATTTTCAACTGGATGTTCCCCAAAAACTATGTCATTTCCATGCTGATCGGCTGCTTTGCCACTTTTGCCGGAATGTCGCTTATTGCCGAGCTCGCCCCTCGAGAAAAAATGAAAATCAAATTGTCCAAGGTTCATCCTTTTCGAGAGTGCGACCGTAGAACCTTGTGGATGGGTCTTAATAATACGGGAGTCGCCATGGTAGCACCTTTATTCGTTATTTACCATGTCAATGTGCTCAAGCTCAGCAACGCACAAATCGCTTATTTCGTTGTAACGGCGGGGGTCGTCTCCACCTTGCTGCTTCCCGTTGCACGACGTTTGATGGATCGCTACGGAATTCTTAAGGTATATGGCGTTGCCGTTATTGGCATGGCACTTGCAATAGTACCTTATGGATTTATTCAATCGTTCTGGCTGCTGCTCATTATTCAGGGCTGGGTAGGTGTTTGTTTGGCTGTTCATGAAGTCTCTTCACAGACCATGATGATGAATGAAGCTGCACGGCACGACAAGGAGATGGCTTATTTCTCCGACTTTCAATTAGTCATGAATTTGGGAAATGGAATTGGGGCTTTGATGGCTGGTGTTCTAATCGCCTTTTTACCGATCTGGGGCTGCTTTATAAGCATAGCGATTATACGGATGCTTTTCTATCTGACTTATCGTTCTACACAGACAAGTGAGGTAAATGAGCAGCTTGCGCTGCCTAACGCATCAGCCAAGCTGTAGGGAGAATGTTACATGTAGACTTAGATATGGATATAAAAACACTTCAACTCCACGTCACTAGTGAGTTTGAAGTGTTTTTTAATTTCTCTTACACAAGACTTGGTGTAGAAATCGTCGGCATCATCTGAGTAAGCTCATGCGCAGGCAAGGGCCTGCTATAAATGTATCCCTGAATTTCTCTGCACTGGACACTCGTCAGGAATTCAAGCTGTTCATGTGTTTCTACGCCTTCTGCGATAACGTCCAGCTTCAGGCTGTGGGCCATAGCGATGATTGCCTGAACAATAGCCGCATTATCCGGATCAAAGGTGAGATCCCTCACAAACTCCTGAGCAATTTTCAGCTTATGTATCGGGAACTTCTTTAAATACGTTAATGAAGAATAACCTGTTCCAAAGTCATCTATCGAAATCTGAACACCATGGCTGCGCAATGTCTGCAGCTTATGTATGACTTGATCGACTTGGAACATTGCAATGCCTTCCGTAATCTCAAGCTCCAAATACTGCGGGTCCAAACCACTGTTCTCCAAAGCTTCCAGCACAACATCGACAAAGCTGGTTTGATGAAACTGGATAGGTGAAATGTTCACAGCCATCCTCATCGGTTCATAGCCTGCCTGCTGCCAAGCCACATTTTGCTTGCAAGCCGTACGCAACACCCATTCTCCGATTTGAATAATGAGTCCAGTTTCCTCTGCTAACGGTATGAAATCACTAGGAGGTATTAAGCCAAGATTGGGGTGCTTCCAGCGCAGCAGAGCCTCCATTCCTATGATTCGGTTATTATCAATGTTAATCTGGGGCTGATAGAACAGGGCAAATTGTTCTTCCTCGAACGCTTTATTCAACCATTCCTCCATGATCAAGGTTTGAATGACCGTATCGTTCATCTCTGCCGTATAACGTTGAAATCCGGTCTTTCCAAGCTCTTTGACCCGACACATCGCCGTATCCGCATTCTTCATCAACGTGACAGGATCACCCCCGTCATCAGGATATAACGCGATGCCGATGCTGCAGCCAATTCGCAGTTCATGCCCTTGCAGCTTAAAAGGCAGTGTTAACTGGGTTAGCAGCTTTTGAGCGATTTTGTGTGCATCCTCCACATTTGTTAATTCTTCGATGAGCACACAAAATTCGTCGCCACCTGGCCGTGAAATCTGATCGACCGAGCGCAAGCTGCTGCGTAGACGATCTGCCGCTTCAATAAGAAGCAGATCCCCAAAGACATGCCCGAAAGTATTATTTATATTTTTAAAACGGACCAGATCAATGAACAGAACAGCCAATAATTGATTGTTTTGTTTGTGACGTACAATCGTACTTTCTATGTGCTTCTCAAACATTTTTCTATTGGGCAAGCCTGTAAGCATGTCGTGATAAGCGAGGTAAAACAGCTTTGATTCTATCTTTTTCCGATGCCTCATATCGATAAGAGCAAATACAAGCAGCGGCAGCATGATTAAGAGCAGTCCTGAAATACCATATAATGCACCCTTATGTTTGTCCGCAAACGGAGTTATATGTTCGAAACCTTCCTCCATCAACTCTGCAGCAGCATAAAGCAGGATCAGCATAAGAATGAAATAAACGGGTTCCATTTCCCTTCGTCTGGCAATCACATAAACGAATGGAGCCACTATGAGCAGAACAAAGCCTGTCAGCAAATAATCCAACAAATCCAATTCCATTCCAAGTAAATAGCTGGATGAGATGATCACAGTATTCGTACAGACAGCAACCAACCATAAGCACAGCAAGAAGATAAATCCCATCCTTCGGCTTGTCCACATATTTATCTTTTCGGCTTCATTGGATGTAATCCTTTTATTGTTCATGATGTGCCTCAGCTTCCTTAAAGGAATATCCTCACTCCGTCTATATCCTCATTCTACCTTTTTCGATTAAATTCGACAATAGGAAGATAGACCAAAAGGCCTATTATCGATCTTCAAGATAGTAGGCCTTTAATATTACTTCCTGATGACTAAAATACACGTATTTCTTTTTCATATACCGTCTCATCATCGTTACTGTTCATAGCGCGCACTTCGAGTTTCCAATAACCTGCATACGGTAAATAAGCTCCACGTGACTTATACGTATATTGCTTCATTCCATAGGTTTCTTCCAACCCATTATTATTTTCGCTCAGCTTTAAAGGTACCTCAAGTGGTGCGATCTCAGGTGAACGCATATCCTGCAATTTCAACAAAACCTGCTTTGGCTTGCCAAGCTCTTCCGGTAGCCATATCTTCACCGTAAAATCGTTCACTCCAGGATTATTCGGCGAGATTTGTGCTGTCATATGAATCTTTTCACCCATCACATGCCAGCTTAGAGGCTCGTTTGTTGGCAACGGCGTTAAATAGGTGAATATACCGACAATCGCAACGATCAGCATCGCCAAGACGGCATCTATTTTAAGTAAGGAGCCAATCTTTGAATAACCGTTGCGTCTATGGTAAAAGCGAAGCAGCGAGCCGGTAACAATAACAAGCAGTACAAGCGCGCTTTTGAACAGCAGCAGCTTACCCCATTGCGTTTCAACCACATAGAATACATCCGGCAGCATAATAAATACCGAAAATACACCGGATATGACAAGTATAGCGAGACTTGCAAGTGCGACCCCTGAAACGCGTGGGAATAGGGCAATCGCTTCGTCTCTGCTCCGTTTCCACAACACCAGAAGCATCAGCAATCCCGCTATCCATAGCGATGCAGCAGCCAGATGAACGACATCCAGCAAAATGGTTTGATTCACAGGCTCAAAGGCAGCCGCGTGGCCGTTCAAGCTTTTGAAAAACCAAATGAAAACAACCCACAACAGATCGACCAATAAGCTGCGGAATAACACGACAAACCCGAGGAGTGACAGCACTAACGAGGCCATCCATACATATCCGATACTCGTATGGGTGAACAGCATAGCCAGAGCCTCTGAGCCTCCATCACCTACCATCGCAAACAAGTGTGTGAACATCATAAAAATAAAAGCAACGACAAAACCTCTTTGCAGCTGAAGTGTCCAGCCTTGAAGCGCCGAACTTGTATTTTCACCTTTTATTCCGCTAAAACGCAGCCACAGTACCCAACCGGTAAAAGCCAGCATAAAAGCATAATAAATGACTCTCGAGACAAAATGAATAATATCTGTAAATTTAACTCCAGTGGAAAGACCTTGATTATGTAAATGTTCATCCGTTGTACCCGCTTGTACATTGCTTAGAGTTTGCCCGACAGCGAACAAATAAGTCGAATCTACAGGATGACCATCCGAAGAAATTACATGGTAGCTAACCAAGTAATTGCCTTGCCCTAGCTTGGGCAGATCCAACGTCAGCTTTGTGCGTTCCAGATTGATTTGCGCCTTGTTGGCGGTAACCTGTTTTTTATTGGTATCCATAACTCTAATCCAGAACACGCCTTCTTCCAGACGTTCGTTAAAGATTAATGCGATTTGGGCAGGTGATTGATCTAGCTCCGCATTGGCTGGTGGGACGGACTCCAGCAAGCCGGCATGGGCTCCTACGTTTTGAGGTATTCCTAACAGCAGGGTAAACACAAACAAGCTGATAAGAAGCAGTCCTTTCCATCTTTGAACATACACCGCTTGCTTTCCCAGATCCTTTATCCATACGCTTAGCATGCTTCCAAATCCTCCTCGTGCAATCCCCGGTTAATCTTCGGCAAGCTTTTTTCTGCCTGCAAATCCATCATCCCTACCGTGATAATGCGTAATGCAGTCCTCTCCCTGCTTCCAACACAGCAATACCTCATGTCCGTTCAATATGGCAGGGAAATCAACCAGTCCACTGTCAATGTCCTTTAATTGCGCACCCTTTAATTCAAAGCTTTTCAATATGGTATTGCCTTCCATCTGTAAAAAGTCCATTTCGCATTCCAGTGTGAAAAATGGATCTCTGCCCGCAGGTGGCTGATGCTTGCGAAAGTAAGCCTTCAATAACTGGAGCTCATCGTTTTTTTCACGATATTTCTGTTTAATGCCTTGCAAAGTTTCGATTTCCAGTTTCACAAAAGGAATCAATGCATTAGCTTCTGCTAGTGTAAATAAAGTGGTCACAGGTTCATCCCCTTTACAATTAATTGTGATGATGTCCATCATGATCATGATCATGATGATGATGTCCATGTACAGCGGTATCCGACTCATCGACATGAGTTACTGATAGCTCAGCATAGCTTACACCCTTTAACACTTGGATACGCTGCTGCAAATCACGGAGCCGACTGACAATTCCTCTAACTACAATTACCTCAAGGCACTGATTATGATTCAGATGAATGTGCAAGTTTGAATTTATTTCTTGGTGATATTGATGCTGAAGATCGGTTAAAACCATAGGCAGATCGCTGACATGATGGTCGTATACCAAGACAATCGTTCCCGCAGCCATCTGTTCAGTCTGAATATGACCCGGAGCCAACAGCGCTCTGCGAACCAAATCACGAACAGCTTCCGAACGGTTATCGTATCCTTGGCTGACCAGCATGGCATCGAATTGTTCGATCAACGACTGCGGCATTGAAATGCCAAATCTGACGAGCGCTTCCTTCTCGTTCATATCTTTGTCTCCTTAGAGTATGGTAAATTCGTGCCGCTACACGGTCAAAGTATGATTCCGATTGCAGTTGTTCATGAACAATGACTACGCATAATATTACCCAAATACCGAGCTTATTCCTTTAAATGTAGCACATACACGAGCCACAAACCAATTTTTCACGTTAATGTCACACTTCAATTTCCTAGCTTGGTCCCGCAGCCAATAAATATCCGAAAGCAGTTTGCGCTCGTCCAAAAAGTGATCACCGATAACAAGATTTTCAAAGATTTGGAACCGCCAAGAACCATAAGAAGATAAATCGGCACATAACGATTTTATTTTCTTGTCTACTCTCATGTGCTACTATAGAGTAACTAACTACATGAATAATTAGGTGATACTCATATGCTTACTTTTAATGGATATACTTGCGCGAAATTAGTTGCCCAGCACGAAAAGTATATCCTTTATCGAGGTTATGCCCATACTGAGGGTCCCTATGTCTTAATCAAAGCTCTTACATCAGTATCTCCTCATATTGATGACATTACAAAGCTGATTCACGAATACGAAATTTCCAAGGGTTTGGTACTGGACGGTATCCTCCAATCAGTTGGTTTAGAGAAACAAGGAGCCCAGCTTGCTCTCATTATGGAGGATTTCGACGGCATCCCCCTCACAGCCTACCTTCAATCGAAACCAGTATCCACTCTAGTGTTTTTTCCTATAGCGATTCAGCTTAGCAGAGCTCTTAGCGAGCTTCATCATCATCAACTTATTCACAAAGATATTCATCCCGGTAACATCCTGATAAATCCTGATACTCTAAAAGTGAAGCTATGCGGATTGGGTCTTACCACCAGTCTAGTCTTGGCTCATCAGGCATATGAAGGAACACCAGCTTATATGTCGCCGGAACAAACAGGAAGAATGAACCGTACGGTAGATTATCGATCTGATCTTTATTCTCTGGGAATTACTTTATATGAGATGCTGTCAGGCCGTGTTCCTTTTCAAGCTCAAGACCCGATTGAATGGATTCACGTTCATATTGCAAAAGAACCCATCCCGATTGACATATATAATGAAAAAATCCCCCCACTCGTTTCCAAGATCATTATGAAGCTGATCGCCAAAAACATGGAAGAGCGGTATCAAAGTGCATATGGCCTATTAGTTGATCTGGAAGCTTGCTATAAACAATGGTCCGAAACAGGAAGCATCGCCAGCTTTGCGCTTGATCATGCCGGTCTGATCGGTAATTTTGATATTCCCCAAAAGGTGTACGGACGCGAACTGGAGACTTCTCAACTGTTGGAATGCTTTGAGAGATTCATAAATCTCGGTAATAAAGCAGCAGTGCTCATTACGGGACACGCGGGCATTGGTAAAACATCGTTAATCAAAGAAATATATAAACCGATCGTTGAACAAAAAGGGTATTTCATTTCCGGGAAATTCGTTCAATTGAATCGGAACATTCCGTATGAACCGATCATCCAAGCTTTCCGCGGCTTAATTGGAGGGATTTTGTCAGAGCATAGCGACAAGCTTGTTCTTTGGAAAGAGCAGCTTATTCAAGCACTGGGAACGAATGGAGCTGTCATTGCCGACGTTATTCCGGAGCTTAGACAAATTATCGGAATGATACCTCCAGCAGAAGTTTTGCTGCCTATCGAATCGCAAAATCGTTTACAGCTTGCATTTCGCCAATTTGTTCAAGTTGTTGCAAGCAAAGAACATCCGCTTGTTATTTTTCTAGATGATATCCAATGGGCTGATCCAGCGTCTTTACAACTGCTGGAAGTTATCATGACGGACCCGCAAATTGAATATTTGTTTTTTATTGGCGCCTATCGGGATCATGAGGTTAGTAATTCCCATCCGACCGCCATACAAATGGACAAGCTGCTAAAGTCCGGTTTGTCCGTTCATACCATTCAATTGAGTCCAGTACCCTTGGCTGAGCTGAACAGGATGGTTGCAGATACACTGTATTGCGAAGTTCAGGAATCGTGGGACCTGGCAGCCGCCCTGTTTCGCAAATCCTCCGGGAATCCGTTCTTCTTCAAGTTGCTGTTCGAATCTACTTATAAGGAGCAATTTCTAACCTTTGACGCTTGCGATCATCTATGGAAATGGAATATGGAACGCATAGAAACTATCGAGCATTCCGATGAAATGCTGGAATTTATCATAGACAAAATTGGCAGACTGCCGAGCAGCACCCAAATCGTGTTGAGTCTTGCAGCCTGCTTGGGCAACCAGTTTGATTTAAACATAGTCGCTGCCATGAATGAACAAGACTACTTCCAGGCTGCCGCAGACTTGAAGTCTGCTGTCATGGAAGGACTGATTCTACCTCTCAGTGAACCAGCAAGCCGCTTATTAGAAAGCTCTATCGGGATGAAGGCATCCGGGTATTTTCTAGACCAACCCTTGATGTATCAATTTATGCATGATCGGATTCAGCAAGCAGCTTATTCGATTATGGATGAGGAGCAGAGAATGCAGGCTCATCTCAAAGCAGGCACCTACATGCGTGAGCATGCTGATTTTATGGACAGTGACACAAGTTCGTTAGAAATAGCCAATCATTATAATCAAACCATCCATAGTGTCGTTTATGTGCCGCCTCGTGAGCTCCTTCTTGAACTTAATATCCTTGCAGGACGTAAAGCAAAGGCTTCATCTGCCTTTGAAGCAGCTTCCCGTTATTTTCAAATGGCCGTTCACTTCATTCAGGAGGACGCCTGGAGTATTAAGTTCGAATTTTGTTTTGAGATTTTTTTGGAGCACCTCGAGTGTCTTTATCTCGGCGGCAGCTCTGCCGCTGCGGAACTGCTTGTTGAGGCAATGCTGGAGAGGGCCCGCTGCCGAAGTGAACGCACCCAGGTTCGTCTCATCCAGCTTACGCATTACGTCAATATTGGGAGAAACGCCAATGCAATCACTATTGGTTTGGAAAGCTTGCAGGAGTATGGAATAGTTATTCCTCGCTATCCAAGTACTGAAGCCGTTATTCAGGAAAGAGAGGCTGCCCAAGAGCTGATCGACCAAAATATCCACATGCTATCCGATTTGCCAGAGGTGACCCAACCGGACATTTTGGCTGCAATGAATTTGATGCTCACCTTAGTACTCCCTACATTGGTTTCCGACAAGGATGTATACACCCTGCTTATTTCCAAATATATGGAACTTTCCTTTGAGCATGGCAGCTGCCCCGCTGCTCCTTTGGCCTATGGGTCATATGGGATTCATACAAGCTTTGTTCTGGGAAAATGTAATACCGGACTACAGCTAGCTAAAGCGGCCTATCGGCTTTCAGAGAAATATCAGATCCCATCTTACCAAGGTAAAATTCATTTTATGGTAGGCAAGGTGCTTAACCAATGGGAAGACAATGAAGGACATAACCAAGCTTATTGGATGCAAGCGATCCAATTGAGTATGAACTATGGAGATTTTATATATGCCCGCCTGGCAATGGCCGACCATGTGAATTATACGTATACACGCAAGAAGCTGGGTGAGCTGTACGATCTTGTTCAGTCCTACTTATCAACGATCGCCCAAACGGGGAATCTTTTACGCATTGTCACCTTTTATAATTACTTGCAGCTGATTTCCGATCTTCAAGGTCTAACCAACGACATGATCACTTTGGATATTAACCAATTGAATGAGCATAGCTCCGTTATTAATGAGTCTGGTGGAACGGAATTTACAGCGCTTCAATCATTCAGAAACTACACGTATAAAACTCAAATCCATTATTTACTCGGAAACTACTCACAAGCTGTTCAAGCAGCTGAATGTGCTGTTGCTTTCATCGAATATGCCTCGTTCCTCGCGCATCTGCCAGAGCATCATTATTATTATTCTCTGGCTATAAGCGCGGCTTGGGACACGTTTACGACTGTGGAGAAGCAGCAGCATTGGATCAAGCTTGAGCATTACCAATCAAAAATGAAACAATGGGCAGAAGTTAATCCTTCCTACTACATGCATAAGTATAAGCTAATTACTGCCGAGATGGCACGACTATCCGGAGATGAATCAACATCGATAACGATGTATCATGAATCGATCGTGGCGGCCCGTGATGGCGGCTATATCCAGAACGAAGCTATAGCAAATGAGCTTTTTGCAAAGCTGTATTTGGCTAAAGGAATCGTTAAAGTAGCCCGGGTTTACATGACCGATGCGTATGAAGGCTATATCAATTGGGGCGCACTGGTAAAAGCCCGTGATTTATTAAGCAAATATCCGGACCTTGTGTCTGCGAAGGAGACGATTCAACCTGAGTTTGTGATGAATATGACACTTGAAACCAAAGAATCCTCCGACTCTATCGATTTAGCCAGCATCTTAAAGGCTGCTCAATCCTTTTCCAATGAAATCGATCTGGAGCAGCTGCTATTTAAGCTGATGGGTATACTTATCGAAAATGCCGGGGCACAAAGAGGTTGTCTACTCGTCTCAGAAGGAACCTCCCTGCTCACCAAGGTTTACGTACAGGCAGGAGACAGCTTCCACACGTCTTTGGAATCAACTCCCTTGGATCGTTGTGAGTATTTGCCAACAGCTGTAATAAGCTACGTAAACCAAACTTTACAAGTCATTACCCTAGATGATGCACGCATGGATGTTCAATTCTCGGATGATATCTATATCGTCAAGCAGCAGCCCAGATCAATCCTATGTCTTCCCATTGTCAAGCCGGGCCATCCCACCTTGATTCTGTATCTGGAAAATAATCTAACGACTCATGCATTTACGGCGGATAGGATCGATGTATTACAAATGCTCTCATTTCAAGTTTATTTCGTGTTTACTTTGCTGCAATCATTTGGAAAAACTACGATTCCAATAGCGACCACTTCACCTAAAATACGTGCCTCTCTTGTTGAACCACTGACGGCAAGGGAGTTGGAAGTATTAAATTTAGTTGCTAAAGGAATGTCCAACCTGGAAATAGGTGACCAATTGGGTGTAGTTATTGGGACCGTCAAAAACCACATCCAAAATATATATGGTAAGCTGGACGTAAACAAAAGAACGAAAGCTGTCTCGCAAGCCAGGGAATTAAATCTATTGAATGATCCTATGCAGTAGGTCTAACCGACTATTTTTTATTTAGTCGATTTTCGGGTGTATTTACAACATATCGCTTTTTTATCCGTAAATGACCGATTATGACGAAATACAGCCATTTATTATAAAGTAAACAATTTCAGGACTATTTCAAGGGAAAATTAAGACATTGACACGACACCATATATTGAGGTAAATTCATTTTACAGCTTCAAAAGCAACTAGATCTTGTGTGAATCACTATCATATGTCATTTGTTTTGTCAATGTGTTTTGCACAAACTTTTTAACTCCATGCATGCAGCTGATGACTGGCATGTTCCTGTTTCGTTAACAGGACAACATGCTTTTTCCTTGTCTGGGAACAGACACCGTACCAAAATTCATCTTATTTTTGTTCAATGAAGGAGTAGATAGCACGATGATTATTGTCAAAAGAGATGGCACTAAAGAAGAGCTAGTATTTTCCAAAATGAAAAAGGTTATCGATTTCGCCAGTGAAACCTATCCGGAATGCGATCCGCTTGAACTGGAAACCGCCTTGCTGCCTTTATTTCGCAATGGAATTACCACCCAAGAAATTCAACGACTGCTCATACAAGTTGCTGTGGAAAAAACAAGCGTGGAGCAGCCCACCTGGCAATATGTTGCTGCCAAGCTGCTTGCGTATGATTTATATAAAGAAGCTCGCCTGAACCGCAAATATGGACATTTCGGCTATGGCGATTTGTACTCGCTGATTACATATTTAACCGATATGGGCTTATACGGGAAATATATTGTTGAGCATTATTCCCGCGAGGAAATTCAGGAGCTCGGTACTTACATCAAGCCTGAACGTGATTATTTATTAAATTACATTGGACTCAAGACATTGGCAGACCGCTACCTCATTCGCGGCCTTGACAAGGAAGTACTTGAGCTGCCTCAAGAGCTATTCATGGGTGTTGCCATGCATTTGGCCATGAAGGAAACGGACAAGCTCAAATGGGCGAAGCAGTTCTACGATGTGTTGAGCAATTTGGAAATGACCGTGGCTACGCCAACATTGGCTAATGCGCGCAAACCGCTGCATCAGCTGTCCAGCTGCTTTATTGACACCGTTCCGGACAATCTGTGGGGCATATACAATGTGGATCAAAGCTTCGCGCAGGTTTCCAAGCATGGCGGCGGTATGGGTATCTATGTGGGTAAAGTACGCAGCAAAGGCTCCAATATCCGCGGCTACAAAGGCGTCGCAGGCGGCGTTATTCCTTGGATCAAAAACTACAATAACACCGCTATTGCGGTTGACCAATTAGGTGTCCGCTCCGGTGCTGTCGCGGTTTATCTCGACGTTTGGCATAAGGACGTACTTGACTTCCTGAACCTGAAAACAAATAACGGCGACGATCGGATGAAGGCTCATGATATTTTCCCGGGCATTTGCATTCCCGATCTGTTCATGAAAACCGTTCAGGAACGTGGCAGTTGGTACTTGCTCGATCCACACGAGGTTCGCAAGGTCAAGGGTTATTCCATTGAAGACAGCTGGGGTGAAGAATGGGAACGTCGTTACCTGGAGTGCGTCAACGATGACAAAATTTCCAAAGACGAAATTCCGGCAATTGATATCATGAAGCGTATTATGACCAGCGCATTCGAAACCGGCACACCGTTCCTGTTCTTCCGTGATACGGTTAACCGTGCCAACCCAAACAAACATGCCGGCATGATTTACTGCTCCAACCTATGCACCGAAATTTGCCAGAACATGAGCCCAACCGAGCTGCTGCAAACCCAGCACGAGGACGGCATCATTACCAATCAAGTCAAAAGCGGCGATTTCGTCGTCTGCAACCTGTCTTCACTTAACCTGGGCCGCGCGTACACAAAGGAAGATATCGAGCGTGTCGTAACCACCCAAATGCGGATGATGGACAACGTAATCGACTTGAATTACTATCCAGTCCCGCAAGCTGAAATTACGAACAAAAAATACCGTGCTGTCGGTCTCGGCTCAAGCGGCTATCACCAAATGCTTGCACAGCTCAAAATCCTGTGGGAGACCGATGATCACGTCGCCAAAGCTGACGAGGTTTATGAATGGATGAACTATTACGCCGTTAAAGCCTCCATGGAAATCGCCAAGGAAAAAGGCGCCTTCCGTGCATTCGAGGGCAGCGAATGGCAAACCGGCGCTTACTTCGAGTCCCGCGGCTACAACAGCCCTGAATGGCTGGAGCTGAAGGAACAGGTCGCTAAATACGGCGTCCGTAACGGCTGGATGTTTGCTATCGCACCAACAGCGTCTACATCATTGATTGCCGGCTCCACAGCAGGCATCGATCCTATCTTCAACAAATTTTTCGTCGAAGAGAAGAAAAACGCCGTTATCCCGCAAACAGCACCTAATCTTAATGCTGAAACGATGTGGTACTATAAAGAAGCCCACTTGATCGATCAGCTGTGGAGCATCAAAGCCGCAGGCGTTCGTCAACGCCATATCGATCAGGCTCAATCGTTCAATCTTTATATCACACCTGAGCTGTCCGCAAAGGAATTCCTGGAGCTGTATATGGCTGCCTGGGAAAACGGCCTGAAAACCGTCTACTATGTCCGCAACAAAAGCTTGGAAGTCGAAGATTGCGTGAGCTGCTCCGCTTAAGAATAATAGTAAAAGCAACAATTGGGAACCAATAACTCCAGGCAGTTCTAGCACTTGATCCTGAACTGGGTCTTGCAGCAGCGTAGCGTACTGCTCCGCTCTTATCTTGACTGTGGTTCTGCCTCTAGTTCTTGTCTGGTTCTTGCACTGGGTCTGGGTCTTGCAGCAGCGTAGCGTACTGCTCCGCTCTTGACCTTAGTCACTTGAACTACACTCTCTTGACCTGCACCAACCGTTGAGCGTGTATCCCCGTAGGGGTACGAAAGCGAGGATACCACCAACCTTACCGCTCCAACCATCACAGCACTACAGTTAAGCGTGTGGCCCGCAGTTGGGATTTGGACTCTGGCGTCAGACAGAGTCCAAGTCCCAACTGCGGGTCACGAACGCGAGTACCAACACACATAGCAACTCTCCCGTCAGAGGGGGTCCAGGGGGCAGCGCCCCTTGGGGTCCCCCTCTCAGGGGGATTTAGGGGGTAGGCATCCACTTTGGATCTCAAAAAAAAGAAACTGTTCAACGAACACGGTGACCGTGATTGGGGCAAACGCCGAATGATTGGCGGCAATACCACGAACCTGATTGAGCTCAATAATGTTAAATACGATTGGGCCACGAAAATGTACCGCAACATGATGAATAACTTTTGGATTCCCGAGGAAATTCCTTTGGCACAGGACGCTAAGGACTATAAATTTCTTTCACCGCATGAGCGCCAAGGGTATGATAAGATTATCAGCTTCCTGATTTTCCTGGACTCCCTGCAAACGTCCAATTTACCTAACATCAATGAGTACATCACCGCGCCTGAAGTTAATTTGTGCCTGACCGTCCAAACCTTTCAAGAGGCTGTACATAGCCAGAGCTATTCCTACATCTTGGACAGTGTATGCTCAGCAGAAGTTCGTGACGATATTTACAATCAATGGCGGGAAGATAAACATCTGCTGCGCCGCAATCGCTTCATCACCGACCTGTATGAGAAATTTATCGACGATTCTTCAACAGTTAACTTGCTGCGTGCGATCATGGCCAACTATATTTTGGAGGGCATTTACTTTTACAGCGGCTTTAGCTTCTTCTATTCGCTCGGCCGTCAAGGTAAAATGCTGGGTACCGTATCCGAAATCAAATATATTCAACGTGACGAGCTAACCCATTTGGCATTGTTCCAGAACATTTTCCGGGAAATTCGTAAGGAAAATCCCGAAATCTTTACGAACGAGCTCATCGAGGATTTGCGCCAAATGATGAAAACCGCCGTTGAGCACGAAATCGAATGGGGCCAATATATTACGAATGATATGATGAACGGTCTGAGCAATGAGATCATCGATCAATATATCAAATATTTATCCAACGAGCGCCTGAAGATGCTCGGTCTGGAAATCCTCTACCCTGAGGTCGTTGAGCATCCGATGAAATGGGTCGAAAACTTCAGCAATATGAACAGCATGAAGACCGACTTCTTCGAACAAAAAGTAACCAACTACAGCAAATCCTCCAGCTTGAACTGGGATGATCTATAAGGCCTGCTGTATTCAGTTCTATGCAGGACAGCATACAAATAAGACCCGTGCGGCCGACGATGGCTGACATGGGTCTTATTTGTATGAGTGTAGGTCTAACGGAGTTCGCAGCATTTATCCCAAGAATCTTTCCCCATATTACCAAAAAGCAACAAGCCCCGATTTATCACTTGAAGCATAGTGAACGCGGCTTGTTACTATCTCGAATATTTTGTTGGTTAATCAAGTCAAGTCTGCTGGTTTTGGATTCCACTGCTCTCTACACAAGCTCCAGCAGCTGCTTAACTTTGACTTCCAGCTCAACCATGGAAAATGGCTTATGCATATACGTGTCAACGCCCAGCTGAAGCCCTCTGGTCAAGTCCTCCTCGCGGCTGCGTCCGGATAGCATCAATATCCGCAAATCATCCTTTTTGCTTGATTCTTCCTTCATTCTTTCCAACATCTCAAAGCCGTCCAGCCTTGGCATCAAGCCATCCAGTATACACAAGTCAACCGGCTGACTTTTCAAAATCAAATAGGCCTCTTCTCCATCGACCGCCTCCATAAAATCAACAGGAAGATGCTGCAGCTTGGATACAAGTATGGAACGGAGAATCCGATCGTCGTCGGCAATTAATATCTTCTTTTTGCGTTCCTTCAGAGGAGCCTCTCCCACACCCGCAGCAGCAGACATCCCATTTGCATAAAGCAGGACTCCGTTCCGCCCATTTTGCTTAGCTGTATACATCGCATCATCGGAATTTTTGATCCATTCTTCTACCGTCATCCCATTTGACCATTCGCAAACACCTGCTGAAAAGGTAATGTGAAAGCCTTGCCCTTCATTCTGGGCTACTGGTCCACTCCTGGCATGCTCCAATATGGATTCAATTGCTTTTAACGCATGTTCCCCTGACATCCCCGGTAAAACAATGACGAACTCTTCTCCTCCGAACCTCGCCAATACATCGGTAGACCTTAAGTGGTTTTGCAATAAATGTGCCAAGCCTTGTAGAACGAGATCGCCAATATGATGCCCATAGGTATCATTGATTGACTTGAAGCGATCAATATCGATAAATACAAGAGACATCGGTGATGGATAACGTTCAATGCGCTGAAGCTCAACTTGTACCTGATGGTCAAAATAACGCCGGTTATATACACCTGTCAATGGATCACGAAAAGCCATCTGTTCAAAGTCCTTGGTTCGCTTCAGCAAGCTGTACACACGGGCACTTAATTCCTCATATTGAAACGGTTTTGTTATAAAATCATCCGCACCTAAATAGAAGCAGCGAACTTTATCATGAATATGATTACGCCCTGAAAGAACGACAAGCGAAATCCATTTTAGTGTAGGATCTTCTTTTACAAATTCGAATAGCTCATAACCAGATTGCGGGTGCATCATCAAATCCAGTAAAATCAGATCATAGGTAAATTCCCTAAGTAATTTTTGAGCTTCAGCTACATCTCTGGCCTCGTCAACCTCATAACCTTCCAGCTTAAAGCGGCGAACCAAATAGGAGCACAGCACATCGTCATCATCGATGACAAGCAATCTGCTTCCCAAAGCCATCATAGGTACGCGTTTGCTCATCTGCTCCTGCTGCTCATCCAAGTCTAGCTCCTGCTCATAAATATCAAGCTCCATCGACAACTGCTGCATCAAGTCTGTACTCCCAGCAAGCGATGTTTGAAACTCATTCTTAATTAAACCTTCCTGATTGACTGAACGTTCCAAGTCCTGGGCCCACTCCCAACGACGCACGAGCTTTTCGGCAATTGACCCAATGCGAATAAAGCCAAACATCGGTGCACTTCCCTTAAGCGTATGGACAAGCCGATAAAGCCTAAGAGCAATATCCAGGTTCATATCCGCTTCCTGTATCATACTCAGTTCACTGAGTTGAACCAGCTGCTTGCGTAGTTCTCCTATATATTTTTTCCGGCCTTCCTTCATCAGCTTTTCTTCTCTACGAATACGTTCCTCAGGTGTCGTTTGCCGCAAGACCTTTCACATCCAGTCACTTTATTATTCTTGAATTAGCTTTCTATTAATTGTTGTACCGTATCTACCAGCTGCAGTGGGCTGAAAGGCTTCACGATATAAGTGCTCACCCCAGCAGTACGAGCCCGATCACGGTCCTTGTCCAGCGCCTTAGCAGTTAATAAAATAACCGGTGAATGCTGATTGGGATTTTCATTGTTGCGAAGCCACTCACAAACCTCTACACCCGTCAGCTCCGGCATCATATAATCGAGAATGATTAAATCATATTTGTTGCTTTTTATATGGTCCAAGGCTTCTTTACCATCCGCTGCTTCTGTAATATGATAACCTTCGTCCGCGAGAGTTTCAGTTAATAAAAAGCGCAGTGACATTTCATCATCGGCTAATAAAATGTTATAATTGGACATTAACTTGATTCTCCCTATCTAAGTTTAAATTCACTTATAATAAGCTGTATTATAGCATTGTTTTACATTTATATGTAAAATTTTTATACTATAAATTTATAGGTAATAGTGCTTATTTTTACGCCTTAAGAACTATGTTAATATTAGAATATTGATGTTAATCATTATTAAAATAATTTAGTTAGATCGTTTGAACTATCTAGAGGAGTTGAGCATATGGATAATATTAACTACGTTATTAAAAAAGTATCTACCTGTATCACATTTGGCCAACCTGTCTCATCAGGCTCAGTAATGAGCCAACGTTTATCAGATCCCCGTATCCCCATTTCAGCCTATTATATGTCTATGAAAACGATAAATGAAATGGAGCATTATTACCATGAAGTTTGGTTAAAAAAGGAAGGACTCTTCGCCATAACCGAGGCATGGTATAAAGACTCCAGTGTATCACGCAAGCTTCTTCATGACAACCTTACCTTCGAACAGTTAAAGGAACTTTATGGTGAAGAAGAAGCTAACTCCGTCATATTGCGAATGACCGAGATTATCAAAAAATCGGAACGGGAGGACTGGCGTCCTCAATCTAGAAGGAGTTAAGCTGGAAACATGGCTTCAACCTCATTCATGCAAGAGCTGTTGCACTTATCCGCGCATTCCAGCAGCGGCTTGAAGTGTAACACCCTCCTGCACCAAGCGACCCGAAATCAGCTCCGCAAACATCGGGGCATTTGGTGTATCCCCATGTATACAGATGGTATCTGCCCTTACGCATATACTGCCCGTGTCAGTCACGACTTTACCTTCCTTAATCATACCAATCGCCTGAGTAACCGCTTGCTCTGCCTCTATCAGCACTGCGTTCGGCTCAGAGCGAGGCGTCAGTGTTCCATCAGCTCGGTACGTTCGATCGGCAAAAACTTCCTCTGCAACATGCAACCCCCTCTGCCTGCCTGCACGGATTAGCTCACTGCCTGCAAGACCAAATAAAATCAAGCTGGAATCGATACGATAAACCGCTTCGGCAATGGCTGTGGCCAATTCCGTGTCTACGGCCGCCATGTTGTACAAGGCGCCATGAGGCTTCACATGCTGCAGAACAGCACCCTCCGCGAGTACAAATCCCAATAAGGCTCCGACTTGGTAAATCACCATCTCATAGGCTTCGTCTGCTGTAATCTGCAGCTTACGCCTTCCAAAGCCAATAAGATCTGGAAGTCCAGGATGTGCGCCAATCGCAACTCCATGCTTGAGACACATCCGTACCGTCCGCTGCATAATCGCAGGATCACCGGCATGAAAGCCGCAGGCAATATTGGCCGATGTAATATGCTTCATCATCAATTCATCGCAATCCACTTGGTAAGAGCCAAAGCTTTCCCCCATATCACAGTTCAAATCCACACTTAGCATTCAACTCTTCCTTTCTTGTACGCAGTTTCCTTAACCGAGAGATGCAGCGATTGTTTGTAAAATGAAAAAAAGCCCTCCGGCTTTTTTCATAGTAGTCTTTTCAATTGCTTATATCCAGACCGGCTGTGAAGCAGCCGCATCAGCCTGCTATTATGCTAGTGCTGACGGGCAGTGGCACAGCGCGTTTTGACGATAATTTTACGTATGCTATCTTCGGATAAGTGGTAAGTTTGAATGAGCTCCAGAACAGTCGATCCGTTCTCATACAATCTATATATCTCATGATTGCGCCGCTGAATCGTTTGGCGGGTGCCGTTATTCTCACCCCAGCCAGCGCGTGTCTGTTCTTTTTTTGGAATGTAGATAATCTCGCCCTGAATATAGTCCTGAAGCTGCTTCAGCAGACTAGGGGGAAGAAAATCCCTTCCGTTCTTGTAACCCATAGATGAAATCCTCCTTCCGTGCTTTCATTGCAAGCGCCGCCGAGAAAGAGATAAGCATTTTCATCTTCACACCTCCTAAAATTAGAAAAAAAAAACACGATCGCCGTATCGTGCCTGAGAGTCCAACTATGTCATGTTCCATGTCAACGACGTCAGGTAACGGTGGTGGAAAAAATGCTTATTCAGTTCAGCCAAACCCCTTTAAATGCTGTGCCCTCAAACATTGAATGCCACTCCCTTCGTCTTGGTTTCATGAAACGTTTATTCGCATGTAATAACAACCTAATACAAACAAAATTATACATTATGTACGGTTGAAATGTCCACTACCGTATCGATCGGAAACATATAAAGGGAGGCTCTAAAGCCTCCCCGCCATTATGGAATCCCTGCTTACGCAGAGATCACCTCAGGTTGTAGAATCATTGTTCATGATCACTCCTTTCCTTGGTACGTTAGCGGGCCCGCTACAATATCTATTAACTCATATCATCATGTTTTGCTCAAGTTAAAGAACAATTATAACTATTTGTTCCTAATTGACCAGTAGCACAACTGCAGTTAAAACCCTTGCTTAGCCAACCAGATCGCGCAAGCATCCGTCCAAGCACGTACACCCACCTGCTCTTCTGCCAAGCCTAACCCATGACGCCCACTCTCATAAACATGCAGCTCAAACGGCACTTTGTGGTGACTAAGCGCCGAGGCAAACATCAGACTGTTTTCTACAGGAACAGCTGCGTCATCAGCCGTATGCCATAAGAAGGTTGGGGGCGTCTGTGCTGTCACCTGATTTTCGCTCGACAGCAGATCCACCAGCTGTGGATCTGCTGGATCACCTAATAGATTTGTGCGGGAGCCCATATGTACGAAGGAGGTAAAGCTGATGACTGGATAGCACAATACGAGCAGATCTGGACGGCAGCCTTCCCGTTCAATAGGGTCTTCAGCATTGGGGCGTCCACTGTCATAATGCGTTCCGCTGGCAGAAGCCAGATGCCCACCCGCCGAAAATCCGAGAATACCGACGCGAGTGGGATCAATATTCCATTCCTTCGCCTTGCTGCGAACGATTCGAATTGCGCGTTGTGCATCTGAAAGCGGGTTCGGATGCTGGTAAGGAGCTACTCGATAATGGACAACAAATGCGGAAATACCTAATGAATTCAACCACAAGGCAATCGGTTCTCCCTCATGATCCGCTCTGCGGGCATAACCGCCGCCAGGACATACGACGACAGCAGCCGTTGGTACTCCCCCCTCCACCAAGTAAGGCACAAGCGTCGGCGTATCTTCCGACTCCTTACCCAATGCATTCGGTGTACCCATCGGCCAAAGCAAAAGACTCATTTACATATCCTCCCTAATTGTGTGTATTCAAAAAGGCTACTTTTTGAACAACCTCTTATAGACTTATAAGCGTTTTAAGGTTGGGACTTCTTGATGCTGCGGAACGATTCAGCTGCACTGAAAAACGGTTCCAATCTCATGTGATCCCATGATCAAGCTACGCTTCGATCATACTATAGTATGGAGAACGTTTACACTACTTTTTACTTATTTGCAAAATCGTCTCCTGCAGCGCCTTAATCAAAAACTCATTGTCCTCCTTCGTCCCAACAGTGATCCTCACATGCTGCGGAAGGCCCCATATCACTCCATAGCGCACAACCACGCCCTTGGTTAAAAGCAGCTCATAATATCGTTTGCTCTCCGAACCGAGCTCTACAAGCACGAAATTGCTCATGCTCTTGATAAATGGCAGCCCCATTGCTGAGAAAGCTTCGTAGAGCTGCTCACGTCCGGCGCTATTGACCTGCTGCGATGCCTGCACATGTAAATCATCCGTAATCGCAGCAGAAGCGGCTGCTTGTGCCAAAGCATTGACGTTGAAGGGTTCCTTCACCTTGAGAATATGACTTATGATGGACTCCGGTGCAGCGCCAAAGCCGATACGAAGACCTGCCAAACCGTAAATTTTCGAAAAGGATTGCAGGACAACCACTGGATAACCTTTACGCACATAATCCAAGCCGTCTGCATAGTCATCTGCTGTTGCAAAGTGGCTGTACGCTGCATCGATCACGACTAGTATTCTTGGGGGCAGGGCTGAAAGCAGCTTGTCCATATCCTGCTTCGATAAATAGGTGCCTGTCGGATTGTTTGGGGTACATATGTAGAGAATCTTCGTACGCTCCGTTACTGCCGACAGCATCAAATCGATGTCATAGTCGTAGTTCTGATCAAGCGGTACAGCTACAACACCTGCATTCATCAAACGTGCGCCAAACTCGTATTCAGTAAATGATGGGCTCGGTACGATGATCTCATCCTCTGGCTCCAAAAAAGCTTCCGAAATCAACGAAATTAACTCATCCCCACCATTAGTGACAATAATTTGCCCTGATTGCAAATTTAATTTTGCGGCAATAGCAGCATTCACATCTTTGGCATCGGCGTCCGGATAACGATGAATTTCAGCCAAAAATTGCTGTACAGCCTGTATGCCTTTGGGTGAAGCCCCCAATGGATTTTCGTTGGAAGCAAGCTTCACCACCTTCGTTAATCCCAGCTCCCGCTGAACCTCCCAAATCGGTTTACCTGGGGTATAAGGCTTGATGCTTTGCAGCGCTTGACGCGGCTCAACCTGTGTTCTGTCTGACATATGACCAGCTCCTCATGCTTTATCACTACACTTAGATAATACATTAATGCGTTACTATAGTAAAGTATTTTTTACAGTAATTTAATATCTTAACGGCAACTTAAAAAGAGCCTCCACCAGTGGAGACTCCTTTTACTATTAGCACGCACCACAAGAGATGCTCTATAGCTTTCGTCCGAAGCTTTCATAAGAAACTGTAATATGGGCATCGGCAATCGTTCTGGGTACAATATTGTTTTTCTTCAACAGCTTTTTGACCTGCGTATCATAGTCAACCCTGCCTCTGGGGTGAGATTTGGTCGTAGCCACATGCTCCTCACCATCATACTGAAACTCGTGCACGACGCCACCAGTGTCTGTATATGATCCGGTAATATTTTTTACGTAAATTTCGGTCTGCTGAAGCTGAATGACACCACCTTCAGTTTTCATCTGGACCGCTTGCTGGCCCATCCGGTCAGCTTCTGATTCCAAAGCAGCATCGTCATTAATGGAGACTCCGCTCTTCGCCTGCATCGTCGGGTTAACCCGCCCCTGCTTTTGTTGAACAACATGCCAGGCTTCATGCGGCAGATGTTTTTCCTGACCCGGACCCAAATGAATGTCAGCGCCCTGCGCATAGGCCAATGCATTAAGCTCTTGCGGCTTCGAGGAATTGTAATGAACTTTCACATCGTCCATTCCCATTCCAGATAAGCTTTCTACACCTTCCTTTAACTGGCTCGGCATTCCGTGCTTTTCCTTGTCGGCCTCTTTTTCCAGAGGTTCCATTCTGCGTTGAATTGCAGCTCTCGAACGCATCAACTGGGCAACAGCCTTATTGCCTATCGTTTGTTGGAGCTGCATAACCTCCGCCGGAGATACGGGCTCATGCATAGAAGTCATGGAACCGTTGTGCTGCCGCCGCTCCTCAAGCTGCTGCTGCGGTTGTCCGAATGAAGAAGCGCTCCTCGAAATCCGTCTTGCTTTTCTCGTATATGCAGGCATGGTTTATCTCCCTTTAAGGTACTCAGTATCCATACTTATTCGAGTAAATCCCACAAGTTCCCTGCTATAACTTGCCTATACTCCAAATTAATCCCAAACCACTTCCCAATTGCTGTTTAAGGCTGCTTCGATAGTGCCTTTTTCCATAATGTAGGATGCCAGCAGCTCAGCCATGTCCGTCGGAATATCCTTAACAATGGGCTTGCCATGAAACATCGTATAGTTTCCGCCCCCGCCAGCCCTGTAATTGTTCATCACCACGTCATAATGACTGTTCATATCCAAGGGATGCCCCTGGTAGCCCAAATCGAGCACACGCTCGCCTTCCGGCCGCGATATGTTAAGCTTGTAAGTTATCCCTTCCCACATATCATAATTGTAATGCTGCGGCTTAGGCTCGCTAAAGGCTGTACTTACTTGGACGGGACCACCCTCGTATTGGGCAAAATAGGATGCAGAATGCTCCAGCGCATCCTTAATGTCCTGTCCGCTCACTCTCAGCACCTGCAAAGTATTCGGATATATATAGTTCGATACAATATCTCTCATTGTAATATCAGTTGGGAACCCTGGAGAGATGTTATCGAACAAAGCTGTATTGGATATCGGTGCCCCTGAAAGCTCCATCTGTACCCTGTTAATAAACTCGATCAATGGATGCTCCTTTAACCGCAGTGCCATGGGGTCAGTAACCCGCATATCGCCCAGCAGCTTGCCGATCGGCTGATCCAGCCACTTTTGCGTTAGGGCTTCATGCGGCTGCAGAAGGTCTACAATCTCTGCTTTCGGCTGAACGCCAGCAGGAGATAACAGCTCGGAGGTGGACTCCAGAACACGCCAACCGTTCTCTGTATGCTCCATATGAAGCTGCACCTTCCCAAGAAATGCTCCCTGACTTCCTGGTTGCATGATCGTGACTCCATTGAGGCTTTTGCCTGCAATCGACCGGTGCTGATGGCCGGTAAGCAGCACATCAATACCCTTCACCTCCTGACACAGCATATATCCTTGATTTTCTCCTGTTAACGGCTCCGTCGGTTCTCCTGTATCCAGATCACGCTCAAATCCGCCATGATAGGACACGACAACGACATCCGCCTTCTTCTCGTTTCGTAAATAAGCAACCCACTTCTGCGCGGACTCGACAGCATTGTCGAATCGCAGGCCCGCGATATGCTCAGCTTTTTCCCAATTCGGAATATAAGGGGTCGTTAATCCAAGAACGGCAACAGTTAGGCTGTTGTCGAAGGTTGTGAGTATGTAGGGCTGTCCAAAGTATGGCTCTCCGCTCTCGTTATCAACAATATTCGCACAAAGCCACGGGAATGCCGATTCCTTTACTGCTTTATTCAATAGGGGTAGCCCGTAATTGAACTCATGATTGCCAATGACAGCAGCGTCATAATGCAGCTTGTTTAGACAACTGATCATTGGATTAGAAGCTTCTGCATCCAGTCGGGCATGATGATAAGCAAGAGGCGTACCTTGGATCAAATCCCCGTTATCGATTACAAGGACTGCCTCCTGATTGGCCTTTTCTTTTTCAATTAAAGTTGCGATTCGGGCAAATCCAATTTCGGCAGACTCATTATTTGCATATTGAATGGGCAGCATAAAGCCGTGCAGGTCACTTGTTTGCAGGATGGTTAAAGTCTTCTGTACGGATGTATTCATTAAATGGATGGCTCCTGTCGATTATGGGATATTGTAAGAAATAATCTTTCTACATACTATAACAAACAATTCCAAGATGCTTCAAGGTAAGGCAGCTCTTCATTTTATTGTCTCCGATTTCCCTATCATCATATGTAATATATAAAATATTCAGTTCATGGAATAACTAACGCAAATATAACGTGTTAATCATAAATTCATAAATTATTTACTGCCCTCTTGGATATATTATGCTATAGTAGAGGCAGCTTGTATTTTACAATTAACAGGAGGTCAAAAAGACATGTTTAAAAAATTTGCATCCTTAAGCCTGACGCTGGTTCTTACCGCGGGAATCGCAGCAGCTTGTGGGCAGACAGCAGCACCGACACCAGCACCAGCAGCAACACCTGCTCCAACTCCAGCACCAGCCGCAAAAGGGTATGCACCTAAAGAATTAAATGTACAATTCGTACCTTCCCAAAGCGCTGAAACCTTGGAAGCCAAAGCAAAGCCACTTGAAAAGCTGCTTGGCGATAAGCTTGGTATTCCAGTCAAAGTAACGATCTCCACTAACTATAACACGATCATTGAAGCTATGGCTTCCAAAAAAGTAGATATCGGTTTCTTGCCTCCAACAGGCTATGTATTGGCTCATGACGATAAAAAAGCAGTTGATTTATTGCTTCAAGCTCAACGTTATGGCGTTAATGATGAAACCGGACAAGAAGATAAAACAAAGCTTGTTGATTCCTACAAATCGATGATTATCGTCAAAAAAGATTCCCCAATCAAGACGATTGAAGATCTAAAGGGTAAGAAAATAGCTTGGCAGGATGTAACATCCTCCGCCGGTTACATCTATCCAGGTCTTGAACTGAAAAAGAAAAACATTGATCCTGATAAAGACGTTAAAGGCATCGTCGTTAAAGGTCACGATAAAGGCGTGTTAGCCGTATTAAATGATGAAGTTGATGCAGCGGCAGTGTTCCAAGATGCTCGCTTGAACGTTGTTAAGGATATTCCAGATGTATTCTCCAAAACACGCGTTCTGTTCTTCACCGCTCCGATTCCTAATGATACGATCGCTGTTCGTACTGACATGAGCGATGAATGGCGCAAGAAAATTTCCGATGCTTTCATTGCTATCGGTCAAGATCCAAAAGGTCAAGAAATCATTTATGAAGTATACTCCCACCGCGGCTACACAACATCTGATGACAGCAAGTTCAATGTTGTTCGTGATGCTAACAAGCAAATGGGCGGCAAGTAATCACAACAAAAAAACCGTATCCACAGGACTTTCCTGCGCGATACGGTTTTTTGTTGACCATTTATTAAGTACATGAGCCAAGAGACAGCGCAGTAAGAAATGATTACTGCGCTTCCTCCATTAAATAATACGTTTACGAATGTAACCCGATATCAAATCAATGACCGTAACCATCACAATAACACCGAGTAGAATAATGCCGACACGAGACCAACTACGAGCTTCCAGCGCAAATATAAGCGGAGTCCCGATTCCCCCAGCCCCAATCACGCCGAGGATCGCTGCAGAACGGATGTTGATTTCAAAACGATATAAGGCAAACGATAGAAAATCGGGCATCACCTGAGGAATAACAGCAAACCATAACGTTTGCATCTTGTTAGCACCACAAGCTGTTAACGCCTCTGTAGGGCCATGATCCAAATTTTCAATCGCTTCGGCGTACAGCTTACCGAGCATACCGATGGAATGTACACCCAATGCTAATGACCCCGCATAAGAACCAGGTCCAACGGCTTTAATAAATATAATCGCCATCACGACCTCTGGAAATGTACGGATCGCACTCAGCATAAACTTCCCGCTGCTCGTAGCCCATTTTGCCTTCCCCTTCGCACTAGCAGCCCAGAAAGCAAACGGTATACATAGAACTGCTGAAATCACTGTCCCCAGAACAGCTATCGCAGCGGTTTCCAACAGCCCGCGCAGCAAATCCTCGCCCTCAGGCAAATAAACAAAATTCCAATCCGGATGCAGCAAACCGCGCAGAATGGCCATCGATACCTGGCTTGCTGTCGCTTTAATTCCGCTGAACTCAAGCCCGGAAAATCCCCACACGATTAATATAATCGTAACTAACCAAATCGCCCAGTAGCGAATGCGACGGCCAACACTTACTTTCATCGTCTCTGGCTTCATAGCAGCTTCTCCCGTAACTTCGTACTCACATAATCAATGATCAGCACAACCACAAATATAAGTAATATAACCGTAGAGGCCTGATCATATCTCAAACGATCCAAGGCGCGTTGTAACAGCAATCCAATGCCTCCGGCTCCTACAAAACCCAGAATGGTAGCAGCACGCACGTTGACTTCAAAAGTATAGAGCACAAATCCAGCGAATTGAGCGGTAACCTGAGGCAATACACCGAAGCGAATCCACTGCAGCTTATTCGCACCGACCGCTGTCATCGCTTCTGGAGGCCCTGGATCAATAGACTCGATAGACTCATAAGTAAGCTTGGAGACAAGCCCAAACGAGAAAAAGGCAAGTGCTATCGTTCCCGCCAATGCGCCGTATCCGACAATTGCGGCGAATACGCCTGCATACATCAGGTCAGGAATCGTACGGACAAAATTCAATATAAAACGGGCAGCAGCGCTTAATACAGGCACACGCGTCACATTGCGGGCCGCCAGAAAAGAAATTGGGATCGCAATCAGTGAGCCTACAACTGTACCTACAATCGCCATTCTAATCGTTTCCAGCATGGGTTCCCAACTCGTACTAAAGTAACTCCAATTCGGAGGATACATCTCGACGAAAAGCTTGCCCATCTCCGGAATACCTTCTATAAGCTCGGGTATCGAAACATTCGTCTTATACGCACTGGCAGCCAGGAGAATAAGAATCATGATGATGGAGAGATTCCTTTTTAATGACGATGGCTTCTGTAGAGCAGCGTGCTTCCCCTTGGATGGCGACATCAGGCTTCTCCCCCCAGCAGCTCATCCTTTTTGATTTCTCGTCCATAAATCTCGGAAAAACGCTCGTCCGTTGCTTCGGCAACCGGTCCATCAAAAACGACAGAGCCTGCACGTAAGCCAATAATACGAGTCGCGTACTCCCTGGCAAGATCAATAAAGTGAAGATTCACTATCGTAGTAATCCCCAAATCCTGATTAATCCGTTTTAGATCATCCATAACTTGGCGTGTTGTTAAAGGATCCAATGAAGCTACTGGCTCATCTGCCAAAATAATCTTGGCCTCCTGCGCCAGAGCACGGGCAATTGATACACGCTGCTGCTGACCACCAGACAGCTCATCGGCACGTGCATAAGCTTTTTCCCGAATATTTACACGTTCCAATGCCTTTAGAGACAGCTCAATATCGGCTTGCGGAAACAACCCAAGCATAGTGCGGAGTGTAGAATGATAACCTACACGACCTGATAGCACATTCCGTAAAACGGAGACACGCTTCACCAAATTAAAGCTTTGAAAGATCATTCCGATGTTTCGACGCATACGTCGAAGCTGTACACCACGTGCTGCCGTAATCGAATTTCCATCGATCAATATCTGACCATCGGTTATTTCATGAAGGCGATTCACGGAACGCAGAAGCGTTGACTTGCCCGCCCCTGACAAGCCTACGATAACAACGAATTCTCCTGGATGAATAGTTAAATTAATGTTATTCAAGCCGACGGTGCCATTGTTATACACTTTGGAAACATTTTGAAATTGGATCATGGGCTCTCCGTTTCTCCTCTCAAGATCAAACAAGCTAATTCGTAAAGATTCGACATAAAATTCAATTTTCCTCTTCTCATGATGTGATATGCATAAAACCTTATACAACCCATAATTTTATCAGATTTCAGCCGATTACGATATGATAATTTGTACCAAATTCTTTGTAACCTAGATAACCTAAAGGTAACTAGCTGATGTCAAGCACAGTTCTTCCTAAATCGAGTCGCTTTCATTATAATGAACATAAGCCAAATCGAAGGAGAGATTCAACTATGAAATATCGTAAGCTTGGAAAAAATGGTCCAGAAATATCCGTTATCGGCTTCGGATCCTGGGCAATTGGAGGCGCAGGCTGGGCTAGCGGATGGGGTGATCAAGACGATCAGCTATCTTACGACAGCGTACGCGCGGCACTTGACGCAGGAATTACCTTTTATGATACAGCGGCTGTATATGGTCTTGGTTACTCCGAAGAGATCATTGGTAAAGCCCTCAAGGGTGATCGCGATAAGATCGTACTCGCAACGAAATGCGGCCTTGTATGGGATGAGCAAAGAAATGTTTCCAAGAATGGCACCTACGATTCAGTCATTCGGGAAGCCGAAGCCTCTCTTAAAAGACTAGGTACTGACTATATCGACTTATATCAAATGCATTGGCCGGA
Organism: Paenibacillus sp. 1_12; assembly: GCF_900114475.1. Classification (GTDB taxonomy): domain Bacteria; phylum Bacillota; class Bacilli; order Paenibacillales; family NBRC-103111; genus Paenibacillus_S. Next base: position 355,284 of record NZ_FOTE01000003.1, on the reverse strand, counting down.
CACGGATACGAAAGCTCCAGCTGAGGAAACCATGCGGGCAATGGACAAGCTAATTCAAGACGGTAAAGTCCGCTATGCCGGAGTAAGCAACTATGATGTGCCATTACTGGAGCAATCGCTAGCTGTCAGGCACGTGGATTCGCTGCAGCCGCCATATTCCATACTAAGACCAAAGGCCGAGCAGGAGCTGCTTCCTTTTTGTCAGGAGAAGGGTATTGGCGTTGTTGGATACAGCTCGTTGACCTCAGGACTTCTGTCAGGCAATTATACGTATGATACTAAATTCGAAGCGAACGACTGGCGCTCGCGCAATGCAGCCCATACAGGTGAAAACCTGAGAAAGAACGTAGACAGAGCTGAAAAATTGAAGGTAGTGGCATCCCGCTATGATCTTACCCTTCCACAATTGGCCATTGCTTATGTATTGGCTCATCCGGCACTTACCAGCGCTATTGTAGGGGTACGCAAGCCAAGCCATATCTTAAGTGTACTGCCGGCGGTAGATGTTGCCCTAGATGAAGCTACCTTGGTCGAAATCCGTGCCATTGCTGCGCAATAAAGCTTACGACGCTAGTTTTCTACGAAAACTCTAAGGTTCACGCTTACGAAGTGAATTTTCCACGAAAATTTTTAGGAGGAATTACTTACTCATGAAATACAGAAAATTAGGAAATACAGATATTCAAGTTTCCGAAGTTACGTTTGGTTGTTGGGAGCTGGGTGGTGGGCAATGGGATAAGCAAAGCGATGAAATCAACATTAGTGCGATACAAAAAGCTTTTGATCTGGGCATCCACACGTTTGATACTGCCGAAGGCTACGGACAAGGACATTCCGAGGAAATTGTCGGACAGGCACTCGAGGGCAAACGAAAAGACTGCATTATCGCAACCAAGGTGTCTCCAGGTCACCTAAAGCCTGCAGATGTGCGCTCTTCAGCAGAAACCAGCTTAAAGCGCTTACGTGTCGATTATGTTGATATTTATTATATCCATTGGCCTAATAAGGATATCCCGCTGGCAGATACGTTATCCGAATTGAACAAACTTAAAGATGAAGGTCTGATTCGCGCCATTGGGGCGTCCAATTTTTCCATTGACCTGCTCAAAGAAGCAAGCAACTATGCACGTATTGATGTCATTCAGCCCGAGTACAGCCTACTTCATCGTGGGATTGAGCCCGAGATTATCCCTTATTGCCAGGAAAATAATATCGGCATCATGAGCTATAGCTCCATTGCTAAAGGCATCCTGACCGGGGCATTTCATAATGGCAAGGCCACAATCAAAGAAAACGATTTCCGTAATAATAGAAGATTGTTTCTGCCAGAGCATCTAGAGAAGGAACAGCCTTTGATTGATCTATTAACACAAATCGCCGAAGCTAAGCAGGTTACCTTGTCGGAAATAGCCATTAGCTGGCTGCTGCACCAACCTGCACTAACTTCCGCCATTGTCGGTACGCAAAATGAGAAGCATTTGGCAGAAAACACACGTGCTATTGACGTGAATCTAACAGTCGATGAGCTGAGACAGTTGGATCAAGTCAGTACACATGTGCTTTCTGGGATCGATATTTAGTTTACTTGGGTCTCGACACCATCTTGGTAGGTGTCGGGGCTTTTTTTTGATTAATCAAATACTGATCGGGCTTATCCAATACCACTGAAATTTGAACCTATATAAGATGAACTAAACATCATGACAGCAAAGAGTCGCTGCGAAAGCAGACCCCTCTTCCAATCGTTGTTGCAGCCAGATTCTTTTTATTCTTAGCCCCATAGGGGTAAGAATCCGTCTGCAAAGGCGAACACTTCGTTTCTCCAGAAGGGTCCGCTTTCTCCGCTCAGGCTGTGTGTTTCTTTTATTCATCTTATATAGGCTTGGCGGAATTACTCCTGTAATATATTTGTAAGATTTAAAATAAACACCAACCCAACTTCCGTGTGACCGACACCGGAAAAATAAGCGTTTTGCTTATTACCTGAATGATCAGGAGGCTCTTGAATATTAGAGAAGGACGTTACCTGATTGACCCTGTCTACAATAATTCCAACCATTTCACCCATGAAATTGACTACAACGATTCGTGTCTGCTTGTTATAGTCCTCCTCCATTAGATCGAAACGAGCCCGCAAGCTGATAATCGAAATGATCTTGCCTCTCAAATTGATAACACCTTTGATATAAGACCTCGTATTAGGGATGCAAGTAATAACTTGCATCTTGATGATCTCATGAATCTCATCGATTCTTAGCGCATATTGTTCACTGCCAATTCCAACCTCGATGTACTGATTCTGATGGGTGGTTATCATTATATTCACCTTCTTACCTACTTAATTTTAAACATTTCGACTGCCATATTCAGTTCCTCTGCCAGCATAGCCAATGATTGAGCTGCAGAGGCGGTTTCCTCACTGCTAGCTGCCGCTTCCTCAGTAGCGGCGGAGATACTTTCTATTGAAAGCAGAACCTCAGAGGTTTGAGCAGCCTGCTGCTCGCTTGCAGCGGCAATTTCCGACACTTTATTCGCTGAGTCGTTGACCATGTACACAATGCTTTCAAATGATTCTCCGGTTTTTTGTGACGATACTACACCTTGATTAACTGCCGAGATGCTTAACAAGGTGTTTTTTTGCATGCCTTTAATAATAGTGGTTATTTGCTTGGTCGCTTCACTGCTGCGCTCCGCAAGCTTGCGAACCTCGTCAGCCACCACGGCAAAGCCCCTACCCTGATCTCCCGCTCTTGCCGCTTCAATCGCCGCATTCAAGGCCAGCAAATTCGTCTGATCGGCAATGTCGTCGATGACTTCGATGATTTCCCCTATTTTATTCGAATCTTCCTCTAACCTCGACATTTGCTCATTAGCCAAGTTCATCCCATCGATGGTAGAGCGAAGCACTTTACCGCCTTCCTTGGCAAGCTCCATCGTATTATTTGATAATTCAGATGCTTGCTCAGCTCCATTAGCTACAGAAGTAATCGCGTAAGACAGCTCTCTGAACAATTCATTGATTGTTTGTGCAGAACTGGCCTGATTGGCACTACCGCTGGCAATTTCCTCAGTGCTGGCCGAGATCTGCTGTGCAGCTGCTGAAAGATTTTGTGAGGATATTAATACGGTGCTAATAATTGTACTTATACTTGCTGACATTTTATTAAAGGCAATCGCCATATCACCGATTTCATCACGGTTTTTAATCGAAAGTAGATCCCCTGTCAAATCACCATTGGCAATCCTTTCAGCGGATAAAGCTACTTCTATGATAGGCAGCGAAATTTGACGACTGATGTAATATGCAATAATAAGCCCTCCGATAACAGCTGCAATACTTAGAATCAACAGCCACAATAGCGTAGATGCCACTCTTACGGAGTTATCAGCATTTCCTTTATCCAATAAATCCTGCTGAAGCTGAATCATATCTTTGCCAACCTGGGTTATTTTATCAACAACTGGCCCTGCTTGGGTTTCGGATATTTTCATTACTTCGTCCATGTTGTTTTGTTTCTTTAACTGAATAGACTGACTGCTGATTTGGTTGTATTGTGCTTCCAACTGATCCAGCTGTGACAAATACTCTGCGCCCTTGGGCGTATCCAAAATTTTATTGAATTTAGCACTGTGCTTTTTGTACTGATCTTTAGCGGTTTCCCAATTCTGAATATACTTATCATCACCGATCAATAGATAGGTGCGGATCATGACTTGTTCTTCTCTTACGGCAAGCAGCAAATCCTTGGTTAAATTAACCTTGGCTGCGCGATTATCGATTAAATCCCCATAGGATTTATCAATTGAGCTCATTTGATAATAGCTGATACTAGCTACTGCAACCAACAGAAGCAAAACTGCAAAGAAACCACTATATAGTTTTTTAGAGACTGTCATTTTCATGTAAAGTCACTCTCCCAAGTTGTCATCTATATATTGTTTGTCACTAGCGTTTCATTAAATTTCCTCTAAATTTGAATAATAGATAAATAAGTAGTTCAGCAGATCAAGATACCCGCCTAATAATGCCCGCTGTTTCTAGTATGAGTGCCACCCGGCCGTCGCCTAGAATTGTAGCTCCTGATATACAATCGATTTTTCCGACATAAATACCAAGAGACTTCACTACAATTTGCTGATTGCCCAGTAAATCATCCACCACTAATGCAATTCTCTTGTCTGCGCTTCCTACAACGATGAGTGACTGGTGTTTCCCTGTTTGTTCCATCCGGGGGATTTGGAAATAATCATGCATCCAAACGACCGGCATTACCTTTTCTCGGATAAGGACCACCGGCTCCCCTGTAATCGAATGGATGAAATCAAGTGGTATTCGAACAATTTCTATCACACTGTTCATGGGAAGAATAAACGTAGTTCCGTTCAACTTAATTAAGAGACCGGTAATAATCGCCAACGTCAAAGGAAGTTTGATCTTGAAACGCGTCCCTTCTCCTAATCGAGTTTCAATGTCAATAACACCATTCAATTTTTCGATTTGATTACGGACAATATCCATTCCGACACCACGTCCTGAGACATCACTCACTTCGCTTGCAGTGGAAAAGCCCGGTCGGAAGATTAAATAAACCGATTCGAAATCTGTCAACTTGTTGGCTTCCTCTTGGGAGATGATCCCTTTACGAACAGCCTGATTACGAATCTTGTTTGGATCAATGCCATCGCCATCATCTTCAACTGAGATAACCAGTTGGTTCTCTTCATGTGCAGCAGCGAGACGTATTCGTCCCTGGGCAGATTTACCACTGCTCTTACGTACCTCTGTTGATTCTAAACCGTGGTCAATTGCGTTACGGATCAAATGGATAAGAGGATCCGCAATTTCCTCGATGACCGTCCGATCCAGCTCGGTTTCATTCCCTTCAATAATGAGAGTTACTTCTTTGTTAAGTCTTAAAGCAAGATCGCGAATCATTCTGGGAAAACGTTGAAACAATTGGTCGATCTGAAGCATACGAGCCTTCATTACACTTTCCTGCAGTTCTCCAACCACTCGGGATACATGATCAGAAATTTGTCCAAGCTCGTCCACGGTCTCGTCTGAAGAATAACGGTGATCTAAAATATTCCCAACTTGGGAAATTCGCATTTGGTCAATGACGAGCTCCCCCACCAAGTTCATTAGATGCTCCAATCGCTCTACATCAACCCGAATCGTTTGTTTATTTTTCCTTCCTTCCGTGGCCACGAAGGCTTCCTTGGTACCGCCCCATTCCGATGCTATAGGAATTGCCGTCGCCATGGCAGGCATGCCCTCCTCCTCATGATCCGGGGTGAACCGGGAGAGCTTTACATAAGAAACGTCCATCATGGAGAGAATTTCTGATTCAAACTCCGTATTTTCCTTTGGTGTAGCCAATAATAATCGGATTTCTGAAATAGCATCGGTGTCTTCTCCTTCAAGATCTTGAAGAGAATACTGAGATGTCAACACCTCTCCAACCGATTGAATCTGATTTATTATGATCAGGGCCCGCGCCGATTTCATGATGCTGTCTTGCTCCAGACCGATGAGAACATCATGCACATGTAAGCCTCGTGCCATCATTTCCTGCACTTTCAATTGCAATTCAGGATCGAGGATCTGCCAACTAGAGGCGGGGATTGCTTCACAGTCATTTACTAAATAATTCTCCTGCTCTGCTGTAAATTGTTTCACCTTGTTGAGCAGCAAAGTGATATCCGTGAAGCTGCTTTTCCCTTCCATAAACTCATCCTTTAAGCTTCTTAAAAGATCCAAGCATTGAAACAACAAATTAATCATTTCGTTTGTAACACGCAAACGCAGATTGCGCACCTGATCCAATATATGCTCCATTTCATGCGTCAATTGTTTTATTTCTTCTAATCCCATCGCAGCCGAAGAACCTTTCAGCGTATGGGCGGCTCGAAACAGGGTTTGGATTGTATCCTCTGATCCACCGATTTGTTCCAGCTTTAATATTTCCTGCTCCATAATCAAGAGCTGTTCTTCCGCTTCATCTAAAAAAACGGCTGTTAATTCAGCCAAATACGATGATTCCATCGTCCATCAGCCCCTATTCCTTTAGAGAACCTGCTCCAGTTTCAATATACCGACTAATCCGCTCTCCGTCTGTCCGAAACCGATTATGCCTGCACTTTCTGTATCTCCAGCATTCAGCAAAGGAGGCTGAATGTCCGAAATGGTCGTTACCTGGTTGACTCGATCCACGATCATACCCACCATCTCATCCACATGGTTGATGACGATAATACGGGTTGACTTCGTATAAGACTCCTCCATTAGACCAAATCGACTGCACAAACTGATCACTGGCACAATCTTGCCCCTTAAATTAATAACCCCTTTGACATAGGTCTTGCTGTTCGGGATCGTTGTAATATCTTGCAGTTTAATGATTTCATGAATATCCTGAATTTGTACTGCATATTTTTCTTTTCCGATTCCAACCTCAATGTATTGTTCCTGCTTGGCTAGTTCCATCTAGTCACCTACTTATATTTTAAAAATCGCAACATTGTTATTTAACTCTTCTGCCAACTGGGCAAGGGACTGGGCTGTAGAAGCTGTTTCCTCGCTGCTCGCTGCCGCTTCTTCAGTAGCTGCAGAGATACTTTCAATGGAAAGCAAAACTTCTGTCGTTTGAGCAGCTTGCTCCTCGCTCGCTGCTGCGATTTCCGCTACAGTGCTCGCCGTTTGATTCACCATCTCAACAATATTTTTGAAGGAATCGCCTGTTTTTTGCGATGAAATTACTCCTTCACTCACAAATATTACGCTTTGCTGAGTATTCCGCTGCATGCCTTTAATAATCGCCGTAATTTGTTTGGTTGCTTCACTGCTTCGCTCAGCTAACTTACGCACTTCATCCGCCACAACGGCGAATCCTCTGCCCTGGTCCCCCGCTCTGGCTGCTTCTATCGCCGCATTTAAGGCAAGTAGGTTCGTTTGATCGGCGATATCATCAATGACTTCAATAATTTCACCAATTTTATTGGAGTCTTCTTCCAAACGGGTCATCTGATCGTTAACCTGACTCATACCCTTAATAGAGGCTTGTACTACGGTACCGCCGTCCCGAGCGGTATGCATCGTATTGTTGGCTAATTCAGAAGCTTGCTCCGCACTTCTGGCTACCGAGCTGATAGCTGTAGATAATTCCCTGAATAGTTCGTTCATGGTTTGAGCAGCATCGGCTTGACTTGCGCTGCCGCTGGCAATCTCCTCCGTTGTGGCGGATATTTGCTGAGCTGACGCCGAGACATTTTCTGCGGAGGACAAGACTGATCCGATGATCCTACGCAAATTCAATATCATTTCGTTGATCGAATTACCTAACTGCCCGACTTCATCCTTTGTGTCAATATCCGACATTTGCCTTAAATCACCTTCAGCCACTTTAGCCACCAATCCAACGATCCTGTTCAAGGGACGGGAAATAATTTGGGAAATGAAGTAACCGAAGCCGATGCTAATTAATACCGAGATTATGATGATCGTTGTGGTAACCGAGCGAGATGACTTATAAAGGTTATCTCCGTCTTTATTTGCCTTTTCCGCATAGGTAACATTAACATCGATTAAATCCTGCAATAAATTGTTTAATTCATCGCCTGTTTTTCTTAGATCCCCCGTTTTCAGCGAGGTTGTAAAATCGATGTCATTTCCCGCAGCAATCATCAGAAGCCCCTGATCTACCGCTTTAAGATAGTCCTGCCAGGTAGGAGTAAATTTAATGAATCGCTCCATCTCTTCCGGTGCTAAAGAAGTTTTACTATATGCATTCATTTTCTTTTCAATGTCTTTTCGAAAATCTTTTCCTTTTTCCGTAAGTTGATTCCTTTCGGTACTATTATTCGTATCGTTAATGTCACGAAGGTTGATCCTCAGCCTTTGATATAAAATTTGTGTGTCAGTCAGCAAAGTAGCAGGTAATAAATTATTTTTATACATTTCCGACAAACTATCATTCAACTTACTCATATTATTCATTCCGTATATGCCCACAAAAGCTAATATGATTGAAACGATACAAAAAGAAGAGATCAATTTTACCGATGTTTTCAAATTATAAATCCATTTCATATTCAGTCACCTCTATTTTGATTTTTGCAAATAGTAGCGATCCATTCACTTTCTCTGAAAGTTCATAATTATCTGTCTACTAAAAGCTCAGACGCACAAAAAAAACCTTTACAAATGGATTGGTCAGGCAGTACCTGTCCATAGTCCACAGAAAAGGATCGGCGGATGGATAAAAACATCCTATTTCCTTCATTTGGTAAATGGATTTCCCCCATGGGTGCGAAGATGTTCACATAACGAGCTGCTCAAGGGGAACAAGCTCAACATCAGCACTAGTGATTATCAGTACATATTTAATGCTATGTCAGGCAGGTTTAACAGCATATTAACCATATATTTGTCGAATTGTTTATCACTTTGAAGTAAAAGCTCATTTTGGGCCTCCTGCAAGGACAAGCGCTTGCGATATGGACGATCCGAGAGCATGCAATCAAAGGAATCGATAATAGAACACCACCTTGCCAGTTCCGGAATTTGTTCACCCACAAGTCCGTATGGATAACCTTCTCCGTTTAAGCGTTCATGATGATAAGTAATGATATCAATAATTTCCTGATCTACAGATGCATAAGCCTGCAGCATCTCCGCACCCAGAGAGGGGTGCTTCTTCATCGTTTCCCATTCATCTGGATCAAGACCTGTCGATTTGCTCAAAATGTTCTGGGGTATCCCTATCTTTCCTATATCATGCAGATAGCAGCCTTTAACGAGATGATTCGTTTTGGCTTCATTAAAACCAAAATAGAAAGCGATGCTTTCGGCCATTCTCCCCACACGTATACTGTGCTCGTAGGTATCCAAATCCTTTTTCTTTAGATATGTTAATAATTCCATCATAAAATGATCCCGCAATTGATGCTCCCTCCCTTCGTTTTAAAAATAGAGGCTCTTCTCAAGAGAATGAACTTCCATCAATAGATATCCTAAATTTACAATTATATCTTGATTTTGCATTTCTCCTTTCAGTTCTACATGCTAAACTTAGGTTCGTACAATTTGCGTTGTTCGAATAATTAAGGAGGCACCATATGCACCCACAAACAGTTTTACCAGTAGTTACAACTCAAGGGGAGCACAACGAAACCTACACTGATGAACAAATCCTTAACATGTTTATAGCTGCATGCCATCGTTCCGCATATACCATTAGAAATTACCGGATCGCAATTAACAAATTTCGTGCCTTTATTGGAAGTAAAACATTGCGGGATGTAACCTGGAGAGAAATCGAAGTTTACAAGCTGGGACTCATGCAAGGATTTTTCAGTAAGACCAATAATCCGCAAGCACCGGCAACGGTTGCTATTCATATGGCTCCTGTACGTTCTCTTTATAAATGGGGAAGTGACCCGAACATCAACATTTTCAAAATAAACCCTACTACCTCCGTTCGCACTCCAAAAGTGTCTGTTACCAGCAGAAATCATTATTTGACAAAAAACGAAGTGATTCGCCTGATGGAGCAGCTAAAAAGGCAAGGAATGCGTGACTATATGATTGGATTAACGCTTATTATGCTCGGATTAAGAGTGTCCGAATTAACTACTATGGAATGCAGCCATTTTCATGCTGATCCTGAGGAAACCTCAATGTGGCTGACGATTAACGGCAAGGGAGGCAAGGAGCGAGAAGTCAAGGTTCCCACTATGCTATGGAGACTTTTCGAAACCTATATTCATAATTTGAAGCAAAATGGGAATCTTCAAGACCAACGAATTTTCCCAATATCCGTGAGGTCTGTTGAAAAAATCATTCAAAAAGCGCGTAAACAGTGGGGTTTGGACAAAAAAGTGACTCCCCATTGGCTAAGACATACCAACGCAACCCTAGCCCTTTTACGCGGCGCTTCTTTACAGCAGGTTCAAGAATCGTTAGGTCACACCCACATCAATACTACACAACGTTATCTTCATACCGTACAACAAATTGAAAAAGCTGCGCCCGATTATGTCGAGGACAGCTTAAAAGGTTACTTATAGGAATATATTCCTGCCTGTATGTCAAAATAATATTGTTATTTTGGTTATAATTAACTATACTACTAATGAATATAAACTATGTCAGTTCTATTTGCGAAAATTATTCGAACAACGCAAATTGTACGAACTACCATCTTATCAATTTAGAAATTGTATTTTAATTAGGTTTCAATCGATCTCAGACTAAATTAGTTTCTCCTATGCTCCTTCCTTGTCTTGATGATGTTACTATTTATTACATAACAAAATCTCCTCGAATAAGCAAGTACAACTTCATCCAATAATAACCATTTTAATCCAATATTAACCTTAAAATCCATTATTATTACACATACAGCGCCGATTATTTTACCAAAATGGAACTACTGCCTTGATCAGATATGTACCAGGTACCAGTAAAACCTGAGCAAGCACAGTACCAAAAAAACGCGAGAACATCAGAAGCCCATACATTTTATTAATATGCGCCAAGCTTTCATTACCATTCATCGCCCTGTCCGTCATCAATGCAACCTGAGGGTCGACTAATATCGTCATCAGGATGGTGGCTACTCCATTAATCAAGCCGGACGATTGGGACGCAGTTACACTATATTCAGGCAATAAAAAGGAAGCATAGAGTGCAGCTAAGACGCCAACCGTATAAATTCCGGTTACCAGCATATTCAGAATAAGCAGACGTTTGGGTACTCCGCCGATCCGCAGCCTCGACAGCATTGCCAAGCTCGGCATTCGCACATGATTTCGGACAACCTTAAGCTTGCGGATCGAAACGGATTCGCGAAGCAGCCTTGGAAGTGAGCCTGTTTCCTCCAGACGGCCGATCAGACTGACAGACAGCCTGATCGCTGTCGGAATGAAGACAATCGCAAACAAAGTGCCGAGCGAAGCTGCTGCAATGAAGATATGCAGTTGGGCTTCCAGCGAATATTCAGCGTGAAGCTTGGCATAGTCAACGATTTTGCCCATCATTGGAGCTTGGGCCAAATTCGAGGTTCTCGATACAAGCACAATCATCCCGGTTAGCGATAGAGCAACGGCCAGCTTTCCTGTTCTGACCCCGGCCAGACGTACTCCATAAGACAAGGTTTCAACAGCGTGAATAATAAAAGTCAGGATCGAGATGATCAACACTTTTTCGATCATAAAGCCTCCATATTTCCAAGCTCTCGCTGAAGCTCTGTGTGCAGCTGATCTATGAATTGGCGCAGCTTATGAATGACCTCTTCCGTCCAATCATTCTGGTGAAGTATACTATATGTGTCGGCTGCTTCACTAAGCAGATGCACCTGATCGCATCCTACGGTTTGAGCGACTCCTTTGAGCGTATGAACATATAAGTACATATATTCGCCGATCTGTTGGTGCGACAGCTGTTTCCGAGTCCAAAGCTCAATATTTGCCCTAAGTGCAGTATCACGCTCCAGAGCGTCTACTACAAACAGTCTGCGGGCTTTGATGATTATCGCCTGCATGCGCTGTTCTCTGCTAATGTCAGTCATATTAATTCATCCCTCCATTCAAATCGATTATAATAAGGAAGTGACCCAACACATGAACAAACAAATCGCTCTCATTGACGACAGCTCCCCTTTTTGCTTATTAGTTAGACAAATTTTCGAACATCGATATGATATAGACACATTCGCAACGGCTACTGATTTTCTGGTCCTGATCTCTCGTATTTCTCATTATGACCTTATCCTGCTTGATATTAATCTTCCAGGTATAAATGGGCTGGAGGCTCTGACAAAGCTAAAAGCTACACCGGAAACTGCATCGATTCCTATTCTTTTGCTAACTGGCGATGCACGCCGAGACACCGTCGTACGCGGTATCCAGCTAGGTGCACAGGATTATATGTCCAAACCGATTGACCCGCTTATTCTAGAGGAACGGGTTATCCAGATTTTAGGAGATACTCTCTAATACTTATATATGCGTGTCCCTCTTTATACATACAGCCGAGCGCGTCAACGAGAATGTTAATTTCGCTGACGCGCTCGGCTATTTGTCATTCATTATTGCATTAAAATATAGAAATGGTCGAATCACAGTCTCTCACTTAGCCGGCAATATCACGTTTCGTGAAGAACAGCCATGAAACCGCATAGAACAGCACCCAGTAAGCAGCAAGCATCAACACAGAAAAACCAAGAGTCATTCCTTCCACCAACGGCTTACCACTGGATTGATAAATAGATAGGTCTGTGTTGGCAAACAGCAAATATTTTACCCATGTATATTTGAATTGTGCCAAAACAAAGATCAGTCCGGAGGAAGTGACGAACATTAACAAAAACGATAATCCAATAGCCAATGAACTGCTACGAAAAGCGGCTGATATCATAAAAGCCAATGTAATCGACATGAGCAAATCAATGCTTTTGAATCCGTAAGTTTTCAATATGTCTGTAAATGATTCCTGTTCAGGTATCAAACCTCCGAGTCCAAAAAATATTAGACCGACAAAATAGGACGCGATAAGAAGAATCAGCAGCAAGGTGATTAAAAAAAGCACCACAGATATGTATTTCGACGCCAATATCTTCGATCTTGTCGCGGGACGGATCAACAGCAGTTTAATCGTACCCCAAGTAAACTCCGATGCCACGCTGTCACCTGCTACAATGACCGTAAAAATAAATACAAGTGTCGACAGACTTGTACTCATCGATACGAATGAGAACATACTGTTGAGGCCCGAATCTATCACATATTTAAGCATGACCGCCCACAATATGACGACTAATACTAATATAACTAGCATAATCCATGTCCGAGCACGGCTGTATATTTTCATTTGCTCATTTTGTATGAGACTTAGAAAGTTAGACAATTTGATTCCCCCTCGTAATTTCAAGGAATTGATCTTCCAGCGACTTGCTCTGCGTTCGAATTCCGTATACACGCACTCCTGCGCTAACCAATCTTGCATTTAACTCTGCAATTTCTTCTCGTTCATTGGTCAGGCTTACGGTCAATACACCGCCCGCTTGCTGAACAACAGCCTGTTCACCGATAAAGTCCGCAGCTGCTCTGAAGGCTGCTTCAAGATGATCCACATCAAAATGAACCTCGATGCGTCCAGTCTCGGCCTGCATCTCCTTGAAGGACCGCACATCCAGAAGCTTGCCATTCTGAATGATTGCCACCCGATCACACATCAGCTCCATCTCAGAGAGTAAGTGGCTGGAAACGATAACAGCAAGTCCTTCTTCCATGGACAGCTTGCGCAAGTAGTCACGCAGCTCGCGGATTCCTTCAGGATCGAGTCCATTCGTAGGCTCGTCCAGTATTAATACGGATGGCCGATGTAAAATAGCTTGTGCCACACCAAGCCGCTGACGCATCCCGAGTGAGTAGGTTTTTACTTTATCATGAATCCGGTGATCCAGCTTTACCAGAGCAATGACTTCCTGCAATCGTTCCTCGGTAATCCCTGGTATCATTCGGGCATAATGCTGTAAATTTTGATAGCCGCTCAAAAACTTATAAAATTCAGGATTTTCCACAATAGCCCCAACATAACGCATCGCTTGCTCAAATTGGTTTTGAATATTATGGTTGTTAACGAGGATTTCACCTTCAGTTATCGACATCAGGCCAACAATCATTCGAATGGTTGTCGTTTTACCTGCGCCATTAGGTCCCAAAAAACCGAAAACCTCACCAGGGTACACATTAAATGACAGACGATCAATAATCGTCTTGGAGCCGATCCGTTTAGTCACATTACGAAGCTGTACGATGCTATTTGATTCCATGATTCCTCCAACTTAAATAAGGATAGGGTAACTTTTCAGGAAAAGTATACCATATCCTTTATTGTAGACCAACCTATCCATTCAGATACTAAGCATTTCCGTAGTATTGTGCCAATGTTACCATCATGCTGCCCATCCGTTCTTCCTCGGGAGCTACCACTCGTTCCACACCTTCATCTCTTAGCGCCTCTGCCGTAACCTTGCCTACGGCAACGGCAACTGTAATCTCACGGAATGCGGCCAGTAAGGCTTCAGCCTGTTCCTGTTCACGGGCATAAGCCATCATAAATCGCACCTGAGGTGTGCTTGTGAAGGTAACTGCGTCCACGGAACCATGGATAATTTCCGAAATCAATTGATCCAGTACAACCAAATCCGGTGGAACATGAACGTAAGGCAGTATTTCATAATAATCGGCTTGCTGCTGCTTTAGCCATTGTACAAGCCGCGGCGCATGATCCCCATAGAGTTGGAGCGCCACACGCTGATCTTTCATATTATAAGGTTGGAGCGCACGAAGTATGCCCACAGTTGTACCATCATCATCACGAACGGTCGGTGCTAGCCCTAAGGTTTTTAAATATTTCACCGTCTTGTAGCCTCTTGCCGCAATCTGCGTTTGTTGAAGTCGTTCTACAAAGGCAGCTGCAAGAGACATCCGTTCAGCAGCCTGGTACAGCATCTCCGTACCTACACCTGTGGTCAAGATGATCCAGTCCACACCTTCTTCAATAAGCTGTCTTACTTCCGCCTCGACTTTATACTCCTCGATAGCAACCGTCCCTTGAGCCGGGCGAACCAATGGAATACCACCCATCTTTTCTACAATGACGCTAAGCTCCGCAGCCTTCCTCGGCCCGGTGATCGCAATCCGCTTGCCTTCCAGTCTGCGCATAACACTATCCTCCGTTAAACAACTTAGTGAATATCTTTCTTTTTAAATCGCCCGCCCTTAACATCATGAATATTGCCTACGGCGAGGAAAGCGGTTGGATCATAGTTTTCTACAATCGATTTCATCTTGGCTTCTTCCAATCGGGTAATGACACAAAAGATCACGCGTTTTTCCCCGCCTGTAAAGCCACCCTCACCGTCCAAATATGTAACTCCACGTCCCAATCTATCCAATATCGCGTCGCCAATATCGCGGTAATTGTCACTAATTATCCATACAGCTTTGGATTCATCGAATCCTTCTATCGTAATATCAATCATTTTGAAAGCTATGTAATAAGCAATTAAAGAGTACATGGCATGATCCCAACCAAACACGAAGCCAGCGCTAGCAAGAATAAAGAGATTAAAAAACATCACAATCTCACCGACGGAGAAGGGTGATTTTTTGTTCAGCAGAATGGCGACAATTTCCGTTCCATCCAACGAGCCTCCATAGCGGATTACAATCCCCACACCTATACCTAATATGATCCCGCCGAATACAGCAGAAAGCAGTGGATCGTTCGTCAGAGGCGGTACCGGATGGAGCAATGAGGTACCTACTGACATAATTAGAACACCTACAAGAGTCGATAACGCAAACGTTTTACCGATTTGCTTATAGCCAAGAAAGAAAAAAGGAAGGTTAAGAACAAATAAGAAGACACCCAGAGGAATCGAAGTCAAATGGGACAAAATAATGGATATACCCACTACCCCACCGTCGATAATATTGTTCGGGACAAGAAAAATTTCCAAACCAACTGAAACTAGTCCTGCCCCGATCAAGAGGAATATAAAGCGCTTGATAACTTGGATCCTTGTCGCCCTAGTATGCTGAGGGCTTGTAAGCTCCGAACTACTTGGAACAAGTTTTGTTGACATCGTCATCGCCTCCTTGAGTATTGGTTTCATTCAAACCGAATTCCATCCAAATTTCTCGAATAATCAGATCGGTAGCCGAGAGCTGGCCACAGATAAACTCTTTGGATATTTCCAAGCCCTGCATTTCAAGCTGTGCGGTCAAAGCATCTTTTCGCACCTGCAGTCGTTCCAAGTAGTGCTCTACCTTGGATTTACGATAAGTTTCTGCCATATCAACCCTCCCTTATCTTAATATTATTTTAACTTTTTTGTATTCAAATGTATACAAAAAATCTTTTTTTCTCATGTCATGTTCTGTCTATGGATCGGGCAACCTAACATTAATTCTCTCATAAAAAAGGGGCTGATTGTTATGAAAGGTTCATCTATCCGATTCATGATATCGATTACCGCTGCGCTCATAGCTGTCTCCGTATTCCTATCAGTAGCAGGCTGCGGAGGAAAAAAAGCAGAGCAACAAAGTGGAAACCAGCAAAAAGCACAGGGAAAGCAGCAAACCTCTGACAAGCCGATAGATTCTGCGCTTAAGGAACAAATGAACATGTACAAGGATATTAAACAATACGAATTTAAAGAATCCGAGAAGCTTCAAAAAGCTAACAAAACCCAGCTAAAAAAACTTCAGCAGAATCGCTCAGAATCTCAATCCAAGACGTCAACTAACTCTAATAAGAAAACCGAACAAAAGGACACATCGAATAAAGAAAAAGGCACTTCAAAGCAAAAAGAGGATCAGTGATCCTGCTTACATCATATCCAAGATCTCCATCCATATCCTTAAAAGCAGCACATCCCGCTTGTTTAACAACAATGGTATCTAAAGCCTTACTGGAAATCTGCTGCTATTTCCGCTACTCTTAGTAGATACGGATTTCAAGGAGGACCATTTAATGATGAAGCCCATTCTCGAAGTGGACGGCATTACCGGAGGCTACAGCCGCCTTCAGCCTGTGTTGCACAATCTCAGCTTTCATGTACAGCCGGGAGAAATGATTGGCTTGATCGGGTTGAACGGAGCAGGAAAAAGCACGACCATTAAGCATATCCTTGGACTTATGATGCCTCACCAAGGGGAGATTCGCCTGAATGGACAAACACTGGCTGCTTCTCAGGAGAAGTACCGGCAAACTTTTGCCTATGTGCCGGAAAGTCCTTTATTATACGAAGAGCTGAATGTTCGGGAGCATATGGAGCTAACGGCTATGGCCTATGGCCTGGATCGGGCAGCTTATGAAGAACGCGCGGCCGTCTTGCTCAAGCAATTTCAGATGGATGCGTATCAAGAACGGCTGTCCTCCCACCTGTCCAAAGGCATGCGTCAAAAGGTCATGATTCTGTGTGCCTTCCTCGTGCAGCCGGAGCTGTATATTATCGATGAGCCTTTTCTTGGATTAGATCCCCTCAGTATGCGTTCTCTGCTTGAGCTGCTCGTTAGTGTCAAACAAAGTGGTGCCTCGATTCTCATCAGCTCTCATATTTTAGCTACAATCGAACGTTATTGCGACAGATTTCTCGTGCTTCATCAAGGCAAGCTGATTGCCTCCGGTCCTGTGGACGCGCTGCAGGCTGCTGCAGGAATGCCTACTGCTTCCTTGGACGATCTATTCTGCGAGCTGGTGACAAGGGGCGATCCGCGATGATGGATACTCAAGCTTTATACCGCCGCCGGGAGGCGGAATTCCTGAAAGAGATTCGTCCCTATCTTCATTACGCACTCCAAAGCTTATCCATTGCTGCAGGTATCGGCTTTCTAGTATTTATGATTGGTTATCGACAGTTCCTGCAGTGGGTTACACCGGATTTCCCTTGGCAGCTGGCAGCGACGGTCTGTATGATGGTCATGCTTGGCGGTGGCCGCATCCGTACTTATTTACAGCAAGCAGATACTTTGTTCCTGCTGCCTCAGGAGCCTGCAATGGCTATCTACTTGCAAACAGCTATGCGCAGAGCTCGAATTATGGGGTCCATTCTTGTTGCTGTAGGCTGGCTGGTCGTCTGGCCGATGTACCATAAGCTTGCGCCTTCAAGCGGCTTGTTATTTTTCGTGCTGCTGCTCGTCTGGCTTATATTTAAACAGGTGCTGCTGTTCGGCAAATGGACAGAGCAGCAGCTGCTAGAGCAGCGGACACGATACATGTTCATCGTGCTGAGATGGCTGCTGTGCGCCGGACTGACCTACGCTGTATTCAAGCTGGGACCGGGCTATGGCGCAGGGATCTTAGCGATTGGATCGCTTGCTTATCTTGGTATTCTGAAGCTTCCGCGGCAGTACAAAGTACATTGGAACCTGCTCATTGATTGGGAGCTTCGACATAAGGCGAGTATTTATCGGGTTCTGAACCTGTTCATTGATGTGCCAGAGTTGCGAGGGAAAGCAAGAAACATTCGTGGGTTAAACCGATTAGTCCGTTACATCCCTTTTCAACGTAAATCTACTTATAACTATTTATTTACACTCGTCTGGCTGCGCTCAGAGCTGTTTGGGATGACCTGCCGCTTCACACTCATTGGTATTTTGCTAATGATTGCTTTCGACAATAAGGTATTAGCAGCCATATTGTATGCTATCCTTGCCGTCTTTAGTGCTGTTCAACTTGCCGATCTGCTGCGTTACTATCGTGAGCATCTATGGCAGCATATTTATCCGCTTTCTCCACAGCTGCGAAAGCGTTCCCTGCGGACAGTCCGCCTGACCCTTCATTTATGCGTGCTCGTGCTGATGATACTGCCTGCATTCTGGACTTTGTCTGCGCCGTTATGGGCAGCTGCCATGCTCGTCATCGCCGCCCTTGGCTCAGTGCTCTACCATCGCTTCAAGTAAGCTCTACATTAAGAAAGGAACGATTTCAATGAGACCGACTTTGATGATTTCAAGAGCAGCCCGTCCCCGACGCAAACCCATTACAACCGTGCTATTGGGCTTGATCCTATTGATTGTCATCTTATTCTTAGTCAGTGTTGGAGTGTCTACTTATGTAGGCTGGCAGCTGACTCATCCTGAACGCAAAGCGTTGACGGACAGTCCGGACCGTTATGGATTAGCTTTTACCCCTATCCAATTTCCGAGCCGGAGCCAGGATGTGACACTAAAAGGCTGGTACATACCGGCAACCACGGAACCAACGCCGGACAAGCTGACAATCATCATGGCCCATGGCTATCGGGAAAACCGACTGCAGAGCGGTGCGGAAGCAATCAAATTGACCAAGGCGCTAACCGCCCAAGGCTTTGATGTGGTGATGTTCGATTTCCGCAGTTCCGGCGAATCCGGCGGCAGTCTGACAACCGTTGGTTATTTGGAAAAGGGTGATTTGCTCGGTGCCATCGATTGGGTTCGAGCCCAACATCCTGGACGTATAGCATTGCACGGATTTTCGATGGGTGCTGCGACCTCGCTGCTCGCAGCAGCGGATGAGCCTGATATTGCCGGTGTTGTCGCAGACAGTCCCTTCAATCATTTAACTCGCTATTTGGAGGACAATCTCCCCGTTTGGTCGCACCTGCCGAGCTTTCCTTACACACCGCTTATATTGGGCATTTTGCCGCCATTGACGAATATGGACCCTGACCAAGTCGATGCACTGAGCGCCGTAGACCGTGTGTATCCGCGACCTGTCTTGTTTATTCACAGCATCGAGGATGGTTCCATTCCCTATTCGAACAGTGAAGCGATGTGGGCTAAGCATAAAGACCGCTTTCAAATTTGGCAGACAACCGGCAAAGAGCATGTACGGTCACATGCCAAATTTGCGAAGGAATATGAGGAAAAGGTCATAGCGTTCTATAAGCAATTGCAGTAGTCGGAAGTAAAATAAACAAGCAGGGTGCCTCTAGTCGTTCTAGAAGCACCCTGCTTGTTTATTTATTATTTGATAGCTAGAAACTTAATCGATTCTACAGGACGACCTCTGCCCCACTGTAGACAATCTTTTTCCCTGTACGTGAGGATTCATAAATGTCCATGACCAGACGGAAACCGTTGAAGCCTTCAGGACCATCGATCCAGAATGGCTTACCAGCCAGCAGATGCTCGTAGTAATCGCGAATTTGCAGCTCGTGGCTCATTCCCCAGTATGATTTCTCGCCCAGAGTGTTCACCACAGGCTCTTCCAACGTGGTAAGCTTGCCGCCCTGATCGAGATACAACGAATCGCCGCGCTGCAGCAAGGTTCCTTGCTCGAACACCAACTCCACCTCAACTGGTGAGTTCCGTCCATACGCATTGGTTGCATAGAAAATCGCGGTAGCACCATTTTTAAATTCAATGTAAGCATGCGCTGTATCTTCCACTTCGATAACACCTTCCAAGGAATCGGTCGAAATGGAACCCTTTACGGATGAGATTTCGCCACCCAGCCACTGCAGTAAATCGACGGTATGAATGGACTGATTAATCAGCACGCCGCCACCTTCAGTCGCCCAATTGCCTTTCCACTCCGTTTCATAATATGCTGCTGTCCGATTCCAGGTAACGAGACCCTTCATGCAGATCAACTTGCCCAGTTCACCGGATTCAACGTACTGCTTCATCCTTTTTGAAGGGGCATTATAACGGTTTTGAAAAATAACGCCAAGCTGCACATTAGGGTTCTCCACAGCTGCCTGCAGCATTTTTTGAGCGGAAGCCATACTTTCTGCCATCGGCTTCTCGGTTAACACGTGCTTGCCCGCTTTTAACGCATCAATCGCCATAGGAGAGTGCAAATAATGTGCTGTACACAAGTGAACGACCTGAATATCATCGCGTTTCAGCATTTCCTTATAGTCGGTATAATAATCGCAGCCATATTCCTCTGCTACCCGACGCGCCAAACTTTCATCAATATCTACAACCGCTTTCAAATCCGCCAGTTCCAAATCTGCCAATGCCTTTAAATGGACCCCTGAAATGGCTCCGAGCCCGATTATTGCTGTACCCAATGTTGTCAATGGATTCACCTAATTTCTTCAGATTGGATATGTCCAAGAGCATATTCTTGAACACAAGATTAAAGTTAGCTTTATAATGCAGTATAATAAAAACAAATGCATTGCGTCAATTGTCGTTTTTCTTGCTTTTTTTGACTTTTTCCTAATGTGATCTTGTTTATTCGGAAGGTGTGTCCGCTGTGAACTTCAATATCCATTTCAATACCTCCCAGATTCAGTACAACCACAGACGTTTGTCCCCGCCGCCCAAGATGGATTTTCATTTGCATGAGCGTTTTGAGGTGTATTTTTTTATTGCGGGCGACGTGAATTTCATGATTGAGAAAAAAGTATATCCGATGATATCTGGCGACTTGATCGTCATTAACAATCGTGAGCTGCACAAATCGACCTTCAAATCCGATGCACCATATGAGAACATTGTGATACACTTCGACCCAGAAATCGTTCAACATTTTGAATCCCTATTTCAATACGGCCTGCTCGATTGCTTTACAAAACGTGAGCCTGGGGAGCACAATAAAATCCATCTGCATCCCCAGCAGCTAGAAGAAATCACGGCCCTCTACAAAAGGATCGATACGCTGCTGATACAACCTGCAGAAGAAACTCATCTGCTGCTGACTACTCATTTTATTGAGCTGCTGGTGCTGCTAAACCGTTCCTTTCGTGATAACACAGCTCCATCGGAGTCGACTGCCTTATCGGAAAAGCTGGCACCTGTACTCGATTATATCGATCATCATCTCGAGCAAGACCTGTCACTGGAAATGCTCGAACGGCAGGTGTACATGAACCGATACTACCTGAGCCGTCTGTTTCGGCAAAGCACCGGCAGCACCATTCACTCGTACATTCTAATGAAGCGGATCTCCCGCGCCAAGAAGCTGCTGCATGACGGACACAATGTCACTGAAGCCTGCCAAATGTCGGGATTTAACGATTACTCCAATTTCATACGGATGTTTAAGCGTTTCGTCGGGATGCCGCCAGGGCAATATCGCAAGCAGTACGGGTTTACCAACTAAAGCTTCAAGAGGAACAGCAAAGGCGCAAGGAGAAACCGTTTTGCCTGTTAGGAACCCTATAACCAATACAGACTATTTCAAGGGTACTACTTAAAGTTAGTACTCTTCTTTTTTTTGCCTTCTATGTACAATAACAATATCAACCAATACTAATATCTACAATTCTCAACGACAATTCATGCCTTCTATTAAAGGAGTCGATTACCATGTCCATTCTGATCGCGTTCTTAAAAGGATTATTCCGGATCGTATTCCGGATCGTATTCCGGCTTAAGCTATCTGGTCTTGAAAAGCTTGATTTCAGTCAACCGACCATTCTGATGCCCAATCATGTGTCGCTGCTGGATGCGCTGCTGCTAGCTCTCTATCTTCCTCAGGAAGCGACCTTCGTTGTGAATACATCGATTGCCCGCCGACTGAGCCTGCCGCTCAAGCTGGTCAAGCATATAACCGTAGACCCGCTTAATCCTTATTCGGTACGTAAGATGGTCAAGACGATCCAAAGCGGTGTTCCGCTCGTACTGTTCCCGGAAGGACGTATTACGACTACAGGCGGATTGATGAAAATATACAGCGGTATTGCTTACATTGCCTTGAAAACTGGCGCACAGCTCATTCCCATTGCCATCAATGGTGCAGAACGCTCCAAGCTGTCCTATATCGGTCATAAAATCAAAACGGTATTCTTTCCCGAAATCCGCATTCAAATTGGTGATCACTTCAGAATCGAACAACAACAGCAGGTCTCGATGAAGCTGCAAAAGCAGCAGGCTGCGGATACGATTCTAACCACGATGCAAGAGCATTTATTGAAAAGCCGCTTGAAAACGGAAGTCAACCTGTTCAACGAGCTTCGACTGCAAGCTTCCCTTCATGGACAAAAAAGCTTAATTTGCGAGGATTTAACCCAAAGCCTTACCTATAAAAAGCTGATCGTCTCCTCCTATGTATTTGGCCGTAAGCTGCGCCCCTTGCTGAATAAGCAAGCAGCCATCGGTTTGCTGCTGCCTAATTCGATCGGCCACGTGATCGCCTTGTTTGCCCTGCTCCGTCTTGGGAAAACGCCTGCGATGCTGAACTTCTCTGCTGGACAGCAAAGCCTGCTGGATGCTTGTGAAACAGCGGTACTGCGCACCATTGTCACATCCCGTCAGTTCGTAGAAAAGGCTAAGCTGGAAACCATCATTCAAGCCTTGGAGCAGCAGTGCGCCATCCTCTATCTGGAGGATATCAAGGACGAAGTAAAGCTGTCTGACAAGCTCACCGGTCTGCTCGATTATTGGGGGGGTGCTCAGGCTGAGCAGGGGATTCGCGATATCATCTTGTTCACCTCTGGCAGCGAAAGCAAGCCCAAAGGTGTCATTCTCGGACATGATCAATTGTTTGCGAATATCCAGCAGTGCAAAGCCGTATTTGATTTTACTGCGGCTGATAAAATGTTCAATGCGCTGCCGATGTTCCACAGCTTCGGCCTGACTGCGGGAACCTTGCTTCCCATACTTACGGGAGTCCCAGTGATGCTCTATCCAAGCCCTCTGCATTATCGCACCATTCCTGAGGTCGTCTATAATCGCAATGCGACAATTTTATTCGGAACCTCAACATTTCTCGCTGGTTACGGTCAGGCGGCCCACCCGTTTGACTTTCAATCACTGCGCATTGTCGTAGCAGGAGCCGAGAAGCTGAAGGACGAGGTGCGTGATCTATGGAGCCAAAAGTTTGGCATCCGTATATTCGAAGGCTACGGCGCTACCGAAGCTTCACCTGTAGTCTCGATCAATTCACCGCTGAATTACAAAAGAGGCACCGTCGGCAAGCTGCTGCCGAGCATCCGTTACAAGCTTGAACCGATACCTGGTATTGAGCAAGGCGGCAACCTGCTTATTCAAGGTCCTAATATTATGAAGGGCTACCTGATTCACGGCAAAGGCTTTGTGCCGTGTCCTGAATGGTACGATTGTGGAGATATTGTAGAGCTGGATGCCCAAGGTTTTCTGAGCATTAAGTCGCGGCTGAAACGTTTTGCCAAAATCGGTGGAGAGATGATTTCATTGCAATTGGTTGAAGAGCTCGCCGCCTCCTGCTACGGAGATATTCCGCTTGCTGCGATTAGTGTAACCGACAGCCGCAAGGGAGAGCGTATCCTACTGTTCGCCACCAAGAAAGGCCTAAATTTGCAGGAATTTAAAGGAAAGCTTAACGACAAAGGCTATACTCCGATGCTCCTGCCTTCAAGAATACAAATCATCGATAAGCTGCCGCTGCTGGGCAGTGGTAAAACCGACTACGTGGCATTGAAGAAGCAGGTTGAAGCCGCACTCGAGCAAGGAGCCTGACATCTTAACCGTATTTATATCCAAACGCTTTGACCAATGCCTTGCCCATTGCATAGAGAGGATTGATATGTATGAAAGAGCGAGCCTTGAACGCCTTATATATCACTCAATTTTTATCAGCTTTCTCAGACAACATGTCACTATTAGTCATTGCCAGCCTGTTAACCAAAAATGGTTTTTTGCCTGAATCCTTAGCTTTGGTGACGATGGCATTTTTCCTCCCCTATATTTTGTTAGCCCCTATTGTCGGCCCGTTTGCAGATAAGATGCCGAAGTCGGTCGTGCTTATTATAGGCAATCTGATCAAACTGCTGGGCATCTCTGCACTTATCTTTATTGATCAATCCAATATCCTATTATTAATGCTTAGTTATTTTACTGTAGGGGTTGGAGCCGTTGTGTATTCACCTGCCAAATATGGGATATTACCAGAGCTCATCGAAACCGATCAGCAGCTGTTTAAAGCTAATTCCAGAATTGAAGCGTATACGATCCTTGCCATCCTGACAGGGATAGGTGGAGGCGGCGTTATTGTCTCTGCAACCAATACGGTGCAATCATCCCTGTTCTGTGTGCTGTTATATGCTTTATCGCTCGGTGTGTCTTTTTTGATTCCACGCATGCCGGGAGATCAATCCATTCGCTATACGCGGGAAGCCCTGCAGTTTTTCAAAAGTGTGACGACACTACTGAGCCATTCCAAAACCAACTTCTCCTTGATCGGAACAGGAGCCTTCTGGATGAGCTCCGCTGTTCTTCGCACAGCCGTGTTAGCCTGGATACCGATAGCATTGGGGTTTAGTCCCGAAGATTTCAGTGTTTCCTTGATTCTCGCTACGACCTCGATCGGAATTGTGATCGGAGCATTCCTGGCTCCCAAATTTGTTCAGCTTCAGAGGTATTACAAATCGATTATTTATGGCTTTTTGATGGTAGGGCTCATCTTTATTTTCCCATGGCTTCATTCAACCTCAATCACCATCGTATTTTTATTGGCAGTAGGCTGTATGGGCGGGATTTTCATAGTTCCGATGAACACCGTGCTTCAGGAAGAAGGCACAAAAATGGTAGGGGCGGGAAAAACGATCGCAGTGCAAAATTTTGTGGAGAACATATTAATGGTAATCGGATCGGGGCTGTACTATTTGGTCATTGAACAAGGGGTGTCGATCTCGATGGCCATTGTTATTCAAGGTGCGATTATGCTGCTCATACTGTTATATTTGGGCTCCAAGATCAACAGGCATTCATCACCGATGCATGTGGGTGTAAAAAGCTTCAAATAAGGTTTGCTGTTGCTACCTGGACTTGATCTTACGCCGACTGTCTATATAAGATGAACCAAAGAAATACACAGCCCGAGCGGAGAAAGCGGACCCTTCTGGAGAAACGAAGTGCTCGCCTTTGCAGACGGATTCTTACTCCTACGGGGCTAAGAATCCAAAGAATCTGGCTGCAACAGCGATTGGAAGAGGGGTCTGCTTTCGCAGCGCCTCTTTGCTGTCATGATGCTTAGTTCATCTTATATAGATTGAGGAGTTATGCAACAGAAAACAGGCTCCAGGGGGAGCCTGTTCCATTATGAGAATCCCAGGCCGATAACGCCTGCGGTTATAAGTACAGAACCGATAATACGACTGCGGCCTTGCGGCTCATTCAAAAGCAGCAGGCCGAACAAGGTGCCAAATACGGTTCCGATTTCCCGCATTGGCGCCAATTGGGACGCTGGTGCCAATGTTAACGCATACAGAAATAGCATGTAGCCGCCAGGTGCCAAAATTCCGCCGATTATAATCGTACGATAGTTCAGCTTCCATTCAGCAGCAATCCCTTTTGAACGGATGACCGCTATCGTTAATGCCAATAAGTTAGCGATATTCGTAGCTTCATTTAACACAATAGGCGGAATCGACTCGATGGTGATTTTGTCCACAACGATATAACCACTGACACAGATCCCGACTGCACCCGCCAGCAGCAGGGTATGATTGGTATGAGCGGGCTGACGAAACAACGCTCTGCCCCCACTCACCCAAACGATTCCAGCTATAATAGCCAGAATACAGACCCAACCGAGGCTGGACATCGTTTCACCCAGCAGAAGCACGGCGACAAGCGGGACGATAATCGGACTGATTCCCCTCATGATTGGATAAGCCTGGGACAGATCACCAATCTGATACGTTCGGGCAAGCAAAAATAAATACAGTCCGTGTATGAACATGGAGCCTGCCAACAATCCCATGCTCTTTATCGTAAAAGCAAAGCTTCCCCACTCATACCAGGCTCCCGGTAGAAAGACTATAGTGCCTACCCAATGCGCCAGCCATAGAAAAACAGACTTATTAACGCTTTTCTTGGCAAATAGGTTCCAGACGGCATGCAGCATCCCTGAGAGCAATACGAGTAATAAGGCAATGACATGCAACTTAGTAAACCGTAGCTAGAAACGATTCGATAGCTTCCATCAATGCTTCCGGCGCCTCTAGCATACTCATATGGCCTGACGTTTCGATCAGGCGCTGCGTAATTTGGCTTCCGCCTACCGAAAATGTTCGTTCAACCGGAATAATTTGATCATGCGCACCTGCAACCAGAAGTACAGGAACCTTCGTGTTCGATAAAACATCGTTGCGATCTGGGCGTGATCTCATTCCCTGAAGTGTACGGATTGCAGCCTGTGGATCCGTGCTATTGCCGATCTCGATCGTTCTGGCGACTGCCTCCGGCATCGATTGAAGATGATCTGGAGCAAACAGCTTCGGAACCAGACCCTCAATAAAAGCTGGCAGACTTTGTTCTTCTATCGTAGCGATGCCTTTCAATCGTCCTTCTTTTCCGGCATCCGTATCCGGGAAGCCTGTGGAATGAATCAAACCAAACCCGGATAGCAGCTCAGGGTACCGTTCGGCGAAAGCAAGCGCGATATAACCTCCCAAGGAGTGACCAAGTACAATCGCAGGTCCGGCATCGAGTCCCTTAAGCAGCTGCGCCAGATCACCCGCGAAGGCTTCCATTGAATATTCGCCAGCAGGCGCTCCCGATTGCCCGTGTCCTCGCAAATCCGGCAGTACCCAGCGATAACCATTGGGCAGCAGCGGAAGCAGCTCATCCCAATAAGCAGAGCTTCCGCAAAAACCATGCAGCAGCACAACAGGTTTGCCTGTGCCTTGTTCCTTATAGGAGAACTTGCCTCCACCATCCAGCGCAACAAATTTGTTTTCCATTTTTATTTCCCCTTCCCCAGCTATACGTTATATTATACGGCACTCTTCTGAATATTATCTATATAACGATACCCTACTTTCCTGTTCATTAAACAAAGATTATGGATGAATAAATAACTGTAGAAGCAGCAAAAGACCGCCGCAGCAGCCTTTTACGTCTATTTAAAATAAAGTTTAGCTTTTTGACTTTCCTTGGTTTTTAGTCATAAAGAACCGCTTTGATATCCGGTGAATCGACATTGGTTTTATCATACCAGAAGAAGCCGGTATCGATATTTTTCTCGACCTTTTCTCCTTTTACAGCTTTTACAGCGGCTTTGACAGATTCATAACCAATTCCAATCGGGTTTTGCGTGATGGCTCCTGCCATTTTGCCGCTCCTGATGGCATCAATTTGTTGTTTGCCTGAATCGTAGCCTACAACAATAATTTTGTCTTTCTTCAATTCAGTGACACCGTTCAAAACGCCGATTGCTGATCCTTCGTTGGAACCAAAGATCCCTTTAATGTTGGGATGTGCTTGAATGATGGCTTTGGTAAGGTCGGTTGATTTTAATTGATCGCCGCCACCATATTGGATGTCGACAATTTTGATGTTTGGATATTTATTTTTGATTTGATTCACGAAGCCGTCACGGCGATCAATCCCTGTACGGCTGGTTTGGTCATGAACAACGACGGCTACTTCGCCTTCATTATTAATGAGTCCTGCCATTTTATCCGCTGCCAGAGCGGCAGCTGCGATATTATTCGTAGCGGCTGTAGTTACAGGAATATCGCTGTCAACACCGGAGTCAAATCCTACGACTGGAATTTTCGCAGCCTTGGCTTTCTCCAATAAAGGAACAGCCGCTTTGCTATCCAATGCCGCAAATGCGATAGCACTCGGCTTTTTGCCCAACGCTGCAGTCAGCATCTCGATTTGTTTATCCACCTGCGCCTCGGTTTCTGGACCTTCGAACGTGATCGTGACATCCAATTCTTTGGCTGCTTTCTCAGCGCCAATCTTTACAGCCTGCCAAAATTGATGCTGAAAGCCTTTGGAAATAACGGGAATGTACATTTTTTCTGCTTTTTTCGCCTCAGGAGCCGCGGCGGCAGGTGCGGGTGCAGCAGCTGGAGCTGCCGATTTCGCAGCCTCCTCCGGTTTAGCAGCTGTCGGTTTGGCAGCTTCGCCACATGCGGCTAATACGATTGCTGTAAACATAAGCATAAACACCAGAACGAACAGGTTTTTTTTGCTTTTCAATTCAATCTCCCCTTACCTGATTATTTATAGAACTCCCGTTGGGAGGAACTACCTTATTTTTTGCGACGGCGGAGAATATCCGCATATACCGCAATAATGACTACCAGCCCGACGATCACCGTTTGCCATTCCTGCTTAACCGAGAGGATACGCAGACCATTGGTTAATACACTCATAATTAAAGCGCCGATCACGGTTCCGAGAATCGATCCTTTTCCACCACTTAATGAAGTCCCGCCAATAACAACGGCTGCAATCGCCTCAAGCTCGTAGCCTTGACCAAGCGCAGGCTGCGCAGAATTTAACCGTGAGGCTATCATAATTCCGGCAATACCGCTAAATACACCTGTAAGCGTATAAATCGCTATTTTCCAAAAGTTCACGTTGACTCCCGAGAGCCGAGTCGCTTCCTCATTGCTGCCTAATGCAAAATTGTAACGCCCGATAATGGTTTTCGTTAAAATGATGCTGGCAATGATCGCCGCTCCCAGAAAAATAACAATCGCATTCGGAATTTCGAGTCCTGGAATGATCCAATTGAACGCAGATCCCATTGAAATTTTGGTGAAATTGGGTGTGTCATTGAAATAAATCGGTTTTGCTCCCGATATGACGAGCGACAAGCCCTTGGTGATCATCATCATCGCTAACGTTGCAATAAAAGGAGGAATGTTCATCTTGGCCACGGCTAAGCCGCTGATCAAACCGCAGAGCGCACCTGTTGCTATCCCACCCGCTATGCCCAATGGCATAGGCAGCTGCCACAGCGTGATCATCACGCCTGCCATAACAGCAGAAAAGGTCATAACCGTTCCAACCGCTAAATCAATGCCACCTGTAATAATGACAAACGTTGACCCCAAGGCAAGTACACCTATGACTGCGGTTGAGAGCATAATGCCTACAAGATTATCAAATTGAAAGAAATTGCTTGAGGAGATGGAGAAAATAATGACTAGTAAAATCAGGCTGGCAAATGCCAACAATTTTTGCGTCGCTCCGGTTTGAAAAGCGGTTGGTTTTTTGAAGAGTAAGGTTTTCAAGCGATTACGCCCCCCGATCGATTTGTTGCAAACGCCATGATCTTTTCTTGAGTGGCCTCACCATGGTTTAATTCACCTGTAATTCGACCTTCACACATCACCATAATGCGATGACTCATAAGAAGGATCTCCGGCAATTCCGATGAAATCATGATGATCGATTTCCCTTGTGACGCTAAGTCATTTAGAAGCTTGTAAATCTCACTTTTGGCGCCAATATCGATGCCGCGTGTCGGCTCATCGAATATCAGAATTTCACAATCCCGCGTCAGCCATTTGGCAATGACGACCTTTTGTTGATTGCCACCTGATAGAAATTTGACTTCCTGATTCATGCTTGGCGTTTTGACCTTCAAGGCTTCTGAATAATGCTCTGCTGCTGCATGGATTTGTGCTTGATCCATCCACCCGCTCCAGCTGCTAAACCTCCTGTATGAAGAAATCCCAATATTGGTTTCTACATCCATCCCCACAAGAAGTCCATATCGCTTGCGGTCCTCTGATAAATAGCCCATACCATTTTTCACGGCATCGTGAGGATTATTAATTTTCACGGGTTTGCCATGAATGCTGATTTCACCTGAATCACTCGCATCTGCGCCAAAAATGGCTCTCGCCACTTCCGTCCGGCCTGCACCCATTAAACCTGCGAACCCGAGAATCTCCCCTTTTTTCAATTGGAAGCTGACGTCTCGGATCACATTGCCTCTGTTGAGATTCTTGACCTCCAATACGATAGGCTGGTTCGATATCTCCTGTGATTCCGTAGGCTTGCTGTAAATCTCTCGACCCACCATCAGTGAAATAATGTGATCGATCGTGGCGTCTTTCGTTTCCAGCGTTTCAATATAGCGGCTATCCCGCATGATCGTAATCCGATCGGTAATTCGTTTCAGCTCTTCCATTCGATGCGAAATGTAAACGATTCCAACACCGTTGTCACGAAGCTGGTGAATGATGCGGAACAAATCGTCAATCTCGGTAGCTGTCAAAGCTGCCGTTGGTTCATCCATAATTAACACCTCTGAACGAAAAGACAACGCTTTGGCAATTTCGACCATTTGCTGCTTGGCTACGGTAAGATCAGATACTTTAACGGTTGGGTCCATTTGCAGATTCATACGCTGAAACAATTGCTGCGTACGTGCATTCAGCTCTTGCTCATCCAAAAACAGGTTCAGCAGCTTCTTCGGTTCACGTCCAATATATATGTTCTGTGCTACCGTCAAGTCCGGCATGAGATTAAGCTCCTGATGAATGATGCTGATCCCTAAATCCTGCGCCATCTTGGGCGTAGTGTTTTCAATTTCCTGACCTTTGTACATAATTCGGCCCGCGTCCTTCGTATATACTCCGGTTAATACCTTCATGAGCGTGGATTTACCTGCTCCATTTTCTCCGACTAAAGCATGGACCTCTCCACTCGCTAATTCAAAACGGCATTGATTCAACGCATGTACACCTGGAAAATGCTTTTCGATACCTTCCATCTGCACTAATAATTCCCTCAAGTGGATCACCTCTAATCGCTTCGTTCATTGAATTAAGCATACAATTGAATGCCGCCATTCATAATGGAGGATCTTCTTTGAATATTTGATTTTCTTCCACAAATTCATTTTGCACATCAAAAAGCCTCTCCGGGTGCTAAGTCCAAAGAGGTTTTTTATGGAAAAGAGATATTTGCAAAGCTATCTAAAAGTGGGAGAAGTACGGTGAATAAAGAGCGGAGCGGCCAAATAATCCTGGAGAAGCGTCAGCGCTCGCCTTTGTTTCCGTATTTTTACCGCTAAATCTCTTATAAAATCAAAAAAATATGGAAACAACAGCGATTGTAGGGATATTTGGCCGCGCAGCGGGACTTATTCACCGCACTTCTAAACTAAGGGCTTGAAAAAGGAAACAACAGCTTTTGATTTTCAATGGTATAAATATTTTGCTTATGAATGACCTCAGAGCCTGTATCTATAATGGGGGCAACCTTTTTTCCTTGCAAAGCTTCATAGGCTGTCTTAATGCCCAAATAACCCATGTTAAATGGCTTCTGAATCACAACGGCCTGAATCACACCTTCTTCGATCCATTTAATCTCATTCGTCGAGCTGTCAAATCCGACAAGCTTCACCTGTTCCTTTAATCCTAATTCCTTGATGGCCCGAGCAGCGCCAACCGTCGTAATTTCATTGAGTCCCGCAATCCCCCCGATATCATCACGTGCACTTAACAGCTCTTTTGTAATCTCATAAGCCCTTTCCTGCGAGCCATTGCTAAAGTAAGTGCCTACTACCGATTTTTTAAAGGATTCGGAGAGTCCGCTTCTGGCGCCCTGTTCCCTCTGAATGGCGGTCGACGTACCCTGCACATGGCTAACAATCGCGATTTGCTTGGACGGGTCCACCAGCTTCGACAGCATCTCTCCCATTTTACGACCTGCTGCAATGTTATCTGTTGCAATAAAGCTGTTAGCAGCCGTACTGTTTATTCCGGAATCCATCATGATCAAAGGAATGCCCTGCTTGTGAATTTTCTCAGCCCACGGTACTAAAGCTTCATAGTCGGAGGCAACGAGTACAACTGCATCAGGCTTGGATTTCAGTGCTTCTTTCAGCTTTTGAATTTGACCCTCGACATCAAATTCATTATCAGGTCCTTGTACTTCAATTTGCACATCAAATTCTTTTCTCGCCGCTTCAATACCTGCTCCTACGGTATTCCAAAATTCAATCTTGGGATCGATCGCTTTCATCATCACGAGAATGTGGGGCTGGTTGCCTCCAGGCCTAGCCATATTGACTTTAATTAATACCAGCACAGTACCAATAATGATAACGGCAAGAAGGAGAGGGAGCCATCTTAACGAACCAAGCTTCATTTTCAAGTTACCCATCCCTCCCTCACTCCAGTATTGGCAGCCAAATATTGGCCGTTGTGCCTTGTCCCCACTCGCTTTCAAAGGTAATCCCATATTCCGTTCCATAGTAGAGCTGGATTCTTTGATTTACATTACTTACACCAATACCGCTTCCGTCGCCGGAATTTTCTTTTTTTTCAAGCATGCGTTGAACCATCTCCGGCGACATGCCAATGCCATGGTCAATAACCTGAAGACGGATGCGATGCGCGATAATTTCTCCGGTAATCAAAATCGTGCCTGTGCCTGCCTGATGTTTAATCCCATGATAGATCGAATTTTCGACTAAGGGTTGTAAAATAATTTTGAGTACCTTGTATGATAAAATCTGCGGATCTACAGCAATCTGAAAATCCAGCTTGTCTTTATAGCGCATTTTTTGAATGGTTAAATAGCTTTTTATGTGTTCAATTTCGTTAGCAATCGTAATCAGCTCTTGCCCTTTACTTATGCTCAAACGAAATAATTTGGCTAGAGCGGACACCATCAATACAACCTCCTCCGACTTCTTGCCTTCAGCCATCCAAATGATCGAATCGAGTGTATTATATAAAAAATGCGGGTTGATTTGAGCCTGGAGCGCTTTCAATTCACTTTTTCGTTTTAACTCCTGCTCCGTGACGTTTTGAACCATCAGCTCTTTAATCTCTGCGGTCATTCGATTGAATCGCTTGCTGAGCTGCCCTATTTCATTGCGGCTTTCGATCGGCACCTGAATATCGAAGTTTCCTTTTTCGACCTCCTTCATGGAGGTCTCCAGATTCTTAATCGGTCTGGAAATACGCGAAGACAAAAAGATAGAGATAAAGATTGCAACAGCAATCAACCCGATGCCCCACATCAAAATATAAGTCTGAATTTCTTTCTTGTTCGGAACCAATTCATCCACATAAGCGACACCGACAATTTTCCAGCCCTTTTTAGACTGATTGATCGTATACATGCGGCTGTCCTTTCCTTCGGAGGTGGTGAAATTGCTCGTTTGAGAAGACATGACCTGGTCGATATTTTCCTGCTTCAAATTACTGTAGATCAACTGCTGCTGAGGGTGGTATACGATATTTCCTTCCTGATCAAGGATGAAGATATAACCCTTTTTGCCAAGTTCTATTTTGTTGCATAAATCATTTATGACACTGTAGTTCAAATCGACAAGCATGACGCCGAGCCTATTCCCATCCACATCAGAAAGCTGCCTGCTTAATGAGACAACCCAATTATATTCCTGAATAATATTTTGCACATGAGGAGCCGAAATCACCACATTGCCATTCCCCTCGATTGCTTTTAAAAACCAGCTTTGCTGCGTGGGACCGGCAAATGGATTGAGCTTCATATGGTTATACGGAATGATACCTCCGTTATTATCAAATATAAGTATTGAAGAAATATCCTTTCTGGTACTCAATACTGAGCTGAGCTGTGAGCTAATCCGCTGTTCTAACTGGGCGTTGCCATCTGTGCTTGACAGTGTTTTATTTACTAAATATTGGCGTATATCTGAATTGGATAGCACCATTTGTGATATATTTTCCATGTAGGTAAGGTAAGTTTCAATGTTGGTGTTGACCTGATCGATTAATTGCGAGGTGTGTTCTCTAGAGCTTTTCTCTGCGGCATTCGTGGATAATGTATAGGTTGTGTAGGCAATACAAAACGTCGTAAACAAAATCAGGCAGGAAAAGGCAACCGCCATGGTCGATTGAATGCTTTTATAATGAAAAAAAACAAAACCAAGCTTCCTTAGCATGATGGGTCTGCCCCTTCCTTCAAATCCGGTTACGATATTCCGTCGTCGTCATCCCTGTCGTTTTTTTAAATATCAAGCTAAAATATTGCGGGTCCGCATAGCCGACGCGATCAGCGATGTCGTACGACTTCAAGTCCGTATGCTTCAGCATTTCTTTGGCTTTCTCAACTCTGAGCTTGGTTAAATAACCGATAAAGGTTTCACTTTGGTAGCTTTTGAACAAGAGACTGAAATAGCTTTTGCTCATCGATACATGCTTACATACAGCGTCGAGGGATATGAGCTCATCCGCGTAATGAGCATGAATATAAGCTTCCGCCTTCATCATCTGGACCCGGACAAAATGATCTCGTTTCTCCAAAATCATCAGGGATACCTTCTGACAATGGGCAGCTAACCAAACCCCTATTTCATCAAGTGTTTTCAACTGATAGATGTCGGTCAACGGACTGCTGTCTATTCTATATATGGAATCATCATGGATACCCAACTCGTCCAAAGCATCCATAATCGATATTATCAATTGCTGGATATGGATATAGCAGCGATCCAGCGGCAGATAGGATTGCTTGAAATTGTGTACGATTTGACTAATAATGTGCTCCATTTCCTGCAATGTTCCCGACTTGATTCCCGAAACCAGCTTCCTTTCCCACACTTTGTTATAGGGCACACGGGCATTGGCATTCCCCTCAAAATCATTAATGCTGATCACGCGATTTTTACCCAGCAAAAACCGGTAATCCAATGCAGACGCCGCTCTTTTGTGCGAAAGGTGAATGCTATTCAAACCTGTACACACATCACCTACACCTATGGAAACCGTAAATTTCAAAAAGCTTTTCACTGCGCCTTTAATTTCCTCAAGCATAATTAAAGCGTTATCATAAAGTACCTCGATATCCTCACCTGATAAGATCACGATGGTTTTTTCGTTGTTATTCTGGAATACAATTCCCGCGTTATGCTTACCCACGATTTCTTCACTAATATTGAATACGGCAAAATAAAGCAATTCGCTCTCCGTCTCCGGGTAAAATCTTTCAAGCTCGCCATGATCATCAACATCAATCACCGCAACCAGATGATGCATGCCCTCTATAGAAAGCTCTAGATAAGCAAGCTTATCCTTAAGCTCGCCTTCGCGCATACTGCCAGAAGTCAGTTGATTGAGAAAACGTTCGCGCGCTAGCGGCAAGCTTTCTCTCAGTCTCTCCTTCAGCTTTGTTAAGTCCTCCGTCTTGCGACCCTCTTCATCCATTTCGGCCTTGAGGCGAATGAGAATTTGGCGAATTTCATCCGCTGTATTCGGCTTAACTATATAATCATGCACCTTCAACTTTAACGCTTGCTGGGCATATTCAAATTCGTCATATCCGGTTAGGATGATCACTTTGGTCCGTGGGTAATGGGTATACAGAAAGCGCGACAATTCCAAACCATCTACAAAAGGCATATTGATATCGGTTAACACCACATCGGGTTGTAGCTGCTCCATGACCTCGATCACCTCACGGCCATTTTCATAATCGCCTACCACTTCAAAACCCAGCTCATGCCAGTTTAAATGATCGCGAATGCCTTCCCGAACCGTTATTTCATCATCCACTATAATAATTTTATACATCTGTGCCTCCAGTGAACATGATCAGGAGTGTCGCTTCCATTCCACTATCCTGCTTGTCGTAAAGATAATACCATATATAGGCTGCAATCGAATACCATATTTTGTAATATCCCCAAAAGCAAAAAAACCTCCAAGCTCACTAAGATCGTGAAGCTGGAGGTATAGGATAATCTCGTTAACTTGGATTCGGATTCACAGAGGCAGGTGCAGGAGGATCAATGGCAATGATAGGGCCTGCTTCCCGTTCAGTGACCAGTTTATATTTGGAAGAAATATACGTTTCGGCTTTACCTTCTTTAATAACCTGCGGATACATCATGCCCGGTTTCGGGTCAATCACCTGATATTGGATGACTGCTGTTCCATCTTGCTGGAAACGAATTCCGCTAATGGTGAAGCCATACCCTGGACTCGGCAAACTGCGGGTTAACGTAACTTTATTGATATCTGCATTCACTTGCTCCACCGTCACGGTTACATCGTCCTGCTGATCAGGAGCCGGCTTAACAGGCGGCGCAAAGTCAGGTTGACTCCCCAGGAATTTCACCGTATTGCCAACCCAGACAGCTGCTTCGCCACGCGTCATTTCACGCTTCGGATAAACCATTCGGCTTTCGTCCGCCTTAGCAATTCGATATAAGAATAGGCGCTGCAGCGTCCCTTGGTATAAGGGATCAATTTGATCATTATCATCAAACAGGACCATCATCTTGACCATCGGGAACGTTCCTTTTAATTCCAAAGCAGTCACCAGCAGATTTGCATATTTCTCACGGGTAATTGCCGCATTCGGGTTCACATCCTTAGGGATATCCAGCCCGTTCACCTTGGCATTAATAAATGCTTCTGCATACCAGGCATCGTTCGGGATGTTCGTAAAGAAATCGCTGGCCTGCGGCTGCTTTACAAAAGAGGTGGCATTCAAATTGATATCCAGTGCCTTGACAATCAGGCTAATACTTTGTGCATAGCTAATGGTGCTGCGTGGTGCAAAATGCTCACTGTCCACACCCGTTACGATTCCTTTATCTTTAAGCATCATAATCGGCTCCTTCTCTGCTGCATTCAAATCCGAGAATGCAAATACCGAGCCTGACGATACGGTACATAACAATGCCGCTGTAGAAACTAAAGTTATGATCTTTTTCATTATCTTCATCCTTCCATGGTGTAAGAGTATCAAATCAACTTCGAAGTTATACCTACAGACGGGACTCTTGTTCAAAAGGTTGCAGCCGGATTTAAAATGATATAATTAGCCTGCCCATTCATAGAGGTAAGCTAACCATTCCGTCTTCAAAAGGCGTGCTTCTTTATATATGCCATCTTAACTGCAGACAGGCAAATAATCGTATCGTCTGTTACTGGTGAACTTTACGATAATCCCCGGGAGTCGTTCCCACCATTTTCTTGAAAGCTCGAATGAACGACATTTGATGAAGATATCCTACCTTCTCAGAAATCTCCTGAATCGGAAGCGTCGTTCCCCTCAGCAGTTCCTTTGCACGCTCCATCCGGACCTGGCACAGATAGACGACAAACTTTTCCCCGAACTCCTCCTTAAACAAAGTGCTCAAGCTGGATGTATTCATATGAAATTGCTCACTGAGTCCCGATAAGGAAAGGTCCTGATTGCTGAAATTGGCTTCAATATAGTCTCTAACCTTCTGGACCACGGCATGATTGCCTTTGCTTTCGCGAATTGCTGCCATTTTCCTCGCACATGCAGACAGATTCTTGGAATAAAAGGATTCCAGCTCATCCAAAGTTTCCAGCATATCCATGCTCTCATCCCACGGGGCCCGGAACTCCCGATTCCACAGCTCCTGATATTCCGGTGGCAGCTCCATCATTTCTCGGTAAAAATAATAGTTCATATATATAAGGATACCGCTGATTTCCTCCTTAGGCAGCATCAGCCTTCTTAATCCTTCAAATAATAGCTTCAGCTGCTCCTCCCAGCCTTCGTTGCCTACACGAAAGGCTTGAGCGATGGTCCGAACATACTGCAAATAAATAAAAAGATCATCATGGGACAGCAATTCGATTTCCCAATGGCCGATGACTCGGTTGCTGCCAAGCGCCGATTTATAATCAAGTGCTCTTGCTGCAGACTCATAGGACCGGGATATGGCAAACACCTCAGATACGGTACATCCTAAACCAAACGTCACCGTAAGCTTCAAATTATGCTGCATCCATAGACGGACCTGATCAGAGAGAGCCAACATATGATTTTCTGTTTGAAGCTGCTGCCCATCGAGACACATGATGCACAGTCTGTGGTTGGTAACCCATTCCTGCCATATATGCAGCCCCTTGGCTTCCGCCGTCTCATCAACTACTTTTTTTAATATATATTTAAAAAGACCCTGATCCTTACGAGAATGCAGACTAATAAAATCCATATACTTATCAATCTCAATAATACTTACGGAGGCGCTGCCAAACACCTCCAATCCCATCCCGTGAAGCTCCGCATCCCACTCAGCCTGATCTATAACGCGGCTCCCTTCAACCAATTCCTGAAATAGCCGCAAACGACGATACTCATGGTTTTCTTTATTTTGGTTCTCATAATCCCGAGTGAACTCCATCATACTGTTAAGCGTATAATCTATATATTTGAGCTCATCCACAGTCGGCTCCTGGATGGACTGCTCTTTATGCTGTTGATTGTATTTCTGAATTCGGGACATCATCGTTTCAATCGGCTTGTAATTTTTACGTGTAATATAGACGATCCACCCGATCCCAATAAGTAAACCAAGGAACCCGAATAAAAACCAACCACTGGTTACATAACTGTATAGATGGCCAAGTCCAGCCGTCTTTAAGCCGCTGTAATAGGTCCATCCGGTATAACTCGATAGGAGTGCCACATCGTCAGACTTTCGCTCTCTGTGTATTTGCTCGAATAAATAATTAGCTGAACTATCCAAAACAGCAATTTGATTCACTTCGGAGTTCCCATATTTCTCCAAAAATTCTTGAATCGCACTCACCCTGACATTCACTACAAGCAGTGAAATGCCTTTTGCGTTAATCGGGACCCCTTTGGCCATAGAAATGACCTTACTCTCACCATCTACATCATTGAGAATGCGAAACACCCGGGGAGCACTCCAGCTGCTTTTGCCGGAACTATTTAAATTCTGTTCTATGTAGGGACGATCCCCAAATTGTTCAATGGTAAGCTTCGTCTTATCACTGACAATCGTTCCGTCTCCAGCTCGATATATATAGACGGAATCGATCAACGGATTGGTCATTGTCATGCTTTGGAGCAGCTGAGACAATTCAATAATAAATGGTGAGTCACTTTCCATGCCGGCAAAGGAAGCAAACTTATTATTCCTTGTAATCGTCTCAATCATAATCATTTCTATCGATCTCAGGGACATGTCCATGCTGCTCTGAAGATTCTGAACATACACATGGCTTGATTTTATCGCTTCCTTCCTCGACAACTCGTTCAGTTGTACAATGCCTATGAAGATAAATAAACAGACAATCAAAAGAAGAACCGGCAAATAGGAAAGAAGCAAGCGATAAAACCAATTTCTTCTCATGAAGTATTCTCTCCTTCGAAATGATACGATTATCTTATCATATTGCCAGACTACCGTGGAAAACAAAGAGAAGACGAGGGGTCAGCTCGCCTTGCTCCTTGCCTTATTTCTGCATATATTTGTAGAAATCCTTCGTATAAACGACATCTTTTTTGTTTTCTGTATAAGATTTGGCATAGAAATCATCGATTTTCTTACCACCGGCCTTGTCCCAAGCATCCATCGCATCCTTCATGGCTTGATCCACTGTGTAGCTGCTGCCGCCAACGACCGCCTTGGTATAAATATTGGTAATCGTATTTTTAACCGTATTGTTAATGACTAGCAGGTCATCCGGCAAGGTTTGAGGAATAAGGACCTCAATGTGAAGCGGACGGTCCGGGGAAACATAGGCTGCTCTTCCCTGTTCGATAAGCTTCATATATTCTTTGTCCAGAGGCTTATTCGGATCCAGTTGATTGGAGAACTCTGCACACTTGCCTAAAAGCGCTGTATTGCTTAACATTTGATAATCGCCATTCCAGCTAAGCTCCTTTTTATTCTTGGCTGCATCAATAGGCTTCGGACACCCATTCTCCATCTTGTAATGCTCACCTTCAAACCCGAACATCAAGGTATTCTGTGTCTCTTCGCTTACTAACCAATCCACATACTTGATAACGGCTTCTACATTCTTGGCTGTCGCATTGATTGCGGCATTGAATTGAATCGGTGTGGACGTCGCCGGTGCAAACTGACCGAATTCGGACTTAGGCATCGGGAGCACCATGACCTCAGCACTTGGATTGTTTTTCTTTAAGGTTTCAAACACGCTATACCCTTTAACACCCTCAAGATTATCAGATCCATAAATACCCAGCTTACCGTTTACCCAATCCTGCTGGGTCTTAGCGCCAGTCTTGTCTGCGAATATATCCTTATCCACGGTTCCTGCGTCATACAGCTTTTTCTTCATATCAATAACTGCTTTGGCACGATCCCATGAGCGTACATACTGATCATTTTGCAATAAATAAGCACTTAAGGTAGCCGGGTCAAACTGGTAGAAAAATTCGATATCGTGGAACGTGGTTCCAAGAGTATCCTTCTTCCCATTTCCATCAGGATCCTGTTCCGTGAATGCCTTGGCTGTTTGCAAGTATTCTTCAGTAGTCTTCGGCACGGAAAGCTTTAACTTATCCAGCCAATCCTTGCGAATCATCAAGTAATGGTTAGGTGTGAACGGAAGCAGTCTGCCAAAAAAATACGTTTTACCGTTATACAAGGTGGATTTCTGAATAACCGGGTTTTCCTTCAAAAACTTCTTATACGTAGTTGAATATTTCTCAATCGGCTCATCGAGCGGGATGATCTGTCCTTTTGATGCCAACTCTTTGGTGTAGCTATTGGTAAATTCCATGATTAAATCAGGCGCTTCACCAGATGCAAACATAACATTAAACTTCTCTGTAGAAGTCGTTCTCGGAACGGGAATAAATTCAACCTGAACCGGAGCCTTTTCATTAATCCATTTGGTCCAACGGTTATTGGTAATGGTCCCTTCGCCTTCGGGTACATTGTTGCGATCATATACAGACACGGTTATTTTTGGTTTGGGTCCTTTGGCCTGAGCACCCTCCTTACCGGAATCGGCGCCAGCAATAGGAGCAGCTTGCTTGCTGTCCTGAGTACTGCAGGCTGCCAAAACGGCAGTACTGCTTAATAATAACGCCAAGGTAACGGATACCGCTTTTTTACTGTTCTGTTTTTTCATAGTGACATTCTCCCCTTAACTACATCATAATGGCAAACTAACCTTTTACGGCCCCAATCATAACACCTTTGACAAAATACTTTTGCAAAAACGGGTACACAATCAGCATCGGAAGCGTCATTACCATAACCCCTGCTGCCTTAAGCCCTTCCGGCGTGAGGTTTGCCGCCAAATCGGGCTGAACATTCGTCATTTCCTGCATCAAACTCTGGCTCTGAATCATTTGCTGCACCAAGACAGACAAATTGTGCTTGGTCGAATCATTGATGTAGATCAGTACATTCATAAAAGCATTCCAGTGACTAACCCCATAAAATAACGATAAAGCAGCTAAAACCGGTACGGATAGCGGCAGCACGATCTGTATAATCAATCTCCACTCTGAGCATCCGTCTATGCGCGAAGCCTCCTCCAGCTCCTCAGGAAGCCTTTCAAAAAAGCTTCTGAGTACCATCAGATTCCACACGCTGACCAGACCCGGAAACCAGATGGCTCCGTAAGTATTGAGCAGCCCCAAGCTTTTGAGCAGCAGGTAGGTAGGGATCATTCCCGCTCCGAACAGCATCGTAAAAATGATGGCGAAGGAGTAAAATTTGCGTCCGATAAAATATCGTTTGGATAACGGATAAGCGGCCAGTACAGTAAACAGCATATTCAACACGGTTCCGACGACCGTAATGATCAGACTGTTGCGGAAAGCTTTCAGAATAGGCGTTTCCGTAAATAAAGTGCTGTATCCGCTGAAATCCAGATTGACAGGCCAGAAGCTTATCATCCCGGATGCCAGGGCATGCTTGTCACTAAGCGATAACGCCCATATATGTACAAGCGGCAGCACGCAGCTCATGCCGATCAGGAACATAACAATGTAATTGAATGAATAAAATATTTTTTCTCCTGTAGTACTCTTCAAGAAATCCCCTCCTTACCACAAGCCTTGATTAAAGCGCCGGGCAATGGCATTAGCCGTTACGACGAGCACCAGTCCTACAAGTGATTCAAACAAACCCATCGCAGTAGCCAGACTAAATTGTGCCTGCTGAATTCCGATCTTGTACATGAAGGTACTTATGACCTCCGATATATTGGCAACTGCATTATTCTGAAGCACATACACATGATCAAAGCCGACTTCCATCAGCTGACCAATTTTCAAAATCAGCATAATGAAAACGGTTGGTAAAATTCCGGGTATAGTCACATTTCTCATCTGCTGCCACTTGTTCGCTCCGTCTATACTCGCCGCTTCATAGAGGCTTTGGTCGATAGACGTGAGCGCTGCTAAATAAATGATCGCTCCCCAACCCGCATCTTTCCATATACCTGAGGAGACATAAATGGCTATCCAGGAAGCTTCCTTGTATAAAAAAGGATAGGTCGATCCAAACAACAGCTCCACCAGATGATTGATGGTTCCCGTGCTTTGTGAAAATACCGTAACGACGATTCCCCCGATAATTACCCAGTTTAAAAAATGCGGCAAGTAAACGAAGGTTTGAATCGTCCGCTTGAACCAGGCTTTGCGCATCTCATTAAGCAGCAGAGCCAGGATGATTGGCATCGGAAATCCGACCACAATATTTAATCCGCTAAGCAGCAGCGTGTTCCACACGATACCCAGCATTTGATCATTATTGAAAATAAGCTCGAATGAACTGAACCCGGCCCAGGGACTGCCCCATATCCCTTTTATAAAGCTGTATTTCTTAAATGCGATGACTAACCCTGCCATTGGAGCATATTTAAACAATAGGAAAAAGATGATAATAGGCACAAACATGATGTACAAGGGAATGTTCTGCCTAAGAATCCGCTTTGAATACTTCCTCTCCAGCCAGCCTGATCTGGTTATGGCTGGATCTCCAATAGTCGGTGGAGATGACGGAGTCGATGGTCTCATGGATGTCACTTCCTCATTCTGCGATTTGAGCTCAATCGTATAGCACACCAACTGATGATTCAATATACATCATTTCGCTGAGTTAACATGCAGGTATCATTACGTATTTGAACGGTATTAGAACCGTATTAGAACGGCTATATACTTTTTTTTGAGCGATATACATGACGTTATTCCTTCGGACCCCAGAATGAGGGGTGACCTCTTAGCTTGGATAAAGCCTTCATGTAATAATAATCCCCATGGATTTGCAGCAGCCGTATCCCATGCATCCTGTATCCATGAATCCCTATGCAGTTTTTCCGTTTCCAATGCTGTATCCCTCCCCTTTCTATTAACAGCTGATTAGCTGAGTAACTGAATAGCACCTAGCATAAATCACCACGCATGCAGTTCTCAATATACATGTTTTCGTTTGGATAACACTCTGCAGGCGGGTCGTCTCTACCCTTTTTCGCGCAGTTAACACAGGATGCTCCGAATATATTTACATAGAAAAAAGCTTCCCTCACCCATAAATGGTGATAGAAGCTCGCTATTAACTCTTCTCAGCTATACGTACAATAATCTGGAACATGCTATGATTTCTTAATCTCCTCTAGCGGCTCATGATGTCCGTAGAACGTCTGCTCTCTTTGTATGGGAGCCGTCCATTTTACGGCATTGGCGATGACACGATGAACATCCTTGTTATGATAGGTCGGATACGTTTCATGTCCAGGGCGGAAATAAAAGATTCGGCCCTGACCGCGGCGATACGTGCAGCCACTGCGGAACACTTCTCCCCCTGCAAACCAGCTCACGAAAATTAATTCATCAGGCACGGGAATGTCAAAATGCTCTCCGTACATTTCCTCCTCCGCCAAATCGATATAAGGGCCAATACCCTCTACAATTGGGTGAGACGGGTCTACGACCCAAAGGCGCTCCTTCTCATCCGCTTCTCTCCATAATAGGTCGCAGGATGTTCCCATGAGCTTACGGAATAGCTTGGAATGATGTCCTGAATGCAGCACGATCAACCCCATACCTTGATGGACACGAGCACAAATACGATCGACAATATGATCCTGAAAGCCTTTATGGTCAACATGGCCCCAATAAATCAGTACATCTGTATGGTCGAGTTTTTCCTCGGTGAGTCCATGCTCAGGTTCATCAAAGGTTGCAAAGGAAAGCTCAAACCCTTCCTGCTGGATCCCATCGGCAATAGCGCCATGCATACCTTTTGGATATATTTGGGCTACCTCCGGCTTACGCTGCTCCTGGAGAAATTCATTCCATATCGTTACTTTAATCATCGATTTCGCTCCTTTGCATCTATTTAATGTGTTTATAAGCTTCTTGTTACTCCGTCTTTAGCCGAATCTATGATCGCTTGCAGCACTTGCTGATTACGGTATCCGTCCATGAATGTCGGGAATAAAGGTGAATTCGCCTGATCCAAATAATCCACAAAATCCTGGAGCATCGGCTTCATCGGTTTTTCATTTAAGTAAATCTTTTTTTCAATCAGCTCCAGGCTTTCACCTTCTCTAACTGTCAAATGGAC
The DNA here is from genome assembly GCF_900114475.1 of Paenibacillus sp. 1_12. Classification (GTDB taxonomy): domain Bacteria; phylum Bacillota; class Bacilli; order Paenibacillales; family NBRC-103111; genus Paenibacillus_S. The sequence goes on along the minus strand of NZ_FOTE01000003.1, from coordinate 310,751 downwards.
TTCATTGGGTTGTTCGACCGATATTCGGACCGTGCCCAGATCACCAAACAAAGTCACATTAAATTGATTGCCGGTTCCTATCGCATTCTTATGCGTATAAAAAGTACCCATGACTCCGCCTTCAAGCACACACTGGAATCCGGTAAAGTCATCAACGTCAATCGCAGTAAGCTGTCCAGTTCGAAGATCCAACCGTCGGTCAATAAATGTGCTCATGATGCCGGACACCTGAGTAAATTCCCCTACAAAAAACCGAGCTGCATCCACCATATGAGAGCCAATATCCGCCAATATGCCGGACCCGGCCATTTCTTTATTGAACCGCCACGTATACTCCTTGTTAAACATCGGCGCATTTTCCTCTTGCAGGTAATGGGCAGCGATATGCCGAATCCGACCTATACCTCCTTGCTCGACTAGCTGCTTAACATATTGAAAGCAAGGTCTGTATCGATACGAAAAACCAACCATGCACGGAACGGGATTGAGCTCATACAATTCCAATAGGTCATCTGCCTCTTCCATCGTTCGTGTGAAGGGTTTTTCGGAAAATATCGGTTTGTTGTAGGCAATCGCACATTTTAGTATATCGTAATGAAATTTATTAGAAACTCCAGATATAACAAAATCAATTTCAGTATCTGCAATGATATCCTCATAATGGCTATATCTTTTGCCTGCAGAAAGCCCTAAGCGGCTGCCGACTTGTTCAACCGCTTGTACATTAACATCACAAATAGCTGCAACTCTTGTATTCGGGATTTTGGAAAGATTATTCATATGATAATCGCCTATACCCCCGAGCCCAATAATACCGACATTCCACATTTTATCTTTCATGGTTTCCTCCTTAGAGTTTGCTTAAGCAAACTTTCTTCGTAAGCAATCACTTTAAAAGTACGGCGAATAAGTCTCGCTGTGCTGCCAAATATCCTTGCGCAGCGCTTGCGCTTCTCCAGGATCATTTGGCCGCTCCGCTCGTTCTTCACCGGGCGGCTTTCTTCTATTTAAATAGAAGAACAAGAGTTTCTTTCGATGATTTTACTTTCAATAATGGTATTTTCCGGAAAGTCGCCCTTTAACACGTCCAATTTGTGCATTAACAGTCTAACCGATTGAATCCCGAGTTCCGCTGGCTGCAAATCCATACTCGTCAAAGAAGGATTCGATTGCACCATCATTGTGAGATCTCCGCATATCACGAATAGAGAGATATCCTCAGGCACTCTTAAATCCAGATCCTTGAGAGCATTCAACACGCTAAATGCGGTCCGGTCATCATCGGCAATAATAGCAGTAACTTTTTTCTGGAGCTTCCCCAAAATACGAATCGTCTCTGCATAGCCATAATCCATGTATTCATTGGAAAGTATCGCCGGCTTATGATGAATCATATGGGTTTCCACTTCGATCTGGTGATCATTCATCGTTTTTATAAATCCTGCGGTTCTTTCGATCGACACTGTCATATCCTCATGTGCATTCAAAAACATCATATTGCGATGACCCTTATGTATTAAATAGTTGCATATGCTAGTAATGATCTTCAGATTATCGTTATCCACACTTGCAGCATGATCAATATCCGCATTCATCACTTTACCGACGGTAACAAATGGAATTTGCCCAAGATGCATCAGATTGATCCGCTCGTCATCTGTCGTAGGGCTCATCACAACGGCGCCATCAATCGGATAACTCGATAAGAAGGGCGTCTTTACCTTTTGCAAAGGGATCATATCCAGCAGCACTCTATATCCATAATAGGAAGCTTCCAAAATAACCGCGTTGATGAACTGAGTATGAAATGCGTTAAAAAAGAAGCTTCCATGCGGAATCGTTAACCCAATTGCCATTGTTTTTTTGGTAACCAAGCTTCGCGCAATATGATTAGGCACGTAATTTAATTTCCTGGAAACACTCATGACTCTCTCCGTTACTTCCTTGCTGGTGGGTCTTTTTTGGCTAAAAACATTCGATACGGTCCCTTTGGATACCTTGGCTAATCTTGCAACATCATCAATTTTGGCCATATCTGATTAACATCTCCTCAGAATCAATTCAGCCTAATTGTTGATTAAGCTTTTCCACTAAATCAATCAGCTCCAGTGGTTCACTAATGGTATAGTCGGGAATCTCACTTTCATCTGCATGCAGCTTGGGGTATCTCGGGGTCCAGCTCAGAAAGATGCTAGTTATGCCCATTTCATTGGCACCCTTAATATCACGGCTCAAATTATTGCCTACCATGACTATTCTTGAACAGTCTTGTTCAGTAAGATCCAAAGCTCCGATTGCTGCTTTAAACATACGAGAGTTTGGTTTGTAAGCTTTAACCGTCTCTGAATATACCATCGTGGCAAAATAGTCGTATAACCCATTTTCCGTCAATATATTTTTGAACGATTGCGCGTAACCGTCCGCTACGATAGCCAGCGTATAACCACGTTCAGCCAGCGTCTTGACCATGATATCGGCACCAGGAATGACCTTGGCAGTGAGGACAATATCATGATCGTCCCGAATTTCGGTACCTTCATCAATGATGGTGTCTCCGCAGTCCAGAAATACAATTAATTTCTTTTGCTCTGAAATATTACTTGTCTTATGACTCATGGTTTACGCCCCTTAATGTAAATTCGTTAGCATAGTGACATGCAGCATAATGATGGTCACCTACAAGTTGCAGCTCCGGTTCTTGCTGAATACACTTGTCAGTCTTATAAGCACACCTTGGATGAAAGTGACATCCGCTTGGAGGATTGGCTGGGTTCGGGACTTCGCCTTCTAGAATAATTCGATCTTTTTTCAGATGCGGATCAGGCTCAGGCACAGCTGACAAAAGCGCTTCGGTATAAGGATGCTTGGGATGATCAAATAGTGAATCCACTGGGGCTAATTCCACAATTTTCCCCAGATGCATAACAGCCACCCGATCAGAAATATTTTGTACGATGGATAGATCATGAGAAATGAAAATATATGTGATCTGCAGCTGCTGCTGAAGGTCCTTCAGCAGGTTAATAATTTGTGCTTTAATCGATACGTCCAAAGCAGATACGGCTTCATCGCAGACAATAAGTCTGGGCTGGGAAACAAGAGCCCTCGCTATTGCGATACGCTGTCTTTGTCCGCCAGAGAATGCATGCGGATAACGTTTCAAATAGCTGACATTTAATCCGGTCTTTTGTGCGATTTCCGTAACCTTGTCATCGACCTCGGCTTTGCTCAGCTTGAAGTTGGCGATCAACGGCTCGGAAATAATGTCATACACACTCATTCTTGGACTAAGCGAGGAATACGGGTCCTGAAAAATCATTTGAATATCTTTTCTGTATTTCTTGAATTCCTTTCCGCGCAGCCCTAAAAAATTAACCTGTTCTCCACCATCCGTATGATAAAGCACCTCGCCCGAGCTGGCATTCATTCCCCTTACAATGCATCGACCAAGCGTTGTTTTACCACAGCCGGATTCACCTACAATACTTAAGGTTTCCCCTTCCATAAGCTCAAAAGAAACATTGTTTAACACACGAATGTTAGAAGGTTTACTAAATAACTTGGTTTTGGATTTCACTTGAAAATCCTTATTTAGATGCTTTACATCCAAGATAGGTTTAGACATCGTTATTCTCCTTCATTCTTGTCCTTGTACAGAAAGCATCTAACCATATGGTTATCGGATATCCGGGTTTTGGGTACAGCCTGCGCATTGCATACGCCTTCCATTCGGTCCGTGCAGCGATCATAAAAACCGCACATAGGGGGCATATCGATGGCCATCGGAACCGTTCCTTCAATAGATTCCAATCGTTTATTTCGATCAGCACCTAATTTAGGCATTGATTTAAGCAATCCCTTCGTATACGGGTGTTTCGGATTGTAAAAAATTTCATCTACCGTCGATTGCTCAACGATTTTCCCCAAATACATCACCGCTACCTCGTCACACATTTCTGCTATGATGCCAAGATCATGGGTTACAAGCAAAATCGCCATGCCAAATTCCTTTTGCAGTCCTTTCATTAGCTCCAAAACCTGTGCTTGAATCGTCACATCGAGTGCCGTCGTCGGCTCATCTGCAATCAATAATTCAGGGTTACAGGACAAGGCCATTGAGATCATCGCCCGCTGGCGCATGCCGCCGGAAAATTCATGCGGATATTGATCAAAACGTTTTTCCTGATCAGAAATTCCAACTTTACTTAACATTTCGAGTGCTATTTTCTTAGCTTCTTTTTTGTTTTTTGTGCGGTGGATCAATATCGATTCCATGATCTGATTGCCAATGGTGTACATCGGTGAAAATGCGGTCATCGGCTCTTGAAAAATCATCGCTATTTTTCTGCCGCGAATGGAACGGATTGGTTTGCCACGCGGGTCTAGAGATAGTAGGTTCAAATTGTTTAACGCCTTTTCGGAAGTAGAATGATAAACAATTTTGCCTGTGGTTTCACACTCTTTCGGATTGATGCTAATGATGGCTCTGCTGGTCAAACTTTTACCACAGCCAGACTCACCCACCAGACCCAGCGTTTTACCCTTCTTTATTTCGAAATCGACTCCATCTACAGCTTTTATTTCCCCGTTATCCATTTGAATGCGAATTTTGAGGTCTTGAACGGAGAGAAGAGGCTGTTCAGATTCAGCTTGTGGAGCCATTGAAGGATGTGCTGCTTGAGAAGCTTGCGATGCCATAATATCCCCTCACTATACTGAAATAGGTAAACGGTTCGTGCTCTTCACAATTATCTCTTGTAGGGATCTGCTGCATCACGTAATCCGTCACCCAGAAAATTAAAGGTTAATACGGTGATGATAACGAAGCCCAAAGGTATTAGTTTCCACGGATATAAAGCGATATTTTCAATCTGCTGCGCTTCCTGAAGCAATACGCCCCAACTCGTAGCGGGTGACCGGATACCAAGACCAAGAAAGCTCATCGCTGTCTCACCAAGGATCATGCTTGGTATTGCCAAGGTTGTTGCGACAACCAAATAGCTGATAAAACCAGGCAATAAATGTTTAAGTATGATTTTGGCATCGCTGACGCCTGCAATTTTGGCGGCCAATACATACTCTTCATTTTTCAAGGAGATAAACTTGCCTCGGGCAACCCTTGCCAGCTCCGTCCATCCGATAAATGCGAATATGATGACGATATAGATATACATCGTGACGACAGGTATACGTGGCGGTATTGCAGCCGATAAGGCCATCCACAGCGGGAGTGTTGGAAAGGAACGAATAATTTCAATAACCCGCTGAATTACAGAATCAATCCAGCCTCCGAAATACCCCGATACCCCACCGATAAGCAATCCAAGCACAAAACTGATAGCTACCCCAATGAGAGGAATACTTAATGAAATTTGACTCCCGAGAACGATCCGCGATAATAGATCACGACCCATTCCGTCTGTTCCAAATATAAATAAGCGTCCAGGCTCGTCTACGCCGAACAAGTGAATATTTGTTGAAAATAAACCAAGAAATTGATAAGTTTCACCCTGGGCAAAGAAACGGACTGCATGGCGAACCTTGTCATCCTGCACAAACATTTTGCGCAGTGTAACCGGATCTCTGCCTGACTTTAGCTCGCTAACATAGGGTCTGAATTGAAACTTGCCATCAGCATCTACAAAGCTCACTTTGACAGGAGGGGCATTTACATACTTACTGTCATAGCTCTGCAAGCCATACGGCGCTATGAACTGTGCGAAGATCGCGGCAATATACAGTACCGATAGAACGAACAAACTGATGCGTGCTAATTTATGCTTTTTTAACCTTAGATACATAAGACGCCATTGCGAGCTGTAGTAGACGTCGTTACTTACGGCTGGTTTGAGCTTCGTTATTTTCTGTCTTCCAAATATCGGGATTGTTTTCATAGATTACATACCTCTGAACTCTGTGCGAATTTTTGGATCCAGCCATGCCAATAAAATATCGGAGATCAATGTCCCTATAACCGTTAATACGGCCATAAACAATAACCAGGTCCCTGCCAAATACATATCCTGTCCTAATAACGCGTTATACATCACGGGACCTTGAATCGGTAAATTCAAAACAATGGCCGTTATCGTCGAGCCTGTGAAAATCGAAGTGAGTGACCACCCTATGGTGCTGACAATAGGATTCATAGCTGCACGCGTCGGGTATTTAAGCAGGATTTTGGTTTCGGACAAACCTTTGGATCTGGCTGTCACCACATTCGGCTTATTCAGCTCATCCAACATTTGACCTCTCATGACACGGATCAGTTCAGCTGTATTCGCCAAACCAATAACGATAACAGGGATAATCATATGCTTCAGTAAGTCTAGAACCTTAGACATCGACCATCCGGCATTCACATATTCGCTTGAAAAAAGGCCGAGCAGCGGATCTCCAAAATACACGTAAGAGAGATACATAAGGATTATAGCTAACAGGAAATGCGGGGTCGCCATCCCAAGAAAACCTATCGCTGAATATAAATAATCGCCTATGGAATATTGCCTCACTGCACAATAGATACCGATCGGAATTGCTACCGCATACGTAAACGCCATAGTCACAAGAGACACGATGATCGTTAATGCCATATATTGCTGGATGACAGCCATTACTGGCTTGTTATAGCTAAACGAATAACCAAAGTCGAAATGTAAAATGATATTTTTCATCCAGACGAGGTACTGTATATACCAGGGCTGATCTAATTTCAAGCTTACTCTCATTTCATGCATATCCTGTTGGGTCATCACATCGCCGGCTACAGCCATCTTGGCCGCATAACTAGATACATAATCACCAGCAGGGAGCTGAATAATGTAGAACACGATAATGGAAATAAAAATGACAACCGGTATCACTAGGATGATTCTTCTTAAAATATATTGGAGCATCGCTGATCCTATCCTCTCCGCTGAATTCGAAGATGTTGTTGAAACCAATCATGGGGGAAGCTCGCTTCCCCGCATGTTGATTACTATATCGACTTATTGTTTAATAAAGAATTGTGAAGGATGACCATGTCCGATGCTGCGGAATTCATCCGCAAATACCAAATCCTTCGGCACATTGCCCACTTTGTTTGATGCGACAATTAACCGTGGCGTTGGACCTGCATAACCAATAACCCACTGATTCTTTTGATGAAGCTTAAGGATCTCAGTACTCCATTTATTGATTTCGTCCTTGCTTGTCGATGCTTTCACTTTATTCCAGTAGTCAAGAATCAAGGCAACATCACCTTCAGGCTTAACCCCCTCTTTTCCATTGGAAGAGCTGTACAATCCATATTGCCCGTACCATGGAGTCAATACTCTTAGAGGCACTACCGTATCAGGTCTAAAAGATACATTAACTAAAGAAATGTTTTCCGTCGTGGCCGGGATTTTATTCGCGTATTTGAGCTCTTGATGGGTTCCTGTATCCACAACCTTGAGGTCTACTTTAATGCCAACAGCCTCATAATATTTCTTTACTAATTCCAGGAAGCTTGCCGTGCTCGTACTGCCTTCAATCACGGTAATCGTTAAATCAGAACCATCCGCATTTAAACGGAAATTGTTTTTATCGCGTTTAGTCAAACCAAGTCCATCCAATAATTCATTCGCACGCTTCACATCGTATTTACTCCACTGGTCCCCCCAGCCTTTTTGATAGCCTACCAAACCTTCGGGAACTGAAGCCTGTATCGGAGCGCCTAAGCCATTCGTAGCGATTTCGGAAATTTCTTTACGGTCTACAGCAACGGATAAGGCTTCTCTGAATTTAATATCTTGGAACAACTTGCGCAGGTTCGGATCTTCAGTCGTTTGATTGAGTTGAATGCCTGCACTTGACCAGGTTGGCGTTGTCCAAGGCAATACACGGAAGTTCGCTTTCTTCTCATTCTCTTTCAATACAGTGAAATCTTTAAAGTCAAAATCGAGAATATTATAATCTCCAGCCAAGGTGCCGAGAATGCGTTGAGCAGGGTCCTGAACCTTGGTAGCCACAATACGGTCCATGTATGGAAGTTGGTTGCCTTCACCATCGACTTTCCAGAAATACGGATTGCGTTCCATAATGAATTGATCACTATTCGGATCATTTTTCGCTACCCAAGCTCTTAAGGTTGGAATTTGCGGGTAGACCCAGTAATAATATCCGGTAGCTACTAAGAAAGATTTTACGTCCTCAAAGCCCCATTTTTTTGCGATCTCAAGCGCTTTATCCTGACCTATAAATTCAGGTAAAATCGTTTTTTGAAAGTGCGCTGGTGCTTGGAACCATTTGTTGTCAATCGCCACACGCTCCAGGAACTGCACGCTTGGATATTTATGAACGACCTTGAAGCTGTAATCATCAATTTTGGTGACTTTCGCTAGAGCCTTATCTCCGGTCACAGGGTCAATCGAGTAATAAGCATCATAGATTTTTTTACCGAAGGTCTCTTTGGTAAGCATATGCTCCCAATAGAACAGGACATCATCAGCTGTAAAAGGCATACCATCCGACCATTTCATGCCCTTTCTTAAGTAAATCGTGAACTCTGTTGAATCTTTATTGACATCAAAGCCTTTGGCTATGTTAGGTTCAACCGTACTTCCATCCTTGTTAAAACGGAAAAGTGCTTCTTCTGTAGGTTGACCCACCGTCCAGCGATCATTAACCCCACTCCAAGGCAGCTTCCAATCGCCGCCATACTTGCCGGTTTCCTCTAATACCTTTTCTACCATGATATCTTCCTTAGCCGGCAGGCGTTCAGTAACCGCTTTCAAAGTAGAAGCAGCAACAAGCTTAGCCAGCATCGGAGCCTCTTTAAAGCCCTCTATTTTCGCAGGAACAACCGGAGTCGCTTTGTCTGGAGTAACAGGAGTCACAACTACGGCTGTCTTTGCATTGGGGTCACTTTCACAGGCTGCCAGAACAGCTGTAAACATCAACATCATAACAATAAACAACGCGATTTTTTTCAAAAAATATCCCCTCCATATTGAGTTCATCATTCAACTTGTGTTACAAACTTCGGTAAATCGTATTTTACACCTCCCCCATAATTTAAACCGGTTTAATAAAAGCTGATATGTTTATAAAACCATTTATGTATGCATCATATGTATGTGATTAAACCGGTTTAATAGAATTGATTGCAATTATTTGGCTTATATTTCGTTGACCAAAACTTAATTTTCACCACCTTGATTAAACCGGTTTAATGTACCTAAATTGGGAATGAAAGCGTTTTATTAATGTCTGTATAATACCTCGTATTCCAGTTTTTTGCAATAGTTTATTTTTTGTTTGTGAACGGCATATTTATAAAAATAAGAATAATATTCCATTTTTAATGTATTGAATATGTCAGTGATATAATATACGATAATGTTGCCAGTGGTATAATTTGTAAAACTTATCGAACTGATTACTTGGACACTGAGCATCAAACGGGAGGTGAAATGATAAGCAGTTACATGGATGATGCTTTCTTTTTGGCAAAAAAATTATAAGTTAAGGGAGACATGTCTGTGATCAAATGGAAACGGCTTCAATCCATATCTCTTGCGGGATCCATCCTACTATCCTTAGTTGTTGTTCCTCAGAGCATTTTTGCCATCAATCATTTACCCGTAACCGTTTATAAGGATTCTCCATACTCAGGCTCTTCGCAAGAATTTGATGTTGGATCGTATGATGTAAGTGCGTTAAGCGTAGTCGGGAATGATGCGATTTCCAGCATAAGGGTTGCTCCGGGTTATAAGGTTACTTTGTACAAAGATGCCGGTTTTAAAGGCTCCACCAAAGTATTAACCAGCGATCAATTATATCTCAGTGACTTTAACGATCAAACCTCGAGTCTGAAGATTGAGACCATTTCACCTATAGACTCGACAAGTGTCCCAGTCTTAAATAATACATTCAATGATGCCGCCAAAAACGCATTGTTGCAAGCGTTTGCACCAAGAATATGGATGGCCCAGGGAGAGACATATTTTCCATCTTCCGTTGAGTACGCTCAACCTTTTATGCAGCGCTACTTGAATACCAGCACAGGCAACTACGAGCTCAAAACGGTTCAAACCCTGAATCCATACAGCCTGAAGCTGCCTTTTTTTGCTGGGGATCTAGCTAACGCACCTGTCTATTCGTTCTGGGTCGAAAAAGAATATAACAATATCGACCTCGTTTATTTCCAATATAGTCCGTACAATCTGGGTAAGGTCGTGCTTGGATCTGAGTTTGGTGATCATGTCGGGGATTGGGAGCGCGTAACCGTCCGTCTGGCCAAATTTACGGATAATCAGATCAATTACGTAAAGCCTGTACAAGTATATTATGGGGCACATAGTTTTGGAACCGGTTACAATTGGAATGAAGTCACTAAGGTAAATGGTACGCATGCTGTTGCCTTTTCCGCGTTAGGCTCGCACGGGATGTGGAAGGATGCAGGCAGTCACGTTTACCAAAATATTGTGGTGGCTCAGTTAACGGATGACTGCAGTCAGGGCACAGCATGGGATACATGGAACAATATGAAAAACTATGAATATTTCCCTGCTCAATCTACAGGAAGAGGTCTTAACACGACTTGGCCTGACTGGTTGAAAAAAGATTACACCAGCGCAAGCAGCGGAGCTATCTATCGTTGGGGCAATCCATCACAAGGCTCTGTCTTCGGACAACCGCTGCTCGATAACGGTCCTACGGGACCTCAGGAAAAGACGGCTTTGACGGATGGAACCAAACTGGATTAAGTTCCATATTTCAGCAAAGAGCGGTTCATAGCCAGCACCGCTGGTTTCGAACCGCTTTTTATGATTTGGATTGCTCAATCGCCTGAAGAAAATGAACCGAGCTGCGTTCAACCAAAGCCGTGTCTACCTTGATTGCTGTAGCCACTTCTTTGTTATTGTTCATTCGTTTGACTAGCAATTGTACGGCCGCCTGCCCAAATCTCTTGGTTTGTTGTCGGACTGTGGTGAGGGGAACCGGCAGCAGGCTTGCGAGCTGAATATCAGAAAAGCCTACGATCGACAGCTTTTCCGGAATAGACATCTTCATATTCAAAGCCGTGTACATGCAGGAAACAGCCAAATAATCATCCGCACACATCACGGCAGTCAATTCCGGATTCTGTTCAAAAAAGGAAATTAGCTCTTGGTTGGAGACAGTCAAATTGTCCATATAGTCCTCTGAGCAGTTCAAAAGCATGCAGTGACTGTTGATGGGGATATGGTAATTCAGAAGCGCTTGCATGTAACCTTTATAGCGATCTTCCCTGCTCGTCACTCCGTCAAAAGACATCGATAAATACCCAATTTTGTTGTGCCCTTTTGTGATCAAGTATTCAGCGAGTCGATAGGCGCCTTGATAATGATCATGGTACACACAGTCGATTTGAACCTCACGGAAAATGCGGTCAATGATAACCAATGGGTAGTTTAAAAGCGTGAGCCTGAGTATCTTTTCGCTGCACGTCTTCCTCCCTCTTGGGAATAAAATAACACCATCCACCTGATCGTCGTATAGCTCCTGGAGGCAGCTGCTTTCATCATCCTTATCCTTTGTAATCTTGATCAGCAGATGACAGCCTAATTTACGCACTTCACTCTCTACTGATATGATAATTCGGGATAAGTAGTCGTCTAAATTAGGAACTACAATAGCAATTCTTTTCATCTTTAAATGCTGCGCTTCTTGTACGGGGGAGTTCCCATTATCCCTCTCTGCTTGGGACGTTTCGTAATTTTCCGCAATGAACGTTCCTCTGCGTGCCAGCCTGTATACAAGTCCCTGTTTAGCCAATGCTTCTAAGGCTAGCTTCGTGGTCATCCGACTCACTCCGAATAAACCCGCAAACTCGCCCTCTGATGGAACCGGATCATGAGGCTTCAGCTTTCTTAAGCGAATTTCCTCTCTTATTTTTTCAATAGTCTGCTCGTATAATAATTGTTTTTTCCCATTGTTATCCGTAATATAGGTCATTCCAATCATTCCTTTAATTAAGATGGAGTAATAGGGCAGAAAATGATCCGTATATTTGTTGCTCTCAACATCAAAAAGTCGTTCATGGACCTATCTTAAATAGGAGTATGAACGACTTTTCATGACAGAATCTTATTCATTAACCTTTTAATGCGCCTACCATAACACCTTTAACAAAATATTTTTGTACGAATGGATATACGCACAGAATCGGAATCGTAGCTACCATGATGGTCGCATACTTGATCGTTTCCCCAATCTGGAACTGGTCGCCTGCACTCGCACCTGCCGACATACTGTCAGTCTGATTAGCCAACAATATTTCACGCAATGTCAGCTGCAGCGGGAACAGCTCACGATCCTTTATGAAAATAGATGCATAGAACCAACCATTCCACTTTTCCACTGCATAGTACAGTACCATCACCGCAATAACCGGCATAGACAAAGGAATAATGATTTTGAACAAGATCGTAAAATGATTCGCTCCATCCATTTTGGCTGATTCTTCCAAACTATCCGGTACAGACATGAAGGCTGTACGCATAATGATCAGGTTAAATGTAGTAATCGCAAAAGGAATGATGGTAGCCCAAAGTGTGTTGATTAATCCAACATTTTTAACTGTCAGGTAGATGGGAATCAAACCGCCATTGAAAAACATCGTAAACACGATAATAAAGATAAAAGCTTGATTCCACATCACATTTTTACGAGAGAGCACATAAGCACCCATAGAGGTCATGAGCAGGTTAATCGTAACGCCCACAATTACTATAAATAAGGTGTTGCGATATCCAATCAAAATACCCGGGTTCTTGAATACACTCTTGTAGGACTCGATGCTGAATCCCAGCGGTCTATATAGCAATCCTTTATGAGCTATCAGCTGACCCGCGTCACTGATCGATGCAAATGCTACATACAGCATCGGATAGAGTGCAAATATCACTAAGATGACGAGTCCAATATGAATCCCGATATCTAATATTTTATCCATTAAGCCTTGATCCTTCGGCATAACGTATTCCCTCCTTCACTTTACCATAAGCTGCTATTATTTACTTTGCGGCTAACGTAATTGGCTGTAACCAAGAGCATTAAATTCAGCACAGAATTAAATATACCGACAGCCGCACTGTAGCTCCAACCGAATTCCAATAAACCTTTACGATATACGAAGGAGGAAATTACATCCGCTGTTTCGTAGGTAACGGGATTGTAAAGCAGGATGATCTTCTCAAAGCCTACATTCAGCAGATTCCCCATCCGTAAGATAAACAAAATGGTGATCGTCGGCATAATACCAGGCAGTGTAATATGGAAAATTTGCTTCCAACGACTTGCGCCATCCATACGGGCTGCCTCATATTGCTCCTGATCGATACCCATCAGTGCTGCAATATAAATAATCGACTCCCAGCCGATTTTTTGCCAAATTTCAGAAAGAACATAGATACTACGGAATAAATCAGGCTTTTGCAGCATGGCTTTTCCATCATAACCAAAGTACATCAGGAGTGTGTTTATGATTCCATCCGAGTTTGTAAAATCACTAATCATACCACAGACAACGATCAACGAAATAAAAAACGGCATATAAGTAATCGATTGTACTACTCGTTTAAATATTTGATTGCGAACCTCATTGATCAGAACCGCAAGGATAATCGGAGTCGGAAATTCAAATATCAAAGAATATAAGCTGATCACAACGGTATTTTTTAAAATACGCCAAAAATAATAACTGCCAAAAAAATCGTTAAAGTGCTGCAAGCCAACCCAAGGGCTGCCCACAATACCTTTCATCGGAGTATAATCTTTAAAAGCGATTATAGCTCCATACATAGGAGTGTAGTGAAAAATGGCATAGTAAGCAATGACGGGAACCATCATTAAATATAAGTATTTGTTCATCACAAAATCGCGAATAAACCGATTCATAAAGGTAGGTTTTGACTTCCTCACCGATTGTGAACTTTCAAGCTGTATCGTTTTAGCCATCTCATACCGCTCCTTCCTTACCTATTTGTCACAAGCTCATAGTGTGAATGGATGGGAGGGCTCGTCGGCCCTCCCCATATTCGTTTAGCGTTTGTTATAGCGATCCAGAGCTGCCTTTTGAATCTCGATAGCACGGTCAAGCTTTACTGATTTCAGTTTTTCAACATACTTCTCATAAGTGTCCAATGGCTCAGCACCCAGGATAATTTTTAATGTCATTTCATCTACCAGTGTATTAACATCCGTCATGATTTTGGCCATTTCTGAGCTTTCTTCTGGCGTCGGTGTAATCGGTGGCAATTGATATTTAGCTACATCGGTTTTAGCCCAAAGAGCAACAGCATCTTTTTGCTGTGGAAGCGCCAGATATTGCAAAATATAATTTTTGTCTTGTACGAATGGGCCGCTGTAGTTTGCCCGAGTATACAAGGAAAGCGCCTGAGCTGGAGCCAATTTATCCGGGTTCTTCATAAGGAGATCCGTATAGGTTGGAACCCCATTCACCATCTTGTAGCTGACGCCTTCTTGACCAAAGTTGAAGTAGTTATGTCCTTCTTCACTGTAGCCATAGTCCAGCAGCCTAACTGCCAGCTCTGCATTTTTGGATGTAGCTGAAATCGCTACCATACCTCCATTAATGGAGAACGGCAGGTCTCTTTGCCCGAATTTCGGTGTATCGCCTTTTTTCAATACCGGCTGTGGTGCAGGTACGAGCTTCGCTTTAGGATTAGTGGCTTCAACCAGCGGCTGCCATTTACCAATACCGCCACCTGCATTCGCTACAGTAGCACCGGAAGCGCCTGAAGATATATTCGCATCAAAAGCCTTGGCATCAACGGTTGCGATGTTCTTATCGAGTAATCCTTGCTCGTACCAACCACGGAATAATCCTAGCCAATCTTTATAGCCTTTTTCTGCAGGACCGAACTTAATTTGACCGCCTTCGAGATAGAAATCACGTGTTACCCCATAGGCACCCATGAAATGTCCACTATTGAATTCATTAAAAACGCGAGGCTTGCTGCTTGCAGTGAAAGGAGCTGCTGCGCCTTTCTTTTCTTTAAAGGCCTTCAGCATCGCTGTCCAGTCGTCGATCGTTTGCGGCATTGGAATTCCCAGCTCATCGAGCCAATCCTGACGAACAATGGGGCCCTGATATACCATTAACAAATCATCACCGCGAATGAATGGGAACGAATAGTAACTGCCGTTGTCCGTCTTGACCATCTTATCAATTTCGGGATGCTCTTTTAAATATTTTTTCAGATTTGGCGCAAATTTATCGATCATATCGTTCAGCTTTAGAATGTATCCGTCTTTTATCGCTTTTTCTGGACCGCCAGGGAAGTCCTTAAAGAAGTTGAACTCAATCATGTCAGGCAAATCTCCAGAAGCCAGCATTACGTTAAGAGCTTCTTTGGCTTGGTTGACCGGAGGTGCAATGAATTTCAAAGGAACGCCGGTTTTCTTTTGCCATTCTGCGAAAAATGGGGTCTCTTGGTGAGTCGCTTTCACGCCGACGAGGTTACCTGTCATCTCCATCCAATAAGTAAGTGTTTTGTCCGTCTTCATCGGATACGTAGTTGCGGCAGCAGCTGGTGCGGGTGCAGGAGTTGTAGCAGCAGGTGTTTTCGTGTCAGCAGGTGCAGGTGCGGGTGTGGCTGCAGGTGTAGAACAAGCGATTGCCGCAGTGCTCATCATGGCTGTAACTACTAGAGTGGAGACGATTTTCTTTTTGCTCTTCATAGTATGAAGACCTCCCTAATATTTCGGCTGAACCGAATAATGAAACTTCTATATGAGATTTGAAAGTGCCTGTTTCCCATACCCGTATTATATGATTACGCTTACATAAAATGATATCGTAAATTGTGCCAATTTTATCGGCAAAAACACGATTATGAATCAACAAAAAGTACAAATGGATATACAAAATGATCAATACTATTGAAAAAACCGCTTCGCAGCGGCCTATTCCTCCTTCATTTACTTATATTTTCCGGGAGTTATCCCTTCATATTTTTTAAAGGTCCGAATAAAAGCATTAACATCATTAAAGCCTACACAGACTGCTACATCGCTTATATTCTTACTGCTTTCATCTAATATAGCCTTGGCACGGGCTACCCTGGTTTTGTTAATTGAATCTAATAACCCTTCATTGGTATGGTCCTTGAACAATTTGGATAAATAAGCTGGCTTCATGTCAAAATGGCTGCCGATCATGGAAATATTGAGATTCGGGTCCATGTAGCTTTCATTAATGTAATTAACGATTTGCTGAATCCGTTCATCCATGACCCGCTGTTTGGATTGTTGAATATTTTGCTGACGCTTGTTGGAGGTATACTCACACACCTTTTCCAAAAATTCCGTCATTTGAACCTGCATTTCCTGAATCGTTTCACAGGTCGCAAGCTGCTCAATCCTTTTTTCGATACGTCTTGGATTGCGTATTAACAAGCTGTCCTCGATATATCCGAGCTCACTGATCGTTTTGATCATCGTGCTGACCAAATTTAGCATCAAGCATCGGCCAAGGGACACAGACATAAACGAACGCTTAAAATTGCGCTCAATGATATCATCGAGTGTTTGTCGAGCCATTGCGAAATCCCCGATTTTGACGTAATTAATGAGCTGCAGCTCCACTTGAAGCGGGTAGTAATATACGGTATCCGTATCTTCGGTCACTGCACTTTGATGAATATCTTCATAGGATAGGATTTCCTTACTGCCCATAACCAGCTTATACTCCATAGCATCAAGCGCTTCCAAATAGGCTTGAGAAATTCCGTTAATCCCACTATGAATACCACTTATCGAAAGGGTCAAACTAATATGATACTTGGACAAGATGAAAGATTGGGCATCCTTGGAGATACGAATCAATTCTTCCATTCTTAGCTCTGGATCTGTGGCAGAGAAATTAATGAGGCAGACAAGTGTATCTTCCATTTCGGTCACATAACCTTGATGGTTCTGTGCTGCTAGTTCCTCCATCACATTGGTAATAATAAATTGCATCAGCAGCTGTGGGTCCGTTGAACCGATTTCCTGAATGCGTTCATGGAAAGTAGCGCTTTCCTGTATATAGAGCACAATAACGGCGAAATCATCTGTAGTAAACCGCATATTAAAGGTTGCCAAGGATTCATCGACAGGGATTTGTTCATTGAGCTTTCCTTTTAGCATCCGTCCTACGAAATTGGATCGCAAAATATGATATTGTTTTTTTCGTTCAGACATAATTTTGGCCATTTCTACCAACGTATGGTCAACGGCTTGCTCAATAAAACGAAACTCATTATAACCTTGACCGCCAGCCATCTCGGTTTTTCCAGATAAAGTGGCAACAAGCCGCCTAACCGGATTGTAATTTTTGCGTAAAAACACGTAGGTTAAAATAATTCCCCCAAGCAAGCTGATACAAATGCTCATATAGGTCAGGTTCCGTACCTGCTCGGCTTTTTCCCAAAACAATCGGCTCGGGATGATCGATAAATATTTAAGCTTGGAACGGTCTGATTTGATGTAGGTGACCTCGTAATTTTGGCCTGCCTTTTCCCATAAAAATAGATTCGATCCGGACATTCCCTTCTCAAAAGGAAAATCCTTCAACAAATTTTGACTTTCCTTGGAGCTGGTTACCAATACCTGGTTGGCCTCATTTAAGATTATTACGTGCCCCTTATTAAAAAGCTCTATGTTTTCAATAGCACGAAGAATACGGGATTGGTCAATCATGATCACATTTGTAGCTCCAGGCTTATCCATTTCCTTGCGATACGTGCTGATATAAGCTACTGTTTCCCGATATTTGCCGCTATCATCGATGCGAGACATCGGAATGAAGCCTTTAAACTCCTTTTGGTTCACAATTTGACTCCATTGCTCGTAGCTATAGATACCATTCTTATGAATCAAGCTGTAGGCAAAAGGAGCATCTCTATATACATCAGGCATAAGAACCTGATTACTATTTGCTATATAAATATAAAACAGATCAATGAGGGAGTAGGAGGTTCTGTACATCAACAAATCTTGTGTGATTTGATGCAAGTCGTACAAAAATTCATTCGGGTAGATTTGATACTTGCCTGAGTATAGAAACTGTTGAAGTCTTACATTCCAGGTTAATTCAAAATTCAGCCGCTCCATCGCTTCGAATTGATTATCCATCACTTCGCGAACCTGCTTAAGCAGCGATTGATTGGCCTGGTTGATTTCATTTTCCAATGTTTTACTTGACTGCGTGTATACGATTATACTCATAAAGACCGGCAGTAGTAAAACGGCCAGATAAGATAGAAGCCAAGTAAGGAGCACACTGCGCCTGTTGATTTGAAACTTACCGAGCATCGTATCTCCCCTTGTTATAGATTGAGACAAACCTATTTGAATGCCTCTGTTCCACTTCGCTATTAGCTTTTATTATACTTCAATCTAAGGCATCACGCGACTTTTTACAAAAAAAGACATGCATACAGGTTCACCCACTGTACGCATGTCTTATCTTTATGTAAACTATTGCCAAGTGATAGCTGAAGGTGCTGCTTGGGCCGAATCCGGCATTTTGGATAAAGTCGACTGCTCAAAGGAGCTGGAATCGGCGTTCTCCATTTTGCTCATTCCTTGAAACAGGCCACCTTCCGCAATAACAAGTGATTGAGCTGTTGTGTTT
Source organism: Paenibacillus sp. 1_12 (assembly GCF_900114475.1). Classification (GTDB taxonomy): domain Bacteria; phylum Bacillota; class Bacilli; order Paenibacillales; family NBRC-103111; genus Paenibacillus_S. The sequence goes on along the minus strand of NZ_FOTE01000003.1, from coordinate 292,099 downwards.
CCGTACAGCTTGCCAGTGGAATGGATAGTAAGCTTGCCTTTGCACAAAACATTTCCATTGACCGTTCCGGCCAAAATGACATTTCGCGCAATGACGTTGGACTTAACAATGCCCTTCTCTCCAATGGTTACATCTCCTGCGCAATCTACATCCCCAGTAACCTGCCCTTCAATGCGGATGCTTGCCTCCGACTTGATTCTGCCTTCAAACAAGGTGCTCTCACCGATTAACGTATCGGTCGCATATAAACCGAGCGCGTGCTTCTTACCTTTAAACATCATCGTTCCCCTTTCAAGCTGGTTTATTTTAAATAAGGCAGTGGGTCGATACTGACACCATTCTGCAAAACTTCATAATGCAAATGGTAGCCTGTGCTTCTGCCTGTTGATCCGACAAGTCCAATCAGCTGTCCTTTTTGAACCGAATCCTTCTTTTGCACAAGGATTTTGTTAAGATGCATATACATCGTTTGCAGGCCATTGGTGTGGTCAACCACAATATAATTGCCTCTCTCAGAATCACTTCCAGTGGTACGCACAGTACCATCTGCTGTGACCGAAACCTCCGAATTGGCAGGCGCGGCAATATCATAGCCGCTGTGAAAGCTCGGACGACGTGTAAAGGGGTCTTGACGCAAGCCAAAGTTTGATGTGATCCTCCGGCTGTCTACAGGCCAAATGTTAGGCGTAACACGAAGCTGCTCCTTAATGGCCAATGCCTTGTACTTCGTATCCGTAATACTTTGCTGCAGGGCAGCCAATTCTTGATTCATATCGCCTAATTGTGTTTTGGTTTGACTGAGCAGATCTTTCACTTCGTTATTCGTAGCCGGAAGGCTGATTCCCCCCATAGCGCTGTCAACACCATTAGTGCCTTCAGCCGCTGCTGCTATTTTGGCGGAGCCTGTGATCGAACGTACTTCGTCCTCCATTTTGCGAATATCGTCAATTCTTGCTTTCATATCCGTTGTTTGCTGAGAGAGCTTGATCACTTCATTCTGAAGCTGCTCAATCGTTTCATTCTTATCCTCCACCGTATGGTTATACACCAATTCCTGACTATCCATCCTTACCTTCAGCTGATCTGCAATGACTGCTGTTCGACCCTGAAAAAAAAGCAGTGCTAAAGTCATGAGCATCAGGATGCATACAGCTGCCACTGCTAGGTAAGGTATCGAATGCAGCATCTCAAACTGGCGAACCGAACGGTTAGCATCTGGAATAATGACTAATGTAAATTTTTTACTACCCCATCCCAATTTCATATTGGCTCCTTCGGCAAGATACGCGCTCATCAAGTAATATTTACCAACAAAATTCGCTAAATCTACGTTCTTATTCGTCAAATCTGCTTCATAACCCTGCCTATTTACGGGCTTCCCTGGAAAATGGTTCTAAAGTACGAAGGGATTTTGTAGAAGCAAATCGAATTCTAGTACTAAAGTAATTTGTTAGGAAATGATTGGAGGGAATTTGTATAATGAAGCTGGCTGGTATTGATATCGGCAATGATAGTATTAAAGTAGTATTAGACGGAGTACGCGAGCCATTAATGATTCAAAATATTGTGGCTCCGGGCTATGAAAGGCATATCTTTCAGGAGGAGGACTCTCCACTCAAGGCGCTTGATGTGGTAGTTCACAGTCCGCGGCTGTCCAAGAACAATCAGCGTTATTTTGTAGGCTTACTCGCTATGGAGAATGAGGACAGCATGGAACTTGAGGAGACGGACAATAAAGCTGTTTCTGACCAGTCCTTAGTCGTAGCATTAACGGCTCTAGCCTATGCAGGCCTTGTCAGTCAATCCGCGACAGCCAATGGCTACGGCAACATTGAGGAAGTCGAATATACACTGGGAACAGGTCTTCCTGTACGCAGCTATTCCTATTACAATAAAATGTTCGAGGACCGGCTAGTCGGTGAGCATGAAGTCACCTTCCTGACTACGCCTACCTTGCGAAATCGAAAAGTCAAAGTGTCGATCCGACGCGCGATCATTTCAATTGAAGGTGCAGCGGCGCTATTCCACATGGCCACTCATGACAACCTGCAAGTAAGGGATGAAGAGCTGCATCAGGGCTGCATCGGAATTTGCGAGATTGGCGCCTTGACTACCGACTTTCCTGTCATCAATAAAATGAGCATCGATAATCAATTCAGCACTGGGGAGCAGATCGGAATGGCTACCTATTTGGACAGCATTATTCGCGATGTGGAGGATCAATACGGATACCGGTTTCCAAGCCGTGCCAAGCTGGTCCAACGGATCAAGAAAAATGATTTCACGATTCGGCGCATCGGCGAAGGGCAATCCAGTATGAAGCAGGTAGTCGATCTGTACTTCAGCCGGGCAGCCAACAAAATCGTGGACCTGATCAAGAAGCGTTGGAAAAAGCATCCTGATATACAATGCTTTTATGTCATCGGTGGTGGCGCTGCGGCACTTCGTTCTTATATTGTTGAAGCCGCTGGTCCCATTAAATTGCGTTTTGTGGATGAAAGCGAGCTGTTGAACGTCAACGGATACTTAAAGCTGGCGAAAAACAAAATCAACCATAACCAGTATGCATAAGCAGACAGATTGTCTGCTTGACTACAAACATGAATCAAACAAAGACCGACCCTCTCCGAATTTGGATGAGGTCGGTCTTTGTTTACTTTAAAATAAATTCGAATAGGAATGATTGCCCATTGCGGTAAAAACGCGGATCATAAATGCCAAGTCGCTGCTCATCGTCCACAGTCACAACGAATGGTGACCATTCATACAAGGTTCTAGCTTTTGGATTGCCGGCGAACAAGCGATCGAGATTGGCACTCTCACTGGATTGCAAGGCAACTTGCAGCTTTGGCTGGGTAAATACGGTAGCCTCGCTTATTTCAATCTGGTCACCCTTTTTACCGATGATTTGAAACTGTCCCGGTACAAAGCCAGCCGAGAGAGCGAACTGATCATAGCGACTGCCATGCTGCTGATATAGTACATAACCTTGCGCCGATTGGATGATAAAATGGCAGACCAGCAGCAAACCAACAAGCCGATATACACGATAAGGCTTCTCCGGCTTGCGCAGCTTCACGAACAGCAGACCACCCAGCATGATAACCCATAGTGTCAAATCCACGATAGGCACGGTTCCAAAAGTTATCCTTTTTGAAGAAAACGGCTCCAAATAACCTGTCCCCCATGCATTGAACAGATCACTAGTATCATGAATCCATACGGCCAGCAGACCTAGTCCAAAAAAACGCCAGATCCCCGTTTTAAAGAACAGCTTATTCAACAGCGCCAACAGAGCTGCCCATACCGGAATCAGAAATACGGAATGCGTCAGACCCCGATGCCACATTTGGTAACGTCCAGCCGTATCCCACCAGGCAGAGATCACATCGATATCCGGGATTTGCGAACCGCCGACTGCCGTTATGAACAGTGCTCTTTTTTCATTGCGGCTATAGGCTGCTTTATTCATCGCTGCATACAGCGTCAATCCGAATAATGTATGTGTAATTGTATCCATACTTAAGAGCAAGCTCCTCTCATACCCCGTGTTTGGCTTGCCTTGGATCACAGCGCAGTTGATTAATCCGCTGATCCGTCAAGGCACAACGGTAAGTCGGTGTACCTTGACGGTATACAAGGCGGCTGTTGTTACAGCCTGTTTCTACAGCGAATTCAATCTGAAGTGATAGAGTTTTGCCCAGCAAAAACTCGACTTCGTAAGTATCCTGCATCAACCGAGTTTATTTGTGTTCTGCGTACATACGGCTGGATGCGGTCCATTCTGCTCTTGGTGCCAGCATCTGGAATCCGGTAGCTTCATCCGGTAAAGAAATATTCGGCGCATTGATTGCCCAGGTTTGAGGTTCAGGACAAATAAATCCGCTGGTTCCGTCATCATTCCATATCGTCCAGTGTCCAAAAGCTGGATCCACCTCATAAATAAAGCTGATCTCACGCTGCTTATCCGTTAGAACGGCACCATAGAAGTCCAAGCCGTTATGTTGTATAACTCCCCCGGTCAAATGACTCGCATAAGCTTCGCCAGTAGGTCGAATACCCTCATGACGCAGCTCACGGTCGGTTTCGTTCAGCGGCAATAAGACCCCAGTAGGCAGAAACTCTGATGTCAGCTCCCATTGCTTGTCGACGGATACCTGCAGCAAGTAATCCTGCTCCTGTCCTTCGTGATGGAAAGGGACTTTAAATGCGGTATGAAAGCCTACACCCAAAGGCATCGGTTCATCGCTTAAATTCACAATTCGGATATGCTGCTCCAGTCCCTTTTCGGATAGTAAGTAGGTTAATTCATATGTAAATTCATGCGGATAATAGGCATACATCTCGCCATCGCGATTCATATTCATCAATAGGATAACCTCGACTGATCCATCCTCGCGAACACCAGATGTCTGGACCTGCCACGGTTTTTTATGTAGAATCCCATGCATAAACACCTTTCCATCCGAGCTATTGAGAGGAAAGCTATAGTTGCGATGAGGTGTAGAGAATTTCCCACCTTCAATCCGATTGGGCGGGAACAAAGGCGGTAACCCGTATCTTTGACCGGATTGACGAAGCTGTTCAATTGTGTCTGGAGTACGCAAAAAACTCAGGCCTTCTTCGGGACGGCTGAGTTCAACCACATTAGCACCCAATCCCGGAACGATAACTGCTTGATAACCTCCTGCATTCAATTGAATAGCAGGCTCATTATAAAAAAGAACACTTTGAACTGAAGCTTGACTCATGCTTATCATCCTCTCTATGCTGCGATTCTCGTTATCAAATTCACCTTTCTATTATCCATCAAAAAGTGGTATAGCGCAAAGAACAGCAGTGAGAATTCCAATCATTATTTTACAAAAAATTAATATTATATCGTTTGTCTATATATTGACTTGATATATATCATTCGTTTATAATACATTTATTAGCAATTAGGGAGGCATATCATTGATGACAGGTCAAGATGTAATACTTGGAATTTTAGCCGTTGAACCAAAATCAGGTTACGACATCAAAAAGAAATTCGAGGATTTGTTTTCTTACTTTTTTGATGCGAGCTTCGGTACGATTTACCCGACACTTGCCAAGTTAGAGAAGGAAGGATTCATTACAAAGGAAAGTGTTCTCCAGGAAGGAAAACCTAACAAGCATGTGTATTCGATTACCGAGCCAGGAAGAGTGAAGTTTCAAAGCTATCTGCAAAGCGACATTCAAGATAATGTGCTTCGTTCGGATTTCATGGTGCGTCTTATTTTTGGAGAATTGGCTGATCCACAGATGGTCACGGGTTGGATGAACGATGCTTTGCAACGCTCGCAGGCGGAGCTTCACAACTTGGAGAACGACTATAAGCGCTTTTCTTCTGGAATGAGTCCTACTCAGGAGATCTGTATCCAAATCGGCATCGGCAATTTGCGGAGCCAGGTCCAGGTACTTCAACAAGGCATTGCACGACTCCATATGATGGACTCCATGGAGGGAAAATCACATGAATAAACGGACGAACGGATTTATTTTGCTGGCTATGGCGCTTGGGCTATTGATGGCATCGCTAGATAATACCATCACCTCGGCTGCCGTCAGTCATATTATTAAGGATATCGGCGGATTTGATAAAATGAGCTGGGTATTCACAGCCTATATGCTGGCCGCAACCAGTACGATGCTTGTTTTCGGAAAAATGTCCGATTTATTCGGTAGAAAACGATTTTATTTAATTGGTATTGCCATTTTCCTACTCGGTTCAGCCCTATGCGGGCTTGCGCAAAATATCGATCAGTTAATCTGGTTTCGCGCGCTGCAAGGAATCGGTTCAGGAGCCCTCTTCCCCATCAGCTTTACGATCATCTACACGATGTTCGCTGATCCGAAGCAGGCCGCCAAGCTTTCTGGTATATTTGCTGGCATTTTTGGTATTTCATCGGTTGCTGGTCCACAGATTGGCACGCTGTTGTCGGATTACTGGGGATGGCGTTGGTGCTTCTACGTAAATGTGCCGCTTGGAGCCTTATCCTTTCTCGTACTGCTGATCGCTTTGAAGGAATCACGTTCAGACCGCAAACCCAAAATCGATTATCTGGGCACCTTCCTTTTGATTGTTTCCACGATTTCGCTGATGTTGGCTTTGGAATGGGGCGGCAAAAGCTATCCTTGGGCATCTTGGCAAATTATCGGCTTATTTGTGACAGCTGTGATCGGAACGATCCTATTTGTCCTTACCGAGCTAAAGGCTGAAGAACCGATACTGCCGCTGCAATTGTTTCGCAATCGTATGATTGTCGGTACCAGTATTGCCTGCTTGTGCCAAGGCGCCATTATGTTCTCAGCCATTACTTATTTGCCCATGTTCTCCGTAGCTGTACTTGGCAACTCCAATTCCAATGGATTGCTGACACCGATGATGTTCTCTCTAATGGTTGGAGCTGTTGTATTCGGAGGTCTGCAGACGCGTTTCTCATTCCGGTCTTTGATCATCGTATCCATGCTGATGGGAATCGTCGTTACCTTTCTGCTCACCAGAGTTGCTCATGACGCTTCCTCCATCTATATGATTTCCCTTATGGTTATGCTTGGTTTTGGTGCGATTGGCCCGTTGATGAGCGTAGCACAAAATGCCGTCGCATATAGTGTTGACCCCCGTTATATCGGCATCAGCTCGTCCATCGTAGGCTTCTGGCGGAATATCGGTGGTATTCTTGGAGCGACCCTCACAGCCACCATCGTTAACAATCAATTAGCACAATTGATTCGCGATGGATCGGAGGCTCACCATATCCCCGCGGATAAAATCGATACATTGGCTAATCCCGAGTTGTTAGTCCGGGCAGCAGCAAGCATACCTCAGGAAATTCGCGACTTTTTGCGTGACTCCCTCGGTACGGCGATTAATCACGGATTTATGATTGCCATCATCTTTGCCGTTATCGGCGTTCTGGCAGGTGTGCTGTCTGGTCCCGGCCGATTCGATAAAATGAAGCAGAAATCAGGCGTTAAAGAAGCAGCTTAATAAAATAAACAAACAGCGGCAGTCAGGACAAGAACATATCGCCCTAGACTGCCGCTTGTGGAATAACTGCCTTTTAGCCGAGCGAAGGGCTGCCAAACGACAGCCCTCTCGGAATTGCACTATAGTATCCATAAGTTCAACGCTTTATTAGACACACCTTATTCCATCCATTGTCTCGGTCCTATAACGTGGAATAGCTGCTTCCTATCCTGATTTAAAGCTTCCTGTATACGTTTATAAGTGAAGTCACTAATCGGTTTGGGCAAATCATCTATCGAGTAATATTTACATTCTAAAATCTCAGGTGAACTAGGCTGAGGTTCTTGATTACGATCGTTATTTGAGATGAAAACAAAATGATGCATATCATAGTCGGGGTCATAGTAAATGCCAGTTAATTGCTCTACTGTGACTTCAAGGCCTGTTTCCTCCCGTACCTCTCTTTTCGCAGTTTCCTGCGCTGACTCATTCTTTTCAGATTTACCCCCTGGTAGTTCCCAATTATTTTTCCCATAGCTGTGTTTTACTAAGAGAATACGTCCTTCAGAATCCCGTATGACCGCCGCTGCACCCATTGACTTATTTGACAACATAGTAGCCCCCTGTATTCATCTTTACGTTTAAAATCGTGTATACACCAATAAATGGAATTAGTTTCGGGGTTCAGCATACACACTCAAAGAAATATATCTTTGCTCAACCTGACTTGTTCGATCATATGCCCGATATTTCCTTCACCTGCATATAAGGACATGTCAAAGAAATCACGATTCAAATCAGACCAGTATAATTCATTTTCATCCCCTGAGACCCTTACATCGTACTTTAATTTGCCAACATATACTTCAACATAGCAATGCTGCAAATAATATGTAAAATCCATTAAATGTTTTAAACTAACATCCTCATTTGAAATGCTGGTTTCTTCAAATAGTTCTCTGTAAGCAGCTTCAATACCCGTTTCTCCATTTTCGATTTTCCCACCAACTAAATTGCTTAATCCTTTATATGGATTTTTTAAACGTTTGCACATGAGCAATTGGTCCATATCTTTGCTGTATATCATAATAACGTTATACCCTTGCATGACCTGACCTCCTCATTTTTCTAATTCAAGGGTGTTAGTTCGACACACAGAGAACATTCCCTTTATTATCGATTTAACCATGCTGCTATTAAACACAATAAGAAAAAAGCCGCCAAAAATGGCAGCAGGATCTTGCATTCATGCTAACATTAGTTAATAGAAAGGGGAATAAAAGTAAAATGTTCTCACCTTAACCAGAGTAGCTTTTGCTCATCCGTTTGGCAGAGACAAGATATAAAATAAGGATTACACTTAACAGGTTCCAAATACTTGGAATTGACGCGACAGATAAATAAAGACCATAAGGCAAAGACCACACAAATACCATATACATTAAGAAACGATTTCTCAAAAACCAGGCAGTAATGCCTAAACATGCAGGAAGAATCAACATCATAACAATGATGATAAACGTTCCTTTACTCACTGGCGTATTTGAATACGGATTCCCGAACAACAAAATGACACACAGAACTATACATCCCACGGATGCAATCATACCGAAGAGGGAATCTTTCGATTTCAATGATAGATCACCTACCTAATTGTATACTTAACGTTGCTTATTCAATATTAGGATTTTGATCAGATTGGGTTAATACAGTTTTGTTTGTAGTATTGGCAGGGCTTTATCATAGTCATTTTTGTAATGAGCGAAACTGTCATCTTTAAGAATTTCAAAACCAGTTTTTAAATACAGTCCTATAGCTTTGTAGCTCCAGGTTTGCGTATGTAAAAATATATCTATGTCGCCTTCCAAAAGCAGCAATTGATGTAGACATTTTGAAATTAAAGCCTTTCCAAGTCCTATACCTTGATATTCTTTTTTTACAGCAAACCAATGAATTGAGGGATCACGTCTTTCTCCCGTTAGATTCCACCAACTTGTGATTGTCCCAACCTCTTTACTGTCTTCATTCTGAATAAACAATAGCCTCCGTTTAAGTTCGTCACCAAAAGGCAAATATTCATCCCGAAAGTAATTAAGACCTTGTTCTGTATTTTCGAACTCACCAACAGATGCCTCGATCTCAGCCCATTGTTCTTCTTTACCTGGAATGTACCAAGCAAATGTATATCCTTCAGGTAAAATAGTATCAGGCAAGGGAATACCCGCACTCCGTTTCATGATCACATCGTAGTGAGGTACTGATTTATCTAACAATACCTATTCACCTCTTATTCATATTAATGTTGATCATGTTTGGGAGCCGAAGGGATTACTGGAGCTACAGGAACAGTTGGCGCTATGATTGTGGAAGTTGCTGTTGTGTTTGTAGTTGCATCTGCAGCTGGTGTTGTTACGTTCATCGTTGGGGATACTGTCGGAACTTTAGACGGAGCAGTTACTGTTGCATTTGGGGCTTTAGTCGGTGTCGTTGTTGATGATGCTTCGTTCGTTTTCGGGAGTCCTGTTGGAGCGGTTGCTCGTACATTATTGTTCTCCGTTGGTGCTGCCTTCGTAGACAATGTTGGTGTTCCTGTTGAACTTGTTTCAGAAGCCTTAGATTTTGTGTTGGCTGGCGAGGTATTTGCTGCCGTTGGTGCTGTCGGAGAAGAGGGGGCAGACGGCGGAGCTCCCAATTCGGGCCTAGTCGCTTCTTTGGTTGGGACAGTTACAGGCGTCGGTTGTTTTGCATTCACATCACTTTTCATGATCTTGTCGTTTGATAAGATTATGGAACCGGATAGTACTACTACTCCACACACACTTGCCCATAAAATCCAATGCTTCTTCATTTCCGTTAATCCACTCCTATCTGTAAGCATTATACAATGTTAAAACCATAGAAGCACGCGACAATATGGACACGAACTTCTATGGCTTAACCCAAGATTGGAATGAATCATCACCGAAACTGTTGAGCATCGTTGATCAGGTTACCAACCGTACTCCAATCCTTGATGCAAGTACCTATTGTACAAATGTCGTCTTATCGCGATGAGGCGTCCGCGCAGTCGCGGCAGGTTCATCCATGGGATATCCAATAAATACCGTACCGATAACCTTTTTATTTTCTGGTGAACCAATAAACTCATGCATCCGTTCGTCATGCACCAGACCAATGCCGCGAGTGCGCCAAACAAAACCCAGTCCAAGCTCCCCTGCAGCAAGCCACATCGAATGGATGGCGCAAGCTGTGGCGTATTCATTATCCTTGGAGGATGCAGGATCATTCGGTATCACATCGGATGTTACTACAATGACAAGTGGTGTTGCCGTGAGTACCTTCAAAGACTCCTCGACAAGTTTAGGCTTGGTAGGAAACCGCTCTTCCAAGTAGGAAAGCGCCAGCGACTCATAACGCTGCTTCGCTTCACCGCGAATCACATAAAAATGCCAAGGCTCGCGCAACCTGTCGTTTGGCGCTAATGCCGCAGCTTCGAGCAAGGCATCGATTTTTTCATCTTCAATTTCAATGGTTTGAACATTTCGAGTTGCACGCCGCTTAAGCAGCAGTTCCATAACAGTCATGATTCATAATTCCCCTCTCGTTGGCTTGTGCATTAATGTTCTTTAAGCTGCTTATACTGCTTGCATTGTTCCACCCACCGCTGTGCTAAAGCTGGTTCGGATGCAAAATGAATGTGCGTATATCCTGCGACCAAATTGCCTGACTCGCTCAAATAACCTTCCGGCTTGGTGCCGCGCAGTCCTTTGGTTACATAAGCATGGCGCAGTGCTTTCTCTGGGTCTTCGTTTTCTACCAGCTTGGGCTGAAACGTAGAATAATGGAACTCATGACCTTTGGCCTTATCGGCAGCTCCAAGCAGGAAGTTGCCTTCGGTGCCGGTTATTTCCCGATAGCCCAACGCAGCGAGCTTCTTCTGCATACGAACGGTTCCAGGGATCAATCCCAGCATCGGATAATGTTGACCATTCGTATTTTCGATTGAATCGGTCAAATACATGAATCCTCCGCATTCCGCCAGTGTAGGCAGCCCCTCAGAGATCGCTTCGCGAATCGACCGGCGTACAGGTTCCGCTTCATCTGCTGCCAGCATATCGGCAAACTCCTCAGGGAAACCACCTCCAAGATACAGACCATGAACATCTGCTGGAAGCGGCTCACCAGCAAGAGGCGAGAAATAGATACAATTGGCTCCATTGGCTTGAAGCAGATCGATGTTTTCCTGATAGTAAAAGTTAAAAGCCGCATCTCTGGCAACAGCAATCGTAACCTGAGGCTTAGGCAGGCTATCAGCTGGCATAAACATTCGCGGGCTATCTTTCGACAGCTCAACTTCAGGAGACTCTGCCAGCTCCCAAATCCGCTGAACATCGACGGTGCTTGAAATCAAAGTGGACAAACCGTCAAAAAACGGCTGCAGCTCTCCCCTCTCTATAGAAGGGACGAGACCAAGATGGCGCTCCGGCATCGAGATCTGATCGTCTCGGAGCAAATACCCAAGAACGGGAATGCCGCATTCCTGCTCAATCGCATCACTCACAATCCGGTGATGATTGGCACTGCCTACCCTGTTGGCAATAACACCGACAATTCGTGCCCGCGGCTCCATACATTGAAAACCTTTGACGATCGCAGCAGCGCTGCGCGCCATGCTCTGGCAGTTCACAATAAGCAGAACCGGTGCATCAAGCAGCATGCTGATTTCTGCGGTGCTGCCTTCGTTATTTTTGGGATTTTTACCATCGTAGAAGCCCATGACCCCTTCAATGATCGAAATATCCGCATCATGACTGGCTCTTGTATAAATTTCCTTAACGGTATCGTGAGACAGCATGTAGCTGTCGAGATTTCGTGAGCTGCGTCCAGTAACAGCGGTGTGAAAGGTAGGATCGATATAATCCGGTCCGCATTTAAATCCTTGAACTTGATGACCAAGATTCCGAAGAGCCGCCATCAAGCCAATGGTTAGTGTGGTTTTGCCGACACCGCTGCCGGTTCCCGCGATTACGATTTTTCTATCAGCCATCGGCTTGCACCCCGGCTTGCTTATTGTTCACTGCTGTTGATGCGGGTATAGACGCTGCTTTCGAAGCATCAGATGCATCGCCTTCAGCAGCAGCCTGCACAGACTTCACAGCCAACTTGTCAAAATCGATGAGACCGACGGAAATCGTCACATTGCCGGATTTTTTCTTAGTCAAAGCAAGCTTGGATGCTCCCGAATACAGCTTGGCAGCAGGTTCGCTGACACCGTATGCACCTGTAAAACGATGAACGGTATCGGACGGTGCCTCGATATGCATTTCGTTTAATTGCTCAGGGGAGTAAGTCACCAGCGGCCAGCTATACTTATGAGTGACAGCAAGCAAACCTTCCTCGTCCTTCTTCAGATCAATCGTGCAGATAGCTTTGACGCTCTTAATCGAGAACTGCAATTCCGCCAGCGTTTCGACAATCACTGCCTCAATTTCCTCGGCTGCTGTGCCACGGTTGCAGCCAATTCCAAGTGCAAGCACCTTCGGACGATACAGCACACCATTGGTTAGTATGGTTTCTTCCGTCTCAGAAAGCACACGGTGTGTGACAACAAGAGCTGCCTGCGGCTGAGCGGCAAGTGCAGCCTCAACAGATGTATACTCACGTATGGTCGCAGGCAGCGGAGAATCATGAAGCCACCAGCCCGGCTCCCCCGATTCTACTACAACAGCAACCTGCTCCTCATTAACAACCGCCGCACTGACCGGAGTCAGCTTAGCCGCGGATTCCCATACCCAGCCAAAGCGACGACCGAATAAATCGACGGCTATCGTCTTTTGCACATCAGAGGCTGTTGTAATGACAGCTCTAGCGCCGATGGCTGCGGCTACCTCACGTGTCAGCTCATTCGCACCGCCCAAATGGCCAGACAGCATGCTGATCACATGCTCCCCTTTATCATCGATGACGACAATACCGGGGTCTGATTTCTTATCTACCAGCAAGGGAGCGATCATTCTGACAACAGCACCCAAGGAAATGATCGTGATGATACCCTTATAAGCAGGAAATAGCGCAGGGAACAGCATTCTCACGCTGCCCTCGAATAATTGAATACCCAGCTCGGCTTCGTCGCCGCGGGCAAATTTGGACATATAATACAAATCTGAATGAGAAAATGATTGCTGCAGCTTGCGAGCTAGCTCTACGCCATGCTTCGTAATGGCTACTATTGCATAATCGCCATTTTGCTCAATTTCCGGAAATTGACCCTCGACTAAGCTGATCATGAGGGCTTCACTCCTCTGCGGAAACGATGCGTGAATTCCTTGTCATACAGCTTGGAGCGATACTCTTCATTACTATGAATGTCTGGGTCCAGCGCCCAGCCTGCCAAAATCATCGCATGTGAACGAATTCCATTCGCGCGCATGTCCTGTTCCAGATTGGCGATTGTCGTACGCACGATGAGCTGATCGGGCCAAGTCGCACGCTGCACAACCGCAACCGGCGTATTTTCGCTCCAGCCAGCCTCGAGTAGGTCACCCACAACTTTTTTGACGAGTGTGGCACTAAGGAATAAGGCAAGCGTGCAGTGATGGGCAGCCAGGTCCTTAAGCTTTTCCAACTCAGGTACAGGCGTCCGTCCTTCCGCACGAGTTAGAATCAAGGTCTGCGTTAGCTCGGGGATCGTCAACTCCGCACCAATCGCTGCAGCTGAGGCAAATACAGAGCTGACACCAGGAATAACCTCGTACCCGACTCCTGCTTTTTTGAGCAGAGCAATCTGCTCCATAATGGCACCGAACACGGCGGGATCACCTGTGTGGACACGGGCAACCATTTTACCTTGACGTACCCGGTCCACCATGATATCGACCATTTCCTTCAGATCCATGCCCGCGCTTTTCAAAATCTCCGCTTCAGGCTTAGCCTTGGCAATCAGGTCTTCATTAACCAATGAATCCGTGTAGAGAACAACATCCGCTTCCTGCAGCAAACGTAAGCCTTTGACCGTAATCAAATCCGGATCGCCGGGACCCGCTCCGATAATATAGATTTTATCCATTATTTTCTCACCACCATTAATGTTAAGTATTCCAGCTCACGGCCCTGCAGCACGCGAATATCCCGCCAGATCATTTCTTCGGAAGAAGTTACTTTCGTCAGCACAGATGCCTTATCGACCAAACCAAGGTCACCCAGCACACGCAGCATCAAATCAATCACCTTCGCCACCTTGATAAATACGATGCAATCATGAGATTCGATCGCATAACGCATTTGATCATAGTCGTCCATAGCCGGAACAATGGCGATTTTCTCATCCCCGTCCGCCATCGGCAGCCCTAAGCGTGAGGCCGATGCATTAACCGACGAGATACCCGGAATCGAGCGGATCTCTACCTCAGGATGGCGCTCCGCCATTAGCCGCATCAAATGGATAAAAGTACTGTAAATCATCGGATCGCCTTCGGTGACGAAAGCGACATCCTTGCCTTGTTCCAAATGCTGCCAAACGGCGTCCACCGTTTTGTTCCACTGCAGCTCCAGAGCATCACGGTCTCTCGTCATTGGAAAGATCAAAGGAACCATAATTTTCTCTTCCGTGTTCACATAAAGCTCCGTAATGGCTAAAGCATAGCTTTTAGCTCCCCGCTTTTTACGTGGATAAGCAATTACTGGTGATTCTTTCAGAAGTCGGAAAGCCTTTACTGTAATGAGCTCCGGGTCTCCAGGTCCAACGCCCAAGCCATACAAAATACCTAAGTTACTCAACTGCTTTCGTCTCCTTTACTGCCGCGCTCTCCGGCGCTTGATGCCGGGCCGTTATAATATAAACAGGGTTAAGTCCCTCAAATCGGGTCATATCCAAAATCGGCTTGCTGCGTGAAATTTGGGCCAAGGTAATATTCGTAGCAAATCCTTCCTCGGCAAATGTTCGGTTAGCCTCATACAAGTTTTCTATAGTCACCGCATTAAGAACGATTCTGCCCCCAGGCCGCAGTCGCGTGCAGCACACATGCAGCAGCTCTTTCATTTCACCGCCGCTGCCTCCTATGAATACCGCGTCTGGATCAGCAAATGCCTCCAGTCCTTGTGGCGCGCGTCCCTGAACAGCCGTAAAATCAGCGCGAAAACGCGTCATATTTTCCAGGCAGTTGGCGAGATCGGGTTCATTTTTTTCAATGGCAAATACCTCACCTTGTCTGGCTATACGCGCTGCTTCAATCGCTACCGAACCTGTGCACGTACCAATATCCCAGACAATGCTGTCGGAACGAAGTCCCATCTGGGCAAGGCTCAGAACACGGATTTCTTTTTTGGTGATCAGCCCTTTATCCGGCTTGCGCTGTGCAAACAGCTCATCATCAATACCGAACGGCCACTCCGGCAAATCTGCGCTGGAAATACCCGGCTTTTGTCGTAAAACAACTACATTCAACGGAGAAAAAGCTTCCGTTCCCTGCTCAGCCAGTTCCTGAAGCTCATACCAGCCTGTGCGTTCACTCGGTCCTTCCAGATTCTCAGCTACAAATACCCGATATTCCGTCATGCCAAAATTGAGCAAATAGCGGGCAATCTCTTGTGGACTATTCGTTTCATCCGTGAGCAGTGCGACCTTCTTCCGGCCGTCGATACGCTGAGCTAAACCTTTTATACGCCGACCATGAACACTGATAACCTCAGCATCCTGCCAACTCTCACCCATTCGTGCAAAAGCCAGCTGGATCGAGCTCAGATTCGGATACACCTCAACGGCCAGCTTGGAGCTCAAATAGCCGCCGATACCGTAAAAAAGTGGATCACCCGAAGCCAGCACCACCACACTGCGTCCCTGTTCCGACTCTGTCTTTAATCGGGCTGCCAGCTCACTCAAGCCACCTTTAATGACCCATTGCTCTCCCTGATGGTCAGGGAAAAATTGCAGCTGACGCTCACCGCCAACGAGCAGCTCACAGTTGTCGATCCAATCTGTATACAGAGGCAGCAGGCTGCCTCTACCGTTATCGCCAATGCCGATGACTTTCGGCTTATTTATTCGTACATGCGGTTGTTGTCCGCTCATGGTTTAGTCTCCTTAAAGCGTTCCATAGGAACGCTAACTTCGTAAGCTTTATCTTAAAGTGCTGCTTAAGCAGCGCTTGCATCGTAAGCATAGTCTTTGAAGCACAGTGAATATGTTCCGCTGCGTGGGCGGATCATTCCTCCGATCGCTGTTGTCTCCAGATTTCTTGATGATATAAGACTTTTAGCGGTAGAAATCCAGAGACAAAGGCGAACGCTTCGCTTCTCCAGAACGATTCCGCCCACTCCGCTCATTATTCACCGGACTTTAGAGCGGACCAGAGCAACGCTAACTTCGTAAGCTTTTTCTTAAAGCGCTGCTTCAGCAATGCTTGCATCGTAAGCGTCGCCTTAAAGCACTACGTAAACATACTTTACGGAAAACGCGTGTTCTTTCTATTCTAAAAAGCTCGGTGAATAAAGAGCGGAGCGACCGTGGTGTTCTGGAGAAGCGTTAGCGTTCACCTTTGTTCCCGAATTTTGACCATTAAATCCCTTATACGATCAAAAATTTCGGGAACAACAGTGATCGGAAGAACACTTCGGTCGCGCAGCGGTACTTTCACCTATTCTCCGCACAGCGGCACTTTCACCTATTCTCCGCACAGCGATCCTTATTCACCTATCCCCACATCATTTCTCCGAGCGCTGCCCAGCAGTACAGCTTTCATCGAAATAATTACGGTATCCAGCTCCATACCGCCCCCTACTTCCTTCAGGCCCATGTCACAGCAGTAGCTGCTCAACAGCTCAAAAAAACCAGGATAGCCCCATTCCTGCATCCAATCGCCCACCAAAGCAGCAGTGTTCGCTCCCCGAATCGCCTCAGCCTGCTCCTCCGTGGCTCCTGCCTCCAGGGCGACCTTCGCAAGAAAGCCAAAATCAATCGGCGCGCTTTTGCTGTGCACCATCATCACGCCCTGCGCGATTTTGGAAAACTTGCCCATCATTCCGACCATCGTTACACGCTTGATACCCTGCCTTTTGCAATGGAGCAGTGCAAATCCAACAAAATCGCCCATCTCCACAAAAGCTTCCTCAGACAGCTCGGGAAACATATCAATGCCATACTTCTCAGTTCGTCCACCAGTGGAGAGTACGATATGCTCGCAGCCGCATTTAACAGCGACCCGAATAGCCTGAGCCACACTGGCTTTATAAGCGGCTGTGGAAAAAGGTACCACCGTGCCCCGTGTACCGAGGATGGAGATACCACCAATGATGCCAAGCCTGCCGTTCAAAGTCTTTTTGGCAATTTCCTCGCCATCCGGGACTGATATAACGACGCGTACTCCGCGGTCCATCTCGAACTGCTTCAGAACATCGCTCACTGCCTGACGAATCATTTTGCGGGGAACCGGGTTGATTGCCGCCTCTCCAACCTCAACCGGCAAGCCTGGCTTCGTAACACGTCCAACACCAACACCGCCATCAAGCTCAATTCCATTCTCATTCCGCCAAGAAACCTCAGCAATAATCCGCGCACCATGGGTAGCATCCGGGTCGTCCCCACCATCCTTGATGACTTCGGTTTGCGCCCGTTCGATCGTAAATTCACAGCGTACTATCGTAAACGTCACAACTTGACCGATTGGCAAATGAATGGTAGCTTCCGTCTGCTCATCCTGCGTGATTAATGCTGTTAAAGCAGCTTTGGTTGCCGCCGCAGCGTTAGAGCCTGTCGTATAACCATGGCGCAGCGGCTTGGCATCTTGGTCTCCCTTGCTCCCGGACTTATCCATCGCCATAATTTGACCTAGCCCAGCCGTTCAGCCATCAACGAAATCGCATTGACCGTCGCCACTGCCACAGGGCTGCCGCCTTTACGCCCAATATTCGTAATAAAAGGAATATCCAGCTTTGCCAATTCATCCTTGGATTCCGCAGCGGATACGAAGCCGACCGGAACACCTACAATAAGCCCCGGCTTAGCGGCGCCTTCTTTGACAAGACGAATAAGCTCCAGCAGCGCCGTAGGTGCATTACCAATTGCATAAATAGCCCCATCCGCTTCAAGAATCGCCTTGCGGATCGAGATGATTGCCCGTGTCGTATTCAAACGCTTAGCTTCCTCCATCACATCAGGATCAGAAATATATACGCGTACATCACCGCCAAATTTGGCAATTCTCGGCTTACTGATACCAACCTGCACCATTTGCACATCAGCTACAACAGGTCTACCCTCACGAATGGCGCGAATTCCCGCTGTAATAGCATCCTTATGAAAAACAAGGCTGCGTCCCAACTCAAAATCAGCGGAGGCATGAATGACACGCTGCACAACAGGATACTGCTCCTCTGTAAAGGGATGCTCGCCAAGCTCCTCCGTGATCATTTCAAAGCTGCGTTCCTCAATCTCCTGCGGCTGTACCGTCAAAGGTTTAAATTCCGTTTTAAAATCCATCCTTCTTATACCCCCTTCAATAGTTCGTTCAGCTTCTTAATCACATCTTCAAAATCGCTAAAATGTACGCCATACTCTACCTCTGGCCGTCCAATCATAATAGTTTCGATGCCAAGCTCCAGCGCCGATTCCAGCTTCTCATCGACTGCCCCTACTTTACCGCTCTCCTTGGTAATCATCAGGGTGACCTTATAGTGCTCATATAAAGCAGTATTTAAAGCTTTGGAAAATGGACCCTGCATCGCGACAATGTTCTTTTGCTGCAAGCCGAGCTCCTCGCACTTTTCCATATTATCTTTGCGGGGAAGCATACGGGCTACCAATGTCGTGTTTGGCTCGTTCAACAATCGCTTGGCAAAAATATGCAGCGTTTTACTGCCTGTCGTCAGCATAATGACGCCCTGCTTGGCTGCGGCCATCTCGGCTGCCTGCTCATAGTCGTCAGCGTATGTAATCAGCGGATTACCTTCAAAAGTAAGTCGATCCCGTTCATAGCGAATATAGGGCACGTCCGCTTCGCGGGCAGCCGTGATAGCATTCTTCGAGGCTTCCTCGGCAAAAGGATGCGTTGCATCTACAATCGTACGAATGCCGCGTTCCTTAACTAATGCAGCTAACTGCCCAGCAGTTAACCGGCCTACCATAACAGGCAGACCGGCATTCTCCATCGATTGCGCAGCGCTCTCGGTTACAACGGTAGTTAGCAGATCATAACCCGTCTGCTGAATGGAAACTGCAAGCTCGCGAGCGTCACTAGTTCCAGCCATAACTAATATCATCGTTAAGCCTCCTTCTATTAGAATGATGCCACAGCCTTATTATGGACTGCCTGCGTATGGTAATCATGGTCATCGACATGCGTATCATCGTTAGCATGAGCGTCATGTGTATGATCTTGATCGACATGCTAATCATGCTCGGGACTTGATCATGATCAAAGTCACTGTTTGTGGATACGTGGTTGTTTATAATCATGGTCGTGACTATTATCGTGCTCGAAATTACTTTCTTTGGATATGTGGTTCTTTATGATCCTCGTCTGTATGTTTGTGATCAGCATGGTCATGTCCATGATCGTGGCCGTGGTTATCATGGTCATGATGATCATGCCCGTGATCATGGTCGTGTCCATCTGTATGTTTATGATCGTGATGATCGTGTCCATGATCGTGGTGATTGTGATCGTGATGGTCGTGTCCATGATCGTGATGATGGTGATCGTGGTCGTCATGATCATGGTGATGATGATCGATATGCTCCATGGCAGCGATCCGGTACTGACACATATCACAGTTCATTTTGGCTTCACCCTGCAAAGCCTCCGTTGCACGTTCAATCAAAATCTGTCTGAGTTTGGGATGAAAGCCAAAGTAATCGGCAAGTGAAAATTGGTGCTCGGGGTAGCGCTCTTCAAAGGCTTCCAGCATACCCTCCATACGTTTGATCAATACACCCGTGAATAAAAAGTAAGGAAGTATAATGACCTTGCGGGCACCCAGCTTCAAACATCGTTCCATCCCCTCTTCCAGAAGAGGAGCCGTTACACCGATGAATGCTGTTTCTACCCATTTCACCTTCAGCTTTTCCCAAAATAAACGGGATATTTTGAACAGATCGCTGTTCGCGTCTGCATCACTGCTGCCTCTTCCCACGACCAATATCGCCGTTTCTTCCAGCTCTTGTCCTTGCTCCTGCAGGGTGGCTTCCGTTATTCCTGCTGCTCCCAGACGTGAGGTCAAAATTTCCAATACCTGCTCATGGACACCTATCGGCCTGCCGTAATTAAAACGGATTTGGGGGTAACGCAGCTTGGCTTCGTCGATAGCTGCAGGAATGTGAATTTTTGCATGTCCTGCTGAAAATAAAGTAATCGGCACGACAGCAATTTGCGTCGCTCCCTTGGCTACGCACTGGTCAATTCCCTGCCGAATGTTCGGCTTCTCGAATTCCAAAAAACACGTTTCTACGAGCGGCCCTTGAAGCTCCTTTGCAATAGCTTCAACAAATTGTCTAATTTCCTCATTACCTTCAGCATCTTTACTTCCATGCCCTACAAATAATACAGCGTTCATGGGTTACCTCCTCATAGTCCCTAATCTCCGCAAATTGCATTTTCGATTGTAAACACAGGCAGATCCTGATGACGGTAGCCTTCAAGCTCCTTAACCCGTTTGAAAAACTTATGGAACCTTTCATTCGGGTGACCCTCGGTTACGTACCTTTGCATAATTCGTTCAATCGTAGCGACCAAGTCCTCAGGCTTGATCCCTTCAGCAACCGGCTGAGCCGGGTGAACATTACGGCCCACAGTTTTGCCGCCCAGGAACAAGTCGAACTTTCCCCTGCGGTATACGATCCCGATGTCCTCGTTGACCGCGCCATAGCAGGCCATGCCACAGCCATTAAATCCGATACGCATTTCTTTGGGAACGCCCAGCCCACCGAGCTTCGCTTGCAGCTCCTCAGCGTAAGCAATGGACTCGCCCTTCTCGCCATTACAAAAATCGCAAGCCTTCACCTGTGCGACATCACCAATAGGTGCCAGCAAAAATCCTTCCATGCTAAGCCTTTGCGTAATCTCCGCCGGATTGTCTGTAGGTACACGCACGATCAGCTGATGATGGGGTGTATATTCCATCGATCCTTTATCTCCGACAACGGCAGCCAAGGTCAGCATCTGCTTGGCGGTGAACTGTTTGTTAGCCACGCCTGGGCTGACAGCCAGCTCAAAGATCGACTGCTGCCTGAACAACCCTGCGGTAACGGCAGTCGAAGAAGCAGCTGGAGCCGAAGCAGTGACGGAAGCTCCCGATACAGATACAGCTGGAGCGGTAGTATTTATGCTTACCGACGCTACTCCATTTCTGCGTTCCACAAGCTGCAAGGCCTCCATTGCCAGCAACAGCGGATCTGCGCTAACGTGTCGTTCTGCTACAGCTACTGCGCTTGGCTCTGCAGCAGTAGATATACCTAAATATTCGACTGCCTTCGCTTTTCCAAGTGCGCCTTCATATGGCTTGCCTGCTTCTGCTTTTGCGGCTATTCCTTCATTGTAGTTCAGAGATGGTTTGCCTGCCGCTCCTGAGCTAGGCGACACTGCACTCACAGCTGACAACGAGCCGCCGTTCTTCGCGAGGACTTCATCCTCCTCGTCATCCCATTCTTCATCATCTATATCCTCAATCAGAGAATCGCCTTCATCATTCGATTCCCATTCCTCATCGTCGTGCTCGTCATTTGGGTCCTCAGGCAGCTGCTCTAACGCCCAAGGCTCCGCTTCCTGCCGCAGCCGTTGGTGCGGCCTTAGCGGCTGCACATCGGCACCCAGTGTATATTTGCGCTGATAACCGCGCGGCGTAATCATCAGTCCGTCATACACCATAGTCGACGAATTGCCGATAATGACCGTTGTCAGCATACCGATATCGTGATCCAGCATATCTCGCAGGTTCGTCAGGACGATATGCTCACGATCCCTATATGCGCTTTTTACGATACCGACAGGCGTTTCCGGTGAACGATACTTCAGCAAAATCCGTTGTGTCTCCACGATTTGCCGAGTCCTTCTGCCGCTTCGCGGATTGTACAAGGCAATGACGAAATCAGCCTGCCCAGCCGCTTCTACACGACGTTCAATCAGCTCCCAAGGGGTCAGATGATCGCTCAAACTGATCGTGCAGGAATCATGCATAATGGGCGCCCCCAGCAGTGAAGCCGATGAGTTAATCGCCGATATTCCGGGAATGATCTCAACCTCCACACCATCCTCAGGATGCCAGCCTTTTTCTATCAGCACTTCGTACACAAGCCCAGCCATCCCGTATACACCAGCGTCACCACTGGAAATGACAGCAACCTTTTTGCCTGCTTCTGCCTGCCGCACTGCCTCTTGAGCACGACTTACTTCCTCGGTCATTCCCGTTCTCACAATCTGTTGATCGCTCAACAAACCGCTAATTAAGTCCACGTACGTGTTATAGCCGATGATGACATCGCTCTCCTGGAGCGCTTCACGAGCCCGTTTAGTTATATGTTCAAAGCTGCCGGGGCCAAAACCGACAATCAGCAATTTCCCTGCCACACGCTGCACGTCCTTTCTATATCCACATCCATAAAATGACAACAAAAAAAGCACTTCCATTGTGTTAGAAATGCTGTTGCATCACCTACAAACAGTGTATCGACAAGAGGTTCCCCGCCCTCTGTAACTGTAAGTAAGCCAGTCTCTAACACTTGCCTAAATCCACGTAGGTTAACAGTGTTTTCAAAACAGGCAGGTTTCCTGACTCAGAACAAAGTGCCCCGATTCCTTCCCAAAGCATTTGGACTGCTTCAGTGGATCCATCATTCAGGGCATTTGCCAATTGAAATTGGCGTTCATTACAGTGGCGGGTCCGTGCCGGATTGTAACCGGCTTCCCTTTTAAGCAAGTAAGATTTCTCAAAGCTCGCACCTATTTTATCACGTATACAATTGTCTTGTTTCATCATATCACCCGTATGGAAGCTTTGTCTATGTCCTTAGTTCGCCCGATCAGGCTAAACTAAATGTTCATGCTCCAAAATTAATGTTAAATATGATACATTTTGTATTAAAATTAATAATTATGATTGATTTCGAAAAAAAAAAATGCAATAATACATTTAATGATACATTATGTATCTAAACGTTCATTTATTCAGGAGGGGTTACCTGTGAGTAGCACGAATCGAATGGAACTTGAGTTGCTTGATGTGGAGTGGGTGGATCTTATTATGAGTGCTCGTAAGATGGGGCTTAACCCATGCGACATTCGCACATTTCTGACAAGCTCCGAGCAGTCTGCACAGCATCTGGATATGAACACAGAATATGATCCATATGTACTCAAATGAAATGTGAGACGAGGGATTATGTTAACACAGAGGATGCATAACGAAGTACCGTTACAAAAACTCATGAAGCTAGTCGTCGTTAGAACGGTTCATGATCCACTTGTTGTATTCCAGATACTCTCGAAACCGCTTCTTATCAACCCCTGATGACATGGCGTCTTTAATAATTTCATACCACTCCTGATCAAATTCATTGTCATTAGCAGCCGGTTCCTCAGAATCAATAAGCCTGTTTATAGTCACGTTTAATACAGCCGCAATTTTTTCAAGAAACTCAATTGAGGGATTTTTCTGAATGTCACGTTCTAATTTACTTATATACGACTTAGCCACACCAGCGCGTTCAGCTAGCTCCGTCAGAGACATTCCCTTTTCTTTTCTAAGCTGTTGGACACGTTTACCTATCATTCGGAATCTTCCCTTTTCACTTAATGAATTGAGATAACTATAGTGACTACAGCATATCAAAATTCTCTTTAAAGAACAAACATTACATTTTTTACGTGTCCATAGCGTTTTGCGAAAAAGCCCCCTGAAGGGGCTTTTTGTCGTCCAATAGTACTCACTTATATAAGGTTCTACTTCATTTTTTCATTGTACCATTTCATAAACTCAACAATGATTTTGTATTCATGAATCTGCTCTTTACCTATACCAGATTTTCTCAAATCATAAATTAAATCCATCCACTCTTTTTCAATCTGCTTTTTATCTGCTTCACCTGCAATGATTAGCAACCTTTTGAGATCGACCTTTAAAACCGTAGCTATTTTTTCCATAACATGTATAGATGGATTTTGCTGAAGATTCCTTTCAATACTGCTTAAGTAGGATTTGGATACACCGGCCCGTTCGGATAGCTCAGACAACGTGTAACCTCTCTGTTTTCGAATAGCAGAAATATTATTACCGATCATGGACATCACTCCAAAGTGACACTTTTAGCAAAATTCAAGAATTCATAACCACCATTACAATCAATCGTCCTTGAGATCATAGGGTCCCTTTGTATCACCTCCTCCCATATTCACAATGTAGCTTTAGACTGAATACATCCGTATAATAGTCCATAAAGATATACCAAGGGGGCATGTTATGTACTCGCTTTTGAAGGTATTACTGAGAAAGGCGAAGAAGACTTACCATCAGGTTTTGTATGCCTATAATTTTATTCTTTACAGGGATTGCCTGGACTTGAAAATGAAAGAGCATTTTTATACCAAGCTCAAGTATCATGAACAAAAAATCAATTAGTCGTTTTGATCGCCACCCCGCTCTATCAGCTAAAAACCTTCTCAAAGATACGGTTAAACTTCCATACGAAGTAATTCGACTTTTTAAATGTGTGACCATCTACCGCGACCAACCATTGATTATCGTCAATTCTGAGTTGGTCGATATGATGCATCCCGTCTCGTCTCCAGTCACTGTCTTTTTGAGTACCGCTCATAATCTGGGAGATTTCCTCTTCCTCGTATTCTGTTTCCGATAACGCTTTCACTTTAAATTCTTTTACAGAAATTCCATAGTACGGATAACAGTTCTGTGTATATCTATACAGGTGATCCCCCGATACGATAAGACGGCCTCCCGGCCTCGTAATACTAATATCATTCGTAATAATCGGACTGCTGGGATGTTCGCTCCATGGTCCTTCTAATGTGTCCGCTGCAAATAAATGCAGATTTCTTTCCTCCGTTCCCGCAAACATCCACCATTTTCCGGCATACTCTATTACAGAAGGATCTAAATAATGGCCATCCAGCAGTTCGCTTGTTTTTTCCCAAAGGATAGGGAATTGTTTGGCTTTATACAGTAAAACACGATTAGCTTCAATCGTTTCAGGGATCATATATATGTCATCTTTAACTTTAAAAACCTGTGGATAAGAGATATGAAAAGGTTCACGAATGACGATTTGCTGGTAATCCCACTTCACTCCGTCCAAGCTCACCGCTGCTGCTATTTCTCCCCGTCCCGATACTTTGTTCATTACTTCAAAAAACATGTAAAATTGCGAATCATGCCGTATGATAAAAGGGTCCGCAACAAATTCAGCTTGCACATCATTGACATCCGAGGCTTGTAAAGTGGGAATGTCCAAATTCATTTCTTGCAGTGATTTAGCAGAAACGACATCATTGGTCATGAATACCGCGATTGACCATATTGGAATATTCATCCCATTGCGAATAAGATACAACCAGTTAACAAGTTTTTGTATGTGCTTCTTCGCCATATTCGCAGCCTCATTTTTCTCAAAAATTGAAATAATCACTTCTATAAACAATATTCAACGTAATAACCTGCTCATAAAAAAAATAAATAAAATAACATATGATAATCGCGTAGTAAATTATAATCTGATGTCTCTTGACGAATAGCTTTACAATCCATGAAATCAGTATTAAATTATACAATCCAAAATAAATCGTAAACCTCGCGAAAATCCAGTTTTGTGTTGCGATGACCATGAAGACCAAGCTCAATATGGACATGTTGACCACATAGTCGCTCTTGGGAAAGATCTCCCTAAGTTTATCTCTTCCCATGTAAGCGAATAAAATCGGTACCCCTTCAACAGCAACCCTAATTAAATTAGCACCCCCTTCTTTAAAATCCTTGTAGTTGCCATATTGGGTATCCTCTAGAGCTGAAAACATCATGTCTGAAATTTGGTTGTATCCTATAACTAGCAGTATCGCGAAAGATAGAAGTACAAAGGTAGCAGACGTCCAAGCTCTCCTTCTAACAATAAAATAAATCGGAATGAGGATGAGAGCACTTTGGTGGATGGTTGAGGCGAGCAGCACGACTAAGAAATACTTTTTCCAATTTCCATCGAATATATATTTGGTAGCTGCAAACAGAATCGCCCCGGCCAGAAATTGTCTAATCCCGTTCATGGAAACGATATAAAAGCCTGACGTTATGTAAACATATAAACTTAACTCAAATAATCTTGAATATTTATAAAGCACACCTACAATAAGTACATTTGTAATTAATGCGGTTGTAAACACCAGCAGCTGAGGATCATTGGAAAATTGCTTGAGTACCATCTGGAAGAGACCGAAGCCAATATCTTTACTCGACATAACAAATTGCCATGAATAGGGATCAACAACATAAGAATGCATATAAAAAAATGTATCCCCAATATTTTTACGAAGACCTGCTATCATTACAAAAGTTATCATTACAATAAACGTCATAAATTTATTAGGTTGTATACTAACAAAGCCATTGCCCGATCCGATCATCGCAGGCCTTGCCAAATACCTTGAAAAAAAAGAAAAGATATAAACCATAACAAGATTAATCCATATCATTGTCATGTTGGTATTCCTTCCACAAAAAAACTTATTGAGTTTTCAAAAAAGTCACCTTGCTTGTATTCTGAATATAAAGATAAAACAGGATTCCAAGAGGTGTGGCGATAAACGTAGTCCATTTACAAGGCGATTCAAATAGAAATTTGTAGTTATTAATCATCAAATTACTTGATACATAGTGCATGGATTCACGTAATTTATCCTTAAATGTAGGGGCATATTTCATAGCAACCTTCCTAAAGAATAAAAAACCTTGGGGGTTGCTCTTATACTGCTTAATGATATTCAAGCTGGAGCCATCTGCTAAATACTCAACGTGGCAAAGAATTTCATTCATAATCAGCAGTGGGCACTCCTGGTCAATAAGAACATACTTATAGCTCAGAGGGCAGTACTTTTCCCCGGGAAATAAGGGATATGGTGGAATTTTACGTGTCAGCTCTGAACGATAAACAAGCTTTTTATCTCCTTTAACTTTATGTTTGGCAAATAACGGAGTAAGGGTGGACGATTTCAAATAATCCGGCAGCTTAGTCCCGATAATGTCTCCATTTGGAGTGGCATCCAATCCCACGATTCCGGCATATTGGTCGCTTCCATGGATTTTCCAGAAGGAAAGAATCCGCTTAATAGCTTCATCTGCCATATAATCATCCGAGTCAATACACATATTCAGCTCCGAATCGATTAATTCATAGGCAGCATTATGTGCACCATGCATACCTTGATTTTCCTGGTAATGATAGCGTATTGGAAAGGAGCCTTCAGAAATCCATTCTTCTACTAATTCCTTTGTTTGATCAGTAGATCCGTCATCAATGATTAACCAGCTAAAATCTTTACAACTTTGTCTTTTTAGGCTTTCGTAACATAAATGAAGTGTGTATGCACGATTATATGTTGGCGTAAAAACAGTCAAAGTCGGCACCATCCCGGATCCTCCAATCCTTTCCATTTCCGTTCTTATTTAACGGGAATCTGAATTTTGCACATAAATAAAACGTTTTCCAAACAACAGGACAATAAGCCGTTTCAAATTGCTGGAAGGACGTTTTATACGAATATTATTTAGTATTGAACTTATCTATGATTAGTTCCTTTTCCAATAGTTTGGTTAAATAGTTTAATAAACCGTATCTTAAATCGTCCCGCTGCAAGGCATACTCGATGGTGGTTTGGATAAAACCCATTTTGTCGCCCACATCATACCGTGTACCCGTAAATTCGTAAGCATACACCAATTCAAAACGATTCAATTCCGCTAAAGCGTCAGTAAGCTGAATTTCTCCGCCAGCTCCAGGTTCTTGATAACTTAAGATTTCAAATATCCGAGGAGTAAGAATATAACGTCCCAAAATTGCCAGATTGGATGGCGCTTCCTCCCGCTTTGGCTTCTCCACCAGATGATTCACATTAAATAATCGATCCTCTATTTTGAATCCATCAACAATGCCATACCTGGATACTTCCTCATCCGATACATGCTGCACACCGATAATGGATGCCGCATGACGTTCGAATTGCTCGATCATCTGCTTAAGGCAAGGTTTTTGCGCCCGCACAATATCATCACCTAACAACACTGCGAAGGGCTCATCCCCAATGAATTTGCGTGCGCACCAGATGGCATGTCCCAGACCCTTGGGTTCCTTTTGACGAATATAATGGATATCTACCAAATTGGAGGACTTTTGAACTTCATTTAATAAATCGAATTTTTGTCTTTCCATTAAATTGTGCTCCAGCTCGAAGGAGCTGTCGAAATGGTCCTCAATCGCTCGTTTTCCTTTTCCTGTAACAATGATAATATCTTCAATACCCGACTCTATGGCTTCTTCTACGATGTATTGAATGGTCGGCTTATCTACAATAGGCAGCATTTCTTTGGGCATGGCTTTGGTTGCCGGCAGAAATCGGGTCCCCATTCCTGCTGCTGGTATAATCGCTTTTCTTACTTTCATGTTGCATGCTCCTTTTAACCGATTGAAATTAATTTCTTAGGAATTGGAATCACCTTGCTGCTGTTAGCTAAATTCAACAGCTGCTCCCTCAAGATAGCTTTATCCAGCGATGCGTAATTCGAGATCATTTTGATGATTTCCTCTGTATAAAGATCCGCCGTTTTACCGACATAAATCTTTGGATAAACTTGCTTTTCATCGACCTCATTGGCTTTAAGCAATTCTTCAAAAAGCTTTTCGCCGGGCCTCATTCCAGTAAATTCAATGCCAATCTCTTCGATTGAATTTCCTGAGAGCTTGATTAAATTTTTGGCCAAATCGACAATTTTCACGGGATCTCCCATGTCCAGGACGAAGATTTCTCCTCCTTTAGCCAACGCTCCGGCTTGTATGACTAACCTTGAGGCTTCAGGAATAGTCATAAAGTAACGGACCATGTCGGGATGGGTAACGGACACCGGTCCACCTTTTTCAATTTGCTGTTTAAAGCGTGGAATAACACTGCCTCGGCTGCCCAATACATTGCCGAAGCGAACTGCAACGAACTTCGTGCCACTCGTTTTATCCATGCTCTGGATGAACATTTCAGCCAGTCTTTTGGTAGCGCCCATAACGCTCGTGGGATTGACAGCTTTATCGGTCGAAATCATCACAAATATATTCACACCATATTTGCTTGCCGCTTTAGCGACGTTCATCGTACCGATCAGATTGTTCTTAATTGCTTCTTCCGGGTTTTTCTCCATCAATGGCACATGCTTATGTGCGGCGGCATGGTAGACGACATCAGGCCGATATTTGTTCATAATCGCCATCATTTTGGTTATATCCTGAACATCTGCAATTTCTGTAATAATTTCAATGGGTGAGCTTCCGTAACTATCTTTCAATTCCATTTCAATGCAATAAATACTGTTCTCGCCATGTCCCAGCAAAATGATTTTGTGCGGATCGAACTTCATGACCTGGCGGCAAATTTCGGAACCGATCGAACCGCCAGCGCCGGTTACTAATACAACTTTATGCTTGATATATCCGGAAATGCTATCAATATCCAGTTCGATCTGTTCCCGACCCAGCAAATCCTCTACCTGCACGTCGCGGAATTGATTAACTGAAAGCTTGCCGGTAACGAGATCTTCCAGCATGGGCAGGATAAGTGTCTTTACATTTGTTTTTGCACATTCCTCAAATATGGTATTTAATTCTTTTTTCCCGAGTGAGGGAATGGCGATCACAATGTTATCAATGTTTAAATCATGGACTGCCTTCTCGATCCGATCCACACCGCCAATGACGGGAAGACCCATAATATCCAGGTTTTGAATGTTTATATTATCGTCAATAAAGGCCACTGGCAGCAGCTCTGCGTCGTTGTTTTTACTCAGCTGCCTGACCACCATCATTCCTGCCGATCCAGCTCCTACGATCAGAGTCCGTTTTTTATTCTCATCCTTTTTTATGTAGGTATCTCGCACAATTCTCCAGCATAAACGCGAGCCGCCGATCAGCAGAATATGCAGCATCCATGTCACAACGAGCAGCCGAAAGGAGATGCTTTGAAAAATAACCAGTTGAATAATCGCAGCAGTGAAAATAGAAAACGTGATGGCTTTTAAAATAAACAGTAATTCCCCCACACTCGCATATTCCCAGGCTTTTTTATAAAGCTTATAAATCATCGAAAACAGGTGATGACAGAGCAGCAAGGTGATTGAGCTGACTACTACAGGCAAAGTAATGACATGGATATCGGCGCTTACCAAAAAGCGGCCAAAAAAAATGGAAGTCAACACGATAAAGGAGTCGGACATGATTAGTAATGATAACCTTTGACTATATGACAACAATTTCACCCTCTCAATATAGTTCTTCCTCATCCTCGAATTCTCTATAGAGAACTGTACTGCAAAAAAATATTTATTTAAGAAACACGCAGCGCCTCTTTGCTGTCATGATGTTTAGTTCATCCTATATAATAAAGAAAAGATAGTATTAGTTACATTTCGTATCACAATTGTAGTTCTTTATAAAGAACATGTCAATACTGTATTTTGTTAACTTCTTTTTTTCCTTCACCTTCCAAAGATCGTCGTAATGCCCCTTTTCTCAAGACAATCACCCCTTCTTACTCTTACACGGGCTATTGTTGAAACAACCTCTTTGCTCAACGCATAGTATACTTTACAACCATTAAAGGGGTGAGACAGACAATGATAAAGGCTAATCTTGGGGACCTTGATGATATCGATCTGATAAGCAAGCTTCCATCAAATAATGATATATTAACTTTTGACAGCACAAAATCAAAATGGATACCTAAAACACCCGATGCTCCACCAGTAGTTCCACCCGTACCGAATGGAACATCTACAGCAATGGACTATGTAATAGAATTAAAAAGATGGAATATCAAAAATGATGGGACAGACTCCGCTGGCACTACAAAAGGGATAAATGATGCCCTGCTCTGGGCAAATTCCCAAGGATATAACCATATTCTGCTGCCAATGGGTACCTATAAGCTAAAGATTAACAACTCATCATTCTCATGTATTATTATGTATAGCAATATGCACTTTCAAATGGCAGACGGATGTATTTTGCAATTAGAAACGAATTCATCGCCTTGGTATAGAGTATTTGATGTAACAGGCGTTACCAATGCAAAGATTAGCGGTGGACAAATAATCGGCGACAAGAAGACTCATATTTACCAGCTAGGTGTAAAGTTTGTTAGAGGCGGCGTGGATGCTGACGGTTCCTTAAACAATAATCCTAATTTTATTCGCAGTGAGATCGTAGACAGGTATGATAATCCAGGCTTGTTAAAAGCTTTTAGACTATGGAGTATCAGTGGTATAACAACAACGGGGTATAGTTTTTATCAATATAAGGATACGATATCCAAAAGCACACTTGTCGGTTCCAGAACCAATGGACTATTTGCTCCAGCAGCTCCTACGGGCCGCGGTTGGTTTGCTGAAATAGATGGTGCCAATAAAATGATATTTGTTATTGATATTACAGCTTCCCCACAAACAGATGCACAGATTGCTCAAATTAGCGCCAAAGTGGACAGCCAGAATTATACGCATGAATGGGGTCAAGGCATAGAAATTAAAGGCTCCAATAATGTCGAAATTGAACATATCGATATAAGTAATTGCACCGGTGATGCCATTAGTACAGGCTGGCTCATATATAAGCTGAACGCGGCTGATTATCAACAATCAGAAATGGGTTCCCATATTTATATTCATAGTTGTGATCTCCATCATTGCAGAAGACAAGGTATTTCTCTTGGCGGCTCCAATGATATCGGCATTTGTAATAATAAAATACATCATATTGGCAAAGCAGATGATGGTATAACGGAAGATGGAACGGCCCCTATGTTTGGGATCGATATCGAGTCCATTTGGTCCGAAACGAATATACCGACATGGCGACCTGAATTAAATCAAACGGGTTTAGAGCTCAATACAAGAATCTACATTAAAGATAATTATATTTATACGAACAGCAGAGGGCACTTTGTCAACGTTGACGGTATCAATGTAGTCTTAGCAAATAATACATTTGAAGGCACTAATGTTGGAGGTATTAGTTCGTATTCCAATAACTGGTACGTAAAATATTTGAACAATACCTTTATAGGCTGTGAGCTTGTCGTTTCAGGTGATAATTTTGTCAATGGAGCTGTTTGCAATAATGGCAACATCAAAGTAGCTGATCTAACTGGGGCGGTTATTACCAATTGTCAGATTAAAAACGGTCAATTTTACGGCGCGAGCTTATACGGATATTTCGGCATCCCTAAGGTAGATGTTGCAAGCGGAACATTTTCCTATGCTGCACCTCACGGAATGGGGAACGGCGCAAGAATATCTTTTGAACAATGGATCGGCAAGGTCCCTTCAGGTATAAGTGTAGATAAGCTTTATTATACGGTCGGCATTACACCAAACAGCTTTCAGGTATCTGACAGCTTGAATGGAAAGCCTATAGCTATCACTGATGCGGGCGTAAGCGGTTTTAATATTAGTCGATTCAATTATGGCAGATGTTATATATCCAATATCGTCGTCGAAAGAGATTGGAGAACGGATAACGCCTTAGCAAAAAACTTCAACCTGATTATCACTGGGGGAGTTGTTACTAACATTACAGTCAAGAACTACGACATAGATATTAGTACTCCAGAAAACTATGCCGGACGTCCGAATACGATTGATGGCGTTACTTTAATAGAAGGAGCAGCTAACTTTGAAGGTTGTAATTTAAGTAACGGCAAGTTTCTAAGAGCTAAAACTGGGAGAATCGGTGGAGATATCACGTTTGGTACTTACACGAACGGATTATTGAGAACTATCGTTGCGAATAATTGTTTATTTCAAAATGTCGCTGTCAACTTCGAAGGGAATGTCACATCGAGCAACAGCACATTTATGAACTCCACTGTTAGAAAAACAGATAATGCTGCTGCTTCTATAGTAACTAATTGTTACTTTAACAACGTTCAAATTGCCTTGCACTGGTTGACGAAAGACAAGGCAATGACGATAGCCAAATGCGTATTCAATAATGTATCTACGGATACTAACTCGAGTACTAGGATGATCGATAATACCACCTTATGAATACCCATACAACGAAATCCCAAGGCCATCGGTCAGAGGGATTTTTTTGTGAGTGCGTAAGTCGATGCGGGAAGGTGCTTCGTTCTTATTTTTCTAAAATGCACTTCATAGTATTTATATAGAAATAGAGAGAACATGTAAGAAATAATAAAAACCCATACAGTAAAAAAAGGCACAACTATATTAACTTTGTAAGTGACTGCACTTAAAATCAAACTGATAGGGATATGAAATAAGTAGATGCCATAGGATTGTTTACCGATAGAAATGAATATCTTGCTCACTATCTTCTTTTTGTTTATATCCATAAATGAGCTCAGGTACGTAATTAACCCCAATATGATTCCCATACCAATAAAACCTAAACTATATTTTGCCTCTAAATACGTTAAGTTTCTAAAAAAGAAAAAGCTTAAGAGCACAAAAATGATGACTAAACTAAATAAACTCATCTTCGTATACTTTTGCGAAAGCTTATACTTAAATGTTGATTTCACATACCCCAGAAAGACTGAAAACAAAATAATATCGAAATATGTATTCGTTTGAAATGCGATACCCGGCCAATAGGGTTTGGAATAGTTAAGCTGTAAGCCTAACTGGATTAAATAATAACGTAATCCCGTAATGACTATGGCTATACCGATACATGCTATAATGATCGTTCTGAATTTATTCTTGGTAAACAGTGCTAGAATGACAGGGAAAAATAAATAAAATTGTTCTTCTACAGCCAATGACCATAAAATATTAAAATATATACTGCCATGAGGAACGCCTTCCACAAAAGGATGGATGCTGTTCAGAAGATTTCCCAGGAAAAACACGGATAAAAACAGCTCCAGAAACCAATTCGTTACATCGGGATTGGTCAATAAGAACACATTAATTAAGATTATGTACAAAAAGTAATTAGGCCATATCCTTAAAAGCCGTCTCATATAAAAAGCTCTGACATGAAAATAACCATTCTTTTTTATTTCTTCAAAAGCTAAATAAGAAAGCAAAAATCCAGATATGCAAAAAAATAATAAAACGCCATAGGATCCTAAATACCCTACATATTTGGTTGCAAATTCAGAAGAACTAGTATGGAGGAATACGACCGGAATAATCGAAAAAGCCCTAAGAACGTCAAGAGTAGGCATATATGAATGGTTATTTTCCAATGTATAACCCCCTTGAATTCATGACTATATAAGATGAACCAAACATTCGGACAGCAGGGAGACGCTGCGAAAGCAGACCCTTCTTCCAATCGCTGTTGCAGCCAGATTCTTTGGATTCTTAGCCCTATAGGGGTAAGAATCCGTCTGCAAAGGCGAACACTTCGTTTCTCCAGAAGGGTCCGCTTTCTCCGCTTGGGCTGTATGTTTCTTAGAAGGGTTTATCAATTCTAATTGATTTTAAACCCAGATACTGTGCATAAATATTATTAGGCCAAATGGACGGGTCTCCCCCAATATCACTAACAAAAACATGACCGAAATAAGTTTGGTAGGTGTCTTGTGCTTGTATGCTGTAAGGAGCAACTACGACTGCATCATGTCCTGCTATTTTATTTTCATTTACTACAACCAGCCGCAGGTTATTCTCTTCATTTAGTTTTGAATACTTCTCATACACAAGTCCCATCGAAATGAATAGAACGATACTTACTATACTTATGATTATTTTGGAAAAGGTTGTTTTATAGCTGAACCAAGCTTTGATCATATCCATTCGAAATATACTAAAGACCCCGATAATCAGAAAAACAGTAGATCCAAACCCGGCTCTTAGCGGAAAATAAGGTGAAGCAAACATAACTAAATTATTAAATAGGCTTAACGCAACAACTATTAATGAAAACAATATTTCGACTCCATATTTTTCTTTAATATCCTTGTATGTAAGTCGGTTTTTTATAAAATGGTTTAACAAAACGATCGCCATAATCAACATGATGATCCATAGTGGTGCTTGGTATAATACAATGTTAATCGTAGTCATGAGGGGCATTTTAATGTGATACAGCATAAAAGAATAATCTTCAACACTTTGGAGCTTGGCCGCCCTAACCATATTTCCAGGTGCCAAAACTAATAATATGAACCCAATCAGGGTCCCTACAAAACCAGTTAACATCCAAGCGCTAATAGAACGTTTTGTGTAAAAATAAATAAGAAACAAAAAAGTAAGAACTATCACGGATAGCGCCGTGTTCTCATTGGTCCAGCCAGCGATTACCCCAATAAGAAACATGCTAACGCGGCTCAAAAGATGATCCTTCATACCTTGATCGACAAGCATTCTAATTCTAAATGGGAGAAGAAAAATAAGAATGATCACACTTGTCCACAAATAGTTTACAGAACCTATCAACCAGATGGTCGTCTCACCAAAGGAGGGCAAACACATCCAACAAATAAAGGATAACAATAATAAAATAAACGCATTGGATTGTAAACTTACTCTTTTCCCTTGGGAATGCCAATATAATAAACAAATGAAGAGGACATACATCAGTGCGTTGCAGAACGAAATGATTGCCTTATTGGACATTAAAAGAATTTGTCCGATGGTATGTGATACCGTTCTTCCCCCCCACTCAAAATAATGCATCCACTGTGACCTATAAATATCGATAAAGTCTTCAACCCGTTTGGACTTATCCCACATAAAAGAATAATTAAAATCATCCGCAAACATCGGTATGAAATGATTAATCGTAAACATGTACACAAATAACAAGGCTAAGATGAGCACGTTATTATATTTGGTTAGGATCATACATTTCCCTTCCCCTGCAGCATTGCAGGATAACCCTAATTATTATGACTTGCTTTGAAGACTACATGTTTACTTAAGATATAATTAAGGACTACAATAATAAAATTTATCATTATTTTGGATAAGACATCATTTACAGCTAAAATTTCAACAAAGATTATCATGGTACCAGCATCCACAAGGTATGAGCTCGACCGTAAAAGAATGAATAATACCATTTCTTTTAAAAATCCCGTTTTGTTATTCCAATTCTTAAACACATACAGTTTGTTTGTGACAAAGGCAAATAGTACAGAGATTATCCATGCTATGGACGTGGCGGCAATGTAATTGACACTGAATATATTGGCAAGCAATGTATAGCAAATAATATTTATGCCTGTCGTCAGTACACCAAAAAATACATAAAGCCCTATATGTGTGCTTTTATTCATCATAAACCTACTTTGATAGAGTTAAGATTTCTTTTTGAGTATCTTTTTTGTTCAAGACATGTTCCCCTTTGTATTCATCTATAAAATATAAGGGTCTCTTCTTCGTTTCATTAAAGATCCTTCCTAAATATTCCCCAATAATTCCAAGAGAAAATAATTGTATTCCCCCCAAGAACAGCATAACGGTGATAAGTGAAGAATAACCTGGCACCGGATCACCGAAAACTAAAGTTTTTACGATTACCCAACCCATGTAAATAAACGCAAGCAGTGAAATGATAACTCCCGAGAAAGCAGATAACCGTAAAGGAACAGTTGTAAACGAAGTAAATCCCTCAATCGCCAAGTCTATTAACTTGATGTAGTTCCATTTGGACTCTCCTGCAGCTCTGGGATCACGATCAAATAAAAGCTCCTTTTTATGAAAACCAATCCAACTGAACATTCCTTTGGTGTATCTCTGTGTTTCTCTTAACGTCTTCAAAGCTTCTATACACCTTCTATTCAGCAATCGAAAATCACCTGTATTTTCTTGGATAGGTATTCTGGTTAAGCTTTTCAGAATTTTATAAAAAACGCTTGCTGTCCATTTCTTGAACCACGTCTCTCCCAGCCTGCTTCTTCTTTTGGCATATACGTCGTCATATCCCTCTTCCCAATACTGAATCATTTTAGGTATGAGCTCAGGAGGGTCTTGAAGATCAGCATCTATAATGATAGCCGCATCACCTGTAACATGATCTAAACCGGCAATCATTGCAGTTTCTTTCCCAAAATTACGTGAAAGATTTAAATAACTAATTCGTTTATCCAATTCTTGCAGCTTCTTTATGATATCTAGGGTGCTGTCTTTACTACCATCATTGACAAAAAGTATTTCAAACTGATAAAAGGTTAACTGGTCGAGCACGGATGCCAGTCGTATATAAAGCGTATGGAGTACTTCTTGCTCATTAAAAACAGGTATTAAAATGGATACAGTTTTCACGACAATTCCTCCTTCAGCTATTTATATACTTGAAGCATCTTAAGCCGGCTAACTCTCATTATGATCTCCGCATTTCCTGCTATATTTATTCATCATAGCCAAAGTCGTGTTCCAGAGCTTGTTTGATTGCATCAATCTGTTGCTGAGTTTTATAAGGCCAGTATGTATCAAAGGTTGGCTTATCCTTCAGATATTGCTTATGTTTTGCCAAATAATCAGCTGTCATTCCAATGATTCTCGCAGGGTTACCGGCAACTATACAATTGTCTGGTATATTCTTAGTGACAATGGACCCGGCGGCCACGATCACATCATTTCCAATGGTTACGTTGCATAAAATCAAGCTGTTGTATCCAATGAACACTCTGTCACCAATTTTCACTCTGCCTATTTTGGATTTCCCAAAATACAATTTGGTGCTTGCGTCATGAGCTAATATCGTGCTGTTCGTAATTGTTACGTCATCCCCTATTTCCACCAGCCAACAATGTCCGTAGTCTATATGACTATTAAAGAAGTTAAAGTTTCTACCTACGGTTAATCCTCTTTCTTTTAATACATCTAGCTCTGTTTTGGGGTTCAGCTTGTTTCTTATTCGGATTTTCAACGAGGTTAGCAAGCTTTTTATGGTCATTTTTACACAACCTTAGAATTTAATTATTAAATAGTTCATATAATTTATGTATTTCAGACTCTGTGCCTAATTGCTCCTTGGAAAGGTTGAAGACCAAATGCTTTCTCAATGGTTCATTGTCTATTAATGTTTGGATTCCTATGGATAGGGATGCAGCGTTCATGCCTACAATCAATCCATTCTCATTATTTGTGATTTGATCTTTAGCCGTGCTGAAATTAGTGATCACGATAGGCTTATGCAAAATTTTGGCTTCATCGATGGCTATCGATTTCCCTTCGAATCGGGAGGGCTGAACATAGATATCGGCTTCTTTTATATAAGGATATGGATTTTCTTTAATTCCGAGTAAGTTGAATATTCCCTGGAGACTGTTTACTTTTATCAACCTCTCCAGCATAGCTCGTTCTTCACCTTCGCCAATGATATACCACTTGACCTTATACCCGCTTTGGACTAGCTCCTTGCAAGTCTCTACAGCGAGCTCAAACCCTTTTTGGCGATTCAGCCTGCCTACAGACACCAGCTTGATTTCCTCATCCTTCATGTTGACTTCTTCTAAAGACAACTTATGAATTGCCGCAGGAGACACGATATTGTACATAACCCTCACCTTATGCTTATACAAAGGAAATCTATTTTTCAATACATTCCCGCATTCTTCAGATACCGTTACTAAATGATCCAGCTTGTCAAAATATTGCATATCCAGTATATGATCCATCCCCAGCTTGTCGTAATCATTATGTATAAATCCTAATTTCTTATTCGCGGTTACATGATCTACACAGAAATAGATCGGGTTTTTTTCGAGGTATCCCACGGCTATATCATATTGTTTATTGATACTTTTCAACGATTTCGATATATATTTCCAGACCATCTGCTCAGAACGAGCTTTGTTCTTTTCACTTTTAAAAATATATCCTGCACGCAATCTCGATAACACTACGTCCAGTCTTCCTTTTCTTAAACATGCCACCAGAGCTTGTTTGATCGGCATATCAAAATATTTGTATTCCGCTGGTTCTTCCAGCAAATGCACCTGTTCAGGAATTTTGTTAAGGAACAGCCCTTCATGCTTAAGCAAAAATAAATCGACCTCATAGCTCGCATAGTCCATCGTTTCCAATAATGAAATGAGCGCCTTTTCAGCACCCCCGCAGTTCAAATTGTTCATGACAAATAGTACACTTTTTTTCACAAGTTCCCCCTCCCCTCAGAACATTCCACACAGCCCATGCCCAAGCTGCCTCATTCAAGTCCTGGCAACTGTTATCCTATTGGTTTATTGAACTAATTGATCCAAATACTCGACTGCCTTGTAGGACATATTTTTTATATGGGGTATGGATACTCGTAGTCTCTGTTTAATAGATGCTTCTTCTTTTACCATTTCATCGAATTTGGCTTTTAATTGTTGGCTATTCGATATTTCATCAATGCCAAGCACCAGCTTTTCTTCTCCAAAAATATCCTTCGATATTCCCTTCGACTTTACGCTGTATCCTAATACCATAGTCGGCACACAATTGGAGTAGGCCGCAATCGTTGCATGAGTTCTGGCTCCGATAAAAAACCTCATTCTTGAGATGTACCCCTTGTACTGCATGGCATTCAGATAATTAGGCAAGAGAATGACTCTGCCCTTGTTTTTGCTTTTAAATTCCTCATAATAGCTATGAAGAATATGATAATCATTATTGCCGCCTTCCATCACATGCGGAGTGAACGCTATGGTCATTGGGGTAGTTTTAATGATATGTGCAATAAGATCTCTGACTGCCGCTCGGGATTGGCTATTTTTACTCAAAACCAATGGACTGAAATTGAGGCCCACCATATTTCCTTCCTGCCATCCCCTCGGCAGTTCCAGCTCTTCCTTGTCCATCGTAAAAGCGGAATCCGCAACTAGTTTAACATTGGACAGACCATGACTTTGCAGCATATGATAGGTTAGCGATTCGCGGGCAAGAATTAAATCAAACAATTTGAGATCCTTTAATTTCCTTTCGGACATATCTTCTTGACCAATCGAGCAGCCCCATAATACGAGCTTTTTCCCTTGTGCCTTTACCCTTCGGTTCACCTCATACCAGCCTGGCTGCTCTCCGTAGCAATAGTTATCTCCTCCTATCGATAAACATACATCCATGTCTGGGATATGCTTAACAATATTGTTATGAATAATGCCAAGCGCATAAGTCTCGTCTTTAAAAAGCTTCACCTTCAC
Source organism: Paenibacillus sp. 1_12 (assembly GCF_900114475.1). Classification (GTDB taxonomy): domain Bacteria; phylum Bacillota; class Bacilli; order Paenibacillales; family NBRC-103111; genus Paenibacillus_S. The sequence continues at coordinate 251,758 of NZ_FOTE01000003.1, read as the reverse complement.
CGCAGACAAAAACCAATCATACGAATATTTGTTGATTTCACAGGTGGAACCGTCATAAATCGCGTCCAGCTTAGAAATGATGGTATCCGTCTCCGGTTTCCCTGAAGCCAAATATACCTTTGCCCCATCAATTTTTTCTTTGATGATATGGGTCGAGGAACGGACGATAGCTTCACATCCCCTATTCAAACTCCCATCGTGAGCAAACATCATAATGTTCATTTTGTTAAGCTCCTCCTTAGAGATCATACATATCTTGTTCTATATAATCATCAGCATCGACGAAGCCGGTAGTTGCCAATGCTGCTTCATTCAAGAGTACGTTCTTGAAACCAGTTTTCTTATTCTCGCCATATTGTTCCCACCTATTACAGTAGCTGCGATCCATTTGAGGTTACTTTTCAATCTTTCTTTTGGAGATAACCAGCTTTTGTAATAATAATGCATGGTGTAGGTGTGCTCAGTTGTGAATTTACGACAGTTAATATAATCATAGGGGGAGAAGTAGGTTTGCGGATAAAAGGTTCCCAGACCAACTAATTCCTGATACTCCCCATTGGACTGTATACCCATGATTTGCAATATTTTGGTTATGATAGCTACATTGGTTAATTCATCGTGGCTACCATCTTGTTTAATAAAACTTTTATCCTGGTAACTATCCAAAAATAGTTGTATCAGCTTATTTCCTTTAGCCGCTCCTATGGTGCTTGTTGCTATATAATTCTCTTGTTCGAAACCCCAAAAGGAATCGTGATGCAGCAGATCATCAAAAGACTTGAATACTTCCACGTCTGTATCCATATAGATGCCGCCAAACGTATATAAAGCGTGCACCCTTACATAATCACTTACAAAAGCAAACTTTTTCGATTCGTAAGCCTCTCTTACATAAGAATTACAGTGAATATCAAAATTTTGCTCATTCCACTCTATAATTTCATACCCGGATAGCTTCTTATGCCAGCTGGATATACACCTCTTTACGATGTCCGGTTTTTCCTTGCCACCGAACCAACAATAATGTATAATTTTCTCTATCTTTTGGCTATTTGGTTTCATCTTTATTGCTCCTAATTGTCTCTTGGTCTGCACGATCTTTACAATGTACACATTGGTTTGCAACTGGAATATTTATTTTATAAAAACCGGTTTTCATTATCCCTGTACATAGCTTTTCATCAACCAACTGATTGCATTCCATACAATAGACCATAGACACTAATAAACCACCGCCCTTTTCAAAAACAGAATAAAATTTTACATTGAACGATATAGTTTCCAATAGAGAACGATAATATAAAATTTTTTTGCCAAATATGCAAATTTTAAACGTATATACTACCATATTAGTTCTTTATTAAGAACGTGTCAACAAAGTTTTACAACTATTCACTATTTAAATGCACTCACCTGCGCATGCCGGAATTGACTGCCCAATAAGCTGGCAAACAGCCCACCTCTATCTTCAGCCAGCTGATTAAATACCCCTTTTTGAACGATTTTTCCCTTATCTAATACGATCACTTGGTCAGCATTTCGTATCGTCGATAATCGATGGGCAATAACAATAATCGTCATCTTCCCTTTTAAGCGATCGAGTGCCTCTTGTATTTTCTCCTCATTTTCTGAATCTAAAGAACTGGTAGCTTCATCCAAGACAAGGATAGATGGTTGTCGTAAAATAGCTCTAGCCAGAACAAGACGCTGCCGTTCTCCTCCAGAAAGCCTTACCCCGCGGTCTCCAATCAAAGTATCCAGCTTCTGAGGCAGCCTTCTTACAAATTCAGCAGACGCTGAAAATTGCAGCGCTTCCCACATCTGTTCTTCACTTGCATTCGGTTCAATCATCAACAAATTTTCTCTTATGCTCCCATTAAATAAAAAAGGATCCTGTGGGACATAGCTAATGGCTCTCCGATACGATAATAAATTTTTACTAGTTAGTGGGCTTCCATCTATGAACACTTGCCCGTTCGCAGGCTGCATAAGCCCCATTAAAATATCAATTAACGTACTTTTACCGGCGCCGGAACGGCCCACAATTGCTGTCATACGATTTGCAGGGATTTGAACATTAATATCCTGGAGTGTAAAGGGGGACTCATCTGTATGGTAGCGAAAGTACATATTCGTGCATTCGATTCCTCGTTCTATAGTCAATGGCTTTACGTGTTTATAGGCTTGCTCCACATTTTGGATTTCCACGGCTTTATTACATTCCTCCTGCAAGGCCAGTAAAGATTTAAAAGCAGGAATGCTTGCAGCAAGTTGTTCCAGATTGGATTGAATACCCGTAATTCGCGGCCATAGCCTTGAAAAAATAAGAATAATTAATAATAATTGCCCCGGCTGGGCTTGAAATAGCTTTACAGAAATAAAAATAAGAAGAGCAATAAGTATAGACGACGCCACTTTATAAAATAGTTGGGAATTGTTTTTTAATTTGTTATAACTAAGCTGCTCTTGCTCAATCTTTCCGCACCATATTTTCAGCCAATTATATCTCGATTCTTCTAACGTATTGCTTTTAATATCTTTAATCCCGTTAAAATGGTCTGTTATGCCACCGAGATAGCTCCTTGCGATCTCCGAAGTTCGGTTCCCCAGCATTCTTGATTTTTTTATAAAATGTCTGGAAAAATAGGCGAGTACCAAACCGGCGAATAGTACGAAAAGTGTGATGTGGGTAGAAAGCCATAAGGCAATTCCAATCTGGATCAAAGTAAAAATAATGGAGGTTGCAAACTGAAGAAATAGATGGGTTCCATTCACAACACGCCCTAATTCATCGGTCAATACATGGATAAGATCCGACTTTCTTTTGTTGATAAAAAAGGACCAGTTAGCCTTTAATAAAGCATCATAGGTTTCCAATCTGATATGGTTTGTAAAGCGTATCATAATTTTTAAATTTCGAAGGGTTACATTTTGCTGAAAGAGGGATTGAAGAACTACCAATAAGATATACAAACCTAAGATTAGGGGCAAACCAATGGTCTCAGGTATATTGTGCAGGTATTCAAATATCGGCGAAGCGGGGTTGGAGCCCATATCTACATTGACAATTCCGCTTATACTAATCATAGGGATTAACAGAAGAATGCCAATACCCTCCAAGAGACTGACTAAGACCATCCCCAGGAGATTCATATACAGGATTCTTCCAGAAAAAGAATGCAACTTTTTAGTAAAGTACAAGAGTTGTTCCACTTTTATTTCCCCCTATGATAATACGTGCTTTTTCGTTTTCCTCCAGGCCCATAAAACAGGTCGTAATGGAAAATATAGAAAATGAAAATGCTTAGGTAATGGTAATGCTTCTGAATCCTCAGGATAAGGATATAAAAAGCTCATAACGAAAAAAAACTTTTGCAGATTGGACATTAATGAAAATAAATGGCGTCTATGATACTTGTATACATCCTCTGGAACAGGATTAGAATGTAAATTCACCATTCTTTCCATATAGAATATGGCCTCTTGAGCTAAACGCCCGGGGCGATTTCCGACTATGATTGGTTTCATTTCTTCATCCATTGGAGTTTTTAATAATTGTGAAGCTAAAATAAGCGCTTGGCCTCCAAGATGAAGGTATTGATATTTATTCAATAACCTGTTGAGTTTTCCCCAATCCAGCTTTTGTCTTACAAGTTGATGAATATCTACCAACCAACGTAGTCGAGACCAGCCATGACGTGCTCCATGAGAAACAAGAAATAAAAACAGGTCCTCTCTCCCCAAATAATAAGTAGGAAAATGGGTAAGAGAGCTTTTTCTCTTCCGTCCCCAAAGCTCCTCAAATTGCGGTTCCTTAGATGGACCAGGGCTTAGTCTCCAATGAATTTCCAGTGTAATTTTTTTGCTAGAATGGTAATAGGTTTTATGATGATGCCTCCACTTCCAATCGTTCAACACGGTTAGTATTTCATCATCCTTCACATAACCTTGCTTGAAAAGAAGCTTTTCTACTCGATCCAGATCATCTATAGAGATAAGAATATCCAAATCACTGGAGGTACGAAGCGAAATATCTCCATAAAGATCTACAGCAAGTACAGGACCCTTCAAGAAAAGAGTACGAACCTCGTTTTCCGTAAACGATTTACTGACTTGCTCCATTTCTGCACTTAAGTGAAGCATTTGCAGCGTATTCTTTTTGAATTTTCGATGCAAAACTTCAAAGACATAGGCGGGAATCAACGTCTCATCCAACTCTTGCAGCCTTACGTAAATCAATGAATATATACGATGATGTATGGCTAATTTAAGAAAATGATCCCAATCTATATGAACAAACCGTTCCTTATCGATTGCCTTAAGCTCCTCCGTGTTTTCCATCCTGATGATTTCAAGCTGCAGCTTCAGCTCTTTAGAAACCTGGTTTACATCAAGCTCATAATCATTAAACATCGTATTTCACCTTCAAATTTTTTGGCATATAGTTCTGGCAAATTTACCTACGACAATGAATTTCTGCATTTCTTCTGCTCCCGTGATGTAAAAAGGGCCGCTGCGCAGCCATGCATGAGCAATCATTTTTCCGCTCTCATCTTTCGCTGTTCCTAAGTAAAGGGTACTCTCTATTTGACGCCTCTCTAGCATTTTCATTCCGGCTATTGCTCTAACAAGGCATTTGCTTTCCCAAAACGTGTGAGCGCTAGTGATATGTATAGCTGTAGAAATATGGGTTAATAACTTGCTGTTGGATGGATTGTTGCTTAGAGGGGTTTCATTCATAGGAACGCCTAATGTAGAAGCTACCTTAGCAAACGGCATTGATTTGAGAATACGGGCCCATCCCAAATAAATAAATGCCTCTATAATTAAAAGCATGGTTGTCATCTCTAATGAGAAAAAAGTTTTTATTTTTTTTAAGATATTCATTTGTACTTCCCTACTTCTATTGAAATATGAGAGTGGGTTATATGCTGATCGCTTCTCCAACAAGAATTAAATCATTCGCCAATAAAACTTCCAAAAAAGAAATCACTTGTTTTTCACACTCAGGTTGTTTTACTTCATATTCAGACATGAGGACGGCAATCAATTCGTTAACCGTGATCTGCTTCTCGATATGATCCCATATGCTTCCGCCTATTTTACCCAAATTGTAATATTTTCCGTTGTTAATGCTAAGCATCACTTTCTCTCCGCCCATGCTGCTCACGATGTATCCTTTACCTTGTACAACGGTATCGTTTAATGAAATTGTTTGTTGTTTAATCATGTATTACTCCTCCTTATGAATTGCAGCTAAGATTAAGGTTGCCAGTTGGTGGGCGGTAAAACCAAATGCGGGTCGACGCAGCTGAAAAAATTCAATGGTATCCGCGATACTTGCAGAAGTATTAAAATGCCAGTCCATTAAACGTAAACCCGGGATAAGAAAATTACGGTAAGTATGGTAGGAAAGAACACGCAATCGTTCCAGTCCTTGGATAGGATGAATTTCAACCTTCGCATTTACTGTTTTTACTAGTTCAAACACACCGCCAAGGGGTAAGGGTTCATTAAAATATTGGGAGGGAACTGGAACGCAATACTTCGTTTCTCTTCCATATATAGAACGATACGGACCCATTTCCATTCCAAGCTCTACCAAACTTTCTTTCCATAGCTTTTGCTGAGGATAAGCAGGGGTAACAAGTGGAGTCAGATTTTGTGAAAAAGAAATGGCTATCACATCATCGCTTAAAAGCTGATACCCTTGATTTAAAAATGTTGTTGCCAGCGTTGATTTTCCAGCCCCTGAATCGCCGATAATAATGTATGCCTTACCATCAATGGCTACCGCACTGCCATGTAAAGGAAATATTCGCCTCTGCATTAATAATGCACCCATACAGGTTCCAAGGATGTAAAGCCGACTGATTTCCTCATCGTATCCTCTTCCGGGTGACACCGTAATTTTGTTGCCATCTTGGATCGAAAATATAGCAATATCGGGGACATCCAGCATGACTAGATTCTCTGTAACGACATACTTGCTGTGTGGAGAGGATACCTCACGCCATAGCTTGGATACATCCGCTTTTTCAATCAAAATATCTGCTGAATCCCCGAGTGCCCCCTGTTGTTGAGGCAATTCCGGCAGGACAATTTCACTCAGCACCGTCAATCCAAAGGCTTTATACATCACATGATTTAAAGTCTCTAACAATGATCTCAACTCCTTATCATTGACAAGGTTTGTTTTATAAAAAACCCTCATACATGATGATCCTGTATAAGGGCGACGTATACAAAACCCATGAAATTAATTAAGAAACATGATGGGCCGCTACTTGTCCTTGTTCACCAAGAGCAGCATTGTAGCCCTCATCATATGCCCCCCAGTTCCCACTTGCCATTGTCTCTTCAACATTAAGTATTTCCAATTCTGGCGTTTGCCATTGTTTCTTTTCATTAGTTAACATAGTATCACCTCCTCTCATGCAAATTTTTTAGTAAATCGATGGATAATCAAGCTGAACATTAACAGCTGGTATTCCGGATCAAATGAATATTCGGGCCGTGGACCTTGTTTAACCTTGGAGATGGCTGCGTTGAGTACTTGTGTGTTTATGAGTTCAGCCATCATGGGGTCTACCTTAAGCTGCTCGAGCTCCTCGATAAAAGCATTCCAAACAGGGGACATACGGTGAACACAATCTGCACCCTGGACGCCTCGGATTCGTTGATTTAATCGAACCTTATCAGGCAAAAAGCTTTCCGTTGACCTTCTGACTAATGCTCGATCCAGCCCGTTTTGTACATATTGATCTTCTGGTACCGATAAACAAAACCGAATAACGCGAATATCATTGGTTGGGTCACGTTTCCATAACGAGTAACGCAGAGACAATTTTGTACCCAATGTGCCCGTTGCATTCCAAGGAAATACTTCTTCAAAATGCCTTTTTCTTGCATCATATATATTACTTTTGGATGAGCTGCTTAAGACGTGCATACCATGATCTTTCAGCTTATCGAAAACGCCTGTCCGCTTAGCCAACTCCGGATTAATAAGCATAGGAGGTTGAAACGATTCCTCTTTGTTAAAAACTCGGTTAACAATTGGAAATGCGATTTTCCCGATCATGGGCAGCCTTCGCAGCCTGCTTCCTCCAACATTCATACTATATTGATGCAATTCACGGAAAAGGCGAATCCATTTGAGTCTTTTCAAAAGAATAGCGTAATAATCCAAAGCAGATCCCCAAGAGATGCTTAAATTTCCTCTGCCCCCATTTAATAGCACGCCTATTCCTTGATCATGGGATTTTTCAAAAATACCTTTAATCCAATTTGAATTGGCAAAGCACTTATAAGGCATCTCGATCATATCGAGCCAATCGCTAACTTCAGACAGTGGATTGATTTCATTAAAGTCGTAATAATGATCCGTAATATTTCCTACATGCTGTACCGTCGATTGAATAAATGGTCTTTCGTCAGCCTGCAGATATCCAGGTGTCCAATCTATAAAATCATCGGGTGGCACATAACTAAATGTGTGTAACGACTTATTCTTAGCCTGCAGCGCTTTTGCAGCGAAACTTACGACAGAACCCGAATCCAATCCCCCACTTAAATGAGCACCAACGTTACGGTAGGTACGCAGCCTTGAAGATACTGCACTTTGGAACACCTCACGAAATGCTTCTACATATTCTTGATTGGACTTGAACTTCAGTTGTTCCCCTGTAGTTAAGGTACAATATCTTGATCTCGTTACCTGATCCCCGACTATGGTGATGCAATGGGAAGGAGGTAGTTGCTCTATATGTTGATATGCGGTTATAGAAGTATCTACCGCTTCATTCATACCAGGTATGGCCATATATTCCGCCATCCATTGTTCATTTAATTCCCTCTTCACATAGGGTAACGACAGCAAGGGCTGGATCACTGTGCAGAAGGCAAACTGCTCCTGATTTCTAAAATAATAAAGAGTACGGCTTCCAGAAAAATCTCTTGCACCAAAAAGCTGCTGCTTTCTTTCATCCCAAATCATGAAGGCAAAATCGCCAACTACATATTTGGGTGCATCTACACCCCATTTAGAGTAAGCAAGCAGAATCAGTTCGCTGTCAGACATCACTTTTCTCCGAGTATACTCCACTTGCAACAGATCAAATAAATCATTACGGTTATCAATTATCGCATCAGCAGTGATCGCCAGTTGTCTTTCTGAATCGTAATAAGGGATCTGCTCGTAGAGTGATTCAGGTGTAATAAATTGCGCGTGACAGCCAAGAAAGACTTTCTCGCTTTTCCATGTATGCACATAGTCGGAAGGATATTTCTCTAATCCGCGCATTAATGTATGGCCATGTTCAATACTTACAGGGTTTTGATCGAAATGATATATTCCGGTTATGGCGCTCATGCTTTCCTCCGCAATGCTTCATGTTACAAGCGATTTGGTTTACCATACAAACGTTCTTGTTTAAGAACATTTGTATGGAATATGCGCAATATTTTGATCATAATATTTTGGAAGTCACTTATACCACTAGAATCGTTCTTTATAAAGAACGATTTCAGAATATCATCTTCTCCCTCTACTGTCAACTATATTCTAAATGTTCTTATTTTTTCCTAATTATACGGTATGAGCTGTAAGGTTAAATTGTACGATTATGTATTTGCTTTTCCTTTTAGATACGTTCTCAATAAAAGGGATAATACGGGTAAAGTAAGTATCAGTCTACCCCAAAGCTGCGGAGCCCAGCCTTCCGCACGATAAATCATTGTCCCTTTTCGAATCCAAATCAGTTTTCCAATAATTTGTTTCTTTCTAACCGGCTCATCATAACCTATGCTCGTATCGCCTTTAAAAACGTAACAAAGCTCATTATTTATTAATTTGAATTGACATAAGCGATGTGCGATTATATTTCCATCTAATGAATAGAACACAGCAATATCACCTTTTTTCAAAAGCAAGCTGTCAAATGATACAAAACGGCACACATCCCCTTCCCGAATGAAAGGAAACATACTATTGCCATGGGCGGTAAGATCAAGCCTCCCATGTTTTCGAATAGCTAGCGAAATAATTTTCGTCGTTTCCCCGCTAGCCCCCATGCATAAGAAGTCCCCATTGGTAATAGTACCATCCTCCGCAATCATGATATCAACTCCCCTATCGAATTTTAATTACCTTAAGACTTGAATCGTAGATAGGGTCAATGGCAATAACCCATTGACCCTGAACAATAATATGCAAATCCAATCTATTATTGGGGACGTTCTGGATTTGCAATATCATATAATCCCTTACTACTTGAATGTGGCGATCAAACGTTCAGCTTCGCCATAAGACGTATCGATTGTTTCATAAATACGAAGTGAACGTGAGAATTCCCATATTTCCGAATTGAAATTAAATGTCTGCATACCACTTACAAATCTATTCTCTCCAGTGAATGCAAGGGTCTTCGATCCTATGACCTTACCTTGCGAGTCCACAAGCTCCATCTTCATTTTAGGGAAGCTTTGATCTACCACGACTTCTTCCTGTAGACTGATATCCAAATCGACTTTGAGCCTGTAGGTGTTATCTTTGGCTATGCCCATAAATACATCTACTGCCCAGTTGTTAATCTTTACATTGAACGGATAGAACAGCAGCGCTGTATCCGTATTTTGCAGTTGGACTTGAGTCTTAAACATGGCTATTGGGATTTTATATGGGGTGATCGATTCGCCATCTTCTATTTCCATTGCCAGTTGTCCGCCGCTTTCTGTACTGGGCAGCACAAAAGAGTAATAGATCACATAGCTTACATTAGGAATCAGGGTTTCCACTATCGTCGTCTGTCGTGTTCCCGTGTATTTGTTTCCATTAGCACTCATCAATTCCGCCTGAAAACGAGGAACGGGCATCGGACGATCGCTTAGATTCTGCAGCTTGAATTTGGCAACAGCCACTTTAAAGCCGCCTGCCGTGCTTGTATGCATTTGAAGGGACGACATGGAAACGGCAACCTCCGATGGAATGACCTTGTTTAACGGATCAAGCTTGATCCTGTTGTTCCATACGTACGGCTCCAATTGATCCATGAGTTGAACAGCATTCCTGTCATCCGGCAAATTAATAGTCAATTGTCCGATAGAGTAACGAATAATCGTTTTTTCATCTACCGTATAAGCTTCGGGAGTCAGAACCGATAAGCTGTTCAGCTTCACTTTGTCACCTGCCGGAATTGCATAGTGAATATAGCGTTGTTCTCCCGGTTCAAGTGTTATCGTTCCCTGCTCCAACCTTTTTCCGGTATACAGCTTTTTGTTCGATTTGCCGTCGACGCGAAAATCGGGTATGGTTTCTTTCAAATCACTCTTGTTAGCTGCAAGAAGCTCGACGATTGTCATCGGTCCCTGCAGCGTATTCTGCTCAGTTAAACGAACTGCCTTATATTCAAGTGAAGTAGACAAAACAGAGATCGTGAAAGGGTCCCCCCAGCTTTTAATTGCAGCCGGATCGGAAGAAATGGCATCCCTCCCCCTCCACTCTATAGAAGAAACAGGTATCGCTGCAATCGTCTTCTCCTGTTTAGGAGAAGCATATTCGTCAACATCTACCCAGACTAGCTCAGACAAGGAGAAGCTGTCTTTCCTATCCAATGCAACCATATAACTTAATTCCACTGTTTCTTTCGGTTGAATAGCGATCACGTTTGCCACACTCGAACGTAAGTTGTATTCTATGCCTTCTGTTGTCCTGGCTCTAGCTTCCAAATCGGGAACCCTTGTTAGTTTCGATCCTTCATTATACAATCGGACAACTGCGATGATGGTTGCTCCTTCAGCGGTTTGCTCATTCAGAACACTTTTTACAGCTGCTTTAATTGAACTTGTCAAATGATACCCTTCCGGTGCGGATGAAATGGAAAGCTCGGGTTCAATCGCCATCACATGCAGCGGTACCGTGGGAATAAACAAGGAGACTAATAAAATGAACGTCATTATCGTTTGTTTCCACATCATTTTCAATTATGTTCACTCCAGTTTCATTTTGGTACTTCCACGGCAGCCCTCTGCACCTTCTCTTTGTCTCTCAATTGATTCGGGTTGGATATGACGACCTGTTCGCCTTCTTTAACACCAGAGAGCACTTCTTGATCAGGCTCATTCACCCGGCCAAGCTGCACCTTGCGCTTTTCAACCGAATCTCCCGCTAGCACATATACAAAGGAATCTTCTCCTTGTTTGACGATGCTGTATGTAGGAATCGTTAACACGATTTGATCCTGCTCTTCGGTCAACTGTAACCATACCTTCATTCCGGGTTTCAAAGTCATCTCTTTATTGGGCACGTCCAGGTTGATTTCGTACGCCTTCGTATCAGGATCGATAACCTTGGAGAGGAAGCTGACCTTTCCTCTATACTTTTGTGTCGTTCCTGGCAAATAGTAGGTTAATTCTGTTTTACTGCTTACATATTTGGCTTCATCAGCGGTTAGCAGCGCCTTAATTCTAATCGGATCAAGCTTCTGAATGACACCGATTTTGCTCCCTGCTTGCAGCGTCATTCCCGCTTCAAGGGAAATCCCCATTAAAATTCCGCTTGCAGGCGATTTAATTTCAAGGTAGGACAAGGATTGTTCAAGCTGCTGTAGAGAGAGCTGAGCATTTTTGAGCTGCGTTTCCATTTCTGGCAGAGAGGCACTTGAATCTTGAACGCTTTGCCTTTGTCTTTGCTTCATTTGATCCAGATCCATTTGGGCATTCCTCAGTTGAACATCCATCTGATAGAGCTGGGCTTTGGTAGCTAACCCAACCTCATAGTCATTTTTCAGTTTATTGTAATTTCTTGTCATGTCGCCCAGTCCCATTTCCAGCTTCAGAATAGAGTTGTTTAATTCTCGTTTCTGGGTTTCCATCTCTTTTCGAGCCTTTTCCCGCGAATTATTGATTGACGTCTGAATTGTTTCAACGGCAAGTACTGCCCTTTCCTTCTCGAATTTGGCATCGGCCGAATTCACCTTGACGATGACTTCCCCTTCTTGAACCGATTCTTCACGGTTTTTCAGCACCTTCTCGATATCTCCGCCAGCTTTCGCTATAATGTCAAATTGAACCGAGGATTGAACGTCCGCAGCACGCTCAACCGGATCTCCAATTTTTTGCTTAGCCACTTTATACACCTTTACGCTTTTCAACGGCTGCTCCTGCACGGCGGTATTAGATTCGTGATTTAATGGAATCGTTTCCGAGCATCCTGCAATGATTGTAAAACTCAGCGCCAAAATGCTGACTGTCTTCAAGACTCGTCTATACGGTTTTCGTCTTTTTTTTCTCATCTGCTAAGAGTCCACTCCTAACATAAATTTATTAAGTCCATCTGGATAACTCCCACTATGAATAGTCATCCGCATCCTGAGTATTAATTTTATTCAAAACAACCCCTATCAGCTTAGCCTTGGCGAGCATTAGCTCATCCTTTACCTTCTTGCCCTCCCTGCGTTTGACTTTGCCATATTCGACAACAAGCAGGACACCATCACACTTGGAGGCCACCACCTTCGCATCGGTTAGCATTAATACCGGAGGGGTATCGATAATAATCAGATCGTAGCTGTTCTTTAATTCTGCCAGAAGCACATTCATCTGCTTTGATGCCAGCAATTCAGACGGATTAGGCGGGATCGCTCCCGCTATAATGATGGATAAGCCATCTACATACGACTCATGTATGATTTCGTTCATAGAGCTTCTTTCGTTAAGAAAACTAGTCAGTCCCCTGCTGCTGTCCCCCCCAAAGGCAATGTGGACGGACGGCTTACGCAGATCAGCGTCAAGCAAAACGACTTTCTTTCCCATCTGTGCATACGCAACCGCCAAATTTAGCGCCGTTGTCGTTTTACCTTCTCCTCGATTTGCTGAGGTAATAGCAATTGTTTTTACCTCATGTTCAAAATCAGAAAACTCAATATTAAACCTTAAGGATCGATAGGCCTCCGAAGTTAACGAGTTGGGATTAATTTGCATCAAAATCGGGGGACTAGTGGATGGTTTTGGCATAGTTCTCGTCTCCTGTGTGGGTTCGGAATTTCTTTTTTTTAGGTGACTTCAACTCTTTTTTCTTTATCTTAGGTATGTAAGCAATAGTGGTAAGGTCCATCGCTTGACGAATATCCTGGTCTGTTTTCAACGTATCATCTAAAGATTCTAACAAGATAATGATTCCGATTGATACCAATAAGGAAGCCACAAAGCTAAGAATGATGTATTGGTTGGACTTTTTATTGATGGGTAATGGATCATCCTGCAGCTTCGCTCTATTCAATATCGTGATGTTATCAACCTTCATGATTTTGGGGATTTCCGCTTGGAACACATCCGAAACGGCATTGACAATTTTTACAGCCTGTTCATGGGAATAGTACTGGACAATGATAGTCATTAACTGTGTTTCATGTAAGTCGGATACTGTAGTAATATAACTCAGCTGCTCTGCAGATAAATTGATATCTGGATACCGTTGAACGACTTTGTCCATAATCGCTGGGGTTTTAATAATTTCTTTATACGTATTCATGAGTGCGAGATTCGTACCGATGGCACCATAGTCGATTCGTTCCTTGCCCATCTGGTCTTTTTCTCCAATTTTGTTGACAATTAATTTTGTGGAGGCTTGATAAAGCGGTTTATAATTATTAGTACTGTAAACGGCAGTCAAAGCCGTACATATAAAAACGATTACAACAACAAGCCACAAGCGCTTCTTTATAATAACTAAGTATTCTTTAAGATTGATCTCCACGATTCCCCTCCAAAGGCAGTCATCTTTCCCTGTTTACTGCAATAAAATGATAATAATGATACTTTTTGTAACATTGACTACATTACTAACTTTATGATACTTATTGTATCGTGTCAACCTTATTTTTTTATTTTTAGTCCATATTGTATCGAGATAAATAGATCCGGAGCATAAAACCAGAACTATTCAGGATGGTCGAACTTATTGTGAATCTGGAGGTTTATGTCGGAAACAAAATTTGGTAATTATTAGTATTCAAACTCTTAAATTTGATGTATGATTCTTTATAAAGAACATATGATTATATCAATAATTAAAGAAGGAGGAGCTCGCCATGAATAGGTTAAAAAGGGTAGTATGCATCGTTTTGTTTTGCAGTGTGATGACATTTCCTACAGCAGCCTTCGCAGCCAAAGACAATCATTCAGATCCTCATAATAACAGCTACGACCAAACGATTATTAATAAGATTTTTTCATTTGTTTCAAGCAGTAACAATTCCAAAGACGATTTAAAAGATTTTTGGAATAAAAACAAAGACGCCAAGGATTGGTATGAGAATAATAAAAACAATCGCCCTATTGATGAATCTATTGATATCTGGAAAAAATGGTATTGTAACTAATTGATCCTTCTATTAAGTAAAAGGACAAGAGAGGCACTACGCTCCCTTGTCCTTTTTAGTTTTCGATCAGCAGCCTATCGATGTACAAATGGATACTCACTGCAATTCTTTAAGGTGACCCGTTTGATCCTCATAAGGATGGCAATAATGAGTTTCGCATATCGTTTAATAACCTAAATAGTATCTTTAATTTTTGGTACTTTACGTATCGTCATTTATAGGTTAATATACAAAATGTAACAAGTTAACCGTTTTCGACAACTTTCTTTTATAGTACAATTAGTGATATAACAGAGATAAGGCTTGCCCAATGTAGTGTGGGTGTGAGGAGGACATGACATAATATGAAATATGGGCATAGAATTGCAGATCTTCGGGATGAAAAACACTTAACCCAAGAAGAGCTAGCCGTGAAAGTTGGGATAACACGCTCAGCCCTATCTCACTATGAGAATAATCGAAGAGAACCCGATTATGAGACCATTCAGAGAATTGCTGACTTTTTCGCCGTATCCGTCGACTACTTAATGGGCCGCAGTGAAGAACTCAGTCGTTCTGTGAACGAACACGCTAAAGAATTTGTCAGCCATTTAGAGCTTTCAGATCAAGCGGTACTGGACAAATTCACATTGACGATTGATGGCAGAGAGCTGACTTCAGAAGAAGCCACTCGGTTTATCCATTTCATCCGTGCGCAACGGTCGTCTAGCTAAGCGATAAGCACATCACCATTTTTTTATTGTGCAAGAGCCTATGTTTCCCAATTGGGGCATGGGTTTTACTTGGTTACCTGCTGAATGGAGCTGTTCCCAATTCTTTATGATACGATTCCGATAACAGCTCGAATCCTTTTGGGAAGGGAACATTGTTGTGAAATTTCTTTGTGCAATCCAGTACGTTCGACTCTTGTAGCTTTTCTATTGAGAGATTGAGTTCAGCCATAATTGCATAAATATCCACAGTAATCTTGGAACCTATCATTAAAATTCCACTCTCCATCCCATATTCATAATTTCACTTTACTTTAATTATTATAATAGAGCCTTTCAAAAAAGAATGTCACTTGATGGTAATCATTTCAAAAAAATATGCATTATTTTTGTCGAAATCAATGATTTCCATAAATCTTTATCATTCTATCCTAACAAGTCCAATTTTACGTCTTCCTTAGCTGCTGATTCGATGGGTTTCATGCTATACTTTCGATCCTACGTATAAGGTATATTATTCTCAGCTCATTATTATGTTTAAAATTGTATATATAAAAGAGGTATTCCCATGAAAGAGGATAGCGACAAGGCTTCAGCCAAATTCATCATCAACTGCATCAAATGCGTTCATTACTATGTAACTTGGGATCCTGCGTTTCCCAGAGGCTGTAAGGCCTTCGGCTTCAAGACAGCTGAGATGCCCTCCACGCTCGTCAAAAGGTCCTCCGGTCACCCTTGCCTAAAATTTGAATCCAAGTCATGATAAGCTGTGTGTTGAGCATATTCGATGCAGCGGCAGCTCTCAAAAATCTTTCTGAAGTTAAGCCCTATCCCGTACTTTTTTAAGATATAATGAATCATATACTTTATGGCTAAGGGATTGCTGGGGGATGCTGCATATGAGAAAAATTGTGTTGGTAGCTGCATGTTTATTATTAGGTATTGTTGCCTATTGGGGGCAGCAGCGCTGGCAAAATGCTTCATTGGCCATAACGACGCTTGCAGCGGAATCTGATCCGCCCAACTCTACCCTTACCTGGTGGAGCACCCAAATTGATAGTGCCGTGGAGAAACAGGAATGGCGGCTTGCAGCCGATTATACGAGCCGGAAAGCGGCTTTCTATAGAGATAAGAATGAGCTCTCACAAGCGGATACACTGGAACAATTAAGCCGACAATATGCTGACAAGGAGCCCGACAAACTGCTGATGCAGTCTGCTTCGGAGTCCGCTGCAATTTCAACAGACAGTCATGTCACCTTGGAAGCCTATGTAAGCGTTCCGGCAGCCCCCCATGCGCAGCTTGCTAAATTCGAGCCAGTGACTGGCGTTTACCTCGGTATGCTCGGAGCCGATAAGCGTGTCGCTTTTAACTGGAAGCAGATTGAGCCGGTATACGGTCGTACCCATGCGATGTATTTGACCTATGTCGGCTGGCGTAAGGTACAGACCCAGACGAATTCGTATTTCCCCATACAGCAGGCCGATAATGTGAAGGCGATGGGCGGCTCTTTGCAGATCGGTTGGGAGCCTCGTTATGGCTTGGACGATGTGCTGGATGATGAATATGTGCGTACGTTTGCGAAGGAAGCCAAAGCATCGGGAATTCCCGTGTTTCTGCGTTATGCCTCAGAAATGAATGGAGCCTGGGTACCTTGGTACGGAGATCCTGTCAAATATATCGAGAAGTTCCAGCTTATTCATAAGATCATGAAGGAAGAAGCACCGAATGTCGTCATGGTCTGGTCGCCCAATTTTATGCCGATGGATAACATTGATGCTTATTACCCTGGTGACGATTATGTGGATTGGATCGGTTATTCGCTTTATGCTATCGATGGTCCACAAAGTGCGAGTGACGACAAGAGCGGATTTTTGCAATCATTCCGTCCTCTAAGCGAAGCCTACCCGAATAAACCGATTATGATTTCGGAAAGCGGCGTGTCCCACTATAACCTGATCAAGAATGAAAGCTATGAGCGTTGGGCCGAGGATCAGCTCGGCGATTTATATGCCTACTTGCCGCGGCTGTATCCAAGAGTAAAGGCGATCACCTATTTTAACTTCAGCAAAGAAAGAGCAGTCCGAAGCAACATGGAAGCCGTATATGATCTTGGTGAGAACGCCTTCGCCGATCGTCTCTACCAGCGATTAATTCAGAGTGACTTTTATTTGAGTCAGGTAAAAGAACAAGCCCAAACCAAGGAAAATATCATGTATAAGCCGCTCACGCAAGCAAGCAGAAGCAGTGTTCAAGGCAAACATAAGGTGTTCACTTACGTGTCCATGCCGCATAGCGATCAGCCCTTTGCTGTAGGATATTCACAAGCAGGCAAGCAGCTCAGTATCTCCCACGAGCTGCCATGGGAAGTCGATTTGGACTTTGCCAAGCTTGATCCTGCGCAGCCGCTAACCATTACTGCTTACAGCCGCAGCATGGAGAAGTTGGCCGAGCAGCAGGTCCCGCTTCCCAAATAAAGCGGACATCCACATACCATTCAAAGCCTTCAGCTTCATGCTGCGAGGCTTTGTTCTGTTTTCGTACGGATACTTCTATATCATTGCTTGAATAGGCATAACCTAGGTGGACCTTCTCTTTTAATTTATTGGAAAATATGAGAAAATGAATAGGTTCGTTAAAACCAAGTTACTTCATAATCACGAGGAGGAATTATTCAATGTCTGAGGAACGCAAGCTAGGTCTTGAAACATTAGCTGTACATGCTGGACAGGAGATCGATCCGACTACAATGTCCCGCGCAGTCCCTCTGTATCAAACCACTTCATATGGTTTTCGTGATACGGATCATGCCGCTGACTTGTTCGCTCTTAAAGAGTTCGGCAACATTTATACACGTATCATGAACCCAACTACGGATGTTTTTGAGAAAAGAGTAGCTGCCTTAGAAGGAGCTCCTGCGGCACTAGCTACAGCCTCCGGACAAGCAGCCATTACATATTCGATTCTGAATATTGCTGGGTCAGGCGACGAAATCGTCTCCGCAGCCAGCCTGTACGGCGGGACTTATAACCTGTTCGCAATCACACTGCCTAAGCTTGGCATTAACGTTAAATTCGTTGATCCCTCCAATCCGGAAAATTTCCGCAGTGCCATCACGGACAAAACCAAAGCGATCTTTGCCGAGTCGATCGGTAATCCTAAAGGGGATGTTCTCGATATCGCAGCCGTTGCCGCGATTGCTCATGAAAACGGTATCCCGTTAATCATCGATAACACGTTCCCGAGCCCTTACCTATGCCGTCCTATTGAGCATGGTGCTGACATTGTCGTGCATTCAGCAACTAAATTCATTGGTGGACATGGTACATCCATTGGCGGTATTATCATCGATGGCGGTAACTTTGATTGGAAAGCAAGCGGTAAATTCCCTGGCTTAACTGAACCGGACCCAAGCTACAACGGTGTAGTCTATACGGATGCAGTGGGACCGATTGCTTATATTATTAAAGCTAGAGTTCAGCTGCTTCGCGACATGGGCGCCTCGATCTCACCATTTAACTCGTTCTTGCTATTGCAAGGTTTGGAAACGCTCCATCTGCGGATGGAACGCCACAGTGCCAATGCGTTAAAGGTAGCTCAATTCCTTGAAGCTCATGAGGCAGTGGAATGGGTCAGCTATACAGGCTTGCCAAGCCATCCTTCTTATGAGCTTGGGCAAAAGTACTTGCCAAAAGGCCAAGGCGCAATTATGACCTTTGGTATCAAAGGTGGAACTGACGCAGGACGCCGCGTTATCAATAACGTGAAGCTGTTCTCGCATCTGGCCAACGTAGGCGATTCCAAGTCGCTCATTATCCATCCGGCAAGCACGACCCACGCACAGTTGAAAGAACAGGAGCAAATCGCGGCAGGTGTTTCACCGGGCATGATTCGCTTGTCCATCGGTACAGAGTCCATTGATGACATTCTGTACGACTTGAAGCAAGCGATCGAAGCTAGCCAAGGTTAATTCTTATAGAAGCTTACTCTAAAAAGGAACTGTCGCTGACAGTTCCTTTTTTCTGACCGACAAAAGAAATCAGATAACGAATCCAAGCTATTAGAGCCTTGAATAGGTCCATCCATTAGAAGTTTTCGCCTAACGATAGTGGACACCAAAAAGCCCCGATAATTTCATCGGGACTTTTTGTTCTGATTTTCTTTTATCCACTACTAATTTTCCATAAATTTACATACATGCTCGCAGGAGCACAATGCTTTTTGTACGGAACACCATGATCTTTTGGCATAATAAATCGGTAATTCCTGATCTTTCGCCTGCTGCTTGATGACCTTGGTTAAATTATGATTAATGTAGTCGGTCAACACCAGTACAGCATCTATTTTCTCGGGTATTCCTTTGCGTACTGATTGAGATTTCCGCCCCGACAAATGCATAACGTCATCAAAACCTATATTTGCTAACTGCTCCGGCATATTCCCTAAATGATCGGCACCTACAACCAATAACGATGGCATTCTTAATCCTCCTATTTGTTTCTGCAGTTTATTTGTGTGTATCCGTGGCTCGCCCCGCGAATTTCCCTTTCAACCCCATTGATTCATATGTATGGTAATCCCGCATACTCCACCAATAGCATACAATTAACGTTAATGTTACAAACAGTATTGGCAACAATAAGCAAAGCAGTAATACCATTGGGAAATATCCTCCTTAGGGATTGATCTAAACCTGATAATGATTCTCAATTTGTTGATAATTAAATGATAATGGTTCTCATTCTCATTGTCAACTATTGTTTTTATATGTTCTCCCCCTTGGATCCACACAAGTCTTATAGAAGTACTACATAACTCGTAATATAAGTCTTTTTGATAAAATTTGTTTTGTTAATGGGCAGCTGTTATACTATACATAGATATTCGATGCATTGGAACTCAATGCTTGACTTACGGCAGCTGCAGAGCACAGCGGAAAAACCCATATTTTATGAGGAGGTATACCATGGTTAACAAAGAGCTTATGAAGGGCAGTACTGCGATGCTGATCCTGACTCTGCTTGGGCGCAAGGAAATGTATGGCTATGAAATGACCAAAGAGATCGAAAGCCGATCCAGCGGTCTATTCACCTTTAAGGAAGGAACCCTCTATCCCATTCTACATACCTTGGAGGCCGACAAAATCGTCGAGTCGTATTGGAGTGAGCAGGAAGGCCGTAAAAGAAAGTATTATCGATTAACGGACAATGGAAAAAAACAGCTGCAGACTAAGCAGCAAGAGTGGAATTTGTTCCGTACAGCTGTTGACCGTGTGATTGGGGAGGGTCAAGCATGAAACAAATCGGATATGAGGAAGCAGTGAGGCTGTATCTGCAAAAGGTGTGCAAGCAAGTCAACGCGAAGGAATTGCACCCTGAAATTAAGCTGGAGCTGCAAAGCCACATCCTTGAGCTGGTAGAGGAACAGGTATCCGAAGGCATGGAGCGGGAACAGGCGATTGAAATAGCCATCCGCCAAATGGGTGATCCTCTGCTTGTTGGTGATCAACTGAACAAAGCTCACAAAGCCCGGGTCGATTGGAGCTTGCTTGGGCTTATCGGCATCTTTATTGGCATCGGAATACTGGCGATGTATGCTATTGAATTGGTTTCCGTGCGCAGCTTTTTCATTAATAAAATAATCTATTCCGCTATTGGCATCGTCTGTATGCTAGGATTGTGTTTTTGGGATTACAGGAAGCTGATCCCCTATTCAAAAGCTCTTTATATATTCATTTTGCTTGTCATGGGCTGGGGGTTATTATTCGGACAGCAAGTAAACGGCTCACATTATCTTTCACTTGGCTTTACGAGTATCAATTTCGTAGCCATTTCCCCTTTTCTGCTCATTATTTGTTTAGCGGGAATTATGGCTACCAGTTGGAAGCAGCAGATTTTCCCCATCAAAGCAGCCGTTTATGTGCTCATGCCGGGTTTTCTATACATTTTCAATAATTCATTAATTTCCTTGATGATCTATTTGACAGGTTTTGGTTTCATGTACTTTTCATTACGAAGGCATATAGGCAAGCTGCTCTGTTATATGGTTCCACCTCTGATCATGGCCATTCTGTTGGCAGGAACTACCCCTTATCAGATCAGTCGTTTTTTTACATTTATTAATCCATATAAGGACCCACTGGGAATGGGATATTTGGCTGTACAATCGATAGATGCCATACAATCGGCAGGCTGGTGGGGGCAAGGATTTGTTGCTTTCGATCGCAATTTGCCCACTATTGAGAGCGAGATGCTGTATACCTATTTGATTTATAGTCTGGGATGGATAACTGGAATCGGCATTGCGGCTCTGGCGCTCATATTCCTTATGCGATTGGCAGGTATAGCAGGCAAGGTAACTGATCCGTACGGAAGCCTGGCTGTTAAAGGTATTCTTGCTATGTTCACGATTGAATTTATATGGAGCATTCTCATGTCATTCGGCATGATGCCAATTGCGGGTGTAAGTATCCCTTTTATGAGCAACGGCGGGATGCTTACTTTGGTTCAGATGGGTTCGATTGGTTTCATTTTAAGCATTTATCGTCAAAAGGATACGATTCCTGCCCGTTCTGATTCTTCAAACCCGCTCTCTCCTTAAATCGTATACCCGATAAACCTCAATGCCAGCCTCTACGTATACTCATTACGCATACAAGCCAGTTTCCTGTTCAGGAGACCGGCTTGTTGTCATATTCCACACTTCTAACATCCAATGCATTTTCAACTGAGATTTCTTAGGTTTCCCATATTTAAACCTTCGCATGTTCTGGAGTGGCGGCTCGTGGGTCCTTCTGTCCCTGCATTAAATAGGGATAAAGAAAGACAAGTCCAAACACATACAACATCAGCGCAAAATAAGCAGGCAGTAAATGTACAAAATCGGTGTAACCTATCGTCAAATGCACACTGAGTCCGGCGACGAATCCAGGCAAGCCTCCCAGCAGGAAGGTCCACCACAGCCAGCGCTGACCCTGATTAATCCCCCACAGCGCAATCGTCAGAATTCCAATCGCATCTGAAAATAAAGCGCCTCCGAATCCTGCACGATCATGCGCAATCAAGGGCAGCAGCTTTTCATTAATTTCATTGAGCATGGTGGGTGTAGCGCAGAGGTACTCCAGATCCTGAGGCACAAAAACCGCAGTAATGCCTACCGTCGAGATCACAATGCCGCCAGCCGCTAACGCAAATCCTAGAGTCACCATCATTAGCTGTCCCCATTGGGCGAGCCTCCATGTCCGGTCGTTGATCAAATTCGGCCGTTCCCAGGAGGGAAGCTCCCTGTGACGGCGCATGGACATAATAAACATCGGGAACAGGATGAGTGCAGCCAACGCATGAAGCGGATCGAAATAGCCATGACCCAGGTAAAGGAAAAAACTGCTGAAGCCTACAGCGGCGGACGTGAACAAAGCGGTTCTCGTCCAATGCAGCCCTTTGCGCAATCCATATCGGGCAAGCTGATAATAGATCACGCCAATCGAGATCATCGTTCCTGCCAGCGTAACGCGATCATGCGACATAAATTGCAGCACAAACGGATTGGCCTCATCCAGCACAGACGGCAACATACCTAGAAAAGAAATATCATAAGGAAGCACAACCGATGTAGCTGCAATCATCCAGGCGAGCGCTCCGCCAATGATCATTCCGATGCCAAGCAGACACATCCAGCCCCAGTTCAGCCAAAAAGAAGGTGCTGGTGGTTGCTCCACTGTCCTCAGCTTTTCGTAAATGATCGCTTCGTTAATGCGCTTGGGCAGCCCCGGTCCCGAGTATACAAGTCCGCTGTGCAGCTGGACGTAATCAGCACCAGCATCCATAAGCTCCAGCGCGTCTAGAGGTTGATGAATTCCACCGGATGCAATAATACTTAATGAAGCGGACATGTTCTGCTCGCGGATGCAGCGGACTTTGTCGATACTGAGCGGCTTGAGGACAATTCCCGTTAAGTCCCCCTCTGACGTTCGCTGCATATCGCCAATTACAACACCGCTCCAGCCTGGTGACAAGCCTGCCAACAGAAGCTTGAGAGATTCGCGCGGATAGTCCACCGGAATATACAGGAACATCGGTTTTACTGTAGGCAGTGCGCGTACCGCTTGCTGCAAATCCTGCAAATGGGCTATTGCTGCTTCAATCGACCAGCTTTCATCGAGCGATTCGATATAAAAGCCTGCCGCATAATAAGAAAGTGATTCCAGCATGGTCAGCAACTCGCTGCGTGCTTCCACAGGCGTGCGGCCCGTTGTGCTTTTTACACGAAGCATAAGCGGCAGCGTATGTCCCTGGTTTCGCTCTAGCCTCTTCATGAGCTCATTCAAGCCTTCGCTGCTGCCCGCATCCGTATATATAATTGACTCGTTCACAGGGTCACGCTGTATGGGACATTCCTTATTTATATTTGCTTCGATGGTTACAGGCCCGATCTCTATAAAGCCGAACCCAAATTGCGCCAGCGCTTGATGGGCAGTTCCATCCGGGTCCAGTCCTCCTGACAATCCCACAGGATACTTCAGCGGTATACCTGCAAGCTGGCTTGCCAATATAGGCGACGCCTCCATATGACCCATCGTACGGATGATGAAGCTGCCTCCCGGCACCCTGCTCAAGGTTCCCATCGCCCGCAGCGTAAAATCTCTGGCAAGCCGGGACGGAAGCTGAAATAACATGGGACGAAATATCGTTTTATAGGACCAATCCGGCATATGTTTCACCCCAAGACATTCATAGTCCTTATACATTCAACTTTGCACAATCGATATCCTTTAATCGAAACACAACCAAAAACCCTTCAACCTCACTTGTGTAGTGATTGAAAGGGTTTAAACTGCAAGGTTTTGACCATATTGGAATAAGGCTTTGATCATGCTTTTATAATGCTTTTGTAAATGGTTTGCGGTGTTCGAGTTTGCTCTGACCTAACAGCAGTATGATCGTTAACAGAAGCAGTACACCTGCTGCACTCCAAGCTGTGTAAAAGATCGTATCGTTGTATGAATTCGCAATCCCAATCGCTGTTACACCCCACATAGCAGTTAAAATAAAAGCAGAATCACGAAATTTCATTCCTGTTACTACGGCCACCATCACTATGATGAACAGCATTAGAACCGTCCACACCGTACCGGAAAAGTCAAAATCACCGCGATTGAACTCTTGTAAAGTTGCCGATATCCGAACCATTGTCATGACGAATACCCAGCTCAAATAGACGCTAAAGGGCACCTGCACCAGCCAAAGAACTAGGGGATCGGATGACCACCCGTTAGGCCTTGTACTGGTGTATATCACTATTAAAGATAACAACAGGAGCATCATCGCTACTAACGACGGCACGACGAATAAGTAGTGCCACAGCACAAGTGATGCGATATTGAACAGGCAGCTGATAGCAAACCAAGGTCCAATTTGTCTAATCTCTTCTTGCTTGTACATACCGGAAAGAAGTTGTACGATCACGAAGCCTGCAAGAAACATGTAAACTGCTCCCCAAAGTGCGAGTGCATAAGGAGCTGGATTCATGGCAACGGGAAACATCGCTGTAAGATCACTTGCATTTAGTCCATTTAACGGTCGTGCATTGGCAACCCAATTATACAAAAGCACAGCGAATAGTGCACATACTTGAAGCCAGCGAAGTACAAATGTGGTCATCCTTCATTCCCTCCCTTTATACTATTACCTCTATATGCGAACACGCTCATGATGACGGATAAATCCAGCCTTCCCTGCAATTAGCCAAAGTGTCAATATCAACAAAAGCGCCGCGCCTCCCCATGCACTGTACATAATCACACTATCCGTTTTATTGGCAACCCCGATAGCGATTAATGCCCAAACAGCAACTGCAGTAAACGCAGGGTCACGGTAGCTTGAACCTATGATAAGATTCAATACAACCGCTAACACTACGAGAATGACGGTCCATGTCGTGCCGGAGAGCCCCAGCCCATTCCATTTCAGATTGTACAATACGGCTGCGGCATTCACGATGGTAGCAATGGATATCCAGCCAAGATAAATACTGAATGGAACTTGTACAAACCAACGAATCGAATTGTCCGAGGACCAGCCATTAGGCCGTGTCATGGTGTAGATTGCAATCAATGAGATTAACAGTCCAATCATTACA
The DNA here is from genome assembly GCF_900114475.1 of Paenibacillus sp. 1_12. Lineage (GTDB taxonomy): Bacteria > Bacillota > Bacilli > Paenibacillales > NBRC-103111 > Paenibacillus_S. Next base: position 226,530 of record NZ_FOTE01000003.1, on the reverse strand, counting down.
AAGATGGAAGCGGTCGTATACAGATATTGCCATACAACAATCCAAGCCATGTTGAACAAGCAGCTGATGATAAACCATGGACCTATCCGTTTGATCTCTTCATGTTCCCGTTTAGACAGTAAGAATTGAAGAATCGCAAAACCCACCAGAAATGCATAGATCAGACCCCAAATTATAAAAGCATACGGAGCCGGTGTAATCTGAACAGGAAACATCGCGGAAACCTGTCCTGTTGTCAAACCGTTAATGGGAAGCGCATTCGCAAGGTAGTTCACATAAAGCACAGCAACTAAAGAAATCACGTTCAGCCATCTCAGAGCCACATTTGTCATAGCAAATCCTCCTTGTCGTGCTTTGTACACGGCCTGAAGATCCTGACTACTCAGGAAAATCGAGCTGCAAAGCTTGTCGCACAGCTACTGCTAGCAGTATATGTCCTTATGACAGCAGACATACTGAGAGCACATGTTTTTTTCCTATACAATTTAATAACCATTTCGGCCGTTCTCTAATCGATCTTCTTCATTAATGAACATAACAAAACCCGCTTCATGCCGCAAAAGAAGCAGCATAAAGCGGGTTAGTGTGTCTGTTGTAAGCCATGTAAAGAGAGCCAACAATGATCAGCTTAGACCATATAAGATGAACCAAAGAAACATACAGCCCAAGCGGAGAAAGCAGACCCTTCTGGAGAAACAAAGTGTTCGCCTTTGCAGCGATTGGAAGAAGGGGTCTGCTTTCGCAGCGTCTCCCTGCTGTCCGAATGTTTGGTTCATCTTATATAGCTGCCTTAAAGTCTAATTAAAACCTGGAAAGAGCAAAAAACTTGAGTTGTTCATTATACACGTTATGTATCATCCAATCACTAACAGTCTGGCCTATACTACTGGCAAATTTAAAGCCATGTCCAGAAAAGCCTGTGGCGATATACACGTGGGAATAATCTGGATGTTGGTCGATAATGCCATGCTCATCCGGTGTCCTTTCATATAGGCATACATCGCCTCTAAGCAATCGTCCCTCCGCCTTGGGCATAAATTGCTGCAGCAGCTGACGGAATTCAATCTCATCAGCGGGGTAGCTTCCAAATGGAGCTGTTGGCTGTCCCCAGTCCAAGATCTCACCACCATCGTGTCTGCCCATTTTCAAACCGGAGCCGGTAAAACTGGGAAATCCGTAAAACTCTCCAAATTCCGTATTGATAATAAAGCCCGGAAAACAACGGCTATCGAATAATTTATGCTCCGTTTTCGGTTCAAACCAAGCTATCGGTTTCCTCACCGCTTCAACAGGAAGCTTCAAGTCAGGAAGTATGGTGCCTGAGCGAGCGCCAGCCGTCAGCAATAGCTGCCGACCTATATAACGATCGGTTCGAGTCGATACTTCTACATGCGTAGGCTTATAAGATACTCGTTCAACAGGACTGTTCACCTGCAGCTTGGCACCGTTTTGAACAGACAACTGCTGGAACGATTCGATAATTGCTTCGCAGCTCAGTACACCTCCACGCGATTCATACAGCCCCCTATACCCCCTTGGCACGATAAGTCCAGGCCAACGGCCTTCAATTTCCTCCGGCATCAGCACTTCAATGGGCAATTCAAATTTCCTTGCCTTGTTCTCTTTTCCCTGAGTCAAAGGCGAGTCTTCCGGATCCAGGCTCAAAACACCTGTGCGATGGAACAGCTTCCGACTGGCTGCTTGCTCAAGCATTTCCCATTCTCGTTCCGCATGGAGAGCTAAATGAAGATACGCATCCTCACCACTGTAGGCGTGACGAAAGAGCCGGGTTTCCCCATGATGGCTGCCCTCCTTATGAGGAGGATTATACGCATCCAACAGCAGCACGGAAGCACCCGAACGGGATAAATAATACCCCGCGCTTGCTCCCATGGTTCCCGCTCCGATAATGATAACATCAAATACGGTCATCCTGTTTCCTCCCTATTTAAGCGTACAAGCAGTATCCACAATTATTAAGCACAAAGCTGTCGAGAAAGAACTACTTACAGACCAGCACTTGTCTGGAAAAGCTGCCCTTCCTTACCACACAACGATCAGAAATCGTAAACCCAGCTTGAATAACAAGCTCATCGATTGTCTCCGTCGTGACAATAACCGCTTTAGTCGTGAGACCTCGCAAGCTTTCTAACATAGACAGCTGTTCAGCAGGAGAGATGACTGAGCATAAATTATAAGGCATATCCAGCACAGCCGCATCGTAGCTTCCGGTTAATGTGCGCATATCCTGAATAGCAACAGCATCCGGAAAACCAAAATGGGCTAGATTCACCCGAGCTCCCCGCACAGCAAGTGGATTAATATCCGTTCCGATCATATGGATACCCATAGACAGCGCCTCGATCAGTACGGTCCCGATGCCGCAGCATGGATCTATAGCCGTCATCCCCTCAGGGAAGGGTACTGCAATGTTGGCAACCGCGCGTGCCATTCGCGTACTAAGTGCCGTGGAATAATGCTGCGGCTTCGTATTGTGCTTAAGCCATACTGCTTCATTGGTCACACATTCACCGAACAGCCAACGTCCATCCAGACGAGTGATTCCGAACAGTCTGTCTGGGTAACGCATCTCGGCCTTCCCGCGAATACACGCTCCCACTTCTCGCTCTATCAGCCTCTGCTCGTTGTAATTGATCGACTTGTCGATGTCTGCATAAACGACTTTGAAGCTTGCATCCTGAAGCTCTATAGCATTCACGGCGGATGCAAGTACCTGCACCGTGTCGGCTGCGAGACTAACTGCGAGCCGCAGCTTAATAAAAGGGCTTCGGCTCGGGTCTATGCGAATAGGGCTGATCACATAGTTGGCACCAAGGTTCGACTCCGTAAGGTGTATGCGATGTTCACGGCTACTGCTCGACTCCATGCCGAACAAAGAGCGCAGCTCCAATTGACAGAGCTGCGCTTCTTCTTCGTGACAGGTGTACATATAGACATAGCTTGATGCCATGCTGGTGATTTCGTAATCAAGGTCAAGGTCAAGCCAATGATCTTTCATAGAGCTTATTTCCATCCTTATTAGCCCAGGCCGCAGCCATCAGCCGATTATTTGTCAAAACGATACTACTATTTGTTGATCGCAGGGGGCTAGCTGTACAAGGAAAGCCTTGGCATGCTTCCCGTGAATCGATACAGCTGTGCAGCTCGCTGTGAATACTCATTCGACTTCTTAGGCTCTCCCTTAGTATCCAGCACCGGCTCCAATACGCCGCTGCGGCTTTGGGTCGATTTCATTTTACGTATAAAATTGGCTTCCTCAAAATCAGGCACAACCGTTTGAATTACCTGATACAGCTCACTGAGCGTGAACTCGTCGGGAAGAAACTCTTTGGCTATCGACGTCAGCAGCATTTTGCTGCGAATTTGCTCCATTGCGTCCTGAATGATCTGCAGATGATCAAAAGCAAGCTCAAGTCCGGGACGACCCAGCTCATTGACAGAAAACAACCCTACATCTGCCGCATCATCGGCCGCTTTGCGTTCAGCTAGATAGTCCTCATGCACGAGGGCAAAAAAAGCATGGGAAAGGATCCATCCTCGGGGATCACGCCCTGGCTTGCTGTACACATTAAAATATTCCATATGGACATCCTTTACACCCGTCTCCTCCTCCAGCTCCCGTCTTGCCGTTTCATACATCGATTCCGTATCGTTGGAGAACCCCCCTGGCAGTGCCCACATCCCCTTGCAGGGCCAAAGCTTGCGTTTGATTAACAGCACCTCCAGCTCCCTTTTGGGAAGTGATTTGGTCGTTCGGTTCGTATGCTCAGCCGTTATCGTGAAAATAACAATATCCGCAGGCGCTCCATCCGGTGTGCGATATTTTCCATGTGTATAGTTTGCAGCATTCTCTTCTGTCAAATCGCTCTCCCCTTATTTTCAATTCGATATATTCATTATGACAATAATGGATGTTTTGTCAAGCTTTTTCGAATCAATCAGCACCTCTCTATCAAATACAACAGAGCACCAGGCTTCGGAATTGTCAGCGGCAGTAATTTTTATCTTAGAAATCGCAAGCAGCAATCTTCATCTTCTACAGTCTGCCAAACTCATATTCAGTTGTGGATAACTAAACCTGTGGATATGTGCACAATAACTTTATAAATCATACATATTAAGGTCCATATACCTGTTTATGATGTGGATAGCTTTGTGGATATCTTGAATAACTAATGAGGATCATGTACTCGTCTCGCGAATTAATATCAAAAAGAGCAGACCCCCGCTAACCTGCACTGGTCTGCTCTTATAGATGATTACTGCTAGATACGATAAGCTGCTGGCATTTTCTAAGTAGTTATCATTGAAATGGCCTGTCCCAAAACGCAAGCTTGGAATACGTGAATTCACATTAATAAAGAAATTGTGGTGGTATCGAAACTTATTCACCCTGTTCATAAAGAACGTATTGATTCTTACCGCTTTCCTTAGCTTTATACATCGCATTGTCGGCATGCTTCATCAAGCTTTGCGCATCTTCCCCGTGAATAGGGTAAAGGCTAATTCCAATGCTCGCCCCTATCGAAACCTCGTGACCGTTCAATACAAAAGGCTGATTAAGCGTCATTAATATCATATTGGCAGTTTTGTTAGCATCACGGTCAACGCTCAGATCGGGGAGAATCATCGTAAACTCGTCACCGCCCATCCGTGCGAGGATATCATCTGGCTTGACACATTCCAACAGCCTTGCAGCTACTCCCTGCAGCAGCATGTCGCCAGCGTCGTGCCCCAAGGTGTCATTCACCTTTTTGAACCCGTCCAGATCAATGAACAGAACGGCGAATTTCCCGTTCGTCTGTTTTGCTGACAACGCTGCCGCATTCAGCTTTTCCGAAAAAGCCATACGGTTAGGCAGCTGCGTCAAGGCATCATGATAAGCCTGGAACCGAATCCGCTCCTCATATTCCTTACGTTTCGTTATATCCTCCACCATGCCAATGAAAAACTCAGGCTCGTCCTCCAATCCTCGTACTAAGGATACGATGGAATTCCCCCAAACCATACTGCCATCCTTATGAATATAACGTTTTTCTACCTGATAATTATTCCGCTTCCCATTCAGCAGCTCATTCAGGGCTCTCGAGTCCTTTTTTATATCATCGGGATGCGTAATAGCGGTTAAGCTCTGGGCGTGAAGCTCCTCTTCTCCCCGTCCGAGCATTTGCTGGAACGCTTCATTTGCCTCCAACGGCTTCTGATTCAGGTCGATCCGCGCTATCCCTACCGCTGCAAACTCAAAGATCGTCCGAAAAATCCGCTCCTGTTGAACAATCCGGTAATAGAGAATCCGAATTTCATATAAAAGGGTGCCTAATACGAGAGTTGCCGATAAAATACTGTTTAATCGAGCTACATACCAGCCTACACTGTAACGGCTTCCAGAGAACAGTGTCAACGTGACATCAAGGAGAGAAGCCAATATGGCAACTGTCAGCCACAGCTGGACGACCGTTCTCCCTCTTGCAAACCAGAGCAGACTGGCAAGGGCAACAAAATTCAAAAGCCACACCACTGGACCTATACCGGAGGTAATCAAAATATTAAAATTGTCTTTCTGTATAATTTTTGGCAGCAGTTGATCCGCAGCAATCGCTAATAAAGTCAGACCGGCTATAAGCACAACAATCGTACCCAATGCTATCCCTAAACCAAGCTTGGCTTGCCTCAAGGTCAGTCGTATTTTGCCGAACTTGACCTCGGTCACAACGTAGAGCGTAACCAGGAACGGATATCCTCCATGCCAAAACACCCACAACCATGTGGCTGTCTGGGTTCCTGCATTCAGCAGACCTGTCTCGGAGAACACGCCCGGGAACGTAAGGATGTGCGGGATCGTAATCAAGCCCGTATACAGATAGGCTGTGGCTAGAACGAGCAATGCAGGCGACCTTGTAACCTGGAACTCGCTCAGCATCAAATAAGCTGTAATCAATTCACAGAATACAACGGCAGCGATAAAGGCAGGTAAAAAGGGCTGTACAGCAGTGCCTGGTTCCTGTGCATAAGGAAACGTTACCGCTACTATGATAATCAGCACAATTGCTGTCGTAACTGCCGCTACCCGTTGATAATAAGAAGAATGGTAATTGCTAATACTCAAGTGTCCATCTTTTGACCTATTATTGTTCGTGCTCATAACCTCCTCCTGCTGCTTCTCCCGTAATTTCTTGGAAATAAATTCGATGATTCCCGAGATCATCACCACGATTGACAAAACACCCAAAGCGTAGGGAGCAATTAAAGGAATAACCCTTAAATCGGAAATATGAATCAATCGCAAAAATAACGGATACATCAGCATCAGAATGATAAAAATGGTTAGTTTCATCAGGCTCTCCTCTAATACGGCTGCAGGAATATGGTTTTATGACATCATCAGCGAGTATTCAACAGCGATAGTATATCATTGGTTCATCTTATTCGACAAATCGAAAAATAGTTTTTGAAGCGCTTACATATATTCTATCGTTCATGTTATAGTAATAGTATCATGAACAAAGGGAGTGAACCGCATGTTAATGCGTACAACCGAGTTTTATGAATCTTTACCCGCAAAGCGTTGTAATACGTGCAGCGAGACGATGGAAGAAATGGCCGATTGTTACAGTAACACCTGTACCAAGTGCCAAGGATTAACCTTTTATCCTCTCAGTCCCTTGTCAGCTTCAGGAGCTTTACCCATCCGCAGCAATCCACTCATCGAGTAAAGCTCAAACGCCCAGTTCCAGGGGCGTTTTTTTGTTTGTAGCCATGGCAACGCCTGACCCATTTATAAAGGTACATCTTCGCATTAGCTCTTGCTTCCGTCCCTTCATTATTCGACTACGCGTGCAACCTGTCCTCCGCATTCCGCGCATGCCCCCTTGAGAACCAGACCAGACCGTTCACTATATATCGTAAAGTCGCGAATGAGGACAGCCTTCGCGCACTTACCGCACCAGACATTTTCGACGATGGCCTCACGGGTCGCTGCAGGCAGCTCCATCCACTTTTTCCAAACTGTCAGTTGAATAACGCTTGTACTTTCTTTATGATCCTCATTTGGAAAAATCGTCAGAATAACCGGGCCTTCCTTCAGCTTGGAGCCCAAATACTCCTGAACTTCTTCACTTCTTTTATAGCTTTCCACTAAAAGCTTCATCATTTCCTGTTTTGACAGTTGATTCAGCTTGCTTTTTAGCTCTGATATTTTCATCTTCGCTTTTTTGTCGCTCATCGGTCTCACCTGTCCTTTAAACCATTGTACCATGCCAAGAATATTGCGTTAAGTGGTTGTAGTTATCATGAGCAAAAAAGCTGATTCGTGTAGACAACCCAAGGGTATTAACGGTATATTGTGAGTGATTCCTAATCAGGTACAATGTGGAAAAGCGAGGAAAATCTATGACATTTCAATACGGTTCAAACGATCCGCAAATTAAAAATCCGTTTAAACGAGAAGGCATTCTTTATCTGGCAAGTGGCGCTTGTATCATCCTATTAGGCGTCCTATCGCTGTTTGCTCTGCGTAATCAAATGGTTGAGACAGGTCAGGCTGCTGGTTGGCTTAATCTGGTCGTCTGCCTGATTTTATTAGCTGGTGGTGTTTCTTATGTAACTAAAGGTTTGCTGCAAATTTTCCGCTTTTATGTGGGCCGCGGCATTCCGTCGAGCATAAGCCGCAACGAAGCGCGAAGTGAAAAGCATGTGTTTGAAGCCAATTTGGTTTACCAGTCTCAAGAGCTGGATCAAATGCTGACCGGAAGGAAAAATATTACGTTTCGCGAGCCTTCGACACTGCTGGATCGATTGATCTACAGTATTATCCCGAAAATGATTTTTCTGCCCTACTCAATGCGCAATTTCATGCATGTGCTTGTTCAAAATGCCGGCTTTTCCGTGATCGCTTTACTCATTTATTGGCTTGCGCTGCTGTCAGGCTCACTGGGTCTGACCCAACTGTCTAAGTCCTCCTTTAGCAGTTGGCTGGGCATTGCGCTGTCTATTTGTTTACTATTATTGTGGCTGTTCAACAGGCTCTCTGCCAAACATACAAACAGCTTCCGTTTATTAGGAAGTAAAGGACGCATCGTATGGGTGATTGCGCTGAGTATTCTGGTACCCGCTGCAGGCGAGCTGGCTATTAGGCAGGGTGTCGAATTTCCAGAAGCGCCTTTTCACCCTACCTTGCATTTAATTGCCCTTTATTTGATCATCCCGCTTCTTACAGCAGCAAGCATCGTTTTGGCCAAATTTCGCTCTGAGCTGTATGAGCCGCTGACAGAGGTTTCGGAGTTCCGCGAGCATTGGCAGGAAAATGTGCATCCCAAGGATTTTTTCAGATCGCTGGATATGGAACTCGCCAATCTGCGGTACAAAGAATTTCCTAATCGGATTTACCGTGAACTCAGCCCGAATCTGAACATGGAAGGCAGTATGGATAAAGGCAGCTTTGTTGGCGACACCATTCAGGAAACACAGCCTGTCTATGAAGAATTTGCCTATCCGCCTCTATTTCAACAGCTGCGGCTGTACATATCGGTAGCAGGGCATTTGCTGGTAGTGCTATCTGCTCTGCTATTGTTCTTTCTCAATCGTCAGTACATCGATGGTCTGACTTTAAGCCATATGTTTGATGTCGTGTACTTCCCAGTATTGCTCTGGATATTCGGCAGCGCCGCTCAGTACCTTGCTCATCTGTATGGGGCTGAAATGCATTTTACGAGCTATCTGATCCATTTTCAAGGCGAAGGCACCTACACCGAATCGAAGCTTTCCGTAGGCATGGCGATTACAGATTCCACACGAAGCGAGAACTCGATCGTCCGCACCTCCTTCAGTCCGTGGCTGCTGGTCACCCGGTTAGTAACGAGCACACAGGCAAGCTCCGGTTCGGGCAATCTGGCAGGTCCGCGATTTGTAACCAGTATGCATAAAGCCGACGATCTGCTGGACCATCTTGTAGGCAAAATCCGACGATATCTCGGTGATCGCGAAGTCATTGCCACAACGGTCTCAAATAAGGATTTACAGTCCATTCAAACCATCTATGCCTTCAACGAAGCTGCTCCATCCAAGGAAGCTGCGAAGAATCTGGGTGAACCTGAGCTGAAGAAATCGATTAGCCGAAGCGGTGACGCGAATCAGGATGATCGAAAGGATGAAGACAGCGAGAATTGATACTCGTTCAACAAAGATGCTCATGCGTCGTTGACCACAATGGGGTGAGAGGCGAATGTTGAAATTTCGTATGATCGTGATGCTGGTTGGGCTCCTGATTCTAATTGTGACCGGATGTAATAGAGAGGTTACGATGGATGAACAAACAGCCGAAGCCTACGTTCAAGCACAGGGTTATAAAGTTTTGAAACATAAAGGTCAAATTACTGCATACACGTTGGAAAAAAAGACATTGGAATCGAATCCTTATCAACAATCTTGGAGTGTTCAAAAGCATGAGCCCGACCCGTATTTCGGAAAAGAAGTAACCGTATACGGGTTCACAGTGGCAAACCATCCTTTGGAACAGATATACCCCTCTAAAACGAACGTTTCAATCATGCTTTGTGAAGGCAAAGTGATTGGCGGGAATTCATTTCCTGAGAATAATGGAAAAATGATACGGGTTGGCGCCCCTTATTCATTAGACGGAAAAACTCTCGAGGAAGTAACCGGCATGACTTATATAGAATGGACTGCATATTGGAAACAGAAATACGGCAGTAACTAAAAAACATCTGTCCACACAAACAGAACTGGACAATGATATTTTCCCAAACTAAGAACGAAGTAACCTCCAAATCCACTCCGAAAAGTGGAACTGGAGGTTATTTTTGAACTCGATAATGCATCGAATCTGTGGGGATTATGGATTGCTGCCATCTGCCAACACCAAACCTTATAGCGATGTTCCATTGTTCTATAGAACAACAGGCGTCTTAAAAGCTTGTTCACGGATTAAAGCCGAAGGATGGCCTTGCGGGGTTAAAGGAGTACCCTGCCCGAACAATCGCTCACGGAAGGTACCCGCTTCGTATTCTGTACGGTACAAGCCTCTCTTTTGCAGCTCTGGTATGACCAGCTCGATAAAGTCCCGAAACGATCCCGGTGAAAGAAACTGCGTCAGGTTAAAGCCGTCGATACCCGTTTCCTCTACCCAGTATTGGATTTTATCCGCAACCTGCTCCGGTGTCCCTGCTATAAAGAATGGTGACTGTCCGCCTAGCGTTCTGAACGTTTCGATAATTTGTCCTACTGTTTTTTTGTTGTGCTTGGTGAATCTTGAAGCAGCCGTCTGACCATGATCGGTTTCAACATATTCCAGGTAATCATCAGCAGCGTAGCGGGATAAATCATAACCACTGGAACCTCCGTAATGGGCGAGCACTCCCTCAACACTACGGAGTCTGCTGAATTCCTCCACCTTTTGATCGACCTCTTCTTCTGTTCGACCGACGATCACTGACAAGCCGGTAAACATCTTGATGTGCTCAGGCAAGCGGCCATTTGCTTGCGCTTGGGCACGGATATCCGCGATATGCTGCTTCAATACCTCCAGAGTCGGCGCTCCAAGAAATACGCATTCCGCATGTTTTGCGGCAAATGCCCTTCCTTTTACCGAGCTTCCAGCCTGATAAATAACAGGAGTTCTCTGCAAAGAAGGCTCACTGAGATGGGGGCCGGGGAGCCTGAAATATTTGCCTTCATGGTTGATTTCATGCACTTTGGAGGGATCGGTATACGTCCCTGTTTCCACATCACGAATAACGGCATCTTCTTCCCAGCTGCTCTCCCACAGCTTATAGCAAACCTCTAAATACTCATCCGCCATTTCATAGCGCTCGTCATGCGGGATCATACGATCCAGACCATAATTGCGTGCTGCGCTGGGTAGATAAGAGGTGACCACATTCCAGCCGAGCCGTCCTTGTGTCAGATGATCCAGTGTCGTCATACGCCGGGCATGCATATAAGGATGCTCATAAGAGGTGGAGAATGTCACCGCGAAGCCCAAATGCTCTGTAACCAAAGCCATAGGCGGCACAATCAGAAGCGGGTCATTGCAAGGAACCTGAACGGCTTCTCTTAGCGAAGTTTCAATCCCGCCCTTGTACGTATCATAAGCGCCTACTACATCAGCCAAAAACAAGGCATCGAATTTCCCCTGCTCCAGCAGTTGGGCAAGCTCCGTCCAATAAGAAATCTCAGTATACCGATGACGGTTATTGTCCGGATGCACCCACATTCCATGGGATAAATGACCCACGCAGTTCATTTCGAATGCATTCAAATGTATCTTTTTCGGCATGACTCCTTGCCTCCACTCCGGTTTATACATTAAAGCCTCTTATCCAGCCTACGGACGACGAAATTACCGGTAAATTGAAACGCTTGAACGAAAATGACCATCAAAATAACCGTAAAAAACATCACATCCGTCTGATAGCGGTAATAGCCGTAACGGATTGCAAAATCGCCGATGCCCCCGCCCCCAACCAATCCCGCTACCGTGGAATAGGACAGAAAGCTGACAGTAATGATCGTAATGCAGTTGGCCAAACCGGAACGAGCCTCCGTGTAAAGCACTTTCCAAATGATTTGAAAACGGTTCGCCCCCATTGACTCTGCCGCCTCTACAACACCACGGTTTACTTCCAGCAAGGTTTGCTCCACGAAACGTGCGAAGTAAGGCACTGCATTAATTACCATAGGGACCGTAGCCGCTGTAGTTCCGAGTGCTGTTCCTACCAGCATTCGGGTGACGGGAATAATCGCAATCATCAGAATTAGAAACGGAAACGATCGTACCAGATTAACCAGGCCGTTTAACATAAAATAAAACTTCGGTGCCTTGACGAAAGATCCCGGACGTGTCAAATACAGCAGCGTACCCAGCGGCGTACCTAAAAGTACAGCCAGCGGTATCGTAATAATCAGCATGTAAAAGGTTTCGCCCAGCGCTTCTACAATCTCCGGTCCAGCATGAATAATATTGTCAAACATAAGCCACCTCTCTTTTATCCAATACAATCTCATTCTTAAACAAAAATTGGGCTATGTTGGACTTAGGCACAAATTTCGAATCATTCATCTCAAACTTCTCGACGACCACGCCTTGCTCCATTACCGCAACCTTATTGCATATGGATTTAATGACATTCATCTCATGGGTGACGATCACGATGGTGATCCCCAAGCGTTCATTGATCTCCTTCAAAAAAGCAAGGATGCTTCCGGTTGTTGAGGGATCTACGGAGGAAGTCGGTTCATCGCATAAAAGCACCTTGGGCTTGTTGGCCAAAGCGCGGGCAATAGCCACACGCTGCTTCTGCCCTCCACTCAGCTTGGCTGGATAAGCTTTGGTCTTATCCTCCAGCCCTACGATTCGCAAGCATTCCTCAATCCGCTGCTTTCTTTCACTTTTGGGAACTCCCGCGATTTCCAGAGGAAAAGAGACATTTTCAAATACTGTCCGGTTATTAAGCAGATTGAAATGCTGAAAGATCATGCCTATCGACATCCGTGCTTTGCGCAGCTCCTTTTCGTTTAAGGCCAGCATATCCTGTCCGTTGACGATGATTTTACCGCTATCCGGGCGTTCCAGTAAATTAATTGTCCGCATAAGCGTTGATTTACCTGCGCCGCTGAACCCGATGATTCCGTAAATGTCGCCTTCGTCAATTTGCAGGGAAGCCGAGGAGACCGCATTCAGCGGCTCTCCATCGGGAATCTGGAATACTTTATTCACATTCTGAAGCGTAATCACAACACATCGCTCCTTCATTATTTGTAAGCAGAGCTTACTTTTTATTTAAATGATCGATAAATTCAATCGCGTCTCCATATTTGCTCCGATAAAATTCTTTGATCCGTTCACTTTCATATGCCTTTTGCAATACCTTCACTTTATCCGACCCTACTAAATCTTTACGGATGGCGACAATACTTTTGTAAGGCAGACCTTCACCCTTTTCGAGAGCTAATGCGTCGGTCCTAGGCTTGAGACCGATTTGTACAGCTGTTCCGGCAAACAAGAAGCCTACATCCACATCCTCGAGCGTACGCTGCAGCATCAACTGGTCTACTTCTTTAAACTTGTATTTATGCGGATTATCCGTGATATCTCTGGTTGTTGCATGGGTTACCGTAACTCCGTCTTTCAGCTTTAAGCGTCCCAGATCACGAAGCATGAACAACGCACGTCCGTTATTAGCCGGGTCTACTGGAATTCCGAAGGTGGCTCCGTCCGGTACATCCTCAATCTTTTTGTATTTTTGGGAATAAAGGCCTGATGGTGTGAAGATCGTATAGAAGCCGCGAACGATATTTTTCAAACCATGATCCGTTACAAACTGGTCAAAATAAGCCTCATGCTGAAAAGAATTCGAATCCACCTGACCATCATTCAAAATCTTGTTCGGTTGAACGATGTCGTTGACAGTCACGATCTCCAACGTATAGCCTTGTTTGTCGACTTCCTCTTTCAAGATCTTTGCGATATCCCCGTTAAATCCGCTATCGCTCATAATGTGCTTGATGACCTTATCCTCTTTCTTGACCTCTTTCGCTCCGCCACCTGCTGCCGAAGTGCCAGCTCCGCTTGCTGCTGGTCCGCCTGATGCTTGTTGTGTGCCGCAAGCGGTTAGCAATAAAATAAAAGTTAATAAGAATAGCCCCAAAGATTTCTTCATGATTCTGATTTCGCCCCTTCAATAATTAATTGATCATATCGGTTTTCTTGGTATTACAGCATGAATATGAAACCACGGCTATTGAGTCCAGCTTGACTATTCTTTTGTTGTTTGTTGGCTTATCGCGATAGCCTGCTCCAAATCATAAAGAATATCGTCGATTGCCTCTGTTCCAATAGAAAGCCGGATTAAACCAGATGTTACCCCTGCAGCCGCTTGCTCCTTCTCGTTCAATTGCTGATGTGTCGTGCTAGCCGGGTGAATAATCAACGACTTGGAATCTCCTACATTCGCCAGATGCGAGAACAGCTGAACGGAATGGATCAACCTTTTTCCCGCTTCTATACCGCCCTTGATGCCAAAGGTAAGGATAGCTCCCTGCCCCTTAGGCAAGTATTTCTGTGCCAGCTCGTAAGAAGGATGGCTTTCCAGCCCCGCATAGCTTACCCATTCAACATCGTCATGCTGTTCGAGATATTGAGCCACTTTTAATGCATTCGAGCTATGCCGCTCCAGTCGCAAATGTAAGGTTTCCAATCCCTGCAATAATAAGAAGGAATTAAATGGAGACAACGCGCCGCCGAGATCTCTTAACAGCTGTACTCTAGCCTTGATGATATAAGCGATCGGGCCGACGGCCTCGGTATACACGACTCCATTATAGCTCGGGTCCGGCTCGGTTAATCCAGGGAACTTATCGTTCGCGGTCCAGTCAAACTTGCCTCCATCTACAATCACGCCACCAATGGAAGTACCGTGGCCCCCGATGAATTTGGTAGCCGAATGCACTACGATATCAGCTCCATGCTCAATTGGCCTCAGCAGATAAGGGCTCGGGAACGTGTTGTCTACAATAAGTGGAATTCCATTCTCATGTGCTATGGTCGCTACTGCCTCAATATCCAGAACATCACCTTTTGGGTTGCCAATTGTTTCTGCGTAAAGGGCTTTGGTTTTATCCGTAATCGCGGCGCGGAAATTTTCGGGATCGCTTGGATCTACAAATGTAACTTTAATCCCCAATTTTCTAAGCGTGTTGGAGAACAAATTATAGGTACCGCCGTACAAGCTTGCTGCTGAAACGATCTCATCACCCGCACCGGCAATGTTCAGGATGGAGTAGGTGATCGCCGCTTGCCCAGAAGCTACACCCAAAGCCCCAACCCCACCTTCCAGCGCTGCCACCCGCTGCTCGAATACATCCGTAGTCGGGTTCATAACCCGCGTATAGATGTTGCCGAACTCCTTCAGCGCAAACAAGTTAGCCGCATGCTCGGTATCACGGAAGCCGTAAGATGTCGTCTGATAGATAGGCACTGCCCGTGAGAGGGTCGTCGGATCAATTTGTTGTCCCGCGTGTACGGCTAAGGTTTCCAGTCCTAATTGTCTTTCATTTGCCATGGTAACAACCTCTTTCCATTATGGTTTATGGGTATTGATCACGTTCAAGCTCCAGTACGGCTTACCTTGTTAAATTTGATTTGCAGGCTGTCGTCTTACTTTGGCTCCGGGATGATCATTCGGGAGCTTGCTCTGCCCTTGGCCAAACAGCTTTTCCCGGAGCGTACCTTCTTCGTATTCGGTTTTATAAATTCCCCGGCTTTGAAGCTCAGGGATTACCAAATCGATAAACTCCTTCAAGCTCCCGGGGGTTATTAGGTGTGCAAGATTGAAACCGTCAATACCAGTCTCCTCCATCCAATGCTGCATTTGATCAGCAATTTCCTCAGGAGCTCCGACCAATACGGTTCCTCTTCCTCCAATGGTACCGATTTTTTGTTTCACCTCTCCAACGGTAAGCTTCTTTTCGGCATACTTGGTAAAATGGGCGGCTGTCGTTTGTCCATGGTTGGTTTGCTTATATTCCAAAGGCTCCAATGGATCGTAAGCATCCAGATCATAGCCGCTGGAGCCACCATATTGGGCCAGAGCAGCATCCGTGCTCCACAACCTTGAATATTCCTCGAACTTCTCCTTTGCCTCCTGTCCGGTACGGCCTACGACCACGTTCAAGCCCATAAACATCTTGATCGTATCTGGATTTCTGCCAGCTGCGGCTGCCTTCTTGCGAATATCGTGTACATAAAACTTCAATGTCTCCGTATTCGGCGCTCCGAGAAATACACATTCCGCATGCTTGGCGGCGAAGTCCCTTCCCTTCTCCGAGCTTCCCGCCTGATATACAACAGGTGTTCGCTGTGGTGAGGGTTCGCTTAGATGCGGTCCGGGTACCCGGTAAAACTTGCCTTCATGGTTAATTTCGTGGACCTTGCTCGGATCCGTATAAATTTTGTTAGTTACGTCCCTGACCACTGCATCATCATCCCAGCTGGCTTCCCACAGCTTGTAGACAACTTCCAGAAATTCATCTGCTCTTTCATAGCGTTCATCGTGCTCGATCATCTCATCCAAGCCAAAATTTTTGGCGGCACTCGGCAAATAGGAGGTGACGATATTCCATGCCAGTCTGCCTTTCGTTAAATGATCAAGCGTGGACATCCGTCTGGCATGTGCATAGGGATGCTCATACGTTGTAGTGACTGTAACCGCAAAGCTTAGATGCTTGGTGGCATAAGCCATCGCGGGGATGATCAATGCCGGGTCATTCACCGGCACCTGAACCGCATCACGTACGGCCGGATCACGGCTTTGTTGGTACACATCATAAACGCCTACCACATCCGCCAGGAACAGTGCATCAAATTTCCCTCTTTCCAGCAGTTGGGCCAGCTCCACCCAATAATCCAGCTCCTTGTACCGATGCCGCTCATTATCCGGGTGCTTCCACAAACCATGTGAGTTATGCATGGCACAATTCATATCAAATGCATTCAATCGGATTTGCTTGCCCATCAGTTCTCCACCTCACAGATCAGATTTCAAGAAAAAGAGACACGGCCATCAAGCTGATGGTGTGTCTCCAGTTGTCCGGTTGACATTGTATTATTATTCCAATAGGATTAGTATGTATTATTCATAATGCATGAAATCATTTTGTTAGTCAATGCTTTTTTTGTTATAATTATGAAATCATTTAGGAGGTCGATTGTATGTTTCAACCCAAGCATTACGAAGGGAGTCCGGAGGACCGGTACACCCTGCTGCTGCGCCAATTGGACTCTTTAATTGAAGACGAGCCGGACCGCATAGCCAATCTCGCTAACGCCTCCGCTCTTCTCGGGCAATTTCTGGAAACCATCAACTGGGTAGGTTTCTACTTGCTGAATGAAGATAACATACTTGTTCTCGGACCCTTTCAAGGCTTGCCTGCCTGCACCCGCATTGCCTACGGCAAGGGAGTATGTGGAACCGCCGTTGCTCAAAGACGCACCCAGCGTGTGGATGATGTCCATCTGTTTCCAGGTCATATCGCATGTGATGCAGCTTCCCGATCAGAGCTGGTCATCCCCTTGTTCCACCAGAACACCCTTATAGGTGTGCTCGATATCGACAGTCCTGTAGAAGCCCGTTTTACGGAGACGGACCAACATTACCTGGAACAGTTTTGTCAGCGTCTGACAGCTGATTCCGCAATTTGACGGTAGGAAGCCGCCGGATGAGCATTCGGGATAAGGGACGTATCACTGCCGAACAGCTTCTGGCGGTATGTCCCTTCCTCGTACTCCTCCTTGACCAGTCCGCGGTTTTGCAACTCCGGCACAACCAACTCGATAAAGTCCCGAACGGTTCCCGGTGTTACGACCTGAGCAAAGTTCAAGCCATCAATGCCTGCTTCTTCGACCCAACGCTCGATTTCATCGACAATTTCGATCGGTGTGCCGACCTGCATCCAGCCTCCTCCGAATTTTCCAATCGATTCCTTCACTTCCCTAACTGTCCGCTTCTTCGTAAACTGCGTATATTGTGCTGCTCTGGTTTGGTTACCTTCCGTGGACATATACTCAAAAATTTGGTCAGGATCAAGTTTTGACAAGTCATATCCGCTGGACCCGCAGTATTGGGCTAATGCTGCCTCACTGCTGCGATGCTGTTCATAATCATGAAATTTATCGCGGGCTTCCGCCGAGGTTTCCGCAACAATCGCCGAAAACCCCTTAAACATCAATATGTTCTCGGGATTCCGTCCATAAGCTTTTGCCTGGGAGCGTATATCCTCCACATAAAAGCGGAGCGCCTCCGGTGTCTGTCCGCCGACAAATACACACTCCGCATGCTTGGCTGCAAACGTTCTGCCTCTTACCGAGCTGCCAGCCTGGTAAATGACAGGAGTACGCTGTGGAGAAGGCTCGCATAAATGCGGACCAGCGACTTGAAAATGCTTGCCTTTATGCCCAATTTCATGTACTTTGCTTGGATCGGCATACATATCGTTAAGCTGATCAAATACAACAGCGCCTTCCTCCCAGCTTCCCTCCCACAGCTTGTAGCAAACCTCCAAAAACTCCTCGGCGATTTCATACCGGTCGTCATGCTTGATCATCTCATCCAGACCAAAGTTCCTTGCTGCGTTCGGCAAATACGAGGTCACAATATTCCACGCAATACGCCCTTTGGTAAGGTGGTCCAAGGTCGACATTCGGCGGGACAAAGCAAAAGGATGCTCATAAGACGTAGAGACGGTAACAGCAAATCCCAGATGTTTGGTCGCATGAGCCATTACAGGAACAATTAGCGATGGATCGTTGGCAGGCACCTGAACCGCGTTTTTCACGGAAATATCGCGTGTATCCTTATATACATCATAGACACCAATCACATCCGCCAGGAATAAAGCATCAAATTTCCCTTTCTCCAAAAGCTGCGCCAAATCGGTCCAGTAGCCGAGATCGTTATACCGTCTTCGTTCATTGTCAGGATGTTTCCACAAGCCGTGGGAGTTATGTCCCACGCAGTTCATATCAAATAAATTGAGCAGCAGCTTGTTCTTTTTTGCCATTTCGTCACTTCCTTTCTATAGACCCGCCTGATTAGGCGGCAGCACGCCGTTCAAATACCAATTGCCCACATGATGCAGCTTCCAGCGTACCGGATCATGGAGCGTATGAATTCTTCCGTTTCGCCAATGCCGGTCCAAATTGTATTTCTCATCCATGGATGAGGTTCCAGCTACTTCAAACAAGGCGTTGGTGACCTCTATTACCACATCTGTTGCAACAGCTTTCGCGGATGCGACCAGCAGTGAGGATTGCCCTACTGTCTCCTCATTTAAATCATGGCGAGCTGTATCAATAGCTGCTGCCGCCTTTTCCAATAGGGCTTCGGCAGCCTGAAGCCGTACTCCCAGCTCTCCAAAACGTTTAATCAAATATGGCTCCTCGGAAGCCCGGGCAACACCGCTTTGTATGGAAGGTCTTGATTTCTCGCGTACGAACCAGGATGCATCCGCCATTGCTGCTACAGCGATCCCTACATCTACCGCTGCATGCATAATCTGAGCAAATGCGCCAAAATATTGAGGTGCCTCGAACGTTTTCCAATGTGGTACAACGTATGCATCAGGCACTTCGATATCACCGAGAATGACACTTCCACTTGCTGTTGTACGCTGACCAATTCCCGACCAATCATCAATTAGCGTCAAGCCCTCCGTTTGCCGGGGAATGAATACCGCTACCCGCTTGCCGTCATCATCGTCGGCGAATACAGGAATCCATGGAGAGAACAACGATCCGGTACAATAATATTTCCTCCCGTTCACCTTCCAGGTTCCTTCCCCGCTCCTCGTCACGCGAGTGGACATCAGCTTTCCATTTCGGGAACCGCGCTCGGCCAATCCATTGCCGAACTGTGCCCCTTTCAGCACTTCCGCGAAAAAATACCTTTTCTGCGCCACCGTCCCGTTTAGCTCCAACACCTTTACAAAGAAATGATGGTTTTGCGGGATCTGGCCAATAGCTCCATCTGCTGCGGAAATAATCTTGAACACCTCAGCCAAGGTTGCGGTCGATACACCCGGACCTCCATATTCCTTGGGCACCACTATACCCAACAGACCGCTTTCCGCGAGCTTTCTAATCTCGTCAAAGGGCAGACGGCGGTACCGATCCCGATCCGATGCGCCAGCACGGATTTCATCCGCAAACTCATGCGCAATACGCAGAGCTTCTTCATCCGATCCAATAAGTCGTGCCTCCGTGCGCTCCTCAAAATAACGGACGGGAACATCTTCTAGCGTAAAGGACGATACACGGTTGGAGAGCGGGACTTGCACATGGCCCTCAGCTATTAATACTTGTGCGCTTGCCAGGAGCTTCCTATCAACAAAGTCGTCGAGTTTGAAGTCAGATACTAACAGCTCCTGCTCCAGGTAATTGCTTTTATATTTGACCAACAGGTCAAGATGCTCTTGATCCAGAGAGAGGGACAGATGATTAAGAAAAGACAAACCATAAACAGTTTCCATCCGACTCTCAGGGATACCCGCAGCTTTGGCAGCGTAACGGAATGCATCCTCCTGATGCTTTTGCGCCCAAGCAGCAGCCAATTGAAGATGAGCCAGTATCCGCTCGGCTGCCTCTGGATAAGCTTGCAGCCATGCAGTCGATAACGCAAAAGCGAACAGCCCGGATTGCGCCAAGTCGGAGTCGGAAGCGGAATCCCAAGCTGTATCCGTATTCCTGCCTATATTCATCCCCCGATCTGTATGTTGAACAGCTACGCTAACCGAATCCACGATCTGCTGTTCCCCTTCCAGCACACGCGCCCCAGTGATCCGCTCCACATCGTAAGCATCCGAACCAAAGGCAATGATCGCATCGACTTCTCCTTGAAGCAAAGCCAATGTCTCACGCTGCGTAGGAGTCGTAGTACCCAGAGGGAGATGTACCCAATGAACGTTCGATGGCTGCAGCCCTGCTTGCTCTATAATGGCGTTAAAACGTTGAACGGCTTCAATTCTGCGAAGATCCGCTCGGTTTTCGCTGTCATAAGAAATGCCGATGACCGCTCCCTTAAGATTAGAAAGCGAGTCAATCAATGAATTCGGCTGGACCAGAATAAATGACTTAGATTTCAGGAGGTTTAAACCGGCAATCGTGATTGGATTGCTCCGACTTAAAGTATGAAGCGCCCGTAAACTGTCGGTATAGTAAATTTCGGCTTCATCACTGCCCGTAGATGAATTTCCCGAATTCCGCCGATCGGTTACTGACTCCAAGCGAAAGCCCAAGCCCATTAAATCTTTTTGCAGTTCACCCAATTGCAGGGCTAATCCCCATACACTTGGAATCTGTAAGCAATCATACCGAATTGTTTTCCATTTGAAAGGCATAACTATCCTCCGTTTTAATAAAGTTAACCGATAAAAGGAGATACACAAAAGCTCTCAGATGCAAATTGTCGGCGTCGGTTTCCGAATGGATTACCTCTTATTTGGAGCTGCTTACTGGTGATTTATCGGCATCGGCAAGCTTTGTCTTCCCAGGCAGCTCGTTATTGGCAATCATTTCACCAAACGGACTGATGAAAGACGGATCATCCGTGTTTCCTGTGGGACCCAGATTCAGTTTTGGAAACAGCAGCTCTGCAGTACGGTAAGCTTCCTCCAAATGAGGATAACCCGAGAGAATAAACGTCTCAATGCCCAGCTCCGTATATTCTTTCATTCTGGCTGCTATACTGTCCGGGCTGCCGACCAACGCCGTACCCGCTCCTCCACGTACCAGACCGATCCCTGCCCACAGGTTTGGGCTGATTTCAAGCTTGGAACGGTCGCCTTTATGCAGCTCAGACATTCTTTTCTGTCCCTCAGAGTCCATTCTCGCAAAAATTTGCTGGGCTGCTGCTATCGTATCCTCGTCCAGATGCTGAATCAATTCGTCTGCTGCCTGCCAAGCCTCTTCTTCAGTCGGGCGGACAATGATATGCAGTCGGATTCCGAAGCGAAGCGTTCTACCTTTGGCCTCCGCCAGCTTACGCATGCTGTTTATTTTTTGCTCTACCTGTGCTGGCGGCTCTCCCCAAGTCAGATACACGTCAACGTGCTCGGCTGCAACATCTGATCCCGCATCCGAGGAGCCGCCAAAGTAAAGCGGAGGATACGGTTTTTGAACAGGTGGATAAAGCACCTTGCCTCCAGTTACCTGCAGATGATCGCCTTCGTAGTTCACCTCTTCGCCTTCTAATTCTTTACGCCAAATGGTCAGAAAATCATCCGTCAATCCATAACGGTCATCATGGTTTAAAAACACCCCGTCCCCAGCTAATTCAACAGGGTCCCCGCCTGTAACTACATTGATCAGCAATCTTCCTTTGGAGAAACGATCAAGGGTAGCCGTCATTCGTGCTGCAAGCGTAGGGGACATTAATCCGGGACGAACAGCCACTAAAAATTTCAACCTTTCCGTGACCGGAACCAACGTTGAAGCAACGATCCAAGCATCCTCACACGATTTGCCTGTCGGCAGCAAAACACCACTAAACCCTAATTCATCAACAGCCTGAGCAATTTGTTTGCAATAAGCGTAGCTGACGGCCCTCGCCCCTTCTTTTGTTCCTAAATAACGACCATCTCCGTGAGTCGGAATAAACCAGAAAACCTCCATCTCCATCCATCCTCTCTTATATATAGGTATAGTTCCTTTTGGTCCCATGCTTGCCTGCTTCTTTTAATAGCTTCCATACGGGATCCGTAAAGCTGTTTTTATCAGATTTCACATATTGATTGGCGTAAGCCCGAACCGGATCCCCGGCGTAGAAGCGTTCATAGAGCTCATGTCTTGCACCCAGCGGACTGCCGATCAAATCCCAGGCGAGCTTGAACAAATGTATTTTTTTCTCGGCACTGATCGAAGCTCCCTCGAAGTATAGATGCATCAGCTTGGATATAGGGCCGTAAAAGTCCTCCATCCCCGATGGCGTTTGTACGAATCCACCACCTCCGATTTGCTGCAGAATTTCAATCGCACGCGGATAAAACTTCGTACCTATATTTCGGGCCGTATCGATATAGGAAATTTCCGGCACCAGCACTCCTGACTCGTCATGCTTAGCCATCGTCTCACTGGCGATCACAAGAGCCTTCATCGTATCTATCTGGGTGATCAGCTCACCTAACTTCTCCTGGATATGTAAATATCCGTTGACACCAATCGCTTCGGCTATGGCAAAAGCAACTCCTGTCACGAACTCCAGCTTCGATACGTAGCGGACTATGGTTTGATGAAAGGCAAGCGAGTTAGCCGTCTTATTAGCCCTCAGCTTCAAAACCGCCTCCGAATCCCCATACAACAGCACTCTCTCCCACGGTATAAACACATCATCGAAAAATAATACCGCGTCCATTTCCTCATACCGTGAGCTCAAGATGTGATTCTGCTCTCTGCTATCCGCAAATGACTCCCGACACACAATGTGCAGTCCTGCAGAGTTCGCCGGAACAATCAAAATATGGGCATGCTCACGATCCTTTTGATCAAATTGCAGGAAGGAAAATATGATAAAGTCGTGGGTATACGGAGCTCCAGTAGCAATCATCTTCGCTCCCCGAACCGTAATTCCCTCACTCGTCTTCTTGACAACATGCAGAAATCGTTCAGCAATACGGCTATCATCCAAACTCACAGATCGGTCAATCTGCGGATCCAGAATCGCGGTTGTCAAAAATAAATCCCGGTCACGGGCTTCCGTATAATAGGACGTGATCTTCGATTCAAAGTCCGGGTCGAGTTGGTTTAATTGTTTTCTCGCTGCATACCAGCCTGTAATCATCGAACGTCCATAGTCGGATAATCGACTCATCATCCCGTGGGTTTCATCAGACCAATAACGAAAGGCTTGGCTTCGCTTAGCAAGATCTGCTGCGGAATACGGCACCAGGAAAGAGCTGTGTGCGTAGGCTTCCCTTTCTGGGGGTGCAAAACCTACATGGTCGCGGACTGCCGGATCATCAAGCTGATTAAATAATCTTTTTATCGTGCCGAGCGTTCCTTGGAATGCGGCATGATCCGATAAATGGTTGACCCGACTCCCGTCCAGCCACACATTCCGCCCATCAGCCAAACTAGAAATGAAACGATCTCCTCTTGTTGGCATACTATGTCTCCTTCATTAATCGTATAATCCCCATTGATAAAGTTGGTTTAATATGTTTATTATTATACTAATCCATTGGTAATGTACAACCGCCATTTTCCCTTTAAATGTTTATTATCCAACAGTTTACTTTTCATATGTTGGTTATAGCGGGATTATTCAACATTTATACAGCAAGTGTCCCTAACTACAGAAAATGAAAGAAAACGTAAGGATAGGAGTCTAGCGCTAATAAATGTTTTTTCCTTTTCGGTCAAAACCATATGGGATGAGGCTGACAATCACAACAACACATTTTTCTGTTTTGTTGCTTTTACAACACTTTATTCATTTATGTTGAACTTACCCACTTTAAATTTTAAGATTGGAGGTGTATCATGATTCTGGATTCCCGCTATCCCGATCGTCGAATCCTTAGAACGCGTACCACCATTGTTGACGCCTTCGTTTCTTTAATTTTTGAAAAGGGCTTCTCCGCAATTTCCGTAAAAGACATCACTACCGGAGCCGATGTGAACAGGTCTACCTTTTACGCTCATTATCAGGATAAATATGATCTACTCGACAAGCTGATTAAGGAAAAGCTGGAGGACTTGTCCCATCTCATCCGTCCCGATCACCCAAGCGCCCTAACCTACACGGGGAGCTTTGACGAGCCCGATCCGTTCTTCATGGTACTGTTTACTCATTTAACGGATAACAAAAGGTTTTACCAGGCCATGCTGACCAAACTGGAGCCGGAGCATTTCACCCTTAAATTATACGAGGTGATTAGGGAAAGCTTTTATGCCAAAATTTCCAATATGAAAATGGAGCAGAAGTTGTCGGTTCCGTTGGATATTTTACTTAATTATTCAAGCTCATCCGTAATGGGAGTTATCCTAAATTGGATTAATGATCCAACGATGTACACCCCGCAATACATGGCCTTACAGCTTACACGACTTACTATGCTCGGTACGTATAGAACGATGGGATTATTCGATTGACCCCGCTTAACAGAATCAACCTTGGAAACACTAAATAAGATGAAGCCAACATCTGGACAGTAGGGAGGCTCTGCGAAAGCAGACCCTTCTTCCAATCGCTGTTGCAGCCGGATTCTTTCTATTCTAAGCCCCAAAGGGGTAAGAATCAGTCTGCAAAGGCGAACACTTCGTTTCTCCAGACGGGTCCGCTTTCTCCGCTCGGGCTATGTGTTTCTTGAGTTCATCTGATATAGAAATAATATAAATTATACGGAGGTCTACACATGCACAATGAATATAAGATCGTGGACGCAAAGCTTGAGGATTTGAATAAAATTATCGAAATTTACAACTCAACCGTAGCCGGACGAAAGGTAACCGCAGATTTGGAGCCTGTGACAGTGGAAAGCAGACATAAATGGTTTGAGGAGCATTCTCCCGATTTCAGACCTTTATGGATCGTGAAGCATGAAGATCAAATTGTCGCATGGCTGAGCTATCAATCGTTTTACGGCAGGCCTGCCTATAACGCAACAGCGGAGATCAGTGTATACATAGCAGAGTCTTACAGGTCTAAGGGACTCGGAAGCCTGTTGATCGCAAAAGCCATCGAGGAGGCTCCCAGACTGAAATTAAGCACTTTAGTCGGCTTTGTGTTTGCACATAACGAGGCCAGTCTGGCGCTTCTCCAAAAATTCCAGTTTGAAGAATGGGGCTATTTGCCGCGGATTGCTAATTTGGATGGAATTGAAAGAGATTTAGTCATTTTGGGGAAAAGACTTAACCCATAATGGGTCAAGTAGACAAGACACTACGCTAACGGTCTCCGATAGCGTAGTCATAATCACGCAGCAGAATGCTGTTGGACATCACTATTATTCCATCACGATGTCTGGGTTGGCTAGCAGGATTGCCTCTGTGGTCTCCCAGAGTCTGGGCAGGAACTGTACAACCTCATCGGCGCGGCGGATGATCGTATTGGTAGAAGTGATGCCAAGGTCGTTGATAATTGCTTTAAAGGCTGGAAGGAGTGTATCTTGCAAGTCTTGTGGAGCATCTGCGGCTAAAATCTTATGACAGCGTGCAAAGGTTGCGACGATCCAGAAGACCGCTTCCTGATGATAGCCTGCCCGAATAAGTTCACGGCTTCCGTCGATTGCGACCGATCGCGTTGTAGCTTTGATGTCGGTGCTGAAAAAGAATGGTGTTGTGGCCACAGCCGCAGCGACGTCAAAGGTTTGTTCAAGTTCAGTGAGATGGTGCTCAACACGTTCGGGGGTCAGATGAGCGCAGCCGAGCAAATTCAGCAGATCAAGGTAGAGATCGCCATGGCCGTATTGCATCAGCA
Source organism: Paenibacillus sp. 1_12 (assembly GCF_900114475.1). Taxonomy (GTDB): domain Bacteria; phylum Bacillota; class Bacilli; order Paenibacillales; family NBRC-103111; genus Paenibacillus_S. The sequence continues at coordinate 200,524 of NZ_FOTE01000003.1, read as the reverse complement.
CTTCGCGTGCGGCAAGGTAACGAAGCCGCACAGTGGGATTGCGAAGCGCGGCTACCAGGAGGACGTGTGTAGTCACGCCAGTCGGGAACAGCCAAGACGTCACCTGGTCATGCAGCGGTGCAGCGGTGTCGATAGCTCGCAGCCCGTTCTCGATCTTCTGCCGCACATTATCGCATCGGCGACGTACCCACACCCGATCCGCAAAGTGACGAGATACCTCTGTTTGCAATCTGCGTAGATGTCCGGTGGGATCAGCGATGATTGTATCCACGCGAAAGCTGCCTGCCAAGTGATAGGACGTCAGGACCTCCTCGACCGATGCCAGTTGATTCCAGGACATATATGTGGCCTCCAACAGCGTGCCGCGGTAAACGAACTTTCCGAGCTTAAGTGGAGGCTCAGCTTGTGCGGTGACAATCATAACATCGATATCCGAGGCCGCTGACATCTCCGAGTCATCTGGCAATCCTATCGTTGAACCACTAAAATACGCTCCTTGGAACCCTTCCTCACGGCTGGCGTGCTGCATAACCCACTCAGCTGCAGCAGTTCGTGCATACCCGACTCTCATGGACAGCATGCCCCATTTCGTCTCAAATTGAAGTCCCTATTATTGACCATAGTATGTACCTCCAACATTTCAGTCCGGAACAGCTTCATTATATGATCCAACATATCTGTTTGAGCAGATCGATTCATTGAAGTATATGCGTTCATATATAAGTGTAAGATAACAAAGAATCTTAGCATTTAATGGAAGGCCAATCTCGATGAAATAAGAGGCGAATTACAATGAGAAAAGTTGTTGTATCTGAATTTGTGGCTTTAGATGGGGTCATGGAGAATCCGGACTGGACTTGGCAATTCCAAAGCAGTGAACAGGAACAGTATAAGTTCAATGAACTTAAAGCGAGCGACTCTCTCCTGCTGGGACGAGTGACCTATGAGGGCTTCGCAGCGGCTTGGCCTAATATGATCGAGCAGACAGGGGAATACGGACAGATGATGAACGACTACACCAAGTACGTTGTTTCTCAAACTTTGGATCATGTGGATTGGAACAATTGCCAGCTAATAAAGGGGACTATCACTGAAGAAGTTAACAAGCTGAAGCAGCTACCTGGCAGAGATATTTTAGTGTGTGGCAGCTGCGATCTAGTAAATGAGCTTCATCACAATGATCTCATTGATGAATATCGTCTCATGATTTTCCCAGTAGTTGTGGGGAGCGGAAAGCGAATCTTTAAGGATGGCAAGGAAAAAAAGGTTCTGCAGCTTGTAGATACGAAGACGTTCAGTTCAGGGGTCACAGTTCTTACTTATCAACCAAACCCAAAATGATTAAAACAGTTCAAAAATAGTAGTTCATACTGGTTCCGAGTCGCTGATCCGTTATTTAATACTAAGCTGATGTCAGTACAAATGTTAATCATCCAGATTTTTGGATACACGATTACTCTTCACAAAAGGGCCGTATCTCGGATAAGATACAGCCCCTTCTTAGTTGCGATGCTCTGGCCAGTTACATATGCTTCAGATTCTATCTACACATGCTTGATGAGTGCAGTAAATCAAGACTCTTTGGCTTTGAATATTTCCCCAATTGCCCCAATGCTACCAAGTGTTTCAATAGCTTTGGTAGGAATGAATATTTTATTGGCAGGTCCCTTGGAGATTTCACTCAAAGTCTCTAAAGAACGATAAGCAAGCACATTCTCGTCAAGTCCCGCGGAACGCAGCAGCTCAATCCGATTTTTCTCCGCTTCGGCAATCGCCTGAATCGCCTTGGCTTGACCTAAAGCCTCAAGCTCCTGAGCTTGGCGTAATCCTTCTGCCTGACGAATTCTTGCTTCTTTATCCCCCTCAGCCTTGAGGATCTTACCTTGCTTGTCGCCTTCTGCCCGCAAAATCATATCCTGCTTGGCAGCTTCCGCTTCCAGAACAATCGCACGTTTGCTACGTTCTGCCTTCATCTGTTTGTCCATGGACTCTTGAATATCGAGCGGTGGTTGAATGTCGATGACTTCGACTCGCTCTATACGAACGCCCCATTTTTCCGTTGCTTCATCAAGCGCGATCCGAATTTCACTGGATATTTTCTCACGACCGGATAAGGTTTCATCCAGCTCCAGCTTACCGATAATCTGCCTCATCGTCGCTGTACTAATGTTACGAACCCCATAAACGTAATCCGAAATTCCATAAGTAGCCTGCTCTGGGCCCACCACCTGATAGAAGATGATCGTATCGATTTTTACCTGAACATTATCCTTGGTAATCACCGTTTGCGGAGGAACATTCGCCTGTTGGACACGCAAATCATGATGAACACGTACCTGATCGACTATAGGAATCAAGATATTCAGTCCCGGCGTCAATAGACGATTGTATTTCCCAAGTCTCTCCACAACTGCAACGCGCTGCTGCGGTACGATTTTGACCGTTAATGCAACGAATACAATGACAAGAATTAGAATAATAATAGCAACTGTAGCACCCATTATGAAATACCTCCCCATTTTTGAACCTCTATTATTGTATTACCACGTTCAACAACAATGACAATCTCATCCTTCAGCAAATGTTCGTTGGAAGAGGCACTCCATGTTTCATTGCCTACTTTCACGATCCCATGCTTGCCTGGCTCGATAGCTTCCAGCACGATTCCCTGCTTGCCTATCATCTCGTCAATAACGTCCTTGAACCCTCTGGATGTACGGAAGCGCTGTGTGAGCGGTTTCGTAAAAAAGGTGAGAACGAGAGCTGTCACGCAGCCTGCCAATATTTGCAGCACAAATGCATCGGGAGCAAACCAGGCCACAGCAGCAGCCACGACCGCACCAAGTCCAAGCCACAGTAAGTAAAATGTGAATGTCAGCATCTCTGCAACCAGCAGTACCCCGCCAATAATGAGCCAGATCGACCATAGTTCCATTGTATACGCCACCCCTCTTGCCTTACCTAATTATCGTTCATTAGTGCCCTACACTAAGCTTATTCGCCGTCTAGCAGCTTCTTTCCTCTTTTTGAAGGATATATTCCGCAAATTTACCAACAGAATGTGACAAGAGGTGCGATAATCCGCTATATACAAGGGAAGATTCGATTTCCAGCTGGAAATTGTCATCTATGCAAAACGGTAATGTCATTCCATTTATTACCATAATATAAAGGCAATTTGTTTGATAGGCAGACAGTCAAAAATTGCTGACACTATCGATATATCTGTGGGGAGGCTTTGCTATTCATTCCTCAGGCTGTCCTGATACCTTGCGCAGCTCGTTGGCCAGACGGTGGAATTCCTGCTGGGCTTGCGCATCATCCACAGCAGCATAAGCCGCTTTTAGAAAAGCAATCACTTTATTGGCATCCTCGGGAAGCATCATATCGATCTCCACCTCATTTTCCATATCCTTGCTTGCATCCCAGACATGTAAATCCCATATATGAATAATCGCAATCAGCTTATCGGCGTAGCTCGGATCAGTCGCATAACCAGCGGTTTGCAGTGCTTTGGCAGCACCTATATAATCTTGTTCCGTACATCGCTCAAAAAAACCAGCCCTCGCATAACGCTCATTTTCGATTAAAAACTGCGAATGATCCCATACGCTACCAAGCCAATCTTTATAAACGCGGAAACCATCCGTTACCTTCAGCCAATGATCGTTAATAAACTCCTGCGTTTCCAGCAGCTGTCCTGAACCTTTAATACCGAACAGATTGTTACCTGGCGCAGCTGCTCCCCAACCGCTTTCCAATGCGCCCTGAGCAATCGTAATGCTGGCCAAGATGCCGGTTCGCTTCATTTCCTGGACGGCCCAGGGTGCAAGCTTTTCAATAAATTCTTGTGGGTTCATGCTTTATGCTCTCCCTTTTCGTTAATTTCCGTAAGCTCTGGAGGGTGAATAGATTTATTGTGCAGATGCCCCGCCGCCGCTGCCACCAAAAAAGAGTTAGCAAAATTAAGCATATACAGCCGCCAGTCACCGCCGTTCGCACCCATAGCCAACTGCGAAGCCAGCAGTACCCCGTAGGCAACCATCACTGCGTAAATATCTGTAGGCACCTTCAGCCACCGATCAATCTGGTTTTTCGTATATTGCACAATAAAAAAAGTCAGCAAAGAGGCCCCACCCATCGCAGATAGCGCCTCCCATGTAAAAAATTGCCCTTCCATCCTGTCACTCCTTTCCCCCTAACTATCTTCTTTAAGATCCGTTCCATACAGCCATCATAGTTTGGTGTTGAGTCCTCCTTTGATAATAAAACCGATCACAGCCAGAATGATCGCTCCAATTACGGTAGTGACCAGCCAGCTTGTCAGCTTATCAATCTTATCCAGCCGCCGATGCGCTGATTTCGTTGACTCCATCGCTTTCTTGGCAATGGTCTCGACTTCGTCCAGTTTTTTGGACAAATCCTTCAGCGTATCCATCTTCGTAGAAAGCTCTCGCAGGTCGATTCTCACGTTTGTTAGCTGATCCTGAATCTTCTGGGCTTCTTCCATTACTTTCTCCTCCTCCACCAACTTTCTTGTGAAAAAAATAGCCCTGCTTGGGGGCAGGGCTAGACTCAACCTCTTATTTGGCTAATGCTTTAACACCCTGCGGTGTATTTATGCGTTCCGATGATGCATTCGGGTCTGAAGGATCAACAAGCTCATAACACCCTACAACACCGCCTCCACAAGCTACGCGATATGATTTTGATCCCAACACCCCAGAATCAAGAGCATAAACAGGAAGCATGATATCTACACCAGCGTTGTGAATCTTCCTTGAGCCAATTTGTTTTTTGGTAATAAATTCTTTGTAAGTGTAGGAACTCTCATTTCCTGCCTTATCATGGTACGCAACCGTGTAGCGATACCTCTGTCCTGCCTTTAGACCTGTTTGCGTGTACGTAGTCACATTCCCTATGTCGTCGCCTCCATGAATGACTGTTCCCATAGATGTACCGTCCCATTCATACAGATAAAAATCGGTGCTATTTCTGCCTGAAGAAGGATTAGGATCAGAAAACGCATCCCATGTAAAGGTGGCGGTTGTTGTTCCATATTTTACTTTAGGATTGGGATCATTCGCCAAAACAGAGTCCACCGTTGTATGCATGTAGTAATACCCACTTTGATTATTGGCTCTATCAAATACCATAGCGGCTATTTCATAGTAACCATCACCACTAATGGGTACATCATAGTACCAACTTGTGCCGTTTAGAGTGCCATTAAAGACTGTTCCCCAAGCTCCCCAAGTCAATCCATTATCAAGGCTTTTTCTAAACTGGAACGTAGCTGATATGACTCCTGAAGTAGCGTCTGAAACGTTAGAAATGGTATGTCTTATTGTTCCTGTAGCTTGATTGGAATATCGGTCACCATCTCCGCTGCCGACTACTGGATTGCTTGTATCGCGCATTACGTAAGCAGAATAATACCATCCTGGTCCTCCAGCTGTATTTCCGGCTTTATCATATATGCGAAAATCAAATCTCCAGTTGCCTTCACTATCAATCCCAGTTGCATCAATAGCATATTTACCGGAACTAACGAGAGATGCATTTCCAATATCATAATAAGTACCGTCGGGACGAACCTGATATACTTGTACATAACTAATTCCCGATAAACTATCGGATACACCATCTACATAAACTGTAGCTGTTGTCCCATTTGTATATTGTTGTGGGCTTAATGTACCTATCGTTGGCGCTGTACGATCCACTATATATAATCGCCTTGTAGCTTCCATAGTCGGGTAATTAACATTACCAGCGGAATCTGTTACATATAGGCGTGCATAAAATATACCTTCTCCAATATCCGGTAATAAGTATGATGTTGCAGCCCCTGATAATATCCCGGAATCCCATATCACTGCCGTATATGAACCATTAATTATTTGGACTTGATAACTGCTTTGTGGTGTGGCATCACTATAGTTCCATGCAAATTCTAATCTGCCAGATGTAGCAGTCCCATCTAGTGGTGCATATAGGGTCGCTACAGGTGCTACAGTATCATAATAATACGCTGCATCGTATCCTGCGCTATAGTTTCCCGCGTTATCAATTACATGAAATCTGACAAGATGGTATCCTTGTACCCCATCAGAGGGAGTTGGAAAGTCATAATACCATAATCCACCACCATTATTGACTGCTGCTCCTTCATACACCATCCAATTAGAACCATCATTTCGTAACATATAGGCAAGAACTTTATTTACACCCATAATGTCGCCTACATCACTAAGGTGATATCTAACACCACCTGCACCATACTTAGTTCCATCTAAACCAGATGCTGTTGGTGGAGTGGTGTCAACATAAAAGTAAGGCTCCCAGGACCAAGGACCAATTGCTCCACTTTGATCTTTAGTTAGGACTCTATATCGATACGTACCATCAGGCAAAGCTGGTGATATAACCCAGGATTGGGCTTGTCCATCTACCCAGCCTGTATCCCTCACAACTGAATTCGAATAGTGCTCTAAAATATGAACTACCCAAGCTCCTTGATAATTTCCAGCATCAGGATCATTAAATCCCCAACTGACTGTAGGACTTCCTATATTGTTCCATCCTCCATGAACTGGTGAATTAAGATTTGGTGCATAAGGAGGGGAATTAGGCGGAGTGAAATCAATCACAAGTTGAGGAGGCACACCAGATTCTCTTGAGTAAAACGAAATACGATAGTCAACGCTTGGACCATAATTCCCGTAAATTTCCACACCATAATTCATATTCCAATTTATAACACTGGTTATATTTATACTAATCGTTCCATAGCTAGTTGAAGGTATAAAATTTACTCTTCCTGATTCGGATGAACCTATTGCATTGTTATAGGTCATTGATTCTGTCATAGCACTGCTTAGTGCTCCAACAGAAAATCCTTTAGTACCAGAATAACCAGTTACAAAGATCTTTAGTATCGCACTGTTTATTACAGAACCCGCAGGAATATGCGCTGGTACATTAAAATTCATATAAGCATCTAGATATTTAGAATTAATTATTCCAGCAACTAGCTCTATGCTAGATCCGTAGCTAGTGGTAGGACTTGCTTGAGCTGTATAAGTATCCGCAATTGGGTTAAGTGTTATAGTCGCCAATTATTTCGTCTCCTTTCCAAACAGCAAGGTGTTTGTAGCTACAGATCACTTCTAAACCAAGTTTCCCCAACTTCTGGTGATACGGGGTCAGAAGTTCTCACAGGAAGCACGAATTTGTTTGTTTTCAGCCCTGCAAACGTTGGCGAATCCGTTGTTCTCACGCCTTGATTCAATCGGAAGCCATTCACCATATCCGCATTTAAATTATCAACTTGAGTCTCACTGTTTACAGTAAGAGGTGCTGTACCTGTCGCTACCGTTGAAATCAGTCGTGGTACAGTTAGAGGACCTGTGAATGTTGGAGAATCTGAAGGAACTGCCTTCTCCTGCAACTCCTTCAAAGCTTCATACGTCTTGTTCTGTGTCCAGTTCAACCAGTCAGCCGGCGGTTTCTCACCAGGTTTCCAGCCTTCATTGCGTTTCGTCAGTGGCGGCTCGATGCCGGCTGCTTTCCATTCGGGTAGTTCTTTTTCAAAAGCCATGCTATCCACGCTCCTTATTTATATAGGTAAATCCGTTTCTACAGAAGGGGTGAAAACCGCGCCTAACGTGCCACCTGTAGTCTGATCGACACCAGCAAAACCGACAGCCGTATCCAGTTCTACATCATCACCGCTTGCAAACGAAAAAGTCCCTTGCAGTTCAACCGCATCGACCCTTACACCCGCAGCAACGGTTCTCTGAATAATACGGGCAAATTGTCTCAAATCGATTTCCGAATCACTAATCCGACTTAATGGGAGCCTCAGCAGCGAGATGGCAGCAGGCTCGGGGTCGAAGGCATCTGTATATTTTTCCTGAATTTCAATCTCAGAGTAATCAGCTTTGACAGCCATTGCTATAACCCGGATTACCGTATTCATATCTCCACGCGATAGGTTACGAGCGATTTTGGTTTTGATCAAAATTCGGTATACCTGATCCGATGCCGCTCCCCGCGGTTGCCCAACATTTTGGCCAATACCATCCAGAGTCGTGCCCTCTGCCAAATCAATATCCCGCCACTTCTCCATTGTATCCAGAGTTTGCAGCAAGTCGTTCAGCTGATCATTCACAATGGATAGAAGCTTGCCGATATTGCCCCGTGGACTTTTATTATAGTTATCCGTTAATAGCCTCAGCATGTCGCGGACATTAAGCATGACTGACCACCTCAATATCACTATGAATCACCTGAGCCACCTGGTTGCTGGAAATTGCAATATTGTCCGATTCATAGCCGCCAGCTGCTGCAATTTGCAGACTCACGTCTTCAACACCCTCAACTTTGTAGAGCGCACTGATCAGCTTCGTATAAATCACGTCATTTCCCATAGCCAGGCCGCTGTATAATGATCCATCGCTGTCCTCTCCACCAATGTACCGAATGACAGCCGAGCGTATTTGAGCATTGCCATCTGCAGGATATTGAGCGTTGCTTCTGATGTTCGCACGCACATGAATGGCAACCTCCTCGGCATAGCTGAATTTGATCGTATGAGGAGAGCCTGACAGATCGGTCACAATCCGCGACACAGCCCCATAGGACTCAATGCCGACAGCCTTCGTATCCAAAATACTTTGTGCAATCGCATCTGAATCGCCTCCCAACACATAAGCCTCAAAGCTTTTGCCTGGCCGCCCGTCTGCGTCTGTGAGCAATGAAGTATTTTCGATGATCGTCGCAGCACGTACACCGGAAACACGCAGCAATGCACCGCGAATGGAATCCAGAGTACCCGCCCCACCGCCAGATACAGATAGTGTGAACCGTTCGCGGAATTCGGGATCGGTCTCTTTTTCCCTGCCACCCGCAGCAGACATAGCATTCGATACTGAAGTGACATTGGGATTCGGATTCACAATTTCAATGATTGTCCCTGCTGCTACATTACCGCGAGCTCCTGCGACGGAAGCACGGATAGCTCCTGTCCCCATACCTGTCCCATCGAGAGTCACACTGCTTACTGTTGTAAAATATATCCCCGTTGGGGTACGGACGGAAAATCCGGATGGGATCGTATACCCTGCTGTTCCGACAAAATCGACACGACCCGAAGCGTACTGCTCAGCAATTCTTGTGATCCCAACATGAGGTCCGAGACGATCCTGCTGGACACCCTGCGCCGTGTTGATATATGCGGAAAAATACACATCCTCTGCCTTTTCCCACGGTTTACTCAGAAACCAGGCAAAGATGCGCAGCAAAATGCCCAAAGGCGATCTCTCGGAGGTATTGACGGTTTCACCATAGGCTTCCCGCGCTTTCGCTTCCATTTCCCCAATCAGGTCAGCATACCGTTTTCGTTTAAAGCCCTGACTATCCAACATTCTGAATCACCTCGCCTTCTACTTTTTGACCATCAACGGCTGTAGCGGCGAATCGTACATCCATCGTCCGGTTTTTGGTATCATAATCGAAAGTAATTTTATCGACCGTCTTAATACGCGGTTCCTGAAACAAGCCTTGCCGAATCTGCTCGCGCATTTCCTCTTCATTTAAGTTTTTCTCCAGAAAGGCGTTGAATTTGATTCCCATACCTCGATTTAAAAACCATTCAGCCTTATTTGTACCGAGCACGTTTTTCACGCATTGGGCAAGCTCTTCTCGCCCATCCACCAACACAAGCTCCCCCAGCTCCATAACCAGATCACCATTAATTAGCTTAAAAGACTCCATGGCAGTACCCCCACGATTACAGCATCATTTTTACTATGTCTACGCTTGCTGTCTGGCGAAGCAACTTGACCTGACAGCGTGTTTTTAATTTCCACATCAGCACAAACCACAACAACCGTATCTCCCGCACTCACATTCGGAATACAAACCGCCTCATGCTCCTTCATAGTAATTGTGCGTTCAACACCTTCATCAATAATCGTTTGTTCATATTCCTTGATCTTGAATTTCTGTCCAAGCACCGATACATTTTGAATGAGTGCTGGGCTTGTACTACCCGCTTTTACTAAAGGTTGAACAACGGCTCTACAGCTTCCAGGGTGGAAGGAAATGACCCTGCATGGAAAACATACATACAAATCATCAAATGCTTTCTCCAGCATCCCAACCACGAACGCATTCACAGCACTTCCCGGATCAACGATACTCAAGGATAAATCCCCTCCATTTCCGTGACAAAATCTGAGCCGGTGCATCTGTGTGACCCTTTTCGGATATGCAAAGTTGTATCTTGGTAGCGCTTAGAATTCAGCTTAATGACCGTAGCCGTAGTAATGCGGTGCTGCAGCTGTGATTTGAGCCTAAGTCCTTCAAATCCATATTCTCCTTCATCAAAAGATTCCGGCTGCCCAATCAAGCCTGACTCAGCTGAAAGCGCTATCGCTGCATCGTTACCATGGCGCAAATTTCGAATGTAAAGCTGTCCTTTGTTCACGTATGCGCTGGTGCCACAGTCGGCGGCAATTTTTTTGATAATATCCGTAATCCTGCCTGTCGCCGTATAACCTTCCTCATAAACGAAATCCTCGTTCAAAAAGAATTGAGCCACATGAATCCCAAGCTCTGATGTCATTTGGTCAAGAATTTTGCTTGCGGGCGTTCCCTTGGCAAAGGCAATATCTTTTACTTCACTTTTGTCCTTATTCTCAGCGTCCAATACATGAATTGTGGTTGTTTTGTCTACTCCACTGTACTGAGTAACCTTATTGGAAATAACGCCTTGCAGAATCATGCCTACATTGCCCGTATAACCTGCGTTAATAATCAGCTTCTTGCCGACTTCAAATTCTTTTATCGTATCATCTGTAAGATTATAAATTTTAATCTCGCTTTCGTTAGGCAGCAGGTCATTATCAAAGGGAACTGTAAACTCTATAGTAAAATCCTGATTGGTTAAGGATCTCGAACCAGATTGAATCTCCACTTTCCTGCCGAAATTAACCATATGCCATCTCCCATTCCACGACAGTAAGAAATACAGTCTCTCCCAAAGTCTGTGCGTTAACTTCCACAGTCTGACCTGATGCATCAAGCGGAATCAAACCTACATCAGGAAGTCTCGAATCAACGATGTCATGGAATAATGGTAACCCGTATACAAGCTTTTCTCCGAAAACGATAAGCTCTTTATTTTTAAAAAGATCGACAGTAAAATAATTGAAATCAGGATTATAGTGAAACTCCATTTCAAAAAGCGAGCCTGCAAGCAATATTTCAAAACGATAAGGAATTTTTTTCTTGTCAATATTAATAATGAGTGCCAGTTCAAACACCTCCCAGGACTTAAAGCTCATCTCAGGCTCCAGCCCATACATCAAATTCACGCTTATATTCAAAATAGAACTTTCACTTCCACAAGTCGATCCCCGCGTAAAATCGAAGCTTTACAATTCAGTCGAATCCTGTCTTCCCATATTACTTACCGGATTAATCTCTGCTCCGTCTTCAAGCGATACTTCACGAATTACAGAAGCTGTTGCTGTACGCACTTCCTTCAAGCTCGCTGTGAACGACATTCCATTCTCAATCTGATGCGTATGCGAACTGCGAAAGCTGGTCAAAATGCCGACAAATGAATTACGTCCCTGGTAGTTTACAATAGAGCCATACTGCATTAGGTTCAAAAGTCCTTCTCTGGTTTGAGCAGCATCCTCACCGACAATGAAACCGCTGATGTTCATCGTTCTTGCTTTTGTGCGTACATGATCCACCAAATCCAGTCCATCCTCAATGGGCTGCTCAGTGACCTCAATGTCGTAAGATGGATCTTCGGTTTCGACCATCACTTTATAATCGTTAATAGTTGCCATGATTATCCCCCCGCAATTCCTTGCCTGCGTGATGCGCTCTCGAATACTTCTTGAATGGCAAGTTTAACTTTTTCAGCGATATCCTTAGCAGTTGACTCATTGCTGTCTCCGTTGAGCGTAATATTGATAACGGGATTTATTTCTGTATTTGCGGCATTATTAAATGCGGTAGGACTGTTATAGTAAGCCGCTGGCGGTATAGCTGGAGAGCTTGCAGGAATTTTTGCTGTATCGTAAGTCAGGTCAATTGTTTGATCAGAGTTAAAGCCGTAATGAGAAATCCCATTTTCAAAAGGATTCACAACAGCTTCGGCTATCTTTTCTGATGACCCGATTACGCTGTTTTCACCATTTTCTAGCCCAGATACGAGCCCTTCAGTTGTCCAATACCCAACTTCCATCATAACTTTAGAAGGTGATTTGATTCCAAGAAATGACCTGATTCCATCTCGCATCGCTTGTCCAATTGATACAATTGTATTTGATAAGTTTGGGAATGCATTCACTATGCCAGTTATAATTCCTTCAACAAAATTACTGCCAATAGTAGTAACTCCATTGAGAATTCCATTAAGAAAGTCAACAATTTCTTCAAAAGTGCGTTGTACAGTAAGCTTTGCTTCATCACCATTACCTGTTAGTAATTGCCATATTACTGTGAGGAAGCTAGTGAAGATGTCAAAAATTAAACCTACTAACCCACCTATAGTAGTAAACACAAAAATAACAGTATCTAAGAAAGTTCTTAGATTATTAGTAATAATATCCACACCAAGGGAAAAAGCTGAAATATAAACAGAAATAAAGTCAGTAACAAATTGTGCTATTCCCATTCCAACATTTTTAAATGTATCCAGCCATGTTTGCAAAGCCCCCGAAAAATCCAAAGTTAAGAGCTGTAGAAATACTTTAAACATACCTGTACTGTAATTCCAGATGATTCCCATAATATTAAATAAAGCTGTCAGAAACCATGAAATCATATTATAAGCATGGGTGAAAACTAGCTTGATAATACCCCAAATAACCATGCAGTCCGTAACGATTAAGGTCTTAATCATGGGCCAAACAACAGCAACAATCTGGAGTATATAAGGCATTATTGAACTCATATAATTACTATATTTATTAAATATGCCTGTCACAAAACCCAATACATTACTTGCCGTATCTCGAAGGCCGAACATATTCGTTTTCCACATGTAACCCAACAAGGCTATTTGAGCACCAAGACCGACAACAGCAGCTATAAAAGGCAACAATGGAGAAATCGCTGCCCATTCAGCCACAGCAACGCTCCATAAGGAGGCAGTCAAAGCCGTACCAAACACTATGGCAACTACACCTACCACAGGACCGAGTATTTCAAGGTGACTCTTTAAAAAGTTTATCGATTCAATTATTCCATCTATAACACCTGGTATGTTTTCACCAAGACCGTCAAGGAATTTGTTAATGTATGGGCTCATATTATCAAAACAAGCAGACAAGCTTTCAATAGCTTTTGTAAGGAGAGGAAAGTTCTTATTTGCCAATTCCATCAGTTTATCACCTAGAGGTGATAGTGAATTGATTGTATTTTTCTTTAAAACAGTGAACTTATCTCCTAACGTTTCAGTATCCTTGGAAACATTATCGATAATGCCTTTGGAATTTTTCATTTCATTTAATAGATTGCCCAATTCCAACTTACCTTCACGGATAGCTGAAGCCATTGTAGGACCACTTGCTTCACCAAAAACTTTCATAGCCAAGCCTGAGGCTTCAGCCATTGTTGAAGCTTCTTTTATTTTTTGAATTGATGACTCTAGCCCCTTGCCAGGGTCAGGAATATCTTGTGAGGACATCTTCCCAAGAGCTGTTGAGAAAGATGCTAGAACCATGTCTGCATCTAATCCTTTATCCGTCCATTGCCCTATCATTGCTGCGCTGGTATCAAAGTCATAACCTAATCTTCGCATTGGATCACCGAATTTGACCATTTTATCAGCAAGCACGTTAACACCCATACCCGTTTTCTGAGATAAAAAATAGAGTTTGTCAAACATAGCGCCACCTTGATCAGCGCCTAAATCCCAATCCTTCATTGCGCTCGTCATAGAAGTAGACATGATACTCGTGCTAGTTCCTGTTAGAGATCCTAACCTTAATATTTTTCCTGACATTTCCTCTAGGCTCGTTCCAGTTGCACCCGTTTTCTTATGAATCGCTGCTATAACCGTAGCCACAGCATTCATTTCATCAGGTACCTCTGAGCCCACTTTTTTATAACTTGTCATTAAATCCCCTAATATTGTGCTGGTTGCTCCGGTTCCTTTTTTAATAATATTAAGTGATCTTTCCGATTCAGTGGCTGCTTTCCAAATAGATGTGCTAATATTATCAAAAGCAATACCTATTCCTGCAGATGTACTTTTCCCTAATTTCTCCAAACTTTCTTTGAATGTTATTGAAGCTGCCATACCCCTCCACCACCTTTCCCCTCAAAAGAAACAAAGAAGCGCCTATCAGCGCTTCTTCGATTTCTCCATATTTTTCTCCATCATCTCGATGTACATATCGAGCGCCGCATTGGCTTCGGCCAGATCGTCCTGGTCCATCTGGTTCAGCTCGCTGTAGGTGATATTCATATCACTCAGCAGCAATCGCCACATCGCCCAGTTACGCTCAGCCCGCTGACGCGCTTCATTCCTGGTTATGGTCATCCGATGCTTCCTCGTCTTCGCCTTCAAGGAAACGGAAGGAGGCCGCAATCACATCGTTGAATTCCTTTTTGTCGCTGCCAAAGTAATCCCACGAAATCTTCGGCTCGACGATGACGTTCTTCATCATTTCCTCAGCAAGCTTTTCTTCCTGCGGGACGCCGAACTTGTTCTTTACGCGGTCGCTGATTTGCGCAGCCGCACGTACACCCGGAAACTGAAACATATACGATTTCCCACTGCGGGAAGTGTAGTTCTTTTGCTTAAAGTTGCTCATCGAGCAATCACTCCTTCAAATTGTTATGGATGTGCAACTGCTATGGCTTACGCCAAATTAAGATCCATGGCCTGGAATTCATATTCACGCTCTGCGGCATCCTTGCCATACTTGCGGTCAGCCTGCTTTTTTAGAAAAGCCTGCGTTACCGTGGTCGTTTGCTTCGGCTCGTTGTACGAAATAATGCTGATCGGAACCAATTTACCGGTATTAGCCAAATTGTCGAGAAATGTCGTCTGCGGACTCGTTTGCTGCAGCGTGATTTTGATCGTGCCCAAGCTGTTATTAATCTTGGTACGTATCGCGTCACCCAAAGCGCCTACCTTGGTATCATAATTATTTTCATCCTTGGATACTTCCACCATGCTTTCGCCGAGCCCGGTCATAAACACACCGTCTACGGTAATTGAAACGTTCTTTGGATCGTAAGTTGTTGTAGCCATTGTTATTCCTCCTTAGAATTGGATTACATCATAAAAGTGTCTATTTCTTAAAATTGGATAACCCCATGGATCGTTGCATCATGCACGGCACCAGCAAGCTCGAAGTAAAAAGAGCCATCATTGTAGCTGCGCGCTGCACGGTCAGCCGGGTCAACCTCATCACGTGATTTGAATGTGGTTCCATACAAACCGATACCATCCTCATCGCTTGCGATAATGCCTTGATTATGGGCACGCTGAAGCACCGTTTTGACTACACCCTCGATTTGGGCAATACCCGCTGTGGTGTAAGGAACCTTTGGCGTGCTGTTCAATAGCTTTTGAATCCCATATTCGATGGAAAACTTCACGTAATCTCTGGCGTGGATAATATCGATATATTCCGCATCGACAACCCGGCCTTCTGTCGTTACCGCATCACCGGCTTTGGTGATATAAGTGTTCGCGCCCAGATTATGAATCGCCAACAACTCGCTGCTGGACAGCTCCAATGGTTGAATACCGTTCAACTTCTTGAATTTCCAAGTGATGCTGCCTACAGGTGCCGAGCCTGCTGCTCCAACCCATGCCGCTTCGGGATAATTTGCGGTCGTCGTATGATAGAGAACGGTCGTACGGGTGTAATCCTTAGCTTTGATTGCCGCCAAATCCGTCAAGCTTGACGAACGGGTGAAGAATTGATGAGTCCCATCGGCTTCAATCTCATCGGCAACAGCAAGCACATCAACCTTGGCAGCGGAGGTACTGACCAGGAAATACCAGTCTTTATCCAGAACAGCCTGCAATCGTTGAACCAGTGTTTCTTCGGACTCGCCTGTTGTTGAATTGTGGCAAGTGATAGCAATCACGGAAGGTGCTTGATCGCCTTGGGCAAAAATCGCCTGTGCCGCTTTATATTCCTCTGTGGTTTCGATAAAATCCGTTTTAACACCCGCCAAATCGGTGTATTCTTTATAAACGGAGCCGCCTGCTTTTGCTCCGAGAATAAGTACCTTACCAAATCCTAAACGCCCTACGGGCTTTTGAATATCGATGACAACCGTTACGTCTTTTGTTGTGTTGGCCATGTTAATTCCTCCCTATTTCCAATTTACTGTTTGAATGGTCCCTTGATTCATATCCACTACACTTGCGGTTCGAAAGGTCACATACAATTGACTTCTTCGCTCCCATACACCTTCAATAGCCGTATCGCGGTTTTTAATCTTTCCAGCCTGCACCACGACCAGATCGGCCCCCTGCTTTAAAACATCGTGCCCGACGACACGGAACCAGTCGTGCATCCGAATCGCATTCGTCCAGCTTTCCAGCTGTTGGTTCGAGCAGGAATTCAAGCTGATACGGCAAGTAGGCTGCTCCGTGTAACGCTCCATCACTTCTTCAGCGCCAGCTGCAACAAGTGTCATGGCTGGTGTACTATCTGGAAATGTAATAGGCCCGGAATAGCTGTACATGATATACGGATATTGCTCTGGCCTTGCTGCATCCACCTTCACGACCGGAATACCCAGATGAGCAGTCAAGCCACCCACGATTACCGATTGAATCAGCTCCAGATCAATCATGGGCACACCTGCCTTCCACTGGACGAAGATGACTGGCAAGCCTTGTTTGGTTGAAAGCGGGCGAACGCGACTGCTGTCGGCAACTCTTCTTCTTACTCGTCAACTTGGGTTGCTCCTTTCCTGCTTGGGCTCCTGCTGCGTCCTGCATGATCAAGCTTTTGTTTCAAAACAAGAACACTTGTTCGTATTCTGTTCTCATTATTAGGTGGCAGTCGTAAGGGGCTGTTCGTTCAAGCTTGCCAATGGTTTGCAGTACATCGCCTGGCGGCAGTCTACACTAGCCCTCGTGTCTCCTTAACTCTGATGCTCCTTATGTTCACCTTGCTTCGCTTGCACTACTTTTTTACTCGCTGTCTGCACATAACCTTGTACGGTTCCTTTTTTCACGCCCAGCAATTCTGCGATCTCGCTTAAGGAATAACTCATCCCATGATGAAGCTCATAGCATTCCCGTTCGCGGGTGCTCAGTCCGGCCAATGCCTGTTCAATCTGTATTCTTTGCAACTCTGTAACCGCGGCAGGCTTGTCCGTTACTGGACTGTACTGCTGCATATAAATTTGCATTTGGAACGGATCTACGAGCTTTTCCCGTTGATAAGCGGCCCTCCGTTCAATACCTCTGCGGTTACCCGGACATTTGCCGGTATGCATCCATTCAATGGCATAATTGACATCGGCAATCATCTCCGCGATTAATTGCTGCTCCTCGGGAGGGTGGGCAGCTTCTTTAGCCTTGATCAGAATATGATGGGTGCTGCGGTAAGCTTGCTTCAGCTCGGCTATATTGGTGAGCCATGGTTGATTTGGACTTTCTGGATTCATTTGCATAACCTCCTGATTTTGGTTTATATAAAATAAATACCTTTTGGTAACACTTGCTCAACAAAAAAATCATCCTAGCTTTCCTATCCCTTTTACGAGTGCAATCCCTTTACTACTTTTACTCGAAATCCAATTTTCCACCTCTCCTCATCGGCTTGTGCTATAATACTAATCAAACAACACGCTTTGGTAAAGCTGGAAAAACAGGCAAATAACCCCTGCAACATACAGTTATCTATCTTTTTAACCTTTTGGTAACACTTTTTCGTTATTTCTCTTTACCTTTTGGAATATTTTCGGTATATTATTACCAAGAGGTAATGAAGGGTAGGTTCTTACTATGAGCGAAACGCAGTTTGGCAGCTATCTGAAATCCGTCCGTGAACGCAAAAAAATCAGCATTAATCAGCTGGCACTGGATTCTGGAATTAGTAATGCTCAGATCTCACGCATCGAAAATGGTCTGAGAGGTATCCCCAAACCGGAAACGATTCGCAAGCTAGCCGATGCCTTGAAAGTATCCTATGAGGAAATGATGAGTCAGGCCGGCCATATGCCGGAGGAACGGCTGCATGAAATTCCCGAATGGGCTACGTACAGAGACAAGCGCGATTTCAAAAAAATGTTAGAGGAAGATGGCGAGGTCATGTTTGACGGTATGCCGATCAACGATGCTGACAGGCAGAGGATTATGGACGTTTTGACCGGTTTTTTCTGGGAAGCCAAGCAGATGAACAAACGCACCAAACCACAGAACTCCGATACTCCGCCCAAGCCGTGAACATCACAGGTCGTAACTGCCTTACTAATTGAATTAGCCGGGTGATGATAATGGAAAATACCGTATCCAAGCTTATACAACGACATAAAACCAACTGCCCCTATACGATTGCCCGTGCGATGGGGATCCAAGTTAGATTCCATGACCTGGGGACGAATACGAGAGGCATCTATTATCGCAAGCTCAAAAGACGGTTTATTGTGATCCATAACCAGCTTTCTTCGGAATGGCAGCGATTCGTTTGTGCCCACGAACTTGGACATGATCGACTTCATCAAGGGATCAGCCGTTTTTTTCTGGAGGAGCATTCCTTCTTTAATCCGGGTAAATTTGAAATGCAGGCTAATCGCTTCGCCGTTAAATTACTCGTATTCAACAGCGAAATTCATCAGGAAGAAACGATTGAACAGTTTTGCACGCGCCATGGCATTCCCGAGGAGATGCACAGATTTTATTAAAAACGAGTTCAAAAAGTCGACTTTTCAGCACCGAGAAGGTTGTAAGAAGTGCGGTGCTCAATTAGGCAAACCTAAATGAGCACCGCACTTCGAGTCTGAATGCAAGATTCGATGCCGAATTAGCTTCCTGTCAGACTTCGTGATCAAAAGAGGACTTTTTGAACATCCACTAAAACCGTTTGTGATTGTTCCCATTAAACAGGTCATCCCGGTTTCCTAATTTATGTGCAGCCTCCTCATAAATTTTCACAATTTCGCGTACTTTATCAAACTCTTCATCATTTGGACCGAGACCGTCCATGAACATACGTTTTAAGATCTCACGAAAATAATTGACACGACTTAATACGAGTTTTTTCTCCTGCTCAATGACCTCTTCAATCGAATTCGCTTGAATAAATGCATCCATGTCATCCATGTTGTCCTTATCATTTGCAGGCTCCGGTTGATCCTCAATTTTGCCGCGGTACGAAATTTGCTCTTCTGACTGCTGCCCCAGATCCATCGAGGAATGGATATTTGACAATAAAATTCTTTCCTTCGCCAGCATGACCAAAAAGGTTTTATTGGTAAACATATCTGCGATGACGAGTCGGCTCATTTCCTTATTGCCCAGCAGTATCCCTTCAAAAGGATGAAGAATCCAGACCTCATCACTCAAATAGAGGTTAAAAGTAAACCATTCGCCACCAAACAAATAACGTAGATTAATGGATGATCCGTTCATAATTTCGAATTCAAACTCTAGCATTGGCAGCCTCCGATCTATAGATACTACTTACATAGTACCAGATTCATAGGCGTTGGAAAACATGACCTTCACTGACAATTATCATCATATGTCTTCATTCCTCATCGTTCAATGACGCTATATACCGTGCCCTCTCCATGCTGGCCAGCACAATCAGTGTGATAATTGTACCCAGTGCCGTCAACATATCAAGCATAGGAACACCTCAATTTCAATTAGTGTGATTCCTGATCATACCTAACCTTATGCGTAACCGACTTGCCCATATTCCATTCATTGTATGCGTATGAAACCCGTTTGTTACACAAGCAGGTCGAATGAACCGAGATGAAGCTTTCTTAAGACAGGGAATAATTAGTACTCCCCCTACAAAGGTATACGTACAACGACAAAAACCGAGAGCTAAACGCTCCCGGTTTCTTTGTAATGCTCACTTATGCTGTTTATCCTACTCCAAAAAGCTCGACAAAGACTGGTTTTGTTGTTGATTTTGGATCGATGCATTTGCTCCTGAGGTAATACCGAGACGCTGATTCAATGTTTTGTTGATCTCCGTCATTTTGGACGTATGCTCCGTTGCAGTTTGAATAATGCTGCGGTTCGATTGCTCATATAAATCCATCGCTGTGAACAGATCGCCAATCGCTTGATTAATAACATCCATTGATAAAGCAGGCTTGCCGAGTAAATCATTCGTTTTCTGTGTCGTTTCCTTCAGCTGCCTCGAATTTTCGGCAAACATGGTCTCCAATGTCCGGTTGGCGGAATTGACCGCATCAATCGTATCCAGCTGATCCTGAAGTGCCATGGAAATCATCGCAGATACAGTGATCAAGTGCTGGGTTTTGTGAATCGTACTGTCTACCGCATCAATCAGCTTATCATTATTGTCGTTAATAATATCAGTGCCTGCAATTGCCTGCTGATACAGTAAAATCATTTCGGTAAACGATTGGATACGAGTAACCACCTTGCGCAGTCCACGTTCCAGATGGGTTTTGCGATTCGCATTCTCCGGCTTGCTGATCTCTTGCTCAAACAACTCTTTCAGTTTATTGCCCATCGCAATTCGTGCTTGAACATTGTAAACCTCTTGAATCGCTGTACGCTTCAAATTTTTCATATATACGATATTTTCCTGCAAGGTATCCTTGCCGTTTCGCAGCGATTGGACAATAGCCGCTACATTCGTATTCACAGATTGATATTTATAGACAAAATTTTTCATAGGCGTTTTTTTCAGCAGCTTATCAAAAAAACCAACCTGCTTGCTTTTATTAAGCGCATCCACCTCGCCGCGGAGCTTAAGTATATTATTGGACACCTCGGCCCGCTTGCCGGACATCAACTCATTCACAGGACGTTCAAGCATCGACAGCGACTGTCCTGCCTTTTCCATCGTTCGTTGACCCATATTCCCGATCTCATCCATGAGGCTATCCAGGTTTAAGGTATCGGTCGTCGATACTTTTTGAATCAGCTGCTGTGCTTCCTGCTCTACCTTTTGTACATCCTCTTGTTTAAGCAATACAAGCTCCGTCAATGGTTGTGTTGACAATAATCTCAGCCCCTTAAAGGTTAGTTTTGTACGTTGTAGCGTTCATGAATTAGATCGATTTTGGTTTGCAGATCTATCAAATCTCTATGTTCGATAGACTCGACATAAAAGGAGATTTTAGAATTAATATCTTTAAGTCCTGACAGCAAAAGTCGACGGTTTTGACGTTTGGCTTCTCCGCTCAATTTCAGAAAAGGATTAACCGCTCCGTTCAAATCCTTGAACACCAGCCGATGAATATTATGATTAATATTCCCATCATTCAGCTCCTGAAGCTGCGGAATCACCCGCTGAAGCCGAGTTAACAAGGAGAGTGTTTTCTCCACAATTTCATTATCGAGATTGTCTTTTTGCCCTTCAGATATCATCATATCTTCCAGTACACCAATATACTCAAGAACTGGTCCCCATATTGGGTCTTTAGTCAGAGAATCCTGCGGACTGGATGGCAAAGGTGTTGAAGCTTGGGATGGAGCTATTGGCTCGGCAAAAGGTTTTGCACCTTGCATCGGATGCTTCGGTTTGAAGAAAATAAGTGCCAGAAACGACAGTCCAGCTGGAAGCAGAAACGCGACATAAACGGGTACAAATAATGTAGCAAGCAAGCCGATCAAGTAACCTGCAACAACGAATACGGTAAAAAGCTTGAGACGTGACATACGCTTCTTTCACCTCCTAAGAGTTTTGCCAGTGGTAAAGCACGGAAACAAAGGCGAACGCTGACGCTTTTCCAGGTATCATTTGGCCGGTGCGCTCATAATTCAACACACATTAGCAGACCTCAAGGCATACTTCGTCAGCTTGTCTTATATATAACCATCATATCACAAAATCGCTCCAGGCTAAATCCGTTAAACGTGTTATCCTCTTTTTACAGACTGTCCAAATATGTCCATGCCAAAACAGCCCCCTTTAGCAGGGAGCTGTTCCAATTTTTAAATAGATTTTTCTAGTTCCGTCAACCATTACCTGTAGTTAACACAATCGGCTGCTCAACATAACTGGCTGTAAGCTCCAGCTGCGGGACGGGTATCGCAACAGCCTCACCTAATACCGCTTTTACAGCCAAATAAGGAATATTCACTCCGGACAAGCACGTAATATACAGTCCACCAGACATTCTTGGGTTAATCTCCAGTAACTTGGGAACGCCTTTATTGTATTTCACCTGAATATTATATACGTAAGGTATCCGATATTCTGTAGCAAACCGTCTTGAAATTTCAAGCAGCTCCGGCACATCCTCCAATAAATAGAGCCGTCCTGCCTCCTTGCGACGTGGAATAGCGGCTTGCAGTTCACCGTCAGCTGAAGCCAGACAATCAATGCTGTATTCATTGCCCTCCAAAAGCTCCATAACCATAATATCTTCAAACGTCTCCTGAGAGGAAAAAGCTTCATAAGCCTGTTCGAAGGTTATATTCAGGTTAACCCAGCCATACAGCTCCTCAAGCCGATTCTGCGACTCCACTATAATCCGAAAGCCCATACCGCCTTCTGCATTTGTTGGTTTGAAGCATACCTTCAGCCCTTTGGCCGTTAAGCTTTCGTAAGCTTTCTTGAAGGCAGCCGCCGTATTAACAACATAATACTCGGGAATCTCCACGATCTGTTTGCCGCGTACGGATTCATAAAATAAATCCTTCTCCATCAGATTTTCCATCAAATCCGTATCGCGGCAAATCATAACCTTGGTGCCGATCTCCTCAAATAGATTCACATACTTGGAGATTTCCAGCATCTTCAATCGCGGAATGAAAACATCAATTCGATGGCGCTTGCAAAATTCCAAGCAAAATTCCACATATTCAAAGCCATCCAGCTCCGGCTCTGTTTCTGCATGATCGCTAGCCTGCAAGGACATATGTTGTATATTGGGATGAGTTCCGTACAATTCAAATTGTTCTCCATAAGGATTGTTGCGGATCATATTCATATAATGATAAGCTACTGAAAACCAGCGATTAAACCAAATCCGCTTCATACTACGCCTTCTTTCTTCTCACAGATCGTTCCGTTCCTGTATGTATTTCGTTCCAATACTTGTTCCAAAAGCTCCTCGGATGCATAAATACCTGAATGCTGCGTGAAAGTAATATGTGGATGCTCGGGATAATGCTTGAATAGCTCTCCATGTCTGGGTGCGATAGCTTCATCCGCAGCTAGCAGCAGACTCTCATCCAATAAAGAGTCTCCCGCGGCTATAACATTAGAGGCTCCAAGTCGCTCCTTGAGATGAAGCATAGCGGCACCCTTGCTTAAAGCTGCGGGTACCAGATATATTTTTCTGCCTTGGATCGACAAGTTCCAGCCCAGCTCCGCGATTCTCGCACGAAAATCATCAAGCCCCGGCTGTGGAATCTTATCACGCAAGACGACCAACGAATAAAATAGATCATCCGCGTACTTTTCCGTCAGTACCCACTCTGGCGTTGCAATCTCATCCCAATATCGTTTAATATCTGCAGCCGGCGCACTAGAATGGGCAACAGCCGCCGTCACGGCTTGCTTCCAATGCTCATCAGCTTGTCCATTCACAAGAATCGTCCCGCCGTTGCTCGTTATCGCATAGTTCGGCTTTACCGTATCCTTGAATACAAAAATGCGTTCATACTGCACGACAGTCCGCGTCGTAACCGGAATAAAATCCATACGAGCTGTCACTTCGGCTAGCAAATGGATCGCACGTTTTGTCATAAAGGAAATATGTCTTTCCTCATACAATTCAATTGGAACGGTCTGCTCCTGCGGCTTCAGCTGTCCCATGGAAGCTTCCGAGTAAATCAAGGTTTGATCCAAATCACTGGCAAATATCACGCTTCGGCCTCCCCTTTGGCTAATGGCTTTATAATCCCACAGCATGAATAAGTAAGATTCGGATACACTTCAACCGATACATGACGATCCTCAGCCAGCAGCAAAATATGCCGCAGATTCGGGTTGTCCAAGCGGTCTACGAGAATTTTCCAAGGCACTCTGCGCAGCAGGACACGGGTCGTCTCACCGACGCCGGGTTTAACCAGATTCACATCTGCAATACCATAATCCTGTTGAATCCGCTTAATGTCCTGTATACCTTTCCATGTCGCCTCGGTTTGCTCCGGCTGCTGCAGGAATAAGGAAGCTGTTTCTTTGGCAGCCGCCTCAATGCGCTTAAAATAGCTCGCTACCTTATCAATAAACAGATTGGAAAGATCCTTGGACAGCCATTCCTTATAGAACTTGGCACCATGAAAATCATTCGGACCAATCAGATCGTCCCTCAGCACTGTTCTGCTCATTAAGCCGGACACGGTTGAATTCAGGCAGGCACTCGGTATGAGGAAATCCTCACGGGTACCAAAGGTTTCCGAGCAATAACCGGGATCTGCCAGCACAGCGAGATCATCATTCAAGCTCACGCCATACTTTTCCTTCATATGCGCACAAGCCTCGACCAACACCTTGCGAATAGCACCTTTACCCGTCCATCCATCGACAAACTGTATCTCATGGTCAGGATGTTGATGCAGCATATATCGAATCGCATTCTCATCAATACCTTTACCGCGAATAATCGAGATACTGTAATGAGGCAGATCGATGTGATGCACCTCTTGTATATACCGTTTTATTAAAATCCCGATCGGTGTGCCGGCACGGGCCAATGAAGCAAGCACCGTATGTTCGCCGCGTTTACTTAGAATCAATTCAGCGACAACGCCAGCCGCGGCGGCTACTTTTTCAGCTGACTCTTCGAGCGTATCATGAAACAGCTGGATGTAATCATCTGTAGGCTGGTATTCCACAGGAAGCATTTCCGAGTAATGCACACCAGACTGAATCGCCTCTTCACGATCCTCTGTCCCTCTCTCCAGCTTGATATCGCTTAAATCCTTTAACAGAAACTGCACATCTGCTGGGCTGTAGCTGCCAACTGCTGGGGGAGCTTGAATCTCCTTGGAAAATAGCTCTGTTTTCATGAGTTCCGCTCCTTCTTTACATCGTTCTTAGGCGGGCTAAAATAAACAAGATGAATATGCGGTGTATATGTGCGCTGTAAAGCCTCCAGAAAAGGTAGGCTTGCTTCTGAGGATGCTTCCCTTTCCATAAAAACAAACAGCTCATCATAATGACCAGGAGGAATATTGTATAGGAAATTCATCACAGCCGGATCTTCCGGACAGGTATAGGCATCCCGATACCCGATCGCATAACCATCTTCATGGCTGGGGTGAATTGGACTGCGTGTAGTAGACTGATACAGGATTCCATCCCCCATCTCAGCTGCAATACGCATTGGCACATACATAAACTCACCAGTACCGATGCATAAGGTATTGGAGCCTGTTCTTTGAGATTTCAGGAAGGCCGCAGCCTGCTCGACCTGCTTATCCAGCAGTTGATTGTCCTCATATTGGAGCCCGAACCTGCCTGTTAAGCTTACATACGGATTCAAATTCAAGTCACCTATGGTATTGCTTGAGGTTACCTCAATATGGTCAAATTCATTGTACACGTAGTGGGTCGTCAATGTTGAAGGCTCGTCATCCGCAAGAACAGAAGGTACGGCTTCATCCTTATATTCAATCGAGCTGCCTATGACCTCGAGCGTTCCTTCAATCAACGACAGGCATACAATCTCAATCTCCAGCTCTGCTTCGAGTTTCGTAAATTGTTCGCGATCTGCATCCGATCTCCAATCCAAGAGACTGGCAACGATGTATTTGGAACGCGGAAATTTCATATGTAAATCGCGAATCATATTCAGCGCGGTTTTACCCGTCGTAATCTCATCGTCTACCAGGACGACAGGCTGTGTTCCTTGGAAAAAGCGTTCGTCAAGCGCATAACAGCGATGCGCTGTTGCGTGTGAATGCTCTTCCTCAAAGCTAAGGATGGAATGCAGCTCTCTGATTGATTCTCGTGTTGTGTGCAAATATCGGGTAGATCCACGAAATACTTCATACATACTATGACCCAATGCTGTTGCCGTCTCTGCAAAGCCTATGAAGAGGTGCGGCTGATCGATAAGCAATGGACTTTGCTTTAATCTGGCATATAAATCTGCTGCATAAACGTCAGGGTTACGAATTGCTTGAACCATTTCCGGAAGATCCACGGACACCGGATTTCCATTGTCCTGCTGCAGCAGAACGGCAAGAGCAGCTCCTCCAAGCAAGGAAACATGCGGATGAACAGGAATGTGCTTGCCCAATACTTTGCTGACGAACAAAAAGCTTCTTTTCTTATTAATTCTGGCTGCCATCAAAAACAGCTCGTCCATCGGTAGATTCAGAGGATTGCTCGTGACATGAACAATAACCTCTAATTGGTCTTTAATTTTGTACGTATGCTTGCTCTTGACCAAGTCGGACGAGCAGGGAATTGAAGTTTTGATTTTCATGAAACACCCCATATACTTTTGATCTGTTCATAATCCGCTGCGCCCAATTCAAATGGGGTTTAATCTCGTTCATTTTATTCGCATACTGGCTTTTCATTACACCGAGATATCCATTATTATTGGCAATGATTGAGGTGGCATCGAGATATTCTTCGTAGCTGACTACCAGAAGTGCTTGAACCATTGAAATATGCGTGGGATGAATGATCGTTTTACCAATAAGGCCATTTTCTTTATCCAAAGCGATTTCACGAAGCAATCCATCTGTCTGGCGGTTGACAACCTGCATTCTAACTCTTCTACCCTTGCGACCCAATGCATCCTCAAAAGGATTCTGCAGAACCGTCTGCTTTGGTGATCGGTCGCTGTTGAAATATTCCCACACCGGACCGGAAATCACATAACCATCCTCAACGCGTCCAAAAACATTAATAATATCCATCACACAATCCCTGATGACTCCCAGATCATAGATCGTCATGTCTGAGCTTCTCCTAATGCCGAAAAGGCTGGAGAAATCTGTCGCACCGATTCGAATATTAAGGATATATTCCTTGTAGGGCTTCAGCAGCTTTTTGATCGTCAGTAATGTATCCAGCCTGCTCTCCCGATAAATCACAGCCGCGGTTTCTAGTATCGGCATTCCATATAAGACTGCTGCAGACGGAGATTTAAACCGATTGTAATCCATGAGGAGTTGAAGGTATTGATGTGCATTGTCTACAGTAAATTTAGGAAATACAAACCCGGTAAGCAATGCGGCATCTTCTTTCAGCAGGGTCAGCATCTTGTGCATCTGCTCCGGTGAGCGAACACGGATGAACAGCAAGGGCAGGCTTTGGACTGTCATCGTGCCAAGACGAATCCATGCTGACAATCTTCGTAATTGTTGTATCAGGCATTCCTCGGCAAGCTCTAACTGGTGATCTCCTACAGCATCTTCTAGATCCAATACAAGGGAGGTCAGTCCTTCATGTTTACCAGACACGATATCATCTGCGATCGTTTGCCTGGTGGCAGGTGTATATAAGGCAGCCCCGATAGCAATAGAAAGCAGTTCTTTATCGGACGTATTATCAAAAGAGACGGGTGATTCATAAAAGAGGAGCTGTTCCTCTTCTTCAGAGAGGTAATTAAAATAACGCATGCAATCGCTCCTCCGTTTCTATTACACTTAATTTAAAATATCCTCCCGAAATTGGAAGGATATTTGCTTACTATACATCCATTAGCTGGATTTAACCTCATTATTTCCTTTGTTCTTAACTGCGCTGTAAATTATCGTACCTACAAAAATGGCAATGATCAGAGAGAAGAAGTATACGTGCGATACTTCAAATCCGAAAGCAGCTGCGATCATTTTGAGACCGATCACGATAATCAAAACAAATGCCGCTTTTTCGAGCTCCGGATACTTTTCAATGAGCTTAAGGAATACTTGTGCAACACCACGCATCATCAGAACGCCCAGTATACCACCAAGGAACAATACCCATATCTTCTCACTGACACCGAAAGCAGCAAGTACGCTATCGATACTGAATGCGATATCCATCATCTCTACAGCAAACACTGTTTTCCAGAAGCCCATTCCTTTATTTTCAACTTCTCCTTCTTCCAGCTCAGCTTTTTTACCGATATAAGGAAGAATCCCATACATTTTAAATTCGAGATTGAACAGATTGCTTACCGCGATCCATAGCAAGTAAACACCACCCGCAACCTTAACCCAAGTAATTTTAACCAGGAATGTCCCGATACCAATGGCCAAGAATCGGAATACATAGGCCCCAATAATTCCGTAAAATAATGCTTTCTTTTGCTGCTCTTTCGGTAAATGCCTTACCATGACAGCGAGCACAAGTGCATTATCCGCGGATAACAATCCTTCCAGAAGAATCAGGGTCCCAATAATCCCCCAGTTCACTGGATCTGATAGTGTGGAGACAACGGCAGACCAGCTAAAGAAGGTACTGAAGTTGGCTATAAAGCTACTTATAAAATCTGACAAACCCTATCCCCCCTTTTAACTAACAACTCTTTATTTGGAACCAGCAACCCATCTCAAGCCCCATTTATACGCTTCATCCATTTTAGCATGACCTGAATAATAGGAGACCAGCTTTTCTATGCTCAAGGTTTGGTCATTTACATTCTGAATCAATGCAATGGCACACATTCCCTTGTTCTTCTCATGTTCATCCATCCGGACTTCAATATCTGGACCGCCGCTTTGCTTGATCGTGACGATACCATTAGCTTCCGCCCAGTTGGCTGCTCCTTCATAAATAAAGGCAAATACCAGAATCCGTTTAAATTCCTTCAGCATATTTCCATTAATCCGCAGATTCTCACCTGTTTTCACTGTTCCCGTCCGATCATCACCATCAAGAGAAATAAAGGGAGCCCGCGAAAGTGAACCAAAGGAATTGCCTAATGCCTGTACTACGCCTTTGCTGCCATTCTTTAATTCATACAAACAGGCCAAGTCTAAATCGAGATTGCTGCTCCCGCCAAACCAACCTGATTTTTTCTTCTGATCCCAGTTCAGATTGATGAGAATCTCACCAAGCGAACCTGAATTTTTTTGAAGATTAATCGTATCTCCGCGTTTTTTCAACTCGATTTTGTGTAAATTAATCGGATTGGCCGCGGGTGGTTCTGATGGTGCCGAGGCTGGCTCTTTAGTAGGCCGATTCAAATTGAGCGGCGGCTGTGGCGGGTTATTAGACTGCTGGCTCGGTCTGTTCAGGTTCAGCGGCGCGTTATTAACCGGCTTATCCGCTTGAACAATTGGCGGTGGTTGGGGTGTCGGAGGTGTCGGTGCCTTGATCTCTTCTTCCTTCACCTCTATGCCAAAGCTATTGCATAAGGCTCCCAAGCCGCCAGAATAACCGGAACCAATCGCATTGAACTTCCATTCAGTGTTGTATCTGTACAATTCACCTACAACAACGGCTGTTTCGACGGAGAAGTCTTTCCCCAGGTTGTAGCGAATCAGCTCATTGCCAGACGCAGGATCCACGATACGGATATAAGCATCGTCGACTTGAGCGAAATTTTGCTTTCTTTTCTCTCCCTCATAGACAGTCAAGGCAAAGGCAATTTTGGCATATTGCCCAGGTACATCGCCCAATTGAATGGTGACCTGCTCCCGATCCGTTATTCCCGCTATATTCCGTTTGTTATCTGTTGTCAAGGAAACCGCATGGTTTGCTCCCACAGGATTTCCGTAGAAAATAAGGTCTTCATCACGTGAAACCTTCCCATCAGCCCCTAACACAAATGCGGAAAAATCAAGATCCACACCATCTGCATTACGCCAGCCCATTCCAATCAAAACTTGGGTCAACGAAGGGTTGTTCTTAGTCAGATCCGCTTTCTGACCTTTAACTACAGAGATCGCCATGATTCTCCACCTTTCTTACGTAGTAAGTATAATGCTTAGTTGGCGTCAAGGCCGTAGTTTTTGCAGAGCGCAGCAAGACCACCTGAGAAACCGGAGCCGATTGCTTGGAACTTCCAATCCGATCCCTGACGATACAGCTCACAAATGACAACTGCGGTTTCCACCGAGAAATCTTCTCCAAGATCATAACGCAGCACTTCTCTGCCATTGGCTTCATCTACAATACGAACAAACGCATTGGAAACTTGTCCAAAGTTTTGAGCGCGAGCTTGTGCATCATGAATCGTTACCGTGATCCCAACTCTTTCTACAGCTGCAGGCACCAGTGAGAAATCCATAATGATTTGCTCATCATCGCCTTCACCTTCGCCAGTCCGGTTATCGCCCGTATGCACAACAGAGCCATTAGGTGTCTTCGGATTGTTATAAAATACAAAATCATCTACGCCTTTGGCTTTACCATCCTGATAGAGCATAAATGCTGAAGCATCAAGGTCAAAATCACTACCACCGTTATATTTATTCGTGTCCCATCCTAAACCAACAATAACCTTGGTCAGGCCTGGATTCGTTTTTGTCAGATCAATTCGTTGTCCTTTGGATAAGCTAATTGTCATGTGAAAAACTCCCTTCGAATATAAAAGTCGATGTTATTTATAATAAGCCGCCTTGTAAAGGCGGCTTATTGTCCATTTTCATGAGTTCATGCATGAATAGGATTATTGTTTATGCAAGCCCGAAGTCACGAACCAATCCATTCAAACCGTCTTTGTAGCCGCTGCCGACTGCGCTGAATTTCCATTCGCCATTGTTGCGGTACAATTCAGCAACTACGATAGCCGTTTCGACGGAGAAATCTTCTCCCAAATCGTAACGAATCAATTCTGCATTGCTCTCTTCGTTCACAATACGAGCGTAAGCATTGGAGACTTGTCCAAAGTTTTGGCTGCGCTCCTGTGCTTCGTGAATTGTAATGCAGATCGAAATTTTCTCAACGTTAGCAGGAACCGCAGCCAAATCTACTTTGATTTGCTCATCGTCTCCGTCGCCCTCGCCTGTTCTGTTATCGCCAGTATGTATGATGGAGCCATTTTCATTCTTAGGGTTATTGTAGAAAATAAAATCTTTCTCTGAACCGGCTTTACCTGAAGCATTCAAGGAAAATACGGAAGCATCCAAGTCAAACGCAGTGCCTCCATCATATTTGTTAGTGTCCCATCCTAAGCCGATAAGCACCTTTGTCATACCTGGGTTGGTTTTTGTAAGATCAATCTTCTGTCCTTTAGTTAAACTGATTGCCATAATAAAAGTCGCCTCACTTTTCTATAATTTAGGTTAGGTGTTCTTGTATGAAACTTAAGTGTAGCGTCTGGCTAACAAGTCGATATGAGCGGCTTGATCACCTTCGCCGATTGCATTAAATTTCCATTCGCCGTTATTACGATAAATTTCACCAACAATCAAGGCTGTTTTGCCAGCATAGCTATCGGTTAAATTAAATCGTACCAGTTCCTGGTCATTGGAATGGTTAAATACACGAATATAAGCGGACTTAATCATGCCAAAGTCCTGCTTACGGGCTTCGCAGTCGTAAATATTGACGACCATAAGAATTTTTTGTACATGAGCAGGTACTCTGACCAGATCAACAACGATTTGCTCATCGTCGCCATCACCTTCACCTGTCGTATTATCTCCGGAGTGAGCAACCGAACCGCATGCGCTTGTTTTGTTATAGAAGCACACCAGATCCTCTTTCTTCTCCAGCTTATTGTTCGCGTTCAGCAATAGGGCAGAAGCATCACAGTCAATAGCAGGCTTTTTACCGCCGAAGAAGCTTCTCTTCTGTTCGATTGCATCCCATCCGAGACCGACTACGACTTTGGACAATCCTGCATTCCCTTTTGTTAAATCAATCTTCTGACCTTTAACTAATGAAATCGTCATGTATTTATACCTCCTTCGCTTGATCTCGATCTTTCACCTGTAATACGGCATTTGCCCGTATGTGGTTTCAAGATTTTATAAACCAAATTCTCCGGGGCTAAGTCCAAGTGCCTTACAAATATCGCGGACTGCATTTTTCTCTGTTTCGTCAAAATCTCCATCTGCCGCACCAATCGCGCAGCAAACCCCAACGATTACGCGCCCAACTTCCGGCTTGGAACTGAAGGGTGCAATAACTCGCAGAGCTTCCTGCTTACCAATGGTTACATCGAAATCCATGTTGGCAGCATAATGGTTGAATCGATCGATGACATCGCTCATGTTGTATACTTTCAGCTCTTCACTATGATTCAAGTAGCCAGCCATTTTTTGCTTCTCGGCTGCTGAAATATTACCATCTGCAGAAGCAACAACAGCACATCCTGCCACTATAGCTTCAAGCAGGTCCTTGTTCTTATACTTCTTGACGGAATCCTGTAAACTGGATTTACCCTTGTTTAACCAATTTTGAAACGAGTTCAGTGCACTCATGTTTGCTTCCTCCAATTTTAATAAGGTTAGTTTACCCAGTCTTCAACATATCTAATTCAGGTGACGCTTTCTTGACTTTCCACCATTTCCCTACTATTAACTTTATACATATCACCAAGGTTTTGCAAGTTTCGATAGGATTCTTCATACATGTATAAAATCTGACAGCCCAGAGTATTACTCTCTATCATTATCGTACGATTATTTGCAATTTAATCATCTGCAGCTTCCTCGGTAGATAAACCAGCAAACACACAAAAATCCCGCTCCTTAAAGGAACGAGATCCTATTCGAAACCTGATACGGATTCGGCGCTTTATATCATTTAAGATTTAATCGATCCAACCAGCATCCCTTTAATAAAATGCTTCTGTAGGAAAGGATATACGAGCATAATTGGGATAGTCGCAATGACGATAACCGCCATTTTCAGCCCTTCCGGAGACACGAACTGCATCATTTCCGAAGTAACATCCGATGCTCCCATATTGTCGGTGATCACGATCTCTCTCAGCCGTACCTGGAGAAGAATTAATGAACGTTTGTCAATATAATAGATAGCTTGCGAATACATATTCCAGTTCGATACTGCATACATAATCCCCATGGTGGCCATTACCGGCTTGGACAAAGGAAGTACGATACTCCAGATCATGCGGAATTCACCACAGCCGTCAATTTTTGCCGATTCCAGCAGCTCACCAGGCAGATTCACGAAGAAAGCTCGCATAACAAACAAATTATAAGCGCTAATCGCCGCCGGGATCATTAATACCCACAGTGTATTCAGCATGTTTAAATTTTTGAGCAGTAAGTAATTAGGAATTAGCGGTGCATGAAAAATCATCGTGATAAGTACAATAAGCAGTGCCGATTTTCTATAAATGTATTCTGGACGGGATAACGGATAGGCTAGGCTTGCCGTTGCTGCCAGATTGATTAATGTACCGAATACAGTAACGATGACGCTGTTGCGGAAGGCTACCCAGATGGAAGCATCCTTAATAATCATATGGTAGTTCTCCAATGTAAAGCCAATAGGCCACAATCCAACGTCCCCGCTGTTGATCGCTGCGCTATTACTGAACGACTGTGCAATCACATGCAAAATCGGAAGTACCATGGCGAGCCCAATCACAAACAGCAGGATCATGTTGAACAGCTGGAACGAACGCTGTCCTTTTGTCAGAATCACGCCTCTCACTCCTTTTGACCGAAATTAAGTTAATTAAAAAGTTAGTACAAGCCGTCTCCGGTCGTTTTTTTGCTTAGTGTGTTACCCAGCATGATAAGAAGCAGGCCGATTAATGATTTAAATATACCAATGGCCGTTGTATAGCTGTATTGTCGATCTACCAGACCTGCGCGATACACATACGTGTCCAGAATCTCGCCATTTTCACTGTTAAGCGGGTTCAAAAATACGAATACACGCTCAAAGCCAAAGTCCATGAACCTACCGATGTGCAGCAGGAACAAAATTACGATCGTAGGTAAAATCGAAGGGATCGTAATGGACATAACCTGGCGGAATCTGCCTGCGCCGTCGATTTCAGCCGCTTCATATAAGTCGGGATTAATGCCGGCAATCGCTGCTAGATAAATAATCGTTCCCCAGCCACTGTCCTTCCAAATACCAGATCCGATCAAAATACTGCGAATGTAGCTGTTTTCTCCCAAGAAATAAATCGGTTCGATGTTGAAAATCCCCATAATATGATTAACCACACCTGTTGTTGGGGATAGAAGCCCGATCAGAATGCCTCCAACGATAACCCAGGAAAGAAAATGCGGCATGTAAATAACCGTTTGCAGCACTCGCTTATATCCGTTAAATCGAATTTCATTCAGCAGAACTGCCAAAATAATAGGAATCGGAAAAGCAAACACAAGATCGTACAAGCCAATTAGCAGCGTGTTTTTCAGGATAATCAGAAATTCGTCATAAGCAAACATTCGCTCGAAGTGAGCCAGTCCAACCCATGGACTTTTGGAGATTCCCTTGAAAATATTGTAATCTTGAAAAGCGATCGCCGAGCCAAACAGTGGAACATACTTAAAGAGGATAAAGTACACTAATCCTGGAATCGAAATGACATACAAAGGCCAATGCTTAGCAACAAACGCGCGCTTCGCCTTTTTCGAAGGGAACGTATATAGGGTTTGTCCGGAAGTATCCGTTTTTGAAGCCATATGATCTCTCCTTTCTCTTGAAGTGCAGTAAAATAAGTACCGATCATGAATGCCGTTTCTTCTCTCAGATCCGTTGGGCGGCATCACTTGATACTTACCTGACTTCTATGTTGTTTGATGAATTTATCATACTATGGCCCTGTATACGCAGCCATGGAGTAACTTAAAGCATATATGTGTTTTTTTACGATTATTTTTTACGGTTGTACGATGAGGTAAAACAAAAAAGCTGGAGCAGCCCTATTACGACTGCTTCAGCTTAAAACTTTAAATTTCTGATTAACAATAGCTCATCTATTTTGCAAGTTTAATCGCGTTCTAAAACCATTTTTTTCAAACATATGAAAACTCCGTTCGACAGACTCGAAGCTTTAAGCCTTAATACATAATCTCCTGCCTCAGGCAGGTTAAGACTGCCGATATGGAAGGCGGCGAATTCATACCAATCACCGGTAGCCTTCACAGTCTGCGATATCTGAGATACGACTTCTCCCGAAAGCTTTGAGATCACAGAAAGCTCAAAGCTTCCCCCTTCCGCCTCTGCAGCTGCCCCGTATTCCATAATAGCCTGCAAACGATCAGGTCCATTAGCCCGGAAGGTCCACGATGCCACGTCGTCTAGACTATGCCAATTGATCAAATTATCGTGATCCTTTTTGCCTGTATCATAGCGTACAGTAGGTCCCTTAATATCCGCATCGAACGCACCGAATTGGTTCGGATAATCAGACGTATATAGCAAACGTACCGGATTCGTGTCACACTCACCCGTAAATTCTACAGCCAATACAGGAATTGTCGATGCTGTCGGATTAATGGGCACCTGAATAACGATATCCTCATCATTAATGCGACTGACTGGCAAAGCCTTGCGATCTTCATCAGCCAGTGCGTAGGCTTTGAGGACAGGATTGCGCAGACCGGGAACAAGCAGCTTCCCATTTGTCGGCCATTCGAATATATGAAGGTAAAGAATACCATCCTTCATGGTGCATCTGCCCCAAGGTGGCTTGCCGATTGGGCTTTGACTGATACCATGTACAGCTTCGCCGTTCGTTTGCATCCAATGACCGATCTGCTCCAGCAGCTCCATAGACTTGGGATCAAATGCTCCGTTCCCCATCGGTCCAACATTGATAACAAAATTACCGTTTAGGCTGAGCACATCTATCATTTGCCGCAAAACAACATCTGCCGTTTTCCAGTTATGATCGGCAATTTTATATCCCCAGGAATCATTCAACGTGGCTATCGATTCCCAATCCTTGCGCGGAACCCTTACATGCGGCTGGTTATCCGAGGTATTGCCGTAATCCCCGTATGGATCCATCCAAACCCGTCGATTGATGAGACAATCCGGTTGTACCTCACGCACCTGCTTAACAAAAGCAGCCCCCTGCTCAGCTGTCAGCTTATGGCCGCAGTCGAACCAGAGCAGGCCAACAGGACCATACTTCTCCAGCAGCTCCTTAACCTGAGGCAGCGCTGAGGTTTGCAAATAATGCTCGTAGCGGGAACGTTTATCTTCATCATCTATCCACGAGGCTACATCATCATAGGCGCCAATATTATGAGGATAATCCCATGTATTCCCCTGGGAATCCGGATGATACCAATCCATGGAATGTGAATAATAGATGCACAGCTTGATTCCCTCCACGCGGCAGGCATCAGCCAGCTCACGGAGCGGATCACGGGCAAAAGGCGTCTTCTTGACAATGTTATAATCGGATACGTCCGATTCGTACATCGCAAAGCCTTCATGATGCTTGGCCGTAAAGATCAAATACTCCAAGCCAGCAAGCTTAGCCGCACGGACCCATTCCTGCGCATCAAAGCGATCGGCGTAAAACTGTTCCGCGATTTGTTCATATTCGCTCACTGGAATACGTGCCCTAAGCATCAAGTGCTCGGCATAGGAAGCAGGTATTTCCTGCCCATTCCAGACTCCGGCCGGAAGTGAGTACAAGCCCCAATGAATAAATAGCCCAACCCTTGCCTCCCGCCACCATGCCATTCTTGCCTCATGGTCAGCGTCAACGGCTTCCAACTGCTCTATGCCTGGCTGCTCCTCCCCTTCGGCGTTATCCATCAAATCCTCTTGTGTAGACATTCTATGTTCTCCTCTTTTCTATGGAAGGTCCGAAGTACGCTCACAGCATGCCGAATACCAACAAGCTTATTTCAATAAGATGCATTCCGCGCTTGTTCGTGAGATTCCATCAGGATTTGCTTTCTGCTTATTTGCCTGGTTTGCTGGCAGGCATGATCATGAGCAGTTTCGTTCCTTGATCGATCTCACTCTCGATTTTTAATCCATATTGTTCGCCGAACACCATTTGAATACGACGGTGAACGTTCACAATGCCAATGCCCCCGATGCCTTGGGAAGAACCCTCTTCATGATCTGCAAGCCGATTAGCGCCCAGCTTCTCTCGCACCTCCGCGAGACGCTCTTCCTTAATGCCAGCACCATTGTCCTCCACGCTGACCCAGAAAATATCGTCATCTTCACCGGCATCGATCCGAATATAATGATAATCCTCCACACCATCAGGGAATGCATGCTGAAACGCATTTTCCACAAGGGGCTGAAGCGTTAATCGCACCATACTGCGAAGTAAATAGTCTGGATGAATCGACACGTCTACCTCAAATTCACGACCGATCCGATGCCTGAGCACCATGAGAAAATAAAGAACATGCTTGAGTTCATTAGCAACCGTAATTTCCTCCAAATTGGTTTGCACCGAATAACGCAGCATATAGGCAAGAGCCTTTACGATTTCGGATATTTCCTTGGAGTCCCGAATCACCGCATAACAAACAATCGTTTCCAGCGTATTATACAAAAAGTGTGGATTGATCTGCAGTTGCAACGATTGCAGCTCTGCCTTTTGTCTCTCTATCCGACTCTCACGGTCGCTGAGTTCAGCTTGATATACCTTATCCACCAGCTCAGAGAGCCGATTGACCATCAGATTGTAACGGCTCATCAGCTCCACAATCTCATCACGGTGCTCAGGGAGAGGGATGGTCACCCAGTTCCCTTTCTCTGTTTGGCGCATCGCTGACTTTAGAGTGCGTATAGGGCCGGTAATTGATTTTCCGAACCGAAAAGCCAGCCACAACGCGATCATCAGCGTAAAGCAGCCAACGACAATAGTGGTGGTGCGAATCGTGTCCGTCGGCTTGCGCAGCTCCTCCACTGACATGGATACGACCAGCCGCCAATTCCCATAATTGGAACGGCGGCTCATGAACATTTGTGCTTGATTATCGATGACTGCCGTAAATGCCTTATCGCCAGCATGAAAAACCTCGTCCCGTATTTCCACAGGCAGTTCAGTGCCGATTCGGTTTTTATCGGGGTGATATACATAATTACCGTTCTCGTCAGCAATAAAAAAATACCCATGATTCCCCAGATCAATACCTTTCCACAGCTCGGAAAGCTCTGCCGCCCGCAATTCGATCGCAAGAATGCCTTTAGGCTCGGTAGCCGTAAGGCCGCGAATACGCCGAACAAGCGTAAGCATCATATTTTTCTGATCCGATAATATACTGTGATTCAGCACACTCAAGCTGCCTTCCTCAGTATTCTGTTTAAAAAATTCAAGCTGCTGCTTGATTTGCTTACTATCAAACGTTTCTCCATTAGAATCGTTATAAAAATACATCGCATTATCATGAAAGCTGATCATAAAAATATTGGCGATCTCCGGGTTGCGAATAAAAACCGGCTCTATCAACAGCTCTTTGATCAGCTTGCGAATTTCATAGTAAGGAAAACCCTTTTCTCCCGTGGGGAGATCGATAAAGCGCTTCACGTCGTTGCTATTGAGCAGCGACACCATTGAACGTTCGTAATTACGTATATACAGATCGGTATGATGGACCGCATTGCCTACCACCTGGGATAATTGATTCTCTACCAGTTGATCCAGCTCATTGGAGGAGGTTCGGTAGGTAAAAACCCCGACACTTGTTAGGGATATAAGAATGACAATCAGATACGAGATAAACAGCTTCTGGTACAGGTTGAGATTTTTCATTTGATTCCCAACGAGCTGCGATACTCCGAAGGCGAAACACCGGAAATTTTCTTAAAAGTTTTAGTAAAATGAGGATAATCCTCATACCCAACCTCCGCGGCGATATCGACCGTACGCATATGGGGGATGGACAGCAGTTCGCGCGCTTTTTCCATTCTTTTATGAATCCGGTAGCTGACGAACGTTTCACCGCTCACTTTTTTGAACAGAGAGCTGAAATAGGTTGGCGTAATGCCCACCATATCCGCCACTTCTTTTAAAGAAATTTCCAAAGACAAATGGTTGTCAATATAAGCCTTTGCTTCCTCCATCGGGTCCTTGTAGTTGCCGCGACGCGCAGTCAGCAGATCGTTCATGACCGCTTGCAAGCGTCCCTCAAATTCAAGAAACAGATCAGCTTTGGAAGCTGCACCATATTCCCCTAATAAATTGGAGCTCAGCGGGCGGTTTTTCTCCTGAAAATATTTGTGCAGTAAAACAGCCACATCGTGTAATTGTTCCTTCAGCTGTTGTGCGGACAAATGTGAGCAGTGCTCTCTCCACTCTGCCATCAGCTTGGCGATTTCGTCCTCCTGCAAGGACCATATACTTTGCTCGACCCGTTCGATCCAATCCACATAGCGGGAAACGACCATATGGCCTTGTGTGCGATTTTTCATAATGATATCGAACACCTCATGTAAATCAGGAGGCGTCACCGGTTTTAACAAATAATGCTTAACACCGTAGGACAAACATTTTTGTGCATAATCAAAATCACTATAACCCGATACGACTACCTTCAGGATATGCGGATAAGCTTCGTTCACCTGTCGGCAAAGCTCCAGACCGTCCATTTTGGGCATACGGATATCGGTAAGCAGCAGATCAGGCTCTGAGCAAGCAATACGTTGCAGCGCATCCTGACCATTTTCAGCTGTTTCGATTTCAACGAATTTGTGTGTGTAGATCTGTGCCATCTTCACCAATCCGCTGCGAATGATAGGTTCATCGTCTACAATTAGCAATCTCATCTTGTAAGCCTCCACTTTTCATGCTTATGACTTCGTAAAAACTCCATTCGAGTTTACTACGTACAGACGGCAGGTACAATAGAGCCCTAACTGACATGACCTCAGCATACTGCAAGCCAAAGAGGCAAGCTATGGAGAAACTTGCATCCGTTTTGTGTTTTTTTACGATCTCAACTCGATGAACATAAAATGGTTTCCATCATTTACTAATCTTTATTTTTGTCGTCAAAGCTTTTCTCACCGATGGGGATCACTTGATTCCATGTACGCGTGGCGTGACGAAAACCTCCAGGACCATCGGCCATGGCTGCAAATAAGTGGGTCGGCTTGCCATCCTGAAACAAGATGAATGGCCTTTCCAGGTTGCCCATCGTTTGCCGCTCCCCATCATCCCAAAGTACAGTCCGCGAATACGACTTGGGGGAATCAAACAATTGCCAGTCCGTTCCGTCCTTGGAAAAGGCATGTATACCGCCATGTTTTTCACCGCAGAGCGTGCCTTCCATGTCCTTGGCGATCAGCTCGTACCCTTGCTCCGTTCTCCAAACGAAAGGATCTTCCACATGAAACCGCTCCGGCGGAAAAACCGGCTCGTCGCTCAGCACCCGATATGGACCCAGCACATGCTCAGCGCGAGCGCAGCCAATAGTCATCTGTCCATGTACATTACCTTCATACCTGCGTGCCTTATAGATGAGCATCACAGAGCCATCTTCATCGACGCATGGGGCAGGATTGGAGGTTAGGAAGCTGTCAAACCTGCCAGGTCTCGTATGCAAAATAGGTTCATCCCTCCGCTCCCAAGGACCGAAAACACTCTTGGACACGGCAATGCCTACCCGTTTGTTAGCGCGTGCTACAATGACGCGAGGGTCTTCGAGGGTAATCTCCTCTTCAGCGAGCGGATCCGAAAGCGGATGAGTAGACCCCATGTAATACAAAATGTACAGTTCTCCATGTTTCACAATATGGGGGTTGTGCGTACTCCTGCCGTCCCAATATTCCGCTCCGCGGGCTGGCAGCACAACCTCCTCAAATTGATAAGGTCCTTCGGGCTGATCTGCAGAAGCTCTGACAATCTCTGATGCAACCAACCAGCCCGGATGCATGGGCAGCCACTTTGGCCAACGAGAGG
The DNA here is from genome assembly GCF_900114475.1 of Paenibacillus sp. 1_12. Lineage (GTDB taxonomy): Bacteria > Bacillota > Bacilli > Paenibacillales > NBRC-103111 > Paenibacillus_S. The sequence goes on along the minus strand of NZ_FOTE01000003.1, from coordinate 159,628 downwards.
CGAACAGATGAAACCTGCCGTCCTCGCCTTTTACTGCCGATCCGCACCATACCCAATAATCCTCCATTCGGAAGCCGCCATTTCTGGGAGCTGGCAAAAGCCGTTCCGATAAATGATCTAATGATTGTTTGTACATGGGGTCCCCTCCTTAAAGTTTTGCGAAGTAAAACTGGCTTCGTAAGCATTCACTGAGTTTTGCGAAGCAAAACTGGCTTCGTAAGCAATTGCTATAAGTGCGGTGAATAAGTGCCGCTACAGTGCCGAAGTGTTCTTCCTATCGCTGTCGTTCAAAGATTTCTCCATTATATAAGGGAATTAGCGGTGGAAATCGTTGAACAAAGGCGAACGCTCCGCTTCTCCAGAACACTTTCGGCCCCTCCGCGCTTTATTCACCGCACTTCTAGATTTCACAAAGCAAACTGGCCACAACTGACTTCGTTAGCACCTGCTGAGCTAAACCGGCTTCAACTGCCAGCCCCCTGCCGCCTTACATTGGCAGCAAGCAATATACAGCTCCAGCCTCGCAGGCAAACTCCGCAATTCCACTGTCCATCACGTATTCAACATCCGTTCCATTTTCGTGACAGATTATATAGTCTCGTTCCATTCGAATACGACATAAACCGGCTCGACCAGCTCTGATGACTGCATGCTGGATTTGCCCTCCCTGCCAACGAATATCAATCCCAAAAGCTCCTCTTGCTCGCAGACCTTTTACTTCTCCCTCTGGCCAAGTCTCAGGCAGAGCAGGCAGCAGTTCAAGAACGCCGCCATGGGATTGCAGCAGCAGCTCTGCGATCCCGGCAGTTCCGCCAAAGTTCCCGTCAATTTGAAATGGCGGGTGGCAATCAAACAAATTTGGATACGTTGACGTCGCTAGCAGCTTGGAAATATGCTCATAAGCGCTATTGCCATCTCCAAGCCTCGCCCAGAAGTTGATGATCCAGGCACGACTCCAGCCTGTATGTCCGCCGCCGCTTGCCAAGCGTCTTTCAAGCGTCCGTCTGGCTCCTGCAGCAAGCTCGGGTGTTCGATGCTTGTCAATCATTTCTCCCGGATGCAAAGCAAACAGCTGTGAAATGTGGCGATGCCCTGGCTCTGCTTCATCGTAATCCTCCAGCCACTCCATGATTTGACCGTGTTTGCCGATTTGCGGGCGTGGCAGCTTGGCAATGGCTTCCTCCAGCTGAAGACGGAACGTTTCGTCGCTTTCGCCGACTTGCTTCCCTGCTTCCATACATGCGGTAAACAGCGTGTATACCAGCTGCATATCCATAGCCGGACCCATGCACAGATTCCCTTGCACGCCACTCGGCAAAATAAATTTATTTTCTGGTGAAATGGACGGCCCTGTAATGAGTCGGCCCTGTGCATCCTCTACCATATAGTCGAGCAGAAATTCAGCCGCCTCTCTCATAACAGGATAAGCTTGCTCAGCAAGGAACACCTCATCCAGCCCATAGCGGTAATGTTCCCATAGGTGCAGTGAGAGCCAGGCGGCTCCAAGCGGCCAGATCGAAGAAGAAACGAGAATGCCCTCCAGTCGTGTCTCTCCCCAGAGGTTGGTATTATGATGAGCGACGAATCCGCGGCAGCCATAAAGCTCCTTGGCTGTCTTCCTTCCGTTCGGCCGCATCCGCTCGATCAGATCGAAGAGCGGCTGATGGCATTCGGGTAGACCGCAAATCTCGGCAGGCCAATAATTCATTTCCGTATTAATATTGATCGTGTACTTCGATTCCCAAGGAGGGCTGTAGCTGTCGTTCCAAATTCCTTGCAAATTGGCAGCCAAACTGTCCGGACGCGAGCAGGATAAAAGTAAATAACGACCGTATTGAAAAAATATCTCAATAAGTCCTTGATCTACACCACCCTTTTTGACACGTTCGAGCCTAATATCCGTTGGCAGCTGCTGCGTCTGCTTTTGCGCTGCATCCAGCTCGTCAGCCTTCAAACGGATCGACACCCGATCAAACTTGTCGGCGTATTCCGCGATATGTGCGCGTTTCAATTCCTTGTAACCCTTAGAAGCAGCGGCTTCTATACGCTGCAAACAAACTTCCTCCGTATTTGCCGATCGAAAGGTCGATTCAACCGCAATCAGCAGCGTTACGGCATCAGCCTGCTCAACCGATACGAAATCACCAATGGTTCTTACGCTTCCTCCCTCTGGGATCGCCTTGACCACACAGGAAAAAGCAATTCCATCCTTCCCGCATTCACCCTGCATAACAACCGTATCTTCACCTAATGCACGGCTTCCTGCGTCATAGGGACGTCTCATCAGATTGGCGCTGAAGGTAAGCCCACTCGGGAGTCCGCTTTCCAATCGAACAACGATAACATGATCGACAGCACTGCTGAAATACTTCCGACTGTAGTCGGCTCCATCCATTTTGTAGCTCACTTGTACAATAGCTGTCTTCAGGTCCAGCTCACGACTGTATCCTTCTGTTGGTCGGTTATGATCGAGAAACCACAGGCACAAATCCCCTGCTGGCACATACGGATGATAATACTTTGGCCCTGACATTAACGCCATTCGGCTCAAATGCTCAGCTTCCGGCTGTCTGCCATCCATGAGCATCTCGCGAATTTCCGGCAGATAGGTTTGTGCATCCTGATTATCCGCTTGCTTGGGTCCACCATACCAGATCGAATCCTCGTTGAGCTGGATTTTTTCTTGTGCTGTCGTTCCGAAAATCATGCCTCCCAAACGTCCATTACCGATTGGGAGTGCTTCTGTCCAACTGCTTGCCGCCTTATCGTACCAAAGCTTTAACTGGCTTGCTGTAAGGCTTGCTTCCATTTATAATCCTTCCTTCGTTTCGCCTAATCGGCTCCATGATCAAAGCCATTCTTTTTCCAAGATTAGCCTCTGTTCTCCGAAGTGATTACGCCATTTTTTTTCTTGTAACGCTCAGTTGCTTCTTTCAGAATTTCGTTGCCGCCTTTAGTCTTGTATTCTTCAATAACCTTCGGCCAGTCCGAAATCGGTTCCTTGCCATAAATCATTTTAACCATATGATCGATAACTAATTTCGGACCTGTATCATCACCCAATGGTGCGACATCCGGATAACGTGAGTACGACTCCAGCGATGGAACAAACCGCAGGGAACCTAATCCTTCTTTGGAAATCACCGTATCCATGTACTTCATCATGTCACGACCGTCCTGCGTCAGCTCTTCTCTTGCTTTGTTATAAATCGTATCGTGTACAAACCAGAACATACTGCGGAAACCATCTTCATCAATTGCCTCAGGGGTAGTTGGCTGTTTGAAATTAACCTTGCCATTGTCCATCGTATACGTTTCGCCTTCTATCCCAAATGAGAAATACTTCTCAGCTTCAGGCGTCGTCATCCATTCAAAGAAACGAATAATTTCAATCGCCTTCTCCTTGGAAACTTTACTGTTGATGTAATAGGAGGTGTTAATACTGGAATAGAGCACATGTCCACCACGGTTTTCAGGTCCACGAGGTGAAGGGATAATTTCGATCTTGGCATCCGGTAACGAAGAGGCAGCCTTGTTGCGATAAGTGGTTAAGCCCTGAGCATTGGCCGACCACATCCCTACTTTGCCGGCTTCGATATTTTTACTGTATTCGGTCGAGCTGATGGATGCAAAATCCTTCGGAATGAGACCTTCATCAAACATCGTCTTGTAAGCTTGCAGGGCTTTAGTCATATTCTCCACATCAAAAAACTTCGGCACTACCTGCTCGCCCTGCACTTCGAATTGTGAAGGAAGCACATCATAAGCTCCGAGGATCGTATCTGCGTATTTGAAGTTTTCCCGCAATTGATAAGGGTTTTCGACTCCCACCTTTTTAAGCGCCCTCATGACATTCAAAAAATCATCGACCGTTTTCGGAGCTGGCAGCCCAGTTTTGGCAAGCAAATCCGCCCTTACGAACAACGCTCTTCGCGAAGGATTGGATAACCAGGATGGAATACCATAAATTTTACCATTGAAACTTGTTTCCTGCCACGCCTCTTTTGGCACCGCTTTCATTATGGTTGGTGCATATTGTTTCAACAAATCGTCAAGAGGCATGAAAATACCGGCTTCCACAGAGCCCGACATTCCCTTCGTCGTTGCGCCGCCAACATTTTGCACCACATCCGGGATATCATTGGAAGCGAACATCAGTGACATCTTTTGGTCAAAATCCTTCAGTGGAAGCATGCGAATATCGATATCCACTTTGGCTAGCTCCTCGAGCTTATTGAACCACTTTTCCTTATTAATATCTGCTGACTTTTCAGCATATTTATTACCGCTGGTCGCCATTGACATCGTAAATTTCGGTATTTCATTGGTTTTCGCGCCATTGCCGGACTTCGTAGCTGCTTGATCTGTACTGCAGCCTGTAACAGCACTGGCGGCCATGATGCAAACCAAAGTGGTGCCAATTATCTTTTTCATTCCATTCATCCTATTCTTATGTTATTGACCAATCTGCTTGGCTACCCCATCTTACCCTTCCTGCACAGGTTGCGATATGTGTTTTTTTATAGTCGTGTTGTGTTTGTTTTTAAAGTTTACCCTTACCAGCTGTTGAATACCCTCTAAATAAAAAGAGGTATACGCTGTTTAGCGAATACCTGCACAATCGTAATTCATTATTACACTTCAATACTTATTCATACGACACTACCTTGTTTCTTCCGCCCTGCTTGGCCAAATATAGTGATTTATCCGTACACTCAATCAGCTTGTTGATCGAGGACTGTGCAGAAGGAACCAAGGTTGCTGTACCAATGCTGATCGTTACAAATGAACTCACTTTGGATGTAAGATGAGGAATCTGTAAATCCTGAACCCACTGCTTGATCGTTTCCGCTACCTTGCTGGCCCCATTCTTGTTGGTATTGGGTAAAACAATGGAAAACTCCTCACCGCCATATCGCGCCGCCAAATCATTGGGCCGTTTCAGAGATCTTTTTAATGAATGGGCTACCAGCTGCAGACAAGCGTCGCCTCCTTGATGACCATAGGTATCGTTGTATGATTTAAAAAAATCAATATCACATAATAGCAGCGATATCGGCTGACCATATCTGGCCGCAACTCCCCATTCACGTTCCAGCGTTTCGTCGAAGCATCGTCGGTTGGCAATACCAGTTAATCCATCTGTCATCGAAAGCCGCATCAATAAATCGTTCGCCTCTTGCATCTTGAGCTCAGATACCTTGCGTTCTGTAATATCTCTGGATACAGCTATAATTTCACTAATTCTTCCTCTTTTATCGAGGATCGTTTGACAGGTAGTTTCAAACCAAATATAAGAGCCGTCTTTTTTGCGAACCCGAAAGCTAAAGGTATTGATCTGCTGCGAGCTCACAATGTCCTTATATATAGAGCTTATCCTCGGGGAGTCATCCGGATGAAGCAAAGAATCCCCCCAGGATCCGATCAGCTCTTCAGGCTGAAAGCCCAGCAGGGTACGACATACAGGAGAAGCATACGTGCATTTGCCTTTTGGTGTATACCGGGTAATCATATCTGTTGAGTAATCAGCAAGCATTCGAAACCAGGCTTCACTTCCCTTTAGCTTCTCCTCCGTTAATTTGCGCATTGTCACATCATGAAAGTAGACGGACAGCCCTTCCTTGGTTGGATAAATATGGGTTTCGATCCACTTTTCATCAGATTCCTCACTAGCCGGCATATATTCCTCAAACTGAACTTTGGTTTTCTGATTGAGAGAATTCCGAAAATAACTGCCATATACCGTCTTATCCAGCTTCGGGACCTCCTGCCACAGAAGTTTTCCCTTTAATTCCTCATTTTTTTTGCCAAGATGCTTTTCCGCTTCTTTATTCATATAAACAAAGCGCCATTCCTCGTCCAGTGAATAGAAAGCATCCGAGATATTGTCCAATATATTTTTGTTTTTATCATTTAGATCGCTGATTTCTTTTTCCGCCAGCTTTATCTTGGATATATCGACAATTTGTGAAATAAAATATTTAGGTGTCCCATCCTGATGGTGAACAAGCGATACACTCAGCAGCGTCCAAACCACATGGCCTTGTTTATGAATGTATCTTTTTTCAATCTGATAGCTTGTCATCTTGCCTGCCAGCATAGATTGAACGTAGTTCAAATCAATTTGTAAATCCTCAGGATTCGTAATATCCTGAAAGCTTCTCGCTTCAAATTCTTGCTCCGTATAGCCAAGCAGCTTGCATAAGGAAGGATTCACCTTTAACCATTTCCCGTCCAAATCAACCAAAGCGATCCCTATAGGGGCATACTTAAAAGCATTAAGGAACAAATCATTCTCATGAAGGATATTCTGCAATTGGTATCGCCCCGCGATTCGTCGGATTTAATAATAACGGTAATCAATCAAAGTAAACTTGAGTCCTACCTGAATAGTTCAACGTTCCTATTGACAGACTAGCCTGATTTTTAAATGATACCTATACCATACCAGATTTCCACTAAATAATCTAAGTAAAATGTCACACATTTTCTTATAGTTCTAGTTCAAAAGTCGACGTTTCCACAAGTTTGATTTTATGATCGGAAATCGTCTTTTGAACAACCTCTTATAGTGAATTGATTATAAACGAGCTGTAATCGGCATGTCCCTGACTCGCTGCAGCTTCCTTGTTAACTGCAAATATGCCAACCTTCGCGCCAACCCAACGCCCCTCAGTGGCTTGGAAAACTTGACCTATCGGCTCAAAATGTACGCCGTCTGCACTATAGCTAAAGCTGCATTCCGCATCATAAATAACATCTACTTTCATATAAACCACTTCACCAGGGAAATCGACAGCTGCTTTCTCCTGTTCTGTACTTTCTCCACCCCTGCCATCGCCCTGTACGAGCACTAGCCTATTGGGTCTACCCATATCGGATCGGGTCAGTGCCAAATACTGATAGCTATAGCCAAATAGGATCAGACCGGATATATCGCCAGATTGCTGTGGACGGAAATTCATTTTCACAGAAGCACTGAATGTTGGTGCGGGAAGCTTTTGCATCAAGAGCTGTGGTGCGTTGTACAAGGTCTCGATATTGTCGGGAAGCGGCTCACAATTTAATCGTAGGTTTCCAGGTACTTCGGTTAATGAAAACCATTCAGGATTTGGATTGGCCTGCCATTGCCACTGTAATCCTAACTGATCCTTATTGAAATCATCCGAGGTTTGGGGCACGGCTATCGGGAATTCATGACCAACATTCGGTTTTCGGCAACGCAGCACAGGCTCGCCAATGCCATCGCCGTTCGTATCGATCCCCATCAGCGGCCAATCCTCGACCCATTCCATGGGCTGAAGATGGACGATCCTTCCATAAGCGGCACGATCCTGAAAATGAAAAAACCACGATTCTCCCGACTCCAGCTCTACCCATGCCCCTTGATGCGGGCCGTTAACTGTTGTATCCCCTTGATGCAGTACAATTGCATCCTCATAAGGACCCCAAATATGCTTCGATCTGAGGACCGTCTGCCAGCCTGTAGAAACGCCTCCAGCAGGAGCAAACAAATAATAGTAGCCATTCCGTTTGTGCATCTTGGGCCCTTCCATTACAGGATGATGCTCGGTTCCGTCAAATACGATGACACCGTCATCAAGCAGCTGCTTACCATCCGGAGACATGCGGCATAGGTTAAGTTTATTTTTAATTCCACAGCGGCTATGTGCGAAAGCATGCACCAAATAGGCTTGGCCGTCCTCATCCCAGAATGGGCATGGATCAATCCAGCCTTTAACCTCTTTAATCATATGTAAAGGCGACCAGCTGCCAAATGGATCTTCGGCTGTACTCATGAATATACCTTCGTCTGGAGTGCTGACGAACACCCAAAATTTATTGTCGTGGAATCGGATACTTGGCGCCCAGATGCCTTTGCCATGCTGCGGAATATCGTAGCCCGGCAGATCTACCTTTGCAATTACATGATTAACAATCGTCCAATTCACCATATCCTTCGAATGCAGGATAGGAAGTCCCGGTGTATGGGCAAAGCTAGAGGCGACCATAAAAAAATCATCAGCTACGCGAATCACATCCAGATCCGAATAATCAGCGTATAGCACCGGATTTTGGAAAGTTCCGTCCCCCATATCAGATGTCCAAGCCTTACTTTGAATTAACATATATATGAACCCCCCCATTTAATTTGCCGCTTACAGTATAGTATACTTTGGTCATAGTTTCTAACTATTTGTTCGTCCTCATTTACCTGTATTCCTGCCAAAACAAGACACGATTCATATAGTCCTATATACCTAAGCTATTTCTATATACCAACCCACTATATATTGACTGCATACCCATTACCTGATATTCTTTTAAATATAACAGAATAATCGACAAGAACTGATAATGGCAAACTTATTGAAAAATAAGGACGCAAAGCTATGGGTCTAAGGTTCACTATTGAACTAGGATCGCCAAGCCTCCAAAGGGTCGAAACGTGAACCCTCATCATCTAATGCTGTGGTTTTTTGTTGTTTATAACTTTTAAGAGGTGATCAGGTGTCTCTAATCAAAAGCAATCTTACATCATACTCAGCCATGATCGACGATTTATCTGAATATATAGGAAGCGATGCCTCCAAAGAATTATTGTATGGCATCGAACGGATGAAATTCGACGAAATTCTGCAGTTGAAGCACAACTTGAAAGATATGCTAATGTTGATGATTTCCCAAAGACCTGTGCATTAAAAAATGGATCCACACATGTTTCATGTTGTGATCAACTCAAGCTAATGAATCGAATAGTGTCGCATTCCATATTATATGTACTGTGGCGAATATAGAGGAAGCACAACTCATCAGCTATTATGACTGAAAATTGTGCTTCCTTTGTTTGTAATCCTAATGACTTAGGTTATTTCGGACCGTGAAGTATCAAAAAAAATGTCTATTGCATACTTTTTGTAAGCATGATATATTAAATAAGTTAATTCCGATGAAAAAGGTGGTATTTATTCATGAGTGATCAGCGTACCGTATTCGAACAACCAACAGAAGAAGTCCAGGCACATCGCAAGCCCGAGTATTCCGTTACACCTTTATTTCTAAACCGCTGGTCTCCACGTGCTTACTCGGATCAACCAGTTTCTGAGCAGGATTTATATTCCATATTGGAAGCTGCTCATTGGGCTCCTTCATCTTTCAATGATCAGCCTTGGCGCTTCATTGTTGCCAAAACAGACGAACAACTTGCCGTATTCCATGACTTCCTTTCTGAATTCAATCGTACTTGGGCTTCGAAGGCTCCAGTCCTGATCCTTGTCGCATCCGATACCAAAAGAGAAAATGGTGATCCTAACGGTGCTCACGCTTTCGATAGTGGAACAGCTTGGGGCTCCTTGGCTTTGCAAGCCAAGATCCTGGGATTGGCCACTCATGCCATTGGCGGCTTCAGCAGAGATCAAGCACGTACGGCTTTAAATATTCCAAGCACTTGGGAGCTTCATGCCGTTATCGCACTTGGCTATCAGGGCGATAAGCTTACACTTTCGGAAGGTTTAAGAGAACGCGAATTGCCAAATACCCGTCGCCCTCTGAAAGACGTTGTATTTGAAGGACCTGTCAGCCTGTAATAGATCTCCCCTCTACAACGAGGCCTCCATCCCACTGAATAGTGGTTTGGGGGCTTTTTTAGCTGATCATCTCAGGATCAGTATACTTACTTCCATTCAGCTATGTTTTTGGCATCCAATTTGAAGGGATCGCCCAGCATGATTTGTGTGCCGTTCTCGTCTCCTTTTTCATGCATTCAAAGCAGATAAAGGTTATCCTTTTATTTTCATACGCCTGCTTATTTGGTATACCATAAACCAAAATAGTATGTTAAAATAAAGCTATACTTAGAAGGAGGGATACCTTATGCCATCTATTCATTTTCTTACATCAGGTAAAACCATTGAAGTGCAGCCGGACGCCAATTTGTTAAGAACATCCATCCGATACGAAGGCTCAGTTCCTTTTAAATGCGGCGGCGGCTTATGCGGAACCTGTCGCGTTCGAATTGTGGATGGGCAGGAGAATCTCAGTAAAGTCATGAAAAAAGAGCTGGACCGATTAGGTCATGATGCCATCAGTCAAGGTTACCGCTTAGCTTGCCAAACGTTTATCGTCGGTGACGTTACAGCTGCCTGGGATGAGGAAGATCTCGAACGCAGAAACAAAATTGCACAAAGGATCGCCAACTCCTCTACATAAATCATCCCGCTTTAAATTTACAAACAAGAGCAGCAGGGTCAATTGGACTCTGCTGCTCTTGTTTGTATCGATCTATCTACTCTCTTTCCAATGCTTCCATATACGCTTTTTTGGAATTTTCCAAATGGATTTTGGTCAAGCTCTCGGCAAGCTCTCCCTCGCCATTGTAAACTGCCTTTGCCAAATCCCTATGCTCATCCATAGCTTTACGCAGCCGACCGGGAAGCTCATAACCTAAATGGACAAAAGCTCGGATATAATCGGACAGCCCGTCAAGCATTTGTGTTAATCTTGGGCTTTGTGCTGCACGACAAATGACATCGTTGATTTTAAAATGAAACTTCCAATCCACTTGATCAAAGTTTGATTTCGTCAGCGCTTGATCAATCTCTTCAATGATCTGCTTCAGCTCTTCTCGATGAGAGGGCTCCGCCTTTTGTGCAGCCATCTTCATGGCCAAGCTTTCCAACGCCGCCAATATCGTAAAGATTTCTATAATTTCTTCTGGAGAAAGCTTGGACACGACGACACCCTTGCGAGGCAGTGTTTTAACAAATCCTTGTGATTCGAGTCGAAATAAAGCTTCACGGATTGGTGTACGGCTTACATTTAATTGATCCGCAAGCTCACGCTCAATGATTCGTTCTCCAGATTTATATATGCCTTGTACAATGGCTTGTTTGACATATTGGTAAACCTTATCCCTTATAGGGCTTAGCTCTTCATCTTTCCATATGACTGGTGTGTCTGGCATCTGGTATACCTCCATGTGGTTGTTTCCTCAAGTTTAATCGATATACGGTTAGATTTCCAATATCAAAAAAAGCAACAAAAGGACAGGCTTGTCTCCACCTGCGCACCTTCATTGCTTTTACCGTATCGTCTGGTTTATACCTTTAGAATCTTACTTTCCTCATCCATATCCAGCTCATAAATTTCCTTTTCAATTTCCTCGGTTGTCTCGAACTTAGGAAATACCTTGATTGGAATACTGTTGTCGTCAAATACTTCGGATATACCTTGAATCAATATTCTTGCATCCTGGCTAAGAATCCGACAGATCGAGAAGGTCGTCCTCTTTTTACCAAAAAAATAGTATTCGTAGTCGGCAACTTTCTCCAAATTCGGATTGTCTGTTACCGTACGATAACGTTCTGTCGTGGATACTAATATATATTCACTCATTGTCATTACCTCCACATGATCTCATTCATAACGAACAATCAGTTCCACTTCCACAGCAGCACCGCCAGGTAAGGAAGCAGCCCCTATGGCCGAGCGAGCATGAACACCTGCACTGCCGAATACCTCGACCAACAGGTCGGAAGCGCCATTTAATACATAAGGAAGCTCGTGAAAATCTGATGCAGCATTGATGAAGCCTTCCAGCTTCACTATGCTGACGATCCTATCCAAATCTCCAAGCGCCGAGCGCAGCGTGCCCAGCTGATTAATGATACATTGACGGGCAGCCTGATAGCCCTCTTCCTTCATTAAATCTTGACCGATTTTTCCTTTATATTTCAGAACGCCATTTTCTTTGGGTGTCACTCCGCTTAAGTAAATCAACGGGGGCACCATGATATACGGCACATAATTGCCACTTGGCTTAGGGGCAGCTTCCAATTGGATGTTCAACTCGCCCAGCTTAGTTTCGATTCGTCCTTTAGGTTGCAGCAAGTACTAGCCCCCTCAGGCTGTTGTTATTGAGCTTATAGGAGTCACGCATCCCTATTTTTCGCGTCGCAGCCAGCTTATAGTTTAGCTCATTCCTGAGTAATTTCCACATCTTCATGAATATACAATTGACAGCACAGGCGGAAGCCTTCCTCCAGCTTGGTATCCAGCATTTTCTTTTCCTTCCAGTTCGGTTCGGGAAGCCCTTCTCCACCTGCTAGAACCTTGACTGTGCATTTGGTGCATTTCCCCATCCCGCAGCCATATTTCAGATAGGGAAACTTTTTGATTCCGGCTAAAACGACCAGATTGCTGTTCACGCTTACTTCCTGCTGGTACACTTGACCGTTTTGATGTAATTTCACAATGGGCATAGAAGGCACCTCCATTTGCAGCCGATTCCAGGCCAAAGCTGTTGTCTTCCCTTCACCAGCTCCAAGACGGTCTGGCCTCTGCTGCCGCTTATTTCTTAATATCTGCTGCGGTAATCACTTCATATTCACTGCCCAAGTAGCCCTGCAGCGCCTTAAGTGCGGCCACGCCAACGGCTGTATCCTGCTCTCCGTTGCCGCCACTGATGCCCACGCCACCCACAACCTCTCCATTCACAACAATCGGGAAGCCTCCGACGAAAATCGCGAACTTGCCGGGAAGCATCGCATGGATGCCGAATGCTTCCCCAGTAGTCGTAGCCGGACCGCCCGGTTGATTAAATAAATGGGTAGAACGCTTGTGTCCACTTGCGGTGAATGCTTTGGCTATAGCAATTTCCGGACCGGTAATACGTCCACCGTTCATTCGCTCCAGCGCAATGACGTACCCGCCATCGTCAACAATACATATCGTTTCCAAAGCTTTGGCAGCGGACGCTGCCTGCTTAGCCGCTTCCATCATCACCTTCGCTTCTTCCAGCTCCAGCTTCAACACTGATTTCATCCGATTCCTCCATACTCATCTGTCTTCAGTTCGTGTTACGGTTTATTCGATATTAAGAGTGCCGTGATAGATCGTTTTTTCCTGCAGATAAAAATCAACCGCGGAACGTCCCGCTTCTCGATAGGTTGCCGTACTCGACATTTTCATGCCGCCGAACGGAGCATTATAAGCAACACCGGTTGTCGGCCGGTTAATTTTGACAACGCCTGCTTCAATATGCTGAGTGAAGTATTGAGCCCGATTCGGATCAGTTGTGCAGATCGCTGCAGACAGTCCAAATTCGATATCATTCGCCACTTCGATTGCTTCTTTAAAGCTTTGAACACGAATAACCGAAATGACCGGTCCGAATATTTCCTCCTGCGCAATTCTCATCTTTGGGGTGACATTAGTGAAGATTGCCGGTTTTACAAAGTAACCGGTAGCATACTCGCCTTCAGTCAGATGCTCGCCACCATACATCAGCTCGGCCCCTTCTGACTTACCGATATTTACGTAATCCAACACAGTGTCCAATTGACTCTGGTTTGCCAAAGGTCCGATTTCAATCCCTTTGTTTAATCCATTCCCTATGGTCAGCAATGCTGTCTTGGCTATCAATCGTTCTACAAACAGCTCATGCACAGCATCCATCACAATGACTCTACTGGTGCCCGTGCAAGCCTGACCGGTTAATTCGAAGCCGCCTTTAATAGCTAATTCAACTGCCTGATCCATGTCAGCATCCTCAAGAACGACCAGCGGATTTTTCCCACCCAGTTCCAGCTGTACACGAGTCGATAAACGAACCGATTGATTGATTTTCTCCCCGGCACCTGTGGAGCCTGTAAAGGTCACTGCCTTGACTGCTGGATGTGTAACCAAGAGTTTGCCCGTTTGAGAAGCTGATCCGGTTATAAAGTTAAGTACACCTGCTGGTAATCCCGCTTCATGCAGCACCTCTACCAGACGGAAAGCAATAAGCGGTGTGTCTGATGCAGGCTTGAATACTACGGTGTTGCCAGTGGCTAAGGCCGGAGCAATCTTGCGTACGGGAATGGATATCGGAAAGTTCCATGGAGTAATTACCGTAACTACACCCAAAGGCTCTTTTCTTGTATATACGGAAGTGGTTGGATCATCCGAAGGCAGCGTGCTGCCAGCAGTATTCAAGCCCTCCGATGCATAATACCGTAAGGTCTGGGCGGAGCGTTTAACCTCCATCCGGCTGCTGGCCAGAGTCTTGCCTTCTTCGCGAGTCAATTCCTCTGCATACGACTCCAGATTTTTTTCCAACAAATCGGCCGCTTTATATAAAATTTCCGCCCGTTTGCTTGGAGCCGTGTAACGCCATGTTAGGAATGCGCGTGCTGCCGCCTCCATGGCTATCCGTACATCCTCCTCACCAGAGGCTTGAAACCGTCCTACTATATCTGTGACCTGAGCAGGATTTGTACTCATAAAGGTGTTACCGCTTACCGAGTCCACCCACTGCCCATCAATTAAATTTTTGAAGGTTTGTACTGCCGTCTCAATCGCCATAACAATCTCCTTCCTTGCTTTTACTTCACAGTACTGAAATACTTTTGGAATTTGTGCTTATCCTAATCCAAATTCACGGGATATAGCTGCAATATACATTCTGCGCATCTTTGTCGCTTCTTCTACTATCGCTATGCAGCGCTGTTGATCCTCAGGAGTTTTTGCATATTCCAACACAATTTGATAACCACGCTCACCATGAATTTCATCAGACACAATATGAAGATCGAAGAATTCCACTTCCTCATCGGTAAACCCGTACTTTTCACGAAGCGTCGGTGTTTGTCGGCGGTAAATGGCAGGAACCTGTGATTCCAATCCAACTACCAATGCAGCTGTTGCGAATAAAAAGTTTTCCTTGAAAGCCATTCGGTAACACCAGGATTGCAAGCCAATCGTTTCTGGAAGCACATGCTCCATCGACTCTACACGTTCCCTTGTCGTACCGCACGCTTCGCCGAAGCGGATCAACAAATCGGTATGACGGTCACCGCCCAGCTCCTCTTCCCACATGTTTTGCAGCAAAAAGTCTCTTGCATCCTGATGTGGACAATTAGCAAATATATAAGCCAGATATTCGGCAAATGGACCCACGTAAGCGTAGTGCTGTTCAACCCATCTAGCAAAATGTTCTTTCTTCAACTCACCATTCGCCCACATGATTGTAAAAGGAGCCTTTGCAACAGCATTGCCTTCAATGGCTTGCTCCAAAGCAGTGCGGAATTCCTCTTTGTTCATTAAGCGGGACTTCGTTGCGGTTTGTGTCATGGGTAATTCTCCTCTCAAATTGTAAGATGGTTGATTGTTATTTTGGTATATTGTATACCAAATACGTTATGAGCTTATTATTGACTGTCTGGGCTTATCTGTCAACCCATATTTTTCAAAACCAGCAGCAGCGTCATCGACAGAAGGATATAAGCTGTCGTAAACGGCAAATTCCAATTGGATATTTTATAAGAGCTTTCTTTTGTCAGACTGGACATCAGCCCGGCGGTTGCGTTATAGGGCCCCATCAAAAAGGCAGTTGCCGCGCCGGTCAGCATCGCGATAGCCGTCAGCTCGACAGAAATCCCCAAAGATTGTGGATTCAGCGATTCTGCCGTTAATGCCAAGCCTACTGCAGGATGCAAGCCGATAAAGGCGAGACCAAGCGGAATCAAAGGAATACACAACAGAAAGATATCAGCACCAATAAAATCTTTTATAGCGATAATCCAAAGATTAATCTCATGACCAGCACCCGTAGCTTGAATAGAAGCAATCAGGAAGCCCGCGCTCAAAAAGACGAAAAATTGCTCTCTCATCTTCAGCAAATGCCCGGACAGCATCACTTTGCCTTCTACTATAAACGCTCTGCCTTTACCAATCAGCCAAGACCACAAAAAAGCAAAAGGAATTACGATTAAGGACACCAGCAGCAAAAAGCTGAACGACGTATAGGTTTCCAGCACCAGAAGCAAACCATTAAATACGATTATGGCAACAATAATGTGTATAGGATGATTTTTCTTATTCTGCTCTAATTGCTGCAAACCCGACTCCACTGCACTTTCACGGACAGCAGATGTTTCCTCAATAGCCACTTGACCGATAAGTCTTGCCCGGCGGTTAGCGATCCATTGTCCCATAAACCAATCCAGAACAAGACCAAGTAAACTAAACGGGATCATAATCAGCAAAATAGAGCTCCAGCGTACACCCGTCATTTCCACGATAACCCCGACAATGGGAGCTACAGGCGTCCACACAATCGGCATACTGTAGCCGTGTGTGATCGCTCGGCTTATAAATCTTTCTTTCTTCTCGATCGGATACAAATCAAGTGCAGGACGAATCGTTTGGTATACCATAGGCAAGGTGGCCAGATTCATAAAGGAGCTCAGTATATAAGACATAAGCGATGTAATCGCGTAGAGCATCCCGGAATGCTTGATTTTACTTTGAATCTTATGCTGCACCCGAACAGCATATTGCCCTAATTGAATAGGAAGAGCAATTAACGGGATCAGAGCGAATAAGCTTAATATATTGAGCATGTTGCCAAAGCCAAGAATATAGCTGCTCCAATGTGCTTTGTGTACGATCAACATACTAAATCCTGTCACCAGAAATAGGATGCCTAATCCTTGGACAAACCGCTTGACGGTGCTGAACACCATGACAACAATACATAAGCTTACTATTGAAATGGTCCATTTCAGGATGTCGCTAGGATAAACAATCGAAATCAGATAAGCAGCTATAGCTCCAATGAAAATAGCTTGTTTCATACTTAGAGCATGTCTTGGACAGCTTGGGTTAAGCGTTCCAGAGCTGTCTCGACAATTTCCTCTCCAATCTCCCGGCTTGCCTTGGTCGCATCACCGAGGCATCCGTTGCGCGTCATTTCCTCATAATAGTAAAAGCCTTGCAGCACTTGACCCGGACGCAGCTTTTTCCATCGGCCCTCCGTCAAATCGCCTTTTTCCAGTCTATCCGGCCGTACCAGCTGCGGAGCCAAATACAGCGCCTCGGAAACCTCGCGGTCGCAGCTGTGCCCATACAGCTTGGATTCAAGCCTTCTATCCATCACATCCTTGGCTGATGCCGTCGTTTTGGCATAGTAAATCTGAGTAGCTAGCTCCCTTGTGAGCATCTCTACAGCTACACCCAACGTAGCCTGATTGCCACCATGTGCATTGAGTATGAGAAACTTCTCAATACCGTGATGCTGCAAAGATTTGATCATATCCCGGAGAATCGCAATTAACGTTGTGGGCTCTAAAGAGATCGTACCTGGAAAATGCATATGATGCGGCGACACGCCCATATTAATAGTAGGTGTCAGAATGGCATTCGGATATAATCGCTCGGTTAATCGTTTGCCCATTTCCTCAGCAAGAACAGCATCACAGCTTTCAATCATATGCGGGCCGTGCTGCTCATGGGCTCCGAGCGGTATTATTGCTATTTTCACTGTCGTAAGCGCTTGTTCAATTTCCGGCCATGTCATTTGTGTTAAACAGTAAGAAGCAGCCACACTTTAGCCTCCTTTCAGCATAGGCCACGCTCCCCTCAACCCAAGGAACTGCGGCCTTCCTTCATTCTCGTAACCTACTATAATCCCTCAAAGCTGTACCCGTAGAGTCAACAGCAGGATATGCTTCTCAAGCAACCTTAACTGGGATAAAGATTGAGCCTCGCATTCGCAGCAGCATCTCCCCAACCTATGCCTAGTTATCCATATGATATTTCTTCATCGCAATACGTCCAACAACATTAACCAATCCATACAGGACCACTGATAACATAGCCAGCATCGCAATACTGACCATAACCATATTCATCTGAAAAACTTGACCGCCGTAGATGATCATATAACCAAGACCCGCCTTCGACGATAAAAATTCTCCCATAATGACACCAACCAGCGTCAAGCCTACATTCACTTTTAACGTTGCGATCACATTCGGTATACTTGCGGGCAGCAGCACCATTCGCAGCATTTGCCAATGCGTAGCACCAAACGATTCCATCAGTTTGAGCTTCGTTTTACTGATTTCCTTAAACCCGCTCTCAATCATAATGATCGTCACAATAATCGAAATCGCGATGGCCATACCGTAAACCGAGTAACGATCACCCAGCCAAATATAAAATATCGGACCGAGCGCGACCTTAGGCAGAGCATTCAGCACAACAATGTACGGCTCCAGCACCTTGGAGGCAAAGGTCGACCACCAGAAAACGATCGCGATTCCAATTCCAAGTACCATTGAAACGACAATGCCAATCA
This sequence comes from Paenibacillus sp. 1_12, assembly GCF_900114475.1. Classification (GTDB taxonomy): domain Bacteria; phylum Bacillota; class Bacilli; order Paenibacillales; family NBRC-103111; genus Paenibacillus_S. The sequence continues at coordinate 141,507 of NZ_FOTE01000003.1, read as the reverse complement.
ATGTCTCCAAGCTGGTCGTCCATGTATGCTTAAATAGATTCCCTTTGATCGCCAGCTCTTGAAAAGAAGTAATTAACTGCGAAGGTCTGCTGGTCAGCATGGAATCCACCCATTTCCACTGTGCAGCCAGCTCCCATAATATAATAAATACCGTAAACACCAGCAGCTGCGCCAATCGAATCATCCACAACCTGCGCTTTTGCGTCTTCAAATATTGATTGTATTGCGGCGATCTGGCCTTATCTTTAGAATTGATCAAAGTCGGAACTTGCTCAATCCGGGCTTCCGTGGTGACTGAGGGTTCACTAGCCGGTAGCGACGACATGTCCTTCCAACTCCTTCCATATGACATTGAAGTATTCTTTGTATCGGAGTGCTTCCCGTTTTTTCCAAGGAGTGACATCGTCACCTTCGCCAAGCTGAATCGAATAAACGGTGGAAATTGTACTGGGTCTCTTGGACATGACCATGACTCGGTCTGCCATACTGATCGCTTCCGATATATCATGAGTAACCAAAATCGCTGTCTTGCCCTGGTCCTTAATAATTCCGTAAATTTCATCGGCAAGCGTCAGTCGGGTCTGATAATCAAGCGCAGAAAACGGCTCATCCAGCAGCAAAATATCCGGCTCGGTCACCAATGTGCGAATTAATGCCACCCGCTGACGCATACCGCCGGATAGCTGCGAGGGACTGTGATGGGCAAAACCGCCCAGTCCATAGCGCTCCATCAAATCAAGTGCCTTATGCTCTGCTTTCTTTAAATCCATCTTGCGAATTTCGGCGCCCACCAACAGGTTACTCAATATATTTCGCCATTCGAACAAATGGTCATGCTGCAGCATATATCCTACCTTGGGAGAGGTGCCCGATACCTCCTGACCGTCAATCAGCACCTTACCACTCGTTGGCTTCACCATTCCCGAAATCAGGGAGAGCAGCGTACTTTTCCCACAGCCGCTCGGTCCCACAATGGAGATGAATTCACCCTGCTCAATGGATGCGTTGATATCCCTCAAAGCCTCGGTTTCCTGCTTGATCGTGAAATAGCTTAAGCAAATATCGTTTAATTCAATTTGTGACATAGGCCTATTTCCCTGCCTTTCCGATATTTTTAACAAAGCTCATATCCACAACGGCTCCCATATCAGTTAATTTTTGCTCCGGCTTCAGCACATCATTCTCGATCAACATTTTTTGCAGCGTTTCAAATTGCTCCGCAGTCAATTCAGGAACAGCCGACCAGGTATCCTGCTTCTTGTAGCGGTCGATGGATTGTATGATGATGTCTTTCGGCGTTCCCTCAAAAAAAGGCATTAGCGCATCAGCAATTTCATCCTGTGAAGCTGTGTTCAACCATTTGGTTCCTTTGGCTACCGCATTAACGAATTTCTGAATCGTCTCGGGATTTTTCTTGATATAATCCGACGTTGCCACATAGGAGGTTTCAGGGAAAGGACCAAACGCTTGTCCGACAGCTGCTGCATAGAACGCTTTGCCTTCCTTTTCCAAAGTTGAGGCTATGGGCTCGAACACTTGGATAAAGTCACCCTTGCCGCTTGTAAAAGCACCCGCCATCGCCGGGGAAGCGATATTCGTAATCACGTCAGCCTTTACCTTTTCCTGCTGCAGCTTCGAATTCAATACCATTTGCGGAGCACTGCCCGGGCGCCATCCGACCACGCTTTTCCCCTCTAAATCACTCCACTTAAAGCCGTTAAGCTTGGTCCGTGACAGTAGGAAAGAGCCATCCTTGATCGTCAGCTGGTGGAAAATTTTCAGTGTTTTATCTCCCTTTTGATTATAAATATAAATGGCGGTTTCCGGTCCAACCAAAGAAATATCGGCCACTCCCGCAATTAAAGCCGCTGCTCCCTTATCCGAGCCCTGCGCCGTGTTCATATCGACGTTGAGACCCTCTTCCTTGAAAAAACCTTTTTGCATCGCGATATAATGGGGTGCATAAAAAATCGAACGGATGACCTCGGAAAATTTAACGGTCTTGATTTCCTCGCTTTTCTTTACTTCTGTTTTAACTTCCATCTTCGCTTCTGCAGCCGGTTTGGCACTCATTTCAGCTACAGAAGCGGTTCCACAGCCCGTGGTAATCGTGAATAGCACAGTGGAAAGCAGCAGACAACCGAGTTTGTTCAACTTGATCATGGTTTGTTCATCCTCCCTTATTTAGGTGCTAATTTATTTGAACAGCGAGTGGTTGTCCTGAAACCAAATGCGTTTCTGCCATCTCTCTGCCGTATTCAACCATTTTTTGGTGACCAACCTCTTTTAGCGGCACAGCCGTTATCCGTTCTCTAAGTAAAAAGATTTCGACTTCGGGAAGCAGCATTTCCAAGGCGTAAGCAAGCGGGAGACCATTTTCCAAAATTTCAACAGAATGCGGATTGCCTACGATAAAATTAAGTTCCTTTTCCTTCGCGTATTTCACAAAAGCATGATCCTCACGCACCCTGCTAATACTGACAATGATCGTATCGGTTTCCGGGTACATCTGCAGTGCCAGCTCCAAATGCTCCAACGAAAATCCGGTATGCGGGAAAAAATGAAGAATATGCTTGACCGCACTATCCAATTTACCGCTGAGCAGTTGGGCCGGATTAGCCAGCGTAGCTTCCTCAATCGTAGCTTCACCACGAATCGCCCGCTCCGCTTCCAACAAATCGAGATCAATGTCACGTCCCATCAAACCATCAATTCTTGCCAAAATGTCACCCGTGGTCTTTACTTCTTCCAGCGCGATGCCTTTGTGAAGCACATTTCCTGGAATACCACCAAATGAAATGTCCGTTTTCAGCTTATGATGTCCATGCAGCAGCGTCAGTCCGGGATGCAGCCCGTGAAAAGCCTCGTGCATTTCGATAAGCGCCAAGCCATATAGGGGTAAATAATCAGCAAAGGGTACCCCGCCCGAGCTGGCTGCATCAGCTACCGGATGATGGACGATGATGAGGTCGAGCTTCATTGCGGATGCCAGCTCAATCACCGATTCGGTCAATGTCATACCAACACCAATACGTGACACCGGCTTATGTTTGTCTCCAAAAATCAGTCCAGGGATTTCAAGTACGCTTTTACCTGGAATATTGGACGTTTTCATCACTACATAAGGATTAGCTCCGGCAGTAATTTCATTCCAATCCATCACCATTCTCCCTTTGGAAATGGTATTCAGCGCTTCGACGACATGCCTTGCTTCTGTTCGGGTTTTGGATGCTTTCATAGACTTCTTCCTTTCTGTTTTGGATCAAATGCATATACAAAAAAACCGCTACTATGAGCATACTAGGACACGGAAGCCCCGGATATGTCACAATAGCGGTTGTAAAGCTCTCCACTCGGAGTTCCTTATGACCTGCTATATGTATGGTTGTTGCTTGAACGTTACAATGAAATCCGATCTCTTTTGATACAAAAGGATTCGATTCCTTAATAGGTTCAAACATCATATTCAAGCTGATACGCATGATGTCGGTAAAATGAAGCATTTCTTTCTTGTTATGTAACATAACATATAAATGACAATGAATCAACAAAAACATATGAAATTAATTAATTCTTTTGAAAAAACCTAATTTAATGTAATATTATCTAACATTTAATTACCGACAAATGATTTAAAGTTTTTGCAAACGTTTTCATATTTTATGATAACATACTTCTTAGAAAAAGATAAGCTTTTTTTGTATTTGGTATACCGTTTATTCCAAATGATGTTCAAACACAATGACCGTTCCTGAATATTCTGTAATGGGATCATAATCCTTGAGCACCAATTTCACCTTTAGACCGAGCGATTGCTCTAACTGCTCCTTAAGCATTTTTTTGTTAGCCTCCATTAGCAGTGTATCCACACTGGCGGTTAAGCTCCGATTCGACTCATCAAGGATTTTCAAAGCAGGAATACGTTTGTGTGTGGCGAAAATCAACACTTTATCACCGGAAATCTCAATTTTTTGCGATTTGATTCCCGTTCCAAAGATCTCCTGATTGATCGAATTATAAATCTTGATAATCTCCTGCTTTAAAACCCCAATCGGGTATTGCTTTTGCATAGAGGCACCCTTCTCCTTTCGAGTCATTAGGTTCTTGCTTCCTTTAAATCATAAATTTTCCCTATCAGCTCATTCAAACGATCCTTGATTAATATGATACTATTGTAGGAATCGGGAATTGGCTCGAAGCCGCAGTGTACGCCAGCCAACCCACCAGCAATGGCGCCTATCGTGTCGGAATCACCACCAAAGCACGCGTCGAATGCTATGTCGATGTCCTTCGGGTCTGTCCGGTACCCATTCAGGAACTGAAAGTTCTATCCGTATTTTAGCACAGGTTGAACATGGTGTTACAAACAAAGTAAAAGAGGCAGCAACAATGCGGCCTCTTCACTGGTGTCACTCATTACTCTTTACCGTTACCAACCTATTCATGAAACCGCAAACGGAGTGTATGCACTTCAAAGGCTTGCATTGGCAAGCACAGCTCTTGTTTGTTCGTGTTGGGGTTTTCCAACAAAGTTAACACTTCAAGGTCATATTCGAGCAGGTCAGTCAAACAAACCTGGCTTACTTGATTCAGCAATTCGATTGTAACGAGCCTTGGTTTGCCAATCCAGTCTCGAATTCTCAGAATATAACCATCTCCATCTTCTGCCGGTTTAAAGCAGGTCACCGCCATTCCTTCCAAGCCGAGGGGGAGCAATTCGAGCTGGTCGTTACTATTGTTTAAATCCGATCGTTCAGCCGTAGCTGCAGCGGGAGCGGGAACCGTAAGTGCAGAGGTCATCGTTTCCTGAGCGGTTTTCCACACAGAACCTTCGACCCAATCCCCTGCGTGCGGGATAAGCCGATACCGATATATGAAGCTGCCGCCAGTCCATTGTGGGAAGTTAGTCCCCCACCAGTTATTAAAAATGTTAAAATTCATTTCCGGTTTCTCCGGTACATAATTATGCTCAAAATCCCACATTCCATTGCGACCGATAAAAAATAACGGTGAATCAAGAGGAACGATCGCCATTCCCACCTTACCATCCGATACATCGACAAAATTTTCGCAGCAATTCAACAGAGTGCTGGAGGAAGGCACAATATCGGCGAGCGGATCCATAACACTGCCCATTTTATTGATGCGGTAGCTCGGATTCGTTAATTGCAAAGGAAACACGATATGACCAGATTCCGCTAAAGGCGTCTCCTCTTTTCCACTAATTTGCCATTCCATATCAACAAAAGGAGAATCCTCCGTCAGCGTTACCGTCCAGATGACTTCCCTTGCATTCCCGTAATTCATAACTGATTCCTGGCTATTGCCAGCTACACATTCCACTTGGACAGAATGAACGCCTTGTATAAGGCGAATATGCCGCAATTCGGTATGAAAAGAAACCCGCTTCTGCTGCTCGGGATAGTCCGTTTTTCCAAAGTCATGTACGCCCCAGTCATAAAAACGGTACGCATATTTTTTAATATAGCTTGTTATTTCCCGGTTTGAATAGATGTTATATTCGTATTGTCCAAAGCCCTGCGCAGACTCCGCATCTACCCATTCTTTATTCAGACGCTTATCGAACAGGCTGATGATCCAACCGGTTTTTCTATCTAGTTTGACGACAACAAAGGGGTTCTCGATTACGGCTTGTGTCTCGCTTAAGCTTCCAAAAGCAAGAGGTTTCTCGGAGCTTTCGGCAGATCCAGGATGATTACTTCCACTACTTTGTACACACACTATCGTCTTATATCCGAGTGCCGGCAAGCCCTTTACTTCCACCAACACACCTTGTGGATCGTGAATTACTTTTAGCAGCTCATTGTTGGTACAATCGATCCATTGGTCATGTTCATTGGGTACATACTCCGAATCCGCAGCAATACGAACCCAGGCATCACGCTGCCAGCCAAGGTTATTGTACACACGTTGCTTTCTTTCCGAGCCTGTACCAGCCGCCGATATGCTGGTTTGATTCCACTGAGGTTGAACCCGCAGCCATTTCTCCGCTTCCTCTATGGAGCTTTCGGCTTTATTCAAGTAGTCGATTTGCTCCTGCCAGGATCGCTCCATCAACATATAACGCTCGCTGCTTTTGTCTGCAATAAATTCAGCTTTTTCATATCTTCTCGGGAATAAAAATGATTTGCAATCCAGACCCCACGTATGTTCCCCAAAATGAAGCGTATATTCGTAAGCAGTATCAATAGCTTGCTTAATTCGCTGCTGCTCCTCTACGTTCCACGCTTGGCTTTCGAGCGAATTCATAGACAGCGCACTCTCTACAGCAGTGATCCGCCCTCTCAGCTCCCGTACTCGTGAGACCTCCCTTGGAGCTGTTCCCACACCATGAATCCATGAATCTGCCATGTCTCCGCGAATAACTGGCAGATCGGGATTCCGCGCTAGAAAATCTTCGGCAAAATCCGTCAGGCTTCCGATATGAAGCTCGGCCTTGGACCCGCGCGCCTCGATGGAAGCTTTCATTTCCTGTATGTAGGAAGCTTCATGCGGACCATGATTATCGCTAGTTTGGATCATAGCCAGCCAGATCGGATGCTCCCAATCCTCGGGAGGCAATATGCCTGTACCATAGGCCCCTTTGGAGTAAAAGGTAAGCAGCCGCTCCCCATCCGGCCCTTCCCAATAAAATACAGGTGGGACGTCAGGAGGTGTCGTAGCGGGGTTGCAGCCCAAATGCAGCACCTCTACGCCTGCTTTTTTCAACAAAGAAGGAACGATCCAGGTATGACCCGGAACATCGGTCATTTTGGCATCTTTGGGGCGATACCCGTATTTCTCGCTCAGACCGCGCGAAACGTACATCCCCCGTATCCATTCCTCCAGCCCGCAAAATTCCGTATGTGTCGTATACGGGAGCATATGCCAAATTAACTGGCGATTGTCCAGAAATTGCAATGCTTTACTCCGGTCCTGCTCCCCGCTGCCCTCCAAGGATTGCAATAAAGGCCAAGCCGACATGGTCCATACATATTTTTCATGATTCTCATTGCGGTTCGTCTCCTCGCAGATCTGGATCACTTCTTCCAGCATCTCCGTCCGGTATCTGTGGACCACCTCCGACACGAGCCCGGTGAAACCGATATCAAAATGCGTTTTGAAAACCACATAGATTTTTTCAAGATTGGTATGCATTGCCTCTGTCTCCTCTACTCCGATATCATCTATAGGTGACTGCTTTTGGTACAAATTACATACCTTGCACCCGAACAGGGTCGCTCAGCCTCAGCTGCGAGACAATCGGATAATGATCAGAAGGATACACTCCCCGCAGCTTGCGCCGATCTACCTCTGTTTTCAATACTTCAATTTCAGGAGAAACAAAAATATAGTCGATAGGCTCGCCTTCATCTCCGCCCTGAAACGAGTGGGCAGTTAGCCCAATAGAGCCGGATAGTGCTGTGTAAGCATCTTTGAGCCACGTTTGTTTGCCCATATGCTCCAATTCCCCACGTAAAAAACGAATCGGCCAGTCGCTGGGATGACTATTCATATCCCCCATTAATACAACAGGCAAACCAAATTCAATCCGGTGTGAGCTAATATTTTCCCATATTAAAGCAGTCCCAAGCTTACGAGCCTGCTCTCCCAAATGGTCTAAATGCGTATTATATACAACAAACTGCTTTTGTGATGTTTTGTGAAGAAAGCTGATCCACGTGCAAATTCGCGGAAGATGACTATCCCAGCTTTTAGAAGCTGGTTCGAAGGGTGTCTCGGATAGCCAAAACTGGCCTTGATGCTGCACCTCAAGCTCAGAGGCTTTATAAAACACAGCACAATGCTCATTCTCATGCTCACCCATACGACCGTGACCGACCCAGGCATATTCAGGTATTTGCTCCTGAAGTTCCATCAGCATTGGATAAAAACCTTCCTGGGTTCCCACTAACAGCGGATTGTGGTCCTGAATCATCTGAGCCGCACCGTTCACCCGATGAGGCCAAGCCGATTCTCCATCATCAGGTGTATCGTATCTTAAATTAAAAGTCATCACCGTCATGTTCATGCAGGATTCACCTCCTACCCTTTATTTTCATCAAAATAGATCGGGTTCGTCAGAGCAGCCATCAGCTTGTTGTCTACCTCAGGAAACGTTCGCCACACCTCAGCGCGGACAAACCGCCTGCCTACCGAATCTATAGTAAGCTCCAAAGTACCGTCGCTGTCCACGATTATATTTTGTTCCAGCCCGCTGCTGCTAATGAGCTTCACTTCATCACCTGCCAAGAGATGCTCAGCTTGCAGACATACGATTCCGGCTTCCCCCGCAGGTACCGAATCCCCCATCTTATAGTTTCCAAACCCTAATTGAACAAAAGGTCCCTGAGGTGCAAAGCTGATCGATACGTTGCCCTTTTCGATTCCAGCCAGTATCCCTTTTACTGTTTTTGAGGAAGCATACACCCAGGTACACGGCATCGCATGCTTGACATAAGGATCAGGGCGGTGAACATCGCTGCCGCCTATTACATTCAATCGTTTTCCAGCAAGAAGCTGCTGCTGCCACCACGCCAAAGTGCGTTCGTTTCGTTCAGTCCAGGGGCCATTCCATATCTCCACCCAGTCAAAATCGACGTCAAAGTCCCATTCCCACGGACAAAAATCGCAGTGAGGATGGTTCAACACGATTCGTGCTCCCCGTTCGCGTGCGGTTGCCAATCTTTCATTCACATCAGCCTGAGTGCTAACCCGAAAATCATCCAGAGGATCAGCAACACCCAGAAAATTGCTGTGGCCAAAATTGGTTGTAAACTCCATCCCTGGTATCATTACAAGACTGGTGCTGCGGGGGTAGGCGAAATTTTGACTGATGGCATTATGATCCGTCATCGTCATGAAATCGCAGCCCAGCTCCTCCATGATTGCTGCATTCTCTTCCAGCGTATAAGTACCGTCGCTGTGAAGGCTATGCATATGCAGGTCACCCTTAAGCCAACGCGGAGTCATCAGGAAAAAGATAATCGTTATCGTAACCTTACAGCCTTCTTGTGGTATCTTGTAGGCATTGTGCACAACTGCCCATCCACCGGCATCGAGAGGTCCGGGCAAATAGCCCGGTGTTGCTTTTTCCAACCCTATATTGAAAAATTTCCGTGCTCCACCGCTCCACCCTCGGATCCGATACGGATCTCGGATTCCTAAATCGATAACCGCGATATGACTGCCGGAGGACTCCACCTCATAGCTGACCTGAATCTCTTCCACATGCTGCGGCACCTCAAAAGGAACCTCTATATAGGAGCTCTGTTCCGAATGTTTAACTTCTCTGGTAAATGTGGCTGTTTGGCTATGTCTGTCCGTTTGATTCATATAGGGTTCCACCGTCTTTCATAGTTTGTCTGGACTCTACTCTTTATTAGCACCGACCATAATGCCTTTGACGAAATATTTTTGAACAAACGGATAAATAATGACCAATGGAAGCAGTGCGATCACAATTCCCGCCATCCTGACATTCGTCGTAATGATGAAATTGCTGGAGGTCGCGTCCGTGTCGATAATGAGCGATTTCAAAGCAATTTGCAGCGTGTATTTGGCATGATTGTTAATGTAGAGAAGTGCCGGCGTAAACTGATTCCAACGGCTGACGAACTCGAACAAGGCTACAGTCGCAAGACCTGCTTTGGCCAGCGGTAAATACATCGTCATAAAAATACGGGCATCTCCGGCCCCATCCATACGAGCCGATTCTGACATTTCCAAAGGAACGGTTAAGAAGAAATTTCTCATCAATAACACGCCAAAGCCGGAGATCAGCCCTGAAAAAATAAGCGCAGACAACGTGTTGAGCAGACCAAGCTCCTTGTTGACGACATACAGCGGGATCATAATCGATTCACTTGGCACCATCATGGTGATCAGGATCAACGATACCATCAGCTTTTTACCAGGTAAACGCGGTTGGACAAGTACATAACCTGCCATTGCACACAGAAATACATGCCCAATGGTGCCGATAACGGTGACAATGACATTATTGCTGAATGGCTGGTAAAGCTGCAGCCGATTCCAAACCGTATTAAAGCCTTCCAGACTGAACTCTCTTGGCCACAGCACAATAGCCGGCTGCATGGAAGCAAAGTTGGTTGAGAAGGCCAAGGCGAACGTATTCAGAAAAGGAATGACCATAGTCGCTACAAGAAGAAGCAAAAAAACGACATTTACTACATCGAAGAGACGTCCCGACCATCCTTTGGATTCAAGTTTCATATTATTTGTCTCCTCCGTCATCATAGCGAATGATCAATCGGGTCACGAAAGTAAGAATCAACGTAGCCAATATCACGATAAACCCTGCGGCGGTCGCTGTACCTATATTGAATTCCAAAATACCCTTTTGGAACGTATACATCATGATGACATCGACTTTGCTGGCTATCGCTCCATTTCTCATGACAATGATTTGATCAAACATACGCAGTGCACTCAGCACATTGAGCATAATAACAACCTTCATTGTGGAAGCAAGCGATGGAAGTGTCACGAAACGAACTAACTGCCAACGGTTCGCTCCATCCATTCTGGCCGCTTCATAGAGAGATGGATTGATGGAAACGATGGATGCCAAATATAAAATAACAATGAACCCCATGTCTTTCCAGACGGCAGTAAATACCATAATGGAACGGGCATAAATCGTACTCGACATAAAACTGATCGGCTTGGCACTTCCAAGCAATTGGAGGATTTGATTCACGATCCCTGTATCGGGAGACAGCAGCATGATCCACATACCGCCCACGACTACCCATGAAAACAAATGAGGTAAGTACACGATCATTTGCGTTAATTTTTTAAACCAGATGGATAGTACCTCGTTTAATGACAAAGCAAGGATAATTGGCATAATGAATCCGATGATTAGCGTAAATCCGCCGATAACCAACGTATTTTGAAAAGCGGTCCAGAATGTGGAGTCTTTCAGGACAAACAAATAATTATCAAATCCTACAAAAGGCCGGTTGCCGATTAAGCGAAAATTTTGAAAGCTGATGATGAAGCCGCGTACTAACGGATAATACGAAAAAAGAAAAAAGTAAGCCAAAATAGGTACCATCATGACATAAAGCGTTTTATACTTCAAGACGGCTTTCAAAAGACAGCCACCACCTTATCCGCTTGGTAATTCCAGCCATATCGAAGGGAGCTTGCAAGCGATATACTCCCTTCGATCTGCTGAAACTTCATCTTAGATTAGTCAATTAGTTTATTTGCTTTTAGCTGCTCACGCATCTTTTTAACCGCATCGGCGGCAGGCATTTCACCCAAGATCGCTTTAAATGAATTTTCATTGATGATCTTCTCGGCATCTGCCCATTTGGCTGGCGTCAGCTCAAGCGTTGCATATTTCACAACCAATTCCTGTGCTTCTTTTACCCCTGGCAGCAGACCAAAAGGAGGTTGAACTTTTTTGTTGTACCAAAAAGGAACTCCGTGATCCATTGCATGCTCTTTACCTGCTTTAGTAAGCTCGTATTTACCGCCGCTCTCCGTATAATCGTTATCTTTAATACCCAGGCTTCCGAGCATAATGCCGTCTTTGGTATGCCACCATTCAATAAATTCAAATGCTGTTTTCGGATGTTCCGCATTGACCGGAATGACCCACACATCCGGGTCACCGCGACGAATCATATGTTTGCCGCTCGGATCCGCTGCTCCAGGAAGTCCTTTTGCTTCAAATGCTGTATTCGCATCCTGCTCTTTTCTCGTATTGTTGAGCATCCCTACCCAAGCGTCCCAATAAGTGATCATGCCTACCCGATCCGTTAGAAACAGATTACGCATTTTACCTGTATCGTTAGTAGCAAAGTTAGGATCCAATATGCCTTCCTTATAAAGCTTATTCAGCCACTCATAAATCGGAATAGCCGCATCCGTTGAGTAGGGCACATCCAGTTTGCCGTCCTTCTCCACATAACGCTGCTTCAAGCCCGCTGCGCTGAAAATACCTTGCAGCTCATACATGCCCGCTGTACTCAAGCCATACGTGTCCTTTTTACCGTTACCGTCCGGATCTTGCTCTGTAAAAGCTTTTAATACCTTGTAATAATCATCCAATGTTTTGGGTTCCTGCAGATTCAGCTTTTTTAGCCAGTCATTTCGAACAATCGGCATCGTTCCGCCTTGAAACTTCGAGAACACACCGTAGATCTTGCCGTCTTTCGTCTTGACCTGATCCCATTCACCTGCAGGCAGAACATCGGGATCGGACAATACTTTGGATGCTTTTACTTGATCCGTAAGAGGTGTCAAAATGCCTTGACTGATGAACAGGTTCATTTTTTCCTTACTGATCTGAAGCAGATCGAACTTCTCGCCGGATGCGATGGCAGCCAGCAATTTCTGATCATAATCAGATGCCGGTTTATCCATCTTCACTTTAATACCGGTCAATCGTTCAATCTCTTTCTCGAATAAGGTGTTCTCTTCAGGAGTTTTACCACCAATAACCCCTGACATCATACGGAGAGTTCTGTCTTCTTTTTTATCATTGGCTGAAGGCGCGTTTGTAGCTGGAGCGTTTCCTGTTGGGGGTGCTGCAGTATCGCTTCCGGTACATCCTGCTAATACAGTTCCCAACAGTGCGATTGCCATCGTTGAGCTCATAACTTTCGTTTTTGTCATCATTGTATACCTCCCAGGTTATATAATGCCTTTACACAATCTTAATAAAGCGTTTACATTTTTGCTCCGCCTGTTGGCGGCTTACTAAAGTAACCTGCACGAATCGCGAATTACCAGTTTGGCTTCAATTATTTTTTGTTCGACGATGTCCACATCTTTCATTTTCTCCACTAAAATTTTGGCAGCTTCCGTTCCCAGCATTTCTGCGGACAGTTCAACGGATGTTAACGCAGGCGTCATTTCCTGAGCCAGAGTAGCGTCATTGCTTAAGGCTATTAGCGAAAGCTCGCCTGGAATATCGAGGCCAAGCTCTCTTGCTGCTCTCATCACTCCCAGTGCTACGCGGTCCGTATCGGTAATAATGGCAGTGAATCGATTAGGCTCATAGATGCTCTTAAGCGAAACATAGCCATAATCAGTTGGATTTGAATGCTTCCTTCTCGAATAGTTCATAACGTGTACCCGATCATAGGATCGACCGCTTTGTTTGAAAGCTTCCGCCAAACCGTGCTCTCGGTCAATAGCAACCGTCATATCCGCGCTTGAATTAAGGAATAAAATGGCTGTGTGTCCATGGTTAATTAAATATTGACCTACCTGCAAGCTCAAATGCCTGTTATCATTGTCTACGTAACTGATTTTCTCTTCAATTGGATCAGGACGACCAATCAATACTAACGGGATGCCCATTTGATTGTACCTTTCAATACGAGGATCCTGCTTTCTCGGGTTCAGCATAATGACACCATCCACGGGATCGATGGAAAATTGGGTCTGATCATCATGTTCAGGAAGCGTATCTAACAAAAGTCTGTAGCCCTGCTTGGAAAATTCTCTTATAACGCCATTGATCATTTGGATCTCGAAACCCGACATCACGCTGTCTTTGGAAATCGGCATTTTCAAACCGGCTATCATTGTTTTCTTAATAGCGAGACTTCGCGCTACATGGCTCGGGTAATACCCTAAACCCTTGGCAACCTCCAGAACTCGTTCAGTTACAGGACGGCTGATGGGTCTTTTTTTGCTGAATACACTAGATACCGTTCCCTTGGAAACACCCGCAGCTTTTGCTACGTCATCGATGGTTGCCATTTGATCCCCCCTTTAAAAGAATGGCGGAAAATCATTAAACCGGTTTAATGATTTTCCTAATAAAAACCGGTTCATTAAACCGGTTTACCTTTGATCATGTCATTATTATACAAAGCGTTTCGGTAACTTTCAACCTCTTTTTTGTAAAATTCAAGTAAATATTTAGTGAACCTGAGATTAGAGACTGATGAAATGATCTTAATGATCAGCTTCATCGGCCTCTGTTCCTGGAATTACTCACGATAACCAATTCACCCTACATTCGACGCTGTGAAAGCAGGCCTCCTTCCAATTGCGTTTGCAGTATCCTTTACACATTTGGACCGGACTGTACCCGACTAGCCAGCATCAGCAGGTCCTGCCCCTTCAAAGCACCTTCGATCAGCTCAGGCAGACGGTCAGGAGAGCAGCCGAAGCAGGGAATCCCAAACTGAGCCAGTTTTTTGGCTACCGTCTCATCATAGGAAGGTTTTCCTTCATCGGATAATGCCAGCAAACAAATCGTTTTTACACCCGCCTGCTGCAAATCGTCCAATCTGCGCAGCAGCTCTGAACGATTGCCACCCTCATACAGGTCCGTGACGAGAATGAATAATGTTTTTTTCGGTTCTGTAATGAATTGCTCACAGTAGGCAACTGATTTATTAATATCTGTGCCACCGCCCAGCTGAATACCGAACAGCATATCTACTGGGTCTTCCGCACATTGCTCACTGAGATCGACAACCTCGGTATCAAATGCGACCACACGTGTATCAAGTGCCGGCATACTGGCAAAGATTGATCCAATAATTGAGGCATAGATAACCGAATTCGCCATCGAGCCGCTTTGATCGATATCAAGGATAACGGTCCACTCCTTGCTTTTGCGCGCCCGATCGAAAAAATAAACCTTCTGTGGAATCAGCAGCTGCCGTTCCTGATCATAGTGTTTCAGGTTGGCCCTGATCGTACGATTCCAATCAAGACCGGTAAAGGATGGCAGCGGTGAATGCTGCCTTCGATTCAGCGCCCCCGTTACCGCTCGCTGAATGTTAGACGAGAGCCGTTTGACAATTTCCTCGACCACGGCTTTGACCAACTGTCTGGCAGTCTCCTTGGTTTTCTCGGGAATTTTGCCTTTGAGTGCCATTAAGGTCGCGACCATTTGAATATCCGGCTTCACCTGTGACAGCAGCTCAGGCTCGAACAATAGCTGTGTTAATCCCTTGCGTTCTATTGCATCTGCTTGAATAACCGATACAACGTCCTGCGGAAAAAAGGATCGAATATCTCCCAGCCATTTGGCGAGCTTTGGTGAGGATGGACCCAGTCCGGCCGCCCTTGATTTGCCCGAACCGCCGGCATCCATTCCCGATGCTTCGAATGTATCATCATAAATAGCAGCCAGTGCCTCATCCATCAATACATCATCTCCGTCCAGCAGCCTGCCAGAACCGCCGCCTAATGCCTGAAGCTTCTCCTCGGAAGCTGCGCCCAGAACCAATCTCCAACGCTTTACCTGTTCCTGATTGATGGTTGTCATGGTTTACAAATCCCCGAAATCAAAGTCATTAAGCTCATCGAGTTTCCCCTTTTCTTCCTCACTGAGCGGACGCTGCAGCATTTCACCTGTCTGACCTGCATCAACTCCCCAGATATCACCCATCATCTCGGCAATCGCTGCTTTTTCCCTCGGCTCAAACGACCCAAAGGCTCGGCGCAAAAAAACGAGCGAACGGTGAAACTGCTCCTCCTCCAGTGATTCCATATAAGCGTCCAGCTGCTTCCATAACGATAATCGGGAGAGCAGTGCATAGCGGTTGCGCATCGATAATCCTTCAAACCAACCCGCTCCGAGATCCGCAGGGATACCGGGTGAAAGACGCCTTGATACTTCCTGAGCGCTTTGCTCATCGGAGATTTCATTACGCTCGAGCAGGATGGCGAAGGCAAATCCCGAGCACTTGGCATTCCGGTCATCCCGTGAGGATAGCTCATGCAGCTTGTTCAGCCATATCCTGTCATCGACGATTTCATAATGCTCCCGAGCGATTCCATGCAGCGTCTGAATTGCGGCTACGATGCTTTTGGCTGCATCATCATTACAGTTTGCGGCATCCACCACCTGCAGCGCGCCTCGCAAAAACAACTGCTGCAGCAAAGGTATTAAGGAGTTGGTCTCAAGCCTGCGCAGTGAACCATATTGGATCAATACAGATAGCTCGTAAGCCGCTGTGGCAATCTCGTTTAAGTTTCCTGCCTCTACAGCAAGCTGCTGCAGGGCAGCTCTTGCTTGCTCCATCAGCTTCGGCAAACCGCAGTCGCATGAAATCCGAATGAGGCGAGAGGCTTCAGCAATATCCACGCAAGACTCCAATCTTTCATTCAGCACAAAGGCAGCCGCCAGCTCTATGGTCTCCCCTTTTAAAGTGGATTCCACGGTTTGAATCTCCGCTTCTGGCGTCCATTGCAGCACCCAATGCTCAGCCCAAGAAGCCGCATCCTGATGAACCCGCTGCTTGCGGGCAAAGTTGATGCCAAGCAGCTCCAGCCGATGGAGAAGAACAGATCTTGTTAAATCGATAAAAGCTGCATCCTCCGTCTTAACCCGGCGGTTTTCTCTTAAGTCTAACTGAAGCGTACTCGCGACTGTCGATTTGTATTTCTCCAGCTTCAACCGTTTCAGCTCACGGTTCATATCATCCTGAATCGGCGTTTGACTGACGCCATCCGGCAAGCTGCCAATCGCTGTGCCCACATCAGTTCTGGCTAATGCCTCCGCGATCGGTGACAGCTCCCCATATCCCAGACAAACGACTGCCGCATCGCGTAAATCTTTCCAGGTCGGCTGACTGCCACCCTGTAAAGAAGCTAGTGCTTCAGCCAACCGTACCGCTTCAATAATCGCTGCTGTCGAGCGATAGGTACCCTGCTCGCGAAGATAAGCGGCTACATGGGAAAAGTATAAGGAGGGCAGCTGACTCAAGTCGCCCTTTTGCAAACATTGCCAAAATAAGGTGAAGTAAGCAGGAGCCTGATTCCCAGCCCCGTAACCCGAATGCGTGGACAGCTTATAGAACGAATACGGCATCAGTGTTAGTTTGGTTGGAGCTTTTGGCAAGCTCGCCAACTGCTTATCGCTCATAACCGGTAGCCGTAGATCAAGAGCCGAGGCATGGTGAGCACCTGTAACGACAACAACCCGTTCCGATGAATGTCCTGCCTCCAGCAGATCACGGATACGTCGCCTCATATACGCCTCACGAATTTCATTATAGGCAGTCTCCGCGGCGTCATGCTCCCGTTCACCCTGCTCGGACAAGGCTCGCATCTGGAAAGAAAACTCGTAGATGGAACGCTGATAAGCATCCTTTTGTGTATTGTGTTCAAAGTGACGCTCCCAGTAAGCATCATAATTCGGCTCACCCGCAAGCTCTGCTATGCGCTCATATCGTTCATGCTGCTGACGAAGATAAGCCTGCAGCGCGTTTTCCTGAGATCCACCTGCGGCATGCTGTACATTAGGCTGAGCGTCATCGCTCGGCTGTTCATCCTGCAGTTGCTCGTCTTGTCGTTCATCTTGCGGTTGCTTGCCTTTGGACAATACTTGTCGTCCATCACCCTGCTCATCCTGGACGGCAGACGCGGCATTGCGTTGGTTCCGCCGCTGCTCATAAAGCGCCAGCGCTGTGTTCGACGGCAGATCCATGAATTCGGTATGCACACCATGACGGCATGCCCATACGAAAGCCTGATATTCCGGTGAATATTCAGCGAGCGGGTAGAGCAGCGTCCGTACCGGAAGCTGCTCCGTATAAGCGAGAATGGCAATCGGCGGCACAACACCACGGGAGGTTAGCTGCTGAATCATGCCGCTCGCATCGCTCGGCCCTTCGACCAGAATCGCGGTCGGCTTGATCTTGTCGAGAAAAGACAGCAAATGATGGGCACCTGCAGGGGATAAATGTCGAATCCCGAATACGTGAAAGCCATTGCCCTGTTCTTCTGCAGGCATGCCGTTGTGAGCCGCGTTCCTATTCAATTGTTCATCTCCGAGCAAGCGTTGTATAGACTTCTCCATGATGATCCCCGCTTCTTCATCACATTTTCCAAATATTCCTTCCAGACTAAACTATCTTTTTCTTCATCCTTAACAATCGCACCCTGAAGTCCTGCCGCTACATCTTCATCCGTAATCGTACCGTTACCGAAGCTTGCTGCCAGCGCCATACTTCCTGTTAGTAAGGAGATCGCTTCTGCAGTAGAAATAACACCGCTTGGCGGCTTGATCTTGTTCTTGCTGTCTATTGTCATCCCACTTCTTAATTCACGGAAAATCGTTACGACCTTACGCACTGCCTCATCGTCCGGAGGGGAAGCGTTCAGCTCATAGTTGGCGGAGATTTCGCCGACTCGTTTACGGACAATGCCTACCTCGGTTTCAATATCCGATGGCGCAGGAAGCACAATAATATTAAAACGCCGTTTCAAAGCTGCCGACATTTCGTTAACACCACGATCCCTAGTGTTCGCCGTTGCAATCACCGAAAATCCACGTGCCGCCGACAGTTCCCTGTCCAGCTCGGGAATCGACATCGTTTTTTCTGATAAAATCGATATTAATGCATCCTGAACTTCTGAAGCGCAGCGTGAAATTTCTTCAAATCTTGTAATGCCACCACTCTCCATAGCTCGGAAAATTGGGCTTTTGATCAGCGCCTGATCCGATGGTCCTTGCGCCAGCAGCATCGCATAGTTCCAAGAATAGCGGATATGCTCCTCGCTTGTGCCCGCCGTTCCCTGAATGACTTTGGAGGAATCCCCATGGATCGCAGCGGTCAAATTCTCGGAAAGCCAAGACTTGGCTGTTCCCGGCTCGCCAATCAGCATCAATGCCCGGTCGGTCAGCAGCGTGGCAATCGCCATCTCTACCAGACGACGGTTCCCGATATATTTGGGCGTTATGTCCACTCCGCCTGCTGTACCTCCAGTAATGAACGTCAGGACAGATTTGGGAGAAAGCTTCCACCCTGATGGTAAGACATCCTTATCCGCTTGCTTCAAAGCCTCTAGCTCTCGTTCGTATAATCGCTCGGCTGGCTGCCTTAAGACATCTTGTTTTTGATCCATCCCCATAATCCCTTCCCCTTTTCGATATTCGATTCATTCGCTGCGGACTCTTCCGGCTTTATCGCGACAGTCTCAGCGATTTCAACGATCTGATTTTTTATATTTTCATACGTAAGCGTCTCAGCAAATTGGTGTAATCTGTCAGCATAGGAACGCGGCAGTAAATTCAGCAGCGCACGCTGCCCGGTGTCTAAATAATACAAATTTTTGACTGTTTCCTGCTCCAAAATGCCCATTAACAGCTCGGGTGCCTCCTTATAGCCAATTCGGAATAACGACAGCAGGAGCGATGAAGTGCGGTGAGTTCTGAAGCTTGGTTTCAATTGAAGCTTTCCTACCATATAAGCGGCAATTTTCGGATCTGGACGATCTGCCAGACACCATACCAACTCTTCCTCGTCAATTTCGGCGAATACATAAATCCATCTTGGGTCCAGCTTAGACGCAGACTCGCCTTCAGAGGAAGAGCCAGCAGAGAAGCCCTCAGTATCCCAATTCAATGCCGATAATTGTTTGGACAATGAAGGCGTGACCCTATGTATCGCACCCAGCAGCTCTTTGGCAGTCGTTTTTTTGGGATTTGCCAGCTCTGGTGCAAACCGCTTATACACCTCTTCAGGTGATAATGCTTTATAGGCTGCACGGAAGCTGTGGGCAATAAATCTACCGCTATGCTCATGCTGTAAACTGATAGCAAATTCATAGGCTTCCGGTGTATGCATCCACAATAGCTGATTGGCAGCCTGCTGCTGAATCGCTTCTGTTTCTGGAATCATAAAAGCGGACGTCGAGAGCAGTTTTTCCAGAAATACCAGAACTTCCTCCGGCTGCTTTTCATCCAATGCCTGCACATCGGCAAGCAGCTGCTTGATCGCTTCATCTCTTACTTTATTTTCAGTGGCATCCTTGGCTCCGGCTGTATTCGGACCGCTGACGATTCTCTGCAAATTGTCCTCAGCATTGGCAATAATCTTGCTTGTAAGCGAAGCAGCGCGGCAATGTGAAACAGGCTCCAGGGCAAGCTCCCGATCCTTGGTCGAGGTTAACGCCTGATACAGACGATCTACCGCCTTGGTCGTTCCGAGTTTCGCCAAACCGGCAAATGCCGCGCTGCGAATCTCCTTTTTCTTATCATCAGCTTGCTCCAGAATAAGGCTTTCCTGTTCGGGATAATGGCCTAATAACTCGATTGCAGCCGAGCGGACGTCTACAGAACCCTCCTGTGCAGCCTGAAGATAGAGGTCCATACCGGAAGCATCAAGCAAACGGTGCAGCAGCCTGAGCCTCCGCCCATCGGATTTGCCACCCTGCGGATTATATTGCTGTCGAAGCGTTGGAAGCGCATCGTTCCCATAAGCTGGAATAACCTTCTCATAGACGAATTCGGCAACTTCCGCATAGCCATCATCAAGCGCAGCTACAGCAAGGGGAATGATCCGGAAGTCCTGTAGGCATTCTTCCTCGTAAGACAGACGAAGCTGTTCCATTCTCCCCTGTCCCTTAGACGTCAATGCCTCGACAGCCGGATGAAGCTTCCGGTGGGAAATTGTCGTTGATAATGCAATGTTCGTCCCTTCAATCTCCACGCTATCTGTACCGCTTCCTACAGGCTCCGTTGTTCCTTGAGTGTATAAAATCGAATTCACCAGTATACTAAGGTCAAGCAGCCTTACAGCCGCCTGCTCACCTTTTTGCGGCTCCACAACCTGCGCGAGTGATTGAGCCACTCTATTGAAAATAGGCGCGGCTTCGCCAAGCTTTTGCAGCTGCGGCAATATTTTTTTCAAACGAAGATCGCCTTCCGACAGCCCGCTGCCCGCAATAAAAAGACGCCGGATCTCTTGCTGTAAATCAGATAAAATAGCTATACTCATCACATTTTCTCCTAACCTTCTCAGTCATCCTTATGATCCGAATCTGATGCCTCAATCTGATGTTTCAATACAGCAATTGAATAATTTCATTAGATGTCACAATGCTTATCGGCTGGACCCGCAGTCGGTTGGTTTCCATATCGTGTCCAAATATAACGAGCATCGCTTGATGATGTACAACCTCTTTATTCAACAAAGGAATTAACGGCGTGGTGGCACGATCTGGAAAGGCAACATCCGACAGTATTATCGCTTTCCCTTGTTCGTCCATTATCACAAATTCATTATCCATCCGCCTAATTTCAGCATAAGACAGCAGTAAAGCCGGATGCTTCTCCGATAACGGGTTTTTGATCTGATTTTTCACCTGTTTGATTGCATCCGGAAATATCCTATGGGCTGCATCGCGAATTTTGACATAGTCACCCGTAACAGCATCACGGAGCGCGGCCTCCTCATAGCGTACCCTAGCATTAATCTCACCCGGATACATGAACAGCTCCTGTGGCATGACCACCTGATAAACTGAGTCTTCCTCACGCATATGCTTGGCTGCTCGAAATGGGCGGTAGGAGCGCGTTATATCGATCCGTCCGGAGTTCAGGTCAACCCAATACCCCTCATCGACAAATTCGCCGCGCGCATGATCCGTGTAGGACAGAAATGCCAATTGAACCAGCTCCGCGCCAGACCGCACACGCCCATGCTCCTTAAGCTCAGCAAGCTGCCAGGCATGACCAATCCGCTCCTCCAGCGTCGTTTCGATATCGATAGGGGAATCGGGATTATCCAGTCGTGCGGATAAATAATCGCGGCTTTTCTTAACTAACGTATGTAAAGTTCCCAGGTTCTCGACGATTGCCGAATATATGGATTCTTTATCCTTCAAGTCATTCGCAGAACCGATCTCAAGCAGTAGACCACGAAAAGCAATCTGCAGTCCCGGTATGTAATAATTGCCCAATTGCTTCGATTGATCCTCTAATGTTTTTAACGTTTTTTTATCCAGACTGCCGAGTCCTGCCTGCGTCAGCTGATGAATCAGCTTTTCCAAAAGTGAAATACCTTCAAGCTGTGCAGCTATTTTTTTGAGCAAGGCCGCTTGATTTGTCTTTTTCTTCTTGGGGGAGACTTCACCTTGAGGTTCGTTTTTCTTCTCCTCCCGCTTCTCTTCGCGCTTCTCCGCCTTCTCTCTTTTTCCCACAATATCAGCTGGAATATCAGCAGTCACAAAAGAACTACCCAGTGCATAAGCGTACATGAGTCCAAGTATATGCTTGCAGGGAAACTGCCGACTCGGGCAGGAGCAGCGAAAAACCGGTTCCTCCGGCTTCACAAAGTCTACTGAACAGCGATACGGTTCCTTGCCGCTGCCCTTGCATTCGCCAAATATGAGCGATTCGTCAGCTGACTTACCCAGCATTGGAAAGCTTTTCTTCTTGGCCAAATCGCGGCCATTTTTCATAGCGCTGGCGTTAATCGCCAATGAATCCACATAAGCTTCTGTTATTGAGATCATCGTCGTTCCTTTCATGTACAGAATATGACGTTAGTTTTTTGATAAAGTACAGAATCATTTCTACATTTTCCTTAAGTTTCCTTTATTTTTACCCGTACATTAAAAAAACGAACCCCCTGATTAGGAAGTTCGTTTGTTATGGAGCGGCGTTATAGCTGCGTATCCGTATTCTTAGCGCCCTGCTTCTCCGGCGTAATTCTCGCTGGCCTTGATACCCAATTGGCGCGATTCATCGGTTTAATCTGATCGACCCGGGTTACTTCTTTTACAACTGCTTGTTCAGTTGACTCTTCTTGTAGTGGGGCAATACTGCTTTTGTTAGCTGCCGCAATAGCCTTGCTGCTTTTTCCTTCCGGCGGCCCGCCTCCCCCGTTGCGTTTTCCTTTATTCCATACTCTTCCCTTGCTCATTTCACCACTCCATTGTTTATCGTTCTGAATCATACCTGTAGTATAAGTAATATCGGCAAGCAAATCCATTCTTATCTGAGATCCCTTTGACTTATCGGTTTGCTGACCATCATGCTCACGGAAATTAACGCGTCAATGAATGATGGTTATGATCCCAACACCAAGCATAGCTACGAGCAGCAGATGCCAGCCATTATAACGAAGTCCGACCTGAAGCCCGGAAAGGCCCGTTAAACGGCTGACCATCAAATTCAGCGGATTCACAGGACTTAACACGGATGAAATCGACCAAGCCAGCATCAGCAGCATTGCCAAAATCGGATTCGTGGTACCCAGTTGCTCGGCGTCCATCTGTGTCACTAACGCTGTAACAATGACCATCGGATGGATGCCTATAAAAGTGACGGCGACAATCGTTACGACCACACAAACAGCAAAAAGCATAAACGATTGATTCGCAAGCGTAGTGAGGGCCCATCCAATGCCACTGCCGAAGTCGGTACCCTGCATGGCTCTTCCCAAAAGACCTGCACTTGTATACAGTACAATCTCATTATTCATAAGCGGTACGGATTGATCCCTGAAATCGACCCAATGCGGCATTAGCCGACTCCAGCCCTTTGTCACTAACCCCCACCCTAACGGAAAAGCAATGGCAATCAGGCTCACAATCACCAGCATCGACCAATGCGTCAATGATTCCAATAAAAACGTAGTCGTCATCAAAGCCACGATAATGATGCCTAACTGTACCAGCTTTTGACGATGCCCCTTCACAGTATCCTCTGTGATAACAGTTTCGGTAGAGTCCATATTTAGAGGATGCCGACTGAGTGAAATTGCAAATAAAATGTTTCCTGTAAGAAGAAACAGCAAAGCTAGTCCAATCCCATAGGCCATATAGCCAGTGACCGGAATTTGCAAATAGTACAGCACCAGTCCCACCGCTGCATAATAAGGTGACCACAGCATCGTCGTCGAGAATCCGACCAGATAGCTTTTGGCTAACAATGCCGGAGGAAGCTTCAGATCCTTCAGCAGCTCATCCACGATACGAACCGACCCCAGGTTCAAAATCGGGCCTAAAATAAACAAAACACTCGTGATGCCTGAAAACAAACTGCGCGGATGATGCCGTAAACCCTGCAAGAACAGATGAATTGCGCTAAAATATCCACCCAACTTTAAAGGCAAGGACAACAGCGGTACCAGTATGACCAAAGTCAATAAAGGAAGATTCATCGAGATGCCATCACTGATCCCTTGAAATCCGGTTCCCTTTCCCCATTCCAATGTAACACCTACAACGAGCATAACAATGCCATACCAACGCGCTGTAGGGTTAGCCTTCGTGGCACTTCCCGCAAAAGCGATCAGCGTCATCACAACAATAATAGGCTCCAGCCACTGCAGGCGGGCAAAATATTGAATAAGAAATAACCCACACATTCCCAATATCAAATAGCTTCGCACGTACAATTTCTCCTTTTTTCAAACTTCTGTCTATTATATGGTATATTAATAAATAATCATATTACAGCTAGGGAGCGATTCATATGGAAATTACAGCAGAAGAAGTAGCTGAATGGATGTTGAAGGAAGTAAGATTTGCCGGAATTTTATATCAAGCACAAGCCGTTACTTATATTACTGACAACTTTGGCGAATCATTTATTTATGTGAATGACAATGGCAACCCGTCCATATCGAAGGAAGTCAAAAAGATTTTCAAAAAACTGCACAAGGGCCGTGTAGCCTGGGATCGGGACGGTTTCTTTTGGGGTTGGACTTAGATTAAATGCTTCCGTGTTGTTCATAAGGAGAGCTCATGAAAAAATGGTATACCGGTCTTACCTATGCGGCCATGCTTGTGATCTTTTTCCTGTATCAGGATGAAATTCTGTTTTGGATGCAAAATGGGGATGCTCCTCTATATGTTGTGTTTCTCATAGCTATGGGTTTTATTTTCATCCCCGTCGTTCCATATAAAGTCATCATCGGACTGCTTGGTTTTGTGTATGGTCCATGGGCAGGAGCGTTGATCAGTTGGACTGCTGCTTCGGTTGCTTCAGTGTTCATCTTTTTACTGGCACGAACGTTCTTTCAAAATCAGGCCAGAGCTTTTTTGTCCAAATTTAATCGTCTGGAGAAGCTGCATGAAAGGATAGAACGCAACCCGTTCATGACGATTTTATTCGCTCGGTTAATGCCTTTTATTCCACAAGCGGTCGTCAATATTTATCCGGCCGTTCTCTCCATCCGGCTGCTTCCTTTTGCTGCAGCTTCTGCCATCGGAAAAATGCCTGCGATGCTTTTGTTTGCTTTTATTGGGAGCAGCTTAACCTCGGATACGCACAGTCTGCTTCTGTCAATATCTGTGTACGTATTGTTCCTGCTGATAACATTCCTGATTTACCATAAATGGAAGCAAAAAAAGTGACCATCGGCGGTTGCTGCCCAGGTCACTCTAATTGCGTCAGCCTCTTGCGAATAAATCTCCGTCTGTCCTTCGGCCTCACCCTTTGCTTTGAACACATCGCCTTCAGCCGGTCCTTGAAATCATCATCCAACTGCGACTCTATATTGGGGTTGATGAAATAAGGGACGCCGTCGACGATAACATACCGTCGCGCTACGTCCCTGACAACTGATTTATTTTATAGATTCGTACTTTGATTTTTGTTTATCCGCGATCTCTTCTCTATAGTTCACATCCAGAATATCCAATAGGAAGACAAACACCGGAACACCAATAATTAAACCCCAAATACCGAAGAAATGCTCCGAGAATATAAGGATCACAAACGTGTAAAACATGGGAAGCTTCGTCTTGGATGACATTAATCTTGGATTCAGGAAATAGCTTTCAAAGGCATGAATAACCATAATCATCACAATGAGATAGACAACCATCATGATTCCGCCAAGCTGAAGGCCAATAATACTGAGCGGGATTAACGAAATGATAACACCCGCAACAGGAATCAAACTTAGCAGAAAAACGACAATTGATAAGGCAACCAAGTAATGAAATCCAAGAATCCACAGCCCAATTGTAGTGAAAATCGTATTAAAAATCGCAATTAGGATCTGCGCTTCTATTACCTTACCGAAGGAAACGATGAATTTCTGGCTAAAATACTCCATTTCGTCATAGAACCATCCGATTTTACTCGTCTTAAACTTCCCAGTAAAATTTTTAATCCGAGTTTTTTCTAACAGGAAGAACAAGCTCAGCAATACAGACAAAAAGAACGTTTTACCCCAATCTCCCACTTTAAATACATAACCAAGACCTTGTCTTGTATAGGATTGAAAGTCAAGACCTATGATCGTATTCATCACATACTCGGAAAGCCAATCATTAGCAGGAGTGTTATAGCGATGAATCAATCCGTCTGAAATCGCTTTATACTGTGAGATGATTTTAGGCAGCACATTGGATATGCCTGAGACCAGCAAAATAATCAGCACTATATAGATAGTGATCACAACGATTTTATCATTGATTCGAACGTATCGATTTATTTTCCTTGAGATATAGACCTGGAGACTGTTGATGATATAAGCCAATAAAAATGTTAGCAAGACGAGATTCAGCATGCCCCCCAGACTGATTAAGAGTAACGAAATTAAGACAAGAATCGAGAATCTTTTTACGGTTACATTTGCAAAAAGTTTTTTTAGAAACTCCATTAACGAAAACACACTCCTCAAACTTTTCATGAGATAACCGTGACTTTATTACTATAAAAGTCTACCATGTTTACGACGCTAACTCAATGTGCTACATAGGGATTTGCGGCGCAATCTCATATAAATTTTTAGTTTTTTATTATCTGGGGTGCTTATATTAATGATGCAACCCTGTGTCTAATCTATACGTTTGAACCCAATATCCGTTGCTATTTTTTTGTATTTTCCTGTATTTATTTATCGAGTAAGGTCGAATTGGGTCGCCGATAAGATTCTGCTATAATGATAGGATTATAAAAGTTAAGTGGAGGTTTAGCGGATGGGCTTGCCGGGTACTCATGTGAATCTGTTTCTGCTGGCCGGAGTGGCGACAGCTCCGCTCTTCATGGAAGACTTTCGGCTGGCTATGATTACAAATTTAACGCAAGCAGGCTATACCGTGTCCGTCTCCGAGCTGCTCTATCCTTATGGAGATTGGAGTCGCAGACTGCTCCGGCAGCTGCATGAACTGCGCCACGATCTATGGACTGCACGCTCTCGTCCCTTGCGCTCTATTGGCGGAAACCGAGCAGCCGATATGATTAAAGCTTGCGGAGATAAGGGCTGGCCGCTCTTGATCGGTCACAGCGGAGGCGGAGTTGCTGCCGTTCAGGCTGCCAGCATCCTTGCGGCAAATGCTGCAGATCACGCGGAAAAGCCGATTCGCGTTGTGCAAATCGGCTCACCCAAATGTCCTATTCCCTCATGGCTGCATAACTCATGGATGTATGCTGAGGCTATCCGTGACAATGGACGTTCATCTGATCCGGTGACCTGGCTTGGAAACCAGAGGGTCTGGCAGCGAAGCTCAGGCGGTTTGCCTATTTGGCGTCAATCGGTACCGGCTGCAAACTTGGCACAGCTCCGCTTGCCGCTTGTTGGCGGACATCCGGATTATTTTCGTGCAGGCAGCTCCTACTTGAACAAGCAGGGCAGCACCAATCTGGAAATTACAGTGCAAGCTGTAACCAACTGGCTATATTCAACATAGAACCAAAAATGCTATAGACTGCCGATCACAGCATTCGATCCAGGCCTATTGCACTAATCATCATTCTTTCTTTATGATTTCCCAATAATTGCTGCGACCAATCGACAAAACCGCCATCACCTATTCGTACTTCCTGCCCATGTAGGTTGACAATAATTGTGAACTGCAGACCCTTATAATACAGATTATCGGTCTTATTCGTGTTCTCGGTAACGACGATTTCCGGCATCATCTCACGAATATACTCGCTTAATCTTTGAATAAGACCGTCACTATCCGTATATCCGACACGTTGATTGAATTGGACTTGTATATCGACATGAAATACAGCTTTGAAAATTTGCCGATACACGTTAAGATGTGCCAGCAGTGCTTTTTTTTCAAAAGAATAAGAGCCTTTGTCCCGACCTGAGGTTACCATGCAAAACAAACTGAAATGCGTCAAGGCACCGGGTCTGTTAAAAGCCTGTGCCCTCACATGCCGGTGAGTGGTACTGAATTGCAACGGCTCTTCCTCATTGTATGCCTTGCGGGTCTTAAGCAGTGTGCACATATGCAGTGCAAGCAAATTGGTCGCATCGGCCACAACCTCTGTCCCTCTGAGCGCTGATATGATTTTGTTCTGATCGGCTGTTGCCACTACCGAGCATGAGCCCAAGGGTGCGACCGGCGACAGCTGGATAGGGGGAAATAAGGACGCTTCCGCGATTTGCAGTAAAGTAAGTTCCAATTGCTTGAGTGCAATAGGATTCACCGCGGCAGGCTGAACGAAGGTATTTGCTGCATATTTATTCAGTAAATCGCTTGGGGATGCAGTGTTCGTCTTGTTTCTGAATAGCTCAAGCAAAAACGTATTAATATCAGACAGAGAAGCTTCCTTGCTCCATACCTCTAATAAATCCTCATTTCCTGATTGCTGCAAAATTCGCTGCAGGGCTTTATTGCTACTCATCTATACACCCCCACTTTCATCTATTCATGCTTGTTCAGCTGCGATGCGATTGCTGATTGGCAGCTTCACACTGAACGTCGTCCCTTCTCCAAATACCGATTCAAAGGAGACAGCGCCTCCATGAGCTTCCACAATTTTTTTGACAATGGTCAAACCCAACCCTGAGCCGCCAATCTTGCGTCGATCCGAATTATCCACACGGTAAAATTGCTGAAAAACACTTGATTTTGCATCATCAGGAATACCTAGTCCGTAATCAACAAACTCGACCTGAACATCCGACCCGCAGCGGAATATCCGTACATCGATCCGTTCTGCTTCCGGTGAATATTTAACGGCGTTGCTAAGCAAATTCAAATATACCTGTTTCAGCTTATCCCGATCTGCAAGCACAGACAGCTCCTCATCCGCCACCTGCAAAAACAATCGATGCTTCTGCTTGCTCTGCTTCCATTCTTCAATCATTTGCTCGGTAAAGGAACAAAGCTCCATCAACTCAAAATGGTACTCCTCTCTTCCCGCTTCCAGACGTTGAATATCCAGAAAATCATTGATCAGATGGCTTAAACGCAAAGATTCGTCATAAACCGTTTGTAAATACCGTTTCTGCTTCTCTTCACTTAGATCGCGATGCAGCAAAATTTCCAGAAAACCTTGCACTGAAGATAGCGGAGTTCGCAGCTCGTGAGAGACAACGGAGATAAATTCATTTTTAATTTCGTCAGCCTTTTCCTCCTCAGTCCGATCACGGAATAAGAGTAGAAATTCACCTTGTGCTTGATCCGTAGATATGGGCTCGACACGCATTTCAATATAATACCTGACTTTTTCAAGCGGCATTGAGAAGCGTACCCTGTAAGAGTTTTCCCGTCCGGCCAGCACCTCTTCCGCATGCTCTCGAAGCTTCAAATCCGATGGTTGTACAAGCCGCTGCCATGAATGCAGCCAATCCATAATATTATCCCAATTCGCACACCCAAGCCCGAGGCGCTTCATTTGCTCGTTGGAATAACGGATATGCCCTGATGCATCACATAAAATCACTCCGTCTGAGCTGGCTTGCAATATCCGCTCGATCATCCCATACTGCGATTCGATTTTATGTAACATCGTTTCCAATTCTTCCTGTTGGGCCGCGATTTCCTCGTTCTGCGCTTCTAATTCCTCATTCTGCAGCAGTGATTGCTGTAAATATTTCTGGTTCTGTCTAGCCAAAACGGCAGAATTCTGCAGCAGCATGACCAGATAGGTGACGCCAGCTCCACCGAAGATGCTTATCAGTGAATAAGAGATGGCGATGCTCCAAAATTTATCGGTTCCCCATAACCCCACAACCAATAATCCCACTGTACAGATAAGGCTCCAGACGGTAGCCAGCGACCATACCCGCCATATCCGACCAGCCCATGTCGCAGCAGCGGCACCCAAGGTAAGGATGACGATGGACAGCGCCGCAATCAATGATGACTCATTGAAGCCAAAAAATAAATAACGCGCTGCCGCAATTAATCCACCTGCCAGTAGCGCCGGAATCGGGCCGCTAAATGCCGCAATAATGATAATCGGTATGTTTCGCAAATCGAGTCGAATGTTATTCGTAACTTCAAAGGAGAAATACATCATCAGGATACCCAGCAAACTGGCACTAAGAGCCGCCTTGATTTGCTCACTCCTGCTTAAATCAGGCCTGAAGGGCTCTTTGACGATGATACTGACCAAAAAGAAATAGGAGATCATAATGCCTGCATTGATAATCAAATCTTTTATGATGTAAACCCCATCCTTCAGCGCAATGATGATGCCATTATTATATAACGTATCATCCTTGTTGAATATAGCTCTATGTAGGAAGTATCCATTTTACGGAATATAAGGTTGTAGTTTCCACCGGCTTTAGCTATAAGCAAAACAAAAAAAGCAGCAGCCGGTTCACCTTCACCGATTGCAGCTTTTCAAATGAATCCGTTTATTTATCGGCAGCAAGCTTCATTTTAGTAAATAGATCCCTGAAAATATCGTCTCGCTTAACATCATGCACGTATCGAATAAAGTGCCGATTGGAATCAGAGCTCCAGCGAAAATCTTCTGAGATCAGTGGGCTGTGCACCAGTGTGCTGGGCAGCCAGTCCGACTGTACAAGATAGGCAATTGCCGATATATCCCAGATGACACGTGAGTAAGCATAGTGGTCCGCTTTGCAATTTTTATAGGTTTCATACAAATATTCGCCAATGGGCCCGCTTTCTTTGACGTAGTCCCGAATTTCCGACAGGCTCGTGCTGAGGTGCGAAGCCACACCCTTGCAGGGGATTAACACCAGCGGTACCCCACTGTCCAACACAAGACGAGAAGCATGCAGATCCTGCTTCAGATTGAATTCCTTGGTATCTTTCCAATGCAGCGCATGACCGCCCAGCCAAACCACTACGATCTTATGAATAATTGCAGGCTCCATTAATATGGCCGAGGCTATGTTCGTTATCGCTCCAATCGAAACTACATACAGTGGATCATCCGCCGACGAAGCCATTGCCCTCTTTACCAGATCACGCGCTCCCTCGCTCTCCACTGGCGTTGTCGGATCAGGCATATAAGCATCCGATCCACGATAAGATGGAATCGATTCCTGCACACCCATAATCTCTAATATTCGCCGCAGCTCATCGAAGCTTTTTTCCATGCCGTCCTTCGGTCCATCCGATAATTCATTATGAAATGGTGCTGCGTAGAACGCCTCCATCTGCAGCTTTTCGCTGGACAACAAGCTGTAAACAACGGCAAATTGATCATCGATCTCATTGTAGGTATCCGTGTCCAGAACCGCGCGTACCCGGCTCGTGGGAACCTCCAGTCTTTTTATTAATTGCTCTGTGGTCAGTGCCATATATCATTCTCCTCACTATTTACGATATGTAAATCCCGGTGCTATTATAGTAACAAAAACCCATTGAAAGCCTTATCATGTTTCGGTCAAGTTTTTATACGATTCGGCTATTTGATGAAAGTGAGGTGATCACCTTGTACCGTTTTGAATTTCTTTCCCATCTTACTCACCCACAGGATAGCTATGTTCAGCACCATCAGCATTACTGCTGTGAGCTGGTTTATTATATACAAGGAAGCGGTCGAACCTGCATAGGCACTAACACCTCGGCGTATGTTTCCCACTCTTATTCATTTATTACACCCGGAATGATTCATGACGAATGGCATCAGGATACGACTGAGGTATTATTCATCGGGTTTACAGCAAATGCTGCGATTTCCATCGAAAAAAATGCCATCTACCCTGATGATACACAGCATAGTATGCTGGACCTGCTGCTGCGCTTAAAAAGCGAATTTACTCAACAAAAGCAGGATTACGATGAGATGCTCAATCTCCTGACCGGAGAGCTCATGATTTATCTTAGACGTCTGTGGAAACAAAGCCAGCCTTTACAGCAGAAGGATCACTTGGTTTATACACGTAATTATATGGATGAACATTACCGGCAAAAGATACAAGTCGAAGCCTTGGCGGCCATGTCTGGATACAGCTACGACAGATTTCGCCATCTTTTCAAAGAAAAATATGGCATTGCTCCGCTGCAATATATATTCCGCAAAAGGCTGGCATACGCTCGTCATATGCTGATCCATGGTAACCATAGTGTCACAGAGATCGCTTTTGAGGCAGGCTTTTTTAACGATGCCCAGTTTTGCAGCATGTTCAAGCGGGAAACCGGACGAAGCCCCAAACAGTTTCGTAATCACTTTGCGCATGTTCAACCTGCCTCCACGCTTACCGGGATCAGCTTCTCTCAAGAGCAACCTAACGGGTCTAATTGATCTCCTCATTCCATACATATGAAGAAAGGCTGCAGAAATGGAGTGAGGGGAGGGTTCAAACCGTTGTCCGATAAAGTTATTGGCAAATATTCGTTACTTCCGTTAGGCGGATTGCTGCTGCCGATTGTGCTGCACAGCATTCATGTGCTGCTGCCGTTACTTATGGCTGGCAGTGCAAGCTTGAACAGCGGACACAGCCATGCGCAGCATCAGGAGCTGTCTGGCACGATGGTACCATTCACAATGACGCCATGGTTTACGAATACGCTTAGCCTGATTACAATCCTGTCGGCTGTATTCACAATATGGTATTTAATTCGGCTTTGGACAAACAAAGCATATAGTCGAAGGTGGGTCTGGCTATATACAGGTGTTTCCGTTGCTTGCTTTGGCTTGATGGCTGCTCTTTTATGACTCTGCAGGAGCACCGAGCCTCATAAACACGATTGGGTTTGTTCCAAATTAAGAAAAAAGAATCTCCTGATCCACTTCTATTAGTGGGGTAGGAGATTCTTTTTTTGGCCATGCGGCAGATCGTTTGTTGATTACACTTCTTCTGCGCGATCTGTTGCGGGAGGAGGTGTTACGGACAACGCCGTTATTTGCTTGCGCAATTCTGGAGTCATATCAATATCGAGCGCACCCAATAAAGGCTGCAGCTGCTCCATGTTGCGTGCGCCAATGATCGGAGCGGTAACTGCCGGATTGCCCATAACCCAGGCAATAGCAAGCGTTGCGGGATGTGTGCCGAGCTCTCCTGCAAATTTAATAAAACGATTCGCCACCTCATGGTTCATCTGATCAGCGTAACGATCCTGTGTACCTTTATGGTCGATAAATCGGCCCTCCTGTGGCTTAACGCTTTGGTTATACTTTCCGGATAATAAGCCAGCTGCGAGTGGGCTGTAAGAGATAACCCCTATCTTCTCCGACTCAGCTAAAGGCAATATCTCCACTTCGGCTTGACGCTTCACCAGATTGTACATGGGCTGGATACACTCAAAGCGTGCCAAAGCTCTGTGATTCGAAATACCCAATGCTTTGGCAATTTGCCAAGCCGCCCAATTACTGACCGCCGGATACAAAATTTTACCTTGCTTTTGCAAATCATCCAAGCCTCGCAGCGTTTCTTCCATATCTGTAGTAGGATCGAAATGATGTACAAAATATACATCCAAACGGTCTGTATGTAGACGCTTCAAGCTCTTCTCAACCGAAAGCATCATATGCCTGCGGGACATGCCTCTCGAGTTGATTCCGCTTCCCATAGGCAAACAAAACTTCGAAGTAATGACAACTTCATCCCGGCAGTCGGCGATACATTTCCCCAAAATTTCCTCCGAACGACCACCTGCATACACATCGGCACAGTCGAAAAAATTGATGCCAACCTCACGGCAGCTATTAAACATAGCCAGTGATGTCTCTTCATCGGCGATACCGCCAAATGACATCGCTCCAAAGCAAATATTGGATACCTGTATTCCTGTTTTACCCAGCGTACGATAATTCATTATTTTTCCTCCATGGATCTGTATTTGTTGGACAACTTTTATTTAAATAGCGATTTTTGCACATTCATGCGCTGCAGCTCTTTGATTTGTTCATAAAAAGTAGATAGAATCACATATGCAGAGGTTGCTCCCGGATCCTGATGCCCCAAAGCGCGATCACCCAATTTGTTGGACCGTCCTGTTTTGGACAGCATATTTTTCGTCGATTCCATCCCTGACTTGCCAGCCTGAACAGCTTCATGGAAGCAAGCTGCCAGATCCTTGTCCTCTCGATACGCTTGCTGTAAGCTTTCAATAGCAGGTATCCACGTATCCAGCATCGTTTTATTCCCGCGCTCGGCTTTCCCACGCTCTTGAATGCCTTGTACCATTGCTGTCCAAAAGCCGATCATATCGGCTTGGCTAATAACCGATTTGCCTTGCAGCACAGCTGCCCCCCGTATAAAAGCCGTAGCATACAACGGACCCACAGAGGAACCCACAGCATTAAGAAAGCTCATGGCTACTTCCCTGCTCAATAAGCCGCAATCTTCCACTTCAAAAGCCTGCACCGTATCAGCTATCGCCTGCCAACCGAGTGACATTGTCACACCATGGTCGCCATCGCCTAGAGCCCGGTCCATCTCGGACAAATAATCTTTTTCTTCTTCGATTCTAGCTTGAATGGTCAGCAGCATGTTTTTGAATTCGTGAATCGATATGTCCATGAATTTCCCTCCTGAGAGTTTTGTGTCTTTCACTGGACTACTAGCATTTTGCTTATTAGCACGTTTATGCCTGAACAAACATGGCGCAGTCGGCTGGCTCGTCGATTAGTTCAGCGAGCTCGTCATCCAGCTTCATAATGGATACGGAGCAGCCTCCCATTTCCAAAGACGTCACATACTCGCCCACATAGGTACGGTGAACCTGAACGCCTTTTTCCTTGAGCAGCTTGGCAATACTTCTATATATAATGAATAACTGCATTTGCGGAGTAGAGCCAAGTCCATTGACAAGCACAGCAGCACGGTCACCGGTATGTATAGGCATATCCTCTATAATGCGGTCAAACAAAATTTGAGCAACTTCATCGGCTGATAGAAGCGGGCCCCGCATAACTCCGGGCTCACCATGGATTCCCAAACCAATTTCCATTTCATCATCGCCTAATGTAAAGCTTGGCTCTCCGGTTTGCGGCAAATAACAGGGAGATAGGCCGACACCCATGGTTCGTACATTCGCATTCGCAAGCGCCGCAAGTCTTACAACCTCGTCTAGTGGCAAGCCTTTATTAGCTGCTGCACCTGCTGCTTTATAAACCAAAAAACAGCCAGCGATTCCACGACGCTGTTCTGGTTCTACGGCTGAAGCTGCATCATCCGTTACCCGAACCGTCTCCACACGGATATCCTCATAGCCTGCCAATTCGACCGCCATGTCAAAGTTCATACAGTCACCTGCATAATTTCCATATAAATAAACGACACCTGCGCCTCCGTTTATCTCCTTGGTTACCTCCAAAATAGGAGCGGGTGGTGGGGAAGCAAATACGTTCCCAACCGCAACACCATCTGCCATTCCTTTGCCGATCAGTCCCAACGAAGCAGGCTCATGACCTGAGCCTCCACCAATAACGATCCCCACTTTCCCGGGACGAGCCGTATTGACGCTAACGATCGACCGCTTGTTATGCGGCAGGATTCTCACATACTGAGGATAGGCAGCGGCATAGCCCTCCATCATTTCATCAACAACCGAGTTAGGTGCATTGATTAGCTTCTTCATGGTTGAATGTTAGCCTCCCATTGATTTCTTGCAGAAAAGCCAATTTATCAGCTCTCCACTTTTGTCTTTTCATTATAGGGTCACTTCCATACAGCATTAAACTGACAATTCATATGAATCGGGATTGAACAATATTTGTCAATTGAGGCAAGCTGCAATTAGCTTGGCGTAAAGGGCCGCAGCTATGCTTTTTAACGATCTCATCATCATAGGACATTTTTTGTCCAGTCTTGAACAGGTCCACAATGTCGCAGCCACACCTAAAATGACCAAATTTCCAGGGAAAGGATATAACAAAAAAGCCGTTCATCCTGAACGACTTTAAATTAACGATTCGACATTCGGTACTGCTTCGGCGACATGCCCACGTAACGCTGAAAGGCCCGGTTCAAATTACGCTCCGAATAACCTACAACCTCCGCGATCTCCATTACACTCAGGTCGGTATCCTGCAGCGATTGCTTCGCCTTCTCAACCTTATATTCGGTCAAATATTCAATAAACGCAACGCCAACCTCCTTCTTGAACATACGGCTCAAATAGGAGGGACTCATACCGATCATCTCTGCACTTTCGATCAGGGAGTGATTGGCGCCGGGATTTTCGCGGATATGCTTGCAAACTTTTTGGATGGCAATTCTGACACTTTTTTTGCGAAATTCTTCGGTAAGCTGCTGATACAAAGGGAAAATAATCTCAATGTACCATTCATAAATTTCACGTGCAGTTTGCCTTGCCTTCAACTGATCAAACCAGTTGCCTTCCAACGAATCGATCACGCCCGGCCCCTGCTCCTCCAATGATTGAATAATCGAAGAAAGCAGCACATGATAGCACTGATAGATCGTATTATAGGAACCGGAGTCGCGCAAGGTTTTGGCAAACTCATTCAAGCCTTTCTCCGCATATACAAGTTCGCCTCTCGATAACGCATCTACGATGACTTTCTCTTGCTCACGAGGATAGAAAAATAACGATTGTTTCTCCGAAGGCTCCAGCTCGTCAAAAAATAAAATGGCTTGTGAGTCACTGAAAATCCGGTTTTGCAGAGCCGCTTGAGCCTCATGATAGCAATCTGATATTCGGGTAATGTCCAAATAAATACCGCCGACTCCATTGGATACCGAGAAAGATAAATATTGGTTTAAGGCTTCCTTGATCTCCTCGGCAAAAGTCCGAGTCATCTGCATAATCCGCTCTCTCGGTACGCTTTCATCAAAGTGAAGAATCGTAATGCTCTCCCGTTCATTATTTTCTACGACATAGCCATTCACCTGGGATTTGCTCAGCAGCTCCTTAATGACATTCATGACTGCAAACAAAACAATTGCACCTTCATTGGGCAAAAAACGCTTTTCCTTGAATAAATTTTCAACAATTGTGATCATAACAACAAACGAGCCCTTTGTCGGGATTTGAAAATCAGCACAATCTCGCAGCAGCATGTCTCCGTTTCCCGTGAAGCCTTTGAGAAACTTTTTTAACAGTTGATCTCTAAGGTTAGGCTGTGTTTTTTGCATGTACGTTTCAAGCGCCAACGCTTGTTCGTTCAAATGTCCAAGACACGATTTCAAAAACTCAATTTCATTGCCCTGCTGCTTGATCGAACGCCCGCCCTGCAGGTTCGCCCCGTATTTGATTAAATTCTCGATCGGATTGTAAATCCTTCTGGAAGCGAAAAACGTCAGCAGCAGACCCACAATCAAGAACACGACTACCGAAAACACGATCAACCAGCGAATCCAGCTGACCTGCCGCA
Organism: Paenibacillus sp. 1_12; assembly: GCF_900114475.1. GTDB lineage: Bacteria > Bacillota > Bacilli > Paenibacillales > NBRC-103111 > Paenibacillus_S. The sequence continues at coordinate 104,294 of NZ_FOTE01000003.1, read as the reverse complement.
GCAATTCGCTCTCCGGAAGCAAGGAAATGTATGTTCTTCCCAGCAAAGTTTTCTGAAACACGGCAATATAGGAATCACCATCCTGGGCTTTGATCACATATTGACCTGAACTCGTCTCGTCATTCAGTATCACGTCCAAGCCTGTTGTTTCCCCATCCTGATGACTCCACAATCGATCATCGGAGGATTTTAAAATAATTTTATTGTTGGAATCGAGTACGATAAATGATTGATTTTTCGAATAGGTTGAATAATTCATCAGGTTGTGCCTAAGCAATTCTTGCTTAACATGAACAAGCAATGCACCTTGAGGCTGTACCGAAGGCAGGATAGGCAGCCGCCTGAAATACGTAATATAACCGTTCGCAGCTGAATCAGGCAGAGTAACCCAAGCTGCCGGGACATTCAACGCCAGTGCGCTTTCCAAATCCTTGCGGTTCTTGTATTTATCAAACGTAACGAAACCATAATTCTGGGTAATTACAACTCCGGATAGCGCTTCATAAAAAACAATATCAGCGATAACATTATTGGAATTTTGGTGCAGCTGCAGCAAATCCACAATCATCATCTGCTGATACCAATCGCTTAGAAACCCCGGTTTTCCTATATTATCTTTCACAAAAGGATTAACCGACATTTTCAATGAGTCATGTTCAATATTCGTCAACAGATTTTCCATACGGTCTTTAATCAGTGTTACCGTCGCTTTATTGTCTTCTTTAAATTGTTCAGTCAGCTTAACAATAGAAAAATGATAGTAAGCGCTTCCAGCTAAAATGATCGGAATGGAGACGGTTAGACAGCCGAACCAAATTAACCTCTTTAAATAATTGGTTCGCGGTAATAGTGAGAAAAAAGTTTTTTGTACGAAACCCAGAAATCTCCTCATTGATGTGCTCCCTTAACCGGTGAATAACTATCCGATTTCCACAAGTATAACAAACTATTCCATTAATGACGATAAAACAGCAATATTGCGGCCACTGGAAATCAATCGTTCCAGTGACCACAATAGCGGTCAAATATTATACATGTTATTGATTACCCGTAAATACTTTATAAGCGTCATTAAATTCTTTGAAGGCTTTTTTCATCTCTGGTAGATTTCTCAGCTTCGCTGTATACGCTTTATATTCATCCATCGTGATTTGGCCTACGACTGCCTTAGCCTCCATCGTTTTCCATTCACTTTCGTATTTTGGCCAAGTGTTCAACCAAGAAGCAGAAATAATGCCTCTGAACGGATCCACTTTACCAAGCTCATCAAATTTTTCTACTTCTTTCATTTTGGCATCATTGAATGCTTTGGTTCCTGCCGCGCTAATAACCTTGCCCCACTTGGAATAAGCCAGAACACCCGCGCCTTTACTTGTAACATTGACTTCCTTCACGCCTTGTTCGGTTAACACCTTTTGTCCGTCAACGACCTTATGATGCACACCTTCAATACCATAGTAGGCAAAGTCTGTAATCTCTTGGGACGCTGTTTTTTCCAAATATTTAAGCAATTCTTTAACCCTGGCTTCAGGTACTTTCTTGGAAATATAGTAACCTCCGGAAACGCCTGTTTGCAGATCCAGAGCTACATCACCTTTAGGTCCTTTTAACAGCAAGTTAAGAATCTTAGCATCCGGCTGCGTCTTTTTGTTCTCCTTCTCCCACTCATCATCCCACCATATACTGTATACGAGAGAAGCATTTTTACCGGTTCTGAACAATTCCTCCTGCTGCGTTGTCTTCATAACGGAAAATTCCTTCGGTAATCCGCCGTCCGCATACATTTGTCTGAAGTAGGCAATCATATCGTCCCATTGAGGTGTCAATCTCGTTTCAATCATACCGCCTTCTTCATTAAAGGTAGGGTTGTATGCACCGAAGCCAGCGGCGAACAAGCCGTTACCGTCATCAATGACGACACCGTGACCCGTGAGACCCAACGTATCCTTTTTACCATTGCCGTCAGGATCGGAATCCACAATCTTTTTGATAGCAGCCGCATATTCATCCAAAGTCGTCGGAACTGGAATGTTCAGCTTATCCAGCCAATCCTTACGAATCTTCAGCCCCAGATCCACCCGGGAGCGGGAACGTGGCAGCGCATAAATTTTGCCGTCAACCGATAAATATTTAAGTGCGTCCTTAGCCAGATTGTTTTTCAAGTTCGGAAAGTCTTTAAAGTCACCGAGAAAAGGAGTCAAATCCCAGAATGCACCGTTCTTGGCTGCATTAATCAATGAAGGTCTATTCGCATTAGGAGAGGAGAGAATTTCCGGAAGATCACCGGATGCGAGCACTAAATCCATCTTCGTATCGATATCACCGGATGGTACCCATTCCATTTCCAATTTAGAATTCGTGCGTTTTTGCCACTCTGTCCAATAGACATTATTCATATCAGGAGCATCGTTATACAATCCGGCGAAGATTTTGACGGTTAGCGGCTTTTCTGCTTCAGCAGCTTTAGGTGCCGCCTTAGGATCTGCTGCAGGTGCAGGCGCTGCAGTTTTCGTTCCTCCGCCACCATCTGAACAAGCGGCAAGCATCGAAATCGCTAATAAACAGGACAAGCTCATGGATAATCTTTTTACGTGCAATGGTTTCATTGGTTAAATCCCCCTCATGATTTGTGTTAACCTTTGACTGAGCCTAACATAACACCCTTGGCAAAATGCTTCTGTAAAAACGGGTACACGAGCAGGATTGGTGCCATCGCAAGCATAATGGAGGCCATCCGGATCGTTTCCTGTGGTACGGCACGGGAATCTCCCCCTGCACCTGCCTGCCCTACACCATTGGAATCGGAATCAATAACCAACGTTTTAATAAGGACCTGCAGTGTCCACTTCTTGGAATCAGACAAGTAAATCAGGGCATTGAAATAAGTGTTCCAATAGGATACGGCGAAAAATAGCGTAAAAGCTGCAATCGCCGGCATGGATAAGGGAATAACAATTCTTAAGAATACGCCAATATCGGTGCATCCATCGATCCGTGCGGAGTCTTCCAATTCAGCAGGCAGAGATTCAAAAAAGCTTTTGATAACAATTAAGCTCCACGCGCTTGTTAAGCTCGGCCAAATTAAGCTCCAAAGTGAGTTAATTAATCCTAATTCTTTAACCAGGATATAGCTGGGAACAATTCCCGCATTGAATACGAGTGTAAAAATAACCGCGCTCAGCATAAAATTCCGACCAGGCATTGCTTTTTTTGTAAGCGTATACGCGAGTGTAAACGAACAAACAATACTGAGCGCTGTACCGATAACGGTAATAAATATCGTGTTTCTCAGCGAGTTCAAAAAGCTGTTGGTCGACAACAAATATTTGTATGCGGCCAGTGACCATTGATCGGGAAACAAATAAAACTTAAGCGGCACATACACATCGGGATCGGTGAAGGAAACACTGAATACATAAATGAACGGGAACACACAGGCGAATGAAATGATCGCGAGAATCGTATAATTAACCCAATCAAAGGTAGTCATTTTCTTGCTTGCCACAAAACTCATGCTGCGTCTCCTTTCTTATAGTGCGTGTTCAAAAAGTCTACTTTTCAGCACCGAGAAGGTTGCAAGAAGGTGAAAAAGGAGGAGCGGAGTTTAGGAAATGCCTAAATGAGCACCGCACTTCGAGCCTGAATGCAAGATTCGATGCCGAGTAAGCTTCCTGTGTGACTTCGTGATCAAAAGAGAACTTTTTGAACAACATCTAATAGATACCGTCTTGGCCCATCTTCTTAACGGTATAGTTGGATGCCAGTACCAGTACCAAACCAACCAAGCCTTTAAACATCCCGACCGTAACCCCTACACTAATTTGTCCTTTAAGGATACCATGTGTGTATGCATACGTATCGAACACTTCAGCCACAGACATGACCAGTGGATTTAACATCAGCAGCACTTGTTCAAAGCCGACATCCGCCATATGACCCAATCTCAGAATCAGTAAAATAATAATGGTTGGACGGATCGCTGGAAGCGTGATATGCCAGATTTGCCGAAACCGGCTGGCTCCATCCACAACAGCGGCTTCATAACGTTGAGGATCAACGCCTGCCATGGCTGCTAGAAAAATAATGGTTCCCCATCCCGCTTCTTTCCACATATTTTGCACAGTTAAAAGACCCCAAAAATAGTTAGGATTGGATAAAAACAAAATACGCTCATAACCTGCATCACTTAGGAGTTTATTGATAATGCCTATTTCTGAGGAGAAAATAAAAAACGTCATACTGACGACAACAACCCAGGATAAAAAGTGGGGTAAATATACGATGGATTGGTTCAATTTTTTAAAAATTTCACTTCTCACTTCGTTCAACATCAGAGAAAGAAAAATCGGCAGCGGGAACATTAAAACAAGGCCAAATATGTTGATAGCAAACGTATTCCTGAGCATGAGGTAAAAGTTCTCGTCGACGAACAATTCCTTGAAATGCTTGACTCCCACCCATTCGGCGCCAGCAAAGCCTGTATAGGGGTTGTATTCAAAGAATGCGAGGAGCAGGCCCCACATTGGAACGAATTTAAACAAGATAAAGTATAAAATGCCAGGCAAAGCGAGCAAGTACATATATTTGTATTGTACGATGCTGATCCACAGCCGGGAACGCGTGGCTGCACTTTTGCTCCGCTTGATTAAAACATTGGATTGCGCCATAAGTCCACCTCTATTTAGCTGTATTCACGAATTCCTTCAGTACCGAAGTGACTAGTTGATGATCCTGTTCTTGCGGCAGCCCTGACACGGTAACTGTACCTACAACGCCAACGCCTTTAATGACGATGGGAAAAGCCCCTCCAACCGCTGCATATTCATTGGGGTCAACGAAGCCCCATTCCAGCATCGTGGTCTGTTTGGATTTTAGCAAAACATTCATATAATAAGAGCTGCGGCCGAACTGCTTTACCACATTGTTTTTACGTTTAACCCACTGCGCATTATTTAAGGTCTTGCCTTCCATGGCACAGTGGAAGATGGATAAGCCGTTCTTGGAAATATCAACTAAAATCGATTTATGCTCGGATGCAGCCTTGGCTACGATCCTACAGCCGATTTCAAAAGCCATCTGATTCGTGAAAGTCTTAAATTGCAGTTGTTGCTCTTCCTCTAACAGTTGTTCCAATACTGCTGTATAATCTTCCAACTTAAACACATCCCAATCTTTGAATGACTGACAAACCGCTGCACCGTCTTTTCGTCAGGAGCTGCAAAAAGACGGATGCGCGTTTGTCCTTGATTAACTTTAAAGACCAATTGCTCAGAGTCTTTCAAGAGTCTGCAGTGCTACTGTATTTCTGAGCCATGCAGCAGCATTTGTTCTCCCAATTCCTACGAATCGATCGTTGCAGCGCCTTTTGACTGCTCAGGTGCATGCTCTCTTAACCAAACGCGCAGCGGCACATCGGCATCCGTAGGCGTGTAGTAACCATTTGCGTTAACGCAATCACCCAAAAGCTGGCGTTGGATCGGCGTACATTGATCCCACAGGCTTTGCACGGTCATATCATCCTTGGTTTTGATCCAGCGATAGCCGTAGCCATAGAACAACACTTTACGTGTAATATCGGACCAGTTCGTGCTGGCTGCATGCCATAGTCTGCGGTCAAAGAATACAGCCGTTCCCGGCTTCACGCATACCGGAATCGCACCCGGGATTTGGCCCACTGTCGGAATATCGATATCATCCGTCAAGTGGCTGTTCGGTACAATGTAGAAATTACCACGGTCTGGCTCGGAAATATCTGATAGGAAGTAAGCTACTTTTAAGGAAAGACGCGGACGTGGGTGAGACTCGATCTCTTGATTCACGCGTCCACTGTCTTGATGCCAAGGGAATGGTTTATCGTAATTTTTAGGTTGGCCTGTTGGCGGTGTTACAATCAAATGGCAATGATATAAGTAGATATTCCAGCCCAGTATGCCCCAAACCTTAGGAAGAACCTTTTCATAATCGACCAATTTCAAAAACTCGGGATGGTCAGGAATAAAATTCGGATGGAACAACGCTTTCGTTGGATCGTGACCGTTGCTTACATTTTCTTCATATATTCCATCGACGATCTCCGTCAACTTGGCAACGTGTTCCTCCGAAAGGACGTTCTCGATAATCAAATAACCAGTTTCATCAAAAGTCTTACGTTCTTCTTCCGTCAGTCCGTACTGCAAGCATGATTTGTCCATGAATCATTAGCCTCCATAATTTGGTTTTATGATGCTGCCCCTCAGACTTAAACTTTCATCCGTGGTTAACCTGTTCTGCTGGGCTGATTTGATTATAGGGGCAGATCTGTACAGCATAAAACTGACAATTCATATGAATCCCAGCAGGACAATATTTGTCTAAGCCGCTTTTTCCGCGTAAACGCTTGCAGAACGGGGATAGAGCAGGCATTCAGAGCAGACCGATAAGGCGAATAACAATTATTGTCTAGCTCATGACGGATATTGTGTATAAAGATTGACACCTTTTTCTACACTTGTAATGCAAATTCGAATGGCCGTAAATGCCAAAAAAGTCCACGCCCTATAATAGGATGAGGACTATCTCTATACAGCATCGCTGATCTAATTATGACAACCACAGGGTCCGTGTCAACCTACCTTAAACATCCGTTCTAGCCCCGTCAAAGGAAGCAGCTACCCATTTTCCTGATGAAATCGAAGCAGGCCATGATAATCCATTTATTTTCAAAGTTGCAGAGAACGGATTACCAGAACCGTAACCTTACCTGACACATCAAAATTTATATCCTTGATTGGATTAGTTGACGCGGAGGGGTCCAAAGCTAAAGAGCTGTAGCTTGGATTTGAAGTTTCAAAATTGATGTAAACCCTGGTCGGAGGATCTACATGTGCTATCCCAGATCCTTCTGGTATAACTTGAAAGCTTCCTACTTTTTAAAATAAAATGTTACTTGCGTTATATTACACAAAAAAAGGAAGGCACAAGGCCTCCCCTTAGATTCACTATCACAAGCTCTTCATTAAGCTCGCTCTTCTTCTAGCTCTTCAATACTCGCTATATTATTTCTTCAAAACGATTTTTTCCAAATCGGAAAGCAGCGCATTAGCAGAAATAATGCTGCCGGATGAATTCCAAATATCGTCGTTCACTTTATATGCGCTGCCCTTTTTGACAACGTTCAAATTTTTCCATAGCGGATCCTGGATCCATTCCTGCTCAACCGAGTTGGCTTCCTTCTTATCGTTATCCCAAGTGTAGTAGAACAAGATATCACCATCCATATCTGGAATCCGTTCCTTGTTTACGTCATCGGAGAATTTATCCTGATCCTGGATGGTCGGACGCTGGAATCCAATCTTCTGCAGCATGAACCCGGCGAATGTATCTTTATAATAAATCCGTGTTTTGCCCGGTATAAAACGGACCAGTGACACTTTCATCTTCAAGCTGTCTCCAGCTTTGGTTTTGAAATCTGCAATTCGTTGATCCAACTTGCCAAGGAGCTGATCGCCTTGATCCTTCTTGTTCAAAGCTTCGGCATATAATTTAAAATTTTTCTGCCAATCGGCATTAATTTTCTCGGAAAATACAGTCGGGGCTATTGCTGATAGCTGGCTATACACCTTCTCCTGACGCAGCTTGTTACCGATAATGAGATCCGGCTTCAAGGTTGCGATCAATTCCAGATTGGGTTGGTTCTCGTCACCTACAACCGTTACACCCTCTAAATCCTTCTTAATATGATCATAGAATGGAGTACCCGACCATGATTTAACAGCTCCAACAGGCTTAATACCTAAGGAAAGCAGTACTTCAGTCCCCTCGTTTGTCAGTACAACGATCTTCGTTGGGTTGCCCGTAATCTTGGTTTCACCCATCGCATGCTTGACGGTATACTCTGCAGCAGGCTTGGGTGCTGGTGTTGAAGGCTGTGCTGCGCCACTTCCCGCTGCCGCTTCCTTGCTTGCTGTTTGACCGCATCCTGATAAAACGAGTGCTGCGCTTAACAAGCTAGCTACCAATACTGTGGATGACTTTTTAAACATTTGAAAATTAGTGAAAAACAATGAAACTCTCCCCCTCTATTTACGGTAATGATAATGACAATCATTATCAAAAATATTACGTGTTTTTAATGGGGTTGTCAATCAAAAAAACGATTCGAGCTCATTGCTTACTCCATCTCCGATACCAAATTGTCCCACACCAAATCCAATACCTCCTGCATATTTGTCACCCGAGAAGTAATCACAATAACTGCATTCCGCTCAGGTACAACGATACAAAATTGCCCATTTGCTCCCCTTGCACAATACGCATCATAACGGCATCGGTAGAATTGATATCCATATCCTTGCTGCTTATCAATTCCGTTTTCTCTCTCAGTTGTAATATGGGACATGGTTGCGTCTTCTACCCAAGACTCCGACAGCAGCTGTTTGCCATTCCAGCTCCCTTTTTGCAAATACAGTTGACCGAATTTCGCTATATCCTCCGTTCGTGCATGCAGCCCCCAACCTCCGCATTCGATTCCTTTGGGGCACGTATCCCAAGTGATGTCCATGATCCCAAGCGGCTTAAAGAGACGGGGCTGCAAATAATTTAACAGTGTTTGTCCAGTTACCCTATGTACGATTGCAGACAACAAATAGCTTGCTCCGCTGTTATAGACAAATCGGGTACCTGGCGGTTCCTCAAGCGGTATTTCCAGAAAACCTTTGATCCAGTTACCGTCGGCCTCATCTCTCATACTTGCTGTAGGATCCTGTGCATGACCCGTTGTCATCGTTAGAAGATGCCTTACTCGGAGCTCACTCATGTTGCTCTCTATATTTGGCGTCACTTCTTCTGGGAAAAAGGAGAGCACTTGATCCTCGATTGATAATAAACCTTCGGCTGCGGCAAATCCGATGGCAGTTGATGTGAAACTTTTGCTTATCGAAAATAACACATTAGGGCTTTCAGGAGTAGTCGGCGGCCACCACTGCTCTGCCAGTACATTGCCGTTACGCAGCAGCATGAAGCTGTGAAGATCCAACAGCTTGTCCTCAACTGCCTTTAAAAATCTCTCGATACCTGAAGAGTTAACACCTTGACTCTCAGGCTTGCTGCGGGGTAGCTTGATTTCAATTGACAATGAATTCACTCCTTAAGTCAGACAACCCATTAGACCGAATGACTAAGCTTATTTTTATGATTAATAGCTGCTTATTTAGCAATAGGATAGTCAATGACGATAACGCTTTCAATAATACCATCCAATAATTGTACGAACTGCTGGTGAACAGCGTGCGGCCCATATTGCTGTAGAGACTGCTGATCTTCAAACGTGACGCGAAGCCCCAATGTGTAACCACGAATATTATCTGTTTCTTCAGTCACATTCACTCCGGCTGACATATCGACAATACCAGGAATCCGACCTTTAAAAGACAACAAGCTTTCCAACAGCTGTCTTTCATGCTGCGGGTTGTATTTCTCATTAAATTTAAAAGCAACGATATGTTCAAACATGGACGAATCTCTCCTTTATTCCTCTATACATTCTATAAAATCATACCATAATTCTAATATTTGTAATAAACTTATTTTATCAAATCGTATTTCTCGGAAGGTTCGATGCTATGGAGCAGTCTGATGCTTTCACGATGACAGAAGTCTTTTCCATTGATTACACTAACAGTGGAAAGGAAAGCCGCAAGCCGATTGGACATTTTCATGATTCCTACGAGCTCGCATTTTTCATTCGGGCAGATATCGATATTTTTGTCAAAGATACGAAATATCGCGTTCAAGATGGGGACCTGCTGCTGATCAATGCATTTGATTTGCACCGGATTTTTTACAACCCAAACCATGAATATACCCGCTATGTGATTCAGTTCAAAGAAAGCTTTATTTACGAGCTTTTGAGGACACTTCAGTTAGAACAGTTAGTTCAAAAGCTTCAGCAAAAACAAAATAAGAAGATTAGCCTCACCATTAAACAACGAGTCAAATTGGAAGAAACATTTCGAAATATACTGAATCTACACAAAAAGAAACAGGTTTGCCTTGACGATCCCACCCTCGAGCCGGCTCTAAAGGTCCACTTGCTATTGCTTCTGTTGGAATATCACAAATTAAGCGACTTGCGGCGCAGTCCCCGTAAATTCAATCCTATAGAAAATCAGGTCCATCAGATCATCCAGTATATCGATGAGCATTATAGTGAGACTTTACAGCTGAATGATCTGTCGGTCCAATTTGGTAAAAGCAAATATTACATCAGTCATTCTTTCCAACAGGTAACTCGATTTACGTTCGTAGAATACTTACAGTATCGCAGAGTCATTGAGGCCCAAAAAAAGCTGCTCCAAACCGACATCCCCATCATAGACATTGGCTTGGAATGTGGTTTTCAAAGTCTGCAGCATTTTTACAGAGTTTTCAAAAAAATATCTAAGCAAACACCCGCAGCATACCGTAAGGAAAATAAATAACCGTTTCCGTTCATTCAGCTTGTAAAGTACCCTCATCAAAAACAACCGTAAACTGCTTCCCCGCGGACGAAACTGTATTCGCATCCATATAGCAGACACTAAAGGCGCGACGAGAATGTTCACTTTGATTTCCTTCAGAGCCGTGAACGGTCCAGTTATTCAGGAGAACGGCTTCGCCGGGTTCAAGCTCCAAATGGACGGGTTCCCCGTTTTCGACCAACTGGTCGACTTGATCCGGCGTGATGAAGCCTGATGGGTTCTCTGGGTTAATTAATTGACGATGGGTTGTAGGGAAAATTTTCACACATCCATTCTCAATGGTTGCCGGATCCAAAGCGGTCCATACGGTAACTTGCGGATCACGATCCAGGTCGGTCCAACGATCTTGATGATAGGCCAAAACTGAGCCGTGAAACGCGGGCTTATTCATGAACATAGCGCGAAAGCAGGAAATTCGCATGTTTTCCCCATATACCTTATCGCATATTTCACGAAACAAAGGTTTTTGCAAATATAATAAAAACATAGAATCGAACTCCAGGTTTTCTATCTTCCGATAGTTCAATGTAGATCCTTTAAAGCCCAGCGTCTGACTGGATTGCTCAAGCCCTTCACCAGCTTCACGCTGCATCATTAACCGATCGTAATCGCAGTCAGCCTTACCCAGCATAATATAATCGATCTGTTGAGAAAGTGCGGCCAGCTCAAGATCCGAAAGTACCTTGCCTAGTTTTAGATAACCTTGCTCTTCATACGTTTGCCATTGTTCATCTGTTAAAGTGACACCCATATTACACATTCCCCTTTGGCAATAAATTAGTCCTGCATGAATACCTCTTCATTATATATATCCCTGCTTAAACTATCTTCGCCAATATTGTCCGCCGCTCGGAATTAACTTATCTTGTCATACCCAAGGTCATCCCAAGCCGCCTTTTTTGCATATGACTGAGTAAGCCTTGTCGATCAAGTGTATGGATAAAGAAAAACAGGGCTATCCTCTCAGCCGCTCATTTGACTGTTAGAGGATAAGACCCTACGTAAGCCCTACTATTTATTGTCTGCGATGTCTTCTTTTAATGGATAGTACAATCAGCGCCATGGTCACTATACCACCAACAAAGCCGCCCAAATGTGCATAAATATCGATCCGTGGAATAATCAGGGAACTGGCGAAGCCTACCCCTACAATAACGAGAATGGTTTTCTTCGTGTACTGGTCGATAATGTCCTTGCGAAATATCGCCAAAAATAAAAATGCAGCGTAAATCCCATAAATCGCTCCCGAAGCTCCTGCCGAAACGAAATAATCTTTGTGCAGCCACATGCTAAATATATTTCCTGTAATACCACTCACGATATACGTAAGAAGGTACCTCCATTTACCAAGCATACGCTCCAGCGGGGGCGCAAATACATAAAGAGCAAAGCTATTGAAGAACAGATGCTCAAACCCGATATGAATAAACATCGCTGTGACATAACGCCATGTCTCCGCCTTCATGTTCGGCAGATCAAAGATTGCACCAAATTGAAGACGTGTGATGCTTGGGTCCTGCCCAAAGCTGTACACTTCCATAACGCCCCATACCACAATATTAACGATGATCAATAGGGCCGTGACCGGGTACAATCTGAAGTATTCCTTTAAACTTTCTCTACGTGCGAACATGGACTCTCTTCCTTTCACTACATACTAAATCTTTGCCTGTAACCGCACTTTCTGCACAGCTCTTCCACGACTTCTCTTCTGGAAAAACCATTATACAAATTGTTCGCACGTTCACCCTCCACAATCTCGGAGAAAGGGGTCTGATGAATATTGCCCAAATTGATGACACCCTCCCCGTCGAGACAGCACGGCACGACCGTTCCATCTACAAGAATCGCCGCCTGATTGCGCAGCGCATGGCAGAAGCCCTTACCTTCATCCTCCGCCTCCTTTAAATCCGGCCATTGAAACTCATGATCTTGATTCAAATAAATCTGCTTGGCAATTTTCAGTCCGCTGCCGCGTTCAAACTTTTCTTCGATTTTGAAATCGAGATCAAACGCATTTTCAATCATGGCCAGAATTTCGCGATTTCGGCTTCTTTCAGCGTTAGTCGTGTTGTCCGTATCCAAATTCCACAGCCTGAGCGATACCAATAAAGGAGTTGTAGCGACTGCTTCCTTTACGAAATCCAAAATATTCATAATATAGGCTTCCTTATTCGTCGATCCTTCATGCCCGTCAAAGCTGTGAAGCGAAAAATTCATCTGTCTAAGTGCCGGTTTCGCCAATATTTTATGTTTGTTTTTCGTAATTAAGGTGCCATTGGTCGTGATGTTAACCTTAAAACCTCGCTCATGGCTGAGATCCAGCAGCTCATCGATCTTGGGATGAAGCAGCGGCTCTCCTTTTACATGAAAATAAATATAATCCGTATGCGGTTTAATCTCATCGAGTGTTTTGGTAAAAGCATCTATTTTAATAAAATTGGATTGTCGCTTTGTTTGTGGGCAAAATGTACAAGCCAGATTGCATACGCTAGTAATCTCGATATATGTTTTTTTAAATGTTTTCATGGGTATCGCTCCATTTCTATTAACGGCTCTATTCATAAGCACACCGCTGCATACAAAAAAGCCTGCATAGAGTCACAAGTATGCTCAAGCAGACTTTATATCACTATAAATATAGCACAGGTTGGGGACAGAGGACAGATCTATCACCAACTATCCATTGGTAAACACGAAGTCTATCCACAAAAACTACATTCCCTCTTCTGTACTTTCTTCTGCCGCACCCGCAGCTATTTGATCCGCGGCTCGAAAGGACAGCACAGTAATATCGTCACGCTGTCTTTCTTCACCCATATACGTTTCCAGCTCATGAAGGAACAATTCCTTCTGTTCCATCAGGGACAAATTTCCATAGCGAACGATCATATCGGCAAATCGTTTTTTACCGAACGAATAATCGCGTTCACCCCCGTTTTGATCGGTGAAGCCGTCCGTGGTCATATAATAACGAGCTTCGCCAACTGGCATCAGATGGTTCGTATACGCATAATCGATAGGAGTTTTACGATAGCCAACGCTTCTTCGGTTGCCCTTCCAGGACTCTAATACTCCATCCTCGTCCACGCGATGCAAAGTGCAGGAGGCGCCTGCGAATACAACACAATTCGGTTCAATGGAACAAATCCCGATATCCAGCCCATCGTCGGTCACACCTTCATGTACATCCTGGCCCAGTGTTTCCTTCAACAAACGATTCAATTGACTTAAAATCACTGCCGGGTCTCCTACTTCTCCACTGTCTGCAATACGATTGAGCGCGGATACAGCAAGAAGTGTCATAAAGGCCCCTGGAACACCATGTCCCGTGCAATCGCCAACGGCTACAAGAGTACGTTCTCCGAACTGCTTAGACCAGTAAAAGTCACCGCCTACGACATCCCGCGGCCGCCAAATGACAAAATGCTCATTAAACAACACTTTTAACTGCTGCTCCTTGGGTAAGACAGACTCCTGCAGCAGCTTCGCGTAATTAATACTGTCCAGCATTTCCTGATTGCGCTCGTATAATTCTTTCGTCCTTTCCATTACCTGCTTCTCCAGCTCCTGGTTCAGCAGAATCGCACGTTTATACGGATTAGCCAGCTTGCGCGATATATAATAGAAGAAGAACACAATTGAAACTATAGAAATGGCTACAGCCAGAATCGTATTCCATTTAATGGTCCGCAGGAATGAGACCGTCTCATTGCGTTCGACTTCGACCAGCAGGTGAAGATCCGTTGATTTCAACGGATAGCTGATCAGATCCATGCGATCACCTGATTTGGAATCATATTCAAAAATACGTGTGGATTTATCAAACTGCTTGAGGACGTCGCTGGAAGCTGAATCTATCAGCACATCACGTATATTTTTGCCATTATGCTCATACACATCGGACAAATAAATCGATCCTTTGCCGTCGATCAACCATAAATTAATACCCTTGCCGTCCTTGTAGGAAGCAAAATTATCGGACAGCTCATGCAGATTGATTCCCACACCGACAACTGCCAATGGAGCTTCAACAGGACCCGCTAAAGCGTTAACGAATGCAAATGTATCTTTAAGCTGGTTATTGTAATCAAAGTTGACGGAGGCCGGTTTCTTGAGTGCGATGGATTCAAAGAACCAGCTGTCATCCGGATCTTGTTTACTCAACGTTTCGATGATCTTGCCATTTTCATCCCAGTAATGCCTTGTTTTCGTACTTGCTATAAATGTCGTGCTGTAGCCCAGAGTTTGGTGCAAATAATTCGTTTTTTGATGAACCATGGCCTCAAGCATCGTATCGCTTTCTCCGCCCTGCAGCCATTTCAGAAGTGTGGGATCATTGGCAAATACCAAAGAGGTTTCGATTTCCTTATCGATCCGTGCGTCTACTTTAGACGAGATAGACTCGGCAATCGTCACAAGATCACGGCTTTTCAATTTTTTTACAACTTCGTTTTCCGTAAAGAAATAGACAAACGTACCGATCAGAACGATGGAAAATACGATCAGCACACTCGCTAATATGATGACCTTAGCTACTCCCGAATCGAAAGCAGGTTTAGTTTTCATGATTGTCTCTGGTTTTAATACATTCGACATCTGTACACCCCTATTTAAAAGCTTTAGACAGGACCTTCGCATGCTAAAATCATATTCGACAATAATTCGACAACTCTAACCATTTACCTGCCAAAACGACAAAAAAAGGAGACCGTAATTGATGCCTCCTTCTACATACCGTTTTCCAGTCAACTGCTCATATAAAATAGCTTGTATGTAAACCAATAAAACCTTCACTCCCCTGATAACTAAAGGGAAATGAAGGTTTCCTCGCGTCCATACATAAATGAAGATAACGCTATTCATGCACTACTTGTAATAAATCCCCTTCAGACAGCTGGAGAGGACTTCGTTGAAGTATTCACCCTATCAATTCCCTGTCACACTATCAATCGCGCCGAACATATCCTTAAGTCTCTGAATATCAGCCTCAGGCAGTGGAGGTCTGTTCGCCGATGCAATATTGTCTGCAAGATGCAGCACATTGCCTGTTCCCATCAAAACGGAATGAATACCTGGCTCATATCTGCAAAAACGGTATGCCGCATCCATGATGCTTTCGGCTCCATGCTGGTGTACGAGAAAATCTAGGGTGTTGGCCGGATCAACCTTACTTGAATCCAGCTTTCCTTCGGCAATCAGGTTTCCAATAATCTCAGCCAATGCGTCTGGACGCGATAAAGCTCTCCTTACAGCGAACATATCGAGAACTCCGATATTTTTGGCTATCGTAGTTTCAAAGATTTGGGTCCTCGCACTCTGATTTAACAGATTAAACCCGACCATCATCACATCCCAGTAATCATCCTGAATAGCTTTCTTCAGCATTTGATGAGCGGGGTCTGATCCAAAAGCTTCAGTGATGCCGAGAAAACGAATTTTACCTTTTTCCTGCATTTTGATCATTTCGGGCACCAGATGCTCGGCTGCATATCCGTAATCGGCAGCGGATACACCGTGCAGATGATAAATATCGATATAGTCGGTTTTTAGGTTGGACAGACTTTGATCTACGCTCTTTTCAAAATCCTTCGGATTTTTTAATACCTTATTATGTTGAAGTGAATACTTGGTGGATATGTATACGGCCTCTCTAGGTACATGCTGCAAACCTGCTCCAACCACATTTTCGGTGCCATAGGCTTCGGCCGTGTCGATGAGATTGATACCAAGCTCGATTGCTTTTTTAACAATTGTCGCAGCTTCCTGTTCGCTTTTGATCGTTTGCATACCTAACCTGCTGCTTCCGCCAGCCCCCAGACTCATCACACTTACCTGTAAACCAGTTCTTCCCAAGGCTACATAATCCAAGACAACCACTCCTTAATAATAGGATTAAGAAATACTTCATGTGCTTATATAAGCGTATTATGAATGGCTCGTGATGTCTACTAGAATCGCTTCAGAGGCGGCAGCTAAGTCCAGTCCTCGCAAAAAGATTTGCAAGCCGCGGCGACCTGCACTAATACTGACAGGATTTACTTCGGTAGCAGCTGGCGCTAAATAAAATGGGTGCTTTTTCTTCGTACCCAGAGGGGACACTCCTCCACGAATATAACCGGTTAGAGCTTGAATGTCTTTGACGGCAACCATCTCAACCTTCTTATTTCCGCTTGCTTGTGCTAGGCTTTTTAAGTTAAGCTCGGCATCGCCTGGAATACAGGCCATCAGAATTCCCGATTTATCTCCGCGCAATACAAGCGTTTTGTAAATTTGATTCACCGGCAGCCCAACCTTATCAGCTACAGTAGACGCGTCCAGCTGGCTTTCGTCCCAATCGTATTCATGCAAAGTGTATGAAATGTGAAGAGAATCTAATATTCGACAAGCATTGGTTTTTGCAGACATGATGGCTTTAATCCAGCCCTTTCTTAAGTAATGGTTCCGCTCGGCTCATCGTTCTTGAAGTCCAAAATGCTGTTTAGCTAGTTCTTTGAATGTATCGTTGTCAATCTGTTCCTTTGTCATCTTTCCATCAATCCATTGCGTGAAGGAAGTATCGGTTAACGTTACACTTCCATCGCATTTAAGTTTGGTAATCAGTCGAATTTTGTTAAATCGTGATTCATTGTGCTCAACGATGATGCCTTGAACTTCATTCAATTCATATAAGCTTTTTAATGGTCTTTTGGTATTAAAAGCATAGCCTATTTTCCAATCCGTATCTTTGTATTTTAGCTTCATTTCAAAGATGTGGTCTCCATGATCGCTCTCTAGCGCTTTGACTCGAAATTCTCCATTTATAGAGGAGATCGTTTCCCCGTTTAGCGGCACAGGTTTTAATGGCAGATTTCCACCAAATCGGGTATCCACCAGGTGCGTCTGATCCTCATATTGCAAAAGAATCACGACATGCGTTCTCCCAGTCTTAGACCAGTCCTTCGTTGCTTCATTGTATACAACACCGCGAACTAATGCTGCATTAAACCCATTTTCAACCAAGAATAAATAAAGCAGCGGGTTTAATTGATAACATAGGCCACCTTCATTTTTTACAAGAATTTTGTCAATCAAACTCTCTTTGGTTATAGCTCTTATTTGATTTGAAAGGATACTTAAATTTTCAAAAGGAATCGTTGTTGCCGTTTTTTCAAGGAGATTATCCAAGGCTTCAAATGTAAGTTTTTCGTGCTCTGGAAAACCAATTCTTTTACGAAATAACTCATTCATAATGAAGATCCCTCCATGTTTGGTCAAGATCAATTTTTTTGAAGCATATCTCGTAAAATGTTAGCCTTTACCTGGACTCACTCTTACTTCGAGTGCTCATGTATTCCTGCAAGCCCTTTTGTCTTAAACGGCATGCCGGACAGTCCCCGCACCCATCAGCAATAATGCCATTGTAACAGGTTAATGTTTTTTCACGGACAAATTCAAATGCACCGAGCTGATCAGCCAATGCCCAGGTCTGTGCTTTATTTAACCACATTAAAGGTGTCTCAATAACAAAGGGATAGTCCATTGATAAATTCAAGGTCACATTCAGCGATTTAATAAACACATCCCGACAGTCCGGGTAACCGCTAAAATCGGTTTCACACACACCCGTTACAATATGACGCCCTCCCAGCTGCTTGACCAGAACTGCGGCAAACGATAGAAACAGCAGGTTTCTGCCATCCACAAACGTAGTCGGCAGCTTGCCCTCTTCTTCTTTAATCTCAATATCAGCTCTTGTTAAAGCGTTGGGAGCCAGTTGGTTTAATAAGCTCATATCGAGAACATGGTGCCTAATCCCGAGCTCCTTGGCAATATCAGCTGCGCATTCCAGCTCCAACTGATGGCGCTGTCCATAATTGAACGTAACTGCCTCTACCTCACTGTAACGTTCCCTGGCCCAAAACAAGCATGTTGTGCTGTCCTGCCCGCCGCTGAAGACGACAATAGCTTTATCAGTGTTCATAACCGCTCTCCTATCTATCTGCCTGTTTGTGTTTGTATTTGTATTCACCCTGCGGCTACCTCGTCACGCCTGGCAGGTTATGAAAAAGGCGAACGCAGAACACGGTCTTACACCGAATCCCAACGTTCGCCTGGTTTATAGCTGATGCATGAGCTTGTTTAATCTGCAGAACGGCTGTAGAAGGCTTCAAGCTGTCCAACAATCTCTTCCTTGCTATTGTTTACGATAGTCTGATACTGAGGCAGGGTAAGCAGCCGTTCGATCTCAGATGGAAACTCCTGCTTAATATCAAGCAGACGAATAGCTTCATCAAATTTCGCAGGATGTGCTGTTGCGAATGATACACACACCTCGTTATCGCCACCAAATGTCTCATACGCGGCGATGCCGCAAGCCGTATGCGGGTCTAACAAATAATTGTGATCCGCCTTGTATTTTCCAATGATATCCAGGCATTCACTGTTTTTTACGCCATGAGCAGCAAACTCTGCTTGTACCTTTTTCAGGTCTTCCTCATCGATTACAATTTGCCCTTCTTGTTGGAACTTCTTCATATACTCGGATACTTGCTCTGAATTCTCATCCAATAAATAATACAAGTACCGTTCAAAGTTGCTGGCGATCTGAATGTCCATGGACGGGCTGTGCGTGCTCAGGAAATCACCGCTTTTGTATACACCTGTTTTAATAAACCGCTCCAAAATATTGTTCTCATTTGTGGCAATAATGAGCTTGTTGATCGGCAGTCCCATTTTTTTGGCCAAATAACCCGAGAATACATTGCCAAAGTTACCTGACGGAATGCTGAAATTGATTGTTTCCAGCTTTTGCTGTTTGGCAACCTGCAGGTATGCATAGAAATAATAAACTGTTTGCGCCAAGATACGCACAAAGTTGATCGAATTGATCGCCCGCAAATGATGCTTGCCTTTAAAATTCAGATCACCAAACAGCTCCTTGATGACTCCCTGACAATCGTCAAAGTTACCCTTAACCGCTAAATTCAACACATTCGCGTCGTTGACAGTTGTCATTTGAAGTTCCTGCACCTTACTTACCTTTTGATGAGGATGCAGTACACAAATACGTATGCCTTCTTTGCCGCGCACCCCTTGGATAGCCGCCGCACCTGTATCTCCCGACGTCGCTCCCAGAATATGAATGATCTCGCCTTGCTTCTTGGAAATATAAGAGTAGAGCTCACCCATAAATTGCAATGCAACGTCTTTGAAAGCAAACGTCGGTCCGTGGAACAGCTCCAAGATATGGAGTTTGTCGGAAATCGTTTTTACTGGTGTAACTTCGGGACTACGGAAGCTGGAGTAGCTTTTAGCTACCATATCCTTCAAATCCTCGTAAGGAATTTCATCATTCGTATAATAAGAGAAAATTTTCAAAAACAGCTCCTGGTAACTTAAAGCTTCCCATTCTTTCAAGGTCGCAGCAGAAATTACAGGGATTTCCGCAGGGATCATTAAGCCGCCATCATCAGCAAGTCCCATTAGAACTGTTTCTATAAAACCTCTTGCTTCCACATTGCCTCTGGTACTAATATACTTCATCTTTCGTTCCTCCATCAATTTCATTATGAATACTTCTATTTTACCTTTATTTCGAACGATAACCAAGTCATGTGTTGATTTTTTATTAAATGATGATTTGCGTAGTCTGCTTGAGCATGGGTCTAGATAAAATAAAGCTGCTTCCTAATCGATGGTTTCATCTTGCTGTACAGCTTAAAAAGCCGTTAGCCTTATGATCCGGTAACGGCTTCCTGGAGGTACTGCTACAACTAATAAGATTTGTCCGCTTGACCTTTCAGCCCATTTTTTCCGCAATTAGCTTAAAATACGTATCCATTATTGCGATATTCGTTGTGAAGAGCTGGCCAAACAATGGTATTGACAATCGGTCATGCTCAACATCTATTCCCGTGCGGTAACGTAATTCCCCATCAGTCGCATCCATCTCGAAATTACCAATAGGCAAATCATAGTTTTCCTCTATGAGAAATAACGCCATTCCCAGGCGATGCTGCTCTGCTACCAGCTCCGGATAAATCGAATACACGATACATAGCTGCTTCTCTTCATCCGTTCGAACCAGAACGGTCCATTGTCCTTGTTCTCCGTGAAAGGACAAACGAAGAATCGTATCGTCAATACGTACGTAGCTCCATTCCATTGAGCTGAGGTAGCCCTCCACAATCTCATTCAACGCAGTCTTTGCTTGTGCTGCAGCCGGTTTTGCCGAAGTTGGCTCTGCCCACAGCGTACGGTAACCCTGCTTCAACGTACCGCCAACCAACTCATCTGGGAGCTCCACCTGCTGCTTCACCTCTTCAATCAGCCAACTTTCGCTCATTCTGAGCGGCAGCGTTTCACTGGTTGCAGTCTGGAGCAACGTCTGCAAAACCTCCTCGACATCAGCCTGATTCGACAATACAGCTTTTACGAAACTTTGTCTTAAGGAGGCGCTGAGCTCGACAGGTCGATCTTCGTCCAGACTCACTCCTGACGCACCTTCTCTTGCTGCTGGAAGCATGCCAAACCATTCGCCTGCAAGTATGAACTGATAAGTAGGCCAGTCAACTTCAAAGACCATTGAGCATGTCACCAGCTCACTATCTCTAATCAGCTTCAATCCCTTTATTCGAACCTGAATGGGGTCACCTGTTATCGCAGTGAATACCAGTGGGTGATCCAACTCCACTCTTGACACTGTGCCCGCATTTGTCTCATTGTTCTCCACCTGCTTCCTCCTCCGCCTCGCGACCGCTTAATATGAGAGATTATGATCTCTTACCTCATGCTATTTCATGACCCAGAGCCTCAGCCGTAACGCCTTTAACGCCGTCTTTACTGGCGAGTCCAATTTTACCCAAACGCTTGGACTTTTCTATAGCGACCTTGACAATTTCGGCGTCGACTTCCATCGACTTCACCTGACTGGCCTCCAAAGCAACTTCCCAATCGCCGCCGACACCTGCGGCATCCCATTCTTTATTAAAGGATAGGGCAAACTTAAGTGAGTTGGACAAAGCAATCTTATTTGCTGTTTCAGTAGCGCTTGAACGCATTTCATCGCCTGTGATCCAGCTTCGCAGTGTGTCATTTACAGTCTCGTCACCCTGGATTTTCTCTGCCAGGCTTGCTCCCACCTCGTCAAAATGATCACCCATGAACAAGGCATCGCTGCCGGCGTCAAGAGCAGTTCCAACGGCACGCGTTCCTTTATCCGCCTCCTGACTACTAATCTTTTTCAGTAAGGCAATCAGGTTCTTGCCGCTGCCTACGCAGGCTGAAGCAATCTTGGATGCAATCCGTGTAAAATCACCGCTCTCCTCCCCGAATTGGGAAGGTACAGTGCCGGAAGCTTCAAGGCTCAACTCTCTTATTCTGGATCTGGTGCCGTCATGTATGACAACCATGGAGCCCTCAAGCCCAAAGGCAACGCTGTCCTTGCCGAATTTAATCTCAACCTCGGTTGCGGCATCAACAACATTACGCACCTCGCCCTTGCCGATACTGGCTCCACGCAAATTGGCGGGAAGCTTAACGCCAGTTGCATCTTTGCCCTTCTCTGCTATCACTTCTTTGTTGTAACGGCTTAGCCTCTTGTAAGCCAGCTCAGCGGAAAATTCAGCAACTCCCGCATTTGCTTCCATCGCCAGCTTCGTTAGTAAACCTACATCCACAGAACCTTTCTCACTCATATCCTGCTCTTCTATCATCATAGCCCATTTCTCGGCTTCAATTAGCGTGGATTCCCCTGATTTACCGCCTTGGCCCCAGAAGTATTCGGCCGCGCTTTGAGGAACCTGCCTGTACAGACCGTAAGAAAGCAGATTCATTACATTGGTTGTGTCTTTACCCTTTGCTTCGAGAAACAGACCTAAACGGAAGTTAGCATCAAATCCAAAGGTTTGAAAGCCGGCACCTAATGTAATCTGGGTGTTTACCGATAATTCGTCACTTTCCCTTTCAGCCTCGCCTCCGAAGCCGAATAAAAAGTAAGCCTGGGCTCCGCCGTGAGCAGATACAAAAGGAATTTTTAATTCAATCTCGAAGGAGCTTGCATCGCCTGGATTTGGAGTAGAAAGATCAATCAGCTTGCCAAGCTTCATAAATCCGCTATTTAAATTATCAGCTTCAACCGATTCCTTGATCGCTTTTTTTCCGATTTCCTGATCGGTTACTTTGGTTTTGACATCTGCAGTAATTGCAGTCGTCTTGGCTGCATCGGGAGTTGACCCTGCAACTGTTTTATCGCCCTTAGTCAGCTTTCTGGCTTCATTGACCGCTTTACTTTTATTTTCATTCAATAACGCCGTTGCCTTCAGCTTGGCCCCAGAAATTGAGGCTTCCTTAATTTTGTCCTTTGCTTGTGCATGATCTCTTGCTATATCGTACGCCGATGTTTTACCAGCGTGCTGCAAATCTTCCGTGGTGGTTACTTTGGGAGTAATCCTTTCCACAATGGCATCGGCTTCTGTCTCCATCACCGCATCAACTGAAACCTTCGAGCTTGCATGAGCCTTGGTTTTGGCTATCATCGCATAGTATTGCTGCGTCATTTCTCCCTTGGACGCTGTCAACGCATTCGTTCCTACATCCGAATCTATATCTGCCCGTGCCTGTTCACGTGCGCTGTCCTTGAGCTTTTGGCGGAATTCGTTCAACTCAGCAGATCTTCGGAATTCTCTGCGCCCCACACCCAGTTTTAATAAAGCAGCTTTCTTCATCGGCGCTGCCAGCACATCCGTGTACACTCTCTCCATATCTGCCGCTAGAGCCAGATCCCCGTCCAGACTGTGCCTCTTTTGGATCTCTTCACTGCCGGCTGTACCCACATTGACCTTGGCATTGATAAACGTGTTGTCCAGCTCTGCGTTTCTCACAATCTCCAATTTGGATGTACCGATATAGGTCTTGATTAATGTTTTGGCATATGTATTCGTTTTCTTTTTTGCCTCGTCAGCAGCCTTGCTCTTTTGAATATCCAGGGCAACCTTGGTCTTGGGCGCAACAAGGTCATAGCCCTCACGAGCTTTCTTCTCCAGCTCCGTCTTGTTATCTTCTACAACCTGTGCCGTAGCCAATTCCTCGGCATAAGCAGCTAAAGCCGTACCTACGGCACCACTTGCTTCTGCCTGCTGTGCCGCAAACCTTTTGGCATCTTCTTTCTCCTTGGCCGATGCCGTCGCATCCGCATCTATATTGTTTTTTACACCTGCTATTGCCTTTTCCGTGACACTCTCGCGTATACCCTTTGCCTTAGAATCCGTTTTCAAATAAGCAGTCGCTTCGTGCTTGACCTGCGCTCTGACTTCCCCAAGAGCTTGAACCGCCAAGGTCGGTGCCACACTATCTCGCTCTGCTTCCAAATCCGACTTCCGCTGCTCTGCTGGCGTTAATACAGGTGGTGCAGGTGTGACTGGAACACCACTAGATGGGGCCGCTGTGCCGCCCCCACCTGCCCGCTGCACGACGGAAGCCCCGTCACGCATTCTTTGCACCATACCTTGAACAGCGCGATTGCCAAGCGTCCTTTGCAGCTGCAGAATACGCGCAGGCGTCAGCTGCTGTGAATCCATTGCATTCAGAGTCCCCGACTCAGCGGTGGGAGAGCTCGCATGTATGGTAGTTGTCTTACTACTAGATCGATTATGAGGCATACGTTCACTCACAACGAGCCCTCCCTCATTCCATCGGTCTGCTTCCGTGTAAACTATAACAGCATCTGTCTCAAGCAACAGATGCTGTTATTTCTATTTTCATAAACAAACCAATTATTTAACAACCTCTGTTTTAAATACGTTATCCAGCTTGCCTTCGAGTCTTTTCTTTAAAGGAATTTTAATATCTCTGCCCAACTCTTTGAAGAAGGTATCCACGTCACAGTTTACATTTTCCAGTGTCACTTTTAAAGCACCATCCGCAACAATGCTCTGATTTCCTTCAACGGGTACGACAGCATCAACCGCATATTTTTTGGTTAACGTATTGATATACCGCGCAAAAATTTCAAGCAATTCATCGTTGGTAAAATTTTCGATGGCTACTTTTCCTTTAATAGTGAAATTCAACTTGATCAGCACTCTCGGTGTTCCCCTTTTCTTGACAACCATTTTTTTACTTCTAATCCATAAATTCAAACAGCAGATACAGTTCTTTCGAGTGATACAATTGGACGTGTTTCTCTTCAAAATTTGCAATACAGCCTTCAAGCATGAACGACAATACGCGTTCTCCTTGATTTTCAATAATGTTCAAACTATCGTAAGACGACATTTCAAAATTGATCAGATCACAGGCATGTTCGCTGACTTCCTCACCATAACCATATCGGGTGATTCTTAGCATCTTCGAGCTGTCCTTATTCGTATCGCAAAATAAAAATAGATGAGCCAAGATCCGAGACATTTGACCATACCCCTATTCTATCCCATAAAAAGTCAGCTGTTCGATGAGCTACCTTCCATACCAATCTTACTATATATACATCATACCAATTTTCACCCGATTAGTATATCCGTGAGTCGATTTATGTAGAAAAAAAGATTAGGGTTTCACTTTTAGGAAATAGGGGTTATAATTAGAGCATGCACTTTAACATTACAATTTCATATTTAACAATAATCGCTGAGTTTTCTGTATAGAAAACCGGGGGAACCAAGTAATTGGGGTGAATCAATATGCATTCAGATGCATGTTGTAGGGCTAATTCTCACAGTCCGAATCCGTCAGCTAACTTCGGAAGCGAAAGTGAGGAGGATAGATGTGTTCATTTGACACAAGGTCTAGCCTTGTGTTTTTTTGTTTTTCAAAATACTCGATAGGAGGATTTTACCATGGTCCATAAAGAAAAACTATTTCGTATGTTGGAAGGCTTAAATGAAAATGATCAGCGCGCTGCTTATGAATTCATCCATTCCTTGGCCGAACGTCAAAAAGAATGTACAGAGGGAAATTCAAGTGTTGAGCTATTTGGGAAAAATTACTTCGTTGTGCCTGACTGAAACCAAATTTGATCAGCCTATGCGTTATTTTCTGATTCCGAGCCTGCTTCCTATACCTTCCATTAATATCCAGCATATGGCTGATTACTACTTCATCATTCCCAAAATTCCCAAAAATCTCGTGCCCTCTATCCGTTTATTCTGCATGTTTTTTTCCGTTAATTATCATTTCCTTACCTAACAACCTTAGTTCCGGTCTAATAAACTGCCATGCATTTGTCATTTCACCCAACAGCCTCTGCTTTTCTTTCCGCGAAACCCCTAGCTGAAAAGGATCGGCAAGCACCCAGAATTTGAAGTTCAACAACACCAGCTGCCAATTTCTCTCAACCTCACGTCTCAAATCCAAAGCATTGCAATCGAGCATCACCTTGAAAAACAAAAATTGTTCAACCACATTGGTTCCGGCAGAAACAAAATCTCCGGAAATCTCACATTTATATTGAGAACCATAATACACATCGATAAGCCTGATTGCGCCTTGGATTTGGGTATTGAAACGAGGCAACTGCTCTGCAGGAACCCACAATTCTTCATGCAGAGCGGTGCCTACGATTTGTCTATCCAATTTATTGATATATGATTCGTTCATATCCCATTCCGTGACAAAGCCGGAAAAGCCAGATTGTGCATCATCCGTATTCCAATTCATTGCCATTTGCTCGGCATAATGCTTGCTCAAAACCGAATAAAAGTTCGGCTGCTCTGGCAATCTTGGAGGAAAACCCTTCAACCCCCTATTTAATATTAATTGCATTTCATATAGTCCGACTGGACGATATAAGGTCCTCATCTCACGTATAACCTCTTTCTACAGTTACAGTCATTCCGTACGCCAGAAAAAAACCACAAGCGTCATTCGCCTGTGGCCGGATCATTGAATTTAAATGAATTGACAATTATGTACCAATAGGTTTGTTTAATCCTATAATCTGGCAAACATGTCGTCCGGTGAGGCCGATTGAAATAATAATAATTCAGAATTAACTATCAGATAACTATGATCTTTATAGCTCATTTGCATCGGCCTCCTTTCCTAAATTTCCATATATTTATCATAACCTATGGCCAATATTTGTCAATTGAAAATAAAAAATAATCAGTCTTATTAAAAATAATGATTGATGACTACAGTTGACCATGAATCATGAACAATCACCCTGTTCCTCCTCTACTTCTTGAGCCTCCAGTTCATGCTGCCGATCAGATTGGAACACACTTACGATTGGTACATAGGATCACAGGTTCAAATCCTGTTGGTACGATCATAATATATAGGGAACAGCAGCTATGTAGTTAAATCAACGCGTGAGTGGTGGCATGATTCCACCTTCTCCTGCCAGAATAATAAGAAGAGAGGAACTATACCGACCCTTGGGTACAGGTGAATTTCATGAAAAATCAAGATTATGAGCTAACCCATGCGTTAACATTTCGCAATACCTCGGAGCAAGGCTTAAGTCTTGAGCAGGTTCATCAGCGAATTATCGGTTTTATAAAGCTTGATCCCAAAGCAGTCTATAAATTTATTATAGGTACCGATTGTCAGGTCCATAATGGTTATACACAATTTATTACAGGCGTGGTAATCCAGCGACCTGGTAACGGAGCTTGGGCCTGCTATCGACAGGTTATCGTTCCGCGGTCCATGGTTTCGATCAAAGAAAAGCTCTCCACTGAAACCGCATTAAGCGAGGAGATTGCGTTGTTTTTTTGTGATGATAAACGTCGGGAAATGGAGGATATCATTCTACCCTTTGTGTATAATGGAGCTTCATTGGAATCGTATATTCACATTGATGCAGGTTCAGATCACGTGAAAAATAAAACGTCTTTGTATGTAGAGGAAATGGTATTGCGTGTAGAATCGTTAGGCATGGTTCCGATTATTAAACCGGATTCTTATGTAGCATCAGCATACGCCAACCGATATTCCAAAAAGAAACATCAAATTATCGTGTGAATTCCATGATCGTTTTTAGATACAAGAAAAGACAACCAGGTTTGATGGTTGTCCTTATTTTTAGTAATAATATTACGACCTAAAAATCGGATCGCTTTTGATAAAAATCAAGGGAAATTGGGCAGAACAACTTTTTTCAGCCGATTTTTCAACTTATATGACAAATCCATTATTATTCATCCTGCGTCTGCGTGGCTTATGAAATAATATGTTCTTCAGCATGAATCCTCTTACTAGCTTCTTTCTGGCAACACATCGAGAAGTCCGTCATTTTCTCCATTTTATTTAGTAATATCTTAACCCAGCGGTCGTGGAATAAATGCAAATGCTTCCTGTGGGACATTGAGTCCGTGACTTCTTACTTGCTGCGCTCTTGTAATAACGGCCGCACCTTCAAGTAAATTGAGTGCAATTTGCACGACTGTTCGCCTATCGGGCAGCTCCAGGAAGGTTCCTTTGACCCAGGCGTTGAATGCACCCATAGCCGGACCGCACCAAATCTGATAATCGAGTCTGCGATGCTCTGTCCCCTCGATCGCCCAGCGGCTGGCCTTGCCAAGATACCAGCGAAAAATAAGTGCCATCTTACGCTTGGGATCTTCCAAGGCCTTGGTAATTTGACCGGGGTCACGATTTTGGAAAAACTGCTGTGTATCCTGCCAAATATTCTCCAGCTTCTCTTGGAACACTTCCTTTTCCAACTTCAAGATTTCTTCACGCGGTATATCCTCAAGCGAGCGGTAAGTTCGGTACAATTCCTGCAATTTGAAGCCTCTGGAACTAAATAACGTTCCCCGCTTAAGAACCTGTACCTTTACTCCTTGCTCGAACATATCTCCTGCGGGTGCCATGATGACATCGGCCAAATCCGCTGCCGCCAGCATCTTCTTTCCTTCCGTTGACAATCCGGACTCGATCGCCGATTGATTGACAGAACCCGTCATAATGTAAGCAGCTCCAAGGGCAAAAGCAGCTGCTGCTGCTGCAGGATTTCCGATACCTCCGGAAGCACCGATTCGGATCGGCTTCGTGTATGCAAAGTTGCGCATCAATTCATTACGAAGCCCCAAGATCGTCGGAAACAAGGCCGCCAATGGACGATTATCGGTATGCCCGCCGGAATCGGACTCGACAGTAATGTCCTCCGCAAGTGGCAGATGGGCAGCAAGTCTGACTTCTTCCTCGCTGAGCTGCCCTTTGGCCAGCAGCGCCTCCAGCATGCGAGCTGGCGGTGGTGACATGAAATGCTTCGCTACCTCCGGGCGGGAAACTTTGGCAAACAAATAATGCTTGCGGCGAATGGTTCCGGCGGCATCCAGATGAAGCCCGCTGCAGGCGTATCGTACGACTGCGGGTGTTAAACCCATAAAAGCGGAAGCCGACACTCTGACAACGCCCCGACGGAGAAATAGATCCACGGTCTTTTCTTCCATCAGCGGTTCGTTCGGACTGTGGATTAAATTGATCCCCCAAGACATCCCTTCCGGATCTAAGGCAGATTGGATTTCGATTATTGCTTGTTCTATGCGTTCAGGAGAAAGCCCACCCGCCCCGAAGAAACCTAGCATTCCGTTTCTGGCCATAGCAATGACCATTTGAGTTGTCGCGATTCCATTCGCCATCTCCCCGGCGATGTAAGCAAACCGAACGCGATGAACGTTTAAAAAGGAGCGATCGCCCAACCACTCGGGATACATAGCCGGAAGTACAGAACTGCTGCTTAACTGCTGCTTCCCCCCGTGTCGCCTCTCCCATTAGAACGAAGCGGTTGTCGCCATTTTCACATAAAAAATCGTCGGTCCTGCCGCCTTCGCCTTATGTATGCCCAACCCCGGCCATAATCCGCCGAACAGCAAGACTGCGGCCATGAATGCACTAAACCAGTTACTCTTCCAATTTCCCACTATGGATTCATCCTCACGAGCCGGTACAATTCTATCATCAGTTTCGATAGCACGTTTTTCTAAAATGATCAACGTTATCTGCTATACTTCTGTAATCATTATAATAGATAAAATAGTCCATTATTCTTAATGAAATCTTAAGAGATTTGTAGATAATGAATTACTTTTCTTAATAGATTCTTAATGAATAGCATTCAAATGTGTATTTCTCTATTTATTCTTGTTATGATTTGGGTGTGATCAAGATTGGCTCCATGTCTTGGAGAGGGAGGAATGATTCACCATCAATCAAATTTTAATTGTAGATGATGAACCTGAAATTCGTCAGTTAATTCGGATGCATTTGGAACAAGCAGAACTTCAAGTCATAGAAGCCAACTCAGGACGACAAGCTATTCAATACCTACAGGAATATGCCATAGAATTATTGATACTGGACCTC
The DNA here is from genome assembly GCF_900114475.1 of Paenibacillus sp. 1_12. Lineage (GTDB taxonomy): Bacteria > Bacillota > Bacilli > Paenibacillales > NBRC-103111 > Paenibacillus_S. Next base: position 74,505 of record NZ_FOTE01000003.1, on the reverse strand, counting down.
ATGATGGATGATGGCAACGGATTTGAGGTGTTGCAATATTTGCGAGATGCAAATGTTGCACCGTTAGTCATTGCGCTTAGTGCAAGACGTAAAGTACAAGACAAAATCACGACGCTCGGATTAGGTGCAGATGATTATGTCACAAAGCCTTTTAGTCCAGTGGAATTGGTTGCTCGTGTGCAAGCACAGTTAAGAAGACATCGCCCTCATTCTTCTTATCCTGCCAAGATTCTACGTTTAAATAAATTAGTGCTAGACATCGATAACTTTCTTTTTCGAAATGATGGGAAATTATTTTCTGTAACCCCGGTAGAGTGCCGACTTTTAGAAATGTTCATGCAAAATCCAGACCGCGTTTTAACCAAAAGAGAAATTTACAAGCAAGTGTGGAATCATGAAAACTTTGACGATAACAATTTAAGTGTTTTTATTAGCAGACTGCGAAACATTCTTGAACCCACGGAGGGTTCGCCTCATTACTTTCACACCATACGTGGAATCGGTTACAGATTCTCAGGAGATGGACAATGAAAAGTCGAACAAAGCTTTGGCTACTTATGCTCATTAGTGCAATCATCAGTATTCTTTTGTTTACTTCACTTAGTCTTTATATAGGTGAAGGAGATAGAGGTTATGGTCTGAATAGCCTGAATGCCATCTCGCAAGAAGTCCTTGATACGATAACAGCGCGTCAAGCTTTTCATGTCGAAGACATAACACCAATACTGGATAATGCTCATAGCAACCATCCTGATATTCGTTTTGAATGGATTTCAGCAGATGGATCGACGATTTATGATACCTTCGGAGAAAAGAAAACCTATGACTTTGGGCAGCTTGCAAATCGAATGCTTTATATGCCCCAGAACCTATGGGGGGTTGATGAGCTAGTTACGCTTACTTTTTCCATTAGCCAAGAGGATCACCCCTATTATTTGCTCATAAGCTTATCCAGTAACGATATGAAAGATGGGCAAATTTATATTTATATGCGTGGTTATAAAGTCATGTTTAATCTTATGCTACCGTTAGTTGTTGCTTTATTAATTCCCTATCTGCTATCTCTATGGTTTTTCTCTTCCATGAACAAACGCATCAATAAGCTCAACCATGCTATAGGGCAGCTTAACCTCCAAAGTAAAATCACTGTACTAGAGGACACGAAAAAGGATGAAATTGGCCAGCTCACTACGCATTATAATGCCATGGCTCGTCGTATTCAAAATCAGGGCGAACAAATCAAGCAATTTGACACCAGACGAAATCTGCTGCTGTCTAATCTTTCCCATGATCTTCGCACCCCACTAACGATGATTTTAGGCTACGCAGAAACGATTCGCGCCGGATTGTATAAGGATGAGAAGGAACTGCAAGCGAGTGCCAAAGTTTTGCTGCATCGCTCTCGTTATATCGATAAGCTATTAGATCAATTGTTAGATATTACTCGGCAAGATGAGGGAAATTTAGAGCTGCATGTTGAGGTGCATAATTTATCTGAGTTGATTCGAAAAGTTGCTGTAGACTACCTGATGTTTATTGAGGGGCAAAACTTCACGGTTGAAGTAAATATCCCGGACGAGGATATCCAAGCCTGGTTTGATGCCTCTCTAATCGAACGTGCGCTGCGAAACCTATTGGACAACGCGATCCGTTACGGATCAGAAGGCCATTATCTTGAGATCGGGCTTACAGAAAAGGATGATTCCCTATTCATGACGGTTATCGATAAAGGACGCGGCATTCCCTTACAGGATCAAGAGCATGTTTTTGAACGGTTCTACCGTGTTGATGCCAGCAGAAAAGGCGAAGGACTCGGCATTGGACTATCCATTGTCAAAGAAATCATTGCCCTCCATGATGGATCGATTACCTTGACAAGTGTCCCTTTTGAAAAGACTGTGTTCGTAATCCAGCTGCCAAATCATCATTCTGAATAGTAACGTTGACTCTTCCTGCGTCCAACCAATGTGCCATAAAAGCCAGCATGAGCTCTTCCGCTACTGAATGAAATTACATCTACTTTAGAACAAAACGAGGGTTACTCCTAGGCAGTTTATTACAACCGCCTTCAGAGTAACCCTCCGTTTATTATGACTCTACCTTCTCATTTGCTCTTACATTCTTACCGAATTGTATCAATTAGTTCTCGTGTGTTTGTATCTCTTCTGGGCTCTGAATTATAAATATTTTGATACCTCACTGGCCGCAGCATTTCTTATACTTCTTCCCGCTCCCGCATGGGCAGGGCTCATTTCTCCCCACTTTAACAGACGCTGCTTGCTGGTCAAGATATATAACATTGTTATTATTTGTTTTCTGGCTGGAGCTTGAACCTAGCTCGGCAAGTGTGTGCCCACGATTGGACCAAATCCTAGTGTGATTATAGACATCTACAATCAATGGCATAATCACCTGCAATTGCTCCCTTTTGTTGAAACGAATATCTCTTCGCTCAAACTCACTCATGATTGCGGCTAACGGCTCTTCCATGGAGCAAACAAGTTGAATATATTCCACGAGGGAGTCTACAAGCCATTTATCCTTGCATAGGTGCTGTGAAATATATTTATGCAAAATGGCCAACTGAGGAGTCTTTTCGAAATAATCCGACTCTGCGTACTTTAGAAACTCCTGCTTGTCTGGAATATAGTAAGGTTTATCCTTAACTCCCTCAAGAAGTGCATCTTTATCATCTTTGTTATCGTAGTCAAAATGCTCATGAATTACATCGCCGCGTTTTAAGTACCACGTTTGAGTCCTGCTTGAAATCTTTACATAAACATCAACAAGCTCGTTCTCAGTCAATTGACATTTATTTTGTGAATTGAAAATTTCGATGACCTTGCCTTGTGGACAGGTCCCATATAAATTAGCCGATGCATGGATATACTGTAAAATTAACTGTAAGCGGTCACGGTCTTCAAGGAAAGCCTTCAGAGGTATGCTACGATAGGCTTCCTTGATCTCCTCAGGAATTAAGAAATACATCTTCTCCTCTTTATAAAACGAATATAGCAGACCTTTCTCTCTCAAAAACAAATACATCCCTGGATACAGCGTGTCATCCTGAACATAAGGAGCCTTTAGAAGCGTATTTATTAATTCCCACTCCTCAGTTTCCGCAACTAACAAGGTATCTCTCACTACATTGACATTCGTAATGTGCTTGTAAAGTGCATCTGCAAGGTCCTGCTTCTTCATCTTAGATCGACCTGGAAGCTCGTAACTGGAAGCCAGTAAACTTAATCGCTCCTTTGTAAGGACTTGAAGATTATCCTTCAGCTTTGTTGAAACTTCACCTTTTATCGCATGTTGGATGTTCAAATCTCTTAACTTTTTTGCAAAATCCATTCTCATTTCCCTTCTTCTATCCATTTGATATGGCTATATTGTATCTTATCGTATCGAAAATATAAAATTTTATATGGGAGGACTGCTATAAGCCTTCATGTTCGTGCTTGCTTTTTTATGATACGGATCGCTCTTCAGTGTTATTTCGTTCGGCATACCTTTTTCTTTCAGTTGACATAAGAGAAGTGTCCTTGTATTGTTAGTTTAAACATTTAAACCAATAAGGAGGGATAACTTGAGCATAAACACCGAACATGTTCTTCAGCAGTTTAAGGACTGTATACCTCTTTTGGATGTATTAACGGATGAGAATAGGCAAAAAATAATTATGTTGCTGGCCGCTGATAAAAAAGGGCTTAATGTCAACTCGATAACGGATCATATAAACCTTTCAAGACCGGCAATCTCGCATCATTTAAAAGTGTTAAAGCAATCTGGTTTTATTAGTTCTGAAAAAAAAGGGACTGAAAATTATTATTTCCTTACAGTAAAAAAGCCCATTGATCAACTTAAACAACTCATATTAGCCATTGAAAAACAGTGCAACTCCTAACATAAAAAATATAAAAACAATCATTGTACAGTCGAGTATGAAACAAAAATTTTTAACATTTTAGTTTAAAGGTTTGAACGCATAAACATTTAAGGGAGTGATGGATATGAAAGCAATGGTGATTGATGGATACGGAAAAAATATGCCTTTAAGACTAGCAGAATTGCCGGTGCCCGAAGCTGGAGAGCAAGATGTTCTTGTTGAAATTCATGCAGCCAGCTTGAATCCAATCGATTTTAAAATAAGAGATGGAAAAACGAAATTCCTTCTCAAATACAATTTCCCTTTAATACTTGGCAATGATTTTTCTGGAAAAATAACAAAATTGGGTTCAAAAGTTACAGCATTTAAAGTTGGAGATGAAGTTTATGGCAGACCGAGAAAAAGTCGCATCGGGACTTTTGCGGAATATATAGCCATTAACGAAGAAGATATTTCGCTAAAACCACAAAATCTAAGCTTCGAAGAAGCTGCTTCCATTCCATTGATCGGACTTACCACCCTACAAGCATTCGCCGATATTTTGGATCTCAAGAAAGACCAGAAGATACTGATACACGCAGGGGCAGGGGGAGTAGGAACCTTCGCCATTCAACTTGCAAAGGTAATGGGCGCCTATGTTGCCACTACAGCAAGTGACAACGGGTATCAGTTAGTTAAGTCCTTAGGGGCCGACCTGATCATAAATTACAAAAAACAGAACTTTGAGGAAATATTAAAGGACTATGATGCGGTTTATGATACTCTGGGCGGAGAAGCATTAGAGAAATCCTTTAAAATACTCAAACCACACGGCAAAATTGTATCAATTTCGGCTTTACCCAACGCCAAATTTGGTAGAGAAGAAAATTTTGGAATATTAAAAACAATGATATTATCCATTGTGAGCAGAAAGATTACTGCACTAGAGAAAAAGCATAACGTAGACTATCATTTTCTTTTTATGAAACCCAGCGGAACCCAATTAGAATATATTAAACAACTTATTGAACTTAATAAAATAAAGCCTGTAATTGATAAAATTTATGATTTTGAAGACACACAAAAAGCCGTTGAATATTTAGAAACAGGAAGGGCTAAAGGGAAGGTTATTATAAGATTAAAGTAATCTGATCAAGACCTCTGCTTTCCGCTTTTCCACTATTTGTGATACGGTTCACCGTATAGTATTTAAGCACAAAGTACAATTTAAACATAAGATTTACTTCAACAAATAAACACAAAGCCACTCCGAAAAATGGAGTGGCTTCTTTTGACTTCTCTTTTATTGAACTATCGTTCTTCGTTAGTTGAATAATATTGTGATTAGATTAATCCATAATTCACTTATTGAACGCCAAGCTGTACATCAATCATTCTGTGCGAAGAGGAATAAGATCAGCATAGTCATTAAAAGCTTAAATTGTTTTTATTACTTCACTTGTTCCGTGTCATCCGTGCATTCGAGTCGTTTTTATTAAAAGAAGTGGTCATATGGTTTTATTTCCCTTTGATAAAAGTCATATAATTGATTAATAGAAGAACTTGAGAAGATATGACTGGCTCGTTCAATTTTCTCACGTTCCCAATCGAACCAACGCATTTCCTTTAGCTTTTCGATTTCTTTGTCTGGAAAGCGTTTCTTTATCTCTTTAGCAGGGTTGCCGCCTACTATCGTATATGGTGGGACATCTTTTACGACAACCGATCCAGCCGCAACAATGGCACCTTCACCTATTTTCACACCGGGCATAATCATTGCATTCATACCAATCCAGGCATCACTTTCGATGATTGTATCTCCTTTTGGTTCGTAAGAAGTTTCAATTTGCTCCAAAAACGGATACACGGTAATCCATTCAGGATGATGATTGTGATTTCCACCCATTAAAATAATTACACCACTTGCAATGCATACGTAATTTCCTATAATCAATTTATCTAAAAGCCAACCATGGTCTTCGATGGGGTTAAATAACTTTCTTGATTTTTCATCTCCCCAAAGGTATCTAACGCACCCATCTTCAAAATCATGACTATCGTAATAACCAGAGTAGTAGGAGTATTCCCCTACTTCAATCATTGGGTTGGTGACAATATCCTTTAGATACTTAATTTCAGACCAGTGGTTGAACCGATGTTGTTTCATTCTTTTCCCTCGCTTCTAAGTAAGATAAGTCTTTTTTTACTTAGAAGCTTGATGCAGTAGCAACATTCTTAAACCGTTTCAAACGACGAACCATCGTACTCATCCTTTTCCCTTTTGATGGGGACATTGTAACAAACGAATCATTTGTTCGTCAACAGGTATTACTTATACCTACTTCGATATATTTTAATCGAGGCACCTCTTCTATAAATGTATTATTACATGTTTTTCAACACATATTGGAACAATCCTGCCCGTTCGCTGAGAAGGCTGCCAAACAATAATCGTCGGCAGCCCTCTCATGTATTTTCATTGAACTCTCCTTACCCGATAGTTCAAGCGCTATATGCTATACCATCAATCATAATAAGGCAATCGGAGTCGATAAACTCTGTTGTTGTGGTCATTCTAGCCGGACATTTATCTTCATCAAAGTAATCTAAAAACACTTTTTCCATTTCTGGTAAGTCCGCAATGTATTTAAGGTACACATTCACCTTAACGAGCTTATCTAATGAAATATCGCATTTCAGAAGAGTTTCTTTTAATCCTAAAAAGGTACTATGTATTTGTTGCGTGAAACTTTCTCCAAAACCTCAATGTAAACCAATAAACACATAATCTCCTGCTACTACTGCTTTGGAATAGCTAAATTTAGTTGGAATTCTTTTTATCATTTAGTTTTCCCCCTTCTATAATTGTAATTTAAGATACATACATTATAGAACGTTAGTTCTTATTGGTAAACATTTGTGTATTTGCTTTACTTATACATTATCCTGTCCGATACTTCGATGGACAAGAGGAGCTGCCACGTAGCAAGTTCCTACAATATAGTTCCCAGTTAGCGGAGCGAAGCTAAGATAGTAAAAAGCTTACCTTAAATCCCTCTTATCAATTAAATGAGTTGGAATTTTTAAAACTACCTTCCCTATCAACCTTTCTTTATCCACGAAAGGGGTAGTCCACGAATGAGAGTCGAAACTATCATTACGGTTGTCGCCTAAAAAAAAGTATTTGTTTTCGGGGACAGTAATCGGACCAAATTCATACCGAATTGGCTCGTTTAAGTAAGTTTCGGATACTTTTACACCATTACGAATCAGTGCCCCGTTCTTAATTTCAATCACATCACCAGGAGTTCCTATGAGTCTTTTTACATACCTTTCATTAACCTTCTCGGTTATAGGTGGATAAAATACAACAATATCACCAAACTGATAATCATCCATCCATATTATTTTCTCAACAATTAATCGGTCATTAATTTGAATGGTTGGAAGCATCGAACCAGTCGGAACAATCATAGCTTCTGCGACAAATGTTCTAATAGTCAACGATGCAACGATTGCAATTAGAAAGCTTATTCCCCAACTTTTAATTATTATGTTCAAAGGTTACGCTGTTTTCCCTCATTTCATTAGCAGCAAATAACTTTACGGACTAATTCCATTAATCTGCCTCTATGGAGAATCACTTTTCTCTTAAATGCTCATGTTTTCTTAGTTAACTAATTCCAAATTTTTATATTTTGACGACATACTCAACTCCGCCAAAAAATGAAAAAATAAGTTTATTTTCTGTTCCTGAAAGCAGTCTTTGTATATTTTCCATATGCCTGAAAGTAACCATAAACGCCATTAGGCACACAAATGTATAAACATATAAGGTATTACCAAAAAAAGGAATAAATGAAATAGCCGCAAAAAGCATTGTAGCACATATTGTGCCTAAAGAAACATATCGGGTAAAACTACTATTATCACAAAAAAGCCAAGGCATAAAAGGGCCATAACCCAGTCAACCATAAACAGCACAGCCACTGCTGTAAGTGCTCCCTTGCCTCCTTTAAACCCAAAATATACCGGCCAGTTATACCCTATAACAGCTCCTGCGCCTGCCGCTAAAAGGCTTACGCACCCTTCAGTTGAGTACGCTTATAACTGAACTATCCTGCCAGCTAGCACAACGCGGCCGCCGATCCATGCCGGCAGCCGCGTGTAGGGTGATTAAGGTGTGATACCCAATTTCACAAGCGATACGCTGCGCCGCGGCACGCTTCTTGGACTGAAGGACTTAATCAAATAATCATATGCGCCCATCATCAGTCCGATCAGACGATCTTGCTCCTCACCGCGCGCAGTCAGCATGATAATCTGGATGTCCTCGGATTGACGATTCTCGTTGCACACTTGCCAACCATCCATATGCGGCATCATCAGGTCTAGCAAATCAAATTCGAAGTTTGACTGCGCCATAGCTCTAATGCCTCCAAGCCGTCTCTAGTGGTCATACGAGGGTAGCCTTCTCGTTCCAGATACCTGCGACAAACATCTGTAATATTCGTATCGGCATCAGCGACCAGTACTCGTTCATTCAATCAGACCCACCCCAAATCCCGAAAAATACAATTGACTCAATCATACTTTAAAGATAATTGCCCTACTCAGCCCAAATCATTTCATCGCCCAAGCCGGCTTCATATATTGAGTGATCAACGTCTCAACCACATAAGTGCTACCATCGTCAATAATAGGAGCGATATTCAGGTTAACTTGCTTTCCGTTTACCATAATTTTTTTCGATCCAATCCATAATTTAATCGTTTCTCCCGCTGGCTTCATGCCACTTTCCATCATGTTGTCTTCCATCATCTCGTCGTCTTTCATCATCATGTCATCTTTCATCATATTTCCATCCATTTTACCCATGTAAACCAAGGTTACTGAACTTTCCTTGCTGTTCCATTCTATGCTGTAGCCATACATCTCCGACGTCTGTCTCAAGTGAAAAAGTTCCATACCATCCTTTTTAATCGTTTTCATTCCTGCTGATAGCCGTCTGGATCTTAACGAAATGGTTTAATAAACGTGAGTTTAAAGCCATGAGGCCTTTTGCGTAGCATTTGTCTCGCAACCCAACAAAAGGTGATTGACGGTTATAACAATTACAGCTTCATGCCGGATAAATCCATTACGAGAGCAGAGGCAGCGGCGATGTTGGTTCGTGGCTTAAAATTAACGAAACAAAAAGAAGTTAACTATCTTGATATTCATTTTAATCACTGGGCATACCCATATATAAATAGACAAAGAGGCTGCACCAGGTCCTTCCAACCTTGCGGGACAGCCTCCAAAACCATTGAAACACCTATTCATAACAAATATTACATTTTATAACTTTATTTTTTACAATTTCTTAAGGATTCTAAAGATGATTACCGCTGTTTCCGCTCTTGTAGCATTTCCGAGAGGATTGAGGCCAGCTCCATTTCCTTCTACAATCCCTTGATGCACCATGGAAGCCACACCTTCTTCAGCGTAAGAAGCAACCGATCCTTTATCGCTATAGCTGGCAAGATCCGAGATATTTCCTGTAAGCTTGAGCTTCTCTAATAATTGAAGCGCTCTTGCACACAGTACCATCATGTCTTGCCTGGAGATTTCTTGTTTTGGATTAAAGAGGTTATCCCCTACTCCAGTGGTAATACCAAGTTGTTTAGCAATACCTAGAGGCTGGTAATAATAATCACTACTGCTCACATCGGTGAAATTAGAGCTAAACTCAGCTTTCATATCAAGCGCTCTAACCAACAGGGTGATAAAATCACCTCTTGTTATTTTTTTATCCGGATCAAAGGTGGTGTCAGATGTGCCTTGAATGATCCCCTTTGAAGCCAGTAACTCAATCGCTTCTTTTGCCCATGAATAATTTGTGCTCACATCGGTGAATTTTTTACCTTCAGAAGACGGCTGTGTGCTAGGATTCGTCGATGGTTTCGATGGTGCTGCTTCTGTTGGCGTCGTTTCTGTCGGTGGCGTTGGTACTGTAGGCGTCGCAGGTGTTGTCGTCGTGCCCCCCCCAGTGCTTCCACTCGACTTATTGTTGTATAGAAGCGTTACACTTACCTGAACGGATTTCGCACTCTCTCCATACGCATTATCAGCAGTAACAGCATAATAATAGATCAACCCGTTAAAAACGCCTGTATCCAAGAAATTTAAATTACTGATTTTAGAAGCGATTAATTCGAAATTCCCGTCACTTCTTGCGGTTCGATATACATTATATCCAGTCGCTCCAGTTACTGCATTCCACGTTAAGCTAGCCTGATTAATCCCTGGGGTTGCAGTTGCGGTAAGTCCCGATGGAGCTGTAGGAGCTTGACCTTGTGGTGGTACAACCGGTGCAGTTGTATCTTTCCAGTTCGCATAAGCCACCAGACCACTGCTGCTAACTGGTGTACTACTTGTAAACTGAGTTCCTAATCCATCTGGACTTGTAGACCATCCTGCAAGAGCATAACCAGGTCTACTCACAACAGGCAATGTCTGGGTTACAAAAGCATTACCCCTAGCTTCATCATAATACGCCGGAAGGGATTTGCCTTCTATTGTACTATCGTCAAAGGCACCACCATTGGCATCAAATGTGACATCACCTACGTGTGTATGGTCTTTAGCAAGAGAAGTAAGCTTTAAGAAATCCCCAAATAGTAGATTTGATGAATAAGTTCCCGACGGAACCTCATTCGTCACTTTTTTATCTCTTTCAAACACTAACGGTGCCGCTGTCTGATAACCAACTGGCATTGTTAAGTTAACAAAGAAATTATCTGTAACTTTACGGCCTATATCGTTTGTTGATGTTTTCGTAGTTCCATCCCATAAATATATTGAATGGGGATTGTTTGTATACTGCTTTCTGCCATCGGTTTTTACAATAGCAGAATCTTTCATTGACTCAATAACATCATTCGTAGTTACAGTAGAAGCAGTGTCCTTGCGATATGAGTAGAAACCATTTACGACATATCCGCGTACTGGGACATTACTATAGCTTACAAAGTTAATATTAGCTCCCATATTGTCGAAGGATACGTTATTTGTTGCAATCAACGTCGGATTTGAGTTGGATGTGAAGCCCGCACTTTTATTTCCAAAAGCTATTGAGTTAGAAATAGAGTGTGCGACCGGAACGCCTTCACCACCAAGCTTGAATCCGTTTCCATCTCCCCCGACTGTATTTGGGTACGATAAGGTATGCCCGTTAGCATAGGCAATACAGTAGTCCAAAATAGAGGGACCTATGGGAACACTCTTAGCATATAAGTCCCATCCGTCGTCAATATTATGATGCGCTACATCTCCAATAAATCTGTTATTGATTCCGCTGGTCAGCTTGGCAGCAAACCCGTCAGCATCGTTTTCGGCTGCATCCCTGTTGTCATATGCTTCACAGTTTAAAATAACATTGCGTGAAGGCCAATATGCCAGTGAAGGCTGTGTGGCTGCATCTCCACGTGAAATCTGTATACCTGCATTTGTTGAGCCGTGCTGACTAATCATTTCAATAATATTGTCATTACCGCTGATAGATACACTTCCACCTGCGACTTCAAAGTTTTTCACGTGCCAGAAGTTTGCCTGGACAGCGAGAGATGTAGCTTTAACTCCAGCCTGTCCTATAACCTTTTTATAGGCCTTCGCTGTACCGTCATTGTAACGCGGGAGAGTTAACCCACCGTAATTACCCGACAAAAGGTAAATTGTCCCGCCTGGGGCCAGCTTTGATACCGCATCTGTAAAAGTAGTAGGCGCTGCTGAGGTCTGCCCATTTCCTCCCCCTGCAGGTGAGACATAAAGCGTGTCAAAGCCCTGTACTACAGATACCGGAATTGGTGAAACGATTCTGTCATAACTAGAATATTGTTTAGAAGTACTTGGGAAGAACTCTACAATAATACCATTTGTAGAACCTACACCACCTAGTTTCACCGGCTGAGTCATTGGAACATTAGTCTTAACTTCCTGTGACGCAACGAGGTTACTGTTCAAATAAATATTAGCTGTACCTTCCGCAGTGGAGGTATAAACCAAGTTATAGTCTGAGGATGTAGTACTGGCAGCCGAGCGAACTGTTATCGCAGGAGTAACAGCTGCCTGAGCGATAATCGGACCTGGTATATCAGCTGCTGATGATGTTACTGATAATTCTGTGTTGGAGAACTGTATATGAGCGTTACGTGCTGTAAAGAATCCAACATAAATGTAATCCGAATCATAATAGTCCAGCGGGATGTCGTTGTTAATTGAGTAGGTCTTCACATTCGTACCTTGTTTAATGGTTGCAGACCAGTTATTATTCTTACGCTCAATAGTAATAGTAGATGTATTAATTATACCAGTACCTGTCTTCCCTAATCTATCAAACGGACTAATAGTGCCGGTAGTGGATGTATTAGGCATGCTCTGGTTAGTAGCAGTAGCTCCTTCGATATATTCCGTCCGATTGTCACGGTAGAAAGCATTCCAGGAAGTATTGCCCCTCGCACCGCCCATAAACATGGAAGACGACCAAACGCTTGTATCGCCATCTGTTGCAATTCGGTCACGTGCCATAAGTCCAAAGGCTTCCTGACCATAAATGGCAGTTACTCCGTCCGGATTACTGAAGGTTATAACTTTTACATCCGCGGTCAGCTTAAAATTATCATCCTTACTTAGTCTTTGATAATAATAATTTATACCGTCATGTCCGTCAGCGACCTTACCTGCGCCGTTTTTAGTTTCAAGATCTATAGTAGTACCAGGTGAAACGGTTCCGTAACTAGCTGCCGGAGTTACAGTATACACGTTATTAGGTCCCTTACTAGCGGACTGACCGAATGTAACCTGCTTCCAGCCGGTTGTATAATCCTGCACCACCCTCACAGAAACCGGTACAGTACCAGTTAACCCTTCATTTGAACCAATTCCCTGAAGAGTGATATTGTACAGGCCTGCTTTACTCATATCTACCGCCGTTGTAACAGTAGTGTAGTCGGTTCCGGCTGCAAGCACCGAGCCGTAGGTGCCATCGTTATTTTGCGCTTTAACAACCATGCCGGTGAGATCTATAGTATCACCAATTTTGTAGGTTGTTTTAGGATATGTAGTAGCAACAAGCTTTGAATTAGCAACTTTGATTATATCGAAGCCTATATCAATGCTCTTTCCTGCATAGTATATAGTTACTTTGCTTGTGCCGGCATTCTTTACAAAGTCTGTACTTAGGGTAGTATAATTGACAGTATAGCCAGCCCCATTTCCATTATCCATAGGCATTATTTTCTTTGTACCATCAGATAAAACCGCTTTGACAATAATACCTGAGAGGAGCTTTTTAGTTGCAGCTGCAGTGCCTGAAGCGTCAAATGATGTATCACCTACATAATAAGAAGTTTTTAATGGTGGTTGAGAAATCTCTAGACTATTTACGGTAATATCCTTAACTTCCACATCAAAGGTTACCGTCAACGGATTAACACCACCGGTATTAACCCCACTTCTTGTAGCAGTGATTGTTTTCTTTCCAGGTGTATCGAAGGCAGGTACGTTTAAAGTGTAATTTCCTTGCGCCGTACCTTCGTTCATTACTGGCTGCATACCTGAGGCATTATTGGACCTTATTTCAAGTCCGGTTCTATCAAATGCCTCTCCAACAGCATAAGTATTTTTCAGAGGTGGAATGGAAACATACATGTTGACACTATAGTCATATTTAACTGTATAAGGTAATATTGCAGATACCCCACGATAATAAACTGTTGCACTTACTGTGCCTACAGCAAGATTATCATATCCGGAGATAAAGTAGTCAGTAGAAGGTGCTTGCAAGTTTGTTGCACCTGAAACCGTGTTGTAATTAACCACCATATCTGACCAGTCAGGTGTTGTATTCTGAAAGAAAGATGCTGCTGCAGGAGGTGTAATAGTAAGACTCGCAGGAGTTGTTGAATCGGTCAGTTCCTCAAATGTAAGGCCTTTAAATGTTGCTGTTGCAGTACGAGAAGTAAATGCTCCCACATATAGGTCCTTTCCTGAACTATTTGGGAGGCCTATAGTAGAAGTAGAAACCATTGTTACTGAATCCTTTTTATTTCCGGAAGAAACATAAACAGTATAGCTATTGCCAACCTTAACAATCTCAACCCTATAATCTACCCCTGTTTTCATATTAATGGTTTGTGGGTTTGACGGTTTTGTAAGTGAGGTATTATTATTAGCCCTGTAAACAGTCGGATTAGCTAAATTCGCATCTCCGGATTCTGAACCTGTAGTACTGGATTGGAGCCATCCACCCATCAACATCTTTGATGCACCATCATAAGGTGGTGTAGCACTAGCCCCAAATGCGTCACGTATCATTAAGCCTGCTGCACTCTGAGCATGCAAGCTTATTGCGCTAACGTTCATAATTGCTGAGATACGGAAATTTTTAGAGCTGTCTACCGTCGTATAGTAATAATTAATACCATCCGATGCTCCTTGAATCTTGCCTTTGTCAATCAATGAGGAAAGTGTAATATTACCAGTATTTTGATCAGTTGTAAGAGTATTATTGGGATTGTAAACAGAGTTAGTAACACTACCTGCATTTTCACCAGAATTCTCAACACCTTGGCCAAAAACCTTACTTGTCCATTTTACTGGTGAAGCCACCGTTTGAGTAGCAGCAAGGCTGAATAATCTACTTGCCACTCCACCACTTCTTGCAGTCACAGTAAATATCTTCATGCCTGTAACAGCAGCCTTTTCTAGGTCAACATCCAATGGATTGTCCGGCCGAACTATTACTGCGATTTCAGACGTGGAAACATTCGGCATTGCTGGGACATTGACTGTGAATTCGGAATTAGCCGTTATCGGCTGTGATTCCACCGCCATGCCGGCTAAACCGCTGACTGATACGGTCAAAGAACCACCCATATCACTGGTTACGCCAAAGGAGAAGGAGCCTCCTTTGACAAAGGTGTTGCCACCAGAAATGGTGATATTCGGTTGCGGATGTCCGCTTAGTGCGTCCGTACCAGCAAATACGGGAACTTGTATAAGCGATACGATCAGCACCAGTACTAATATTAGTGCCAGACTTCTTTTTAGTTTCATATGACAACCTCCTTTTAGAAAGCGTTTTCATATTATATTAACATATAATCCATTATAGTCAATGGAAAATTGAAGCTTTGAAATACTTAATTCATCTGGTAGTTTGGTAGGTAGAACCTATTAATTTGCATTATATCCAATAGGCCCGCTGGCGGGCAAGTGCAGGAGCTGAAGCTTGCTGTAACGAGCGTAAACGGCGAGATGAAGAAAGTAACCATTAATAAATAACTGCTTTTGGCTTAATCAGTCCGATTATTAGGAATATCATACATACCGATCCATTGCTGTCGGCAGCCTTCTCCTGATGTTTATTGAGCTAAAGTAACCCGTTAGATCAATGAGCCACCTTTTAAATAATCTGATTTAACCATTCCGTAAAATACTAAATCTTCATAGATTCCCCACTTCAAAACATGCTGAGAGAAAGTCCCTTCTTCTTTCATACCGATTTTTCTCATTACTTTATATGACCCAGGATTTTTTGTCATTGCAGCGGCAAAAATGCGATTTAAATCTAAATCTTCAAACCCAAATTGAACGATCCTACGAGCAGCTTCTGATGCAAATCCTTGCCCCCAAAATGATTGACCTACCCAATAAGCAAGTTCAGCACGTTTATGCTTTTGAGATACTCCCATGCTCATATTACCAATCAATGATCCATCTTCCTTTTTAATCATCGCAAAAGCATAACTATCCCCTTTTTCGAAGGATTGACGTACATTCTCAATCCATTGTTCCGCTGCCCCATCTGGGTATGGATGAGGAATTGATAATGTTGTGCTAGCTACTTCTTCGTTGCCAGCTAATTGTTGAACCATTTTTGAATCAGATAACTCAAAAGTACGAAGCAATAAACGATTTGTTTCAAATATAAGTGCCATGTTTTATCCTCCATTTTTCTCTAATTATACATTTTCAGTTTGGTATTTGTATAATTTTACCTTTACCTATCCTGCCCTCTACTTGAGTAGTAATATCACTAAAAATATCGACCGTATAATTCTCTCCTACGCTCTCCTCGCAGCTGCGCATATATCTGTGTAGTAGATGCTTTTTCATGTCCAAGCATACCCTGAATAAATTCTAGTGGAGCACCGTTATCTAGCAATTGACAAGCATAGGTGTGACGGAATCGATGAGGATATACATTGGCAGTAATTTTCCCTCGTTGTGCTAGCTTTTTTAAAGACCAACGTATCGTTGGAATCATCAATCGTCGGATAGGATTCGTTTCTGTGACAAACAATGCCTTACAGGTATCTTTAATATCTCTTTAACCAAACCCTACACTCAGTAGTAAAATAAACCTCCCTTTGTTTAGAACCCTTACCATTCACAATAGCTGAACAGTTCTCCCAGTTGATGTCTTCAATATTTATTTTCTGAACTTCTCCAACGCGGCAGCCCGCGCAGTATAGAAATTCCAATAGAGTGTGATCACGGTGAGATCGACAGGTAATCTTAAGATGAATAACATCCTCCTCAATTAGAAACTTCGGAATACGTTTGTCCATCTTTGGCTCCCTCAGCTTGAGAGAAGGATTCCTTGTTATATGCCCTTCTTCAAATGCAAAACGAAAAAGGTAGCGTACAAATCGAATTCTATGGCCTAAACTGTTAGGTTTTAACCGCTCCGATACCCTAGCCAAGTAGTCTTTAAGCAAGTTTAAAGTGACTGCCTCAAACTCCAGATCACCCAGTTCACGAACTAACATCTTTAGTTGCAGAGAGTATGCTTTCATTGGTATGCGTGCTGAATCCCAAAATGCGTTTGTCAGCTTCATAGAGTATCCATAAATCCTTCAATGTCATAAATAAAAACCCTCCTAATTTTAAGTTAACTCTAGCATTGCTAGAATCGGGAAGGTTTAATCTTAATTATGTATTGTTGTACTAGCGTTCCACGTCAGTTTAGTTATATCGCCAGATAACTTCTCATTCGGATGCTTCCTTAAATCATTTTGCTATACAGATACGCTGACTACCAGTGCCCCAACGACGGCTGAGGCATCCGTCTCTAATCTTTTCCTTACGAACAACTTTTTGCTCTATTTTGTGTCTAACATATGGAAAGGGGTGGTAATTATGCCAACAACAAAAGCATTCAAGCGTTCATACTCAGTTATTTGGGGAATGTTTATTGCTGCTTTAACCATATACACGTTGTACACTTCAGAGGCTCAAGCAAGCGGGAGATGGAATGAACAGCCGGGAAAGCTTACATTGCTAGTCGATACACCTGTTTATGACGAACAGTCCACTGACAGCAAGCCAGCTGGTGTCATATCAGCATTCCAATCGCTTCAAGTAACTGAAACAGGCGGAAGTGAGCAGGATTCAACGAATCCATCAGATGGGTCCTGGTATCTCGTAAAGACGTGGTATGGCGATAAATGGTTGCGAAGCGGATCTGCGGTCGTAAAAGAGAAATATTACCCAGTCCATATGGAAGTCACGTTTATGGGTATGGAGGACCTATACGATTTTCCTGCGGATGATGAAAGTAACGGAGGCCAACTTTCCCCCCAGACGGTAACGACGCTTGGCCAGCTCTTCATTTGCAACGAAGGAGTCCCTGAGGGTACCCAGCCGGAATCAGATCACTGCCAATCATGGTATCGTATATTAACCTATTTAGGGGAAAAATGGATTGCCCCGACTAAAACAATTGAGCATTACGAGAATCAACACTCAACGGCAGCCCTTACCCCTTCAGCTGCATTCTACCAAGAAAAATTTCGTTCCAGCCGTGAGCTAGAGCCTCTCTTATCCAGATTCTCTATCGAACCTGTTTCGATGCATACCGAAAACGATGTCGCCAGGCTTGAAGTCCGAAGACTTTACCGGCACCGCGAGAAATTAAACGACGAAGAGGTCGAAGCCCTTAAAAACGCTGTATTCCAATCACTTGGAGGTTATTTTCCCCTTTCGATTACGACGTTTACCCTTTCTGACAAGGCTGATCTTGTCGGAAAAATCATGTCTATCGATAATACAGGTAAACGCGCGCTTTTTGTCAATTATGATAAATGGTCCGGTAAAGAACATCCTACTCCTAAAGCATATTGGATCAGTCTCCCCGACGATTCCAATATCCATAGATATGGGCAGGAACTTCAACTGAGCATGGATGACCTTAGGATTGGCCAGACCGTAGAGGTTTGGAAAGCGAAATTCACTTTATTGAGCTATCCCGGACAAACCATCGCCTATGAAATCACAATCGTTGAAGATGCAAAACCAGGCGAAGAAGGTATCCCTTTAAGTATAATACTAGATCTTGATTTGACCCACATCGATAAAATCGAATTAAAGCTTAAAGAGGGGAAGCCTATCATTATTCAAGAACTTGACATCATTCAGGCTATTTCCGAACGAATGCAACACATCCGTCTGCAAGCAGCCGATCAGTATCCGGCGGAATATGACACTTATACCATGTCGTTATATCAAGCGGATAGGAAAGCAATTTATTCCGGTAATCTGGTCCTTCAGCAGCTTCCTTACAGACCAACCACTTTAACTATCGATCTTGATGAATTCATCAAGAAGTTGAAATAATTCACCGTGACAAATCAACTCATAAGCAATTTAATTTTGATTTTAACTGCTCCTGAACCATGATTGTTATTGATTCGATATATCGGAGAAATTTCCTTTCTGTATTGTTCCGACAAACTCCCCGTTCGTATTATGAGGTCACCAGATCTTTCTGGTAGACCTTATTTTTGTGTGGACGTAAGATAGCGGTAGCCGGGGATCGAACGTTTCTGCCCGTGGGAGGTGGATCCCGAGAGCTATACAGTTCATCCCCCCTACTTGTTAAACCATGATTAGGCTGGTTGGGACCATGATCCCGAATCACAAGCGAACATGTGGACGACAAGAAGGTTAGGGGTTGCCGGTGAAAAGTATAATGGGAGTGATGATGTGAACCCTGTCATTGGTTTGGATGTGTCCAAAGGGGAAAGTCACGCGCAAGCTTTTGCAGACAGAGGAACGCCCTATGGAAAGATTTTTCGTTTTAATCATGATCTTGATGGACTTGCGTCTTTTCTTCGTTATGCCCAAGATTTAGAATCTTTTACTGGGAAACGTGCGGCAGTCGTATTAGAGGCAACGGGTCATTATCATAGTCCAGTTGTTCAATTCTTGGATGAGCATCAGTTTGTGCATATCGTCATTAATCCCTTACTTTCACACCAAGCGAAAAAGGCTAATTTACGCAAGGTAAAAATGGATGCCGCTGATGCATACCAGTTGGGGGAAATGTTCTAGAAAGAAGAACTGGAGCCTTACAAAAAACGAGGTCAATATCTAATGAATTTGCGTTACCTGACAAGGCAACACGAGTCTCTAACCCATATGTGCGTTCAAGCAAAGTTACAATTCCAAGCGGTGTTAGATCAAGTGTTCCCGGAGTATCATGGCGTGTTTTTTCCCCTCGTTTCCTGGCTCTATATCCAACGTCTAGCGATATCCGAGAAAGACGTTATGACGCACATTCAGAATCTTGCGGGATATGTTAATCCCAACTGCTGGACGATAGAAAAGGCACAAAAGTTAATGGCTGCAGCAGAGCGTAATCCCTTTAAGGAGACAGCTTTCCCAAGTCATTTAATCTCTCTGGAACTACTTATTAATTTACTTCTTCAATACCAAGACCATCTATCGAAACTTGATCAGTTCATAGAGGATTTGGCTCAAGAATTATTGGAGTATGATTTGATCCAATCGATCCCCGGCATTCGCACTAAACTTGCGGCAACAATTTTAGCCGAAATCGGAGAAAATTGACAGCCTATTAGCTGGTATCGGTTCACTTCACATCTCATTGGCAAAGTATTGTACATGCTTTATCAACTGCCCACGACTAAAGGTTCTAAATCCTCCGTATTTTTTACAACAACATTTCCACCTGCTATATACTGATTTTGGAAAAGCAAATGATAGGTTTCGTTTCTGTTACGCAGGTTTTCATGGGTATCAAAAGCTACCATCACGCCATCTTTTAAAACCATCACCTTGTCGCAGTTCAAAATAGTAGATAAACGGTGAGCGATGGAAATCATGGTTTTCCCCGATGAAAGGCTCTTGAGTTCTGAAATTATGTCATTCTCATTTTCGTTGTCAAGAGCGCTTGTACTTTCGTCAAAAATGATGATGTCCCTGTCCTGTAAAAAAGCACGGGCAATAGATAAGCGCTGTTTCTGACCTCCTGAAAGTTTTACACCTTTTTCTCCTATTATCGTATCCAATTTATTCTGCAATGTTTCAATGAAGTCATAAATACTCGCTCTGTGGCAGCACTCTATCAATTCCGCATCGGTTGCATCGGCCTTTGCCAGCAATAGGTTTTCTCTGATCGTCATATTGAAAAGAACGGGTTCCTGCACAACTATACTAACTTTTTCTGACACACTTACGCTGTTCACAGTGTATATATCAATGCCCCCAATGCGTACAGTACCACCTTGGGGTTTAATCTGCCCTGTCAACAGTCTAGCGATGGTAGACTTGCCGCTGCCGCTTTTTCCGACGATTGCCAGATGTTCACCCTTACTCACGGAGAACGAAATACCGTCAAGAGCAAATGAATCGTTTCCCTCATATGTAAATTTCAAATTTTCAACATGAATATCTGTTCCGTCAATTTTTTTATAGGGTCTCTTAACTACTTCTAAATTCAGTATCTCGACAATTTTTTCGATATTCACCGAATCATTCTTGAAGTTTATTATGGAATTACTAATGTTTTCTATATTCCCAAAAAACTGCCCGTAAAAGCTGATAAAAACGAGCAGCACACCGACTTGCGAGTAACCATTAATTACGAATAATCCGCCAATAAAATAGATAAACAACTGGGTAATGAAGTTTTTCGTGAAGAACGAATAGCTAATCCCTAGATGCCAATAGAGCTGGCTACGAAACCAAATAGGCCTTATCTTCTTATAGTGTCCGTTTAATTCATCCAGTTGCGCGTCCTCAAGGTTGTTGATCTTGACATCTTTCCAGTTTTGAATATTCGAGTGTAAAAAGGTTTCATATTTGGTTTGCAGTTTCCATAGTTCCTCTTTGGCTTTCTTCGATTTTCCTCCCACAAAATTAACCGTTAAAAAAGATATCGGAACAAAAATAAAACTGAGAAGCGCGATCCGCCAGTCGTAACATAGCAAAATAACTGCCAGCGCAACAGCGTAAACGACGCCATAAATAAAATCTAATATATGGGTCGTAAAAAAATTCTCGGCAACAGTGGAATCGCTTTCAATCCGACTCTTAACGTCGCCAATGCTATATTTGCTATATACATCATGATCAAGGCTGGTATACTTTTTCAGCAATTTATTCTTTATTCTCAGGTCATATTTCAGTATTAACCGGTTTGAAAACCTCTTACTGACTGTGATCCCTATTGTCGCGAACAGGAAAACAGCCAGATAACCGATAATGACAGGCCAAAGCTCGTTCATATTTTTATCTACTAAAACTCGATTCACCAAAAACGAGTACAAGAACAAAGGGATAAGCCCGAATATTAAGTTCCACACCTTGAAAAAGCAAAGCGCAATCAACGGCTTGTTAATGCCATCTATATCCCGAGTTAATGCCTTAAAGGTTTCCAACCGGTTCATACGCTTCATCTCCTATGTACTGTTCGTGGAATAAATCTATATACGTTTCATTGCTTGTAATCAGTACGTCGTGAGTATCAAAACCTGCGACAACGCCGTCCGCTAAAACCGCGATTTTATCACAGTTTTTGATGGTGGAAAAACGGTGGGCGATTATAAGAAGCGTCCGATCTTTCGACATATCCCTCATCATGTTCCGAATAAGCGCTTCGTTCTGGCTGTCAAGGAATGATGTGGCTTCGTCGAAGATCAAAATCTTGGGATTCTTGACTAGTATCCTGGCGATAGCCAGACGCTGCTTCTGCCCGCCGGATAATTCTTGCCCGTCAGTTCCAAGCAGCGTGTCCAGTCCGTTAGGAAGTGTCAGGAAAACATCATAAAGAGCGGCTTTCTTAAGCGCTTCCATCAATGCGTCATCATGATCCTTATTGTTCGTAAATGAAAGATTGTAACGTAGGGTATGATCGTAAAGGATTGTCTCCTGATGGACAATACCCACTTGGCTCCGCAAGCTATGTAGGTTATATTCATTGACATTCATTCCATCGATCAGAAGCTCGCCGCCGTCAACGTTATATAAATTGTAGAGTAGGTTCGCCATCGATGTTTTACCTGCGCCGCTCTTTCCGACAATGCCAATTGTGCTTCCTGCATCAACACGGAGATTGAATCCGTTCAGAACATGCTTATCTTCGGTGTACCCAAATGTGACATTGTTAAATTCAATCGTACCCTCCTTTATATGTTTCGGAGGGTGGCTTTCTTTGTAATCTTCTTCATTTTCATTTAAAATATCCACTACACGTTGTAATGAGACGTTTTGCTTCCCGACATCAACAATTTTGCCGTTTATGACGCTAAAGTAGTTCACAGCCATATTGAAATAGCTTACTGCGGCTACAAAAACGCCGAGCTGCATTTGGCCTTTAACAATGAAATAGGCGCAGGTCATAAATATCACCAGTTGCGCGATAAGAGTGATGAACGAATTAACCCTTTCTGTCGTCACGTCGATTCTTCCGCTTTCCACGTTCATTTTATTGATGGATGTCGTTTTTCTTAAATAAAACCTCGTTACTTTTTTACATGCGTTAAGGATTTTTATCTCCTGCAAATTTTTCGCGATTTCAAACAAGTAAGATGATAGTTTGCCCTGTTCCTTTGAAATATCTTTGTTGACAATTTGCGATTTTTTCTTGAAATGTTTCGAGGTAAAGAACACGACGGGAACCAGAACGACTGTAAACGCTCCCAAAAGTATATTATAGTAAAACATGAAGCAGACAGCGAATATTATATGCAAAAAGTTGGAATATCCCCAAAGGCCGCTCGTGAATATGAGTTTCATAATATCCGTGGTGTCTTTGTTCATTCGGCTGATCATATCACCGCTGTACATCTCAGAGAGGTCTTTCCCTTTTTTATGTAATATCTTTTTAAAAAGAGCCCGCCGTATATCAAAGACAAAACCCGTCATCAACTGTGACTGAATGAGATTGTTTAACGTCGCAACGACAAACTGATTGAAAAAGAGTATGCCGGCATAGATAAAGCACAAATTCAAAAAGGCGGTCATGTCTTTATCATAAAAAGCGATATTGATAATTTTCGCGTTGAGGAACGGATAAATCAAATTGATCAACGTCATTAATGTAGTGACGATGAACCCACATAAAAATACCCACTTGTTCATCAACATAAATTTTGTGACCCATTGCCTTTTTGTCATAAACTCACCACTCTTAAACATCCTCCTTATTTCTTGGTTTCGAATGTTACCTATCGTAAAATATAATATCTTATTTTACAAACCTCAAAAACACCTGTTCGCTATTTTGCATAGATTTACACATCCTCATTACAATGCCTAAATTCAGGATTTTCAGAAAATAATAACTCTGTTTATCTCTACAAATCTTAGATTTCCTCATCTTTCCTCTTTTAGTAAATTGAGATAAAATGCCCATTAGCACAACGCAGTTGCCGATCTATGCCAGCAGCCTTCTCCTGATGTTTATTGAGCTAAAGTTTCCCGTTAGTCATAGCTAATGAGAATTATTACTTACTGGAAGACCATCGATGCCAGATCGTTACTTATCTTATCTACATTTGTAGTTGATAAGTTGTTCAAGATTATTATTGTAACTCCTTCATCAATGTACCGGTTTATCTCGTTTTTAAAACCAACGATACCACCACCATGATGAATTCTATTGCGATTATTATCGCTACTTATAAACCAACCGTAACCATAGCCAAAACCATGTGGAGTAAAAATTGCTTGAAGGCTTTTATTAGTTACTAGTTTCTCCGTATATAACGACTGGTCCCACTTAAATAAATCACCGGTTGTAGAATAAAGATTTCCACCTCCTGTCGGAAAGCTCATATCAACATAGTCCGCATTAACAATTTTATTATCATATTCATAACCTTGTGCCCTGTTAAATATTATTTCTTTGAAGTTATCACAACCAGAATTAGTCATACCTAATGGTTCAAAAATATGTCGATTTAAAAAGTCCTCGAAAGATAGCCCTGTTGTTTTTTCAATAATGAAGGCCAATAGAATGTAACCTGAATTACTATATTGGAATTTAGAACCTGGATCAAATTCAAGTTCGAAGTCCATTATTAAACTTACTGTAATTTCTATCGTCGTTGGATGCCTCATTATCTCTTTAATGTTCGGGAGTCGGGTAATATTCGGAATGCCCGACGAATGAGTCAACAATTCGTGTAAAGAAATCTGTGCACCTTTGGGAAATGAGGGTATAAACTTTGAGATATTGTCTTCCACCTTCAGTATCCCTTGTTCCTGAAGTATTGTGATTGCCATTGCTGTAAACTGTTTTGTTATCGAACCAATTCTGTACTTGGTCTCCGTTGTATTGGCTACTTGGTGCTCTCGATTCGCAAATCCATATCCACGGTTAATAATAATTTTTCCTTCCTTAGCGATCAATACACTTCCACTGTATTCATCGTTCATTTCCAAAAAAGAGAAGTAATTATGAACCTTAGATTCTAGAGACTGCAATGGATCATCTCCCATAAGTTAATAACTAAATCATATAGGAAATTATTGGTAAATCAAGCCTTATAGTTTTTTCATCATTGTGGTAAAATTGAATTAGGGAGTTCAATAGAGACCTCCCTTTTCTATTGGAACTGAAGTATTCTGCCCTATCGCTTTTTTATGCTCTTGGAATAAAATTATCGAGGATGAAAATTGTGGGTCTAAGAAAGTGGAAAACACACTCACCTAGGAAATAATCAAAAAAAGATCAATCCCACTAAGAGGAATGACCTTATTCACTGTTCTTAATGCATGCAGCTTCGCGTTTCCGCCAGATTCTCTCCCTTTAACTGCTCTTCTGGATCGACTCCAGATGCTCAACCAGTCTGTTCCAGGTATCTGTGATGCCCTGCAGCATGCCCATATCCAGCACCTGCTTCAAGCCTTCAGCGGTTGCATATTCGGCGGTGTTGATGACTTTGGTTCCGCCTTCGACCTCGATGAACGTCAGCGTGCAGATCGTGACCGGCATCGTTTCCGCAATATTGCCCTCCGAATCGGAGAAATAGTCCGTATACACAATTTTCTCCGGCACCTGGATCTCGCTGTATATCCCCTTTCCCCACGCTTCCATGCCGTAGAACTCGCCCTGATTCCTGTCCTCGCATTTCATGCAATAATGCCAAACACCACCGACACGGAAATCAACGTTACATACCGGAAGCGTCCAGCCTCTCGGACCCCACCAATGCTTTAGATGCTCCGCCTGAGAGAACGCCTGAAACACTAGCTCGCGAGGAGCATTGAATTCACGCTCCAGAATAAGCACCTTTTCCCCTACCTTGGATACCATTTGATTTGTCATTTTTAACTTCCTCCTCAATTTCATCACTTGATCAAAATAGTCCTGTCACAGCGTTCATACAACTCATCCATTATCCCAAGCTTAGTCCTGCTGCTCTTTCCGAATTTCCTTGCTCTGCAGCTTCTGCAAATAGTCATCCAGGCGGTCGAACCGCTCCTCCCAGATAAAGCGGTAGCTCTCCAACCAATCATCCAGCTCCTGGAAAGGTTCCGGCCGTAGCCTGTAGATCCGACGATTCGCGTCCACCTGGGCCTCCACAATCCCAGCCTCACTTAAAACACGCAAATGCTTGGATGCTTGAGGCTGGCGCAGTTGCAACCGTTCGGCGATCTCCCCTACTGTGAGCGGACGTTCGCGTAAAAGCTCAACAATCTGCATGCGGTTAGTTTCTGCCAAAGCACTCATGACGTTAGCATTCATGGTCATCATCCGTTCTCTTGCTGTAATTGTACGCGTCCTTCGTTAGTAATTGGAGTTTATACTTACCTGATGAAAACAATATACCATACAAAGAATATTCCTGTAAAGGAATATTAAAACCTTGTGAAGGGTATCATAGGGCTCAATAGACCCCTCCGTTCATCAACTTAAGAAAGAAGTTAACGGGTTCTTATCTATTTTACAATAAAATCCATATAAAAAGAGAGGCTGATCCCTCAAGATCTATTGACCTTTTGAGACAGCCCTTGTACTTTCTTATGTTGTTTGTTGCGGTGTATGTTCATAATTCCGTGCCGGTAGGAAGTTTCTAATGGTAAAAAGTTTATCAGGTCTACTTTTGTAAGAGTTGCCCGGTTTCGGGTTCCTGGACTGTTAATCATATGCCACGCTGTGTACTGTTCGGCATAAGGAACAACAGCGGACATGCCGTCAACTGGAATAATAACATCATATCCCCGGAAAGCAGCGCTAGTGGCTGTGTGAAGGACTGCGCCATTGGCGGCATAGCCAGTAATAAGAACAGTTTTAATCCCATGTTCTTGCAATATTTTTTCTAAATTGGTTCTGTAGAACTTATCAACGTTTGATTTCACAACAGGATCACTTGGTGATGGGGCTATCTGCAAGGCAATATCAGAGGGACTTCCCGCATGTGTAAGGCTATAGATCACAAGCATGCCCATTTCTCGGGCCTTATTCAATATCTTACTAATTTTAGAGATGGAGGCTGTACAACGAGGGTTTTTACATATTGTGGTCTCCATGTCTAAGATTAGTAGCGCACTGGTTTCCGGGTCAATCGTGACTGATTTTAGCTCAGGTGCGGGAGGGATGGGGACTGCATTCCATTCGTCGATAATTGTCAGTTCCTTTACTCTATACATTTCCATCTGATTCCTGTAATCCTGACTGTAATTTTCACACCATTTACCACATATAGGGCAATGATATATCATAACAATCCCCCTAAGATACTGCTATACAGTTATATATGTCACTTTCAACAAGATTGTTACATCCGAGGTTAATGCATATACACAGCACCATTGACACAACAAAGCCCTCAAACCTTATGGGAATGAAGGCATTAATTGGATTAAATAGGAAACTCCTTCACGCTTGCCGACAGCTATGGTAGGGTGTTCTTATATCGTCGTATACTTGGCAGGTAGCTCTGAACATTATGAATAGGCTCACTTGAAAATTATAAAACTCCTTATTATTTGCAAAGATATCCATACGAAGGGGTTTGAAACGATCAAGAATAAAATCACACAATACAAATCCGCAAATACTGAAATTTTTGACTATATCATAATGTTGTGGAGTTAGCGGAATGACCATCACGTTTATTAGCTGCTGCTTAGAACCACATCTGACTAAAACATCCCCCCTGACCTGGACAAACTTCGGTTAGGGGGAGCAGCTTAAGCATTCAGATCATATAATCCGGGGCTATGCTCATTAGGCAATTCCGGCAAGATACGGGAGAGGGAATCCTTCAGGCGATTGAACGACCTCCAAACTGCCTCCGTTTCTGCTCGGTGATTGTCCACTGTAGATCTCTCCGATCCGCGTGTTGTCCAAACGGAAATTAAATTGGGCATTGTGGAAGCCCTTCTCCGCATATTTGCGGCATTCGGGGTACTTGTTAATATCGTAATTCGGTACAGGGAACAGCTTGCCCCAATTAACACCGAGCGTTTCCAGCGCCTTCGCAAATGCGTTCTGATGAGCGTTATCGCGAACGATTAGGAACCCGAGTGTTTCACGGAACGTTTTGTTGGAACTCATCTCATATATCCGGGACTTCTGAAGTACACCGGTGGATTCCAGCACAAGATTATCGAGCAAATCGCTTATTAAGTTGCCATGATTGTATACATAGTTACCCATCCGCGGGCTACCCGCAGCATCCACTGGGAGTGAGCTCTGGGCGCCAATAATGAAGTGGTGTGGATTCGCATGCTTTACCGCTTCATCGAGCGGGGCGGTATCGGTTCCTGCGTTGCCAGCATGTTCTTCACCGGAACCTGTCAGTAGTTGATTGATCGTGCGTTGAACAAGTTCCACGTGTGCAAGCTCTTCAAGGAACACGCCGCGGATTAAATCACGAAACTGCGTTTCTTTTCAGCGAAAATTATTACTCTGAAAAAAGTATTACATCATGGTATGCATTTCGCCGTAATGTCCGCCAAGTATCTCCTGAATCACTCTCGCTGCCGCAGGGTCAGGCTTATCGGGAACTATTATGTTGATTAAGTCTTCTTTGTAGAAATACAAACACATAGCCTCCTGAGCACTTCTATATTTTTCCGCTTTATTTTGGTTCGTGGAGTGGGAATTCATACAAGTTGAGTAATCAATCGCTAGTCTAATACTTTATTCCCACTCAACCTCAGCTTAACAGAAACCGTTGAAAAAGATTACGGTAGGTCTTGACCTTTCCCTTACGGTAATCTTATAAGATGAAATCAGATCCAAGTAAAGGGGGTATCCACAATGTTAACTGTTGGACAACTGGCACGTATTTTTAACGTGTCCGCTAAAACGATACGGCACTATGACGCCGTTGGCTTATTTACGCCGGAAAGAGTAGATGACGATAACCTTTATCGTTACTACGCATCTGCGCAACTACCTGAACTGCGTCGAATTCTGTTACTTCGCTCAATGGGGCTCGGCATTGAGGTAATACGTCAGCTCAAATTGAACGGCACACTCAATGATGCTGAGAAAGTGAAGATTATACTCTTAGAGCATGCAGAGAGCATTCAGGATGAAATTACACGCCAACAGAAACACCTGGCTGCGGTTCAACATATGGTTGAGCATATTTCTAATACGGGAGGATTGATCATCGAACCAAAGATAGAAAAAAAGGACTCTTTTATTGTTGTAGGAATGGAATGGAATAGCAAAAGTAGTGACGGTGGCATTCCACAAATGTGGGACCGATTCATAAGGCGGGAGCACGAGGTTCAATGCATCAGTTTGCAACCCGAAGTTTCTTACGGTATTTGTAATCCAGATTTGAATGGAGATTTCACTTATATCGCTGGTTTTAGAACGGACGGGACATTCGTTCCGCAGGGGATGATCGCATTCACTCTACCATCACAACATTATGCCGTGTTCACACACTTCGGCAATCTAAACCGGATCGGGGAAACAATGGAACTTATCTACAGCAGGTGGTTGCCCATTCATGGTCTTGAGCCCATACAAGGAATCGACTTCGAAAGGTACGATGAACGATTTTTAGGCATTGACAATGAAAAAACACAAATCGATTTGTATATTCCCGTAAAAATATTATGACCATTAGCAAGGGCATTCTTCAACAAATGCTAACATTGTTAAACTCTATATAAGATGAACCAAAGAAACATACAGCCCAAGCGGAGAAAGCGGACCCTTCTGGAGAAACAAAGTGTTCGCTTTTGCAGCATCTACCTGCTGTCCGGATGTTTGGTTCATCTTATATAGTTTTACAGAAGCACTTTGTCCATTGGCCTCACGCTTCAATAACTACTTTATAAAAACTGGTTGGACCAGTATTAGTCGTAATGAAAAGGGAGTGATTGAATGACTATATACCATGGGAATGGCGCGTATTGCTATGCAAATTCCGCATCAATGCTGCTTTCAACAATCGGGGAGTATATTTCTCCTTCTTTAATTGAAGTTATTACTGGATTTGCGTTAGGTGCTTTCCTTGAGCGAAATAACATGATCTTTTTCGATACTTGTACAAGCAGTCCAGATCGAGGCGTTTGTCATGCGTTTGAGATTTTAGGGTTTAATGTCATAGAGAAAGTAAGTAAGGAATCGGAACAAATTCCAATAGAGGAGTTAAAAACAGACCTTTTAATTTCTCCAGTCATGTTGGGACCCTTGGATATGGGGCATCTGAATTACAATCCAAATTATCGTAATTTGGGTGGTTGTGACCATTATATATTAGCATTAGATATTAACGAGAAGGAAATACTGTTGCATGATCCAGCAGGATTTCCTTATGTCTGGCTCTCTCTAGAACAGTTAGAATTAGCGTGGAAAGCAGAGAAAATAACTTGGAGTAGTGGTTCTTACCGGTCTTGGGTATCGCCTCAACGAATATCGAATCCAACAAAAGATGAATTATATAATAATGCGGTTGAACTATTCAAAGTGAATTATGAGGAACAGAAGAAATATGCCTTTAAGGAAGATAAACCTGTGGGGAGAAATGCAATTCGGTTAAAGGCTGAACGCATCAGAAATGGAATTATTGACAATGGAGAAATCGGGCATTTAATACACTTTGCCTTTCCCGTAGGGGCGAGACGAGCACTTGATTTTTCAACCTTCTTTAATGGCAGACATACACAACTAACCACATTAAAAAATAACCAAGCTCAATTATTTGGTAAATGTCAATCTTTGGCTGTTGGTAAAAAATGGAACTATTTAGCCGAAACACTGGAGTTACTTGCAGATACTGAAGGAGAAATTGAAACCGCTATTTTATCTTTATAACGGGAATGACAGGGATTAAGCCAAATCATGAACTTAATGAGCAGTGAGCCTGTGTGTGATAAAAATGGAGCCAATCTATAGATTGGCTCCAAAGCTTCTATTGAATTTCCTCTTCTCGTCTAACTAGAAGAAGCACAGGTTCAACATCAACTATATGATTTGATTCAGTATACTGCAGTCCTTTAAGGTAAAGCGAAAGCTCGGTTCCTGCAGATGGCAAGCCCGCGGAGAATTTAAAAACGACGTACACATTCTGATATACCGATGCTTGTACCGTTCCACCTGCAAAACCATCGATAGTCAAACCATTATTGAGTGTTAACAATCCATTTAGATTCTGACCCAATTCATTGCTAAATTTCACAACAAGATAATCCGTACTTGGAACATCGCCTGTTACTATGAATTTTTGAGTAGCGTTTTCTCTAACAAATGGACCATACACGTTAGCAGATACGTTGGCGTCAGCTGAAGCACGCAATTCTTTTACAATCAGTTGGATTGGTGTAGTTACCCGCAGCTCAGCTGACTCTTGGGAATAACGGTTAGCAGCGTCATAAGCTTTAACGGTGTAGATATAGGAAGTTCCGGCAATCAGTCCCGTATCGGTATAAGATGCATCGATCGACCTTCCCACTTCACTTCCGTTGCGGTATACGGCATAACCGACGGTATTGTTTCCAGTATTAGCGTTCCATTTCAATTGAATGCCTGTTGCCTTAATGGAATCATACGTCAAGCCAGTCACTGTTGCAGGGATGTTCTCTGATGAGCCCACTGTCGAAATGGAATAACGTTTCTTGGTAATTCCGTTCGCTGCAGTAACTATGACCTTATCTGTATTTGTAACGTTGCCTTCCTTAATAGTCAAGCCATCGATTTCATATACATTAAATGTAACTCTGGAAGGAGCACTTAGCTTTGACTTAAAGTCAGCTACCGGAGTACCTTCCGGAACGTTGGAGATAAGGTTATTCGCATTGTTAACATTATATACACTTGAGCTAAGCGTGGCAGTATTCAGGCTTTCGTCGCCCCTTGCTTGTGCTTCGGTGTTAACTAGTTGTCCTATTTCTTGATAAGTTGTGCCATCTGGTGAAATTGTCATTTCAAAAGTAGCCCAGTATCTCTCGGATCCATTTCCTGCCGGCAAATTGTACGTGCGAACTGGCTCCGGGTTGCTTCCACGGAATACTTTTACAACCGCACCGGATTGACTAAGTGCGCTGTCGCCTGAAAAATTATGAACATAAAAGCGATAAGTGCCATATACATCTTGGCGAATTGTTGTTGTCTCAGGTCCATAAGAAGATACATCATCAAGATCCAGGTCATCAAAAAGGGTGTTATTATAGTAATAAGTCTTTCCACCATACCAAGTATGGAACTGGCCTACCCCATCTGGCTGCGGTCCTACCAAGTGAGAGTCCAAATCTCGTGGGCTGGCTCCCCATACTAATACAATACGGGTCTCGTTTTCTCCAGGAATACGAATAGCTGTTGCATTTTCATTCCTGTTATACGTATTATCAGCAGCAACTCCTACCAGATAAGTCGTAATGAAACCAGGCGCAGTAATTTCACCGGTATACGTACCCGATGGCAGGGTTACCTGGTAATGACCATTATTGTCGGTAACAACTGTTTTCAATATTGTGCCAATCGTGCTTCCGATGCCACGTCTGAATTGAATCGTAACTCCAGCAACCGGATTATTATTCACATCAATAATGTTACCTTCAAAACCTGTGATAACCACTTTAGCTGAGGTGGTTCGTTCAAATTTGCTTGTAGATGCCGCCGGTTCAACATTCACCATTAATTCCTTACCGTGATGTTGCCCTGCATCTAGGGGTGTGAACGCAAATGTGTTTTCGGCGCTGTTGAATATCAGCTGTTCTAACGTAAACGGTTGATTATTAAGCGTGGCGCTGACAACAAAATCCTCGGACGTTAAATTGGTTACCTCTTGGTTAAATCTCAGTTGCAGTGAACCATTCGTCAAGTTTCCAAAATATAGTCTCGGCGTTCCTGTTGGGGGTACAATCGTTGGCTCGAAACCAGTTGTATTCACGGCAACAATTTCCGATGGTACATTTTGCAATCCATAATTTGCATTTAAAATGATGCCAAAACCGGAAATAAGAGAAGGCATGGATTGAACATCCAAATAACCCACTGTCGAATTCCCTAAATCTAGTGCCGTTCCGAATGCTTCCTGTCTAAGTGTCAAGTTCTGCACGCTTCCGGATGGAATGGAAATAGCAATATTCGTTGCGATAACATCAACCGTTTCAAATACGCCTTCTAATCGCACTGTGGAATTGCTAGGCATACTGGAAGCAATGTTAATTCTGCCGAACACAGCGTTTCCTGTAGTTGGAGATTGCAAACTTACAGAAGATTGCAGAGTCACTTCCCCACTTACAACCGTGTTTCCTTGAGCCACCAAACGGACCGCACCGCTGCGCTTGTCCACGATGATGCTAACCATAATTGTGTCGTTCAAGTGGATACTGTTTAATCCCCCACCGCGAACAATGGTTGCTCCCTTGATTTCGACGTTTTGAAGAGTAACGTCTCCCTCGCCGACAGCAGCCCCGATAATCAGATCTCCCTCAATCGTTGTATTTTTCAGCGTAATCCCAGGGCCAGCAATAAGCAGATTCCCCTTAAATGTAGCTGTTTTGGGTTGGGCCCCATCTGGAATACCCGCAACGTTCTCGGTGCCATATGTACCTTCTTGCACCAGTTGGTAGTCCTCCACATATTCCTTTGCTTCCACTTTCGTCAATGTAGTTGCAGTACCTTCAAAGGTCTTGTCAGTAACTGCGCCATTGTAACTCAAATTGTACAACTGACCGGCTTTTTGAGCACTTGTCGTCAGTATGACCTCCGATGTTCCAATCTTAACCTCTTGTTTTGAAACGGTTAAATCACCATCTGCACTAAACGTACGGACAAAAACGGGATTAATGACCATTTTGTCCAAAGTCACTTGTACCGTGGTATTATCCAATGAGCGAACCGAACTAACTGCGAAATATTGGCTGGTGTCTTGCTTCTGCGATGAAGATGTTCCGGAACTACCTCCGTTGGAACCCGCATCCGTTTTAGGGGCAGCATCTTCCGTGTCAGGAGTTTGTTCGGACTGTTTGTCCACTGCTCCGGCAAGCTCCTTCGCCTTATCTAGGTACTTGGACTTTTCAGTTTTAAATTCGTAAGCCAGACGTGCCAACGCTTGACGCTCAGCGTTTTCCTTCGGGCTGAACCTCAGCGTTCCGTCATTCCCCTCGATGCCTTGGACAAAGCCCATTTGGAATGCCAACGAAACATGCGCTTTTGCCCAATCAGAAACGATCGACATATCCGTCAGCTTCGTAGTTGGAGCAAGTTTTTTGGCCGCTTCTTCCAAACCAAAAGCACGCACAAAAAAGACAACCAGCTCTTCGCGAGTCACTTTTGCGTTTGGCGAAAATGCCGTATCGGAAGTCCCTTGGGTAATGCCAGAATTCACTAATGCTCCAACATAACCACGGTACCAGCTTTTCGTATCAACATCTAGGAATGTCGATGCCTTTTCAGGACTCTCCTGTAAGCCCATTGACAATACGATGATTTTGGCAAGCTCGGCGCGAGTCATCGCACTTTGTGGCTGGAACGTATTATCCTCGTAGCCGGAAATGATGCCTGCATCAACCAATTCTTGAATCTCTTTCTGTGCATACGAACCTGCAATGTCCTTAAACTGTGCTGCTGCCGCTCCAAAAGCTAAAACGGGCATAAAAGCGTATAACAGTAATGCAAAGACTAGCATCGTACTGATCTTACTGCTTATTGATCTTTGTTGCATAAGTAGGTCTCCTTATCTCTATGTATGATGTTTTGCCAACCTTAGTCCTACTCCACGTGTATGACTAATTCGACAACAAAAAAACATTATACTATAAAAGACCTATAATTAGAAGATATTAGGGAAAATTAATGGGATAGGTTTCCTAATGTTCAACTCCAACCTTACTATTTTCAATGAATTGGTTCTGATTACACTCTCGTGGAAGCCATAATCCTAACCTTGTAGTTCCTCCAACATATAGCCACGTAGCCCCAATCTCTTCTTCACGAATACTATATTGTCAGCATAAAATAGTTTAATATCATTACATATATTGGTTTATAATTAAAAATATGTATAGGAGGTTTATCATGATCAAAGAGATCGCACTACAATTATTAGTTATAACCCTGTTTTCTTTACCTATTACTGATGTTAATTTTGATTATGTAGATAGATATAACAATATAGACGATCATGATGAACGATTAATCAAAGATTTCAGATCTCATCATGAATACTCAAAATTAGAATTATTTTCTTTACAAATAAAATATTTAGATACAATTAATGGTTATAAAATTTATTACGTTCCCTATAAAGGTAAAGATGATTCATTGAATAAGCCATTTGAAAAAGCCGATTATACATTTCCAATACAAAGCAATACCAGAATCATAGGTATTAAAGGTGATAGGCTATATACATTGGTATGGTTAATAAATATGGAGGATATGGATTTAATAAAGTTGTATGAATTGACCATAACTGCTCGTTAGCTTAATGATTAACAAATCCCGTTGAGTCCAGCATCATGGTGTGAAATGCTTTTTAAACAAGATTAAACAGTTTCGTCGAATTTCCACACACTTTGATAATTATTTAACTTCTACCACAAAAATGTAGGAAGTCGTACCCGTTTTCCATGCCGATTGCATTAGTATAGAATACTTTCCAGGTTCTTGTGGTAATGATAGGCGATTATTCTCAATATTAATGCTTTTGAAATCAACCATCTTGTACCCTTCACCTGTGACTATTGAGCTTTCAATCTTTGAAGGTTCTAAGCCATTTGGATATTTAACTATAACAGTTGATTCCTGATTAACAATGACAGGGGGATATTCTATTTGTTTCACAAATTCAGGTACTGGTTTAATTGATTCAATGCATTTTTTCCAGCAAGCACTACCTTGAAGTAATGGAATATCTTGCATCCATACATTTCCATTGATTTTTTTTCATAGGCAACAAACGGAATAGGTGCATTAATATATTCATCAAACTTTATACTAGATTGTTCAACACTGATTGTCTTCGTTTCATCATCGTAATTAATTTCTATAGCCGCTAAATTTTCAGCAACAAAACGAATTGGAACATACACATGGCCGTTATAGTTTATTACAGAGTATTCATTACTGAGTGTTGTAGGTTTACCGTTAAAATTAAAATTTGCTGAAGACAAGAAATCTTGAATGGGACTTGAACCATAAGCTACAGTACTTAAAGACACAATTAATCCGATTATAAATCCTATAATTAATTTTCTCATTTTGTACCTACCTTTTGTTATGATGTATAGCGTATTTAGCCTGCTATGTTTCATAATTCCCTGGTTTATTGGGATGTCTTTTTTTTGAAAATATTTTTTACCTTAAGGGTTTGTACGCTTTATATAATCTACAAAAGCTTGCATGGGCACTACGTTGAGTGGGCTTATTTCTTTTGGTAAATCGTCAATATCGAACCATTTAAGTTCTACCGTTTCGTCTGTTTTAGGTAATAATTCTCCTGCAAAGTCTCGACATATATAAATGATACCGATTATATATACTTCATCACCGTTTGGATATGTATACATCCTATTATCACCCGAGAAAACACCTAAAAGTTCAAGTTTACCGGCAATCAGTCCGGTTTCCTCAAGTAATTCGCGTTTTGCAGCATTTTCAACAACCTCGCCTATTTCGACCACACCGCCATGCAATGCCCAACATAAATTGTCTCTTCGTTTTTGCAATAGGACCTTACCGTCTTTGTAAACAAAAACTCCAGCCCCAACGGCAATCAGCCTATCATGACCAATCTTTTTCCTTATATTTTGAATGTAACCCATCATTATTTCCACCCTTCAATATGCGTAAAATTTATTTTTCTTCATCATCATAATCCATCATCTTACTTTAATAATGTAGTTTGCCTATCCATAAATTCGTCGTAAAGCGAGAATTGCAATAATTTAATATACCTTTTTTTACTAATTTAGTAATTTATACTTAAATAGTTATTCGTGAAATGATTACACTATCCTCCCCGTTACTACAAAAATAGGAGCAAATCGCTACGGCGACAGCTCCTATCATCTTCATCACACTATCGTTTCCACGTAGCTTTTTCACGCATTATTCTAATTAACGTTTGAGCTGCATATGGGTATGAGCAACTGAATTATTTGACGTTTGTCAAACCTATTCGTTAAAGCCTGTTCAAGAGCGATCCGAGCCTGTCTAAATTCTGTTCATTCGCTTCTTCGCAAATGGGCTTGAGCTTGTTGTATTCTTCCTCTGTTTCGAAAGTCTGCTTGAAAGTAATCTCTGTCCCACCATCAACGTCCTCGAATGTGAAAGTCAGGATAAAGTGAGGTCTGGATTCGTGTCGCAGCACAATACTCTCGGGCCCGACTTCAAGGAATACATTTCGGTTCGGAAAGTCGGCTCCGTCAGGGCTATGCATCGTAAATTCCCAGAAGCCTCCGGGTCTTAAATCGAAAGTGTGGAAAGTATTCGTGAAACCGTTAGGTCCCCACCACTGCGCGAGAAGTTCCGGCTCCGTCCAAGCCCGGTATACCAAATTCCGAGGAGCACCGAACTTCCGACGAGACACAAGTTCGAAGGTAGCTGCGTTGCTTTCTCCAAGAGATTTTGCGAGAAGGTCCAGCATTTCCTTAGTTCCATGCTCGCGTTGTTCCGGCGTATCGTAACCGTCGAAAAATGTTCCTTGCTCTGTAAATATCAATTTGACGCCATCGCTAGTCGGCATAAATTCAATAGTTGCGATGGAAACCGATATCCGGATTTCTCCTTGGTCCAGACTATACGTGTATACTAAACGTTCATTGGGCACGATTTCCTGGTAATAGGCCTCAAATGTATAGACAGGTCCGCCTGGAGGGCCCCCCCGGCTCAATTCACGTCCGCCAATGCGAAAATCGAATTCATCGGCAGGCTGGAACCAGCGAGCTTTGGCGCTTCGGTCCGACCATGCGGCAAATACGCGTTCCGGAGCGGCACGGTAAATGCGCTCAATTTGGAATGTAGAATGAGTCGTATATCGCTGTTTCATAAGTAAATCCTCCCCATTGAGATCTCATGTCAAATTATCGTTTAGAAAATCGCCAAGCATATCGAAACGAAGTTCCCAATTCAAGCGATGTTCAATGATATACTTTTCGTGGCTTACCTTCATCGTTTCCAGTAATGAAATAAATGCGTCAATTGAAAGCGGATCCTGATGGCTCATTCGCTCGGCCACGCGTTCGAGTTCAGCCAAAAGCTTCTGTTGGGTTTTTATATTTTTCCGGACCCTTTCAATCTGAATATCCACGATATCAGACGG
Organism: Paenibacillus sp. 1_12; assembly: GCF_900114475.1. GTDB lineage: Bacteria > Bacillota > Bacilli > Paenibacillales > NBRC-103111 > Paenibacillus_S. Next base: position 36,603 of record NZ_FOTE01000003.1, on the reverse strand, counting down.
GCTATACGTATGCCCTTTAAGTACCGACTTCATTTCTTCAAGAGATAAGCCCAAATCTTTTAGAGACAAGATTTGTTGCAGCCGTTTGATGTCGGCTTCGTTATACAACCGATGACCGGTATCGGAATGCCCTGACGGTGAAAATAAGCCGATCTGATCGTAAAACCGCAGGGTGCGGACTGTAAGTCCGGTCATATTGGCAAGAGCCCCCACTTTCCAATGCTGCTGCATGACCCACTCCTTTCTTTGGCGCTAGCTATTTACCGGTGTATTTAGTATAAAACATGACGTTACGTAAGGTGCAAGAGGTTCGTTAATTTAGTCTTGAGATTTCAATTCAGGAAGCTTCAATTTTTCGGTGAGGCATTCATACGAGTCCTTCAATATGTTATCCCCCATTCTTACACAATCCACACTAACCATTATACCTTTCTGTATGTGATCAGTTTCACACATAACTGCCCATTACTTGAGAAGTAACAAATGAATTTCCCTAAAAATAACGGCGATATAATTCTCTCCTACGCTCTTCGCGCAGCTGCACATAAATCTGTGTAGTGCAGCTTTTTCATGCCCAAGTATACCCAGTTCGTCTTCAATGTTTATTTTCTGCACTTCTCCAACGCGGCGGCCCGTGCAGTATAGAAATACCAACAGAGCATGCTCACGGTGAGATCGACAGGTAATCTTAAGATGAATAGCATCCTCCTCAACCAACATCTTTAGTTGTAGAAAGTATGCTTTCATTGTATGCGTGCTGAATCCCAGAATACGTTTGTCAGCTTCATACAGCATCCATAAATCCTTCAATGTCATAATAAAAACCCTCTCAAGTATAAGTTATCTCTAGCATTGCTAGAACTATGAGGGTTTAATCTTTATTGCTTATTGTTGTGCTAGCGTTCTTCGTTAGTTTAGCTTTTTTACAAATTAACTCGCTCCCGCATGCTTTAATAGCGTCATAATAATGTTTTTTCCTTCTTCAGTCAGAGTATAATACGTAATGTTAATTTCAATCATCCCTCCATTCCAAACAGTTACGGAGAAGGACTGCTTACCCTCATTAGCAATGCCTATTATTCTGAAATCAGGAAACGTAGCTTTAGGTTGTCCCAACATAATATCTGCATTTTGATGAGCATGATTTAAACTTTGAATTTGTTTCTTTGTTTCGAATAGGGTTTCCAACAGCATTCTATGTCACATTATTTACAGAGAGCTTGTCCAATCTACCGTAGAATGTCATTGACGCAGTTTTACTTCAATTTTCTCAACCCACAGGCAATCCTTTAAAAGCCACTGCTGCGTATAATATAAAGATTGCAGTTTATATAACCGCAAATTACTCATTAATTACCAATTAAAGTTTTCTTGCTTTAAACACGAAGGACAGAGGAAACATTTTCGCAATGAAAGCAGAATGATATTTCTGTTCAACTTTACTCTCACTTTCAAGAGTTTGTTTATCAGTTTCTTCTATCATTTCCTCAATAAAAAATCCAGCTTTAGATAAAGCGTTAATATACGTTGAAATTTTCCTTTTGCTGAGTGAAACATCAAAGCCGTATTTTTCAAACGTAAAAAGATTTTCATCGTAATAAGAGCTTTTAACTACAAGATTATCTTCTTCAATTTCCATACATCTCATAACAGGGTGATCCCAGCTAAATATAAAGATACCATCTTTTTTTAAATAGGATGCGATTAAATTAAATGTTTTTTGTAAATCGGTAGTCCAGCCAATTGCATATATTGAATAAACAATATCAAAATAACCCTTTTGGTAAACCTGGATTCTCTTCCATGGGACTATTGAATAAATGTGCTTCATATCCACAATCTTTTAAATAACTGGTTGCATTTTCAATTTGCTGTGTTGACATATCAAGTCCCCAAAGTTCTGATGCATTATGGTCACCATGATATTTAAGAGAGTGCCCACTTCCACAACCAATTTCAAGAACTTTTTTACCAGACACATCACTAAACAAATGTAAATCTTCTTCGGATGGTATCAAGCATCCGAGTTTTGGGAGTGCAGTTACACCGACCCATTTGTCAGCAGTATTATCCCAAAACTTTTTATTTTGTTCTAAAACCCCTTCATTATCAAGAGTGTTTTTTCTTGAATTTAATAATATATTGCCCTTTTTTACGACTAAATCCTCCATAATATTCCTCCTATATAGTTAATCTTTAGTTCGTAATATATTACAAATGCATCATATATGTAATTGTAACAGGTTCCATTTTATGGTCAATATGTAATTATCCTGAACGTTAGTTTAATAGCGTTTACCACTTTTTAGTCTACGCAGTTATTTCATATGCATTAAAAAACGGACAATATTTGTGTCGTCCGACATCTAATATAAATAAATGACAACAAGAACCTTATCCTATTCCCGACAAAAATAAACACATCGCGTCGTCTGTTTTGACGATGCGATGTGTTTATTTTTAATTCATTATTAAATTGTCAATCTGTATACAAATTGATCGACATTTCGCCGACAGACTGCGGAGCGAAAGCGCTGATCAAACGCAGCAGCTTGTTTAAAGCAACGATGACCGGCGACTTGCCTTCCTCCTCAGCCTGCTGCCTTCTCCATTTGCGCAGCTTCTGCAAAGCCGGATTACTCGATAAAATCTACCTTTTGCAGCAATCTCTTCAGTATCGTTGCGGCTTGGGCCCGGGTTGCAAACTGCTGCGGCTCGAAACGTCCGCCGTCCATACCGGCGATAATTCCCGCCTCCACCGATCCGGCGACTGCAGACTGCGCCCAGGAAGAGATCGATTCGCGATCGGCGAACGCGGCAAGTGACTGGCTGTTCCCCGGCAAATTTAATTTAACGGAAACAAAAGCAAACGATCTGGCGATCATAACCGCCATCTGCTCACGTGTAATCCGCGCTGTCGGCTCAAACCGATCCGCCGAGATCTCGTATGTCAACAAATTGGCCGCTCGCTGCCTCGACTCTCACATGAAAGTCAACGGCGCTGCCTGCCACACGGAACCGCGCGCTTGTGGCAAGCCGCTCCAGCTCCGTTTGCACAGAATCGCTTACTCGTTCCATAGTCGTAACGATCTTCAGAAACGGCCACACCGAGGCGTTTGGCTATGCCTCCAAGGTCAATTACGCTCGCTTTCAGCTGCAAGCTGGAGCCGCTCAGCTCGACTTCGATATCGGCGCTGGGGAGCGCGCTCGCTATAGCTGCGATGGATGCCCCGGAGAGCTGTACTTGCACAGACCGTTTCGTATCTGCCATTTTAATAATAATGATTGCCTTAGCGGAGTCCTTCAGCTGTTCCGCAGCTTGATCCAAAATGTGCTCAGGGAGATCCAGCTTCTGAACGCTCGTTCCATCCGCAGCTGTTTCCATAATCAAAGCTGAAGCCATTCATAATAATGATTCCATCATTGGTACTGGTTATATAGCCGAATGTGATCTCTACATCATTCTTACGAAATTCGTGTAGAATTGAAACACGGCTTAGAGGGCTTTTATAGGCGTTCTGGTGATGTTCTAAAGTTAGGGTGGGGGCGGAGTTACATCATCTATGGGCATGTCATATTCACATTTGCCGTAAGCACTTCCACCGACCGACTATGGATGAAATGTAAAGCAATACGAAAACAAATGATGTAAATTTATGGTACAATTAAAGCTGTTCGATATGTATAGTGTAAAGAAAGGTAAGTAAGCGATTAAGCATATATACTTTTCTCTAAGCAGAGGGTAATTGCCGTGGACAACAAAAGGTTTATAAAAGCCCTCACTAAAAAGAATAAAGACCCTAGCAATAATTCAGCTAGTAGTTAGTATTTAGAAATTTATTTTTTGAACAGGAAGGAAGTCAATCGTGCTGTTTCGAAAAGCTATTACAACCGATATACCGCAGTTAATTATATTTCGTAAGATATTACTATGTCATGAGGACAACAGTAGTATGGATGAAACATTTAGAGACTACTTTGATTCCTCACTATCAGACAAGTCACTCGTTGTATGGGTTGCTGATGATGACGGAGTAGTTGTATCAACAGTATGTTTTTGCTTATGTCGATTTGCACCTCGATTTGAAAATCCTTCTGGATTGGTTGCATACATGACTAATGTTTTCACAATCCCAAATTACCGTCGTCAAGGTATAGGTTCCAAACTTGTTAGTGAAGCAATTGACGATTTGAAGACACAAGGAATTAGAAAAATCCTGCTACATTCGTCTGATATGGCTAAACCGATGTATGAAAGTCTTGGTTTTGTTGAAGGAAAGAACTATATGTCAATAAATATTTGATGCTAGAACTTCCTCTAATAAGCACTCTCTACCAAATCTTAGATTTTTCTTCTCCAATCTCTGTTTCTAGCATTTCAACAACTTGTTTTGACGCAGCATTATTTGCGTATTACGCTGTAGGGACTAAGAACGTCTGAGAATATATTCTTTATCGATAAGGCTCTTTGATGTATGGTTACGGTCAGAAAGTCTACCGTTTGGCCAAGGCCAATATTTCATCTGCAACAAGATCAGGGCGATATTGATGAATATAATGCTCGGTATCCTTAACCAACGATTGCTTCGCTTGCAAGGACCAGGAAGTAAATTCCTCTTCTTATTGGTTCCAAACGTCATTTTTAATCCCTAAATAATCCGATGTCAACACGGTAAGCGGGAAAGGGAAGGGCTTTTTGTCATCCAAAACGATTTTCGCATTTGTCTTGGATTGACGGAGCTCGTCATCTATATTGGCATTTTTAAGTTTAAGCAGTGTGGCTACCAGGTCAGTTTTCTTCAGTTCATCCGGCACGAACTTCAAGCCATTGCGAATTGAGCGTGAGCTTTCGATAACACTCTCAGAGTGAAAAAGCATCCGAAGCACGCATGTTTTGATGAGCAACTGATTCATTAAGCCACCCCTTACTGGCGTCTCAGCAAAATCGTAGTAATATTCCGGACTTCCACTATCCAGCATCACGATGCCCTTTACCTCGTCCGGGTATTTCTGGGCAAACCGGAGTGTTTCGAGTGATCCTAGCGAAATGAGCCACTAACAGGTAAGGCGGCTTTTGGTCGGACGCCTGCAACACTTCGTGAATTTCGTTCGTTATTGTATCGATGTCACGCTTCTTGTCCGTCGTATCACTGTACCCATAACCGAACCGGTCATAAACTGTGAATTTAACATGTGGCGCGAGCTTCTCATACAGCGGGAAAAAATCAACATACGGGTTGGCCGTGCCCCATCCAGAAGCGAATACAACTGTTACATCCCCTTGACCTCCGACGTATACATGCATGTTTTCCCCATTCACATTGTACAACTTGCCGCTAGGGGTGTAAGATTTCAGATCCTTCCCGGCTCTCACCTTTTCATAGACCGCGCCTGATCCCAGAAGTACAAGAATAGCCAGCAATCCGAAAATAACCGTCTTCAATAATCTTTTACACCATTTTTTTCATCTATCACACTCTCCTTGTAAGTAAACAGATACGCTCCTGATGCTCCCCTGCATTAATAAATGTTCAACTTACCCAAGAGAAAACAGTATCTTAATTTTAGCTTAATTATTTATTTTGATACATCAGCAACGATAGTTAGACAGAACTCTTCGCAGCTTCATACAGCATCCATAAATCCTTCAATGTCATAATAAAAATAATAAAAACCCTCCCAATTATAAGTTATCTCTAGCTTTGCTAGAATTGTGAGGGTTTAATCTTTATTGCTTATTGTTGTGCTAGCGTTCCTTTAGCTTAGCGATGTTTCCCCGCCCGTACTACTTTTCCAAAAAGATAAACAAGAACAAAATAGACGGGGAATACAATCAATCCGACAAAACCAATAAAAATACCGATTGCAGCCCTACCGTCATCGTTCCATGCATCCACGTGTTGTATGGCATAAAGCACATAGAATAACCATATCACCATAGCTACGTATCCTAACCTATATGCTATACCCATAAGCATATCTCCTTTCATAAAACAAATATTCTCTCGTCTCCCGTTAGCTTAACTTTAGTTTGCATTCTTGGAACGCAAGTTCAAAATTGCCATGGCTTTTTTGGAAAGCATCAGCCAAGGCGGCCGCCCAATCTATTGCCAGTGATCCACCCATGCCAGCAGCCGGAGAGGCGCAGTATCCAGCATCACCGACTAGCGCTACCCTGCCTTTTGTCCACGACGGCATTTTCATTTGGCACAGCTTGTCAAAGTAAAAAATTTTCGAGTTCTTCACTTCTCCCAGCAATTCCGGCGTTCTCCAGCCTAGTCCGGAAAACTGATTCAAAATTATATTCCGCTGCTGTTCTTCGTTTCGGTAGTCGTAAGGGATCTCCTTCTCCGAAAAAAAACAGAGGACGATATCGGTTTTATTGTTGTAGGCGTTCAGAAAGACCGCCTTGCCCGGCTCATTGTACATCTGTGTTGTATTCTCCCGGATCAACGACTTATCCGCGATCGTGATAGAGAAATAAGCTTTTTTATCACGCTAGGGTAAGGAAGAATTTTTAGGATACTGATTACAATGCATAGAATACAATAATTTTTTAAACTGAATATACACTACTATATAAGATGAACCAAAGAAACACACAGCCCGAGCGGAGAAAGCGGACCCTTCTGGAGAAACAAAGTGTTCGCCTTTGCAGACGGATTCTTACCCCTTTAGGGCTAAGAATCCAAAGAATCTGGCTGCAACAGCGATTGGAAGAAGGGTCTGCTTTCGCAGCGTCTCCCTGCTTTCCGAATGTTTGGTTCATCTTTTATAGTTTTTCAGAAAAAACCTTATTCATATACCATAACCCAATATTTTTCTTCTGGTTTACCTTCTTCAACAACTTTCTTCCAACCATTATTCTCATAAAACTTCATCGCTTTTTGATTTTCGGATACACATTTCAATCTTACTGGTTTATTCATTTTTTCTATGGAGGCATTAACCAATTGACTACCAACACCCTTACCTGAGAAATCAGGGTGAACAAATAAATGATGTATAAAATCATCTGGCAGGTACAAAGAAGCAAATCCAAGGATATGAGTATCTTCCTCTGCTAAAAGTATATACTCTCCTACAGTATGCTTATCAAAGTCTTCTAAAGTCATTTCTTCTGTATCTGCCCAATGAAAACTTTTACGACGAGATTCTAGATATATAAGTCTTAAATCCGGGTAGTCTAATTCACTTGCTACTCTAATATTCATATTTTCACTCTCACTTTCTTCAACATCCTGCATCGACTGTATATCGTGAAAACTGCAGGTGGAACCAAAGATTACGCAGGGCGCTGTTACTCCCAGAAAGAATGGCAGCCTGAGCTAGGCATGGGAGGAGGTTCTGGGGATTAAGCGGACCTTTAGGGGAGGCTTTTGTGTTGGCAGAACCTGATGCGAAAGAGGACGGCAACAATCTTGACGCTATGCTATAAAAACGTTTAGAGAAATACTGGACCGAATATGGTGTAACTGACACAATTAGTATGAGAAACGATTCCTTAGTTAAACGTTGCGGTCCTTGTACTTCCATCCCAGTCAACTTGAATACCCAGTATTTCCGCAAGCTGTCGTACGGGTAAAAATGTCACATTGTTTTTTATCATAGGTACCACTTCCTCCAATTTCACCTTTTCACCATCAACTAAAATATCAGGCTTACCGATATGCATGATGATACTCTTACCATCCTTTGTCAGCGTAATCTTCTCTTGGCTTTGTTCCCAACCCACTTCAAACTGGAAAACGTCCGCAATGGCTCGTAATGGAACCATGGTTCGCCCGTTCTCGATAAATGGTACTCCTCCACTGTCTTCGACATGCAGATATCTCCCGTTCACAAGGACTAAGACCTGGTTCTTCTTCACTTCCTCACACGAAGGAAGTTCTATTTCAATCTTCTTGCCATCTTTCTCTATACCCATTTTATTAGGAATGCCATCTCTGTTTTGGAAACATGATTGCAAAGGCACTGCATCCGACCAAAAGAATTCCCTTTCAGCATAAGCTGTATTTCCGATCGCTAGCACACAAAGCAAACTGAGCGCGCTATACTTCCATTTTGATTTGAACAATTGTATCAGCTCCAGTTTCATTTAGATCGTTAACCCTTATTTAGTATCATCAGACTGCTCTAGAGGGCCTCTGTATAAGTGAAAATTTCGACTTTCACCCTATCTTCCTCTTCTCCGCTTGCCACTATTTTGAAAGAGCGGTTCACGTTACTTTCCCCTGGCGTAAAGATAGATCGAATACCGCTTCGAGCTGCAGGATTCCAGTACACCACATTACCTGTTGCATCTTCGATGACAGCCAAGCTAATCGTTGGCGAAATGTCCGTCGTTTCTTTGACATCGAGGGCTAAGGTTTCTCCACTTTTTATGACAAAGGCTTTTCCGAGCTGAACACCCTGAGTACCGTCAGCATTTTCGTCACTTACAGAGCTCGGTAACTTCAAGCTATTATTGAAAATATCCGTATTTTTAGCCTTCTTGTCATAGGCGGTTAGCTGTTTGTAGCCGGTCATATCGCCGTTTTTTGTTTTGGACAGATTGAATGTAAATTCTTTTGGGGTGAAGATTTCATAAATCACATAGACTCCGCGCTGGATAACCTCGTCAATAAATGCAGCATGATCATATTGGTATCTCTTGTTGGAGTACTTCAATTCAAAAGAAATTTGGTTCGCAATCATTTTTTTAATGACACTATCCTCTTTATAGGCTGCTGCCTTGTCAGCGAAAGCGACAGTTACGGTCCGATCCTGTATGTAAAATGTTTTTGTGGTCATCTCGGCAACGGATGAGTCGTCTTTGTCCTTCCATAGGACACCTACCTTATAGTAAGGCTCTGTGCGGTTAAAGGAATCCAGCTTCAAACCATTTTCATCGATATATAGATCTGTTGTAAAAATGCCCATTTTGGTTTTTCCCAGCGTGGATTGTACATTTCCTTCTAACGTATCGTTTACATTGTAATAGGTCTTAATGCCTCCGCTGTACTCCGTAATCGGTTGAGACGCTGTCGCAAACACCACAGATGATGAGAAAAGGGATACGGCTGCTATCATGACGGCGATCACGATCCCGGAGAATGCCTGTCCTTTTCCTTTACTCCGATTCATAATCAGCTTAAATCTTCTGTATAACTGCTTTTTAGGTTGAGCCAGGCCACTATTGAAGGCAGGAGACGCTTGGGAAGCAAAATGCAAAATCATTTCGCTATAGCGCTTCTTGTCCATGGGCTGCATCATTTTGGATAGGGTTTCATCCACAGCGTATTCGCAGGCTTCGCTTACATTGGCCAGGGCCAGATAAGAAACTGGGTTAAACCAGTGCAGGCAGTTCACGATCACAGCAAAAAGTTTAAGCCAGGCGTCTTTTTGCTTGTGGTGAATCAATTCATGCCTTAACGCCAGCTGGTAATCCGCCGTACTCATATTCGTATTGGGAAATACAATTTGGGGCTTAACAAACCCGATTAACATTGGTGAATGCACGTTAGGGCTGGCCAGCACATTCAGGCTTCCCACTTTGTCGATGCTGGTACCTTGAAGCGCCTTGCGTTTAAATCGAAAGTAATTGAAGAAGTTCAAGCACAGCATGATGACAAAACCGCTGACCCAGATTCCCAGGATCCAAGTTTCTGAGGATATAACTGGAAAATTAAAAGGATCAGTCGGGACCCCTTCGCTGGAACGTACAGGCAGTTCCATGGCTTTCGTTTCTATGGCTGTTGCCGTATTTCCGGTAAATGAAACTGCACTTGTGCCAGGAATCAGGGACTGAGGAATAAGGGCAGGCACCTTGATACTGAGCGGCACGATAAACAGTAACAAGGCCGACAGACAGACGTAATAATACCAACGGCCGCCGCATTTTGCAGCAAGCTTTGTTTTAAACAGAATGAGACATAGACTTGCAATACTGCCGGTAAGGGAGGTCATAAGCAGCCATTTAATCATGAGAATCGGCCTCCCGGTTAATAAATTCACGGAGCTCGTCGATATCTCTTTTAGTGAGATTCTCATCCTTGAATAAGGCACTGATCAGGCTTTTGGCGGAGCCGTTATGAATGGAGCGTACGAAGCTCTGCGTCTGCAATTTTTGATATTCCTTTTCGCTTATGGCCGCCCAATATTCATGAGCGTGGGAACGCCCCAGCTTGATGGAATCCAGAGCGCCTTTGTCAATCAGTCTGCCAGCGAGGGTGAGCAGCGTAGTGATTTTTTTGTCAGGCAATTTTTCCGCAATTTCCTTGGTCGTCATCCTTTCTCCCCTCTCCCATACGACTTGCATAATCTCCATTTCCGCCTTGGTAATTTGCATAGCAGCACTCCTCCTTTTTTCGTTTCTACAACTTGTTTTTTATTATACAAGATGTAGAATCGAAAAACAATACATAACCATTTAAGTCATCCTCCCCTTGGATGTGACGTCCTTTAGTTGCGGTATTAGAAGTAGCGAAGCCGTCGTGTGAGTCTCACAGGTTTAAGAATGATTGACTCTCCACCCGCTCTTTAGTTAGAATGAGTAGAAATTAGGGTGTACTGGGGCAAACCACTGATTCTTAACAACGTAAAATGCCCAATTAATGGAGGTACATAACATGCAAAAACAACGGATGATTTTAATCGGTCATGGAGGGATTAGCAAATCGTATCTCAAAGCGTTCTCCAAAGTCTAAAACGCAAAAATTGTCGGAGTGGTTGGTCGCGATGCAGAGAAGGTTGAAGCATTTGCCAGCGAGTTCAGTATCCCTTTTTTCGGCACGCAGCTGAACGAGGTAGCGAAAGATGCGGAAGCAACGGCTGCTATAATTTGTACCCCAAACGGAGTACATTATGAGAACGTGATGGAGGCTTCTCGATTGGGGCTCCACTGTCTTTGTGAAAAACCGCTGCATATTTCAACGGAGAAACAACAGGAAATGATTGCAAGCTGCAAAGAACACGGTGTAAAGCTAGCCGTTTCCTACATGCGTAGATTCGCAAGTCACTTGCAGTTTATCAAGGATATCATCGATTCCGGGAAGTTGGGCCGGATCACTGTTGTAGATTTGTCACTTAAGTATTTTAGGCCTAAGGAATACTATCACGATTCTTGGCATGGTACAAAAGAGCTTGATGGAGGGGGATCCTTCATTCAGCAAGGAAGTCACATCATCGACCTTGCTTTATGGTTTTGCGGGGGTTACAAAGACGTCATTGATTCGAAAATGTTCCAGGTTTACCACGAGATTAAGACTGAGGATCATGGTTACGCGATCGTACAGTATCAGAACGGCGCCATTGGCATGATCCAAGCCTCTACCGCATGTGCAGGCTTAAAAAAGGAATGGATTGAAATTATTTCCGGTACAAACGGAACAATATTAGCGAATTATAGTGGAATCCTTGCTTTCGATGTCCCGGGTATCGATCTGCCTGTTTTTGCAGAAAACGAATCATTGAACGAATCATTGTTTGAAAAATTGGCAACCGATTTTGTTCAGGCGATCGAAGAGGATCACCTACCATTTATCGATGGAGATTCGGCTAGAACGACAACGGAACTCATAAATGCCATTTATCTTAAAGCGGGAGAACCGATAAAAACCTTTTACTAATTCAACCATCTTGCGAGGTATCCTGACCTCCAATAACAAAGGGGCGTGCCATTTATTTTCATGGCAACGCTCCTTTTTATTTTTCTGCAAATCACAGCTTGACCACTCGTTCAAATCTGATCATCTTACGACATTTTGGCGATTTGCTTATTTTCTCCTAACAACTTTGCAGAAATGACGCCTACCAGCAAAGACCAAACAGGAGCTGAAATGCCTAGAAAACTAACGTTAGCGATCGCGATAACAAAAACAAACAGCATCGAGAATCGGTAAGACGGTTCCGAAAATGCAGAACGCAGACTGTTTAACAGCACGCCTAGAAGGGCAAAGCCAGATAACAACGTAATAAAGGATGCCGGGAGCAGCTCAATAATCGCGATCACTTTCCACGCAAATACCCCGAATAATGCCACGATTCCGCCAGAAACTAGAGCTGCTACTATGCGGCTTTCCTTAGGCCCCGCTTCTTCGCTGCTGCAAAGCGCTGTCATCATCCCACCAATGTTCACTGCGTGTCCACCAAAAAAACCAACAAATACTGTTCCTATCCCAGAATAAACAAGCGTTTTATTGACTGGCGGATCAAAACCGTTTTTTTTCAAGGCAGCTAATGCGACAGCTATATCATTGCTTAGTACTAAAACGGCCACAGGTACCGCTATGGATATTAAACCGTTCCATGTGAATGATGGCATGATCAATTGGGGCAAGCTGAAGTCAACCTTTTGAACAACCGGAAAGTCGTATCCAATGAAAAGTCCTAAGATCCCAAAAATAAGTACCCCCAATAAAGGAGGAATCGATTTAGAAATTCGGGGTGCGATAAAAAATCCTAAGATTGCCATTCCCCCTACAAGAGGAGCATTCTTAAAGGCAGGCACGATGTTAACAACATAATTGAGAACGAGACCCGCCAGCATGGCATCAATCATGGGTTTGGGAATGAATTCAAGTACTTTATTGAATACTCCCGATAGCCCGAATACGGTAATAAGTACACCAGCCATAATGAAGCTTCCGGCCAACTCGTTAAATGAAAAATGTGCTATAGCCGAGCTTAAGAAGGCAACAGCTGTTATCGAGTGCGCTCCGGCAAAGGGGATTTTGAATTTCATTGACAGCACTATGTTTAAAATGCCGCCTATAAAATAAACAATGAAGAACCAAGAAATAAGCTCAGCACGGCTAAATCCCGCAATGTCCGCACATTTGATAAGAAGTATGGCTCCGCCGGTACAGGCCATCAACGCAGATAAGATACCGGTTGCTATGTTTTGCGTACTCAACGTTGAAAATTCTCCTTTATTCAAAGCATAGTAAGATATTAACTTATAAAAGATACTTTTGCCACCCCGTAACCGTTAGTTAAGAAAACGGCAGTCGATAGTAGCCGACCGCCGTTTCTTGGTGTTTATTTTGCAAGGCTAGTTCAATTTACCTCTCGTTATGCACCTCAAAGTTAGGTTTAGCACTTATTAATGATACACTCGCATTCCCACCGTTCTTTCCATCGATTTGTTGCCGATAGTAGCCGTTTGGAGTATAGGTAATATAGGATATAATGCCTGCGCTCATGTCACCCTTAGGATGCAATTGGCCGGCAACCCAGTAATAAGTTTCTCCAGTTTGAAGAACCGTTTTGGATGGGTTATAACCTCTTTTAAGATTAAGATCCTGTTCATTTTGTCCGTTTTGAATTTTGCTATATACGATGTGATCATCGCTTTCCTGTGGGATATAGCTATCCGACTTGTTAAACACGATACCTTCATTCGTTTTACCACTTTCATCAATGGGGCTGATACTGATATGCGCCTTACCTCCATCAGAGCTATACATCCATGGATAAGTATCCGTTAGTTCTTGTTTTACTCTTGAATAGGAAATATAAGATTGAAGTGGAGCTGATATTTTTTGAAATTTATATCGATTCTCGTTTGAATCGTAAACCTTCCGATCGAACAGCATCCCTTCGGTTTCAGACCTGAATGGATCATGAGAGTCCTCTACATCTACAACGATAAACTCCAATAATTGTTCATGATATATTCCGTCTGCCGCATCCCACTTTCCTTTATGGATATCAAATGAGTCTATAAACTTTTCGGGAAAATATCTAGGCCACATCGTAAATACATTTGTCCCATGCCATAAGACTTCAGCTCTCGACATCGCATGCTTATCAGCAGGAAGAATTTCTCCTTGATTGAATGCGAGCATTCGATCAATACCTACCACTGCTTGTTCGTGGGTCAGAGGAGAGCTAAGGGCAAGCTCACCTTCCTCATCTACCCCGGTAAGCAAGCCACGCTTAGTTGCTTCAAACACTATTTTATCGTAAGTGTACTTCTTTTCAGCTTCATCGACTTCCAGAACAATAGCTTGTAAAAACTCTATGTACTTCGCAACAGCCTGTCCGTGAACAGCATCGGAATGTAAGTAGCAGGTTTGAGACTTATCCAGCTTGACAATGCAGTAGGTTCCTTCCGTTTTATTGGCTTTGAACTTCGCAATTAAATCATTCCAATACATTTGCAGTTCTTTTATTAACTGGGGAACCTCCTTAACATCATTTATATTCCCAATAGCTTGACCTCTAAAGTGCGGAAGGTTCTGAAGAGTTTGTAACTCATCAGGTTTCATCCTCAAAACTTCCTGCTGAGATCGTTCCCTGGCAAGTATTCGGTTTTTTTCAACGGCTTGGGTTGCTCTGACCAAGGTTTGGGCAGCATCTCCGCGAATAATGGGACTTGACCAATCGCTTCGGTAATCATCATAATAGATTCCGTTTTTCTTAGCTGCATCGTAGTAAGGAAGAAACCTCGACGCATCGGGTGGTTGTGTACTGATCGGGAGATTAACCGCTCGTACAACCATGGATAAAAACTCTTCTTCCGTTATGAAGGCATCCGGCTCGAAAGTGCCGTCAGAATAACTGCTAACATAACCTGCCTTAACTACGTTTTTAACTGCAGAAGCTGCCCCATGTCCGTCTTGGTCTGTTGATCTGATTGTTTCATTTGATGGTTCTGCTAAAACGGATTGAGAATGAATTAGGAACATGCTAATAAAAATAACTAGAGCTAACATTGTAGATAATCGTTTTTTCATATTCATTAAAAAATACTCCTTCTTTAAATTGTTATTGTTTATTTATCGGTTTTCTTACAATAATTATGAATTTAATAAAATTTGTGAAGCTCTTCTGCACAACAAAAAATCTGCCGCGCTTTCCACTGGCAGATTTTTGTCGAATTATTTTTCACTAAACGTTCCCTTCAGCAGGAAAGCTAGACTTTAACCATCCTCGTCAGATCGTTTTTGACCAACTACCATACCTAACGAAATCCAACCGCGCTTATCTAATGTAATTAACTGTTGTTCAGCCTCTGATATACGTTTCTGGTCTCGATAAACGATCCACCAATCTCGTGCAGATGGGAAATAACTGCACTGGACAACAGATAGTCCCTGTTGGCGGAAGAGTTCACAATTCCATTCTAAACTTCGAAAGCAACGTCGAAAGCCCAAGTTGTACTGTTCGTCAATTACAACCATATCTATAGGCATGGGTTCAGGCTGGCACATCGGTTCTGCTATGCCTATATAAGCATTTGGTTTAGCGACACGTATGATCTCCTTCAAGGCTGCGGGTCGTTCATCACCGATCATTTCAAATGAACCTATGCTTATTACGGCATCGAATGTACCACTTGCAAAGGGCATTTCTTGAGCTTTGAGCTTCATCCCGAGAACCTGATGATTTACTCCTAAGGCTATCGCGTTTTTTTGTATCTCTATGCCGTCAGTCCAAGGTTCAAGTGTAACAACATTAACATTCCAATACTTTGCAATTGTTGCAGCTATTTGTCCTGACCCGCCGCCGATCTCTAGCACCCTCATACCTGCACAGATTTTTAAGGCTTCGACAAGCGATAATGCCATTTCAAATGAACCAGGCCCCCAAGAATTTCGGTCACTCAATTCTAAAAAAGGATTCATTCTTTAGCTCCCTTTAATTAGGAATATGTAACTCCCATTATAAAGGGCTGACCGAATAGAAATAGGGATAATTCATTTTTATTTAAACTATCCACTGATTGCTGCACTCACCTGCACCGTTAATTTTTACAACACAACTTGCAGATGCTCAATTTATGGTTTAAGAAAAAATTTTACGAATCCGCAGGTTGTCTGAGAAGTTTCCCAAGAATCCCCTTCTGGTAAAGTGCCTTAATCAGGATGATAAATAAAGGTGCCAGAATAACACCAACAACACCAAATGCTTCGATTGCTATAATAAGCGAAGCGAGCATTGTAAATCCAGATACACCCAATGTATCCCCCAATATTTTGGGTTCAATAACATGCTTAAGTATCACCGACAATAAGAACACACCCGCGATCCATAAAGCGATTGTGATATGCCCGCTTAACAACAGTATGGCGATCCACGGAAGGAAAACAAACCCCGCTCCTAATATCGGTAAGATACTGGAGAAACCAGCAAGGAGGGACAGCACGAATATATTTTGTAATGGGTAAAACAAGGACAGAACCAACAAACAAACCCAAATGATCACAAACGAGAATCCGGCGATTTGGAGCATCGCTACAATGTATTTACCAAAACCTGAAATTACGTTGTCATTAAGAAACTGCAGGACATTTTTAAATTGATCAGGCGTTTTCTTTTTATATAACTCACTCCACATCTTACTTTCTAATGCAAGGAAGTAGGCAAGGATAATCGCAACTATAATATGAATTACAAACTTTGAAATAGACGTTGTAAAAGTAACAAGATGTTGCAAAATAACCTTTACCACTTCAATTGCTTTTTCCGTACCTGTAGCTATGTATTCCTTAACTTTTACCAATTCCTCCGGTGATAGTGCCTGAATTTTCACCTGAACCTTATCTACCACCTCGTGTCGAATCATTACATCATACGTTGGCAATTTACTGATGAGATGACTCAGCTGCACCGAGCAAACGATACCGATCATACCAAGAAGGATTACTAGGATTAAAACAAATCCAACCATGGAAAAGGCTACAGAACTTGGCCTGTTTAGCCCCCTTCGTTCTAAGAAACGTATGGCAGGCTGAACCATCCAATAGATGATTAAACTGAAAATGACTGGTGTTGCGATGTGGTAGAGATAAGAAAAACTTAAAACAAATAGATACATGACGAACAGAAGTGCACAAACGTCCACCGCTGGTCTCCAGTACTTCCGAAATAAATCGTATACCATGATAAGTTTCCCTCCATATATTGCCTGAATGTTTACAGGTTTTGATAGGGGGATATACCGTACTTACCTCCCCCTGTTGAGATGCTTTCCCCTTTCCACATTTGTTGCTTATCATTGAATTCTTAATCGACCACCGGCTGTTTCCGATTTAAAATCCCCATAAATTCCTCTCCTGAAATGGTTTCCTTTTCCATTAAATATTTAGTGATTTCATGTAACTTTTCTTTGTTTTCCTCCAATATCCGCAGAGCAGTCTTATGGCTAGTTTTGATGATTTTCAATACCTCTTCATCGATTTTGGAGGCAGTCTCGATGGATACCAACAATGAAGTGTCGCCTCCCAAGTAAGGATTGTTGACAGTTTCCAGCGCCATCATATCGAACGCTTCGCTCATGCCGAATCGGGTCACCATCGATCTGGCTATCTTTGTGGCTTGCTCGATGTCGTTGGAAGCACCCGATGTAATTCGCTGGAAGATGATCTCTTCCGCGGCACGTCCCCCCATAAAGGTTGTGATTTTGTCCAGAGCTTGCTCTTTGGACATTAAGATAGTCTCCTGCTCGTCCACCTGCATCGTGTAACCAAGAGCGCCGGAAGTTCTCGGAATAATCGTGATCTTATGCACGGGCGCGGAATGATGTTGCATTGCTGCTACCAATGCATGCCCCACCTCATGATAAGCAATGGTCAGTTTATCCTTCATAGAAATGAGAGCATTCTTCCGCTGATAGCCGGCAATGACAACCTCTACGCATTCTTCCAAATCGTTCTGCGTAACCTGAGTACGGCCGAATTTAACGGCCCGCAGAGCAGCCTCGTTGACGATATTGGCCAAATCGGCTCCAGAAGCCCCCGAAGTTGCCCTGGCAATCACATGAAAGTCAATGTCATTTTCCAATTTCACCTTTTGGGCGTGCACCTTTAAGATAGCTTCTCTGCCGACCAAATCCGGAAGCTCCACCGGTACTCTACGATCGAATCTTCCCGGCCTAAGCAGTGCCTTATCCAGCGTCTCCGGGCGGTTGCTCGCCGCTAGAATAACTACACCTTTATCGGCATCGAATCCATCCATCTCGGTTAATAACTGGTTTAAGGTTTGCTCTCTCTCATCATTTCCTCCTGCGATTCCGGAATTACGGCTTTTCCCAATGGCATCAATTTCATCAATAAAGACGATACAAGGGGCTTTATCCTGTGCTTGTTTAAACAAATCCCTCACCCGCGCTGCACCCATGCCGACGAACATTTCCACAAACTCGGAACCTGATATGGAAAAAAAGGGAACCTTCGATTCCCCTGCCACCGCTTTGGCCAGCAGCGTTTTCCCTGTCCCTGGAGGGCCAACTAGCAAAGCACCTTTAGGAATACTCGCGCCTATCTCCGTGTATTTCTTTGGGTTATGCAAGAAGTCGACAATTTCCTGCAACGCCTCCTTCGCCTCATCCTGCCCCGCAACGTTTGCGAAAGTAACCCCGGTTAGTGATTCCATGTACACCTTGACGTTACTCTTGCCGAAGGACATGGGATTACCTCCGCCCGGGAGCCGATTGGCCAGCTTCTTCATGAGCCATTGCCCTACCAAAAGAAAGATGAGAAACGGGAGAATCCAAGTCAGAAAGAAGTTTAAAATCGGCGACGTTTCTCTGGGGATAACACGAGAAAAGGCAACGTTCCCTTCGTATAATCGGTCTACGAGCTTCGAGTCCTCAATAGCTCCTGTCTTATACATCTTTGCCTCAGTCGTATTGATCGGAGTAAAGACGATTACGTTATTTTGTATATCCACTTTCTTAACTTGACCATCCTTCACCATTCGTAAGAACGTGCCATAATCAACTTCCTTTACGGAATAGTTGTAAATAGCGGGCATAACGAAGGAGTTAATCAGTAAAATGAGCAAAAGGGTGATTCCATAGTAATAGAGAACGGATTTTTTTGGTGGCTTCATATCTTTCATGCTCATGAACACTCACTCATTTCGTTTACATATATTTTCATAACCCGTACGTATTATTTCCCAAAGTTTCATCTGCATTCTCATTTAACTATATGCTGTTATACACACCGTAAATAAACTGTTCCATAAACAAAAAAAAGCGGCTGCGAGCAAACGACAGTCACCAAACGTCCTCTGATGTTTCGCAGTGAACCATTTAATACC
This sequence comes from Paenibacillus sp. 1_12, assembly GCF_900114475.1. GTDB lineage: Bacteria > Bacillota > Bacilli > Paenibacillales > NBRC-103111 > Paenibacillus_S. Next base: position 17,571 of record NZ_FOTE01000003.1, on the reverse strand, counting down.
AAAATAATGTGGAGCCCTAAAACTCTTTCATGAGGATTTGCACAAGTTTACAACAGCAAAAGCCCGCAAAAGCGGGCCTTTGACGCATTTTTTAGGAAGACGGGATGACCAGCAACTCGTCAGAATAGATTGTTTAGTTCGTGTTTGCTCTGCCGTTATATCCCTTAGACTGCGGCTGCTGTGCAAGTCGTCTCATGCCGGCAGATCCAACACTCAAAGAATAGGGGATAGCAGTCTAGCCACAGCTTCTTTAAGCTTGGACATATTTTTGCGTGATTCATACCGTTCGATCGTCAGTTCCGAACACACCTCACTGTCTTGCAAAAACAAATCATGAAGCTGTTTCGCGACATTCTCGTCATACACGAGCGCATTCACTTCGAAGTTTAAGCGAAAACTGCGCGTGTCGATATTCGCTGTTCCTACAGACGCCACCTCTTGATCGACTACAATCGTCTTCGCATGCATAAAGCCTTTCTCATATTGCAGGATTTTGACACCATAAGGCAGTAATTCACCGACATGGGCCAAGGTAGCCGAATAAACAAACAGGTGGTCCGGCTTGTTCGGAATCATGATCCGAACATCCACGCCAGATAAGAGAGCCATCTTGCATGCATCCATAAAACTGGAATCCGGGATGAAATAAGGAGTTTGTATATAGATGCTTTTTTGGGCTGTCATCATTAATCTCAGATACATATTTTTAAGGTGTTCCGTTCGCGAATTAGGTCCGCTTGTAATAATCTGTACAGCGCTATTTCCATTGTGCTTTTCTGATCGGAAGAAAAACTTATCTGGGTTCATGTTTTTTCGATTTGCGGCCTTATTCCAATCTAAAATAAACCGGGATTGAATTTGATCGACGGCTCCTCCCGTGATTCGTAAATGCGTATCTCGCCAGTAGCCCATTTTTTTATCCAATCCTAAATATTCATCTCCTACATTAAAACCTCCGATATAAGAAATCTCCCCGTCAATAATGCAAAGTTTCCTGTGATTTCTATTATTGATGCGGAAATTAACCAATCTAAAGAAGGAAGGATAAAATGCTTCTACTTCTCCCCCATATGATAGGAGTTCGTTAAAAAATGAACGCGTAATTCGTCTCGATCCGATGTCATCATAAAGAACCCGAACTATTACGCCTTCCTTCGCTTTTTTAATTAACTCATCCCTGAATTGCCCTCCTAATGCATCCGGCTGAAAAATGTAATATTGAACGTTAATTTCTTTTTTCGCATTCCGAATATCCTGAAACAAGGAGTCGAACTTTACTTTTCCATCTATAAAAATAACAATATCATTGTCTGTCGAAACGAGTGCGTTAGATGATCTTAGATTCATTTTCAGCAAATCTGAATATTTGGTTATGACATGCCATTGCTGTTCAGTACTCATCATCTGTTCGTCAACCGTAGATTGGAGGTAAGCACGTTCCTCGAAAGTAAGATGATAAAAATTATCTTGTTTTAATTGCCGACCAAAAAATATGTAAACGAAGAAACCAAGGAGCGGAATAAAAAACAATACCATTAGCCAAGCCCAAGTCGATCCAATATCTCTTCTTTCAAAGAACACTACGACACCTGCTAAAATGATATTACTCAGCGTAATAATCGAAACTACGAGCGTTACGAGGTTCCCAATTTCCAAGGTAATGACTCTCCTTTCAGTGCTCATGCCTGCTTCACTAAATTAGGCGTAAAAAGTTGAAGAGCGAGGACGTCGTTGTTACACGGCAGCCTCGCACTCAAAATATATTTAATAAATAGTAGGTACCATTCCCCCATCCATACGGATTGGAGAACCTTTAAATGCGGATGCATAAGGACTACATACAAATGTAGTTAATCTACCTATTTCACTTGGCTTGATAAATCGCTGTATTTCGGATTGAGGTAGGTTTGTAGTCATAAATTCTTTCTCTTTTTCTGAAAAAGTCATATCTTCATTAGGATAAATACCATCAATTATTTGATACACATTTTCAGAGAGTGTTGGTCCTGGCATGATTGTATTGACTGTAACTTCTGTTCCTATGGTTAATTTAGATAAGCTTTTTGATAATGATAATAGCATTGATTTTGTCATACAATACTGAGGCATTTGTCCTGAAGGCATAATTGCTTCTTCACTTGCAATAAAGATAATACGGCCAAAATCATTTTTCAACATTTTAGGTAAATAAAATTTAGATAATCCATTTGCAGCAAGAACATTTGTACGGAAGTACTTTTCCCATATGTCATCGTCAACGTCCTCATATCGCATAATCTCATATATACCCATATTGTTAACTAAAATATCAATATTCGGGTATTTTTCAAATAAAGCTTCTCTTTGCCCAATATCCACAATATCGGCTGTAGCATTTTGAGGAGAGGTAGCCGGGAAATCTGACTTCATTTCATTTACAATTCGTTCTACTTCTTCATAATTCCGCCCATTAATTAATACATTAACACCTTCTTTAGCAAGTTCAATAGCAATCGCCTTACCTATACCTTTCGTTGATCCTGTAACTAAAGCTGTTTTATTGTTTAATCCCATATCCATAATACATTTCTCCTTCTAAATTACTTTCAAGACAAAGTCAATTTGTCATCTTTAACATCTTAATGATTTCAATTTTCTTCAAAACGATTTCAGGATCAGCTTCTCTTTAAACTCCCCCCTTTCATTCGTTTGTTATTCACGGAAAGCTGATTAGTAGTCATTTTCACATCAGTCTTGTGCTCCGGATAGTGATTATATTACCTTGTCTGGATGGTTAAGTAACTAGCATATTGCGCCAAAGTTCTTGTTTAACACGCCATATGATAAAACTCAGTACATACTAGCTCTCTTTACCTAAATGTTCAGTACGCCAATTTGAAGGAGTATCACCTTCCCAAAGACGGAAGGCGCGGTAGAACGAGTTCTGGTCTTCATATCCTATCAAGAAAGCCACTTCTTTAATATCGAGCGAGGGGTCTGCCAAGTACTCTCGTGCCTGCTCATGTCTAGCTTGTGTCAATAGATGCTTGAAGCTCGTATTTTCGTCAGTTAGCCGGCGCTGCAAGGTACGATCACTCATACCCAACTCCTTCGCGACAGCCTGAATGTCGGGACGACCTCCTGTGAGGCTACGTTTCATGATCCATTTCACCTTCTCCGTAATTGAGCAGCTGCGCTGCTGTTCATCCAACGATCGGTCCAGAACGGGAGTCAGGATCTCCAGCAGCTCTTCGTTGTACGAGATAAAGGGCCGGTCCAGATCTCTTCGATGCAGCGTCAACCGGTTACATTTGGCACCAACCTGGATACGGCAGCCGAAGTATGCTTCAAGGGTCTGTATATCGCCCATTGAGTCCGTAAATTCAACGAACCGCGCCGTTAAAGGTTGACCTGTGCCCCGGCGCCCAAGCTCCAGAAGACATGCCAGTGTGATACCAACCAGCATCGGCGGACCGGGTTGCTCGGTATACAGCCATTCCAGTTCAATTGTACAGTTCTCGCCTTCCTCGGTGATACTTAAGCTTTCGGGGGGACACAGTTGTTTGTACCGAGCCATTCGGTTTAGAGCATCCCTGTAGTCACGAGCATGGTAAGTCGCTAAGACGGTAGGTGGGTACTTCGCTGTTTCAAAGATGGTCGCAAGCTTGATGATTCCTTGGGCAGTGTCACCAATGAGATCGGAATAAGCCTGCCAGATCGCGAAGTATTGGGCGTTGGTGACCACTGGTTCAGTAATAATGGTGAGCGGCAGTTGCGCTTTGCGAGCTACCTCGTGGGGGGCAATCCCTATTTGACGTAATCCTGCCCAAAATCCTGACGAGATTTTAATACGGTCAGAGGTATGAGACTTCATACATATGGGCCTCCTTTAGCTACTTACATTTTCATTAGATTGATTGTGATTGGGTGTTCTGCTTTTACTGATGGGACTACACTTATAGTACCTCCCCAATGTCGTGCTGTAACTAGCAGAAGGCGACATTCCACTTGCCAATTACGCCGAATCTTCATTTTGTTGATCGTCCGTTTACCCTAATCTGCCCAGAGTTTTAATGAAAAAAACAGCCACAATACCCGGCTGCCTCTAGGTTAATATCGAGTTATGTGGGTACGTTCCATTGTGTCAAATATTCAGCCCCCAGCTCAAGTCGTTATTTTAGCGTATACAACAAAAAACAACATCATTTCTCCAATGATCAAATAATTGGGTACAAGGAAAAACAAATCTATTGTGAGAAAAATTCCTAATATACCTAATAATAACGCTAAATGAAATATCCCCAATCGTTGATGTAAGTGTCTATATTTATGGAAAACCAATGTAGTTGAGAAGAAGTAGAGCAGTATAGATCCAAATATAAAGCTTAACATGAATATATAATTTAATTGTTCTAAAAATAGCAATTGAATCGAGGCTGCAATCATACACAAGGATAAATAAATGAATAAATGGCCATAAATGATTGTTTGCCCAGCGGTCTCTATGGTCTTATCCACTTTCTTTTCAACATTATCAAAATATTGCCACCACATAGCAATAATTAATAAAAAAGTTATTGAGGCAAATAAAATAGATTGCCACGTCCAGTAGCTGGACTGCAATACTGCAAGTATACTGACGACTGATTCTCCAAGAAGAATGAGTGTAAACAGCGAGAAGCGTTCTAATAAATGATGAGTATTTATAGGGCTTTTCATCAAGTATTTCCGACCGATTAATGGGAGCACTATGTCTACAGCAATTCCCGCATACAAAACTGCATATCGAATCCAAGAGTCAAAGAAAAGTGATAAAGCAGATATCACCAATCCAATCCAAAAACGACTCCCCAAATAACGGGCAGTTATCTTTCTATCAGCTTCTTCTTTATGTACCGAAAGATATTGAATGGCGGTCATAGCTCTTAAACCAACATAGCCTATTAAGAATGGAACATAATATTGATCAAAATTAACCGATAGACTGGCCGTCATTATTAATACAAAAAATAATTGTACAATCAAAAATATTCGATGTGATAAAGTGTCTTGTCCAAATCGATTTACAAAGAGAGATTGCCCAACCCATGCCCACCAGATCGGAACAAAGATAAGGATGAATTTGGATAAGTATTCAATTGGAATTGAACCCAATTCGACATGTAACAAGACATGACTCGCTTTCGAAACTGCAGCTACAAAAAGCAGATCATAAAATAGTTCCAGCCAGGTAACTTTCTTTTCAGCAAATGCAGGGTTGTGTTGAAGTCCCGATGTGTGTTTATTCATCGTTTTGCTCCCTTGGTTTGGATGTATTAAACAATGAAAGTATGACCGAAACAGAGTTGTCAACAAAAGATCGTTCAGGACGTGATTTCATCACCACGGTAAGACCGATTAACGACACGACTAATGTCTGTGCTAAAACTTTTGCACTTATACTGTTTTTAAGCTCACCTGATTGTATCCCTCGTTCAATTGTTTCTTGAAATACTACTGAAAGATACATCTGATGTTCCCTTGTAAGGATTTCGAATTTCTCATCATGAGGTGCAACTTCTACCATCGTATTGATGCAAAAACATCCCCGGTTGGGTCCTCCTTCATATTCCTCTTCCACCAAACCTTCAAAATAGGAACGAAACGCTTCTCTCACAGACGAATGGTTTTGAAGCTTTGCTCGAACATAGGAAGCGTGGGATGCCGTATATTTACGCAGTGCGGCTTCGAACAGTTGTTTTTTATCTCCAAAGGCTGAGTATATACTTGGCCTCTGAATGCCCATTTTGGATGTTAAATTACTTAAAGAGGTAGCTTCGTATCCCTTCTCCCAAAATAATTGCATAGCTGCGTCTAATGCCTTTTCCTCATCAAATTCCCGAAGTCGAACCATAACTACCCCTCTTTTCATATCGATCAGTATAATATGATTTTATGATTTGGAGGAGTTGTTGTCAATTATCGAATATTTTTTATAAACCAAAGACCCCTCTCCTGGAAAGTTGATGGTACACATCCCTTATACCTCGACGAACATCTTTTATTTATCGTATCTTGACAACTAACGTTTGAACGAGTTAAATTAATCTAAAATCATTTCATACCGTTCAGTACAATATGCTGTTTGGTAAGAATCTAATATAAAGGAATATGGGGGTGTCCAAAATGAAAAAACTTAAAGGGAACACGGCAGTCATTGTCGATGATTGCGAAGCAGACGTGAAAACGGTAAAAGAAGCATTCCTCCCATTGGAATCTATACCCAAATCTTCTATGTCACGCTACATGCCACTATTGTTTGCAATTGCATGCGGGCTGGCTGTCGCCAATATTTATTATGCGCAGCCGCTGCTCGACGCTCTGGCGAGTGAGTTCGGTATCACCCATTCATCCGTTGGGATTGTCATTACCATTACTCAGATTTGTTATGCGTTAGGACTATTTCTACTGGTACCGCTCGGAGATCTGATGAATCGACGTTGGCTTATCGTCGGTCAGATGCTATTGTCCGTAGTGGCTCTGATTGTGGTTGGCATCGCTCCCACCATCACTGTGCTGTTCGCGGGCTTAGCTATGGTCGGACTACTTGCCGTAGTGACGCAGGTGCTCGTAGCATTCGCATCTACATTGGCTGCCCCAGCTGAACGCGGACGTATAGTCGGCTTGGTCACAAGCGGAGTGGTAATCGGCATTCTACTTGCAAGAACAGTCGCTGGTGTCTTAACCGATCTTGCTGGTTGGCGTTCGGTCTATCTCGTCTCTGCAGCGTTAATGCTCATCATGGCTAGCGCATTGTTCCGAGAACTGCCACATAACGAACAGGATAGAACATCATTATCTTATCCTCAGTTGCTTGGTTCGGTGCTCGCTTTATTTGCGCAAGAAAGAATCCTACGTATCCGCGCCGTACTAGCTCTGTTGATTTTTACTGCGTTTAGTACATTATGGACTTCATTGGTACTACCTCTCAGCTCGCCTCCGCTGTCTCTTTCGCATACTGCTATTGGGGCGTTTGGTCTCGCTGGAGTTGCTGGAGCGTTAGCGGCAGCTCGGGCAGGGCGGCTCGCTGATCGAGGTTTAGGACAGCGGACCACCGGCACTGCGCTGGCTCTATTGTTGGTCTCTTGGTTGCCAATCAGTTATACCGAGCACTCGCTGCCAGCTTTGATCATTGGCATTGTCCTTCTTGACCTGGCGGTGCAGGCTGTACATGTCACGAACCAGAGTTTGATCTTTAACGTGCGACCAGAGGCACGAAGCCGCCTCACTGCCGGTTACATGATATTTTATTCCATCGGCAGTGCCACCGGATCCGTCGCTTCAACCCATATCTACTCATACGCAGGTTGGAATGGAGTGTGCCTGTTTGGTGCCGCCGTCAGTGCTTTGGCCCTTTTATTTTGGGCGTTGACCCGCCGCACACCGAATGTCGCTTAACAAAAAACAAGCCCTTTGAGATGGTATTCAAAGAGCTTGTTTTTACTATGGATATCAAGTTTTCCTTAGTGGTGGTTTAACGGAAAGAGAACCGTTCCCCCAGCCTGAAAGGATAATAGAAACGATTGATGCTCTAACATGCGCAAGTGGTAGATACCTTTTATTTGTGTTAGGCTCGTTTGCTCATAGCTTGAAAGGCATGGCTCGTAACGCATTGCTCCAACCAATGCGGATCAAGACCACCAGCCGCTGCGGCAGGGAAGAAGTCTGTGAACAAGTGATGATAAGGACGCAAGTTACCACCATGGTGCTGTCCTACATTGTACCAACCGGTATCCTGAGACAACAGAAGGCGGTCTCCCACGCCACAATCGAGTAACTGACCCAACAAATCCACATGCTCCTCATAAGTCCCCGTCAGAATGGAGTCGACGGAAATCCAACCGCCTGCCTCCGCCAGCCGTACGTAAACCTCAGTGTCTTTAAATGTTTGCGCGTGCACCCAAATGAATCGATCCTGGTCGAAATGCGCTCGTTTCATGACCTCGTAAGCGTGCAAGGCGACGTTAGGGCCTATCGTATGACACTGAATCGGCAGACCGGTTTCCAGAGAGGTTCGCATAGCAGCAAGTAGGATCTTCATCTGCGTATCATCGATTGCCGTCCCGTCGTTAAGAGCGATTTTGATAAAACCCGGATACACACCGCTCTCCCCTATGCCATCCCGCGCTTCCCGCGTCCATATATTTGCTAGGTCTCGTTCTGAAATCTCATAAACGAAGGAAGGCAGATATGGCTTCTTGTAAAATCCGGTATTCGTGATCAGATGGATTCCGGCAAGCTCCGATAACCGCCGCAGGATGTAAGGGTCCCGGCCTAAGTACTCCGGTGCACAGTCCACCATGGTGCCGCATCCGGCTTCCACCAACTTCAACAGAAACGGGAGGATGGACTTGACCACCTCGTCACGATTATACATCCCCGGCTCAAGTTTCCCGTCTTCCACAAACCCTACGAGCACATGCTCATGTTCCAAAATTCGTCCCGCTTCCTGCGCAGTAATTAGACCTGAAACCGTTTGCAGCAACCACAGCACCTCTTTTCTTGAATCTGATTTCTTCCTATATAAGATGCACTAAACATCATGCCAGCAAAGAGTCGCTGCGAAAGCAGACCCCTCTTCCAATCGCTGTGCAGCCAGATTCTTTCGATTCTTAGCCCCATAGGGGTAAGAATCCGTCTGCAAAGGCGAACACTTCGTTTCTCCAGAAGGGTCCTCTTACTCCACTCGGGCTGTGTGTTTCTTTGGTTCATCTTAAAGAGTTAAAATTTATCTCAATATTACCATATTTTTGCTTAAGCGAGTTATATTTATAAAAGCCTTAAATCATGTTTACTACGCATAACTACCCGCAAGCTCAAGGGAGTGCAACTACAATCTTTCGCAAATCTGCGCATAAGCCTTTTTCATATCTTCACGTAATTCTTTGTTCTCGTTCTCCAGTGTATGATTTTGCGTATTAGATGATCTAATATTCTCTATTTTTTGTTTAATAGAAAAACAAGCTAAAGCTTTTAAGTTTAGTATAAATTATCTAATATATTAGTAAAGACTTACTGCTATGCGTTAAAACCATATTTCACTTATTTTGTAGAGCGGCTGAAAGGTTACAAAGAAATTTCGAAAAATTATCCGCTCCCCGTGAGTGAACCACTTACAACACGACGTAGTAATCAGTAGAACAACGCCGGAGGTTCGTATAATGTTTAATAATGAGAACCACACATGGGCAAAACGATTCATAAGTCGCGACAAGCAGGCGTTAGAGGAAGCAATCGATGCCTTTGGTCCGAGCATTCAGACGCTCGTTAAACGCGTGCTATCCGGTGCTGGTAGCGCGGAGGATGCGGAAGAGTGCGTGAGCGACGTTTTTTTGGCGGCGTGGCACAACATTGAAAAATACGAGGAAAGTCGTGCCTCATTTCGGACTTGGCTGCTCGTGCTATCCAAGTACAAGGCACTGGACCTGCGACGTAAACTTCTACGTCACGGTGACGAAATAATAATGCTGCGAGACGTGGAAGCGATACAAAGTCAGTGTTCCACCGAGCAGCATGCACTTTCTCAAGAATCGACTCGGGAGATAATCACCTTTGTTCGAAGGATGAGCGAGCCGGACCGCAGTTTGTTTTGGCGCAGGTATTTTTATTACGAAAGCCTAGACGAGCTGGCGGCGATGTTCGGCCTCACTAAGAAAGCGATTGAAAGCCGACTCTATCGGTGCCGTACAGCGCTTAAGCAGGCACTTGGGCTGACCGATGCTGAGAAACGGGGGATAAATAATGGAAGATGAAGAAAAGATCATTTTTGAGTTGATCGACCAACTCGACGCGGAAAAAGCAGAATTGGAACTGATTGGATCGTCCGCGTACACATCCCAACCTTTAACCGAGAGGGAAGCCGCCTCAATCCAACGTATTAAGGCTCGCACGATCTCAAAGTTACAGCTTGAAAAGGTTGATACATCCCCATTGCCCACTGTCCATTCGTCCCGACGCCGACGCATTGCCGTCGTGGCAGCCGTAATCGCCTTTCTACTTGTTGCGGTTGAGGTAGGCTCCACACCTTCAGTGCAGGCTGAACTGAACAAGGTTCTAAGATTCCTCCCCGGCTTTGGCATGGTACGTGAAGGCGATCTTACACAACTGACGTACGTGCTGGAGAAGCCTTACGTGCAGGAGATCGGTGTCGGAAGGCTGACCGTCGACGGCATCGCATTGGAGTCGAACTTCGCAACGATTACGCTGCGCGGCGAACAGACGGCAGCGGTAAAGGAATTCAAAGCGGAAATTAGCGGTCGGAAATACACATTCACTTATTCTACGCTAGCCTCTTCTGGAGACTGGTACGGCAATTATATTCCTACAAGAGGCACACATGTGCCTGTCTCCGATACGATCACTTTATACATCAACGGTACAACCATTGGTCCATTAAAGCTAGATCTGCCGAAAACGGCTGACGACCTCGAGCATCTCGGCTCAAGCTCCGAACAACAGGACGTAAGGATTACAGCATTCCCAACTAGAGTCGATGATGGAATCGTCCGCGTTCAACTTATCTCTAAGCTTCCTCAACAAAGCCTTACCGTTCAATCCTACGGTGTATCCCCACTTGTGGAAGATACTGGCTTGTACGTCGAGGACGCGGATGGCACGAAAGCGGAACTGGTCAAGTCCGAGACACTGACGTATCCGTCCGATTTTCGATTTCACGAAACGCCCATAGGCGGGGTGCTACCATATACGGTTGTCGTTCCCTTCATCGAAGTATCCGACCGGGAAGCAATCTCCAAAGAAGTCTCTATACTTCTCCCGGATGTTGGCGTTGAACGTACCATAGAGGTTCCGGCTGAAGTCAGTGGCTTCCCTGTCCGCTTTACCCGCATCAAGCGTACTAGCGACACAACCGTCATCCTTGACGTCGACATACAATTTGATCCGTCGAAGCCGAGGGGATTGCAATACTTTTTGATTCGTTATCCAGGTTCGAAATTTAATAATTCGTTCAGTTGGGAGAACGTCAATAAGACGTCTGCCGTGATGAAGACGCTCCAGCTTGAAACGAAGCCTGGTGAAACGTTGCTTCGATTTTCACTGGCCGAACCCCACTACTTGATCAAAGGCCCATGGAGACTACCGCTAAAATTTGAATAAGTACGTACTGAAGTACCCCTTGTATTCTTGCTGCTTTGCAGTGCGTAAGAGCTTCTTGGGATACTAATTGTTTCATCAAGCTCGTGCGTGATACGATGGAATGGAACGAGATAAGAATCCTTGGGACGATGGAGGTCGAAACGTTATGCAAACGATTCAAAACTTATTCGCGCACATGGATTGGGCGAACCGCCGGCTGCTGGAGGCGCTGCGGGCCGCTACGGAGGAAGAAGCCGGCAAGGCAACAGCACTGTTCCTGCACTTGCTCCTAGCAGAACGCATCTGGCTGACCCGACTGCACGGCGAGAGCAGCGAGGCTCTCGTACTATGGGCAGATAACGCGGATCCTGCCGCCTGTGCCGAGCTGATCGAGGCAAACGGAAGCGGCTTCCGGGCTTGGCTAGACGCCCTTCCTGAAGATCGGCTGAACGATCCTATCGCGTATCGCAGCCAGGCAGGAATACCGTTCGAGACGACCGCGCGGGACATCTTGACGCATGTCGCCCTACACGGCCAATACCACCGCGGTCAGGTCAACGCCGCTCTCAGTACGGGCGGGTTCGAACCGGCTGCCGTCGATTACATCCTATACTCACGACTCATTGGGAACGTTTGATGCGTCGCTGTACAGAGATAATAATGAGTTTTAGGCCGCAATTATTGATCCCAAATAAGCTGTAGGCTAAGCAATTTTATGCATGCATCGGCAGCCTATAACAAGAAAATTAAGTTTTAAAACTACCGCTTTTATATGGTATGGCTTAGGATAGACTACTATATAAGATGAACTAAACATCATGACAGCAGAGAGGCGCTGCGAAAGCAGACCCCTCTTCCAATCGCTGTTGCAGCCAGATTCTTTCGATTCTTAGCCCCCATAGGGGTAAGAATCCGTCTGCAAAGGCGAACACTTCGTTTCTCCAGAAGGGTCCGCTTTCTCCGCTCGGGCTGTGTGTTTCTTTTGTTCATTTTATATAGTTCAATATTTTCCAGGTCGGTGGGTCATCGGAGCCCCCTCTTTTCGGATATCGAGACCGCCCCCCGTGGAAAATTTAATAGTCAAGTTAAAAGCATCATGGGCATAACGCCATGTCATCGGAAAGTAAGTAATGTCCCTGAAATTCAATATGGGGCAGCCCTCAGCACTGTTGTCTATGATTTCTCCGTTTACCTTAGTGGGATAAGAAGGAAATAAAGCTGAGAAGCTACCGCTGCTAAGGTTATTACCGGATAGGTCCTGTTTTATTTCTGTCATTTCAGTTCCTGGGTTTTGAATCTCAAACACACCATTTTCGGTCCAATTGGTCGTTAATCCTAAAGATTGGCAGTAATCCCAAGTCATCGGGAAGTACGTGACTTATCGGTCATGAAAACGCATCTACCACTCTTCGTATGCAAAGCGAAACAGAGAACGTATACATCGTATACGATACCCTAGACTGCTTGCTTAATCGATCTGAATTCATTCAAATTCATATTTAAACCTCCCATTCATCCTATAAATCTAGGTTTGCAACTACTGGGAGGTTTTACTCAATTGTATTGGACTAGCGTTTTCTGTTAGTTCAATGAAGCCGCTATATTGATCCAAGTTTTCTTAATATAAAAGGAGCACAAATTAGAGCTATACCTGCAAGAACAAATATAGAACCGTGTGTCATAAGTGAGGGAGTCGTGGCGGGTATAAGCATTCCGAGTTCATATATGGATTCCCCACGACCCTGGGTTAACAAGACTACAATTCCTTCATAAACAACATACAACCCGACGAATGGAACAACCCATACTAGTTTTTTCAATAATTTAAAGCCTCCTTTTATGTTAAACACAATGACGTTATTTTCTGGAAATATTCGCATACATTCTGGACTTGTTTGTTTTCGAATGTTATTCATCTATGCTGCCTGCCGAGAGAAAGGCTGCCACTTAGTAGCCCTTCTCGGTATAAACTTTCGTCCTCCATTTTCGGAATAACATAGTCAAAACTCAATATAAAATGGATGATGCTCTTCATTTAAACAAAGCGATTTCACCTTCTTCAACCTGACCCCCAGCATTTCCCAATCTCTCCAAGGACCTGTTTCGCTCATTATTTTTCTTAATATTCTGGATAACTGCTCGTTTGTTATATACAATCCTTGTTTTATTTAGCTAGCCAGTGAATATCCGATGAATTTGTTAATTTTGCAAACCATGTCAAAACACTATTATGGTGTTCAATTATTTGCACTGCATTTAAAATATTGGTATCCCATGTACTATGCGCATCTTTAATAAGCGTTACTTCATATCCCAAACTAAATGCACGTCTACAAGTGGTATCCACACACACTTCTGATTGGATTCCAGTAATATATAGCTTTTTTATTTCTCGTAAATCTAGTTCAGCTTGAAGATTCGTATTATGAAATGAATCAGGTGTGTATTTTTGAATTTTAACATCTTGTTCGGATGGAGCAATTTCAGGATGAATTTCCCACCCTTTTGCACCATGTTCGAGTAGTTTACCTTTGGATTCATTATGCTGAACATAAACTATTTGAATATCAGCATCTCTTGCTTTTCTTATAAGTTTATTTATTGTACTTATAAGTAATTCACCTTGATGAACAGGTGGAGATTCGGAGAACATCCCAGCTTGAACGTCTATAATCAATAAGGCTGTATCATTATACATACTATATCCCCTTTAAATGGTTAAATGAATTGCTCTTTCAAAAAGATTGGATAACAACAAAAGCACCTATCCAAACGCTCGTAACGATTGGTGGTGCTTCTATTTGATAACCATAGCTAAGATGATTACATACTTTCTGCATATTTAGTTAACAACTGCTCAACCAAGATACCGTTAATTTTTAATCCAGATATATTACAATCATTTATCTCAACATTAGACAAATCACAGTTGGTAATTGTGCTATGGTTTAGATCACAATTTTCAAATCTAACCGCCCGTTGTTTTTCATTTAGGATAAAAGCAGGGTGACCTTGCGGCGGCATACCAATGTTGTGGATGTACGCACCCCCAATTTGTGCACCATTAATTTCAAGATCACTAAGGTTAGCGTCCGTTATCTTTGTACCTGCTAGAGTAACATTTTCAAAATAAAGTTTTTCTGATTTGATACAAATGAATTGGGAACCCGAAATGTCAGCATTTCCAGCCTTAAGCACTGTTTTTCCATTAATAACTTGTGAATTGAATTCTTCATGTTGATCAGACATTTCATCATCTCCCAATAGTGGATTATTAATCCAATTTAATATTAGCGTACAAATGTTCCCTTGTAAATCTCTTTTATAAAATCTTGCTCTCCTTGCCGAATAGTCAATGACTATACTTTGACCAACCACGAACTCCTAAAGTGCATCAATTACAATCTCCATGTTAGTCACATCTTCAATTGGAACCCAAGCGTATTCTTCTTCATTTTCTATTCTAATCGTTTTATGTACTTTATCCAGCTTCGTTATCTTACCTCTGAACATCTGATCTTCGTAATCGCTCCAAACAGTAACAACGGTTTCCCTCTCAGTAAACATTGCCACTGCTAAAGTTCGTATAAGTGAATCTAATGCATGTTTATCATTTTCTGGCCGAATCCTCTTAATGAGATTATTATGGTGCTCTGACAACGTTATATGGTGTTCAGGTAAGATCATGTATGCTGAGTCATGAAGGACATTTGCATTGGGCATAAGGTTGTTCACGTTCATTTCACCACTCCTATATGAGAACATTTGTTCCCTAATTATAAAGTTGTGAGGGTCAAAATGCAATATCATCATTGTTTATTTATTTTTCATTTGAATTAGCACATGTAGTTATTCTGTTTAGAGGGTATAAGTATGCTCATGACAATGTGGTAGAATGCATATCACCATTTTGAGATTCTTTATGCTGTTCTTAGGTGCAATACTACTGACTTGGATAGACTAATCGGTTGCAACACTCCTAATTTTCATAATCTGGCCATTAAAAAACTCCCATTGCACACTTATTGAGTACAAGTGTTGAAAAGGAGTTTTTTCATCGCTTTGAGTTCTGTATACTACTACAGCTATTACTTTAAGTACACAAAGGTTTGATATTCAGTATACAAAGCAAGCAGTAATCTTTGTTTCGTATTTAACTTCACTAATCCATCTCCATTTAAAATTGACCTTAAGTTTGCTTCTTTCTCTTCAACACACTCACAATCTCCCTTGAGGCTCCATGGTGTTGATTTGCACTAACAACTGATACTAATTCCCACCCATCTTCTCCCATTATGTTCAGCTTATTTTCAAAATATGCAATATCAACTATTCCACCCATATAACCTTCTGTACCAAATTTAATTATCGTATACTCCCATTTTTCCATTTAAATTTCCTCTTTTCTATGATTTATGGAAATTTTTCAAACATGCTGATAACAAATTCTTCAAAAGTTTTTTCATCCCTCAGATTTATTGATAAATCATCATCATGCCATATTTCAACAATAGACCAATTATCTGTGGTTAAAAATCCAAGTGCATCTCCACTACAATTATCACCAAACAATAAAATATCCTTTAGTTCAAGATGTGAATCCTCTTCATAGAGATCGCCATAGTTTTCTCTACTTCAACTAAACCGCCGTAGAAACTAAAATATGTGTCGTTAACAGTTCCATATCCAACTTCTTTTAAAAAATCAATATAATCTTCAGGAATACCTTCTACTATTTCTCTTTTTAGTCCGGCCTCTGATAATCCTTCAAAATTATGTTTGGATGGATTTTTTCTAATTGTTTCAAGGATATTGCTATATCTCATGATTAATCCACTTTTCTTATAAAATCAGACTTTTATCTTCTTACAAAATTCAACATTTTATTGGTAAATCCTTTATATATAAAACATAAGAGCAAGATTTCTCCCACTCCAATTTCTCTATGCCATTCAATGAATTATCGGAAAATACGCCCTCTTCAAAAGACACGTAAATATACCAGGCGATTGCTATAAGTCGCTGGTTTAAAATGCTTTTTCCTTGGTTGCTAGTGCAGCTAGCTATTACCTTTATTAAATGCATAACCAATGAAAAAACCTCCTTACAGTATCCGACTAAATCAGATAATGTAAAGAGGTTTATACGTGAATCCTGTGTACCTAATTTAAACACACAGGATTTCCTAATTTGAAGGTTTGTCTTACCAAAGGCTTAGCTTACAACCCTTGATAAGACTAGTATGCCGAAGACCAGACTTGAACTGGTACGGTAGTCACCTACCGCAGGATTTTAAGTCCTGTGCGTCTGCCGATTCCGCCACTCCGGCGAGTGTTTCAAAAATGGAGGCGCCACCCAGACTCGAACTGGGGGTAGAGCTTTTGCAGAGCTCTGCCTTACCACTTGGCTATGGCGCCAATAATGCATTATGGAGCGGAAGACGGGAATCGAACCCGCGACCCTCGCCTTGGCAAGGCGATGCTCTACCGCTGAGCCACTTCCGCATAATTAATAATACTGGGGATCTAGGATTCGAACCTAGGGATGACGGAGTCAAAGTCCGTTGCCTTACCGCTTGGCTAATCCCCATTACAAAAAAATAATGGGGCGATCGATGGGACTTGAACCCACGAATGCTGGAGCCACAGACCAGTGCGTTAACCCCTTCGCCACGACCGCCACAGTTGTAAGATTGGCAGGGGCAGCAGGAATTGAACCCACACCAAAGGTTTTGGAGACCTTTGTTCTACCTTTAAACTATGCCCCTATAAAAATGGTGGAGGATGATGGATTCGAACCACCGAACTCAGAGAGAGCAGATTTACAGTCTGCCGTGTTTAGCCACTTCACTAATCCTCCATATTCAATTGTCAGTACATCCTTAAAGCAATGATCATGCTTTAATATAAAAGTACTGGTGCCGTCGAGAGGACTTGAACCCCCAACCTACTGATTACAAGTCAGTTGCTCTACCAGTTGAGCTACAACGGCAAGAAGTAAAAATGGTGGCTCGGGACGGAATCGAACCGCCGACACGAGGATTTTCAGTCCTCTGCTCTACCGACTGAGCTACCGAGCCTTTTATTGCAGTTATCATGTTCCCTTACAGGAAATGATTAGTGGCGGAGCCGACGGGATTCGAACCCGCGATCTCCTGCGTGACAGGCAGGCATGTTGGGCCACTACACCACGGCTCCACATTGTTTCGAAGGCAAGTACTCTTCGAAAAATTTAAGTTGCGGGGGCAGGATTTGAACCTGCGGCCTTCGGGTTATGAGCCCGACGAGCTACCGGGCTGCTCCACCCCGCGTCATTCTATAAAAAATATGGTGGGCGCTGACGGGATCGAACCGCCGACCCTCTGCTTGTAAGGCAGATGCTCTCCCAGCTGAGCTAAGCGCCCTTGCTTTGGTGACCCGTAGGGGACTCGAACCCCTGTTACCTCCGTGAAAGGGAGGT
>NZ_FOTE01000039.1 GCF_900114475.1 Paenibacillus sp. 1_12 | reverse complement strand
TTAGCTTAATCAATAAGGCCACTCTTTCCAGCAAACCGCGGGAATGAGATAATGTTCTTGTCAAAATCGGGAATGAGATAAGGTTCTTGTCATTTGGTTTTGACAAGAACCTTATCTCATAAAACGAAAAAGCCGCGATTTACGCGACCCTTAATGAGATAGTGTTCTTGTCACCCGACATTTTTTAGTTTTTTTTTGGGGTAATTCCCCACAGGTCTTTTTTTTAATAAGAACATAAAAATAAGGATGAACATGTTCATCCTTATTTTTAGTTGGATCAATAAATTGTTCGGATTGGCTGCATAGTTTTACCAATAAGGTAAAGATAGATATGGCTTTTTGATATTTGCAACACAACCGGCCATTTCTTAGCCCTTACAGGAATGTTTAGCGTAACGCGGCGAGTTGTTTCATTTAGCAGTTGTTTCATTTCATGTAGCGATATTCCAGGAGATTCTTCAAATTTGAGATTTTCTGCAGCAACTTCTCCCCGACATTGGTTTCCCTCACCAGCTTCCGCTCCAGTTCTTTGTCCACCAGCCTTTTTACAGACAATACGTCCGTTCCGTTACATAACACATCTTCTTTTGAATTAAATTTCTGATGGGCAATGAGCTGCATGCCAAAGGAATTATACAACAAGGTATATCCGGCGATGCCCGTTGTGGATTGATAGGCTTTGGAAAAACCGCCGTCAATGACAATCATTTTCCCGTTTGCTTTAACGGGGTTCTCTCCACGAATTTCTTTAACTGGCGTGTGGCCGTTAATGATATGTCCATGATCCGGATTCATATCAAACTTCAGCAGGATTTTCCGGCAGATATCCTCATTTTCACGCAAATGGTAATAAGGGTTCTTTCTCTCCTTATAGGTTTCTTTATCTTGGATAAAGTACCGTTCAAAGGTGGTCATTTCTCTCTTTCCAAAGAGCGAGGAACATTCCCCTGTCCAGATGTACCATACCATATCCGTAGCCAGATCATCCGTCTCTTCCGGATGCGCAAAGGCGTAACGTAAATAATATTCAAAAACATCGAGCAGCTGACGGCCCGAATACGTCTTGTCTTCAATCTGCATTTCTTCCATGTTTCCTTCTTCATCCAAAGGAATACAGCCGTGAAATAACAAATTCCCGTTGTATTTTAAATAAAGGCTGCCCTTTTTCATAAGAAAATTCATATGTCTGGCCAGCTTTTCGGAATGCTGAACGGAGAACAGCAGCTTTTCCATCACCTGCTGTTCTTCCTCCAGCAATTGTTCAGGCTGCTGCGGATTTACGGTTGCGAAACAGGTGTTTTCCAGCGGGTAAGTTTTTCCGCCGATCTTGATTTCAGTTTTGTCGTAATCGATCTGCTCAAGCAAAAGCCTTTTAGACATATTAAAGTATGGGCGTCTCTTGATAATCGGGATTTCAAGCTTAAACTGGATCATGGCAATGGCTTGATGAATTTTGGTAATCTGCAGGATTTCCTGCTCCGAACCGTTATGGTCGGTCTGCAGCTTCGGTCTAAAGGCCGGATTGTCATCATAGTATTTCTCCGCCAAGTTCAGCAGTGGGCGAAGATTGATTCCATATACGTCTTCGATGATGTCCAGATTGTCGTATCTGGCGCAGATCCGGATAATATTCGCAAGGCAGACAAGGGAACCCGCATAGGCGCCTATCCACATGACATCATGGTTCCCCCACTGAATGTCTACAGAATGGTAGTTGATCAGCGTGTCCATGATTTTATCGGGGTCCGGCCCGCGGTCATAGATATCTCCGACCACATGAAGATGGTCAACCACCAGGCGCTGGGTCGTATAAGCAAGGCCGATAATGAGCTTGTCCGCCTGGCCCAAGGAAATAATTTGCCGGTATATTTCCTCATAATAAGGGTCCTTATTGTTGGTCGAATCCGTCTTGTATAGAAGCTCTTCTACAATATATACAAACTGCTCCGGCAGAGCTTTACGCAATTTCGAGCGTGTATATTTGGAAGAGGCATAAGAAATGAGCTTAAGCATTTGTTCAATCGTTTCTCTGTACCATCGGTTCAAGGCTTGTTTATTGCACAGGTCTCCTTTAACCAGTTGTATTTTTTCTTCCGGATAATAAACTAACGCAGTAAAATCATTGATTTCATGATCCGTCCAAACCTCACGGAACAAGGCTTTGATTTTCTCTTTTACGGTACCCGAACCGTTTCTTAGTACATGCTGAAAAGCCTGGAACTCCCCATGCAAATCACTGACAAAATGCTCAGTTCCCTTGGGAAGATTGGAGACCGCTTCAAGGTTGATGATTTCTGTTACAACTTTTTCTTCCGTATCATATTTCTGGGCCAATAAATCTAGAAATTGCTCATCCAAAACAGATGTCCCCCTTCAAAGAAATATGGTGATGTATAAGAGGTTTTTTTAATGGGACTAGCCGCGTACCTTTAAGCTTAGTGTAAACAGTAAAGGGAAAAACATTAGGTTTCCGAGGTTCCCTTTGGTACCCTTACTAACAGCTATTATAACTGAAACTTTCCCACGCTATCCTGCCAGTTAGCTCAACAGACCAACGACAGTAGGCTCTAGGTCTAGGCTTTTGATCTTATGTTTTCCATGTGAGAGAGATTCGATTGTATCCGTTTGGGAAATGACGATTGTCCACCTCTTATGAGGCATGAATTGATATAAAGTGAGCTCAGATAACACGTGGAAATTAAACGTGATAATAACGGTATTGCTTGTGAGAAGTATTTATACGATAATTTAAATGTAAGATCCTTTTTTGAGGAGTGGATTTCATGCTAAATCCCAATACCTTCTTCCGTTAGTTGCGTTGGTGCCATGGTGTGAACCATAATCTAACCCCACGCAGCGGGGAAGAAAATGTTCGATCAAGAAGAAATCTTGGCTTGGGAAAACGAAATCACGGTTAAAAAGATATTTATTAAGACAAAACGCTATAAGGACCCACGAATTGAGAAACTAAAAGAGGTTCGAAAAGGCATTAAAGCAGTACATTACAACAAAGAAATAAAATCCTGTCGAAAAGATCATTACAGGCTTTACAGAAACAAGATGACTCAATTGGTACGCTCAGAGAATTTTGATATGATTGTTAGCTACAAAAGAACAAGCGGCTGGCTAACTTGGTAAATATTCATTAAACTGCGAACCCGGTGTCACTAGACCCGGGTTTTCTTAAACTACTTTCAATGGGAATAATTCCAAAAATGTCTTATACCAACTAATCCTTTTGGATTTAATCAATGACAATGCTTCGTTCAAGGCAACCTCGCTCAGGCTTCCTAACTGTATGAAATCAATGCTAGATGTTCGTAACCAAATTTCTGCTAATGATTCGCCAGCACTTGCTCTAATCATGTAATCGAATGAAACGTCATTAGCCACTTTCATAAGAATTTGTATCACTTGATCATCATCAAATTTAGATAAATCCATAACTGCATCGTCAATTTCATCTTCTCTTGATGTCATGTCATAAACTATTCCAATCAAATTTTCTATTTCTGTTTTCGATGTCCTCACTCCTCACCAAAAATACAACGTAGTCATCGTATCACATTGAGCATAACTAACCTTAAACTGATAAGACCTGATGACGGCTGCCTTCTCTTGATGTTATTGAACTAAAGTTTCCCGTTAGCCATACATGGTATCTTAAAAAGAACTTCTCCTTTCTACGTATTTTGACGTTAAACTATCGTTCCCCGTTCGTAATATAAGGTTAGCCAGATATTTCTGGTTGACCTTTTTTCATAGGGTCTTATTATTACGGTAGTCGGGGTAGAACGAAGTTCCCGTGGGATTTTATCCCGTCAGCTAAACTGTTCACCTCCTACTTGTATAAACATGTTTCAGGCTGGTTGGGGCCAGATCCCGTTTAACAAGCGAACCTATGACATTACAAGAAGCCTTAGGGGATACCGACAATTAAGTATTATTAAGGAGGAGAATTCGTATGAATCCAGTCATTGGTCTGGATGTAGCCAAAGGAGAAAGTCAAGTTCAAGCATTCTTGGATAAACGAAAGCCTTATCGTAAAAGCTTTAGCATCCTTCATAATGTTGAGGAATTTAATACTGTTTTTCTAAAGTTCTTAAACGAAATTGAGACCCTGGCGGGTAAAATGCCTACGGTTATTTTGGAATCAACGGGACACTACCATACTCCTATTGTTCAATTTTTAGAGGAGCATCAATATGTGTATATTATAGTCAATCCACTTATTGCTTATCGAGCTAAAAGTTCAAGCTTACGGAAGGTTAAAACCGATGCCATTGATGCCTTTCATCTATGTGAACTTTATTATAAAGAAGAACTAGAGCCTTATAAAAAAAGGGGGATCCAACACTTAAACCTTCGTAATCTAACAAGACTGCACGAAAGTATTTCGGGAGTATCCGCACAAACAAAATTACAGCTTCATTCCGTGTTAGATCAAATATTTCCTGAATATGTAGGTGTATTTGGTGACTTATATTCCAAAGTGTCCTTGCAAACACTATTACAATTTCCAACATCGAAGTCGGTTTTAAGCATCAGCGAATGTACATTGGTGGATGAAATAGCTTCGCTATGTAAAAGTCGCTCTGATAAATGGGCGAAGGAACGGGCGCAAAAGCTAAGAGATGCGGCATCCCGAAACCCATTTCAGAACAACTTATTTCAAAGTCATATCTTTAATCTTGAGATCCTGATCACGTTAATCCTTCAATACCAAGAGCACCTATCCAAGTTGGATGCTGAAATAGATGCCCTTGCCCAAGAAATTGAGGAATATAAGATTCTCCAATCTATCCCCGGTATAGGAGAAAAAATCGCTGCAACGATTATTTCCGAAATCGGTGAGATCGATCGGTTTAATCACCCCAAAAAGCTAGTCGCTTTCGCTGGAGTAGACCCTAGCGTATACGCCTCTGGCAAATTTACAGCTTCAGTTAACCGAATTACCAAAAGAGGATCTAGCAGCTTAAGACACGCATTATATATGGCTGTAAGGTGTGGAATACGTGATGCTCGTAAAAAGAAAACGGCAGATGAAATGATCCCACGCAATAAAAGATTAAGAGAATTTTACGATAAGAAACGAAATGAAGGCAAACCCTTTAGAGTAGCGGTCATCGCTTGTGTTAACAAACTTTTACATTGGATCTATGCGTTACTAAAAAACAAAACAGATTTCCAAGATACGGCTCAAAAACTACATCCAGATAAATAAACAATAATTTTCCAAATTAAAAATTAGGGAAGTTTATTTGGCATGTTCATTTTTAGTATAGCACGTAAATTAGAAGTTTTTTAGAGAAAAATCTTGACAACTATTAGCTGGTTTAGGTTATTTTTACTAATCCACTAGAGCAGTTCATAATCAATACATTCTTCATATTTTTCTAAATCAATAAATACTTGTTCTGATGAACAACTATTTTTGATCTGAATCATTGAATAAGGATTATTGCCTACATTACTAATTAAACACTAACACTTCAAAAGCTCACATAGTTTCCCAAGTATAAGAACATCATTCTTAGGTACTAATTGATGGTCCCTTAAGTATATGGTTATTCGTAAAGGGAATTCCGCCTTACATATATATGTTAAGTAAAGCAGCTTAACGTCTTCTGGAATAGTCTGGCTCCATGTATCGTCCGTAAAATATATTTGGTTTTCTTCTAGGTTAAATACACTATTTAGCCCTAGCACTAATTCCTGCCTTGTAACCATACGATTCAAAAATAAATCATGCCATAACAATTTTCTAGAACCCCCTTACTTTCAGAGTTGCTTGATTTGATTCATCACTCATTCTCATCATTTTTATGGAATATTTTAACATAGGTGAGTTACTCATGAAACCCACCATCAGCAATAAACCAGAACAACCGTCTGGCGGAAAGATCACCGGACGGTTGTTCTGGTTACGTTTGAGCGTGAGGAAGACACCTGGGTTTCAAGTTTATGTCTCTCTCCCCTTACTATCGATGAACTCCGCAGCGTAACAACGCGCGCCCAGGATCCGCGCGCGTTGGAAATTTGGTAGACTCGTACCTCCCCAATTGCTTTTAGAAAGAGTACTCCTATTTTAAATTTCTGTGTAGGGGCTAAGAAACGGCTTTTCCTGCATGCCCTTCTCCCCCATCGGAGATCCCTTCCCACGAAAAACCAATGTTCCTTCTCCTACTTCAGATTCACAAGAGGTAGAAATTCTGCGAATGCGTGAGTATGCGTATGCGTAAAAAAACCTTAAAACCAGAGGGAGTGCTGTAAAGGATTTATTCTTTGTTAGCTGCTTATGTAAACCTACAGTTCTTCAATTAGTGCGATCTTCAGGAAGACGCTTGGCTTGATACGTCCACTCTATCCCGCTGTAGCTTTGAAGATCGAAAGACTCATCGGAAACAGTGCCTGAAAAGATACCTTGATCTGAGCAGTTAACCTTAAAGTTGATCCATTGATGCTCACCTTGTTCATAAGCAAATGTTGCTCCATCGTCATCATAAAGCTCGACGCTGCCAGCCGTTTCACCGAAATGAATGAGATGTAGGGGGACCTTTTCGCCAGGATGGGGAGCGTGGGAGCGGGCGGCAATGGTTGGAATGATAGCTCCATCCTTGACGAAAATCGGCATTTTCTCCAGACCAGGCTCGACACGAACAATCTGATTTCCCTCAAAGCGTTCTCCGGTTTCGAAGCCGTACCAGATTCCCTGCGGCAGCAATACGTCCCTGGCATGTTCACCCGCTGTTAATGGGGCAACAAGCAAGCTGTCGCCGACCATGAATTGATCGTCCCATTCTCTTTCGACTTTTTTCCCGTAGGCTCCGTCCGTCGTATTCAGGGCTGCTCCGGTTTCACTCATGCTTTGCATCTCCGATGTGTCCATTACGAGAGGCATAGCGCGGAACGGAGGTATGCCCTTGTATCGGTATTGTGCAAACGCGCTATACAGATAGGGCAGCAACCTCATTCTCAGCTTGATGTAATGACGGATAATGTGTTCCACCTCGGGATAGCTCCATGGCTTGGTACCGTCCCCCCAGGCGTTTAACATCGCGAGCGGCGATAAGCACACTACCTGCATGCGGCGCACCCAATCCTCCGCGCTGGTTGCCTTGCGGACTTCCGGTGTCCACAGCAAACCACTGAACGAAGCATTACACAGGGCACGAATAAATTGCTTGTGATCGTACAAATCGGAATACAGCACGTAAGGCATGGATGTGGAACCTGCATTGGAAGCACGCACCAGCCCGTAAGTACGACGGTTTTGCTTCCGGTATAGATCATCCGTCATCTTTTGGAACAATAATCCGTACACTTGACGCAGCTGCTCCCCGTCATAGCCTGAAGGGAACTGGGCATGCGCCGGAAACATCCAGGAATTGCGGGTAAGCTCACTTCCGTCGCATTCATCGAGCTTATAGCCGGATACGCCGATGTTCACGTGTTCCTCAAGATGCTGCTCTTGATAAAGCTCCCTTGCCTCCGGCAAAGTGTAATCCGGTGCAATTCCTCCCCACACCGAGTAGTTGCCGGATAACGGAAGCAGCTTGTCATACAAACCCGATTCCGGGGATACAAATGGATGCTCCCACAGGTTAACTTGAAAGCCGTCCTGCTTTAAGGCATCCACCATCTTGGCCGGATCAGGGAACCTTTCAGGCGACCATTCGCCGGTAACCGGATAGCTTTTACTATGCCAGCCTGGTTCCAATCCAATCACATCGCAGGGAAAATCTCGTTCCCGAAATTGCTGTGCTTCCTCAAGCACCTGATCAGCGTTATACAGGGTAGGTACGCGGTGCCAAAATCCCAGCCCCCATTTGGGAGGCAGCGTCCCTCCACCGCATAACAGATTATACCGTCTCACGACATCCATGATCGCTGGACCGGCAATCAGATAAACCTCAGCTCCTTCCTGCGGCAAACATACCTCCACATACTCGGATACTAAAGTAGCCTTCCATCCGCGGTCCGTATTACGGTCCTTGATCTGCTCTGACGCTGTTTCATTCAGGCGCATCGTGGAGCCGCAGTGTACCGTAACAATGCGCGATGTGTCGATCAGCAGCCCGTAACCGCGGTCCGTTACATAAAAGGGGACGGGCGCATGGGTTTCGCCCGTATCCTGCTTCGGATCGCTATTTACCCTTAAATAGCGGGTTCGGCCTCTGTGATTCATTTTCATAAAATGAATCCCCAAGCCGTAAATTCGTTCCTGCTTCTCCAACGGCACCTGCACGATAAAGGACGAGGAGGTACGATCGACCTGCACGCTTTCCATTGAAAAAGGCAGGCTTCCTTCCCCCATGCTTGCCAATTGTTCGTTCATTGGTTTACAACCCATACTAGAAAGAGGGGTCATCGCCTGCGGTGCTCCGATAACCGTCTTCCAAATACCTTCTGCATGAAGCTCCCAATTCATACCTGACATCATAACCATTCCTTTACTCCATTTTACCCTCGGGCTAAACCAGCTTAGGTGAACAAACTTGTAATAAGCACCTTTAACTGTTCGATAAAAGACTCCTCAATCAAGCCGTTGTGCGTGATCGGCACATCCCAGGTGACCACGCCTTCCTTGTCGTTTACATGTTTGGTATACCCAATGACGAACTCATCGACGAATCTAGGTTTTCCTTCACCCCAGTTCGCTCCCAGGAAACTTAAAATATGATACTGGGCGCCATCCATCCAACGTCCCTCACATACCGGAAATTTATCGATGACTTCTCCCGCTATGTAATCTTCGTATTCCGTATTATGGGAGATGATCGGAACGATGACACCGGGTGCGAAGGCTACGATGCTGTCGGGATTCCCCGCCTTCAGCGCCGCCGCAAAGCTTTGAAAATTAGGCTCGTCAGGAAACCGGTACATTTCATCCGCAAAATAACAGCCATCGATCCACCAGCCGCTTACCTTAGTACCCCAACGTAAAGACCACTCTGTAATAACGGCTTCCCACTGCTTCTGGAATTCCACCAGCCTTTTACCGGTTCGCTGTCGGTTATGTCTCGTTCCCGGACCTGTATATCCGTTTTCCCACTTAAGCTTTTCTATAGCTACAGGATCTTTTGTAGGTGCGCCGCTGGGGAGATATACAAGCAGCTTCATATTTTTGCGGGCAAGCGCATCGGAAAGGTCACTGACGAGATCCCTTCTTGAGCATTTGCTAGGATGGATTCCCACTATGGAGTCGTATGTTTCATTGGGCGCACAATAATGCCCCGTGTTTTGGCCAATGGTAATAAAGAAGTACCCTGCTCCCACACTCTCCAGTTGGGAAGCAAGCCCCTCGACATCGAAGCTATCTACACGTTGATTCCATTCTTGGGCGGACAACTGTCCTCCGCCTTCACTATCTCTGGGTGGGGTCGGCAAGTAATGGCAGAAAGCTCCCCACTTTGCATCCTTAAACCAATCGACATTTTTTCTCGTTACCATGCTACCCCTCCTCCGTTACCCGCTCGACTTTTGATCACGAAGTATTTATAAACTCGCACTTAGGTTTAATGAGATTGGTTAAGCGACTTTAGTTGCTCGATAAACGGTTCTTCAATAAGTCCGCCATGGGTAATCGGCACATCCCAGGTTACGACTCCTTCATTTACGATAATCTGCTTCGTATATCCGATTACAAACTCATTGGGAAATCTCGGGCTCCCCTCACCCCATGAGGATCCGAGGTAACTCAGGATTTGAACCTGCGCGCCAGACACAAAACGCTCATTACGGATCGGAAAAACCTTGGAAATTTCTCCGGTTGTGTAATCTTCGTGCTCTGTGAGCGAGATGATTGGAACTTTGACTCCCGGGTTGAAGGCTACGATGCTGTCAGGATTACCGGCTTTCATCGCCGCCGTGAAGCTCTGAAAGTTAGGCGCTTCGGGAGAACGGTACATGGAATCAGCAAAATAACAGCCGTCGATCCACCAACCG
The DNA here is from genome assembly GCF_900114475.1 of Paenibacillus sp. 1_12. GTDB lineage: Bacteria > Bacillota > Bacilli > Paenibacillales > NBRC-103111 > Paenibacillus_S. The sequence goes on along the minus strand of NZ_FOTE01000039.1, from coordinate 16,009 downwards.
CTTACCTTAGTGCCCCAACGCATTGACCACTCCGTAATGACGGCCTCCCATTTCTTCTGAAACCGGGCGAGCTTTAATCCTTTGCGAACTCTGTCGACTTTGCTCTTGGGTTCGCCGAATCGGTTTCCCTCTTCGGTCGTTACGACAATGAGCCGATTCCCCTCGGGGTCATGAGGGAGTACTTTATATCCGTTTTCCCATTCCAGCTTTTCCATGGCAATCGGATCTCTATCCGGAGCGCCGCTGGGGAGATAAACAAGCAACTTAATATGGTTGCGGGCTAAAGCGTCGGAAAGGTCGGTGACGAGATCCCTCTTCGAGCATTTGCTTGGCTGAATGCCCACGATAGAATCATACGTTTCATTCGGCGCGCAATAATGCCCGGTGTTTTGGCCCAGAGTGAGCAGAAAATAGCTGGCTCCGACACTCTTCAGTTGGGCAGCAAGACCCTCAACATCGAATTGATCCACTCGCCGGTTCCATTCATCGGCAGTCAATTGTCCGCCACCTTCAGAATTGCTGGGCGGGGTCGGTAAATAATGGCAGCACACGCCCCATTGGGCTTCCTTAAACCAATCCACATTCCGCTTGGATTCCATATGTCGTTTCCTTCCTTTCTCGTAACCGCCGGGACACCGGGATACTGTTCTTCCGTTCTTCTCCCCCGCTGCTCTTATCTGCTATTTCAACACTTCAAATACGATCGCTTTCAGAATCCCGTTGGAATCGTTAAATAATTCATGTCCCCAGTGAGGCTTATTGAGCAGAATATCTCCCTGTTTCACTCGTGTTTGCTCGTCATTTACTTTCATAGTGCCGCTGCCTTCAACAATAATATAGACTTCTTCATCTTCACGATGCCGATGAAAACCGATGGACGAATTAGGTGGGATTTCAACGTAATTAATAAACTGAATTTTCGTATCAAAGTCTTCTTTTGTATATAAACTCGTATGGTTGATTGTTCCTACCCCGCGATGGCATTGCTCTGTGACTAATTGTGCCTCCAAAAAATTACGAATGAATACCATGAACTCTCCTCCCTTCTTGTTACTCAAGGCCATCATGTAGTCGTGTACAAACGTGGTTTACAAAGTGATTAGCACTCTTCGCTGTTGATCATGCGATTGGTTGGCATAATAAACTAGCGCCTCCGTTTTGATGTAATCCTCTCCGCAAGTTTCCGCATTGTCGCCTGTTTGTAATGCTTCCAGAAAATGTTGGAAGCAGGAAACGTCGGGGACACTTCCGCTGTCGACCGGAATGTTCCCTTCCCCTTTATTCAGATACAGACGATCTTCGATCAGCAGCAGTGCACCTTCGGTTCCTTCTATACGCCAGTCCCCGCTCCAGCCCGTTTCGCGTCCTTTCTCTGTCATACTGCCAATGTAATTGACAATAATTCCATCCTCCATCTCAAGGCAAAAGCTCAGATTGACATTAGCACGCAGCCAGCTGCCGACCGGGCAATAATTGAAAGCATAAATGCTCTTTCCCTCCCGCCCGGTCAAGTAACGGATCAAATCGAAATGATGTACGGTTACGTCCTCCAGCAGCGGGTTTTTGAGAGCAAGGAAATAAGGAATATCCGTTGGATGGTAGCGGCAAAAATCAATTTGAATGGTCGTAATGCTTCCGATCTCACCTTGATCAAGCAGCGACTTCATATGACGAATAAATGGAAAGCAGCGATAATTTTCCGCTACCATAAAGGGAATGTTTCCCCGACTGGCTAGTTCCACGATGCGGACGGATTCCAAGTAGTCATTAGAAATCGGTTTCTCGCAAAACACGGGAAGACGATGCTGAAACGCCAATTCATTGATGGCGGAATGATAAGCGGGAGGCGTCACGTTAAGCAAAATATCCGGCTGTTCCTTTGCTATGGCCTCTGCCACAGACGTATAGAACGGAACCGCTTCCCCGGCTAAACGTGCTTGCAATCCCACATTCACTTCGACAACGGCTAATTGAATATGAGGGTGATCCCGCCGAATCCGCTTGTACCATGAGTAACCTTTGTTCCCAAGACCAACTAAAACTGCCTTCAACATAGTCCACTCCTTTTAGTGCGTGTTATTTCTTTTTAAAATTTTCATCGTATTTCTTTTGGGCTTCCTGAATCGCTTGTTCCCCACCTGTCTTCTTCCATTCATCCACGAATTTATCGAATTCGCTTAGTGGCCTGCGGCCCGTAATAAAGTCGACATAATTTTTGATCGTCAGCTGCTCCAGCTTGTCGCTAATCTGATTGTATTGGGGAAGCTGGATCGTCTTCATGATATCGTACTTGCCCTTCCCAGTCGTTTCCGCTTTTTGACGCACCGAGACCAAACTATTCTTAGTCATATATGGCGTTTGAAAATCGTAATCGTTAAAAGATTTGCCGACAAAGGTATACTGCTGGCCGATTCCAAATTTGATTTGCTCCTCTTCCTTGTCGTAAGGAGGTAGATACTCGAAGCCGCCGTCATCCGTTTTACGATACGTTTTGCCTAATTCGCCGTAAACGATTTTTTCAAACACGTCCCGATCAAACGCTGTGGATTCCGCAATTTCGATATACTTGATCATCTTATCACGATCTTTTTCCATATGAATGCCGAATTGTGCGCCGGAGCTTGGAATCGGACTCCCTTGTATCGTCCCCTGCTTGCCATCAGGACCTTTGGGACCTGCAAAGCTCGCCCATTTCACATTAGAATTCTTGTTGTTCATCGCAAAATACTCTCCGCCGATAAACGCCTCTTTCGGAATAAATTTCCACCAGGAGCCAACAACAACCCCAGCTTTCTCGGAAATAACTTTGTCGTCAACGTTTTTGCTTTTATTAACTATAAATTCGGGATCAATTAATTCGTCCTTATACCAACGATTTAACACAGTAAGCGCTTCCTTAGCACCCGGTAATATTTCGCCTCTAACGATATTTCCTTTATCCTCGGTGAAAATCCCTGGGTACACGCCAAAAGCACCGAATACGGGAGCAAAAATTTCTTCTGTTTTCCCTCCGGTTCCCGTCCAACCATAGGTATCCTTTTTCCCATTACCGTCCGGGTCATCGTTGCGGAACTTTCTCATGGCTGTTTCCAGCTCTTCCAGCGTTTCTGGAATTTTATTGATGCCCACCTTTTGTAGCCAGTCCTCACGGATTCCGACAACCTTGGATGTTGGTCCCAGGGTCCAGATTATAGGCATCGAATAATTTTTCCCGTTTCTCATCGTAAATAGCAGAGGATTGTCGCCCAGATGTTTTTTCAGCCAAGCCATATATTTAGGAGCATATTTATCAAGTAAATCTCTCGGTACTTCTGCAACCGCACCTTGTTCTACAAGCTTATCGTACTCTGGAAATGGAAGATCCACCCATACGTCAGGAATTTCTCCGGAAGCAACCTTGACCAAAAGCTCTTCCTTGAAGTTATCCTTGGAGCGCGGTACTTGTTCTATTTTAACATGAAACTTGTCCTCTACTATTTTTATAGCATAGCTGTCTTTTACCGTTTTATCATAGTTTTGATTCAAATATGTCATTTTGTAGACTCGTTGTTCTTTAGCTCCGTCCGCAGGACCCACCGCCCCACTATTGCCCTGACTGCAGCCTGCCGCAATACCCGTCAACAACGCTGAGCCTAATACAACCGATACCACACGCTTTTTTTTGTTCACAATTACCCCTGCTCTCTAAAGTGATTTATTATTCTTTGACTGCTCCCAGCATAATGCCCTTAACAAAATATTTTTGCGCAAACGGATAGGCTATCAACATCGGAATAACAGAAAGCATAATCATCGTGGACTGCAGCTGTCGGCTGGAAAAAGCGTCGAATTGTTTACTTTGATAGAGCATGGCGTTGATTTCATCCATATTGTTATCGACGATTATTTTCCTCAACACGACCTGCAGTACCTGTTTGTTCGAATCGGTAATATAGATCAGACTGTCAAACCAAGCGTTCCAGTGACCAACTGCCACCCACAAGGCTACTGTAGCCAGAACAGGCTTCGAAAGCGGTATCACAATCTCACGAAAAATAAGAAAATATCCAGCCCCATCTACCTTAGCCGACTCCTGCAGACTATCAGGAATGGACTTGAAAAAATTTCTCATGATCAGCACATTGAACGCCCCAATCATATTCGGTAGAACGAGCGCCCAAACACTGTTAAACAGCCCGAGATTTTTGATCAGCAAATAATTAGGAATCAATCCGCCGCTGAACAGCATTGTAAACAAGATTAAGGCGGTGACGATCCGATTGCCGGGTAGATCAGCCTTGGACAGCGGAAACGCAAGCAGGGATGTAAACACAAGGCTCAGAATAACACCAAGTATCACCCTAAGCAGTGTATTCCCGTAGCCTTTCCATAGACTGTCATAATGAAAAGCGAACTTGTAGCTGTCTAATGTAAAGCCAGATGGGAAGAGCAGCGTCCCCGTGGAGTAAACGGCATGGGAGTAGCTTGCGCTCAATGAAACGACCAATTGATTCCAGAAGGGAAATACTGTAACCAGCACTATTGCGACCATAAGCAAGTAAAGTGCTGCTTGTGCCCATTTCTCACCTGTGGTTGTCTTGATATGATTCATGTCTGTTTAACCTCCAACTGCTGAAGCTTTACCATAAAGTATGTTCTTTACCGCCCATCGTTTTAACCGCTTTGTTGACAGCCACTATTAGAATCAGCGCAATCGCGGATTTGAATAATCCCACCGCCGTAGAGTAGCTGTAGTTGGCTTCGACTAACCCTTTCCGGTATACGTAGGTATCGATAATGTCTGACACTTCATACACCATCGGATTGTACATATTGAATACTTGATCAAAGCCAGCATCCAGAATGTGAGCCATCTTTAGAATGAGCAGGATAGAAATGACCGGAACTAGCATCGGAATAGTAATATGTATAATCCGCTTGAATCTGCCGGCTCCGTCTATGATGGCTGCTTCGTAAAGCTGTGTATCGATACCGGCGATAGCGGCAAAATAAATAATCGACCCCCACCCGAAGCTTTGGAAAATGTCAGTTATGATCAAAATCATTCTGAAATATCTTCGATCCGCCATATAAACCGTAGGCTCTATGCCGAACAAGCTCATGAGCAGATTGACTGGCCCCTCCATAGAGAACAGGCTGATGAAAATTCCTGACAATACAATCCACGATATAAAATGGGGTAAATAAGATACGGTTTGTACCAGCTTTTTAAAACGCATGTGAGTAACTTCGCTTAAGAGCAAAGCAAAAACGATCGGAATTGGAAACCCAAACAGCAGCTTGTAGAAGCTGATGACAAGCGTATTCTTCAAGACATTGAAGAAATAGGGATCGGCAAACGCTTTGCGGAAATGATCCAATCCGACCCATGGGCTAGCCATAATCCCTTTCAAAATAAAGAAATTTTTGAATGCCAGAACAACACCGTACATCGGGACGTAATGAAATATAATAAAATATAATATTCCCGGAAGCATCATCCAATAAAGTGTCTTGTATTCGTAGAACTTTCTTTTTCTCTGCCGTAGCTTAGCTGTAGCGGCTATTTTACCGGCTAGCGAGGTATCCAAAGCCTATTTCCCTCCCTCTATGAACCCAAAATGAATGCGCATTCATTTCATTGAATTTACTATAGCACAGCCCAAGTTAGACGGAACCTTCAGTTTTTCGGGAAATATTACGTTTTTTTATGCAGCTTTGAATACGAGCTCAAAAAGTCAGCTTTTTTAGCACCGAGAAGGTGGCATGAAGGAGAAGATGGACAACCTCTATTCAGATTCATATGCCTGTACCGGAATAGTCAGCTTCATGATAGTCCCGCTATCCTTTTCGCTACATATCCGTATCCCATACTGCTCACCGAATGTAATTTGGATGCGTTCATGCACATTTTTCAAGCCGTATCCTTTGGAAGGCATAGATAGTAGCTGGTTCTGTAAGTCCTCATCAATTCCCGGCCCATTATCTTCGACTGAAAATTCAATAGCCCCGTCGTTCCATTGTCCGCGAATGATAAGCTTGGCCTTTCCCTCTGTCTTCATATCTACTCCATGAATAATTGCATTTTCCACTAGCGGCTGCAGAGTTAAATTGACCGTGGCATAAGGTAGTATCGTTTCGTCGATCTCATAAGTGATTTCGAACTCGTAGTCGTGCATAACGGATTGAATCTCCACGTAAGATTGTGTGTTGGCGATTTCGTCGCGGATCGAGGTCAGACTCTCCCCCCTATTCAATGCTGTTCGGTAAAATTTCGACAATGTAGTTACAAAATGGCTGATGTCCCTAGCACCGATTTGCAGTGATTTCCAGTTAATAATGGACAGGGAGTTGTACAGAAAATGCGGGTTAATTTGTGATTGCAACGCCTTTAGCTGTAGCTCCTTTTGTGTGATTTTGTTTTTGTAGGTTTCGTTAATGAGTTCATTGATCCGCTGAAGCATTTTACCAAACCGTCGGGTCAGTTCCCCAATTTCATCCCTATGGTCATCACTTACCGCGGAAACGCTGAGGTCTCCGATCTCTACCTGCTTGGCCCATCTATGTAATAATTGAATCCTATAAAGCAGAGTTCGCGAGAACATCCAAATTAGCACATATAAAATAAGAGTACAGGCGGCAACCACGATGACCGTTGCCTTAATGATGCTTGTCGCATCCACGGAGAGCTGCTGCGCCGGTATATAGCAATGGAGGGTCCAGCCTGGTATGGGAATGCTCTGGGAAAGCACAATGTATGAAACACCTTCTTTAACAAACAAGCCGTCCTTTTCTCGTATCAATTCTTGAGGTACAATGCCTCTTTGGACTGCGTCTGGAATCGCCTTTTCCAATATTATGTTGTGATTACGATCTGACACTACGAACCCATAATGATCCGCATTCCCTATGGTTGTGGTATCCATCAAATGCGCCGTATCCAATTTCAAATACAGTAAAGTCGTATCCTCGTTAACATAAATATTGGGAAACTTTTTTACAGCTGCAAATTCCCCAGAGCGATAATACCAGAACGTTTCCTTTTGCCTACTTACTTGGTCATACCATACAGCTTCTCGCGCTTTATCAAAGGACTGAATGTAATTCCCATACTCGGGGATAGAGTTCTTGGTGAAAACCGTAACTTGACTTACATCTTTATTCAAATGGGTTACCATCGTAAAAAAAGGATCGACGTTCTTTTTTAAATCGCTCGATAATTCGGTCAGATCGGTATTGGTTCTCCCAAAAAAACGCTGAATTTCCGGGTTTAGCACGATGGAGTCAAAGATCCTTTCATAACGGACCATATTGTTATTGATTCCGCCCGCTACCGTGCCAGCTGTTTCTCTAACTCCCTGAATCGCCTGCTTCTGTAAGAGCTCAAGTGATTGATAGTAGGAATAAAGGCCGAGCAGCAGCAGCGGCACCAAGACGACCGCAATATAAGACAATATGAGTTTTTGTCGAAAACGCAGATTTTTAATGGAGTATGGCCATGGTCTCATTGCCGTTGTCCTTCCCGGTATTTCGCTGGCGTTGTTCCGAAATAACTTTTGAACTGAGAACAAAAATACGGATAGTTTTCGTAGCCCACCTCGACTGAAATATCGATGATCTTCATATTAGTACCGCAAAGAAGCCCCGCCGCCTTCTCAAACCGGTAAGAAACGATATATTTAACGATAGTAACGCCCATCTCCTTCTTAAATAAAAAGCTCAAATAACTGGGGGTCAAATAAACCTGTTCTGCAATCCAGTCCAGCCCAATTGATTCTCGGTAATGATTACGGATCAGCAGCAGCACTTCCTCAATCACCTTTCTGGAGGTGCTTCCATTATTGCTGTTAGGTAACACGTCTATTAACCGTTCCTCATCTGGTCTTCCTTTTAAACCAAGAGCACTTGTGAACACCCCATGAAACTCTTCGGTTTCGACGGGTTTAAGTAAATAATGCGTAACTTGAAGCCGAATAGCTTCTTTGGCAAATTCAAACTCTCCATAAGCACTTAAAATAATCGTTATCAAGTCAGGCTGAATCGTCCTTGCTTCCGCAATCAGCTGCAGTCCATCCATGAACGGCATTCTGATGTCGGTAAATAGGATGTCAACCTTTTGCGTTTTCAAAATTTCCAATGCTTTAAGGCCATTGTCCGCCTCTGTTATTTCAATAGGAGAATCATAGTGACTGATCAAAAATTTGATACCCTCACGTTCAATTTTCTCGTCATCTACCACTAATACTTTGTACAATAACATCACCTCTCGCGCACGACTGTATTAATCATACACAAAGACGGAACATTACGCTAAATTACTTTGATATGACTCTTTTCAGCTTTATTGTTCTTCTGGTGGAAATTAAAGAAGCTTCCCATAGGGAAGCTTAAAAGCTTAAAAGGTCTCTATTCTTTAATCTACATCCTCTCCAAATTCTTGGGCAATTTCAAAAAACATGCCATCTAATTGATCATGAAATCCCCAACCAATGCCATCCGTATCCACAACGATAGCTTTTAACCGGTCTCTATATAGGTTATACAAAGCTTGATCTTTTGCCGCTCGAATCCCACGGTCCAGCTTCTGAAATTTCGAAATACTGATCGCCAGGATCCCGCCCAATACCAATGTAAGAACACCCAACATAGGCAGTAACGCCAATTTCATGCTGTCCAGCTTAACGAACCAGAAAGCACCCAAAATAATGAGTGGATTAATGCCGAGTAATACCAATTGGTTGATCCGTTTAAGAATCACCTCTACAGATACTGAATCGGAAATGTGCTTTCTTTCCCAAAGCACCCTCACGCCCTTGCCCAGCAATAATCCTGCTATAAGAATTCCAATTGGAAGAATAAATTTATCTATGCTAATGCACCCCTGTCTCCTACAACTAACAATTCGGGCCAGCGCCCTAAGGGACTATCCCTAATCGTTGGTTTCATTCCTATATCGCAGTATACCATGACTAGCTCCAGACCGTTGATACCAAGAACAAACAGGCAGTTTACTTGCCCCGGCGGATCAACAGCACCAAATCTACCTCGGTGGGCGAGATTAATAAGGGCTGGTAAGCCCATTTCCCAGTTGAGCGGTTAAACCATCCATTTCACCTCAGTAGATGTTACGTCCAGTTGGACGGCCACACGGGCCGGTCACTGGGAAGCCGCCGCTTTATTCGGGAATGAGATCAAGTTCTTGTCAAAATCGGGAATCATTGGCTCGTGACAAGAACTTGATCCCATAAAATAAAAAGACCGCGTTTTACGTGGCTTTAATGGGACAATGTTCTTGTCACCCGACAAGTCGGTTCTTTTTTAAGTGGTAGCCAGAAGCAAGACCGGCCTGCCCCCTCCTATTGCTAGTTCTACTTAAAAAAAGGTAAGATCCCGAATTGGAATCTTACCTTTTTGCTAAACTCCTTTAATGGTACCTTTGTTTCGATTTAAATACGAGAGAGAATATTTAATGATTTAAAGCGGTTAGGATGGAAATCGCCCTTATGGAATTCAATTGTTTGGCTTAATACGCCGTCCAACCACCGTCGGCCATAATTACGGTACCATTTATGAAACTAGAATCTTCGGACGCAAGGAAAAGCGCAACGGTTGCGATTTCAATTGGTTCTGCTGGTTCCTTCCGTTGTATTTCCACCCCCTCTTTAAACTTCTCAAAACCAACCATATCGATATTAGACATCAAATTGACAATATTTGTTTGAACACTTCCTGGCGCAATGGCATTGCATTACGAATTACGGGACACTATGGTGTATTGTATGATGAAAAATAAACCCTAAATATGCATCGTTTAGTTATTGCGGAAAACACATCATTTTTATGTCCATTATCAGAGAACAGTGCAACTTCTTGTCCTCTTACACTTCTTGTCGGATGACAAGAACTTTATCTCATTCCCGCTGGGGACACTTAAAAACAAAAAACATCGCCTTTTTTAGTGGCGATGTTTATATAGTCAACTTTTTTACATATGGATCAACCTCATTTATTCTTTATATTTTCCAAATGAAATTACGTCACGTTCATGTGTACTCAAAATATGAGAAAGTGATACTTTTTCACCATCTCTAATTAACAAACCAAACCGTGAGTTCATACCTAACCAACCCCAACCTTCTAGCCAACCCGAACCTTCTATTCCATCTTCCTTATAGTTCCCTGATACATAAGCAAGGGCATGTTCTTTATTTGACCAAAATTCAATTTTCTTGTTTTTTAAATCACCAATTTGTTCGATAAGCAGTAATAAGAAAAGTTTTTGAAAATCAGTATTATCAGGTATATCTTTATATCCCTCCGAAAAGACCACTGTCGTATCAGGATTATTTATTATGTTATCAGCTATAATCTCATACTTAAAGCTATATTTCCCGTGAAGAAGTGATGATACAAAATAAGGATATTGATTTTCTATTTCGACCGTATTTGATTGTCCGTTCCAACTCACTTTTGCCCCAAGTGCCTCAGCAAGAGTTCTCGTTGAAGTCATTGTCGTTCCATCATCAGATACTTGAACATTGGTATTGAGCAATTGACCATTAATAAAAACCTGTCTCACGGCTTGAATAGTGTCTGAAGCATACACTACTGTCGTTGCAGTTAAAGCAATTCCGAGGGTTAAACCAAGAACAAACTTTTTCAAAATTCAATCACTCCCACTATTAATTTCTAATAAATCAGACGAAGGGAATAAGTAAAATGTTTCCATTTTATAACTTTTCTTTCTTGGTAAGAATTTCACTAATCTGCCCGTTAGCCACTCATGCAGCGCAAGAGCAGCACTGCAACACAGAGGATGAAAATGGGTCCCACTGTCTATACTGTTTGTACGGCTGGCGAAGAAGGTCGATAAGCTATGGTGCCATAGAGCCCAACCGTTAGTCTGACTCCGACCACCACGGTGCATCACAGAATGTCGCGCCCTATAAGGGTAGCACTCATGGGAGATTAATCCTTTTTTGGTTGTTGCACCAGCCTTGCCTTTAATTGTTGTCAGTGATCGCTTTTGCGCTAAACAATCTAACAATCTATATGATTACTCAGAGGCTCAGCCTTTTTTTAAAAAAGTGTTATTCTGGGTCTGTTTTCTTATGCTCTTTTACTGGTTTTGAGCTAATTTAATTTTCATGGGAGCTTAGTGAAGGCTGCCTCGCGGCAGCCCTTCTAGATTGAACTATCGTACTCCTTTAGTTTAATGAGATTATAATTTCGATTGTATCTTTTAGTGTTATGGACTTAGAAGAATATTGTTCCAACTTATTTATAACCTTCGGTTTAATTCGACTTTCAAAATTTTCATTCCAGATATACATGTTCCTGAGTATTTCAAAAGTCGGTTTATAGTTTGATTTATCTATTCTGAGTAACTGTAAGATAAATCTACTGATAATTCGATACTTTCGTTTCGAATTATCAGTATCCAAAAATATAATTAAATCAGCATTATTAAAACTTTGGAACACCCATTCGTTATAATGAGCACCCTCTAAAATCCAAGTATTTGAATGAATAATTGTGCTCAACAGTTGATCTCTTTCTTCATCAGTTCTTTTAATGTCTCTCGGTTTATGTCTCTTCCAAACAACATTATCCAATTCGTAATGTGGAATACTCAGTTTATTGGATAGATTTCTGGCTAATGTTGTTTTACCGCTCCCAACGGAACCTATAATATGTATTTTCTCGGAGTAAATTTGTCTAATTCAACCATTCAACCTACCCTCCAATTAGATTTTTAATAATGTATTCTTCCAACTTTTCTTAAAACCTCTATTATAATTAACCTCCCGTTAGCGGGGAAAAGGTAATCGCTGGATGTCGGTTGCCTTCACCTAGGGCAGTTCGACCCCTCCCGGCGTAAAAAGCGGACTACTGTATGGCAGCGCTCCGAGCCAGTAGACCGTACCGTCCTCTGCGACGAGCAGATGTTGAAAGAAGGTACGGCCCTCGATAGGATAATGATACATCGATGCGGAAGACTTCAGCCGAACCCCTGCCGGAAGGCTCGCTTTTACTGTGAAGCTGCCGTTCAGATCGTGAATCCGGCCGTCTTGGCCGATCTCTGCTCCTCCAGTCAGGCGGATGGCTGATCGCCCCGTCTTCTTGACTTGGACGGCAGCCGTTTCATTGTCGTTATTTCCATCACGATGTAGCTTCAGTTCAACCTCATACACCTGGCCGTTCACGTCCAATGCTTTGCCGATGTACCCGATTCCATCGAAAAATACGTAATGGATTGCCGACCATTGCTTAACCGGTGCATCGATCGATACGCGCCTCAACAGAGGCTCTCCGTCCTTTGTTCGTTCCTTGAAATAAAGCTCTCCTTGGTCGGTACGAACGAACGGAATCGGATCGCCGGATACTTCGATGACTTTCCCTTTCGGCTTCGGATCGAATCGGAGTTCGACGCTGTTGCCCAACCCTGATATGCTGCCTTCCACATGGAATACGCGCCCGTCTGACAAGGCCGTCAAGATGCCGTTCAAGGCGATGGATGCGTCCATAACTGGCGCCGGCGTTTGCAGCAGCTTGCATGGCTCCGACTCGTCGGGATTTGCGGCCAGTAGTCGGCCATCGTCGAATAGCACGGCGAAATGCCCTAACGCCATGATTACCTTCGTAGCTTTCTCGCCCAGCAAGACGGGCTTTGCCACAGTACCTTCCTCGAGCGTCCAAACATCGCCCGATCTCACGGCATATGTTCGCCCATACGTAGGAAATAGTGCGTCAATCCCCTTCCATGTGCCGATCGCAAGTAGGTCTTCTGCAAAGATCGGCTGCCGACCAAGCTGGCCATACATATTGGAGCCGATCGTCAAAACGCTGCCATCCGCCGTTAAAGCGAGCAGATGGTCGGAGCCTGCTGCCAATGACTCTACATTGTTAAATGTGGGGTGCCGCTGCGGGGTTTCGGTTATAGCAAAATTCTCCGCAGATTGATCATAGGTGCCCAGCTCTTTCCCCCATACCCATACGTAGCCATCATTATCCAGGGCTGCCGTCAAACGTACCGTTGCCGTTACTTGAGTGATGCCTTGCGGCAGCACGGTCGACTTAAGCGCTCCGCTGCCGTTCACCGTGTACCAAGTGCCTTTATCCGATAAAATATAAGCCGCTTCCTCATACGACATCGTAGTTTCCGTTCGTGCCACCTTTCCGCCGTCAGGCAGCCCAAGCGGAGCAGGATCAGCATTCGGAACCGATGAAAAGGTCGACTGTCCCACCCAAAGTATCCCCATGTTGTCGACCGCCAGCATGATATAAGGACTAGCCGTGACGGATACCGCACGGAATGAGGCCTCAACCCGTTTGACTGCAGGCTTGCCGTCCTGCCCGTTTATGGAATACAGCTTAATGATTCCATCGGAACCAACGGCAAATACCGACCCATCGTCCGCCTGCGCGATCGACTTTACGTCGAATAACCCCACTATTTTCTCCGGGCTGCGTTCAGCGTTCATGTCGAAGACTCCGCCGGACTTTACCAATGCGAATCGCCCTTCCAGCTGAATAACAGGATCGCGCTCAGGCAACCCTTCGACTTTCTTCGGAAAGGCGTCGGGCCTCCGGCCTTCTCCCCAACTGGATATCCCCCACCGATAAACAGTTCCGTCCCCGGCTAAAGCGTAAGAGGAGCCGAATTCCATCCCGTAACCGGCACCATCGAACATATGGCCTGCAGAAATTTGCCGGATCCCTTTAAGCGGTAAGCGAGACGGTTGCTCGGCAGGCGTAAATTCGGAAGCGTCTTCCGTATCCGGATACCATTTCATATCAGGCGGACATGCCGCGAAGCTGAACAATGGTTCGGGTAATGGTCTTTGTGACACAATCTGCGTAGTCGGCGCGGTCGAAACTATCGGTGCAGCCGGTGTTGGTTCTAAACTGGGCATAGCTGGTGTGACGCTCGGAGCAGGCGTGACGGAACCGGGGGTACTTCCAGTTCCCGCCGAACTCTGAAGCGTTCTGCTATATATGACTGTGGAGAGCAGCACGATTACTGCTAGCAAGCCCCCCATCATTTATGAGAATCTTCAAGGCTTTCCGGTAAAAGGACATAACCGACACCTCTTCCAATTAATTTCCATTCACTTGTTTAGACGGTCGGTCTGGCGGAAGGTTGCGAGTACACGACACGATAGACAAAAAAAGACCTCTGACCGCATAGCCGAAGGCACACGGAAAGCGATCACACATTCAAGGTAAGGAACTAAGACTTTTTACAAGACTTCTTAGCAGTCAAAAACGTAATTACAATCAATTTACTATAGTGCAAAGTCAATGGCATATAAAGTGTGTTCGAATTGCAAGGAAGAAAACTTAGAAACCTCTTCTGTGTACACTAATTGCAGCCACCTCTTAAATAATGCGAAAATATGCGGGACAAAAAATACAGATATCGAGAAAAGTGCTCTATTTACTAAAAAACAACAAAATTGTTCTATCTGTTCTGAGAAGATCGATAATGATTCGATTAAATGTCGATACTGTTGCCACATTAACGTTTCTGTATATAGTGTCGTCGTGAGCTTCTATATTCTTCATGTCTTCCGTCATTTGATTATAAAGTTTAGCTTAATCTGCAGGAGGACAATAATATTGAATATTAGGGGCCTGTCGGGAATGAGATAATGTTCTTGTCAAAATCGGCAATGATATAAAGTTCTTGTCACCCGACAAATATAAGTTAATCAGTCAACGTCATGCAAATCGAGATACATAATACAATATTCGCTTTACATTAAATTTGTACAGCTGGATATAATAAACCAGTCCAAAATTAAGAACAGAAGGAGAAATTTAAATGGGAATTTTAAGTGGTAATCCAAAAGATGAACCAATGCACTATGGTGAAATCTTTAGTGTATGGCAGGCTTCCACGGTGGCCAAAGGCGCCGTATCCTGCTACCAAGCATTCTTAAACCACTCCGGTGACAAAGACCTAAAAAAAGTACTGGATGATCTTATTGATCAAGCAAAGCTGGAGATTAAAGAATGCGATGCATTGCTCACTGACAACGGAATTGCACCCGCACCAATGATGCCTGAAAGACCACCAGTAAAACTCGAAGACATTCCTATCGGCGCAAGATTTGCTGACCCTGAAATTGCAGCGAAAATTGGGCTTGATGCCTCTTTAGGACTGGTTGCTTGTAGCCAAGTTATGGGCCAATCAGTTAGAGAGGATATTGGCGCTTTATTTGCGAAATATCATCTTACTAAAACAGCATTAGGCGTTAAAATACTCAAGATGAGCAAAGAAAAGGGATGGATCGTCCCTCCTCCACTTCAAGTAAAACGACCTGAGACTGTTAACGCTTAAATTAAATTAAAATTCAAATCCTGCCCAAATGGGTGGGATGTTTTTATGTGCGACGGGCAGTCGCAACTTTAGCGCTTTAGTGCTATGAGTAAACGAATACAAGCGGCGGTGACGTTACCTTGGTAAATACGAGCCGAGAACTTGGAAAGTTACTTTCTCGAAGGTGAGAGTCCTTCCTCAAGCTTTCTGGTACGACTTGAGAAGCTTAATCTAGGGCAATATCGCGAGGTACTTGTCTGAAGGAGATGCGGGAAATCGAGAGATCCGCAAGCGGATGTGCAGACCCAAATGCGAAAGCGTGAAGCACGTAGCGGCAGGATAAGTCGGCGACTGTGCGTAAATAACGGGAAGCCTAAGAAAAAAAAAATTGCTATCCAATGAACCAGACGAATAGCAATGGCTTATCAGGTGAAGGTGCTGGGTATGTACAGAAGGAAGATGTGATGACCCCGTGAGATTCTCTACTCCCCTGGAAAAAAAAATCAGGATGGTTACATATAAGGCTTCGCCGAAGTTGTAGGCATGGTAGAGAATTCAGACGTTCTCATAGTACGGAAGTAACCAGATGACCAAACATCTGGCGAACGGAAGGGGAACGACCTCGTGGACAAACACTTGAATGTGGTGCTGGACAACCGTCACGTTACTTCGGTAAGAACGAACGGAATGGGCATGATGAAAGGT
>NZ_FOTE01000043.1 GCF_900114475.1 Paenibacillus sp. 1_12 | reverse complement strand
CAAGAGCTTGTTCCGCTAAAAGCTTTTTCAATTTTTCATTCTCATGTTCCAACTGCTTGAAATCTTCAGCTGTAGGGATAAAAGCAGCCTGTCTTTTGCTGGCTCCATCCAGTTGATCTACATCTTTACGGTTCAACTCTCTTGCCCACCGCAACACCATCTTGGGATCCAATTCGTGCTGTCGGGCTATAGCTGTAAAGTTCCCGATTTCTTTCCCTTTTCGAACGATATCCATCTTGAAATTAAGATCATATTGTACTCGCTTCATAACGTTCCCCTCCGTCTATTCATATTGTATTTGATTAAGGGGTGTACTGTCCAAAGCTTCTAGGGGGCTAAAAAGATAGGAAATTGGTAAAATGTACTACAAAGGAGAAAATAAAGGATCCACAACACAACATGTTCGCATAGTAAGGTTTGCCAATGAAGGATTTGATATAAAACAAAAAAGAGGAGCTCTATCTATTTATGAGACTGAGGTTTTTGATTTTTGGAGTGAATACAAGATTATTTGAAACCGAAATGGCATCCTTAACAATTTCACCCTGTAATTCGCGAAGAGCGAAGCGCTCTTGCATTATGCTTTTATTAAACCAAACCGACACGTCAACACTCTGTCACCGAACAGTTCATGCATGAGAGGAATCCTGTACGGTAACCGAGATAACATGACCGTTATTAAATTCCTTAATAATCTGAGCTTCTGCAGTCTTATTCACAATGTATGTTTCGTTCGCCTTAGCATCTAGCTTAGCACGATCACCAGTGAGCTTGATAAGCTTTTGGAGATCTTTGATTTGATTCATGAGTCTCACCATCCCAGTATCTAAGTATCAGCATTTAGTTTTAATTATAACACAAGTGAACATGTAGCCTCGCATACCTTTTGTTAAAAATAAACTAATTCCGACTCAAACAGAGGTCTCAGTCGTAAAGAAGCATAAGAACCCGAACGATTGCTGTACTAATCGTTCGGGTTCTTTTTCTTATGGACTATAACAGTTCATTCAAAATGTACCCTGTTCTAAGCTTATTTCTGATGATTCGGGCTGAATTATGCCCATTTGTGTTACATTTTTACACCAACTTTACACCAATGGCCAAAAAATCACTACTGTACCACTAATTTAGACCCGCTGTTTCATTGGGGAAAACCCTGTATTAATAAGGTTTTTTGGCAATTGTTTCATTTCGTACAAGCAGTGCAACCGACTCCACATGTGTCGAGTAAGCAGAGTCAACACATATTATTGCGCTAAAACGGGGATGCCTAACCCGTTGTTACGCTCACAGTATTAAAAAAGAGTAATAAAATCAAAAGCCAGATACTTCCGCGAATCGATGGAGGGATCTGGCTTTTGATACTCATTTGAAACTGCTGCTTGGGAGATAACTTACTTAAATGATTCTTACCAACTCGCCTCTGACAACGGTTACCTCAATGTTGCCGTAGTTGGAATTGCTATTGGCTTCGTTAACTACGTAAGCGTAAAGAAAGCCTTGTTTAGCCATAAAAAGAGAATTCTCAATAAAATTTCTGATAACAATACCCCGCGGCGGACTTTCTTCACCATGCATATCTTCTTCCGCAAACATATCCAGTGGTACGCAGAGATAGCTTTTAAGTGTTATGATCCTTTCAAATGTGGATGTAGCCTGATCACTTGAGATGTCGGCAACCTGCCAATCCATTTCAAGTGAGAGTAGAATGTGGTAGACCAATAGACCGTTTTTATCCAAATCGGAAATTATCTGCTGATCTTGTTCAGTTGCATTTGCTTGTAATATTCTGTTGTAGTTAATATAGTTCGTCCTTGAAACAGTGCCTTGTTGGAAGGCTTTGACGATACTTTCCTTAATGCCGAGAGTCTTCATTAACTCCAGTGCGAGCTTCTGGCTCCTTGTAGTAAAATGAAGAGGGTTGCCGATTTCCATTCCAAACATCTCCCTTAATAAGTTTCCAACTTCAATTCCCAGGCTTCTTCTTTGGATCACAGAATTGCAGGGGAATTTTAATCGGCTACTTATATAAAGTAGATCAAGTATCAGTTCAGCTATTAATCGTTATTTGCATTCTTTTAATGAATTTATCGCGGGTAAGTATCCGAAGTGCCTTTAAAAGAACAGAATCATACCCCATAAGATCTAACAACATTTCTAACTTAACCAGTTACCAGATTCAGCCACATAGAATTTTACGAATTACCTGTGTATATTATCGGAAACACTAGGGAGGAAATGAAATGGATGAAATTTACGACTTCTTTAGCCGCAAAAGCTTTAATAAGCTGGTTGATCATGACTATGAGCATAATGCTGAAACTATAGAGAAACATGGGAAATACATCGGCGTACTGACTAAACAACAAACACAGTTGCTACGCAGTACTTTTGATATGCTCCTGTTTAATAAAAATCAAGTCGAGATGCTGATGTCCGAATACGAGGATCTACGTTCAGACTATGAACAGAAGGCATTCGATGCAGTGATCTTTCTGAGAGCAAGTAAGAACGGTGTCGATTACAATTCGGAGGATTGGGAGTTATATGTTGATGTGAAGGGACATTGTTGGATTATTAAAAAGGAACAGGCAGTGGATTGACCACTGCCCTTGATTTAGATAAACATTTGTTGCATTAAGCCTTTTTTCAGTTCAGTGAGGGATATTAGTTTCTCAGATTCTTTTTCGATTTTTGAATTGATTGAAGAAAGATACAAAGCTATTTTTTGTTGTTCTTTAAAGTCTGGTACCATATGCATCGTTTCAAAGAAATCATTAACACCTATATTTAATAAGCCATGATTACGAGCACCCTCTACTGATATCATGGACATCTCTTTATACCAAAGAGTTGACTCGAAATAATGCTCTAAGTAATCACCGAATACTGAATCTAATGGTTTAAAGCAAATATATAGACTTGATAGCACACCTTTGTCATGATTATGAAGTCTTTTAATCGCACCGAAGGGATACCCGTTTGAATAGCTTTTATTGTAAGCAAACTCTCCGTTATACAGCAGATAATATCCTTCAAGATTTGTACCTGCTACAGTTTTATTGAAAAATGTTATTTGATCCACTAGCCCATGCTGAGCAGAAATCGTTAAAGGGAGAATAGACTCCATATTTTTATTCTTTCGTGTGATTCTTTCGACTAACTTACTAAGTGGTCTTTTTTTCCACTTCGGGTACTCCTGTCCATTCTCATCTTTGAAACGAATCTCCTGAGTGAAAATCTTCCGCAATATTCCCTTTTTGAACAATTCCAGTTGTACGATTTTCTCTTTCTGTTTCCCGATCTTTTGATCAAGGAGTTTAAAGAAGGAGGAAATTTTCTGTTGTTCCTTTAACCTAGGCATGTTAAGCAAAACGGATTCAAGGATTTCTTGACTAACATTATAACGGGTACTACCTCCAGATTTGCTCGATATCTGATTTCGTGCGCTAGAAGCGTTTAAAAGCAATTTTAGAAAGTAGGGATCATATTCTCCACTTTTCTTGCCCCTAATTACGAACCCACCAAACAATGCATACTCCTTGATATCAAGATAAACATTACATTTCCCTACATCTTCTCTTGTCTCCGAGCTTCTTAGAAAAAGCAAATCGCCATATTCTACTTTACTTGCTTTTTCTTGAACAAAACTTACGTTTACTGAACTATTTATTAAGTCATATACAATGTAATCGTTATTTAGGATGTCTAGGACATTTATGAACTTTCTCCCATGTCCATACTGTTCTTTCGCAGCATTAATTCCATTCTTGAACTGAAGTAGCTGATTTAGGGTTGTCTGTCTCCATGTATCATTAAATTCTGGAAAACGTAATAATGGTTCCATTTCCCTTAAACCTCCAACTCTTTGAGGTACTTCTCTAACTCGATATCTATATCCGCGATCTCTTCATCAATTTCTTGAAGTCTATTTTTAACAGTCTGAATATCAATTTGTTCCTCTTCTTCAAAGGTGTCAACATACCGAGGGATATTCAGATTATAATCCTGTGTTTTAACTTCTTTTAAACTTGCTGCATACGAATACTTTACGATAGACTTACGATTTACGTATGTGTCAATAATCTTCTCGACATCTTCATCACGCAAACGGTTCTGATTCTTACCTTTTTCGAACTCTTTGGATGCATCGATGAAAAGGATGTTATCTTCGGCTTCTCGGCACTTCTTGAACACTAAAATACAAGTTGGGATTGATGTGCCGAAGAAAATGTTGGCTGGGAGACCAATCACCGCATCAAGGTAGTTCTTATCATCTATCAAGTACTTGCGGATAACCCCTTCAGCTGCACCACGGAATAATACACCGTGAGGAAGGACTACTGCCATAGTGCCATTGTCATCGAGTTGGTGAATCATATGTTGCACAAAAGCAAAGTCAGCTTTAGATGCTGGAGCCAGTCTACCGTATGCACTGAAGCGTTCATCCTGCAGGTATTTCTCATCCGAACTCCATTTGGCAGAATAAGGAGGGTTGGCGACAATGGCTTCGAATCGTTCATCCAAGTGCCTTGGCTCTTCTACAGTATCAGCATTTTGAATATCGAAATTTTGATAAGAGATGTCATGCAAAAGCATGTTCATGCGAGCCAAGTTATACGTTGTGGACACTTTTTCTTGCCCGTAATACTTTCTGACATAAGCTTCCTTACCCACTCGAAGTGCAAGGGAAGCCGAGCCGCAGGTCGGATCATATACATTCTTCAAGTCCGTCTTGCCAACAGTGACTATCTTAGCAAGAATCTTCGATACTTGTTGCGGAGTATAGAACTCTCCAGCCTTCTTACCTGCCGAAGCTGCGAACTGACCAATTAGATACTCATACGCATCGCCTAGAACATCGATTTCGACATCGTCATGCAGGAATGGGATGTCGTTAATATTGAGCATGATCTTTGCGATCAACTTGGATCGTGACTTTACATCACGACCTAGCTTCGATGATGCCAAATCCATGTCATCGAATAAATGTTGGAATTCGTCTTCGCTAACTGCGCCAAGAGTCGATTCTGTTACTGTGTTAACTGCCCTTTGAAGCATCTCGACATCGAATTTCCCTGAATCGCCCTTGGTGATTTCTACTACCATATTAGAGAATAGGTAGTTCGGTTCAATCACGTAACCAATCTGCTGAATTAACTCATCCTTAAGCCCAGCTTGCAGTTCTTTATCCTCCCATGCCTTGGCATAAGATATCTTATCCTCCTCAAGCAACTTGTTTACTCTAGTTTCCGTCTTTTCAGATAAGAAGCGATAAAAGATTAGACCAAGGATATAATTCTTAAACTCCGAAGCTTCCATCTGACCCCGTAAATCATTTGCCATGTCCCATAGCTTCTTGTGCAAATCGGCTTGTTGCTGACGCTGTAATTCAGATGTAGTCATCTGTTTTCCTCCTTGAGATTCTTGATGATAGTTTGAGTGGCATAATGTCGTTCAAGTATGGTTCTCTCTTGAACAAGCCGATTTTTTCGGTGTAATAATCTGTGGACACTACTAACCTTCACTTGTTCATTCATAGGTGGCAAAATAATCTCCAATGTCCTGAGCATCTGGATCGATAATGCTGAAATTGAAGTGCCTTGAGTTGAAACCCTTAATTGCTTCTTAGAGTCAGGATGCTCATTGATGAACCACTCCAAATAATCAGGATGAAGAACCCCACTAGGCTCAATAATCGCGAAGTTTGAGGGGATCAGTTTACCTACATGCTCCTGCCTCAAAGCAACCGCACGTTGTCCAGTTAAACTGAGCAAGACCAATCCTTCCCTCGCAATCGGCAATAACCCCATTCGATCTTTAGATACAAACACATCCTGTGAATGTTCTGGTACAATGTTTGGCTCTGAACTTAACCACTCGTTCATCTCCTTTATCGTATACAGAGGAATCCTTGCCGCATCAGAGGACGGAGATGTCTGAATACGATTTAGAAAAGCCCCCTGAGTTACCGAAGCACATTGTTCTAATTGCAATCCAACCCTCCCCTTACCGCTATTTTAAAAAATAGCAATGTAATATGGTTCAATACTAATAAAAAATAGCAGAGAAGTCAATGACTTTTCTGCTATTTTTATAAATAGCTCATGAGAAACGTTTTGTGTGATCTGTAATGAACTCAATTATTCGTTGAATTAGCGATCTCTTCTGAAGAAATGGGAGTTTGATGACATCACTGATTACTTGTTGATTTACGAAGCCGCTGTATTCGTATTCCTCAACAAAGCTTTGAACGTCTTCAATAGTTAAACCAACCTCTCCAGCGAAGGATTGGATCTCCTTGTCACGCTCTTCTTGCTCAAATGTATTATAGGAATCATCTACGGAATCGGCACTGCTTAATGTTGGAACGACCTTATCCAAGAATTCTTTTAGTAGTCGAGCCTTGAGACGCAATTCTTCGTTATCTGCACGATCAATCTCATCTTGAATATGTTTTACCGACTTATTACGTTCATCTTCATTGTTGAAGTCGATATTCTTAATCAGGTTCATAATGTAGCTAACGTTAATCCTATCCGTGTGCATCAATTCGATGGAGAAGTCTACGTCCGCCAAAATCGAGGTCTTACCCCCACCTCCACCACGCTTAACTTCATCATAGATACGGAGATACTTACTCTTGTAGTCCTGATACGTTTGCTCCTGGATACCTAACCGTTCCTCAGTAAACTCATGCTCTGTGAACGTTTCTAGCCTATTTAGATACTTGGTGAGGTCTCGGAAGGCTACTACAAACTTTTGCTTATCCTCTTCACGCTCTAGATTATCTACAGTTGCAGGTGTTGAAGCCATTGCTCGTACCTTAACAAGTGCAGCCTTAAACATATCTAAATACTCTTCATATGATTTCATCAGAACATCATCTACATTATCTGTCTTAGAGAACAACTTGATTGCTTCATCGGTGTCCTCTTTCAAGTTACGGTAACATACTATGTTGCCATAGGGCTTTGTCGCTTTCTCTGTACGGTTTGTACGGGAGAAGGCTTGGATCAGATTATGGTACTTCAAGAAGCGATCCATGTAGAGTATATTAAGTGGCTTGCTATCGAACCCTGTCAAAAAGATGTTCACCACAAGCAGAATATCAATTTGGGCGGTCTTTACACGCCTTGAGACATCAGTGAAATAACTTGAATACAAGTCAGTGTTGAAATTGGTGCCAAACATTTTATTGTAATCAACCATCATACGCTCTAGACTGTCCCGAGAATGTTCGTCACGACCTTCACTATCTTCATTCTGACCATAAGTAAAGATGCCTGCAATCTTAAAGTTGTGAGACATGGATTTGAACATGTCATAATACTTAACTAGCATTGGAATGCCGTCTACCGTAAAGATCCCAGTGTAGCCTTTGCTTCGGGACTTGCGCTCATGGTGTGTAAGAATATTATCAGCAACTAACCTAATGCGATCATCGTGCATCCAGACCTCATCGGTTAGAATGCCTTTTACTTTGGTCTGATCTTCCTCGTTCACCGTCACATCTACAGTCTTATTGTACTCAACCGAGAACCCAAGTACGTTCTCATCATGAATGGCATCTTTAATCAGATAGGTGTGTAGGCACTTCTCGAAGATATCTGCCGTTACCCGACCATCCTGACTCTTGTTCACTTCAAACAACGGTGTCCCCGTAAAGCCAAAGTACTGAGCCTCTTTGAAATGGTTATCAACTAACCGTTTCATCTTACCAAACTGGCTACGATGACATTCGTCAATTATAAAGATGACCCGTTCTTGTTGATATGGTTTCATGATTTGCTCGTAACGCGAATTCTTAATCGCATTTGCCATCTTTTGAATCGTGGTTACAATTAACGGTTTACCTTGATCAGCGATCTGTTGCACAAGTTTACTAGTGTCATTAGTCATATCGACCGAGTCATTCTCAAATTTATTGAACTCTGTTAGCGTCTGACTATCCAAGTCCTTACGGTCGACTAAGAAAAACACTTTCTTAATATGCGGTTCATTGGCTAAAATCTGGCTCGCTTTGAAGGAAGTTAGTGTCTTACCGCTTCCCGTAGTGTGCCAGATGTATCCATTATTCTTAGTCTCAAGGGCTCGCTTGACTAAGGCTTCAACAGCGTATACTTGATACGGTCGCATGACCATCAATTGTTTTTCCGTTTCATTTAGAACCATATATCTGGAAACCATTTTTGCCATATGACACTTCTCTAAGAATGATGCCGCAAATTCATTAAGGGTCGTAATCCGATTATTCTCCGAATCCGACCAAAAGAAGGTATGGGAAAACAGGATGTCGCCATCCGAATTTGCGAAGTACTTAGTATCAACCCCATTACTCACGATAAATATCTGCAAGTAACGATACAATCCACGAAATGAGTGTTTTCGATAGCGTTGTATCTGATTGAATGCCTCTTTGAAGTCCAAGCCTCGGCGTTTCAGCTCTACTTGAATAACAGGTAAGCCGTTAATGAACAGCGTTACATCGTAACGATTTTTATATTTGCCTTCGACGGCTGTCTGGTTGGTCACCTGAAAGTTATTCTTACACCACTCGCGGGTATTCATCAGTTCCAAATAAACCTCTGTCCCATCATCACGCTGAAAGACTTGCTTGTCCCTAAGGATTTTTGCAGAATCGAAGATACTCTTACCATCAATTTGTGTAAGAAAACGGCTAAATTCGGAATCCGTTAACGGTTGATCATTCAGTTTCTTCTCATTGAACTTGTTTAGCTGCTGTCTAAAATTAGCAACCATTGCATCATAATCATTTATTGTAACTCGTTCATAATTTTGATTAACAAGTTGGTCAATCAAATTCTTCTCAAGTTGCGCTTCAGATTGATAGGACAAAAGCAATTCCCCCTCATTTACACTCGCCATCAACTTACAATATTCTACATTCCTAATCCCATCTCCTTCTAAGAAATAAATCTTACACCTGCGAGCAAAGCCAAATAAAAAAAACCCCATTCTAATTTGAATAGGGATCTCGAATGCTTTAATCGCTGTTCATATGTCAATTGGATCAAGTGTGCTGGCAGGTTACTTCTTTTCTCCACTTTTACTTAGATCAATATCTCTCCGACACCAACTGACAAAATAACTTACAGAATTTTGAATCATTATTGCTGCAGTATCCTCCATCCCCCCGCTTTTTCTTTGATCCTCTACCACTTGCATAAAAGTACTTGATAATTGCTCTAACTGCTCGATAACTTCCTGTGATGCCTTCATTTAACCAGCTCCTCATTCATATGTTTAATCAAAAAATATTGCCGCAGTAACCCTGTAAATAACTACTTGTCTCAAGTCAAGGTTTGTTGGTCAAGACAAAGCTCTCTAGCCAAGGTTTTAATCGTCCCACACAGAATCCATCAGCTTCTTGATTTCCTTTGAGCGTTCCTCTGTTGCTGACGGGGTTTTTACCCAAATTTCATTTTGTAGCTCTACCATGTCACCTGGCTGTACATCATCTGCGACAAGTGACTTCGGTATATCCTGTGAATCACCATCAATTTCGATTACTACAAATTCACCTTCATAACGGTCAACGATTCCTATCATTTATGACTCCCCCTTCATTTTGGTGTGAACGACACAGATACATTACTTGTCTTGTCTCCATAGGTAACGGTGATGTCTCCGTCAACTGTAAAGTCTTTGGCTGCTCTACCAATCTTGAAAGATAAGGTCGATACCCCCGCTGCATTGGTTTTGCCTTCATATACAGTCTCGGTGGACTTGTAGTGCAAGGTTAGGACAACCTCTGCACCATTTACAGGCTTTCCACTTCCATCTTGAACCTTTACCGTTACTACGATTGTCGAATTTTGCTTAGGTGAAGCATCATCAATACTTGCGGAAACAACTAGTTCTTCTTTAGCGGACTCCTTCGACTGTTCTTGTGGCGGAAAGGAAGCTTCATTATTAGTTGCCACCGCTGTATACTTCCAATGATTCTGTGCTACTGAAATATCCTTGCCGTTTGAAGTGAAAACGATATTGCCTTGTTCGTCATTACGGTAGATCTCAACTTTCTTATCGTTTAGGCGTTTCAATACTTCTTGTGTCGGGTGACCATAGTTATTGTCCTTACCCGATTGAATCACTGCATATTTGGGATTTACTTCATCTAAGAAAGCCTGACTGGTCGAGCTTTTTGATCCGTGATGACCAGCGAGTAACACGTCTGCTTTCAGGCTTACCCCAGATGCCAGCATATCGGATTCGCTCTTTGCTTCTGCATCACCCGTGAATAAAAACGCTGTCTGACCATGAGTGAGATGAATTACTGCACTCATCTCGTTAGCATCATCGTAGGTATTTACTGGAGCGATCATCTTCACAACAATACCTGGCTCCCAGTCTAGAATTAGACCCGACTTGGCTGTAGTCACCTTCAAGCCTTTATTCTGAATTGCTAGTAATACTGACTCAAAAGTTTTGGTATTGGATTGAACTCTCGGCATGTAGATTTTTCCGATATCGAAATTGTCGATGACTTTGTCTAATCCGCCTGTGTGATCAGCGTCAGGATGGGTGCCTATCAAGAAGTCTATCTTGGTGATGTCTTGATCCTTGAGGTAGCCGACAACCGTCTTCTCCTTATTGTTGTTCCCTGCGTCAATCAGTATTGTTTTGCCAGTCGGTCCGATAATCAATTGTGATCCGCCTTGTCCAACATCGATGTAGTGGATAGTAAGTTCCCCTTCGGTTATTACTTTCTCGGGAGCTTCTACTTTGTTATTCTCAATAGCACTTGAACTTTGACTGTTACCAATACCCTTTGGCGAGTTTGAATTCTTAGTGTCATCATTAACTGTAACCTCTTCACCTGTTTCGACAGTAGTACTTGTTGGCAATGAAGCAGATTCTTCAGCGGCTACACCTGTTTCTACTGATTTAATTTGTTCTTGCGATGTTGTGACGCAACCTGTTAAAACCAAAATGAATATTAAGAATAATAAAACAAATATCTTTCCCCGCCAGTTTGCCAATTCCATGCCCCCTAAACCCCAGTTGCTTTCTGTACTGCTTATTTTACAATTTGCCTAATCACAGTCCGCTACATAGTCACTCCTAAATTGATAGCTCGGGAAATAATCATATTATCACCGTTCATTCTCAAGCTGCATAAACAGCGTTCCTGCTATTTCAGATACGAAAGCCTTCCTTGTCTCTACAACCTGATCATTGTTTAGCAAGTAAGCGAGGACTTCATCGAAATACGGCTGGCTCTTTCCAGAAGAAGTTGTCCTGAATATAAGTAGGGCATTGTTAATCTTACAAGTCAGCTTTGCGATATCAATCAGCTCGTTAATACGTTCTCCGCTTTGGACATTCATAATGCCAATGACATTGGAGGGAACGAGCTCTCGGTCGCAGAATAACTTGTCCAATGTTTCTTCGTCCTTCTTGAACAGGTTCTCTCGCTCCAAGTGAAGAATAAAGTCGTTCCAGTATTCGCCATCGAATTTGCCCCACCACGATAAATCCATCGGTCGGCAAGTGCCGCCTGCTGTGTCCTCAGTGAAGGGATGATACCCCAACATTGAGCCGAGTCTCGAGAAATACTCTATTTCTGTCATTGTGAAGGAATGCTTACCATGATGGACGGTAAGATTGAATGTATGGTAATTTCGGACATAGCCTTCAAATAGCTTCATAAGATCAAGGTTCATTTGTTCACTTCCTAATTAGTTATTTCTCGAGTAAATTCGACAAACCACCAATGATTCCCTTTTAACACTGCACCGATACTTAACCAGCGACAACGATTATAGAGACTCAGTAAAGATCAGTGCTATTGTTCACGTTTCCAGTATCCTTACAAACTCAGCAAAACAATTATTCAAATTAACATTCTCTCGTTGTAAAATGAGGTTTTTTGATTTTAACTTCTGATTCTCGTTTATAATAGTTGTTACTTTATTTAGCAAGTGCTGCTTACGTTTCGGAATAAGTTCTGCGAACCTCTTAAACCCCTTCTTCACAAACCATTTACCATCAAAAGATGATTGTTCATCAATCACAACAAAGTGGTATTTAATTGGACCCGATCCATACCTGAAAGTAATAGTAGGAGTCGGCAACTTCGTTTTCCCTTTAAAGAATGCAGGTGATTTAACCGATAAGTACGCTCCCCGAGGATTTCCGTTTGCCTCGATGAATCCCGCATATTCATCCTTTATAACTAGAAACATAAATTCATACAAGCTCAGTGCGAACTTTTCCCTAGCCTTTACTTGTCTGAATGCAATATCTTTTGAAGCATCAATTCCTGTCTTTTTATTGAGATTCATATCGATGACTGGAACGCATATATCTTCATCACAATACAACGTGACACCAACTGCAGTAGGAATATCCCTACGGAATATCCTAGAACTTGTACCAAGAAGATTAACAAAGTGAAGCATTCCCGATTTGCTACCTAAACTATCTTGTTGTGTACTATCCATTTGATCCAAAATATCAAGACCTAATGATAGAAAAAATGTATTTGATTTAGAACTTAGTGTGTATCCCCAAACATTCTTATTCAATTCTACTTCCGATTGCTCTCTTAGCGCTTTTCGTAGACTTTTCGATTGATTATGCATGTTCTTCCTCCTCGTTTGATTTAAATTTACTACCTTTATTGAGTGGGTTAGTTTATAAATCTCTCCATTTCTTTCGATAGGGAACAACTTAGTCGAGATATTAGGAATTATGAGTTGAATTGCCGACTTTGCTACTAAACCAATGACCTAGAAACTCTTAAATGTACTGGATGAGCACCGATCCCCCTTGAAAATGAGATACTTTTTGACGCTTTGGCATCAATACTATTCAGTTGTCAATGAGCAGTTTAGAACTTCGTTAAAGTAAGCCTCCGCTGCTAGCGGATATACTATCTTTTTAATCTCTTGAAGCTATTCACAAAATCATTGCTATGTCTCCTATTAAATTTAGGTTTACTGTATATAAAAAAAACAGAGCAACTAAGCCCTGTCCTTGTTCTTCCTATCAGATTTATTTTAAGCATTTTCCTTAGAATCGACTTTTTCGGTCTGAGCCTTGCCACTTTTTATTTTCCTTAAAACATTCTTTTTATTGATAACTAAGTCCGTAAACTTCTCATACCCCTGCCTAATTCGCCATAATCCATCAAGACCGAGTTCATCTATTCCTACAGTACCTGCTCTAACAGACCCTTTAGAGAATTTTATTGTCGGAGTAGGGAGCAATACTCTCTTACTTCCATTCTCATCCTCAATAAACTTAAGTTCTATATTACCATCTTTATCTACATCGATAAATTTTGTTGTTTTTAATTCCATATGGACTCCATAGTTATCTTCGCCAAGCCGAAGATAACCTGCATATTCATCCTTTAACATCAGGAACATAAACTCATATAATGTTAGGTGGAACTCTACACCAGCTTTTTCTTCTTTATATGAGAGTTCTTCTTCTATACTGATCCCTGTGTCTTTGTTAATTGTTACATCAATGACTGGAACAGTTATGTCTTCATCAGAACATAAGGTAACCCCTATAGGCTTGGGGCTACCGATATTCCCACTATTGTACACTCTTTCACCATTCTCATATTTAGTGCGTGTAGTTCTTTTAGAATCCAAACCCAGCAATCTTGCAAAATGTAATGTTCCAGACTTGCTGCTTAGCTTCTCATAATCTACTCTAGGCATCTCTTTAATTATCTCTTTTCCAAGCTTCCTTAAGGCTTTATTTTGATCTGACATTGTATACGTCTTTTCGCCAGATGATTGCTTTTGTTTTTCTTTCTCTAAAGATTTTATCCTTTTCTGAATATCCTTTATCGAAGTTGAGGAATTGTCGCTAATTGGAATATTCTTTTTTAGTACCATTTATCCTTCACCCTTATCTTATCGTATTCTTTACGGATAAATATCTGAGCCTTGAGATCAGTTTGTTGTCTTTGCATTTTATTTGATAAACACAACATGTACCTTATCCACCATCAATGGGCTAGCCTCTTCGTGGATCAACACCTTCTCCTTCAAAGCAGTCGGTAAATTTTTGATTAAGTTTTGAATTGCCATTAAAGTATGGTCTCCAAAATCATAAATCACCAAAAATTTGAAAGCTGCCGTTGGATCAATGGACTTCACTTTGGATTTGCCTTCAAGTAGACCCCTGATATCCTTAATGATACCGTTCTTCTGAGCTGAGCCAAACTTGTAACCATTGTTGATTGGCTTATTACATTTGATCTCGGCAACGATATTTACCTCGCCAGTTACGATGAGATCGTAACCATTGTCACTAGGCTTCGTTCCTAAGACCTGCTCTAAATAGACTTGATAGTTCTGCTTCACGTAGGGGAAGCGGTGACTTACCCAGTCAATGAATCGAATCGTCGTTTTGTAAGTAATAATGTTATGAATGTCCTTCAAGGTCGTCTTAATGTCCTCGAAATCCTCGACTGATAGCTGAGAATAGTAATCTTCGGTGGTGCCAGTTATTTTGTCGGAGATGAACTGGTTAAACTTTTCTCTCAGTTCGCCTTCCCGGTTATATGGTAGATTCACTGCCGTCCTCCCTCTTGTCGAATCTTGGAAACATTATAATTCAATCTTATCTCATTAGGTCGGAAGGCTCAATAAAGAAAAATAGTGAGGTTACCCCTGCGCCTTACAGCAGTGCAAATCTAAAAAAGGCGTTGCCCCCCTTAGATGAAGCTATTCTGTGTGCCAATTCTTGCTTTGTAATACCAATAAACTATCCTATAATGAACGATAGAGACTAAATCTACATACTAAAGATCGTGGGAAGGTACAGGAAAAAAATGAAAATATCCGAAATGCAAGATCATATTAAAGAATTCAGTATCGAAAAAGGTTTCGATAAATCTACCATCGAACAAAGGTCACTGTTTCTTGTTACTGAAGTTGGCGAGATGGTCAGGGAACTATTGCATATTTCCTACCATCCTGATCATGAAGAAATTGAAGAAATAAAAGACCGTCTCGGTCTAGAGATGTATGATATTGTTTGGAATATTTGCGACCTAGCTAACAAACTAGATATTGATCTAGAAAAATCCTTCTTGAAGAAAACGGACATAAATAAAACTAGGACATGGTAAGACTGCCCTGGCATGTTTCAATGGCAACAGAGGTACTTCACCGCAAACGAAAAAGAGATGCCAGTAATTATCGGTTCAACACCCTAATGCTGGACACTATACCTCTTAATCAGCGGGTCTCATAGAATTGCTTGAAATTGCTATGTTTTGCTTAGTCTTTTGTGTCTTATACCTGAATAGATTTAGGTTTTACCTCGTTTTTCTTTAAAGCATCGATATATTCATAGGGCGACAAGTCGTAAATGCTCCCGTGAATCCGCTGCTGATTGTAGTCTTGAATGAATTGCGTGACGATCTCATAGGTCTGTGGATATGTTTCGAATTCATGCCTCCCATAGCATTCGGCCTCCAAAATAGCGTGGAAAGATTCAATATGTGCATTTTTATTTGGCGTTCGGGGCGGGATCCGTTCA
>NZ_FOTE01000021.1 GCF_900114475.1 Paenibacillus sp. 1_12 | reverse complement strand
AAGATGACTCCTGATGAATTCAGAAGTCATCTCCTAGCTGCTTAAGGCTTCAATACCGTTTTTTTAACACTGTCCATGATTGAGGTTACAGTTCACCCTCGTGTTGTGGTTTTTTTAATGTGAACATATTTACACCATACCTTTAATCCGTTCCGCCAGTACACGCATCATGCCGCGCAGCACATCCATATTTTGAAAGCAAAAGTTAAATACCTGATCCTGCTGCAGCTCCAGAAGCAGCGTATGGTCAGTTGAGGTGCAATCCGCCGAGCGCGGGCCGCTGTCGATAACCGCCATCTCTCCAAAGCAATCCCCAACACCCAACATCGCAAATGTTTCACTTCCATTATGGACGCGGACGTTTCCTTCAATGATCCCGTACATCGTGTCCCCAAAATCCCCTGTTTTGCAGATTGCTTCACCTGGACCATAAGTGACTTCTTCACTAATTTGGGCAAGTCGTATGAAATCATCCTGACTCAAATGGGCAAACAAATTGATTTTCTGCAAAACAAGAATCCGCCGCAATATGACTGCATCCTTATCCTGATTCAAGACGTCGGAAGCTGGCCCGTCATTCACTGCCGCAATCTCCTGTACTGCGTTTAGATCACTGCTGTCCTTCTTCCCCCGTTCCAGCTTGGTCCGCAGCCTGCGTGAGAGCAGTTTCATCATTTCAATCGCAATGCTTGTTCGATCGAACATCATTTCATACAATGCCGTTGAATCCAGCTCCCACAGTTCAATGTCCGTTTCTGCCCGGATCGTAGCCGTGCGTAACCCTTGGGTCAGCACTGCCATTTCACCAAAGCAATCCCCTGCCTTCAGCCGGCTCACCTGCTGGCCATTCACATATACACCGGCTTGGCCTTCATGAATGATGAATAAGGAATCTCCCGGCTCTCCCTCTCGGATGATATCCCGCCCTTGGACCAGACTCACTTTTTTCAGCCGAAGCGCAATTGTAGAAAGATCACGACCTGCCAGACCATGAAATAAAGTTACATTGTGCAAAAGACGGACTCGTTCGATCTGATCGGCTAGACTCTCATAGGACAGCTCTTTCTCTGCTGCATTTGCCCGTTTTTCGATAAAAGCATACGCCCTGCTGGATGGCCTCTGCATCGTAAGATAATGAATCCTGTGTCGAAGCCATGGATCTCCATGCTCATACAGCCAAATCAAAGGCTCATCCTGTAAAAGCGCCGGTAACGGCGTATTCGATAAGGTTCGTGGAGACGACATCATTCGGGCCAGCTCGGTCCGCAGATTCCCTTGCAGCATCTGGTCCATCACTTCAGTCGAATTCGCTTGCTGTCTGCCATCACCCGACGACCAGCTTGCAAACACAGCCTGTACGGTCTTGGGTTCCATCATTAAAGATAATAATTGAAAAATACGCCGACATACGGAAAGACGCGTCTGTTCGATGATGAGTAATATATCGGAGCTGTCTTCCATTCCCGATACACCTGCTCCATGCTCGGCAAATTTCCAATAGAGCTGAACTTCTTCAAGAATAAGCTGCTCTATTTGCTTTTCATCGACCCGCCAATGTTCCTTGTTCATTCTCTGCAGCGCTTCCAGAATCTTATCCCGTATTTCAATATCAGCGGGTCCATAACGCGATACCAGCATATCGAATGACCGCTGTGAGCCTATGCGTTCATACACCTGAGGCAAATACAGGGCCAAAGACGGTTCGGCCATATAAGATTCAAGCAGCGGCAGGATTTGCCTTTCCTCATAAGCAGCAAGCGCAGCAACCGCATAACGGCGCGTCTCACTGCTATCCAGCAGCGGAACAATGTAAGGAACCAGCTCCAATACCTGTAAAGCAGCTGCAGATTCCAATGCACCTATACGTACCTGCGAGGAGTTATCCTTAAGCAGAGCAAGCAGCGGCTTATAAAAGCTGGCAATCCCGATCTGACCGAACAATGCCGCCATCGCCATTCGTTCTTCCTCATGGATACTTTCCAGCAGCAGCTTCAGTGTCCCTACCGCACGAAACATCCCTTCGATCCCATAATATTTTACGAGTCCGGTAATCGCCGCTGCTCTCATACTGACTTCCGGGTGCTCTAGATAATTCGTAATTTCATCGATATGCCCGTCTTTGGCATAGGCAGCCAGCGCCAATAAGGCTCTTGCATGCACCTGCTTATCCCCTTCGACCAATAGCTTCTGCAGCACTACCTCCAGTCCGTCCGGTGTCATCTGCTCGACATAGACCAATGCCTCCGCACAAACCTCAGCCATCGGATGTTCCAGCAGTGCAGGGAGAAACGGCTTGATATCGAATGAATCCAATCCCCTTAAAAGACGAAGTGCATAGAGCACCTGCTGCTTATCGGGACTCGATAAGGCGTTAACTAACAGCAATCGGCTGGCCGGGTCCATCATATTAAGCTCTGCCTTCTCCAAATCCTCACTGCCCGTTTGCAGGGTGGAAAGCAGCGTTTTCAAATAAGCACCCTTCACCTTAATCGCAGCCGCGATGCAGATAGCAAGCAGCACCAAAATGATATAACTCAACTGCTCCGGAGCAAACAATCGGGAAACGATAAGCAAGCACAACGCAGCAAGTCCCTTTGCTCCATTGCGGACGATACCGTCCAAAAAACCTTTCGCTTTACCTCGCCATTCCGGAGGAATCGGGAACATGATCAGTTGGCTGACCGAGGAGTAGATCGTATCTCCAATGACTTTATCACTACCCTTAACGGCTACGGCCATAGCGAGAACAGGCATCAGCAGCACGCCAAAGCTGCCCATAAACAAAGCAATAGGAAACACGAGCAGCGCCGTCATGACGCCAAAACGGGTTAAGACCCGACCCGATACGAACAACTGAACGATTAAAGCCAGCAGCCCTGAATAACCGTAAAAGCTGCCCATAAATCCAGCTAAGGCTTCATTTTGCAGTGTCTCTTTTAATATGACCTTGAATTGATAATCGATTAACGTAAGGGACAGCACCAGCGCCGCCGACATGATCGCCACGTATTTCAAATGGGGAACATTCTGAAACAGGCTGGTCTTGGCTTCAACCTTTTTCCTTGCTGCTGAAGGCCGTTTCCTGGCAGACTGATCCGTTGAAAAAACCTCTTTTGGCGCAGACAGCATCCGTAAAATTTGCACGACTGCAATCAGACACAGCAGCTGCAGCCCCGCATAAAAATAGATCAAATTCGCTGTGCCGACAGCCGGCACAAGCGCTTTTAGTCCAAAACCGCTTAAAATCCCGCCCATAATGCCTCCGCTGCCCACCCAGCCAATCATTCGTTTGACCTTGCGCTGATCAAGCACTGAAGTAGCAAACTGCCAGAAGCAGACAATCATCAAAAAATTAAACACATCATACCCGACATAAATAACGGGAAACACCCAGCGCATTTCTGTGCCTACGCCAAACCTTGAAAGGAGCACCAGCAGCGAAATGAGAGGAATCAGCCCCAGAATCAAACGATCAAGCCTAAACCTGCCACTATATCGTTGAAAAATAAAACCCATCAGGATCATCGCCGCCGCCTGGGGCAAGTACATTGACGATAAGTAGGAAGCGTCAAAGCGACTGAGGAATAAGGTATCCGCCGCAGTCCGACCCATGGTGGAAGCGGATACGACGCAGAACAAATACCCGAACAGCCAGAATACCTTGACATATTCGTTCCGATCCTCCGCAAATCGTTGAATTGTATTTTTAAGGGCAAGGCTCGAAATTTGCATGGCTTTGGTTCATCTCCATTTCTAAGGACTGTCCACCTGGGCAGAGATCAGGCGTTTGACAACAAGCCAGCTTCATCCTTGCTTCTGCAAAGGGCACAAACACCATTTTCAGTAGTGTAGAAGCCATTCTGCTGTCTGAAACCAAAAGCCTCGACTACACTTCAATAAGTGCCATCGAGGCTTCTGGTTGTAAGCTAAAGATCATATAAGCTTTACTGATCAGTCACCATACGTTGAAATCACTAAAGTGCATCATTAGCTTGATATGCCGATCTCATGTCTGCTTGAGGGGTGTTCACGTTAAATTTCATTATGTGCTCTTAGCAAGGTGTACCGATTACGCCTCACGTTATGAGCCTCCTGCAGGCTTCTTGCTAACAGCTCCGGATCTACTCCAAGCTGTTCCGGCGTCGTGGGACCGCCTACCTTGTGAAGCATTTCACGCAGTGCTTGAGCATTCGGAATCCGTCCAATTTCAGTTTGAATTTCCTTCCAATGGCTAACTATCGCCGCCTGAACGTCTGTGGTCGAAATGTCAGCTGCTTCTCCGGAATCCATCTGCGCTGCTTTCGGTGATAAGCCGCTCTCCGCTATCTGATGATACAACGCAGCGATTTCCGCACAAGCGACGCCTACCTTCGCCCCATGCAGCAGCTGCCGCTTACCAAGCTGAATGTATTCCATCTCCCAATAATGAGATAGATGATGCTCAGCACCTGAAGCCGGATGCGATTGGCCAAGAATCATCATCGCAATACCGGATTCAATCAACGCCTCGATTAAGGTTTGGATCCCCTCTTGGCTACGCTTCGCTATACTGTCCTGATGATCTACGCACTTCTGGAGGGCATTGCGGGTAATGGTCGCAACAAGCTGTGAATAGGGTTCTCCAGCTACGAGGCTGCCGAATTTCCAATCAAATAACGATGTAAATTTACCTAGCATATCGCCGAATCCGGCAGCCACCATCGGTGCAGGGGCTTTCACCAATATATCCAGGTCGGCAAATATCGCGTCAGGACCTATAGCTGCAATGGTTTTCTTTTCCCCCCGAATAATAATCGGCGCTCCCTTGGAGTTAAAGCCGTCAACGGAAGGCGCGGTCGGAACTGATATAAAAGGAATACCTGCTGTATATGCAGAATACCGTGAAATATCGTGCAGCGTCCCCGATCCTGCGGCCACCACGACCTGTGCTGAATATTGCTGTAGATCCATAATCAGTTGTATCAAGGAAACCTCGTCAGCAATAACGTCACCTTGCTTATTAGGTTGGATCAGCGTTAGATTTGTGGAGATGCCTTTCTCTGTCAGGGATGCTTCCAATGCTTTTCCGGCAATTTCGTAAGTATTGGCATCGGCAACGATAGAAACCCTCTCATAGGATTGTTCGGATAGGAATGCCGCGACCTGATTTAGGGCACCCGATTGTACAATGATCGGAAATCTATCTTCAGATTTAACTCCTTCTTCACCCAATTGCGCTGCAAGCTGGTTAACTCTCGTCCATATATCCGTCATAACTGCCACCCTCTCTTTACCAAACATTTCCGTTCCATGCATCTCTTATGATATTACCTAAAAATATACTCCGCTTTTCTATCGTTTTCAAGACCAGGTTCGCTGCGAATCATAGAAATGAGCGGTTATCCCCTAAAAAAAAACACCAATCGCAGCCGATTCGTGCTCTGTGCAAGATGAAATTAAACAACTATACGAACGCATCATTTAATAATTATAAATGCCTCTTATCGGAAAGCGGCGGAAACAGGCTCACTTTATTACGACCGAGCTCCTTGGATAAATACAAAGCGTCATCCGCGCATACAAGCAAATCCTCACTGCTCATACCAGGTGCGTACTCTACCGCGCCGATGGATATCGTAATTCCTACCGACTCTCCTGCCAGCAGCCAAAATCGGCTTTCTTCCACTTTTTGACGAATGTTTTGCGCTACGTTTTCGGCCTGCAGCAGCCCAATATTATGCAATAAAATAGAAAATTCCTCACCACCACTGCGACAAACAAAATCATCGGGTCCCGTCTGCTCAGTCAAAATGCTGGCAACCGACTTCAGTACCTCGTCTCCAGACAAATGGCCGAAGGTATCGTTAATATTTTTAAAATAATCAATATCAAGCAGCAAAAGCACAAAAGGAAGCCCTTTAGACATCCATGCCGGTATACATTCGCCAAGCTTTCGCACATTGTACAAACCCGTCAAATAATCGGTTTCCGATTGCTGCTTTAGACGATCATTTTGATTCGTCAGGCTTTGCCCTTGAATATCGCTAATCCGGGATAGCTTCAATGCCGTTCTCAGCAGCTTATCATAGTGATCGATTAACAGGGAGTATCTCTGTATAATCTCCTCCTGGCTTGCTGGCAGTTCTATTAAATCATTTCTAGCATCCTGAAGGATCGAGAACTCACCAGAAAACAATCTCATATACGTATGTCGATTTGGCTGCATGTACTTCCCTCCCTGCATGTATTTTGAAGATTCCCATCCTCAAAAATTCGACGACCATCCGGGGATATCCTGCAATGAAATACCTTATCCTCATACGCCGCCTTATCGCCATCTCAGATATCGAGTTTATATTTGCTCTTGAGATGCTCAGAAATGGAGGTAAAGTTAAAGCTTCTTAATATATGTTCCAGCTTGTTCTGGGTTCGGCCCACACTGTAATAGTGGATAAAATTTTCCTTGAAAGGCAAGTTCAGCTTTTGTTCATAGGCATCAATTTCTCTCGGATGCAGGTATACAATCGAGCTGTGACCTCGACGGTTCGCGGAACGAATCGCATTTTCGATCAAAAATCTCGGAAAAAACCGGAAATAAAACCCGCCTGAATAGCCGATATTTTTGCCGCCCAGCTTCATGACCGACATAGGAACCTCATACAAATTAATTTCTCTGCCGTTCACCAGCGGCTTATGAATCTCCGTAGGTGCGGTCGGAATACCATAGAGAAAGGTCTTTACAGGAAAAATACTGGCATCGTATATCATACCCATCTCTTCGAGCACTTCAAGATAATGCAAATTGTCCTCCACAATAGACCATGAAGGCGCGCGATAGCCAAGAACCTTGGTTCCCGTCAGATTTTCCAAAATATCGACCGACTTTTTCACATCGTCCCGAAACTCGCCAATCGTTTGTTTGTAGGCCAGTTCGTGCGCATATCCATGCGAAGCCACATCATGCCCTTCACGCGCTATCGCTTTGACCACATCCGGATAATCCTCACCTATGCAGCCTAACACGAAAAATGTTGCTTTACAGTCTGTTTCGCGGCATATTCGCAGTAACGTATCCATGTGCGCCCTGAAATTAGAGCCTTTGCTGCGGTCAGGTGCTGCAATACTATCGTAATTGGCATGAAACCATTCCTCAATATCAAAGGTAAGCATATTGGTCGCATGTTGATTTGGCTTAGTCAATTTTCTTTCTCCCTTTTATCGCAAACGAAGTGCAGAACGTACCTGATAATGCCCCTTGTCCGCTGCTCTTGGTTACAAACTTGAAAGGATGATAAATCTTCATAAATTCAACCTGCTCAAAGCCATGTTGTTCAAATACGTTCTTCAGCTCATCCATTGCATACATACGGTCAAACTTATTGCTGCGCTCAAATAGCTTCAGCAGCTTCCGCTGTATGGAGCCGCGGTTTAAGGTCTCTATAAGAAGTGTTCCGCCTGGCTTGGTGACTCGAGCCAACTCTTTAATCACGGACACGTATTGTTCGATCAATTGGATAACACCAATGCATAAAACCACATCAAACTTGCCCTTCTCAAAAGGAAGTGCTGTCAAATCCTCCGACATCGTGATCAGACCTCTACCTGCGGCAAATTCGAGGCTTTTTTCTGAAAAGTCTACACCATACACCGTGTTGTTAGCTACCAGAGGCTCACTAAAAGCACCTACACCGCAGCCCGCATCCAATACGGTTTTTCCTTTTAAATCCCCTAGCCAGCGTAAAGTATTGTCTCTCTGCATGAAGAAACTTTCTTCATTGAAGTAGTCGGAAGATTTGACAGAAGCTCCATGCGTTTCGGCTTTCTTGTCAAAGTACTGCTTCCAATTGGAATTGCTCATTGTCTGATATCCTCCGATTAAATAAACAATTAGTATACGTAACAGTTTTCCTGCTACAACTCTATAAGCCCAATAAAAAGTTCCACTGCGTCAAACTTCTAAGGCAATAAATATTTAATCAATTTCTTGCCAACTGTGTCGGTGATGAAAGCGGGTGTTACCTTCCACAGCTCTACGAAAAAGCTGAGGCTCTGCTTGTCCGGAGGCCCCGCCGGCTTGCCGCCTCCATCATACAGCATGTAGGTCAGCTGCTCTGGCTGTGCCCCCCACTGCTGCTTGTATTTGTACGTCCCCGAGCCCGTCTGGGACCTGCCTAGATCCAGAACCTGCAGTCCATTTCTGATCCCGAAGCGTACAGCCTCCCAGTACATAAAGTTATTGAGGTACTTGTTATTATATTCAGACAGGTTGGCTCCGTATGGATAGTACAGCTTGGAGTTTCCCGGACTCGTTAACAGCAGCATGCCGCCTACAACCTTACCGGATTCATTATCAAGCACGGTTAGCAAATGCGCGTGGTCAGGTAAATACTCGAAGAAATACTTAAAAAAACGAATATCCTGGGCCGGTGAACCCAGCTGTTTCATCCTTCTCACATACACCTTATGAAAATCATCGATATGCCGTTGATCAAACGACACCGAAAACCAGTTGTTTTTATACACCTTACGCACATGGTTGCGGTTGCTTGCATTGGAAAGTGCCAGTACCTTATCCTCATCATCCGACAGCGGCAGCACGAAGGTATGGTTGTGCAAATTCAAGCTCCAGCCCGAGCTCTCTATAGCTTGGTTCTTTAATCGCAGATCGACATAATCGAGCTTGTACTTCGTTTTTAAATCAATAATCGCATTCACTGTATACTGAAATGCTTCTTCGCTATCACACGCAATATCCGTATAATTGACAAAAGGCAGCGATACACCGGCTTTTCTCCAGCCCAAATCACGACCGATCACCATGGGAATAATAGCGCAAATCCGGTTGTTCCCATCCAGAATCGCATGATAGCCACAGGTATATCCAAAAGATTGGATCAAGACTTGTCTAAATGCAATAGTATGAAAAATCGTACCCTTAGCTAACGCAAACCGATCCCATTCGTCCTTCATCGCTTCGGCATATGCAACACATCTGAACATCCAAGTCTATCCTTTCAACCAAAAAAATACACCAATCAAAATGAACCCGCAGCCTGTCCATTTCATCATACTGATCTGCTCATTGAACACCCAAATCGCGACCGCAACGAGCAGCACATATTGTACACTCGATACGAAGGTCACATAGCTCAAATCAAATTGATTCAGGCAATAGATCCACAGAAAAGCACCTATTGCGTACAAAGCAAAACCAGCTACAATTAAAGGTGTTGTCATATAACCGAACAAAATCGCCCACAGCGAGCCTTCAAAGTTAACGGATCTGCTGCCGATTTTTAACAGTGTACTGGCCGCTACCGTCATGCTTAAGCTTGCAAAAAGAATTAAATATTTGATTGTGATTCCCCGCCGTTCATTTTCTTCTCAAGCTCCTCGAGCCTGAGCTTGGTTAATCCTAATTCCTGTGTTAGCGTCTTATTATGCATCTTCATACCGGAAATGCTGACACTCATATTCAATAATAGCAAATAGGCGGAAGCGATCAATATAGCAAAGAAGGCTGACGGCGCATAGTCTACGCCAATCAACGCTGAGAACCAGTCCATCAAATCCTTAAAAACCGACATCACCAACGTAAACAACCCTATAAGGAACCAGACCAGTGAATATTTTTCTCTGATCATCCTTGCTCTGACCATAAAAAACACCGAAATAATCATAATCAGACTGAAAGCGACACCCATCAATTGAACGCTGTACAAATTACCACCCCCCGTAGCCCTTTCACCACCTTGTCCTGATATAGGAGAAAAAGATCGACACGATGACCTTAGTCATATAATAAGGACTTTTGATCATAGATATGGAGGATACGCCATGTTCCCGCTCCTTCATTTCAACACCAACCTCAGCAATGCGAAGTCCGTGCTTTTTCAACAGGATAATCGCATCAGGCTCGGGATAATCGTCAGGATAATATTTGGCCATAAGTTCAATACCCTTGCGGTTGTACATTCGGAAGCCCGAGGTTCCATCTGTAATTTTGGCTTGAATCAGCATTCTAAAAATCAAATAAAATACTTTGATACCCACTCTCCGAAGCCAAGTGGTTCGAAAGGATTTAATATCAAGAAACCGGGAACCAATTACCATATCGCAGTTATTCGAAACCATGGTGTCAAACAGCTTGGTGACTTCTGAAGGAAGATGCTGCCCATCTCCATCAACTTGCACCATGTAATCATAGCCTTGAGATAAAGCATATTTAACCCCAGTTTGCACAGCCCCGCCAATACCCAGGTTATAAGGAAGATCCACAACTTTGACACCTTCGGCTTTGCGAGCATTGACGGAGGTGTTGTCCAGAGAGCAATCATTCACGACCAGGATATCAGCAGAAGGAAGTGTCTTTCTGATATCCCAGATCACTCTCAAGATGTTGTTTTGTTCATTATAAGCTGGAACTACAATGAGTATTTTTGCTTGTTCCATAACAACTTCCCCACATATTTTTTGGTAACTACAATGGCTCCCTTAATGATTCTATCTCCCCCATAAGCTGCAACAATCGCTATAAAGGGCAAACCTGGAGCTCTATATCTATACATGCCGTCAATGAAGAAGATAACGCAAAATACGCAGGAAGCCAGTATGGTGAGCCACAGAATAGATGCCTTTCTGGATAACCCATTTCGAATGGTATAGAACAGCCCCGTCAGAAACATAACAACAGGGAATGCATTCCAGGCAAATTTCACAATACCCCTGACCGTAGTCAAATCAACATAAAATACCCATCTGCCCAATAGAGCTACTATTCGTTTTCCATACAAAATCAAAATATTGTCCCAATTATGGACGATAAAGCTGATGATAAGGCTATTACCGATATCGATGGTGTAGTTGGGCCGATATTTATGATCAAACGGCGAAGCTCTGTCAAAAAGCCATCCGGTCGCATAAATATTATATAAAACCTTCTTGGCGTTAAACTGTAGCGAAACCATAAGCGGATCTAATTTATTGCCGGTAAAAACAACCATAGCTACAAGAACAGCTGCAAGAAATACACTCCCCAAAATCAAACCGTATTTTCTTACAAAGCCCATTATCGTTTGCTTGTTTAAATTGATTAAAACGTAGATCATGACAAAACTTACAGTGATGATCCCTGCCGGTCTGAATACAAGCATATATAAGGCTGTCGCAATAAAAATAATTTTGTAAACGTTTTTATTTGATGCATACATTTTTAATAAGCAATATACCGACAAAAGCTGTAGGCTGATGAAAAAGCTGTCCGTAAGTATATATACAGACCATAAGGTAATATCCCACGAATACGCATAAAAGAGTGAAGCGATAATGGCGGTTGTCCGGTTGAATATCATCTGTGAGATCTTATATACCAGGATTACACTAAGCGCCGCTGTGACCGCTTGTATAAAAATAACTGCAACAGGGTCTTTAAACACAGCAAGCATGACCGTTAGTAAGACATTGTACCCAATATACAAAATATCGTTCATATCGAGGCCAACTTTAAAATGCTCCATTAAAGAATAAGCATAATCCAAATACCATTGGGTGTCGTCCGACTGAGGAAAGCCTTTACCAGAGGATAAGAGATAAAAGAAATACCGTAACCTCACCCATAAGGACAATAAGGCGAGCGGGAGGATATAAATGAGATCAACATGTTTGTATTTGTGATAAATATAGTGTAATTGGCTCACTGTGCACATGGCTCCCAAATATAGCGTATGATTATAATGTAGTGGTTTAATTATGACATAGGTATCATGGGAATCGCAAGATATAAATACGAAAAAATTGTGGGCGTTACCTGCGCGTTGTAAGGGTTCATCCACCTCTATTCAGGCAGAAGCTCGACAGACCTGCGCGGAACGTCCACAATCTCGAATTGGATTATTATGTTAATCTTTAGTACATTGTCCGTTACCTTTTACCTGAGTCAAAAGGCTCGCCAGCCGCTTTAGGTGCATTCGAAGATTTCGAGAACGCTATAAGCGCCAACAGCGTAACTACATACGGAAATACTTTGAGAATAACAGGCGGAAATACCGCAAGCGAAGGAATGACCTGCGATACGTTCGCTACCGTGCTGGCAAAGCCGAAAAATAAGGTAGCTCCCACAATACCGAACGGCTTCCATTGCCCGAATATTAAAGATGCCAAGGCCAGAAAACCCAAACCCGCGACATTACCGGTAAATTCTCCGGCAAAGGTTACAATCATCGCCGCGCCGCCAAGAGCGGAAAATGCCCCGGAAATCACAACGCCGGTGTATCTCATCGATCTCACACTAATACCTGCCGCTTCCGCCGCGTGTGGATGCTCGCCACATGCCCGCAAACGCAGACCAAACGGTGTTTTATAGAGGATAAAGGTACTGATGAGCACAATCAATAGAATAAACCATGTCGTGGGGTACGTATTGGAAAAGATTAATGGCCCCAGAACCGGAATCTTCGAAAGCAGAGGCACATCAAAAGGCGTAAAGCCGGTGGTGATGCGTATGTTGCCACTGCCAGTTATATTCCGCGCCAAAAAGATGGTCAGTGCCCCAGCAACCAGATTAATCGCCGTACCACTAATAATCTGATTGGCACTGAGACTCACGCTGGCAAATGCATGTAAGAGCGAGAATAACGCACCTGCTGCCATCGCAATGAGCAGACCGAGCCAAGTGATGGCAGGACTGCCTGGCCAGATCGTCTGCAGCTTAAAAATAACAAATGCGCCTGTGAACGACCCGATAATCATCAGACCGTCCAGCCCAATGTTCACGATACCGCTTCTTTCACTGAACAGTGCACCCAGTGCAGTGATCAATAAGGGGATCGTAAACACAATAGCATACGGAAATATTTGTTGAAGCGTCATCCACATAAGATCATTTCACCTGCTTTCCTTTTGCTGATCGGCGCTGGTTTAACCAACGAATCGAACGCTCAATGAGAATACTGGTCGCTGCAAAGTAGATGATGATTGCAATGATCGTATCGGCAATCTCGGATGGAATTTCAGTCATGGCATTCATAAAGCCTCTGCCCGAATACAGCAAACCGAAGAAAATCGCGGATACGAGCACCCCTATCGGTGTATTAGCTCCCAGCAGCGCTACCGCTATCCCATCAAAACCTTGTGAAGGCATGATCCCAATTTGGATGTTCACGGCATTTCCCGCATATTGGGCTAATCCGCCGAGGCCGGCGATCCCCCCGGAAATGAACATCGACAGCGCCATGCTGCGTTTGACTGCAATTCCCGTATATTCAGCGGCATCCCGATTAAAGCCGACCGCTTTTAATTCATAGCCAAGTGTCGTTCTATCGATTATAAAAGCGACG
Organism: Paenibacillus sp. 1_12; assembly: GCF_900114475.1. Lineage (GTDB taxonomy): Bacteria > Bacillota > Bacilli > Paenibacillales > NBRC-103111 > Paenibacillus_S. Next base: position 75,148 of record NZ_FOTE01000021.1, on the reverse strand, counting down.
AAAATTACCGCTATAATCGCAATGAAAATTCCTAAGTTAATATAGGAGCCTTCGAACAACTCCGACAAGAAAGGCTCCTTCAGCAGAGCAACAGCTGGTAAATTCCTTGATTCGGTTTCCAAATAGGCTCCTTTGAAATAAGCCGGTACCGCGTAGTAAACGACCCAGTAAGCAATCCAGTTCATCATGATCGTAGATACGACCTCGTGAACGTTAAACCTGGCTTTGAGAATACCTGGAACCAACCCCCACAAGGCGCCGCCGAGAAAGCCGCCAATGACCATGAGCAGCAGCAGCAAGACTCTTGGCAGATCCAAGCTCAGTCCAATAGCAGTTGCACAAAAGCCTCCAAACAGCATCTGACCGGCTACTCCAATATTAAATAAGCCCGTCCTAAAAGCGAAGGCTACCGATAATCCGGTAAAAATCAGCGGTGTCGCTGTCGCTAGTGTGTTCCCGATTCTTTCCGGGTTTTTCAACCCGCCCTCGATCAAATAGGCATATCCGTCAATTAGATTATGGCCCGTCACTGCCATCAATACAGCTCCGGCCAGCAAGCCCAGAACTACGGCAAGCAGGGAAGTAATCCCGCTTTTCATACGTCTCCCCCCCTCTTTACACCAGCCATCATCAAACCGATTTCCTGCTCATTCGTATTCTTTGACTCCACGACCCCGATGAGCTCCCCATTATTTACAACGGCAATGCGATCTGATACGTTTATGACCTCCTCCAGCTCCAAGGAAACCAAAAGTACCGCTTTCCCTTGATCCCGATGCTCGATTAAACGCTTGTGAATGTATTCGATCGAGCCTACATCCAAGCCGCGTGTTGGCTGTACGGCAATGAGCAGAATAGGATTCAGCTCGAGCTCTCGCCCGATGATCGCCTTCTGCTGGTTCCCACCCGACAACGATCTGGCAACCGATACGGCTCCCTGGCCTGAACGCACATCAAAGCTTTCCAGAATCCGATTCGCATATTTACGGATGGACGGTTTATGCAGCAGCCCTCTTTTGGAAAATGGCTCCCGGTCATATACCTCCAAAATCATATTCTCTTCCAGGGTATAGTCGAGCACCAGCCCCCGTTTGTGCCGATCCTCAGGAATATGGGCGATCCCAAGATCAATTCTATCGCGAATCGCCATACTCGTTATATCCTGATCCTGGAACCAGACATGCCCGGATTCTACCTTACGCAGACCGGTTATACCTTCTACCAATTCAGCCTGTCCGTTGCCATCTACGCCGGCGATCCCGACGATTTCTCCCGCACGTATATCCAGCGAAAAGTTAGTTACTGCGATCAGCTTTTTATTATTATTAATCGATAGCGAATCCAGCTTGAGTACTACCTCACCCGGAGTACTCGCTTGCTTATTCACCTTGAAAGAAACCTGCCGCCCAACCATCATCTCCGCCATCTGCGCTTCGCTAGCCTCCGCCACATCCACTATCCCTATCGTTTTGCCGCGACGGATGACCGTACAGCGATGTGCAACAGCTTTAATTTCTTTCAGCTTATGTGTAATCAGAATGATCGATTTGCCTTCTGCGATCAGATTTTTCAAAATCTTTTCAAAATCATTGATCTCCTGAGGTGTCAGCACAGCCGTAGGTTCATCGAATATCAACACCTCCGCGTCACGGTAGAGCATTTTTAGAATCTCAACTCGCTGCTGCATGCCTACGGAGATGCTTTCAATTTTGGCATACGGGTCCACATTCAAGCCGTACAATTGGGACAGCTTTTCAATCCGCTGAGCCGCAGCTTTTATATCGATGACAAGCCCTTTACGCGGCTCGCTGCCGAGAATCATATTTTCCGTGACCGTGAACTTTTCAACGAGCTTAAAATGCTGATGCACCATTCCGATTCCCAGCTTGTTCGCAACATTTGGATTACTGATCCGGGTTTCCTGTCCATTAACCTTAATCGTACCTTGATCTGCCTGATACATCCCGAAGAGAATACCCATCAGCGTCGATTTACCGGCGCCATTCTCCCCCAGCAGAGCATGAATTTCACCGCGCTTCAAACGAAGCGTGATATCGTCATTGGCAACGATACCGGAAAATTCCTTGCGAATATTGAGCATTTCAATCACATAGTCCATTGATTGTTCCTCCTTTACACGCGTCATCCGCTAACGTGCCCAGATATACAAAAAGACGGAGGTTATCCGTCTTTTGTATAGCCGCGGCCTGACTATGCTCTGCTGCTTATTTGATTAGCGAGCCCTGCTCGGCTGCAACTTTGATTTCACCGGATTTGAGCTTGTCAAATACTTCGCCCACCTTTTTCACCGTATCCTCGCTTAAATTAGGATTTTTCACGGGAATCCCTACGCCATCACTTTTGGAATCAAACGTCAGTGTTTTACCGCCCGGGAAATTTCCTTCAATTTCGGCTTTGACCATGTCATAGGCTGCCTGGTTGACTTTTTTCATAGCTGACGTCAGCACAACCGATTTATCCCCTTGATACACACCGTCTGTGTATTGATCTGCGTCCACACCCACGATCCAAACGGCTTTACCTGCAGAAACACGCGTTTTGGTTTCATTGATGGCGCCTACCCCAACGCCGCCTGCCGCACAGAAAATAACCTTTACGCCGCGATCAAACATTTGTGCCGCCAATTGTGCTCCCGCAGCAACATTGTCAAAGGAGCCTTGATAAACCACGTTTTCCTTCTTAAGACTGATCTTGGTACCCAACTTGTCATTGGCATATTGAATCCCTTGCTGGAAGCCCCAGTTATATTTTTGAACCGGAGGAATTTCCATACCGCCAATAAAGCCTGCTTCGCCTTCCTTAATTTGTAGTGCCGTAGCTATAGCAGCCAAATATCCAGACTCCTGCTCAGCAAAAAAGATCGATACGGTGTTTTCCTTGACGACGGGTTTGGAATCACCGCTATGCGGGGAGCCATCAATTAACACGAATTTAGCATCCTTATATTTATCCTGGGACTTGAATATCGCAGTTTCAAACTTAAAGCCGGGCGTCATGATCAACTTGAATCCGGCATCATACAGATTGCCAATTTCCTTCATATAATCAGCCTCTGTCGTACCTGTAGGCTTCAAATATTTATCGGTTAGCTTCAGCTCACCTGCGGCTTTTTGAATTCCCTCCCAGGTGCCTTGGTTAAATGATTTGTCATCAATCGTACCGGCATCCGTAACCATCCCTACTTTTAATTTGGAACCAGCTGCCGCACCGCCACTTGAACTAGGTGTTTCACTTTTATTTCCACAGCCTGCCAGCAATGCCCCGAATAATGTAACAACCATTAATGACGCAATTCCTTTTTTCAATTTCAACATCCCCTTCTTGTCATTTATGTATCAGTAAAAGCTGAACTAATCCCTATGTGCGGAAAGAGCATTCATTTAAAAATATTTTTATTGAGGAATTATTTACATTTAATTGAATTTTCCCTTTTCGATTTTGCTGTACTTTATCGCATGTGTACCTGACCAGCAATAGCTTTCCCCATTAAATCTCCCTCTATCCCACTAAATCTTCCTGCAATGACCAAACTGCGTCTTCATCCATTTGTCTGTATAAAATATCACTGCTCTTTGCATGATATCCGGTTTATACTCATACATAACCCCACACTAATGAAGGAGCGTGCCATCATGAAACAAGAGCGCATCATCCATTTTAAAGTGCACCATCATGGTGTTAGTCGATTAGCCAGAGGTCTGCTATTTTTGGAATGCAATCAGGAGCCTATGATCGAGGATTACGAGCAATGTCTGAAGGCTTGCGGCCACGATGTGCATATTGAAAATGCAGACCAGTTCCTGTTCATAGCACATAAACCCAACGAGGATTACCAAATCGAGATCATCCCCAATTATGAGCAAGTAAATAGAGACATGCAGACTGAAAGCCTCGCTAAAAGCTTTTTGAAGTAAAGCAAGCCTAAGGAGCAAAAAAAAGAACCCTCGGGTTCCACTTTGATCGCGGATTTGAAGGTCTTCGTATATGATAGGTATGAATGATGGAGGAGTAAACCACTGTCGTATTATCCAGCAGAGGCGCAGTATAGGTGCGCGTTTCATGCACAAGCAGTACTCGTGGATCACGCCTAGCACCGAACCTCCCTCTATATTTTGCGGTTCTCATGTACGACAGCACCTTTCTGCTGTTCAAAATGACCCTTATATTCCACCAGTGCAATCTCGCAGCCCGATCCGATGATCACGTTATTTCCACGGACCACCTTGGCTTTCGTATTCATCAAATGAACATCATCACCTTCAATAACGGCAGCGGTAAGCAGAGCATGCGTTGAAGGTTTAAAAAAGAAGCTAAAAGGATTAAACAAGCTAGCTCTTGTGACTCGTATTCGCTCCCCGCCGATTTCCTTGGCCTCGCAGTTCCCGTGCAGTTTGATGTCCAACGTGCCTGCATTCAATAAACCACCTATATGGAACATCCCACGGGCATTGAACACTTCGGCCTCGCAATCACCATTCGTTTTCATCTCACCCTTCAGTACGAGCTGTTCACTATATAGATCCCCATTCCCTTCAATGGTTCCTGAGCATTGCAGCTCTTTCAACCTGACGGCCCCGCCAATGGCTACTGTGCCGGATATTTTCATGCTGTCGGCATGTAGATTGCCAGAAATGCTGCTTGTTCCCACCACGTTTACCGCGCCGGATTTCAAGCTGCCTTCCATCTCCAGTGTCCCTACACATTTGAGCCGTGCACACTCCAGATCACCGTCAATCGTGGCTTCTCCTACTATATGAACCCTATCGTACAGCCCTCCTGTTGCCAAAGAGCTGCCCGTAATCAATAAATTGTTGTCATTGAACTTATCCTTTGTGGAAATTGCCATGGGATTGCCTCCGTTCTTTAGCTTGACCTACAGTTGCTCCAGCCTTTCGACCTTTGACCCTTTGTCCTGTTCAAATTTCCCCTTGTATTCAACCAAGCCAATCTCGCACCCAGGCCCGATGACCACATCCGTCCCTCTTACCGCCTCGGCTGTTGTATATTCAACATAAATGGTGTCGCCTTCTATCGTTTGTGCGGTCAATTTGCTGCCGACAGGAATCGGGATTAATTTTAGCCACTTGGCATAATCGATACCGGGCTGTTTTCGGATCTTGATTTGCTCTCCGCCGATTTCAGCAATCTGACTGTGACCATGCAGCGTAATTTGGATATTGCCAGCATTAAGCGCACCTATCTGCAGTCTTCCGTTGGCATTGAATATTTCCGATTCACAACCGTCTTTGACGGAAGCCATGCCGTTCAATTGAATATGATCTCCTACAAGGTTACCCTGCACGATAAGCTTACCCTGAATTCGAATCCGTTCTGCATGCAGATCACCTTCAACAACCGCAGTTCCGTTAATTTCAGCCGTCGAGGCCTGTACGCCTCCAAGGACATTCGCTTTTCCGTTCACAATAAAATCGGAGCAGTTAATATCCCCATTTACCTTTCCGATTCCATCAATTTTGGCTACACGGACAGTTCCCCCATTAGAAGAGCCTATGCCAGACAGAGTCAGATTACGTTTGCTTTGTGTATCCATCAATCTCCACCTCCTCCATTACATAGCTCCAAATTGGAGCTTTAATTCCTCGATTCGTTTGGCTACATTGTCGCGAAAAATGATTTTCACGCCGCTATCCATGTAAAATTCACTACCCGCAGGAACAAGGAAACAAGCCGAAACCCCCATTTTACGAATAAACAACAAGTCACAATTTTTACCTTCAAATTTTTTATAGTGTTCACCAAACGTTTGCAGCAAAACCCTTCCCTCATCCAGATTCAGCACACCCGATTGCAAACCATGATCTAGTATAAAAAGCGACAGGATTTGTTCAAATGTATATACCTCCGAGCTGCTAAAATAAGGTTCAGCTGTTTCAATAGCAATAAGTGAAACAATGTTTCGTTTTATCAAATCATATTTGCTTATAGAAAGATCTGTAGGAACTGGGGAAAACATATCCGCCAGCTCATCTAACGATAAATCCTCCTTCATATTAATAATTTTGTCCATTCGATCTAACATCTTCTGCTTCGGAAAAAATGTCTCTTGTCCCGTAAACGCTGATTTTCGAATAAACCACTCCTCAGGAACCAGGTTTTTACGTTTCCATCGGTATAACTGACCATAGGATATCCCGGTTAGCTCTAATAGTTCTTTTTTGGATATCAATTCTTCTTCCATGGGAATCCCTCCATTCAAAAACAATATAACATAACATTGTTACGTTGTAAATCCACTAATTTACGTTTGGCAATTGTGCCTGTGTATATCTCATTCTGTGGATATGTGCATACAAGTAGGAGAAGTTATATACAATACTACGATTTTAGCTGTGAGATATGTGGATAACTTTGTGGATGATTGGCAATCTCGCTTATTCATAGTGTCCTATCTCAAACAAAAAGAACGCCCCTAAGGACGCTCCTTCTGAATAATCAGGAATTTTTTACCAACCAAAATCCAATGTCTTCCCGGTTTCAGCCAATGTCTTGACGTTGCTCAGGATCATCCACCAATGCTTCTCGGTGTCTTTATAGGAAGGATGATTATCTGACCACCGATCATTGACTAAAGTCAGTTTCGTACATTTGCCAACCGTTTCTAACGTAAAGGTCACTCGAGTTTCAAGCTCTGCATGATTAGCCCTGTAGGACGGCCCTGGATGCTCGCTGCAGCTAAGCTCTTTATACCGCTCATATTTCAAAATGTACCCATACACATGAACGGTCTCATCACCATCATTGCCCGGCCCAACATATTCGTACAGATCCCCCTCTTTAAATGTAGATCTGATCACACATCCAAAAAAGATTTTGCGTGTTCCCTCCGGTGACATTAATGCATTCCAAACTTTTTCAGGCTGTGCATCGATATAAAACTCATACTTCAGCTCTATGATTTCACTCCTTCATCCATTTGAACGTATTTGGCAAGGTCTGCGGGTTCGTCTACCATGACCCCTATGTGCTTATGTGCTACTATAATTATAATTCATCTTGGGAGCCAAGTATGGTAAAAACGCGACAAGGGAGCCACTCGTACCATCTAAACGAACAGACCCTGCTTCCAGTACATCCAACCATCATTCCCACGAATACATAGGAGGAATTCATTATGAATGTACATATACCTCAACCCAGTATGGGACTGTTGAATATTCATGAAAGCGAGAAGAAATTTCAGCTTTCCCGTTATGCTCCTTCTGAGGAGATTGGTTTTTTCGTGAAGCATTTCTGAATTGTGAGCTGGAATTTAACAGGTCAGGAGCCGTATTGGCAGGATGTCATTCCGAATCCTTGTGTGAATCTGGTCATTCAGAAAAACCGGACAGGCATCTATGGGGCAGCCAAATATAAATACTCTCAGCTCCTGGAAAGTAAGGGGTGTGTGTTTGGTGTGAAATTCAAGCCGGGAGGATTTTATCCATTTATTAAGAAATCGGTTGCCGTTCTGGCCACCCATCCTATGGATATTTACGACGTTTTTGATGTAAAAACCCTCCATGTCGAGGATGCCATCCTGACACAAGAGGATGCTAGCAGCATGGTGGAAAAGGCAGAAAGCTTTATTCGACCCAAACTCCCAGAAAGGGATGAAACGGTAGCTTTAATTAATCAGATCATTGACCGAATTGTAGAGGAGCGGGAAATTACGAAGGTCGACGACATTTGTGCAATCTTCGCCATTAACAAAAGACAGCTTCAGCGTATATTCGATCAATATGTTGGAATCAATCCCAAATGGGTGATTAAGCTTTACCGATTGCAAAATGCAGCAGAAACCATCGACCACGATAAAAGCTATGACCGGTTGAAGCTATCGGCTGCTCTCGGATATCACGATCAATCGCATTTTATCAAAGATTTCAAATCAATCATTGGCATAACTCCGGATGCATATGCCAAGCAATAAAATCGGTAAACGCCTACCAGCGTATTTGCGAGATGAGATTAATCATTAACTCTCGGCTGTCCGGTGTTGCTGGCCATTCGCGGATCTCGTTCTTGATGTGCTCCATGTTGGTAAAGCCTTTAGCCAATCCGTTCAAACGGGCGGCCAGCGTAGAGTTATTCATATCCTCCTCAGAGGCATACAGGGTGCTTAGCTTTTCAATCGCATTCGGGAATCGTTTCAGATAATATTTTTGATGCTTATCCTCAGCAAGGTAAAATTGGGAATACGAAGCTACCTCGGTTTCTGGCTCCCCCTTTCCCAGAGCCTTCCGCTTCCTGATGACACGCTGTATCGCTTCTTTCTGCTGCTCGTCCGCATACAACAGCAGGGACCTATACTGCCTTCCTTTATAATCGTTAATATTAATCGGATTGTGGTTGTTCCAGAACACATCCAACAATTCTTCAAAAGTGATCTTCTCCGAATCAAAATCAATTTGGAGCATTTCGGTATGATCGCCTATTTGACGGTAAGTAGGGTCAATGGCAGTTCCTCCTGCATATCCCACACGTGTTCTAATGACTCCCGGCAATTGGCCGAACAAGGATTCAGGACTCCAGAAACAACCCATACCGAGCGTAATCGTCTGGATTGTGTTCTCCGAAAAAAACGGTTCGTTAGCGATGTTATGTAATTCCTGATTATCCATAGCTGTCCTCCCGTTTCTAAATATGAAACTATGCATGCACTCCGCTATAAGTTTTCCAAAGATGCCTCATATCTTTATTAATTATGAATCATTTATCCGTATTTTAACGCTATCAACATCGATGATCAATCCTCCGGTAGCCATATTCGCGCCGCGAGGGTTCAAGAAGAGCTGCCGCGGATGAAAAGTTGTTGTGATGGAGGACATCCTCTATACACCGCTCCAGTCCCCCTTGCCATGAAAAAGTCCAAAATCGTATATCGATGTCGCAGCTCCTTCGCTTGTCCCGTGGAATGCCAGTAGTGGCCTGCGAAAAAAAGCTTGTCGGAGACGGTCCCGACAAGCTTTTTGTATCACTTACAACAAACTTCCCACTTATTTATTCTTAAGTAACCTCTTTCTCAGTATGAATCCAGCAAGTATCAAAAGAAGACCTATTAGTTGAATGTACAGATGGCTCGCTTCGCCAGTCTGTGGAAGTGTTGCTTTGGGGGTTACATTAATGGGCACTGTACCCAGTGGCGGTTTCTGAACACCAATATCAATAACCATTTCCGTTTCGTTTCCGTTCTCATCTATTACATCTATGGTTACTTTATCTTTTCCTACATAGCCTGGATCTGGTGTATATGTCCAGTGGCCGTCTGGATCTACCGTCACATTTCCATTGTCCGGTTGTTTAGTGATGGACGGAATGCCTCCCAGCGGTACTTTAATATTGCCTTCAATAGGAGTATCCTGAATCGTCGTATTGTTCCCTGTCGGCTGCGGAGTCGGATCTGATGTGTCGCTGCTTGAATCTGTACCCCCTGTTCCCGCCGGTGTCACCGGTGGTGTTACTGGTGGCGTCACTGGTGGTGTTACTGGCGGCGTTACCGGTGGTGTCACTGGTGGTGTCACTGGTGGTTTTACCGGCGGCGTTACTGGCGGTGTTACCACTTGATTGTTAGTTACGTTTAAATTGACATCGGCCGTTGAATCAATCTTAACAGGAAAGTCCCTTGTGTCCAGTACATACCCCTGTGGCGCCGCTATTTCTTTCACTATATAGTTTCCTGCCAATATCTTCTTAAATTCAATCGATCCCGTGGAGTCCGTGGTCATCACGTCAATAAATGACAGGGTAGAACCGGAAACCCGATACAGCTCAAAGGTCGCTCCGCTAAGAAGTAAATGGTTATCGGTTGAATCGGTTTTTTTAATGATAAGGGAGCCCCTGACTAAGCCGCTACCTGTACCAGATCCACTTGATACACCCACTATAACTTCCTTAGTCGTATCCTTGATCACAGAAATTACATTGTTTCCGCTAAAACTCACTTTATTTGAAACCTTATCATTATTATTAGCAACAATTAAGGATTGGTACTCTAAGATGTACGCAGTAGTGATCGGATTCAAGAAGCTTAACTCGAAGGATTGCTTCCCGCCATTATCTGTCTTGATCACCACTGTATACGCCGTGCCCTTGGTCAGCTCTGTTCCCTTGGATACTTTTCCATCAGCAGCCATTGTCGTAGCGAACAGATGGAATGAATTTGGCAGCAATATTTGGTTATCCGATGGTATGTCGTTCAATTTGGCATCAGCTACACTAGATTGTCCACGATTAATATAAATCGTCCAATTAATTTTGTCACTGCTCTGTTCGCCATTCTTGTATACATATTCTCCCCCGTTGGGGATTTCCACGAAGGCCGTTAAGGCTTTGGATACCGGATTATTTCCGTCAAATAATTGCGCCGTATTGTTAACTTTGTCGCCTATCAGCTCACCTTCAAGACTTGTCTCAAAGACAACATAGTATGGGGTAGAAATAGGCTTCAAAAATGTCACAACCAACTTATTATCGCTGCCTAAATTGTATTTGTAATAGGTACTATCTACTACTGTTCCTTGGGAGGGCTTCCCATTAGCCGCGATTGTCATGTTGTACATTTGAAGAGAGCCGGAAATCAGCTTTTGATTCGCTTCCAAAGTATCCTCCATTACAGCATTAGCAAGGGGTTTGCTATTGTAATTGATACCTACTGTCCATGTGAGGTGTTTGGATAAAGGATTGTAGGATCCAGACTTGAATCCGTTATCCTTAAATTCCTTTCTTGGTGTAAACGTTGAAGTTACTGTTTTCGTCTTCGGAGAGGAAGCCGCATCTTTCCATTCAACTGTAGCTCTGTTAATAAAATTGGTTGTGCTGTCTAGAGGACTGATCCAATCGTTATTAAATTCAGTTATGTAACTAATGGAGACAGGACCCGAAATTGCATTAGTAAATGTTACTTTAAAACCTTGATCCGGCAGTATCGTGTTATCCAATGAGTATTCCGATGCAGGCATTGTAATCGCACCTTGTTTAATCACCAATGAGCCTGGTATAAGACGAAGACCTTTATTAGGGAATGTATCCTTAACTATAACATCGTTCATCAGTTGGCTATCACCATTAATGTCAATGTTCCATACTACGGTTTTGTTTTGGTAGTTTACTGCCCCCGCATTTTTGACAATAATCACTTGGTTAATATTTTTTGTAGCCGTTTGGGTATTCCCACTACTACCATAGGTAACTTTGTTCGTTATGGTGACAAGGTCGTCATAAACGCGACTAGTTGCCTTCGTTTGGTATTTGATTTTGTATGCAGATGAAATTGAATTGTTAAACTTCAGTATAAAACCCACCTTACCCGTGGTGACGGGTGCGGAACTCACTGTATACTGATCAGCAGGTACTTCGCTACCGAGCGTCTCGCCCCCGGAGCTATCTAGCGTAACCGGAAACACGTGCATAGATCCCACAACGAGCTCCTGGGAATCATCGATGAAGTCTGTCAAAAAGGCATTCGCCTGTGCAATTGACTTCACATCGTAATTGTATTTGATTTCCCAATCGATAGTCTGGGTACTAGAATTGTATTTCGTTGTAATTTTGTTCAAGGGAAGCCCTCGCTCAACAGCAACAGTTGCGGCGGCTTGAACTATCGGTTTGTCGCTGCCTCCAAAGGTTGCCGTATTGATAAAAGAGGACTTGTCTACATCTGTAATCGGTGTCGTGAATTGGACACGATATGCCGTTTGAATAGGACTATCTGTGAATATCACTTTAAGTACATTACTGGTCGTATCGACCGTGTACTTGTTGCTGGCAACTAAAGATCCCTTGGTTACAGAACCATCCAGATTAACGCTTAGATTATAAACAGCAACAGAAACAGGAACGGACAAACCTGTAGGAATCGTGTCAGTTATGATCGCGTTCTGAACGGAATCCAATCCCTTGTTGATGTCAATCGTCCAATCAATGTTTTTGGCATTGAAGCCTTGGGCCAAACCACTTTTCTCTATTGTTGATTTCACATAAGGCTTAAATTTGAGCGTAAATACCTGCTCCCCCGAGTTAATCGGAATTTTAATAATTTGAGTCGTGCTACCTGTAATTACACTCGTATCAAACTGAGTCTTGAAAGTAAGCGTACCTTGCACATCGCTATGATTTTCTATGTAACTATTAAAGGTCATAAGTACTCGATGATTGTCTTTACTAACACTGAAAGTCCCTACATTTTCGCCAGCGCGCACAAGCTGACCACTGATATCATTGAAAAGCAAAAACGATTCCGGCAGCGTGAACATAAATGTGTCCCCATTATGATAACCATGCCCATTCGGTAAAGACCATGTATAATCCAACTGCACTTTGGAGCCTTGCTCATAGACGTTGCCTGTCACGACTTGTCCCGTGCTGTCATATACAGTCATAGTCACACTATCGAGGATATTGCCCGAAATCGCGCTTGCAGCATGGGCTTGATTCAAAAAGCTGACTCCAGAAATAAACTGCAAGATAATCAAAAGTACAGCGAGTAAACTACTTGTTTCTTTCTTCAACTTGCTCATTCTAAGCCCTCACTCCATCATCAATAAGATATCTATATTTATCCTCTTAAATGAAACCCGAAACATCCAGGTCATTAAGGATTACTTTCTTTTAAAAGTCTTCAAATTACATCCATAGAATGAATCTAGAACCTATTTAATTCTCAACCTTTATTCATCTATTTCGAATTACCATATTATATACTATTTTAAACATTTTTTGGTTATTTTTTATAATTTAATCTATTAAAAGGTAATTTAGACCGATCTACAGAAGATATTGTGTTCCATAAACAAAAAAAGAAACAACATTTGCGCTCAAATGTTGTTTCCTCAGTTTATATTATTTTTCACTTATCTAGCATAATCAGACTCGTCATCTCTTACTCTTAATAAACTTGGGTAACTTTGTAGTCAGCCGTATTTTTAAGCATCGGTGTTTCTTCCCCGCCTTGTACACGGGTCGCATCATACGTTGTGTCGATAGTAACCCATTCATTACTTTCCTTTAGAAAAACTTGATTCCAAGCGTGGTATACATCAGGTGCATTTACTTCGTAACCCATCATAAGTCTAGTAGGAATTCCTTCACTTCTAACCATAGCTGCGAATGTAGCCGCATAATCATAGCAGATTCCCGACGCTTGGTCATAAACTGCATCCAGAATTGGAATATAGCTGGCTTCTACCGTTTCTGTTTTAGCATAATCGTATTTAATATTTTTTGTAATGTACGAATAGATTGCTTTAACTTTATCGATATCAGTTTTGGCACCCACGGTTAACTTCTTAGCCTCAGCGACTGATTTCGTTGCATCGTTCCAGTCAATGAGTTGAATGGATTGTACATAAACTGAATTTTCATTTTCTATCTTCAAATCAATATTTTCTTGTAAAACTACTTTATACTTATTATTAGCTATTAATTCTGCTATCATGACGTTGTAATTGCCATCACCTAATTGCAACGGGTAATGAGCACCATTTGCTAGATTATAATCGTATTTAACATTCCCTTTAGTAATTCGAACTATAGCTTTCGTATCTTTTGAGTTTGAGTTGACCGTAAAAATGCCCTTGTTCAGGGAGCTCTTATCTATTACGGGTTCGAGAGATTCTGCATAAGCCCCTTGGGATGCAAAAATCAGAAAAAGTGCGAATAGCACAGAAGTAATCCAGAGTCTGGACAACATAAAAACTCCCCTTTCGGTAACTGGCTGCCATCTCAGCACGAATGCTAAGGAAGGTCCTATAGTTTTGCGTCTCTAGCTTTCGCTAGATTTGCCTTTATCGGTGGAAAGCACCGGAAATATATTCGTTTATATGACTTAATATAGCATATACTGGGCTTTTATACCATATAAATTAATTCGTACCTTCTACCATTTTACCTTTGATAATGATACGATGGGTCGCATTTTCCATAGGATGGCAAGTAATCAACGTAATCTCTCGATCTTTGCCATTGCCTTTAAGAACCCATACATCTTCTGGCAGCACATATTTCTTATCTTCTACTTTATACGTATACTTTTTACTCCCTGTATCTACTTCTATTAAATCCCCGACTGCAACTTCATCCAGTCTATTAAAGTTTTTTCCATAGGTTAGATTCCTATGCCCGGCGATAGAATAATTTCCGATTGCACCTGCTTTACCTGTATTCGCAATGCTGGCAATAGACAGATTCAGATTAGCCACTGTCGCATTCGTTAAAATCGGGAGCTTTAGATTAATTTTATCAATACTTAATACGCCCTCCATATTTTTGTAATGGACAGGAACCGGCTTCGCTGCGGTCGGCGTTATGTTCAAAGGCTCGGGCTGGCTAATCGCAATTGTACTCGTTTCTGGAAGTGGGGTAGGAATGCTTTCTGCTGCGGTTTCCGTCTCAGGTGCCCCCAGATCCATATCTTTCAAATTGTCCTGCCACTGCTTCAAAATTTGCTGCTGCTGATAGCTCTCATATCGATCAATAGCCGTTGGATAGATCAAGACGATAACTCCAAGGACAATGCACACAATCGGAACCATTTTTCTTATCACCGCGATTTCCTGCCTTTCTATGACAGTCATTCATATGTACTAACATATTATAGTCCAGCATGTATGTTAAATCCATTCCAACAATCAGTGATCGTGGCCACTTCCCGTATCCAATACGCGCTTACATACGAAAGCTTTTACAAAAAGTCAAAGGTGAATCGGGAGATGTGGAGAAGTAAATAAGAGGGCCAATACTCCTAAGGAGCTTATGTATGACTAATCCGAGTAAACGACAAAAATAAGTGCAGCAGGCAAAGAAATTACTTTGTATCGTGTGCGCAGCGGTCAATGCTGTGTGCTTATGATTGCAAGTATACTAGGGGAAACGGAATACGAGGCTTCTGTTTCAATCGAGGCTGATACTGAGGTTTTATTGCTCCCTGTTGCCGAATTCAGGAATTGGATGAACATTCATCAACCGATACATTTGAGGATCAACCCCACAAGCCATCCTCCAAAGCAGCAGATCCACAACCAACCGTTCCTGACTGCTTCTGCTGAGTAAAGCAAATACCCTTACACCAAGAAAGGCTGCCCCGCGGCAGCCTTCTTGGTCTTATATCTGGTTCAGACGAAGTTTCTATATATTAAAACCAATCGCCATAACCCATTTTTCTCAGGTTGTCCGCAGACGTTTGTAAGCAATCAAATGGATCACGACCGTATACATCATCCTGCTCAACCAAGAAATACTGCGAGCCGCTTTCAAGCCCCGCTTCCATAATGCCTTTAATATCAAGGTTGCCTTCTCCAACCTCTGCAAATTCAACAACATTCGTGAAAGCTTGCATGAATTTACGCATGTCCATGCCGCCTTCCAATGCGCTCATATCGATCTGACCGATCCGATAGTCTTTCAAATGCAATAAGGCAATACGTCCTGCATACTGTTTAATAAATGTAATTGGGTTTTCCCCGCCTCTTTGAATCCAGTGAATATCAAATTCAAAGCCAAGATGAGTCGTATTATTTTTGATGATATCCATCAGGTATTCGCCATCATATTTTTGAAACTCGATATGGTGGTTGTGATAGTATAATTCAATTCCATGCTCGGCTAATTGTGCTGCGACTTGATCTGCTTTTTTGACAAATTCCATGATTTTATCTTTATTACCAATGGTTGTCAAAGGAAGCATCCCAATGCGTAAATAGTTGCAATCCAATGTTTTGCAGTCATTTACAATTTTATCAAAATCAGCAGTTAAGGTCTCGCCGGGCATACCTGGCATCATAGGCTCCAGAGCCGCAGAAAGTGAAGCAATCTTGATGTCGAAATCTGTACTGGCTCTCTTTAGCTCTGACACATTTTCAGCTGTCATGGGAATTTGAGAAACCTCCACACAGCGGTAGCCCAGCTCATTTACTTTTCGCAGCGTCTCATAAACGCCGATTTCCTCCACTTTCCCTTTGAGCATCATCATTTGTACGCCAATTTTACCTTTTTTCATTTAAATACCTCCATTCATTTTTTCTTCTTCAATCTTTTTATTTAATTCAGCTACATAAAGCTCTTCATCAAATGGAATTTCTACTTGTTTACCTAAAAAGCTCGATAAATGAATAGCATTGGCCAGCCTAACTCCATGTATGCCATCGCTGCCAGCTGCGATTAAAGGTGTGCCATCACTAATATTGGCGGCGAAATTTTCCAATACGGCGATATGCTGAGCACCCCATACACTTTCAAATTCAAGCACTTCTTCACTATAGATTTCAGTTGCGCTTTGACCCATGAAAATTTTCATAACATCCTGCATGCTCATCGTAGCGCTCATTTCGGGCTCAGGTGTAATCAATCGCTTAATCGTAATCTTCTTGCTGTCATCCACAACGATTTTACCCTTAGCGCCCAAAATCTCAAAACGGTCTGTACCCAAAACATCATGCGTGCAAGTAATAAATACGCCTGTCGCACCATTCTCGTAGTCAAACATAGCGGTTACTTCATCTTCAACGGAAATTTTTCTTTGGTAGCCGTATTTCACATTGGAAACTACCTTTGTCGGCATACCGCAAATCCACTGCAGCAAATCCAATTGATGCGGTGCTTGGTTAACAAGCACACCTCCGCCTTCGCCTTTCCAGGTTGCTCTCCACTCACTCTGATCGTAGTAGCCCTGTGGTCTCCACCATGTAGTAATTAACCAGTTGGTCCGGCGAATCTCACCAATTTCATCGTTATCAATCAATTCTTTAAGTTTTTGATAAAGCGGGTTCGTTCTCTGATTGAAGAAAATGGCAAAGGTCAGCTCGGGCTTGGTTGCTGCAAAATCGTTTAATTCCTGCACCTGCTTCGTATAAACGCCAGCCGGTTTTTCAACTAGAGCATGAATATCACGCTTTAACGCCTCGATTCCCATCTCCGGGTGTAAGTAATGGGGTACACAAGTCACAATAGCGTCCACATTGCCGCTCTCCAACATGTCGATGTAATTGTCATAAAACGGGATATTCGGATACTTTTCCGCACACCATTCTTTTTTGGCTGGATCTGTGTCACAAATCGCTCCGATAACCATGTTTTTAACTTTTCCATCCGCTAAAAATCCAGCGTACAACCCGCCTTCAGCGCCCAATCCAATAATTCCCATTTTCACATTTTGTGTCATTATATTCACTCACTCTCTCTATTATTAATATCCTCACACACTTTTGCTATTTTTCCATAGATGTTGGTTTCATTGTCATGCCAGCATTCAAGACTTGGCTTCTCTTTTACTAGCAAGATCAAGCGTAAGTTGCTTGGATTGCTGCTTCGTTAATGGATATAAGAATACCAATACGATAAATACCAATAAAAAAACGATTCCAGGCACTAAAGTAGCTATGGTGTGAATCCCGTCTAGTGCGCTTTGTGTTTGCACCTTGTGAGTGGCATCATACCCAACTGCCGTTAATGCAAAACCACCAATACCACCTGCAATGGCTTGACCTACTTTACGAGAGAAGGAATAGACAGAATACACGGTCCCATCTTCCCGTAAACCTGTTAAATATTCATGATAATCGATCACATCCGTTACGAAAGCCCAAACTACTAAATTGAAAAAGGCATATCCAAACATACCAACAGCTGAAATCGCAATAAATGGGATTGAAGTTAACTGCGGTAAGAAGTATAAAAGCATATACACAATACCTGCAATTAACATACCTACGGCCGCGACTTCCTTTTTACCGAATTTAGCTACCAAAGGTTTGGCCAGCGGCATTGCAATAAACACAGTCCCGATTTGGATAAAACCAACCAAGCTTAGTGCCGCTGCATTGCCAAAAAAATCTTTAAACAAATATACGTTAACTGCACCCAAAAGCATGTTACACATCATAAAAATGAGGGATGCGGTTAAAATAGCAATTAGTGGTTTGTTTTTCAAAAGCCCTTTTAATGTTGTAGTTAAATTTGATTTATGCTCTTTAACTTCTGGGGTTACAACACGTTCCGTTGATAATTTATAACATGCCATGTAGCAGGAAATCGAAAGAATACCGAAAATTATGGCTCCTAATGTAAAACGGCTTGCATCCGCCTTATTGTTTACAAACAAGATCAAAGGTCCGGCTACATTAATGATTAAAGAGGCTAATGAACCGCCCATTGCTCTGAAAGCAGATAAAGTTGTACGTTCGACAGGATCATTCGTAATCACAGAAGCCATAGAGCCGTAAGAAATATTGACAGTACTATACAAAGTCCCCCATACCAAGTAGGTAATAAAGGCATATGCCAGATAAAACCCGTCCGACATTCCAGGAATTTTGACGAACATTAATATACCTGAAAGAACGAGCGGAAAAGACATTCGGAATATCCACGGCTTAAATTTGCCATGTTTACCCGTTTTCCTTGAATCAAGGAAACGGCCCCAGGTTACATCGGCAATAGCATCCCATAAACGTGCAACTAAGAAGAGGAGCCCTACAGTAACGGCGCTAATACCGAAAATATCTGTATAGTAAACCATTAAAAAGGAACTTACTAAAATAAAGAAGAAATCATTTCCAAAATCGCCGAATAAATAACCAAGCTTATCTTTTAATCCAAATTTTCTGATTTCCACAACTGTACGTGCTGCTTCTGCTGCTTCCAGACTGACATGTTGTCCCATTTGGTCTCCCCCCACGATGTTAAAAAAGTCATTCGGCTTATCTTCCAATTCCAGTTGAAACGGTTTACAAAATGAGTATAATCTTATTTAGAACTTATGAGAAGGATTTAGATTGCTCTTTTAGGATTATATTCACATGTAAAGGATTGGTTAAGTGATGATCAAGCATATTCAAATGACCTCTGCAAGTATAACGATTTTCAATGTATTTGATATCAATACCGTCATATTGAATTCAGAAGGCTCTGTTGAAATGGCGCATATCCACGATCCGTTACCGAATTTTTTACTCCAGATGCAGCGAGAAGATTTTCTAAGGCTTAACTGTCAAACAAAAGAGGATACCACACAATGCTGCACGTATACGAATGTATTTGGATTTACCTATTTATCAAGATTC
Organism: Paenibacillus sp. 1_12; assembly: GCF_900114475.1. GTDB lineage: Bacteria > Bacillota > Bacilli > Paenibacillales > NBRC-103111 > Paenibacillus_S. The sequence goes on along the minus strand of NZ_FOTE01000021.1, from coordinate 56,075 downwards.
GTCGAGTTTGAAGATGAGGAGCCCCATGTTTGGGTTATCGGGCCTTTTCTCATGCAGATCCCTGATATGGATAAAATCGATGCGTTATTCCGTACAGAACAAAACAAACAAATGGCTATGGGCGAGTTTATAAGAGGCTTGAAGCTGCTCAGCAATTCCAGAATCCAGAGTGCCGTGAACATCTTGAATCAGGCAGGCTCCATTCGGCAGGTTCCGTATCGAAAATTAAACTCACAACAACATACATGGGATCGATTAGAAACTAACGACATCCAGCATATTTTGGCCCAACCGGATGAACAAGCTACCAAAGTGATTGAAATAAGATATGAACTAGAGAGAGAAATTATGAGCGCAGTCGAAAACGGGGATAAAAAAGCGATGAACAATCTCATGGCGGAAATGAAAAATGCATTTGATTTCTCGGATCGTTTTCCCCATCAGCCTGTTAGGGCCATGAAAAACATGTTAATTGTTTTGAATACACTGTTACGCACGGCTGCAGCGAGAGGAAAGGTTCAGCCGTTTTTCCTGCATCATATTTCCGAAAAATTCTCCAAGCAAATTGAACGTTGTGACAGTATCAATTCCCTGAATGCACTACTGGATAGGATGTATGAGGAATACTGCGATTTAGTGAACCATCGTGCCATCTCGGGATATTCTTCCTTGGTGCAAAAGGCAGCACAGCATATCCTTGTATATTTCAGCAAGCCATTGGAGCTACAGCAGTTGGCAGGCATTTGTCTCGTGCATCCTGCGCATTTGTCCAGACAATTCCGGAAAGAAACCGGGATGACTTTGACCGATTATCAGAATAAAACGCGAATCGACCAGGCTAAGCTTCTCTTAAAAAAAGAGAACACCTCCATCGATTGGATTGCCGGTCAAGTCGGATTTGATGATGCAGGCTATTTCACACGTATATTTAATAAGCTCGAAGGCATGACCCCGTCCAAGTATCGCAAAGAATTCTAAGTAAAAAAAGGAAAATAAAATGAAATAGATTCAAGTTCAAACTTTTTTGGGCTGCCCATACGTCTTACTTGTATAAAGACATCAATTATTCAAAATAGAGAAAGGTAATGCCTATTATGCCCAACAGGAAAATGGAGAAATTACTCACTCGATGCATAATCGATCACAAGGAAAACGTTTATCGACTAGCTTACAGCTATGTCAAAAATAAAGAGGATGCGCTCGATATTGTTCAGGACTCCATCTATAAAGCGCTCAAATCCATTGAACTGCTCAACAAACCTGAAGCCATAAAAAGCTGGTTCTTCAAAATTGTTGTGTATACCTCTTTAGATTTTCTAAGAAAACAAAAGAACGTTCAAATCGTAGACGAAGAAACGATCGATTCCTACAGCTCGGGGACAAAGGACATTTATCCAAATATCGATTTAGAAAAAACGTTAGACGATCTCCCCCACAAGTATCGAAGTGTCATCGTGCTTAGATATTTTGAAGACTTAAAGATTGAGGAAGTGGCTGAAATATTACATGAAAACGTCAATACGATAAAAAGCCGGCTCTATCAGGCTCTCCAATTATTAAGAATTACCATGAATGACGAACCTGCCAAGGAGGTAAAATAAATGGATGCCTCATTAAAACAGCTGCAAGATGAATATAAGCAGATACCTATTCCTGATGAGCTGGATTTTGTAGTAAACCGAGCTTTACAAACAAGGAGGAAGAAACGAATTCCCTCAAAGTGGCTCGTTGGAGCTAGTGCGGCAGCACTGATTTTTGTTATCGGAATCAACGCCAGTACGACTGTGGCGAATGCCTTTGCTGCGATACCTGGGGTCCAGAGTCTAGTCAAGGTGCTCACTTTTAAAGAATATAAAATTGACGAGCGAACCTATAATGCAGATATCAAAGTACCTGTCATTACCAATCTCGATAACAAAGCATTGGAACAAACGCTAAACGAAAAATATTTGACAGAAAACAAAAAGCTATATGATGACTTTCAGACTGAAATGGAAGCATTAAAGAAACAAGGAGGCGGTCACTTAGGGATAGATACAGGGTACGAAGTGAAAACGGACAACGATGCACTATTGTCTATCGGCAGATACGTAGTCAATACCGTAGGTTCATCTTCAACTACTATGAAATATGACACGATCGATAAGAAAAACCAAATCCTATTGAGTCTGCCTATGCTATTTAAAGATGATCGATATATAAGTGTAATCAGCGATAATATTAAGGAACAGATGAGAGCACGAATGAAAGCAGATCCCAATAAAATCTATTGGATCTCAACTGAAACAAATAAAGTACCGACTGAAGAATTTACGAGCATTCACAAAGATCAAAACTTTTATATTAACAACGAGGGTAAATTTGTGATTTCTTTTAATAAATACGAGGTTGCTCCGGGCTATATGGGGATTGTAGAATTTGTCATTCCAACCGATGTGCTTTCTGACGTTCTGGTTAGCCATAAGTACGTTAAATAAGTTAGAACTGTTCAGGTGGGGGAAGCTTCTTGCCTGGCTCAACGCTAAGCCTTCAAGGGCTTAGCGTCTTTTTATGAATGGCTGCATCGTCTTCTCTGAGGTGTTATCCAATCCAAAACCTTTTGACGATATTACCATCGTCCTCGATAAATTCGGATTCAAACACACCGCCATGCCTCAAAATGGTCTTCTCCGAACCAATGTTGCCCTTATCGCATACTAACAGCACTCTATTCAAGCCCATCGCCTTCATGATATGTAACGTTTGGGCCAATAGAGCACTAGCATACCCTTTGCGTCTATGGGAGGGGCTTATTCCATAGCCAATATGGCCGCCGCTGTTCATAAGCTCCTCATTCAAGCGATGGCGGATATTTGCCGCGCCTACAAGCAGGTTTTCCTCGTTCAATAACCAGTAGGTCGAATGAGGCACCCAACTGGGATTGGTCAATTTCTCCTCGCTATCTTCCGAATAAAGAGATTCCAGCAGAACCTTAAAATCACTGGGGTCCTTTCGAACAACCCAGGGTACGATGTGTTCACCGCTGCTCTTCCATTCGTCATAGAACGACAAGTATAATTCACGGTATTCCATGGAAGGCCTAACTAATCGGATTTTGTTCATGAGTATCACTCCTGCCTTAAAATTATTCCTAATTCTTACCATAGATTGTTTATTGTTCCTGAGTCAAGGGTGCGGAAAAATTAACACAACCTTCAGGAGTGATTAAGGTTAACTTAATTAACCACTGGTATTCTATTTATACCCTCCTCTTACATTAATGGTCAGACCTGCATCATTTCAATGATGCAGGTCTGATTTGCGTTTATAGCACTCGTCGTATCTGGTTCGTTATCACCCATTTCGGCTGATAAGAGCAGTCGCTCCCTAGAACCTCTAATCTTGGCATAGACAGGTTAATTGGTTTATTATGAATCCGATTCGCATAATCGAATAAAATGGTCTATATCTGAAGAGAGCATTGCAGGTATCATCCCTTGTATTTTATCGAGCGGCCAGTCCCACCATTTTATTTGCAATAATTGTTGGATCGTATCCTCACTGAAACGATACTTTATTATTTTTGCAGGATTTCCCGCTACGATCGCATAGGGTGGAATATTCTTGCTGACTAAGGAATAAGCCCCGATAACAGCCCCGTCTCCGATCTCTACACCTGATAAAATAGTTGAGCCCGTAGCTATCCATACATCATTGCCGATCATCACATTTCCTTTGGATCTGGGATGACCCGGAATATGGGAATATTCATTCATTACTGTACTAAACGGATACGTCGTAACCCAGTCCGGTCGATGCTCGCCACCCAAAAATATGGAGACCTTTTCCGCAATAGAACAGAACTTCCCTATATTCAATACACTCCCTTCCCCCCACGACCTGATATCTGGATTACCATACGTAAATTCCCTAATATGATATATTTTTCCATCCGTCCTTTGAGGCATTTGCACCTTCAATGAATGTAAACCCATCCTTTCACGCCCCTATTCACAGAGTTCCATGCATGATATTCGCTGTCCTCGCTAAGTGCTTCATAGGTACCTCATATTGGGGCAAGCCGTCTTGCTCCAGCATTCATCTGGTATCAAAACGTCTATTTAAGATGAACTAACATTATGACAGCAAAAGGCGCTGCGTGTTTCTTGGGTTCATCTTATATAGCATCAGGTTGTTGCACAATCATTAAGTGGGTTATCGTCTATGATGTCACTCTTTATGGGCATTCGCATATCATACGTTGAGCTAGATAACTCAAGAGGAGTGGAATATTGTGAATTATTATCAAGTGCCCTATCATCAACAAGCAGGAACACAAGCAGTAACCGTCTACCCAACCGACCCGTGTGTGGTTGAAACCCTGCAATCCATAATCGGGCAATGTGTGGTAATAGAAACAACCCGTGGTCGGATTGAAGGAATCGTTCAAGGTTGCAAGCCTGATCATGTTATATTAATGAATCGGAACAAAACCTTCTTCGTTCGAATTTGTGAAATCGTTTGGATTATGCCTGATTAATCAGCTGAAGGAGCTTCAATGAAAGCTCCTGTTTGATTCAAGATGAAACAAGCAGTCTTGTATCACCTTTGCTTTAGAATGAGCAAGAGACACCGTCCCTTATAGGACCGGTGTCTCTTGTTTACATGTGGTATTACGATAAATGCATTTTAACCTTAATCCATTAACAGCTTATTTCCATGGCAGCAGCCTGCGCTCTAACCACTGGAGCCCCCGATTAAAGAGCAGCCCCAACAATGAGAGCAATAAAACACCGACCATAAGCTTGGTCGTAATCATCAGATTGCCGTAGTGTAAAATCATAGAGCCTAAGCCCTGCTGAGCGGCAATCATCTCTGATGAAACAAGCAGCAGGAGAGAGGTCCCCGCCGCAAGCTTAAGTCCTGCAAAAATCATCGGCAGCGATCCCGGAAGAATGACCTTACGGATGACGTTCAAATGACTGGAGCCGAACGTAACCGCCGCTTTGATCCATATCGGATCGACATTCTTTACCCCTGAGAAGGTATTAATGACAACGGGAAAAAATACACCGAGGGCAATCATCGTAAATTTTGGCGTTTCCCCAATTCCGAGCCATAAAATAATCAAGGGCAGCAGCGCAATTTTCGGAATCGGATAAATAGAATACACAATGGGTGTGAGAATGGCGTCCATCCAACGCGAAAAGCCTAACAGCAGCCCGACAATAATCCCTAATACCGAGCCGATCGCATACCCGATGGCGATTCTGTAAAGACTCGCAAGTACATTTTCGTGCAGTTCACCGCTGATCAGCATATCCCAGCCTGCCGAAATAATAGACGTCGGTGCCGGCAGGAACAACGGCGGTACAAGCTCCAATCGGCAGATTACTTCCCATAGCAGCAATAAACCGACAATGCCGAGAACGGATGCGTAGCCCGGTATTTTCTGCTCCAGAAATGAGACGCGATTGCGAATGATATGCCGCTGCTTTCCTTGCTCCGCAGCTTGGGAAGGTGTTTTGTTCATATTTTCTTCTTTGGAAAATGGATTCATGGCTTAACCCTCCTTCAACGCTTCTTGGGCGTCATGCCGGATCAGCTGCCAGATTTCATTGGCATACCGCTCAGAAGCAGCCCGGTGCTGCTCCTGATCTCTACCCGTCTTCGGCAGATCGATATGAATCACTTCCTTGATTTGTCCCGGATGACGGGATAGCACAATAACCCGGTCAGCCAAATAGACGGCCTCCTGAATATTGTGAGTGACATACAAGGTGCTCAATCGCGTGCGATTCCAGATAGAGAGCAGTTCCTCCTGCATAAGCGTACGCGTCTGAGCATCCAGTGCGGAGAACGGTTCATCCATTAGCAGTAGATCCGGCTCAACAGCCAACGCTCGCGCAATACCCGCACGTTGGCGCATTCCCCCCGACAGCTGTTTGGGGTAAGCTGACTCAAACCCTGTCAGACCCACCATATCGATAAAGTGCTTACCCTTTTCGCGCTGCTCCTGCTTACTGGCTCCCTGCTCCTCCAAACCGAAAATAACATTTTCATAAACGGTACGCCATGGAAAAAGTGCGATTTCCTGGAAGACGATACCGAGCCGCGGAGGCTTGCCAGAAGACACACCCTCAAAATAAACCTCGCCGCTGGAGGGCGTGAGCAGACCGCCGACAATATTCAATAGCGTCGATTTTCCGCAGCCGCTGGGACCTACAAGTACTACGAATTCCTGTTCCTCAATCGTAAAGTTGATGTTTTGGAGAGCGGTAATATCGCGCTTTTTGGCATCCATAAACCGCTTCTCCACGTTATTGACTACAATTCTCATAACGTTATTTCCCCAGCTTCTTTAAGGCTTCGTCCAGCAGCTCGGTATTCACGATACCACTAGTGTCAATCGCTTTTTCGATCAGCTTCTCTTTGGCATACCAGTCCACCTGCGTCTTGATATCTGTCGCCAAAAGCTTACCGTCGCGGTCCATGTAAGGAAGGCCTTGTTTCACAATTTCTTCCGGTTGATCGGTATATTTAGCAACAATTTTTACAACCTCATCATAATTCGCGCCAGGCACGACTTTGCCATCCTTTTGCGTCAGTACAGCATCGTAGTAGTAACGAGTTGCCTTGGCATAAGCCTGCAAAAAGCGTACAGCTGCATCTTTATTACCCGCAAGCTTCGGTGAGAAGAACAGGCCGGACGTTTGGTAGTCCATCTCGTCGCCTACTTGTGACACGACTTTACCATAGCCTTCCTTGACAACAGCAGTGATGTTCGGCTCGTTCAGCATAACGGCATCAACCTGCTTGCTTTTCAATGATTCCATCAAGCCCTTGATGCTGTTCAGCGGCACTAGCTCGATATCTTTAAGCGTCAAACCATGCTTTTCCAGCAGTCTTCCCACCATGTAATGATAAGTGGAGCCGGTTTGGGTGATCCCGATCTTCTTGCCTTTTAATTCCTCGATCGATTTAACAGAAGAGTCTTTGGGAACCAGTAATGCTGTTGATGAATAGCCCTTTTGCTCTCTGCCTTTATCCGCAACAATAAGCAGCTTTTGACCACCGGCCACCATGTTATATAGACTCGCCGTTATCCCGGTCGCACCTACATCGACACTGCCTCCTGCAGTAGCTACGGCAATGGGCTGTGCGGCGTCAAACCATTTGGCTTTTGCATCAATGTTCAGGTCCTTAAAAAAGCCCTTCTCAATCCCAATAAATAACGGGGCGGAGCTGGCCAGCTTGAGCATGCCGATCTCTACCGAAACTGCTTCAGCCTTAACAGGCTCTGCCGTGCTGCCCGTTGTTGGTGCCGCTTCCTTTTTCCCACAGCCAGCAAGTACTGTTGTCACACAAATTATCGCAGTTAATGCGATGAGTGATGCCTTTTTCATTCTGTTTACCCTCCAATAGGTTTCAAGGTTGAAATAAATCATTTCATTATTCGACAGACCATAGAGGAGTTCCTGCTAATTTCACAAATAAATTGAACATCGTTTCCTATATGTGAACACACAAATTTATGATTAATGTCTCCATTTGAGTACGTGGACATTTTCCCCCTGAATTTGTCGAGCGATGTACACGATTTGTCCCGTGTGGTACGAATAATGCACCGTCATGTGATAGAGCAGCTCTTGAATTGAACGGGAGTAGGAAGCAATTCCCGCTCCTGAGGGATAAACGATGTTGACCTCCCTATGGAGGTCCCTCTCAGAAAGTGCCGCGAGCACAATACGTGATTGTTCCCGGACTGAGGTAAGATGCTCTGAAAGCTCCCGGCATGTATATCCGGCTTCCGCTAAAAATTCAACCGAGCGCTCACGCTCATAAGGATACCCGCCGATACTGTTTGCTATATTGTGATATTCGTTGCCAGACAGATGCAGACATAAATTGCCTATGCTGTTGGTCTCCTCACGCAGTCTTGTCCACAAAGCTTCATCGGAAATTCGAAGTAACGCTAATTGAATCTTTTCCAATTCTTTATCAAGTAATTGCAAGGTTAAATTGATAAACACTTGTATGCCTCCCATTTTGCATAAAAATACTTGTAAGTTCGCATGTAATCAGCTGCCAACCCGTTCAAAAAGTACAAGGTTTGTCCGAATTCAGCTTTGGCTTATTTCTTCTCCTGTATCCATCCATTGCCTGACCAGGTTCGGATTAATATCCAGTCATTCCAGCGCTCCAAGGTTTCCACTTCCTGTGGATCCAATTGGCCAAGCAACTGCGACTCATCGGGATTAGGAGATTTATAGATCGGAGTTGTATCCTTCAGGGTAATCCGGTTGGCGTAACTCTCACTATGTCCATGAAGATAAGATGCTTGACTCAGGTGAACCCACTTCGGACCGAGCCATGTAGGAACACGGTACCAATCTCCCAGACGCGCATCAGCTGTAATTTTTGCTTCATTTAGCTCCGCACCAACAGGAAATGAATCGCTCGGACGATTGTACAGCTGTACCGGATTAAGCAGTTGAATTTTTTCCTCTATCATTTCCATCGGATAGCGTTCCCACCACAGCTTGTACCCTTCTGAAGCCAAATATAAGCCGATCGACTGATTTTGATCCCAAATATCCGTAAAAGTCCAAAGCGGCAGCTCAGTTTCTTCTTGATATGGCCCTAATTCCGCGGTAAAACCAGGTCGTCCAAATTGCACGATAAACCAATCCGTGAATCCACCACCCGAAGGATTTTTGTCCGGTTTGACTTGGCCGTACCCTGTCATAGCACTTATGAAGTCAGCCATTTTCTTATCTCGTGCAAGGTGTTCGGCAGCCGTATGGAAATGCCAATATAACACTTCACCTGAGGTATGATAGGAAAAGACAATTTCCGGATCGCTCTCATATGTAAAATGAATCATGCTCTGGGCTTCCACTGTTTCTACAGGTTCAGAGCCTTTAAAGTTTTTGAATGTCGGGTAACGAGGCGAATTGCGAATACTGGTCCACATCGCAGGGTACTGACGGTTAATATCAATCCCTGATGCATTCGCCTTCCAGCGTTTAAAATTGGTGCTGCCGCCATTCATACTGGTGAGGTAGGCATGGTATGATTCTGGAAAAGCATTTAGCCCTTCTTGTTGAAGCGTCACACCATCCGGGTTGACCATCGGTACAAACCAGATCGAACACTGATCTAGCAATTGACGAACAGGATAATCATCATATTTCATATTATGCTCATAGGCATATGCATAGCGGTCTATCATATAAAGAATCAGGTTCGTCCCCATCCATTCTCTAGCATGCTGAGAACCGTCTATGAGAATAGAGGCTTCCCCCTTTCCTACTTTTACCGCCTTGATCTCCCTGCCAAAATCTGTCGTCCCAATCGATTTTACCGTGATCAATTCAGGATAAGCGGCTGCCAACTGATCGATGTGTTGTGTCATCAATTCATAGGTGTACACCTGATAAGGATCAACGATCTCCTTACTCTCCACATTTGAATTTGCTGCTGAACCATGTGCATTCCCCATAATAAGTAGGGCACCGAGAATAGCTACTAGCACTTGCAGCAGCCTTCTGCTCTTTCTCTCTGTCTCCAAGATCCTCTCTCCTATAATGTATGATTACTCTTCCGTAGGAAGAATTTACAAAAATGCTTATTTATTTTAATAGATTGCCGACAAAAATACTATATTTTCGACAGTATTTTACAAGAAAACGATACGATAGGGAATAAACATCCACCAACCAAAGAGAGTTCCAGGTTTTGAATGCGATGGAATCCATAGCAAAACGAATAAACGTTACCTCCACTCTCAAGGTAACGTTTATTCGTTTGTGGATATAACTTATGGAGGCAAATCCGTCATTCGCCGCAGCCCTTCGACAGAACAAATCTGCGGAGCGGCTTTGGCCTCCGCAGCCGCAACACATAGAGCCATGCATATAACATCCCGATAGGGGTTATTGAAGTGCAACCTTAAGCTGTGCGGCAATGTCTGGATGATCTTCTGCGATATTTTGATTTTCCCATGGGTCATATTTTATATGGTACAGACGATCAAGTTGGTCCTTCTCCACAATAAGCTTCCATTCTCCGCTTGAGACCATGCGCCATTGGCTCGGATGTTGAGGCCCTTCGTCCAAACCCGAAATTTGCGTCTCGCGCAATGTACCTGAATCACTAGATAGAATGTTTTTGAGTGACAGTGAGTCCTCCGCTTCCTTCATCGTTAAATCTGCCAAGTCTAGGATCGTGCCTGCCAGATCCTGTAGTTCTACAAGCGCATTACTGTATTGACCCTTCCGGATGTTAGGACCGCTAATGACCAGTGGAATATGTACGGATCCCCGTTCAGGCTTGCATTTTCCGAACTTATCGAAATCTCCCAGCATATCGCCATGGTCGGAGGCGTAAATAATCACCGTGTTGTCCATTTCTCCTCGTCGTCTTACCTCATCCAGAAGCAGCCCTATATTGCGATCGATATTTTCCAGCATCGCGGCGTAATTTTGCCTGATGCTATTCCAAGTTTCTTGTGGGAGGCTGCATTGATTCGGTTTCGGGAATTGAACCTTCTCCCATTCAGCCTTCATCCGATGCGTAATATCCCACGGCTCATGCGGCCCCACAAAATTAACCATCAGAAACCACGGCTGATCTTGAGGAAAATCCTTCAACATTTGAATCCCATTACGGGTCAGCCAATTATCGCAATAGGCCTCGTCCGGCAGATCTGTCGCGTTCGTCCGTTGACCGCGCTCTGTCATATCCTGCAGATGGATGTCGGAGAGCCCTTTATTGTATAAATAGTTCATATAAGGATCACGAGGGGACTCTTTACCTGAATGAATCGCATCGATTTTACCCGCATTGTCGATCGCGTCTGTAAATCCGAGCTGACCAAGATCGTCAATCCAGCCGTCCAGCCCCCACCATGGTGTTGCTTTATGAAGATCAAATTTGCCTACTCCTCCGACGCGATAGCCGTCTTCCTTCAAGATCGAATAAAATGTTTTTCGGGATAACGGGTAATCTTCATGGTTGCCCGTAACCTCTGCTTTATTATATCGCAATCCGGAAGCGAGACAGGCTCGGGCAGGAGCACATAGAGGCGAAGAAGTAACTGCCTTCGTAAAGGTGACACCCTGCTTCATCAGTGCTTCCAGATTGGGCAGACGCAGCGGTAATGCTTCCATGCCCAGAACGGACAAAATATGAGGAGCGTATGGCATCCAGTCTCCCCGATGTGTATCCGGGAATAGAAACAGAAAGTTCGTACGGTTCATTAACAGCTCACCTCTCTAAGGTTCATTTAAGAAGACATTGAATGAAGGATTGGGTCCTGAACGTTTCGCTGCCATTGCAATAATTCCTGCTCCATTTGTCGTATGCGAGCTTGCTGTTCGGGGTCTCCAACCAAATTACAAATTTCCCATGGGTCCTTCAGCAAATCAAATAACTGAATTTGATCCGATCCCGTCTCCCCGGAACGATAGTAGCGAATGTATTTCCAACGTCCGTCGCTAATCATGCGCTGAACATATTTATATGCAGAGAACACATTCTCTCTGATCATTGTCTTTTCTCCGAATATCATAGGAACCAGACTTCTGCCTTCCACCTTATCGGGCACTCTAGTTCCGATCACCTCACATAACGTCGGAAAAATATCCATTTGACATCCAAGTCCACTAACATTCACACCTTGTGGCAAACCAGGTCCATGCATAATAAGAGGAATATGAATGCTGTGCTCATACAAATTCTGCTTGCCTAAAAGTCCGTGCTGGCCCAAGGCAAGACCGTGATCCGCCGTATATACAATTAGGGTATGTTCAGCCTGGTTGCATGCTTCCAAGGCTTGCAAAATACGACCGATTTGTGCATCCATATGGGTGATCATACTGTAATATTCGGCTAGATGTCGACGAATCTCGTTTGGCTTCCTTGGAAATGAAGCCAGTTGTTCGTCACGCACATGCAGCTCCCCATTATCGAAAGGATGCTCGGTCATGAAGTTAGCAGGAAGCGGGATATCATTCACCTGATAAAGTTCTTGATAAGCTTGTGGCGGAGTCCTAGGGTCATGAGGAGCAGTAAATGCCAAATATAGTAGAAATGGATCGTCCTTCTCATAGCTTTGAATAAAATCGATGGCCGCTTCAGCAAAAAGCTCCGAAGAAAACGTATCGCTTGGGCAAGCCGCTTCCTCTGGAAATATACCATTTGTATCATATTCGTGTATGGGCAAACCGATATGATCCCCCATCCCACCAAAGAAAATCTTCGCTCCATCGGAAAAGCTTCGTACGAAGCTCTCTTTTCCATTATGCCACTTGCCGATGCCGAAGGTCTGATACCCATCTCTGCGAAGGACTTCCGGCAAAGTGGGAAGCTCAGGATTGAGAGCCCAAAGATCGCGGTTCTCCGTATCCCCAAGCGTAACCACCTTTTCCGACATGGTGGCACTAAAGACATTCGCACCCGTCAACAGACAAGCTCGGCTTGGCACACAAAGTGCAGCTGTTTGTCCCCCCATCGTATATATCGAATTAAAAAGAACACCATCAGCTGCCAGTTGATCCAGTATAGGTGTCTGCACAACCGGATTCCCGTACGCTCCTATACCATCGAATCGATGATCATCTGCAATTAGAAATAGTATATTCGGTTTTTTTTGCTCCGATTTATGTTCCCTCATCTTAACCTCCTAGCCATACTCAATGATCGAACGATGCTTGGCTTTGCCACTCATTTAATAGCACCACTCGTGAGGCCTCGCTGCATATATTTTTGGCCGAAAATATACAAAATCACAATGGGAATCGTAATTAACACCAGCGCCGCAAATACTTTGTGGTAATCGGATGTATACTCTTTAATGAAAAATTTGGGAGCCATCGTCACGGTCAGCATCGTTTCTTTATTAATAAAAACAAGCGGAAACAAATACTGATTCCACGAATTCAAAAACGCCAAAATTCCAATCGTCGTGAGCACAGGTATTGCTAAAGGCAATATAACGTGAACAAATCTCCCCCAAGCATTGGAGCCGTCCATCTCCGCTGCCTCCAACAACTCATTCGGAATCTCATCGAACGAATTTCGAGCAATTAATAATGAAAAGGGAATACTCATAGCGACTTCAGGACCGATCAGCGATAAATACGTATTGATCCAGTGAAAAGTTTTAATCGTTTGAAACAAAGGTACAAGCATGGCGACTGGAGGAATCATAAGCCCGATCAGACATATCGCGAATACGGAGGCATGCCCCGGGAATTTCAGTTTGCTGAAGCCAAACGCGGCCAACGAAACCGAAATGAGAAGGAGCAGCACGACCGAAGTGGATACAATAAAGCTATTCAACAGAAAATGCGGAAACAAATCCAAACTTAATACAGCTTGATAGTTCGCCCAATTGCCACCCTCAAGGGAATACATAACAAGATAAACCATGGGAATAACCCAAACCGCGGCCAAAATTAGGAGAAGGAGATTCATTGTCATTTTTTCAGCTAGCTGCAGTCGAACGAACATACTTCTACCTCCTAATCTTGTTATATACCTTCAGCTGAAATGCCGTATAAATAAATGCGATAAGCAGCAGAACGACGGAAACCGCTGAGCTGTACCCTGTTTTATATTTCAGCAAAGATTCCCTGAACAAATACGTCGATATGAGCTCCGTCACACCTCCCGGCCCTCCCTCTGTCATAATCCAAACCAAGTCGAACACTTTGAGAGCAAAAATAATGCCGAGGATCATCAGCGTGATGTGCGTACCGATCAAAATCGGAAAAATGATGTGGAAAAATTGCTTTACGACCCCAGCCCCATCAATCTTTGCCGCTTCGAATATTTCTTGGTCCATGTTTAATAGGCTCGTATAGTAAATCAACATATAAAATCCGGTATTGGCGAATATATACACAACCGCAATTGAATTTAAAGAAGTCGCCGGATCGGACAACCACGAATGCGTCCAGCTACTCAATCCAATGAAATGCAGTATATGGTTTAGCAGTCCGAAATTGGGTTCATAAATACCTGAGAAAGTCGTTCCAATGGTAACTACTGCAATAACATGCGGCAAAAAGAAAATCGATTTAAACAACCCGTCTGCAATCCAGACTCCATTTAACAAGGTGGCAAGAAGCAAGCCAAGAGCCATCGAAACGGGAATCGTTATGATCAAAAAATAAACCGTATTTCCAAACGCCTGATAGAAGTTAGGATCACTAAAAAGATTCACATAATTTTCGATCCCGATAAAAGATTTACTGCCAATTCCTGACCACTCAAAAAAACCGATATACACATTGTAAAAAATGCCGAAGAACGTAAACAAAGACACAATAATCAATAAGGGCAGACAAAAGTATAATCCGGTGAAGCGGCTTCGCTTCTTTTTCGCAGGCGACTTACTCCATTTCGTTAAAGCTATATCCAAGTGAATCCTCCTCGCAGCACATAATAGTGGGAGGAACCTCTGCCACAACCTACTCCATAGCAACAGCTTTGGAAGCCGATTTTGGCAGAGATCCAGTAATCATTATCCGAATTGGTCTTCTTGGCAGGCTTAGCGTTTCACTGCTTCCGAGGCTTTTTGAACCTCTGCCATAGCTTGTTCTGGGGTAGCGGTTCCGGCAGCAACCTTTTGCAAATTAAGAAAAAGTGCTTGTTCAATGGAAGCATTGTCCAAGAAGCGAATTCCCCCGACATCCTTCGTAAGCGCGTTTAAGATCACATCTACCGATTGCTTCTCAATGTCGGTTTTCAAATTCGCTTTATCCATGGACAAGCCCTCCTTAACTGGAAGGAATTGCAGCGCCTTGCTCAGTATCGTTTGGTATTCACCTGTAGCCATGAATTCCACGAATCTCCAAGCGGCATCCTTGTGTTTGGAATCTTTGCTGATCCCAAGCGGAACGTCCCCATTGATCAAAACATTTGATTTACCGCCAGCAATCGTCGGCATCGGCACGAGACCAAAGGTACGATCACCTATTTTCAGCCCATCCTTATTGGCTACATCGTTCATAATCCAGGCACCTACGAGGATCATCGGAAGCTGTCTCTTTTGCTCATACATCTCTCGAAGATCCGGGTCAAATTTAGTTGTCAGGTTTCCATCCTGAAATACATGATCCGTATAAAATTGTTTGAAGGCCGTCGTAGCTTGAATAAACACAGGATCGGTAAATTTGGCCTTCCCTGCATCCGCATCGTACAATTTGCCCGGAGCAATTTGATTAACCAGGGTATAGAATACATCTGTAACGGTGGCACTTTTGCCTCCAGCAAAGCCTAGCCGCGGAACAATTCCCGGCAATTTGGCATCTTCAAATTTCTTCACCACTTGCTTTAGTTCCTCATACGTCTTCGGGGGCTGTGCACCTACCTTGTTGAATAAATCTACATCATATGAAAGAAATGGGGTAACCGCAACACCGGTCGGGATCGTTCGATAATCGTTCTTTTTGGCCGATTCCATCGGTGTAGACTTGAATTTCTTTTCCCAATCCTTCCCTAACGATTTCTCCGCCAAGGGAGCCAAAGGCTCAAGAATAGGCGTATAATTTTTGATCATCGGTCCATTTGAAAAGGCCATTACGTCCGGAACCTCTCCACCTTGGATAGCAACTTGAATTTTCTTGTCATAGTCAGCTGATGGGGTACGCACATAATTCACTTTAATTTTAGGATATTTATCGTTAAAAGCTTTGATCAAATCCTGCCATACATTATCTTCCGGAGACCAGGACCAGAAAGAAATTTCCCCTGAGACCTCTTCAGTCTTTTGTACGGCTGGTGCTTTCGTTTCATTGGATGAGGCCACACTGCTGTCTTTTATTTGCGATGAGCATGCGGACAGAAGTAATACACCCACAAGCATAGCACTACCTAGACTCCATTTTCTCATGAACAGAACACCCCTTAAATAAGATGATAAAACGCATTCAGGACCGTTATATTTAGTATATATCTCATACTAAAAAAATCAACTTTAATTTGTTATATTGAGTTAATACCTTTTATTACAGCATAATAAACACATTTTTTTGTATACAAACCATACTAAATAAGCGCAAACATCCTAAATAAGGCCATAGCATCAAGACTGCATCCTGCTTAAGTACCCAAGGAACTGCGGCTTGGCTAACCGATACGTACAAGCAATTCATTTCTTTGGACGAGCTTACGCTGCCCAGCTAACCTCCTTCTTAATCCATTTGTAATCGTGCCATCCTTGGCGGGTTCGTTTGGGATTGCCATTATTGATGACACCCAAGGCAACAATCGAAAGCCCCACTTTCATATTAAGGTTACGGTGCGAGACCCACATGTATTTAGTATACCCAATATACCAAGTAAGTCTATAGGATATATAATATTAATTTAATGGCATTTCTGTAATAAGTCAATAATGAGTTTTGAATAGCGTATATAAAACGGATATACTCATTCAGGACACGCATTACGTTACTACCCTATATCCATACTATTCAGATATATTTTTGACATCCTCATTTTTTTAATATATCATTTAGACTTAATGGCTATGCAAAACTGAAGTAAGGTGGTGATCACCGTGCAACCTAAAGGTCCAATTGGTAATCATGATCTTGTCAAAAAAATAAATATGGAACATATCATCTCTACCATTCTTCAATATCGTCCTGTATCCCGTGCCAAAATCGCCTCGCTTACAGGTCTCAATAAGATGACCGTCTCTAGTTGTATAGATTTGCTCCTGCAAAAAGCAATTGTTGTCGAACTCGGTACTACAGGAACATCCAGGGGGCGCCCACCTATATTAGTCGATATCAACGAACTGGCTGGCATCTGTGTCGGAGTCGATGTAGAAGTCAACCAATATACCGTTCTCATTACCGATCTATTGGGCAAAAAACTGGAAAGCATGGTCTTTCCGTTGGAAAGCAAGGATCCCCATTATTTCGTAGATTCAATCTCGCGTATCTTGGCAGATTTAGAGCACACGCACGCCCAGCGCCAGCTTGGGATTGTAGGGGCTGGTATTGTCATTCAAGGGTATTATAATATACAAACCAATGTGGTCGAGTACAGTGCAAACCTTAAAGAATGGAATAGCTTTCCTTTGATGGAGGAGCTCACTAAACGCAACCCTAATCTCGCTATTTATATTAATCCTGCTCCTTATGCCGGGGCAATGGGAGAGGTTCATTTCGGTCGTTCCAAATCAGTAGATCATTTGGTTTATGTCACCAGTTCCTGGGGCATGTCTGTTGGCGTTTATAACAAGGGGGAGCTTTTCACCGGGTCCACGGGCACTGCGGGCAGACTAGGACATTCCACCATTCATATGAATGGGAAAAAATGCACCTGTGGCAGCAGAGGCTGTTGGGAAATGTACGCTTCTATTAAGGCGCTATACGAATTGCTGGAAGAAACCCCTCAGCAGCTATCGTTCGCAGATATTGTGGCAGGCATTCATAGTGGAGAGTCCAAAATAACCAGCGCCGTACATGAACTTGGGCATTATCACGGTATCGGGCTGGCTAATGTTATAAACGCATATAATCCAAAGGTGATTTGTATCGGGGGCCATCTTGCCCTGCTTGGTTCTACGTTTATCAACTCGATATGGAATACGTTAAACGAAGTGATTCCTGAGCGCTTCTTGAAAAATCTCGATATATATTGCTCCGATTTAGGGGAACTTGGCGTTGCACATGGAGGAGTTTCGATGGTTATAAGCCAGCTTTCCAATACGATTATCCGTTACTCCTTACTGGACTCATTCCGTGATCATCCTGTTGTATGAGTGATGCCAACACCTGGCGATTCGTTTCCATTCTTCAGCAATTGTCGCGCCATTCCATGATCGATGATTTTAAATCTACAAGCTTCCTCATAATAAAGAGCGTGCTAAGCGGCCATGATAGGTGCCGCTCCGCACGCTCTTTCATATCATTCTAACCCTTTTGCTTCATTTGCTCCTGTGCCTTTTTCAACTCGTCGTCCTTGAAATCCATAACACGGATGATGATTGAAGCTGCCTGTGCCTTCGTAATGGTTTGACTCGCGCTAAAATTTGCGATTCCATCTAGAAACTTAGCTTTATTAGCCGCTTCGATGTATTCCTGATCGGAGTAAACGACTGGCTTTGCAGAGAATGCAGGGAATTTTAATAAATATGCAGCTTTGGCAGCCATAACCGCACACTCCCCACTCGTAATAAGCTGATCCGGATTCAATTGACCCTCCCCTTTATCCAAGATCCGATAAGCAACAGCCTTCTCGATCCAGGGATATGACCATCGGTCCTCGGGAATATCTTTAAAAGTGGGTCCCTTGATCTGAATCCCTCCTGTCAAAGAACGGGTTAACATAACGATAAAATCTTCTTTTGTGATATTCGTATCAGGATGAACGAGGCCATCATTTGGAATGGAAAGGACTCCTTGACTATACAAGCGCAGCATATCTGATTCTACCGGATGGTTAACTAGATCCGTTAAGGAAAGTTTGGACGAAAATAGCCCGTTTATGGTGCCCTCCAATTGGCCATCTCCAAATCCAGCTAAATAATAAATCTGTTTCCGCTTAATATCAATAATAGACGGAATGACATTGGTATAAATCCTGCTCACATTGGGCTGTATACCGTGCTCACTATGAAGCCCTATAGCTGCCTCTACGGCTGAGCTTGATGAAAAAATGTAGGGAAAGCGCAAAAGTGGAATTAATTGATCCGGGTCTAGTTCAATCATGAGAGAAGTCTCTGTAGCCACAAATACAGCATCATTATTGATGATGTTAGAACCTGTAGCATGCAGTACATCGTAAACTACCCTTTTTATATTGCCATCTGCCGTATAGGAAACCTCATCGCTTCCATCGGTCCTATTGATTTTGTACAATGTCTTGGATTGATTGTCATAATAATAAATTCGACTCCAACCATATATAAAATGCAATTGTCTTCCGAAATCTCGACTCCAAACAAACTCCCCTTCTTTATCATAATATCGAGAGGTTGAGTTAGAGCGAAGTAATATGGAACCATCATCAAACACGTAATATCCTATTTGCCATACATTGGTGTTCAATTGGGCTACTTCTTCAACAGGGATCGTATAGGAAAGCTGACCGTACTCGTTGTATGCACGGATCGTGTCGCTATCTCTGGCAACAAACCATCCTGCCGGAATTTCCACATCCAGAGCTGACAAATCTGCATTAATTATAGAGTTAAAGCGCGGCCCCTCAAGCTCACCATGTACCGTTAAAGAGCCAAGTTCATCTCCGTTACTACTTAAAGAGATTAAACTGCTTGTTCCATTCAGATAGGCACCGTATAGATGGCAATAAACGTTAACACCATCTTCTTTTCGTACAGAAGCCTCGCAAGGCGAGTCGAAGTTTCTGTCCCACATTACGTCTCCAGAATGACTATCCACGGCATACAAATGAAAGTATCTTTTATCAGGTGTGGAGCTTCCCCTCATATAGACATAAACATTGCCATCACTGCTAATTGAAAAAAAAAGTGTTCCATTCGACACGTTAAAGTCTTGACGCCAGTTTAGCTTTCCTTCAGGTGACACTGAGCGAACGGTTACTTCATTCTCCGGCATCCTTGCGGCATATATGACGTTTCCATCGGAATCCAGTTTTGGTGCAGATGTATCTGAAGCAGGCCCTCCTCCAAATGGTGGTTTAAACACCCTTGCACCTGAGTCGCGAGCCCAATTGATATCTATACCTATCGGATATCTGATTTCTGCTTGCAGCAGAGGTGTAAAGCTCAACATAAATAGCACACAACATATCATTATCTTTTTCCACATGAAGATTCCACCCTTAGAAGTAAATTTAATCGATGATCCTCCTAAAGTTTCTACAAAATATTCCACAATCCTGCTATATAATGTATTTTTCTACATTCCTCGCATTCTAATTGCATTCCAGTATAAATGGAATCAATAGAGGGGTAACCTATAGAAATTCCCTCATAGAGGCTGATAAATGATTTACCAATAGACCCATCTCTTTGGGAGACATATTAAATTCCTGTAGTGTCCACTCAATGAGCATCGTATGTACGAGAGCAGAAAATGATTTTTGCGCATAGGAGCGGCGGTGATCAGGCTTATCTCCCGTTGATTCTTCCTGTTTGTTGATGAATAGCTCATCAATATAATCACTTAAACTTTTATAAATGATTTGCCTGATTTTCCGGTCCTTCAGTACGATGTTATGGATTAATGCCTCAGGAGCGTGAAGCTTCCAGTTGTTAAACAGCATGATAAACATATCTTCGTTATACATCTCGTTTTGTTGGAACTCCTTCCACATCCCCAGCATCAGTCCATTTAGATATTTCAGTAAAATCTCGTCTTTATCTTGAAAGTTGCGGTAAAACGTTTGTCGGGCAAGCCCAGCTCTATCCGTAATTTCCTTGATTGAAATTTGAGAGTAAGGCTTTTTTTGCATGAGTTGAAATAGAGCGATTTGTATCCATTCCTGCGATCGTAACGAAAGCTTATTTACAGGCTCCGCCATATGTTACACATCCTTAAAAATGTCTATTTTAACGTTCCTAGCCTTGCTAAACATTGCATAACGTTAAGTTTTATATTAATGTTACAAACATGCAACATATGTTACAGATGTAACACTTTACTTGCAAGTATTTGTATCCAGTCAAAGTCTTTGGGTATTTTTTTGAAAATCAAGTGATAATGATCATCATTATCACTAATTGACAAATTGACTATGGCTACATCATGCCAAACTATTTTAGGATTTGGAAGGAGCACTATTTTGTTTAAGTCAAAACGTATGCATACGCTGATCATTTTACTCCTGATTTCATCCCTACTTGCCGCATGCGGCAAAGATAACACACCTGCCACGGAACCCGCAGCAAAAAAAGCGGAAGCACGTACGATTACCCATGCCATGGGTGAGACGACTATCTCAGGTACGCCTAAGCGTATTGTCGTACTGACAAACCAAGGTACCGAGTCCCTGTTAGAACTGGGGATAAAACCGGTAGCTGCAGTAAAATCATGGATTGGTGAACCATGGTTCGACCATATCAAGGATCAAATGACCGGTGTAGAGGTTATCGGTGACGAAACACAGCCGAACCTTGAGCTGATCGCCAGCTTGAAGCCCGATTTAATTCTTGGAACCAAGGTCCGTCAGGAAAAAATTTACCCTTTACTCTCCAGTATTGCTCCCACTGTCTTTACAGAAAACTTGGGTGACAGTATGATTGAGAACTTTGAACTGTACGCTAAAGCGTTAAACAAGGAAGCTGAGGGGAAGCTTGCTGTAGATGGTTACAACAAGCTGATCGAGCAAACCAAAGCAACTCTTGGAGAAAAAACGAAGCTTCAGGTCTCCTTAGCACGTTTTCAACCTGGAAAAGTCCGTGTGTATTACAAAAATAATTTTGCCGGTATCATTCTGAAGCAACTCGGAATTGCCCGCCCCGACGCTCAAAATAAAGATGATTTCTCTGCTGACATTACCAAGGAACAAATTGACGTATTGGATGGAGATGTATTCTACTATTTTGTGTCTGATCGCAATGGCGAGACAGGTGCCTCAAAAACTACGGATGAATGGCTACAAAGTCCACTTGCACAAAACTTGAATGTGGTCAAAAAACAACAAACCTTTAGTGTAAATGAGTCTATCTGGAACACTTCTGGCGGTATTATTGCTGCAAGACTGATGATTGAGGACATTACAAAGAGGTTTCCAACACTGAAATAAAAGAGATCTAAATAAATACGATATACGAGTTAACAAACGGGATGAAAAAGCTAGGAGAAGGAATTGCATGATTTATTTCCATTAAGGGTACCTTATGGGTGAAATGGAGGTGATCCCGTTGAACAAAGGTCAACAAATAGCAAAAACACAAGAATTGTCTGCAGGTAAAATCGCACTGCAAGCCAATGAAGACAAGCAGGCTTATGCTTCCAGTCTAGTACAAGAGGATCTCCCAATAACGCCGAATCAAGATCAAGATCAAGATCAAGACAAGCGTTAAACGATCCACAGCACCAGAAGTGTGCGCATCATGACAAGAAGCTTTGGCTCGGCGAATTGGGCGAAACACCAAGGCTTGTGTAAACACAAAGAATGAAAGACAAAAAGGGCGTCCCCTGAGGACGTCCCTTTTGTCTTTCATTATGAAGACGAACCGATGTGCGGCAAATCCATAAGTCGCCGCCGCGTAATATTGAGCATTTTTGGGGAAGTGGCGTGGATTTTCAACAAGCTTGGACGTTCACACATCGTAACCATACCCCATCCTGCTGCCATGAGTCTAACACCTTATGAACTATCGTTCTCCGGTAGATTCTTAGCCACACTTACTACATATTCTAATTTTTTACCGCTGCGATCATGAGGAAGATAGGGCGTCTGGTATCGTCTCGCATGCCAGGATTCTTATCCAGCATTTCTTGTGATGGTTGAGGTTCGGAAACCTTCGTAATTCCAAAGCCGGAATCAATTAGTGCATTCATATAGGTAGCGACGGTTCGATGGTATTTGACGACATCATTGTCCAGAAATCTCGTCTGCCGTAAACCTTCATGGTAGTAATCATCGACAGGCCAATGTAATTTTTCGCCTTGCGGACCGTAGTACCAATCTTGTGAAGCAAGCGCGGTGAAGACCGGATGTTCAACCGAAAGCACGAAAGTACCTCCAGGTGTAAGGCAGTGATGAATTTTCTGACAAATGATATCAAAGCGCTCGATATAGTGGAGTGCAAGAGAGCTTATCACCACGTCAAATTGCCCTGCTGTAAAATCGATATCCTCGATGGGGAGAAGGAGATACTTGATCTCTGAATCATTGGTCATAGATCTGGCTCGCTCTAACATATTCTCTGAAAGGTCTACACCCACTACCGAACGAGCATGCTGTTCACGCGCATATAGGCAATGCCAGCCAAAGCCGCAGCCAAGATCAAGCACCTTTTTATCGCGCAGCTCAGGAAGCATTGCACGGAGTTCTTCCCATTCCCCAGCAGCATTCAATCCACCGATCGAACGAGGCATCTGACTGTAATTCGTGAAAAAATCTAAATCATCATATTTGTTCTGTTTCATAATGAACTAAGCCTCCTAATTTGAATTACTTTAAGATTACACCCTAATAAGCAACTGTCTCAAGTTCAACTCCAATTGAAAATAACTGCGAGTTAATGGCATCTCTGCCTATCTTTAGCTCTGCTTCTAAAATTGTTACCGTCAACATCATCACAATTTGTGCATCATTTCAATATCATACGTATAGGAACAAATTGATCGTCCCCACTCTTTTTCAATAGGTTATTTGCGTTGCAGGTATGATAAAAAGTTGGAGTTGATGATATTCTTATGATCTATACAGCTCTTGGAGATTCCATTACATTTGGGGAAAATGCCTCCTCTTTTGCAAAAGCCTATCCTCAATTAACTGTGTCTCATTTAAATTCAGGCTCGCATAAGGTTCGTGGGTTTGTTTTGGCTCGGCCTGGTTGGAGCAGCTATGATCTATTGGATGCCGTGATATGGCAGGGGTCCTCCATAATCAGCAATTCTGCTGTTGTTTCTGTGTGGACTGGGGGAGTGGATTTGGCTAACGCGGCACTACTTTCATTAAAAACTAAGCAACCCCTAGCTGCGAAAAACATTGCAACGAGCTACAGACGGAATTTAAGCTGCATTTTAACTCGAATCAAAAAGGGAAGCCATGCCCGGGTCATCTGCTGCACACAATACAATCCATTTCCAAACAGCCCACTATCGGTTGAGTCGGTGGATCTATTAAATCGTACGATATATGAGCTCGCCCGTAGTTACGATGTAACTGTTGCTCCCGCTCATACGTGGTTTGAAGGAAAACAAGCAGAACTTATCTATGGGTATCGAAAAGGAAAAATTGAAGACGCGTTAAGCGGATTTTTGCCCATCCATCCGAATGATCGCGGGCACCGAGTTATTGCAACGGGATTATCCCCTTATCTGCTCACTCGTTAATAGTCACCCCATCCATAAAGTTTATACATGCTAACAAGGTGGAGTAATGCATCAAGAAAAAAGCTGGAGGCTGTCTCAGAAACAGACGTGTACTGTTCCGTAGACAGTTTTTTTATTTTTGCCTGTAATGTGGCAGCAGCTTCACAGCCGCGTGATGGTTGGGATTATTTGGAAACACAAAAAAGCCTAATCCTTGTATCAACGAAAGATTGAGGCTCATAACTCGATAACTCTTAGTCTCTATTCCCTTTGTATCATTAAATGGACTTAGTTCTTCCTTCCATATTTCCTGTTGAATGACTGATCACTAGATGTAAGGTAAACAATCCCTTCAATCATAGCGATGATAGACGGGATTCCTGTCCAACAAAAAAGTAAATAAACAATGCCCAGCACAATATTTTCCAAATAAAAGTGGTGTACCCCCAAACCCCCAAGTAAAATAGCAAGTATGCCGGCGGTTGTCTTGCTTTTGTTGGGAGTATATATGTTGTTAGGGTTGTTCAGGTTGTTCATATTATTAATATTGTTTATATTGTTTATATTGATGGCGGGCGGCACGGTTCCCATGACATTGGCATTAATCGTAGAGTTCGAATTAGACGTTGTAAATGTCGTAGTTTGCTCAAAGGATTCCTGCCGATTTGGAGATTGAGGTTGGCTAACAGAGATATTTTCTCCGCAATATTTACACTCTGTTGCGTTGGGTCCGACTGGAGCTCCACAGGCTGAGCAGTTATTTGTGCTCATAAGAACATCTCCTCGCTATTTATACTACCTTACATTTAATAATTCCCTATTGGCCATAAGTGTTCGGGTTTCATCAATCAGATTATGAATATCAACCATATTTTTATCTAATGAGTTAGAACGAATATATAATTGCAAATAATCCAAATTACTCCGGATTGTATTTTCGAGTTCAAACACTGCGCTATTTCCAGTAATTCTTCCAAAAGGGGTCGAAGCATGAATTCGCTCTTTTAACAATTTGAAGGAATGCATAATGGGCACGATTCCCTCAACATTTTGTTTTGCAGTAAGTGAGGTTTCAATAAACATTAGCTGCATATGGATGTTCGTCTTTTCCGACTGCTCTAATTCAACCTGGTTCTCATATTCTGTCTCACGCTTTGAAAAAAAGAATAAAACAGAAAGTACACCCAATAAAGACGCAAAAGCAAGCAGTTCCCAACCTATGTACCAAACCATTCCTCCCTCAATAAAGAATACAGAAATGAGATTAGAAAGGACCAAATACATGATGGATACGAAAATAGTAGCTATTGGATAAGCAATACTTTTGCTCCCCGACAATAATCTCGGAAAAACAACAGAAGCACTGAAAAAAAATAGTCCTAAAAGCAAAACCATAGACATTAATGCTAGTTTTACGGGCGCAAGGATAAATAAACCCGAGAAAATTTTAAGAAAAACCACAATAACCGCAATATCAAAAACCAGAACTCCCAACCATTTAAGCGAACTCGTTATTGAAGAATTGAAATTACTCATTTTCACTCCTCCAATTTAGTACCGCAGTCTGAGCAGAACTTGGTTCCAGGCTTATTCTCTGTGTGACATCTGGGACATGCCTTACTCATCATGGATTTTCCACAATTTGAACAAAACTTGGCATTCCCATCCACTTTTGTACCGCATGAGTAGCAATCAATTTGGGAAGTTACAAGCTTTTCTCCACAGCTGCAGCAAAATTTAGCTCCTGCTTCATTCATTTCCCCGCACTTTTTGCATGACAATTCTTTAACCGAATTTTTCATCACACTACCTGCCGTGTTGGAAAATAAGTTCCCCATCGCTTGTCCTGCTCCAGTACCAAGACCTAAACCCAAACCAGCCGAAGCTATGCTTCCTCCACCTTCATTGCCAGCTGCAGTTTCCATGACATCAAATGAGCGTTTAACTTGATAACGATTATCTCCTATAATGTCGAAAGCAGCCTTTTCACCCAGTATTTTATTGATCGTTTCAAAATCTTCATCGGGAAAATTAATCGACGACAAATTGAAATTGATCATTTGTATTCCAAAGCGGTCAAACTCACTGGAAAGACTATCTTGAGCTGTCTCTGATATCTCCTCCAGCCTTGGGGCTATATCAAGCACAGAAATTTTTTGGTTAATGATAGTGTCAGCAATAATAGTTTTAACCTTAGTTACAGTAACACCTTTGAAATAGTTCAGTACTACATCATATTTAACGATCTGATCATCGCCAACAGCACCTATGATCTCTGTTAAAAATACACGGTAGTCCGTAATTTTAATTCCAAATTGACCGAACGCGCGAACTCTCATCCTAACCGAATATTTAGGGTCGATTAGACTGATTGGATCACTCGTTCCCCATAAGACATCAAGTTTCACGGTTTTATTTATAAAGAACACTTCTGCAGCTAAAGGGGTCCTGCCACCAAAAGGAATGTTAATTAAGGATTGCAAAATGGGGATATTTGGGGCGTTAAGCGTATAGGTGCCCGCGGAAAAATAGTCAAGCGCTTTGCCCCCTTTAACAAACACAGCTATTTGCCCTTCACCGACAATAAGTTGGGTACCATAAACGAAACTTTCCCCAGGATACCGATAAACCAACCAGTTACGACCGGGTATTCCATTAAATTTTATAACATCAATAATAGCCACTAATATTCACTCCTACTCTACCGCTTCCAAACTTTGCCTCCTAATTGTATTACACCACATCTCTTTAAATCAATTATTAATTTCAATAAATGTAAGATGTTAACGTTGTGTTCAGGAAACATCCTACACAAACCTTCTCATAAATGAACCATTAATCATCCATATAAGGATCTTAACCGACAAAAACACCAAAATTTCTTCTGCTCATTAGTCATAGGTTAGCCGTGGTGTGCAAATCCGAAGCTAAATGCTTGTACTAATAATTCAACCTACTTTGAATAGTCCTACCACTGCTAAGCTTACTAAAATATCATCCCATTTTTCAGTGGATTTTAGGATAGAAAAAATTAGCTAATCGCCATGCGTAGCACATCCAAAAAAAAGCAGCTGACTCCTCAAAGTCAGCTGCTTATTTTAATTATTGATATATTATTTTACAACTTTTTCAATGAATCTTTGGATGATAGTGGACAATTGTGCTCTGGTTGCTGTATCTGTCGGAGCAAGAATATTATTTTCATAGCCGCCGATTAGCCCTGAGCCTATTGCCCAATCCATAGGCTCTTTAGCCCAGCTTGATACTTTACTTCCGTCAGTAAAGGCAACCACGTTCTTGGTACTAGAAATGTCATATCCTTTATGCTTTGCATAATTGTACAGTATAGTGCACAGTTGTTCTCTGGACATGTCATCATTCGGTCCAAAGAACCCATTTCCATAGCCACTTACAACAGTGTTTGATGAAGCCCATGCAACTGCACCACTATACCATGTGTCTGTCTTAACATCAGTAAAGCTGCTTTCCAATGCTGACGGACTTCCTTCCAGTCTATAAAGAATAGTTACTAACATGGCTCTAGTAATATTTTGATTTGGGCTGAAGCTGTTTTCGGATGTTCCTACCATAAGCCCTTTTTCGCTCATAAACTTTATACCTTTATAGAACCAATCATCTTCCTTTATATCGATGAATTTTTTAGGATCTGAAGTCCCCGGAATTCCTTTGTCTACACCTTTGACTTCTTCTTTCTTAATAAATGCAGGCTCAACTTTAACCCCGCCTACAGGCATGATAAAGCTATAGGTGCCATCTGCATTTTTAGTGATTTTTACTTCCTTACCATCTTGATCGATTATCTTAATATCATCCAACTTGTAGCCCTCATTGGGTGTGACGGTAATGCTTACCTTGCTTCCGGGAGTTGCTTTGACTATGTCATAAGAAACCGAACCGTTTACCGCCTTGGCACCTTCACTTGTAGAGGCACTGCTACCGCTACTGCTACTACTACTACTACTGCTACTGCTACTGCTACTTTTACTACCGCTGTTACTGATTATGATAATGCTCAAATCAATGGAGGTGCTTCGCGCATCGTTTGTAGCTTTTACTGTGAAGCTTGCTGTACCTGCTGCAATCGGTGTCCCGCTTATATTACCTGTCGATGCTTCCAATGAAAGTCCTGCCGGCAAGCTACCGCTTGCAATGCTCCAGGTTATTGGAGTATCGCCTATTGCAACTAACTTTTGACTGTAAGGAGTGCCAACTGTGCCAAATGGCAAGTTGCTTGTTGTAATGGTTGGGGCTACCCCTACCGTTACGTTAATAGTATAGGTTACTTTAGTTGCATTGTCTTGTGCAGTTACTACAACTTTCCAGGTTTTACCCCCATCGCTTGTCGTGGCAGTTCCTACAGTTGTATTAACATCAGTGGTAGTTGTCACGATGTCAGAGGCTGTAAGGTTCGCTAATACTTTATCGTACGGAAGTACTACGTTGTAGACAGTATTAGCGTCGCTGGAAACGGTGGCACTTACTCCAGCGACAGTTACATTTGCAACAGCAGCATCAGTAGCTGGCCCCGATAATAATGTGCGCGTTACGCTCGGCCCGTGCCCGGTCCATTTTCCAAAGGTTATCTGGTTCCGAGGAAGATCGGTATTTTTTGTATTTGTACCGGTAAAGCCTGTGGAGCCGCCAAGTCCGCCTGAGCCGGACGCGTATTTCAGAATCTCGCTTCCCGCTTCCACCGAGATTGTGTAAGGAATATTGGGAAGAAGTCCAGCAGTGGAAAGCACATAAGTATTTTGTCCCGGTCTAACGGTTGGTTTCGCGTTTACTTGAACTGCTCCACCGTCCACCGGCACGCCGTTAATCAAGATGCGGTAACCGGCAAATCGTGCCGTATCTTCATTGGAATAATCCTTTACGTCTTTTCCGTTCCATGTGAGTGTCATATCTTCCCCAATCCACCTGCCGCCACTGACGGTGAGCTTGCTGCCGGAAGCCCACGTCGGAATCTGCATTAAGGTGCCGGGAACGGTGGTGATCGTAAGCTTATCTGATGCTTGCCCTTCTTGTCCAATCCAGTTGACGGCCTTCACCGTAACATCATAGGTCAAGCCGTCATCTAGCCCCCACAGCGAGTAACCTGTCCGGCCGGAGTCGAAATAGGCTTTGAATGTTTTGGTTGCATGACCTGTACCTTGCGGTGTTGCCGTTAACTCATAATAATGAATGCCGTAGACAGAATCGGCAACGGAATTCCAAGTGACATCCTGCCAAGAAATACCGGATAAACCGGATAATTTTTCTCCTTTAGTTCCGAGTCTTTCACTTAAATTCGCAACTTTCGAGACGACATGAGACGCACCAAGCGTTGCAGCACCCGTAGTTACCGTCGTCTCCAGCAGTTTCCCATAGGAGGCGTTTGCACCTATCGTCTCCGGTCGGACCGCAATTTTGTAAGGGGTGCTCGGGCGCAGCGCGATTCCCGTAGATTGCGAACCCGATCCCGTACTCGTTACAATCTTGTTTTGCTGATAGCCATAGCCATCCAGCATATCAACCAACACGGCGTACTGCGTCGCATTACCGATGGCGGGCCAATTTAAAGTAGCATAATAAGTATTCGCCGTCACGGTGAGTGCGCCACTCCCATTCAGCGCATCCGGCCTGCGGTCTGCGGTCTTGTCGGAATTCACGAGCGTGACGTTCTCGATCGTGACGTTTTTGCTGTTCGTGGTGGTAATGGCTTGTTTAAGACCTGTAATGTTGCGGAACGTAACATCCGACATGCCATTTATCGCAATCGTACCCACACTTGCTGTGGATGGAAGAATTTTGATATCCTCGAACGTGAAATTGCGCAGCACCGGGCTTTTAGCATAGGCGGAGCTGCCGGGTGCCGCTGTGTTAATAAACGGTACGATAGAGTTTGACACCGTCATATTGCGTACCAGCACGTTTTCGAAGGTCAGCGGAAGCTCGCTTTCCGGGCCAAAGGCTGTGCTGGCGTTGCCATCGCTGTAGGATGTGTCAATCACAATCGTACTGTTTCCTCCGAGCATATAGTTGACCGCATTGTCGCGCACTACAATATTGCGGATACCGCCGCCAGTCGTAGCACCAGACTTCATACGCAAGACGCCATTACTTCCTGTTTCGCTCGTATTATAGACGTTCTCTTCCGCAACCAGATCGCCGATCCAGCCGCCTGTATGGCTGCCCATCGCTAACAAGCCGCCATGGCCGTTGCGCACAAAGTTATTAAAAACGCGGCCCTCTCCGCTTGCCACTTTGTCAGTCAAATTGCGCACGCTCGTGCCCTGACCGGCCGCAAAGTTAATGGCATCGTCGCCGGTATCCCAAAAGCTGTTCATGACCCTAAGATCAAGGCAGTCGCCAAACTCGATACCGTCGCCGTTATTAGCGTCGAACATCATCGCAACGATGCCGTTTGTGGTAATACGCTCGGACTGATAGTTGACAATACCGTGGAAGGCGGGATTATAGAAGGTCAGTCCCTCGTAATACAGGCCATTCACACCGCGTGCTACCGTCAGGTTGGGGCGGGTATTATAGAATTGCGAGGCAGCTGCATTCGGTGTTTGATCCTGACGCGACTGCCACATCGCATCAGCCGCGAGGATGCCTATTCCAGCGGTAGAAGTTGCGCTATTACCATCAACTGTGGTGTTGCTACCTCCCTGATAGTTCGGCAAACGCCAACCATTTCCCGTTGGATCTGTGAAACCTGCCGAACTGAGCGACAGATCCACCGCCGTTTGGTTCTGTAAGCCGTCTCCGGTGGTGGAATTCTTCCATCCGTTGCCGTCTACTGCGCCCTCGCCGACAATGCGGATGTTCTTCAAGGAGCCAATGTCCGAGGTTACAGCATTCAACAGGCCATATGTCCGGATGTCCTGTGAATAAGGATAGACCAGAAGGCTACGCGGGTAGTGGTCAAATACAGGCGAGCCAAAAAGCACAGCCCCTTTTTCAATTTCGAAGGTCATATTGCTGTGCAGAAACAATGAGCCGCTAGTATAGTACCAAGGCTTCGCATTGTTTCCGCTCCCCTTCAATACAACCTTGCCGCCTGGAGGGGTGGCGTCGATCGCAGCCTGAATCGCGGCCGTATTGTCTGCGATTTTTTTGATAACCGTTTCATTATTATTTGCGCGCCGAATGGTATAGTCGGCATTGACGCCAATTTTATCGGTAATATAGGTTGCGCCACGATCGGCAGCGTCTATGACGGTAGGTGTAGACGCGGTTGAAAACATAAGTGGCGCACTAAAAGCAGACGTTGTCTTGTCGGCGTAAACGGCCCGCACCTTAAATTCATAATTCGTCTTGGGTACTAGACCGGTGGCCGTGAAGGAAAGGTTACTAATCCGATGATGCTGCGTGTCCAATTTCCTGTAAAATGCATCCATATTCGCATAGACATAGGAATAATTCTCTTTAAAATTTTTGCTTGCAAGACCGAGACTGTTTCCATCCCGGAATACCTCATAGTCCTCGATTTTTTCTGCACTTTTATAATAATCGTCCGGCTTTTCCCAGGTAAGTACAATTTTTGATTCATCAAATGCTAATGGAGGTACGGATAATTTTTGCGGTGCCCCGGTATAATTGCCTGCCGCATGAACAGACATTGCCGGAA
The DNA here is from genome assembly GCF_900114475.1 of Paenibacillus sp. 1_12. GTDB lineage: Bacteria > Bacillota > Bacilli > Paenibacillales > NBRC-103111 > Paenibacillus_S. The sequence goes on along the minus strand of NZ_FOTE01000021.1, from coordinate 24,461 downwards.
ATAAACCAACCAGCAGAGCCAGTGAGAGCATAAGGCAGCAAATAATATTAGCTTTCTTCTTCACTTTTCATTTCCTCCTGTTATTAAAATTGTTAGCTTTATGTATTTTCCTTTGAACCTCTTTTCTATTCTGCGGGTAAGATTGTATCATTACCCCATATCACCCTCTCTTAATTCCTGTCTCATATTTATTTGGATTGCTATTACACACAATACTATTAAAACGCTTTCATATCATAAAAGATATAATCATTATCTCACAATTTTATAATACAGCCTGTATAACGGGGCAATTTGTTCGAAATACAAATATAAGGACACCTATGATTATCATAAAGACTCGGCTCCAAGAAACAGATAAGCAAATCCAACATATCGTCGGTGCAGTTTCAAAAGGGTTTACTCCACTATAAACCATTCGTTGCTGAGAAAAACACTCCTGAGATCAAGAGGTTTATTAACCACTATGTCGAGAAAATAATCGTCTACCAGAAACATATCGAGGTCGTTTTTGTAGCTGTTAGTAATTCAAATACGTGTTGACACTAAAAATTGAAAACCAGTAGACGGGAGATGTTTTCCAATGTTTACAGTAGCATTTAACGAAGGGGAACTCGAAGAGCTCCTTCATACTACATGTCCGGCCAGAAAGAAGTCCTTGGCATCAGGATTCGGGAACATGTGGAATTGGTCGCATCAATAGTCAAGCTAGAGGGCTATTTCGCCTCATCGGTGGCGCCGTATAGCGCAAAAAGGAGCCTGCCACCGCATTTCAGTGGCAAAACTCCTTTTCGTTGTTGTGGATTTGCAGTATGGAGACTTACCATTGTGTGGCATATCCATCCTCCATCATTCACGCCATATAAGGTTTAGGATTTTTCTAAGGCTAAAGCCATAATAGCGGTTGTCGAATAGCCATATTGCGCCTAACCTCGCCCACTTGCGGGTCCTGCTCCAGGGTCCTCCACAAGTGAAGGCTTGGGACTGAGTCATAGGCTAAGCCGGTGAACAAGAGAGATGAAATCCCTACAGGCCAGCTTTCATACGATTCCACATCATGAGCATAAGGCCAGCTTTCCTTTTCAATCATATAAGGTAGAAGAAATTCAATACCTTTTTTAATCCCTCGTCCATCGGGAAGCTCGAAAGTCCACAGATTCACATGAGGGGTCGATAGGATATGGCATAAAGTAATCATGTTATCCAGCATAAATATGGAGTAACCGTAAGGCTTGGTTCGCGCGAGTTCCCTCGGAAAGCTTCCATCGAGATCCATCTGATCGGGAATCAGTCTTTCCTTGAATTGCACTCTACAGAAATCCAGCATCTCCGCATGATTAGTAAAAAGCGCGAACGTTGCGGCTTGAACAAACCAGCACACGCTATGGTTATTATTTTCATTCATTTCTTCGATACCGTTCTCATGGTGACTCATCCAATGTAAATAATCGGCGAACCATTGCTCAAGTCCTGCAAGAATCTCATCTGTCATGTGGGGCGAGGCTTGCAGAGCCCGAATAGCCAGTGGCACATCGATCAGATGCAAGGTATCAATGATACCGATGCCTCTGCCGGGGCTAACGCCGGGAATCGCTTGGGCATACAACAAATGCGGATTCATACGCGTACTCTCATCCAGAAAGAATTCCTTTAAAAACAAAACCGCTTTTTGAGCAAATTCTTCCTTTTTATAAATCTTGTATGCACTCGCAAGTTGAGCGACATGGGTCCTCATCTCCCGCAAAATCAATCGGTGTTGACTGAAATTATCCGGATTGCTTTCGCCATCCCTACGGATATAAGGCATTCCGTCGGACGTGGCCGGATTGGGCCACCAATAATCGCCGTTGGAATAATAATCATGAATTCCGCCTGCGCTCTTCGGGGCTACAGTATCTGTAATATGAACCGTCGGGGCATTCAATGATTGCTCTGCCTTCCGCAAAATGAGGTTCAAGTCAAAATAGTCGTTCCACCGTTCCCTCCCGAGGGTTACCATCCGTGACAATAGAAACACTCCTTCCGTTGTAAGCCTGCCCAACTTATCTCTTGTTGCCCGTAAATTAACCCTTAACCGATCCTGACGTCAACCCGGCAATGAACGATTTATTCATTAAAAAGTAAACGAACAAAATTGGCAGCATGGAGAGCATGGAGCCTGCCAGCATGAGATGCCATTCGGCAGCAGCGTTGGATGAATATTTAAGCGCGATAACGCCTACTGTTAAAGGCTGTAAATCCGGGCGGGTCATCGTGAAGATCAAAGGAAGAATGTATTGGTTCCAAGATTCCCGGAATGAGAACAAGCCTACCACACCAAGGCCAGGACCCATCAACGGCAAAATGATCCGCCAGTAAATCCCGTAAAATCCGCAACCGTCTATCGTTGCCGCTTCATCAAGCTCTCGAGGTATAGATTTTACGAACCGTTCCAAAAGAAAGATGTTGAACGACAAATGTGTACCTGTGAATATCAACACTACGCTCCAGAGCGATTTATGCATGCCAAATTCTCTCATCAAATCATATAACGGACGATATGTGATCGCGCCGATGGAAATAAACATGGTTGCTGCGAGTAAGAACAAAATAAATTTATTTCCGGGAAATGATCTTCTGCCTAACGCATATGCTCCCATAGAGCAAACCAGCAAAGTTATGACCGTTGATAAGACGGAGATGAATATACTGTTCCAAGTATATCTGGCAAAATTAGCCCGCTCCCAAGCCTCCACATAATTTTTAAAGTTCCATCCCTTCGGTAACAGGCTTGTACCGTTCATCAGTTCCGTATTCGTTTTAAAGGAACCAAACAAAGAAAACAACACGGGATATACGGTAATCACCAGCATAACTAATACAAAAAGAGTGATGAGCAGTAGCGAAAACATTTTTGCAATACGAGCCGATGTATTAGCAGATGCTGCAGCCGGCCGTGCCTGAAGTGGTACTGTACTCATGCGCCTTACCTCCTCTCTAATTCGATTGCGCAGATTTGCGTGACATAAATAAGTAAAGCCCTGTTATCGCGCCGACAATCAATGCCGAAACAAAACCGACTGCCGCCCCGTATCCGTATTGCTGCACAACAGCTTCACCTTCCGAGATCGGGAAAAATAGCTTATAAATGTATAAATACATTACTTCCGTCTTGCTCGCCGGTCCACCGGCCGTCAGAACCATGATGCTTTCGTAACCCTTAAGTGTGTTGACGATTGCGAGCATCACGATAACTTGCATGACCGGGCCCAGCATAGGAATCGTAATATGAAAAAACTGCTGCCATTTATTAGCTCCGTCTATCGAAGCACTCTCGTATAGATCATTCGGGATTCCTTGCAGACCTGCGAGGAACAGCACCATATAGTTACCTATAGCTCCCCAGATTGCGACCAGGATGACTGTAAGAATTGAGTATTTAACGCCCAGCCATTCAATCGGCTTATCGATCAAGCCGCTTTCAAGCAGCATTTTATTAATAATACCGTTGTACGAATTGAACATGAGATAAAATACAAGGGAAATAACCGCCGTACTAATGATTGTCGGCATAAAAAAAATCGCGCGTAAAGTGTTTTTAGCAAATATTTTTTGGTTAAGTATAACCGCCAAGACGAGTGCAACCGGCAGCGTAATGATCAATTTCCCGAAAGCGAAAATGAGCGTGTTCCATACTGATTGCCAGAAGAGCGTATCGCGTGTAAACAAACGAACGAAATTATCAAATCCGATGAATATCGGCGTTGAAAACCCGTCATAATCGTAAAACATGTATTTAAATGCCCAGCCCAGCGGGTAAATTGTAAACATTGCCAACATGACTAAACAGGGAAGCACCATCATATATGGACCTGAATGTGTTGACCATATCTTCTTTAAAGCAGTCATCGCGTAGGTCTCCTTCCTTTTTTTGGCATTAAAGAACCGCTGCTGAAACACACGCAGCGGCCTTTAATTTATAGCATGAACTTTATTTAGAAATCAGACTTTTTGCATTGAAGTCCGGAATGACGACACGTTTAACCGTACCGGCCTTCTCTGCGCTGTCCAAACCTTCGTTATAGCGTTTATTTAAGTCATCGACCGCTTTATCAAGAGGAGTGACGCCGAGAATGGTTTCTGCGATCACGTTCTGCCATGCTTTGCCCTCAACTTTATGAGTTAACATTGCTGGCCAGATGGCATCATCCTTCGGTGCAAAATCTTTAAAGTTTTTGAGCGACGGCTCTTTTGCTTTCGAAACTACGGACGGAATAATGGCCACACCTTTACCCTGTTCAAAGTAAGGAACTAATACATCATCGCTGTGCATGAATTCCATAAACTCCCACGCTTCCTTCTTATGGGTGCTTGTAGCGGACATATACAACCAGTTACCTGCAGCATTGATGTAGTTAGCGCCTTTCGGAGCTTGTCCGTCACTAGTTGGAACTTGCGAAACACCCCAGTTAATCTTCGTCGGGAATTGTGTATCATAAACGCTCGGTTCTGCGGAAAGGGAGAGATACATACCAATCTTACCTTGTGCGAATTGGTTGCGAAGCGGATCGATATCAAGCGATTCATAGCCAGGAAGCATACTACCGCCATCGACAATCTTTTTCAGCGTTTCCACATACGGCTTCAAGATACTGAAATCATACTTGCCGGTTTTCCAATCATAAATATCGTTCCCGTCCAAACGAACCATCGGAATCATCGCCCGCTCGAATGCAGCAACTGGATTTTTCATGTTCATCGCAAAACCATAAACACCTTCATTTTTACCAGCTTCGGTGATTTTCTTCGAATAGGTTACAAGGTCATCCAACGATTTCGGAGGCTCCGTCAAGCCCGCTTTGACAAATAAATCCTTATTGTAAATGACGCGGAACGTCGAACCATAGTTCGGGAGGCTGTAAACTTTTCCGTCTAAGGAATTAATCCGGTCCAGCTTGAGCAAATTATCACCAAAACGCGATTTGAGTTCCGGAGTCAGGTAGGAATCCAGCGGCTCAACAGCCTTCATTTTCACTAAATCCTGGAGATTCAGCTTACTTTTGGCGTTCATAATATCTGGCGCTTCACCGGACTGGATTGCTACTTGCAAAGCTTGCTCGTAATTGTCAGTCATAACCTTGTATTCCACTTCAACATTGCTTTTGTTGGTTTCATTGAACTTCTTGATCTTATCTTCCATCAGATCTATGTCATGACGCGCATTTGTCCAAAACGACAGCTTAATTTTTTTTGCAGAAGCGCCTGCAGTTTGTTGAGGCTCTTCCTTTGGCGCACAACCGGCTGCCACTACAGCTACTGCTAATAACAAACAAGTCAGCTTCGTATATTTCATTCTGATCACCACTCCCCTATTGTTCTGTTACCCAAGTATAAACGGCGCGGTTACTCTCCACTAGGGGGTTTTTTTTCCGGTCAAGGGGGGGGATTTTTACTCATTCGCTCCCTGTAATCAGAAGGGGTAAAGCCTACTTTTTTCTTAAAAAGCTCCCTGAAATGCTTTCTATCGTAGTAGCCAAGCAGTTCGGCAATTTCAAAAACAGGCTCGTTCGTGTAAGCGAGACGCTCTTTGGCTTGAAACAGCTTTAAATCCGTCAAATAATCAATAAACGTATGACCCGTCTCTCTTTTAAAAATAGCGCTTAAATAGTTCGGGCTGATGCCTACATGATCCGCAACTTTAGATAAAGACACGGATTGTAACGGTTGTCCCAGAATATACTTCTTTGTCTGCTCCAGCAGGTCACGGGAACCGTCTTGGGATAACGCCTTAACCCGCTCCGCCCCCTCCGTAAACCATGCAAGCACGCTCCTCCGCAGCTCGGGAAGATTGACAGAATCACAAATATCGTAACAGGTCCCGAGCGCAGGCTCTAAAGAAGCCTCCTCTATACCCAAGGCACCCAATTGACGGTAAAGCACTGTGGTCAGTTGAAAGCAAGCCGCGCGAATATCAGCTGGCACCGCCTGCTTGTCTGCTAATGATTGGAAAAATTGATCTACCGCCTCTGGCAAGCCTACCATCCCACCTCTACGGACAGCGTCAATCAAAACTTTCTCCTCTTTCACAGGATAGGCGATTCGTCGAACACGGAACTGCCGAAGCTCCTCGTAGTGGATGACTTGGTTACTGCCAAAGAAGAAAATATGCTCTACCGCTTCCACTGCTTGTTCGTAAGCCTTAGGCAAATCCGGAAGCTCCGGACAGAATGAACTGATACCTATCGTAACCGTAAGTATGGAATACCGCTCTATCGCGTCCCGGCAGTAATCCGCAAAATACAGAAATTCCTCTTTCATCTGCTCGGCAGGCTTCGTTTTATCATAATTGGCAAGTACTGTAAGCTGGTTCCAACCGGAATAAAAGGCTATACCTCTTCCCCAGACTGCCAAGCAGTCGTCCACAATGTTCTTCACGATAAACCGAGTCAGTTCAATCTCTTGTACAGCCTGTCTGGATATCTCTTCAAAATTGTCAATGGATACGACCCATACCCCGATGTAAGCCGGCTCAAGGGGAATTTCAGCAAATTCCCACTTTTCCTTTAATTGGAGCGAGCTTTCGTTCCGAAAATGGATCATCCCCTCTAAATATTGATCGCGCAAGGCGGGGAGACTTTTGGCCATCTTTTGTCGGTTTAATACATTCATTATTCCCTGCTCCTGCAGCTTGCGAAGGTCAGACAGCACACGACCGACGATCTCCATCAATTCTTCCACATTGAATGGCTTCAACAAATACTCGCTTGCCCCCAGCGAAATAGCTTGCTTGGCATATTCAAATTCATCGTACCCGCTTAGTACAATAAAACGAATCGATTCCTTCTCTCGGGATAATCGTTCCATCAGTTCAATCCCGCTCATATTGGGCATTTTGATGTCTGTGATGACCAAATCGGCGGGAAATCGGGCAAACACCTCCAAAGCCTGCAATCCGTCATGCGCCGTTTCCACCTCATCTACCCCCAGCCTATCCCACGGCACATGCCTGCTCAGTCCTTGTACAACGCTTTCTTTATCATCAACCAACAGTACCTTCATAGGTTAAGTCGTTCCTTTCATCGAAAATACGAATTTCAACACGGGTTCCCTGATCGCTGCTTATCACATTAAACGAGACGCGATCTCCAAAAAACCGCCACAACCTACCGCGTATGTTGGAGATGGCAAAGCCTTTAATGGTCTCACTTCCGCTTGGGAAAACAGCAGCCTCCTGCAGTGGACGATTGTAAAAGTCGACCATTTCAGCCAACAAGCCGCATCCATTATCCTCAGCCGTCAGCAGCGTAACGCCTTGCTCTTCCCGGCGGCTGGATACGATGATGCGGTGGTCGCTGTAGTTATTTTGCTTGAACGCATGCAAAATGCTGTTTTCTACAAGCGGCTGTAAAATAATTTTCGGAACCGCCACATTTTTGGTTTGGTCGTCTGTAAGTATTTCAAAAGAAAACTGCCGTTTATACTGAAAATTTACGAGCTTCAGATATTGGGTTACATGCTCCATTTCTTTGGCTACGGTCGTTTCCTCGTCTCCTTGGTTCAGACTTAACCGAAAAAAGCCGGAGAGCGTTAAAATCATTTCGCTAGCGTCCCTGTCTTGAAAATCGAGAGACCTCCAGTAGAGCTCATCCAGTGTATTATATAAAAAATGAGGGTTGATCTGGGCTTGCAGCACCCTCATTTCCGCAGTTCGCTTCGCCTCCCCTTCCTCCTTCACCCGCATAATCAATTCCTCGATCCTGCTAAGCATTTCGTTAAACCGGCTTCCCAACTCCCCGATTTCATCCTGGTGATTAGACAAAAACCGGACGTTCAAATCCCCCTCCTTGACACGATTCATCAGCATTTGCAGGTTCCGCAGCGGTTGATTCACCCAGCGTACGATTAACCGGATCAGAAAGAAAGAAACAACAAGCATCGTAACGGTCATGAAAAACGAAAAATATTTAATATATTGCACAAGTGCAAGCAGGCGGTTCTTCGGCTGTACAATAACGGCGCGCCAATTCGAAAATGGAATATCCCGATGATTCACCAAATACGTCTGTCCTCCGACCTGCACATCAAAATGAGTCAGCTTTGTTTGAAGATCATGAAAATCGGCATGCTTTAACAATTCAGCTGAAAGATCGGGCGATGATTGGAGAATAGGACGACCTTTATCGTCCAGAATCATGGAAAACCCTTCAGGGACAAGCTGAATATCTCTTAAGTTTTGTAAATATTTGTCGGCAGCAAGTGTCAGAACCAAATAAGATTGTATATCCCCAACATCGCTGATATAGGCAGGCTTAGAAATCAGACTAATGATCGGTCCTGCTCCCGCGAATAAAGGATCTTTATCCAGATATATCCATCGATTGGTCAGTGAACCGTTGATTATGGAATAATACGGCGTTTCATGGAAGGAAATGGTTTTTTTTTCATAAGGCAAGCCCTCATAGAACTCCCCTTTTGGCGTATGCATATAAATCGTCCGAATATCGTTCTCCAATAGACGGATTCTGGAAAATAAGGAGTACATCCGGTTTGTGATCACCTGTTCTTTTTCCTCCGACTTACCGTCCACCCATTCCATCGTCTTTTTCATTTCCTCACTTGCGTTAATAAGGTACAGACTGTGGCTGACGCTTTTCAACTGCGCATTCATTGAATCGCTCAGCTGCTTTACCGTTTGTTCCGCTGCATTATAAGCATAAACCTCTAGTATCTTTGCGGCTTGGTTATACGAAAACAGTCCGGTGAGCGGAACTGCGATCAGTACGACAATCGAAGTCATAATCCATACTTTTCTCTCTAGCCCGAAATTCAGGAACTTCACAAACACTCTTCTCCAAAGCATACAATCCACCTTATCCCAATTATTCTGTCATTCGAGGATATCATGTTTCTCTAATAAGAAGAATATCGAAAATATGGATTTTTAGCCAGGATTCAGCGGAGCAGTGTTCATCCAACGCCTAGTTGCCCAGCCCAGCCCCGTCCCTGACCTTAACACAAAAGAAAGTTTTTTGTAGTGTCCCATAAAATGTAAAAAAACCGCTTCAAGAGCGATTTTTTCCATGGACGTGGCTTGGCGGAGTAAATCCACAATTCGTCGCCACCTGCTATCAACTTGGTTTCAATCACAAGTCCTGTTGGCATCATAAAATCAAAGCCGATAATTCCGTCAATGTCCATACCATAATCCATACTGCCGATTTCTACCTGAAATTTCTCTAGAAGAAAGCTACCGAGATGAATCGCATCCATAGTATTTGTGTAGACATACTCAAACCCACCTACGCCTCAGATCGTGTCAACAACATCATTCCCATCAGGAACCAAAAGATGCTGCCTTCAGCAATGCTTTTGTATAATCCGACTTCGGCTCGGTAAGAACAGTTCTTGTGTCGCCCATCTCTTGAATAACTCCGTTTTTCATCACAGCAACATGATCAGCAAATCCTGAAATCGTTTCAAGTCTATGCGTAATATACAGGATGGACATTCCTTCAGATCGCTTTATGGATAACAGGAGCTGCAGCATCTCATCTTCTATGGTCGGATCTAATGCCGATGTAATCTCATCAGCAACAAGCAAAAGCGGCGACATGGAAAGCGCCCTTGCTACCGCGATCCGCTGCTTTTGTCCCCCAGAGCATTCCGAAGGATAACGTTCCAAAAACTCAGCGGACAGTTTCACCTTGGTAAGCAGCTCCTCAGCATGAACGTATGCTTTTTTCTTAGGATATCCGCTCAAGCGCAGCGGCTCCGTAATAATATCTTTTACACGCCAATAGGGATTCATTGAACGATCAGGGTTTTGGAAAATAAGCTGAATGAGTGAAGTTGGCGTCTCCTTCTTTGGAACTTGAAGATCTTCTGCCCACGTGATCAAGCCGCTTGTTGGCTGCTGCAAGTGGGCAATCAACTCAGCCAATGTTGACTTGCCTGAACCGCTCTCTCCAATCAGTGCAAATATTTCATTTTGCTGTAACGTTAAAGAAACTTCATCTACGGCTTTGATGGTTTTCCCCTTTTGGCTCCCAGTAAAATGTTTGGACACCTTTTCTACACGTAACAATGCGCTCACTTGCAACTGAGCCTCCCGTTATACAAATTGATGATAACGCTGCTTACCTTTGCTTAAATAGTGCTGCTTCTGTTCGCCCTGTACCTGCATGCCATCCTGAAGAACGATGATATCATCGGAAATATGCAGCGCTGCAGGAATATCATGCGTGATTAATAGCAGCGTCATACGATACTCCTTCACTTTACTGACTAGCAGGTCGAACACTTCTCTTTTAACAATCGGATCCAATGCTCCTGTAGGTTCGTCCGCAATTAACACCTTTGGCTTATTCACAAGTGCTAGTGCTATCAATGCTCTGCTTAGCATGCCGCCGCTTAATTCATGAGGATATAAAGACATGACATGAGCTTCAAGCTGTACCTCTGCCAACGCAGCAATCGCCGCAGCTTGTTTCTGATCCTTGCCTGTTTGCAAGCGCATCGTTTCATAAAACTGCTGGCCAATCGTCATAATCGGATTAAAGCTGTTCCTTGGATCCTGAAAAATATAAGCAGCATCCACCCATCGCTGCATCGTACACGGTTCACCATCCATATAAATAGGGTGACCATCAATCATAACGGTGCCGTTCACCGATTCATGTGGCACAAGTCCATAAATAGTTCGGGCCATTGTCGTTTTGCCTGACCCTGATTCTCCAACCAAGGATGTGATACTCCCCTGCTTCACTTCAAATGAGATCGGATAAATAATGTGTTTTTCGTCATACGTTACTTTTAAATCACGGACGACAATCGCAGGTGGCTGCTCACCAGCATCCGCCAAATGACATCCAAGGGATACTCCTTTAACAGAAGATTTTTCACAGCCTATTTGCTGCTCCATTGCTTTCACCGGTACAACACGACTTTCTTTTCGATTCAGCTTAGCTGCAAATCGATTTCCCGTCATTTTGCTCTCTCCGACCAACGCAAGCGCAATGGTGACAATAAGAATGGCAATCGCAGGCGGAACAATCATCCATAGCCATGCATCCGTAATAAAGGTTTGTGTACGTGCGAACGCATCTTGAAGCATTTTCCCCCATGATATGGTGCTTGGATTACCAATACCAAGAAAAGACAAGCTTGCTTCCATAGCTACAGCAGAACGAAACGAAAGAATAAACTTTGTCCGCACAAGAGGCCAAATAAACGGAAGCAGATGATGAACTAAGATGTAAGCTGTCTTCCCGTTATATAGCTGGGCTGCTTTGACAAATTCCCTTTCCTTCAGCGATAACACAGAAGCTCGAATCAGCTTCATATATCCCGGCCACGTTAGCAAACCGAGCGTTAAAATTAATTGCCACGTACTGCCTCCCGTAAAAGAAGCAACAATTAAAATAAGCAGCAAAGAAGGAAGAACTAACAGCATATTGGCTATGCCGTTTAACAAGGGGTCCAATCTTTTCGAGTAGCCCGCAAGTAGACCCAAGCTAGCACTTAACATCGTGCTGATGATCGTAACCATTAAACCAATATACAAAGTCGTTCTGGCACCATGCACAAGCTGACTGAAAATGTCCTGTCCAATTGTATTCGTACCCAGCCAGTATTGTTTAGATGGAGGCAATAACCTGTCCGCATCTATCGTAAAAGGCGAGGTAGTACTGATAATGGGTCCAAATAAGGCGACCATAACAAAAATACCAAATAACCATACACCAACACGCTGAGATCCGGTTAGCTTCATCCTCTCGCACCTCTTTTCACAGCGGTCCGAATCCGTGGATCCAGATAAGGGTACATCATATCCGCAATAAAATTAAGAAGAAGCACAAATAGCGTCATCATTAAAAACAATCCGTGCAGCAACGGGTAATCCCGACCAAGAATCGCCTCTTGAAGCAGCTTGCCTACACCCGGGTAAGCAAACACGGTTTCCACAATAATAGAGCCAGCCATCAGCGCTCCCATACGAATAATAATCATCGTTACAAGCGGCAGTGCAGCGTTGCGGGCAATATGTTTGAACATGATTCCTTGCCAACCTATACCCTTTGCCGAGGCAAATTCAGTGTACGGTTCATTACGAACACGGATAGCCTCATTACGCATAAGCAAATACATTCCTGCCAGACTTCCTATGGTAAGCGTAAGCGCAGGCAGTACAGCATGGCGAACGATATCCGTCACATGATCTATCCATAAATCAGAGCGTAAAAATGCTGTTTGAGCACCGCTCAGCGGAAACCATTTAAGCTTTACTGACATTGAAATTAATAAAACCATACCAATTAAAAACTCAGGAATCGTACTCAAGCTAAGCATGGACAAAAACAAGCTGCGATCCATTTTACCTGGATACCGCCACGCAGAATAAAGACCTGCCAGCAAACCGATAATAATCGAAAAAACGCTTGCAATTCCCACAATACATAAGGTCCAAGGCAAGCGCTCTATAATAATAGCGTACACAGGCGCTTTATAATTGATCGACAAGCCAAAATCAAACGTAAAAATACCTTTCAAATATTTCATAAACTGTGTGCCAACAGAATCATCCAAATGATAATATTCCAGCATTGCCGCCTTCTGTGCTTCCGTCAAAAACACGACGCCGTCTTCGCCGCCACCCATAATATATTCAACGGGCCCCCCCGGCAAAAGCCGAGGAAGCCAGAAGTTCAATAACAATACGAATACCAAAACGAGCAGGTATGAACTGTATTTATTATTTTTTAACATTAACTAGGAACACCTTGTTTTCCCATAGCGGCATACCATCAGCTATCCCGCCGGAAGTATTTTTCCATCGATCGAATGTTGCGGCATTATGAATGTCATAGAATGGGCGATGATAAAGAACGAGAGTAGGCAGTTCTTCAGCAAGAATATCTTGCATTTGGTTTACAATTTCATGACGTTTCCCTTCATTAAGCTCCTGCATTTGCTTTTCAGCAAGCTTATGGAACTCATCAAGCTTCAAGCTTTTTCCGCGTGAAGACCACATATTCGCAGCTTGACCGGAAAACCATAGACGTAAATAATCTGGATCACCACTAGCTCCGATATGACCTGTCAAAGCAATATCATAATTGTTTTCGCCTAATGCGACAGCAAAAGCAGCGGAATCAAGCTGTACAAGGTTTAATTCGATGCCAACCTTTTTCAGCATTTCTTTCATCATGGTTGCATCCTGCATGGTTGAAGAGGTCATCAAATTTAATTTCAAATCTTCACGAACACCATTCGCATTTTTCTTATATCCAAGCTCATCCAATAATTTCTCAGCTTGAGCAGGATCATAAGCATATTGCTTAACATTTTTGTTGTACCAAGTTGAATCAGTCGGCACAACACCGGCATTACCTACCATCGGCTTGCCGCCTGTTATTTTACCTGAAATTTCTTCACGATTCAGTGCATACGCAATCGCTTGACGTAACCGTTTGTCCCCAAGCTTAGCATGATCCATATTAAAAGAAATCCTTACTACGCTACCGGTCGGTTCACTTTTAATCGTTTTAAAACCTGCTTTTTCAGCTGATAGAACATCGGCATAGTTTGAAGTATACGTTTCATCGATCTCGCCGTTTTGCATAGCAAGCAATTTATTGGACGCCGACACGAAGGCTATTTCTTTGACTATTACTTGGCCTTTAAAGAAATTATCGTTAGCCTCATACAAATATTGTCCAGAAGCAGAATCATATTTTTTCAGCTTGTATGGACCTGTTCCGATCAAAGCTGCATCATCGCGGAATTCTATCGGCTTGGTTACTTTTTCCCATCCATGTTTAGGAATGATCGGTACTATACCAACCAAATCACTAAGGAATGGCGCATATTTATTTTTCAGATGAAACGCTACTGTCAGATCATTAATTTTTTCCACACTTTTAATTTGGCTGATGTCACCGTTCCAATTAAACGGGTAAGTTTTATAGTAATTGAAGCTGAACACAACATCGTCTGCAGTAAATGCTTTACCGTCATGCCACTTCACGTTGTTTTCCAAATTGAACGTATAGGTAAGCCCGTCGTTCGTTAGTTCCCATGATTTTGCGAGCCATGGAATAACACCTGTATCATCTTTCCAAGTCAATGTATCGAAAATCAATGAATTTCTTAAATATCCGAAAGGACCCGATGAACTAAAAGCAAATGGAGATGGATAGCCGTTGTTGCTGCCAGCAATTTTCAAAATATTTACTATTGGAACCGTTGCCGCCGGAAGAGCCGCATCAGTAGCAGCTTGTGGGCTTTTAGGCTGTGAATCACTAGTAGTCGAGCTGCTTGCACCATTTCCCCCCATGCATCCTGTAAGGAGTATGATCAAGCTTAGCATCATCAACGCCATTGTTTTTTGCATCTTCTTCATTTCTTTCCTTTTCCCCCTTGTGATTGATTATCATTCTCAATTCAGTACACGAATGGACACTAAATGTGCCCATTCGCCAACCATGGCAAAAATCCGTCTAAAAATTGTTCGGTCGCGGGCATAAAATACGAACCATAATGATACTCAGGATCAAGCGTTGTTAAGACCAGCGTACCCTGCGTACTTTTCTTGTCCACATACATAATCGAACCGTCATTCTCAATCTCAATAAGTGACTCCACTTCCTGCTCAGGGAAAAATACGCCATGATAATGCCAAGTTGCATCTTCAAGCTGAATATAACGGAATAGATCGTGTTCGGGCTTTGTCAGTACAAGGCCACTTTTGGCACTAGGCTCAAGCCACCACCAAAAATTTGTGGGACGAGACTCCCAGCGATGACCCGGAAACCAGCTTTGATGCTGAGCACCAAAAGCAACCACTGTTTTTCCGCTGTTCAGAAAAGCATGAATTTGATCCAGATGACGCGTAACCTGCCCCTGATGAAGCTGTGAAGAAACGATTAACACATCAAACGTATCCAGGTCTGTAGCTGCAAGCTTGGGTAAATACAATAATTCAGCTATATACTGTTTATATTTCGGTTCTGTAAAAGAACGGTGTTGATGCGAGCTGCCTGAATAGAGAACCGCTATCTTTCTCATCTTTGTGCCCTCCGCTGGTGGAGTGTTTGATGCTCTTCATAGAGAAAGCGTTGAAACTGTTCTCCGATGCGGCCCGCACTATTCGTTTTGTGACGATACTTTAAAAGATTGCGGCCCGCATGCACAACAATCGTCCCTCGACTGCTTAAACGATCGATATACGTAATCGGCTCATCTCCTGCAAGTCGTAGCAGCACTTCTGCTCCATCAGGAATCGGATGATGCCCACGGCTGAAAAACCCAGCCACTCCTTTGTTGTATGTAATGTCATCTGACAGCACACCTTCAAAAATCGGATGATCAAGCACTGTCACCCTATAATCACGATATGAATGAATGGTTTTCGGAACAAATAAAGATGCGCCCGGAATCCAGTAACGGAATAAATGTCCGCTAAAAAACAATATATTTCCTTGATCCAAAAATGCCTGAATGCGCTCCTTTTCTTCAGCCATTAATTCTTGATCAATGAATTCATCCATAACTAAAAACTTATGCCCCACCCCAAGTAAATCGTACGAAGCAAAATCATACTGATCAAGCACCTTCGTATTCAAATCATTTTGTCCGTCACGAACGGTCTGTTCGCTAAAACTGGCACCCGAATCTAACAAAAGGAAATCCGCTACTGCAGTATGACTCATGAAAGTCTTTTGACCTCCAGCAGCTCAGACTGTGGAAGTGCCAAAGCCTTCTCACACAAATCAGCCTTAAGCTGTGTATTTGCTGCCGAATCTTCTTCAGTCATCGTTCCTTCTCTACCTTTTTTCAAGTAATCATAAAACACAGCAGGTAAAAAGTTTGGCTTCAATGCGACTTCCACCGATGCCCCCTGTGAATTCGAGATCACGTAAGCATAGGACTGAGGACGGTACGGGTCATATTGGGCCACTGGATAATCAACATCAACCGTATAAGCTCCGCGTGTCACTGCCCGAGTTGTATATTCGAACGCATCACGAAAGCCTGGTCCTGCATGACCAGAATGTACAGACAAACTACTGCGTTCTGGAATTTCCTCTTTATATAGCTCAGCTAACGCCGCCTGTACGACACGGAAACCTACACCAATCGCCATCAAAGCTAGATTTCCATGATAGTTACGAAGCTCAGAGAACTGTAGCGTCAAAACTTCCCCACGATCTTTTATTTTAATGACTGACACGATCGACACCTCACCTTAATTGATAATCATTCTTAATGATAATACTATGAATGATAATGATTATCAATCTCTTTAACCCTATTTAAACTGCTTGTTTGTCTGTCTTGTGAAGGTAACATTTGGGAGGTTACCAGGAGCTGGTGAAATCATATACTACGATTGCCAACGATTAGGAAATAGTCGCAAGCATTGCGCAACAAATTAAGCACGTCACTTACCGCTGAGGCAGTCGTGACCGAACCAAGGAATGCAATAACAAGGAATTGCAGCGAGGATATATCGAAAACTACGGCATTGACGAACTAGAACACCGGATCTTCAACGAAAAGCTCTTCCATACCAGGTCGAGCTTCTGAAAGAGTACAGGAAATTAGCTTCACGATAGAGCAAGGAGGAAGCCGCTGGTGTCGTTATTGCCGGTACGAATCACGAAGATTTCGCCGCATTCGTAGACAAGTAAGAGCTGTTTCGTCTCAGCGGCGATGCTGTGTAACGCAAAAGGGAGCTTTGCCACTATACTTCAGTGGCAAAGCTCCTTTTCGTTTTTCTGGATTTGCAGTATGGAGACAGGGGGAAGTCACAGATTTGATATCACTTGAGGGTTACTAGAATTAGTAACGACCTGGCTTTCCATTGCTTCCAAATCACTCAGAACATGATCATATATCTAGGAGAAACGAAAGGCTTGTCTTCTCATC
The DNA here is from genome assembly GCF_900114475.1 of Paenibacillus sp. 1_12. Lineage (GTDB taxonomy): Bacteria > Bacillota > Bacilli > Paenibacillales > NBRC-103111 > Paenibacillus_S. The sequence goes on along the minus strand of NZ_FOTE01000021.1, from coordinate 7,553 downwards.
CACATCGTTGCAACCCACTTTTCCCCTTTAATCACTGGCATACCTGCATGCAAGGTGAAGTCGTTTAATTCATGATTATTGTAAAAATATTCGAAGTAGACTGCCATGCCTTTGTTAGGAACAACAGATAAATTAAGCATGGGGAACGCCGTTTCTCCGCCTTCCTCCACATCATTCAAATACATCACGAGCGTACTAATTCGATTGTTGGCACTTGCTCGACTCGTTTCTGCGAAAAAATCATAATGAGGTCGATACTCTTGGCCAGGAGTATACAGCAAAACTTGCAAGCCATCACTATGCTCGATAGGAATATTCATAATTTGAGAGAGTCGCTTCTCGATTCTTGTAATCGTCTCATTCTCCTCACAGAACACCCCGCTACTCGTTCTAATTTGATTGACCGCATGATCTTCGCCTATTTTTGAACGTTGCAATTGTTCCCGAGAATGTTTAATTAGCTCATCGCATTCCTCATCGCTAAGCACATTTCCTAGTAAGACGACCAGAGGCACCTCGTACTTGGCAAGAATTCGAATCTCTCGATCTTCTGTCTTGATCGTATTTCCAGCATGATCAAATATCGTCCGTTCTTTCTCTGTCGTATTCCCTATCATCCTAATACTGCCCCTATATTATGACATTCACCATAAAAATACGATACCATAAAATGGAATCTATTACTCTACTAAATTTCAGAAAAATCAAAATAATTAAGCTACCTGGTATTGATAGAGGCGAGTGGATTATCGATATTCAGATTTAAGTCGCTCCCGTTGCTCGCTCGACGATGGAAACCTTAGCGGTGAATATCGATCCCGCACCCCTTCGCTGCGGCCCGTGCGGACTGAACCCCTGACAGGGGCAACGTTAGAGCATGTGCACTTGAAATAGGGAAACACATTAAAGCGGAGATTGGTTTGAAATATGCTCTGGATTGGAGCAGAATAAAGGTAATGATTTATTTCCGTATATTACCTATTTAATTTAATCGTCAGTTAACAATTAAGCATTAAACTAACTATAACGATTCACATTTAAATAAAGAAAGGAATTGCATGTTATGGGAATTCATAAGTACTTTCAATCACTTAACGATCTCGAACGTATTATCCGTTGTCCTGGAAAATTTAAATTTGAAGAGCACAGCGTATCCGCTCATTCATGGAAGGTTGTACAATACGCAAAAACATTGGCAGACATAGAGGAAAGTAATGGCGTCACGATAGATTGGAAGAAGCTTTACGAGATTACTAGCAGCCATGATTATGGTGAAATATTTATTGGAGATATTAAAACACCCGTTAAGCATTACTCACTGGAACTGCGCGGCATGCTGCAGCAGGTAGAGGAAGGAATGATTGCTCTATTTATAGAGGAAAATATTCCAGAGGAATTCAAACCTATTTTCCGCAGACAACTGCGTGAGGGCAAGGACGATTCCGTAGAAGGTCTAATTCTCGAATTGGCCGATAAACTTGATCAAGTCTATGAGGCCCTTACTGAATTGCAAAGAGGCAATACAGAGAAGGAATTTGTGATTATGTATCGCGAAGCACTCATTAAAATCAAAAAAATAAAGCTACATTGCGTAGACTATTTTTTAAATCACATTTTACCTGACATTGTTAAGGAAAGCTCCAATTGTCCTATTGACATCAAAAGGATTACAAAAGAAGCGTTAGAGCTTTAACATAAATTTAAACCCCAACACTACATCACATGATTTTATATGTAATTAAGCATAAATCGCTGCATTGCAGCATTCCTCCATTACATTTTCAACCTTTCCTTCCTCTCTTCTCTTTCCTTCACTTCTCAATTAATTCCAATAACCTTCCTGTTTGTCTTACCTTCTTTCCATGAACTGTTCATAAATACCGATTTGACCGTTAGGAAAGGTAAGTTGAGTGCAATTGATTTCGCTATTGACGGTACGAAATACGAGGATTTTGCCGCGTACGTAAATTGCAAGATCTGTTTCGTCTCAGCGGCGATGCTGTGTAACGCAAAAAGGAACCTGCCACCATACTTCAGTGGCAAAGCTCCTTTTCGTTATAGTGGATTTGCAGTATGGAGACGAACCGCTGTGTGGCAAATCCACAATTCGTCGCCATGTACTGCGTAGGATTTTTGGTGAGGCTGCTTAGTGAAATTATCACATTGAGGAATATACCAACATTTTATCCGTGTCAATAACAAGCTTAGCTGCTCGTAAGAAATCGAAACCGATTATACCTTGAATATCGATACCGTAATCCATCACACCAATTTCAATTTTACAGGATTTCACAAACCAATCACCTAAAGATACAGAATCAAACCATTTCGTGAAAACGATTTCAGTCCCACCAACCCCATGAATGATTGCTGTCTTATCTGTCCCCTCCGGTTTGACTCCAATTTCAGAAACCACATCCGCGTCCAAAATAGTTCCAGCTGATCCCGTATCTAAGAGTACATTTTTAATATGAAGTTTTCGTCCATCAAATATGACGTCAATATCAACAATTGGAAGACCATATAACAATCTCAGTTTTACCGCCATCTTTTAAATCCGACCCATTTCTCCTCAATCTTCAAATCAGGACGCGAAGTGTGAATAAAATAGATTTCTTTAGCTGGCTGGCTCCTGTGCAATTCTTTATATCGTTTCATAGCATCCGCCGAGTCCTCGTATCGATCAATGACAGTAACCGAATCAATACAGCGAAATCCATCCTCGGAATAAGCTTCTGCAGCTTCAAATACAATCCATTCATCGGGAAACTTTTCTCGTACTTCTTCCCATTGCATCTCGCCACCTCCAGCGGAATTTGTCCACCTTATTATATCATAAATAAAACCAGATCAGACAACGTCTGATTAAGGTCTATTTTTCTAACAACCGAGTCGAGCCACTGTCCCCAAAAGTGGCCTAAACCCTTGCTGGGAAAGGGATTCAGGATTCTGAGGCTTGGCGAGGCAAATCCACAATTCGCCGGCGTGTGATGCTTAGGTTATTTGGAGAGGTTGCTCAAAAAATTATATTGGACATTCAGCTAAACTTAACAGATTGTTTGGTTGGGATCTGCCAGGAACAGTCTTTAAATGATGTAGCATTACAGCAATAAAGAGCTCATTTTCCGACCCCTAGCTCCGTAAATTCAAAAGTTCCCGCATCTTGCCCTGCTTAATTGAAAAGTTAGCCCCTGCATTTACCATCTATTTCCGAAAAATCGAATCTAACTTCATCCTAATCCTCCGCTCCTCCTCGCTACCTGTTGTAGGCAATCTAAGCAAAGGTAGACTATAGGTTTTAAAGATACTATCCTTCAATCGGTCTCGCTCTAGCTGCCTAGGATTAGGATTATTTTCATGAAAAGCGAACCCATCAACCTCAATAGCAAAAACTGGCGACTTATCAAGCTTATTATAGAAAACAAAATCAACCGAAGCACCGTTCTTCACATAACGTCGTTCCTCGTCTGCCAACTTATCCAGATGAGTAAATAAGTTACCTAGAAACACCTGATTTCCTAATTCAAGCATGTTATATTTCGACTCGCACAATATTTCTTCCAGTAAAGTACGCATAATATTCTCCGAGTCGTACTTTGACTGTTTTATGACTCGCCTCTTAAAGGCCACCAATTTTTCCGAATATTCCTTGTAAAGCAAATCAAAAATGGATACGATCTCACTCTCCACAATATTGTCATCCACTGTGCTATACTCCATGTAACGAATCAAATCACCAATTTCATTGCCGTACTTGCGGAATAACGAGTGATCGGTTACTAGAATGAATTTTTGCTGAGCTCTCGAAACCGCCACATTTATCATACGAGGATCGTTGACAAACATTAGGTTTATTTTTCCGGCACGTGAGCTATCAAGTACTGAGGACATAATCATCACTGGCTTTTCACGACCTTGATATTTGTGAATGGTATCAGATTCAATTTCTTCGGAAAATTGGCTTGACGCTTTATCAACCTGCTTACGATAAGGTGTCGTAAACCCAATATCGACGTGCCTATGAATGGCTTCTTCTAGATCGACAAGCACTTCCTTTTCAATGACATCCAACTCCCGCTGGTTGAACTTCCCGCTCCGTCCCTGCGTCACTTCTCTCATATGATTTCCAGCACTTGTTCGGTAGATCAATAGGGGGTTATCTCCTTCTTCCTCCTGGGTAAAAGCAATAAGCTGTCCCTCGTAGTACTTTTTATTACAAAATTCAATGATCTTGGGGTGACACCTGTAATGTTCCCTTAACATCACTTTCGGTACAGTATCACCGTACAACTTAAGCATAGAAGACAACAGATTCTGTCTAAAGTAATCGTAAGGGCCGCCTTCTTCCACCGTGGCAATACCTTTTTGTTCTATTGTCATGTCTACAATCTGTGGCAATTGCTTTATATCCCCCACAATAATGGCATGCTTGCAGCAAGAGAGGGCAAGTGTAGCCGTTAAAAGATCAACCTGTGATGATTCGTCAATAATTACATAATCAAACATGTAATTTTCGCGGACACAATTACGCAAAGAATGCGTCGTGCTTAACATTACTGGATATTTCTCAAGAAACTTACCGAAATCCCTCTTATATGAGTCAGCATTTGCCTGAAGTGGTTTGCTGTCATGATATTTCTGATAAAGTTTATGGCGAAATAATTCTTCTGAATATTGCTGATGTTCTTTTAACAGAGATTTAAATGAATTTTGATCCAATTCGTGTTCAATGGTTGATATTTGATGAGCCAATTGCTCAATCTTCAATTCGTAGTATCTTCTCTGGAAGTTCAAAATAATTTCCAATTCTCTATTCTTTAATTTTTTGAAGTTAAAGAATCCATGTTGAAGTAATAATTTTATCTTATAAACCAGACCGTCTGTTTTTCCTTGCTCCGCAGCAATATGGGCATCAACTAAAAAAGATAGTATACTATCAGGTGTCTGGCGATAAAATGATAACTTTTGAATATGTTCAATGTCTTGATTATTGTAATAAATCTCGAAATGTTCCCGCTCCAAATTATAAGCCGATAAGCTCTGTTGATATTGAGCCTTCTCCCGCTCCATCTCCATTAACTGATGAATTCGGACATCAATTTGTTTGATTTTAACCAAAAGATCCCTCTCATCAATTTCACTTTTCCATTTAGAGACGTCTTGGTAAGGAGGATTAGCAAAAAAGCTTTTCTTATTGTCCGAGTTGCCCAGAGCTGCCACAAAAAAATGATATCCTCCTTGCTCCATCTTTTCCCACACATTTTGCACAGCAGCATTGTTACCAGATACGACAGCGACCGTCTTGTTTTGCATCACTACAAGGTTGGCCAGTATGTTCAGGATGGTTTGTGTTTTCCCCGTCCCGGGTGGACCTTCGATAATGGAAACTTGGCTATGTAGGGCATTAACAAGTGCTTGCTTCTGACTTAAATTATGTTTAAATGGAAATATAGGCTGGTAATTGGTTTGGGGCTCTACCCTTACTGGGCTCCCGTTTAGATAACAGCTCAAAACACTTTCTGGACTAATAAAATTAAGCTTGTTTAATTGCTTTTTTAGGAAGCCATCCTCTTCAGAATTACCTTCCATAGTATGTAAATGCTGTGAAATTGCTTTTAAGTAACAAAGCACATCATTAGCCATGGGAGTTGTAACTCCGGTTTTCTCAATCCGTAAGGAATTTGTATCATAAACGCGATATGTAATGTTATTAAACTTTACTCTTATTTTAGTTCCAAAACTTAGTATTATGTCGATATTAGTAAGGGGGATATTCTTATGGTATACCCCCATATCCTCAGTAACCTTTGTTATTACTGGATTCTCAAGAACCTCGAAGTCCCTTAAGGCACACGGATATAATTGTTTAGCCCCTCGATAGGCAATCCAAACTACTGAGACGAGAATATCATACGATTCAATAACGGCCGTCTTATCCTCACCTTTAATCAGCACTAAATATTTCTCCTCATTCATAAAGGAACCCTTCCAGTTTGATTCAATTAATGTAAAAATACGACAAAATATCTTAACATTCGCCATCCCAAATTCAAATCCTGCAAATGGAACCGTGTTTTGCTTAAAATAAAAAGACGATACCGCTAGATGCGTCTTCAAACGCAATAGCTCGTACCGTCACTACTAGGGAGATAGACCATTAATTTTCATTTGTAACCAACTCGAACCCCTGTCCGAAGATAACGACACACAAGCTTCTACGGGTGTAGCTACAGTTTTGATGTCACCTTAGTATCACTCTGACATAATTTTTTAGCCTACACTAGCTGACGCAGCCTCTTCCATACCATGCAAACTTAACTTCATACCTAGAGCAAGTGCTAACTTAAATACTGTATCTAAACGAGGTATTGATCCGCCATTTTCGATACGAGCAATGGACTCCTGATGAAGACCCACTTTAACGGCTAGTTCCTTTTGCGTCCAACCTAACTCAACTCGTCTTTGGTGGATGGCATTCACTAATTGTGCGACCGCTTCAAGCTCATTCATCCTCTTTGGATCTATGGACTTTAATTCCTTCTTTTTTTCGCTCCAGCTTTTCATAATCGATCACTCCTTCCGCTTTCTAGAGAGCCATTTCTCCATTCGTCCTTCAGCAATTGCAATTTCCCTCGGAGGTGTCTTTTGAGTGGTTTTGCCAAAGTGATGTAGTAGAACAAAGCGATTCCCGTTCCAGCCAAAGAATAGTATGCGGTTATTACCAGGACGCAGCTCCCATATATCACCTGAGATCCGTTTTGTAAACTTCTCACCCGCTCGCGTTCCTTTATCTTCTAACCGATTCAAGCAATAGATAATTTGCTCTAGTTGAACCCTAGCATTCTTATTATTGTGGGCAGCACCATCAAGCACATCAATAAAATCCTCAACAGGCTTGTTACCCTCTTCATCTTCATAAAACAATATATTGTACAAATCTGCCTCCGATTTATTACAAGTATACTCATTGTTCTTTTCAATTATAACATATAGATCATATTATTGCATTCCGAATTTTAAACTATGCTCAACGCAAAGAGAGACACCCTTCAGAGTGTCTCTTGTTTGTCTTTGTGGAGACGAGGAGCGTGGGACCCTGTCCGAAGATAATAGAACATAAGCTACGGTGTAGCTACGGCTTTGATGCCACCCTAGATGTATCGGAATCTTGTCTAACTCTCAATCCTAAATTAATGGGGTCTGTCAAATCTTTTGTGTAAACTCTTTTAAAAGACTTCTCCCCGAGGGGAGAAAAATTTTCAGCGCAGATGCTGGCCGATGCGATCTGGATAGAAAACGGACAGCTGGAGCAGCATTTGACCCCAGTTTTGGACGCGGCCTGTCCACTTTCGAGTGACGTCCATGGTGGCCAAATAGAGCATCTTTAAGAGCGCTTCGTCCGTTGGGAAGATGCTTTTTCCTTTCGTTACCTTTCGAAGCTGACGATGGTAGCTTTCAATAATGTTGGTTGTGTAAATGAGCTTGCGAATCTCTGGCGGATACTTAAAAAAGGTAGCTAGTTCATCCCAGTTATTACGCCAAGAGCGAAGGAT
>NZ_FOTE01000012.1 GCF_900114475.1 Paenibacillus sp. 1_12 | reverse complement strand
ATAATCTGGTACTGAGATAACTCCCCCTCCAGGTAATCCTTCACTGCTTGAAGCTTCAGTTCAACGGAATAGGTACGGTTTCCCTTTTGAACCTCTAATCCTTCGATGCCATAGACTTCATAACGGCGTCGCCACTTAACCAAGGTTGTCTTTGATATTCCATATTTGTACGTAGCAGCCATGATGCCAAGTTCACCACGTTCAATCTCTTCGATAATGGCGAGTTTCTCTGTCGCCTGAAATGGTTCCCCAGACATAAAAATGCTCCCCTCATAGCATCAGGTTTTTAATATTTCACCTGTCTACTATTTGGGGAGCATATCATTCGCGGCAGCCTGGAAGAACGTCGTTTCGACAATAAAGGCAAATATGTTGCTGCGGTAGCCACAGCCCCGAGTAAAAGGTTCTCTGCACTTAATTCGGCTGAGATGTAAACCACTGTCGTATTCGCTGTGGAGAGATTAGTTAACAGATGTAGCCGATGGTTCCTGAACAACGGCAGGGAAGAGTTTCGAAGTGTCTTCAGCCAATACCGGCTGCCTTACAGAAGGTGCTGGTTTCGAAGTGTCTTCAGCCAATACCGGCTGCCTTACGGAAGGTGCTGGTTTTGGTGTGTCTTCAGCCAATACCGGCTGCCTTACGGAAGGTGCTGGTCTTGGTGTGTCTTCAGCCAATACTGGCTGCCTTACGGAAGGTGCCGCTCTCGGAGTGTCTTCTACCAATATCGGCTGCTTTACGGAAGGTGCCACTCTTGGTTTGTCATCTGATACGGTTGGCTGCTCTTTTACGGAAGCGAACAGTCTCGTCTTGTCATCAGAAGCAGATGGCGCTGGCTGCGGTTCGTTGGCTGCCGTCGGTGTTGGCGAAGCCTCGGATGCCATTGATTGAGCCCCTACGGAAGCGCTTGTTCCCGGCTTCTCTTCGGAAGCAGTTGTATTCGATTGAACGGAAGCCGTTTGTTTCGTTATTTCTTCGGAGATGGTTGAACTCGGCAATTGTTCAGAGGTCTGACTGCCCTTGGGATTCGTTAGCGCACATCCACTTATGAAGAGTAAGGCTGCCATTCCAAGGAAGGACCAACGATACGAATTGGATTTAAACTGTTTGATCATTTGTATTCTCCTTTGCAGCTGTACTTTGCTGCCTGTTAGATTTACATTCCCTGCTGCTTGAACTGGCTGCGAGAAATTTTCCAGCAATTTGATAAGTGTATATCCATATTCCTGACTTTTGTCAGGAGCAAGGCAGCTAAGCGCAAGAGCGTCACATGCGATTTCCTGATCTTCCCGCATCCGTCGATAAGCGTACCAAAGAACCGGATTAAACCAATGAATCATTAGCAAAATATGCATGAACCAATTGACTCCAATATCATTTCGTTTGCTATGAGCCAATTCATGCAGAAACACATGCTGCAATTGATCGTCATTCAAACTGCTTATTAGTGTTTGAGGCATGATCAATTGGGGATTCACAAACCCCAAAAGAGTCGGTGTTGCCAAACTGCGCGATTCAACAAGTGCAATGGATCTATGGATGGACATCATTTTTTTACATTGATTGAAAAGCCTTATGACTCTTGCATCGGTTATCGTAACCGTCTCTTTGTCCATTTGTTGGGCAAATCTCCTGTTAACTCGGAACGTGTATACCCCCAATAAGCACACACCAACCAGCCATATAACGAATACATGCCGATAAACCATTTGGATAGCTGTTTCCGCTGTTTCCGGTACAGCCTGAATCAGCATTTCCTCTGGATTCACTTGTACAGCCGAGTGAACGGAACCCGTATAACCGATCCAATTATAAATACTGAATTCGCTCTCTGGGCCCCATGGCAGCATTAATCGTACTATAACCAACAGCCACATTAAGTAATGCCACCTTGGTTTCAAACGATGCTTAAGTACGCGCTGCATCACAATAATCAGCACTACCAAAACACTAGCCATGATCGAGACAGACCAAACCCAATCAAACAGATGAATAAGTTGTTCTGTTATTCGGCTCACAGTCACCCTTCCCTTTCCTTAATCGATTCTGATGAGATAACGGTAGTCGGAGTGAGACAAGCTCGTACATTCATCATTTTGTTTTATCATCAAGGATGCTTTTCAATTCTTTAATTTCTTCAGGAGATAGCTTTTCTTCTTTCAAAAAGTTAACCAGCATCGGTTTAAATGCGCCTCCGTAAATCCTTTTTAGGAAGGATTCGGTTTCGTACCTTACACATTCGTCCTCAGACACTAACGGGAAATAGGCATACACTCTGTTTTCCTGTGAATAAGAAATGGCTTGCTTTTGGGCTAGTCGGTTTAAAAGCGTTCTTACGGTTTTTGGTTTCCAATCGGTTTGATGTTCTAAGGCCTCAATCACTTCGTTTGCTGTACAAGGTGTCTTGGCCCTGGCCCAGAGAACTTTCATGACTTCCCATTCGGCATCGGATATATGGGGGACACTTTTCATTGGTTTACCTCCGATTTATTTTGGATTACATATGTAGTACAATTGCTATATTACAGTTGTAATCAACGATTGTCAAATGCTTTTTAATAACGAAAAAAGCTGTTCTCCTCTTAAATAGCAGAGATAGCTGTACAATCGCTATGACCAGAGCCTCGATAAATGATCTACACGGCGTATTTTTAAATAGGGAAATAGTGATAAAATAGACCTGTACGAAATACAATCATAGCCTGAAAAAGCAAAGTGATGTGGGTGTGTGACCGCATGTAGGAGTATTGTTATTCTCGCCCTTTGTTGATCCATAGCCAAAGAAAGGTGGGGAAGCAAAGTGGTTCCATTGTATCAAATGGGGTCTGTTGTGCTAATAGCTGTCATGCTTCTGGTGATGCTATTCATTATAGTATCCAGTTTATTGAACGGGATTTCGCCGATGCCTTCATCGCTTCAAGTCTGTCGCACCGTAGCCGCCGAAATCAATCGGGTTCCCAGACGGGGGTCGATGGTTGAAGCTGGCTCAGGCTGGGGGACTCTTGCCCTGCATCTGGTTAAGCACTGTCCTGGCTGGCAGCTGAACGGCATCGAAAATTCGCTCATTCCGCTTTGGAGCTCGCGGCTGATCAGCCGTTTGTTTGCCCGAGACAGAAACAGTTTGAAATTTACCTATGGGGACATTTATCGGTATTCCTATGATCATACAGATCTGGTGGTCTGCTATTTATACCCCGGAGCAATGAAACGATTGAGTCCCATACTCCAGAAGCAGCTGCCCCCGGGAGCGATGGTCATTAGTGTCTGCTTCGCGATGCCTGACTGGCAGCCCGAACGTATTATCACCTGTAAGGATCTATATCGAACCAAGGTTTATGTTTACAGCCGCAAGTAGAAGCTCCAGTGAGTATTCGATCTCGACATCACGAAGATAAGCTGATATTGTAAAAAATAACAATTGCATATAGCTCTTATCCAGAGTTCGGTGGAGGGACTGGCCCTATGAAACCGCGGCAACCGACTTGCTACAAGCACGGTGCAAATTCCTGCAGAGGTTACACTTTGCAAAGATGAGAGGGAGAAGCACAGTAAGTGTCTGACTGCAGAACCCCCTTTCATAGGGGGTTTTTGTTGATTTTGAACTATTTTAGGGGGAGATTCATATGACAATAAGAACGAGAGTTGCCTGTGTGGCTGTCAGTAATGGAAACATTGTACTCATGGATAAACGGATTCCGAGCTATTTTAATTACCAACAATTAACACCCCCGGGCGGCGGGGTCGAACTACATGAGACTTTGGAGGATGCTTGCATCAGAGAGATGGATGAAGAAACCGGATTAATTATTGAGAAACCGATTTTAAGAGGGATTGTCTCCTATATAAATCATGCCAATCAGGATCATGCTTTGACCGCTTTCTTTGTAACGCATCATGTGCAAGGGGAGTTGATGACGAAGGAGCCTGAGAAGCATATCCCACGCTGGGTGGCACTAACCGAGCTTAAGCTTAACGGTCGCGTGCCCGAGTACTATCAAGAATGTATTCGCATCCTGCTGTACGAGCCTGCATTTCTCAATGCTAGATTCGAGTGGAATAAACCTGGGATGAATGACAAGTTTACGTGGACGATTATGTAATGGAGCTAATTCCCTGGCTCAACTTTCAGCTGGCTTTCAGCTTAATATGTTATGTTCAAAGTATTATACAATCGTAAGCAGCGGAGGGTGGGAGCGGGCCACAGATGAGGGAAAAAGCGATTCGATGGACGATGGTCATTGGCTTGGTATCGGGGCTATTATGGGTAGGTGGACTTGTATTTGCCTTGCAGGATTATTTCACAGGCGCAGCAGCATCCGTGCAGACGCTAGCACCTACAGCTCAGCAAGCAGCTGCCGTTCCCGTATTAGCGCCAGCTCCTGTCGCAGTCAAGGAGGGCAGCTTCCGAGTGCTTGCGCTTGGCGACTCTTTGACCAAGGGGACGGGAGACACCGAGCGGAAGGGATATGTCGGACATGCGGTAGCGGATATGAAAGCCAAGTCAGGCAAAGAAATTGTACTGGAAAATCTCGGGGTAGATGGACAAACCTCCACTCAATTGGCGGCGTCACTCGGACAAGCTGACATTCAGGCACAGGTCAAGGCGGCAGATATTATTTTCATCAGCATAGGTGGAAACGATCTGTTCCGCGGAGGACAGGCAATGGGCGATTTGTCCCCGGCCAAGATCAAAGAGACCGAGGATGCTTACTTGCCTCAGCTCGATGGCATTCTGAAGCAGCTGCGGGACGACAATGCTACCGCGAGGATCTTCCTGATAGGGTTATATAATCCATTCAGCGAATTGAAGGATAGCGCAACAACGACCAAAATTGTGAGGGATTGGAACTATAGATCATCAGAAATTGCAGCCAAGTACACGTTAACCGTGCTGGTGCCGACCTTTGATTTATTTCAATTGAGGGTACAGGATTATTTGGCCAAAGACTTGTTCCATCCGAATGCAGCCGGCTACCGTTTAATCGGGGACCGATTGGCTTCACTAATTACGTGGTAAGGGGTGGGCTTATGGACGAGATTACACTGTCGGTGAAGGGCTTGAGAAAGGTGATTGGCAAGCGGGAAATTATTCAAAGTCTCGACTTTGATCTGAGGCGCGGTGAGGTGTTTGGTTTTCTGGGGCCCAATGGTGCAGGCAAAACGACCACGATTCGAATGCTGGTAGGTCTGATTCGGCCAACAGCAGGGTCGATACAGGTGTGTGGTTATGATCTGCATACCCAATTTCCAGAGGCCATGAGAAATCTGGGCTGTATCGTTGAAAACCCCGAGCTGTACACGTATTTGAGCGGTTGGGCCAATTTGCAATATTTTGCCCGGATGATGGACGGGATTGACGATGCCCGGATAGCGGAAGTGGTAAAGCTGGTCGGACTGAGTGCCAGAATACATGATAAAGTGAAAACCTACTCGCTTGGGATGCGCCAAAGGTTAGGGATTGCGCAAGCGCTGCTAGGTAATCCGAGAGTGCTCATTCTTGATGAGCCGACCAATGGTCTTGATCCTTCAGGTATCAGGGAGATGCGTGAATTCATTCGTTACCTGGCGGAAAAGGAAGGCTTGAGCGTGCTCGTTTCGAGCCATTTGCTGAGCGAAATTCAGCTGATGTGTGATCGAGTCGCGATTATATCGAAGGGCCGGATTGTACGGGTGGACAAGGTACACACCCTATTAGCTCAGCAGGAACGGGTAAGCTGGAGACTGCACCCTTTGGACAAGGGGATTCAGGTGCTGAGTGGGTTAGCCGATTCCGTAGAAACACGTGGAGAACTGCTGATTACCTCTTATAACGAGCAGGAGATCGGACGCTGGAATCAGATCCTGGTGGAGGCGGGAGTGACTGTAACTGAGATCAGCCGCAAGCTGCCCTCGCTGGAGGATCTGTTCATCGAGCTGACAGGGGGACAAGGTATTGACTAATCTGGTGTTTAACGAGATGTTAAAGCTGACCGGCAAAAGAAGGCTGCTGGTGATCACGCTCATCTTGGCAATCCTGATTTCTGTATTTACGTACGCGCAGTATCGTCAAGCGGAGGAAAGCCGTAAACGGTTCGGAGATGTGAATTGGCGCGTTGCGATGGAGCAGCGGATAGCCAGCTGGCAAAATCGGATCACGAGCAGCCGAACGCCGGAGGCTACGCGCAAAGAGCTGGAGATTCGCATGAATCAGCAAAAATATTATTTGGAATACAATGTGAATCCGTCTGAGCCGGGTGCCCCGACCTTTGTTCGAGGTTTTGTGAAGAGCGGTATCAATCTGCTCCTGCCTTTGATGATGATGATCATTGCCGCTGATTTAGTATCTTCCGAGCATAGCGCAGGTACGATGAAGGTGCTGCTCACGCACTCGGTACGCAGATGGCGCATTTTACTAAGCAAATATTTGGCGCTCCTGCTGTCCGTGTCCATGATCATTACGTTGTTCGGCTTGCTGTCAGCCATCATCTCCGGGCTCGTATTCGGATTTAAGGGGTGGGAGGCTCCAGTTCTTACGGGCTTCAAGGTGAGTGGCGGGCAACTGGATGCATCAGGGATGCATCTGATTCCGCAATGGCAATATATTTTGATGGAGCTGGGCTTGGCGTGGTTCGTGTCGGCTGTGGTAGCTACGATTACGTTCATGTTCTCGGTTCTTGTGCGCAGCACTGCGGCAGTCATGGGCATCATGCTGGCATGTCTCATTGCTGGTACGATCCTGAGTACGATGGTCGCTTCGTGGGAGTCGGCTAAATATTTATTTATGGTTAACCTGCAGCTGATCAGCTATCTGGAAGATGCTGCGCCTCCCGTTGAGGGCATGTCACTGGGCTTCTCGCTGCTCGTGCTGCTGATCTGGGGCTCGGCTGCGTTGATCATTTCCTTCGTCTCGTTTACGAGACGGGACGTTTATTAAAGGTTCTGCAGTTGCGCTCGCAGCAACCTCTACAATCGCAACAAATAACCTTACAACTCCACGATTCAGGTGGGGAGCAGGGTTATTTGTGGCGCCGCTTGACTCGGCAACTCCATGATCGCCGCCAGTTTGTTCAAGTCGGTTTGAATTCATCCGTATCGGGCTACATGCAGCTTGACAAATACCTGCAAATAAAGTATCTTTAAATTAAGATTAATAAACAAATCATAACACCACAGAATAAAGAGGTGGGCGCAATGGGAGATTTAAGAAATGATTCGCTGGATCTTTTTATAGCACTTTCCCGAGCCAGTCAGTGGGTGAATGCCCATGCAGACCGGGATATTCGGCTGCGTGGCTTAAACAGGACCGAGTTCGGCGTTCTTGAGCTCTTGTACCATAAAGGATCGCAGGCTATTCAACAAATTGGGAGTAAGGTGCTGATGAGCAGCGGTAATATTACTTACGTTGTCGATAAGCTTGAGAAAAAGAAACTCGTATCACGTAGGGCTTGTACGGAGGATCGTCGTCTCATTTATGCGGAAATCACCGAGGCTGGCAGGGAGTGGATAGAAGAATCGTTTCCCGGTCACACGGAGATCATCGAACAGGCCATGAGCGGATTATCTGCTGAAGAGAAGCAGACTGCAGCTCAATTGCTCAAAAAACTCGGCAAGCATGCGCAGGAAAGCTTTAAGTAGTTATGCAGCTTTCGCAGCTTCTAGACAAGGTTCAATAGCTCTAATTAGATTGTGCGTGGCAGGTAGCAGTATGGCGTGAGCAGCTTACTGCCTGCAGTACTAATATCTTTAAATTAAGAGTCTTTGATTGTTGTTATTTACATAAAGCGACTATAACGAGGAGGCATTATCATAATGAGCGATTTTATAACATTATTGAAAGCACGTAGATCGGCCACAAAATTTATTCCTGGTGTGGAAATTACGGATCAGGAGCTGGATGAAATCTTTAGTCTTGTAAAATTCGCACCATCCGCCTTTAATTTGCAGCATGCTCACTATGTAGTCATTAAGGATTCTGAGATCAAAAATAAAGTGTATGAAGCCGCCTACAAACAATATAAAGTACAAAGCGCCTCCGCAGCTATTGTGGTTTTGGGTAATAAAGAGGCTTATAAGGACGCAGGTAAGATCAATGAGGGACTGCTGCATCTCGGTGTCATTAACCAACAAGAGTACGATATGACCGTCGAATCCGTTCACAGCTTCTATGAAGGTGGTGGCGAAACGTTCAAAAGGGAGGAAGCGATACGCAATGCCGGAATTTCCGCAATGCTGATGATGCTGGTCGCCAAGGAAAAGGGCTGGGATACATGCCCAATGATTGGCTTTGACCCGGAGGCTCTGAGTAAAGTGTTGAATATTCCGGATACGTATGTTCCTGCTTTGCTGATTACGATTGGTAAAGAAGATACCTCGAAGCTGCGGCCGCGCGGCTATCGCAAGCCTGTGGGAGAGTTTGTCAGCTATAACCAATTTTGAATCAAAACAAACAGGCAATAGCATGATAATTCTAAATGAAGTTAAGGAGCTGGAGAAGATGAGTCAACAAACAAAGGGTATTCATCATGTAACCGCATTTGTTAGAGATGCACAACAAACAGTTGATTTTTACGCAGGGGTGCTTGGACTTCGCTTGATCAAGAAGACGATTAATTTTGATGCGCCCGAGGTATACCATCTGTATTTTGGCAATGAGCTGGGAAGCCCAGGCACAATTATTACATTCTTCCCATATGCAGGCTCGCGTAAAGGGCGGATTGGTGGCGGTCAGGTCGGCTATACCACCTATGTTGTTCCGACAGGTACAATGGATTATTGGGAAGCCAGGCTGAAAAGCTTTCAAATCTCAGTAACGAGAGCAGAGAGGTTTGGTGAGGTGTATGTGCAGTTTGCCGATAAAGATGGGCTGCGGCTAGAAATTGTGGAGCGGGAAGCTGGATCGTTAAGCCAGTGGTCAATTGGCGGCATCCCGTCGGATAAGGCGATCAAAGGATTCGGTGGTGCGATTCTGTACAGCATGGCGCCTGAGCAAACCGGCAATCTGCTGGTAGAGGTGATGGGCCTCAAACAAATCGCGCGTAATGAGACTTATACTCGCTATGCTGCAACAGGCGATTTGGGTAACCTTATCGATGTTAACGTCAACCCTATGGAGCTAGGTGCCGGAGGAGCGGGAACTGTTCATCATATCGCTTGGCGCGCCAAGGATGATGCGGATCACGGACTGTGGAGAAGCCATGTTGAGCAGCATGGCTTTCATCCGACACCTATCATAGACCGACAGTATTTTAATGCGATTTATTTCCGCGAAACCGGTGGTATCTTATTCGAGATTGCTACGGATCCGCCGGGCTTTACTCGAGATGAGCAGCCGGAAGCACTTGGTGAGAAGCTGATGCTGCCCGAATGGCTGGAAGCGCATCGTTCACAAATTGAAAATAATCTGCCCCCAATACAGGTACGGGCATTGGAGGGAAATATCTAATGAAACATGTATTTCGACAAGGCTCGGATCCAAGCGCACCCGTCATGGTTTTGTTCCATGGTACAGGAGGTACAGAAAACGACTTGCTGCCGTTAGCCCAAAACATTGCGCCTACCTCATCCGTTCTTGGTATCCGGGGCAATGTAACGGAGAATGGAATGAATCGGTATTTCCGCAGGCTGGCCGAGGGTGTATTCGACGAAGCGGATTTAATTCTCCGCACTCAGGAGGTCAACGACTTTCTCGATCTTGCCGCAGCAGAATATGCACTGGATCGCCGTAATTTCGTCGCTATCGGTTATTCCAACGGTGCCAATATCGTGGGCAGTCTGTTGTTTCATGTTCAGGATGCATTCCGCGGAGCGATTCTGCATCATCCTATGGTGCCGCTGCGTGGACTTCAACTGCCAGATTTATCAGCAATTCCTTGCTTCATTGGTGCGGGCAGGAATGATCCGCTTTGTACGCCTCAAGAAACCGAGGAGTTAGAAGAGCTGCTGAGCGGCGCGGGTGCTCCTGTAATCGTTCATTGGGAACATGCAGGTCATCAGCTTACGAAAACCGAGGTTGCTGCTGCTGCAGTATGGTACAAATCGCAATTCATAGAAGGTGAATAAATATCAAAATCCGTTCCGAATAGGGAACGGATTTTTTTGTGTTCTGCTGATTTTCCGCGATGTGACAGTCAGAAAAAAATACTTATTCACCTCATAGGAACGAGATTGTAGCCTGCTGGGAGAATGGTCAGTTGTATCATTTTGTATGGTTTTCAGGAGCTGTCCATTCATGTAAGGATGGACTGGGGGTGTGCAGAATACCGTTCATAATAATCTCAAGCCCCCATTTAAAGCGAGTCTCGCCACCCGAGAAAAGTGGGGTCTTCAGATTAAAGATGTGAGGAAATTTTACAGAATCTAAAGAATTAATGATGTTTGCAAGGGGGTCCATACCGATCCCATTGTGATCTCGCGAGCTTTGCTCGAATGCCACAGACGTCGCATACAGAAGCAGTAAATCAACTCCCCATGCAGCGGCGGTAGATTCTAACCCAGCTTCAACAAGAATTCCAAGTATGGTTTCCATGATTTGAAGGTAGTTGGAACCCGACGGAATTGTCGTTTGTGCCAATTCGGCAAGGCCTGGAGATTGATACAAAATGGACAGATACGATTGCAGGAGGTCAAGTAACCTTGTTTTCCAAGGGCCTTCATGTCCAGAAGGTAAAATGACATCGCCTAAGGCAAGGTCCAAAACATAACCATTCAATTCATTCAAATTGGCAACATAAACGTAAAGGGAAGCAGGTCCTGTATCCAGTGCTACAGCCACTTTACGCATACTAAGTCCAGTTAGGCCATCCTTCCTGAGTAGTTCAAGAGCTGTTGTAATAATTGTTTCTTTACTTAAAGGAGCTTTAGCAGGCCGTGAACGACGACTAATAATCGGTTTGTTAGTGTTTGTCATAACTTTATATATAGCACATCGAACATCATTCGTAAATGAACACGTTTATCACTACTTCCTGAGCTCTTCGGTTTGTGTTTACTTCATCCACTCAAGGGATTTGTGTATGGCATTCTCATGTTAGTAGGCACACTTGCACGAATTATTAAGGAATTGTAAACATTCAGTTCGTATTCAGGCGCTGCTTAGAAACAGTTCAGGTAAGCAGGTTAAGATGAGTTTGTAAGCAAGAGAGCTGCACAGGAGTGCTGTTATGGAAAGGGGTGCCACATGAAAAAGCAGCTGAAATATCGCCATGAACTCAAGTTTTTCATCAATCAGCATCAGTTTTACCTGATCCGCCAGCGGCTCAAAGGGTTGATGAGCCAAGACCAAAATGTCGGTATAACAGGAGAATATCATATCCGCAGCCTCTACTTTGATGATGTGAACAATAAAGCGCTTCATGAGAAGCTGGGCGGCATCCGGGATCGGGTCAAGTACCGTATTCGGATTTATAACGTGCAGGACAACGTGATTCATTTTGAGAAAAAAATCAAATTTAACGATTATATCGCCAAAGTGAAAGAACCGATCAGCAGAGAAATGTACGAGGCTATCGTTGCGGGAGATATTGAAGTATTGAATGTACCGGACAAACCTTTATTGATGGAAGTGTATCGGGAGATGAAACACAAGCTGCTGCGCCCCAAAGTGATTGTCGATTATGTACGGGAGCCTTATGTGTGCCCGACCGGTAATGTGCGAATTACATTCGACAAGGAACTTAGGACTGGCCTTCATGGTACAGACATATTCAACAAGGATTTGCAGGCGGTGCGGGCAATTGATGAGAATCTGATCATCTTTGAAGTTAAGTACGATGAATATATTCCTGAATATATCCGGGCTGCCATACAGCTTGAAGGGCTGCATCGGCAATCCGCTTCTAAATATGTGATTTGCCGCAAGTTTTTGAAATTTAATACGTGGGAGGATTATTAATTATGGATGTTGCAATGGCTACAACAACAGAGACGGCTGCTGCCGCTAATACTGCCGGAACGACGGCTACTACTTTTACCAATTTACTAAAAAAGTCTGTCGTCAACAACTTTGTTTCCGATATCAACCTTACCAAAATGATACTTACCTTGGCAGTTGCCTTTTTTATCGGGTTCTTTATTTACCTGCTCTATAAACGGGTATTTAGCGGTGTTCTATATTCGAAGAGCTTCAACATCTCGCTGATCGGCATGACGATGGTAACGGCAATGGTCATTATCGCGGTCAATTCCAATCTGGTTCTGTCACTCGGGATGGTCGGTGCTTTGTCCATCGTTCGTTTCCGTACACCCATTAAAGACCCTACGGATCTGATCTTCTTGTTCTGGGCAGCAGCAGCGGGTATTGTATCCGGGGCAGGCTTCTACACACTGGCTTTTGTCGGTTCGGCTGTCATCGGTGTCATCATGTTTTTGTTTATCAAAAAAACGTCTTTCGAAACTCCCTATTTGCTGGTAATTAACTGCGATGGGGATAACAGTGAGAAGCAAGTCCATACGGCTGTAGAGAAATTAGTGAAAAGATACAACGTAAAGCAAAAGACAGTAACTCATGGCAATATCGAAATTACGCTCGAGCTGCGGCTGAATGATAACGAAGGATCTTTCGTCAACGAGGTTTCGGGAATGAATGGTGTTAAAAATGCCGTTCTAATCAGCTATAGCGGTGACTACGTGTCTTAAATGGAACAACTGGAAAGGAGGTCGTGGAAGATGAAAGCCAAGTGGATGGAGCTGCTGCTGTGTATCATCCTTGTCATCGGATTGGCAGGCTGTATGGCAACAAACAAGTTCACGGGTTCGAGCAGCAGCCCCGTATCTTCGGCAGCAGCTAGCAATCAGCAGAAACAAGCGACAAATGTATTTCCCAAAGATCGTGTGGTTGATGTGAAGATTACAATGGGTGCGGCCGATTTTCAAGATATGCTGGATAACGCCAGCCAGGAGGAATTTAAAACTGCATCCGTGGACTACAATGGACAGCACTTTGACAATGTAGCCATCCGTACCAAGGGCAACCTCAGCTTGAGAAGCGTAGTGAGCTCGGATTCCGATCGGTACAGCTTCAAGATCTCGTTCGATGAATATATATCCAGCCAGCAGCTGGACGGTATAAGTAAAATCAATCTGAACAATAATTACAGTGATGCCTCCTACATGCGTGAGTTTCTAACCTATGAGCTTGCCGAACGATTGGGCTTGCCGACACCTGGATATTCGTTTGTGAATGTCTATGTGAATGGTGAACTCAAAGGCTTTTATTTGGCAGTGGAGCAAATAGGGGAGTCTTATCTGGAACGTAATTTTGGTAATGCATATGGAGCCCTGTATAAAGCTAATGGCGGCAATGGCAGCGAATTGACATGGCTGGAAACGATAGATGCCTATAAAGGACTAGATTTGAAATCGAAGTCCACGAATGGCAACGTCATTCTCGATATGCTCAAGGAGCTGAACACGGGAACAGATTATAGTAAGGTGTTGGATGTCGACGAAGCACTCAAATTTATTGCACTCAATGTGCTGACCGCGAATATGGACAGTTATCTCGGTACCAACAAGCATAATTATTATTTGTATGAGAACAAAGGAGTATTCTCGGTACTTCCATGGGATTACAATATGGCTTTTGGAGGTCTTGGAGGATCAAGCATTTTGATTGATGAGCCGACTCAAGGAACGCTTTCGGAACGGCCCCTCATTGATAAACTGCTCAAAGTTGATGCTAACAAGCAGAAGTACCATCAATTTTTGACGGAAAGCATCCAAGGTTTTTTATCCAATGATGTATTTGCAGCCCGTGTTCAGGAACTGTCACAGTTAATTTCAGGCTACGTGGAAAAAGATCCAACTGCATTTTACACCTATGCTGAATATCAAAAAGGCGTCACGCAGCTGACCACATTCGCCGCTCAGCAGGTCACAACGATTGCCAAGCAGTTGGACGGAACGTCCCCTTCATCGGGAGATGGAAGTGGCAGCGGCGGCGGAATGGGTGGAGGCGGAATGCGTGGCGGCATGGGCGGTAAGCCCGGTGAAGGTGCGGCAAATGTTCAAGATGCCGTTCAAACCTCGCAGACGGATCAGTCGGGTATTGCCGTTCTAGCGTCGCAGCCTGCGCAGATCGCACCAAATGGCCAAGCAGATCAAATTGCTCAAAAAGGACAAGTGGACCCATCGGCACAAACGAACCCAATGGGTCAGGCCAATCCAACTGGCAAATCCAATCAAACTGATCAACCCAATCAATCAAATCAAATTCAACCCAATCAAAATCAGACCAACCAAAATGGACAAACAGGACAAATGGCTAACCGTCAAGGCGGAGCCGGAGGTATGGGCGGAGGACAAGGAGGCCCTCCTGGTGGCATGGGTGGAGGAGGACAAGGAGGCCCTCCTGGTGGCATGGGTGGAGGAGGACAAGGAGGTCCACCTGGTGGAGGCATGGGCGGTGGCCCAGGCGGACAAGTGAACCAGCAGCAGCAGCAGGGTACTGTAACTGAGGCTATAGCTGCTGGCGTGGCCTTCCTGCTGCTGCTGGTATCCTGCATCTTTGTTGCTCGCTATAAACGCAAAAGACTATGAATAGACAAACTACAAAAAAGGACAACCGCTGATGGGTTGTCCTTTTTTGATATAAGTTGTTTTTCTGCCAACATTTACAAATTAGATAATACCTTGGGCAATCATCGTGTCTGCGACTTTAATGAATCCAGCGATATTGGCGCCTACAACGAGGTTGCCAGGATATCCGTATTCTTCAGAAGCTTCAACGGAATTTTTATAAATATTTTTCATGATCACATGAAGCTTGTCATCTACTTCGTGGAAGCTCCATGAATATCTCATACTGTTTTGAGCCATTTCAAGTGCAGATACAGCTACGCCGCCAGCATTGGCTGCTTTAGCGGGTCCGAACAGCACATTAGCCTCCAGGAATACATCGATCGCTTCCAAAGTACATGGCATATTAGCACCTTCGCCAATTGCTTTAACTCCGTAGGCAACCATCGCTTTCGCAGCAGCCTCGTCAATTTCATTTTGCGTTGCGGAAGGAAGAGCGATATCACACGGTATGGACCAAATATTTTCGCAGCCTTCAACGTAAGTAGCTGTTGGGTGCTCCTTCACATATTCGGAAATCCGTTTTCTTTCGACTTCTTTCAATCTACGTACGGTATCAAGCTTGATGCCGTCCTTATCGTAAATATATCCATTAGAATCGCTGCAAGCTACAACCGTAGCACCTAATTGCGTTGCTTTTTGAATCGCATAAATCGCAACGTTACCGGAACCGGAAACAACAACTGTGCTGTCTTCAAAGCTTAATCCCTTGGATTTCAGCATTTCATTAACGAAATAGACCGCACCGTAGCCAGTAGCTTCCGTACGAGCCAAGCTGCCGCCATAAGTCAAGCCTTTACCCGTAAGAACGCCAGCTTCATTGCCGCCGCGGATACGTTTGTATTGACCAAACATAAAGCCGATTTCCCGAGCGCCTACACCGATATCTCCAGCAGGAACGTCAGTGTCGGGTCCGATATATTTACATAGCTCTGTCATAAAGCTTTGGGTAAAACGCATAACTTCGCCATCGGATTTTCCCTTAGGATCGAAGTCGGAACCGCCTTTACCGCCGCCAATTGGCTGACCAGTTAAGGAGTTTTTGAACGTTTGCTCAAAACCAAGGAATTTAATGATACTGGCATTTACGGATGGGTGAAATCTGAGTCCACCTTTGAAAGGCCCGATCGCACTGTTAAATTGCACGCGGAAGCCGCGGTTTACAATAACTTTGCCTTCGTCATTTACCCAAGGCACACGGAATGAAATCATTCGCTCTGGCTCGACGATTCTTTCCAGAACACCATGCTGCATATATTTCGGATGCTTAGCGATGACGGGAATAAGGGATTCAAGAATCTCTTTGACCGCTTGATGAAATTCGCTTTCGTTGGGATTGCGGCTTACGACAGTTTCAAAGACGCTTTGCACATAATTACGTGCAGTTACATCAGCTTCATTCGTGGATTGAACAGTAATCACAGGGTCTAACCACCTTCATCGAGTAATTTCGTAAATTTAAAGACTACAGTGTTTATTTTCACATAATTTGAAGCTCGCGGCAACATTTTTTTGCAAATCGTGTGAAGTATGAGCTCTTTAACCCAGCTGGTTTTGAACTCTGCAGTGCCCGATAACGCAGGAAAACTATAGTCGTGACAACTATTGTAACATTACCATTTGTAAATATATTTGACGAAGCGGTGAAATTAACGGGAGAGTCATTGAAATTATTGGTTATACAAAGAGATTATGACTAATAATTTTGGAGGATTGTATATTGCGCTTACATGCAGTTCGGTTATAATTAGAGATGCTTACTAATGAGATGCCAACTCCGAAGGTCCCCCTCTATGATGGTGAAATACCACTCTAAGATGAAACTCTGTTAACTTCCTAATGGTATTGGAATGAAAAGCGATTGAATTTGCAATGAACGATTTAGGCTTGCAATGCCCAATTATAATGCGTATAATCAAGTTGAAAATGATAATCATTATCAATTGAGTTGCGCTTCAACAATGTACGGCTGTTCGATTTTATATTAAAGAAGTTGAAACTAAGTCTGAGCTTCTTCGTATATGACAACGGGTACACATATATCTACCATGGATTCGAAGAGAGGAAGATTTAATACAATGCTTCATAAGGAACAAGGCAGCTGGCGCAAAGACATCGCACCCTACGAAAGATCGCATCTAAAGCACAGTGTGTGGCAAATCCTGAATACCGTTATTCCTTTTTTCGTCCTTTGGTATCTGGCTTATTTAAGCTTGTCGGTTTCTTATTTGCTTACCTTACCGATAACGATCGTTGCAGGCGGATTTCTCGTACGGGTTTTTATTATTTTTCATGACTGCTGCCATAAATCTTTCTTCAAAAATAAACTGGCTAATGAGATTGTCGGGACGATAACCGGGATTTTGACCAGTGTTCCCTTTCGCCAATGGAGACACACGCACTCCGTTCATCATGCGACCAGTGGTAACCTGGATAAGCGGGGTACAGGAGATATCTGGACGATGACTGTGGATGAATATTTGGCTGCTTCACTGTTGAAGCGGATCATCTACCGGCTGTACCGCAATCCGATAGTGATTCTCGGTATCGGTCCAACATACATTTTTCTGATTGATTACCGTTTTAATCGTAGAAATATTAACATGAAAGAACGGATCAACACGTATATTACCAATATCGGAATATTCGGTTCGGCATTCTTGCTGTGCTGGACATTGGGCTGGGAAACATTTCTGCTCATTCAAGTTCCGATCTTCCTAGTTTCCGGTACGGCTGGCATCTGGATGTTCTATGTTCAGCATCAGTTTGAGGAAACGTACTTTGAGAATAATGACAAATGGGATTATGTAAAAGCGGCTATGCAAGGAAGCTCTTTTTATAATTTACCCAAGGTATTGCACTGGATAACCGGAAATATCGGCTTCCATCATATTCACCATTTGAGCCCGCGTGTGCCTAACTACTATTTGGAAAAGGTCCACAATGTGAATCCAGTATTGCGGGATGTTGAGACGATTACACTGCGCACTAGTCTCCAACTGCTTCGCTTCCGAATCTGGGATGAGCGGGATAAGAAGTTTATCAGCTTCAAGGATATTAAGCATCTGGCTATCAGTCGAAAAGTCGTTGAGGAAATGTAACTCTTACAGCTATCATTACTTTCATAAATATCAACAGGAAGGGCATCCCACAGGGTGCCCTTTTAGTATGTGTTCAACCGATGAATTAACCCGCATCAGCCTGCGCCCATACCGATACACTGCCGCCATTGACTGGAAAGCTTGCGAATCCGTCAGCTCCAATCGTGATTTTATCATCACGCGTGTTGGTAAAGTCAATCCATACTTCGCCTGCTCGCTCCGGCCCAACACACATTCGCTTCTCGCCTTTATCCCCATTGGAGATGACCACTGCACAGCCTGAGCGTTCAATATCCGGAACACCGCGGCGTACCCAGCCAATTGTGTTCGGATGGTCGAAATAGTCCTCCTGCTCCCCGTACGCCTTGTGGTAGCGTGTATACAGCAGGGGATCGATGGCAGCTTTTTTGCCTTCAATTGACGGTTCATCGCCAATGCCGAAATAATCGCCATAAAACACACACGGATAACCGTCCTTACGAAGCAGGATGATCGCGTAAGCGCTTTGCTTAAACCAGTCACCCACCCACGATTCCAATGATTGTCCCGGCTGCGAGTCATGGTTATCGACGAAAGTAACCGCATTTTGAGGATGTGAGGCCACTAATGAGTTCTTAAAAATCGTAGTCAGATTAAAAGCCTTGCCCGCTTGTGCAGCTTCGTTAAAATTATAATGGAGACATACATCGAATAATGAAATCTTGCAATCTACCGTGTCCAAAAATTCCTGACAAGCGCCAGGCTCGGAGTTCCAAAATTCGCCCACTATGTAAAAGTTTTCACCGCGAGCCTTCATGACCTCGGTCACAAAATCCTTAATAAACTCACGACTGATATGTTTAATCGCATCAAGCCTGAACCCGTTGCATTGCAGCGTATCCGCGAGCCACTTGCCCCACTTGATCATCTCTTCCTTGACCTTGGCATGGTTATAGTCGATATTCGCGAACATTAAATAATCATAATTTCCGTACGCATCGTCCACGTGTTCATTCCACTTTTTATTTTCACCGAGGATTCGGTAAATCCCACTCTTATTTTGCTTGGCATCAAAGTCGGTGCCATTGAAATGCTCAAAGGACCACTTGAAATCTGAATATTGATTGCCGCGGCCTGGGAAAGTAAATTTGGTCCAGCCTTCAATATCAAAGGGCTTGGAAATTTCCTCGGTCCGGTTATCTTCTTCCACCTGAATTACCTTAAAAACTTCCTTCTCGTCAGCCCCGGCTTTATGGTTCATCACGAGATCGATGTATACCGCAATTCCGTGCTCCTGACAGGCTTTGATTGCGGCTTCAAGCTCCGCTTTTGATCCGTATTTAGTGCGGACCGTACCCTTCTGATCAAATTCCCCAAGATCGTATAAATCGTACACGCTATATCCCGTATCGTCGACCGATTGGCCTTTAGTTACAGGTGGAATCCATACGGAGTCGATCCCTCTTTCCTTCAGTTCAGGCGCAAGCTTGGACAGGTTTTTCCAATGCTCCCCGTCCGATGCCAAATGCCACTCAAAAAATTGCATCATCGTGTGATTGCGTTCCATTGAGGTTTCCTCCCTATGCTACGTACATATCGATCTTTTAAGAGATTACCCATCCGCATGTTCGGATAAACACGATATAGCAATGAAATCGAGCTTCTTTTTGAATCGGGTCTAAAAAAGACTTTGAGTGAACCGAATCCATTCGCGCGCGGCTAGAGAGAGGTAGCTGTTTTTTCGCCAAATCATGACTAAATGCCAAGGGATTGAGGGCTCGATTAAAGGAATCGCTTTAACATGGGCAGGATCGAGTCTTTTGCAGATGGTTTCCGGTAATAAGGCAATACCGAGATTGGCCGCGGCCATTTCATGGATAAAATCCCACTGCGAGCTTTCATACAACACATGAGGATGGAACCCGCTCCGGACACATTCTGCGATGATCTGATCGTGCAGGGTAAAATCCTTGTGGAATAGGATGAACGTTTCCTGGGCCAATTCCGATAAAGCTACCTCACTTCGCTGTGCGAGTCGATGGGAAGGATGAACGATCAGCTTCAAATTTTCCTGAATAATTAAATGAGTATCGAACAGCTCCTCATTCGTCGGCAGAAGCACGACACCCATATCGAGATGGCCGTTAGCAATTTCGATCTGCAGCTTTTTGGAGCCTTCTTCCACCATTTCTATCGTTAGTCCGGGGTAAAGCTCGCGAAATCGGCTCATGACTTGTGGGAAAAAGCTCGACCCGACCATAGGCGGCAGCCCGATGCGAATATGGCCTTTATGTAAATTCGTCAAATCACTCAGCTCAGACGTGAGGTTATTGAAGGAGCTCACGATATGCTGCGCCTGGGAGAGGATAGCATGCCCGGCGTCTGTTAATTCCACACGTTTGCCAACTCGGGAGAACAGGGTCAGGCTGAGCTCTTCCTCCAGGCTTTTGATCATCTTGCTCAGCGTGGGCTGAGTAATATGCAGCGCATGGGCTGCTTTGGTGAAGCTGTTGTACCGAGCCAGTTCCAATACATATTGCAGCTGCTTGATATCCATCAGTGTATTCTCCTAGCTATAGATAAATGGAATAGTAATCATTCTATATATTCATTTTACCAATGATAGAACTTGAAGTACACTTTAGATGAAAGGAAGGATTCATGATGAGCAAGCTCTTGAAATGTGTGGTTCAGATCGGTTTTTTTATGTTGATTTCGATAGCTATGAATAAACTTGTGGCGCTGCTGCATATACCGATTCCTGGGAGTATTATCGGGATTGTAGTCGTTTTTATAGGATTGCAAACAAAGCTGATCAAGCTGGAGTGGATTGATGCTGGAGCAAGCTGGCTGCTGGCGGAGATGCTGCTTTTTTTTATTCCACCGGCTGTAAGCCTGATTCAATATAAGGAGCTAATGATGTCCAGCGGGCTGCGTATAGTGCTCGTTATGCTGGTCAGCTCCATTGCGGTGATGGTAGGCGCAGGATTTCTGGCGCAATGGATGGTCAAAGACAAAAGGAGAAATGGATGATGCTTACACTCGCAATAGGATGTCTGATCGTAACGATAGCTGTGTATGGGTTGTCCAAAAGGTTGTACCGCTCTTTGCCCAAAGTGTATTTGTCACCGATTCTGCTTACGCCGACTATGGTTATGATTGTGCTGCTGCTTACCGGAACGCCCTATGAAACCTATCATGCGGGTACGGAGTGGCTGAGCGATATGATCGGTCCGGCGACTGTAGCAATGGCCGTACCCTTGTATAAGCATATAGCGATACTAAAAAAGCACGCGCTGACGATTATCGTGAGTGTTTGCTTCGGCTCAAGCCTGGCCATTATATCCTCCGTTTGGCTGGCCAAGGAGCTGCATCTTCAGAATCGAATTATCGACAGTCTGGCTGTGCGCTCCACGACTACACCTATAGCTATGGCTGTGACGGAGATGCTGGGAGGCACACCGGCGATCACGGCGATATTTGTCCTGATGACGGGCTTGTTTGGCATGATAGTGGGTCCGCTGATCATTCGCCTATGCCGGATTGAGCATGAGATTGCTCGGGGTGTGCTTTTCGGCACAAGCGCGCATACAGCAGGTACCTCCAAAGCATTCGAGTTTAGCGTGGTTTCCGGCTCCATCTCCAGTATAGCGATGATTGTGACAGCCTTCTTTACACTTGGTATCGCACCTCTGGTGTTGTTATGGCTGCTGTGATGATATTATCCTTCCGTTTCAGTGAGAAAAAGGCAACCGATTAACTAAACCGGCTGCCTTTTTCTTGGTGATTGTCGTACTCCCATTTTCGTTCGTGTAGTCTTTTCATAAAAATCATATATACCGAGCGATAATCCGAACTAGCTTTGCAGGGAGCTCATTTACAATGGCTTTTTCCAGACAAGCTCTTTTTCTACTTCGGTGAGTTGTCTTGCAGGTGACAAATAATATTCGTTTTCAATCAATTGTAATCCCCCATTTCTTTCAGTAGACGGGACAATACACGAAGTCGTTCTCCAACCAGTTCGCCATCTTCACTAAGAATCTGCGAAAACAGCTTAATATCTTCATCGATCAAAGGATTTTCTGTACAAACGGATACATTCATGGCACCCCCTTGAAGCCCGATACGATCAATCATTGTGTGATCAGGATCATACAGTTTCGGGAAACGATAGGCGTCTTGAAAATATAAGCTGCTTCTACAAATCAAAATGGCAAGGTCAAGAACACGATGCAAAGGCAGCTCTTCTGAATGACCGGACCCTGTTTCTCCACTACATCCCCAGACTTTGGCCGTTATATCAGTTTTCCCATTATCACTCCGCTGAGCCAATCCCAGAGAAAGGCTTTTGGCATCGGTATTTTGGGCGAATCGTCCGTCAATATGCTCATAGCTTTCCGAGACGATAACAGGCTTATATTTTACAGTGGTTTGTATTTTCATTTTCTTTTCCTCTTTTCATTTCATTTTTGGGGCTGCGCCGTAGGCTCCTTTTGTTGGTATGGCAGCTTAAACAGCGGGATGACAAACAGAAGGCCGATGATGAACACAGCGCCTGCAGCTTCGTACACGATAAGAAGTGAAAACTTGTCTTTTACCCATCCTGCTGTGCTCATCGAAATGACCATCATTCCCATGAAAAACGGGTTCAGCACGCCGTTGACGCGGCCGATAAATGACTGCTCCGTATTTTGTAAAATCAGCGTGCTAATACCGATCATGAAGCATGGGAAGAAAAAGCCGATCATGAACTGGGCGACGACCGTGAGCGCTATTGAGGTTGACATCCCCATCGTCGCCAAAGCAATCGCAGCCGCTAGCATGCCGATAGCCAGCAGTCTTTGCGGTGCAACCTTCTTTGATAAGGAAGCGATTAGACCGCCCCCGATCAGCATCGCAGCGCCGTTTACCATCATGAACCATTGTAGATTTTCCTTCGGCAGGTGGAGCCGCTCCGTCAGCAAAAACACGCCGAGCGGCTGTGTTATACCACTTGCGAGTCCGATCGCAGCAAACGTTCCTGCTAAAGCGGTCAATACATATTTGGACTTCACATATTGAACCCCGTCATAGAGCTCCCGCCAAAATCCGGTAGAAGATTTCGCTTGAACCTCGCTACGATCAGCAGGCAGTCGCGTTAGTACGGCAGCGGACAAGAAAAATGCGATTCCCGTCACGACCATCGACGTTTGAATGCCGAACGACTGAAAAACAAGCGTGCCGAATACCGGACCCAATATCATGAAA
This sequence comes from Paenibacillus sp. 1_12, assembly GCF_900114475.1. Classification (GTDB taxonomy): domain Bacteria; phylum Bacillota; class Bacilli; order Paenibacillales; family NBRC-103111; genus Paenibacillus_S. Next base: position 157,437 of record NZ_FOTE01000012.1, on the reverse strand, counting down.
ATCGCTGTATTGGTCTGAAACAGTGCCATTCCTTGCTGAACCTGCTCGGCTGGCACATGCTGCTTGAATAGTTTCATGCTCGAAGGCTGAGAAAACTGAGACAATATCGCCGATACGAGCGTCGCAAAAAATACAGCCTTCCACGACCCGAACAAAAGCGTGGCAAATACAGCAAACACGGAAGTCGCACTCAGCATATCGCACCAAACCATCGTTCGTTTAGGGCGCCATCGGTCTGCGAAAGTCCCACCAATGAAGGAAAACAGAAAGATCGGGGCATATTCCGCTACGGAAATGAGCGAAACCGCGTAAGGGTCATTTCCGGTCTGTTCCATCACAAACAATAAAACCGAAAAGTTTCGTACCCAAATGCCAATTTGTAGCAATATATTGGACAACAAAATCGTCCGGACAAATCGGTTTTGGAAAAGGCTTGATTGGACAGCCTGATTGCCTTTCATTATTCCACACCTCTCTTGTGATAGCCGCTCTTGAACAGTTTCTTCTCGTCTATCCATTTCTTTTCTTTTTTCATATATAAAAAATTCAAACATATAATAAATTTGTTTGATTATACCTAGACATAATAAATTATTGTTTGAAAATAGTCAACAATAAAAACTAGATGTTTGTATATTTTGTCTAGATATTATCTAACTCAGCTTCACTTTTCAGTGCGGCCAAACGGATGTTGTGAAGTTAGAAAAACCCATGGGGGCAACATGTACAGCGCCAACTGTGTCCGCAAAGGGATGCTGACAAACTTGACGGACCTCCCTGAAAAAAAGTGCTGGGCAAACCGCGGGCCGAATTAAGCTGCAACAAAAGGGAATGCTGAAAAAGACCATCCGCAGGAGAATGGCCTTTTTCTTCACATTATTTTTATTAAACTATTTCATACAGATTGGGTTGTCAGAATCTATTTTTTTGATGTCTCAAGAATCGATATATCCTGTAGACAATAAGACCAATCAAACAATAAAGAAATATAGTAAATATGATATTGAATAAGTTGAATGTAAAACCAATGATAAATAAGAACAAAATAATCACTACTATGAAGTTGCTCATTGATTTAATTGTAAGGTAAGTATGGACTTCATTTACTAAAGATAAGGAAAAAATAATGATAACACTCCAACGTACTATCATAAGTGTTTCCTCAGTATGGGGAGACGAATAGTTAGTCCACCATAAGAGAGCTAACATAACCGGAACGAAAAGTATTTCAATAAGTCTGCTCATTCTCTTCCAAGACAGATTCATACACCTCAAATCGGCTTTGATAAATTAAAAGCAGCCTTCTTGAATAGCAAGGCTGCCCGATTAGATACGTTTGACAACTAATTTACATCGCCGCGATTCACATACTTAATGCCTTCGACTTTTACCGAAATGACCCCGGAGGGCACTTCAAGCTGATACGTCTCGTTGACTTGAGACATGAGTAATTGAAATCCCATAGGAGACAAGAACGATATCAGGTTTTGGTTAGGATCGGCATGTTGGGGGAACACAATAGTAAAGGATTCGATCCAATCATCATTTAAATACCGCAGCTCCAATCGGCTTCCGATCAAGGCAACGGAGTTTAGATTTTCCTCGTTCAAATCAGAGATGATTTTTTCAAGAGTTGAAGTATAGACAGATAATATCCGCTCAAACGCACTGCGCTTGTGATTATTTTCAGGATAATAATGATTCAAGAAATTGATTTTTTCATCATCAAAGTAAACAAGCTGATTGATCAACTGCAGTCGTGAACCTACGATCAACGGACTAAGGCTCATAGTAGATTTCGCCTCCTTCACGACTCACGAACCTTCTTGGATGATTACAATCCATTTTCACACAAATCCCTCCCATATAAATAGAGGTCTCCCATACGGAGACCTTTACAGCATTATACCAAGTATTATATGTAAATCCAATCCATTCCTTTTACACAATTCAGTTATGTATTCTGGAGATTCCGTTTCTTAGTTTGACAGTCGTCTAGAAGGGTGCTAAGATAACCTAAAGTGAAGGCATTCCGCAAGTTTGCGGAATGCCTCATTGCATTTTCACACCCCTTTTACATTAAATGTAACCGAATTCAGGTGTGAGCGTGATGAGGTCACTTATCGGAGTGCACATATGTAAAACCATTGAAAAGGAGCTGCTGCAATGATCCAAGTTAAAGAATTTCTCGATACGGATAACTCTTATGCGGAGAACAAAGCAAATGAGTTTTTGGCAGGTTTAAAGGATGATCAATTGATTAACGTTTGTTATGGTTCGGTCATCAAATCAACGCTTTCTGGTGTAGAGCATCAAAGAAGCGCTATTTTGATCGTTTACAAGACGAATGAAAAAAAGCGAGTGACTTAGAAGAGGCCACTCGCTGAATGATGAGGTGGGCTGCTCAATGAAAATGAAGAAATCATTTCTTGACTTTAACAAGTTAAGTAAAGACAAAACGAGAACTTTCTTATTATCAGTATCCATAAGTTCTACTGTAATTCTCGTAGTTTTCGTAATTTATGTTTTCCTTACCGTCTTATTGAAAAAATAATTGTTTTGCAGGAGGCTGGTTTCAATGGAACCCTTAGTGTTATCACACGGAGTACTTGCATCGAGAGTGATCTACAATGGACCATAGTGAAGCATCCAAAGTCGCAGGAACGATGAAATTGCGCAATCCATACCTGCATAAATTTCCTGTGCGTAATGCTGAGTCGGAACTTGAGCAGGTCGATATTTGGAAATGTGGAGACAGCATGTGTACTTGTTGGATGAGGGTCGGAATGACTTTTGAAGAAAGCCCGCTTTGTCCGCTTTGTCAAACCTCCATGATCAAGTCGACCCTACATGCAGCTCCGCTGCAAAAAGTTAACATGTAGCATTTTCAACAAGGAGATCATACCCTGTTTAAGGGAGAGGATCTCCTTTTTCATAAAAGAAACCTTAGAACTCACTAATGGTACAACATAAATTGTATAAATTGGATCTATAGATGAGGCCAATCTCTTGATATGATATAAGAAAATCATGCAGGAGAGTGATCGTTTGTTGGAAAAGGTAGCTTTAACGGGGAAACGGGTCAAGCTGGTTCCGCTTGAGCAAGCACACGTACAAGGTTTATTTGCAGCCGGAAATGATCCACAAATATGGACGTATCTCCCTAGTAAAATGAACGCTTTAGAGCATATGAATGAGCTTGTGCTGGAGGCTCTTGATGCACAGGAAAATGGACTGCAATTACCCTTTACGATTATGGATGTGCAGACCAACGAAATCATAGGATCTACCCGGTTCCTGAACCTCTCGCTGCCCAACAAGAACCTGGAAATAGGCTGGACCTGGTATTCACCTAAAGTATGGCGAACGCACGTAAATACCGAATGTAAGTATTTGCTGCTTCAATATGGGTTTGAGGAGCTTGGGCTGGTTCGTGTTCAATTTCGGGCGGATGCGCGAAATGAAAGGTCCAATAAAGCGATTCTCAGAATTGGAGCCAAGCATGAAGGTACCTTGAGAAAGGATCGTATTCTCCATAACGGATTTATCAGAGATACTCAGCAATACAGTATCATTGAGGCCGAATGGCCGGGGGTTAAAGCAAGTCTGGAAGCTAAGCTCCAGAGAGCATGATGAGTTCGTGATGAATGGTGAAGGCACTTGGACACCCTCTGTGGGTAGCCTAAGTGCCTTTCTGTCTGTATTCACGTTCGCCCATGAAGAAACCGGTGCTGCCTCGGAACTCACGATCACAGGGAAGTAAGTAACCTGAGGCTACTTCTTCGTTGTCTTCACATAACATTTCCTTTTATGAAAGGAGATGGATCGGTAGGTTCTTGCCAGCTTCTTGATCCGGGACTTGGGTATTCCTGCTGGATTCATGCTTAAGCTCTTGTTCAATGCTTTTTTCAGGATGACACGTTTGGGCGAGCTGGCATACAGGAAATTCCCGTACGTCTCAAATTCGGAAAAACCAAACTGTTTGGATTTATTGATGCTGCGAATAATCGCCGAATGCCAGCTGGTATGGTGCCGGGCAGCGATCTTCTTTTTGAGCCGGGCCAGCTTTGCTTTTTCAAACAGCATATAGTGGGTGACGAAGGAGGACGGTCTGGGCGCACGCTTCCCCAGCAGCTTTCGATAGGTGGTAAAGTATTCGGGTTGACTCCAATTGCGGCAATAAAACACCTGTTTGCTGCCTGTTCTGAACAGATGAGGGCGAATAAGCACGGTGTCCGCGTCAATGACGAGATAAAATTTTTGGGAAACCTTCGAGCTGCCACCGAATTTTAACAGCTGCTGAAACAGCCAGCCGGACCGGTCCCATCTGCGGGAGCTGTAATGAATACTTTTTTTGGTTATCGGCAGGACGGTATTTTCATGAACAAAGGTGCAATTTTTTCGTGCGCAGAGGCTTTTGATCCGGTCACTGTTGGGGGACACAATCATAATTTTTCCGATAGGATGCATCACATATTTTCGTACACTATCAATAACAAAAGGCAGAGTGGCTAAATCCTTATCTATCGCAGGGATAAGTACATCGATTTTTGTGCGGCTGCGCCGCTGAATCCCGGTTGAACTGGACATTTGGTCAACTCCATCGGCTAGGTTTTGGACGAAAGCGCTTGTGAGCTGAACATGATTGGACTCCACGTCACAGCCCTCTATGAATTAAGAGTATGTGAGTGAAGCAGGTGGCGTTCCGAATAAGGCATGCAACTTTGGCCCAATTGCGCTAAAATGAAATCAAAGCCGTTAAGGAGCCAATTTATGATGTTCGAGGAACAAGAGGCTAGACGCAATATTGGGATATTCGCTCATGTGGATGCAGGGAAAACGACGACTACAGAACAGATGCTGTATCAAAGCGGCCGTATACGGACGCTGGGCAGTGTAGATACAGGAACGGCACAGACGGATTCACTGGATGTGGAGCGGGAGCGGGGCATTTCGGTTAGAGCTTCCGTTACGCGCTTACTCTGGCAGGGGGTTTCGATCAACCTGGTGGATACACCTGGACACGTCGATTTTCTATCTGAGGTGGAGCGGTCGCTGCGAGTGATGGATGGCGCGGTCTTGATTATTTCAGCCGTGGAGGGCGTGCAGTCGCAAACTGAGGTCATTTGGCAGGCGCTGCGCGATATGCGGATGCCCACGATCCTATATATCAATAAAATGGATCGGGTGGGTGCAGATCCGCTAGCTGTGATGGAGCAAATTCGTCGTCTGCTCACACCCGCTGCAGTGCCGATACAAGCACCGGATGGTGTCGAGGACACCTTTGTCGGCTCAGTAGATCTGCTTGACGAGGGCAGGACTCCATACGAGCCATGGGCAGCCCCTTATAGGAAGCTGCTTGTCGAGTACGCAGCAGAGCAGGATGATGCATTGATGCTGCAGTATATGGATACCGAGGATGTGCATACGGCAGAGCTGCTGCCTGTCCTTATCGATTCCGTTCAACGTTCGCTTTGTGTGCCTGTATGCTTCGGGGCTTCTAATCGGGGTGTAGGTGTAGCGCAGCTGATGGACACGATGGTTCGTCTGCTGCCAGCACCTGCAGGTAGTAACGAAGCGGAGCTTTCTGGAATTGTTTTCAAGCTGGAAAAGGACGCGGCGATGGGAAGAATCGCTCATGTACGCCTCTATAACGGTGTTATCCGCAATCGCGATACGGTGTTTAATCATACGCTTGGCATCGAGGAGAAGGTAACGCAGATTCGCAAGGTGGAGGGGCAGAAGACGATAGATACAGGGATTTTGCAAGCGGGAGATATCGCTTCTGTGTACGGCTGGAGCCGGGCAAGAATTGGAGATATTATGGGTTCCCCTAAAGGTGTGCCAGGTGAGCAGCGGCTGGCGGTTCCACTGCTCACCGTGCAGGTGCATTGGCGTAATGAAGCCGAATATCCGGCTGTCGTAGCTGCGATGCAGGAGTTGGCCGATGAAGACCCTTTGTTGGACCTGCAATGGCTGCAGGATGAGCGTGAGCTGCATCTCAAGGTCATGGGACGGATTCAAATGGAGATCATCATTCATCTGCTAAGCAGCAGGTACGGACTCGTTGTTACCTTAGGTGAACCTTCGGTGATCTATAAAGAAACACCGGTACATGCAGGGGAAGGCTTTATGGCCTATACGATGCCTAAGCCTTGCTGGGCTATTCTGCGATTTCGGATTGAGCCTGGGGCCAGAGGGAGCGGATTGCGTTACAGCTCCATTGTCAGAAATGAACATCTGCTCGAACGGTATCAGAATGAAGTGGCACGCCGGGTACCGATAGCTCTCGAACAAGGTCTGCGGGGCTGGGAAGTCACAGATCTGGTCATCACGCTGATTGAAGGCGAGCATCATGTGTGGCATACGCACCCGCTGGATTTTGTTATTGCAACTCCGATGGCAATTATGGATGGGTTAGCCAACACCAGAACTAAGCTGCTGGAGCCGCTGCTGCGGTTCCGATTGTCTACACCGGAAGAATATGGCGGCAAGCTGATGAATGAGCTCGTGCTGATGCGTAGCCAATTTGATACTCCTGTGCTTCGGAACGGACGGATGGACATAGAAGGTATGCTGCCGGTAGCGACTTCTCTCGATTTCCCTTCACGGCTTGGCTCGCTGACCAAGGGTCGAGGGACGTTATCCGTGTTTTTTGCGGGCTATCAAGATTGTCCGCCGGAGGTAGAGGTGGAACGACAACGAAGAGGGGTTAACCCACTCGATCAGTCCAAGTATATTCTCGCTGTTCGGAATGCGCTTACACAGCTGTAAAGAAGCCAAGAGAATGACATCCATTCAAGATGAAGGAACGAGGCGCTTGTGCATGATACAGTCATATGTACTTCTGATTTTGTGTGTGGTCTGCTGGGGTAGTAACTTTGTTTTTGGCTCGATGCTGGTCCATGAGTTTCCGCCGCTGCTGTTGTCGGCTTTTCGTTTAACAGCGACATCCATCTGCTTGCTCAGTTATGCGTGGGGTACACGGAAGCTGGGCAAGCTGGTCTCTCGGGATTGGAAGCTGCTTATTCCACTTGCGATCTTTGGTACATTGCTCAACCAAACGGCGTTTTTTACCGGACTGCAAACCGTTGATGCGACGACGGCTTCATTGATTTTATCTTTGGCGCCGCTGACCATTGCTGTACTGGCAAGAGTGTTTCTAAAAGAATTGATTACGAAGCGAATGCTGATCGGGTCTGTGATCGCCATTACGGGTATTTTTTTCGTGGTCGGCCGATCGGATGGTCTCCAGATTTCCATAGGCATGCTGTATGTTTTTATAGCGATGTTCACGTTCTCCGTGTCCGTTATTATTATGCGTAAGCTGACAGAACGAATGGGAGCGTTTACGGCTACTGTCTATTCGACGGTAATCGGCTCAGGACTGGTCATACCGGTAGCACTGATCAAGGAGCCGCTTCATCAGGTAAGTCCACATCTGTGGGCGTGGGTGCTGTTGTTTGCAACGGGAATTGTGATGCAGGGTGTGTGCTCCGTCATATGGAATATCCAATTAACGCGGGTAGGTGCCGGCAAGGCTTCGGTTTTTTTGAATTTACAACCGTTTGTCGCGATGATTGTGGGATTCCTGCTCCTTGGCACTGCAGTTTCCATCGTCCAGGTCGTCGGTGCGCTGCTTATTGTTGGCGGTGTTGTGCTGGCTACATTACAGAGAAAAGCAAAGGGAAATGGACTTATAGAACCCGTAGTTGCAATGAATATTAAGGAGGCAAAATAATGAAACATCAGGTGGCATTGATTACAGGCTCAGCAACAGGAATTGGTAAAGCGGTTGCGCTTCGCCTGGCCCGGGAGGGTGTTCATATTACGATCAACTATTCCAAATCGGACAAAGAAGCGGAAGAAACCCGGCAGGAAGTTGAGGCATTGGGTGTACAATGTTTGCTATTTAAAGGTACTGTATCGGACGACTCGTTGGTGAGGCAGATGGTGCAGGCCACAATCGATGCTTTTGGTAGACTGGACATCTTAGTTAATAATGCCGGAGTGACGGACTTTGTCAGCCATGATGATCTGGAGGGTCTAAAAGAAGAATATTGGGATCGGGTGATGGATGTGAATGTGAAGGGGATGTTTTTCTGCTCCCGCGCTGCGTCCGCTGAGTTAAAGAAGAACAGAGGCTGTATCATCAATATCACCTCGGTTGCCGGGCTCACAGGGCTTGGCAGCTCGATTGCGTATGCGGCTTCCAAAGCAGCGGCCAACAGTGTAACCAAATCACTGGCACGTGTGATGGCGCCTGAGGTGCGTGTAAACAGCATTGCGCCTGGCATTGTGCAAACTAGATGGGTTGAAGGTCAGGAGGATCATGTGAAGCGCCTGGGTGAAGGTACTCCGCTTGGCAGAGTTGCTGCTCCTGAAGATGTGGCTGATGTAGTGTATGCGGTCATCGCCCATTCCCATTTTGTAACAGGGGAAATTATTAAGGTTGATGGAGGTATGTACATCTAGTGGGCTAGTCGTATTTCTCATCGTCGATTCTGATGGTTTTTTCTAGAATTAACTCGACTTCAGTCTCAAAATTCAGCAGCAGCGGTTCCGGCAGCACCTCGAGAATTTCCTTCATGACCGGTAACTCCATAGCTTCCTCAAGGGTTTGGGGCCGCTGCTCAAGCTCGTACACCCAATCACGGACAGTCTCGATCCATACATAAAAAGAAGCTTCAAATTGATCCGCCGATGACTCGGCTTCCTCGCTCTTAGACGCAGCCATCGATTTCCAGTTTCTTATAACAGCAGCGAGCGCTTGCTCGATTTTCTGATTCATTGTGCAGCCTCCTGACTATTACCTGCGTTACACTCGTATTCACAATAACATAAACACCCTCAGTAATACGAATGCATCTCCGCTCTACAGGCTATAAAGCCGATAGCCCCGAAATAACAGCTGTATCATATCCAAACAAGAAACCGCCTATCGCAGCAATAATGGAGTATAACGTTGCGACTTGGGTAATGGTTTTATCCTGCCGTTTTACAGTACTCAATATGACCACTCCTTTTATCATTGTGGAACTGCGAGCTAAGTGAAAGCGTAAGAAGTGTGCACTAACCCATATTTCCTTATAAAAGATTAATTATAACGTTTGTGGAAGAAAGGATTGTGGTAAATATTTCAATAAGGCAAATAAAACAGAAAGGTATCGACGATGTACTTGGCATCTTTATCCAGGATTCATATGGAACTAGAGCCTGAGGTACTACATGAATTTAGTACTTTTTTTATGGATTTATTGTAGTAAAATGGAAACCAACCGAATATCACTGAGAAACGGAGGGGAATTCATGGACGAATTTAAAGAACGGCTGGTTTCGATCAAAGATAACCAAGCTGCGTTAATGAAGGAGTATCAAGCTTTAATTCATGAATACGAATCTCATGATTTGATTCATGAAAACCAGATGCTTCGTCAGCAATACGAGGATTACAAGAGCCGTCTATCAGAGCTGCAGGAGAAGTACAGGCATAAGGACGAGGAAAACGCCAAGCTGCGGGTTTCCCTGAACGAGCAGATGATGGATGAAAAGCTGAACCTGATCAAAGTGTCTCGTGCAAAGCTCAATACCTATTTTGCCGGCGTCGATCATGCACATATGAATCGCATGAATGCGTATGAAATGGACGTCAAGAAAAATGTCGACCAATTGATGCAGCGAGCCAATTCAGAGCTGGGGGAAGAAAAGCAGGAAATTATCGGCAGGATTGAGCAGCTTTCCACTGAGCTTAATCAGCAAATCACTGCACATCGCGAGCGATTGGCTGAGCAAGAGCGTCAGCGCCAACAAGATGTTAAAGGTGGGTTTGACCGTTTTGCTGCTGAAGGAGTCAGCGAAGAGGTTATGCAGAAGCGAATCAAGCAGAACCAATTTGAAATGAAAATCGGCTTGAACTGGATCAATAAGCTTGGCATTCTGTTAATTATTCTCGGGGTAGGAGCGGCTTTTAGATACACGTATTCCACCTGGTTTAATGATTATATGAAAGGTAGTGTATTTTTCCTACTGGGAGCGCTGCTGTTGGCAGGTGGAGAATGGTTGTTCCGCAAGCAAAAGCAAACTTTTGCGCTCGGATTGCTGGGTGGCGGTATTTCGATTTTGTACGGTTCGATCTTCTATAGCTATTTTTTACTTCATATTATTGATCTTTACGCTGGATTATCGCTGTCTGTGCTGGTTTCATTAACTGCCGTGCTCTTATCGCTGCGCTATCAGTCGCAAACGGTTTGTGCACTGGGTCTGATTGGCGGTTTTTTGCCGCTGTTTTCGTATGCTGGAGCGATTGGACTGGAAGGGAACGCCATCTATGCAGCGATGGGTTATTTGTTCCTGCTGAACCTCGTTATATTAGTGGTCTCGTTCCGTAAGCGGTGGACCATAATTAGTTATATCAGCTTTGCGTTTAATGTGCCCTCGATGATTGCTCTGGTGCTGTACGCACCAAGTGAAGCTGTAGGAATGATCTATTCCATACTGACCTTCGCGATGTATATCGGTGTCACCTTGGCGTATCCATTTCGATATCAAGCAAAGCTGTCCATCGGTGATGTATGCCTGCTGGCTTTCAATACATTAATCAGCTGCGGCGTCCTGTATGGTCTGATGGTCAAAGCTGAATTGCAGGATTACATGGGCTTGCTGGCGTTGATCTTCTGCTTGATCTACATCGGATTGGGCCGTTTTATCGAGAAAGTCATGCAGCAGGAAAAGGCGACGATGATGCTGTTCTATGCAACGTCGCTGACTTTTGCGGTCCTGATGATTCCATTTCAATTGGGTATTCAATGGCTGGCGATGGGCTGGCTAATCGAAGGAGTCATTCTGATTCTGTTCGGTCGCATCAATCGTTTGAATAAGCTGGAAGGAGCGGGCTGGGCCATATTCCTGCTATGTCTGGGTTCCTTTTACTTGTGGGATGCGGTGCTGCTTGAAGTGCTGCTGTCCAGAGGACAGTATTTCGATATCAAATACAGCTCTGTGATCGTCGGAATGCTGCTGGTGATGCTGTTTTATGCTATTGGCATTCATCGGGGCCAAGGAAATCTTCAAGAGCCTTTACGTTCAGTGCGCCCTTTAATTCGCTATGGTCTAACAGGCTTCAAATATTTTACACTCGCCAATCTGTGGGTATACCTGCTGGTTGAGTGCCATAAGCTGTATGAGCATTGGGTGCCCTATACTTGGGTTCAATATGACTTTTACGAGCTGCTTATGTCAGCGATGATCACCATTGGACTTGCTTATGGGCTGAGTCGAACGGCAGTGCTTTATGACAGGATAGTCAAATACTTCAGCTGGTTTCTGTATATAGTCGGGTATATCCTGTGTCTCGTAATTACAGTGGCAGAACCTGTGCTGCAGCCGAGCTACATGGATAATACGGCAGCCGACTATGTTGCATTGGTTCTGCTGATCGGATTTCATGTGCTTGTATTTTTCAGCGTACGTGATTTCCTGCTGGCGGCTCTACGCCGTACGTATACGAACTCAGAGTTGTATCCAGTTATACTTGGCGTATATGTGCTTGGGGTTTCGACTGCGCTTCTAGACGTCCAGCTTCGGTTGGGTGATATCAGTTTGATGTTCAGCTTTTTGTATCTGTTGTTGGCTATCGGCTATATCGTATATGGCTTCCGCTATAAATATGTATATATTCGCAGGTTCGGTCTCGGGCTGACGCTGTTCGCAACGGCCAAGCTGGTCTTCTACGATCTCAGCTTCATGTCGTCCGGCGGCAAGGTGATAGGTTACTTCTGCTTCGGTCTTGTGCTGCTCGGTATTTCCTATGGCTATCAAAAGGTATCAAGCAAGCTGGAGGTGCCGCCTAATGATCACCACGATCCGTCGCAGTTGGCTCCCTAAGCCTAGTCTCATCGTGGGTATGGTCATAGCGACTCTGGTCGGCAGCCTGCTGCTTAGCAGTATCACTTTCGCTGCCGAACCCGCAAACCGCAGTGATTGGCGGTATACGAAATCGATTGAGCTGCAGGGGAGTGGCAAATATGTGGCCCTATTTCTGGATGAGGAAGTGTATAAAGGCGCACGGGAGGATCTTGGTGATTTGCGGATCGTTAACGATAAGGGACAATTTGTCCCTTACTATGTGGACAGCGGCGCTGCTAAGGCCGCGGACAAGCAGGTTGTCTATCCATCGAATTTGATCAATACGGGTAAAAGTAATAAGGACACCTTCATCGATTTCCGAATTGTTGCTCAAGATGTAACCAAGGATATACAAGGGAATAGGGTAGCGCTAAGCTTACCTGAGCAAGCTTTTCTGAAGCATCTCGAGCTCTATGGGAGCTATGACGGTAATCAGTGGGAGCTGCTGCACAAAGACTATGTGTATCGGACTGAACAATTGGAGAAAAATACGGTAGTGCTCGATAAGACAGTGAAATTTGCTTATTATCGTGTGAAGATTATCGATAATGTCGAGAATTTGGTATTTCCACAGCTGCAGCTGATTCATTATACGCGTGAAACGAGCTGGCAGGAATTTGCAAAAACAACCTCGCTGCCCTACGACACCAAGCAGGATCATGGACAGACATTGTTGTCGATTCGCAATGATAACCGACTGCGAATTACGGCGATACAGTTGGAAGCGCAGGGAAGCTTTCGACGTTCCTATACGGTGCAGACAGCAGAGGGACAGGATATTGCAATTAAGGGAAAGCGGGAGCTGTACCGGCTTGACTTTAAGGATGTACAGCTGCAAAATACGACGATCATCGGGGCTGATCCGATAACGAATCCTGTGTTTACGATCAAAATCAATAACCAGGATAATGCTCCAATCCTGCTAACTGGCTTGAAGATAGATTATGTGATCGATAAGGTCGTGTTTGAACGCCAAGAGGGACGGACGTACCAACTGATGTATGGAAATAGCAGTGCAAGCAAGCCAAGCTACGATATCGCCAGTTTCCGGACACAGATCGAGCAGGAGAATCCCGTGCTTGCCAAGCTTGCGGCACAGGTCGAGGCTCCTGGAGCAGCTAACGCAGACACAGCAGGTCCATCATGGTTTCAATCAAAAACAGCGTTTAATTTCATTATTATTGCCGTATCCGTGCTGCTGGCTGTTATACTGGGTATGAAGCTAAGTCGGTCCAAAAGGTCATGACAGACGTCACCAACCTACATTCCCATCAAGGAGGAACAAGGAATTGAGCATTCATATCGAGCAGGTCAGTGAAATCTTGGACAAGGTGAGGACTAACAATCCGCTTGTTCATAATATTACGAACGTTGTAGTTACAAATTTTACCGCTAATGGGCTGCTGGCTCTTGGCGCTTCCCCAGTTATGGCCTATGCCAAGCAGGAAGTGGCGGATATGGCCAAGATTGCTGGAGCTTTAGTATTAAATATGGGGACATTGGATAAAAAAGTGATTCGTGCGATGCTTATTGCCGGCAAATCAGCGAATGCGCATCAGGTTCCGGTTGTATTTGACCCGGTTGGAGCAGGAGCGACCCCATACCGCACGGAATCAGCGCGGCTTATTATGAAAGAGCTGAAGGTTTCCATACTCAGAGGCAATGCAGCAGAAGTGGCTAATGTGATTGGGGAAGCATCGACGATCAAGGGTGTAGATGCAGCACAATCAGATAACGGGAATGCGGCTGAGCTTGCCGCTCATGCGGCTCGTACTCTTGGCTGCGTCGTGGTTGTAACCGGCAAGGACGATTACGTTAGTGATGGAACGATCGGTTATAAGGTAAGCAATGGGACACCATTGCTAACGAAGGTGACAGGCACAGGCTGCCTGTTAAGCTCGATTATTGGAGCTTTTGCCGCAGTTGAGCCGGATCTGGTTCTGGCCTCAGCTGCCGCGCTGGCTTATTATGGGGTAGCTGCGGAAGCAGCCGTTGCTGTATCCGGTCCGGATCGCCCGGGTGCATTCCAAATCGAACTAATCGATGCTCTGCATCGCACGGATAAAGAGGCGCTGCAGCTGAGCGCAAGCATTCAGCAGCTGGTGTAGATGGGGGAATTGGCTCCGTTCAACAAAGTATCTGCCCTACAATTGCAGTATTGACAACAGCCCTGCCATTATGAATGGCGGGGTTATTGTTTGTGTGCCTCATGTTCGTGGTAATACTGGATATAAGGACATTTTAAGCTATGCAAACCATAAGGGGAGGGCGTCCGAATGAGAACTATTCAACTGTTGGTTATGCTACTGTTTGTCTTTTTTTTCAATTCACCAATTCACGAGGTATACGCAGCGAATGTACCTGAACGATCTGGAGTGGTGACAGACGCAGCCGGATTGTTTACTGCAGATCAAGTCACACAATTACGACAAGCCTTGCAGGGACAAAGCTTTGAGCTGGTTGTTGTTACAGCACGAGGCTTGGATGAGGAAACGATCCAGCAATTTGGCAATGATGTATATAACACATGGAAGCTTGGGGCCAATCAACTTTTGCTTGTTGTCACTGACAAGCCTGGCACGATTCAGTTGGTCTATGATAATGAGCAGGTCGCTAAGGCGGTATCAGGCAGTGAAGAGGGTAATGCGCAAGGGGTTATTGCTTCTCATTATAGTCCATTAGCAGCAAAAGGACGGATAGCAGAAGGCATCGAGGCTGTCAGCAGCTATGTGAATGGTCTGAATGTGCCGGTTACCAAGCCATCACCGCAGACAATCCCGAATGGGGCAGGGACAACACCAATTCAGCCTTCGGCACCAGGAGGAGCCGTGGGATCGGTGACCCCGACTGTGCCTAAAGTGGAAACACCAACAGCAACTATGCCAGGCAGCTCTTCACCGCAAGATCACAGCAGTGGAACCGGAGCAGTGGAGGGAACAGGTACCCAGTCGTCATCAAGTAGCGCTATGACGTTTGCAATTGTCGGGATCGTGCTGCTGCTTGTTATCTGTGTCGTTGTGTATATGCTAAGGCGCTCCCGCAGAGCACAATAAGGTTCGTTATGAAGCTATAGACTCAAGGTCGATTAGCGAAGGATAAGTTGGTGTAAATGATGATGTAAATGATCAGAAGAACGAGACGGAGCAAGACTTCGGTATGAGCACAAAACCACTCCATGATTGAAGCGACCCTAATTGTTAGACACAACTAACAATTGGGTACTTCAGATTCGGAGTGGTTTTCTATTTATAAATTATTTATTTAATATATTATCCTCTAATACAGCCGACTTATCCCCGTATATTTTGGTAATATGAATATCTCCCCATGCGCATAATGCGCTTAATATGCTATCCAGACTCCATCCATATTCACTGAGTTCATATTCCACCTTTGGGGGAATTTGATGATAAATAATTCGATTAATAACCCCATCATCCTCTAACTCCCGTAATTGCTGGGTGAGCATTTTTTGTGTGATATCCGGCATCAGGCGTTTTAATTCGCTTGTGCGCTTTTTCCCATGTGTCAGATGGCAAAGAATTACGCATTTCCACTTCCCGCCTATGACCTCCAAGGTCGCTTCCACTGAAATATTGTATTTCTTTTTCAGCATCCCAATCCTCCTCATTTATAGGTACTTTTAAGTACCTATAAAACTTTATAGTGCCTATAGAACTTAAAAGTACGTACTTTTATTTATAACTCATATAGATCATAATAACATTTGTCGTCTTGCTGCCACAACAACAACTAGAATTGGAGGTTATGAAATGGTCTTGGATAAAAGAAGAAGTACGCTGGCCCTGCTGGCTTTAGCGGTTAGTGCATTTGCGATTGGAACGACCGAATTTATTAGTGTTGGCCTGCTGCCGCTCATAGCCGCCGATTTACAGGTTTCTATGACAACCGCCGGATTAACCGTTTCGATATATGCATTGGGGGTCACCTTCGGAGCACCAATTCTAACGTCGCTTACCTCAAGGATGTCACGCAAATCCTTATTGCTATGGATTATGGTCGTTTTTATTATCGGCAACGGTATTGCGGTTAGTGCTGCCAGTATTAGTGTTCTACTCACGGCCCGAGTTGTAGCCGCGTTGGCACATGGTATTTTTATGTCGATTGGCGCTACGATTGCAGCGGATTTAGTGCCGGAGAACCGCAGAGCCAGTGCGATCGCGATTATGTTTACAGGACTTACCGTAGCGACCGTGACAGGTGTCCCTTTTGGTACCTTCATTGGACAACAGTTTGGCTGGCGATTTGCCTTTCTCATTATTGTAGTCATTGGAATTATTGCTTTGGTGGCCAACACCATTCTGGTTCCGTCGGATATTAGAAAAGGCGCCCGTACTACATTGCGTGATCAGATGAAATTGATTACCAACGGGCGTTTATTGCTTGTGTTTATTATTACGGCTCTTGGCTATGGAGGGACTTTCGTAGTCTTTACTTACCTGTCTCCATTGCTTCAAGAGATTACCGGCTTTCAGGCAAAAACAGTTGCAATCATTTTACTTGTCTATGGAATTGCGATAGCTATAGGGAACACGATTGGCGGAAAGCTTGCTAACCGTAATCCGATTCAGGCTTTATTTTATATGTTTCTTGTACAAGCAGTGGTACTTGTGATCCTGACGTTCACGGCTCCATTTAAGGTAGCTGGTTTAATTACGCTTTTTGTGATGGGATTATTCGCTTTTATGAACGTGCCAGGACTTCAGGTGTATGTGGTGACGCTGGCCCAACGTTTTGTTCCGAGTGCGGTAGATGTGGCCTCTGCTATCAATATAGCCGCGTTTAATGTGGGAATTGCGCTTGGTTCCTTCTTGGGAGGGATGATCGCCGATTCTATCGGACTTATTCACACAGCCTGGATAGGCGGACTGATGGTTTTTGCAGCTATGCTTTTGACAGGCTGGAGTCGTGCATTGGAGAAAAAGGATCAGAAAGCTGAAGCATAAGTTGAACATCATAGGATTATTACTTTTTGTTATTTGTTATTAGCGCCCATCTGCACGAAGTATTGACTTCCCTCGTATTTATATTTAAACTTAATCTAAATATAAAAATAGAGGGTGAGATGACAATGACACGAAAAGGAACGTTGACCGTACAGCGCAAAACGATTTTGGATATCGTATCGATGGCAACTGATCATCCGACTGCGGCTGATGTGATGGAAAGACTAAAGGAGCGCGGCTGTCAGTTTGCCTATGCGACGGTATATAATTCACTCCGCTATTTGACGGAGGAAGGGATGATTCGCGAGCTGAAGCTGGATGGCGACTCCAGCCGATACGATGCACGAACCGAGGATCATCAGCATATCGTCTGCATTTCCTGTGGCCGGGTCGATGAAGTATTCACCGAAGCACCGCAGGAATGGCTGCATCGTGTAGCGGAAGAGACCGGTTATACGATACAAGAGCAGCAATATTTGTTTAAAGGAGTGTGCGCGGCATGCAAAAAATCAACCAAACCGATGCATTGAGTCTAAGTCCGCAGCTCATCCCACCGCAATCTGCCCCAGCAGACTACCCGCAGGATGGTGACTTTTGCGACACCACTCGAAGAATCATGATCATCAGTCCATGGCCTGCCTCGCTGCATAACCTAGTGGGCGAATTAACGATTCGCTGTTATGATGTCCTCTTGTTTCATCATGCCGATGATTCTGCACTTAGCCTGCTGCAAGGTGACCTGCTGCTGCTTGATCAGACGCGGGGCAGGATGACGGGGGAAGAGATTCAACAATTACGTGCGCGCGACATTCCGATGCTGTCTCTGGTCAGTGAAGGAACGCCGTCGAGTCAGGTAGGGAGTGATTTCATTGTTTGGCCTTCATCGATGGAGGTACTGGTGGATCGTATTCAATCGTTCGATGCCCCTAGCAGCCGTCCTGTATTCGGAGGCACAGATCAATTGCAGCACAAGGATATCCGGATGGATTTGAAACGGATGACTGTATCCCTTGGAGATGTTCGGATCGATTTGACCAAAACCGAGTTCGATTTGCTGAAGGTGCTGCTCAGTGCTGACGGCAGTGTGCTTTCACGGCAAACGATGATGGATCTTGTATGGGGAGATCAATATTTCGGAGGCAGCAATACCGTGGATGCGCATATTAAAAGCTTGCGGCACAAGCTGGGCGACGATCCGAAGCAGCCGCAATATATTGTAACCGTTCGAGGTGTAGGCTACCGATTGACCGATTAAGCTCTTCATGAAACCTTCACGATACCTTCATTATACCTTCATGCAGTCATCTTGCTTGAATGGTATTCTTTTTTTAGCAAGTTTTTAAACTTAGTCTAAATTCAATAAAGGGTTGATCGAAACCCCATCCAAGGAGTGAATACGATGTCCACAGCTACAGCGAACGTCATTGTCTATACTGGTAACCATTGTCCCTATTGCACACAGCTCAAGAAATATTTAACCGAGCAAAATGTCGTTTTTGAAGAACGTAATGTCGAAACTAACGACCAATATGCAGACGAATTGCAAAATATGGGGATGAGCTCCATACCCGTAACCGTCATCGGGGAGCACCGAATTCTCGGGATGAACACAACACGAATCAAAAAAGCGTTAGCCGGAGAATAAGCTGGCGCACCGCCCACTATATAACCCAAATTAACCATCAGGAGGAACATCTAATGACAATACAAACACAACAACTTCCAGTAGCAGCCCAAGCCAAAATTGGGGAAAAGGCTCCTACCTTTAACTTACCTTCCACCAAAAATTTATCTACTCTTGAGGAAAATGTAGCTTTAGAGGATTATGCAGGCAAATGGCTGCTGTTCTTTTTCTGGCCGTATGATTTCACTTACGTATGTCCGACCGAAATTATCGCCTTTAGTGATCATGCAGAAGCGTTCCGTGAGCTGGATTGCGAGATTGTAGGCGCATCTGTGGATAGTGTGTACACACACCGTGCCTGGATTCAAACGCCGCGCGATCAAAGCGGCATCGGCAGTATTCAATACCCGATTGCCTCCGACTTTACAAAAGAAACCGCACGCGCCTACGGTATTCTTGACGAAGCCACAGGCTCTGCACACCGTGGATTGTTCATCATTGACCCTGAAGGCATTTTGCGTTATCAGGTCGTGACCGACATGAACGTGGGCCGCAGTGTGGAGGAAACGCTCCGTATCTTGCAAGCTTTGCAAGCTGGTGGCTTATGCCCTGCCAACTGGAAGCCAGGACAAAAGCTGCTCGGATAAGCGACCAAATAACAACCATTGTATGTATTCGAAAAGGAGCTGCCGCGGCAGCTCCTTTTACTTGAACACAGTCGTAGGATGCGTTATATAAGCTATCATAACACAGCTATGAATGGGAACGTATGTATGGTATAGTCGGAATAGATGTTTACTTGGAACCGATATTCCTGATCAACGGATAGGTGATACGATGCAAGGGAACGAACCAACCCAGCCCACAACACCCATGAAGCCAACAATTTCAGAAGCCGTTACTACAATGGCTATATCCAATAAAACCGAAGTATCGACCATACAAATAGCAGTACGGGCCCTGGTTGAATATGTATGTCGCAGCGGGAGTATCGAATCGGGGTTCCGGACGGTAACCACGCTGACCGAAGGCACCAAGGCCCATCAAAACATTCAGAAGCAGTATGGCGAGCAGGACTTGAAGGAAGTGTACCTGACAACGGAGATCCCTTATGGCGATCTCTTGTTTGTCATTGATGGACGGTGTGACGGGCTGCTGCTGTCGGAGGCTGCTGCATGCACTGCAGCATACACGATTGATGAAATTAAATCGACGTCGATGCCTATTGAGCTGATTACCGAGGATATGTACCCGGTCCACTGGGCGCAGGCCAAATGTTATGCCTACATGTATGCGCAGGCGCAGGGACTTGAACGGATGCGCGTGCAGCTTACCTACATGCAGGTAGACACCGAGCAGCAGAAGCGGTTCGTGCAAGAAGCAACGTTGGCAGAACTGGAGCTGCATATGCAGGAGATGATCCGGCAGTATGCCCCCTACGCGCAAATGCTGCAAACGCATATAAGGCAAAGGGACAGCCGTATCCATGAGCTAAAATTTCCTTTCGAGGCTTACCGTGAAGGACAGCGCAAGCTGGCAGGTGCGGTGTATCAATCGATAGAAACAGGCGGCAAGCTGTTCGCCAAAGCGCCTACAGGTACAGGGAAGACGATATCGACGATTTTTCCTGCGGTCAAAGCGATGGGCAAAGGGCTATTGCAGCGTATTTTTTATGTAACCGCGAGAACGACTACTAGAACGGCAGCGGAGGAATCCTTTTCACTCATGCAAGCGTCGGGGCTGCACATACATACGGTGACCCTGACCGCCAAAGATAAAATATGCTTCAAGGATGAAGTCAGATGCACGAAGGAGCATTGCGAGTATGCGGATGGCTATTATGACCGGATTAATGGCGCGCTGCTCGATTTGTTATCGCAGGAAACGCTGATTAATCGGCCCGTCATCGAGCAGTATGCCCGTAAGCATCGGGTATGTCCTTTTGAAATGTCGCTCGATGCGGCTTATGCAGCTGATGTGATCATCTGCGATTACAACTATGTGTTTGACCCGCGTATATCCTTGAAAAGGCTGCTCGCCGAACAGAAGAAGCAGACGGCAATTCTTGTCGATGAAGCTCACAATTTGGTGGATAGGGCGCGTGAAATGTTTTCCGCTGTGCTGCATAAATCGGACTTTTTGAACGTTCAGCGCGAATTCAAAGTACTGAGTCTGAGCGTCAGCAAAGCGGCGAAAGCCGTCAATGAGCAGTTCATCTCTTTAAGAAAGCAAAGCCCAGAGCCTGTTCGGATTACCGAGGAGCCTCCGCAGGGGCTGCTGGATGTGCTGGAAAGTTTTATCGTCCAAGCTGAAAAGGAGCTGGCCGTCCATGGAGGGAAGCCGACCCATATGCTGCTGCTCGACACCTATTTTGCTGCTCAGAGCTTTGTACGGATTGCGAAGCTGTATGATGAACGGTACGTGACCTACTCCGAATGTACGAAAAGCGAGGTAGAGATCAAGCTGTTCTGCCTGGACCCGTCTTACCTGCTGCAGCAGATGGGTAAGGGCTACCGTTCCCATATTTTTTTCTCGGCTACGCTGGCTCCATTCGCTTATTTTATGAGGATGCTGGGAGCGGGAGAGGATGATTATACGGTGTCGATCCCGTCCCCATTTTCGAGAGAGCAGCTGGATGTAGTTATTCAACCACTCTCCACCAGGTATCAGGATCGTGAGCGTTCGATAGGACCGCTTACACAGATGCTAAGCCAGCTGATGGATACGAGACCGGGTAATTACCTGTATTTTTTCCCTTCTTATGCTTATATGAATGTGGTATATGAGGCTTTTACTGCTTTGGCGCCACATAAAAAGACACTTCTGCAGCGGGCGGACATGATGGAGGAAGATCGCGATAGCTTTCTGGGCGCATTTGTTGCCAATAATCGGGAAGCCTTTGCGGGATTTGCTGTAATGGGCGGGATCTTCTCGGAAGGGATCGATTTGGTCGGAGATCGTTTAACAGGCGTTGTGGTCGTTGGCGTTGGACTGCCACAGCTTGGTCTGGAACGCAATATCATCAAGGATTATTTTAATGCATCGGGTCTTCATGGCTATGATTATGCTTATGTGTTTCCAGGTATGAATAAGGTGCTGCAGGCCGGAGGCAGATTGATCCGCTCGGAGCAGGACCGCGGTCTGCTTATGCTGGTGGATGATCGCTACCTTCAACCCCAGTATCAACGCCTGCTCCCAGAGGAATGGAGGCATTATACAGTGCTTCGGCTCGACGACGGGATAGCAGATTTGCCATAAATATGCTTACGATAAAGAACAATTATAGTTAAAATTTCCATGAAAAATGATTGACAGCATCTTACGCACCATGTTAACTTACACTATATCCAATCGATCTTATTTGAATCTGTAACACTTCATGCATCCCTAATAGTTCTAGAAAAGGAGGAATCTACGATGAATAACATGAATACAAGCACAATGCATCACCATTTCGGGAATCACAGATTTGTTCTTAATTTCATAGTTGATGACGTGGCCTCCCTGACCTTTGGATGCTTGATACGCAGTTAGCCCTACGTGGGGTATTGCTAATGAATCCAAGGCTCATGTCACGTTTCTCGTGGCATGGGCCTTTATGATATAAGGCACATCGCATCCGAGCGGTGTGTTTTTTTGTATTTTGAGATAGGAGAGTGACCTATGATTGATGTGCTGCACAAGCTGGGATGGTTTTTTAAGCTGGAGCGCAGGCGGTATACCGTGGCGATTATCCTGCTTACCATGGCGGGTATTCTGGAAATTATTCCACCGATGCTGGTCGGGCGTACGGTGGACCTGATTCAGCTCGGACAAGTGACATGGCAAGGAATTACGATGACGCTGCTTCAACTGGCGAGTATTTTGGTAGGCGTTTATGTACTGTCTTATTTTTGGCATTATAAGCTGTTTGGCGGTTCTTTTGTGGTCGAGCGAATGATGAGGTCAAGGCTAATGAGTCATTTTCTGAAAATGACACCGACGTTCTATGAACGGAACCGGACTGGGGACCTGATGGCACGTACGACCAACGATTTGAAAGCCGTCGCACAAACGGCCGGGTTCGGGATCTTAACATTTATTGATTCCACACTGTGGATGGCGACCCTGCTTGTGACGATGACCGTGTTTGTTTCGTGGAAGCTGACGTTGGCCTCGATTATCCCGCTGCCAATTATGGCGATACTGGTCAGCTTGTATGGGAAGTGGATTCATCAACGATTTATGGACGCGCAAAATGCTTTTGGCCACATGAATGATGAGGTGCTGGAAACGATTTCGGGTATCCGCGTGATCCGTGCGTATACACAGGAGCGAGCGGCAGAGCGTGATTTTGCCGATATTACACAGGATGTGCTGGATAAAAATTTGGCAGTTGCCCGTATTGACGCTTTATTTGAACCGACGATTAAAATATTGGTAGGAGCCAGCTACCTCATCGGGCTGGGATATGGTGCCTATCTGGTTTACCACAATGAGCTGACCATAGGCGGTTTGGTATCTTTCAACGTCTATCTTGGGATGCTGATTTGGCCGATGTTTGCCGTCGGTGAGCTGATCAATATTATGCAGCGGGGTAATGCTTCGCTCGATCGTGTGCATGAAACGCTGGGCTACAAGCCGGATGTGCCTGAGCCTTCGGTGAGTGAGACCACGGTGGTTGAGCAGCCTGCACAAATTGAATTCAACCACGTGACCTTTCGGTATCCATCTTCATTATCTGACAATTTAAGTGATGTCTCCTTTATTTTGAAGCAGGGCAGCACACTGGGGATTGCAGGGCGCACTGGCAGCGGCAAAACCACGCTCATCAAGCAGCTGCTGCGGGAATATCCTTCCGGACAGGGGACTATCTCGATCTCGGGTGTACCCATCGAGCAGTTGGATATGGATCGGTTGAAGTCATGGTACGGATATGTACCGCAGGAGCCCTTTTTATTTTCCAGAACGATTCGCAATAATATTTGCTTTGGTAATGATACTGCGGAAGAGGAGCTGGATCGTGCACTCCGTGCAGCGGCACTCAGCAAGGATTTGGCCTATTTGCCGAATGGTCTGGAGACGCTGGTTGGGGAAAAGGGAGTTGCTCTATCCGGTGGACAGAAGCAGCGTGTATCCATTGCCAGGGCACTTATTAAGAATCCGCCTATTCTGATGCTGGACGATGCTCTGTCTGCTGTGGATGCACGGACCGAGGCGGAGATTATCTCCAACGTCCGTTCATTGAGGGCAGATCAGACGACGATTATTGCGACCCATCGATTATCGGTCATACGGCATGCCGAATGGATCTTGGTGCTGGACGCAGGACGAATCATCGAGCAAGGCACACATGAACAACTGATGCAGCTGAAGGGCTGGTATCAAGAGCAGTATGAACGGCAGCAGTTCGAAGCCGAAGGAACCGAAGGCGGGTGATCAAGATGAGCTTGGACAAGGAAAGCAAGGGAAAGAAAATAAATACCAATAAAAATCCGGAGCGGAGACCGGTTCAGCAAGAAGCGGAACCCTCTCAACTAGCCGATCGGGGAGTGTTAGCTGACGGCGCTGAGAAGCGCCCGACAAAACCTCCCATCAAGGATAAACAGCAGCTGGAAGGGACTGATCTTCTGCTGGAGCTGGACAACGAACCGCCCAAGGGCAGTAAAACAGCGACGATCCGAAGGCTTATCGCTTATGCATTTCATTACAAAAAGCAGCTGCTGATGGCGCTGATTATGCTGTCGGTCGCCGTAGGCACCGATCTCGCAGGACCCTTCATAGCCAAACGGATCATCGATGTGCATATTTCCGGCATCAGCAAGCCTTGGTATACAGCGGGAGCTGACGGACCGTATACCGTTGCTCTTGAAGGCGTTTTGTACAAAAGGGCCGATCACTTTGCAGCAAATGAAGCGCATGGCGGCGAGGTACGAGTGCTGCAGGTCGGCAAGGATTACTACTTTATAGCAGAGCCGATCAAGTCAGACGGGCTGCGAAGCATCACGAATGAAGGGAAGATCTCCATAGACAGCGGTATGAATGTCAGTACCTACCCTGCGAAAAGGCTGAATACCGGGGAGCTTGTCCGATTCTTCGAGCCGGAATTCAGCGGATTGATTCGCTTATGCGTGTTTTATCTCGGTTTGCTTCTGGTATCGGCTTTGTTCTCTTATGGACAGCGTTATTTCCTGCAAGCTTCGGCCAACCGGATCATTCGCCGTATGCGTACGGATGTGTTCGGTCAAATTAATCGATTGCCGATTCGTTATTTTGATAATCTGCCCGCAGGCAAGGTCGTATCGCGCGTCACGAATGATACGGAGGCAATCCGCGAGCTGTATGTGACGGTGCTGGCCAACTTTTTTACAGGAACGATTTATATGGCTGGTATTTTTTTGGCACTGTTCCTGCTGGACGTACGGCTGGCCGCGATTTGTTTGTTTATCTTGCCGCTGCTTGTACTGTGGATTTACGTGTATGGCAAGTTTGCCAAGCGTTACAACCGAATTATCCGTGCAGCGGTCAGCGAGATTAACGGGATCGTGAATGAATCGATACAGGGAATGCCGATTATTAAAGCTTTTCGCAAGGAAAAAAAGATGAGCGGCGAGTTTGAAGCGTTCAACACGGAGTTATATAAGTATCAAAACAAGCTGCTTAGCCTCAACTCAATGACTGGACATAATTTGGTCGGGGTTCTCCGCAACTTGGCGTTTCTCTCTCTCATTTGGTATTTCGGCGGGATGTCCTTAAGTGGGCCGGAGCATGTGATCACGCTTGGGGTGATGTATGCATTCGTGGATTACTTGAATCGATTGTTCAATCCGATTGTCAATATCGTGAATCAACTGCCTAATCTGGAGACAGCCCTAGTATCGGCGGAGCGGGTGTTCGAGCTGCTGGATGTAGAAGGAACGGACGTAGCCGACGGTAAAATGGACCGTTATCAGGGTCATGTGCAGTTTAACGATGTATGGTTCGCCTACAAGGAAAATGAATATGTATTAAAGGGTATATCGTTCGAAGCGATGCAGGGGCAGACGGTGGCGTTCGTTGGGCATACCGGCTCCGGGAAAAGCTCGATCATGAACTTGTTGTTCCGTTTCTATAATGCGGGGAAGGGCAGCATCACGATAGATGGTATGGACATAAACCGCCTGCCGCAGCAGACACTGCGCGAGCATATGGGCATCGTGCTGCAGGATTCGTACCTGTTTACCGGAACGATAGCGTCTAATGTGTCTTTGAATGATCCGGCAATCTCGAGACAGCGGGTGATAGCGGCACTTGAGGCTGTTGGTGCCGATCGGCTGCTTCAGCATTTACCTCATGGCATTGACGAACCTGTCATTGAAAAAGGCAGCACGCTTTCCTCTGGGCAGCGGCAGTTGATCTCGTTTGCCCGCGCGCTGGCGTTCAATCCGGCCATTCTAATTTTGGATGAAGCGACCTCCAACATTGACACCGAAACGGAGACTGTGATTCAAGAAGCGTTGGAAGTGGTGAAAAAAGGCCGCACGACCTTCGTGATCGCCCATCGATTATCAACGATCAAAAGCGCCGATTTAATTCTCGTATTGGATCGTGGACAGATCGTTGAGCGTGGGTCTCATGATAGCCTAATGAGTGAGCGCGGCAAATATTATCAAATGTACCAGATTCAGCAGGGAGAGCTGCTGGCTTCGATATGACTACTCGATAAATCCAATTCAGACAGTGTGAGCAGTAATACTGTATGGGGCAGGGGCGGCTTGCTGCCCCTGCATAATGATGAAATCAGAGCTGGAAATAACTATATTTGTTAAATCGTTCGCTACAACTTGCTATCCTTAATTATGTGTGGTAAGATGAAGTCAATAAAGAATCCGTAACCAATATTCACATATTGCAAAGGGTTATCATGCTCGATGGAACCTTTTGTAATGTGTGAATTTTTTATTTGTGGTAATAAATAAAAACAGCATGTTAATAAAATTTTGGAGGTCATTACACATGGCACAAACAGGTACAGTTAAATGGTTTAACGCAGAAAAAGGATTTGGTTTTATCGAAGTTGAAGGTGGAAACGATGTATTCGTACATTTCTCCGCAATCACTGGCGAAGGCTTCAAGTCTTTGGACGAAGGTCAACAAGTAGAATTCAACGTTGTTCAAGGCAACCGTGGACCACAAGCTGAGAACGTTGTAAAATTGTAATTTAAAAAGCTTTACAAGCTGCCCTTAACCTACGTTGGGGGCAGATTTTTTTTGAGATCATTGAGGAGGCTCATCATGTATTTTCGGAAAAAATCGACTGAGGATATCCCTTTGGAAAATACCGCGGTTTGGTCATGCGAGAATGAATCCTGTATGGGATGGATGCGAGATAATTTCGCGTTCGAATCGGCTCCGATCTGCAGCTCGTGTCAAGCCCCTATGATCAGCGGCATGAGAATGCTGCCTATGCTGTCCAACACGAACAGTAACTTCAAATCGCTCAAAAAAGGTGTTCAGATTTCGTAGTCTTCGATAAGATGGTGTTAATCTCAACGCTTACTCAACATATAAACAAGGATCGCCCCATTGGAGCGATCCTTGTTTGTATTGTGGCACATGCTTACAAAATAACTTTTTCTAATCGCAGCTACACAGTCGTTTTGGAATCATAGCTGGAGGACCACTCATGGTATTCCTTCTCCGCGCGATCTTTTTCATAACCGTATCGTTCTTGGATTTTGCCGATCAGCTTCTCACGTTCACCATCAATAACGTCCATATCATCATTCGTCAGCTTCCCCCATTGCTTCTGGGTTTCACCCTTGATTTGCTTCCATTTTCCTTTAAATACGTTGTTATCCATCTTAATCACTCCTCGTAAGTTTGATTGGATAGATCATTATGCTCAAGATACTATTACCCGTGGATGCCCTTTTTTAATCAAAAGGTATCCATTTCTCCGAACTTGGAATGGTCGTTTACATTGCGTTTATATAATTAGGGTATAGTCAACTTAATGAATCGTAATCCATGACATAAACCATGATAGGAAGGTTGATAGCTATGAAACAAACCAATAAAACCAGTGGCTGGAAAGATTTCGTCCAACTGATCTGGCAGACGAAACCTCCGCTCCTGCTCATGGGCATTGCGCTTGTGATGAGTATGAGCTCTACATTAGTTGGACTCAGTATTCCGCTATTTACTAAAAATTTGGTGGATAGCTTTTCGCTTGCCACGCTCGACCGGATTCACATTATTGGTCTGGGGGCGGCTTTTATTATGCAGGCGGTTGCCGCGGGGGTCTCGATTTTTTTGTTGAACCGTGCGGGCCAGACGGTGGTCGCGTCGCTGCGGGATCGGCTATGGAAGAAACATTTGCATTTGCCGATTGCCTATTATGATAAGAATCAAACCGGAGAAATGATCAGTCGGATCATCAATGATACGGGTGTCGTTAAAGGGCTGATTACAGAAAATTTGACTAATCTGATTACCGGATCCATCTCAATTATAGGCGCTATAGGGGTACTGCTGTATCTCGATTGGAAAATGACGCTGCTCATCATATTGGTCATTCCACTTTCCATGCTGTTCCTGCTGCCATTAGGCCGCCGGATGTACAAAATTTCCAAAGGCTTGCAGGAGGAGACCGGGAAGTTCAACGCAGTGTTAGGTCGGGTATTGACTGAGATACGGTTGGTGAAAGTATCCAATGCGGAACAGGTCGAGTATGACAATGGCAAGCAAGGGATCGACCATTTGTTCCAATATGGCTTGCGTGAGGGGAAGATTCAGGCTTTTGTTGCACCGCTTATGTATTTTGTGCTGATGCTGCTGTTTGTGGCCATCATTGGTTATGGGGGGCTTCGGGTATCCTCAGGAGAGCTGACGTCCGGGGATTTGGTTGCATTCCTGCTGTACTTGTTCCAGATCATCATGCCGATTACGCAAGTATCGAACTTTTTCACGCAGTTTCAGAAGGCAATGGGCGCTACCGAACGGATTATCGCAACCTTGCAGGTGAATGAAGAGGAACTGCACAGTGGCGTTACACTTGAGGATAGTCAGCAGGCAATTCGACTGGAGGAGGTATCCTATGCCTACGAGTCTGGTGAACCTGTGCTGAAAGATGTGAGCTTGACCGTCGAGCCTGGTAAGGTAACGGCGATTGTCGGCCCAAGCGGTGGAGGCAAAACGACATTGTTCTCATTGCTGGAGCGTTTCTATGAACCACAGAGCGGGATGATTCGGATGGGAACGGAATCTGTAACTGATATGTCCTTGAAGTCATGGCGCGGTCAGATTGGTTATGTATCCCAGGAAAGTCCGTTGATTGCAGGCACGATTCGGGATAATATTACGTATGGCACTGAGCGGGAAATCACAGATCAGGAATTGCATCATGCCGCGCGATTGGCTTACGCAGATGTATTCATCGATGGGCTGCCTAACCAGTACGATACAGAGGTTGGAGAGCGTGGAATCAAGCTTTCGGGTGGCCAGCGGCAGCGAATTGCAATCGCAAGGGCACTGCTCCGAGATCCGCAAATATTGATGCTGGATGAGGCTACGTCCAGTCTAGACAGTATGTCTGAGGTTGTTGTGCAAAAGGCATTGAAGAATGTGATGCAAGGAAGAACAACTATTGTAATTGCCCACCGTCTATCGACTGTTGTAGATGCTGATCAAATCGTATTCATCGAGAAGGGCAGAGTGACAGGCAGCGGTACACATGAACAGCTGTACCAGACGCATTCGCTCTATCGCGACTTTGCCGATCAGCAGCTGCGGATGCAGCCGTTGGTTTAATAGGAGATATATTTAGTTTAGGTTAGGCAGGCTGAATCGAGCCAGATGTGGACGGACGATAAGGATGTCGCGGGCAGACGCGATTGTCTGCTTCGCAGTTGGCACAGTAGGTTTGCTATGAGGAAGCAGTGCAGTAAATAAAATTCTGATGTATTGGAGGTGTAAGTACGATGCCTGTAATAATGGTTGCTGATGATGATCCGCATATCCGTGAGCTGGTGCGCTTATTTTTGCAGCGGGCTGGGTTCGATGTGCTGGAGGCCGCAGATGGAGAGGAAGCTCTCCATAAGCTGGAGGAAGTCAAGGCGGATATGGTCATTTTGGATATTATGATGCCGAATATGGATGGCTGGGAGCTGTGCAGAGAGCTGAGGGAACACTACGATATGCCGCTTTTGATGCTGACTGCCAAAGGTGAAACGGCTCATAAGGTGAAAGGCTTCGAGCTCGGGACCGACGATTACCTGGTGAAGCCGTTCGAGCCTGCTGAGCTCGTTGCCAGAGTAAAAGCACTTTTGAAACGATATCGAGTAGCGGCATCCCAGGAGGTACAGATTGGTTCGCTGCACATGAACCGCCATACGTTTGAGGTGAGTCTTGGCGCTCAAGCATTGACGATGCCCTTAAAGGAGTTTGAGCTGCTATTCAAGCTGGCCAGCTATCCGGGCCGAACTTTGTCGCGAGAGCAGCTGATCGAGGATATTTGGGGTTATGATTTTCAAGGAAATGAACGCACATTGGATGTGCATATAAACCGTTTGAGGGAGCGATTCACGGACGGTGATCAAGTATCTTTTAAAATCAGTACGATCCGTGGGCTGGGCTACAGGCTGGAGGTGGAGAAGTGAAGAAGGATCGTCTGCGGAATTTCGCAAAGTTCATGCAGGGTACGTCTATGGTACTGCTGGCCGAGGTTGCCTGCTGTGCGCTGGCGTATGCCGTGACCTCCTGGTTTTATGCATATAAAGGCATAGAAGTATCCGACTTTATCAGTCAGCTCATTAATGTGGCGCTGGGAACGATATTCGCGGTGTCCATTATTCTCGTAATCGGCTTCACCACAAGGCCCAGGCAGCTGCACTTTATTCATGCGGTGATGGAGGCTATGCGGCAAATAAGCCAAGGGAATTTTAATGTCAGCCTGGACAAGACGGCTCGCCATCAAGGCCACTTCGAAGTGTTCGTTGATAGCATCAACCATATGGCGCAGCAATTAAAGCATATGGAAGCCATGCGTCAGGAATTTATCTCCAATGTATCGCATGAAATTCAATCACCGCTTACGAGTATTAATGGCTTTGCCCAGGCGCTGCAGCATGATCGTCTAAGCGAAAACGAGAGACAACATTATTTGCATATTATTGAGACGGAAAGCAAACGCTTATCACGGTTAAGCGATAACCTGCTGAAGCTGACCTCGCTGGAATCCGAGCATTATCCTTACGATCCGAAGCAATATCGGCTTGATAAACAGCTGCGTAATTTGGTATTGGCTTGTGAACCGCAGTGGCTCAGCAAAAAGATCGATATGGATATATCGCTGGCCGATCTGGAGATTGTTGCTGACGAGGAGCTGTTGAGTCAAGTATGGGTTAATTTACTATATAACAGCATCAAATTTACACCGGATGGCGGTATGATTACAGTTCGTTTGGTAAAGGAGCTGGATCAGGTTATTGTAAGTATTGCTGATACCGGGATCGGGATTGCCGAAGAGAATCAGTCACGAATATTCGAACGTTTTTTTAAAGCGGATGTATCCCGGAATCGAGCGGTCAGCGGCAGTGGACTGGGCCTGTCCATCGTACACAAAATTATAGAGATGCATCAAGGAACCATATCTGTAGAGAGCAAGCCGGGGATAGGGACGACGATGATCGTTGCATTGCCAGAGACGGCGAAACCTCTCCCGGAATAAAGGGGATAGCCGCCTACACAGGATTCCGCAGTGTGAAGTGTTAGGATTACAGCGGTCTAGTCCCAAAGCTAAGTGAAACTTCTGACCTGATTCCGTCCCTCCTGCTTAGCCTGGTATAGTGCTCTGTCCGCTTTGCTGATGAGCACATCCTTATCCATATGGGAGTAAGGGATGATCGTCGCCACACCGACGCTGATGGTCACGACATTATTTCCCTTGGAGCCTTTGTGCTGGATGGCTTCAGCTTCAACCGCTTTTCTGATTCTCTCAGCGATCAATAAGGCATCCTGTGCATTCGTCTGGGGCAAAATAATCCCAAATTCTTCTCCGCCATAACGAGCGATAAAGTCAGGCTTGCGGTAAAGCGATTTCTGGGCTATGGAAGCTACCCGCTTCAAGCAAAAATCTCCGCCCAAATGTCCATAGGTATCATTATACAGCTTGAAAAAATCAATATCGAACATGATTAAGGATAACGCCTCTGAGCTGCGTTCCGCTCTTTTCCACTCGCGTTCCAGATTTTCCTCAAAAGAACGTCGATTCGCAATCTCCGTTAACCCATCCATCATGGATAGCTGATGCAAAATACGGTTGGCCTCCAGCAGTTTTTCCTCTGCCTGCTTCTTCTCTGTAATATCTGTACCGATACCCAGATAACCGGTGATTTGATGATCATGATCTCTAATGGAGCTAACGATCATATTGACTTGCAGGTGGCTCCCGTCCTTTCGGACGTAGGTCCATTCTTTTTGCTGTGAGTCCGAATGCTTAGCGAAATCGACCAAAACATCAAATCCTTCAATCGGATGCTTGTGTAGGCGGCTTAATTGTTCGCTGTATTCCTGGATTTCCGATGGCAAATGCAGCAAATAAGGCGTATGCCTGCCAATCAGCTCCTCTGACTGATAGCCGAAAAGTCTTTGTGCGCCTGTGTTGAACAGATGAATAACGCCTTTGGCGTCCGTTGCAATAATGGCAACATCTTGAGCGGCATGCAGAATCGTATCATATAACGTAAACAGGCTGCGGTAGCGCTTTTCGCTCTGTTCAACGGTAATGAGCAATTGATCGGACTTTTCCAGAAAACGGATCAAATAAGCAGCCAGCAGGCCGCTTGCTAACATCATAGGCAAAAAATAAGGTAATATTTCAGTGCTTTGGGCCGGTACAAGAAGAAGGATGGATGATATCGCCAGTATGATATTTACCGATATGGAGCTTAACCATGCTTTCCAATATCCGGACACCTTTTGGAAGAGAAGGACGGATAAGAGGGAAATGATGAACGCATTGAATGTCCCCATAAGCGAGGAGGGATTAATGCCGCCAAACAGCAGAACGCGTCCTGTGGATATAATTAGGGTCGTGATCAGGGCGGAATAAATGCCGCCAAAATAGGCTGAAACGACGATTGTATTATTTCTGAAATCAAACATAGTCTGGGCCGATACGCTTACACTAAAAAACATAAGGATAACGCCAAATAGACCATGAATGATACCTACCTTTACTTTGTTGGGCATCGAAGATGAATGTGCTGTAGGTTTGAGTTTGAACAATCGGCTGGAGAAAAATAGAAAGGTCGTAAGTAGTGCCAAATTTGATAACAATGTTTGGATCATAGCTGCAGCCACCAATCGTAGATGTGAATTAATTAACAGTAATTGGAAAAGTATTCGACATGATCGGCCTATTTCCTCTGTCTTTTTTGTTGTTTTCTCAAATAAATTCAAAATGGAAAAAAGACTTTATTTCGGTTGTGATCGTTGGGGGATCAAGCTAATCCCACTCAGGTTCATATGCCCATATAAAGATTGGACAAGAAGTCATGGCAACCCAAATGGTAATATCGTAATATAGAGGAAGGGAAAGTAGAATCAGCGGGTGAAGCGCCTTTTCCTGCAGGAGAGGAGAGATAATTAACGATGAAGCTTGAGAGAAAAGCTGAACACAAGCACACAGCCGGGAAGCCTTCTTCCCGATATCGAATAGGTTTAGGGGTATTGAGTGTATTGGTATGTGCGGCTGTCATAGTATGGTTTCAACCCTCCGTAAAGGCACCGGATGCAAGCGGCTCCGTTACGGCTGTCAACCCCAAAGCAGAGGTGAAGAAACGGGAGCTGCTCGATTTTCACATGGATAGCTTGTCTCATGGCTGGGTTCGGTACACAGATGGCATGATGGTTACCCAGGACGGGGGCGTCCATTGGGTAGCTGCTGCGACAGACACTGCTAATACTGCCCCATCCTCAGAGACCACTAGTGTAAGCGATATTCCGGTAAGCTGGATGAGCGGCAAGGAGCAGAATCCGCTCGTCATTCATGTGTTGGCTGAAGATTATAAAGTACAGAAATCGCAGTTTCTAACTCGCAATGTGGGTTGGGTACAGCTTGAAAATGGATCAAAAGCGGAAGCACCGCTGTGGGTAACGGTTGATGGCGGTGTTACTTGGCATAGTAAGGTAACGACGGATATTGCCAAGGAAATGGATGCAGAACGTGTGCGGATACAGGCGGCCGTGAAAGAGGCTTCCTTTTATAATGAACCGGAAACCGCACAAAAGGCAATGGAGGCCCAATGGACAGTTCTGCCGGAAGCTGCATCTCCTGGAGATGTTGTACTCGTAAGGCATAGGGAGCCAGGAGAAGTCACCTGGGAAGGGAAAACCTATAAGCTGGAGCCCTTCGGTGCAGGCTATTTTACTTATTTGCCGATGTCACTTGGGATCAAGGCGGGCAGCTACCCGATTGGTGACAGTACGCTTACTATCAAGGCGAAAAAGTTCCAAACCCAGTACCTGCAGGTCACCAAGCAAATGGAAAGCATGAAGCAGGACACAAAGCGTATTGAGGATGATCAGAAGATAATCGATAAAGCACGGAGTGACTCCCAGGGTGAGTTTCTATTCAGTACGAACTTTATCAAGCCGATAGAGGGGATTTTAACCACACCCTATGGCTATACCCGCTATGTGAATGGGAAGTTCGACAGCAGTCATCGTGCCCTTGATCTGGCGGCCAAGGAAGGTACTCCGATCAAGGCAGCGAATGATGGTATTGTCGTTTTGTCGGAAATGCTCTACTTGACGGGGAATTCGATTTATATTGATCACGGCATGGGCTTGTTTTCGCAATATGCGCATATGTCCGAGCTTCGTGTGAAGGCTGGAGACCATGTTAAGCAAGGAGATATTATCGGACTGGTGGGCACAACGGGATTCTCCACCGGCCCGCATCTGCATTTCACATTTTGGGCTCATAATGTGCCGGTGAACCCGGATCTGTTTTTCGATACGACTCCGTTTCATTGGCTGCCTAAGGCGAGCAATGCCCTCCCGCAGTAAATTCATAGAGTCAATTCCAACGCCAACGCCGAAATCGAATTCTCTAACCGGACTTGTAACAGCTTTATAGTTACCTATATGTAATTTACATTCTTATCGATACTAACTGAGCATGAATTCAGCTCTTCCTTCCATCGGTTATATTAGGTATGATTCGAGATAATAAATCATAGCTTTACCGAAAGGAGACCTTATGACTTCGGCAGCTGCTCCACGTTCTTACCGTATTCCTATGTTCTGTGCTGTGACGTTATTATTCTGGTTCTCGATGTACACCTGTGTGCCGATCTTGACAGCCTATGTCGAGGATTTGGGTGCATCGCATAAAATGGCCGGACTGATTGTTGGCATGTATGGCTTCAGCCAAATGCTGCTGCGTATTCCTGTAGGGATCATGTCCGACCGGTTTCACAAAAGAAAGCTGTTTATTACGTTTGGCCTCTTATTCTCAGTGCTTGCCGGCGCAGGTATATTGGTCACAAACAGTCTGACCTGGATTTTGATCCTGCGTGCGTTGGCGGGTGCAGCGGCGGCGACCTGGGTCGATTTTACGATTCTGTTTACCAGCTATTACAAGAAGGATGAGACGACCAAAGCAATTGGCACGATCAGCGTCTATAACACATTGGGACAAATGCTCGGGATCTTGTGCGGTGGGTGGTTTGCCGATATGTATGGCTGGGAGTCATCTTTCCTGATCGGTGCGGTTGTGGGAATGATCGGGATGGCCGGGTCCTTCTTCCTCATTGAGAAGTTTGATGACAATGCACAGAAGATTACTGCCCGCGGAGTTATGGAGGTCGCCAGTGACCGCACACTGCTGGTCGTTTCGTCTCTCGCCATATTATTTCAAATTTTGACCTTTGCAACCGTTTTCGGGTTTACGCCAGTGTATGCGCTGTCGCTTCATGCGACGAAGCTTGATATGGGGCTGCTGACGTTCTTTTCGACCTTTCCGACAGCTGTGGCGGCATGGGTGGGAGGCAGGCATTTGGCGCAAAAGTTCGGGGATAGGCCGATTATTATATTTGGCTTCGTGCTTAACGGTGTATTCAGCATGATGATCCCGTTTACATCGGATTTGGGCTGGCTGATCTTCACACAGGCGATTGCCGGGTTTGGCCGAGGACTGGCTACGCCCATTCTGATGTCGCTCAGCATCAAGCATATGCA
Organism: Paenibacillus sp. 1_12; assembly: GCF_900114475.1. Lineage (GTDB taxonomy): Bacteria > Bacillota > Bacilli > Paenibacillales > NBRC-103111 > Paenibacillus_S. Next base: position 121,737 of record NZ_FOTE01000012.1, on the reverse strand, counting down.
TCCAGATAAGCGGGCGACGGCGATGGGATTTTATCAGGCGATCTACGGTTTTGGAATGTTCGTCGGACCGTTCTTTATGGGAGTCGCAGGGGATTGGCTGACGCTAAAGGAAGGCTTCGTTATTATAGGGGCGCTCGGCTGTGCGTCTGCAGTACTAACCCACTACTTATTGAGACAGAAGCCTTTGCCCAAAAGTATTGACGGCAAGTCGATATCAAACTAATCAGGAATCGAAGAGATGACTACGTTTCACATTGAGCCAGCCAGCGTTTGCTGACGCAATTGTCGGCACGACCAATCTTGATCGTTAGCTGCCAAATGCCGCACTCGCCGATAAAGGCGATCAAGCCTCCATTCAGCAGACATTAGAACAATATCAAGGCAAGCAAAAGACCCTGTTTTCTACTCAGTAGAGAACAAGGTCTTTTATGCATGCTTAGCCTCCAAACTCCTCGTTTCGCACCTCATTTAGGGGGATTGCTTGGATGCAGGGGCTATAAGGTAATGATAATCAAGGTCCCTTTATTTTCTTCCGATTGAATAGTCAGGGTTCCCCCATGCTTTTCTACAATATTTAAACAAACCATTAAGCCAAGCCCTGTGCCTTTTTCTTTTGTCGTATAAAACGGTTCAAATAACTGAGCCATTTTGGCTTTAGGTATGCCGCAGCCCGTATCCGAGATTTGCAATTCAACCTTTTCCTGATTTTGTCTGGTGACGACAGTGAGCGTTCCGCACTCATCCATAGCTTCCATTCCATTTCGTATGAGATTAAGCAGAAGCTGCTTGATCTCCTTATCATCCAGCAGCAGGTCGCTTATCGTTTCATCCAGGTCGAGTACCATGGTATGCCCTTGGAGGTTAGCTTCCGCTGATATGATCGGATACAGCGTATGTATGATGTCGTTGAGGCTGCGCATTTTCTTCTCAATGACACGATTTTTGGATAACGCTAGGAAGTCGCTGATGATATCATTAGCCCTATCGAGCTCGTCAAGGATGATAGGATAGTAGGCCTGCGGATTTGTAGTGTTCATCTCACTGAGCAACTGAATAAATCCGCGGATGGTCGTTAGCGGATTCCTGATTTCATGTGCAATACTTGCAGCCAATTGACCAATTGTAGATAACTTGTCCGTTCTGCGCATTAGCTCTTCTTGTTCATCTCGCAATAATTCCAATTTTTTTCTATCCATAATGTCTTCAATTTGTGCAATAAAATATAAAGGGTTACCTTCATCATCGTGGACTAGAGACACGCCGAGTAATGCCCATATGATCGATCCATGCTTATGGATATATCTTTTCTCCAGAAAAAAATGACTTGCGGCTCGGTTCATAAGCATATCCAACAATTGCATATGTTTATTTAAATCTTCCGGATGAGTAATATCCATATAACCAATTTGCAGCAGCTCCTGCTCGGAATAACCGATGATGCTGCACAGGGTTTGATTGACTTTGAAATACTGTCCATTTAAATCGACAAGTGCCATCCCGATCGGTGCATGGCCGAAAGCGCTCTGAAAGCGCTCTTCACTTTGCCGCAGATTTTCTTCCGCCTGCTTACGTTTAGTGATGTCTCTCGCGATGCTTATATTATACTTCAGAGTGCCATCTTCATTTTTTATACTTTTGAAAGCGGATTCAAACCACAAATAGTGACCAAACTTGTGACGAAACCGGAAGCTTGCAACGCCACCCGCCTTGTTGACACCTAAGCTGTGCAGAGCGTTTATATCATCGGCATGAATAAAATCAAATGTTCGTTTACCAATTAATTCTGCCGTTTCATAGCCGAGCAGGGATTGAACCGAGGAAGACACATATTTGCACAATCCGTCCCCTGTACTGTAGGAGATCACATCAGAGGTATTTTCTGTAATTAATTGGAATAATTCATTGATTTCTTGCAGCCGTTTTTCGGTGTTGGTATGCCAAATGCTTTCCATGGAATTCATTTTCATATGTACTGTTCCTCCACGTCTGGTTGAAAGCCAATTCAAGATTGATGGTAGTCGCAAAGACGCTCATAGAATTGTGTGATATATACGAAGAAAGACATACTTGAAAGACTCCCTTGTTAATAATTCCTTAGTCATTCAGCAGTTATGGCAGCAGCTCTTGAAATAAAGATTTGTACCCTTAACTATTTTTTATTTCGTTTCCTTTATTTAGGACTATATTACCATTTTAATAACACTTTGTCATGGGCACGAAACAAATAGCTGTTCTTGGAGATGTATGGAAGTGTTAATGAAATCATGTGGATATATGTGCATGAATTGTGGATAAAATTGTGGATAACTATGGAAAAGATGAATAAATAGCGGTTTTTTATGTTTATAAATACCAATTTACATAATTAGGAAGGTTTGCGGTAGAGAAATTGGGGTAACTGTAGTCTAGTAATCTGCTTTTTATGATTTACTATTTTACATTGCCTTAAGGAGGACCTATACGCATGGATCAAAGGAATATAAAATCACTGTATGTTCTTCTGTTTTTTTGCATACTGGGATTGAAACTGGACTTGCATTCATATGCTAGCAGTAGCTGGGAGCTGAACGCTGCTTCGATGGCTGAGTCCGATGCCAAAGCTGATAGCACCATGAATGGTCCCGTTTGGGAGCCGAGCCAACAGTCTGAGCTGGAAGACGTACAGCGCAACCAACCAAAGCGAATTCTATATCAGGTTAATGAGGGGGATACCCTTGAGCATATTGCGCAGCAGTTTGGTAATTCCGTGAATTCTCTTGCCGAGGAGAACCAGTTGGAGCCCACGCAGCTTCTTGCTGCAGGACAACAACTGCATATCCCTGCTGCTGAAGCTGTCATCCCCATACCAGATGATCAGCCCAAGGTCATTAGTCAGGTGATGAGTTCAACCTTAACTGCTTATACAGCGGGTAAGGAGTCTACAGGCAAGTCGGAGGGCCATCCGGAATACGGCATTACCTTTAGCGGAAGTAAAGCGGAGGAAGGACGTACAATCGCTGTAGATCCAGCGGTGATTCCAATTGGCACCGAGGTGTTCATCGATGGAGTCGGCATACGGACGGCTGAGGACACGGGTTCGGCCGTCCGTGGCGCCCGAATTGATGTATTTATGAACGATGTGGGAGAAGCGCTAGAATTTGGTGTCAAACGGAATGTGAAGGTGTATGTGCTGTCTGCAAGCCGTTAATTGAGAGCTGGGCAGGGTGAAGTCAGGGGGACCAGCCTAAATGATATTAAGCAGCCGCTTGATTTGCGCGGTGTCTATTGGCTTTCCTGACAATAGGGGTATAATAAAGTGTAGTGCTTAAATACAATTATATTCTTAAACGAATCAGGTGGAGAAATGAGAATAGCTTTTTTTGATTCGGGATTAGGCGGTATCACGGTTCTACATGAAGGCATGAGACGCTTTCCCCAAGAGGATTTTTACTATTACGCAGATACGCTACATGTTCCATATGGAACAAAACCGAAGCAAGAGGTTAAACAGTATATTTTTGAAGCGGTAGACCGGATGATGCAGCTGGATATTAAAGCGCTGGTTATCGCCTGTAATACAGCCACAAGCATTGCGATAGCAGAGCTGAGAAGCGTCTACACCTCGATACCCATTATTGGTATGGAGCCAGCAGTGAAACCTGCTGTACAGCTGAGCCGTGCGAACGGAAGGCGGGTGCTGGTTCTGGCTACGCCATTGACCCTGCGTGAATCCAAATATATCGAATTGGTGAACCGAATAGACGACCTCAGTATTGTGGATTCATTGCCACTGCCTGAATTGGTCCAATACTGTGAGCAACTGCAGTTTGACGAGACCGTAATGGCAAACTATTTCACAGCCAAGTTCGCGCCGTATGATCTGAATAATTATGGAACGGTAGTATTGGGATGCACGCATTATCCTTTTTATAAACTGATCCTAAGAAAGCTACTTCCCAAGCATATCCAAATTATTGATGGCAGCAGTGGAACGATTAACCATCTGGATGAGCTGCTAGTTAGCCATTCCTTGCTGGAGAGTTCGGGATGTGCCGATGTGCAATTTATTTGCTCCGACAATAGCCCGTCCTACTTGCAAAGAATGGAGCAGGCACTGAACATTTACAAGAACCATCACAGCTGATTCATGGCTGTCTGGCTGTCTGCTAAACGTATCGGTGTTGGGCGTAATCCTAACTCTTTACCTGTTTGAATTCAGAGGGTGATAAGCCGGTGTATTTTTTAAAGCAGACACTAAAATACTGTGGGTTGCGATAACCGACCTTTTCGGCGACCTCATACGATTTGAGATCTGATATCCGCAGCAGCTCCATGGCTTTATTCATCCGCAGTTGGTAAAGGAAATCGCTGAAATTAATATTTTTTTCCTTTTTGAAAATAATGCTTAAATAGGTGGGGCTGATGTGCACGACGCTGGATACATTCTGTAGTGACAGCCCCTCTTGATCGTAATGCAGCTCCATGTATGCGACGGCTCGATGAATCAACTTCTTGATCTGGTGATCGCGTTGATTGTTAACGATCGCGACAAGCTGAATGACGAGCTGGCGTATCGAGGCAAAGATTTCATACACGGTTTGCATCTGCTGCTGCTTCGTATAGACGGCATAGAAATCATCCAATTGCTTCGCCTGCTCCTCCAACTCCTTATACAGCAGTACGGAAATCTCTACGCCAATCAGACGCATTCGGGATAAGGAAACCGATTGGCTCTCGATAATTGCCTGTTCCATGCTGCTCAGGACAGATAGTGCCTCGTCCTCCAAGCCCAGCTTGACCTTAACGGCCAGCTCCTTTTCCAGAACACTTAATTCAACAGATTCCTTATGTGGAGCATCGCCGGTATCGGCTACAGTCAGGACGCGATTGGTTCCCAGGATATGCCGAAATTCCAAAGCAGAACGTGCGCCTTGATATGACAGCGCGATTTCTGCAGTGTGCTCATACGCGAACCCAATGCCCGCTGTGACGGTGGTTTTCAAAAACTTCTCTACGTTGCCGCGAATCGTCTCTGCAATCTCATACGCTTGCTGTTCGGCTTCCTTCTCTTTGCCATCGGCGCAAACAATAAGTACGACTTCATCCTCGAAGGAGTTAAACACCAGTCCCTTGCCCAAGCTGGTCAGCGTTTCTTCGGATACGTTGAGTATGCAATATTTGAGCACCTCTTTACCAAACCGATTCTGGTATTCCGGATAGCTATAGTCATCAGCCTTGAGCAGAATAACGGCATAGCGCGAGGCAGCTAGTTGGAGGTCGAGAAATTCACTACCGGAACGGATCTCCGAAAGCGTAAGCTTTCCGTCGATCAGCTTTTCGAGAAAACGCTGCTTCAGAAGCGGCATGCCCTCGACGACCTTTTGCTTCATGACGCATTCATATTCAAGCTCCTGCATGGCTCGCTTGGCGGTGTCCAGCAATTTTTCACTGTCTACAGGTTTAAGTAAATAATCAAATACCTTTAGCTGGAGCGCACGCTTGGCAAATTCGAAATCATCATAGCTGGTCAGCATGATAATCTTTGTGTCTGGGTAAGCCTTGACGACCTGCTCGGTCAGCTCGAAGCCATCTACGAAGGGCATACGAATATCCGTAATAATGAGCTGGGGCCGTTTTTCGGCTATGAGCTTCAAGCCTTCCTCTCCATCCGATGCGGAGCCGATCAGCTCGAAGCCGTTCCCCTGCCAATCTATATTTTTGCTTAACCCGCGAATGATAATGACTTCGTCATCAATGATGGCTACTTTGTACATGTGGGGATCCCCTCCTAAAAGTTGTCCGTAGGAAAACGACTTTGCAAGCGTTACTGAGCTTCCTGTCGGAAAACTACTGTTTTCTAAATGTGACAATTGCTACGGTTCCCGTCTCGGGGCTGCTCTCATAACAGAGGCCGTAGGACATTCCGTAATTCAGCTGCAGCCGCTTGTGCACGTTGCACACGCCGAAGCCGACCGCCTCTTCACCTTTATTCATGACCTCCAGCAATGCGCGGTTGATGTGCACCAGCTGCTCAGCCGACATCCCGGCACCATTATCCTCCACACGAATTACGCCATCTTCGCCTTGGATCGTTCCAACGATACGAATATGGCCTTTCCTGCGGATTTGCTTCATGCCGTGATAGATCGCGTTTTCCACAAGAGGCTGCAGGGTCAGCTTGACCATTTTATAATCGAGCAGCTCGGGGTCGACTTTAATGCTATACGTAAAGCTGTCACCATACCGCATTTGCTGGATCGTAAAATAATGGTTGATATGCTCAATTTCCTGGGAAACAGGGATAATTTCACTGCCTTTGCTGATCGAGATTCGAAAAAAATCGGCAAGTGCGGACACCATTTGACTGGCTTCCTGTTTTTCGTCCATTTCGATCAGATGCTTGATAGAGTAAAGCGTATTGTATAAAAAATGCGGTCGAATCTGAAATTGCAGCGCTGCGAGTTCGGCTGACCGCTTCTTTTCCTGTTCATCCTCAACCTGGACGAGCAGCTGTTTAATCCGCTGCAGCATATCCCGCATACCGCGGTTCAGCACACCAATCTCATTGTTCGGGTATTCTTTGAATTCGATATCGAGATGACCCTCTTCAATTGTATTGATTTTGCGGGTCAGTTGAATGATCGGCTTCGTAATAAAGTTGGCCATGACGTTGGAAAAGAGGATCACGATCACGAATAAAACCGACATGACTGCCAGACTGAGGTACTTGATATAGCTGACCTTGTTCAGCAATTCTTCCTTAGGTATGACCGCGGCGATTTTCCATCTGTTGATTCGAAGGGTATCGTAGACGACCAGCATTTCTTTACCGTATTCGTTCGTAATCGTCATTTGTCCGGACGTTTGCTTCGATTGCAGGATTTGGGCCTGAAGCTCGGCGTCCTTGATATCGTATTTATCCGCGATTTTCTTGTAAGAGATCAAACCGTCCTCGCTCACGAGACAGAGGTAGCCATTATTGCTGATGGTCGGCGTAGTCAGGATCGTCTTGAAAAAGGAGTCTTTGATATTAAAAAGAATAATGCCTTTGCTGTTGTCCACGTCTTTGCCAAGAAGCTTATATAAGCTGACGACTTTTCCGTTATAGTTATTATTCAGTGATTTGGCAACCGGATCGGTATGCAGGGTCAGCCAATGGATGACGGAGGTTGGGTCAGTTGCCTGCCGAAGCTTGTAAGGCTCAAGGGAAATTCGCACTTGTACAGTCAGATCATCTTTTCTATAAAACGCGGGACGGTCATAATTGTAGTAAAGCAGTGTGGAGTCGATTAAGGCACCACGGTCGGGGAACGCGCGGTTTAGCGCTTTGTTCAACAATAAATAATCATCCGTATGCAGCTGGTACTCAGGGTTTTGTGTACGTGTCGTAATATCAGACAAATCGGAATCGCTGTCAAGAATAGTCAGACTGGTGACCACATCGGTTAATTTATCATTAAAAAAGCTTTGGGTTTGCGATACCGTATCGGAAATACTCGTAAATGCATTTTGCTGCAGCTGATCGGAAGCAAGCAGGTAGGAAAACAATCCGGTAATAAAGACGAACAGCGTCATAATCGGAATAAATAATCGCAAAATGGATGATTTCAGTGAACGGTTGCGAATAAACGACAAGGTCAATCCCCCCATGGTTTCATGATAGCATAAGGCCTGACTAAAGAGAGGGTTTAAATGGAAAAAAGAACCAAGCTTTGCAACCGCGTTGACATCTACCCGTTCAAGGGGAGTTGCAGCGCGGTCCCAAAAGATGGCTTGGCAGCATTCAGATTATTATAGTGTTATGCATCACATTGACTGCGAAGGATTAACGGGAGAGAAGCAGGCTATTTTTTTATACTCTTATCATATTCCACCTTGGCCTTCTCCATCGCGCTAGCCCATCCATCGAGGAACGCCTCAGCTGTCATAGCCCCAGACATGACCTTTTGGAAGTTAGGCTCCAGTGTCTGAGCCAGGATGCTGCTGTAATCCGGTAAGTAGATTGGCACGTCTAGTACGACAGTATCTTTATCGGACATAACCTTGGCTCCGTCTTGAATGTGCTGCGATTTCTTTACATAGTCGCTTTGCAGCGCGTCAGCGTTGATAGGCATTTGACCGATTTTCTCATTCCAATAGGCTTGGGATTCACTGGAAAGGATAAATTTGAAGAACTCCCATGTTTCCTGTGGATGCTTGCTGTTTTTGAAAATTCCGTAGCCGTTGGCGCTTGGGGCTACAATTGTTTTGCCGGTACTCGATTTCGGCAGGATCGTTGCTGCGAATTTACCCTCACCGATGGACTGCACATGATTGTTGTAAGAACCAAAATTGTGCTGAACGATAGCGGCTGTTCCGGTATCAAACGTAGCGACCATTTCCTTGTAGGCGTTAGTGATATCGCTGGTAGGTGTATACTTTTTATACATGCCGACATATTTTTTGAGGAATTCCAAGTTCTTTGGATCGTTGACCGTTGCTTTACCTTTATCGTTAAAGTAACGCTCTACACCGGAATAGGCGTACATCGCAGTTGTCAGCTGGTTAATACTGCCCACACCGCCGCGAATCGTATAGCCGAATCGGTTTTTGCTAGGATCGGTCAGCTTTTCGACATCCTTGAAGTAGTCATCCCAGGTCGTAGGCGGATTCAATCCGGCTTCTTTGATCCAATCGGTACGGTACCAGAACACATCCATATACATCGTGCCGGGAATTTGATACAGCTTCTTGTCCGGTACCAGCGTACGGTTATAGTCGATCAGGCTCTTGGTGATCTTGTCCTTGTCACTCCATTTATCGAAGTAAGGGTCAAGAGCAAGCAGCACACCTTTGGCAGCAAAATCGGAAATCCAGATGTTATTGATTCCGGCGATATCCGGCGTATCGTTGGAGGCGATGGCTACATCATACTTCTGCTTGGCCGAGGTGCTTGGAATTCCGACATATTCGACAGTAATGTTTGGGTTTTTAGCTTGAAAGCGCTTAATAATTTCCTGCAAATAAGGTGTACGGTCCGGACCGGCGTTCTCATCCCAGAAAGTGATTTTCACATTTTCAGCGGGCTTAGCTGGATCGGCTGGTTTAGCTGTGTCCGCAGGCTTGGTGCTGGCTGGAGTAGTGGCAGTTGCGCCACCCGCCGCAGTGTCACCGCTCCCACAACCTGTCAATACGGAGAAACCAAGCGCTCCTAAAGTAAGCAACGAAGTCATTTTTTTTAACATGCTTTCCACATCTCCCTTTCAATCTCCTACATGTATGCTAATCCCCGAGGGAAATTAGTTCAAGCTTAACCTTTGACGGCACCAGAACCCATGCCCTGAACCAGATATTTTTGTACAAAAGCGAATAAGATGACGGCAGGCAGTAAAGAAATCAAGCTTCCGGCAGCAAGCGCACCGTAATGAATATCGAATTCTCCCTGCATATACCGTAAGCCAACAGGCAACGTGAACAATGCGGGCTTACTGATAAACATAAGCGCAAACAGAAATTCGTTCCAGGCACTGATGAAGGTGAATACCGTCGTTGCCACGATACCTGGCAGTAGGATCGGGAAGATCACGAGGAAAATCGCCTTTAATCGGCTGCAGCCATCGACCATGGCCGCTTCCTCCAGTGCCTCAGGAATATTACTGATAAACCCGCTCATAAGCAGCGAATTGAACGGAAGCTGGAACGTACTGTACGTAATAATGAGGGCAAGCAGGTTGCTCGTCAGACCAAGCTGCTTGAAGATCATGAATAATGGAATCAGGAGCATCGCGCCCGGTACAAACTGTGTACAGAGCAGCATGATCATAAACGCGGCTTTGCCCTTGAACGTAAAGCGGCTGATTGCGTAGCCTACCAGTACCGAGCAGATCAATACGATGATGACGGTCATGGCTGAGACGAACACACTGTTTTTGAAAAAGGTCGAGAAGCCGACATTGTTCCAAGCGACGAAATAATTTTCAAAGGTGATAAGCTCTGGCCAATATCGGATAGGTAAGCGGGTGATTTCACCTTCCTGCTTCAGTGAGGTAACTACGGCCCAATAGAGAGGAAACAAGGTGAATGCCATCGCCAGCAGCAGCGGCAGCCTTAATACGAATAAACGGTCCAAGCTTTTTAACATCTGTCTAGCCCTCCTTGCCGAAACGACTCAATTTCAGATAACCCATGGCAAACACAAGCAAAATGAGAAAGCTAATGACGGTCAGCGCAGAGCCGTATCCAAAGTTTTGCGCAACAATCGCCTGATTAGCCACATACATCGTCAGTGTTGTTGTTGCATTGGCGGGACCTCCGCCGGTCATGGTGAAGATCAAATCAACATTGTTAAATTCCCAGACCGCTCGAAGTAGTGTAGAAAGGATAATTGAATTTTTGAGAAAAGGAATCGTAATGTGGATGAACGACTTCCATCTCCCCGCACCATCGACGGTTGCAGACTCGTACAAATCCTGCGGAATCGTCTGCAGCGCGGCAAGCATCGTAATCGTGAAAAAGGGAATTCCCCGCCACAGCTCGGTAATAATAATCGCTGGGAACACGGTATTCATATCAGCCAGCCAGGCAAAGTTCTTTTCAATGAAGCCAAGCTTAATGAACAGACTGTTGATCAACCCCATATGCTCGTTGAACAGCAGCGACCACATGGTAGAGGTTATGACCCCGGAGACTGCCCATGGCATGATCGCAATGGAACGAAACAGTCCGCGCATGGCGAATGTTTGCGTGAGCAGCAGGGCGATCAATAGTCCGAACAGGAGCTGGAATACGACTTCGATGGTCACCCATTTGAAAGAGATGAGCAGACTCGAAGCAAACAGCTCATCGGTACTGAAGATGGCCTTGAAATTGTCCAAGCCGATGAATCCGTTATAATAAGGCTTGGCAGGATTAAAGTTCTGAAAGCTGTAATAGAATACATTAGCCATCGGGTAAAATAGGAAGCCCATAATGAGCAGTACAGCAGGGGCTATCAGCAAATAGGGCATCCAATAGGAGCGAGGCCGCTTTTTTCGTTGCCGCAAGCGCTGGTTTGCCTTAGTGGTCGGCAGCTTGTCGGTATAGGTGGAATCGGTACTCATCGGTTTCCTCTCTTTCAGGTAAGCTTCAAAGTGCCGTAAATCGGGATAGCTTGCGCAGACGTCACGTTCTTCCGGATAGTTGTTGCTTAAGCTAATAAGGCTAATGCTAACGCTTCTACAGAACATAACGGCTGCACGGCTTGCTAGTTCACCGCACTTTGTTTGGGTATATATGTACTATAAAGGTCATTCCCTTTATCTGGAATCCAAAATCTTTTTCGCTTTGTTAAATATCTTTTCATCTTTATAATAAATGTTAAGCAGAAGGACTTATATTAAAGCCTCACGAAAGGAGGACAATTTCATATGAACACGACCATATACTGGGTACGGCACGCGAAGTCGCCCTTTTCAAAGGAGAATGAGCGGCTGCGTGGGTTGTCGCCCGATGGCATCGCGGATGCGGAGCGTGTGACTGAAATCTTGGCGCAGGAGCAGCTGGAGGCTGTGGTGTCCAGTCCGTATACCCGTGCCATACAGACCGTGCAGGGTGCAGCGGCAGAGCTTGGCTTGGAGATGGAGCTTGAAGAGAACTTACGGGAGCGGCTGCTGGCAGGACTGGATCATGTGATCGAGGGAGAGGGTTTTATGGCTGCGATAGAGCGGGTCTTCACCGATCAAGATTATGCGCTGCCTGGCGGGGAGTCGAATCATGCAGCGCAGCAGCGGGGGATGGAAGCATTGCAGCGTGTACTGAATCGACATCAGGGAAAACGGTTTGCCATCGGTACCCACGGTAATATCATGACGATCCTAATGAGTAATTGGGACAGCGAAGCTTACGGACTGGCATTTTGGAAGCAGATCTCGAGTCCTGATATTTACAAAATGACGCTTGATGCCGAGCAGAAACTTGTGTCAGTAAGCCGCATATGGCCTGCAAATCAACAGATTTCCCCAATAAATTCATAGTTTCATAGATTCAGCCATTATATTTCGTGGCATTATTGTGTATGATAGGGTATAAAACTAAACTACTGCATGAGAAAGGTTGATTGTATTGGAGAATCCGTCTGTTTCATCCCATTTTATTAAAAACATTGTCATTGACGACTTACAATCCGGTAAAGTCAACCATGTCGTGACACGTTTTCCACCGGAGCCGAACGGTTATTTGCACATCGGACATGCCAAATCGATTTGTCTTAATTTTGAGTTGGCCGACGATTTCAAAGGTCGCACGAACCTTCGTTTTGACGATACGAATCCTCTTAAGGAGGATACTGAATATGTGGAAGCGATCAAGGAGGATGTCCGCTGGCTTGGCTTCGAGTGGGACGGGTTGTTTTTTGCTTCCGATTATTTTGAACAAATGTATGAGCGGGCGGTTCTGCTGATCCGTAAAGGCAAGGCGTATATTGACGACCAATCGGCCGAGGAAATCCGCTTAACCCGCGGAAGCTTGACTCAACCGGGTCAAAACAGTCCGCATCGTGACCGTAGTGTGGAAGAGAACCTGGATCTATTTGCGCGTATGCGGAGTGGCGAATTCAAGGATGGCGATAAAATCTTGCGGGCCAAAATCGATATGAGCTCGCCCAACATCAATTTGCGAGACCCGGCACTGTACCGGATTTCACATACAACCCATCACAATACTGGGGATGCCTGGTGTATTTACCCGATGTATGCCTTTGCCCATCCGATTGAGGATGCGATTGAGGGTATAACCCATTCGATCTGTACGCTGGAATTTGAGGATCAACGTCCGTTCTACGATTGGGTCATTGAGGAATGCGAGATGGAGCATCAACCGAAGCAGTATGAATTCGCGCGGCTCAACATTACGAATACCGTCATGAGCAAAAGATTCCTGAAGCAACTGGTCGATGAGTCGATTGTAGATGGCTGGGATGATCCGCGTATGCCTACGATCAGCGGACTGCGGCGCAAAGGTTATACATCGGAGGCGATTCGCAACTTTGTGCGCGAAGCGGGTGTAGCCAAAAGCAACAGCACGGTTGATGAGCGGATGCTGGAGCATTTTATCCGCGAGGATCTTAAGCTTAAATCGCCAAGAACGATGGCTGTGCTGCGGCCGCTTAAGGTGATTATCACGAACTATCCGGAAGGACAGGTCGAGATGCTTGAAGCGGAAAACAATTCGGAGAATCCGGAGATGGGCAATCGTGAGATTCCGTTTTCACGTGAGATTTATATCGAGCAGGACGATTTTATGGAGACGCCGCCGAACAAATATTTCCGGCTGTTTCCCGGTAATGAAGTGCGCTTGAAAAATGCTTATTTTATCAAGTGCCACGATTTTGTTAAGGATGAGCAAGGCAATGTGACGGAAATTCATTGCACCTATGATGTTGAGACGAAAAGCGGCAGCGGGTTTACTGGACGTAAGGTAAAGGGGACGATCCATTGGGTTGAAGCCAGCCAGGCGATTCCTACCGAGTTCCGTCTATATGAGCCGCTCATTCTGGATGAGGAAAAAGGCGACAGTGATTCGTTCATGGATTATATCAATCCGAACTCCCTGGAAGTGCTCCAAGGTTTTGTAGAGCCGAATATGAGCTCGGCGCAGCCGCAGGACAAATTCCAATTTTTCCGTCATGGTTACTTTAATGTCGATACCAAACGCTCGGAGCCAGGCAAGCCTGTGTTTAACCGGATTGTATCGCTTAAAAGCTCGTTCGTTGTTTAGGATGGGTGAAACCAGAGCCGGAACAAGCTTAAGAATGATCTGAGACTAGTACCGGCGGTCCCGTTTGGTAGGGGAGCAAACACAACTTTGTGTTTGCTCCCCTATTGTTGTCTGAAGGCTGTTAGGGATTACATGGATGAGGAGGAGAGAAATTGATCGAAAAATGGGGAAATGCATTAGAAGATCGGCTATTAATCATTAATGCGGACGACTTTGGACTTACAAAAGGGACCAACGACGCCATCATTCATTTGTTTGAGCAAGGTGCGATAACATCTGCCTCTATTATGATGCCGTGTTCGGCTGCTAGAGAAGCCGCGATGTATAGTGTTCGGAAAGGCTATAGCCATATAAGGATTCATCTTACTTTGACAAGCCAAAACACGAATCCGCTTAAGCCTGTATTTCAAGAGAGCGCCATGAAAAGTTTAACCACTCAGGAAGGATGCTTTCACCACGAAGCCTCATACCTAGAACAAAATGCTGATCCTGAGGAGGTTAGCATCGAATTGGATGCTCAAATTCAAAAGGCAATTTCATTAGGGATCGATCCCACTCATCTGGATAGCCACGCAGGAAGCATTATGGGAATCTCCGGCGGTCGTGATTTCCTGGAATTAACTTTGATTTGTGCGAAAAATATCGGCTCCCGTTTAACTTGCCATTAAGAATCTTAGAGCAACCGTATTTCAATAGCGAGCAGAAAGACATGTTTAAGAAAAGAATAGATTCTGCGAAAAGTCGTGGCATTTTGTTGATTGATGATCTGATAAGTCTTCCGTATTGCCTTAACCCATTAGAGGAATATGCAGATATGAAAAGGCAGCTTATCGCAATGATTACAAAGGTCAAACGGGGAATAACCCAGTTAACCACACATCCCTCCATGACCACAGATGAACTCCAGGCTATAACGCCGCATTATCGTGAAAGAGAAATGGAATATCGTTTATTTAACGATCCTGAAATTAAACAGCTGCTGCAAAGAGAGGGCATAAAGCTAGTATCTTGGTCAAACATTCGAGACTTGCAGAGAAGCATTTCATAAGTATTGTTTATAAACAGGAACCTAACAGTGAAGGAAAGCATGATACAACTTTGCGGTGCTTCACGAATATGTCCGCTATGGTTAATAAAAGACCTTGGTGTGAAGAAGATCGAGTGCCTGCTCGATTTCTCCCAGCTCTTCTTCGGAAATATCTCGAAGGCGCTCGACGAATCGAGATTCAATTTGCTCAAAAACTTCATTCATCATGGCGTCCCCTCTTGCCGATAGTCGAATGAATTGCTTGCGCCGATCGTCGGCATCGGTAATTTTTTCGCATAATCCTTTTTCGCTTAACTTTCGTAGCTCACGGCTCGTATTCGGCATGGACATATGCATGCATTCACTGATGTCACTTAGTGTAGAAGGCTGACTTACTGCAATGTATTCTAGAATCTTATATTGAACAGTCGTGATCGTTTCGGATTTCACATCTTTGGTCATTTCATTCGATATTTGATGAACGGCGGCTGTAAAGGCCACAAATTTTTGGAATACTGCATTCTTGTCCACACAATCACCTCTATTGACAACATAGCAAATTAATTATCAAATAACAATTATCATTTGACAACTAAATTTTATGTGTGTTACCCTTTTGTTATCAAATGATAAGTAAAGGGGCAGTAAAATGAAATTACTCATTATTTATACACATCCAAATCATCAAAGCTTAAGTTATGCATTTTTACAGGAGGTCATCAGGGGCAGCCAAGAGAATGTTAAAATTGAAGAAATACAGATATCGGATTTATATAAGGATAGCTTTAACCCGGTTTTGGTTTTTAATGAGAACAAGCGAAGGAGAGACATGCATAACGACCCAGAGCTTGCTCTATACAGGGATCAGCTTCAATGGGCCGACACCATTGTTTTCGTATATCCGATTTGGTGGGGGCGTCCGCCGGCTATGCTTTTGGGATATATAGATCAGATGTTTGCTTCGGGATTTGCGTATAAGGATACGGGCGGACTTTTGCCGGAGGGACTTTTAAAGGGGAAGTCGGTTGTTTGTATCTCCACTATGAAAGGACCTGCCCATTACCCGTTCATATGGCTGAATAACGCCCATAAAATCTTAATGCGAAAAGCGTTGTTTCACTACGTAGGTATTAAAAAAGTAAAGTTCTTTGAATTCGGCAGCATGGAGAGTCCGCGGGGACGGCATAAGGAGAAGCTAAACAAGATATATCGATATTTCAAAACGGCAGAACGTTGACGGACGAATCGTGTCAACAGCAAGCAGCATCAAATAGACAGTCGGTTCTCAGAAATAATCAACAAGGTTATTCCTTGATTTGCATCGGATCGTAGATCCATATAGCCATTTGCAGTGCTGTGGCGTCCTGAAAGCTCTGAGGATCGTATCCGGTCAGCTCCTTGATCCGCTTAAGCCGGTAGATCAAGGTATTTCTGTGCACGAATAATGCCTGGGCGGCTTCTTGGATATTCAGATTGCAGTCAAAAAAAACTTGCAGCGTTCGAACCGATTGCTCGGATATGTCCGGGAAAATCCGGTTCACAAACCGCTGTTTCGTGGCATCATCTGAGGCATGAACAATGGTTTGCGGCTCCAGACCCGCATAGCTATTCCATGGAGCGGCAGGACTGCCATACCGCAGAGCCGCTTCGGCTTCTTGATAAGCAATGTGAACCGAAGCGAGCTCTGTTACCTGCAAAGAGCAGCCAATTTGATAAGGGAGTCCGGACTGCTGCAATTCGGCAGCGATACGCTCCAGTTTGGCAATCCTGCGCGATTCTTCACACTTGGAGAGCAGAATAAACAGCCGATGCGTGTCGAATACGCCGACCAGTGCTTGTGTGCCACCAAGCCGATCCTCGATGGCTGCGGCTAACGGATCATTATAGGACAAAGTAAGCTCCGTTCGAATGATCATTACATAAAAGGGTGGCTCCAACTGCAGGCGCAGGAGCTGTAAACGCTCGTCCACTTTACGGGAATCGAAATCTGCTTGAATTAACGCCTCAATGACGATTTCTTTCGTGCGATTGCGCCATTCCTTCTCCGATAGCAAGAAAGCTTGATTCAGCATTAATTCTGTCGTCATTGTGACCAGTGCACCAAGCTCGGACACCTCCTCAGGTTGTCCTGTAATGCCAATAACCCCAACGATTTGCTGGTGAAACAGCACAGGTATATTGATTCCGCACTGGCTGCCTTTCCACAGATCCTTATTTGCCTCATTAATCAATAACGGTTTCCCGGAACGGATGGCCTCGATGGCTCCAGCATGTCGCTCCCCAAGTCGTGAACGGTCGCCGGAAGCGATAATTCGCCCATCTGTATCCATCATATTAATGTTCCGATGCAGCCTCTCCATCGTCTCGCGGACTATATGCTCAGCCATTTCCCGAGTTAGCAATGTCCCAACCTCCCTTTGCACAAAAAACAGCCTGGAATTGAAGCTATTTTTATCCTTTATAACTGAATAATTCTAGTTTCTGATCCCTTATAATGAGATAAAGAGCAAGCAGTTGAAACTCAAGTCTTAGTATCTGATACATGTATTATAAACGAATACACATATAGGAAGGTGGATTATTCATTGAAAATTATTATTGCCCCTGATTCGTTCAAAGGCAGCATTAGCGCGAGTAACGCTGCCCAAGCGATAGAACGCGGCATAAAACGATTTATGCCGCAAGCACAAACTGTCCTCGTACCGGTAGCTGATGGAGGGGAGGGGACGCTTGATTGCCTTATAGCCGCTGTAGGTGGTGTAAAGTTGTCGGCTTCTGTAACCGGTCCGCTCGGAGCTCCTGTGACTGCCGAGTATGGATTATTGGAGCCTGATCAAACGGCTGTAATCGAAATGGCTACAGCCTCGGGACTTTATTTGATCCCTTCAGCGGAGAGGAATCCGCTGCTGGCGACAACCTATGGTACCGGTGAGCTGATTCGTCATGCACTTGATGCCGGATGCCGCAGCTTTCTGCTGGCACTTGGCGGCAGCGCTACGAATGATGGCGGTGCCGGTATGCTGCAAGCTTTGGGCATGCGGCTGCTGGACTCTGCAGGCAATTCTGTAGGCTTTGGCGGTGGTGCTCTGGATCGGATCGCTATGATCGATGATAGTGGCTGGGACCCGAGAATTGCGGAATCCCGTTTTTTGATTGCGTCCGATGTGCAGAATCCGTTTATCGGTCCTAACGGTGCTTCCCGCGTATTTGGTCCACAAAAAGGCGCCACACCCGAAATGGTTGAACAGTTGGAGCTTAATCTGAGCGCATGGGCCGACTTGATTGCAGTTAAAACCGGCAAGCGTGTACATGAGCTGCCAGGGGCTGGAGCTGCTGGCGGTATTAGCGGCGCGTTCCTTGCATTTTTTCCTGCCTCGATCAAAAGGGGTATCGACATCGTTATCGAGTATTCGCATCTGAACGATCATTTACAAGCAGCCGATTTGGTCATTACCGGTGAGGGCCAAATTGATTTCCAAACCGCTTCCGGCAAAACGCCGATGGGCATCGCGCAGGAAGCGCAAAAATTCGGCGTTCCGACCATTTGTTTGGCAGGCTCGGTAGGCAAAGGGATTGAGGCCTTATATGAGGTCGGTATAACGAGCGTACACAGCATCGTCACTGGACCCATGAGCCTGCAGGAAGCGATGAGTCGTGCATCTGAATTATTGGAGCTAACCGCAGAGCAAGTCATTCGTTCCTTCCATGCGTCTGCATCACGGCAATAGCAGCAACTTCCCTAAGGATCAACTAGCAGCGATAGGCTGCATGCTTTCATTCAAACAAAGGGAGCTTAAGGACGCAAGTCCTTAAGCTCCCTTTTTGTTAACCGTTGATCTGCAGGAAGACCCTATCATTCCCAAAATCGGCCGCCTTTCGTTTTCCAACAACAGGTATGGTATCTTTAGAAGAGTATAGTCGCTTAAGACTTATGATGGGGGTGCGCTGGTTGCCATTTATAGAAGATTGGGTCGTTCCTGTATGGAAATTTATAAATAACTGGATCCCTGTTATTAACCTATTATTTGCTGCAGTCATTATTTTTCTGGAAAGACGCAATGTGGGCGTTACCTGGGCGTGGCTCATGCTGCTGCTGCTGTTGCCGTTGGTTGGCTGTATTATTTATATTTTTATTGGTCAAAACCTCGCGCGCCAAAAGGTATACAGAATGAAACCGAGAATGGAGCGCAGGGTTCGAGAGGAACTGGAGGACCAGAAAGTAGCCATTGAGAATGGAACGTACCTGTACCATGATCCTGTGGTGCCGAACTTCCGTCATTTAATCTATATGAATCTGCTCAGCAGCGTTTCCCCCTTGACCCAAAACAATGAGGTCACCCTGCTGACCGATGGTAAACGCAAGTTTGAGATGCTGCTGGACAAAATTGATCAGGCCCAGCAGCATATCCACCTGCTTTATTATAAAGTCGGGAATGACGATACCGGACGGCGGCTAATTGAAGCGTTGACGCGCAAAGCAAAAGAAGGTGTCGAGGTGCGGCTGTTGTATGACGATATCGGATCGCTCGACATCAGTCGCAAGCTGCTGTTTCCTCTACGTGAAGCGGGGGGGATGGTGTATTCTTTTTTTCCTTCCAAAATTCCTTACCTGAACTTTCGGTTCAACTACCGGAATCATCGTAAAATCGTGATCGTGGATGGAAAGATCGGTTTTATCGGCGGTTTTAACATTGGAGATGAGTATTTGGGTTTGAATAAAAAGATTGGTTACTGGCGGGACACCCATTTGATGATTTACGGAGATGCGGTGCATCGGCTGCAAATTCAATTTATGCGTGACTGGGAAGTTGCTTCTAACGAGTCTCTAACCTTCGAGCCTGTGCTTTTCCCGGAGATGAAAGACGTGGCACGCACTGCGGTTCAGGTTGTATCCAGTGGTCCCAATTCAGATAAGCAGCAGATCAAGAATGGCTATATCAAGATGATCTTTCAGGCGCAAAAACGTATTTATGTGCAAACGCCTTATTTTGTTCCTGATGAGGGTATGCTGAATGCGCTGCGGATCGCGGCACTATCAGGTATCGATGTACGCATTATGATCCCGAAAAAAGGAGACCATCGATTGGTCCAATGGGCATCCTATGCGCATATCGGAGATTTACTGCGTGCGGGCGCCAAATGCTATATGTATGAAAAGGGATTTTTACATGCCAAAACGATTGTTGTGGATGGGGAAGCAGCGGCAGTGGGGACCGCCAACATGGACAATCGCAGCTTTGAGCTCAATTTTGAAATTACCGCCTTCTTATACGGAACGGATGTAGCCTCAAGGCTGGAAGCTACGTTTGAGCAGGATATGCAGGACTGCAAGTTGATGACCTGCGAAAGCTATGATTGTCGGAATAAACTTATCCGCGCTGTAGAATCCGTCGCCAGATTGTTGTCGCCGATTTTGTGAAATTTGGATATGGATATGGTTATGAAAAGGAATAATAAGGGAATAGCTGAACAATGAAACCATTGAGTATGGATTCGTAGAAGGGAGGAATTGTCGCCCATGATAAAGGAATTGGTTGAGCACATAGAGCGGGGGTTATTACCACATCTGCAGATTGAAAGTGTGAACCCGTTAAATCCTGTTGTTGTACGTCGGGTTCCGCCTTCATGGGTTTTGCTTGGCGCCGGTAATTATGCGGCTGTCGTGACACATCCCGATTTTGAGGAATGGGTAGTCAAGGTGTATGCACCCGGGCGCCAGGGCATTGAGGAAGAGGCCGAGGTATACCGTAGGCTGGGCTCGCATCCTGCCTTCTCTGAATGTCTTCACGTGGGAGAGCGGTATTTGGTATTGAAGCGCTTGAGGGGCTTCACCTTTTATACCTGCCTGCTGCGCGGTATCCATATTCCAAAGCAGGCAGTCACCGATATCGATGCGGCGCTGAGTTATGCCCGTGAACGCGGCTTGCATCCGCATGATGTTCATGGCAAAAACGTAATGCTTGAGCAGGGTCGGGGTAAAGTTGTGGATGTGTCGGATTTCCTGAAGGAGGATCCCTGCATGATGTGGGATGATGTCAAGACCGCCTATCACCGGTTTTATTTTCCCGTCTTTCATAAGCTTCCCATCCCGGAGCGGCTTCTCAACATGATTAGAAAAAGCTATCGATGGCTGGGTAAGAGCAGTCGATATCGAACAGGCTTGGGAAAGGCACATAGCGCGCGGGAAAACAGGGAACACTAGCAATGTGCGTTTCAAATGGGGTTTTTAAGGTTATATAAGAAGAGGGAGTTCATCAGTCCAGTAATTACATAAACTATTAGAGGAGAGTGGCAATTATGGCTAATGCAGTAAAAGCTCCAGCGAATCAATTGGAAAAAGTGTTGAATCATCAGGTGGCGAACTTTGGTGTGCTGTATATCAAATTGCACAACTTCCATTGGTACGTTAAAGGACCGAATTTTTTCACTCTGCATATTAAACTGGAAGAGCTATATAATGAAACTACGCTGCATTTTGATGCGATCGCAGAGCGGTTGCTCACCTTACACGGTCAGCCGCTAGCGACAATGGCCGGATTCTTGAAGGAGTCTGACATTAAAGAAGCACAAGGCACTGAGAAGGCAGAAGATATGGTCCGTGCCGTCGTTGCTGACTTCAAGCTGATCAACGAACAGTTGAAGGAAGGGATGGAGATCGCGGAGAAATCCGGTGATGAAACAACCGGAGATTTGCTGCTATCGATTCATGCCAGCTTGGAGAAGCACACCTGGATGCTGGAAGCCTTCCTGGGTAATTCATAATAAGCATAGCGAGATGATGATTGGAGGGCACTGCTGCTGGCAGTGCTCTTTTGCATGCTCCGTGTACGTCCAGATGGACGTAGGATGCATGTTTGCGATTGCACAGAGCAGCGTTTACAATGAAACTAAATCATAGACAAATTAGGGAGGTGGCAGGAGGATGACAGGAACTGAGCATCAGCAGCCGGAATGGGTACAGGAAGCATGGAGCCAGACTGTACATAAAGTGAAGAGAACGAGCAAACGGATTGGGGACGGATTTCCGCATGCAAGTGTGGATGGTATATACAAGCTAGAGCCTGCTTCCTGGTGGACAGCTGGATTTTGGCCGGGATTGCTGTGGCTGGTTTACCGTGATACGAAGGATGAGGCTCTGAAGTCGCTTGCTGAATCCTGCGAGCAGCAGCTGGATCAGGTGATTGCTGATTATTACAAGCTTGACCACGATATCGGATTCATGTGGACATTGACAAGTCTGGCCCGCTACAAGCTGCTTGGGGCTGAGGATTCTAAACGTCGTGCCCTGCTAGCTGCCAATTTGCTAGCTGCCCGTTTTAATGTGCAGGGTGATTATATTCGCGCTTGGAATCCATGGCGTGAAGGTGAGCAAAATGCGGGTTGGGCTATTATCGACTGCATGATGAACCTTCCTTTACTGCATTGGGCGTCATCCGTGACGGGTGACCCTCGGTTCAAGCATGTTGCGGTACGTCACGCCAATATGACGCTCGAGCACTTTATACGTCCAGACGGCTCGGTTAATCATATTGTTATCTTTGATCCCGAGACAGGCGAGAAGCTCGAAGTAAAGGGTGGACAAGGTTATGCGCCCGATTCCGGGTGGTCACGCGGAACGGCTTGGGCGATTTATGGGATGAGCCTGAGCTATCGGTATACAGCTGATGAGAATTACTTGAATGCTGCCAAACGTGCCGCACATTTTTTTCTGGCTAATTTACCGGAAGACCATGTTCCTCATTGGGATTTCCGTCTGCCCGAAGGCGTGCCAGCCTATCGTGATACTTCTGCTGGTGCTTGCGCTGCCTGCGGCCTGCTGCTGCTGGCTGATCAGGTGGGTGGGCAGGAGTCAGCGCTTTACCGTAAAGCAGGAGAGCGAATCCTCCACTCGCTGTATGTGAATTACGGAGCATGGGATTCGGAAATGGAAGAAGGACTTATTGTACAAGGGACCTCACATTTCCCTGAGGGAAAAAACATCGACGTGCCGCTTATATACGGCGACTATTATTTTGCGGAGAGTATAGCTAGATTGGCAGGGCAGCGCGAGCTGTTCTGGTAAGCCTAACTATTCCGTACTGTTAAGCTGGGTAAGCTGCTCTGATGTCTTATTCCTAACATATACGGGGGATGATGAATGATGAACGGAATCATTAGATTGAATGTATGGATGATCACGACTGCGATGTCTATGATGCTTACAGCAGCTACGGGCTGCAGTGACGACTCCGTTCATACGGAGCCTAGTTCGTCAGCCGTGACGGCCCCGTCTGTACCTGCTGCTGGAACGGGGAGCGGTGCGGGTTCCACAACATCGCAGCACAAACCGGAATCGCAATCTGAAGCCATTGCGAATAAAAGCATTCCCTATACACAGGAGGTATTGGCTTCCAAGCTAAATGTGCCTTGGGATATGGATATCGCACCGGATGGCCGGATCTTCTTTACGGAACGTGGAGGGCTCGTCCGAGTTATCGATAAAGGTAAGCTGGTGGAGCAACCTGTTTATCGATTCGAAACACCTTTTCTCCAGGAAGGGGAGTCGGGGCTGCTCGGGCTAGCGATTGATCCAGATTTTACGAATAATCATGCGATGTATGTCTACCACACCTACGAGGAAAGTGGGGAAACCCGTAATCAGGTGCTGCGTATGATCGAAAGCGATAATCAGCTGAAGCTGGACAAAGTCATTATAGACAAGCTGCCTGGTGCTAGAACGCATGATGGAGGACGAGTCAAGATAGGCCCAGACGGTCTGCTGTATATTACAAGCGGGGATGCAGGTAAATCTTCGATTGCTCAGGATGTTAGCCAGTTCGGTGGCAAAATATTACGCATCCACACAGACGGCTCTATTCCTCAGGATAATCCGTTTCCAGATTCCCCCGTGTACTCGCTGGGTCATCGCAATCCCCAAGGACTGGCTTGGCATCCGGTTACAGGTAAGCTATTCAGCACGGAGCATGGACAGTCGGCCCATGACGAGTTTAATTTGATCGTGCCAGGAGCCAACTATGGCTGGCCGCTTATGGAGGGCGATGATTCCGAGGTTGCAGTCAAGGACATGAGCAAGCTGGGTCCGGGCACACTCAAGCTGCCTCTTGTGCATAGTGGGAATGAAACCTGGGCGCCATCCGGTATTACTTTTGTGACCAAAGGGCCTTGGAAGGGCAATCTGCTCGCAGCCAACCTGCGTGGAGCCCAACTCCTGCGGGTTGTATTGCACAGTGACCAGCAGTCGATAGGACAGCTGGAGCCTTTGCTCAAGAATGAGCTGGGACGCGTACGCAATGTGATGGAGGGGTCTGACGGCTCGATCTACATCATGACGAATAATCGGGACGGACGCGGTACTCCCGGTGCTGAGGATGACCTGATTATTCGGTTGAAGCCTACCTTCTAGCAATTCAACAGCTGCTAAGTCTGAATAGACAAGCAGCGTCATAGATCTAATGAAACAATGAACTTGATTGAACCAGAATGAAAAGAATGAACGGAGAATTGATACATCATGTTATCTATGGAAACACTCGTTGACGAGGTCATAACTAAACAATCGCTTATTCAAGGTACCTTTAGTCAGCCTCGCTCGAATACCCCCTCTGATTGCAGCAAGGTAACGGTGAAGCCGCTCGTATTAAAAGGAGAGCTGCATTACCAGTTCAGCTCGTATTGTGGAACTAAAGTGCTGCATGACAATATGCTGCCCCCCGCTGCCGCCGCTCACATTCAACGATTGCTGTCAGAAGCATTCCGGCAGGGTCTTATTCAGACTGTGGAAGCCGATTACCAGGTGCTGATCAGCAAAAAAGGCAAGCTAGGTATTCTCACCAAACCGCCTACGAAGAAGCAGGCATCTGAGCTCTCCCATAACCGGAAGAAAAACTATGTGCTGGAGGAAGGTACGCCTGTGCCGTTTCTCGTAGAGCTTGGGATTATGAATGCGGCAGGTAAGGTGCTTGCGCCCAAATACGATAAATTTCGGCAAATTAACCGATTTGTCGAGCTGATCGCAGATATCGTTCCGCATTTGCCAACGGACCGAACGTTGAATATTATTGATTTTGGTTGCGGTAAGTCCTACTTAACCTTTGCGCTGTATCACTACTTGAAGGAGATACAGGGCCTCGATATCCGTGTTATAGGGCTTGATCTCAAAGAGGATGTAATTCGTCATTGCAGCGATTTAGCAAGTCGCTTCGGTTATGATGATCTTCAGTTTCTCGTTGGGGATATCGCTCAGTACGATGGGCTGGAGAGAGTCGATATGGTCGTCACGCTGCATGCCTGTGATACGGCTACAGATGCTGCGCTGGAGAAGGCAATCCGCTGGCAGGCAGGTGTTATTATGTCGGTGCCTTGCTGTCAGCATGAATTGTTTCGACAGGTGGAGGCTCCAGTATTAGCCCCGCTGCTACAGCATGGCATTTTGAAAGAGCGGTTTTCGGCGCTTGCGACCGATGCAATTCGTGCCAGCCTGCTGGATCTGTTAGGCTACAAAACACAGCTGCTTGAGTTTATCGATATGGAGCATACCCCCAAAAATATATTGATTCGTGCCGTCAAGGCAGCCTCACTGAAGGACGGAGAGCTGGCTGCTGCAGCCCGCAGTTATATGGAGTTTCGCAGCCTGCTGAGTGCAGAGCCTTATCTGGAAAAAGCGATGAGCAAGGAACTTCAGCCGTTGTTAGCTGCCTCAAGCAAGCTCGCTAAGTAGGCAAGCCTGGTATTTAGTTCATATAGAAGTAAGCCCAATCATTCGGCACTCGCCTGTTATATGTAATACAAGAGACTCTTGCAGTGTAAGAGTCTCTTTTTGCAATATGGGAATTGAACGCGTTATCATATAAACCCATCAATTGTCGAATCTCTATGAAAAATACATAAAAATTGCTTATTTTAGGCCTTTTTACTTATAAATCGTTGTATAATATGAAATTATAGCTTATTGCGGAGGTGCTTCTGTGCTCAAGTGGACTCATTCATTAACGGCTCGATTTATGTTATTTACAGGTGTGATTTTGCTGATATTGATCGGTATTATTTATGCTTACGAATGGAACAAAATTCGTATTGATGCCGAAATGCAGCTGTTTGAAAAAGGGAGCGCTATGGTCATTTCCCTTTCCAAAGCACTACAAAGTATTACTGAGGATGATATTAGAGATGGGACCATTTTGAAAGATGGAAAGATGCTGTCAGGTGAAGAGTTGAAGCGCAATTTGTTCAACGACAAGCTGCAGGTCGTTCCTGAAAGTCAAAAGGAAGCCGAGAAGCGCTCCAAAGATCCAGCTTATGGTGATTTGAAGCAAAAGCTTTTTGACGGGCGGATGGTTCCGTTAGCTCAATATGAGCTTAAATATACAAGTGCCTATGATGCATATACAGATGATCACTGGAAGCGGGTTATCGATGGTTTTTTGACCGATGAAAATGTAGTTTTTGTAGTGCCGATTGCGTATTCAGCAAATCCCGATTTCAATGGCTATATAGCGACACATAATACCAAGCAAAGTCTTACAGGTGAAGAATCGAAGGATGCATGGGGAGCTACAGGGCTATTAAGCCAAAAATATAGAGGTAATCGTATATTCAATGATATTGTCGGTTACACGGCGGCTTCCTATCAAGATACATCCAAACCGCTGCTGCAAAAATATTCACAGGTGGTTGAGCAGAAGGTTTATGAAAGATGGGACTTGGCTTACCCGCTAACCATCGATGGTAAGCATTGGGGAGCCGTTCGCGTTGATTTATCCAAGGAAGGCTCTGACGCATTTATTAACAAGCAGCGTCTAAAATCAGGGCTTGAGCTGGCAGGATTATACATAAGCGTGTTGATTATATTATTCATCTTATCGGGAGTTATTGTATCGCGTAAATTGAAGTTTATGCTTCAAGCGGCTATGAATCTGAACTCACAGGAAGCGGACTTGACTTACCGTATTCCAGTTCGAGGTAAAGATGAAATGGACAGACTGGCTGAGGAAATTAACCGATTTATTTTTCATTTACAGATGATGATGGGAACGATAGGCAAGATGTCTACCCAGGTCGGTACAATATCGAGTGATTTGACGAGCAGCGCCGAACGTTCGACCATGAACGCACAAAAAATGTCTCATACGGTACAGGAGCTCACGATGGGTGCAGGACACCAAGCGACGAGTGCGAAAGACAGCGCAAAAGCAATGGAAGAGATGGCTACCGGTATCCAGCGTATTGCCGAGGCTTCAGCTGATGTGATGGGAGCGACACAGGACTTGGTTCGTGAAGCAGAGCAAGGCAGCCGCGCATCCGAGCAGGCAGTAAGCCAGATGATCACCTTAAGCGAATCGGCGCAGGAGATCGGACTTTCAATTGGGAAGCTTGAGCAAGACATGCAGGCGGTGAGCGGAATGGCCCAAATCATTTCGGGTATCGCTTCACAGACCGGATTACTGGCGTTGAATGCGGCAATCGAAGCGGCGAGGGCAGGAGAGCAAGGCAAAGGATTTGCAGTTGTAGCCAGTGAGGTTAGAAAGCTGGCGGATCAATCCGAAGCATCAGCGCAGCAAATTAACGAACGGATCACGGATATTCAGTCCTCGATGACAGCAGCGGTACAAGCGATGCAGCGAGGTGGGGCTGAAGTGCAGGAAGGTGTCAGCGAGGTCCGGCAGCTGCAGCAGGTATTATCTCGTATGCTGAATTCAGTGCATCTGGTATCTACACAGATGGAGGAAGTATCAGCGGCTGCCGAGCAGATGTCGGCGGGTACGGAGGAGGTTACGGCAGGGATCGAAGAAATAGCGCGGATCGCGGGGAGCGCTTCTGACCAGGCCCAACTGCTTGCAAATGCCTCTTTACATCAACTGAAGGATTCTGAAGAAACGAGTGACAGGTCTGTGACCCTTATGAAGGCCGCTGGTGAGCTCAAAGGAACGGCGGATCGATTCAAGGTATAGGCTTGAGTGTTGTGAAACGTTCGCTAAGCATAGTAAAATCGAAGTTTGGTAAATAGGCAATCCCACCCAAAGAGGGCATAACGATGAACAGCATCGGTATGTTCTCTTTTACTATAATAGGGACCCCACAGAACACCCCCCCACCTTATTAGCTCCAGGCTGATGCTTCTAATCTTTCCT
The DNA here is from genome assembly GCF_900114475.1 of Paenibacillus sp. 1_12. Lineage (GTDB taxonomy): Bacteria > Bacillota > Bacilli > Paenibacillales > NBRC-103111 > Paenibacillus_S. The sequence goes on along the minus strand of NZ_FOTE01000012.1, from coordinate 93,873 downwards.
GACGCAACCTCCGTGCCGATCATGGAGCTGCTTGTTTAAGTGAATTCGGAAATGGTTAAGGAAAAGGTAAAAGCAATAGATACAAGCAGTAGATATAAGCTTAGACGTGGAGACGGGAGAGATGGTTAGATGCTACTGGAAAGCTTTTACCACATCGCCCAAAATAACTGGGCCTACGCTTACGATAAAGATACGATCCATGTTCGGGTTCGAACGAAACGAGATGACGTGGAGGAAGTGACTGCGGAGACTGGTGACAAGTATAACTGGGAACGGTTTTATCGGGAATATCCTCTTAAGAAAACAGGATCCGACAAAATGTTTGATTATTGGGAGGCCAGTATTAAACCTCATAACAAGCGCGTATCCTACTGTTTTCGCATCCGTGCGGGTTCGGAAACCGTGTGGTTAATGGAAAATGGTGTGTTGAGTTACAGACCGACGCCAACCGGAGGCTACTATGATATCCCCTATATCCACGAAATCGATCTGCATACTGTCCCGGAATGGGCGAAGCGAGCAGTATTTTATCAGATCTTTCCGGAGCGATTTGCGAATGGAGACCCCTCGATTAATCCGATCAACACAGAGCCTTGGGGCGGTAAACCAACCCATGATAACTCATTTGGCGGCGATCTTCAGGGAATCATTGACCATCTTGACTATTTGCAGGATCTCGGCATTACTGCGTTGTATTTGACACCTGTATTTGAAGCGCCCTCTAATCATAAATACGACATCGTTGATTATAAAAAGGTAGACCCTCATTTTGGAAATAATGCACGGCTCCATGAACTGGTCCAAGCCTGCCATCTTAAAGGAATAAAAGTCATGCTGGATGCCGTATTCAATCACTGCAGCGAACGGTTCCCTCCTTTTCAGGATGTCTTGAAAAAAGGACTAAAATCCGAATATGCAGGCTGGTTTCATATTAACAGCTTCCCGCTTGCCATACTGAATGGTATTCCGACCTATGATACGTTTGGGTTTTACGGGCATATGCCTAAGCTGAATACGTCCAATCCCGCTGTCAAAAGCTATTTGCTCGATGTAGCTGAATACTGGGTCAAGGAGGTCGGGATCGATGGATGGCGTCTGGATGTGGCGAATGAAATCGACCATTACTTTTGGCGGGAGTTCCGTGATGTTGTAAAGCCGCTAATCCGAACGCGTACATTGTGGGAGAAGTATGGAACGATTCTCTAAGGTGGCTGCTTGGGGACCAATTTGATTCGGTGATGAATTATCCGTTTTCCAACAAGCTGCTGGAGTTTTTCTCTGATTCGGGTATGGATGGCTTCGACTTTGCTACCAGTATCAGCGGGCTGTTGATTCGTTATCCGCAGCAGACGAACGAAGTGATTTTCAACTTACTGTGCAGTCACGATACCCCCCGAGTGATGAACCGTGTAGGACACAATAAGCGGAGATTGAAGCTATGTGTCGTATTTTTGCTTACATTTATGGGGACGCCGTGCATTTTTTATGGAGATGAGATAGGTCTGACCGGAGGAGAAGATCCAGATTGCCGCAAATGTATGGAATGGGATGAGGCCAAGCAGGATCGCGAGCTGTTTGATTTTTATAAGCTGCTGATTGCGCTGCGGCGTAAGCATGAGGTGCTTGTATCGGGAAGCTTCCGGTTTCTGAGAGCAGAGCATGGGGATCGCCGAATTATTTATGAGCGGTTAAACCATCGGGTGCATTTCACCGTGTGGATGAACAATACGGAAAACAAGACGATATTGAGTCACCCGATGGAAACGAATGATTGGGTAGATGCACTAACTGGCGAGCCTGTACGAACTAAAGATGGACGGATGCACATACAGCTTGAGGAATTCGGCTATCGGATTTTATATCGCTCCCTGCAGTAACGTTTGTATAATTTGCTCGTTTGCCATCTTTAAACAACTGCACGGGAGTGGTCATTATGCTGCAAAATAAATTTTTTCGGTTGTGTTTCGGCATTATTCTGGTTTTAATCATTATTAATTTGATGGATCGGGTTGGTTATTTGTTTAGCCCGCTGCTGGTTATGTTCCAAACTTTATTTGTTCCGATTTTGATCTCGGGATTTTTGTATTATATGATCCGGCCGCTCGTACATTTTTTGGAGAAAAAAGGGATTAAGCGTGCTGTAGGCACTCTATTGATTTATTTTGTCATTACGAGTCTAGCCGTGTTGTTTGTTGTAGCATTCGGTCCCATGCTGCAAACCCAGATCCAAAATTTTGTCGCAAATGTGCCTGATTTGGTCGAGAGCACCAAAGTGCAGATTGAAAAGCTGCAGCAGAACCGTCTGCTGGCCGCTTATTTCACCAAAGATCACGGGGATCTCTCCACCAAAATTTCTGAATATGTCAACAATGCCATTACGTATGCAACCAACTATTTAAGTGACATGATCAGCTTTATGACCAGTATTTTACTGTTGATTACGACGATTCCGATCATTTTATATTATCTGTTGATTGGTGGTCATAGAGCAATGGAGAATGTGATAGGTATGCTGCCCAAGGGATATACGCATGTAGCGAGAGAAACGCTTGAGGAAATAGACGGAGTGTTGAGCGGGTATATTATTGGTCGTATCCTTATCAGCGTCGGTCTCGGTGCTTTGATCTATGTTGGTTTTTTGGTCATAGGCTTGCCGTATCCACTGCTTCTTGCGATCATTATTGCTTTTACCAATCTCATTCCGTTTATTGGACCGATTATTGGTGCGGTACCGGCATTGATCGTGGCCTTTACGCAATCGTATCCGATGATGTTGTGGGTAGGCCTACTCATTGTTGTTGCTCAACAGCTCGATGACACGCTGCTGGCTCCGCATGTATTCGGCAAACGGATGGATGTGCATCCGCTGACGATCGTATTATTATTGCTGGTAGGTGAAAATTTGGCGGGTATTATGGGTATGCTACTAGCTATTCCCATATACATGGTGGTGAAAATTGTCTTGATGAGGATGAATCGTCTATTCGTATTTCGTTATGAATAGCCTGTGTTTTAAGTCTGTCGGCGGTTTCAATTAGGCGCAGGGGCGTTTAATAGAAGATACAACCTATGACAGGGAGGGATTATTGATGTCTAAAAAAGATTGCATTGCCATGCTTCTAGCAGGAGGTGAAGGCCGCAGACTTTCTCCTTTGACGAATAATTTGGCTAAGCCAGCCGTTCCATTCGGTGGTGAATATCGCATTATCGATTTCCCTTTAAGCAACTGTGCAAATTCCGGCATTCAAACCGTAGGCGTGCTTACGCAATATGCTTCTGAATCGCTGCATACACATATAGGCGGGGGTGAGCCGTGGGGCTTGTATGGCTCCAATGAAGATGGGGTTTCCTTGCTGACGGCTTCTCCGGAAGACCCGTGCGGTTATCTGGGAACAGCCGACGCCATTTACAAAAACATAGATTTTATCGACAAACATAACCCGGAGGATGTGTTGATCTTATCCGGTGACCATATTTATTCGATGGATTATCGTATCCTGAGACAAGCCCATACCTTTAGCGGGGCGGATGCCACGGTTTCAGTCATGGAGGTGCCGCTTGCTGAAGCGCATCGTTTTGGAATCGTCGAGGCCGATGAGAGTATGCGTATCATTAACTTTATTGAAAAGCCGACCAAGCCGCAGAGTAATCTCGCTTCGATGGGTATATATATATTCAAATGGTCATATTTGCGAAAGATGCTTATTGATGATTCGAAGAATCCAAGATCGAGCCATGATTTTGGCAAAGATATACTTCCGCGTATGCTGCGTCTTGATGGAAAGCTGTACGCTTATCCGTTTGAAGGCTATTGGCGTGATGTTGGTACGGTTACGAGTCTGTGGGAAGCCCACATGGATCTTCTGGAGCAGGATGTAGAGCCTCATCTCGAGCCTGATCCGAATGCATGGCAGACCTACAGTCGTGACCAATATCTTAGAAGCGGTCGTTCTCCGATTTCTCGGACAGACGAGCATGATTCCTCGCTTTCCCATTGGAATAACGCCGTAATTGGCGACGTGCAGCGTACGGTCGTGTTCTATGGTGTGCAGGTCGCAGCAGGAAGCGTGGTAGCCAATAGTGTGCTCATGCCTAATGTGAAAATAGGACGTAATGTACGAGTCGATTATGCTATTATTGGAGAAGGAGCCATAATTAAGGATGGTGCCCGAATCGAAGGTAGTATAGGGAAAATCGAAGTCATTGCACCACATGCTGTTGTCGAAGGGAGTGCATTTATCCCTTCATCGGTCCTAAACATTCAACAAACCTAATAGTGGAGGGATTTGTGCATGATGAATGCGAACGAAGCAGTCGAGCCAAGCATACAGCAGCGGCTGCAGGGCAAGGTAGCCGTAATAACGGGGGGCGGCTCTGGGATTGGCAAGGGTAGTGCCTTATTGATGGCGCGTCATGGTGCCAAAGTATGCTTGTTTGATCGCACATTGGATAACGCCAATGAAGTCCGTGATGAGATAATTGCGGCTGGCGGGGAAGCCACCGTCATACATACGGATGTGTCTCAGGCAACCAATGTGGAGGAATCCTATAAAGAGGCTTTGCGTACGTATGGTCGTTTGGATATCGTGTTCGCTAACGCTGGGATCAACGGCGTAATGACTTCGATCGAGTGCATGAAGGTTGAAGATTGGCAAAATACGGTCGATATTAACCTGAGAGGTACTTTCCTTACTGTAAAATATGCGATTCCGTATTTAAAAGAAAGCGGCGGCAGTATTTTGATCAATAGCTCGATCAATGGCAACCGCGTATTTTCAAATATTGGACTCAGCACCTATGCTTCAACGAAGGCGGGACAGGTGGCCTTTATGAAAATGGCGGCGTTGGAGCTGGCACGCTACAAAATTCGCGTCAATGCGATCTGCCCTGGAGCGATTGATACGGCCATTAACGATAAAACCATCAAGAAGCCCGAGCTGCAAACAGTCCAAATTCCAGTTCAATATCCCGAAGGCGACCAGCCGCTTGCCCATAAATCAGGTTCATCCGAGCAGGTAGCGCAGCTGGCGTTGTTTCTGGCTTCTAGCGATTCTTCACATATTACCGGTACTGAGATTTACATTGACGGAGCAGAATCTCTGATTCACGGATAAGCGCAGACACCAAACTACAGACACCGGAAAAAATAAGATAAACCCCCTGATGATCAGGCAAGCGCCACACCATGTGCGCTGTCAGCTCGTTAGGGGGTTTGTTTTCTATTACTTAGTATTCAATAACCGCAGTCTATTCTATCGGGTCAAGGAGTTTCTCAGTGACATCGACCATTGAATCCTCGATCTGCGGCTGCGGCTGATTTTTTCCAAAGAAGGAACGGACCCGCAGGCCTTTGAAGGTGGCACTCATTTCGAACAGCTTGGTAATGGCCTCGTCCTTACTCATCGGTCCGGCCAATATTTTTTTCTGATACACGATGTAATATTTATGCATATAATCCCCCCGTTGGACGCGTTGCTCATGCTGGCTTTGAATAGTAATCGTATAAAGTCGGGATTTGGATCACTTTTTATTTAATTTTTTTTGAAACAGTCAGAAGCGTTCGCCAGATGTCTCCAAATATACGCGTATACAAAGCCGACAAAGCCGTGTTATTCTCGAATACAGCTATACTACAATATATAAGCCTCCTTGGACGAGGCTGTATATAAATAATTAAGGATCGGATGACATCATGGGGTATTTTTTGCTTATATTGGCTACACTGTCATGGAGCTTTGTAGGGATTTTGGTAAAAACAGCGTCTGCAATGGTAGACAGTACGACGATTACTTTTGCACGCTTCGGGATTGGCATTGTCTTTTTGGGTATTTTGCTGCTGCTGAAGCATCGCAGACTAAGCTTGGATACCGGAATGAAATGGATTTGGATTGGCGTGATCGGCAAATGCTGCAATTATTATTTTGAGAATATAGCGCTATCGATTGGTTCTTCTTACGGAAATATATTGGTGGGGCCGCTGCAAACCGTTCTGCTGCTGCTCATATCGGCTTTTGTATTCAAGGAATATGTGTCAGGACGCGGATGGATAGCTGCGGGCTTGTGTGTAGCCGGGGTAGTGACGATAAGCTGGAATGGATTGCCGATAGGCGAGATGCTAACGAGTAATGGGCTGGTTACGGTATTGTATGTATTATCAGCCGTGGGAAGTGCGCTTCATGTGCTCAGTCAAAAAATGCTGATTCAGTCCATGGATGCAGGAAAAATGAATTTTTCGGTCTTTTTCTGGTGCTCTGTGCTCATGGCGATACCACTGCCTTTTCAAACGCATATGACAGGACCGATTAACATGTGGGGAATCATAGCCTTAATTGGATTAGGTCTAATAACAGGATTAAGCTTTAACTGGTTCGCTCAGGCGATGAAGCGGGTAAGCTTCACCATTGCCATACTGGTCAGCAACAGCAGTATTTTATTTACCATAATGTGGTCATATTTATTTTTTTATGATCGGATTACGTTGTATATCTTGTGCGGGGCCGGGATGTTTATCGGTGGGATCTTGCTGCTCAATTTGCCGATAAAGCGGGCGCGTTCCAAAGGGCTTGAAGCATAACTTAAGCGAATACGGAAGTATAAGCCTAAGCCGTGGACATGCAGGAAGCGAGCTTGGCTCTAACTCTGTAGTGGGTAAAAGCAGAAAGTATCTTGTTTGGGAGTCTGAGCCAATGAACTGGCAGCCATCACGTGGGGAGGTCCTGATATGGATACAACAGATCAAGAGGAGTCTCGGCTGCAGGGGCTACCGCCTGTTATAGATGCATCTTGCCGTATGCTGATTCTGGGCTCGATGCCTGGGGTGGTATCCTTGAGCAAGCAGGAGTATTATGGGCATCCGCGCAATCACTTTTGGCCGCTGCTGTATGCGATTTGGGCTGAGGGTAGGGCGCCCGCAGCTGCTTACAGGGATCGGTTGAATTTTGCGCTAAAGCAGGGCGTAGGGCTGTGGGATGTACTAGCAGGCTGTGAACGGGAAGGCAGTCTTGATGCGGACATACGGAAGCCGGAGGCCAATGATTTTATCCTGCTGCTGAACGAATATCCGTCTCTAGAGCGGGTGTTTTTTAATGGGAAGGCGGCTGAACAGCTGTATCGCAAGCAGGTGCTCCCACAGCTGCTGGAGCGGGAGATCGGTACGAACATCCGCTATCATACTTTGCCTTCATCCAGTCCCGCAAGAGCTATGTCCTTGCAGGCCAAGCTTGTGGATTGGCGTATCATGGGGGATGCTTAAGGTAGCGGTTTTTTTACAGCTGCTATAAACTACTAAGACGAATGTTTAGGAATTAAGCGATCCTAAAGTGAACACGATCAGGAGGAATCATGATGGTCAAACAGCCAAGTATTGTGCCATTCGGCTATGAGCCGGAGAAAGAGAGGCAAGGTCCGCGTGGTACGATGTGGGTTTATGATAGCTTTGCCGATTGCAGCGCTCAGCAGCTTGTGCGTACGATAAGCTTGGCTGCGCGTAAGGAAATGAAGAAGCTGGTGTTTTATCCACTGCATGAAGAAACGTTGCGTCGCATGGGCGAGCCGGGAGCCACAGCATTTTACCGCAGGGCGGATGAGCTGGAGGAGCTGCTGGAGAACATTGAGCTGCCTGTGGATACGGTGATTGATCGCTGGGAGGGACGCCGCAAAAAGTATACCCCGATGGATACGGCGTTTCGATTTTTGGAGGAGAAGTATGCGGGGCCTTACTTTGTTTATTTGACGGTAGATATGGCGAATACGGTGGCGGGCTTTGATAGCTTCGAGTTCTGGATTAAAAAGCTGCGGCTCTGCATCGATTTGAAGCACGCCTCGTCTGAGTCCCTGCATCCGAAGCTGCAAGCTTTTGCTCACCGCTGGGAAGCTGTAGATTAAGGATTAGCTGCTGAACAACCAAGGCTTTAGTATAGGTCATGACCCTAAAATTCCCATCTCGATGCGAATCTTATAGTACACCAAAACAGGGGATACAAGATGAAGCATGCGTCGTAAATGATGCGACACTCCTAGGAGGATAACGATGAGAAAAATAACATGGGTCATGGCTGCCTGCTTAGGCATGGCGCTGGTCATTTATGGATTCACGGCTTGGGGCGGACAAGAGGCGTCAGCAGAGGTTTCACAAGAAACCAAGGGCAATTTTGTTCGGCTGGAGACTGGGGGCAAAAAGCTGGTAGTCACAGTCGGGGGAAATGAAACCGTATATCCTTTATCTTCCACGGTCTGGGTATACCGGAATATGGAAAAGTCCGCAGTCGAACAGCTTCAAGCTGGAGACGGGTTAGAGATCATATTGAATGGCAAGGAGCAGGCGGCATATATCAAGGCAACCTCACAGCAATTTGCAGCCTCGCAATCATCGGCAGGAACAACAGGAACAGCTGGTGCTGTGACGGGAGTAGATGGGAGTGCGGGTGTGGTACCTCCACCTGCTGCTGAATCCACTGTGCCCCCGAACGTAGCTGTCAATCCGGATTCGAGTAGTGGGGCAATATCAACAGTGGCAGGTGCGACAAGCGGGAGCCTAACACCGTCAGTTGTGGATGCGATGAAAGGGCCGGCAAATACCGCGGGAACCTCGAAGGACAATGAAGCTTCCCTGGACAAACTGTCGATCGAATGGAAAAGTCGTGGTTTGAGTCTCCGAGTCAAACATCAGGGTGGAGAACCATCGGGAAAAGCTAACGATGTGATGATCCAGGGCAAGGATCTTTCAGGCATTCATTTAACCGGTACTTCGGCTGAGGCTTTCATACAACAGCTAGTTAAAGGCCTGCCTCAGCAGCAGCCAGCTTTTGAAGTGCTTTTAAAGAAAAAAATTGCTGAGCAGTTTCAGGTGAAGGATGATAAGGTCGATTGGAAGCTGGAAGTGAAGTGGAAGCAAATCTCATCAACTGCTTCCGGCAAGGCTAAACCACTCCTGTCAGACCAGGGTAAAGAGGACGACAGGGACAACGAAAAAGATAAAGAAAACGAAAAATTCAAGGACAAAGAGAAAGCAAAAGGCAAGGATTATAATAAAGGAAAAGATAATAACAAGAACGTTGAACGAGATTACGATAACAACAAGAGATAGAACAAAGCCTTCAATCCTGCGCAGTTTCTGCGATGTGCGATTGGAGGTTTTTTATGTGCGAAAACGCGATTTTATGAATGTAATGCAATTTCAGGAAACTCACAGTTTTCACTCAGGGTGAATTCAGGTAGGCGCGGTAAGATGATCTTGTAAACAACAAATACAAACTTATGGAGGAATATACGATGAAACTTAACAAAAAATGGGTCGCAACAACTCTTGGAGCAATGCTGGCATTGAGCGCAATGGGTTCAGCGTTTGCAGCTGATTTGACAACAACGAATACGAATCCAGGAGTAGCCAAGCCATATACAGTGAACAAAGAAGATGTCAATAAAGGTGGATTCCGAGGCGGTGCAAGCTTGGAGAAGCAAGCAGCAGAGAAGGGAATCACAGTTGATGCATTGAAGGCGCAAATGGAGCAGGAGCGTCAAGCGAAGCTGGAAAAGCTGGCGGCTGAGAAAGGCATCACTGTGGACGAGCTGAAGGCACAAATGGAGCAGGAGCGTGGAGCCAAGGGAGCTAACAAGAACGGAGGCAAAGGCGGATTCCCAGGTGGATTTGGAGGCGGTCAGGATTTGGAGAAGCTGGCTGCTGAGAAGGGGATTACAGTTGATGCATTGAAGGCGCAATTCGAGCAGGAGCGTCAAGCGAAGCTTGAGAAGCTGGCAGCAGAGAAGGGCATCACGGTTGATGAGTTGAAGGCACAAATGGAACAGGAGCGCGCTGCTAGAGGCGATAATAGGGACGGAGGCAAAGGCGGATTCCCAGGTGGATTTGGAGGCGGTCAAAGTTTAGAGAAGCTGGCTGCTGAGAAGGGGATTACAGTCGATGAGCTGAAGGCTCAATTCGAGCAGGAGCACCAAGCGAAGCTGGAGAAACAGGCAGCGGAGAAAGGCATCACTGTGGACGAGCTAAAAGCACAAACGGAGCAGGAGCATGGAGCCAAGGGAGCTAACAAGAACGGAGGCAAAGGCGGATTCCCAGGTGGATTTGGAGGCGGTCAAAGTTTGGAGAAGCTGGCTGCTGAGAAGGGGATCACAGTCGATGAGCTGAAGGCTCAGTTGGAGCAAGAACGTCAAGCGAAGCTGGAAAAGCAAGCCGATGAAAAAGGGATCACTGTGGATGAGCTGAAAGCTCAAATCGAGAAAGGACACGGAAACCGTACTCCCGTTGAAGCAAAAACTCAAGAGTAGCATGAAAAGGGCGAGGGCGGACTTCCGCCCTTTTTCTTGCATTTAAAAATACATAATTGCTGGACAACACGCGATACAACCGCTGTTCAAGAATGTATACAATGGGACAAGTATCGGCCTTTGGTCAGTTATTTTTTCTGCAAGCGGTTTGAGATGACCAGCGAAATATGGTACACTAATAGTAATCGGAATTGTAACAGTATATAGATGAGGGGGGATATGATGATCAATGTTTATAGAGCAGCACGATTATTGAGATATATCGTATTGGCTTTTGCTTTAATGATGTCCCCCCCAACAAGCCTGCATGAAGAATATACAACGTATGAGTCCATTCCCGAAACAGCAGCATCTAATCAGGGGAATAAACCCAAGCTGGCCACCCGAAAGCATTCTTCGCTTTTGCATAAGCTTATGGTTACATCGAAATCCCTCCCGATTTTATTTGTAGTTCTTCACCTTATTTTGAATCGAATTCCTATACCCCGTTTGAACTTTAAACCCTACATTTTTATATTGCTGAAACGTTTGTTTATGACCCCCATTAGATTCACCTCCACTTTTGTGTCCGTAAATACCTCATTTGCCGTCTAAAATTTTCGACCTTTGTTCATAGTGTATTTGTTGTGCTTAAATTAGAACGTACGTTCGATATTTCTGAGCTCTATTTGCTATTGCCAAAATGAATGAAGTTCAAATATTCCGAAAAAAAGAAAGGTTTTTCGGAGGTTATTTGGGTTGTTTATCAAAAGGTATGAAAAACAGGAGGTAATCCAAGCATGAACGTTAAAGAATCTAATTTACCAGGAATAGGTAGAAAGTTTGAAATTCATACACGTGGCGGGGAAAAGCTAGTCGTTATTATTCATGATGATGGAAGGCGGGAAATGTATCATTTTGAACACGATGATCCCGACGAAACGATCTCCACAATCACTCTAGATGATGACGAAGCCAGGCAAGTAGCGGCTATTGTAGGAGGTATGACTTATACCCCGAAAATGCTGGAGACGGTTGAAATGGCTTTTGACGAGCTGATTATTGAATGGTACAAAATCGAATCTCATTACAAAAGTATTGGCCAATCTATTGGAGGCTTGGATGTACGCCAAAAATCGGGTGCGATGATTATTGCAGTCATTGAGAAAAATCATACGAAACACGTAAGCCCCGGTCCAGAGCTCGTTATTCAGAACGAAGCTACGCTCGTCGTGGTCGGAGAAAGACAGCAGCAAAGACTTATCAAACAAATTTTATTGAATGGAAGTGGTTGATATATGGATCATATGATACTCGAAGTAGGTCTTGCGATTGCACTCATAGCGATGGCGGGTCTGTTATCAGCCCGTTTGCGCTTTTCGGTTATTCCCTTTTACATTCTGATCGGAATGGCGGTTGGTCCCCATGCGCTGGAGCTGTGGCATTTTGACTTCCGCTTTATTCAAAGCGCACCGTTAATTGAATTCATGGGCCGGATTGGCGTTCTGTTTCTGCTGTTTTATCTGGGCCTTGAATTTTCAGTGGGGCGTCTGATCAAATCAGGGAAATCGATTGTGAAGGGCGGATCGATTTATATCGGGATCAATTTTATACTTGGCCTGATGCTGGGTTGGATTGCCGGATACCCGTGGGCGGAGGTGCTTGTCATTGCCGGGATTACGACGATTTCGTCGAGTGCTATTGTGGCCAAGGTACTGGTTGATCTGAAGCGGACAGCTAACCCCGAGACGGAAATGGTACTGGGCATTACGATGTTCGAGGATGTATTCCTTGCCGTTTATATTTCCATCCTGTCAGGTCTGGTGCTGAGTAATTCCTCCAGCTTTGGAGGGGTACTGCTGACAGCTGCGATTGCACTGGGTTTCATGCTCCTTGTTTTGTTTGTCGGACGCAAAGCGGTTCCGCTTTTGAATCGTGTGCTGAATATTAGGTCCAATGAGTTGTTCGGCTTGGTGATCTTTTCCATGCTGTTTCTGGTCGCGGGCTTCTCTGAGACGATTCACGTCGCTGAAGCCATTGGAGCGCTATTAATCGGGCTTGTTATGGCAGAGACCGACCACGCCAAACGGATTGAACACCTGATCATGCCCTTCCGGGATTTCTTCGGTGCCATTTTCTTCTTCAGCTTCGGATTAACGATCGATCCAATGGCATTAGGTGGGGCCATCTGGCTGTCGCTTGCCGCGGTGCTGATCACCTTGATAGGTAATTTCACTGCGGGGATGCTGGCCGGGATGAATGCGGGGCTGTCCGTTAAAGCCTCGCTGAATATTGGATTCACGATTATGGGACGTGGAGAGTTCTCAATCATCATGGCTAATTTGGCCAAAGCAGGCGGATTAATGCCGGTTCTCCAATCCTTCGCGGCACTTTACGTACTCATTATGGCGATTTTAGGGCCGTTACTGTCCAAAGAGAGCAAGCATATTTATAAGTTCCTCGACAAAATATTTAAATTCAAGGAGAGGCCCAAAAAGAAAATTAGTACGGTAGTCCAGGATTAAGCTATGTAAATTTATGTTCTGAAACGCTAGCTCGGAACCGGCTGTCAAGGCTTGGATTTCAAAGTGAAAGAGGAGGAACTAAACATGTTACGTGCTGCGATCAACCATGTACAGTTTGCTGCTAGTGGTAAGGCCGCGAGATCTCGCCACAGAGGGACTCATATCCTGATTGTGATCCTGGGAGGTATTCTGGCCGCTATTGGATTGGAGCTTTTCCTGATACCGAATCAAATCGTCGTTGGAGGCATGACAGGGATTTCGGCGCTTTTGTCCCATATGACGGAAATGCGGATTGGGTTACTATTGTTCCTATTTAATTTGCCATTCATTGTTATTGCTTACCGTCATATCCGTTTGGAGTTTACGATAATGACTCTTCTTGGGATCGTTGTACTTTCGCTAAGCTCGATCTTTCTCCATCCTGTACCGGCATTGTTGGATAACAGCCTGTCGGCTGCGGTATGCGGTGGTGTGTGTTTAGGGTTAGGCATCGGTATGGTTGTCCGCTATGGGGGCACCTTGGATACTCTTGAAATGAACGAAAGATATTTAGCAAGACATCGCGGGTTGTTATCCCCAGAGAACGTGATCATGATGATGAACTGCAGCATCTTAACAGCAGCGGGATTCATATTCGGGTGGCAGCAGGCGATGTACTCCATTATTGCCTATATACTGGCGTTTGAAATGCTGCATGTCTCGATTCGTGGCATCCATGGGCTGCTTCCTTACCGAACGCTATGCATCATGAGCAGCTGCGGTGAAGATATTGAAAGGGCAATCCAGCTCCGTTTCCGTAAGATCGATGACCCTGTAGAGCTGAAAGTAAGCAGTGTAAGCCCAGCTCAAGGGACTGGCGCTAAACCGATGTGGGAGCCAACCACACGACCTCCCCAATTTCTGATGTATACCGTCCATTTCTTGGATGTGATGAGGTTGAAGGGGATTATCAAAAATATCGATCCAGCTGCCAGTATCGCGGTTGGTGCTGGCCGAGTAAGCCAAGCGGGTAACGTAATGAAGAAAGTGGACAATAAACAGTAAATAAAGTACAACTCATCAGAATAGCTTGAAAAGATAACCAGGTAAACCGAGCAGGAGCACTTTTTCTGACTGCAGACAATGACTGAAGCCAGAAAAGATGTTCCTGCAATGTATTGATTTGGGAGAAGGTAATCACGAAGACGAGCCTTATGGCAGCCGACCATACCTATTTGTTTACAGTTGCATAAATTTATCGACTCCGCTATAATCAGTTTCAACACGTTGAAGGAGAGAATACCTATGTCTATGTATACAACATGCTGGATCTCACAACTTCATCATTACAAGCAGCGTTAGCACTCCTGTTACGATAACAGGGAGGGCTAACGCTAATCGCGTTGGCCTCCCTGCGACATACAAGGCGCGCGGGACCAGAGGTCCTGCGCGTTTTTTTGTTTTCTTTTCCATACAAGAACTAAGGAGATGTGATCATGTATGCAAAACGTAAAAGGAACATTTGACTATGTGGGGGCTGAGCAGGCACTCCGCAAAAAAGTGCAGTCGGTGATTGAAGTTAACTTCGAGCTGTATGACTTCGATTCGATAGAAACCCCTATTTTAAACGAACAGGAGCTGCTGGCATCCAAATATGCGGGAGGAGAAGAGATCCTCAAAGAAATGTATCAATTGAGCGATCAGGGTAATCGGCAGCTGGGGCTCCGCTATGATCTCACCATTCCATTTGCCAAGGTCGTAGCCTTGAATCCAGGGCTTGAGCTCCCTTTTAAGAGGTACGAGATCGGCAAAGTATTCCGAGATGGTCCCGTCAAACGGGGGCGACTGCGAGAGTTTATCCAGTGTGATGCAGACGTAGTTGGTATTCAGGGTCCGGAGGCAGAAGCGGAGTTGATGCAGCTTGCGTCAACGGTGTTTCGGCAGTTAGGTATGGATGTCGTAATTTCTTGGAACAATCGGCAGTTTCTAAGAGAGCTGCTGGCTTGTCTGGGTGTGGCTGCTGCAGATGAATTGTCGGTGATGCTAACATTGGATAAAATCGCCAAGATAGGTCGGGACGGGGTGCAAGCAGAGCTAAACAGTAAAGGATTGGATGCCGGGGTCACGCGTAACATCATCGGGCTAATAAGTATGGACAACCCGACTTTGGAGCAGCTAACCGTAAAATTTGACCTTGGGGCCAGTCGTGGTGCTGAGGAAGCTGCTGTGCTTCAAGCACTTATTGATGAGACCGGATTGGGGCTTGTTTGCCGATTTGACCCTTTTTTATCGCGGGGTCTATCCTTTTATACAGGCACGGTGTATGAGATTTTTGATGAAACGGGTTTGTTTGGGTCCAGCCTCGGCGGAGGCGGGCGTTACGATGATATTATCGGACACCTTGTGGGCAGGGATGATCTTCGTTATCCGGCTGTCGGTCTCTCTTTCGGCATGGAATCGATTATGGAGCTGCTGCTGGAAAGGGAGATGCCAACAGCTCTTGGTTATGTACTCGTCCTGCCTATAGGAAAGGAACAAACATCTCTTGCATTGAAAGCAGCTGCTAAGCTGCGGTCCGCAGGGATTCGCACACGAGTGGATGCCAGTGGGCGTAAGCTGAAAAAGTCGCTCACATCCGCAGCATCCAAAGGAACCCGGTACGTCATTTTGATAGGTGATGATGAGGCAGCCCAAGGTCAAGTTCGTTTAAAGGATATGCGGGCAATGTCTGAGAGCCTGATATCGATAGAAGAGGCTGTCTACACGATTGAGAAGTCACTACCGTGATGCTTGTGCAGCAGGCTGATTGCGTGATGCGCTCGGAATCGGAAAAGGAGTAACAGGCACATCGCGCAGCACCCTGCTCATGATCCGATTGAACAGCGTGGCAGGCACAGCTCCTCCCGATGTGACCAGATAATGATCGCGGTCTGTTTGATCATAGCCAAGCCAGATCGCCGTTGTCAGCTCCGGCGTGAAGCCTACGAACCAAGCGTCCTTGGCGCCATTTGCGCCGATGCCGCTGAACTCCGGCGTGTCGGGCAGCTGCGTGGTGCCCGTCTTGCCCGCTGCGGGCCGCCCGATTGCGGCGGCCGTGCCGGTTCCTGACTTGACTGCCTCCTGCAGCAGTAAAGTCAGGTCATAGGCCACATTCGGCCGCGTCAATACGGTCGAATGCGGCACAGCCTCGACCAAGGTGCGCCCCTCCTTGGTCGTAATCTTCAAGATGGCGTGAGCCTTCTGCATCACGCCGAGATTGGCGATGCCGCCGTAGGCCTGCGCCATCTGCAGAGGTGATACGCCCTCGGACAAGCCACCGAGGGCCAAGCTTAAGCTGCGGTCGGCCGCTGTTAGCGGAATGCCGGCTCTTCTTACAAAGTCCAATCCGGCCTCGATGCCGATTTCGTTCAGCAGCCATACGGCTGGAATGTTCCACGAACGCAAAATGGCCTCCTTCAATGTAACCTGTCCGCGTGTTTGTCCGTCCCAGTCCTTGGGGCGGTAACCGCCAATATCCAGCTTCCCATCGTAGAGGGCGGAGCTCCATGAATAGCCGCGCTCGAGGGCGGGGCCATATACAGCCAGTGGCTTGAAGGACGAGCCCGGCTGGCGCCGCAGCTGGGTGGCATGATTAAAACCGCGGTATATCTGCGGCCCGCGGGTCCCGATCAGAGCGCGGATACCACCCGTCCGATGATCCATAATAACGGCGCCGCTCTGTATCATTTGGTCCGTCCTGCTTTCAGGGAACAAGGATTGCAGGCCGTACACCTCTTCTGTCGTTTGCTGGACCAAGGGATCGAGATCTGTATAAATACGCAAGCCTGACGTCAGGATTTGTTCTTCCGTAAATCCATACAGCTCAGCGGCCTCTTCGATGACGTAATCCACATAAGAGGGATATTTGCCCTTTAATGATTCTTCATTTTGTTGTTGAAGTACAATAGGCTTTGCGATGGCTTGCGTGTAAGCCGCAGTTGTAATAAATTGCTGTTCCTTCATGAGAGAAAGCACAAGATTGCGGCGCTCGAGAGCTTTGTCCTTGTTTTTTGCAGGTGAGTAGGTTGTAGGTGCTTTTGGCAGCGCAGCCAGCAAGGCCGATTCCACCAGATTTAGTTGGCTGACCGGCTTAGCAAAATACTCTTGAGCGGCACCCTGAACGCCCCAGCGCCCCTCACCGAAATAAATGCTATTCAAATACAGCTCCAAAATTTCATCTTTGCTGTAAGTCATATTGATTTTAAGCGCATAAGCGGCTTCCTTCAATTTACGGCTGACCGTTTTATCCGATTGCAGGAACAGGTTTTTGGCCAGCTGCTGGGTCAGCGTACTGCCGCCCTCCTTCATCTCCCCAGTTCGAAGATCGCGCCATAACGCTCGGGTGATTGACCATAAATCAACACCGGAATGCTCATAGAAGCGTCGATCCTCTACTGCAATTACCGCATTGCGCAGCTCTAACGGGATTTGCATAAGCGGTACAGGCTCAATGCGAGATGAGGATAGTTGAGAAGCGGGCTGGGCGTTTCGATCCATAATCAGTGTAGGCTCGGGAAGTGGGTGCTCAAGCTTGCTAATATCGAGGGTGCTCACCCACACCGCCCCAGCACCTACTGCGAGCAATCCTCCCAATAACATACAGCCCGTGATCCATAGGCCGATTCGCCGCCAGCGTGAAGGTAGAAGGACAGGCGTAGGCTTCTTCCGTTCCTGTGTCGATAATGGTTGCATAACGTTCCCCCGCATTCTGTTTAATACTAATCGTCGGTTTATATTTCGCTTCAGGGCTTCCAGTTTAGTTGCCGTTACTAAGTTATTCGCAGTAAGCATGCTTTTTCGGCACGTTACAGCGCATTCAAGACTGCCATGTTAAAGTGATCTGATCCAAAGTTCCTTAGCTATAGGTGTTTATTGCTCGGAGAGAGGGACATGGTATAATAGATGGAGTTTATTGACAAGTGGAGTGACATAGATGAGAATTAATAAATTTATTAGTGAAACGGGTTTCTGTTCGCGTCGTGCCGTGGACAAATTGGTTGAGGAGCAGCGTGTCACCATTAACGGCAAGCTGGCTGAGCTGGGGAGTCAGGTTCAAGAGGGTGATCAGGTATGTGTGGACGGGCGACCGGTGCTTGCCAAAAAACCGCCAGTCTATATCGCTTTGAACAAGCCGGTAGGGATTACGTGTACGACAGAGCTGCATATTAAGGGCAATATCGTCGATTTTGTCGGGCATTCGGAACGGATTTTTCCAATTGGCCGATTGGATAAGGATTCGGAGGGCCTGATTTTGCTTACGAATGATGGAGATATCGTCAACAAAATTTTGCGCGCAGAAAATGACAACGAAAAAGAGTATATCGTAACCGTTGACAAGCCGATCAGCTCGATGTTCCTTCAGGGGATGGCTAGTGGCGTGAGGATTTTGGGGACAATGACGAATCCCTGCTCTATCGTCCAGATTGAGCCAAGGACCTTCCGGATTATACTCAAGCAGGGATTGAATAGGCAAATTCGCCGGATGTGCTCGGCATTGGGCTATGAGGTCAGAAAATTGAAACGTGTACGGATTATGAACATTTTGCTTGAAGGAATTGAGGTTGGAAAATGGCGTGACCTGACGAAGCAGGAAATGGATGAACTGCAGCAGCGAATCGCCTACGACCGAAAATAGATCTCTATCTTGTAATAGCAGATCTATTCATGGAGTAAGCCCGTTTATATAGCCGTGTGATTTACAAATTGCTATTGAATTTATAACCAACGCCGCGCACGGTTTGTACGTAAGTAGGCTCAGCCGGGTTAGGTTCGATTTTCTTGCGAAGATTGCTGATATGTACAAGCAGTGTACGGGTATCTCCGTTGCTGTCCATGCCCCAAGTTTTTTGGTAAAGCTGCTCAGTCGGGATAACTTTGTTCGGCCTTTTGGCTAGCAGTGTCAACAGATCGAATTCTTTGGATGAGATCGAGGTGAGTGTCCCGCTTGCCCACACATTGCGAGTCAACAGGTCAATTTCAAGGCCAGGAAAGCTTAACTGTTGTGAATGCTCTTTTTGCTCATCTGACAGCTGCTTACGGCGCAGATGGGCTTTGACTCGGGCTACCAGCTGGCTGGGGCTGAAGGGTTTGGTCATATAGTCGTCGCCACCGGTGCCAAGACCGAGGATGATGTCGGCATCTTCTTTTTTGCAGGAGATGAATACAATAGGGACGTTGGTTGTCTGGCGCAGCTGCCGACAAATCTCAATACCATCTATGCCAGGAAGCAAAATATCCAATATGATCAGATCGGGAGCAAACTGCTCCATATATTCAAACACGCTTGGGCCATTGTGTGTGCTTTGCACCTTGTAGCCCTCTTTGACTAGATACATTTGAATCAAGTCAACGATTTCTGGCTCGTCATCGACGAGTAAGATTTTTTCTCCTGCCATAAGATCCTCCTTGTGAGTGTCGAAGCTGCTCTCCTGTGGTTTTCAAATTTACGGAAAGTAGGTGGTATGGATTTCCAAATATTATCTTCATTATATATGGATTCTTGTCCTGTATGCCATCCTTTTATTAAGTATAAGCGGTTGTGAGGCTGATCAGCCTGTATCGTCTCCGAGACCTCTCAGTGGATGGGAAGCGGTTCAAGGGGTACAAAATTTGCGTGACTGGAATTTTGGCAGCAACGGGATCGCTGCGTTAAATGGACAATGGGAATTTTATTGGGCGCAGCTTCTAATTCCAGCACAAATTGCCGACATGCAAGACCAGGAACGTCCAAGGCACTGGATAGGGCTTCCGCAAGCTTGGAATGGTCAAGAGATCGATGGAGAGCGAATATCGGGGATGGGATATGCAACCTTCCATCTGCAGGTACAACTGGCTCCGTCATCGCGTGTGCTTGCCGTAGAGCTGCCGATGATTCGCACAGCTTATCGAATGTGGATCAATGGGCAATTCGTGGCTAATGGCGGTAGGGTAGGCCAAGACCGCGATACGTCAGTTCCGGTTAATTACCCGCAGCTTGTGCTTTTTCCGCAGGCAGGCGCTGAGAAGCTGGATATCGTGATGCAGGTTTCAAACTTTGATCATCGTTATGGCGGAATCGAGAATGAACTTTTGTTAGGTGAAGCTAAGCAGATGGTATCCCATCATGATTGGCTTATGGGCGTGGACATGCTGTTGGTCGGCAGTTTACTCCTAATGGGATTTTACAATTTGGGTCTATTCTTGATTCGTATGAAGGAAAAAAGCCCCTTATATTTGGGATTGTTTTGTTTGTTGGTTGGTGTTCGCGCGATGCTGGTGGGAGAAGGAGCGATGTTTAAGCTGTTTCCCCGTCTGAATTGGGTGACTAGCATTCGTATGGAATATGTGTGCTTTTATTTGGGTACGGCTGCCGCACTCGTATTTTGTTATTCTTTATACCGCAAGGAGACCAGCCGGACTATTGTGCAAATCACCCTCTTTAGCTGCGCGGTCTTTACTGCAGCTACGCTGCTGGCGCCTCCATGGATTTTTACCTCTATGCTTATGATCTATCAATGGTTGAACGCTGCTGTGTGTGTGAGTCTGATCATTACTTTAATGAGAGCATTTGCGGCAAAAAGAGAGGGTGCACTGCTCATTTTGTCGGGAGTTATCATCTATATGATCTTGGCAGCGATTGACGCGGCTGAGTATGATCGATGGATCGGCTTCAGGGGTCTTTCACCATGGGGGCTGTTCTGTGTTATTTTTTTGGCCTCATTTGTGATAAGTATGAAGTCGGTTCAGGCGTTTGCTTCGGTGGAAACCTTATCCCGTGAGCTTCGCGATCTGAACATGCGGCTGGAGTACCGGATTAAAGAGCGTACAACGGAACTGGAGCAGTCTAATCTTACCTTGGCCAAAACGAATGAAGATCTGGCAAGGCTCGAAACATCGCGACGCCATCTATTGAGTAACATTTCACATGATCTGGGCACGCCAATGACGCTCATTCAAGGCTATGTGGAGGCGTTGATCGATCGTGTTGTGGTTGGAACGGAGCAGCAGGACAAGTACTTGAAGCTCATTTTGAGTCGGATTATGGGCTTGAATCGCCTGATAGCCGATTTGTTCCAGCTTTCCAAGCTAGAGGCGCGACAAATTGACTTTTATATGCAGGAGCTGACTATCAAGCAGTTTATCGCTTATTTTAGTGAACGATATGTGGTAGAGGTCCATAATGCGGGTCTGCAATTTGAGTTCCTGCCCAGCACCACAGCACCGCCTGAGGACTCAGATAAAGCGATGATGATCGATATGAATCGGATGGATCAAGTATTTACGAACCTGGTGCATAACGCTATTAAGCATACGTCGGCGGGAGGCTTGATTCAGGTGCTGCTTCAGGAGGATGAGCGTACCCTCATGATCAAGGTTCAGGATACGGGAAGTGGAATAGAACCGGACGATTTGCCATATGTGTTTGATCGATTTTACAAAAAAGACAAGTCACGCAATTCCGCAGCAGGTGGCAGCGGATTAGGGCTTGCGATTGCTAAGGAAATCGTCGAATTTCACGGGGGAAGCATATGGGCGGAGAGCTTGTCTGGACAAGGAGCGCTCATTTGTCTGGAACTGCCTCTGAAAGAGGCTGCGCCTAAGGACACCCAATCCCTCGGGAATCCATCATAAGCTGGATTGGAATTTGATCTTAGCTTCTCATCAGGCTATAGACGTTTCATAGCATCTCTGTAATCAGTTGGAGACATGCCGTACAGCCGCTTGAATTGCTTGGAGAAATAGAGCGGGTCATGGAAGCCGACAGAGGATGCAATCTGCTCGACGGTGAGTTCCTTGCGCTCGCGCAGCAGCAGACGCGCTTTGTCAATTCGCAACCTCAGCAAAAAAGTGACCGGTGTAAGTCCTGTATGCTTCTTGAACAATGTAGACAAATAGGCTCGGTTGTAGCCGAGTGTCTCGGCCATCAGCTCGATGGTAATCGGTTCCGCATATTGGCTGGATAAGTAGTGAAGCGCCTGCTGCGCAATCTGCTCACCGTTGTCGGTTAAGTGAAGGTCGTTTGGCTGCTTGGGCTGCAAAGCCTGTGCATATTCAGCCAGCAGCAGATGAAGATATCCAACGGCTTTAAGTCCGGCATGTGCCACCCGCGCTTGAAAAGCAGTTTGTACTTGATGATAGATGACGGCAATATGGCGTTTATTTCCTGTATGGACAACGGGCTGCTGTGAGGACAGTCCAATGCTCTCAAGTAAATGAGCGGCCTGTCTGCCTTCAAAGGCCAGCCAGCGGTAATACCAAGGATCTGCTTCATCAGCGACGTAGCTGATCAGCTTCCCAGGCTCAATCAGAAAGCTGTCGCCCTGTCCCAGCTGGTACGTATGGCCCTGACATGTATAAGTACCACGACCTGATTGGATATAATGCAGCAGGTAATAGTCAACGACCTTAGGTCCGGGCTTATGCCCGGACCTGGTTTGACTGCTGCCAGTGAACAGCACAGCCAAATCCGCCTGTTCGGAAGGCTGAGGATTGGAGACAACATAATAGCTCTCTGTTCGTTTGATTTCGCTGGTCATGCGCGTACCTCTCCCTTCCTGGACTTGGACGCTTACAAGTAGTCAATAGGGCTCGCAGCTTCGATCCTCATTCACAGCAATTCTAGATTTGCACCGGTCTCCTGCAGGAAGATGTCTGCTATGTTTTCATTTTACAATATAATATCCTCCAAAGCATTATCAAACACAAAAATCTAACATTTTTCCATGCCCTACTAACATCCCTCCATAGTGAAAAAGAAAGTACAGACGTATACTAAAAAGGTAGCAGGCAGCAGTGAACCAACCATTACCCATTATGAAACAGGCGGTGTAAAGATGGCAGACTTACAAGCTTTGAAACGTATATTTATTGAAAAATTCGGTGAAGACGATCAAGAGGCTATCCGAATTTTTCATGCTCCAGGCCGGGTCAATCTCATTGGCGAGCATACGGATTATAACGGCGGTTACGTTTTCCCCGCTGCGCTTACCTTCGGAACGATGATGTTGGCGCGTAAAAGGCAGGATGGACAGATCGGTTTTGCTTCAACCAATTTCCCTCTGCACAAACATATTTCCATTCAAGGTATTGCATTCGACAAGGCGGACGACTGGATCAACTATCCGAAGGGGATCATCGACCAATTGCAGCAGCAGGGCGTACAGATTGGCGGCTACGATATCTTATATAGCGGTGCAATTCCCAATGGCTCAGGACTTTCCTCATCGGCCTCGATTGAGGTAGTTACGGCTTATGCGCTGTTAACATTAGAGGATCAACCCACAGATAAAGTAAAGATCGCGCTTTTGTCCCAGAGATCGGAAAATCAATTTATGGGCGTAAACTGTGGCATTATGGATCAATTTGCCGTGGCCATGGGTAAACAGGATCATGCCATTCTGTTGATGTGCGATACGCTGGAGTATAAGCATGTGCCGTTTGACAGTGGAGCATATAAGCTGGTTATCGGCAATACGAACAAAAAACGAGGACTTGTCGATTCTGCGTATAACGAAAGACGCTCTCAATGCGAGCAGGCGGTTGCAGATCTGCAAGGTCAGTTTCCGGAGCTGACGCTGTTGGGTCAACTGACGCTAGAGCAGTTCAATGAATACCAGCACTTGATTACCGACGAAACCGTACGCAGACGTGCGCAGCATGTTGTTGAAGAAATTCATCGTGTTTTGGAATCTATG
The DNA here is from genome assembly GCF_900114475.1 of Paenibacillus sp. 1_12. GTDB lineage: Bacteria > Bacillota > Bacilli > Paenibacillales > NBRC-103111 > Paenibacillus_S. Next base: position 70,397 of record NZ_FOTE01000012.1, on the reverse strand, counting down.
AAAGTGCTGGAAAAGGGTGATCTGGCAGCCTTTGGCCAACTGATGATCGGTTCCCACAATTCGCTTCGCGATCTGTATGAAGTCACCGGTCTGGAGCTGGATACGATGGTTGAGGAAGCATTGGAGGTGCCGGGTGTACTCGGTTCAAGAATGACTGGAGCAGGCTTTGGCGGATGTACAGTCTCACTTGTGCATGAGGATAGTGTAGACACCTTCATTGACCAAGTGGGTGCTAACTACAAGGAAAAAACAGGTCTGACCGCCGAATTCTATGTATGTACGATTGGCGACGGTGTGAAGGAAATAACAGAGTAAAGACTATATATGATGAACAAAAGAAACATAAAGTCCAAGCGGAGATAGCGGACTCTTCTGGAGTAGCGAAGCGATCATAGGAATACTTCGTGTGCGTAGTGTCACATATGCATCCGCCCTCATTCATCACACATTTGGTGTTAGCAAACAAATATTTTCACATAAATATAAAGGAGGAACTACAATGGCGATATTAGTAACAGGCGGAGCTGGCTACATCGGTTCCCATGCTGTAGCTGAGCTGCTGGCGAGGGGCGAAGAGGTAGTCGTGGTAGACAATTTGCAGCAGGGACACCGTGAAGCGGTGCTGGGCGGCAAGCTGTGTGAAGGAGACATCCGTGATGCGGCGTTTATGGATACCGTATTCAAGGAAAATCAGATCGAGGCCGTTATTCATTTCGCCGCACATTCTTTAGTGGGTGAAAGCATGCAGAACCCGGCTAAATATTACCAAAATAATGTGTTCGGCACTTTATGTCTGCTGGAGAAGATGAACGAATACGGCGTCAAAAAAATCGTGTTCTCCTCAACAGCAGCGACCTACGGAGAGCCGGAAAATGTACCTATTCTCGAAAGCGACCGTACACTGCCGACTAATGCATATGGCGAGACCAAGCTGGCTATGGAAAAAATGATGCGTTGGTTCGATACCGCCCATCAGATTAAATATGTGTCACTGCGCTATTTCAACGCGGCAGGTGCTCATGCGAGCGGCCGTATCGGTGAAGACCATGCGCCGGAGACGCATCTGATTCCTATTATTTTGCAGGTAGCTTTGGGGCAGCGTCCGCATATTTCGATTTTTGGTGAGGATTACACTACCTCCGATGGTACATGTGTCCGTGATTACATTCACGTAACTGATTTGGCTGACGCCCATATTTTGGCGGTAGAAAAGCTGCGCAAGGGCGGCGACAGCAGTGTATACAATTTAGGTAATGGCAAAGGCTTCTCGGTTAAGGAAGTGATCGATATTGCGCGTCAAGTGACCGGTCACCCGATTCCGGCTGTGGTAGAAGCGCGTCGTGCCGGTGATCCGGCTACTCTGGTAGCCTCATCAGAGCGTGCGCGGGCTGAGCTTGGATGGACGCCGAAGCACGATCAACTGGAGCAGATTATTGCAACAGCATGGACTTGGCATCAAAGCCATCCAGGCGGCTACGCGAAATAATGTCGTCCTGAAAGGGATAGGAGGAAATAAGCGGTGGGAGAACAGATACAACAAAAGAAAGCCACTGAACAAGACCGTCAAGCGGCAGCATATGCGGTGGAACAGCTGCTTCTCTTCGGCGTCCGGCAGCAGTTGCTGGAGCCGCTCGACTGTTATGCGGCAAGGAATTCACTATTAGAGCTGCTTCGTCTTGATGAGCCATACAGCGATGAGGTAGAGCCGCCAACGAGCGCCAATGTCGTGGAGCTGCTGGAGCCGCTGCTGGATTATGCGGCTGCTTCAGGAATTTTACAGGATAACAACACGACGCTGCGGGATCTGCTGGATGCTCGTATTATGGGTTTTCTAATGCCGCGCCAGTCGCAAGTGGCAGGTGCCTTCTGGAAAACGGCCAAGTTGGACAGCGTGCAGCAGGCGACGGACGTTTTTTATAAACAGTGTATCGATTCCAACTATATTCGAGTGGACCGCATAGCCCGCAATCAATATTGGTTGTCGCCTACTGAATATGGGGATCTGGAAATTACGATTAACTTATCGAAGCCGGAGAAGGACCCGAAGGAAATCGCGATGCTCAAAAATGTACCGCAAAGTGATTATCCGATGTGTCTGCTTTGTATTGATAATGTCGGCTATCCGGGAAGGCTGAATCATCCAGCCCGTCAAAATTTGCGCGTCATTCCACTCAAGCTCGATGGTGACCCTTGGTACCTGCAGTACTCGCCTTATGTATATTACAATGAGCACAGCATTATATTTGATCAAGAGCACCGGCCAATGAAAATGTCGAAGGCAACCTTCTACCGACTTTTCGATTTTATTGAGCAATTTCCGCATTATTTTATTGGTTCCAATGCCGATTTGCCCATTGTTGGAGGTTCGATTCTGAACCATGATCATTTTCAGGGGGGAAGACATCGATTCGCGATGGAAAAAGCGCCAGTCGAGCACAGCTTCACACATCCCGAATACCCGAATGTACGACTGGGCATCGTAAAATGGCCGATGTCGGTAATCCGCATATCCGGTCATAACAAGCTGCTGCTGCTGAAGCTGGCGGATACCATTCTGAACGGATGGAAGGCATACAGCGATCCGGATCATGACATTATCGCTTTTACAGCAGATGAACTATCGGATAACCCGACTCCACATAATACGGTGACGCCAATCGCACGGAATAATGAGCGCAACGAATATGAGCTTGACCTGGTGCTGCGCAATAACCGAACCAGTGAGGAGCATCCGGATGGAATTTTCCATCCTCACAGGGAGCTTCATCATGTCAAAAAAGAAAATATCGGGTTAATCGAGGTGATGGGGCTCGCTGTACTGCCGGGTCGTTTGCAGGATGAACTGGCATTGTTGGAACAGCTGCTGACAGGAGAGCTCGCCTTCGATGAACAGATTACTGGAAATCCAGAGCATTTGTTGCATAAACATTGTGCCTGGATTCGTGAATTGCTGGACGTTCATGGAGCCGTCCTCCAAATAAATGCGGCTAGGCAGGTGCTGCAAACTGCAGTCGGTGACAAATTTGCCTCAGTGCTGCGGGATGCAGGGGTTTATAAGCGTGATGAAGCAGGACTGCAGGGTTTCAAAGTCTTCCTTTCAACGTTAGGTTTTCAATGATGTCAGAAGTGCCCTTTCCTATGGAGAGGGTACTTTTTTTGTGTAATAAGTCGTATATTATACATTATTAGCATAATAGATCTCGTTCAGATTCTGATTGAGGAAGAATACCTAACAATACGCATGAGTTAATTATAAATATGGTCGAAAATAGGAAATAGGACTCACATCAATCCATTGATTGTGTTATAATATCTAACATATAAAGGGTGTAGATATCAAAGGGTGGGGGTGAGGCTTATGTTTGATTGGTTAGGGTTTAAGAACGGATTGCCGCTTTGGTGGTCATACCGGTTGAATCGCGAATTGAAAGCGGATGTGGAGGATATATTTGAAGGCATAGCTCACACTCGTAAAGAGCTGTTGACAAGCTGGACGGTTGAATATTGGTCTCATCTGGAACGGTTGTTGGAGCAAATGGAATTGATAGCTGAGAATCGAGCCAAATCTGTGGAGCAATGGAACTTATCTATGAATAAGCTGTTTGCGGCTGCTCGCAGCAGAGCGATGGATTTATCTGAAATTTTTCTGCTCGATGAGCAATCAACAGTTATTTTGTCGTCATATTCCTCACATATAGGTGTCCGATATGGTGCAGGAAGTGTGATTTCGGCAGGCCTCGAATATACGAATAAAGGAAATAAATGTTTATATGGACCGTTTGCCGACCCATTGACCTTGGAGATTGGCCCCAGCACCTCAGCTTTTCATGATAAAATGACGCTTTTGTATATCATTCCTATTATCAAAGATGGTATTTGGAAGGGTGCGCTCTGTGGGAGGGTCCCCAACGATGTAATCGGCGATCTTATACAGCGGGAATCGGGACATGTGTATCCTGATTCGGGCGATAATTACATATTCATGGCTCGTCCTGATTTGAACAAACGGGTTGCTCCGGGTACAGCGCTGTCTCGCAGCCGTTTTGAAGACCGTACGTTTACACATGGAGAGAACTTGAAGGACGGTGTGACGACTGATTGGGGTACCGTTTCGGTTAAGGAACATACGGAGCTGGAACTAATATTTACGGACCCGGCTACTGGCAAGCTGCATCCTGGAGTAGCCAACACGATCGCCAATGGAAGCCATGTATTCGTAGCTTTCCCTGGTTATTCCGATTATCGGCATATCGCTGTCATAGGAAAAGGGGTGACCTTTCAGCTCCCGCATTGTCCGGATGTGTGGGGGATGATGTGCGAAGGTGATTTGGAGGAAGTATACCGAATTCGCAGTGTTCGTTGGAAAATGATACGTCTGCAGGTGCCGCTGCTCCTTGCATATGCAGCTATATCGACAGTATTGATATCCCTGTTATTCGGGCAGATGTCGCCGCTGGCCGCAGCGGGTATTATGGGTATTTTTAATTTGTTGTACAGCTTTGTAGTCATGGCAACGCTGCATACAAAAGCGGCGAGTCCAGTCGTTGATAATTTGCAAAAAATTAGCCAATTTATTCGAATCAACGCAGAGGGTAAGGGGGATCTCACACAGCGGATCGACCATAGACAATTCGCCCACGATGAGACCAAGGAGCTGGCGATGTGGATTAATAACATGATCGACTCACTGGAGGGAATCATGCTGCAGGTGAAGCACGCGGCCACGGAGGTGCTGTCGAGCCAGCAGGTGCTGCATCAATCGACTGTAAGTACGGAAGGCTCTACCGAACGAATGAGCGGGATTATTCATGACATGATTCGCAGCATTCGACGCCAGCTGAAGGATATCGATATTGCCAAGGACGTTGTGGGGGATATGCGGGGAACGCTCCAGGCACTGGAGCTGAAGGCGTCAGCGCAAATTACCGTTGCCCATACAGAAGTAGAACGAATTGGCGAAAAAATGGGCCAAATTTCAAATAAAGTAGCAGAAACGAACCGAACGATTGTTACCTTCATGGAAACGACACAGCAAATTCGCAGCGTTCTTCAGGTGATAGAGGAAATATCCAGCCAAACCAATCTGCTGTCGCTAAATGCTTCTATTGAAGCAGCAAGAGTGGGAGAGCATGGCAAGGGTTTTGCGGTTGTAGCTGGGGAAATTCGCAAGCTGGCAGATCGAACGCGCCAATCTACAGAAGAGATTAATGAAACGGTTCAGCTCATTTACAAAAATGCGAAGGAAGCTTTTGCCTCCATGGAAGAAGGCACGCTGGTTGTGGAAGAAGGTGCGCAGCTTGTCGCGGCAGCTTCGCAAATATTGAGTGGGGCAAATGCAGAGGATGAGCAAAAAACACAGGTGGTTGAGGAAGTTGTAGGTCTGATGGAAAAGATTGCCCTTGTGAGTATGGAAAATCGCAAAATTTCGACCGAAGTTGAAGGTAAGGTGCAGGAGCTGTTGACGGATATTGTCAATGTTCGGCATACATCGAACTACGTGGAGGTTATTACTGATTTCCTGCAGCAGCTGGTTAATCAATTTCGTCTTACAGAAACTCGGCGCAAATAGCGAACAAATGGATTTGTATACAAGATACACGGATACGCCGCTTATTCCTATGTGAGCGGCTATCATTTTGTAGGCGAACTAAAGAAATCAGCAATAAAGAATTGCTGATTTGTCAATCTGCCTACAATTAACTAACTAACACATCAGGCAGTAGGAGGTGAATGGTGTTGCTGCAAATTAATTCTCAAATACTAAAAGAAAATGAGCTTAGGCCATTTTTTCAGCCCATTCTTTCCCTGCAAACCAAAAAAATCATCGGCTATGAAGCACTCGGACGTACAGTTCAAGCGGGAACCGTACACAGCTTGGGCGCTTTTTTCCAAGACCCTGCTATCAATGAAGAAGCCCATTTACGGATAGATCGGCTGCTTCGGGAAAAAGCGATATCTACATTAGCCCAATCGGAAGGGGAATCTTTGTTATTTATTAATTTAAAGCCATCCTGGATTTATCAAATATATAAGCAATCAGGCATTCTTCCTACCCTACAGCTAGTCGAGAAGTACGGCTTGGATCCATCACGTCTGGTGATCGAGGTGACAGAGGAAGAATTTCACGGAAAGCTCGATGAGTTGTCGGAAATTATCGATGTGTATCGTCAGCGTGGCTGTCGGATTGCGATTGATGATATTGGAAGTGGCTACAGCAACTATGACAGGATTGCCTCCTTTAAACCGAATATTTTGAAGATCGATTTAAAGCTGTTGAAAAAAAGCGGTCTGCATGACGGATACAAAGCGTTATTAAATTCATTTTCCATTTTGTCGTCACAAATGGGTTCTTCACTGCTCATTGAAGGCGTGGAAACGAAGCAGGATCTATATCATTCTTTAAAGGCTGGCGCCAGATACGTACAAGGCTTTTTGTTTTCTGAAGCACGTGCTTATTTTCAGTCCACTGACGCTTACGAGATGCTGTTAAAGGAAGAAATACGGATCTATACCGAGCACGAAATCACACGATATCGTGAGCTGTTTGCCGTACAGGAAAGTCTGAATGATCTGGTGAATTCTGATGTGAGGATTTCGTCAGCAAATGATGCGGATGCGATGATCGGCAGCCTGCTTACGAATGTAAATGAGAATGTGGTGCGAATCTATATTTGCCGTGAAGACGGATCGCAGGTGTCGTCCAATTATACTAGACATGCGGATGATGGGTGGCAGCGGGACGCGCAATTCCAGGGTTCGAACTGGATTTGGCGCCCGTACTTTATTCCCAATATGATGCGGATGAACAGCCAGCGTCAAGGCATGCTGTCTCAGGTGTATACTGATCTCGATACAGCAAGACTGATGCAAACCTTTTCTTGTCCTGTCGGGGATGCTCATTATATGTTTTTGGATCTCAACGTGTAAAGGCAGAAGTACTTAACCTTCGATCCATTCGCTGCGCAGAGAGAATAGCTCCTTCAGATCGGTAGTCGACATTTCCGTAATCCATTGCTCGCCGCTGCCTACGATCTGTTGGCTAAGCTCCTGTTTTTTCTCAATCATTTCATCTATACGTTCTTCCAGAGTTCCGAGCGTGACGAATTTATGCACCTGTACATGGCGGGTTTGGCCAATACGGAAAGCCCGATCTGTCGCTTGGTTCTCTACCGCAGGATTCCACCAACGATCAAAATGAAATACGTGATTCGCGGCGGTCAAATTCAGACCGGTACCTCCTGCTTTGAGGGATAGGAGGAAAATACTCGGCTGACCACTGGTTGGAAGTACATCGCCTTGAAATTCGGCAATCATCCGGTCTCTACCCGCTTTGGGCGTGCCGCCATGAAGGAAAATCGCAGGCTCCCCAAGCTCCTGCTCCAGAATACGCTGCAGCAGGTGTCCCGTTTCGACGAACTGTGTGAAGATGAGACATTTATCTCCCTCTTGACGCAGCTCCTGCACCATTTCCAACAGACGCTCGACCTTATTGGAACGCTGCTGCCAGGGCGAGCTTGCTGCTTCCTTAAGCATGAGTGAGGGATGGTTGCAGATTTGCTTCAGCTTCGTTAAAGCCGCCAAAATTAATCCTCTTCGTTCCATCGCTGTTAAGCGGTCCAGCCTCTCAAACATATCCTTAATATAATTCTCGTATAGTAAGCCTTGCTCGGCCGTAAGTGCCACGAAGGTTTTGTATTCGTTCTTATCCGGCAAATCGAGTTGAATAGCTGGATCTTTCTTGACTCTGCGCAATAGGAAAGGGCGAATCAGCCGCTGTACCTTGGCCACCAGCTCGGGTTCATTCGTTTTTTCGATCGTATTGACATAGCGCTGAGTGAAGTCGCGAAGTGAACCGAGATAACCAGGATTCAGGAAATCAAATATCGACCAAAGCTCGGTTAAGCGATTCTCTATTGGAGTCCCGGTCATGGCAATCCGATGACGGCCTTTTAAAGAACGGATGGAAGTCGCTTGCTTGGTATAAGCATTTTTAATATTTTGCGCTTCGTCCAGGCAGATCGAATTCCACTCGAACTGTGTCAGCTCAGACTCATCCAAATGAGATAAGGTGTAAGTGGTCAGCACGAGATGATGGCCTTCACAGGCTTCTTTAAATGCCAATCCCTTAGCCCGATTCGGACCGTAATGAAGATGAATTTTCAGCTTGGGAGCGAAACGCTGCAGCTCCTTTTGCCAATTGCCCAGCACAGATGTTGGACAGATGAGCAAAGAGGGCATACGCTGGATGGTTGTACCGTCCGGGTTTACCATTGTAGATGATCCGGAGCTTGGCTCGAGTTCTTCGATGTTAAGTAAATAGGTTATCATCTGAATCGTCTTTCCAAGTCCCATATCATCGGCCAGACAGCCGCCCAACCCGATTTGACGCAGGAAAAGCAGCCAGGACATGCCTTCGAGCTGGTAAGGACGAAGGGTCCCTTGAAAGGAGGCGGAGGGCTCAATCAGCGGAGGTCGCTTCGTATGGTTAAGCAGTTCAGCCATTTCCTCCAACTGCTCGTTCAGTTCCACTTCCATTTGCAGGGATCGCTGCAGCCCCATATCTTCTTCTCCTGCTGATGAACCAAGCAAATGCAGCTCCAACACATCACGCAAGGTAAGGCCTTGCTTCTTCTGGACCTGCTTCATCACCTGCTCGAGCTGAGCGAGATGCGCAGGGTCCAACTGGACCCATTGGCCGCGAATTTGCACTAGCTTGCGTTTCTCTGCCAGCAGCTCGCGGAATTCCTCTTCGGTCAGTTCAATATCGCCCAGTGCAATTTTCCAATCGAACTGCATCAACTGCTGCAGCCCGAACATCGCTTGCGGTGCCGTGCCGACGGAAGATTTAATTTTGGCTTTAAGGCGCGGCCGAAAGCGGCGAATACGTTCCCACCAAGCAGGCAGAAATACAGAATAACCGGCCTCCATCAGCCGTAGACTACCCTTAGTCATAAGCTCCCATGCTTCATCGGATGAAAGCTCTGTGCGTATGGCGCTGGCGGATTCATCTTGCTGCTGAAGAACGGGTACGATACGCTGCCACTTGGCGAGGTCTCTTGCGGCTCTTGCCAAATGAGGCTGCCACGTTTCGGGTAGAAGTTCAAGCGCCGCTGGGAGCGCGGGTTGAACCGAGTCAACGATGCGATCGGCTGCGGTATTGTCAGATGTGGAACTGTTGGGAGTATCAGTTTCTAAGCTTGTTTTTAAGCCTGTTGCTGCGCTTGTCGCCAAGCTGTCGGTACTGAGCCTGCTTCCAGCAGTTTTCTCGGTGTTATCCCGATTGCTTGAATGGCTGTCATCCATATGGGCTAAAGCTGTGGCATCCACTTCATGAAGCAAATCTTTGTTGGAGCGGTCCTGTAGAATCACATGAACAGGCCAACTGCTCTGACCAGAAATCGGTTCGCTTAACTGCAAACAAGTACGAAAAGGTGTGCCGTCCGTCTGCCAGCCAATTGAAAAGAGCCAGTCTTCCTCATCCATCCACAGGTCGGAGGGCAGCTTGCCGCGCAGCATCAATGGATAATTTTGCTCCAGCTGCTGTATGCTTTGGCCCAATGCGCCGTCCTCCATCCCCCATTCGGGGATAAGCTGATCTATCCACGCTGAAGCCAGCGGTGTTAAAGCGGCAGCGGCAATCGGGTCGGGAAGGGCCAGCTTCCAGCTTAGCTCCCCTGCCTTCCATTTGGTGAAATCGGGCATGCAGCGGCCCTGAACCAGCGCCTCCTTCACATGGGGCGCCAGTTGCATCAGCTCACGCAGATCTCGGCTCCAATCCAGCTTCGTATGGGAGACGGCGCTCGGGCTGCATAAATAGTCGAGGGCTGTTAGCGCAGGCAGCTGCAATCCTTCCATATTCATAAACTCAATGACCTCGATAAACGTTCCGTAAAAGGATGGCTGATGCCATGCAAAAAGCAGATGCTTCAAATCGTAAGCGTCACAAATACCGCCATTGGGACGCGCGCCATACAAGAAAAAACCGGCGGGCGTCATGGGGCGGATATGAATGGTGATGGCAGAAGGTTCAATCATGGAATCCACTTCCCTTTCCGAAGCTCTTCTTGCAGTGCGCGCAGACGGGAATATCGCGTAGAGAGCAAATATATATACTCATCCCAGATCTTGGGCTTTCCAAGCTTTGTGTAGTACAATTGAAGCTTTTTCAAAAATTTCATCGCAAGCTTGTAAGCATTCCGGTTTTTCTCAGCAATGCAGCGTTCTACCGCCTGATGGTACAAGGGAAGCAGCAGACTGGGGTCCTTGGCTTCCACCAGCTTCAAGTCGGCTGAATAGAGGTCGATAGGGGAGACTCGATTGGAAATTTGCAAATCGACCCACGATCTGAAGCGCTCTGATTTCATTAAATAGGAAGTGTAAAAATAATAGGTCCGCGGCAGCAGCGCAACCATAACCTCAACCCATTCATTGTCATCGGGCTGGTGACTGACGGCTTCCATCCAATACGTGCAAAATATACGCAATTCCTCCTGTTGTGCCCGCTGTATCGTAGGCAGCAGCCAGCGGAGCCAAGAAAGCATACGCTCCCATTGCATCTCCTCATAAAACCGGTGTAAATACAGAAAGAAATCACGTGCTTCCTTCTTGGCCAGCGGTGTCAGCAGATCTCTAGCTTCTTCATCGCGCTGCTCCATGACCTGGAAATGTGCCAAGGCCATCAGAATGGCATCGCGCTGGCTGGGTGAAGTCTTTTCAGTCGGGCTGGCTGCCGCTGCTTTGGCAGCTAGCTGCTCGAGTCTTTTGCGTTCCTTGGCCAGTCGTTTTGGCTGGCCCTCAAGCTTCCACCAGAGGCTGCGGTATACGACCAGCCAATGCATCGGCGAAGCACTGCCGTTTAGCGCAAGCTCTCCCAGCAGAGTGAGAGTTTCGTCCAGTGCCTCCGGATAAACATTCGCCAGCTGCTTGAAGTCCATTCGGGGCAGCAGCAAGTCTAATTGCTCCTGACAAAGCTTGGCGATAACCTTGCTTCCGGATTCGATATACGAGGTAAGATAAGACGATTTGGAATCGGCTATAAATTGTTCAGCCTTACGCATTACAAATAATAGTACATGGAGCTCGAATAATTGTCTTATCGAAGTCTCCCATTTGCCTGCAATAGGTCGCAGCGAGTCCTGGGCAGCGTGATAAAACAATTCGATTGAATTTTGCTGTGATAACGAGTATCCGTAAAATTGCTGGTCAAAGAAACGCTGCCACTGAACAGGCAGTTGGTCTGCTTGCGGGGTCTCGAGCCGCTCCGCTTTTTTCTCAGCCTTCGTAGTACCTGTGGCTGCCCGAGTCTGCTGTTGGCGGCTCTTAACCAGAATCGCCTGTTTTAACTGCTGAAGCAGGATCTCAGGTCTGGCATATGGCGCATAAAGGGCAAAAATAACCGCTGCCTTATGCTGGCAGTACTTGCCTTTGGGACAGGTGCAGGAGCTTTTGGCAAATTGCTCAAGATCCAGAATGACTTCATATAACTCGGCACCATGGGCTTGAGCGTGAATCTCCATACCGTGACGCAGCTCAATGTCTTTCACCCGTCCTTTGTGTACGTACTGCCAACCGCGCTCCAGAGCCGACAGCTCGAAGTCCTGCTGCATCCGTTCTATTAAATAATTCAGTCGGTTTTTTGGAATTTGCAGCTTCAACATGAGGGACGTTCCGCCTCCGAACTTTTTGTCTATCCTTACAGTGTAACAGATTTTGAAACGAAATGCTTAATTTGGATATTTGCATGAAGAGCTTTTTTCGGGTTAAAATGTTTAGTAAGTATTTCCATGTGGTTGTTAAACCGAAGGAGTGGTAGAGGTGGGCATTAAATTTGGCCGTGAATACCCGGATATCATTAGTGATTTTACAGAGGCACTGCTCAGCATCGACGAGTGCTATAGCTTTTTGGAGATGACGGCGGGGGAATGGGAAGAGCTTGAGCCTGAAGAGCAGCGGGAATGCATTCAGACCTTAGCTGACGATTTGTTTTATGGCTTGGGCACTGATCCAAAAATCCTTGTAGGCAGATGCACGCTGAGCCACGATAAGGAGAAGCATGTAATCGTTATCTATCACGAAGAAACGCTCATTAATGTCATTTACTTGGTGTGAGGGGATGGAGGCGAGTGAGCAAGCTATCGGAGGAAGCTGTAGCAGAGAAATTGGACCTGGTTGAGGGCTGGAGTCGTGAGGATGGCAAGTGGATCGCCAAAAGGTATCGGTTCTCCCAATTTCTCGAAGGTATCGCTTTTGTTGATAAAGTGGCGCATATCGCTGAGAAAGAATTGAATCACCACCCGATGATCGCTATTGATTATAAGTTGGTCACTTTACGATTAACCTCATGGAATGCAGGCGGATTAACGGATCTCGATTTCACGGCGGCGGCCCGGTTCGATGCTGCTTATGTCACTGAACTGTAGGCCAAACGACAGATCGAGAAGCTGAGATAAACATCACGCATCTATGCGCTTAAGTCTTTTTGGGCTTCCATACCATACAGTAAAACAATTCCTTGCCTGTGGGTGTCATCTTCGTATACGTATCGGTCTGTACATACCCGGCTTGCTGATAGACCCGGTAGGCGCGAACATTCCAAGCGAGCACTTCCAGATCAATCTCATGGGCAGGAGTTCTTCGTCTGGCTTCGGCGGTAATGGCTTGAACAAAAGCAACGCCATGGCCTTGTCCGCACAACTCGGGGCGCATGCCCAATCCGATTCGGGTTACGCCTACCATTGGGAAAAATTGGACAAAACCCCACATCATACCGTTTTTATCCACGACGGCACGGTACTGTTCCTCGCGCAGCTGCTCATCCGCAAACTCCTCTTGCAGAGCAAGCATCGTTTCCCAGGGTTGCCAGTCGTACGTATGGTAAGGCATGGGATAAGACCAGGTGCAGATATCACGGCAGTGGGCTTCGGTTAAGGGTATGATTTCAAACATGGATGCAGCTTGTGCGAGCATAAAGAAGGCCTCCTTCGATGTGCATGAGGCACATCTTACTTTTCATAATTAGGGTCATTCCATTTTAACTGTATTCCGTCGGACTGTCGACTTGAGGTATTCAGTTGCTGGTCCCCAATTTAACTATATAATGGTAATATAAAGACAAAAGATAAATAAAGGAAGTGTCAGAGGATGCAGCATATCGTTGCTCAGGATTGGTTGTTTGAGCATGGAACGGACGAACAGATCGTTATCGTGGATTGTCGGTTTACTCTGGGTCAACCCGAAGCGGGACGCATTGCCTATGGCATCGAGCATATTCCAGGAGCCGTTTATATGGATCTAGAACAGGACTTATCCGCTCCCAAAGGCGAGCATGGTGGCAGACACCCGCTGCCTAACTGGGAAGATTTTATGCATCGGCTCGGAGAGGTTGGTATCGACGCGCAATCGACGGTTATTGCTTATGATGATCAAAGTGGTGCGATGGCTTCGCGTTTGTGGTGGATGCTGCAGGCCTTAGGCCATACCAAGGTATATGTACTGGAAGGCAGTTTTGCCTCATGGAAGCAAGCGGGTTACCCAGTTACGGATGAGCCTCCGGCGATGCATGCAGCCATCTTTGAAGGGCAACTGCAAGAGGGCTTCCTGCTGCAAATGGAGGATGTCAAGAATCGCATAGGCCGTCCGGGTACGGTGCTTGTCGATTCGCGAGAGTATCCGAGATACCTTGGTCTTGAGGAAGCAATCGATCCGGCAGCCGGACATATCCCTGGGGCGAAGTCTTACTTTTGGAAGCATGGTCTGAATGATCAAGGCGGCTGGAAGGATGCTATCGCTCAAAAAGAACGATTCGCCGATCTTGCGTCCGCTGATGAAATTATCGTGTACTGCGGTTCGGGTGTGACAGCCTGCCCTAACGTACTAGCACTTAAAGAAGCAGGCTTCTCTAATGTGCTGCTGTATTCAGGCTCCTGGAGTGACTGGATCTCGTATGCCGATAATCCGATTGCTACAGGTGAAGAGTAAGGGAGAAAGACCACATGGTCATGAATGTGCGGGCTTGTGACAGGTTGCCGGAAGGCAGCCCTTCACAGCCCTATTTGGGTTGTTCAGAAAAAAGCTTGTCCGTTACTTTCTTCTGATTCCTTTCCTTGAATAAGCATATCGTCCTGTAAATATCCATGATATGATTTAAACACACACGTGTATAAAGCGAGGGCGGCTGGATGAAGAAATATGGATTTTTTTTAATTTTAGGCATTATTTTCATTACATTGCTGCCACTGTATGGGATTATCCGCAATATGGAAAGTTTCGATAACAATCCTCAAGCCGTTAAAGGCAGGTTGGATTTAAATACATGGAGCTTTGCGGCTGATGGACCTGTTCAACTGACAGGTGAATGGGAATTTTATCGCAACCAGCTGTTGACCCCCGCGGATTTTACCGAATCCACAAATGCAGATAAGCCAAAGCCGGTTCAGACCGGAATCGTATCCGTACCCGGCAAATGGAATGATTATATGAACGAAGAGAAGTATCAATCGAATGCTGATGGTGCAGGCACCTACCGGCTGCGGTTGGTACTCAATAACAAGGAATCAGACATTTACGGTATTCGGACCGTCAATATCCGCATGGCCAATCGCCTGTTTGTTAACGGTCAGCTGATTGGGGCAAGCGGTATTCCCGGTCTGACGCCTGAGACAAGCACGTCGAACAATGTTCCCTACATTCGACTTTTTTCCGTCAATGGGAACGTGGTTGAGATTGTAGTACAAATATCCAATTTTAGCTACGCCTCGGGTGGGATGATTTATCCGCTTCTGTTTGGCGATCAGACGTCCATATTGAAAAATAGGGAACATCATATTTTCGGGTATTTGCTGACAACAGCAGGCTTCTTGATTTTGTCTTTATACTTTTTGCTGCTATTCCGTTTGCGTAAAAGAGAGTCTTCCCTGCTTTATCTCGGTGCGTTCTGTTTTTGGTGTCTTATCTATGTACTGACTCATGGAGAGAAGCTGATTTTGGCTGAACTGCCCTTTATTCCCTATGAGCTTGTAATGAAGATTCAACTAATGTCCTCTACATTCATTTATTATTGTTTAATTTTATATACGGTTTGTTTATTTCCGAGGTTTCATCATCGTGCATTGATGCCTTGGATGAAGGTGATTGTTTGCTTAATGACACTTGTAGCCATTTTTTTGCCGAGCCGCCTGTTTTCAGAGTGGGAAATCATTTATTATGTGTTCGGCTTTATTAGTGTGGGTTATGTTATTTATTTGATGCTAAAGGGCTTGAAGCTGCGTGAGGACAATTCGCTCGCTATCCTGGCAGGCTTGCAAAGCATCCTGATGATGCTTGCGATCAATTTATTGTATATTTTTGGCTCATTGGAAGATTATATTTTCTTTCCCTACGAAATCCTTGTCTTTATTTTTGCTCAGGCTTTGCTTCTCGCCAAACGGTTTTCGAATTTATTCAATAAGGTCGAACAGCTTTCACGCAGGCTGCTTACGCTGGATGAGATGAAGGACGAGTTTATGGCCAGTACGTCGCATGAGCTGAGAACACCGTTGCATGGAATCGTCAATATGGCAGATTCGCTGCTCGCGGGTGTAGCCGGACCGCTGAATGCTGTGCAGGTTAAACATTTATCTATGATCGTAGCCACGGGCCAGCGTTTGAAATTCCTGATTAATGATATTCTTGATTTCAATAAGCTAAAAAATGGACAACTGCAGCTGCAGCGTCAAAAGGTAAACCTTCCATCTGTCGTGCAATCGGTGCTGGAGGTAGTGGATCATGTAAGGGACGGGAAAAATATTCGCTTTGTGCAGCAGTGGCCGGATAACCTGCCCATGCTGGATACAGATGAAGATAGACTGAGGCAAATCCTCTACAACTTGCTTGGCAACGCAGTCAAGTTTACGCAGGAGGGAGAAATTCGGATTTATGCCGAGGCTGTAGGCAGTGAAGTGAAAATATCGGTTGCAGATACCGGGAAAGGGATTGCCAAGGACCGGTTGAACGAAATTTTCAATCCTTACGTCGAGCTTGCTGCTGGTGACAGTCAGGCGTATACGGGAACAGGGCTCGGTCTGCATATTACCAAAAAACTGATCGAACTCGGTGGGGGCAAGGTTGCTGTAGAGTCAGAGCCCGGCCTTGGATCGCTTTTTTATTTTACGCTTCCCGCAGCGTCGGGCAAGCCGGATAGGGTACAACGAATGCCTCAACAAGTTGTGTCTGCCGAGGTTTCAGCAGCCGCTGAGAGGGTTGTTCAAGGCGTAAGCCCAAGTGAATTTACGAATGGAACCGTACTGATCGTCGATGATGACCCCGTCAATCTGCAGGTGCTGATTAATTTATTGACCCTGGACCATTATCGGGTCCTTGCAGCCAATCATGGAGCTGAGGCGATGGAGCTAATGAGCCGCAATCCACAAATCGATCTGGTTATTACGGATTGGATGATGCCGGGTTTATCCGGGCTTGAGCTATGCAAAGTGATACGAGAGCGTTATTTGCTCTCTGAGCTTCCTGTGCTTATTTTAACGGCGAGAAGTCGTCCTGAAGAAATTGTGGCAGGCTTCCGTGCGGGAGTGAATGATTTTCTTACCAAGCCTGTGGATGCTGGGGAGCTAAGAGCAAGAGTCCGTACTCTGCTGGAGCTGCGCCAATCGGTGCAGACGTTGATTAGTACGGAAATGGCTTTTTTGCAAGCTCAAATCAAACCGCACTTCCTGTACAATGCACTTAACACCATTATGGCCATTTGCCGTCTTGATCCCAATAAAACGATGCAGCTTCTGCTGGAGCTGAGCCGATATTTACGCAGCAGCTTTGATTTTCAGAACCGTGATCAGCTGGTTCCGTTGGATAAAGAGCTGGAGTTGGTCCAGGCCTATCTGCTTCTGGAAAAAGCAAGGTTCGAGGAACGGCTTGAAGTGGAATATGATATTGTCGAACAGGGCTACATCATGATTCCTCCGCTTTGCATCCAGCCAATTGTTGAGAATGCAGTCAGACATGGTATTATGCAGCGAGCTGCAGGCGGCAAGGTTCAAATCACTGTTCAAAGTCAGGAGACAGGTATCAAGGTGATTGTCACAGACAATGGCGTAGGTATTCCACCTGAGCAGTTGGCCGCTATCTTAATGGACAACAGCTCTGGCGGTGTCGGACTGAAAAACATACATAAACGGCTGCTGATGCTGTACGGGAAAGGTCTTCAGGTAGAGAGTAAGTGGAAGCAGGGAACAACCGTCAGCTTTGAAGTGCCGCTATTTCAAAATAATGACGTCAGTGACACAGATCAATGAGCTCCATTGTAGAAAAAAACAGAGCTGCATGGGCTTCACAACTTATCATCTAGCATCAATCGCTCATACCGCTCCCGTGTTTGCGGCTGGGGTTCGATGTCCAGTTCGATACGCAGCAGGTTGACGAATGATTCATAAAGGTTTTGCAGCGCCGTATAATGGTTTAGCTTGGCTAAACCTATCATAAACAACTCCACTAATTCCTCCGAATAGGGCTCCTTCTCCTGTGCTTTTTCCAGTCTCCCGATTGCCTGACGCTCACGACCCGTTGCCAGCTCATACTCGGCGGTGCGAAGCGTCAGGCTCAGGTAGCGCTGCAGCAATTGACTTCTTCTCGATTTAGCCCAGCTGTAATCCTGCTCATCCAAGTAATGGCCCGTATATAGCTTTAAGGCAAGGTCTGCTTGCCGCCATTGACTCTCATTCAGTGTGTCCTGCGCTTCCACTTGGGCAATGCTGCTTTCAAAAATATCGACATCCGTCATCAGCCCGTCGGCATTTAGACGGTAACTCTCTAATGAAAAATCCAACGTTGCCGGTAGACCGGATTGCTTAATAATTTTTCGGATCTGATAGATGGAGGTGTGCAGATGGATCATGGCCTTATCAGGAGCAAATTGGGGCCAAATCTCCTCAATTAGCAGATCCTTGGTGATCCGATTTCCTTTGTGATGAATCAGGAAGGCAAACAGCTCTTTGGTTTTGGATGTTCTCCATTTCACCTTGCCGTCAGGGTCAATTCGGGTCGATAAGGTAAGGTTTTGAAAACAAAATACGATGGGCTCCTGAACTGCCGGTTTTTCTACAACTGGCTCCTTCGCTGGGAAATAGGTCCGAATCCGATTCAGTGTTTTGGAAAATCGGATGGGATCAACCGGCTTCAGCAAATAATCCAGCGCATGCAATTCGAACGCTTCGAGCGCATACTGGGCATAGGCGGTTATATATACGATCCGGATATTGCTGTCGATTTGTTGAATATATTCAGCAGCAGTCAAGCCGTTCATTTCGGGCATCCCAATATCGAGAAATACGACATCGGTTTGCTCTTTGGCCAGATGGTCCAAACCCTCCTGAGCTGAAAGAAATTTGCCGGTGATCTGAATGCCTTCAACTCCTTGCAGCAGCTGCTCCAGCTGCCGCAGCGCGGGTCGCTCGTCGTCGATAAGAATGGCTTTCATCGTGCACACTCCTTTAAAAAGATACGTGGATCTCATTAAATTATATCAGGAATTGTGATATTTTACCTCACATCGTATTCGTTTTTACCTTGGGTAATGTCTGTTATTGTCATATAGGTTCTCGTTATTGTCGAAATATCAGGGTTCTTGCTCAGAATCGGTTCAGAGACCTTTACTATAATTGGGCTTAAAGTACTAATTTTGATGATTAGAGTGGATAACGCTTTACTTGTCGAACCGCATAGGATTCCAGTCAGAGTCAGGATAGGTCAGGTTTAGGAATGAAAAAGAAATAGGGAGAGGGATGTTTAATGCAAGGGGCAAGTCATGTTTCAGAAAAGCGTAAGAACTCATTTCTGCAAAGAGTATCGACCTTATTGGCTGTACTGCTGATGCTTCAGGTATTATTGCCGATACTGGAGCTGGGAGCTTCCAAAATCCAGGCTGATCCATCTGATCCGGCACCAAAGTATATTACCTTTTTGTACGATGATTTTCTTCAATCAGCTTCAAGATTGAAATTTAACGGGAGTACGTCCGTTAATAATGGAAAGCTGCGCCTGACACCAGCATTACCCGATAAATCCGGTGGTGTATTTAACAAGGAACGGCTA
This sequence comes from Paenibacillus sp. 1_12, assembly GCF_900114475.1. Classification (GTDB taxonomy): domain Bacteria; phylum Bacillota; class Bacilli; order Paenibacillales; family NBRC-103111; genus Paenibacillus_S. The sequence continues at coordinate 51,320 of NZ_FOTE01000012.1, read as the reverse complement.
TCGCTTGGTACTAATAATGCGTTCAGTACGTATTTTGTGTTTCAGACCTCAGGTCAAGGCACCACAAACCCCCGCGCATATGAAGCGGGTGCCGATGGCTTCGTTTTTACGCTGCAGGCAGATTCGAATAGTGCAGGCGGTCTCGGCAACGGGATTGGCTTCGGTGGACTGGATGGAACTGTTGGTATCAAAAACAGCCTTGGGATTGAGTTTGATATGTACCCAAATACAGAAGCGTCGATAGGGGACCCGAGTAATAACCATATCGGCATCCATCTGGATGGTACGGTCAGCCATAAGAACAAGAATGGCACTCCCAAAGTAGTAAAGGATATCGATAAAAATAAGTTTAACTTCAAAGATCCAAATAAGCAGTTTCATGTTTGGGTTGATTACACTGGGGACAAGATTCAGGTTTTTCTAAATGATAATAACTCCAAGCCGAGCACGGCAACTGTTGAACAGGCTGGAGTCAATTTAGCCAGCATTATGGGCTCACAGGATGTGTATGCTGGGTTTACGTCAGCGACAGGTGGAGCTTATCAAGCCCATGACATTCTCAAATGGTATTTGACAAATAAATACGACCCCATCGATCCAACATGCGGTTGTTACAAGGAAGCGCCTAGTATTTTTACGGTCAGCAGCTCTGTCTATGATTCCGTATATAAACCGGGTCTCCCGTTTTACTACTCCGATGTGGAGCTGAAAAACTCCAAGGGTGAGAAAGGCGCTGGCATACAGCTCAACATAAGCAAAGAAAGCAATATTAACTTTCTGGACGAAAGCAAAGAATTCGAGACCCTCGCACCAAGTCCAACTGTGACTTTGGATGCGTCGGGAAAAACGCGGATTTATTATGAAGCTAAGGATCGAGCCTCGGCAACCAAACCGTCTTTTCGTATTTCAACGGAATTTGGTGCTTACCAGGATATTCTCCTATCCGCTGTACCTGTGACGGATACGGGCAATATTACAACGCAGTATTCAGCAGTAGGTCCAACCGTGGGAGCAGATGTTGTGAATGAGCTCGTAAGCACAGGAGGAGCGACCGTTGCCGAATGGGGGATTCAATATAGACCCAAGCTGGATCCATCGGGAAGCTGGACTTCTGTGAGAGGGGAACCCTACACCATCGATAGTCCAGGCTCACACACGGTTAGGCTGAGTAAACTTGAGGAAAGTATATTTTATGAAACAAGAGCTTACGCCCGTAATATGAATGGCTTCGGCTATGGCGGCATCAAGGAATTTATGGTTGAAATGCCGATGGATCGCGAGGATGTCAAATATTCGAGCGTGACACCTGCACATCTTCATGTAGAGGACGAACAAAAGATACGTCTTGTCGGAGCGGCGTTCAACAAGCTGCTGAAAAAATATCCGGTAACGGCCCTGTCCTTCAAGTTAAGCGGTAATGGACAAACCTATACCATTCCATTGGCTGATGTGAAGTTGGTTAGTGAAACGATTCTTGAGCTTAAGCTTCCCAAGCAGAGTGATGGCAGTATATTGCCGCTGGGGGCATACGATCTGGAAATCACCCATAACTATTTCAATAGCAAAACGTTTACGAATGCTGTAACCATTACGAATGATGCTGCTTATCGCTCGAGAAACTATGACGAGGTCGTCGTAGAAAATCGATCTGATTTTAAGGATAGCAACAGTGTCGAAAAAATCACGCTTCGTGGCCCTTTTATAGAGCGTACCAGCAAACCGAATGTATTTGAGCTTACTAACAGTGAAGCGGTCGTGACGATCAATGATAACCTGTATTTTAAAGGTGCAACGTTGACTATAGACAAAACCGATCCGAATCATGAAAAAATCAAAGGGAATGGACGTCTGTATGTAAACGGTAAGAGTGCCATTCCCGTTATGACAGCGTACACCATTCACGAGGGTAACTTCGAATTTGAAGCGCAAAATTTTTCTTTCAAAATTTCCGATTTGAATACCCCTTACGACTATATTGGCATGAGCATGCCAGTTGCGATCGAGTCCTTTACCTTTATTAAGGACGGTATTCGCGTCAAGGGAAAAATGAATGTCGAATTTAAAGCAGGCTCAGCCAAAGTAAAAGGCGAAGCTGCAATCGACGCTCTAGAATTCAAGAAAAACCGAGTGGATCTGGATGCCGATCTGAAGCTTGGCGTTGATTTTAAAACAGGTCCGGTTGAGAGCAGTGAAGTGCGGGTTGGGATCGATACCAGAGTGCCGGAATACGGCTTTGGTGCGTCAGCACAGATGCGTAATTATAACTTGGGCTTTGAGATGGATTTGCTGCTTAAGCATTCAAAGCTCGATACCGTCAAATTTGCCATTAACCGCAAAATCAAGATTGGTAGCACTGGAGCTCAGTTTACGAAAGTCGGTGGCGGAGTCTCTAATATGGCGAGTCGCGATGAAGCTCCGTTGACGTTCCATCTGCTGGGTGGATTGTCGGATTATACATCGCCGGAAATCAACGGTGCGAATTTGTTGAATGCCAATGATCTCAATGTTGAAGCCTCTATTAACCACTTTGGAGCGTCTGGAAAGCTTGCTATCTACACGATTAATGCAGCTGACCTGGATTTGTTTGTCGTGGCTAATGCTACAGGCTATGAGGGCTTCAATCAACCTGGTTTCCGTATGAAGGGCAGTGTCGACGTTCTTAATGTTTTGGTTGGTGAAGCGCTAATCAAATATTTTAAAGGCTCATCTCCAACCGGCTATGCCAATACCCGTGTGCAAATTCCGAGTAATATTAAGCTTGTAGGCGGACAGGCATTAACGAAGGCTAACATCGGTGTAGACGAAAAGCACTTTAATGCAGGACTGTCGGTTATCGGAATCGGCTTCAAGGTGGATTATCCGTTCAAAACGAAAAAAATCGACTTTGATGTGGATGCGCTGCAAACCGTGAAAAATGTCGCCAATGCAGTCGTCAATACAGGAAAGGCTATATATAACGTAGCCAAAAAAGTCAGCAGTTGGTTTTTCCGTGCCGAGGATATGCCAAAGTCCAAGCGCGTTATGGTGTTGTCATCCTCAGATAGAGGCGGCAAATGGCCGGAAGTGATTGGCGAGAAGATGTTTGAAGCCAGCGATCGAAAAGCATCAGGTCTAGGAGTTGTTGCTCCTGGCGCTATTACGACGATTCAGATGGAAACGAATCCGGCTGTAGGCGTTAATAAATCTGGACAAGACACAACGATCCAGCATACGTTCAAGATCAATGAGCCTTATAAAGGATTTATCGTATTGAACAATGCTAATAAAAGTGTACGTTTGGCACAGCCGGATAGCCTTACCTACAATCTTCAATATGAATCGGCAGGAAAAAATGCCTTTTATGATGAAGCAAGTGGTACCGTTGTTTTGGAGGTTGATTTCAATCAGCCGGGAGATTGGGTGCTAACAGCACCGGATACGATGAGGGTTGCGGTTCATAAAGCGTTATATCGAAATGCAGATCTCGGCTTTGATGCGGTGGCTGAAAAGCTGCGCACAACAGCTAATACAGCATTCATACCAGCACCTTTACAGGAACGTGAAAACTACTTTATTGAGATCAGAGGTGCCAAAGCGGACACAGCCATTATGAAACCGGATGGCAGACCTTATGTTCTGGATACAGATGAAAGTCATGCAGGCTGGAATGCATATCGTAGTGCGGACGCTAACACCTTGTATGTGATGGCTGAGGCGGCTGAGGTTGGTACCTGGCTGGTTGATGCGGGAGCGGACGCTAAAGTAGATATGTATAAATTGCAGAACGGTGTGGCCTTCTCCAAGGTAAAGGAATGGAGACAAGCCTCGGAGTTTGCTTCGATGGCAGACTTCAATGGTATCGCCGGTAAACAAGTGCTTCTGGAAATTTCGGTGGCTTCGGCTAATACGAAGTTGTACAAGCCGGATGGCACTCTGTATTCATTAGTACTGGATCCGAACAATCCGGGTTGGAATGCGAAGTACGATGAAAGCCGCCACGTGCTGACAGCGCTTGTTGATGTCGATACGGCGGGTTGGTGGATGGTCAAATCAGATGCATTTACGTTACTTTCCATACTGGTGTTCGATAAGAAGGCTACGATGGAGGAATTAAACGGAGATCAGGTCCAATACACCTATACATTGGATATGAGCGAAACAGGTCCTACGCTGTTCGATATTGCTGGAGGTAATGAATCCACGCAAATTATCGACGCAGACGGTCAAGCGGTCACGATCATTTGGGATGAGTCACGCGCCGACCGCAACGCGATTTTGGACAAAACAACTAATTCTTTAAAAGTTAATGTAAATATAAACAAAACAGGATTCTGGAAAGTATCCACTGTAGGACCGGTACTATTCGACTTGTACAAGGTGCCTCCAGTACCAACATTCGGAGCGTTCCAGGCGAGTGAACAATCAGGCATGAACCGTTTTGAATTGAATTGGAAGGTCAATAATCCGAAAGCTGATACCAAGGTGAAGGTGATGCTGACGGAAAATCCGGAAGAGCCGATTGGTCAGATCGTTGCTGAAAATCTGCCGTCCTCGGGGGTTACGACTGTCACACTTCCTGACGGAAATTTACCAGGTCAATACTGGCTTGCCATTGTTGCCGACAGTGAATCGTTCGGTCCGATCTTTAAAGTGCTGGATCAACCGATTAGCGTGACCTCATCACAAACGCTGCCGAGTCCAGAGGGCCTGCATGTGATATCTACGGGCAATGGCGAGATAAAGATTGGATTTACAGATACACATTGGCAAGATGTCACAAGCTATCGTATTCTTACAGCGGATGAGCAGGGCAAAGTGAAGTACAATGGAGTCTCCATGGATATGAAGCCAAGTGCCCAGAATGCACAAGAAGCGATTGTCTCCGGTTTGAATCCAGGGCAAAAGCATCGTTTAAGTGTCATGGCGATTCGCCAGACTGACACTGCTGGTTTCGTGAGTGCTCCGTCTGCGATTGTGAATGTAGATCTGGCGATTCCGGTACCTGCCAAGCTGGGCCTTCAGCTCGATACGGAAGGTAAAGCCGCAGTTGAGCATTTGTATATGCCTTATTATGTGAAGCAAGAGGATTTGCAGGGGCTGAACGAGCAGCAGCAGAATGAGCTAAAAGAAAAGCTTACGGTAACTGCGGCCAATCGGTTGACACTCAAAGTTACCAGCGACCAGAATTCGAAGGTAGAGCTGTTTGTCAATAACCAGTCACTGGGCATTAAGGATGCGACACCGGCGCTTTCAGCCTCGTACGTACTGGACCCGCTTCCTGAGCGTGACTATACAATCCTGGTTGAAGCCGTGAACGAACGTGGCGATAAAAGCGACTATTATCAAAAAATAGTTATTGATAGAACCGCGCCGCATTTGTCTCTGAAATCACCTTATAATGGTCAGGTTATTCAGGGCAACCGCGCTAAAATCGTGGGGGCTAGTGAGACAGGCGTTCGATTGAAGATCAATGGAACGGTCGTGCCTGTGGACCAAGCGGGACATTTTGAATATTTTGCACAAATTCCGGCGAGCGGAGAGCTTGCAGTCTATATCGTTGCTGAGGATGAGCTGGGTAATAAAACAGAGCATCGTCTGGATGTAGCCAAGGGCAGCGAAGGGACAGGCGAAGCACGCGCTGATCTCGCTGCATTCGCAACAGATGAAGGTGTGCTGACTACGGAGTTCCTGACAGGTACAATGAGCTATCAGACCAAGATTGATGCAGGCTTGAAGCTGCTGCGCGTCTGGGCCGTACCTGTGGAATCTGACGCCGTGGTTACGATTAACGGACAAGCTGTTGATGCTGATCATTCGGCTTGGGTAGACATTTCGAGCACGAAAACCATCACGGCGAAGGTTCGCGCTGCGAATAACACAGAGAAAACGTACACGCTTCAATTGATTGCCACTTCCAGTGTGGCTTCATTAAAGCAGCTTAATCTGAATGGGAATTCAGTGGAAGTTCCTGCTGCTGAGTCACAGCTGCAGTTAAGCTCGCAGTTTAAGAGCACGAAGCTGACCTACGATGCTTTCGTTGGAAATCAGGTTACCCAAACGAGTGTGACCCCGACGGCTGTCGTCGAAGGTTCGATCATTAGGGTAAATGGTCAAGATACAGCAAGTGGTCAGGCATCGGCTTCCATACCGCTGAATGTGGGCGACAATAAAATTCAGGTACAAGTCCTGTCTCCGGATGATGCCAATCAACCATCCAAGGATTGGTCCAAGGCAGCGTCCTACACAGTTACAGTTAACAGAGAAGCAAGCACGAATACCGCGCTGCAAAACCTGACGGCTGCTGGAATTCAGCTGACACCGGGAACGTTTGATCCTAATGTGACTAACTACGAAGCGGCAGTAGCTTCGAACGTATCCGGCTTCTTGCTTGGGGTTCAGGCTGCTGATTCTACAGCAGTCGTGAAGGTCAATGGGGCGCAGGTTGATAACACTGGAAAAGTTCAACTGACACTGGTGGAAGGCGCTAATCGATTTGAGATCGTCGTCACGGCTGCGAGCGGAGCGGTCCAAACCTATATGCTTAATATCAATAGGCAAAAAGCAGTGACAACGAATTTGAATTTAAGCAAGCTTGAAGTGGCAGGGAAAGATCTGAATAAGCAGTTCTCGCCCTTGCAATTAAATTATAGTCTTAATTCCGCAATGACCAATCGGCTCGCAACCGTTCATGCGGTTGCTGCTGAAGCTGGTGCCAAAGTGAGTGTGAACGGAACTGCCGTTAACAATCAGGATGTAGCTACTGCGAGTCTGAACACGGGTGCTAACACCTTATTAATTCGTGTGGAAAGTCCAGACGGAATGGAATCCAAAACCTATGCAATCGGTGCAAATTTCGTTCCTCTGAATGATCAGACTGCCGCGCAGCCATCGACGAGCTTCAACATTAACATTAATGGAACGACGAATAAGGATGTAGCTGTTGCCGAGGTGAAGAAGGAAAACGATAAAAATGTAGTTCATGTTTCCTTCAAGCTGGATCAACTGGAAAAGGCATTGAGCAGTGAACAACAAAAGCCGGTCATTTCCATTGTTATTCCTGGAAACTATGACAAGATCATCAGTGAATTAACCGGTAGTATGATCAAGAAAATGGAGCAAAAGGAAGCAATCATCGAAATTCGTACGGATCATGCGATTTACAAGCTGCCTGCGAACGCGATGAATATTGATGAGATCGGGCGCAGATTCGGGAATAACGTCCATCTGGAAGATATTAAGGTGCAGGTACAAATGTCAGATGCAACAGAGACGGAGTCTCAAGCGCTGGAAGGCCAAGCAGCAGTCCTGGGCGCACGCATACTGGCTGCACCAGCTGATTTCAGAGTTGTTTATACGTACCAAGGTAAGGAACTGGAATCAGAGCGTTTCACACAATATGTGGAACGTGGGCTATCTTTGCCGGAGGATTATGATCCGAAGACGAGTGCGACAGGGGTTCGTATTAGCTCAGACGGAAGCATGTATCATGTGCCAACGATCGTGAAGCAAACAGACGGTCTGTACTGGGCACATATGAAGAGCTACACCAACAGCATGTACGCCGTCATTTCGAACAGCCAGACGTTTGCTGATGTTCAGGGTCACTGGGCACAGACAGCTGTCACCGATTTGGCATCGAGAATCATAGTTGACGGTAAGTCGGCCGATCGGTTCGAGCCGGATCAATCCGTTACGCGTGCCGAATTTACAGCGATGGTCATGCGCTCGCTTGGCTTGGCACCACAGTCAAGGGCAATTCCGTATGGGGATGTAACAGCTTCCGATTGGTTTGGACCTATCGTAGCTGAAGCCAGCAATTATGGCTTGATCTCGGGATATGAAGACCAGACGTTCCGTCCGAATTTGCCGATCTCGCGTGCTGAGGCAACGGCTATATTAAATAAGGCGTGGACGATTGCTGGCATGATCGCTGTCAGCCAACCGGAAACGGAAGCTGCGCTTGCTGCAGTGAAGGATCGCTCCGAAATTCCTGCATGGGCCAAAGAAGCCTTTGGTTCAGCAGTGAAGTTGGGTCTGATGCAAGGCTACGAGGATGGTAGTGTCAAGCCGTCCCGTCCCATTACACGGGCAGAAACAGCAGCACTGCTGCGCAATCTGCTGTTGAAATCCGAACTGATTCAGACTCCATAAAGCTGAAGCCTCTGCTTTTGCTGGAATCCCGACAAGCCTCAACCCCACTTTATCTAGTGGCGGTTGAGGCTTGTTTGGTTGATAGGTGAGCTGCAGCCCGTTTACATCATTTCGGTGTCAATATAATATGTCAATGATAGTGTCAAAGTTTCGGAGAAGAGAACTACGGCAGGTAGAGTATGGAAGAAGATGAGGGTGCAGGATTCACCGCTGTATCCACCGTCGTTTAGGAGACAATCTGAGAAATGATCGGAGGCAGATTGTCTGCAAGGCGTGACAGTTTTGTTATTTGCGACGTACTGGCAGGTTAAATATCAAGGGTATGGAAAAAGCCGCTTTCACGAGTCATCCCTTCGTGAAAGCGGCTTTATTGGCCTTGTAAGCTTCTGCAGCAGGTGCTGAACATTTAGCTTCGGCCGCTCTGCAATATGCCTTTATACACCTCAATAGCACGCGCTCGTGAGGCTGTCAGATCGACTAGGGCATGCGATCGCGGCTGATGAATCTGTTTGTCAGACAAGCCTGCAAGCTCTGGCAGCCAGCGCCGAATATAACCCGCGCTTGGGTCATGTGTAAGTGATTGAGTGACTGGATTCATGATCCGGAAATAAGGCGCAGCGTCAAACCCAAGTGATGCACACCACAGCCACCCACCCCGGTTCAGTACATTGTCATAATCGCTCAGCTTGTAGCGGAAATATTGCTCTCCGTAGGTGAACGGGCACAACAGATTTTTGGTCAGAAACATCGCGGTTACCATTCGCAGTCGATTTGGCATCCAGCCTGTCTTATGGAGTTCTGTCATTGCCGCATCGATAATTGGGATACCGGTGCGTGCCTCACACCAGGCTTGGAAGTGGCGGTTGTCCAACGGTGACAGATCATATCGCTTCTCATAATGAAAATAGTCGGCGTCGAGCCGCGCTTGATAGATGTAGAAATCACGCCAGGCCAGCTGACGCAGCCAGACCTCGCGCTGCTCGGATTCCAGCAGCGCTTCATAGACGGTGCGCGCTGAGATGGCACCGACGTTAAGGTGACGGCTCAAGCGGCTCGTCGCCTCGAGCGCGAAGCGGTCGCGCCCATCGGCGTAGCCGCTCAGCCGCTCCGCGAGGAAGCTGCGCAGCACGCTGTGCGGGTCGGGTGACGCTGCGGCTTCACCCAAACCCGCCGTCGCCTGCGGCAAAGCAGCGCTGCAAGTGCCACCCGCAGCGCTCAGCGCCTCAGCCAGCTGCCGCGGTAGCGCGTACGCCTCGGCGGTCGCCGGAGCTATCGCGACCGTGGCGAGCTGGCTCACATGCACGCCTGCTGCCGGTCTGTAGAAGCGGAGCCGATAATCGCTCCACTTCCGGTAAAAGGGCGTGAACACCTTGTACGGCTCGCTGCGTCCGCTCCATTGGTGAAAATCACGCAGGTCAAGGAGCGCCTGCTCGTCGAAAGAAGTAACGTTCACTTGAGCGGCCTTGGCCGCCGCGCGAAGCAGCCGATCTCGCTGCTTTGCATAAGGAGTGCAATCCTCGTGGAAAACCAGCTCCTCCACCGGATGCGCCGCTAGGAGAGCAGCGAGGACCTGAGACGGCTCACCGTACAAAATATGAAGCTGCTGACCAGCCTCCAGATATAGCTGTTGAAGCCGCGCCGTATGCTGGAGAAAGTTGATCCCGCTGTGCTCGAGGTGCCGTTCGTGCTTTAGCAGGAAGGGGTCGAGAATGAGCACATGCAGGCTCTGCTTGCGCTGTGAGTGTATATAATGGAATGCGAGCATGTCGTCTACCCGCAGATCCTTGCGATGTACGAATATAATCATCGATAAGCACCTCATTTGATGGCAGCCACGCGGGTGCAGGGCTTCTTGGAATGCACTCGTTTTTTGTATTTTTACAAATAAACTGAATATTTTAAATAATCAATTTATAATGTCGATAAGCAGATTCAACCCTGATTTCGCGGGGTAATAAATGAAGAAAGCCCTGCAGCCTTGTCCGACGCTTTGGGTGCGTTACGGAAGCAAGCACTGAGGGCTCCATTAAAATGGGCTCGATCAACTGTAGAAGTATGGTGTAAGAAAGTAGGTTTCTTTCACTTCATTCTATTGATTATCTGACATAAAAGCTTCATACTGCTCGTCAGACAAAATACGTTTAGCGGTAACATAATACTTGGTATAGTAATTTTCATTAAGCTTGTTGACAGTTACGCCTATATTGGTTGCTGAATGGTAAAATTTACCTCCGCCAACATATACGCCAACATGAGAAATTCCTACACCGTCTGTCTTGAAAAACACGAGATCCCCAGGACGCAGATCGTCCTTTTCAACTGTTGTACCAAGTTCTGCTTGCCCTTTTGACTGATGCGGCAGCTTGATATCCAATTTGGCAAAAACGAAAGCTGTATAGCCTGAGCAATCAAATCCGTTCTTCGTAGTGCCAGCATACTTGTAAGGAGCACCCACGCCATCGTTAATAGCTTGGCTCAAAGGGGTTTCGGCAAAAACACTGCCTACTTGCACACTGCAAAACAGTGCTAAACCTAATGCAATACCAAAAAACTTCTTCAAAAAATTTTCCCCTTCCGGTGCCTACGAGGTTAGCTGAGGGTTCGGTTGAAGGTTCCCTATGATCACTCTGAAACGAGATCAATTCACCCAGATTGGATCCCCCGTTTTCCAGTATGTCGGAAATTCGGCAAATGCTAGTTTTTTTTGTTGACTTTAAAAGAATTCGGCCTTTACCTTAAAATTCCTTCTTTAGTCACAAAATGTTCACAATTAACGGTCGAAATGTGAAACTTTATTCAACATCATATAAAGCCTTGTACAGCAAGGGTTTGCATGAGTTGGACGCTATAAACGGCAAAAAATGAAAACGTATTCTAATTAAAAGTTTCGACAATTTTTCATTATTTTGTAAAATTAGCATTCACTATGATTGTGAAAAAAGTGGTTTATTGACGAAAGCAGGACTTTAGTCGTGCGAATGATGTAGATTTATAAAAATAAAAAACCTCGGCAGCCATGCGTTGTGAACGCGGCAGCGAGGTTTATTTAGGTTAGCTGGATAGCTTAATGTACGGTTTCAAACCCGCAAAGCTTTATTCATGCTTGGCATTCCACAAGGCGTGCTGCGAGGTGATCGTCCACATTTTGCAGAACATGTGAAGCAGTCGGTAAGCCTGAACCAGCATTAGAGCAGTGAAGCCCGCCCATACCATGGCTGAGGTCATTACCAGAGCGGAGATTATGAAGGTAACCGACAGCGTGAATATAGCTATCAGCAGAATTGTAAGAGCATTGCGGACGAGCAGCCGACAAGAAATGAGAAGTGATTTGCTGCTGGCAAGCCCAAACTGCATATACATAAATAACGTGTGTATCAGTAACAGATAAACCCCATAGATACCGATCCACGGCAGCAGATGCCAGCCGATTGCTGTTAAAGATGCGTGGGATTGATAGCCCTCGATGACTTTCGTTCCCAGCAGGTACAAAGGAGCAACTGTCAGGAAGATTTGCAGCACATATAAGCCGAGAAAGGGTAGAGCGAGTTTGCGGATGCCACGTACAAACCGATAGCCGGCGTTCAATTCCGTATGCTCCAGCGAATAGTAGATGCCAGCACTCAGGAGCGGGCTCAGAACCATGCGAATCAACAGCAGTGCGAGCGCCCACCATAGATAGGGTACGATCAGATCGGTTTTCGTAATTTGGAATTGCGCCTCCAGCCAAAATAATTGAACGGCCTCTCGGGATAGCTCGGGGCTCGGGTAGCGGTGCAGCAGTGGAACGACGATCGAGCGAACTGCGGCATATAGCGTCAGGCCCCACAGCAGATTATATGTAAACAAAGCACATACGGCAAAAGGCTGACTCCAGGCATTCGTAAAACCATTTTTTAGCAGCTTCCACATCCTGCGTGCCTCCTCACCAAGCGACCCCGTCCAGCAAGGTCTCGATTAATTTGACGATACCTGTCTGCCAACGCATCACAAGCTTTGAGTCCACGTTGGTTTTCATAAAGCTGTTCATACGTTTGTTTTCCAATACAATGGTATGCTGCGGGTCAATAACTGCCCACTGCAACGGCGTCGGATGCTGCAGTTTGAATGTAACGTCCCTATCAATGCCGTCCCATAGCCGATCGATCTGTGAGCCGTCTGCAAAATGGAACCGGATCGGTACCTGATGATAAGTGCCTCCAAGCTTTTGAATCCGTACCGAATTCTCATACATTGTTTGACCGTCCGTATTAATTTTTTTCGTATGGATCCCTGTTATGGCGTAATCCACCATTTGTCCGCCATAAATATATTCGTCAAAGAATTCTGCCCAGTTCTTTTTAGTCGTGTCCTCTAGCGTCTTTTGAAAATCAGATGTGGTCGGATGCTTGAACTTCCACCTCTGAAAATACGATTTTAACGTCCGCTGCATCATCTCGCTACCGATCTGCGCTTCGATAGCCCGTAACACGAGCTTAGCGCGCGTATACACATTTTCTGCATAGGCCTCATGCTTCCCGTAGCTCCAGGAGTCAAGCTTCAGCGACTTGGGGTTGGTGATGTAGCTGGCTTCCAAAGTCAGATTGGGCTTAACTCCATACTCCTGTTCCATGAGCTTATCCTCGACATAGGAGGTAAAGCCTTCATCGAGCCAGGCTTCCTCGAACTCGTTGCTGGCTACCATTCCATACCAGAATTGATGACCGATCTCATGCACGATAACTCGCTCCAGATCAAGGTCGGGCTGATCCTCAGATGCCCCCCAGCCTGTAACCAGTGTCGGATATTCCATGCCGCCTGCACCATTGGCGTTCTCTGGGGGCACAACGATCGACAGCGTCGAATACGGATAGCTGCCATACCACTGTGAATAGCGGGCCAGCGCTTTTTTGGCTGCGGTCATATATCGGCCCTTTAAATCCTCATGCTTGGGATCCAGATACAGCTTGATGCGAACGCCTGGTATCTGAGGGGTAGCGTAAGGCTCCTCGTAGTAAATAAAACGTGGTGAAGCCGCCCAGGCAAAATCGTGCACATCATCGGCGTAGAACGCATACGTCTTGGTTTTGCCATCATCGGAGGGCGATTTGAGCGGAAAGCCGGTAGCAGCTACCGTATAACTGGACGGTACCTGGATGCGCACGTCGTAAATGCCGAAATCAGCGTAAAATTCAGAATTGCCGTGGTATTGGTGCAGATTCCAGCCTTCTGTCGTGCGCCCTCGCCGTCCTGCTGGCTCATACACCGCTAATTTGGGAAACCATTGACCTGCCATGACGAAGTCATCGGCGTAACCCATACGTGCAAACACGGCCGGCAGCTTAACGGAAAATACGCCTTCAAGCGTCACCTTTTGTCCCGGTTTGATTGCTTTGGGCAGTGTAATCTTCATGAGTGTGTGGTCATCTTTGTTGCCATCGTCGGGCTGGACGTACTGAAGACTCCCTATGAGCTCATCGCCGTCAAGTGTCTTGATGGAACTGATCTCCATGCTGCCATAGCTGCCTTCCTTGCTTGCATCATCACGCAGCTTGCCTCCCGATTCTTTCATAAAGGTCGTTTTTTTGGAGCTGAATGCGTTGGGATACATATGGAAATACAGCTCCTGCACCGGCTGCGAGCCGGGGTTTTTCCACGTTAACGATTGTGTTCCTGATAGCACCTTACTTTGGGCGTTAAGCTGCACATTCATGTGATATTCCACGATGCGATTGCTAAGTGGACTTGGGGCTGGTGTCTCCATCGGCTTGGCCGGCAGGCTTGGCGGCGCAGGGGGTGACTGGGGTGGTGCGGTAGGTTCTTCGACCATTGCTGCGAGTAGGGCCGAGGCAAACTTGGCCTGCGGCTGAATTTGTAAAGAGGAGCTGTCATTTTGCATAGCATAACTGCCCCATGTAAGTCCACAAGCTAGTACAACAAGTAAGCACCATTGCGCAGCTGGGCTGCCAAATCGTTTCTTCATCTCATTTTCACCCCGTTGACAAGCATCTACAGCATGTATATGTTTGCAAAACGAGGATTATTAGCTAAAATAAACAAGTAAGACAAACTTTATTTGTAATAGGATGGTGCCATTCATGGATATAAATAAAGATCAGCCTCAGGATCAAGCTGCAGCACAGCCTGCGGATAAGCCGAAGAAGCTGGCGCTAAATATCGTCAGCGGCAAGGTAGAACATCGCGGCTTTGGTGCTGGAGCGATTAATTTAAGCCAGATGTCTAGTGTTATTATTGAAGAAGGCGAAGCGTATCTCGATATGGGAGCGCTGCATGCCAAAAGCAAGGTGGAGAAGGGCATCAAATTCTCCGTTAACAAAGAGGATGTACCTAACGGTATCTCCAGTTGGATTGTGTGGGTGGCCGCTGACCGTAAGGAAGAGGGCATGTACTACGCCGGTGTCACTTCATGTGAAATGCTGGTCGACAGGGAAGCGCGGCGCGGCTGGAAAATTCTTGCCGATCACGTGAACCGGATGGATTATGCACTGAAACGTCGCATCATGCTGGATAATCTGGGTGATCAGGAAAAAGCTGCTTTGAAGAAGCTGCTTATGGAATATAATCCTGAAATGTGGGCCAATTCGAACGAAGATCTGAAGTCCGCTTTGGGTTGAGAGCATGCTTGATTGTATAGGATGGGGCTTGTTGAACGATAACCCTGCAAGATTACGGCTCATTTATGGCGATTATGTGAAGCGCATTGTGCAAGCAGGCGGGTTGGTTGTATACTGAACGCTAGTATATAACATATACTAGGACAGCAAGAAGGCAGGCCCCTTGGGTCTGCCTTTTTGTGTTGTGAATTTTCTTACCATATTTTAGTGGATGCATAGCATCATTTATTGGAATACGTTACAGTCCATTTGCGGTCAATCGTCCATCGGTTGTAATGGGAATCGGATTACCGAGATGAGTAGGTTTGGGGTTAAGCAGATTGACATAGGCAAAATCCTTGTTTCTGGCCAGCACCTCGCGCAGCCGATTACGAGTCATATTTGGGTATTCCTGTTTGTCCGATGCAACTCCGTACGCGTCCAATCCCATTTGGCGAGCTGTATAAACAGCGCGCATCAGATGATACTGCTGGGTAACAATCAGCACCTTTTGGGCTTGGAAAATATCCCGCGCACGATACATGCTTTCATAAGTGCTGAAACCGGCATGGTCCATAAAAATATCCTGAGGCTGCACATCCCGTTCCTCCAAAAATACGCGCATCGCATTCACCTCGTCATAATCGACCTTTCCATGGTCGCCGCTAACCAGGAATCGATCCGCTTTACCGGCAGCTTTCAGCTCTAAGGCAGCTTGCAGACGGTCACCCAGAATGGCTGAAACCGACCCGTTAGGGTACACTCTTGCACCCAGCACGAGTATCACATCTGTTTTCGGAGCATCCTGAACTTGATAGATATAGCGCGAGGCTGTGGTTTTTACGTAAGCATCCACGCCAACAATCCAACTGATTGGGGCTAGAATAACCAAGAGCATCGGTACCAGCCTGATTTTAAATAATCGTTTCATGGGACAGCCCCTCTACCTTAATAAGTAAGACGCATCGGCTTCTATATTGCTTTACAGATTAGACGCGTAAAAATTTAAGAAGTTGCTTGAACAGAATGTTTGTTAATAAATGGAAACTAAATCCAGTACTAATTGATATCAGTATTAGATTGGTGTAATATAAATTAAGCAATTTACGATATGGAAATAATCCTTATAATTTAATATAAGTAAGCTTTGCTGCGTTCCGAGTTATTAACTTCCCTCATATGGGGTTAATATAGGGTATTGAGTCTTTTTTAGTAAGCTTCTGTTTGTTTCAAATAAACATTAGAGTGGAGAGATATGTCAATGACACCTGGCGAAACTAAGCGCGGGCCGTGGGAGGCCTACTTTGGTCCCAACCTGGGTTACCTGTACGAACAATACGATCAATACGTGATCGATCCTGATTCCGTGGAGCCAACTTTCCGGGAGCTGTTCGATCTTTTTGGAGCGCCGCCAGCGGAGCCCGTATTTCATGCTGGACAAGAGTCAGCAGACGTTTCGGCAGGAGCACCAACGCAATCACGCGCCTCTCAGGAAGATCAGCTGACACTAATGAAAAAAGTAGTTGCTGCTGACAGACTGGTTTGGAATATCCGTACTTATGGTCATCTTGCTGCTGATACCGATCCTTTGGGCTTACGCGCACCGTCTGATACGCGAATTTTGGAATCAGCTACCTATGATCTGACCGAAGCGGATTTAAAAGAAATTTCGGCTTCCCTGATTTGGGAAAATGCGCAGGGTGCGGTCGTAAGCGGCTGGGATGCGATTCAGCGTCTACGTGAAATTTATACGAAAACGATTGCTTATGAATTCAGCCACGTCCACGAGCAAGAGGAGCGCGAATGGTTGAACAAGCAAGTAGAGTCCAATACATGGCCTTCTCCACTTGCTCCAGAAGAGCGTAAGTCACTACTGAAGAGATTGATTCAAGTGGAGCAGTTTGAGCATTTCCTGCAAAGAACCTTTGTGGGACAAAAACGCTTTTCCATTGAAGGTCTGGATGTTCTTGTTCCTGTTGTTGATGAGATTGTGAACCGTTTTACAAAGGATGGAGCCAGCCATATTCTGATGGGAATGGCACACCGCGGCAGGTTGAATGTACTTACCCACGTACTCGGCAAGCCCTATAGCAAGATTTTTTCCGAGTTTCATCATTCACCAAATAAGGATTTGATACCTTCCGAGGGTTCGGTGGGTATCAATTATGGCTGGACAGGCGATGTTAAATATCATTTGGGTGCTTATCGTTCCGTTACGGACGGTGAGAAAGGCGAGACACGTTTGATGCTGGCAAACAATCCAAGCCATTTGGAATATGTCAATCCGGTTGTAGAGGGCTTTACGCGCGCTGCTCAGGATGATCGGACCCATTCGGGATTTCCTAAGCAGGATGTTAGCAAGGCCGTAACCGTGTTAATCCATGGCGATGCAGCTTTTCCAGGTGAGGGTGTCGTTGCTGAAACCTTGAATTTCAATAATTTGTCGGGTTACAGCAATGGGGGCACGATCCATATTATTGCGAACAATCGGTTGGGCTTTACGACCGAGAGCTCAGATTCCCGCTCGACTCATTATGCCAGCGACTTGGCTAAAGGCTTTGAAATGCCAATCGTTCACGTGAATGCTGATGATCCAGAGGCATGCGTGGCGGCTATTCGATTAGCTAGCGAATACCGTATTCGCTTCAAAAAAGATTTTCTGATCGACCTCGTCGGATATCGCCGTTATGGACATAACGAAACCGATGATCCGGAAGCGACACAGCCCATTATGTACAATAAAGTGCATAAACATCCGACCGTAAGTGAAATTTATGCGAGTAAGCTCAACAACGAAGGTGTTGTCGAACAAGAACAAGCGGCGAAGATGAAACAGGATGCTCTGAAGGTTATGCAGGATGCTTATGATCAGGTTAAGAGCAATGAAGGCAATGGGAAAGAAAACCAATTTAGCGAGCATCTTGGAGATGTGGTCAACCCACTAACACTTCCGACCGCTGTTCCGCTTGAACAGCTGCAGGCTATCAATAAGGAATTATTGAATTTTCCAGCAGATTTTCAGGTATATCCAAAGCTGCAGCGGATTTTGGAACGCCGTGCCAATGCGTTGGATGCTGATGGAAAAGTAGATTGGGCGTTGGCTGAGACATTGGCTTTTGCCACTATTCTTGCTGAAGGTAAGCCGATTCGTCTAAGCGGCCAAGATTCCCAACGTGGAACATTTGCCCATCGACATTTGGTGCTGCATAATCCTGTCACAGGGAGTACCTACTCTCCTTTGCATCAGATTCCGCAATCGAAGGCTTCATTTGCGGTTCATAACAGTCCGTTATCCGAAGCATCGGTGCTTGGGTTCGAATACGGATACAATGTATTTTCACCGGAAACTCTCGTGATCTGGGAAGCTCAATATGGTGATTTTGCCAACGCGGGTCAAGTTATATTCGATCAGTTCATCTCAGCCGGACGGATGAAATGGGCACAAAAATCGAGCTTGATTGTGATGCTGCCACATGGCTCCGAAGGACAAGGACCTGAACATTCCAGCGCGCGTCTGGAGCGGTTTTTACAGAATGCTGCAGAAGATAACTGGACTGTAGCCAATTTGACCAGTGCGGCGCAATATTTCCACCTGCTCAGACGTCAAGCTGCGATTACCGAAAGCGAATATGCACGTCCTTTGATATTGATGGCTCCGAAAAGCCTGATTCGTAATCAACGGGTGGCCTCACCGGGAGTTGCTTTCAGTGAAGGCTCGTTCCAAAGCGTATTGGAGCAAACCGGACTCGGCAAAAAGCCGGATCAGGTGAAACGTCTGATTCTATGCAGCGGGAAAGTGGCGATTGATCTGGAGGATGCGATTGCTGATCAGAAAGATCTGGAATGGCTGCATGTAGCACGTGTCGAGCAGCTCTATCCATTTCCAAAAGCTGAGCTGTCCGCGATTATTGAACGCTTTTCCAACCTGGAAGAAATCATTTGGCTTCAGGAAGAGAACAAAAACATGGGCGCATGGACCTATATGGAGCCGCGCGTTCGTGAGTTGCTGCCAGAAGGAACAAGATTACGCCATGTAGGCAGGCCGGATCGAGCAAGTACAGCCAGCGGTTATCAGAACGTTCACAGCTTCGAGCAGCAGCGCATCATTGCAGAAGCGTTGAAGCCAAATGAGATTAATAAAGAGATGCAGGCGGCTTTAAGCAAATAACAAGCGGAGTGGTCGCGGCTCAGCATTTTATATAGAAAAAGGTACAACAAATACGGGAGGCGCTAGCTGCAATGGATATTAAAATACCAGCATTGGGAGAATCCATCACGGAAGGTACGATTTCTTCTTGGATGAAAAAAGAAGGGGATTCCGTTAAATTCGGCGATCTGCTGCTTGAATTGGAAACCGATAAAGTGAATTTGGAAATCAATGCAGAGGCTGATGGCATTCTGCAAAAAATTAACAGACAAGCCGGTGAGACTGTACAGGTAGGCGAGAGCGTTGGGGTGATCAGCGCAGGCCAAGGCAGTGCTCAAGCAGCAGAAGTGCAGTCGCCTTCTGCACAACAGCCAGCCGCCGCGGCTTCCGATTCGGGTCAGCAAACCAACTCAGCTCCAAACCAAGCTGCTCAAGCCTCCGCAAGTGCAGCCAATAACGGCGCTTCCTCCGAAGAAAATGAGGAAGGTCCATTTACAGCTTCACCATCTGTGCGCAAACTGGCCAGAGAACGCGGAATCGACCTCAATCAAGTGCGCTCCACAAGTGGAATAGATGCTAATCGAGTTTCACGCAGTGAAGTAGAAGCTTACTCATCTGCAGCGTCATCAAGCAGTGCGCCGCAGGCCTCACAGCGTCCACAGGTGCAGGCTGAGAAGCGTGCTGTTGTTGAGAGCGCAGCTGTAGATGCCTCGAAACCGACCGAACGGAAGAAAATGTCCAGACGCCGGGTTACAATCGCCAACCGACTGGTGGAAGCACAGCGTACGGCTGCCATGCTGACTACGTTTAACGAAGTTGATATGACGGCGATTATGGATGTCCGCAAACGTCGCAAACAATCGTTTCAGGAGAAGCATGATGTAGGCCTCGGCTTTATGTCATTCTTCACCAAAGCGGTCGTTGGAGCGTTGAAATCTTTCCCTCTGCTGAATGCAGAGATCGAAGGGGAAGATATTCTCGTTAAAAAATATTATGATATCGGTATCGCCGTAGGAGCGAAGGAAGGTCTGGTCGTTCCGGTAGTACGTGACGCCGATCGGTTGAGCTTCGCTGAGATTGAACGGAATATCGGTGAACTGGCTGTAAAAGCACGCGACAACAAACTATCACTTGCTGATTTGCAGGGCGGTACGTTCACAATTACGAACGGAGGCGTATTCGGCTCGCTTTTGTCGACACCGATTTTGAATACACCACAGGTTGGTATTCTGGGGATGCATACGATCCAAAGACGTCCGGTAGCAGTTGGCGTGGATGGAATCGAGAACCGTCCAATGATGTATTTGGCGCTTTCTTACGATCATCGGATCGTTGACGGCAGTGAAGCGGTACGTTTTCTAGTGACGATCAAGCAGCTGCTTGAAGATCCAGAAGCATTGCTGCTGGAGGGCTAATCCTGCAGTCTTGAGGGGCAAGCTCTGTCCACAACAATTTCACAACAAGCAAAAACCGTTTAGAGCAGCAGTGCTCTGAACGGTTTTTGTGATTTTCAGGGTATCTTCGGGTATAGGTTACCTGTTACTAATGGGAATATTTGGGTTTATTTTTGTGCGGGAGTCCGGGCTTTTAAGGTTACTTCTATATTGCCGCGGGTCGCCTTGGAATAAGGGCAAACCTTGTGGGCGGCCTCCGCAAGCTCCATGACCTGGGCTTCTTCAAGACTTGGGACGGTTACCTCCATTTCAACAGATAAATGGTAATGAGTACCTTCGCTGTGAAGTGTTACATGTGCGGTAACCTGGGAGTTGGATGCATCGATGTTTTTGCTTTTAGCTATGCTCTTAAGAGCACTGTGAAAACATGCGGCATAAGCCGCCCCAAATAGCTGCTCTGGGTTCGTGCCTGCGGCTTCGCCCTCGTTAGGTGTACCCAATTTTAGATCGAATTGACCGTCTGACGTACGAACAAAGCCGTTTCTTCCGCCATGTGATGTGACATGAGCCGTATACGGTGATCCCATCATGATCTCTCCTTTCGTAGATTTGAACGATCCTTATCAGGCTGTCCAAATCATTTTACCTTGCATGGTATACATACCCTTTGTTAAGTGGAATGAACCGAAGCTGCTGACAGAGAATGGTTGCAGGTGTCGCGCCCCTTCCACGGTTATGTTATGATGAAAGCGTTTGAATGACTTGAGGGAGGAAATGGTTGAATGTCATACTTATCCGTAAGTACATGGAGTTTGCACCGTCTGCTGGGACCGCTTCGTTGGACTGTTTGGGATGATGAAAAAGGTACACATCAGGTGAAGGAACAGGAGCAACCGCAAGTTTTGAGTTTGCTTGAATTACCTGCAGAAGCCGCACAACGGGGATACCAAGCCTTGGAAGTATGTCATTTTCATTTTCCTTCGACGGAGCCTGAATATTTAGAAAGATTACGTCAGGCGTTTATTACGGCTGGAATCTCGTTTGATACCTTGTTGTTGGATTACGGAGATTTAACTGCACAGGATGTAACACGGCGGGAAGCTGATTTTAATTTAATACGCAATTGGATCGATATCGCAGCGGGTGCCGGAGCGAAGCAAATACGTGTAATTGCTGGCGATGCTATGCCTACAGACGAACAAGCGATTGGGCAGTCCGCAGCTTCGTTGTTGGAGCTGGCGGAGTATGCATCAGGTAAAGGTGTCCGTGTGGTTACTGAAAATTTCCGTTTACTCACCTCAACCGGAGCCAGCTGTATCCAGCTTCTTGAGCATCTCGGTGATCGAGTCGGCATGATTACGGATTTTGGTAATTTCAAGCTGCCTACCAAGTACGAGGAGTTTAGCATGATCCTGCCTTACAGCGTTTCTGTCCATGCCAAAGCCCAATATGATGAGCAGGGCATGCCGGATGAGGCGGAATTTCGCAGCTGCCTGGAAACGGTACGTGCTGCAGGCAGCAACTGTGCGATCGTGCTGATTTATGATGGACCCGGTGATATGTGGGAAGGGCTGGGGCGAATTCAACGCATCGTAGAGCCGTACCTGTAACCTATACAGGGAGCATACTTACCCCAAGACTACTAGGTTAATCTATTGTAAGCCCTTTCGGAAAATACAAAACATTTCTATAATGGACATAGTGTCACTTATGAAAATGGTCTGCATAATCGAAAAATGTCTTGCATATAAGGGTTGCCAAGGAAACACAGTATCGTTTTCGCAGCCAGTTTGCTAAAGCAAAACTCTAAGGAGGAATTATCGATGAATGTGCGTTCTTTGGGTAAAACCGGTTTACGGGTTAGTGAATTATGCTTGGGCTCTATGACCTTTGGAGCAACTGCGAATCAGGAAGAAAGTTTTCGGATGATGGATCGTTTTGCTGAGGTAGGCGGGAATTTTATAGACACAGCTAATGTATACTCGCAGGGTGCATCGGAGGAGATCGTTGGGAATTGGCTGCGTGGTCATAAACGGGACGACTATGTGATTGCCACCAAGGTCCGTTTTCCGATGGGAGAGGGACATAACGACAACGGATTGAGCCGCAAGCATATTTTAGCCTCTGTGGAGGATAGCTTGAAGCGTCTGGGTACAGACTACATTGACTTATATCAGATTCATGCCTGGGATTTGTTAACACCGCTGGAGGAAACGTTGAGCACGCTGAACGATTTGGTTCGCAAAGGTGTGGTTCGCTATATTGGGGCCAGTAATTTACGGGCGTGGCAGCTGCAAAAGGCGATTTATACGAGCCGCCAAAATGGTTGGGAAACTTTTGTCAGTCTTCAGCCGCAATATAATCTGCTTTGCCGTGCAACAGAGTACGAGCTGCTGCCGCTTTGTGCGCATGAAGGTATTGGCGTAATCCCTTGGAGTCCGCTGCGTGGCGGATGGTTGAGTGGCAAGTTTCGACGGGGACAGCAGCCTCAGGAGAATACTCGGGTAGGAACCAATAAGGAAGTATGGGATCGTTATAACAATGAATTTACTTGGGATATTATCGATACTTTGCATGCCATTGCAGAAGAAGCCGATAAGTCTCCGGCTCAGGTTGCGCTGAACTGGATGTTGAGCCGCAATGTCATTACAGCTCCGATTATTGGCGCACGCAATGTGGAGCAGTTGGAAGATAATCTGGGCGGCAGCGGCTGGTACTTAACGGAAGAGCAGATCACTCGTTTGGACGATGTCAGTGAATTGCCTGTCAGCTATCCATATGATTTAGCTGCAGAGAACCAGCAAAGAAGAGGCCGCGCACCCATGGTTACCCGGTTAAGCTAACAGAGAAGAAGGCGTTCGTCTTTGTATTTTGTCTGTTTCTTAGTTTTGGCGGAATCGCCCTTTTCCCATAGAATTGATTATTGACAGGCATAGATATGGATTACAAGCTTTCCTGGGCCTTGGCAGCAGGAGAGCTTGTTTGCTTTATAGAGCTGCGGTATATTGAGCTTCTCATTCTTGAGATCTCGATGAACAAAGGTTTACACACCCGTATTGGAGTGCTACCATTGCTTTATTAAATATTTATGAAGATGGGTCTGTACAATGCGATGGGAGCTATCTAACACGATTGGGCATTAAGGAGTGAATGCAAGTGGAAATGTGGAAACGGAATTTATGGCTTCTATGGGTTGGGTGTTTTATTACATCGGCCAGTTTTTCGATGGTAATTCCTTTCTTACCGCTGTTCCTGCTACATATTGGTGTTCATGATCATATTGAAATGTGGTCAGGGCTCATATTCAGTTCCGCTTTTTTGGCAGGTGCTATTGCTTCACCTTTTTGGGGGGCAATGGGTGACAAGTACGGACGAAAACCGATGATCGTACGTGCCGGTTTTGTGCTCTGTGTGATTTATTTATTGACCTCGTTGGTGACGAATCCATACGAGCTGCTGGGGCTTCGTATTTTACAGGGGCTGCTCAGTGGGTTTATTCCGGGTTCAATCGCCTTGATTGGGACGAATACACCCGAAGACAAGGTTGGCTATGCAATGGCCACGATATCCACTTCAACGGCAACAGGAGGCATTATAGGGCCGCTGCTCGGGGGCGTTATTGCCAATTTATTCGATAGCCGGGTAGCTTTTGCAAGTGCTGGGGTACTGGTGCTGATGAGTGCTTTGCTGGTATTGATATGGGTAAAGGAAGAGAAGGTGGTTCGGAGCAAGGAGCGCAGCTCGATTGCAGGGTCCATGCGTATGGCTATACAGAACCGGCCCTTTTTAACTCTGCTGGGCATTACGCTGATTACACAGTTCTCGATCATGACTATTGAACCCGTGCTGCCTCTGTACATTGTACAAATCGGGGGCTCGGTGAAAAATGCATCATTGATGGCAGGCATTGTGTTCTCGCTCGTTGGTATTGCCGGTATTCTGTTTGCTTCGCGGTGGGGCAAGCTGGCCGACAAAGTGGGCTTTCATAAAGTTTTGATCATTGGTCTGATCGCTGGAGGACTTGGGAATCTGGCGCAGGTGCTGTTCCATGGGATTTGGGGTTTTTCTGTTATCCGTTTTGTATATGGAGCCTTTTTCTGTGCGGTGTTCCCGGCGTTGAACGGCCTTGTAATACGAACAACACCGGTAGATTTTCGTGGAAGGGCATTTGGGCTTAATCAGACGGCGAGTATGCTGGGAGGCATGCTGGGGCCTCTCGTAGGGGGATATATCAGCGGTATTTTCTCAATACACAGTGTATTTTGGGTGACCGGACTGCTGCTGCTTTGTTCGGCAGGCGCTGCGGTATGGTCCCAAAGTAAATCGGCTTCCCCGCATTCACAGGAAGCGTAAGGAGCTGGAGCAGCTAAAGAAGCGATTGCAGGCGGCTGCGGAGGTTGGTCGGAAGCGGCTCGTCCAGCAGTCTATGCACGATTTCGTGATTTGCGCCATGTTCGGTTATGTGGCTGAACAGCAGTTCGGCTTTGGAATCCCGTTTCATCAAGGAATAGGCGGCCGCCCAGATCTCCGGACTTCCCATTTGAAGACCCTTCCAAGTGTGCGTAATCCAAGTGGGCAGCTGACATATCCCAAATTCACTGTGAATGGCAAACTGGCCAATGATATCAACAGGCAATCCGGTATCCTCTACAGATAGGCGATAGCTGCTGGCAAAAGGATAGTCACCGCTTGGCAAGCTGATGCAATCTATGTCTTGTAAGGCTTGTGCGACAGTTTCATATGATGTATCCGTAGTTAAGTCCCAGTCTCTAACACGTTCAGTTAGACCAAGAGCGTATAACATACCGCTTCCGCCGGAAGCGTAGGCAATTCCAGCAGCATCCAGCCGTTGTGTGATTGTTTGAACAGATTCCAGATTCATTACAACTCACTCCTATCTCAGTTACGTACACGTATAATTTGGATCTTATTTATTCTTCATCTTGTATAACAACCATGATTACAACAGCCAAGCATCTTCAAAACCACTTTGGTGGCATTGAGGTGCTTGGCTGTTGTTTTTTATTCAAGAGTGGTGAGATGTTCACGCATGAAGGTCAACGTTCTGGCAAAAGCATCCTGCGCGGGCTCGGCTCGGTAAGAAGCGCGGGTGTCGTTGGCAAAAGCATGGGGAGCGCCCTCATAGATCCGATAGTCGAATGCCTTGCCCCCTTGTTTCATCGCTTCAGCAAAAGCTGGAACCTGATCGGTGATGCGGGTATCCAATTCGCCGAAGAAACCAAGCACAGGGCAGTTCAACTGCGCAACCTGCTCCGCCTGCGGCAGGTTGCCGTAGAACACGACTGCGCCTCGCAGCTCGGCGTCGCGTGTTGCCAACTGGGCGGATAACATCCCGCCCAGGCAAAAGCCCACCGCGGCGACCGGACGCCGCCGCGACCCGCTCTCGTACTCGCGCAGAAAGCCTGCGCTAGCCTCGAGCACAGACACATACGCGGCCGCATTCGCGCCGGCCGCCAAGATCAGCTCCAGCGTTTCGCCGATAGCTCGACCCTGCGCCTCGGGCAGAGCGCCAAGCGCTGCTTCTCGCGCTTGGGTGTCACGCCAGGCTGCCGGGGGCAGCGTATCGAGGAACCGCTTCGCGTCCTCGACACGCTGCTCCTGCAGCTGGGGCGCTTTGCCGCCGGCCTGGTAGAACAGGTCCGGCGCAAATGCGATAAAGCCGGCCTGAGCGAACCGGCGCGTTAAATCCTGAATATGGGGGTCGACACCCCATATTTCCTGAATAACCAGGACCGCAGGCTTCGCAAGCGGTGCCGGACCTTCGGGAAGTACCAGATAACCCGAATATTGCTGATGATCACCATACTGTACCCATTCACCCTGCAGACCCATGCGTATACACACTCCTCTAATGAGCTGGTATTTGACGGCGTGACGGCCGCCTTTACCTACAGAATAAGCGAGTAGGGCTGGGAATACAAGCCATCGCCGGGTAAAAGAATTTTGAAATATCGTTTGAAAAGGGAAGTCGCTAGGGTAAGAAATATAAGCATATATGCAGCATGCCCGCATATCGTGCCAATCCTAATGACCGGAGGTACAGAGAATGGGACAATATATTCAGGTTGAAGACAAAGTGAAAGTATATGTAGAGGACATTGGCGAAGGGACTCCCGTCGTGTTTATTCACGGCTGGCCGCTCGACTATACCATGTTTGAATATCAATTTATGCAGCTTCCTCGTCAGGGCTATCGTTGTATTGGGATCGATTTGCGCGGCTTCGGCCGATCCGACAGCCCGTGGGAAGGCTATTCCTATAACCGGCTGGCTGACGATATCCGCGCTGTTATAGATGAGCTTAAGCTCGATCATGCGATTCTGGCCGGATTTTCATTAGGTGGTGCAGTAGCCATTCGCTATATGTCCCGTCATGCGGGCCACGGTATAGCCAAGCTCCTCCTGATGGGTGCGGCAGCACCCTCCTTTATCCAGCGAGATCATTTCCCGTTTGGAGCTCCTGAAGAGCAAATTGAAAAGCTGATGATCGCTACACTTGCAGATCGTCCGCAGATGGTAGCTGATTTCAGCAAAACATTTACAGATAAAGGCGGCAGCGAAAGCTTTGAGGAGTGGCTCCAAATGCATGGCGTCAATGCGTCAGCACAAGGAACCCTCCGGGCGCTGGAATCGCTGCGGGACGAGGACTTGCGCGGCGATCTGGCAAACATCCAGGTGCCTACCGCTATCTTTCACGGAGAGCGAGATCAGATCTGCTCCTTCGAGCTGGCCAAGCTGATGAATCGCGGCATTGCCAACTCCAGGCTGGTCGTTTTCGAAGAGAGCGGACATGCCATGCTGTTCGATGAACCGGACAAATTCAGTGAGGAGCTGACCGGATTTTTGGCAGCAAGCCCGGCTAGTCGTTCCACCAGCGCTTCAGATCTTCCCACCACGACCTTCCCTTCGGTTTAGCAGGAGCGCCACCATCCTTTTTGGCAGGCTGCTCTGTGCAGTAGGTAGTCGGCTCAGTGCCTTGTACAAAAGCCTCAAGTCGCGACTTGGGGCAGTCCTCGTTGGCGAGCTTACCGCTAACGGGATCAATATTCACACTAACAACGCCATCGGGAACCGGAAATAGCTTGGGTGGAACCGATTCTAGAGCCCGCTCGGTGAATTCGGCGAAAATCGGCGCCGCTACATGAGACTCAAGCGTACTGATATTACGATCCTTGTCATAACCCACCCATACGGCTGTCGAGAGCTCAGGTGTATACCCGACCAGCCAGGCATCCGTATTGGTTGTACCGGTTTTGCCGGCTACGGGACGTTTGATTACAGTCGATACCCGGTTGCCAGTGCCGCCTTGCTCGAACACGCTCTCCATCAATTGGGTCATCACATAGGTATAAGGGGGCTCAATAACCTGCTCCCGTTTAGGCTGGGCTTCATAGAGCACACGCCCGCTGCGGTTCTCGATCCGCAGGACCGCTGTAGGCTCAACCCGCACACCGCCATTAGCGAAGATGGCAAAAGCTGAGGCCATCTCGAACGGGCTGACAGGGAACGTTCCAAGCGCTAATGAAGGCAATGGCTTCATCGGACTGCTGATGCCCATTTTACGCGCCGTCGCGATCACGTTCTCCGCACCTGTTTCGATAATCGAATGGACGGCAAAAATATTATCCGACTTGGCAATCGCCTGCCGCAGATCAATCCAGTTGTAGTAGACGCTGCCGAAATTATTCGGTGTATAGCTCTGCCGGCCATTATCGTAGGTGAAGGTGGTCGGCTCGCTTTTGAAGCGGGTTAGCGGTGTGAATTGTTTTTGCTGCATAGCGGTCACATAAACGATCGGCTTGAATGCCGATCCAGGCTGACGGGTAGTGGCGAACACGCGGTTAAACTGATTTTCAGCATAGCTGCGTCCTCCGACCATCGCGCGCACGTAACCATTACGTGGATCGATAGCAATCAGCGCTGCCTGCATGTCCCCATACGGTTCCATTTGTGCGGTCACGACCTCCTCGGCGATCTGCTGCGCAGAGGTATCGAGCGTGGTATATACCCGAAGTCCACCTTCATCAAATTGCTCCTCGGTAATGCCGAACTGCTCGGTAGCCAGATTTCGCACATAATCACGGAAATAACCGCCAATCGCCGGTTTACGCGGCTCAAGCGTTAGAATATTCAGCGTGACCTTGCCAGCATCATCGGCTTCCTGCTGCGAAATCATTCCTCCTGTCGCCATCGTCTGAAGTACCGTTTGCTGCCGCTCTTTGGCGCTTTTCATATCATAATAAGGAGAGAAATAACGCGGGCCTTTGGGGATGCCTGCCAGCATGGCGCTTTCCGCCAATGTCAAGTTGGCTGCATCTTTGCCAAAAAACAGCTTGGCCGCTGCCTGAATGCCATAGGTGGAATGCCCATAATAAATTTGATTCAAATATTCATCCAAAATTTCATCTTTGCTCATCTGCAGCTCCATCTGCACAGCATAATACGTTTCCTTCAGCTTCCGCGTCCATGTGCGCTCGTGCGATAAATACAGATTGCGTGCCAGCTGCTGTGTAATCGTTCCGGCGCCCTGCACCTTGGACATGTGCTGTATATTAACGACCGCAGCACGTGCGATCCCTTTCAAATCAAAGCCTACATGATGGTAAAAGTTCCGGTCTTCAATAGCTAAGGTCGCCTGAATGAGATAGGGGGATATTTCCTGCAAGCTTACGCTTTGGCTGTTTTTTCCACCGTTTAAGGTATCCAAGACTTGCCCGTGAATATCATAAATTTCAGTCGCAGGTGCCATTTTCGATACAGGAAGCGCCTGAGACCGCATGTACAAGAGTGCGACAAAGAGTATAGCTGCACAAATCATAATAGATGAAAATGTCAACGAGCAGATCATTTTAAAGCGTCGAAAGCCTTGGAGGGCCGTCTTGCTGTCTGAGCTTTGCTGCTCGGGGCGGGAGAGTCGTTTACTGGGCTCTTGAGACACGGACATCCATCCTTTCGGCTACTTGCGATTCTAAAATACGCTATAGCACCAGTATGGAAAAAATCGCAAACCGCTAATCATCGCAAACCGCATTAATGTTAATTTATTTTGAACAGGCCCCCTTTGACCTGTTTGAGGTTGCATTTTCGAGTAGATACACTATAATACAATTTGACGCATAGCTATTGGCTGATGAAGCCAATCGACCCGGATTTTGGGGCTGTATCGGCATGAGATTCGTAAACATGAAAGGTGAGATGGACATGGAATTATGGTACACGGAGAAACAAACGGAGCAGTACGGCATTACCGCGAAAATTCGCGAGACACTTGTAACGGAGAAAACCGATTTTCAAGATCTTGCTATCATTGATACAGTAGAATTTGGTCGTATGCTCGTATTGGACGGCATGGTCATGACGACCGTTAAAGACGAATTTGTTTATCACGAAATGGTGGCGCATCCTGCGTTGTACACACATCCGAACCCGAAGCAAGTGCTGATTGTAGGCGGCGGCGATGGTGGTGTTGTACGTGAGGTAATGAAGCACCCGGGTGTGGAAAGAGCGGTTCTTGTCGATATCGATGGCAAGGTAATCGAATATTCCAAGAAATACTTGCCGGAAATTGCCGGTGAACTGGACAACCCTCGCGTTGAAGTCATTGTCAACGATGGCTACATGCATATCCACGATCACAAAAATACGTATGACGTGATCATGGTCGACTCGACCGAACCGGTAGGTCCTGCGGTTGAGCTGTTCAGCAAAGGCTTCTACCAAGGAATTTACGAGTCCTTGAAGGAAGACGGTATCTTTGTTGCACAAACGGATAATCCTTGGTTTAAAGCGGATTTGATTCAAAGCGTAAATCGCGATGTCAAAGAGATCTTCCCGATTGTCCGCGTTTACTGTGCGAACATTCCTACTTATCCAAGCGGCTTGTGGACCTTCACGATGGGCAGCAAAAAGTATGATCCGCTGCAGGTTGATGAAACTCTGATTCCTGAAATAGACACCAAATATTATAGCCCAAGACTTCACAAAGCGGCTTTCGCGCTGCCTAAGTTTGTTGAAGATCTGTGTAAATAAGACATTCGGACTGTAAGATAGATCTTGAATTTGTCAGAATCTCAATTAAGGAAGTGTGAAGCATGCGTTTGGATCAAGCCTATTCCGGCAATGTTTTTATATTAAGTTCTGATGATTATGAATCCTCCCGTGCTGTTATCTACGGAATGCCGATGGATTACACAGTCAGCTTTCGACCGGGTTCGCGTTTTGGACCGACACGGATTCGCGAAGTTTCGATTGGGCTGGAAGAGTACAGTCCTTATCTGGACAAAAGTCTTGATGAAATGACGTATTTCGATGCGGGTGATTTGCTGCTTCCTTTCGGTAACGCAGCACGGAGCTTGGAGATTATCGGTGATTACGTACGAGGTTTGCTGAAGGACAACAAATTTCCACTCGGCCTTGGCGGTGAGCATTTGGTTTCGTGGCCGGTGTTCCGCGAGATGTATGCCAAATATCCCGATCTGGCAATTGTTCACTTTGATGCGCATGCTGACCTGCGTGAGCAGTATGAAGGAGAGCCGTTATCCCACTCCACACCGCTTCGTAAAGCAGCAGGATTGATCGGCGGCCGCAACATTTATCAGTTCGGTATCCGTTCCGGCTCACGTGAAGAATTCCAATATGCGCGTGAACATATTAATTTTCATCCGTTTGAAGTGCTTGAGCCATTGAAAAAAGTGCTCCCGGAGCTTGCAGGACGTCCGATTTATTTAACTATCGATATTGACGTGCTGGATCCTTCCTGCGCGCCGGGTACAGGTACTGCCGAAGCTGGCGGTATCACCTCCAAGGAGCTGCTTGGTGCGATCCATGCGATGGCTGCTGCTAACCTGAATGTGGTTGGCGCTGACGTTGTTGAGGTAGCGCCAGCTTATGATCCAACAGAGCAAACACAGATTGTAGCTGCGAAGCTGATTCGTGAAATTTTGCTTGGGCTTGTGAAGTAGATGTTTCCGGTTCCGGTTTAGAGCAATCCAATCTGTTTGATTAAAAGTATTCATCTGACAGCCTGCTTCGCCTATGGCGAAACAGGCTGTTTGCTGTGTAGGTCAGGGATTAGACACGAGCACACTTGTGTTATTGGCAATAGGCGATATCTTATGATTTACCTGCTTCGGAGTGTAAACACGCTTAGCTCAGGACGGCAAAAGAAGCGGATTGGCAGCACGGACACACCTATACCGCGGTTCGTATACACCTGCAGCTTGCCTTCTCCAAGCGAGTAATAGCCATCTGCATATTTGGAGCCATACGCTGGGGTATACAAGTGTCCATAAAAAGGCAAACGCACTTGTCCGCCGTGACTGTGGCCAGATAGCTGCAAGTCTACGGAATGCTGCAGCGCAATATCTGCAAAATCGGGACAGTGTGAGAGCAGCAGCGTACAAGCACTTTTCGGTACAGATTGAAGAGCTTTCTGGAGATCGGGCTTGCCGTCCCACATATCATCTACACCGCTTAACCAAATCGTCGAGCTGCCGCGTTTTAGAGGAATAGCCTCATTCACTAGCAGGGCAAAGCCGCTGTCAAGCAGAATGCGCTTGATCTTGTCAGTCTCCTTGCCGTAATAATCATGATTTCCCAGTACCGCTCCCTTACCAAGAGGAGCCTTCAGACGTGAGAGCACCTGCACGGCAGAGGTGGCATCACTTCCGACCGAATAATCGAACAAGTCCCCTGTAAAGCAGATCAGATCAGGCTGAAGTGACTGTATATGATCCACCAGCTTATCCAACTGCTCAACCGTGTGATGAAAGCCGAGATGAACGTCGCTAAATTGAATCACTCGTATGCCATCAAAAGCTGCGGGCAGCCTTTTCAACTGTATAGATATTTCTTTAGTATGAAGCCAGCCAGGCTCTGCATAACGGGAGTAAATATATCCTGCAAATGGTGTAAGGATCAGACTTGCTAGCGAAAACAAGCTTTTTTTCAAAAAGTTTCTTCGGTTCATATCGAGCTTCATCCGTTCGTTTTAGAAGTGCGGTGTTCTAATTTTGTCAGTTTAGCTAGAGCCGTTTGGTTATCGCTGTGGCGTTTAGATCCCACAGGACTGCCCTGCTAATTTCATGATTTCATACTTATAGCAGACGATGTATACTGCGGAAAGTACTTGGTGTGATCCCTTCCTGACGCTTGAACAGCTTGATAAAATAACTGCAATCCTCATAGCCGACTTGTCTGGCTACTTCACGAACCTCCAGCTCTGGGGGCTGCAGCAGCAATTCTTTGGCTTTACTCAGCCGATAACGGGTCAGGTAAGCAATCGGACGAATGCCCATCGTTTGTTGAAATAACAAACAGGTATGCTGGGGGGTAACCCCAAGCTTTTCTGCGATTTGCTGCATGGTGATGGGTTGGGCAAAGCTTTCTTCAATCAGGGCAAATACAGGTGCAAGCTGCTCCATATGCTGCTGTTTGGAGCGTACCTCCGAGGAGGAGGCGTGCAGAAACAAATCCAGCAGCAATTCATAGGCGAGGGCAGAGCATTCCGCGCTGCGCAGTGGATTCTGAGATTGCAGGGTAGTTAGGATGGAATGCATCACGGCGAGGGTTACATCCGGATTCGGCAAATAAAGCACCGTAGAGGCAGATACACGCATGGAGTCCATCAGACTGGTCATACAGGCGCCATTAAAGGTCACCCAGCGTACCGTCCATGGAGAAGTAATCGGTTCATATGCATGCTTGACTTCGGGAAACAAAAGCATTCCTTGCCCCTTATGCACCGTATAGCTCTTTTCGCCAACCTGTAAATGACCGCTTCCGTTAAGGGTTTGAATCCATTGATAGTCCGGAAAACCATGCTCGCGCTTCATCGTGTTCTGATTATGCCAGCCGCCTGCACCTGTAACATAGACAGGCAGTCGCATCTCCATCTCCGTCATAACGCCAAATATATTCATATTCATATCGACGATTTCCTCAATTCCCTATACATATTCTTATGGTAACAATAAAATAACGCTTTTGCTACCCTAAGGCTACCCTCCCAAACCCTCCCTACAGGGAGGGCCCCAAAGGGCGCTGCCCTCTGGACTCCCAAGGTCGTACGCTGGGTTTAGTGGTGCTTAGCTCGCTTACGTCCCTGACGGGACACGCTTAACGGAGGTGTGGGGAGGAAGGAGGGACTATGGTGGATTTAGGCTCGCTTACGTCCCTACGGGACACGCTTAACGGTAGGTGTGGGGAGGAAGGAGGGACTATGGTGGATTTAGGCTCGCTTACGTCCCTACGGGACACGCTTAACGGAGGTGTGAAGGTGGAGGGAGTCGCATCGTCCCTGCGGGACTCGCTAGGATTTAGAGGGCTACCCTACGGAACAGCGATTGGAGGAATATTTGGTCGCACAGCGGGACTTATTCACCGGACTTTTATGGCGGCATCCCTTTTTGGTCACGCTCAATTAGGTTTGAATAATTTGGTTTCATTAGCTAGACTAGGAAGTGCAGTCTGGCGGGATTTTGTTTTTAAAACGCAGCGGGACTTATTCACCGGACTACTTGGAGTCTGTCCAGCGGATCGATTTGGGTGAATATGTATTCATATAGGTGTATGTAGGGAAAGGGAATGGTATGGAAAGTTTACGGCCGCCAGGTCAATTCATGGCAACTTGAATTTCAAGAGCGGTGGAATACCATCCCTTTCTCGGAATAACCGCCCGAATGAATATATATTCACCGGTTTGGTTTCCCCGAACAGACTCCTAGAGCAATTTGGATGAGAAAATAACTGCTATAGTTACGATTTAGGAGGATACGATGAGCACATCCATACAAGTGAACATACAGATAGAAAGCCGGATAGACAAGGACCCAGTCATCCGCCAAAACGTGGAAGGTGAGCTGTACCCCAAGGGGAATCATTACTATTTGCGGTATAAGGAAACGGACCCGGAGATGGCGGGGACGTCGACTTTAATTAAGCTGGAAGCGGGGCTTGTCCGAATTATTCGGCAAGGTAGTGTGCGCTCGGAGCAAACCTTTGTTGCCGGGCAACGGCTTAAGGGCTACTACGAAGCGCCGCACGGCAAGCTGGAGTTGGAGGCAGATACCCAACAATTAAACGTACAATTGGATCAAGGGCTGGGTACTGTCGAATGGTGCTATGATTTATTTGTAATGGGAGATAGAGCCGGGACCTATCGATTGCAGCTTATGATAAACGCCAAGGGCTAGAGCTATTTTAAAGACGTTTTCGGTTTGATTACGGCGTTAACGGCTCGGAGTGCGTGAATTTCTCTGATTCCCATGCCGGGCTTCATAAGCAGGCGGGCATGTCTTTTAACAATCATTTTGATCTGTGTCGGATTCAATCCGGGTTTTCGGGAAAGCATGAGTGCAACGACGCCGGATACATGGGAGGTTGCCATTGAGGTGCCGCTGAGCTCGTGATATTTTCCCTTTAACCAGGTGGAGTTTATTTTTTCGCCAGGAGCGTAAATATCGATAGTTTTGCTGACATTGCTGAAGGGTGCGATTTTGCCACGGCGGGTCGAGGCTCCGACAGCAATGACCTGCCGCAGGCGGGCTGGATAATCGATAATCTTTTGCTTGCCCTCATTGCCAGAGGAAGCAACCACGATAACACCGGATCGAAAAGCGTGAAGAACGGCGAGCTCCAAAGCCTTGCTGTAGGTTTTCATTCCAAAGCTCATATTGATAATATGAATTTGATTTCTCACGCACCAATCGATTCCTCCAATAATGTCAGACACAAACGCGCTTCCTTGATGATCAAAAGCTTTGACTGGATGTATGATAGCTTGCGGAGCTACACCGATAATACCGTGCTGGCGGCTTGAGGCGGCGGCTATCGTACCCGCAATATGGGTACCATGTCCGTTATCGTCATTTGGCAGCAAATGTCTGTTGACCAGATTGACTCCATACGATAGGCAATGGCGCAAATCAGGATGCGAATAATCGGCCCCTGTATCAATAACTCCCACTCGAATGCGGTCACCTTTCGATTTGCTCCATGTTTGAGGCGCTTGAATATGTTTAACCCCCCAAGGGACACTGGGTGAATGGCTGAGCACTGTGCCGTTTGATGGCTGCACCGCGTTGACGACTTTAATGGCATGAACACTCATGATTCTATCGGTTTCAATGGATTTTATATAAGGAATGGACGGCGGCTTGGTTGTTGTGTTCAAGGTACAGGAAATGGCATTAATGATAGCGAGCGGTTGAATGCCAGGTAAGGGAACGGAATTTTTGACGGCCTCGTTCAGCTGTCGGATACACGCATAGTAGTCACGACGGCTTGAGAATCGGATGATATGCTTACAGTCGACATTTTCGGTGTCCTGCACGGCTGCTGCTTCCAGCCATTTGATAAAAGTGGATGATTTCAATAGTCATCGGCCCTCCTGCACATCGTAAATGCCCTATCTAATCTTATGAAAAAAAATGCGCTATGGCATGTGCGTATAGCCTTGTAGAAATAAATGGGTCTTCACCCGTGTCAGAAAGCAACGGGCATCATACGATACATAGAGAGAATCCAAGAGTTCTCTTCCCTTTCTTCATAAGGGCAGTAGGGCGGACGCTGTTCAAGTCCCCATGGATACAGTCAGGGCGAAGGGTTTTCCCTTCGCTTTTAAAATTTGTGAGGGACAACCTCGAAGCAGTTGCTTTTTTACATAAAATAAGGTTTACTATTAGGAGTATAAGAGGAACATGCAGTGAGATCAGTGAAAATGTTCGAGGGGATGTGCTTGAATGAGTGCGCAGTACACTCTAAAGGTCGGTATGGATAAGGCGAAAGAAATGCCAATGGTCGACCTTGCATTTGAAGTATTAAGAGCAGCGAATACACCTTTTTATTATCGTGACCTGATGGCGGAAATTTCAAAAATTAAAGGTCTGTCTGAAGAGGCAGTTATGCAAGTAATCGCTCAATTATATACGGAAATCAATATCGATGGCCGGTTTGCTTGCGTAGGTTCGAACCTGTGGGGCTTGAAGCGCTGGTACCCGATCGAGAAATCCGAGGATACAGTGGGCAGCGGCAAACGTCCGCGTATTATTAATGATGAAGACGATGATATGGACGACGATGACATGTTTGCCGAAGAAGAAGATGTATTCGTTGAGGAAGAGGATTTCGACTCTTTCGATAAGCCTGCTGAGGAAGACTTTGAGGCTGAGGAAGAAATCGAAGAAGAAGGCGAGTTCTTGGCCGAAGAAGAAATCGATGAAGATGATGATAGTGATGACGAGGATCTAGACGATGAAGAAGGCGATCTGGAGACTGATTTGGATACGCTAATAGAGGAAGAGCTAGAGGACGACGAAGACGAGGAGAAATAACTCGAATTGGTATTCATCTACTTGACAGCAACCCGTCGATGAGAGTAAACTATCTTCTGGGCTTTTGAAAAAGCTATTCAATTATAACTATAAAGTGCCCCGCTTTGCCGGGGGACTTTTTATTTTTTTTTGAACGGAATTTTGCCAGTGTATACTCTGGCTTACTGCACCACGGAGAGTAAAGCATGTCCGAAAGGACGAAAGCAACCCGCATAGAGAACATGATCATCAATAGACAGTGCGCCCGACGTTAAGCGTGTCCTGTAAGGACAAGCCAGCATCATACATTGCAGTCTGGCCCCAATCAGGGAGTCCAGAGGCATGGGTTTTTGTAAGAAATCAGCTTCGACAGAATCAGCTCAAGCCCTTTGGGGCCCTTCCTGTAGGGAGG
The DNA here is from genome assembly GCF_900114475.1 of Paenibacillus sp. 1_12. Classification (GTDB taxonomy): domain Bacteria; phylum Bacillota; class Bacilli; order Paenibacillales; family NBRC-103111; genus Paenibacillus_S. Next base: position 14,318 of record NZ_FOTE01000012.1, on the reverse strand, counting down.
GTTTGGGAGGGTAAATCATAAGGGAGGTATTACATACATGACGAAGTATATTTTCGTTACGGGGGGCGTGGTTTCCTCACTGGGAAAGGGCATCACAGCGGCATCGCTTGGAAGATTGCTTAAGAACCGCGGTTTAAAAGTAACGATTCAGAAGTTCGATCCTTATATTAATGTGGACCCGGGAACAATGAGCCCCTATCAGCATGGAGAAGTGTTTGTGACCGACGATGGGGCAGAAACGGATTTGGATTTAGGCCACTACGAACGCTTTATCGATATTAACTTATCCAAGAACAGCAACGTAACAACCGGTAAAGTGTATTCTTCCGTAATTACCAAAGAACGCAGAGGCGAATATTTGGGCGGTACGGTACAAGTTATTCCACATATTACGAATGAGATCAAGGATCGTGTATTCCGCGCAGGCCGTGAAGCACAATCGGATGTCGTCATCACCGAGATTGGCGGTACAGTAGGCGATATCGAGAGCTTGCCATTCATTGAAGCTATCCGTCAAATTAAAAGCGATATCGGTCGTGACAACGTGATGTACATTCACGTTACCCTTATTCCATATCTGAAAGCAGCTGGTGAAGCCAAAACCAAGCCAACACAGCACAGCGTGAAGGAACTGCGTGGTTTGGGGATCCAACCGCATATCATTGTTTGTCGCACAGAGCATTCACTAGGTGATGATATGAAGCGTAAGCTTGCGCTTTTCTGTGATATTGATACCAATGCGGTTATTGAATGTCATGATGTGGACACGCTGTATGAAGTGCCGATGATGCTGCGTGAGCAGGGCATGGACGATATCGTCGTTAAGCATCTTGGATTGACAAGCAATCCGCCGGATATGACCGAGTGGGAGAATCTGGTTCATCGCGTCAAGGCTTTAGAGCATACGACCGAAATCGCGATCGTAGGTAAATATGTAGCTTTGCATGATGCTTATTTAAGTATTGTCGAAGCTTTGGGACACGCCGGTATTGATTGTAACACGGAAGTGAAAATCCGTTGGGTTAACGCAGAAGATGTTTATGATCATAATGTTGCGGAATTGTTCCAAGGAGTTCAAGGTATTCTCGTACCTGGGGGCTTCGGTGACCGTGGGATTGAAGGGAAAGTATCGGCTATCCGTTATGCTCGTGAAAATAACGTTCCATTTTTTGGTATTTGCTTGGGTATGCAGGTTGCTGTCATCGAATACGCACGCAGCGTACTTAATCTGGAGGGTGCGAACAGCTCCGAGATTAACCCGACTACGCCGTATCCTGTCATTGACTTGCTTCCGGAGCAAAAGGATATTGAGAATTTGGGCGGGACTATGCGTCTTGGACTTTATCCGTGCAAGCTGGTGGAAGGTTCTCTTGCCATGCAATGTTACGACGACGAGCTTGTGTATGAAAGACACCGTCACCGGTACGAATTTAACAATGAGTATCGTGAAGTGATGGAAAAGGCGGGCTTCCGGATTAGCGGTACATCACCGGACGGACGTTTAGTTGAAATCATTGAATGTCCGACACATCCTTGGTTTTTGGCTGTACAATTCCATCCGGAATTTGCTTCCAGACCTAATCGCCCGCAGCGTTTATTTAAGCATTTTGTCGAGGCTGCTTTTAAATTATCGCAAGCTTAATGATAATATGGCAAATAGTTAGCATAGAGCATCCTTCGACAGCATATATCCAACTATGGCAAGTAACTGTCAAACTTCAGCACGCCGCTGCACGCCATCTTCAGAAAATGCATGAAATGTAAAACTTTTCAACTTTTTCGTAAAAAGCAGCAGGAATCTCGATATTTGTATCGAATTTATCTTGATATGCTCGATGGGACAGGCCGGAATTCCGACAATCACGATCGTGGACTTGGGAGGCTGTATGGATGAAGAAGTTACTCATTGTAGATGATCAGAATGGGATCAGGATCTTATTGACGGAGGTATTCAGCACCGAAGGGTACCAGACTTATCAGGCGTCGAACGGAAAGCTTGCGCTGGAAATTGTAAGAAGTGCTTCTCCGGATTTGGTTTTACTGGATATGAAGATTCCAGGTATGGACGGATTGGACATTCTTAAGCACATTAAGAGCATTGATGCTTCGATTAAAGTCATTATGATGACAGCATATGGCGAATTGGATATGATCAAAGAGGCAACGGACCTGGGTGCGATCATGCACTTTACCAAGCCCTTTGATATCGATGAGCTGCGACAGGCGGTTAACAGCCATTTGGGAAAGTCAAAGAATAGCTCATATGCAGTGGGATCCTGATTACAGGGTCTCTTTTTTTATACAGTGCTTATGAAAAGGGGACAGCTTGGTTATCATTTCATTTAAACTATGATATAATAACGCAGTATGACAGAAGAGCGGTCTTTGATACTTGACTCGGTCAATAACTACTAGGAGGAAGAAACATGCCATTAGTTTCAATGAATGAATTATTGCCAAAAGCAAAAGCAAACAAGTACGCAGTAGGGCAGTTCAATATGAACAATTTGGAATTCGCCCAGGCGATCGTAGATGCGGCTGAAGAATTGAAGTCTCCTTTTATTTACGGTGTAAGTGAAGGAGCTTTGAAGTATATGGGTATCGAGTTTACCGTTGCCCTTGCTGAAGCGGCAGCGAAAAAATCGGGCTTGCCGATTGCACTTCATTTGGATCACGGCAGCAGCTTCGAAGTGGCTATGAAATGTATCCGTGCAGGTTTCAGTTCGGTTATGTTTGATGGCTCACATCATTCTTTCGAAGAGAATATTCGTTTAACGAAAGAAGTTGTAAAAGCTGCGCGCGCAATGGGCGTATCCGTTGAGGGTGAGCTCGGTACGATCGGCGGCGTGGAAGATGATATCAGCGTAGACGAAGAAAATGCAAGCTTGGCTAAACCGGAAGAAGCGATTCGTTTCTACGAAGAAACAGGTGTGGATTGCTTGGCAATCGCAGTAGGAACGGCTCACGGAATGTATGCAGGCGAGCCTAACATTCGTTTCGACATTATTCAACAGGTTGCAAGTGCAATTCCAGTACCTGTAGTACTTCATGGTGGATCTGGCGTGCCTGATGAAATGATTCGTCAAGCGATCGCAGCTGGCGTAGGCAAAATCAATGTTAACACCGAGAATCAAGTCGCATGTACGGATGCCATTCGTGAAGCTCTTAATAAAGACGCGAAAATCTACGATCCTCGTAAATACCTCACTCCTGCCCGCAAAGCCATGGTTGAAGTTGTTAAATCCAAAATTCAATTGTTCGGAAGTTCTAACCAAGCTTAAGGTCTCCATTAGGAAATGCATCGTCATGGTGCGTTTCCTTTCTATATGCATGTTTACCCGTCTGGTTTTACCGCCTATCTCATTACCTATCTCATTATGTAAAGCTTGACAGCAGTCATTTGGAGGGAAGATAAACGAATGGAGAAATTGATGGTCACCGGAGGTCGTCCCTTGCGGGGAACGGTCCAAATCAGCGGTGCCAAGAACAGCGCGATAGCGTTGATACCAGCTGCGATTTTATCGGAAACAACCGTTACGTTAGATAATTTGCCGGTATTAAGTGATGTTGCCATTTATTCAGAACTGTTGGAAGAGTTGAATGCACCCGTAATTTGGCAGGGGGATCAAATGATTATTGATCCGAGCGCACTGTGTTCCAAGCCTATGCCTAATGGAAATGTTAAGAAATTGAGAGCTTCATATTATTTAATGGGAGCACTGCTTGGCCGTTTTGGGGAAGCAACGATTGGTCTACCTGGAGGCTGCAACTTTGAGCCGCGTCCCATTGATCAGCATATCAAAGGATTTGAAGCATTAGGAGCGCGTGTGAGCACGGAGAATGGTTCGTTGCGCATTCAAGCTAAAGAGCTCCGTGGAGCAAAGATTTATCTCGATGTAGTTAGTGTTGGAGCTACAATTAATATCATGCTGGCTGCTTCTAGAGCCAAAGGCGTTACTTTGATTGAAAATGCGGCAAAAGAGCCTGAAATTATAGATGTTGCTACGCTTTTAAATTCCATGGGTGCGAGAATCAAAGGAGCGGGAACCGAAACCATCCGTATTGAGGGTGTGGATTCCATGCATGGCTGTCGTCACTCGATTATACCTGATCGGATTCAAGCAGGAACGTATATGATCCTTGCAGCTGCGACGCGTGGAGACGTAGTCGTGGATAACGTCATTCCGAAGCATTTGGAGGCCGTAACGGCTAAATTGCAGGAAATGGGTGTAGAGATTCATGAAATGGACGAATCTATACGCGTTGTCGGTAAGCCTGATTATGAAAGTGTAGATGTTACAGCGCTTGTATATCCAGGTTTTGCAACTGATTTGCAATCGCCGATGACTAGCCTTCTAACACAAACGAAGGGTACCAGCATTCTGAGTGACTATGTATACAGTAATCGATTCAAGCATGTTCCAGAGCTAACCCGGATGGGTGCAAAGATCAAAGTTGAAGGACGTTCTGCTGTTATCGAAGGCGGTAAGCTTAGCGCAGCCAAAGTCAAAGCGACTGATTTACGTGCAGGAGCTGCACTTGTGATTGCGGCACTGACGGTTCCTGACGGAGTCACCGAAATAACCGGTGTCGAATATATCGATCGTGGTTATGATCATTTGGTCAGCAATCTATCAAGCTTGGGTGCAGAGGTTTGGCGTGAGCAGGATTAGTATCGTATAGTCTCTACTTTTTTGGGTAATGCTAGAATGAGTTTCACAAAAGTACAAATTTAATAGTTTGGTGGCTGAGATTATGGATATACCACTAGCGCAATTAGAAGCGCAGAAACTGACTGAATTGTATCAGTTGGCAAAAAAACATCAAATTCCTTCCTACGGCACTTTGAAAAAGAAAGAACTCATATTTGCTATTTTACGGGCACAGGCAGAAAAAAGCGGACTGATGTTCATGCAGGGTGTTCTTGAAATATTATCCGATGGCTTCGGTTTTTTACGTCCTATCAATTATCTGCCCAGCACGGAGGATATTTATATTTCCGCCTCGCAGATTCGTAAATTTGATTTAAGAAGCGGAGATCTGGTATCAGGTAAATGCAGGCCTCCTAAGGAAAACGAACGTTATTTCGGATTACTGCAGGTAGAAGCCGTCAATGGAGAAGACCCAGTGACTGCTGCAGAGCGTCTTCATTTTCCAGCTCTGACCCCTTTATATCCAGAAAAGAAGATGCTGCTGGAAACTTCTCCAACGCATCTGTCAACGCGTCTGATGGATTTGCTTGCTCCTGTTGGACTTGGACAGCGCGGCTTGATCGTAGCACCTCCCAAAGCGGGTAAAACCTTGCTGCTGAAGGAAATTGCCAATAGCATTTCGACCAATCATCCGGAGATCGAACTGTTCGTGCTTCTTATTGACGAGCGTCCAGAGGAAGTAACCGATATGCAGCGTTCAGTTAAGGGCGAGGTTATTGCCTCCACCTTTGACGAGCTTCCAGAGAATCACATCAAGGTCGCTGAGCTTGTGCTTGAGCGGGCGATGCGTTTAGTTGAGCACAAAAAAGATGTCGTCATTTTAATGGACAGCATTACACGTTTGGCGCGTGCCTACAATTTGGTAGTGCCTCCATCCGGTCGTACGTTATCAGGCGGTATTGATCCAGGTGCTTTTCACCGTCCCAAACGGTTTTTTGGTGCAGCGCGTAACATTGAAGAGGGTGGCAGCTTGACCATTCTGGCAACGGCTCTTATTGAGACGGGTTCCCGTATGGATGATGTCATTTATGAAGAATTTAAAGGTACAGGTAATTTAGAGCTTCATCTGGATCGTAAATTGGCGGAACGTCGTATTTTTCCATCAATCGATATGCGTCGTTCAGGAACACGTCGAGAAGAAATGCTCTTAAGCAAAGATGTGCTGGATAAAGTATGGGCAATTCGCAAAAGCATGAATGATTCTCATGAATATGTGGAAGCTTTTATCAAGAAGCTGGTTGATTCCAAAAGCAATCAGGAGTTCTTGGATACATTGGAGAAGCTGGGCATTGGTTCTGGAAAATCATCGGTTAGCAGCAGCTCCTCGTCGTTGGCAAATAAACCTTCGACTAACGGTTCCCCCTCATCTTCTATGGGAAGTAAGCCGTCATCTAATGGAAGTGTGAGTGCTTCTTCTGCAGTGAGCAAATCGCCGACAACCAGCAAGCCGTCATCCGCCGGTAGACCCTCATCAACGATAAGCAAGTCATCTTCTGGTAGAAGCAGTACTACATCGTCTGCAAGCAAGTCATCCGTAAGCACCAGCAGTTCTGCAGCAAGTTCGGCTCAGTTGTCTTCAAGCCATGAGGAGGATTCATTGTCCCCTACGCCAACTACAACTTCCAAACGTGTGAAGAATTCTGCGTCGTAATCCAACAGGTTAGGAGTACAATGCTATGAATCTAGTCTACGCCGACCTCGATGGGAATTTATTTGACCATCCCGATTATATTGCGCTTGGTCGCAACGGGGATATGGTAACTGATATCATGGAGGATGAGTTGATCCCATTGCCCGAAGGGGCAACCATGGTAAGCTTGCCTTTTACAAAGCCGATCGGGCTTAATATGAAATCCGGAGAGATGCAAATTGTTCCCGGTAACGTACAGGCGGTAGGGGCGCTTTTACCCCAAGGGTTTACACGTTTGCTTATACCGAGCTATGTGAAGTCGGATGCGAGCAAGCTGCTTCCTTTATTCGGTTATACCGCTGTCGTTTGGAAAGATGGAGGGTTTTATGTGGCCGCGCATGCCACTGATGATCCAGAACCCTGGAATCCTCGTAATTGTGACCCTGCAGAGCTGGAGGTTCAGGTACAGCAGTTTTTACAGGAGTACGGTGACAATCGGGTATTTCAGCATCTATCCAAATGCGCACTGGAATATGAATGTCTAACAGCGTCCAATACATTTTTAAACCGTCTGGAAGGTTCAATACCGGTGTCATTTTCATGTAATGCCGGTTGTTTTGGCTGTATATCGGAGCAGCCTGATGATAGCGGCTTTCTAGCGCCACAGACGCGGATGAATTTCAAACCGACTGTGGATGAGGTCGTACAGGTCATGCTCCGGCATTTGAAGACGCCAGATAACATCGTGAGCTTCGGCCAAGGCTGTGAGGGAGAACCTTCTACACAAGCGCCTACCATTATCGAGGCAATAAAGCGGGTCCGTCAACAGACCAACATGGGTTACATTAATATCAACACCAACGCCGGACTTACCGATCATATTCGGGGTATTGTAGACGCAGGCTTGAATCTAATGAGAGTCAGCACGATCAGTGCGCTGGATGATCATTACAATGCTTATTACAAGCCGCGCGGCTATACCCTCAAAAATGTCGAGAAATCGCTGCGTTATGCTGCTGATAAGGGTGTGGTCACTTCAATCAATTACTTGATCTTCCCTGGAGTCACGGATCGTGAGGAAGAAATTGAAGCGATGATTGAGTTTGTGCGTCGTACAGATTTGAAGCTGATTCAGCTGCGCAATTTGAATATTGACCCGGAAAGCTATTTACAGCTGATTCCCAAAGCACAGGGAGAGCTGTTTGGTATGAAGCAAATGCTGGAAATTTTTGAGCAAGAGCTTCCAGATGTCATTCTAGGCTCTTATACGCATCTGCCTGAATCGTTAAAGCAAAGAAGACACTTGCATCAGTCTCGATAGTCATGCTATAATTTGCTCATGTGTTCAATTAGAACTCTGATTCACATGGTGTTTCAGGGCAAAAGAGGTGAAAGAAATGAAAGAAGCTATCCATCCGACTTACCACAACACAACAATTTCTTGTGCTTGCGGCAATGTTATCGAAACAGGTTCGGTTAAAGCTAATCTTCGTACGGAAATTTGCTCTTCCTGCCATCCTTTCTACACTGGTAAACAAAAGTTTATCGATGCTGGCGGACGTGTTGATAAATTCAAAAAGAAATACGGCGTATAATTGGGCCTATTTCCACAATTTTATTGTATAAACCCACCTCCTGTGGCAAACCTAAGACCGTAAGTTCTTAGACCAAGCTGCAGGAGGTGTTTTTATGTCCAAATCTCTTTTATTCTCATGGATGCTGACAGGTGCTTTGCTCATGATGCCCGTCGCGCTTGCGTCTTGTCAAAAGCAGAATTCAGGGCCGAGGGTACAATCGTACGCCCAGGATGGATTACTTGGGATCAGTGATGTGAATCCGAACATGCCGATGAGTCCAACTTATCATACCTACGGGGAAGACACGAATCTGATGCAGGCGACGATCGATCAGGTACCTCATGTAATAGATTCCAATATTCGGATTAATGGACCTGTGGCAACCGTCAATATATATGTTCCAGCGGAATTATCGGCTGAGGAAGCTGCTGCAGTGGCACGGGATGCCCAAGACAAATTGACCAAAGCTATGCCGAGGTACACAATGAAGGTTACGGTTTCCCGGAAATAAAGACAGGTTGCTATTTCGCAATGAATCGACTATACTTATGTTTGCCGTGCTAGACGGGGAGGCAGCGGTGCCCTGTAACCCGCAATCCGCTACAGCGGGGTTGATCGCCTACATGCGGTATTGCGATGTGAGGTTTGGGTTTTAGAATCGGTGTTGAGAGCTGGGTCCTTCGCAATGGATGCCTGTGAATCCGGTCAGGTTCGGAAGGAAGCAGCCGTAAGCAGGATGTTTCATGTGCCGAAGGGTTGCCTGGCTTGAGTCGAGACTAGAAATTCCACTTGGATCGTAATATCAAAGTAGGTGCACGGTTATATTTATTTTATCTAACCTATAAATTGTAACGAACATAGCATTGTGAACAGCCGCTTCAATGAGCTGGATCACAGTGTTTTTTTGTATTTTCAGAAGGAAAATGAAATATTTAGGAGAATTGTATACTAAAGTTAACTTGGGTTTGTAGTAAGGGGTGGGGCGATGCAGCATGAACTCAATTTATTACAGCAATTTGCAGGCACTTTTTTAAAGGATATCAATATGGGGGTTTTTCTAATCAACACCGATTTTGAATTGGTGGATATTAGTGATATGGCATGCCGGGTATTAGGGTTGATCAAAGAAGAGGTTATGAATCAATCTTTAGACAGTATTTTTGTTGACCTCCCTGTGGAGCACCGTTTAGTACATCGTAACCTTTTAGAAGGCATGGTCGTTCGCAATCATGCGCTGTCATGGACTAACAATCAAGAACGGTATGAGCTGCTGCTGGATTCCAATGTCCTTCGTGATGAGCAGAACAATATTGTCGGAGCGTATATCTTTTTTAAAGATGTCACCAATTTGCGTTCCTTGGAAGAGCAGGTGCGCAGAAGTGACAGGTTAGCGATGATTGGGCAGATTGCAGCGGGCACGGCTCATGAAATTCGCAATCCATTAACGTCCATCAAGGGATTTCTTCAAATGCTAAGAAAAACGCTTCAAGTCCAAGGGATGGATCGTGAAAGCGGGTTTGCGGATATTATGCTGGGCGAGATTAATCGTATTAATGAATTAGTCAGCGAATTCCTGCTATTAAGCAAACCTAAGAACGTGACCTATCAATCGCTTGATATTTCTCAGGTGATTAAAGAAATGTTACCGATCATTAATAATGAAGCTGTACTACATAGAGTGATTGTCAGATATGATGCTGCAGAAAAGCTGCCGGAAGTCATAGCGGATCGTGAGCTGTTAAAACAGGTATTTTTAAACATATGCAAAAATGGCATCGAGGCTATGGTAGATGGCGGGCAGTTGGTGGTGACGGAAAGAGTGGACTTGGAAGAACGAATTGTTAGCATCGATATCCATGATTCGGGGCCTGGGATTCCAATGTTTGTGATTGATAAAATTTTCGATCCCTTCTTTACTACCAAAGATGAAGGTACCGGGTTGGGTCTCTCCGTGTGCCAAAGGATAATTCATGATGTAGGAGGGCACATCCGTGTTTCCTCCAAAGGCTTTGGTACTACGTTTACGGTAGGAATACCGTACCCTTAAGTACTTCATTAGCGCGTGTAAGTGTAGTATACTATAGAGGATGAACCATTATTGGAGCTGACGCTATGGCACATATCGCTTTATACCGAACGTGGAGACCGCAGGCTTTCCGAGATATTGTAGGTCAGAAGCATATCGTACAAACACTTCAAAATTCGCTGCGCGAAGGGCGGGTTACGCACGCTTATTTGTTTAACGGGCCGCGAGGAACAGGGAAAACGACTGCTGCCAAAATATTGGCCAAAGCCGTTAACTGCATGAATGGTCCTGCTGACGAGCCTTGCAACGAATGTGCCAATTGTATCCGTATTACGGAAGGTGCTGTGATGGATGTAGTGGAAATCGATGCCGCCTCGAATCGGGGTGTGGATGAGATCCGCGATATTCGTGACAAAGTGAAGTATGCACCTACCGAAGTTCGCCAGAAGGTGTATATTATTGATGAAGTACACATGCTGACAACAGAGGCTTTTAATGCCCTCCTCAAAACTTTAGAGGAACCGCCTCCCCATGTGATGTTCATACTCGCTACAACGGAACCACATAAACTGCCTGCGACGATTATATCCCGCTGCCAACGGTTTGATTTTCGGCGTGTCTCGCTGGATGAACAGGTTGAACGTCTTCATCTGGTATGTCAAGAAGAACAGATAGAGGCAGAAGAAAACGCTCTCCGCTTTATTGCCCGTTTATCCGATGGAGGGATGCGGGATGCGTTAAGCTTGTTGGATCAGATTATGGCATTTTCGGGTAAGCTCGTTACGTATGAAGATGTTGTGTCGATTACCGGAGGAATGGCATCGGACCAATTTCAGATATTGGTAGAAGCCATCAAACGTCGGGATGTAGCAGCCGTATTGCAATTAATCGAGGCCTTCATGCAAGAAGGCAAAAGCGCCGATAAATGCATGGAAAATCTGCTTTACTATTTTCGCGATTTGCTGATGGTAAAGATGGTGCCTGACTCGCAGGCTGTTACGGATCGTATTCATGATGTTAACGCGTTCGTAAATGTGGCGGCGGCGTTTACGTCGCAAGAGCTCATTTCCATGATCGACTCGCTCAATTATTATCAGACAGAGATGAAGTACTCTGTACAGCCGCAGACGCTGCTTGAGGTTGCCTTGATGAAGCTTTGCAGTGTGTCAGCGGCTGATTCAGGATCAGCTGCTGTATTGGAGTCGACTGCCGCAGGGCAATCGACTGGAGAGTCGGCGCACAGGGAACGCACGTCGGATGGGCTGGTAACGCAGCTAACCGGTCGGATTCAACGTCTTGAGGAGCAGCTGGCGCAATTGGTGAAGCAGGGTGTTGCACCATCCACTGCCAATTCGAACAGCAGCAGTCCTTCGGGGACGGGAATGCGAACTTCGTCTAACCCTGCTGCCATGAAGAAAAGCGTTGAGAAACTGGATGGCTATTTGCTTGGCAGGGAAGAACCGGAATGCAAGAACGTGCTTCAAAGGTGGGGGCAAGTATTGTCCCGCGTTAAAGAGCAAAAAATAACGATTCATGCTTGGCTCGTAGACGGGGAGCCAGTCTCCCTGCATAATGATAACGTACTGGTTGCTTTCAAAAGCGCCATGCATCGGGAGACGACCGAGAAGCCGGCTAACAAACCAATGATTGAACAGGTGATAGCTGAAGTTATGGGTAGGCCGCTGAAGCTGGTTACCATTATGCTTAAGGACTGGAACGCTGCTGCAGATGAATCAAAAAACGTAATCAAAAGCAAAGAAGAGCTTAAGCTTATTCCTGAGGATGAGCCTTCAGCTCCTGCGAATGAACAATGGATTGACGAGGCCATCAAATTGTTTGGCCCGGACCTGGTTGAAATCAAGCCGGATTGATAAGCAATTAGTAATGGAGGTACTTCAATTGAAGTGCTTAATGACACCTAACTGACCGAGGAGCTGAATTGAATGAATAATATGAATCAAATGATGAAGCAAGTAAAGAAAATGCAAGAGCAAATGCTGAAGACTCAAGAGGAGTTGGCAACTAAATCAGTAGAAGGAACAGCTGGCGGCGGTGTTGTTACAGTTATCGTGAATGGCCAAAAGAAAGTAACTTCAATCTTGATTAAACCCGAAGCTGTGGATCCTGATGATGTTGAAATGCTGCAAGATCTTGTGTTGACAGCCATTAACGATGCCATGACCAAAGCAGAAGAGCTTGCCAACAAAGAAATGGGACGTTTAACCGGTGGCGTGAACATTCCAGGTCTATTCTAATCAAACTATAAGAGCGTGGTCTCACAGGCGTTTTATGTATGAAGCGTCCTGATTTTATGATCAGGCTCTATGAGGAGCTATCCCTTTGTTTTATCCCGAACCGCTCGCGAAACTCATCGATGCCTTTTCCCGATTGCCGGGTATTGGACCCAAAACAGCGGCACGTCACGCTTTTCATGTGCTGCGCATGAAGGAAGAGGATTGTATCGAATTTGCCAAAGCATTGGTTAATGTCAAAAGAAACCTGCACTACTGCTCCGTATGCTGTAATATTACGGACATGGATCCATGTCGGATTTGTCAGGACAAAAGCAGAGATCACTCCATCATTTGTGTTGTTCAAGAGCCTAAGGATTTGGTGGCTATGGAACGGACGCGGGAGTTTAACGGTTATTACCACGTCCTTCATGGCGCTATTTCTCCAATGGAAGGTATTGGACCGGATGAGCTTCGCATAGCTGATTTGTTAAAGCGTTTGGGTGACGAACAGGTTCAGGAGCTCATTCTAGCCACCAACCCCAATATCGAGGGAGAAGCAACAGCGATGTATTTGTCTCGATTGGTACGTTCTTTTGGGCTCAAAGTTACCCGAATTGCTCATGGACTTCCGGTAGGTGGAGATTTGGAATACGCGGATGAGGTTACGTTAACCAAATCCCTTGAAGGGCGTCGTGAAATATAAGCCCGCATTTGATGTGAAACTAAATACAACAAACTAAAAGTCTTGCAGGTCTTTTCCTGTAAGGCTTTTTTATGTTGCGTTCATAGTTCTATTTATGCTGTGGATGCCATACGTATGGAGTATAGGACAAACATGTTTCGTTAGCTGCTGAATAGCTGTTGGACAGGTTTGCGTCAACTTATACTCGTATGCTTAAGCTTGGAGGGATCGTATGAGAATATGGTATCGTGCTACGCGTGAACAGCGGAGGGATATGCAGCTTCTTAACAGTGAAAAGATACAATTGCATCAGGAAATTGAGAAAGCGCGTATGGATTGGATTACGGCTCAACATCGTCTTGATATTGTGATTGAACCTGATCAGATTGATTATGCGATCTATGCCCTAGAAGCTTCCCAGAAGCGGTTGGACATGTTGTATAAACAAGCTAAGAGGATGAAGTTATCGGCTTGGGATGTATGTAACAGTAAATGAGGTTGTACAGTTAATCGAAGGTACGGTGATTTGTAAATGGAACTGCCTCTGTATGTCAAATACATTTTTGCGAATTAGCTGGCTGTACAAAACCTATAGGATGGTGACAAACCATACATGACGAAGCTGTATTTATTGTGGGGAATACTTAGCATTTCGGTAATTTTATTGATGATTATCTTATTTCGATACAGACAAGCTTTTCAATGGCTCGGATATCTTTGTTTCAATGTTGCATTAGCTGCTTTTTTATTGTATATTGTAAATCTGCTCGAAGCTTACACCCAGTTGGAAGTACCTATAAATCCCTTAACTGTGGGAACTATAAGTGTTCTTGGTATACCTGGACTGGTCATGTTGATTGCTTTGAAGTTATGGATTGTTTGATGGAGTGGCCAGATGTTGTAAGAATTTTTATTTAGAAAAAAAGCTTGCATTTACTTCTGGAGTTGTGTTATATTAAAGAAGTCGCCGCTAAAAGAAAGCAGTTAAAGCGGTGATGTGCTAAAGCAACAAAATAAGTGAATGACAATAGCATTTGTCCTTTGAAAACTGAATCAACGAGTGAGTAAAATAGCAGTAAAAGAGAATGCAAATTCTCGTCAGCAAGGAATGAGTACAAATCAAAGTTCTACCTTAATGGAGAGTTTGATCCTGGCTCAGGACGAACGCTGGCGGCGTGCCTAATACATGCAAGTCGAGCGGATTGTTCCTTCGGGAACAGTTAGCGGCGGACGGGTGAGTAACACGTAGGCAACCTGCCTGCAGGATCGGGATAACTACCGGAAACGGTAGCTAAGACCGGATAAGTGATTTTGACGCATGTTGAGATCAAGAAACACGGAGCAATCTGTGACCTGTAGATGGGCCTGCGGCGCATTAGCTAGTTGGTGAGGTAACGGCTCACCAAGGCGACGATGCGTAGCCGACCTGAGAGGGTGAACGGCCACACTGGGACTGA
>NZ_FOTE01000017.1 GCF_900114475.1 Paenibacillus sp. 1_12 | reverse complement strand
TTGCAATCTTGTATTTGTCAATAATCTGGTACTGAGATAACTCCCCCTCCAGGTAATCCTTCACTGCTTGAAGCTTCAGTTCAACGGAATAGGTGCGGTTTCCCTTTTGAACCTCTAATCCTTCGATGCCATAGACTTCATAACGGCGTCGCCACTTAACCAAGGTTGTCTTTGATATTCCATATTTGTACGTAGCAGCCATGATGCCAAGTTCACCACGTTCAATCTCTTCGATAATGGCGAGTTTCTCTGTCGCCTGAAATGGTTCCCCAGACATAAAAATGCTCCCCTCATAGCATCAGGTTTTTAATATTTCACCTGTCTACTATTTGGGGAGCATATCAAAATAAGGTACAGTCTCTTTTCCATTTTTGGGTGGTCCCCGCCTATGTTGCGGACTTCTGCTTACTGCTTTTAATTAAACACGACGGTTTTGTTGCCGTGCACGATAACCCGATCTTCTACATGCCATGAAACGGCGCGTGCCAGCACAATTCTCTCAATATGGCGGCCAATCCGTTTCAGATCGTCAACGTTATCACGATGACTGACGCGCTGAACGTCCTGCTCGATAATCGGACCTCCGTCAAGCTCCTCGGTTACGTAATGTGCGGTGGCCCCAATTATTTTCACACCACGATTATGAGCCTGCGCATAAGGCTTGCCACCAACGAAGGCCGGGAGAAATGAATGATGAATATTAATAATCCGATTCGTAAAGTGTTCTATAAATTTGGGTGAAATGATCTGCATGTACCTTGCGAGCACCACAGCATCCACTTGATCCATGACCAATTCCAGCTGTCTGCGCTCGGCCTCAGCTTTCGTCTCAGCGGTTACCGGAATATGGTAATAAGCAATCCCGAACGATTCAACCAACCCACGAAGATCATTGTGATTGCTGATAACCATCGCAATATCCGCTTCCAGATCTCCAGCCTGCCACTGCCACAGCAGCTCAAGCAAAGCATGATCCTCCTTGGAAACAAAGATAGCCAGACGCTTCTTGCGTCCTGCACGGTTAATCGTCCAATCCATACTAAAGCGCTCCGCTACTTTGGCAAACTCGTTTCTCAGCTGCTCCTGCCGTCCGTCCAAATTATCCAGATCAAATTCGATCCGAATGTAGAACATTCCTCCCTGCGGATCTATCGTATATTGATCGGACTGAACGATGTTCGCTCCGTGCTCATATAAAAATTGCGAAACCGCGGCAACGATTCCCGGCTGATCCGGGCAAGCCACTAGCATCCTGGCGCGATTTTTTAAATCATCTCGATTTCCTTTTGGTGCTATATTCGGTGTCATAATACAACTTAGCTCCTTATCATTTCATTTGTTAGGCTGGATCGTTTACTTAGAAGTTGAGAACCAGCCCGTGATCCGTTGATTGATCTGTTCTTCGTTCAGCTCTGGGAACAAGTTTTCCTCAATTACTGTATCATACAGCCGTTCCATCGGCTCGCGTCCGTCAGCCTTTTTCGCTTTGACATCGGTCTTCAATACCTCCCAGGTATTCAGGACGAAATCCCGGTGCTCGATATCCCGTTTCGCAAAGAAGTGGGACAAGCGCTCAACATCTTCCAAAAACTCTCCACCAAAGCGCTGCTCCGCATTGCCGCTCAGCAAAGCAATTTCCGCTTCATACATCGGCCGCTGCGTTTTATCGTTTTTGCCAATCCACGGTGTTTCCAAAATAAGCGGCAAATGCTTTAGCTTGTCGTGGTGAACAATTTGGTTCATCGCTTCAAATCCAATCCAGCCTGCCCCAACAGGAGCATGACGGTCCTTGCCTGCTCCCTTCGGATTTTTGCTGTCATTCAGATGCACTACACCGATGCGATCCAGCCCGACGACTTTATCAAAATGCTCCAGCACTCCGTCCAGGTTGTTGATGATATCATAGCCAGCATCGTGAATGTGGCACGTATCCATACAGACGGACAGCTTCCCGTTATCCTTCACCATACCGATGATCGCTGCAAGCTCTTCAAAGCTGCGTCCGAGCTCCGAGCCTTTGCCTGCCATGGTTTCTAAAGCGATATTTACATTCGTATCCTTGACGCCTTCAAGCACTTCATTCAGTCCTTGAGCAATCCGTTTCAAACCGAATTCTGCGTCCATATCCGTATAAGCGCCAGGGTGCAGTACAATTTGTTTGACACCTAAATAATCGGTACGGCGAATTTCTTCCTGCAAAAAGCGAACCGCTAGCTCAAACGTGTCTTCCTTGTAAGACCCCAAATTAATAATATAGGGTGCATGTACAATGATCTCACCCATGTTATGCTTGTCCATCACAGCCTTGCCTTCTTCGACATACTGCTCTTCGATTGGCTTACGGCGTGTATTTTGCGGGGCACCTGTATAAATCATAAACGTCGAAGAGCCATAGGTTACAGCCTCTGTCGCAGCATTCAACAATCCTTTATCTGAAAACGATACGTGGGAACCTATTCTGGGCATCGCAGGATTCATCTCCTTTATTTTTCACACCTCCCCATTTTACTAGGATTGGACCAATAAATCTAGAAATATCAAGTGAAATGTCACAATGAGCGTCCCAAGAACACTTTTGATGATCGATAAAATAAGTTATACTAAGCATGAGGTGACCATTACGATGAATTCATGGTTTATGTGGTTTATATTATTTTGGGTTTTCGTGCTCATCACGTTTATGTCAATTGGCGGCTTTTTTATGTTCCGCAAATTTATGAAGGTACTGCCGAAGGCGGATGGTAAGTCCAAGCTTGATTGGCAAAATCATTATGTAGAAACATCGCGCCACCTTTGGACCGATGAGTCCAAGGCTCTGCTGGATGTGCTCGTCGATCCTGTGCCTTCGCCGTTCCGGGATATAGCGCGCCACTCGATTGCTGCACGGATCGCACAACTCGCATTGGAAAGCAACGCAACCTCGATCACTCGGGAGCATTGTATCGAAGGATACATTCTAGCTACTCCCAAACGCGATTACAATAGCTTAACCTCTTACCTGGACAAAAAGCAGATCGACTACAGTGCATATCGACATCTGCTGAATTAATGCTGTTTATCCGGTATGAGCAAATAAGGGCTCTCCTCATAACCACATCGGTTTGGGAAAGCCCTTATTTGCGCTGCCAAATTGGAGTTCCGCTTACGAAATCCAAATGATTAAGCCTGCCACTCCGTTGTCAAGCTTAACGGACATCCCGCAGTGTCTTCAATCTTCCTGGAAAGTCGGTAATGATACCGGATACGCCGTCATTCAATGCCTTGCGCAGCTCTTCTTCCTCATTAATCGTGAAGGGATACACAAATAAACCGTTTTGAACCGCATCCTGTACGTCCTCAGCTTCGATCAAGCGATATTGAGGATGGAGTGAGAATACCTCTATGCCTGTGGATTCCGCCATCTTCCGATGATTTTGGAAATTAGCCACATACAGCAGACCCATTTTGAGTGCAGGCTCGGCTTGCTTCAGACGAACTAATATTTTGTGGTCAAACGAAGATATGATGACGTTCTGCAGGCGGTCATATTGCTGCAGAAGCTGAAGTAGACGGTGCTCCAGTCGGGTACTGTATGCGCACTTGATTTCTATATTAATGAGGATATCCTGCGGTATAAGCGTAAATACTTCTTCTAATAGAGGGAGCTTCTCTCCCACATACTGAGGTGAAAACCAGCCGCCTGCGTCCAGCTTCTGCAGCTCCTCTTGCGTCATACGACTGATCGAACCGTGTCCATTGGTTGTGCGGTCCACCGTGGCATCGTGGCATACGATCAGTGCTCCATCCGCAGATTCGTGGATATCCAGCTCCAACGCCTCTGCCCCTTGCTCTACAGCAAGTCTGAACGAGCCGAGCGTATTCTCGGGAGCCTCTCCCGCCGCTCCGCGATGGCCGATAATAATCGTTTTGTTTTCTTTTTTTGGCATACTGGGAACCTCTTCCTATTGGTGGTTTCTTCAATGCTGCTACATAAGTATAAACAAACCGCATTTCCGTGAAAAGCGTGCATCGTAACTACATGCAGGTAATTCCTTTTAGAAAGGCTTGCTCTGCAGGCAGACCCCTCAGAAGCCGATTCAATACGGTATCCTGCCGAATGATAAAAGGGCCAAGCACCTCTAATCGCAGACGCTCAGCCCTATTCCCCAATAGTTGGACAGTTAAATTCTAATATCCAACGTTTTACCTAAGTTCGGATGCTGAGCCGCTGTAAAGTCCTGCAGCAGCACGGCGGTTTGTGCAGCTTGTGTATCCTGTACTTTGGATAACAAAGCGATTCCAACGGCTTGTTTCAGAGCATCTCCACTACTGACAGCTGCTAATGCACTATTCATTTCCATGTTATCACCTGCTTCCTATGGTCCTATAATAAAAATAAAGCCCACTTCATACCTATCGGCAAATGCAATTGCATTTTTTAGCTGTGTCACTCCCGATTGTTCAATTTTGGCGGCTATTCTCTAAGCGCATCTCGCAGCTTGCTGGACATATTCCCTTCGTCTTTGCTATAAATGATATCCCTAAGTCGAACGATCTCCTGCTTTAATCGCATATTCTCCTGAGTGAGCTGCTCTATATTTTCGAGCAATATCGGCTCCCGCTCGAATGCATCCAAAGCACTTATCATATTTTGAATGAAGTCGTCACTCGCTTGTACATGCTGATGAAGCTGGTCCCGTAATGCGCTGCATTTATCCTTTTGTAAGTTCTCCATGACCATCCCCCTTGCCTCCCTGCTAGTTATCTTTAGTTACTACCTTTGCTATCTATCTCTTTACGAAGCAGACTACACATGTATAATCTCTCCGATAGAAGGTGTTTGATTTTAATAATGTAAAATTCCTAATCTGTTTGTCCGTTACTCGTTTCCTTCCCTTTCTGAAGCATATCCGGCAATGGCCAACAGTTCTCCATTATGCTCAACCTTCAGTGCGTAGGCAAGCGAAATCACAATATCTTTGGTAGGATGTATCCTGCCATTCTCGATCGAATTCAGGATGGAGTAGCTGATGCCCGTTTTCTCCCCAAGCTTACGTAAAGAAAGGTCTCTCTGCTGTCGTAATTCCTTCAGCTTGCTTGCAAATTCCATTGGTCGTTCTCCTCACTTGGTTCCCTGTATGATACTCAATTAGAGGATCCATTTAACTGATATTATACCATCAACGTATACGAATCCCCAACAAAAAGCAGCCAACTTTCACGATTGCCTGCTCCCTATTCATTAAAAAGAAAAAACATTCAGCCGCTCCATATGGATTTCCCAGGTACCATTAAGACGGCTCGCCCCATTTTAGGACAGGCATCAATCTTGCAAATCTATAACGCTTTCCACTCCATGAGACCCAGCCTTGTCTGGGGACGATCCAACGACGGAAAGGACAAATGAGATAACTACACTAAGTTCATTTCATACAAAAGGTATGCAAGCCTTATGATCATTTTAATATTCAGTCTTTTATGTTGTTAATTATTGATACTATAAACTAAAAAAAGAAGACCCTTCAAAATCAAGGGCCTTCTTGTTTAAATCATTATGCGGTCGGCGGGATTTGAACCCGCACGTCCATGGGACACTACCCCCTCAAGATAGCGTGTCTGCCGTTCCACCACGACCGCGCATTAAAAATCATCTGAGGACTTACTTATCACCGATTTGGCGACAAAATTTATTATAACTTAAACATTCTGCCGTTGACAAGTATTTTTTAGTTTTATTTATAAATACGTTACAAGAGTGGGATGCTCGCGACTTCGTACGCGAGACTTCGTACGCGAGACTTCGCGGCATACAACGCCGCTTCGACGCCCCCACTTCTCGAGTTCAAATCCCTCTGAACTCTACGTGCGCACAGCAAAAAACCGCCATTCTATATGACGGTTTCCTATTGCTTGCTATGTACGGAGAGAGAGGGATTCGAACCCTCGCACCACTTACGCAGTCTAACCCCTTAGCAGAGGGTCCCCTTATAGCCACTTGGGTATCTCTCCTTAAATAAATGGCTCCCCGAACAGGACTCGAACCTGTGACAACTCGATTAACAGTCGAGTGCTCTACCAACTGAGCTATCAGGGAACAACAATTGTTAATTTATCACGAATGCTGCTGCAAGTCAAGCTTGAGCAGCTTCAATTTCCCACTGCAATTCCCGCAAGCATATTTCTTCGGATCTAGCTTTCTTTTTCGGATATATTCGGTTCGACAGCTTGTACACACCAGCTTGTAACGATAAGGCTCCTTCCGCTTAGTCACGGATAACGATTGGCAAAATCTTGTACCCCCGACCTTTTGCAGCAAGGTTTTGAATTCCTCATCCCGGTGCTGGTAGCCGCGCCCCATAATATGCAAATGATAATGGCACAACTCGTGCTTAATGATCTTCTCGACATCGTCCGCGCCAAACTGATCGAGCTGCCGCCGACTGATTTCAATATGATGGGATTTGGTAAAATACCGTCCGCCCGTTGAGGTCAATCTTCCATTAAAGGTAGCCTTATGCAAAAAGGGACGTCCAAAGAACGTCAGCGAAATCCGCTCCACCCATTGCTGCAGTTGTTCGTCCTCCATGACTTCCCTTCTTTCACAGCATCCGCTTTTCTTTTCATATTCTCACTTGAATTGTAACCGCAGCATAGGCTACACTGTCAAGTAGGTAAACGTATTTTCCTATTTTCGCAGCCTATAACCGAACCACAAGCACGAGAGGAGTCCTAACCGACTATGTCCACAATGAGATACACTATCCTTCAGTACATCGATCATATTGAATTTGTTGAAATGCCTGCAACGCATGCGTACCAGCTAACTGCCTTACATTTGCGTTTGCATAAAGAATTAGAAAAGCTGACGGCAGCGAATATACCTTCCTTACCCAAAGTGATCGCCGAATGTGATGCCCTGGATTTGGTAAGCACCGGCTACACGCTTCATCATGGATTGGCCTATATCAACCAGCTTGAGCTAACCTTTGCCGCTATCAACGAGCAGGCTTATCCGCTCATTTCCTTATTAACCGAGATCCGTGCCCTTCAGGCGCAGCTTGAGCAGTGGTATGAGGATGAAGAAGAACTGACTCATTAGGACCTGCACCCACACGCCCACACTGCCATATCCTAAACCATCCAGAAAAAGTTAAAGGTTGCTTACACGGGCCTTAATAACTTGCTAACGGCAGGTCGGGAAGGGGGCTGGTTCTTTTGCCACTATGGCTGTGCAATCAATTAATGAAAGCCTATTACAACAAAAACCGCAGACAAATCCGTCTGTTGAACGATTGCTGGTATTTTTACCGGACACGCGTCGAGGAATCGTCTACATCCCAGCTTTAGAAGTGCGGTGAATAAGTGCCGCTGCAGGGCTGAAATGTTCTTCCGATCGCTGTTGTTCAAGGATTTCTTCATTATATAAAGGATTTAGTGGTGGAAATTCTTGAACAAAGGCGTACGCTCCGCTACTACAGAACAATTTCGTCCCCTCCGCTCTTTATTCACCGCATTTTTAGAAGTCCAGTGAATAAGGCTCGCTGCGCAAGTTCTTCACCGGACTCTATGAGCATCCATACCTACTTCAAGTACGCACCAAAACAAATAGAGCACAGACCAGCGAGTCTTCACTCACCGGGCTATGCTCTATTTCAATTCGTCTGTTCAGGTCGTTCAAGAAGGATCTTTCATCGTCAAACTTACGCGCCCTTTTTTCAAGTCAACACTCAGTACCCAAACGGATACGGTATCTCCGACAGATACAACATCCTTTGGATGCTTAACGAACGTGTTGCTCAGCTGTGAAATATGGACCAGCCCATCGTTTTTGATCCCAATATCGACAAAGGCACCAAAATCGATTACATTGCGAACCGTGCCCTGCAGCTCCATACCCGCAGTTAAATCCTCGATCTTCAGTACGTCCGTGCGAAAAATCGGTGCCGGCAGCTCATCACGCGGATCTCGACCAGGACGCTGCAAGCTATCCAATATATCTCGAAGCGTCGGAACACCGACTCCAAGCTTGGTAGCCAGCTCGACAGGCTCAACGGCTTGCAGCAGCTCCTTCAGCTTCTGAGAGCCAACTTCTTTCAGTTCCAGCTTCAATTCACGGAACAGCTTATCTACTGCGTCATAGGATTCTGGATGGATAGGTGTGTTGTCCAGCGGATTTTTGCCTTCGCTAATCCTCATAAAACCGGCACACTGCTCATAAGCCTTGGCACCCAGACGCGGTACCTTTTGCAGCTGGGATCTGTTCGTGAATTTGCCGTTATCCTCACGGTATTTAACAATATTTTTGGCCAGCGTACTATTAATGCCTGAGACATAAGACAATAGCGATGGCGATGCCGTATTCACATCCACCCCGACATGATTTACTGCCGATTCCACGACAAAGGTAAGACTTTCATCTAATCTTTTTTGCGTCACATCATGCTGGTACTGCCCTACTCCGATCGCCTTCGGTTCGATTTTCACCAGCTCGGCGAGCGGGTCCTGTATACGTCTGGCTATAGAGATGGCACTTCGCTCAGCTACATCCAGGTCTGGAAATTCGCCTTGAGCCAGCTTGGAGGCTGAATACACACTCGCTCCAGCTTCATTGACGATCAAATATTGCAAGCTGCGGGTTTTGATCTCTGCGATCAGCTCGGCAACGAACTGCTCCGTCTCCCGTGAAGCCGTACCGTTGCCAATCACAATCAGCTCGACACTGTAAGCTTCAATCAGCTTATGGAACTTGGCCTTGGCCTCCGTAATTTTGTTATTCGGTGGTGTTGGATATGTAACCGCAATCTCCAGCATTTTGCCTGTATCGTCAACCACAGCGAGCTTGCAGCCAGTCCGGAATGCCGGATCGACACCGAGCACTACCTTGCCTTTGACCGGAGCTTGCAGCAGCAAATTACGCAAATTCTCGGCAAATACATCGATCGCCTGTTCTTCTGCTTTTTCCGTCATTTCATTGCGTACTTCCCGATCAACCGATGGTGCCAGCAGCCGTTTGTAAGCATCCTCCACAACAGCAGTCAGTGTATCTCTGACAACCGAAGGACCCTTGACCAACTGCTTAATCATATAGTCGTGAATTCGATCCGTTGGAACCTCAAGCGTTACCCGTAGCACATCCTCGCGTTCCCCGCGATTCACCGCCAAAATCCGATGCGGAGGCAGCTTACGAACCGGCTCCTGATAGCTGTAGTACATCTCGTACACCGACTCTACAGCCGCATCCTTAGCTTCCGTACGCACAATGCCTTGGTCAAAAGTAAAACTCCGCACCCAGGCACGCACCTTGGCATCATCGGCGATCTGCTCAGCAATAATGTCCTTTGCCCCTTGAACGGCCTCCTCGGCTGTCTTGACGTTCTTCTCTTCGTTCACATACTTACCTGCTTCAACCAACAGATCTCCCTGTCGCTGTTGGGACAAGATCCACTCGGCAAGCGGCTCCAAGCCTTTTTCTTTGGCAACGCTGGCTCTTGTTTTCCGCTTCTGACGATAAGGTCGGTACAAATCCTCCAGTTCCTGCAGCTTGACCGACTTCTCTATCGATATCTTCAATTCATCTGTCAGCTTGTCCTGCTCGTCAATAAGCCGGATAACCTCAAGCTTGCGTGCTTCCAAATTACGCAAATAAGCCAAACGCTCTTCAATATCCCGCAGCTGATTCTCATCCAGCTCACCGGTCATCTCTTTACGGTAACGTGCGATAAAAGGAATCGTATTCCCCTCATCCAACAAACCTACTGTCGTCCGAACCTTACCTTCAGGCAGCTGCAGCTCAGCTGCAATCTGCTTCTGGATACGCCCTAGTATCGCAGCCTTCATCGCACTATCCAGCTCTATATTCGTCTTGCCTTCTTCCATTTGGAGCACTTCTTCCTTTGCCATTCGCTTCCTTGCCTCCTTAGCCAATTAAAAAACGAGCGGCCCACAAAGCGGACCCCTCGCCTTCATCCCTGCATGCATTAAAACTCAATTAGTCCCACGCTAATTTGCAGTGAATCGTCCACCTTACGCATCGTCTCTTCGTCCAGATGTGTGATTTTATCTGTAAGACGCTGCTTATCAATCGTACGAATTTGCTCCAACAAAATAACAGAATCCCTGTCAAAGCCATGAGCTTCCGCTTCAATCTCTACATGCGTAGGCAGCTTTGCTTTTTGAATCTGTGCTGTAATCGCCGCCACAATCACGGTAGGACTAAAGCGATTACCAATATCGTTC
The DNA here is from genome assembly GCF_900114475.1 of Paenibacillus sp. 1_12. GTDB lineage: Bacteria > Bacillota > Bacilli > Paenibacillales > NBRC-103111 > Paenibacillus_S. Next base: position 111,899 of record NZ_FOTE01000017.1, on the reverse strand, counting down.
TGAATAATCAGAACGGGTCGAATTCCGCCTTGCTCCGATCCTACGACCGGAGAAAGATCTGCAAAAAATACATCTCCACGTTTAACAATCAATAGTTACACCCCGCTTACTAAACGGTCCAGTGTGTTATCCGCTTCTTCCTCCGCCTGAAACGCTTCCGAAGCCATGTTCAAATTAATCTTTGCCATCTCCATGTAACCACGCTGCATCGATTCTCTCAGGTGACGTTTCTTTCGCTCCACCAAGTACAGCTTCATCGCTTGACGAATAAACTCGCTTCGATTGGAGTTTTCTTTTTCCACGATACCATCCACTTCCTGAAGCAGATAGTCAGGCAAGCTAATCATGATGCGTTTCGTGTTATGCACATTGGACACCAAGCATACACCCCCAAAAACATACAAACGTTAGTACCATTATGGCGAATATACAGACAATTTATTCAAATCAGTATATGCGCTTCGTATAGCTAATATGTTATACCGCTATAACTCCAAAAAATGTGTAAGCAGCATTCCCAGAAGTATGTGTTATACATATTCGCGATACTTCGGCAAAATCCTTTCCAGCACCTACAAAAAATTCATTGGAAAAGATAGCCATAATTTTCAGATCCAAGTGTTTTATCCTTGCCGCATCAACGGATTAACCGTAGAAACCACAACTCCATTTCGAATGTAAACACGGGGCACCCGATGGGAAATCATACAAGTTATCTCATAATTATTGGTACCCAGCCATCCTGCATGCTCTTCCGCCGTAATTCGCTGATCACCCTGTTTACCAAGGATCACAACTTCCTCATCATTAAGAATATTATCCATTCCTGTCACATTTACCATACATTGATCCATACATATTCTGCCGACAATAGACACTCTCTGACCTCTCACTAAAGCTTCGGCCTTTCCCGTCATCATCCTTGAGAATCCATCTGCATACCCGATCGGAAGCGTTGCTATCGTTTCCTCACCCTTTGTCCGATAGATCGTTCCATAACTGACTCCTGAATCGTGAGGTAAATTTTTGACCATGACTACACCCGTTTTAATGCTGAGCACAGGCTCCAAATCAATAATCTGATGGTTTACCTCCTCGGAAGGATATAAGCCGTACATTGCAATCCCCAGTCTGACCATATTGTACGATAAATCTGGACAATCAATGGCTGCTGCACTGTTACTGGCATGAACATACGTAAACTCAATTCCACGATCACGAAAACCTTTCACAATTCGATCAAATCGACGATACTGCTCCATCGTATACGTTTTATCTGCATCATCAGCTGAAGCGTAATGGGTAAAAATCCCCTCAACCAAAAGTCCAGGGATACGGAGTGCTCGCTCTATTAGCTCAACAGCCTCTTGTTCAGTAGCCAAGCCCAGTCGGTTCATACCCGAATCTACCTTAATATGAATAGACAATGGCTTCTCTCTTGGCTCCAGGCGTTCAAAAGCATCCAATACCTCATGGCTGTATACATTTACCGTAATATCGTGCTTCCAGGCCCATTCCAGACCCTCTGGAGGCGTATATCCGAGTACAAGTATCGGAGCTGTAATCCCAGCCTGCCTTAACTCCAAGCCTTCATCTAAGAAAGCTACTGCAATATACGTCGCTCCACAACGGAGCGCTTCCTTACTCACTTCCACAGCGCCATGCCCATAAGCATCGGCTTTCACCACAGCCATCATATTGACGTGCTCAGGCAAAACCCGTCGAAATCCCTGCAAATTAGCCCGCAGCGCATCCAAAGATATTTCCACCCGTGTCGGACGAAAATACGAATCCATACATCCACCTTCTCCGTGACAATCAAGAGAAGTTCCTTAAATTAAGGAACCTCCCCCGCATTGCAGCTATTCAAAATAATCAATGTAACTAATGGTAATCCGTTCTTCAACGGGTGTCAATGACAATATGATGAACAGCAAGGCGTTGGTAAACATTGGTTCCAATCTGTAATTTCATGACGAAGCGGTTCCTATTTCCCCATCTCACCCTGTACAGCCTGAGCCACTTTAATCATCTCATTCATCGGAAGGTCTGCTGTAGAGAGCCTGAACTCGACACCGTCGTAAGTCCATGTCAGCATCTTCTTTTCTCCACCTGTAATCACCGCCAACGTATAGCCAAGATCAACAATATCTCCTGGAAGTGCCGATACCGTCTGAGACTGTGGACGCGACTCCACCAGCGTGTAGTTAAACTTGCCTGAGTAGCGCAGCATCATCGCCTTCTCTTCACCGAGCTTAATCTCGTTCATATCCTGTCGCTTTACGCCACTTGGTGTATAGTAAGGTTCAATCACGCCAAATTGAGCTTGGGCCGCTTGCTGCTTCGCTGCATCAGTTTTGCTTCCCGCACCCGCGGCGGTACTTGTGCTGCTTCCTACACCCGTAGGATTAGTGCTGGTGCTGGCTGCTGCGCCTGCTGGCTGATTGTTATTTCCTGTACTATTGGTATTTGTACTGTTGCTCTTGCTTTGGGTTCCTGCACTAACAGCTGCTGATGTGCCTTGCTCTTGGGCTTTCGCACTGCCTGTCGCCGCGACTGTCGGCAGCGACTTCAGGTTCCAGCTTGTCATATTCCGCTGCATATCAAAGGAGTCCTTTTCAAACTTCTTGCCGAACTCGAATTGGTTGAAATCTACAATGACCATCACATTTGCATTCGCATCGGATACCTCAACATGCTTCGGTGAAAGATTCTTTTTGTCCAGCCAAATCTTTTGCCTCGCCAACGAGCCATTCTGGTAATTAGCCATCACATCGAAAACATACGCGTTTGGATCTGTTATAAACTGACGTTCCTTATCCATCAGAATGCTTTGCACCAATGACTGGTACAAATACACCTGACCCTGATTCTCCGGCCAATCGCTTTGGAAGCGGAAGCTCTTGTTCAAATGCGGTGTCAGTACAAATACTCCATCATCATTACGCAGCACGATTTGTGTGATATCCTTCTTATCGTTCTTTAGCGATATCCGGTAATAGTGCGGGTTCTTATACCACACCTCCACCTGATACTCCTGCGGCTCCTGCCCTGTATGCAGCACCATCCGTCCAATGCCCTGATAGCTGTCCAGCTTATTGATTACACCGTCCAAATCCTTCACAACTGCCCCTGCATCCTTCTTGCCGCATCCTGCCAGCACCAAGCTTAAAGACACCACCAAGGCAATCACCCACGTGAACCGCCGCATTCCAATCCCCTCCAGACAAAAGTAAAAGCAACTGATAACATGTCTATGTGGGGACTTGGACGATTATGCAGACAAGGATGACGAGCTGTGAACTTTTGAGCTGGTTGGCGAAGGGCAGCACCCAGCAGAGCTGTCTCGGAGGTGGACTCTGTACACGGGAACCTGGCTAACCGTGATATCTATTGAAAATGATTGCGAGATGGCTTGGCAAACAAGCTTACTAACAGAGAACTGCTGAAAGTGGTTGCAATGCTAGGCGAGTACAAATGAGCGTTTGTAGCCTCAAGCCGTGTGGACTACACGACGACAACGTTTGCCTACAGTCCCCACTACTTGGACGGTATATCTTTTTTTGCAGGTTACGATTTCAAGCAACCCAGTCTTTGGGTTTACCTGTAGTGTATAACGTTGAGGGACAACAAGGCGTGGGAAAGGAAAGCCTTCCAGTGTATCGGAAATGTATCTTGAAGAAGTGTCAAGCTTCCGGCACTCAAAGATCAAGCGTATGATGTCTGACTCACAAAAAGGGAGAAGCGCTCAGCCTCTCCCTTTTGTCTTTCCATTATATAACCGCTTGTACGCTCCGCAAGGCTTGTCCTCAGTAAAATTTCCTAGAAAAATGTCTTGAACTCAGCTTAACACATAACCACCATCAGGGAAGAGCGTGCTTCCCGTCGTATATCGATTCGTCATTAAGTAAATAACGGAATGTGCAATCTCCTCAACATTCCCTACTCGCTTTAGCAAGCACATGCCTTTATAGGCTTCATAAGCTTCTGTCCGTTCTTTTTCAGTTCTGATTGTACCAGGAGAAACCACGTTGACCCGAACAGGAGCAAGCTCAACAGCCAACGCTTTTCCCAGACTCTCGATAGCTCCATTACAAGCCGCATAAGATGCTGCACCAGGGATTGGTCTTTGACTCGCCGCGCCCGACATTAGCACAATAGAGCCATTCTGTGAAATATGTTGAACCGCATATTTGGCAGCAAAATATTGCGGCCAAAATTTTGCTTGAAAACAGCTTTCGGCAATATCCGTAGTCGCTGTTATTGGACCAAGCACGTATGAGGCACCAGGCGTAAACAAATGATCAAAATGTCCAACATCGTAAAAAATGCCTTAATTGAATCTTCATTCTTGTTATCCAACTGCTGGATCTCAAGTAATTCGCTATCTAGCGCAGCTTTGGCACTCTCCAGTTTCTCTAATGAACGCCCAGCAATTACGACACGGGCTCCCTGTAGAATTGCCTCTTTAGCTGTGGCTAAGCCAATACCCGAACTCCCGCCTATGATTACTACGCGTTGATTTTTAAGATTCATCCCAGCATCTCCTTCTTTTCCCATCATCTAATTGCTATGGACATAACAAAAACAAATTATTCGGGAATATATAAATTAAAATACAGGAGGACCTTGCCGAAGCAATTTCCTCCTTGTGACAGACATGACTATTCGCTTGTTGGCTGCACAACATCATTCTTGCGACACGGACCCATATTTAGTATATAGAGAATGTGCATCCCCAGGATACGAAAAGCCAGGAAGTACTCCTACTCCTGTGAACTGAACGTATGCAAGTGTCAAATTTTGCAAGGCAATGTGGGTGATTGGTCACAGCTTAAATTTATCCACCAAAGTCTGCAATTGTGCTGCCATATGCGTAAGCTCCCTGGAAGAAGAGGTAACCTCCTGCATGGAAGCCAGTTGCTCCTGAGCGGCAGCCGACACATTCCGAGTGCCTTCTGCAGCTGTCTGCGCTACGGCTGCAATTTCTGTGATGGATCGCACAATCTGCTCCGTTCCCGCGGAAATTTGTCCAGTAGCCTCCGAAACATCGCGTACCTTACCGTTAGCTTCATGAACAAAACGTTCAATTTCGGAGAACAAGCTGCCCGCGGTACCGACTACCTCCAACCCAATATTCACTTCCCCGGTTGCCGACTGCATGGATTGCTGCGCCTTACTGATCTCATCGCGAATGTAATCGATCAGACCAGCAATTTGCTGGGAGGCTCGGGAGGACTGCTCAGCAAGCTTCTTGACTTCCCCTGCCACTACGGCAAATCCACGACCATGCTCGCCTGCTCTCGCCGCTTCGATCGCGGCATTTAACGACAGCAGATTTGTCTGCTGCGATAAATCCGTGATTACTCTAGTGATTTGGCTAATTTCCTGTGACTTGCCAGCTAATTCGGTGATCACATGAGCAAGGCCTTCTACGGATATACTGATTGTCTTCATTTGCCTGGTGGCGGTCTGAACCGTACTCCCGCCCACCGACGAGCTCTCGTAAGCTGCTATTGTTGTCTCGGCTGCCGAACGCGCATTTGCAGCAATCTGGTAGATTTGCGCCGATACGCTATCGATCGTCTGTGCGCTTCCCTCCACGGTATAGGCTTGCTGGTCGGCACCAACCGCTAGCTGCTCGGCGATTTCAGCGATATGCTCAGTCGCCTGGGAGGTTTGTTTGGCGTTTATTGACATCTGCTCCGCCGAGGCAGCCAATTGACCAGAGGCTTCGCTTACCTCAATCAGGACACCTCGGAACGATTCACCGATATGGTTGAAGCTGTCCGCAACGACCTGTAGCTCGTCCTTCGTTCTGACGTGAAGACGTGCCGCCAAGTCGCCTGCGGCCAGTCGGGCCGCAGCCAGCTTCAAATCGGCTACCACTGATGCGATAGAACGATATAGCGCCAAAAACAAATAAACAACCATCACAACAGCTACAACAGATAACAGCTGAATCAGAAGAATATTTTTCCTTGCATTAATCGCATTTTCCTTCAGCTTCACATCGATCCAGTCATTCCGCTTGCTCCATAGCTTGTAAAAGCCTTCTGAAGTGGCATTAGCCTGCTTACTCCACTCCTCTTGCTCCATAATAATTTTGATCGGCCATACAATCTTCGTCTGAAACTCCTCAATCAATTGCACGACCGTTTGCTGTACCTGTGCGTCATCCGCTTTTAATCCCTGGTACAAGACTGCATGGTCGGAGTCCGAGGAAACTTTGTAAATAATTTCCCAGCTGTTGCTGACCGCCTCCGCTTCCGAGGCAATTTTGTTTTTATCGTTTGCAGAAATCGTTTTCAGAGTAGACGCATTGGTATAAGCATCCAGCGTTTCAATCTGCAAAAACATCATTTGCGAGATGAGGACAGGAAATTTGCGGACGGCCTCATCCTTGATTTGAAACAATTCAGGCTGCAGATCGAAGAGAATGCCGGATTCCAGCCCGATCTGCTCAATCAGCTGTGTAAGCTCCCTATTCAGACCCATATGTAGTTTCTCGCGTTCAAGCCGCCTCAGCTCCACGCCTTTTCCACTTAATTGTTCCCATTGCTTGATGATTGAGCTCCAGCTCGCCTGAATCGATTTATTATGTCCCTCCTTCGCAGCATACGATCCAAGCGTTCGAACGGCCTGTGCCAGCTCGGCCTCAACAGGCTTTAGCTGCTCCGTTCCCACAGAGCCTGTTTGGACGTTCTCCCACAAACGCCAGTGCCCCTCCAGCGTATACATCAGCTTACCGGACGTCTTAATCGCCGCCAGACCATCGATTTGCCGTTGGATTGCGGACACCGAAGCACTGGAATCCCGAATGGAAAGTCCGGCCAACAGTAGCAGCGGAGCGAGCACCACGATACCGATTAACGCAAACTTCCCCATAAACTGCAGCCTGTTCAACAACGTAATTCCAGGTTTTAAAACAACATCCCAGACCTTCCGCCACCACCGTACCCATAAATTGAATTGCCCCATTTCTCCACTCCCTCTATATAATGAGATGATGCAGGCCACAGCAGCCAACAAACTTGTGTTACTCTGAGATATGGTGGATAGAGACAATCAATCAATACGGTCACCTTCTTTCAAAAAAAATGGATACAATAATTACTATAGGTTTACTTGGTTTTGTGAATTGTAGCATGGCTCCCGATTACGAGTCAACCATTTGAAATTTAGAAATTGATAAATATTCTTGAAGCAGATTAAAGAACCAAAACATGAAATGTAAACGGGCGAACACTGGCACTGAACGATATATCAGGAAGACCGCAATCCTGAATCAGGATGGCAGTCTTCCCAGTATTAGGGGCGCTAGCAATTTTTGGCCGTGAGCAGACGGTTCATCGTCTGCTCACTGACTTTCGGTTCCACCGATCCGGGACCGGTGGCCGGTTGTGCCGCGGCAGCGAAGTATAACGAGATATTTTACGGAGGACAAGTCTAGCAGTATACACATGTAGGTAATCATATAATAGCAGCAAACCAAAGGGTAGAATCTTCATTTTCGTTGTGGCAGCGCTTTAGGTCTGAATAGAAAATCGACGGCCTTGAGTTTGGACATATTGACTGATGTGGTATCCTTAAAAAGTAAGGACTCAGAATATAACTGCGCGTGGTAGCAAACTGTTGAAGTAAAATAAATATAAAAATATCAAAGGGCTTTATGTTTTGTAAACGTTAAATAGTACATACCTTGTCATCAAGACGAAGGCTCATTAAAGCTGTCATCCAGATTTGAACATGCTGCAAGTTCGTCATAGTGACCAAGGCATAGACCGGCAAGTATTTTTGAATCTTTTGAATTGGGAAGCTGCAGGAACTGCTCGAACAGGTACATCAAGCACTTGAACGGGTTCAATTGTTCCTTCATTCTCTGATGCGTACTATGTTCTTATAAGTTTAATACTACAATTTAATTGAAATAATGGGGGATCTACTTGCTGTTAGAGAAAGAAAGAAGACTCGAGTTTTTAGATATGTTAAGAGGAATAGCAGCTTTAGCTGTAATGGTTGAACATATGGGAGAGAGATTATTTCCTGGATTTGTTTATTTTATCAGCAATTATTTTCAAATGGGGCAATTCGGAGTAACTCTCTTTTTCTTAAGTAGTGGTTTTATCATTCCGCATTCACTAGAGCGATCAAATAGATTGAAAACCTTTTGGATAAGACGTTTCTTTCGGTTATATCCTTTGTATTGGGTTAATTTGGGCATGGCTGTTTTGCTATATTATTTTTATATTCATTCAGTGGAGAAACCTTCCATTCCAACGATTTTGGCAAATGTAACAATGGTTCAAAAGTTTCTTGGAAAGCCTGACATCATTGGGCTGTATTGGACATTAGGTATAGAAATGCTCTTTTATTTTATTTGTTCTCTTTTATTCATTGTAGGCTTGTTTAGGCGTTCTATTACAATAGTATTTGTCTTTTTTGTGCTTGCCCTTGTTACTTCTGCTTCTCCTATTTTGGGTATAAAGATTCCAGGGTGGGGCATGTTTTTCAGCTTGTATACAATGTTTGTGGGAGCTGTCATGTACCGTTACTATCAGAAACAAATCAGCGGCAAGGTTTTTTCCATCGTATACGGCTGTTCATTCTTACTAATTTTAGTTATTTGTAATAATGTTTTTTGGGAAGATAATGATCCTATGTATTTGGGTACCCATTCATTTGTGCCAATGCTGAGTGCTTGGACATTTGCGTATCTTCTGTTTTTGTTGAGTTTTAAAACTGAAAATTTGAAGAGTCCCAAAATCCTACTATTTCTCGGAGTGATCAGCTATTCTATATATTTAATGCACGCTCTGGTTATTGAAGCTCTGCCCAGATTAGAAAGTGGAATATGGACGTTTATTTTGTGGGTGGTTATCACCATTTGCGTTGCAACACTGACTTATTTGGTAATAGAAAAACCATTTATAGCTATAGGAAGAAAATTATCATCCAACAATAAAAAGGCATATAATCAAACCCGTCCTGCAACCACCCGGTTATAGGAGTTTTTATTTCCTCCCCAAACCTTATCTGCATAGCTGCTAAATGTATGGATCAGCATATACATTACTGGACTTCGGCAGTTACAATAAAGCCCCCAATTATAGTCATATAGAAAAAGGAGAGGCGCCGAGCCTCTCCCTTTTGTCTTTCTGCTATTTAAAACTATCATTTTTCTACTTCAAGTCTACCCTTAGTGAATATTAATTAATGAATTCTACATGTTGCAGCAAGCGTTTCAACATGACGGCCGCTTCCGCCCGAGTTGCATTGGCGTTGGGAACAAACGTCTTATCAGTAATTCCATTGATGATACCTGCGTTATAGGACTGTGTAACAGCGTCCTTGGCCCATGTGCTGATTGATGCGCTATCAGTGAAGGTTGCAGTTCCTTTCACATCAGCCGCCGCTTTCTTGCCTGAGATGGTGATTGCACGACTGATCATTACCGCCATTTGCTCACGAGTAATGGTTGCTCCGGGTTTGAAAGTAACTTCGTCAAAGCCATCAACTAAACCAGCCTTCGAAGCTGCCCCAACCGCACCAGCATACCACTCTGACGCCAACACATCGGTGAATTTAGCCGAACTCGCTTCATTAAGCCCGATTGAACGTACTAGAAGTGCTGCGAATTCCGCACGTGTGATCTGGTTCTGTGGAGCAAAGCTCGTATCCGTTGCCCCTTTTACTACCAGCTTCGATGCAAGGAGCTCGACATCCGACTTGGCCCAATGTCCATTCAAATCGGCAAACGACTTCGTTGATTGAACAACTGTGTAAATGCTGTTGCCCGGTCGCTTGATTGTCACTTGGGTAATACCATCCACTACTTGGAATGTTGCTGGAACAAAGCTCATTTCACCCAGTTCCGGGTTATAGAGCAAAGCAGTTGTTGTGTTAAAATCTATCGTTTGTGCAATTGCTAACGTCCTTTGCACATACGTTTGCCCAAAATCATGGACCGAAACGATTTTTCCATTCGCTTCCGCTGTTACATTGAAGTCCACGGCTGCAGTTAGTAGCTTCAGTTCGGATTGCTTAGCTTTCGCTTCTACCGCTCCTGTGGTTTCTTTATTCACCTTTTCAATTGTGATGTTAATCTTTAAATCCTTAACTTCTGCTCCGAGCGCTTTGGATAAAGCCGCCACGTCAAGAGCTTGGATGGGTAATCCGTAAGTCATGTTGTCAAATTGTACAAATAATAAGGTTGCAGGTACATTCGTCTGTGCTTTTGCAATAATATCCAGCGGGAGTTGAATTTTTGCCTGCGCCCCGCTGCCCTTCACATTGATAATAATTTGGGGTTCAATTGAACCATTGGATGCTTTTAGGTCGTCAAATGCTTTTTGTAACGATGCTGCATCCACATTTACTTTTAATGTTATTTTCCCATCTGCAGACTGCTCTTTAATTGGCTCCACATTAGGAAGCGTTACTCCCCTTTTGTCAGTGGAGGCCGCTGCCGCTTGGCTGCCCGTGGAAGAAGCGCCGCCAGAATTGCTGCCGCTAGTATTTGCAGTGGTACTCGTGCTGTTTGGAATAAATGATCTTGCGCTAATTTCAGTCGAGTCCATCCCTTCTAAACTTTCAATGACAGCAGATACTACATAGTAGTATGTTACATAATTGGCAAGCGGTGTATCCTCATATCCGGTTCCAGTTACATTAGAAGCTAACGTCGTGTACGGTCCGCCGCTCGTCGTGCTGCGTTTTACATTGTACCCGGTTGCCCCGTTGACAGCGTTCCAAGACAAACTAACGCTAGCAGTCCTTGCGGTAGCAACAACTCCGCTTGGAGCTGCCGGCGGTGTTAAGGCTGCCACTGGTGTTGCATTTACTACGGTTGAGTCTGCACTTTCTCCGGCAGCATTGACCGCACTTACCACGTAGTAGTAGCTGTTGCCGTTCGTTACATTCATATCGGTATAACTCTGCGGATTAGTCACATTCGTTGCTATTACTGTAAATGTGCCGTTACTGCTGGTGCTGCGTTTCACGCTGTAGTAAGTAGCTCCGGTTACACTATTCCACTTTACATTTACCTGTGAATTGCCACCTGTCGCAACAACTCCGCTTGGAGCTGCCGGCGGTGTTAAGGCTGCTACTGGTGTTGCATTTACTACGGTTGAGTCTGCACTTTCTCCTGCAGCATTGACCGCAGTTACCACATAGTAGTAGCTGTTGCCATTCGTTACATTCACATCGGTATAACTCTGCGGATTAGTCACATTCGTTGCTATTACTGTAAATGTGCCATTACTGCTGGTGCTCCGTTTCACGCTGTAATAAGTAGCTCCCGTTACACTGTTCCACTTTACAGTTACCTGTGAATTGCCCCCTGTCGCAACAACTTCGCTTGGAGCTGCCGGTGGTGTTAAGGCTGCCACTGGTGTTGCTTTTACTACCGTTGAGTCTGCACTTTCTCCGGCAGCATTGACCGCACTTACCACGTAGTAGTAGCTGTTGCCATTCGTTACATTCACATCGGTATAACTCTGCGGATTGGTCACATTCGTTGCTATTACTGTAAATGTTCCGTTACTGCTGGTGCTCCGTTTCACGCTGTAATAAGTAGCTCCGGTTACACTGTTCCACTTTACAGTTATCTGTGAATTGACCGCTGTCGCAACAACTCCGCTTGGAGCCGACAACAATCTCTGTAAAGTGTTTTCTGCACCCGCTTTTGACACAACCATTTTTGGCACATCCGTTGTCGCGTCTATTGTGGTGAACAGCGTAGGTGTCCAATTTACAGGATTCAAACCACCTTTGCTTTGCGCGATATTAACTGCAGTCCCATTCAGTACAGATCCAGTGTCAGTAAATGTAGTACCTCCAGCAAAAATACCTATCAAATCTGAGGCTGACGTTCCTGCATCTTCTACAAAATAGTTGTTTTGAGCGTAAATTTGCGATGCATAACCGACTCCAATCGCATAAAGGTACGGATAGCTGGGATTGTTAAATGTCCCTTCATAAAAGTTATTGTAAAGATGAACTTGCCCGTAACGTACACGCGGAGCACGTTGAGTTATATCTTTGTAATAATTATGGTGAAATGTAATTCTTTCTTTTCCGATATCACCAGCAAATCCGTCACTCCCACCAACAAGGGTCGTTTTGTCATGATCGTGGAAATAGTTGTAGGAAACAGTGACCAAATCGGATGCATTTGTTATATCTAATAATCCGTCATGCTGCTGGTACTGACGACCAAAATATGTATTGCTGTAGTTATCCGGATTACTTCCGTCACTAAACGTATTGCGGTCGATCCAAATGTGCGTAGCGCCTTTAAGCGTAATATTGTCAAAAGCAGAGTTCCAGTTGCCCGTATCTCCGTCAGTCGGATCCCACTGAGGGAAATAATCAAATGCGTTTTGGAACTCAATATTTCGGACAATGACATTATCCACGTTTTGAATCATCAGGTTACCACCCAGAATTTTTGCGTTAGAACCAGGTAACCCAACAATCGTCGTATTTGAACCCACATTAATTTTTATTTTGTTACCCTGATTGGTCTCCGAGGCAGCACGCGCCGTCTCTAAAGCACCAGATGGAACAGATGATTTTCCCCAAACTGCCGGATCGTATGCTGCTAAGTAGGCATTAAAGTCATATCCAGGAGCTTTATAATAATCGAAACCTACCGGATTATTGTTATCATCCACATTCATGTCGATAGTACCTTTAATATAGATTATCTTAGATATGGCATTCGTAGCATTCGAGCTGTTAGTTCCGCCCAACGCTTGAATCAGCTCACTACGATTGGTCACTGTGAAAATATGCGCCGAATCGGCGTCAGCCCCTCCTTTAGTTCCTGTTGAATAGGAAGCCCAGCCATCATTGACAGCTAGAATCTGTTTTCCAATATCCGCTCTGTCTGAATTGACGACGTTGACAGTGAAAGGTACTGGTATCGTGATGGAGCCGGAGCTGAAGTTAAAGCTCAGTGTAATTGTACCTTCCGACAGCCCAGCGAGGTAAGCTTTTTTAAGCGTAACCACATTTCCCGAAGCCGTATAGTCTGACGAGCCAAGAACAGCAATACCGTTTGTAATATTCGTCAACGCGTAACCGTTGTATTGTACCTCCACATTAAGATCCGCTTGCTTAGCAGCGTATTTATCAAAACTGGATGATGTAACGGATACCGTTGGCAAATAATTGGTTTTTGGCATCATGACCGGAATGGAAGGATCCCATGTTCGATCCGCCACTACTGTATTGGTAGGGTCATTGAAAATCTGCGGAATCGTCAAGCTTGCTTCTGAGCCTGTTAGCTGTGTAGCAATTTGCCTAGCTGATGGGCTCGCTCCTGGTCCGTAGCTGTTATACTCTCCAAACGAGTATGTGGTGCAGGCACCTGCGCAAGAAGAAATCCATCCGCTGGCAAGGAATTTCTTGGAGTCGATCAAAGTATTTATAAAACGAATCTTAGCATTATCTTTCCACGGACGCCCCAAGTCATAAGTACCAAGCGCAGAAGTATCGTCAATGATTTGAGAATTCAGGAATATATATCCCATGTCGGTTAGATTTTTTTGTGCACCTGCCGTGATATGTCCGCCACCGCCAGAATTGCTGACTAGAACCATCTTCACATTATCAAAGACAACTGCCGGAGCTTCTCCGAAAATGAAGTCAACATCACCTTGAATAATGCTGTTATGGAAATAATGACGACCTTTGCTAGTAGAATTCAAACCCGTATACAGAGTATCCTGATAGCCTACTAATTTAACCGATTCAAATACAGCCTTATCGCTTTTGAGTGACAGAGCAACCGCCTGTGCAACAGCAGAACGTGGAGCAGAGCTATTCGCGATCGTCAAATTAGAAGCAGTAAAATAATCTGCAGTGACATCAACCGTTTGGCTTAGAAACGTGCTGCCCGTGTGGCCTGGCTGTCCGGTTGTTGCTGTTGTTCCGGCATAATTACCATAAACAATGGTTGTCTTATCGATTCCCTCCCCAACAAGACTTACGTATGGACTATTAATGACAAGCTTTTCCGTATACGTACCCGCTTTGATATAAATAACAGTTCTCGTTGTATTGGTAGTTGGAATCGCATTAACAGCGCTTTGAATGGTGTTAAATACGGTTGCACTTGCAATCGCAGTCTTATCAACAGTAAGCACTTTAGCCGGAAGTACAATAATTTCATCCGTAACCGGACTTTCCCCATTCGTGTTCACAGCAGAGACTACATAATAATACGTTGTTCCGTTGATTACAGCATTATCTTCATACGATGCTTGAGTGGATGAAGCTACCGTCGAGTAAGGGCCACCGCTAACCGTCCCTCTTTTTACGTTATAAGAGGTTACGCCGGATATGGCATTCCATGATAGCTTTACGCTCCCATCGTCCGCAATCGCCACGAAGCCAGTTGGCTTATTAGGTGCCCCCAATACTGGAGCATAAGGCGTAGCTTTCAACTGATTGGAAATCATACTTTCCAACCATGTATTAGCAGCAGTAACTACATAATAATAAGTCGTGCTATTAGCTGCAGTTGAATCCAAATAACTCGTTCCATTCACATTGGCAGCTATCGTTGTGTAAGGTCCGCCGTTTACCGTGCTTCTTTTTACGTTGTAATAGGTGGCCTGCTTAACGGAAGACCAACTCAAGTCAACCTTATTATTTGTGGGCATCGCATTCAATAATACGGGTGTATCGAGTGGTGCAGTAGGCGTTACAGTAGTCTGACTATTAGAAAACCCTGCAAAGGGGCTCAACCCACCAATGTTTCCCGCGGCAATTTGATAATAATAAGGAGTTCCGTCTGTCAAGTTGGTGTCAAGATAAGTTGTGCCCGTGAGCTTCTGCGACCCATTGAGCAGCAATTGTGTAAAAGGACCGTTCGGTGTCGTGCTTCTTTGAAGCGTGTAATAAGTAGCATTCGTCGAAGAGTTCCAGTTTAAGGTGATTTGACTATCTCGTACCACCGCTGATAGCCCCGTTGGCGCTTCTGGAGGAGCCACACTGTTTGGAGTTGCGAACGTTTCATTGGAATATTCACTCTCTCCGCTCGCACTCACCGCTGTAACCTTGTAGTAATAATTAATATCATTTGCCAAGCCTGTATCCGTATAACTGTTTGACGGCACATTGCTAGCAACCAAAATGTAAGTGCCACCAGAAGCAGAGCTTCGATATACATTATAAGCATCTACCCCGCTTGCTGCGTTCCAATTTAACTCCGAGATGTTGTTTCCGCCGCCGGCTGTCAATTTTTGTGGTATCGTCACGGCTTGCTGGTATACCTTAATATTATCAAGGTACAGACTGCCTAAGGAAGAACCGGCCGTTCTTGCTTGTAGTTTGGCGATGTTCGTGTCCTGTGTAGTAAAAGTATAGTTACCCTTATACACTCCGTTCATATAAAAATCCGCAGTATTCGTACCTGTATCGGTTACGAACTTCAAATTATACCAAATCCCCTTGCTCACAGTTGTAAGCGCACCCAGATTTGTGACACTTAAGGAAAGTACCGTTTTGCCTGAGCTATCGAGTAATTCTAACGGGTAGGAGTCACCAATCAATGTCGGTTCCATAAAATCAAGTTGGGCGGTGAGACCCTTTTTGCCGGATATCGTAGTAAAGGTATTCGTAAAGCCTCCTCTACGACTAGCATTGGCATTATCATTAATCCAGAATACATTGGTTGAATTCCCCGGAATGTTGACTGACTTATTATTTGCAGGTAAAGCCTCTGTTGGCGAGTAATATTTATTCGTCAGATTATTATTATTAATAACTGAGATATTATTAATGGCAACATCAGCTGCATTGGCAATCGAAATATATCCGTTCGGCTCAGCGCCGAGCGTGCTGTTCTCAAAATCATCATTGATCAGGAAAGCACCGGGTCTACCTGACACCTCATTGGAATTTACACCTTCACCAATCACGTTTACAGCGCTCACCACATAATAGTAAGCTGTTCCATTAGTTAATCCCGTGTTGTTGAAGCTGGTCCCTGTCACATTAGTGGCAATCGTAGTGTATGGGCCTCCTGCTGTCACACTTCGTTTCACGTTGTATGAAGCTGCCCCCGACACACTACCCCAAGAAAGGCTCATTTGAGCATCCCCGGCCCACGTAACCAAATTAGACGGAGAAGTCGGTAGGGATTGAGCTACTGGTGTTGCTGCTGCTTGATTCGAATTTGCGCTTTCAACCGCCGCTTTCAAGGCACTAACAACATAATAATACGTTGTACCATTGACTACTGAACTGTCCGTATAGGAATAAGTCGTTCCGGTAACCGTAGTTAAATCTGTATACGGACCGCCGCTGGCGCTGCCTCGCTTGATTTTATAATTGGTCGCCTCACTTACGCTACTCCATGCAAGAACAACACTCGCATTACCCGCAGTTGCAGTAAATGTTGTCGGTGCAGCAATAGCCGCTGGTATAGCTGGTCTTGCCGAAACCTCATCTGAGGAGACGCTTTCTTGAAGTGAATTCGCCGACTTAACGATATAGAAATAGTTTTGTCCGTTCGTTACTGCAGTATCTATATAACTGGTACTTGATATCTGACTAGTGTTAATTTTCGTGTACGTGCCACCGCTGCTGGTGCTGCGATACACATTATAGTAGGTTGCGTTCGTTACGTTGTTCCAACTGAGTGCAACTTGGCCGTCAGCTGGCACAGCCGTCGGAGTTGGAGCAACCAGTGTCAGGCTGGCTACAAGCGTTGGATTTGTATTGCCAATATACGAATTGATTACCGTCACACTGTCAAACGATGCGCTAATAGGAGCTTTACCTACAGCAAAACCTACGTACATCGTTTGGTTTTGCAACACGTTAGCATCGGTAATTGATTTGCCGTTGATATTGGTCCAGGTTATCGTTGTCCCATCTGAAGTTCCAAGATCATAATATACATCCGTTTTAGAGGAATTCTGCCACTGCTTACGAACCCGCATGTATTGCGGCAGGTCAGATGTGGTATAAGTCTTGTCCACTGACGAGACCTTATAACCCGAATTAGATGCCGCCGCAGTACCCATGGTTGTTTTAGTCGAAACATAAGGCTGGTAGTTAGTCCCTCCACCGTATAAGTATCCATACACAAATGAGCTTTGTTGACTTAAGTTGCTGCGCACCAATATGCCAGTCTGAGCGCTACTAAGATAATCATAGGTAGCAAGTCTGGCAATCATAGTGAAGTCGCCGCTTATAGGCGTATAGGCATATTGAAACTGCTCTGTTGTTGAATTACTGTTGGTAACACCGTTCGATGTCGTATTCGCAACCGTATAGGTTCCTGTAGTTTTGTCATAAGTGCTGGTTCCTATGTTACCGTTGAAGCTCAAACCATTCCATCCGCTAGCCCCTCCTGTTGGAAGTACCGCAGCGGCAGCTTCAGCGACAGGCATGCTCCATAAAGGGATGCAAGAGGCCACTAGTAATAAACACAACATAATACGCAAATTTTTGAACATCCAGCTAATCAACCTCCTGATTAATCTTCAAAAAAGCCCGTTAATGATTGCGAAAATCATACAAGTTCATATAATGGTTTGTATATTGGTTTGTATATTTCCTCTTTACGAGATCCCTCTCTTTCTTAAATAGCTACTCCGAGCTAGTCCATCAGGTTCTAACCTGAAGTGATGTCATATGGTAAGCAACACCACTGTCCGATCAATCGCTGTAAATCCATCATATCCACCTTGTAGTAACAAGCAATAATCATTATTTAACTTTTGGAAAAAAATTCATATTTATACTGGCACTAAGTTCTCTATACATATAAAGAGAGAGAGTACTTGAGGCCCATTGTGGTTGTTAGTACGTATTTGGCGATGGAGGTGGAAAGGGTTATGAAATGCAGCGATTTAGATACGGACTTCTTTATCAGTTGTAATTCCTTGGTTTAATCTTTATCTGATGGCTTTAGAAGCTCAAGACCTATATAAAGATGAAAGCTTAATACCCAAACCTGATTTTTCTGCATACAATAGTGCACACCAACGATTTCAAACAAGTTTAGTAAAAAGATACTTAGGCATTAAAAAATAATAGGTAGGTGCTATATGAAACTAATTAACACAAAAATGAATGATGTGTTTGTTATCGAACCTGCTGTATTTGGAGATAACCGCGGCTTTTTTATGGAGAGCTATAACGATATGAAGTTTAAAGAATTGAATATAGATTGTTCGTTTGTCCAAGACAATCAATCGCTATCGACAGAAAGCGGGGTTTTGAGAGGGCTTCATTATCAGCTTACGCCAAAGGCACAAACCAAGTTAGTTCGTGTGTTGTCTGGAGCTATTTATGATGTTGTTGTGGATATTCGTAAAAGCTCTCCAACATTCGGTCAGTGGATGGGGTTCATTTTGAGTGCTGCTAATAAGAGACAGCTTCTTGTTCCGAAGGGTTTTGCTCATGGATTTGTTACACTAGTTCCTAGTACGGAGGTATTGTATAAAGTTGATGAGTACTATTCATATGAGCATGAACGAGGAATTGCCTGGAATGACCCTTCATTAGCAATTGAATGGCCGATATCAATTCCTATACTTTCTGACAAAGATGCCAAGCTGCCGTTTCTGAAAGATGCGGAAATAGATTTTGAATGAATGATGATTAATTGACAATGGAGTATGACAAGAATTTTCGTATATATGAGGTTAGTGAGTGGATGACCTTTTTTATTGAAATGTTGTAGGATGAAGGTAGCTCGGTGTAGGAACATGTTTATGAGCTGGTTGAGACCTAGAAATTGGCGGTGGTAGCTTTCAATCATATTGGTCGTATAGATCAGTTCTCGCAGCTCCATTGGATATTTAATAAACGTAGCAAGTTGATCCCAGTAAGAGCGGACCATCAGCGGCGGGTATTTCTCGCCCCAAGCTTCTTCAAACCGTTCCAACTGTATTATTGCTATTGCTTGGGTGAAGCCCATGAGATTGTCTACACATATGATTAAAATATCTTGTTCGCCGCGGTTCTTCAGTTCATTTAAAACAATTACCAGAACTTGGATGATTTTTTAACCAATCAAAATTCTGAGCACATCTTTATTTCTATCCAGATCAATCCCGATCACCATGTAAGCAACTTTGTTGACAAAAATACCCGCCTGCTTCACTTTACATCCAGAAATACCGCCGCATAGATACCAAGCCAAGCAACGGACGGTCCGGTACTTACGCCTTTGGCGTATAAAGCGATAATCTGCTCTTCAATTCCGGTAACGTTGGTTTGGCTTATCTTCACCGCCACAACAGGCTGATACGACCAAATCGATCCCGTGGAACCTTGATATCCACAAAACGAAAGAAAGTTGTGCTCTTTAACAAATTGGCGGATTTGATATTTATTTAGCAATTATTGGTGATCATAGGTCTCTACCCTATATGCCTTCCATTTGGTGAATTATTCTAGTTTAGAACTTGAAGTTCATTTTAATCGCTGAAAGGAACTCCTTAACTTGAGGAAGTTGACTCCTAAACTCCATGTAAGTTCATACAAAGTTATAGTTCCAGGCCCTTTTAGACCAATTATTTCCTGAATACGTTGGGATATTCAAAGATACGTATGCAGGAGTGTTCTTGAGCCTTCTACAGCAGTACCCGGCTCCTCAATATGTAAAGGTAACCGGTGATGAAAAGCTTTTGGAGACGATTGAATCGTTAGTGACCTATTAAGCGATCAGCAGCTTGGTCCCAAGACAAAGCAAGCAAACTTGTAAGAGCAGCGCAAGCATTCCCCATGTCCTAAACGAACTATAAGGCTAACACATCAGTTTGAGTGACAGAGAGGCTAGATTCGGTAGAGTTGCTCCAAGTAACCCCGAATATCCAGGGTGCTTAGGCCTTTAGCATATAAAGCGATGATTTGTTTCTTCATTTTCGGTTGTAGATCAGTGTAAACTCCCATATCAATTAAAATAGAATCATAGGAAAGGTTGGGGAGCACACATGGGATTATGAACTAAACAACAGCTGCGTGCATTTATCAAAGAGAACAAGACTAGTCACCGCACAAGATGCACAAAATGCCTTAATAGATCTATTTGCCAATCCATTTTACAGACTCTCAAAGAACACAATTTCCGTTCGGATGAGGACATTGAGACCATGCTCATATAGCCGTTTAAGGTGATCATAATGATATCATCCTTGGTTCCAACTCTTCCATCTATTATGCCCTTGTTTCAGTTGTTTTAAATTACAGATCCCATTGAATCGAAATTAATTTATGCATCCATCCAACCCGTTACTCTCTTTAAATGTATTGAAATTTCTTTTAACCTAAATTAATTTTTTAATATTGATTTATGTATAACCTTGCATCTGGAAAACTTGCAATCAGTTTAAAGTTTCCTTTAGTACTTATTTTATTATAAACTTCATCATTAACAAGAATATATTTTGAAAGAATTTTTTCGCCAAGTGAGGTGTGGTTTATGATAAATGATATTCCAATTCCATGAGGAACGTACAGTAGGTTACTATTAATATGATTTGTATCAATTAACAAAGTATTTCCCCATGGGCCAGCATTGTTATCGTAATGAATTAGCTCATCTAAAACTGACCATGGACTTGATGATTCTTGCTTAGCAAAATGGACTTTGTGCAATGATTGATAAACATTACTAAATGCTGATAAGAAAGTAATATTACTGCAAATAAGAAGAATAGGTACTAATTTCTTTCTAAAGCAAACTTCTAGCAATACAGACAATAATAAATGAGGAGCTATAACCCTGAAATCCCTCCAATCACCTATATCATAGACTAGAAGAGTTAATAAAATAACCATTCCTAAATTTGCTAAGTGGAAATAAAATAATTTAAAGGAAATATTTGTTGACTCGAAAGAACTAACACCAAAATCTATTTTCTTAATACGGAATATATAAAGTAATGCACTCGATCCATATATAAACAATATTAAAATGCACACTAATCGTTGAATCCATTCCAAAGTTGAGCCTTGACCGGAAAAGAAACCTTGGATGTTGAGAACAAAATGTTGAATCAAAAGGTTTAAATGAAACCCTCCTTGTATCCACTGTGAAACCCAATTTGGATATGGAGCCGATAAATAATTTGAAAGCATAAATAAAGAAAAAATATATATAATTGAAATAATTGTTTTAAAACAAAAGTCTTTATATTTTTTTAATTCTAATGGCATAAAAAAGAAAGGTATTAGAAAAGACCACGTTGGTCTTATGACAGAAGCGATGGTTATAATTAAAAGTAACCACATTTTAATCTTTTTATTTTCTGGATTTTTAAATAATTTATATAAAAAAACTGACATTGTGATAGCTATGGAATAGTGTAAACATTCCTGCATTGCAGTAGGTATATATAGGTACATCGGCCAAAATAAGCACAAGACGCCTAATAAAGATACTGTATCAAATAGATTCGGCTTTATAACAAATAAGAATAATATAGTAGCAAGAAAAATAAATACCAAATTGTAAAATACTCCTGAGTTAATTCCGTAACCAAAAACCTTTGAAAACATGCCGAGCAGTATTGGATAGAATGGCCCATGAGCACCATAGTGTGAAAAAGTTGGTTTAACCTGTTCATCTATAGAAAAGTGGCCATTTTCAAAAAAAACTTTTACAAAGGAGTTTATTTCAGACCAATAAACTATCTCGTCACTCCAAGCTGGTGAAAAACCCCATATGTTATTTTGAAAATAATTATAAACATATAGAGATGTAATCAATAACGGGGCTACTAAACATAATACATAAAGTATATATAATTTTTTATCAGCCATAGTTTCTCCTGTTCCTTAATTGCAACTTATAAAAATTAAAATGCAATAATTGCTAAACTAACAATCATCTTATAATAGCAAATCCACCAAGCATCAGTTTGTTGGGGATTTCCTGAGTCTGTAAAATAGAATGAGTAAACTCCAAAACCTATTAAAATAATAGAATAGGAAAGGTTGTGGAGCACCATTGGAATTTTAAACCAAACAATAGCTTCATCAGTTTATTAAAAAAAGACTTTAAGGATCTATTGGCATATACGCTTAAGGCAATGATGGAAGGGTAATTGGATACAGAATTAGGCTACGACAAGCTTGTCATAAAAACAAGCAGACCTCGAACAGTCGTAAAGTAGGAATAAAAAGAAGCTTTGTTCAAGATGCTCTATCTAGCTAACATGGATATCACTAGTAAATAGCCAGTCCACGTGCAAAAATGGAGCAAGATGCTGCTCCAGCTATAAGTGTTCTTTCCAGATCACATCCACATTCACACCTGAAATTTCTTATCCCCTCGTTGAGAAGAGTTGAATAGAGAGTATACACAAAATATTTGATAGACCCCATTGTGTCGCTAATCAATAAAGATACACATGCCACCCAATGTAGGTTTATAGGCCAAGTGACGTGAATGGTGGGAATTGAAATGTCACCCATAATAATGCCCGAGCCAGAGCACGATGTGGAATCTGGAGTAAAAGATCACTACCTAAGTCCATGATTCAACTGCAGCAGGTGAACCTTCCACTCCCCCTTAAATCCATCCACTGTTTTATCCGAACTGGGTTTCACCAGATATCATATATGTCGCTGCAGTTATCGCCTCAAGCGGCATGTGGCTTTCGACAGCCTTCATTAGCTCCCCCTACAAATCTACTATGAACTAGTGGCATGACTCAAAAAAGGCAAGAATGACGGAATATAATATCGGCAAGCTGGACAGCGAAAGTGGAAGTTCCAGACCTTCACTTGTCGAGACATTGTGATAGCTTCTCTTATGTAATGACTGTAGTTTTGTGCATACGGTCACTCTTCTGTGGGCGAAGCTTCACAAGAAGGCTACGCGCATTGCAGCAGCAAAAACGTCCACTCCGCATACGGATTGACTCCGTCTCGTAACAATCCGCCATGTGGTGAAACTGACTTGCCATCAAACCACATGTGATGTGAATAGGGAGAATGCTAACGCCTCTTGTTCCGATACTCTTGGATAACATCCCTTTATTTATATCATTTACCAATTATGTAAATGAAATGCAGAAAAGGAAGGCGGCTTGCCATCCTTATCATCTTCCTTTTATTTGGTGTGCTCTCCAATTATTGTTCTACATCAACGCCCCATTTTTTGGTAATAAAACCCACCCTCTTGCCAACAAAGTAGTATCTAAATAATAGCTCTTGAAAATAGAAAATTAGTGAACCTGAATTCGACTTTAAGAATTCATTACCAGTAGTCCCAATCGTTTACTTTTTCGCTGATCGTATGAAGTTATGCAACACGATTAAACTCTTAGCCGCTTGCCCTCCCACTTGAGCCGCTCTTCCTTCTCTTTGCAGTAGCGCAGATTGCTGCGGCTGCATGTGCCAAATTATGATAGAATTCAGTGTCAACAGGGAGGCAGTCAAGTAAGGAATTTTCAAAATGAGCAAATAAAAAAATCTCATATATCGCTGGACTGTTCATTTTTGTGCAATTAAAACAATTCCGTAATCGTAAGGGATAAGTGGTTCATTGGCAAAAATAAGGGCTATTAATTGTAATCATGAATAGTTATTACTTTTAAAAAATAGTAAATTCCTGAACATAAATGTAATGCGAACAACAAAGAAAGTATATTTATTTTCCAACTATTTTTTTTTCTATCCCACATTTTCAAAAATTCAATTGTTGAGAATAAAAATAGTATGGGTAAAATAGTCATCATTCCCCATGCCCAATTACCACTTCTAAATTCAATTGCTTCTGCCAGAAAAGAAAATTGTAAAACGGAAATAATATAGGCAATCCAGCTAACGTTCAAATAATGATTTTTCATACATTCATTATATTTTAACATATAGAGGGCTAAAGGAAAGGCAGTGACCAGAATTATGGAGAAAAAAATATTTGGGGAATACAATCTCCAAACACCAAAAAAAGTGAAAATCATATGATCATTTTTTTGTGTATTAGCATATCCCCAATACTGAAATATCAAAACGATAATTATAGGTACACAGAGCATAACAAAAACTCGTAACCAAGATAAATTCTTATATTTCTTAATGAATAGATAAATGAATAAGGCTGGTAAAAATGCAATTAGGAAATTTGGTTTCATAATTAAACTTACAACTAATGCTATACTAAGTAATAGAAACCTTTTATTTATTTTTGTTTCGGAATAAAAAAAATAATTAACGCCTAAAAAAAAGGAGATATAAGCAAAAGGTTTTAATGCGATTAAAGTTGGATTATGCCAAACGTTAGGACTCCATTGGCCTAAATATACAGATGTGTTAAAAAAAGGAAGATAGATGGCAGAAACTAAAATAAGACCAGTAGTAATAAATATTTTCCATGACAATGAAAGGGTAGGCACAAAATGTTCAATGATCCTATAAATTATATAAGAAATAAAAACAAGACAAAGAGATAATATAATCGTGGCTGAATAAGTTAAATCAATAAACATTATCATATGTAATATGTAAACGAGAGTGTGAAATCCTGGGTGCGGTATATACAAGTGATTCTGGAAAAAATCATTAGTAAGCCTAATATGTAAGTATAAGTCTGAATTAACTATTCTAGCCTCGTTATAAAATAAATAAAATCCTACTGAAAAAACAAATGTATAATACAATATATTAATGAATCTTTCTGAGTTGTTGCTAATCACTAATAGGGATCTCCTTTTGTTTGGTATAAATCTACTCAAACACTCACTGAATTTGTTAACATTCCTGTATGTTAGCGAGTCATTTAAAGAAATGCACTATATGATCTGAAATTACCTCAACATCTTCACTAGATAGACCATAGTATAACGGTAATCTAAGTAATCTTTCACTTTCAGCTGTTGTGTATTTATCTTCCCCATGAAAAACACCGAATTTTTTGCCTGCATCACTAGTATGCAAAGGAACATAATGAAAAGATGTAATAATATCATATTTCTTTAGAAATTCAATTAACTGAGAACGTATCTCTAAATTTTTCAATTTAATATAAAACATATGTGCGTTTTGTTCACAATCCAATGGAATTACAGGCAGTTCAAGAAAACCTTCTTTTTCCAAATGGCTCAACAGTTTATAGTATAAATTCCATGTCATAATTCTTGCTGTATTTATTTTATCTGCGCTCTCCAATTGTGCATAAAGAAATGCAGCATTGATTTCACTTGGTAAATAGGACGAACCCACGTCAATCCATGTGTATTTATCAACTTGCCCTCTAAAGAATCTCGATCTATTGGTCCCCTTTTCTCTTATAATTTCAGCTCTTTCGATGTACTGGTTATCATTAATAAGTAAAGCTCCACCTTCACCACAATTATAGTTTTTGGTTTCGTGGAAACTGTAGCTGCCCAAATTCCCGATAGTACCGAGTGATTTCCCTTTGTATTTACTCATTACGCCCTGGGCTGCATCTTCAATAACTACCAGATTATATTTCTTTGCAATACTAAGTATTTTATCCATTTCACATGACACTCCTGCGTAATGTACAGGAACAATAGCTTTTGTTTTTGAAGTAATAGCATCTTCAATTAAAGATTCATCTATGTTCATTGTATCCGGACGAATATCAATGAAGACTACTTTCGCTCCTCTTAAGACAAAAGCATTTGCTGTTGAAACAAACGTATATGAAGGCATAATAACTTCATCACCTTCTTTAATACCTGCTAGAATAGCTGCCATTTCTAAAGCATGCGTACACGAAGTAGTTAATAAAGCTTTAGGTGTATAAAAGTTAGTTTCAAACCAATTATTGCATTTCTTAGTAAAGGGACCATCACCAGATAACTTTTTTGAAAGCAAAGCTTCGTTTATATATTTTGTTTCATTCCCTACTATTAATGGCATGTTGAAAGGTATCATACGATATTCATCCCTTTTAGATTATTGTACTCTTTTGAAAATCAAACAGACTTACTAGTGATAAATATCCCAATTACTATAAATCCCAGACCTACTAGTTTATAAGAAGAAACTGGTTCCTTAAACAGAAAGACAGAAAAAATAAACACAAGTACAAATGAAAAACTCATAAAAGGATACGCATAACTGATATCGAATTTAGTCATTGCTGCCATCCAAAAGAATGAAGCTACAAATGCAGAAATGAGTCCTGATAAAATATAAGGATCAAATAATAAACCGAACAAAAACATTACCTTTTCCTTTGGTGCATCGGGTAAAGCACCAAAACTACTAATTCTCCATTTCAAAATGAGTTGTCCATATACTGTGAAAAGTATAGTTCCCAGAATATATATATATCCCATAACATTACTTCCTTTCCAACCAATAATACCAACTTTCAAGCTCCTTCAATCTAAATCCATTCTTAATATAAAAATTTTGCGCTTTAATATTTTTACCTTGAGTAGTAACCTCAATAAATTCAATATCACTTTTAGCTAGGTACCCCATTAATGAATTCATTAATTGTGTTCCCACTCCATTTCCTTGATATTTCTCATCGATAGCTATGATACCAATTGTTGCAATTTGAGCTCTTATTCTAAGAGTCAAAAAACCCGCTATTTTACTATTTACTGTAATTTTCAAGCAACAATCATCAAACAAACCTTTCACTGATTTTTCGACCCATGTCTCATACAATTCATCAATTTTTCCCCTAAGAAAAATATGCTCATAACCATAATAACGGCTATCTGTGAATGAGTTCGCGGCAATTTTCTTTAATGTATTTATATCCTCATTATTTGCGAGTTCATATATATGGTATGGCATTCCTTCCTTGAATTGAATTTGAAATGTCACTCTAAGATCCGCATAATGAAATGAGTTTTCTTCTAGTAGACGAATCCCTTCAGTATTGCTAATATTACACCGAGCCTGAATAAATTTTATATTATTCTCAACTATAAAGGGTTCTATGTCAAACTTATTGGAAATTTGCATTATATTTAACTCTGCGATATTAAATCCAAAAAAAGACGAGTCCCACTCCAACTTTTTTATCATTATATCAAATACCTCTTTAACATAAATTATAGTTCTTTATTTATTGATAAATCTTGCACTATATAAATCGGCCTCTTCTTGACTTCATCAAAGATTTTATTGATATATATACCGACTATTCCAAGAATGAATATGATAAGTCCTGACAGAAACCAAATTGATACTATTAAACTTGACCATCCTTCCAAACTTTTTATCCCTAAAACTGCACGAATTATAATATACAATGCATAAAAAAAGGAAAAAAATGAGATAAAAAAACCTGTTTTGACTGTAAGTCTCAATGGTTTGTCTGAAAAAGATATTATAACATCAAATGCTAAATTAACTAATTTTTTTAAGGAATAACCCGATTTACCATATTCTCTATTAGCATGTTCAATATTAATAGTTGTTACTTTATACCCCACCCACTTTATCATAGTAGGAAAAAAACGAAGGTTTTCTCTCATTTTTGTTATAGTATCTATAACTTTACCATTATAAATTCCGAAATTAGCTATAGTACCATCTTGATTTGTTTCTGTCATATAACTAAATAATTTATAAAACAAATTCGATCCTATTTTTTTCAAGAATGAATCTTGCCTAGCATATCTTCTCCCTAATACAATATCAAATCCTTCATTCGTCTTGTCATACATCATTTGGATTTGCTCTGGTTGATCTTGAAGGTCGCAGTCCATAACTACAACCCATTCACTATCTGTGTGATCTAACCCAGCAGTAATTGCATAATGTTGACCAAAATTCCTAGATAAATTTATTCCAACTACCTTAGAATCCTTACTAACTAATTGTTCTATATAGACCCAGCTATTATCTGGACTAGCATCATTAACTAAAATAATCTCATAACAAGGTGTTATTTTATCTAATACATTTACTAATCTTTCATATAATTCAAATAGACATTCTGCACAACCATACACGGGAATAACTACTGATAAATGTGTCTTATATTTTTTCATTTTCAATATACCACTCCACAGTCTTTATGATACCACTTTCAAAATCTTCAATGGCCTTCCAACCCAGTTGAGAAGTGATTTTTGTAGCATCGATCGCATACCTCTTATCATGACCAGGTCTATCAGGAACAAATTTAATAAGTTCCTTGTAACTTTGTATAGAACTATTACTTCTGTTAGGGACAAGGTCGTCCAATATACTACAAATTAAATGGGCAATATATAAATTATTTCTTTCGTTCTTTCCGCCAATATTATAAGTTTCGCCTGGTAACCCATCATGATATACTAAGTCAATTCCTCTACAATGATCCATCACATACAGCCAATCACGAATATTGTTCCCAGTACCATAAATGGGTATTTCCGACAAAGATAAAGCGTTTTTTATAATTTTAGGAATCAGTTTTTCGCTGTGCTGTTTGGGTCCATAGTTATTAGAGCAATTAGTGGTGACTACGTTTAAACCATAAGTATGGAAATAACTTCTGGCTACCAAATCTGAACTTGCTTTGCTTGCACTATAAGGGCTATTTGGAGCATAAGGTGTTTGTTCTGTAAATAATCCTACATCGCCTAATGTGCCGTACACTTCATCTGTAGAAATATGGTGAAATCTGCAAAACTCATAACCCTTTTTATACTCAAATGGACTATTCATCCAATAGCTTTTCGCAACATCAAGTAATGTGTAAGTTCCAATTATATTGGTTTTAAAAAATGCTTCAGGGGAATGTATTGAATTATCAACATGAGATTCTGCTGCAAAGTGAATAACTCCTTTAATATCATAATTACTAAACAGAAATTCAAGTAACTCTCTATTCCTTATATCACCTTGGACAAATTTATATCTCTTATTTGTAGCAATTTCCGATAGATTATTCTCGTTACCAGCATAAGTTAACAAATCATAATTAACAATAAAATAATTTTCGTTATTTTCCAAAAAAAATGGAATGAAATTCGAACCTATAAATCCTGCCCCACCTGTTACAAGTATTGTTCTCATATTAATCATTTGCCACCAATTCTAAATTATACTTTAATTTCTCTACTTTATTTTGCATAGCAAGTTGTACAAGATACTGTCCATAATCACTTTTCTTTAAAGGTTGAGCGAGTTCTAATAATTCATCTTTAGTTATATATCCGTATCTATATGATATCTCTTCAAGGCATGCAACTTTGAGTCCTTGTCTTTGTTCAATAGTTTCAATGAATTGAGAAGCTTCTAATAACGACTTATGAGTGCCTGTATCGAGCCACGCGAACCCCCTCCCTAACAATTGTACATCAAGCATTCCCTTTTCAAGATATATATTATTTAAATCTGTTATTTCAAGTTCCCCTCTCAATGAAGGTTTAACCATTTTAGAGTATTCCACAACATTATTGTCGTAAAAATATAATCCTGTAACAGCATAATTAGATTGCGGATTGACAGGCTTTTCTTCTAAAGAAAGCACCTTAAATTTATTATCAAAGTTCACAATACCAAACCGCTCTGGATCTTTAACAGGATATCCAAAAATTGTTGCTCCCGTTTTCTTTTTTACAATTGTTTTTAGCATCGGAGTAAATCCTTGACCATAAAAAATATTATCACCTAATATCAGAGCGACATTATCATTACCTATAAATTTTTCTCCAATAATAAATGCTTGGGCTAAACCATCAGGTGTAGGTTGCACTTCATAAACCAAATTGATCCCCAGAGATTTCCCATCACCTAATAATTGTTCGAACCTAGAAATATCCTCAGGAGTTGATATTATCAAAATATCTCTTATTCCAGCTAACATAAGTACGGAAAGAGGATAATAAATCATTGGTTTATCATAAACTGGCAATAGCTGCTTGGATATACTCTTTGTTAGTGGATATAGTCTGGTACCACTTCCGCCTGCTAATATTATTCCCTTCAAAGCACATACCTCCTTGGTTTATTATTCGATTTTTTCGACTTCTATTGAGATAATTGTAATGTTACCTTTACCTTCGTAGAAAGTCCTAAATTCAAATGTAGCATTATCAGACTTCACTTCAATTTCTCTACTTATCTGTCCTAATGAGTCAGTTGTAGAATCTATGACGCCTTGATCTATAACCTCCCATTTACCAGGAGCTGTAAAACCAAGATCCCACTTAGATAATGATTTATCATCGCTCATATAATTGGCAGTATAGTTTAATTTCAAAATATATTTACCCTGTGAAAGATTAGTATAAGGCCCAAATGTAAGAACTCCCGGTTTATCAAAACCTTCAGTTGCAATACGAGTATTCTCTTGAAGAGTACCAGTTAAAGATGGTAAATCTCGGGCTTTTATAATCTGTTTTGTTCCTCTCACCATAGGCCATCCCGGTAGTTTTAATGAAATATTAAAATTATATACTAAAACATCAAAATTATTTTCTTTATATACCTTTATTGGTTCGCCTAGATAGCTATTTAATTTATCCCTATTAACATTATTTCTTTCATTATCAAGCAAAAGCAAAAAAGTTTCGCCTGTATGATAATCATTTTGATACCATCGTTGGGATGTTAACCATTTGAACGGAGTAAGAGATTCAAAGTCAATAGCAGGAACTTCTAATTTATAGTTAGATAAAAGCGTTAAAGCACCAGCGTTCCAATAAGTTGCATATCCAAAATGTAAATTTTTATTTTGTAAAAAATTCTTGACAGCCTCTAATCTATGATCTTTTTTTACAATTTGATTGGTTGCTCGGTCCAAGCTATAAAAGGATTTAATATTTATTATATAAGAAGATATCAACAATGGCACTATGCATATAATAAAAATACTTCTAATAATAATTGGCTTGTTTTGAATAAAACTATCATAATATGCACCAAAAATAATTAGTGACACAAAAAAGATGATGAGAAAATATCTTGAAGAGGCGTCACCACTTCCAAACGAACCAAAGATGAATACATAAGAAGTCATTACAAAAGATATTACATAAAATAGAATAGTTATTTTTAAATACTTATTCGATAAAGATTTGTAGTTTGACAACATAAATACTGGTATGCAAAAAACAATTATAAACAAACTTATTATTCTGTAAAATGAAAATATGCCCTCTAAAGTAAGAAAACTGGTTCCTGCTCTTGGCAGTGCAGAAAAAAGTTCTAAGAATCCTAGTATATATAGTTTAACACTATTAAATAAATTTTGTGAATCTGTGTATGTTAAATTTGTAACACCTTTTACAAAACCAGTATGTTTCATAATAATCGAATTAATAAAAAAACCTATAACAATAGCTAAAAAAATAAATGTTAACGAAAATATATAACCCCTTATATTTTTCTTGAATTTAGGTAGTGAAACGTATTCATAAAGCAAATATATCAATAGAGAAATGGTCAGCGGAATAAAGCAATAGAAGATATACCTTAATCCCATCATATTCATTAGAATAGAAAAAACTATCATTACACAACTATAAACTAATTGTTTTTTAAAGGATAATTTGCTTTCAATAACATTAAATACTAACAGTACAGCTAATAAAATACATAATACTACGTTTGAATATGCCGCTTGTCCGTAAAACATATCTAAAAACAAATCTGATATACCAGAACAAATTAATATTAAAGCAATTAATACTCCATTTTTAGTCCTGAATTTATTAAAAATTTTATATACCACTATTATCAGGAAAATATTCTGCAATAAAACAGATATAGCCCGCGACAACAAATTATCACTAGTTATGCTATTCATTATAAGCACTAAATTATTTATACTCAAAACCCAAATATCTTGTGCATAAAACCAATATTGGGGAAAGTATTTACCTTCGTAGATTTGTTCTCTTGCAAGAAGATTAGCTGTCGCCCCATCAGAATCGATAATCGTTTTATAACTAAAAATGTACATTAATGTAAATAAAATACTTATGACTAGAAAACATTTTAATACAATTCTTTCGTTTTTCATAGTACCCAAAAATTTATTTAACATCTGATCAGTACGTCTCCTTTAAATATTTCACTTTAGGTCAGTACATTAAAAGCAAAATAAACGCTAACGATTTATAATAAGCGATATATAATAAGTCTTAAAAATATTTTAAATATGAAATTTGTGGTATGACAATGTCTTTGCTAATTCATTTAGCTCTTCAAGATCGATGACATTATTTTGTCTAATATACTTATCAATATTCTTAAGTACATCTTCAGTAAGACTAGAACACTGAGTTTCGGTAATAAAATCAGCATATTCTTTAGCTATCTTTTTTATATCAAGCTTATCTTCTGCATATCTTCTTGCATTGGCCCCAATTGTAGTAATTAATTGTGGATTAGAAACCAATTCTTCAAGTTTATTATAAATCGTTTCTACCTCTTCGGAATCTGCCATATATTCAGGAGATTTTATTTTGACACAGCATTGGTCTGGAACCTCAGAAAAGCTTCCAAGATCATTAATAACTGAACACTTTCCTTTCGATAAGATTCTCATAAGACTCGCTGAACTTTCACCATTATATGGATAACGCAAATTTAGACAAATATCCGAGGCATCAATATATTTTTCAAATACATTTAATTCTGTGTACCCAGTAATTATTACTCTATCACTAAGATTATTGGTTTTTATATATTGTTTTAATTCTTTCTCAATACTGATACTTGGCTCACCAACTAAATATAATACAACTTGATCATATTTGTTACTTAAAGTAAGGAAAGCTTTCATTAAAGGCATAATTCTTTTAGTTTCATGAATATGCCCAAAAGCCGACAATACAATTTTGTTAGAATTAATATTTAAACAACTGCGTATTTCTTTAGAATTAATAATTTCTTTAATATCGGCATAAAGAAAAATTTTCTTCACATTTCTCTTTATGTCTTTCTCTAACAAAAGTTTTTTTGCATAATCGCTATGAACAATAATTTTGTTAGCATAATTTGCAACGACACCGTTACAAGACATCTCATAAATCATCGGATGAATTCTACTAGAACTTAAATCATCAATATATTTATTTATTTTTTCCTTATCATAATCCTCATATAAGTACTTCTTGTATTTCTCCATATTACTATTCTTTAAGGCTAAGTGATACAATAAACCATGTAAGTTATAATCATGTAATACCAACGTTCCAGGATAATCTTTTATATAATCTATCATATAAGAGTGATATTCACTATTACCCATTTGATAAATCACATCAGTATATTCATTTCTTTTAATGTCAAATTGGCCACAACCATAAACAGTTACATTATCTGCAAGCTTACACTCAGGTTTATAATTTTCATCTATAAAGACGTCAATGATAAAATAATTTGAGAGTTCATTTAATATATCCACACTGTAATCTGAGATTCCAGATTTTAATGGAGGTAATGGGGTGAAAAATGCAATACGAGGCACATGTTTTTCACTCTCAATTTTAATCCTCACGGAATTAAACGCATTCAAAGTAGTTTGAGCAACATTTCTCCAATCAAATTGCTTAACACGTTCTTTTCCTTTTACTTTCAAAAAGTTCAAATCGGTGTTTTCTAGAATCTCAACTAATCCTCGAGTTATATCATTGATATCAAAAGGATCAACTAATACTGCAGCTCCAGAAGCTATTTCACCCAAGCTTGAATTATTAGAAGTTAGGATTGGCGTACCACATGCCATAGCTTCTACTATTGGCAAGCCGAACCCTTCATATTGAGAAGGAAATGCCACAATATGAGCGAGATTATATAACTTGATAAGATGATCTAATGGCACAAAATTAGTAAGTATTACTCTATCTCTTATGTTATGTTTATTTGCAATACTATAATAACGCTCCTCTGACTCTTTGCCCAATTTACATGCAACGACCAGTTGATATTTTTCAATTAAATGTCTTGGCATTTTTGAATATGCTATAATTAAGCTTGCTATATTTTTTCGGTCATCATCGCCACCAGTACACATTATATACTGATTTTGTATATTATAAATACTCTTCAATTTATTTTCGTCTTCATATGTGATGTCAATGTCTTTAAACCACTCATCCGTTCCAGCGTAAATAACATCAACATGTTCAGGATCAATTTTGAACTGTTGAACAACATCATCCTTCGCACTTTGTGAAATTGCCAATACTTTATTAATGCTCAACAAATTGTCAATATGACCCATATATTGATTCCGCGTAATTTTATCGCCGAGATATCTTTCTTTAAATAAATAAGGAATAATGTCGTATAACGTTGCTAGTGTATAAACTTCCTCAAACCATTTCATATTATATGAAACCCGACTATCGAATGGAGAGGTGAAGTAAAAAACATCAATATTGTGTGTCTTAATAATTTTTTTTACTAGATCCCCTAAAACTTCATTAAAAGCTTTCTCTCTTCCTAAAAATCCATCTTTTCCTAAATAAAAATAATGTTCACTAACATTGTCAGAATAATCTAATATGTCTTTTAGACTTATATCTTCATAAAAATTTATCAGAAAATATTTATTTTCTTTGTCAAGCTCAAACATTTTCTTCAACTGACTTGTACAATAATTACCTATTCCTCTATTTTTAGAATCAGGACCCAGTATTGCTAACACATCAATTGCTATGTTCATCATTATTTGTTTTCCTTTCGTACCTTGCATCTAAAAATATTGAATTGATTCCTGTAAAAGCATATTCATTATAATCTCTATTTTTTAAAAATTCAGAAACTTCCGTATTCTTTGTTGTGTAGTTTAATTTTATATCATAGCTAATCATTTCTGTTATAATAATAAGAGGTCGATGATTTTCAAAATCGATCGACTGCAATATATCCATATCTTTTCCTTCGATATCAATCGATAAGATAGTAGGTGATTTACCGAGGTAATCTTCTACTATCCTGTTATACGAAATAGTTTCTACAACATTTTTACGAATAATTTCAAGGCTAGGATTTATCTCGCAAAATCTTTGAGCTTCTTCGTAATCACTTGTGCTCAATCCATCTCCATTCAATACGTAGAAATCAATTTTATTACCCGTCACTACATCAACACATTTATTTAATATAGTATCTCTATGACGATAAAATTGAAGTTCTGGGATGAGAGCTGAATTTGCTTCTACCAGTACTCCTTTTGCACCTTTACTATAAAAGAAGTACGTATTACTAAGTTCTCTTGCATGGTTTGCACCAAGATCTACATAAACGATTTCCTCATAAGGAATTCCTAATACGTGTAAAATATAAGCTGCAATACTATCTTCCCCTGATTGAGCATAAGTATTTTTTTCAAAGAAAGTTTCAGTATCACCTTTAAAAACATCCAGTTTTTCCATCTTATCTATAATCAAGCTGCTTCTATTAAAGTATTCCTCTTGTAAGGTAATTTTATTTTCTAATGAAAATATTGTTTCTTCAAATTTACTTTCTAAAGTTTTCAAATTATAATTATATTGTTCTTCAATAAGACTAATTTGTGTGACTAAATCTTTGTACTGTTCTTTATTGTGAGAAATCTGCGTGATCAGTTCATCTTGCTTTTTTTGGTAATTTTCAATCTTTGATTCTTGACCGTACACTAGCTCTGTTAATTTGCCAAATGTTGAAGTAGCAGCATTATTAAATTGAGTTTGTTGTATCATTACAGGATCGATATACCATTTTAATAGCTTCCTAATGACTTTCTTTCCAAAAACAATGAATGGTCCTATTACTTTACGATGGGAATGTAAAAACCTCCTAGCATGGTTTTCTCTTGTTTTTAGTAACGTATCTAGTAAACGATCAATCTCTAACGAATACTGATTCGAATTAAGAGGATCATCGTTTTGTAATATTGAAAAACGCTCATCATCCTGCAAACCTTTCACTAATTTATTGAAAATTACTTCGTGTTCTATACTTTGAAATTGTTCATTCAATTCTCCACACCTACTTTCCTTGTATCCGAAAAAACCAATTTATTATTCAATTTTCCAACTATGTTCAACTGAAAAAACACCTACTGCTTTGTCGCTTGAAACAACTGTGAAGTCCATATAAAACTTTATGAAATCTAATGCCCTGTGATCACCATCAACAATTGCAACATTTAGTTTGTAATTTCCTGATAGAATATTACATTTATCGACCTTGAAACTAACAGTTCCATTTTGATTTATTGTCTCTAACTTTATTTTGTCAATCTGTGTATTACAACCATATATTAGTACTTTATCAGTAGTAAATATTCCAACACCAAATATATATTCCTTTTGAGGTTTTATTAATTTATAATCTATTTCAATTAACATAGGTTCACCTGCAGAAATAATATTGGTAGATTCCCCCTTAGCATTGATGATTCTAGCTTCAGTTATTAGAACTTCTTTCGAACCCCACCTTAAATCTTCATTGAATTGTATTTTTTCTTGCGAGACCTCTGGTCTGTCTTCAAATTGGACCTCTGATTCTACAATTTGAGTTTTATCTTTCTCTTCATTATCAACAGCACTGCTATATTCTTGCTGTTTTTGGTCAACAAATTTTCTGTGCATATGTTGTGTATATAAGTTTACTACTCTGTCAGCATCGCCTTGTTCTACAATTCTACCTTCATTTAACCAAACAACTCTATCGCAGATTTTTTCTATCGTTCCCAAATCATGGGCAACAATTACTATAGTAGCTCCATTTAATTTAAAACCTTCAATTTTGTCAAAACATTTTTTTTGAAAACTTGCATCTCCTACCGACAAAATTTCATCTATTAAAAGAATTTCAGGATTAACATTAATCGCAACTGAAAAAGCTAATCGCATATACATCCCAGAAGAATAAGTTCTGACCGGATTCTCAATAAAATTTCCTAGCTCAGAAAATTGAATAATCTCGTCAATCTTTCCATTAATCTCTTTTCTAGAAAGCCCAAATATAGATGCGTTAATATAAATATTTTCCCTTCCTGTAAAATCAGGATGGAAGCCTGCCCCTAATTCTATGAGACTTGATATTCTACCATTCACATTAATTTGACCACTGTCTGGGTATAAAATTTTGGTAATCAATTTTAACAATGTACTTTTTCCACAGCCATTGTGGCCAATTAATCCAATCGTTTCACCCTTTTTGATATTTAAACTTACATCCTGTAGAGCAAAAAAATCGTCGTATTCATTGCTTCGTAATTTCAATAATTTTTCTTTCAACGAATATGCTTTATCACGATAAATTTTAAATGATTTACTAATATTTTGTATTGATATTGCAGTTTGATCATCCATTATTATAGATCCTCCGCAAATGTCTTCTCACTTTTTTTAAACACTAACAATCCGATTATCAATAATACCACTCCTACTATTAATGCATATCCTAATGAACTCCAATCAGGCTGCTTCCCAAAAAGTAAAACATTTCTAAATGAATCAATTATAGGAACCATAGGATTGTATCGTATAATTTCAATTAGTTTTCCAGAAAACACTTCTATAGGAAATACAATAGGAGTTAAGTAGAACCAAACAAACGTAACAACTCCCACAATATGCTCTAAATCTCTGAACTTTACATATAACGCAGATAAAATCAATGATAATCCTAATATAAATATAAACTCTATTAATAACACTATTGGAAACCAAAAAACGTTGAAAGTTAAATGAACACCAGTCAATAATAAAGCAGCAAAAACGATAATTAAACAATATACATAATTCATTAAATTAGTACATACAACAGAAAGAGGAAGAATTATTCGAGGGAAATATATTTTTTTTACAAGATTTGCTCCAACCACTATACTCGTAGTAGCCCCTTGAACAGAAGAAGTAAAGAAAATCCATGGTAACAAGGCAATAAATAAAAACATCGGATAATTATCTTGCTGAACTTTTAATAAGTAAGGAAATACAATTGAATAAACCATTAATTGCAATAATGGATTAATAAATGTCCATAAAAACCCTAGAAAAGACCCTTTATATCGAGAACGTAAATCTCTTCGAACAATACTAATCAGCATCTGTCTATAATGGATTGTCTCTTTAATGTTATTCAACATTTATTTCTTTACCACCAATCTATTCTGCTTCCAAAACTGAAATATATCTTTTAAGCTTGTTTCTAACGATATGGAAGGTTTCCACTCAGTTGCTTGATATAGTTTTTCGTTTGAACCATAATATTCAATAACATTATTAGGCCTTAACTTTGCTTCATCTATAATAACTTCAATCGATTTTGATGAAAAAGATACTAATATATTTAGAATCTTTTCGATCGAAATTGAGACGTTGGAGCAAACATTGTATACTTGCCCCGAAGCACCCTTTTCACACAATAAACGATATGCTTCCACTATATCTCGTACATCAGTAAAATCACGTTTACTACTCAAATCCCCGACATACAAAACAGGCTCAGCTTTACCTAATTCAATATCTACTACTTGTTTAGCAAAATCACTAGTAACAAAACCCAGCATTTGTCCAGGCCCTATATGATTAAAAGCTCTTGCATGAATAATATTCAATCCGTGAAGATTGTAATACATCGGAGCCAATTTACTTACAGAAAGTTTTGAGACTCCATAAGGATTTAAAGGATTAGCAATAGCTTCTTCGATGATTGGTAATTCGTGTATCAATCCATATTCTTCTGATGATCCCGCAGATATAATTTTTACATTTTCTTTTAAGGATGAACACTTTATGGCTTCTAACAATCCAATGCTATCCATAACATTAGATTGAAAGGTCTCATCAATATGATCCCAAGAATATTTGACAGAGCTTTGACCAGATAAATGAAAAATGACATCCGGCTTTATATTTTCTAAAATATTTACAATCATATTTTTATTAGAAAAATCAAAGTGTACATTGTTAATACTTGTACTATGTTTGGGGGGGCTTTGACGTGTACTCCCCCAAACCTCGTAACCATTATTTATTAGATTAGTAGTCAAATGTTGACCTACAAATCCATTAATCCCTGTGATTAAAGCTCTCATGAAACAAACCGCCTTTTATTAAACTGTTTTATCGTTGCAGTTTCTTCAAATCACTTTCAACCATCATTGTGATTAATTGCTCGAATCCTACTTCCAATTCCCAGCCAAGCTTACTCTTAGCTTTCGTACAATCACCTAACAAAAGATCGACCTCTGCCGGTCTTACGAATTTCGGATCGACTACGACATAATCTCTCCAATTTAATCCTACATGCCCAAATGCAATCTCAACCAATTCCTCTACCGTATGAAGTTCCCCAGTTGATATAACATAATCATCAGGTTGATTCTGTTGCAGCATCAAATACATTGCTTTCACATAATCTCCAGCAAATCCCCAGTCTCGCTTTGCATCCAAATTCCCCATACGCAATTCTTTTTGCAGTCCCAATTTAATCCGAGCTGCAGCATCCGTAACCTTGCGAGTTACAAACTCAACGCCGCGGCGTGGTGATTCATGGTTAAACAAAATACCGGAACAAGCAAACATATCGAAGCTCTCACGATAATTAACCGTAATCCAGTGACCATACACTTTGGCGACACCATAGGGACTTCTCGGGTAAAAAGGTGTTGTTTCCTTTTGAGGAGTTTCTACAACCTTACCAAACATTTCACTGCTTGATGCCTGATAGAACTTGGCTTCCGGTTTAATTAGTCTCACAGCTTCTAGTACATTGGTAACACCAATTCCTGTTGATTGCCCCGTAAGCACAGGTTGAAGCCATGAGGTCCCCACAAACGACTGGGCAGCAAGGTTATATACTTCATCAGGATTGGAAACACGTGTCGCTTGAATTAATGACCCTTGATCCAATAGATCTCCTTCAATAAATTCAATTTCATTTTTGATATGTTCAATATTTTCCATAATAGGTACACTAGTTCTTCTACGTAACCCATATACTTTGTATCCCTTGGAGAGTAATAATTCAGCTAAATATGAACCATCTTGACCTGTAATTCCAGTAATTAGCGCCGACTTTGTCATGTAATAATATCCCCTTTAATATATTCGTAGATTAAGAATTGAGTTCGTTATAAATATTTATCCAACTTTTGCATTCTTAGCTCTTTCAATAATAGTTTAACTTCTTGCGCTTTCTCTTTGGTGCAAATTAACGTTACATCTTCAGTATCTACTATAATCAAATCTTCTATTCCTAGCGTAGCTATCAATTTGCCATTACTCTCAATAATACAACGTTTTGTATCCAAATTAAGTATATTTCCTTTAATGACATTCCCATTCTCATCGCGTTCGTTGATTCGATCAAGAGCTGTCCAACTACCAACATCATCCCATCCAAATATACATGGAATCACATAAATATTGTCAACCTTTTCCATAATACCATAGTCAATCGACTGATCAGGCATTTTGGGAAACTCGGCTCGAATCACATCATTACGATTAGATGTTGTGAAAGCCTTTTTCATGGTTTCCAAGATATCATGCATGTCTGGCATAAGCTCTTGAATATATTTACGTATAACTGACGTCTTCCAAATGAAGATTCCGCTGTTCCAAAAAAAACTTTCCGTAGCTAGGTAACTTTGGGCAGTGCTCAAGTCTGGCTTTTCCACAAATTTATTCACCTTATATACTTCTAGGTCATTAATCATTTCCATTTCACTGGTGCTCTCAATATATCCATAGCCTGTTTCTGGATAAGTCGGTTTGATACCGAGCGTTACCATACTGCTATCATCCTGAGAAACCTCAACTGCTGTTTGTAGAATTTTAATAAATCCTTCCTCATTCTCAATAATATGATCAGAAGGAAGCACCACCATCGTGCTATTTGGAAACTTTTCTTCTATGATCAAGGAAGCTAATCCTACACATGGAGCTGTGTTTCTACCTATAGGCTCGATTATAATATTTTCCAATGGTAAAGTAGGTAACTGCACATGCATTAATTCCGCGTAGAGTTCATTGGTCACAATAAAAATTTGAGAAATATCTATCAGTTTCTCAAGTCTAGAAATTGTTTGCTGAATCATAGATTTGTTACCTGAAATATTCAAGAATTGCTTTGGCAAATTCGTTCGGCTTTTGGGCCAGAATCGTTCACCCTTCCCCCCAGCCATAATCACTGCGGTGATGGTCATATCTTCCCCTCCAGTTATCGACATAAAGCGGGTCGTATTTCTATAACTACAATATTATAACGTACCAATTTACGACAAAGCAATGTTTATGGAATTATTTGTTTCCATAAAGGTTCATGGCTAGTATATAATAGTTACGTATATGTTACCAAGCTAATAGGAAATTGGCTAGTTTATATAATTGGTAATAACATTTGTTGCATTCCCTAATCTATTAATAATAAAATTAACATTTAGAACGTCGAATTTCCGGAGGTTATTTATAGTGAATTACCAGTATGCGACATCAAAATCCAAAAAAGAGCATTTTAAGCCAACGTTAGAAATGAATAAACAACTTGCCATAAAAAAAAATTATTCAAGCATTTTAGCAGCATTTTTCTTGTTGCTTGAAGTTATTGCGATCATATTAGTATTCTTTTATCTCTACGAGTACAGAATTTCTCAAGAATTTGAAAGTAACATTACTCTATGGGATATACACTCACCCCGATTCGTAAAGTATATGGTCTTTTTCCTTATCTCTTCAATGACTTATATCGTCTTCATTTATCGTTACAAACTATACAACTTTAGATCTAGCTCAGGCCTTGCAGATGAATTATACAAGATGATCAAGGCTTATTCATTTGCTATCCTTATCACAATTGGGGTAAGTTTTTTACTGAAATTAACGGACTTTTCGAGATTAGTTATTGTATTATATTGGCTAATGGCCATTGTATCTTCAGGAATTGTTAGGGGATTGAAACGTGTTGCATACATCCGTTTAGCAAAACAAGGCGTTGTGAGCAAAAATGTTGTCATTGTTGGAGCTGGGAAATTCGGCAAATCTTTAATGCAGGAATTGACCAATTATCAATATCTCGGCTATAAAATCATTGGTTTTGTTGATGATCACGAAGTTGAAGACTTTGAGGATCATAAATACTTAGGTCCTATAGCTCAATTAAATGATCTATTAAAGAAACACCTTGTTGAAGAAATCATAATTACGATTCCATCTGAAAGGGATTTAGTTAATAAACTCATTACGGATCTTAGAAAACTGGATATCAATATTAAAATTGTACCTGATTTATATAACTTGGTCATGAGCACAGTTCAAATTGGAAATATTAATTCATTACCAGTTGTTACATTAGTTAAAACGCCTATGAGAGGTGTGGGACTCGCATTTAAGAGAATCATTGATATCATCGCTTCTTCTCTGTTAATACTCATTATACTCCCTGTGTTTGTGATTACTGCAATTGCCATTAAGATCGATTCCAAAGGAAGCATCATTTATAAACAGCAAAGAATCGGAAAAAATGGAAA
Source organism: Paenibacillus sp. 1_12 (assembly GCF_900114475.1). Taxonomy (GTDB): domain Bacteria; phylum Bacillota; class Bacilli; order Paenibacillales; family NBRC-103111; genus Paenibacillus_S. Next base: position 69,511 of record NZ_FOTE01000017.1, on the reverse strand, counting down.
ACGGTTCTATATGCTTAAATTTAGATCCATGGTAACGAATGCGGACTCCTTACTAAAACAGATTCAAAACCAAAACGAAGTAGATGGCATTGCTTTCAAAATGAAAGAAGATCCTCGAATCACTAAAGTAGGACGTTTTATACGTAAATACTCCATTGATGAGCTCCCACAGTTGTTTAATGTTCTATTAGGAAATATGAGTTTGGTCGGTCCGAGACCTCCATTACCATATGAAGTTGAACGATATGGCGATTGGGAATGGAGAAGGCTGGAAGTACTCCCTGGTATCACAGGATTATGGCAAGTAAGCGGACGAAGCGATTTATCCTTTCAACAATGGATGAATCTTGATATTTATTATATTGAAAACTGGAGTATCGCCTTTGATATCAAAATATTATTAAAAACACTCCCTGTTGTATTGAAGGGTGAAGGAGCTTATTAATATTGAATGTATATATAGACGGTCAGCCTCTACTTGGACCACGGTCTGGAATTCCTCGATATGTCGAATGCTTGGTTAAGCAGCTGTCAATTGAATCAGATGTCAATCTGTACTTAGCTTTTAACCGAATAGCAAAAAGTATTCGCGAAAATCACGTTTTGTCTTTCGAACGTGATTTTCATCTTGATTTGGTCAATAATATATATCCTTATAAAGTAATACGCAGGCTATGTAGACCTAATTTCCTTTATAATATGCCTTATGATATGATGAAAAAATCGAAAGCAGATATTTTTCATGGTACTAACTTTACACATATGCCTACGCTAAAGGGCAAAAGTATAATCACGATTCATGATTTGTCGTATATGCACTATCCGGACTTTACTACCAAAAAAATCTTGAACCATCATAGCCAGTGGGTCCCATACAGCGCTGAAAAATGTGACCACATTATAACCGATTCCTGGCAAAGTAAACTTGATATTATTAATTTACTAAACATAGCTGAAGAGAAAATTGATGTGGTTCATCTTGCCGCTGATGAGAACTTCAGATTTGTTTCGAACTCAGCACCTGTTCTAAGCAAATACCAAATTCCTGATAAGTACATTCTATTCGTGGGAACTTTGGAACCAAGGAAAAACTTACTGGGTTTGCTTCAATCTTACTTGCTACTGAAAAGGAAATATGACTGTCCGGAAAAATTGGTAATTGTCGGAGCTAAAGGCTGGAAGTTCAATCCTATATTTGATTGGGTACGAGAAAACAAACTAGAAGATGAAGTGGTTTTCACTGGATTTATTGAAGATGAGGATTTGCCCGCTATATACAGTGCAGCTACGGTATTTGTTATGCCATCTGTGTATGAAGGATTTGGCCTTCCTCTCCTTGAGGCCATGCAATGCGGTACGCCTGTTATTGCATCGAATATTTCATCGCTTCCTGAAATTGTCGGAGAAGCAGGTTTACTTATCGACCCACATGATCACTCCGCATGGGCTGAAGAAATTCACCAAATAGTCTCAAATTCCGCAAAGAGAGAATTATATTCAAAACTGGGTCTGGAACGCTCTAAGCAATTTACCTGGAAACAGACTGCGATAGAAACCAAACAAATATATCAAAAGGTATTAGGTGGCTCAAAATGAAAATCGCCATTGTACATGATTATCTGAACCAATATGGAGGCGCAGAACGGGTCCTTGAATGCTTCCTGGATTTATTCCCTAATGCTCCTGTTTATACGATGCTTACCGATTTATCCAAAATGCCAGCACGATTTGCTCAGGTTGATATTCGTAATTCGTATATCCATTCGATACCCTTTTCCAAAAAACACTATAAGAAAATGCTGTCCCTATTTCCGACTGCTGTCGAACAATTTGATTTAAGGGAATACGATGTTATATTGAGCAGCTCAAGTGCCTTCGCTAAGGGAGTAATTACAAACCCTAATCAAATTCATATCTGTTATTGCTATACACCAATGAGATATGTTTGGGATCTGTACCACCAATATATCCAAGAAGACGTGACGAACCCGATATTTCGTACACTGCTTCCTTTTGTCCTTCACAAAATTCGGATGTGGGATTTAATAACTGCTCAGCGTGTTGACCATTTTATCGCTGATTCTAAAAGTATTTCCAGAAGGATTGCCAAGTATTATGGACGTGAATCTGATGTTATTTATCCGCCTGTCAGCTATGATAATTTTAAACAAGCAGAGAACACTGAAGAATTCTTCTTAATTGTATCCAGAATGATTCCCTACAAAAGAATAGATATTGCCATTGAGGCTTTTAATAAACTAAAAAAACCATTAGTTATTATTGGAGATGGTTATGACCGAAAACGATTGGAATCCTTAGCCGGAGATACCATTACATTTATGGGAAGACAGCCCGATGAAGTCATCGTAGAATATTACTCCAAGTGCAAAGGATTCATTTTAGCTGGTGAAGAAGATTTTGGCATCACCCCTTTAGAAGCACAATCGAGTGGAAGACCTGTTATTGCCTTTGGTAAAGGCGGCGCTTTGGAAACTGTAGTTGAAAATGAGACTGGAGTATTTTTCTATGAATCAACAGCTGACAGTATTATAGAGGCTGTACGTAAGTTTGAATCCATAGCTTTTGACTCTTCAGTTATTCGGAAGCATGCCCATGGATTTAATGAGACCCGTTTTAAAGAAGAAATCCTGAAATATATCCAAATGGCTATTCATCAAAAGGAGCACTCTAATGAATAAAAAGGCTATAGAGATTGAGGAAAAAAAATCGATCCTGTTTTGGCTGCTTTCTGCTTTTGTTGTATTTTTTTTATTTTGGGCACCTTTTCAAAAAGCATTGTTTAACGGCAATACCTTTGATTTTGAACGTTCTATTTATACTTCCTTAGTGTGGGGTTTCATTGTACTGCTCATTGCATCCTTGTATTTATTCTACAACTGGAAGCTGAAAGATCATCGGGATATTCTTACTTTATTGGTTTGGCTGCTTCCATTCACATACTTACTTGCGAAAGTTTCCGAGGCATCACATTACTACGCGACTAACATGCTGTATATTCAGATGTTATATGCAATCTTCTTTATACTCGGTGTTTACTTGTGCAGAAGTAAATTAGGCAGTCAAATCATAACTTGTAGCTTAATGGGTTCCGGTTATGCAGTCGTATGGTTTGGAATGATCAATTGGTTGGGTTATAAGGAATGGGCTGCAAGAATGGTAAGTTGGTTTGTAGACCTCCCTAACAAAATGGAATATCGCGACGCTGTAATGTCAGCAGAAAACCAATTGCGACTTACCTCTACTTTTCAATATGCCAACTCTTACGCTGCTTTTCTCATTGCTTTGTTATTAAGCGCTGTTTATTTAATGGTTTCCAGCAAAAAGCCAGCTGTTATTATGATTAATGCCTTTATGTGCGTACCTATCATCATTTCTTTTTTCCTAACACTATCACGCGGCGGCCTTGTCATTTTACCTATCGTCTTGCTGCTAATATTACCTTTTATGAAAATATCCAAACAAATCTTCATGTTTATATATCTTGGCGTGTCTTTCTTGATATCACTTCTAATCCTAAGCAAGATTACGGAAGTCGGGGAACAATTTTACTTGCATCAAAACCTTACCACGGCGGCGGGCGGGTTATGGACCTTAATAGGCGTTTCAGCAGGATTTGCAATTGTTATATGGCTGTTGCAAAAATATGTATTTCCTATACTGGAAAGTTTCACTGAGTCCAAGATAAAAATGAAGTTTGCAACCATTTTATTACCAGCAGCTGCATTAATTATAGGGGCCTTAGGCGTATTTTTACTTTTTGGCAATACAGGGGCCACTAATCTTTTACCAGACTACATTAAACAACGTATCGAAAATATTAATTTTGCTCAGCACAGTGTTTTGGAAAGAAATTCTTTTAACAAGGATGCCCTAAAACTTTTTGAGGACTACCCAATTCTAGGTGCAGGTGGCGGTGCTTGGGCGGCTCTTTACGAGAAGTATCAAAGTTATCCGTACGTTAGCAGACAAGCCCACAACTTTTTTATGCAATATTTAGTGGAGACGGGAACTGTAGGTATTCTAGTGCTTATTGGTTTTCTTGCTTATGTCTTTGGGCTATATATTCGTTATCATATCAAGTCCTCGGACCAAGGTCAGGATCGTCACATTTTCTATATTGTCACAATATCTCTACTTATTCACAGCATAATCGACTTTGATCTTAGCTATGTATTCATAGGAGTACTTGTTTTCTTGAGCTTGGGAGCGATGATTTCTCATATCTCTTTAATACCTAAATCGAGTTTGATAAAGAAACCTGCACTCACTTACATTAATAAAATTTATCCAGCTTCTCTTTTCGTTTTATCGATCATCATGTTTTTCATATCTGCTCAAAACCTTAGTGCAAATAGTTCATTCCAGAATGCATTGGCTACGGCTAACAGCAATAAATCGATTAATGAAATATTCATTCCACTCGATAAAGCATTAAGTATTCATAAGAATCAGCCGGATTATAGCTTGTATAAAATTGATATATTATTTCAAGCATACCAACAGACAAAAGATGAAAATTTTTATAATCAAATGCTTACTCTTATCAACCAATTAAAGACAGATGAATCAAACAATCGTTATTTAATCGAGCAGGAAATGAAGGCTTATCTAGTAAAAGAGCAGTATGTTAAAGCACAAGAAATAGCAAATGCCCAAACTAATAATTTCTCTTGGGACATTACCTTGTACGAAAAAACGATTTCCCTTGATCTGACTCTATCTGAAAAAGCCAGAATGGAACGAAATGATGCTTTAAAAGTCCAATACTGGAACCATTCGTTTGAAGTCTATGCTAAAGTCCTAAGCAAAATGAAGGAACTGGAGAGTCTCCCTAAAGAGCAAGTTCAGGGGCGTGCTTTTAATGTGACTCGCAATATGGCATTCAACCTTGGTCAAATCGAATTTATTCGCGGGCAATATGCATCATCTGACAGCTTCTTAAAAACGTATATTACTGATCAATTTGAAGATGCAGCTAATCGTGAACTAGCCAGATGGTATCTAGCCGCCTTGCAAAAGCAAAATAAAACCGATCAACCGCTTTATGACAAACTGATCGCCAAGGATCCAAAAGAACGTGATGAGATAAATAAGTTGGTCAACGCAACTTTCTAGCGTAACTTACGTCCTATTATTTGGAAGTAACTTTTTTACCAATTTGCTACCATAGACTGTCTATCCATGATAAGATATAGATTGTATTTTAAAATTTTATTTAAGTATATTTAATATCGATTTAACAAAGGCATAAGCCTTGTTATAATACAATCTTCGCTGGAAGGGAGGTGAATCGAGAATGGCGAATTTAAATATGAAAAACAACTTAAACAGAGAAACAAATAGGAGGAATACTGTGTTAAATCGTACATTTATCAAGAAAATATCTGCAATGCTTTCATTGACGCTTATTATTGCAATCATGGTTCCAGTATTGGCCTTTGCTGCAACTGCAGGATTCAGTAGTCTTACATACAAGGATGGGACTGTTACTGGAACTGTTTATTCAGATGTTTATGCTGATGGAGTAAGTAATGCTGTGTATGTTAGAATCAAAGGCGGCGATGTATTACTCACTACAACTAAAGCGACTTATTCTGGTGGCAACTATATCTACAATTTCTCACAAACGATATCAAACGCGTACAATCTTGTAAGTGTAAACACTGCAGTTTACCAAGGTAACGTATCCGTGTTTGAATCTGCTTACCAAACCTTGTATAACACTTCATCTACATACACTGGTGGATCATCTAGCAGTAACGGTAGTGGCGGTGGTGGAGGGTCATTCAACAACGGGACAATTTCCGTGTCAAGTGACGGTTCCGTTGACTCCTATACTTTAACTAACGCATTGACAGCTGGCGATGTTACGTTAAAACTTTCCGGTACAATTGCATTGCTTCCTGCTTCTTCTCTGGTAAGTAATGGATCCAAAACAATTACAATTACTAATGATTTCGGTACTTATGTATTGCCGGTTTCCGTTTTGAAATTGGATGATCTGGCTAAATCTTTGGGTATTGAAGTTAAAGATTTGAAAATTAAAGTTACTATTGCAAAAGTAGATTCCACTACATCTGACGCTGTTAAAGCAGCTGCTGCAGCTGTTGGCGGTACGCAATTGGCTGATGCTGTTGACTTTAATGTAACGGCTGTTGGCAAAGATGGCAAAACAACTTCGGTTGACTTTGGTAAAACGTATGTTTCCCGTTCAGTTAATACTTCCAAGGCTGTTGATGCTTCCAAAACAACAGGTGTTTTGTACAACGAAACAACGAAAAAAGTAAGCTTTGTTCCTGCAACATTCTCTACAGTTGATGGTAAAAATGTTGCTACTATTAAACGTAATGGTAACAGTATTTACACTGTTGTTGAAAACAACAAAAGTTTTGCTGACGTTGCTTCCCACTGGTCCAAAGCTGATGTTGAGCTTCTTGCTAACAAGCTTGTTGTAGAAGGCTCCACAGATACAACTTTCGAACCAGAACGTAACATCACTCGTGCTGAATTTGCAGCATTAGCTGTTCGTTCCCTTGGTTTGACACCTGCTGCACCTGCTAGCACATTTACAGATGTGAAATCGGATGCTTGGTATGCAAGCACGGTAGCAACAGCTACTTATGCAGGCATTATTAATGGATACGAAGACAACACATTCCGTCCTGATGCTCAAATTACTCGTGAAGAGTTAGCAGCTATGGTTATTCGCGCGATGGACTATGCTAGCATCAGCACTAATGTATCTGATCCACAATCCGTTTTGAGCAAGTTCAAAGATTCCAACAAAATTGTATGGGCTCAAAAGGAAATCGCTGCTGCAGTTAACGCTGGTATTATCAATGGCTTGACTGATGATACAATCGGTTCTGCAAGCAAAGCAACTCGTGCACAATCTGCAACGATGTTGAAACGTTTCTTGAGTACTGCTAACTTCATCAACTAGTTTTAAACAACTGGGACTCGATACTTCGGTATCGGGTCTTTTTTGCATGCTTAAAAAAGCTGCCAGAACCTGAACCTAATTTAAACCTGAAGTAAGATACTTATTACAAAGTATCGGCTGATCAGGTCACATTTCATATATGTATCGAAGCAGCTTTTTTTATAACTGCACCCTAGCTTTCAAAACATTACTTTATCCTTGGATCGCTTTCGACACTGCCGCATACAAACGCTATGATCCTCCTGAGTACCCTATCTTTATCTTTCTTACTTTTTAAAAACCTATATATTTAATAGTAATAAAGTATTTTACTTCCAATAATATGCTATCATAAAGATAGACTTTTTTTGAGGAGGATTCTGATGCTTGAACAATCCAATGTCAAAAATAAGGCTATAAAAAGCCCCTCAACGAATCAAGCTTTACCTATTCAACAGCAACCATTCATGAATGCCACGATGCAGGGTAGTGCCATTCATTCTCGAGCTCATGGTTTGTCCAAGGAAAACATTATACATATGCAGCGCACTGTAGGGAATCAGGCTATACAACGTATGTTTTCAGCTTCACCCCGTACAGGTAACGTGATGACCATTCAACGTGCAGCTGCAGCGGAAGCACCTGAAATAGCCGCCGAGGCTGCAGCTAGTTATCCAATAGCTGCTCCGGCAGCTGATGTCCCTGCGGTTGTAGATTCTGCAGCAGGAGCACCGGTTGGGGCAGCTCATGCTGCTCCTGCTGCTGGCGCACCTATCTTAGCCGCTCCTGCTTCTGTCCCTGCTGCTGGTGCACCAACTGAAGCTGCTATGGCTCCTGCTTCTGTACCCGCTCCTAGCACACAGATTGAAGCTGCTCCTGCTCTTGCCCCAGCTGCCGGTGCAGCCGCTCCAACAACTGCTGGACCTACGGCTGCACCTTCTGCAGCAGTCATTCCCCCAGCAGCCCGTCCTGCTCCCACCAAGGATTTGACCTCATATCAAAACTATAATGTGGTATATAAGTGGCTGAAGGAACGTGCAGTGAAGGAAAAGAAGGCTGGATTATTCGGATATTTCGATGATCTGACTGCAGGAGAAAAAATGTCCGCTATCAAAGTCATGTGCGGTAATGAGCGATCCCCCAGTATAGATAAAGTTAAAAGCACGATGCTCACCGGTATTTTTACCAAAACCATAGACTGGGACCGTTTCTCAGAAATTAGCCGTGAAGCCAAGGCCAAGAACATTACCAATTACAATGCAGATCAGGCACGTGACTATGCGGCCTATACAGCCATCGGTACTTCAGGGGCTACGAGCGGGGTATCCGGTACGGCCGCGCTCAGCAATACACTAGGTGCCGGAGGCGCTCTTTCGGTGGCGAATGCAGTAGCACCGGCAGCTGGCGTACTGAGCGGAGTTGCATCCGTATCGCAAATTTATAATGCTTCTGAAAACTATGATTCAAGCTTGTCAGCAGCTGGAAAAGCAGAAGTATTGGGCTCCGAGGCTTCAGGCGGCGCTGCTGATTTGACTCGTTTTACCGCGGGTACCGTTAATGGTGTCAGAACGTTAGGAGGCATGGCTGCTAGCGGTACGGCTACCGCTGCTGCAGGTGCGGCTGGCGTTGTAGGAGGTGCAGCCTACCTGGCTGGAGGAGTTGCCGGTTACGTAGAAAGCAGCAGAAACCAGAAGAAACTCGCAGAGCTTGAAAAAGGTTTTGGAGCTCAAGGTAGTATGAATGAGAACGATCAAACTAAACCACATCAGGGGGATCTAGGTCTTGCTGCCAATCTGGGCGGATCCACCCAAGCTATTAACAAGACCAAAAGCGCCATAACGGCCGCCAAAGGAGCGCTAATGATCGCAGGAGGCGCTGTTATGATCGCAGCTGCTTTGTCTCCAGTCGGTCCAATTCTGCTCGCAGCCGCTGCTATTCTCGGTGGGATCGGGGCTATCGTCAAATTTTACAAAAAATCAAAACGGAAGGAAACCTTCGTCGACAAAGCTCTGAACATTGATAAAGAGATGGCCAAACCAGAAAATGCAGGACTTAGCCGCGAAAAGGTACGACAAGGTGTTCTGGAAGCATATGGCTTCAACAATGTAGGACAATGCTATAATCAGCTTGTAACCGATCTCGCGTCAATGCTCTATGAAGGTGGCGTCGCCGGTCAGGATGATGAGGCTAAGTCAGTTATTGAAGGTATTGGACTTGAGGTCAACCGACTTAAGAAAAAACCAGGCAAAGATTTGATCGCCAAAAAGCTGCATACTTGATTTCGTTAACCTTTTCGTGATAATCGCTTGCCTGTTTTCGCAAAGATCAGCCTATGTAAGGAGGTATAACCTATGGCATCTGCTTTCGAATTTACGGATTCATTTCTCCGCCAATTTCAACAATATTACCTGAAGCTCGACATTCTTAACCAATGGGCTGAACCAACAAAGGAATCGCCCTATCCTTCCTTGATTGTACGCTTTGATGAAATCGGCGAACGCCCTTCTCTAATTGACCTGGAATTATGCTTCCTCCCAGGGATGGAATCGTTCACTCAGGAGGGTATTGCCATATTGCAAACATTTGCTGTGCTGAGAAGCAATGTCCCTCCCTCAACCTATACTAAACTGCTGGCAGAAACAGCGAAAATCAATATCCAACTGCCCCTAGGCGGATTTGGTCTGTTTACGGATACGAGAGTGCTTTATTTTAAACACAACACCCTCCTGCACCGAGACTGGCTCGGCAGCCCACAGGCCCTTGAGCACTTGGACCGCCAAAACGCGCTTGTTCTTCATCAGCTTTACTTATTTACAGATCTGCTGCTAAATATGGCAGAGGAACACACAGCCACCTAATAGCTGGCTCACGTGCCCCTCTGCCTTCAATAACCCTATAAACCTTATGTAGCCCGAAACCGCAGTAAATAAGCTTCTAGTCACCCTTACACGATGTGGCGATAGGGTAGTGATGCTTATTTATTGTCATCCTGGTCGTGGTTCAAACTCCGTTCAACATATACCTATGATACCTCATTGCCCCCATCTATTTGAATGATTTGTCCGGTAATCTGGCTGGCATGATCGCTTGCCAGAAATACTGCCACTCCTGCCGAATCTTCACCTGTTTGCAAGCGGCCAAGCGGTAGCATTTTACCTCTCTCAACCAACCACTCATAGGTTTGCCCATCCAAGGCCCGTACCTCAATTTCCCGTTCCGTCGCCACCCAGCCTGGATTAATAGCGTTGACACGGATCCGGTCTCTGGTAAGGGCACCAGCCAAATTTCGGGTTAACGTCGATATGCCTCCTTTGGAAACCGCATAGGCGAATAGCTCGGGTGATCCGATGGCCGCATGGCTTGAGCTCATATTAATAATAGCACCGCCCCCACGTTTCTTCAGCCACGGTACTGCCGCCTGGCACATCAAAAAGACTCCCTTCAAATTGATCGACATGACCCTATCCCACAACTCTTCTGTCGTATCCTGCATCATGCTGCGCGGATAAATACCCGCATTATTAACGAGAATATCCAATCCTCCTAAATGCTCGACTGCCTTGCTTGCAATTCGTTGTGCATCCGCGGATAACGTAATATCTCCCTGAACGAAAGTGACGTTCAATCCTTCCTGAACCAGCGCCTCAGCAGCCTCAGCTCCTTGTTCATTCATATCAGCGATGATAACGCTCGCACCAGCACGCGCCAAGCCTTTAACGATACTATATCCGATGCCGCTAGCACCTCCGGTCACAATGGCTGCTTTATGCTCCAATGGCAAATACATCACGATCATCCCTCCGTATTTTGACTGTTGCATCCGGAGATGCATACTATCATCAGTCTAGCACCAAACAAACAGAATTGGGAACCCTAATAATAAAAATACAATTTCATACAAATAAATCCATAAAAAAGAGACCTTCTACAAGTTCATTGAACTCATAAAAGGTCTCTTTTGAAGTTAGTTGCAGCCTTGAACCTTTCCTAGAAGAGGCCACGGTCGCAATATGAAAGCAGTCGGGTCGCTTCTTAGAAGCCGCCCATTCCGCCCATGCCACCCATTCCGCCCATATCAGGCATAGCTGGTTTGTCTTTTTCTGGTTTGTCAGCGATAACCGCTTCAGTAGTTAAGAAGATAGCTGCAACGGATGCTGCATTTTGCAATGCGGAGCGTGTTACTTTCGCTGGATCTACGATACCAGCGTCGAACATGTTTACCCATTCACCAGTTGCTGCGTTGTACCCAATGCCTACAGCTTCTTTTTTCAGACGCTCAACGATAACGGAACCTTCTTGACCCGCGTTAGCTGCAATCGTACGTACAGGCTCTTCAAGAGCACGCAGAACAATGTTCACGCCAGTTTGCTCATCAACATCGTTGCTTTTTACAGCAGCTACAGCCGCATATACGTTAACAAGGGCAGTACCACCACCGGATACTATACCTTCTTCAACAGCAGCACGAGTTGCGTTCAAAGCATCTTCGATGCGAAGCTTGCGCTCTTTCAATTCTGTTTCAGTAGCCGCGCCAACTTTGATTACCGCTACGCCGCCGGACAATTTAGCCAAACGCTCTTGCAATTTTTCTTTATCGAAATCGGAAGTGGTTTCTTCCAATTGTGCACGGATTTGCGAGATACGAGCGCCAATGTCTTTCTTGTCGCCAGAACCATCAACTACGATAGTGTTTTCTTTAGTTACACGAACTTGACGTGCCGATCCCAATTGATCAGGAGTCGTCGATTTCAGATCAAGACCCAGTTCTTCTGTAATTACTTGTCCGCCTGTCAATGCTGCAAGATCTTGAAGCATCGCTTTACGACGATCGCCAAAGCCTGGAGCTTTAACAGCTACACAAGTGAATGTGCCACGAAGACGGTTAACAACCAAAGTTGCCAATGCTTCGCCTTCAACATCCTCAGCAATGATTACTAATGGTTTGCCTTGTTGAACAACTTTCTCAAGCACAGGCAAGATTTCTTGAATGTTGGAGATTTTTTTGTCAGTGATCAAGATGTACGGGTTTTCCAAAATAGCTTCCATTTTGTCCGTATCTGTGATCATGTATGGAGAAATGTATCCGCGGTCGAACTGCATACCTTCAACCACTTCAAGCTCAGTTGCAAAGCCTTTGGACTCTTCAACAGTAATAACGCCGTCTTTGCCCACTTTTTCCATAGCTTCAGCGATCAATTGACCTACTTCGTCGTCAGCAGCCGAGATTGCAGCAACTTGAGCGATCGATTGTTTGCCTTCAATAGCTTTGGAGATGTTTTTCAATTCTTCTACAGCTGCTCTAACCGCTTTGTCGATACCTTTACGGATGACCATTGGGTTTGCGCCTGCAGTAACGTTTTTCAAGCCTTCACGAATCATCGCTTGAGCCAAAACAGTTGCAGTTGTTGTACCGTCACCGGCAACATCGTTGGTTTTGGTAGCTACTTCTTTAACCAGTTGAGCACCCATGTTCTCGAATGCATCTTCCAATTCGATTTCTTTTGCGATTGTTACACCATCATTGGTGATTAACGGGCTGCCGAATTTTTTTTCAAGAACAACGTTACGACCTTTAGGGCCCAAAGTGATTTTTACTGCATTGGCAAGCGCGTCAACACCACGAAGCATTGCGCGGCGAGCATCTTCACTAAATCTGATATCCTTAGCCATTGTGTGAAACCCTCCTGAAATAAATGTATTTGAACAACGTTCGTTTATCTTCACAAGAAACACCAGAAACCTCTGCAAGACTAATCATGCATATATTCTGATGCTATAAGTAAAAGCCGGCTAAATTCGCATTAGCAGCTGATGTTGGTCTTAAGTATATGAGATCTTCGCTAAATTACCCGATAACGGCAAGAATGTCGCTTTCGCGCAAAATAAGAAGCTCGCGTCCTTCGAATTTCACTTCAGTACCTGCATATTTCGAGAAAATGATACGGTCGCCTTCTTTAACTTCAAGCGCAACACGCTCTCCATCTTTCAGTACGCCACTGCCTACCGCTACAACTTGACCTTCTTGCGGTTTTTCCTTAGCAGTTTCAGGCAAGAAGATTCCACTTGCTGTTGTTTCCTCTTTAGCAATGGCTTCAATAATTACGCGATCACCTAACGGTTTGATCATGAGAAAATGTCCTCCTTTGAAATATGGTTCTGAGTTTTAGGGTACTGTTAGCACTCGAATATGTTTAGTGCTAACAACACTTATTATGATAATCAGTTTCGTAACATTTTGCAAGTTTTTTTAAATAATTTACACAACTTCATCATTGTATCCATTGAGAATGTTATTATACGGCTGCTCATCAAAGAAAAAAACCACATTCGCAGCTTCATTCCAGCTGTAAATGCGGTATTATTTGGGACCAAATTCCTCTTCCCATTCCTGATCTTTGATCAGCTGTTTGCGGTAAATAGAAGCCGACATCCACACACTGACCTCATAAAGCAAAATCATCGGCAGCGATACCACCACAGCGGAAATCAAATCCGGCGGCGTGATCATCGCAGCAACGATCACCAGAATCATATAAGCATAACGGCGTAATTTGTGAAGTCTTTTTGGATTGAGAATACGCAGCTTGGTAAGAAACATAATGATAATCGGCAATTCAAAGATCAACCCGATCGGAAGCAAAATATTGAACATAAACGTAAAATATTGCGTGATCCCATAGGTTTCCTTGATGTCCAGACGCTCAGAAATTTCCGAGGTAAAAATAAATGCCATTTTGAAAACGACAAAATAGGCAAATGCCAACCCGATCAAAAACAGTAGAAAAGCAAGCGGGATAAAGATCAGTGAAGCCTTCTGCTCTTCAATACGCAAACCCGGTTTAAGAAACGACCATATTTGATACAATGCGAACGGCAATGTGACAATCAGACCTGTAACCAATGCAAAATTCATATACAGCTTGATGGAATCCCAAGGAGAGAAGGCGTTCCAGGCAATCCCGGAAGCAGGAGGGACATTTTTTAAATAAAGGATTAATGGCTGTGCCACAATGATGCCGATCACCATACCAACTATTAACACGAGCAGCACCCAAATAATGCGCTTGCGCAGCTCGCCAAGATGCTCGACCAAGGACATGCCTTCATCATTATTCGTCATGATTCACCAACTTTAACTTGTTGTTGTAGGTACTCCTGTTTACTCCGGAAGTCTTCGGGAGTCCTTCTGTTGTTCGCTTGCTTGTGGAGATGGCTGTACCACAGACTCCTGCTGGCTTGCAGATGCTGGAGCGGGCGGCTGGGTGGGCGGTGTTATATCCTTCCGTGCTTTTTCAGGCTCGGATTCAGTGGCAGCACTCATCAGATCGTTTGCACCGTTTTTAAAATCACGCAGCGTTTTACCAATGGCACGACCCAACTCTGGCAGCTTGTTCGGACCAAACAAAATCAACGCGACAACTGCAATCAGCAGGATATGGGTAATACTCAAATCGTCCAGCTCCATTTCATGATTTTCTTTGATCAACTAACATCCGTATAACCCGCCATAGCCCATTTCAGTAATGTCTTCCCGGACAATCGTTTCTCCAGCACATATACGAGGCAGCAGCACATCAAAAGAGGTATACGGATCATGCATCACACAACCAGGCAGGCCCATAATCGGTACCTCGCCCAAATAACCGATCAGCAGCATCGAGCCTGGAAGCATCGGGGTTCCGTAGCTGACTATTCTTGCTCCGGCTTGCTTGATAGCTCCTGGCGTCCGGTCATCGGGATCAACGGACATCCCGCCAGTTACAAGAATCAGATCGGCTTTCTGCTCCTCCAAAAAGTAACGGATCTCGCGTACAATCGTGTCGCTCTCATCAGGAGCCAGCCGCTGCTCGATAACCTCAGAGCCGAGCGCAGCCACTTTCTCGATGACGACAGGACCAAATTTATCTTGAATACGGCCTTTAAAGACCTCGCTGCCGGTCGTAATCAATCCAACACGCAGAGGGCGAAACGGCTTCACTTCCAATACTGGTGATGATCCAGACGCCAATGCTTCAACCTGCTGAACCTTGGATTGTTCCACAATAAGGGGTATCACCCTTGTGCCGCTGAGTGATTGGCCCGGCTTCACAACGGTATTCGTCTTAATCGTGGCCAGCACGATCTGATCGATGGCATTGATGGCATCAACAGCAGCCTTGTCGATTTTGGCCAGCCCATGAATCGCTGCCTTTACATTGATTTTCCCCTCATGAGGATTAGTCAACGATAGATTCGCTCCTGCTACAGCCTTCGCCATACGCTGTGCCGCTTCATCCTCATGCAGCCACCCCGGCTGAAGATCCAGCACGTAGATATGCTCCTTACCGATATTTAATAAAGCGGGTATGTCCTCCTGACGGACAACATGACCTTTTGTAAACAAGCGGCCTTTAAACTGACCTGGAAGTATCTGCGTTAAATCATGTGCAAGTACACTCCCAATAGCTTCTTCAACTCTGACTTCTCTCAGCATAGCTTCAGGTTTCATTGCCATGATCCCCTACAAGTCCGGTCAAAATGCCAAGCGCATGCGGTAATTGGCCCATGATAGCCTCCAAATTTTCAGAGACGCCCTTAGGACTTCCTGGCAGGTTAATAATCAGGGTTCTACCGCGCAGACCGGAAACCGCTCTGGACAGCATCGCTTTGGGGTTTTTTTGCATAGAAATCAAACGCATCGCTTCAGCAAAGCCTGGAGCTTGACGATCAATAACAGCGAGAGTCGCTTCCGGTGTTACATCGCGTGCAGCAAGACCGGTCCCCCCTGTCGTCAAAATCAGATCAGCCTTGAAATAATCGGTCATTTCGATCAATGCAGCCATAATCTCATCTTTCTCATCCGGTACAACCCGATACTCAATGATTTCCCCATTGATCTCCTCTTCAATCAACTCACGAATAACCTGGGCGCTCGTATCTTCCCGCTCTCCTCGGAAACCTCGGTCGCTTGCGGTCAAAATCGCCACCTTCCAACGCATAAGCTTACTCCTCCCCATGGCTCCATTGTAACGTATAAATATTAAGAATCAGTGTCATTTCTATGAAAATCGCCGCTTTTGCCACCTGTTTTGCTGACCAGCAGCGTAGGACCGATAATCATTCCTTTTTCCGCTGCCTTGCACATGTCATACACGGTGAGTGCAGCGGCAGAGACGGCGGTCAATGCTTCCATTTCCACACCAGTGAGCCCCTTTGTCCTGACGCTTACTTCTATGTATAGTTCATTTAATCCATTATCCGTAAAGTGGACATCTACTCCCGTCAATGAAAGGGGATGGCACATAGGAATCCAGTCGGATGTTTTCTTGGCAGCCATAATCGCTGCGATCTGGGATACCGCCAGAACATCACCCTTCCCAATCCTACCTTGTTTAATCAACTCCAGCGTAGATGGCTGCATCGTAACCGTACTCTGTGCGACTGCGGTGCGGCTGGTTTCCTGCTTGTCTGAGATGTCGACCATCCGGGCTCGACCCTGCTCATTAAAATGGGTTAGCGGCATTGGCTCGGTCACAAGGTAAGACTCCTTTCGATTCGCATGAAGTATAGGCAATACGATAAATATTAACAGATAATCAGTCAGGTCACCTGACTAGGGCTTTAAATTGATTTCGTTGTTTTGGGTGCACGAATCGTTCTTGCTTCCGTAATCAACTCATCCAGGCGAAAATCAAACAGACCCATAGGGACTTCCTGAATAATCTGGGTGTCAAAAGCACCGGCAATAATGTAAGGCTTCGTATATCCAGACCGAACATATTGCTGCATAAAACGGTCATAGTAGCCGCCGCCATAGCCCAGCCGTCCCAAATGGGAGTCAAATGCCAAACCTGGGACAAGTACCACATCAATATGTCGAATATCAATAGAATGTTGTGGCGAATCCGCGGCCGGCTCCGGAATCCCATATTTGCCCTTCTCCAAATCGGAATAGGAACGAATTTCGTACAGCTTCAGCTTTTGCTCTGGCTGCACCTTGGGAATAAGCACACGATACTGCTGGGACCAGCAGGACTCCATAATCGGGGTTATATCTACCTCGGATTTGATTGGCATATAAGTGAAAATCGTAGGCTTGCGGCCCAGCTTGGCGCGTGATTCGAGTACCTCATCGATACGACGAAGCATCAGTTCATTAATACGTGCTGATTTGATGCTGCGTTCGGTGGGCGTCAAGCCATTTCTTTGCGCCTCAGCCCGACGCCGCAGCTCTATTTTCCATTCTTTGATATTCATGGCAAGGCCTCTCCTTGATGGTTCGCAACGTGATTAACATCATTCTAACATATCATGAGAAGAAAAACAGTATTCGGTGTCAGTAGACCCAATTGCTTTGACGAATGCCGACAAATCTATTCATTCTGCTGTCACTTTATCAATGAAATCGTACACTGAGGAGCTTGATTGACAACCTCCACGCTCCAATATATTCATAATTTCCATAACCTCTACAACGGATTCAGCGGCGATTTCGTTTTTTGTTTCGAAAATCGTCAAGAGATAACAGGTTGGAGCTTGATTCCTGCGGACCAGCGGGGGATTCTGTCAATGCTTGCGCCTGGAGCGTCGGCAGCAATGCCTTCCATGCAGGTGAAGCCTGCTTCATCTTCATTGATGGGAGCGACGCTGCAGCACCTGCATCCAGGAAACCTGTACCACCTTGATTCTCATCCATGACAGTCTCATCGATAACAGTATAGGAACAGCCCATCTCAATTAATAATCGCTGCCTCTTAATGGCATAGTTCTGCTCCAACGTCCCCCTGGTTACAACCGAATACAAGTGAGCCTGTCCACCTTCCGACTCCGAATTCAAAATACGAACGAGACGCTGCATCTCCTCTTCTCGACAGCCAAATGATCCCGAAACCTGAATAACAATAGACGTGTCAGGGATGTCAATCGTTGATTTCACTGCCTTGAAAACAATCAGCGTTCTAATTTCACCTTGACGGAATTGCTGGTATAGCTTGTCACGCTCACGACTTGCCATTTTCCCTGTGATGAGCGGCGCATCTGTCAACTGGGCAAGCTGCTCCATCTGGTCCAAATACTGCCCTATCACAAGCACTCTCTCATCTGAATGCTTGCCAAGCAGTGATCGGACAATATCCACTTTCAGAGATGCCTCTGCTGCAATCCTTGACTGAACTTTCGCTTCAGACACCGCATACTCACTGCGTTCCTCTCGCGTCAGATCTACACGTATTTCCGTACATATGACCATTGCGATCCTCCCTCCCTTACATAAGCTCTTTAATAGGCTTTTCATCATCTATGGTTCGATCCGTGTAATGACTTTTCTTCCTTTTCCTGTCCATTCTTTTAAACAGCGGGCAGCACCTTGCTGGAAATCCTTTTCAACAATAGGAGTAGGCTATATTTTAACATAAATGACAGGCTATCAAAAGAAACGACAGCAAGCTTCCACAAAGCTTACAAGCTGAAAAAAAACTGCGAACATGATACACTGTTATAGACATGCTTTTAACCATTTGGGAGGATTATGTATGCTGCTGCAAGTATCAGGAATATCGAAGAGCTACGGCATTTCCGCCGTGCTTTCTAATATATCATTGCAAATTGAAGCTCGGGAACGGATTGGACTGGTCGGCGTGAACGGCGCAGGTAAATCGACACTGCTGCAAATTATCGCGGGTGAAATGTCATATGACTCGGGAGAGCTGTTCAAAGCAAAGGAAACGAAGATCGGCTATTTGAAGCAAAACAGCGGTCTTATCTCGGACCGTTCGATCTGGGAGGAAATGAAAAGCGTATTCACACATTTGGAGGAAGCCGAGCAAGAGCTTCGTCAGCTGGAGGTTATGATGGCCAATCCTGCTGTGCTGGCCGATGAGAAACAAACTGAGGATACAATGAAACGGTATGCTGCGCGTTCAGAATGGTTTAAGGAGCAGGGCGGCTATGAAGCGGAAGCACGTATTCGCGGCGTACTCCATGGGATGGGCTTTGGCGATTTTGCACCCGAGACTTCGGTTAACACATTAAGCGGTGGTCAAAAAACACGGCTGGCATTAGCCAAAATGCTGCTGCAGGCACCAGATTTACTGCTCCTTGATGAGCCTACGAACCACTTGGACATCCCGACATTGACCTGGCTGGAGGGTTATTTACGCTCATATTCCGGCTCTATTCTGGTCGTTTCTCATGACCGTTATTTCCTGGATGCCTTGGTTGGTGCCATCTATGAAATCGAGCGGACCACCTCACGTCGTTATACGGGCAATTACTCCAAATATGTTGATACGAAGCAAGCGGATTATGAGATTCAATTAAAGCAGTTTGAAAAACAACAGGGTGAAATCGCCAAGATGGAGGAGTTTGTCCAAAAAAACATCGTACGAGCTTCTACAACCAAACGTGCGCAGAGCCGTCGTAAAGCATTGGATAAAATGGACCGACTCGACAAGCCAATGGGTGATTTAAAAAGAGCACATTTTTCCTTCGAGGTCGAGCAGGCGACAGGCAAAGAAGTGCTGAACGTCCAGCATGTTGCGGTATCTTATGATTCAACCAAACCACTGTTAAAGGATGTATCCTTCCAGCTGCGCCGCGGTGATACTGCCGCTCTGATCGGTCCTAACGGGATTGGCAAATCGACTCTGCTCAAAGCATTAATGGGGCAGCAGCCGTCGGCAGGTTTGATCGATTGGGGTTCTAATGTAAGAATTGGGTATTACGATCAGGAGCAATCCGGACTTAACCCGGCCAACACGATCATTGACGAGGTATGGAACGCATTTTCCCATATTGAGGAGGCACGGATTCGCAAGGTGCTGGGCAGCTTTTTATTTACTGGTGAGGACGTGTTCAAGAAAATTTCCGCACTAAGCGGCGGCGAGAAGGCACGAGTCGCACTGGCCAAGCTGATGCTGCAAAAAGCTAATGTTCTAATTCTCGATGAGCCGACCAACCATCTGGATTTGTACAGCCGTGAGGTACTGGAATCTGCGCTAATCGATTACGAGGGCACGCTGCTGTTTATTTCACATGACAGGTATTTTCTGAACAAAATGGCAGAATCGATGCTGGAGCTGACGCGTGATGGGGTCACCGGTTATTTGGGTAATTACGATGACTATGTCGAAAAGAAGCAGGAGCTTGCTGAGATCGAGCGGCAGCGGCTTATTCTGGAAGCTGCCAAAAGCAAGAACACTGTAGGCAAAGGGGCAGCAGGCAGTACCGGTCAACCCGCAACGGAGGTTGGAAACGGCGGCTACGAGTCTGGCAAGCTGGCAAAGCGCGAGGACCGCGCACGACAGCGCAAGCTCGAACAGCTGGAGCAAAAGATAGCACAGCTCGAGGATGAGCTGGCAGCGCTGGAGGCGGAGCTCGCCAAGCCGGAGATTTTCAACGACTACGTACGTGTGCAGCAGACTAATGAAGCCATTGAAGGCAAAAAAACCGAGCTTGCTGACTGCTACGAGCAGTGGGAGCAGCTAGCCGAATAGAAATTTTACCATAAAATTCCAATTATAGAGTCATAGCACTCTATTAGACAAAGCAAAACTCGACGAATGCGTATGGTGCTTCTCGATCTCAAAGGCAACAATCAGCTTTTCAAGCCAGTCCGGTGAATAATGAGCAGTGCGGTAGGGTCGTTCTGGCGAAGCGAAACTCGCTTTGGAATGATCCAGTCAAGCAGCGGCTACTTATTCACCGGACTTTTATGTATCATCGAGCCTTAACAACAGCAGGGGAACACTTCCATAAATAATCATTGTGGCTGCTGCAACAATGCCTGAATCGTTCAGCAGCAGCGCTGCAATCGAGCCGATCACATTGGCGGCACAGCCATGCATCAGATACGGATACCGCCGCTGCCATTGCTGAAAACGCCCACGCGGCCGCAGCACCAGAACCGTCATCACCAGAAGTCCTGTGAGCAGCACCTTGCTCCAAGCTGAAACCTTAATCAGATGCCCGTTCATCTCAAGCTTGCGCATGATTGTGGCACCTATAACATCGAGCCGTCCTTGCTCCAGCGTCCCGAAGGCACGGCCGATATGGCTTTGCCCATCGGCCGCCAAACCTGTGACTGCTCCTGCGTTGAGCAGCCACAGGCCCCCAAGCGCTGCGCCGAGCAGCAGCGCGAGGGCTGGCGCCAGCCGCACCCAGCTGCGCCAGCCAGCGAGGCGCGCGGCCAGCGCGCCAAACCCCGCCGCCGCGGACAAAGCGCCGCCGGCGTTCGTGCCAAGCGCCGGCGCTGCTAGATAGCCGGTGACCACCGCGCCGACAGCCGCCGCAGGCAGCCACGCGTGCCATCTTGTCGTTTGCGCCGCTGGCTGCACCGATTGCACGCTTCCATTGCGGCCGTCCGTGTGCTGCCAAGGTGGCGTGACGCCCAGCGGCTTCCGTCGGCGTATAAGCCGCCGTGCCTGCGCAAGCGACGTAATTGCGAGCAGCACGCTTCCAAGCAGCACACCCATGAACTCGTTGCCAATCCCGTAATAACGGGCTCCGATCATCGCATCATAACCAAGCACAGAGCTCTTCATTGCCTTCGCGTCATGCAAGCCATCATACATAATTAGCACACTCACGATAAGCCCGCTCCAGAATAAACCAAGCATCATATACTTGGGATGGTTGGCGGCACAAGCCAATCCTACGCTTGCACACAACACAAAAGTAATCATCAATATCACCGCTTCAGTAGACGAAGCAGAGGCTGTTGGCAGCCAGCCCATGGCAAGCAGACCCGCAGGCAGGAGCAGCAGGGAATATAGCAATATTCGCCATAGTGTCTTTTCTTTATTCCGGATAGTACGAAACGATTTCAACATAATCACAATCAATATGATCAGCATCACTACGATCTCATAGACAGCCAGTCCATACAGCAGGCTCGGACGGAGCCTGTACACACGCTGCATTCGACTCACTTCGTCTAACAATCGAGCAAATGCATTTGGCATGGCTTCGGAGATCATGGGGAAACCGATCATTTCCTTGGGAGTCGCTAGTCCATACGCCTGCAATAATGTCGGTCCGATATCGACCAGCGAGACAATTCCTGTTCGCCTTGTAGTCGCAGATGTTAACAAGCTTTCTCCACTAGAAGGCTTGTAGCGGACAATCGGTGCCAAAAGAGCCTTGTATTTCAGTGCGTCCCCATTTACCTGAGGGCTTATTATCCACAGCTCTGCATTTCCACTGGGAAACGTATCCACAGATGCAGCAAGCTCACCGATAAATTGATCCAGCTCGGTCATAATTTCCTGCTTCAACCGCCCAAAAGCAGCTTGATTGTAACTATTTCGCTCCTCGTACAAACGCCCCAGATCCCCAAGCTCCATCACTGTAAGGGCGGGCGAGCCTTGTCCTCTCCACTTTTTCAGCAGCCAGCTATAATGAGTTGCTACCCCGTAAGGACGATCAGCATTGACTAGCAGCCCGTTACCGCCAACATCACCATCCGCAACTGTTCCCTCTTTATCCATAACAAGCAGCGGCGCATACCTGCGTAATCTTTTATCTATGACTGCTGAAGGATTGCCGTTTTCCAAATCTGTACCAGAAGCATGATCCATATTTCCCCATACACTTAACCGTACTTTCGCCGCTCGCAGCAGCTCTCCTAATTGCCCGGGGCTTGCATGATACCAAATTGCTTCATTCTTTCGACGAATATTAGCAATGGTAGGTATTACAATATTTCCATCTGCATCCCGCCCCGTATATCGATGATAGAGCGCCGCACCCAGCTCTTGATCGATACGCTCACCGCGATTCAGGCTTTGTACGTTGGAACCCGCTTCTGCCCATTGTCCTGCACCCATAGTCACATATACATGCTCTATGCCTTTCGCTGGTGTCCGAATATTCATGGCTCCCCAGGCAGCATGACGCCCAAGCTCCTTCAAGTGAGGCATCGCCGCTAAAACGGGTCCCTTTTTTTCCTCTTGAGGCAATCCCAGCACACCATTGCTACCTGCCCAGCCCATCTCCATAAAAGATAAACCCGGAATGGAAATCAGCACGATTGGTTTACCTAATAAGGATGGAGCTGACATAGGGTTATCTTGCTCCGCAAGCACATGAGGACTCGCTGCCAAGCAGCTGTACACGAGCAAGCTGATGAGAAACACGATAAACCTCTTCCAAACCGTTGTATGACCTCTCAGCCTCATCCACAAATAGATCTCCCCCCGTTCAACCCATAACGAGAGTAATATTCCCTAATATTTCCCTTAATATGCAATTTGAGAAGCTTTTGAAGACTCACTATTATCCACAATCTTGTCCACATAACGATGCAGCCATTTTTACTTAAAAATCAATACTTCTATTTCTTATCAACAGGTTTATCCACATTATCCACAGGCTTAATATGAAAAAGTTATCCCGCTTTCTACAGAATTAGGCGGACAAAAAAACGTTGCTGCATAAGCTTTCATACCACTTACCCCCACTATACACAAGGGCTGTGGATAAGTAATATCCACAGCCCTTTTTGCTCATTTTACAATTCTAAATATTCACACATTTGTGACTATATTTTTTCCTTCCAATATACAAAATATGGGATGAAGCACCTAACACATAGGGGTTTTCAGCTGTCTTAAGATGAATGTCGAAAATCTTCTCCATTTCCTCATCTCCACGTTCTCTCCAATAATTCCATTGCGCCTGAGAAAGCAGCGAACCGATATTGGACGAACCGATGATTTTTAGCGTCTCAAAGCCTTGAGCCTCCATAAACGGTTGAATCTCTTCTATATTAAAGTAGTAAGCGCCCGTAAATCTTCCCTCATCCTGATGATCAAACCTGCCGGTTTCCATAAAGCGGATAATCGCATTGGCTTCATCATGAGGTTTCCAATTGGTAGGGGACAACAGCGAGCTCAGAACATGGCGCACGCGCGGCATAAAGGCCACAAATACGATTCCATTAGCTTCGGTGACCCGGTGCAGCTCCTGCACTGCAGCCACTCGATCCGCTTCCTGCTGCAAATGATACAAGGGTCCGAGCATTAAGGAGGCTGCGAACTGACCATCTGCAAACAGGCTTAGATCTGTAGCATCAGCTACTTCAAAACGAGTAAACTGCTCCAGCAGGCACAGGCTTTCTGCTTTAGTTCTAGCCAGCTCGACTAGCTTCGGTGTCAAATCGGTCAACGTAACCTTGTAGCCAAGCTGTGCCAGCCTCATGGCATATTTACCAGGGCCCGCTCCATTATCGAGAACTTCTCCCTGTTCGGGCAAATATTGCTGAATAAAATGCCAATTTATATTGAATTCCAGCGGTTCCCTGTCCAATCGACCCCACTCATCGAAATTCTGATAATACTTAACAATCTGATTCATCGTCTACACCCTTTCCAATGACACTTATTAAGCTGACTGATGAAAAAGATCCCATGATGCTTCTCTCGCTGTAGCAGCTTTTAACCGACGCTTCCTGTAAACTTAGTCACACGATTTTGAGGCACATTCAAGTTGCTCCGACTATCCAGCTTCTCCTTAGCCTACCTATTACTTACGGAATCGTGATCTCTACGTCTCCGCTAGTAAAGCCCCCCTGAGCAGCCTCACCGATTTGATGCTCCCTTATCGCCTGATTGCAGGCTGCCATAAACGCTTGAGCTACCGCCATCAATACATCCTGATGCACTGATACTCCTCTGTAATGGTCCCCGTCAACGCTCACGGTGACAATAGCCTCACCATTAGCCTGCTCACCCGATGATAGCGAGTACAGCTCCAAATCAGTAAATTGCACATCCATAGGCAGTGCCTGCTTGATACCGGCAACCAATGCTTCCACCGCGCCTTCCCCGGTTCCCGAGCAAATCAGCTCTTTGCCCAGCCGATTGTCCTTAATGATGCAGGAGGACATCCGATGCCCTTCTGTACCCGTCAGAACCTGAGCCTGCACCAGGGTATAAGGCTCCAGCACCTCATTAACGGTATGACCGATCAGCTCCAGCAGTTGATGATCCTGCACGACTTTTTGGCGATCTGCGAGCTCTTTGAACTGTACATACAACGACTCCATCTGTTCGTTAGTCAGCTCCACACCGAATTGACTTACCCGGTGCTTGATGGCGTGACGACCTGAATGCTTGCCCAGGATGATCATGCTGCGCGGAACACCCAGCTTTTCCGGGTCCATAATTTCGTACGTATTCCGATTTTTAAGCAGTCCGTCTTGATGGATGCCTGCCTCATGCTGGAATGCATTGCGTCCAACAATCGGTTTATTGAAGGCAATCGGGAAGCTCATCGCGCGGCTCACCATTTGTGATGTAGCATAAATATGCTCAGTACGAATACCCGTTTCTGCTCCCATGGCTCCCTTGCGGGTTTCAATCGCCATAACCAGCTCCTCCAGCGAACAGTTGCCGGCACGCTCGCCAACGCCATTGACCGTCACCTCAACCTGAGTGACTCCGGCACGAATCGCAGCCAGGCTATTGGCTACCGCAAGCCCCAGGTCGTTATGGCAGTGCGCACTGTATTCCACCTGCTTGCCGCCCCGCACATGATTCATTACTCTGGTGAACATCGCACCGTATTCCTCAGGCATCGCGTAGCCGACCGTATCGGGAATATTGATGATCGTTGCCCCTTCTTCAATCGCCGCCTCAATGATTTCGAACAAAAACTCATCACCGGTCCGCGTAGCATCCATTGGGGAGAACTCGATACGCTCTACAAACTGCTTGGCATAAGCCACCATCGAGCGAGCGATATCGATAACCTGCTGCCGCGACTTCCGCAGTTGAAAATCCAGATGAATATCCGAGGAGGACAAGAACATATGCAGCCTTCTCCGCTCCGCAGCCTCGGTCGCACGAATAGCGGAGTCGATATCCTCCTTAACCGAGCGCGCAAAGCCACATATTTCAACGCCATGTATCTCCTGCGAAACCCGCTGTACCGCCATAAAATCTCCAGGGCTCGAGATCGGAAAACCAGGCTCAATCACATCAACACCCAGCAAAGCCAACTGCTTCGCGATAACAATTTTTTGCTCAGGGTGAAGCGTTGCTCCCGGTGCCTGCTCACCATCTCTGAGCGTAGTGTCGAATATGCGAACTCTTTTCAGCATTGTGCCGGATTCACCTACCTGTTGAGCTCCCACTCCTGTTTGATTCATCACTCGTCCAGTTTCATTCACGAAATCCCCTGAAGCTCTCACTTGTTGATCCATATCGTCCATTCTCCCTCCTATGCTGCTTGCATTCTTGTCTATTTGTTGTCCTGTGTAGTTTCTTTCGTTATTGTTCGTTGTCATGGGTAACGCCTCCTCATTATAAAAAGCTTCAATTTTCCATATTTATGATTATTTTGCAGCCAATCTCCACGCAAAAAAGACCCATCGTCTCTGTTCTGTATAAGAGACGACAGGCCTTAGGCTGCCGCGGTACCACTCTTGTTGATTTCCCGGTGAGGAAATCCACTCATGCGCGTCTTGCTCCCAGTTGATGTTGATGAGCCGCGGAATTGCTGCATGCAACTCTCTCACGTCCATCCATAACTGATGCGCTCCCCGATCACGTGGGGATCTTCCGTCGAAGCTTATGCCTATCCAGACACTAGCTGGATGGCGTTCGGCCCTACCGCTCCCGGGCGAGCTTCAAGCTTCTTTTGACTGCGTCGCACCACCCCGCAGCTCTCTGGACAAAAGATAAGCTTTACTACTCCCGTTCTTCGCGTTTACTTGTATGCTGTTTTTCTGAAATTAAAAAGACCTGCCGTCTCTTGTATAAGAGACGACAGGCCGTAGCTTGTCGCGGTACCACTCTTGTTGACCTCAGCTGCTAGCTGAATGTCCGCTTAGAGCACTGATGATCACTCCAGATTGACTGTAACATCAATCCTGTATATCCTCAGCACAACCCGATCACGGAGGCTACCCGTCAGAACCTAATTCAAAGTGCAGCGCTACACCGATTCAGTTCCACCACTCCCGGGCGAGTTTCATTGGCTTCTCTGACTGCGTTGCACCACCCGCAGCTCTCTGGACAGATCCGACCGACTACTGTTCCCGTTCTTCGTGTTTATGATATTGTTTGTTAGTATAGTATGCCGCTCTACAGATGTCAATGCGCAAAAGGTAAAATTTTTATTTATTTTTTCCTGATTTACAAAAAGAAGCTGTCCCTTAAGGTCTACAACCTTAAATGACAGCTCCTTCATTCATGATTAAGCTTGTTTAGCCTTCACTGCCGATAAATACATATCGGAGAATAATCAGTATAGCTAGTATCCACATCAACCAATGGACCTTATAGCTGCCGCTTTCTCTGATGTTGGCAACCGTTGCAAGAATAACATACATCACAATGCCGAACGAAATACCATTAGCAATATTATACGTAAACGGCATTAAAGCAATCGTTAGAAAAGCTGGAATCGCAACGACATAATCCTGAAAATCAATATCCTTAACCGACTGCATCATCAATACGCCGACAATAATCAAGGCAGCAGCCGTAGCTGATCCTGGAATCAATGCAGCAATCGGAGCTAGAAACAGCGCCAGCAGGAAGCAAACACCTGTTGTTACAGCGGTTAAGCCAGTTCGCCCACCCTGTGCAACACCCGCAGCGCTTTCTACAAAAGCCGTCACCGTGCTTGTTCCAACCAACGCGCCACCACTAACCGCTACCGCATCGACCATCATGGCTTTACCAACTTTTTTGTTGCCTTCGGCTTTATTTTTCATAAAACCGGCACGGTTTGCCGTTCCTACCAAAGTACCAAACGTGTCGAACAGCTCAACAAACGTAAACGTCGCAATCACCGATATAATTCCGACATTCATCAGCCCTTTGAAATCGAACTGAGCGAACGCCAGCTTGCTAAGATCCGGCACCCACGTTGTTTTCGCATCGCCCAGCATACCGAGATTGACTTGACCCATAAAATAACCAACTACCGTAGTTAGCAAAATACCTAACAAAATCGCCCCGCGAACGCGCAGCACCAGCAGTGCGGATATGAGCACCAGACCTATGATACAGAGCACAACACCTGGATCTTTCAGACTGCCCATATGAATAACGGTTTCAAATGACAATACATCCGTAAACTTATGTGCAGCAATATCTTTTCCTGATTCAACTGCTACCGTCATGAGTCCACTGTTCTTTAAACCGATAATGGTAATAAATAGTCCGATTCCGACCGTAATTGCATGTTTCAAACTATCCGGAACTGCAACCAGTAGCAATTGACGCACTTGTGTGACCGTCAATACAATGAAGATCAATCCGGAAATAAAGACAGCTGCTAACCCCATTTGGAACGTAAACTGACCTTGAGAAGATAAAATAACTGTTGCAAAATAAGCATTGAGTCCCATACCCGGAGCCAAAGCAACCGGAAAATTCACAAACAGTCCCATCGCAATTGTCATTACACCGGCTGCTATCGCCGTTGCCAAGAATACAGCCATCCAATCCATTCCTGTAGCACCTGAACCAAAAGCGCTAAGAATGTTAGGGTTGACCGCCAGAATATACGCCATTGTCATAAATGTCGTTAAACCGGCCATAATCTCGGTGCGTACCGTGGTGCCGTTCTCTTTCAATTTAAAAAATCGATCCATTACCCCAAATCCCTCCAAATGGTTTCTTGGAACAACAAAAAACTCAGCCTGATTTCTGCTAAGTTCGCAAACAAAGGCAACACCTACCATAATCCTCAATTCCATAGCCTGGTGCCTGCAGCAAATCCCTAATCTTACAGGAGGACAGGCTGTCGGTGACAGTTCGTTGAGGATATGATTTGTCATACTTCGTTTGTTCGTAGCCAGATCATTTACGGTGATCTCGTAGAAACTCTCGGGCCTATTCCCGAAATTATACGAATCGTATTTTCCTTTTGTTATTATTTATTTTAAAAGCGTCAGCCCAGCTTGTCAATTCATTTTCCGAACAATTTTAATAAAAACCTGTCTTCCTGTTCGTTATTTAAAATTTAGCCCAGTCAGGTGATATCCCCCTTTAATCCCCCTGTCAATTGCTTTCCTTTTAATTCCTTTTCATCCGTTAGCACACAAAAAAAGAGACCCACAGCAACGGGCTGCAGGTCTAAAGTATATATGTTTAAAAGGGGGGTTGAGTACTAGTATAGGCTATTTACATGAATATCTGATGAATAACAGATTACATGTTTATTACAAATTTATTCCCACTCAATCGTAGCTGGCGGCTTAGACGTAATATCATAAACGATACGGTTTACGTTATCCACTTCATTAACGATACGCACCGATATTTTCTCCAACACGTCCCAAGGAATACGCGCCCAGTCGGCCGTCATACCGTCGATGGAAGTAACTGCGCGGATACCTACGGTGTAGGAGTAGGTGTGTATTATAGAGTTAATTACTGTTCATTTACCACGTTGTTCGGTATATCAATTGTAGCGGGTAAAACGACCAATTTCAATAGCTTTATAGATGAAAAAGCTTCGTCATATGACGAAGCAAATACTGCTGTATGTTTACCAAATGTTCTTCATACCAAGTGGTTCACCAGAACGAAAACAAATCTTTTTTTACGGTCTTGGTAATGTTAAATTCATTTATTCGCTTACTTTTCTCATATGCATTTTCAATATATTTTTCAGGTTCAGACAAAAAATCTTTTTCATTGATTAAAGCTATATACGAACCTTCTAAAGTATCTACAGTCTCACATTGTGGACATGTAAATTCCGGGGTTTTACGGTTAAATCTATTCTTGTTGATTATTTCGTACAACAAATCTTTATCTAAGTACCTATACCTACACCCATCCGATGTAGTTATATATTTTTCAATCCAATTAGTACTTCCATTTACCTCTTGAATTACGCCTACAATTCCATTACTTCCCGAGGTACGGTCTTCTCTTGTAATATTCTTTAGAGAATATTCAAGTTCCCAATCAATCCATTTACTCAGCTTTATATTTGGGGATATGACGACAATAGTAACAGAAGTATCAAAAATCATTTCTTTTAGATGATTTCTAATTGTATCCGTCTTTCTATCTGTCAAGTCAGGCGATGCACTGGTTTCCCCTTGATAATAACGAGCATCATCACCAAGAGCCTCGATAATTCGATCTCTTGTTCCCTTCGCTTCACTGTATTTGTACGAAACAAATGTCTTTCGTGCCATGTATCACACCCCCTACTATTACTTTTTTCTTTTTTCAAGCTTATTCACAATTTCAATTACAATGCTAATCAACGCTTCGTCAATCTGATTCACATCGCCCAGCAATTGATATTTATCTTTTAGCTCAGCATCGGGAATATACTGGTCAAAATCATTTAAAACAGTCTCCCATATTTTTTTAGCAGTAAAGTCGGTCGCGCCAATGGGAATGGGTATTACGCCGTGATTCACGCTTATTTCGAACTCTTCAATCATGCCATTAGCTTCTATAACAGCACCTGTTGAAGCATCAATTTTATTGCCAAACATAAAAACGGAAATCCCAACGTTTTGAATCATGTTATTTCTGTGTTTAGTCCATAATTCCTTTATAGGAATTTGACCAGTTGTATTTTGGGGAAACGGTCTCGAAATCAGACGTTCTTCTACCCGCTGACTTCGCGTTTTATAAATTTCTTCCAACGCACCCGAGATTACACAACTCCCAACTCCGAGACCAAAACCAGTTACAATATTGTTCCCGTTTTTGATTATTGCTTTACTGAGGTTACTCGCGAACTCTAAGCAGCGCTGCTCCCCCCAATTTCCATAGTCAGAAGCACTACCGGAAACAAATAGATTTCTTCTCTTGTATTGCTGTTCCACTTCCTTGAGTATGGTCGTGATATCCTCATATTGATTTACCAAAAGCACTTTAATGCTGTATCTTTTCAGATCATTAACTTTTAACTTCTGCTTTATCTCAGCATATAAAAAATCCGACTCTTCCTTGAAATCATCTCGTTGCACTTGCTTCATAAAACAGTAATGGGTGCGTTGATTCTGACCCAATAGGATTCTTATACGACTCAAAATATATTCCAAGTTGGGATCATCAAAACTAAAGCCAATAAACAACATTGTTTTTGAAATAAGGTCTCCTTGAAGAGACGTAGTAAATAACTGCCGCTTGTTGTTGTAATTTTCGTAATCATCTTTGGTTAAAACAGCTTCATGAGGCAACGAAATATCCCCATGCATTTTATAAATCTTGGCATCACTGTTTGGTTTGGTTACCGCTAAGTTTTCGGTGGTTATTTTTGAGTCGATTCTTTTTCCTTCAATTTTCAAGGCTTCCTCGATTAGAGTATCATAGTTGGTTGTCCAGTATGTATCTATAGGCAGTCTTGATAAAATCTTATGATTTTCAGTGATTTCGGCCTCTTTTGTAAATTCATCAATTAATGCCTGATTTATTTTCCCTCTGTTTCCACCGTTTTCATTAACATGGTACTGAGCTACTGCTATAAGGTCACTTTCCTTATCAATATTTAAATTGATTTCTTCAGCGATATCTCGAAGCAACTCTTTCCAATTGACGAATCCGGCTGGTTTAGACAAACCCGCACCAGCAAATATAGCGGCATTAGATTCTTCAATAGCAGTCTTGTAAGTTTTCAAAAATTCGATAATATCTTTATCCATCGATGCTCCTCCTATATTCATGATTCAAACCAGCTATCCAAAGGAACCCCTGTTGTCTCTCCTTGCCTAAAAACACCCCATCGCCCATCAGCAACTTGTTCTATGTAACTATACAGACCGTAATACTCTCGTTCATCCCAAGTCGTATCTTTATACAAAAGCGGGAGGATTGCTATTCTATCTAACCCCTTCACACCATCAGCTAGCCCAAGTTCCCATGGTATCCAAATAGATTGAATACTCCCCGGTGTAGCTAACAACACGAATTTATTTGACCCATTAATTCTTTGTTTCAGCTTCTCAGCCGTCTCAGATGATGTCTGGCTAGGCATGCTATGGTCAAGCCAATCAATATATGTCCTTTGACCAAATTGCGCTAAAAAACCAACGGCTTACTTCACCTCTTCTTTATCGTCATGACGATGGGATAAGAAGACTGTATTTGAAGTGCTGAATTGGTAATTCTCATTAAGAGATTTCTGAATTGACTGAGACATATTGTTCAATTTATTAAATGTTAAGTAAGACATCAGCACTCCCCTTGTCTTCTATGGCGTTTATATTTTTAAAAGAAATTTATTCCCATGGAAAATCATTACAATTCCATTATCTCTAATTGCTCAACCTTTGAAAAGGGCAAAAGTATTACGACGAATCTTTTTGAACCTCCTCTCAAGAATAATTAGATTTTCTCAGTCCTTCTACCTCTATCAAAATTGACTAATATCACATTGAATCATATAATAAAAGAGTGTAAAAACACATTCTTTTTAGAGGTGATACTTATGGATAGACTGAGTGTTGATGAACGCTCAAAGCATTTGTTTAATTTGCTTAACTTTACTGTAAATCAGACCGAGATTGCTCGGATTCTTCGCGCCAACGACTCCCTCATTTTCAAAGAAGTCGTCAATCAGACAAACGAGATCCCCATTCCCTATGTCGGCAAGTTTACATTCAAGGACTTCACGGGACGGGAAATTAGCGCGGTACACGGGGAAACGGTGAAGCAACGAGATTTTGTGAAAACAAAATTTGAGCTTGGCAAATACATCAAACGTTTGAACGTGAACCGCGATTGCTTTGACCGTATCGAAATTGATACGGAATCGTTAAAACCTTGCATTATTTTCAACTCTAAAGCGAGCGCAATACGATCGGGTCAAAAGGAATTGATCGATTGCATGATAGTTGTATATCAACATGAATTTAAATTAAGCGGCAAAGTCGAATTGTTTAATGAAGAAGAATTGATAAGTTTTACTGCCGCTATGCAGAAGCTTTCGCAGGACGAACCCAAAATCAATAACAATATAGCTCCATTCATTCAAACAATACTTGCTTTTGAGGAATGGATTTAAACCATGAAAACTAAAGAA
The DNA here is from genome assembly GCF_900114475.1 of Paenibacillus sp. 1_12. Taxonomy (GTDB): domain Bacteria; phylum Bacillota; class Bacilli; order Paenibacillales; family NBRC-103111; genus Paenibacillus_S. The sequence continues at coordinate 36,582 of NZ_FOTE01000017.1, read as the reverse complement.
GTCCTAGAAAAACAACAGCAGGAGCGTGCTAGATTATTTATGGAAAAGGTTGCTGAATTATTGATCGCAGCACAGCACAAGCCAAATAAGGGGGGCTCCAAAATGCCAAGCGAAGCCATAAAGACGATTAAAAGGCAGATTTTAACACTTGACCACTCGATCATGCAGACCATTGGCAAATACGGTCACATCAACGTTCTCGGCCTTGTTAAGCTCATGCCTGAACAGCGTCCAAAGAACACGATCTACCAACGAACAAGAGGTTTAGTTGAGTGGAACTACATAGAGGCCGTAATGGACAAACGGAAGAACAAGATATTCAGACTCACGCAGCGAGGCGTTGAAGAATTGGCTATGCGAGGTGTAACGGTTCGCGGGAGAAGTCGCTTACAGTGTGATTTAGCGCGGGTAGCATGGGCATTAGAACAAACCGGTTATATCGAAACACTTGGCTTGGATGCACAGCCTGCAACGATACCGCTGGACGCTGTACACAAGGGAGACTCGCCTAGAGTGCTGATCGTGGATAACCCTTATCAGCACATCGCCAACACGTTTCAGCGCCTAGATGACCTTGTAAGAGCAGCTTCATCGAATGCGCCACTGGACATTGTTGCCCTGACAGAACAGCGGGCGGCAGAGCTTCAACGCTACGTAAGTACGAACGGTTATGGTTTCACCGTCCTGCTTCAACTGATTGATATTTAACCTACATTTCGCCTATACCACATGCCTACTAACCCTACTTAATCTTGAATTCATCTATAGTCAGGTAGCCCACTCGACATCCTCTTTTATTCAATAGGATAATATCCCGATAATTTTAAACGATGACTAATTTCCAAAAATACGGAATTCGATAACCTCCCTATTCTACAGCTTCACTCGACCATCAATAAGCAAATAGTGAGGCTATACAAAAGCAGGAAATATGCCAATACTTCGCCTATACTATTTTCATCTCAAAAAACGGCTTTGGGTAGAAAATAACCGTCAGCAGATTACTGGCGGTTTATTTCAAAAGGTTTAATTAATTCATTACTGTGAATATCCAGTAGCTCATAGGCTTTACCAAGCATATCTTTATCGGAACCGAATAGATTAGCGGTTTTCTCGTATATACCACTGATCTGCATGGTTTGGTTAAACTGATTCACCATAAATTGTGAATTACACAGCACAACAATTTGCTTACTGTATGAATTCAATCTCTCCTGAAACCTCATGGCGCTCTCTACAACCTCTGGGGAGTAGACAACTACTTCTCCGTCACTCGCCTTCATCTCCCTATGATCTACAAATATACTAAGTTCCCTCTCGTCAAACATAGAGCAAGCCCCAAGTACAATTGAAGCTAATTTGTCTGTATTCTCCGCGTTCAAAACACCCTTTACCTGAAACGTAATCAACTTCTTATCAGTATCTACCTGATGAGTAAAAAGTTCGGAAAAAGGCTTCTCAAAATCCTTTTTCAAGTATGCGGGATTTGTGGAAAAACGTTCACTAGAGAACATGTATTCGATTGAAACATTTAGCGCAGCGGCGATTTTCTCGATATTTATTATACTTACATTGCGTTCCCCACGCTCCACTCCGCTAATATACGTTCGATCAAGTCCAGCACGGTCAGCCAAAAATTCCTGTGAAATACCGCTTCTTGCGCGTAATTCCCTTACCCTCTTCCCAAATTCGGTACGAATATCCATCGACAAAGGCCTCCAACATAACCAAGCATCATTATGTTTAATATCGGCAAATCAAGAAGGATATTGTATATGTTTGTCGATTTACTATCACATGTGACTTAAAGTCCGTGGAAATATACGAAGCCCTTAGTTACGATATTTAGAGGTTACTGAAATGAAAACCGCCAGCAAAAAATGCCTGACGGTTTACATTAATTGGTGGGATCATCTTGCCACTCATTAATATCAAAGGGACTAACCTCTAATATTCTACATATTCGTAACGCAATTTTTACGGTTGGGATTGATTTTCCGCTTTCTAATCTTTGGTAGTATCTTAACGAAACATCTATCATGTGCGAAAAATCCTCTTGAACTATGTTTTTTCTATTCCTCGCTTCACTTAATTTCAAGGGGATTGCTCCTAACGGCTTTTCCCCTATGGTATCGAATAAATTAAGGCTTTATAACGATATATATATGTCGTGTAATATATGACGTATAGAGTTGTTATATTGCTAGAAAAGGGAGGCAAATATGCGAAAAAGAATAATTGGAATGGGATTGGGATTGCTATTTGTAAGCACACCTGTTTTTGCCGCAAACGAAAGCCGCGATGTAATAGTCAAAGTCAATAGCGAAGTTGTAGTCACACAAGAATCACCTGCCTATATTGATGCTAAATCTCAATTGACTTATGTACCTTTGCGCTTCGTGTCAGAATCATTAGGCGCTGAGATCACATGGACAGCGAATGATAAGCCGATTTTGATGACAGTTAGTGATCCTAAAAAACATGAAGTGAAAATTACCATGAATGATAATAAAGCCGAAGTAAATGGCAAAGTTCTCGAACTGGAGGGAGCACCAGTTTTACAGAACGGACGTACAATGGTTCCGCTTCGTGTTATTTCCGAAGGTCTTGGTGCTGAAGTGAAGTGGACAGATAACGGTGGTGGGAAAAGTACGGTGGATATTAGTATGCCTGTTCCGAAATGGGCTGAATGGCAACCTCTTGATGAGACACAACGTGCATATGCAACTCAGGTATTTAAACTAATTCGATACGATAAGGAATCCAAAGACTTAAGCATTTTGGTTCCTTCGGTTGACGGAAAAGACGTTGTATCTGGTCTAGAGATCAATGGCCAAAAGGGTGCTCGTGTAACACTTGACAAACAATATGATTACTCTAATGCCAAAGGTATTCGACTCAGTATTCAGATATATACATCCGTGGACGGTTCGCCAGGTGTTGCTGACATGTATACAATATATTCACCGGATATGGCAGCTAAATATCTGAAGGATGATAAGATCACTTCCAAAACAGATTTAATTGTTGTTGATCAGTATAAAAGATCTGTGCCTCTCGGCGTTGTATTGAAAGCACTAAACCTTGAATAGTATCAGGAGGTATTAAGAATGTTCAAATTTAAAAAAGTATTAGCTGTAACGATGATAGCCTCGATGTTAAGTGCATTAGCTCCAATCGGAACTAGTGCCGCAGGTGAAACTAATGCAAAAACTGCAAGTCAACCACTACATAATAACGTGAATTTTACTGACATCTCTGGTCACTGGGCTTTAGCTCAAATCGAGGCTGCTGTTGCCGCTGGGTATGTAAATGGATATGAAGACGGAACTTTTAAACCCAATGCTCCCATTACGGAAGAAGAATTTTTGGCCATGATGGTTAAGGCATTAAAGTTACCTGTGCGTTTAACAAATCAAGGCGAATCATGGTTTGCTCCTATTCTGGATGCGGCTAATAAAAGCGGTATTTATAAAGGAGATTACCAGCAAGATTGGTCCAACTTTATAACACGCGGAGATGTAGCGCAGACGTTAGCAAGGGCAACACAACAAACCGCAAAGGAAACAGAAATACTTCAGGTAGTTGAAAAAGAAAAGAACACTAACAAAAATAAAGAGAAATTATTGGAGAGTTTTCAAATCCTGGAGTCCATAAATAACTTTACTATAGAGGATAAGCTGAGTACTCCCCAAAGAGCTGTTTCCTATATGAATGAATTTAGGGCGAAAAACAATGGCAAACACACGTCCGCCGAATTTTATGCGTTAGTAGAAGTAAAAGCTTGGATTGAATTTGCTCTAGTCAAGCTAGAAAAAGAGATCGACACAAGTTACGAACAAGCGAGTTATAAGAAGTTGGTTTGGATAGCAGTAAGCCGGGGCCTTATGTCTGGAAATGAATCACATGAACTATTACTGGATAAAACGAGTACACGTGCAGAAGCTGTTGCTGTTATTGACCGTATTTTATCATACAACAATAAGAAAGAGTTACCAGTTTCCAAATATGATCTTTCTCAAGCAGAGATATACTTTCATGGCACAAATGCTTTTACAATGTTGCCTCGTTATTTTGATATTAAATCTATCGATAAATTTGATCTTAGCGCTGCACATTGGGAATTTGCTGATGGTAACCGGGAAGAACGCGGTTTAGATTTTATCGTTGTCGATATGGAAGACTTTAACGATCCGCACAGAGATTTTATTAAAGATTATCCTTTTTACTTCAAAAAGTTCAATACCGATCCAGTTACTCCTAGAACCGCACCTGATAAATCATATGTCATTTACTCCCACAATCAGATTACTATTCACAGCAATTCTGGATCACCTTTTGGTATTATAGTCAATAATGGTTTTAATTTTGGAACTATTGTGCCCAAAGAATACATTAAAAAGGAATCTGGTTGGGATAAAGCTTTAACTGAGCAAGAAACTGATAATACTATTCTCTACACCAAAGATCGTTTGAGTATCCCATCCTATAAATGGAACCAAGATCGATTTGATAACCCGATTTACGTAAATATGGCTCCTTCCACTGGAGGAACCTACATTTTCGTAGACGCAAAAGTAATTCCGAAAGGCGATTTTTACTTGAGTGAAACAGGAACTTTTAATTTAAATTACAATCCTAGTAGAATAGGTTCTTACCAAGCACTTTCAGTTTATAACGGTACACCAAATTACAATATCAGTAACCCGTAAGGTCGGAAACCAGTGAGCAAATATAGTACAAATACAAAACATTACCTTCCTGTTACAAGAGCAGTGCTTTTGTAAATACCATAGAATGTAGGGGGTCAAATCCCCCTTACTTATATTAGCTTATCCATGAAGGATGCCATGTCACGCTGTGTGACACGCATCCTTTTTTATTTGTATTTTTATCCTCGTAAAACTTAAACATCTGCAAACAGCGTATCAATTTGTTTACCAAATTAGGTAGTTGTGGAACTCTGCAATGCGCTCTCTTCTGCGCAGCGGCTTCTCGCAAAAGAAACATTGCGTCCATTCTAAATTTTTTTTGGCATTTCCATATCTGAAGTCTTTTAATGTGGTCAGCGAAAGGGTGGGGAAATCTAGTAGTAGACTCGAAAAAGGAGGCGAGTTGCATGAAATACTTATCTTATTATTTTATCGCTGTACTAAATTCGAAAAATGAAAAACAGGAGGTTATCCTATGTTCGCAGGTTATTTGTTTCTCGCAGGACTTGTGTGGTTGTTCTTATTCGCGGGCGGGAAAAAGAAGGAACAGTCATCCTCGCCAGCGATAACTAAGCCCCACGAAAGCTATGACGATTTGGAACGTTTCGTGGAGTTGCTTCAAAGCGGGTGGTCTGGAGTTTCCAAGAAAGTCGAAAAGGTACGATTGCCAGTGTTTGCTACTGCACTTTTCGTATTCCTACGAAATGAAAACTCCAACCGCTCCAAAATGAGTATCTCCGAGTTTATGGAATACATTGAATCCGATTTCGAGAAAAGCAACTTATGCGATTTGGCGAGAGTTGCTGCCTCCCAAGGTTTACTTGAATTTGATGGCAGCATTGTTGATTTGAAAGATGCGCCAACACTCAAAAAGCTGCTTCAAAAACTGTTCCGTTAAAGCAAGGTGGGCTTGCATGGAGCATGGGTGTAAGCCCTTATAAATTAACAGGAGGGGAGTACATGCTATCAATAGCAAAAATAAAGGTAAAAGCTGCACACTTTCTAATGAAAGCACGTAATAGACTATTTATTTTAACGCCTTGTATCAAGCGGGTTCTGGCTTGGAGCGTCTATGAGGATAAAGAACGATTGCAGCAGAAGGTTATTGATGTGTGGCTACAGTCGGCTCAGGATGATCTTCAAACTGTTTATGGATTACTAAACGAGTTACATACAAAAGCACATTTTGAAATTGAAGTACCTCAGTCAACGGTTGATCAGGCGGTTCGTATCGTCGTTCGATATGAAACGGTGAAGCGGCCTTATACGCCCCTGAATGCGAGGCTTGCACTTCGGCTTGGGTTGCAGGCTTCCACGTTTAGGCGGCGATTTCTACGGTTCCTAACATCTATTGCCATTGCAATGATAACAAACATCATACTTGAATGGCTTTTCAGATTTCCCATGGATTGGTTTCCAATTGTGATATTTTCAGTATTGTGGTTCATTATTGCAAGTCACCTAGCGGGATACAAATTGATTTCTATTATAAAAGCTACAACAGCCGATCAAACTACCTCTGAGCATTTATTTTACGCAAATCTGTCACAGCTTCATCAACGAACTAACGTATTGCTGCAAAGTAAGCACTTGAAAAAGGTACCTCAAATTATTTCCGCTCTAAATGAAATTAGCTATCAAAGGCTGCAACGAGAGAGCATTCATGAACCAATCACCAAAGCAACGATTAGGGAAAGTAAGCCGGAGCAGGAACCTCCATCCACAAGCAATAACTACTACCCTATGAAACAAGCCTGGGAGCGTTTCTTTAATGAAGTATTCCGATTGAAGGAAGGCTCATACAGCGCTCCCCTCCACCGTGATTTAGGCTCAACGGAAATCTTTGTTTGGGATATTCCTGCGATAGCCTTTAGCCGCTGGGAAGAGAACTTAACCCGAGTCGAAGCTTATTTAAAGAAGCCCATGTTTTTTATTCATCAGGATTATGATGGTATTGGTACAGTCGGGATTGAAATTGCTAAACAGCCGCTGCCTAAAGAAATTCATTTCAGTGATGCAATTGATTTACGTACCGCTGTTCAAAAACCAGAACGTGTAATTGTGGGGATGAATAGCAAAAATACAGTTGCTTGGAACTTTCGAAAAATTCCTCATGGGATTGTAGCAGGAACAACAGGCGCTGGCAAATCAACGGTGTTGTATGCGATTATCTTGCAGCTTCAGCGGCAAAGCCATTTACCGTTGTTCATTGACCTAAAGGGCGGCGTAAGCTTCGGCTTTGTAGAGGATGTTGGGTATCCGATTGCTGAAACGAAAGAAGCTGCTTTAGAAATGATTAAGAGTGCAGCACAAGAAGTTGAACGACGTGAGAGGCTCTTAAAAGAATGGGGGGTATCGCCGGATATTGTCGTTTTTAACGAAATGACCGGCTCAAACCTGCCTGAAATATTCGTTATCTTCGACGAATTTGCCCAGTTCACTGAGAAATGGCCAGGACTTGATGAAGGTATGACTTGCATTAAGACGATCGCGGCAAAGGGTAGGAGCAATGGAGTCCACCTACTGATCGCTACACAGCGGCCAAGTCAGGAAAGCCTTGGCTCAACTGATTTTCGTTCCAATATCGGGTTGCGTTGCATTGGTCGAATGGATTCAGTAGCTTCAAGTCAAATCGCTCTTGGGAACAATGCTGCCTTTGAACGATTGCCTTCAACAGATTATGCTGGGCTATTTGTAGTTCGGGGAACAGATGCACCTATGGATAGTTTGATTAAGGTTCCATTTATTAATGACATGGATTTCAGACGGTTGTTCCTTGAATTTAGAAATCCGCATGAAGGTTATAAGTTAGGCTTTGGAAAACGAATGACGGAACCAACCCAGCAAATGGAACCAAGAGACTTCAATGATATTTTTTAAAGTCAATTGCAGAGAAGTAGGCTTCCACGACATAAAGAGTCATTAACTTGTCGTGGAAGTTCTTTTTTAGGAGGGGTTAAACGTGGGAAAATTTGTCGTGGAAGTTCAGGAGTTTCTTGCTGCTCAGGAAGGGCTAGGGAAAGCAGAAAATACGGTCAAGACCTATCGGCATATCATGTACGCATTTGGTCGTTGGCTTGATCGAAACGGAAGCGAGCTATCGGAGCCGACCAGATATGATGTACAAGCTTACATTAAAGCCTTGGAGAAAGAAGGTAAGAGCGCGGCGACAATTGATAAAATCTATGCTTGTCTAAGCGTCTATGCTCGTTTCGCACAGCGACCTGATATTGTGGAGAATATCAAGCGTACCAAACCTCAAAACAGGCGCCAAACGGCTCCAAAGTCGCTGGAGGAGCTAGAAATCAAGCGGCTCAAACGTGAGGTTGAGAAAAGCGGCAGCAAGCGGGATACAGCTATCGTCTATACACTGTTTGAATCGGGTGTACGAGTATCGGAGCTTTGCGCTTTAAACCGCCAGGATGCCGTCATAAACGAACGAAGCGGTGAACTGATAGTGAGGTGCGGTAAAGGTAATAAATCTCGCACTATCCCACTCTCCCGTGAGGTGCGTTATCACTTGACGCAATACCTTGCAACTCGTGATGATGCCGAACCATCTTTATTCACAAGCATTAGGATGCAACGGCTTTCCAGCAGAGCCGTGCAGCATTTGCTCTCAAAACTCGGGACGCATCCCCAAGCTTTGCGGCATTCGTTTGCGCGGAGATTAGTAGCCGCTGGAACAGATATAAGCGCAGTTGCAGCCCTTTGTGGGCATAGCGATATTTCCATGACAATGCGATATAGCAAAGCTTCACAGAAGGAATTGGCAGAGGCGATTGACAAAGCTTTTATTTGAAAAAGGGAGCCGGTTAAGGCTCCCTTAATTCAATTCCGTATTATTCAATTTTATAGCCAAGATGCCGAATACCAGCATCAAATGGTTTATCGGGGTGGAAGTTAGTTAATTTAGTGATAACAGTTATCCTTGGAAGCCCCGCTGCCTTTAATGACTTTTGACAAGCTTCAAAACGTTCTTGGTAACTTTCATGCTTATAATCGTTTTGGTAGCTTCCGATCTCTTTGGCACATAGTAGGAAATCCAGCATTTTGTCATCTAGTGACTCAAGGTAGCAAATGACCCTAAATCGGAGTTCTTCATTTTGTTGGATAATCAAGGACTCCTCTTCAGACGGCACTTCCATCTGATTCGGTTGTCGGCAGATAGTTCGACTATGTTGCTCGTAGAATTTCCATCTTGCATTGTATCGTTCATTAACTTCCCTTAAACAATTCAATTCATTATCGTTAATAATCATAACCTAATCACTCCATTTTATTTATTGTGGAAATAATGCTCATTACCGCGCTTTAAATATTGTAAGATTACATAAAGGAACAACCTCCTTTTTCCCGAACATACTCATTAATAAATGCGCGCCTTTTTCGCCTTAAAATACATAAAGATCAGGGAAATGCACAAAGGTCGTATAAAAAAAGATGCAACAACATTAGTGAGCTAATTAATCTCATTCAATTGTGTACTCCCCGACTAATCAAGAAGATAATTCGTTAAAAGTTCGTATTAATTACGTAATCTCTAAAGATTAGAATCCTCGGCATTCATGGTTATTTCAAGAAAATTCGTAATTTCGTGAAATTCGTTACATAACAGTTACAATTAGAATCATAGAACTAAGGAATAAAACAATTTTTTAATCACAAAGGGAAATACAATACAGAGATAAGGTCAAAAGATTGATTTATTTCTTCTTTAATTTCTTTATAGATTTGGTTTGGTTCAAATCCCCTTGTGAACTAATCTATAGCTCTAACTTACGAACTTGGCGAATTTACGAATATACCCGCCGAAACCCGGCTATATCAAGGGTTCCGGCATCCAATATATACGAATTTATACCGGAGTAATTACGAAGTTAATTTCTTATTCGAGCAAACGGACGACGGTAATGGGCTTACCTTTCCCCTTGGGATTCGGTCGTTTTTCAACGGTGATTAGCCCTAACTCACGTAGTTTTTCAATAGCTGTTGCAATGTCAGCGGCTTTTTGATTCTTTTTAAAAATTTCGACACTGATTTGTGTGGAAGTTAGACCCATTGACCGTTCCTTCAACGCCGCGAGAATTCTCGCTGAGATTGGGTCGAACTGGTTGTGATTTTCTCCGAATATAAAATGCACTGATTTTCTGCAATACTCCCAAACGGCTAGTGCGGCTTTTAAATGTTCGATGCGAACCGTCCAAGATAAATCTAGTAGTGCGTAAATACAGGCGATGCGCATGACATAAGGCGTCCCCCGACTTATTGCCGCTCCTATGATTCCATGAGCATCACGCTGCAATGATTCATATATACTTTCCCAAAGTGAATTTGCTGCTGCATCTCGTTCCATCGGTTTCCTCTCCCCCATGTAATCGCCTAGCGAAAATTCCACCGCTTCTTGAATACGTTGAACAATAGGAGTAGTATCCACTTTATGGAATTCACCGCCAGATGGAAGTGACTTGGATTGTTGAACATAAAACCACAAGAAACGATTAACAAAACCATTGTAAATCTCATTATCTGTCACAAGCTTTCTCAATTCCTCTGGGGTTATGTGGCCCAAAATCGAAAGATGAGTGTTAGTCGCTGTAACAGGCTTTTTAGTCATAGTTTGAATATCGCCTTGGCCATCCCAAGCATTGCGGATGATCGCGCCTAGCGTGTTCCCATCGCGGCGCAGTACATTTAGTACCCCGCCAAATTCACCTTCTACAACAAGCAGTCGCTTATCATCGACCCCATAATCAACTACTACTTCCTCATATGCACCTGTTGGCTTTCTATTTTTCCCACTCCCCTCCATGATCGGCTGCATTTCTGTTACTTGATCGCGTACAGCGTGAATGACACCTTCACCGCTTGATAGGCCTGACTTCTTGCGTTTCGATAGCTCGGAGTCTACCGCACCCATTATTTTCAAAATTGGGTCGAGAGAGGTTCCTTTTTTACCCTTGAACGTAGCTCCCACAAGCACCGCGAATAACTTCATTCGGTGTTCACCGCCAGTAACGGTAAAATGCGGCCATGTTCCCACTGTATTACCAAAAATCGTTAGGAAATTAATAAGTAATGCAGCAGGGTCGGCTTCCGAATGTGGCAAAATAAGCTGTACAACATCCCATGCCAAACCGTGTAACGCATCTGGAGAAAGCGATACATTCCATTCCGACTTAGGTACAAGCAATAACTCAAGATCGTCCTCAGTACTTTCTTCTGAGTTCGGCTTGCCTTTAGTGGCGTACTGTGCTGTGACGATATTCAACGCTTGGGAAATTGTTCTTACTTGGTAGTCATCTCGTTCCCACTTCTCACGCATCAAGCCACTACCTCGGAAAAGTCTATCAATTTGTTCCGAGTCTTTGGTGTAGAACGCTAATATATTGCACAGGGCTTGGTCGGCCTCGCTCTGGCTGCCATAGTAGTCGATCCAGTCCCCTGAATATAAGGCGGCAAACTTACTACCGTTCTTTGCCTTTACTGCAATGCCGATGATGTCTTGATCGGACAGTGTCGAGGCTCCAGCGTGTACATCACTACCTTTTTGTGGTGATTTAGTGGATGGTTTGTCATTTGCAAACTTCTGTATACATAGCTCATCTACTTCCTGCTGCCGTTCATCGATAGTTTTTGGAGTAAGTCCCAAATGATCGCCAGTGATTGCAAAATAACGTTTGCGGTCATAAATTTCAAAAGAGCCGGTGCGGTTCCCTTCGCTTTGTAGCCTGGCTTTAACGATTACATGAACGCCTGTCCCGCTCTGACTGCGTTCCGAATAGCTGTCTAAAGCATTAATAATTTCATCGGCTTCATCCGTCAGTTTGCCGTCTACAATGCAATTATCAATATCAATACCGGTAAAAGGATCGTTTGCGCTAAATACGTACCCAAGGCCGTCATAATTCCTTGGATCGCTCTCATAAACCCTCAGTGCCTCTGCAAAACTTGAATAGTGATTGGGATTTGTTGTATCTGCTCTTGTGCCATTAAGTGCATATGGCATTTTTGTAGTTTTTCCTTTATCCGCTAGGGTCACTAATCGCCAGAGAATCCATTGATTATGTTGTTTCATCTCCATTGGAATTTTATCAGGGAAAAAGCTTACTTCTCTTTGTCTGTTAAGGATAGCAACGGTTTTGCTTGACGCTGTGTTTTCTTTTTGACTTTCGGGATGAACAGATTGTAAGATGGGTTTAGTTAATTTTTTTGTTTCTTGAGTCGTTGCTGCCTCTGTAAAGGCAAGACGACTATTTTTTTGGTTATTTTGCATCAGTTGCCTCCGTGGATTCCTTAATTTGCTTTTGAATCCATTGATCTAAGTACGATTGTGTTGAAAAGATTCGTTTTCCCGCACGGTAATACGGAATTTGGTTCCTTTTTACAAGCTTGCGCACGGTATCTGGGGAAATCGCTAAATAGCGACTTATACCGTATACATCTAAAGGTTTGTCTTTGTCCATTTGACCAATCCCTTTCAGTTTAATTGTGTTTTAGTAGGTTTCTGTGACGAATTTAATTGGGTAATGGGCATCACCTCTGTTTGTTTTGTAATTTCAGTATAAATTTGAATTAACAAAGTTTACATTGCGCATTCGATAAGAAACAAAGGAGAAATCATAAAAAACAAGCGATTTTCGAGCCCTCATCATAACGAATTGTATAAATTTAGAGAATAGGTGGAGTTTGAATGGAGTATATAAAGGAAGTCGGAAGAAGGATTAAATTATATAGGGAGAAACTTGGAGTAACGCAAGAGCAACTGATTGAACTAGCAGGAATAGGAGCTACTAAAACACTAAGCGAAATAGAAAATGGGAAATTAAAATATGGCTCTAATCTATTAGTTGTGAGGAATATTGCCAGAGCACTAGGAATTAATTTGCTTTTATTAATTGGAGAAGAAGAGGACGATATTGACAACCCTAGTAATGAAGAGGATGCTTTTATAGAAATAGATGAAAAATACGATCCGCATGAATTATCGTATTTTATGTCCACTCAAGGAGCTACAATAGATGGTATCGAACTAAACGAAAAGGAAGCAAGACAAATCATTAATTTTGCTCGTTTTCTTGTTCTGCAACGTGAGGATGAATCCGAAGAAATTCTTAAATATTTCACAGAATTTTTAAAACAGCGAAAAGCATAAATTCAATTTCACGGCCAACTAATCTTCATAAAAAAGCGAACAGGTCTTATCCCACTGTTCGCTTCTTTGCTTTACTCCTTTGATCCCATACCCCTGTGAGCTTTTACGTGATTTTGGATTAAATCCCGGTAAGCGGCTGTCATGCCGTACAAAAAGTACCGTTCGAAGCTGGATATGGTCTTAAACTTTAAACGTTCCTCGGCACCCTCAAGAAAAATTTGAATGGTTTCAATGTCGATCATTCCTTTGATCGGTTTCATTTCATTCCCCCCAAACCAAGCAGAAAATTCCTCTCTGCTCTCAGACGCCCTATTTCAGCTATTATGGCTTGTCTACGATTAGATGGTGTATTTACCACTAGAGTGTTCCAAAGCAAGCTTACAATGGCGCTGAGCAATCTGTACAAGGCGTTCGGTTGTAGCATCGTTCAGTTCAATGTTATAGAGATTTGCCATTAGCGTCCCTCCATTGAACCTTGTTTTATTTTTAATCCGTTTAAAGGACTATGCAAACGTCCAATCTGTAGAATATCCTCTTGCTCTAATCCCCTTAAATACTTGGAAGTTATTTGCGTGTCAAAATGCCCCATTAGCCTACTCAAACTGTAAATATCAATTCCATTCCGCAACTGCTTCTGTGCGAAATAATGACGGCAATCATGCGGCGAACATCTAACTTCTTTTCTTACTCCGGCATTATTGCAATGTTCTTTTAGAATTTTGTTGATACGTGAGCGAGACAATTGTACAGCCGATTGGTCTAGGAAATAGTAGTCCTCAATTTCGTCCCGCCCTCTTTTCCTGAAACGCTCCTGCCTTAATGCTTCGTACTTTCTCATGTACTTTCGCATGATATTGCTGATATAAACTAACCTCTGCTTGGAGCCTTTACCATGAATAAGAATATGTCTTCTAGCTACATCGTTATTTTTGATATTGCACAGTTCAGAAACCCGAACCCCCGTGTCGAAAAGCATAATGAGTATCAACTTGTCCCTGACGTTAGAGTATGTCTCTTCTTTCAGGTCGTTAATAATCCGCGACACTTCCTCGTCATTGAAAGTAACAATAACCGTCTTCTCTTCCTTGAGATTTTTAATACGCCGTAACGGATTGCTCTGCTCGTCGATAAATTCTTCATCAACTAAGTACTGGAAAAACACCTTCAAGGTCGCAATGTTGTTATTCAATGTCCGATTGACTTCGCGCCCTACAAGTTGCCGCTCCTGAATATATTTTTTAATGTGAAGCTGATTTACACCTTCTACTTCGACAATCCCTAATTCTTTCTCCGTAAACCTCTCCCATCGATATAAGCGAAACATGCACAAATCGACGTACTTCTTCACGCGGCCTAAAATTTGTTGATTGAGCTTGAAATCCTGAATCAGTTCTTTGATTTTGGTCATAAAAAATACTCCCTTCTATTTGCTGAACAACGCAAATAAAAGAAAGTAATTTTTAACACTCTATAGTTGCACGTCAACTGGAAGTCACCATACAACTGATGTCAAAAACCCTTATGTATCAAGGCTTCCGAGCATCAAATTGCATGAATGGAATCCAACTCACTCCCACTCGATCGTTGCAGGCGGCTTGGACGTAATATCGTATACAATACGGTTTACGTTATCCACTTCATTAACGATACGCACCGATATTTTCTCCAACACGTCCCAAGGAATACGCGCCCAGTCGGCCGTCATCCCATCGATGGAGGTAACCGCACGAATACCTACGGTATACGAATAGGTACGGGCATCGCCCATAACACCAACGCTTTTCATATTAGGAAGTGCCGTGAAATACTGCCAAATTTCGCGGTCTAGGCCCGCTTTGGCAATTTCATCACGTAGGATTGCATCGGATTCGCGTACAATCGTCAGCTTCTCCTCAGTAACCTCGCCAAGCACACGAATCGCAAGACCCGGACCTGGGAATGGCTGACGCCAAACGATTGCCGCCGGTAGACCACATTCCTCGCCAACCTTACGCACCTCATCCTTAAACAAAGCACTTAATGGCTCTACGAGCTTAAACTTCATATCCTTAGGTAATCCACCAACGTTGTGATGCGATTTAATCGTTTGTGCTGTCGCTGTTCCGCTCTCCACGATATCCGTGTAAAGTGTACCTTGTGCCAGGAAAGTGAAATCGTCAAATTGCGTCGATTCCTCCTCAAACACACGAATGAATTCGGTACCGATCAGCTTACGCTTTTGTTCGGGATCATCCACACCGCTCAATTTGCCCATAAAACGATCGCGCGCATCGATTTTGACTACTTTTAAGCCAAATTTGCCGACAAAGGTTTCCATTACGCTTTCCGCTTCGCCTTTGCGCAGCAAGCCATGATCAATAAACATACAAGTCAATTGGTCCCCAATCGCTTTATGCAGCAAAATCGCCACAACCGAGGAATCGACACCGCCGCTCAATGCACAAAGTACTTTTTTGTCGCCGACCTGATTGCGAATATCTCGAATGGTGTCCTCGATAAAGCTTTCCATCGTCCAATTGCCATCGCATCCACAGACTTCGTACAGGAAGTTGCGAATAATGTCATTACCGTAAATGGAGTGGCGTACTTCTGGATGGAACTGCACAGCCAGCAATTTTTTACCGGGGTGACTCATTGCCGCAATCGGCGCGGACTCTGTACTGGCATCAACAACGAAGCCTTCAGGCAGCTCTACGACATGGTCGCCATGACTCATCCATACGGTTTGCTGCTTATCCAGACCTTGAACAAGCTGACAATGTTCAGCAAAATCAACCTCTGCCTTGCCATACTCACGCTTGGCTGCTTTTTCTACTTTACCCTGAAGTTGATGCGCCATTAATTGCATACCGTAGCAAATTCCGAAAATCGGAATGCCTAAATCGTACACAGCCGGATCTACCAGCGGTGAATTGTCCCCATATACACTGGATGGACCTCCCGAAAATACGATACCTTTGGGCTGAAGCTGCTTTAATTTCTCAGCAGATGTATTGTAGGGAAGCAGCTCACTGTACACACCCAGATCACGAATCCGGCGCGCAATCAGCTGGTTGTATTGGCCACCAAAGTCCAATACGACGATAATTTCATTTGGCTTGTCCATAATTTCCTCCTAAATAGGCTCTAAATCAATAGACATAATTATAAGCTTCCGCCACGGAAAGGGCAATGCCCATCCATGAAAATGATGAAAACCACAGCAAAGGGTGCGCCACAACGGCATTTTTGACAATAGGCGCGCTAGTCATTACCCCCGTTATTTAATTCTGCCTATAGACAGGATGACATGATTATTTACATAATTCATCATCTCATCCAGAAACTGATTCAACATCAAATTGTTGTCCACAGGATATTCGCAGCCAATAACAGCTTCACCGTTAATATAGAAACCTGAATAACTTGTGGATAAAACTCGCATTAATGTGGATAAGTTGTGGACAAGTGCTCTCGCATATTCAAAAAGCGCAGCTTCCTATCCACATGAACCTTCATGACCCCGTCATCAAGACCATAAACGCCGATGCCGATCCCCAACTTATCCAGTGTACCGCGGAGCGGCACGTAGACAGTACCATCCTTCAGTTCCATTTGCGGTAGATGGATCGTCGTTAAGATGCCGTATTGGCGTATACGCAGCTCCTGCCGGGCAAAATCGTATTCCAGCGTCTGCGGTCCATAATGGGCAATGGCTGTTCGCTGTTCGCCGCGCCATTCGACTGTGGCTCCCAACGATTCCATTAACTGTCGCAAGGGTACCTGATATTGGCCTTCCTTCAAACGGTAATGCTCGCTATCCAGCATAAGGCTCTTTCTGCCTAGGAATACTTCAAGGGGAACTGACAGCTGCGAATGATCACCCCCCATTGAGCTGCTTATGGGTCTTCCGCCTTCTGTAATGGATAAACTGCTGGCTGAGGTCATTTCATCGGCAGCTGCCTGCTGCGATTGCTTGCTCTGCTCCAGGCTTTCCATCGTTAGCTCATGTTGTCTGGCTTCAGCCGACAGTTTCTCATACATTGCTTCACCCATCGTACGTGACTGCTTTAAGCTTCCCACGGCAAAATGCATCGGCTTTACCGATGGTTGCAGGGCAGCGAATGTGTAGCCTTTTTCCTTGAACATTCGAATAATTTCCGGCAGCGCCTTTACGGTTTGCTCATGCCCGGTTCCATCATGCATCAGCACGATAACCTCATCCCCGAATGGCCCCTTGCGGACCGTCTGGATTATTTCTGCTGAAGGCACGCCGACCCTTTTGGAATCGCCACTATCGATATGCCAATCGTGCACCTCGTAACCCGCCTGATCCAAATAATAAAAGTAAAATGCGTCAAAATTACCGAACGTTCCACCCGGTGCACGAATTAAAGAGGGCCTGATACCTGCGGTCTCTGCTAGTATGTCCTCTGTCCGCCCAATTTGCTCCCAAAACGTAGAAAAGCCTTTGTACAGCTCACCATACACATGATTATAAGTATGATTACCAATGGCATGGCCTTCAGCCACCGCTCTTTTCAATAGATCAGGATAAGCTTCAACTTGCTTGCCCAATACAAAAAATGTAGCTTTTATATCTTCCTTCTGTAATATATCCAGAACTTGTCCCGTCAGCTTGCTTGGACCGTCATCAAAGGTCAAATAAACGGTCGGCTGCTGTGGAGCCGCATACAATTTATCCTTCCAGACCCGCTCACCCTTTTTTAATTTCAGGTAAACTTCGTGAGAATCGTGCTCTACGTTCTCAGACTCTGCTTCGGCGTAGACCCGATTGGAAATCAAAAATAATGCTGCCAAACAAAACAACAAACAAGCCAATACCAACCCTTTGAAATAAGGGTGTGAGCGAGCAGGCAGGCAGCATGACATAAAAAGTAACCCTCCGAATCATCCGTTATTTTACTAGACTATATGGTCCGGATGCACAAAAAAGAACCGTTCAGCCACAGTAGGCTGACGGTTCTATAGATCCTCGCGCTTGGCGCTCGAACTTCACTTATCTTTCATCGTTTTGAAGCTTGTTAAAATGGTGTTTAGATTGTTAACACCCTCCGCATTAGCAGGCAGCGGGGAGTCTGAACCAATCGTTCCGACTATTTTCTCCAGCAAGGATTCTGTAACGAACGAATTGGCTGTACTTGCCGTAAACACAGCGATCAGATTTTGCTTGGGCAGCACGTAGATGCGCTGTCCGCCAGAGCCTGCTGCGTAGAACATGTTAATGCGGCTTGCCGTTCCTTTGGATTCAATATTTTTCAGCCACCAGAAGTACCCGTAGCTTCCCAGTGAACCATCAGCGAATTCCTGATCATCATGTTTTTTCAAAGTAGCTTCAATCCATTTTGCAGAGAGGACCTGCTGCTTATCCCAAAGTCCATCGTGCAAATACAAAAATCCGATTTTTGCCATATCCCTTGCTTTCATATGAACGGAAAAGGCGCCAATATCTATATTTTGCGGATCGGCGTACCATTCAGTATCACGAATTCCAAGCGGAGCGAACAGCTTCTGCTCTGCATATTTGGCAGTTGGCATGTTAACAGCCTTTTGCAAAATAGCCGACATTAGATGCGCATTTCCGTTGCTGTAGTTAAAGTCTTTGCCCATCTTCCCTACCAGTGGTTGATCCAGTATGTATTTGACCCAATCACTGCTTTCGAACATTTCATTGGAGGAGCGCTCTCCTTCATTGTCCCATTTTAGTCCGGAAGTCATAGTTAGTAGATTTTCAATCGTAAGTGCACCCTTGTCCGGACTGTTCGCAACCGATTGAGGCAGCACCTCGGACAGCTTTTGGTTCACACCCTTTAACTTACCCTCATCGATGGCAATGCCCGTCAACGCCGAGGTTAAACTCTTCGTGGTGGACAAAATATCTTGTGCTACATCAGGAGAAGCGTCCGCATTGTAGCCTTCCGCCACGATGTAGCCGTTACGCACGAGTACTAGACTATGGATGTTGTTCCCTGGAACCTGCTTCATCACATCGGCAAGCAGCGCTGAATCCATCCCCTGAGCTTCGGGAGTGGAGTTCTTCCACTGCTCTGTAGGCCAGTAATCCGGCTTCTTTATTTCCTGAAGCTGCTTGATGATCTCACGGTCCGAGTAAACGTCCGCTTTGGATTCCTTTTGATTCCCGCAGGCGGCAGCTACAGCAAGCATAGCCACCAGCATACAGGCAGCTATAAATCGTTTCCTATTCGAAAGGTAACTCATCTTTCTACCATCCTTTACATATAAATGTTGTCCCAAAAATTCCCTTTAGGTCACAAAGCCTATCAGATAGTAGCTTATACTTCTGCCGCTTGAAGAACTTCGGATACATGATTTTTGACCTTAACCTTGCGCCATTCCTTAACTAGAATGCCCTGCTCGTCGATAAGAAATGTTGATCGTACTACGCCCATGTATTCTTTGCCGTACAGCTTTTTAAGCTGCCATACACCAAACAGCTCACTAACGTGATGATCTGGGTCCGACAGCAGCTCAAAGGGTAGATCGTACTTGGCAATAAATTTATGATGAGACTTCAAATCATTCGGACTGATACCCAGGACGGTTGCATTCGATGCATTAAACGCGCCAATTGCATCGCGGAAATCGCAAGATTCCTGTGAACAGCTCGGTGTCAGATCTGCAGGATAAAAATAAATAACGAGCTTTTTTCCAAGGTATTGCCGAAGGGATACAAGTTCGCCGCTGCTTGAGGGCAATGTAAAATCAGGAGCCTTCTGTCCCACTTCAAGCTGTGACATCCAATTATCCACCTTTCTTATGTACGTATAGCATTAATTATTAACCTTGCTTATATTCCCTTCTTTTTCGTCGTGATCCCATATCTTAAAACTATAGGACGAATTTATGAAGAAAGAATGATGCGAAGCTGAATACAACCTTAATTTAACATTAAAATTTTTCCAATGCTGACCCAAATAATATCCTTGAACAAAAAAATCCTCCTCCACTGTTCAAGTAGAGAAGGCCGTCGAGCCGTTCATTTACGATCCTGCCCCACGATAGCGTTTGACCCCTATATTCCAAACTGTCAAACCAAACGCGAGGAACACCACACCGACGAGCGGTGTCAGCAAAGCAAAGCTCCCCCAGTTCGCCCGATCCAGAAAATAAGCAGCCGGGAAAAAACCGACGAAACCGAACGGTAAGACCCAAGTTAACATAAAGCCAAGCAGCTTATTATAAATCGTCATCGGATATCGTCCATAATTCTGCAAATTATAGATCAAAGGTAATATCCCCGTTGGTGAATCAGAGAAAAATGACGTGGCAATGAAAAATATATAAATGCCTCCGTAAATCATAATCGAACCCGCCACCAACACAATCAACACCAAAGGATCATACCAGGAAAGAGTTAAGCCCAAGTGAGACCAAGAGTACATCATAATCAAAAAGCCAGTCAAAGCACTGAACAAGGAGGACGGATCCATATTTTCCAGCATGAGCTGCACTAGATTGTAGGCAGGTCGAGTCAAAATTCGATCCATTTCGCCCTTCACAATATATTTTTCCGTAAACCCCCACAGGCTGAAGAAGGCGCTGAATATACCAAACGGAACCATAAAATAACCATATACGAACAAAACCTGCTGCTCATTCCATTCGCCAATTAGCTGCGTATGCTGAAATACCACCAAAATAAAGAACAAATTCAGACCATTAAACAACAGATCAGACAAAACCTCAATCCAAAAATCCGAACGGTAGCTGAGGCGTGTCTTCATGTAATTTTTCAAATAATCAAGCACCAGGCCTGCATAAAATGCCATACGATCAACCTCCCTGCACGAACAGCCGTGACCGTGCGCCACGCCACAGCAAAGCTAGTGGCACAATGAGCAGCACGAACCATAGAAGCTGAACACCCAATACTTCATACACGGCGCTGCCGGTGACCTTACCGGTAAATACGGCGCCAGGCAAATACGTAATCGCCTGAAAGGGCAGCAGCTTTAGCACCCCTTCGGCCCAACCAGGGAAAAAGGAGATTGGCACGACCAGTCCGGAAAACAAATCGACCATTACCCGTTTCATTCGCATCATACCTTCATTATTTTCCAGAAAAAAAGCAAATAATCCAGTTATGATATTAATTTGTGAATTAATCAGGAAGCTTAGAAATAACATAATCATAAAGACAACCCATATCACCGGATCTGTAGGCAATTTAACCGGAAACAGCAGCGAAACAACAACCATCCCCGGAGCCATAAACAGCAGCAGCCGAAAGATCCCCTCACCAAAGCCCTGCATCATTTTCACTATGATGTAGTTGTAGGGACGAATAAACTGGATCGCGACACTGCCATCCTTAATCTCACTTGCGATTTCGCGGTCCAGATTGTTGAAGTAGAACGCCCGAGCCATCCATGAAACGGCTACATAGGTCGTCATTTGGGCCACTGTCATACCGCCCAGTGTCTCGCTTGTCCCGTATATCGCTTTCCACAAAAAATAATACGCACCTATGTTAAGCGCATAAATGATAATTCCGCTGTAGTAATTGACGCGATAAGCCAGCATCATGAGGAACCGCATGCGGATAATCTCCAAATAAGCGCTAAGCATGCGAGTTCACGCTCTTTTCCTCCACTGCTTGTTCGGAATCGGCTTGGCTGGTGCTCGTGGTCTTCACTTCAGCAGATCCGGATTTATAAATTTCCCTTACGATGTCATCCGTGTTCGTTTCGGTAATTTTAATATCCTCAATATTCATAACACCGACTACGCGGCTGAGTACATCCGAAACATTCGCCTGATTTTGTGGGATCCACACCCGGGCAGTCCCTTCGTCATCTGCTGACCAATGAACCTCCATGCCTTGGGTTAGCTCCCGAAGCCGATCCAGCTGTACCGCCTCGGCAAATCGTAAAATAATATCTTTGCCTTTGCCCCATTTTTCTTTGAGCTCGGCAAGTCCGCCGTCATATATAATACGTCCATCATCGAGCATAATAACCCTTGAACAGAGTGCCTCAATATCCTGCAAATCATGCGTAGTCAATAATATTGTCGTTTCGTATCTCTGGTTCATTGACTTGAGAAATTCCCGTATTTCCGTCTTGACCACAATATCGAGACCAATGGTCGGTTCATCCAAAAATACAATCTGCGGGTTGTGCAACAACGAGGCTGCCAGCTCACAGCGCATTCTTTGACCCAAACTCAGCTTACGGACAGGCCGGTTCAGCAGATCCGACAGCTGCAGCCGTTCAACCAACTCACTAAGACGCGGCTTGAAATCCGCTTCAGAAACACGGTACACCTTCTTCAACAGCTGAAAGGACTCGATCACGCCAATATCCCACCACAGCTGGCTGCGCTGTCCGAATACAACGCCGATCCCTTTCACAAACGCTTCCCGTTCTTTGTAAGGGATGTAACCATTCACCTTGATACTGCCTGAAGTTGGAACGAGAATACCTGTCAGCATTTTGATTGTGGTCGATTTACCTGCTCCATTCTCGCCGATATAACCGCAAATCTCCCCTTTGGCAATCTGAAAGGAGATGTCCTTAACCGCTGTAACCTGACTATACTCACGGTTGAACAAGTCACGCACTGCCCCTTTTAGCCCTTCACGAGTTTTCTGAATCTTGAATTCCTTACGTAGGTCATTCACATCAATCGCTAACATAGCTTCCTCCTGTTGAAAATCATTTCAGCATATTTATGTACGGAAGTTCGACAAAATATCCGAATTCATGAAACTTGATATCAATAAAACAAACGAACTATAATTAAGATAGAAAAAGAAACAGAGAAACATTTCCTCCTTGGGTGGGGGTATGAATCTTCAGCTTTTTCAAACCCTATACATGATATGATACACGAACCCAGTACAAATCAAAAGCAAATCGACAGAATGAAAGGGGGCGCACAATGATTTCTAAATTGAAATGGTCACTGTTAGCTATATCTCTGCTGCTCTTATGTGGTGTCGGATATTATACATATGCTTTTTTAAATTTCGCTAATCATATACAAAGTAAACCAGGATCCGGCAATAAACCGCTCGGTACCTTGTCGACACAAAGCACATCGAAAAACGTCGAAACCTATTTGCCACCAAAATGGGAAGGCAATCAACGCGTCAATGTACTCCTTCTTGGCGGCGATTCACGGGGGATGAAGCAAAATGAAGTACCGCGTTCCGACTCCTTAATCGTCGCTTCCATAGATCCAATAACCAAAAAAGCCCACCTTTTCTCCATTATGAGAGATACCTACGTGAAAATACCTGGATATGGCGAGGATCGCATCAATGCGGCCTATGCCTATGGCGGTGCTAATCTGACAATGAAAACAGTAAGCGATCTACTCGGGATCCCCATTCAATATTACGTATATACCGATTTTAAAGGTTTTATCGCATTGGTAGACGCCATTGACGGCATCGATATCGATGTGGAGAAAGACATGAAGTATTCAGATTCTGAGGATGGCCATGAATACGATATTAATTTGAAAAAGGGGATGCAGCATCTGAATGGCAAAATGGCGCTGCAATACGTTCGGTTCCGTCATGATGCACTAAGTGATTTTGCACGTACCGAGCGGCAGCGGAATTTCGTACAGATAGTTCTTAAAAAGATGCAAGCTACCTCTTCCCTATTTAAAATTCCGCGCATCCTAAGCAGCATCGATCCTTACATACAGACCAATCTGTCAACAACAGATATGATTAAGCTCGGTTCTCTCGGCTATGAAGCCAAAACCGAAGGCTTAATTAGCCAGCAGATTCCTCCATCCGAACTGCTTCTTGAAAAGAAGGTAGGAGGCGCAGATGTCATCTCAGTGAATAAGGATAAGCTGCAAGTGTTCATCAAGTCACTCTTGAATGGACAAGACTCCAAGCAGCCCATTAAGAAAGATGTGAACAGCAAGGGCAGTGTCGTTGAAGCTGACCTGAGAGCAGGTGCTGCCTCCAGCTCTCATCCCTCCGTGGTAAGCAAGCCAGTCCTACCTGCGTCAGGCTCCGTGTCAGCTCCAACAGGAAAACCGGCAACTAGTACTCCTTCAGGTACGTCTGGGAAGCCTGCATCATCAGCAGGAGCAGGAGTTAAGCCTGCAATCGGCAGCACGGATACCAAGTCTTCATTAAGCACAAGCAGCTCTAATCCGTAGTGCTCGAAGAAGCAAACAATCCACATAGCAAGCAACCCAGCTATTATCGCTTCCGCAGTGAAAGCTGCTCTACGCCACTATGCAGTGGATGGGGCGGCTTTTCCTATAGAATTGATTGCATTACTTTTCCCATTTTCTAAATAAGGAGCTGTTTCTAATGATCCCCATTTATACGGTTGATGCCTTTACTTCTTCTCCTTTCTCCGGAAATCCGGCTGCTGTCTGCATTTTGCAGGAATTCCCCGATGACGACCACTGGCTGCTGCAGGTTGCTAAGGAAATAAACTTGTCTGAAACTGCCTTTTTATGTGCGATGGGTAATGGCAGCTATCGACTACGCTGGTTCACGCCAAAAACAGAGGTCGATCTTTGCGGTCATGCTACACTTGCCTCAGCGCAGGTGATATGGGAAACAGGGGCCGCTTATGGAATCGATCTGCTTCGATTTCACACGAAGAGCGGGGTGCTAACAGCCAAAAAATTGAATAATGCAATAGAGCTCAACTTTCCGGCAGAGCCCCCATCTCCCTCTGAGGCACCGCCGCAGCTGATTCAAGCTTTGGGAAACGTAAGGCCATTAGCTGTTTATCGCAATCGTCTTGATTATATTGTAGAGCTTGAATCGGAGGCTGCTGTACAAGAGCTTAAACCTGATTTCACCATACTTAAAAATCTTCCCAGTCGGGGGCTGCTCGTCACGAGCAGGTCTGACAACCCTGATTATGATTTTGTAGCCCGCTGCTTCTTCTCTCCCGTAGGTATCGATGAAGATCCAGTTACAGGCTCTGCCTACTGTGCCTTGACTCCATATTGGAGGGACAAGCTCGGCAAGAGTACACTAACAGCTGCTCAACTGTCCGAAAGAGGCGGTAGGCTGAAGCTGCAAACTGCCGACAACCGGGTACTAATTCAAGGAAAAGCTGTTATCATAATCAAAGGACTTCTCGTCCATTAAACGACCCGCTGCTTATCTTACATAATGAAGGAGCTTATTCATGACCGAACTTTATACGAATAACCAAGCAGGGCCTCGTTCCGAGCATCTGTACAAGGAGGCTCTCCAACACATCGTTGGTGGCGTTAACAGTCCATCACGCTCTTTCAAAGCAGTTGGTGGCGGTGCCCCGATATTTATGAAACGTGGACACGGAGCCTATTTCTGGGATGAAGACGGCAAACGTTATATTGATTATTTGGCTGCTTATGGCCCCATTATACTTGGACATGCCCATCCACATGTGACTGCAGCCATATGTCGTGCCGCTGAGAATGGTACCTTGTTCGGCACACCGACAGAGCTTGAAATCACCTTTGCCCGCATGCTCAAAGCCGCTATTCCAGCACTGGACCAAGTACGTTTTGTCAATTCAGGTACCGAAGCGGTAATGACCACAATACGGGTTGCCCGTGCATTCACCGGCCGCAGCAAGATCATTAAGTTCGCTGGATGCTACCACGGTCATTCAGATCTGGTGCTGGTAGCAGCAGGCTCAGGACCGTCCACACTCGGCATACCTGACAGCGCAGGAGTACCGCCCAGCATTGCGAGCGAAGTCATTACCGTTCCCTACAATAACATTGAAGCCTTAGAGCAAGCACTTAATAAGTGGGGCGACGAGGTTGCCGCTGTGATGATCGAACCGATCGTTGGCAATTTTGGCATGGTTATGCCGAAGCCCGGATTTCTGGAGAAGCTGTGTGAGATTACACGCAGCAATGGTTCTCTCGTCATTTACGACGAGGTTATCACTGCATTCCGCTTTCACTATGGCTCCGCGCAAACCTTTGATGGCCTTCAGGCAGCAAGCCTCTCGGCCATCGAGCCAGACCTGACGGCCCTTGGTAAAATCATCGGCGGTGGATTGCCGATTGGCGCCTATGGGGGCCGCAAGGAGATCATGGAGCAGGTAGCTCCCTTAGGTCCGGCTTACCAAGCCGGGACGATGGCGGGGAACCCTGCTTCCATCTCTGCAGGCATTGCATGCCTGGAGGCACTGCAGGAGCCGGGCCTTTATGACCGGCTCGATGCTCTGGCCGCCAGCCTTGAAGCCGGCCTGGCCCAAGCGGCGCGCAAGCATGGCATTGCGCTTACGATCAACCGTATCCGTGGAGCGCTGTCTACGCATTTTTGCGATCATCCTGTACGTGATTACGACGAAGCACAGGACACGGACGGCGAACAATTTGCGCATTTTTTCCGGCTGATGCTTGAGCAAGGAATTTGTCTGGCTCCTTCCAAATATGAAGCTTGGTTTATGACCGCTGCACATACAGAAGCAGATATAGAGGCGACAATTGCAGCGGCGGAGCATGCTTTTGCCACAATGGCAGCAGCACATTAAATTCATTCTCTCGTCTATAAATTCAAAAAAAACGAACTATTATCTGAATTAGATAATAGTTCGTTCGCTTTTACGGAGATATCAATATATTTATAATTTTCTATTTATTCACCTGTTATGCACAATAAATAACGCTTTCATAAGGATTTTCCCTTTAATATTCTATTGTGCCTAACGTTATTTCGTGATATTCTATTTTTACTCTGTTTCTTGGAAATTAGCAGATTCATTATTTTCCAAGTAACAATAAGAATGATAGGCACAATATTTTATGAATCCTGATTTTTAACGCCTCCACTTTGTTACACGCATTTTTTTCGCTGACAGTCTGTAGCCTTCCACTCTTTATACAGGAACAATGAATTTTTATACATTATTGACTCCTGCCAAATTTGTCCGCTTTCCTTCTTTTGATTTAAACCTTACAGCTTGCAGCTCACGTATCGTTGAACAAAGCCACAACTTTCGATTGGGAGGTGATGGTCAGCTTGCTGACCAATAACATGAATGAAGCTATGCGTAATGAAGGACAATTTCGAGATTTATTATCTGTTGAACACGACAGCTGCGGGATAATTTGCATTATAGAAAAGGATGGCTTTCCATCCAGAGACAATATTCGTAAAACCATTGATGCCCTGATCAAGCTTGAGCACCGTTCAGGCTTTATTAACGGCGAGGGGGACGGCTGTGGCATTTTAACCGATATTCCTCGTGCTCTTTGGGAGCAAAAGCTTATCGATGCTGGTCTTGACGGCAAGCAAGCTTATAACGAGCAATTCTCGGTCGCTCATATATTCGTACCCCGCAAGCTAGACATATCCGTCAAGGATATGCAAAGCGGCATTCGTGAGCTATTCACCCAATATGGTGTTGACATTATTTTGGAGCAGGAAAATCAGGTAGACAGCAGCGCTTTAGGTGCTAATGGTCGCATTGATGAACCTACCTTCTGGCAAATCGCCGCTATCTGTAAAGCACAGGACCAAAAGACGGCTGACCGTTTATTTGAGCTTCATACAGCGATCGAAAGCCGCTATACCGTCCACGTTGCTACCCTAAGTAATGTGACTGCCGCATACAAAGTAATGGGTGCTGCAAGCATCCTGCCTCAATATTTTAACGATACGCGTGATCCGCTGTTTGCAGCTCAAGTGACGATCGGCCATAACCGGTTTTCCACAAATACGCAGTCAAGCTTTTTCCGTGTACAGCCCTTCTCCCTGCTCGGCCATAATGGCGAAATCAATACGGTTAAAAAATTACGTCTTGAAGCCGACTTGGTAGGTGTTCAATTGGTCGACGGTGGTAGTGACTCTCAGGATATGAATCGGACTATCGAGACCTTCATACACCGGTTTGGCATTAGCTTGTTTGAAGCCATGGAGATCGTATTCCCACCGATTATTAATGAAATGAAGCTGTTCCGTCCGGAATTGCAGGATCTATATGTGTATTATCGTCAAGTATGGGGTCATTATGCCCAAGGTCCTGCCGGTATCGTATCTCGTTATGGAAACGAATGTATTTTTAGCGTTGATGCACTTGGTTTGCGTCCGGTATGGATGGTCGAAAGTGATACCTCGCTATACTTCTCATCCGAGCAAGGTGTCATTACAGTCGGTGAAATGGTTGCCGATCCGAAGCCTATTGCACCTGGCGAAAAAATCGGTGTCATATTGACACCTGGAGAGCATGTTCAGGTCATTCCTTACTCTGAAGTTCAATCACTCGTTTATGATCGTGCAAGTGAACGCGTTCAATTCACAGGCTTGCGCAAACACCTTCTAAATACTGACCAGCCTTCTGTAGAAGTACCAGCATTAGAAGCAACGCCGATCACTGATGCCGTATATAGCGCGTTTGGCTGGGATCGTGAAGGCATCCAAATGATTGAATCGATCTCAGAAACCGGCGCTGAACCGATTCGTTCGCTCGGTCACGATGGTCCCCATGCCTGTATAAACTGGGAACGCACGAATATTCCAGACTTTATAAAAGAAAGTGTAGCCGTCGTCACGAATCCTGCAATCGACCGTGATCGCGAAATGGAGCACTTTTCCACTCGCATTATTGTCGGTCCACGTCCAGGTATCTATGAGCAGCCCGACCAGCGTTTGCGTATAGAACTGCTTGCACCACTGGTGCTTGAAGGCAGCAACGCCGAAAATTCATTTACGGAGCTAAATCAATTAAGCTTGGAGCAAATTCGCGCACTGTTCACTGCCCAAGGCGACCATGCTGTCGTCGTATTGTCCACTACGTTTGCACGAGGCTCCGCTTTAAAGGACGCTTTAAATGCATTGGCTGCAGAAGCGATTGCGGCTGTTCGTAATGGGGCAATGCTTATTATTTTGGATGATGCCGATGCTCATCAAAATGATCGACTGTTCATTGACCCGCATCTTGCGGTATCCCAGGTCGACATCGCCCTTAGAGGTGAAAAGCTGCCCAATGGCCACAACCTGCGCCGTCAAGCTACCCTCATTTTGCGCACAGCCGCTATTCGCAATCTGCATGATATTGCTGTCGCTTGTGGACTCGGTGCCGATATTTTGTCACCTTATCTCTTATTCGCAACGGCATCAGCCAAAAACGGCGCGCCAGCCGCACGCAAGGTTTACAGTGCTCTAACTAAAGGATTAGAAAAAGTCATTTCGACTATCGGTACGCACGAGCTGCGTGGCTATACCCGCTTTTTCTCATCGATTGGCCTCAAGCCGGAGCTTGCCGATATGCTTGACATTGTTAATTATTTAGGCAGTGAACATGCCGGTACAGGTTTTGCAGAGCTTGAAAAAGATGCTGAAGCTCGTTATCAGGACTTCACGAATCCGAAAGCTAAAGCGGCCCGCAACTTCCACTTCTTCCAAAGAATGTGGAAAGCATTGGGTGAAGCAGCATCGGGGACAGCTCCTTACAGCGACTATCGCGATAAGCTTCGCGAGGAAGAGCAGCGCAATCCGATTTCGATTCGTCACGTTGCCGACTTCAACTATGACAAAGCACTTCAGGAAGGTCGCACGCCGCTTAAGGCATCTCAAGTTGATATTGGCGTTGGCGGACATGACCTGCCTATGCTGATATCCTCCATGTCGTTCGGATCGCAGAATGAAACGGCATTCCGCGCTTATGCAGAAGCAGGTGAACGATTGAACATGGTCACCATGAACGGCGAAGGCGGAGAAATTAAAGATATGCTCGGCCGCTATACCAAGACACGCGGAGCGCAGGTTGCTTCTGGCCGTTTCGGGATTAACATCGAGCTTGCCAATGCGGTAGCCTTTCTGGAAATTAAAATTGGTCAAGGCGCCAAGCCTGGTGAAGGCGGGCATCTGCCAGGCTCAAAGGTTACTGCCAAGATCGCAGCAGCACGGAATGCTACTATCGGTTCCGATTTGATATCTCCATCCAATAACCATGATATTTATTCAATCGAGGACTTATCTCAAATTATTTCCGAATTGAAGGAAGCCAGTGGACGCAAAGCTAAAATCATCGTCAAGGTTCCGGTAGTTCCCGGTATTGGAACCATTGTTGTCGGAGTCGCCAAAGCAGGTGCGGAAGTAATAACACTGTCAGGATTTGACGGCGGCACAGGCGCGGCGCGTATCCATTCCTTGACACATGTGGGTTTACCGACCGAAATTGGTACAAAGCTTGCTCACGTGGCTTTAATTGAAGCTGGGCTACGTCACAAGGTTGAGCTTTGGTCTGACGGCGGCTTGAAATCCGGTGCCGATGTCGTCAAAATGATGATGCTTGGCGCCAACCGATGTGGTTTTGGTAGTATCTCCATGCAAGCAATTGGCTGCACAACCTGTCGCGGCTGTCACTTGGATACTTGCCATGTAGGGATAGCGACTCAAATTGATTCCATGGAGGAAGCCGAGGAAAAAGGCTTGCGCCGCTTCGTCCCGCGTGTTTATGATACAGCTGTCGATTCGCTTGTGAGATTGTTCGGCGGTATGGGGGAAGAAATTCGAGAAATCGTTGCTCAGCTTGGATTCCACCATGCACAAGAGCTTGTTGGACGCTCTGATTTATTGCAGCAAATGAAAGGTCTCGATAAAATTGACTTAAGCGAAATTCTTCGGCCCGCACCTATTTCCTTTACAGCTGCCATGGATGCTCAAGACGCTTCCGAGATCTCATCTGATATTCGAATTGCAGCAGGTGCAGAAGGGCAAGAGTTCTTCCCTGATTCCCTGAGCTTTCAGACTCCAATTCAACGTAACTGGTCCAAGGTCGATGCCGAGTCCCGAATCCTGGGCACTCGATATGCAAGCCACCGTGTAAGAAATCGTTTCGACGGGAGTTATGAAGCATTGCCAGCCGTATCGTTGAACTTAACAGACGGTTCTGTACCAGGTAATGGACTTGGAGCTTTTAACGCTCAAGGCTTGCAAATTACTGTACACGGCGGTGCTGAGGACGGTGTTGGCAAAATGTCGTTTGGTGGAAGAATCAACATTCTGAAGTCACCAAGCAAAAACAATCAATACATTAACGGCTCCGTAGGTAAATCGTTCGGCTACGGCGCTCAAAAAGGGCTATTCCTTATTCAGGGCAATGCCGACAGCCGCGCCTGCATCCGCTTTTCCGGTGCCGATGTCGTATTTGGCGGCGAAATCAACACACCTTTGCAAGATGAGCTTGGCGGTATCGCAAGCCGTGCGAACCTGAAGGGCTTCGCCTTTGAATATATGACTAATGGCCGCGCAGTTGTGCTTGGTGATCCAGGCCCTTGGATCTGCGCAGGAATGACGGGCGGTGTGATTTATCAACGTCTTGTGCCTGAAATGGGCTTGGATGAGCAAGCCATCACTCGTCGTATTGCCAAGGGTGCCAAAGTTAAGATCGAGAAAATTGGCGCGCAGAGCAGCAAGGATTTAAACGAGCTGCTTACCGCTTACCACCAAGAGCTGCTTGGCTCGGGACAACAGGATGCGGCAGACACGATACAGCATTTGCTGAGCAATTTGGAAATCAGCTTTGTACGTATCGCACCAGTTGGCCTTCAGGCTGACCAATCCGTAGCAACTGAATAATCCCAATCAAAATAGACCATCTTTGCCGAAGCTGTACTCTCGGCGGGATGGTTTTTTGTTTCAAATTGTATGCTATTTGTATAATGAAGATATACTGGCACTGCGAGAATCGGCTACAGGATGCATTCATCTTATCACCTATTTAATCTCTCTAAATGAGATGAACGAAACCATATGATAAGGGACTAACAAAGGAGACCCTACTTCATGCAACCCAAAGGGTGAATTAGGCTTAACAAGCATATGAGAAGAAGCTTTGCATATATGTAGAAACAGATTTTTTATCTGCGGTATTGACCTATGTTTTATAAAGTTTATGGAGATGAGTCTGAGGGTATTGAGCTTATCAGCTTAGATCTACAACAAAGCTCTCGAACAATAACAGAGAGGTTCTATCGTGGCATAGTACGATTGGGAGCGGTTATTTCGACGTATCCTTAATTTTGCTCTCTTAATCGGCAGGCTGATGGAAACACGGAGCTTCCATCAACTGCTGATCCTTGTTAAAAATTATTGTATATAATTAGGATTACTGCTTGGCTGCTTGATAAGCCTCGATGTATTGAGCTGCCTTTTTAGCGACAAGACTATAATCGCCTGCTTTTAACGCATCCGTAGTTAAGTCGGAGCCAATTCCTACAGCAACTGCGCCCGCTTTAACCCACTCGGCCAAATTGCTGAGTGATACGCCACCGGTTGGCATAATATTTGCTTGCGGCAATGGACCTTTGATTGCCTTGATTGTTGCTGGGGAATACAGGTTGCCAGGGAACAGCTTCACTATGTCTACACCGAGCTCCAGTGCCTGCTGAATCTCTTGAATCGTCATTACACCCGGCATTACAGGTATACGGTACCGATTACACAAGGTCACGGTTGCCGGATTCAAAGCAGGCCCTACAACAAACTCGGAGCCGCTTAGGATGGCGATGCGTGCCGTTTCAGGATCCAGGACTGTTCCTACGCCAATAATCGCGTATTTGGATGGATCCTGCGCAGAGCTGGAATATTTTTTAGCCAATTTCTCGATCGCTTGCAGTGCAAACGGAACCGTCATTGTGACTTCAATAACTTTAATACCGCCCTCAATGGCTTGCTCAGCCATTTCTACTACTTCATCCGGTGTCTCTCCGCGTAGAACTGCGACTACACCTTCCTTGCTAATTTGCTGTAAAAGTTTGATTTTTTTCATGTTAGATCATCCTTTCATGAGAGAGTTACCCTCCCAAACCCTCCCTATAGGGAGGGCCCCAAAGGGCGTTGCCCTCTGGACTCCCTCGGCACGTATGCATAAGGTTGGGTTCTCGGGCCGCTTTCGTCCCTATGGGACACGCTTTATTTTTGGTGATGCCTGTATGCGAGACTATCTGTTCTCGGGTCGCTTTGGCCCCTTCGGGACAAGCTTTACTTTTGGTGTGGTGCCTATATGCGAGACTACCTGTTCTCGGGTCGCTTTGGCCCCTTCGGGACAAGCTTTACTTTAGGTGTGGTGCTTGTATGCGTTACTACCTGTTCTCGGGTCGCTTTGGCCACTTTGGGACAAGCTTTACTTTTGGGATGATGCCTGCATGTGATACTCCGATGCTTGTTAAGCAAAGCTATTTTAACGCTCTACATGCTTCACATTGTTCAGCACGGCTTCAACCTGTTCCCAAGTTGGGATGCCTTCCCAATCGCCTTCCATCTGCACGACCATACTGCCGATCAGGTTACCTAAACGCACTGCTTCTGCATGCGAATAATCTTTTAATAGTCCTACAATAAATCCAGCGCAGAAACCGTCTCCGGCGCCAATTGTATCCACGACCTGATCTACTTTGAAGTAAGGCACAGACTGAACTGAATCCTTCTCGACTACATAAGTCACATCATCTCCACCTTTTACGATGGACACGGCATTTAATTCTCTTAACTTCTCTACTATCTCTTCAAAACTTTCCGTTTGATACAACAGCTTCAGCTCGTCCAATCCTGGAAGGAAATAATCGGCCTCTTTGGCCATTTCCAGCAGGACTTCTCTTGCCTCATCCAACGACCATAGCTTCAGTCGCAGATTAGGGTCAAAGCAAACCTTTACCCCATGCTTGCGTGCAATTCTCATAGCTTCGATAGCGGCTTCACGGCATGACGCGCTGAGCGCTGGTGTAATGCCCGTCACATGGAGAAACTTCGCCTGCTTGATATAATCCTCGTCCAGATGCTCCGGCTTCAAAGTACTGGCAGCAGAGCCTTTACGATAGTAGTAAACGGAAGTTTTCCCTGATACGACCTCACGAAGCATCAAACCTGTTGGAGCCTCTGGTGTCAGTTCGACATGGGAGACGTCCACGCCCTCACCACGAAGTTTTTTCAATATAACTTGTCCAAAAGGATCTTTACCGAGACGGCTAAACCAACCGACACGATGCCCAAGACGTGCAACTCCAATAGCTACATTGCTCTCTGCACCACCGAACAAGCTTTGAAATTGTGTGGAATATTCGATACCCTTAGAATTTGCCGGCATCATTAGCGCCATCGTTTCACCGAATGTGATCAGTTCTGGCTGAAACATTTGAGTCCGATTAGAACTTTGTTCGTTTGCCATTATCGATTCATCCACCCGCCATCGACACACATTATGTGGCCGTTCATATAATCAGAGGCTGATGAAGCTAGGAATACAGCAGGGCCTTGCAAATCTAATGTCGTTCCCCAACGACCTGCAGGAATTCGAGCCAAAATTTGCGCATTACGATCTTGATCGGCACGTATAGCAGCCGTATTATCTGTATCCATATATCCAGGTGCGATCGCGTTGATCTGTACACCTTTACTTGCCCACTCGTTAGCCAAGGCCTTTGTAATCCCTGCTACAGCATGTTTGGAAGCTGTATAGCCCGGAACATTAATCCCGCCTTGAAAGCTCAACATGGAAGCTATATTTATTATTTTACCAGAGCCCTGTTTGATCATCTCATTACCTACAAGCTGGCACAAAAAGAAAACAGAGTTCATATTCAAATTAATCACATCGTGCCAGTCTTGAGCAGCATGGTCAGCCGCAGGTGTACGACGAATAATTCCAGCGTTATTAACCAAAATATCAATTTTCCCAAAAACTGAGAGCGTTTCACTTACGATCCGAGGCAATTCTTTTTCGTCCGACAAATTGGCTACAATTGTATGGACCTTCCGTCCCATAGCTTCAATTTGCTGCTGCGTTTCACGGTTCCGATCATTGCTCGTAACAATCACAATATCAGCGCCTGCCTGTGCCAAACCTAATGAGATTCCACCGCCCAAGCCTACTGCTCCACCTGTTACGATGGCTACTTTACCTGACAAATCAAAAAAAGACATCTTTACACCCCGTTCAAACATTTTATGTGCTATTCGGAAAGCTAATATACTTAGCTATCTGCCTTCTTTATTATAAGTGAAGTGCCTCGCAGTTGCCAGACGCACCTTAAAAATTCACAAGTGCTTATAGAAAAAAACTGCTGAATAACGACATATTATGTTCTAGTACTTGGAGTAAAAGCGGCTATATAAGATGAACAAAACATAATGACCGAAAGGAGGCGCTTCGAAAGCAGACCCTTCTTCCAGTCGCTGCTGAAGAAGGATTCTTTCTATTCTTAACCCATATGGGTAAAAATCCTTATGCAAAGGCAAATACTTCGTTTTTCCAAAAGGGCCCACTTTCTCTGCTCGGCTATATATGTCATTTGTTCATTTTATGTAATAAAATATAAAAAGCCGCGATAGCATCGCGGCTTTAATGGTTATTCAATACGTTCCAGGAGGGATTCGAACCCCCGACCCACGCCTTAGAAGGGCGTTGCTCTATCCAGCTGAGCTACTGAAACAAGAACGATTTATAATATATCATAAATATGAGAAGGATGCAAGCACTGATTTTATAAACTCCACAAACTCAAAAACAATACGTCATACACCATTAATAAGGGGATCTCAGGCACAAAAGTATAACAAAAAAACCTTGATATGCAATCCAAGGTTTTTCTTAGCAAACGAAGCGGGTGATGGGAATCGAACCCACGCTATCAGCTTGGAAGGCTGAAGTTCTACCATTGAACTACACCCGCAAGACTGGCAAACTCCTGAGAATTTGCAAAATATCGGGACGACACGATTTGAACATGCGACCCCCTGGTCCCAAACCAGGTGCTCTACCAAGCTGAGCTACGTCCCGTTAATTAATGGTGCCGATAGAGGGACTTGAACCCCCACGGTTTCCCTCACGATTTTGAGTCGCGCGCGTCTGCCAATTCCGCCATACCGGCTTATATTCTTTGGAGCGGAAGACGGGAATCGAACCCGCGACCCTCGCCTTGGCAAGGCGATGCTCTACCGCTGAGCCACTTCCGCATGAAATGATGCGCGTAGAGGGACTTGAACCCCCACGGTCGCCCGCCAGATCCTAAGTCTGGTGCGTCTGCCAATTCCGCCATACGCGCGCATTGTGTTAATGGTGAGACATGTAGGATTCGAACCTACGACACCCTGATTAAAAGTCAGGTGCTCTACCAACTGAGCTAATGTCTCATATTTATATGGCTGGGGATCTAGGATTCGAACCTAGGGATGACGGAGTCAAAGTCCGTTGCCTTACCGCTTGGCTAATCCCCAACTTGGTTAATCTTAGAAATGGGCGATCGAAGGGAATTGAACCCTCGAGTGTCGGATCCACAAACCGATGCGTTAACCACTTCGCCACGACCGCCATATTATGTTCATTTGAAAAGAACGAATAAACCCTTACGGGATATGAATTATTTGAGTCAACTTATTTGTCAAATTAAGTGGCGGAGCCGACGGGATTCGAACCCGCGATCTCCTGCGTGACAGGCAGGCATGTTGGGCCACTACACCACGGCTCCACAGTGTTTCGAAGGTATGTAAGCTTCGAAAAATTTAAGTTGCGGGGGCAGGATTTGAACCTGCGGCCTTCGG
The DNA here is from genome assembly GCF_900114475.1 of Paenibacillus sp. 1_12. GTDB lineage: Bacteria > Bacillota > Bacilli > Paenibacillales > NBRC-103111 > Paenibacillus_S. Next base: position 215 of record NZ_FOTE01000017.1, on the reverse strand, counting down.
GTTATGAGCCCGACGAGCTACCGGGCTGCTCCACCCCGCGTCATTCTATAAAAAATATGGTGGGCGCTGACGGGATCGAACCGCCGACCCTCTGCTTGTAAGGCAGATGCTCTCCCAGCTGAGCTAAGCGCCCTTGCTTTGGTGACCCGTAGGGGACTCGAACCCCTGTTACCTCCGTGAAAGGGAGGTGTCTTAACCACTTGACCAACGGGCCT
>NZ_FOTE01000016.1 GCF_900114475.1 Paenibacillus sp. 1_12 | reverse complement strand
GAAGACAAATTAAACCGAGCAGCGGTCTCATTGATGGATGCCCCAAATTCGTTCATGTAATTGAGTACATCTATTTTAAATTGAATCTCGTGATTTGTATACGTTGATGTAATTCCTTCCTCTCCATGCTTTTGATAACGTAATACCCATCTTTTTAGTGGTGCAGTGCTCATATTACGTTCTTCAGCAATTGTCTTATATGACGCTTTACCTTCTAGATAAGCCAGGACAGCTTCTAATTTCTCTTCAGTTGAGTATTTAGCCAAAAAAACTACACCTCCAATTGTTAGACTGTGTCTAACAATTGGGGTGCAGTTCATTGAGCATTCCGCCATCGGACAGCCCCTTTTACACAGATCGTTACAGTTGCCGATCAACCCTGCCTTCTCCAGCATCCGCTGAGTGATGCCCACCGTTTCTTGACAGCACCGTCCCGTACCAGAGTCATTACAGTTTCACTTGCAGAGCTCTGAGAATGACCGTAACCGCCTCGGCGCGGGTAGCATTCGCTTGCGGCAGTACCGTATCGTCTGCATAACCGTTGATCAGGCCTTTGACTGTCGCCGTTGCAAGAGTCATTCGTGCCCAGTCGGATATATCGGAGCTATCCGCGAAGCTGACATTCTTGTCCGTCAGACTAAGCTTGGCGGCGCGAACGACGATTGCTGCCATTTGCTCGCGGGTAATGAGGTCGTCCGGCCCGAAACGGTTGTCACTATACCCGGCAACAATACCTGCTCCAGCGGCATTCGCAATCGCTCTCTTGGCCCAATGGGTTTCCGAATCCGCGAAAGTTTTGCCGTCTTGCGCTCCAAGATGGAAAGCTTTCACAATGACAGTTACGAATTCGGCTCTTGTGATGTTCGCATTCGGCATAATCGTGTTGTCCGGATAACCGTTAATCGCGCCGAGCTTCACCAATTCCAGAACGTTCGCTTCAGACCAATGCCCTTTGATATCGGCAAAATTCACTTCGTTCGTTTGCGGCTGAGGCTGTGCAGCCTTCGCTTTGTCCGACGCCAGAACGGCAAATTTCGTGAAATAATTTGCCGATCCGGATGCCGTCCCGCCCGCTTCATCGACTTTCAATTCATCCAATGGTACCCATTTATGGATTTGTTCGTTCAGCCAATACACGCCTGCCGTCGACTTGGAAAAATCTACCTTGGTCTTGTCGAAAGGCAGCGTAATGACGACCGGCTTGCTAAATCCGCCATCCTTGTCTTTCTTGATCTCGTACACCTCGCTCACCAATTGCAAAACGCTATCTACCGGGAGAGTTGAGGTGTCGCTCACTTTATCCACCGTAACCTGAATGTTGCTAGCCATCGCTCCGGCTGGAACCTCAATTGTTGCTCCGCTCAGCGTGACCGTTCCACCGCTTGCGGCCGCAATCGTTGCAGAGTTGGTTGCGGCACCGCGGCCTCCCCTGCCGGCACTGGTTACGTCGTTGTCCGTGCTCGCAGGGGCATCCGGCGAATAGATGACGAAGTGGGTAAAATGTTTCGTCCAAACCACGAGATCATTGCCAACCATAATTTTGGCGTCTCCGCCTGCGGCAATTTCATTATTTGCCGCTGTCTGGGTGTCCGCGGTTACCGTGCTCGTGATCTCGGTAAATACACCATTTCGTACGACGGCGACCCTTTTGCCCCCTTGGTTTAGGAAGCACAAGCGAACCGCCTGATCGAACGTTAACGATACGTCCGTCGATCCAACTTCAACGACGGCGCTCACGTTGCCCCTAATGTCCGTTACGCTGTTGTTGCTTAGTGCTTGCGGCAGCTTGATCGAACCGTCCCAAGAGACGGGAGCTGTAATTTTCGTTCCGGTCGCAATCGCTACACTCACGTTGCCATGCGAGGTAATTGCTTGCACGTCCACTAACGGAAGCGTCGCTTCTTTGTTCGATCCTACCGTTACCGGTGTGACCACAATCTTGGCATTCGTTACGTCCGAAGGGACGGTAATGGACACTGGTTCAATCGTCACCTGAATGAGTGCATTGGAGCTGGCTGTTATCACTCTGGCTCTAGTCACGATCACGGTGTACGTCTGCGTGGTCTTTCCGTCTTGTGCCGTCACTGCCACGGTGATCGGATTGCTGCCTACGCTCAGGCTAATCGCCCCCGACGTTTGTCCGCTCGACACTACCGTTCCGTTCACCTTTACGGTCGCGTTGCCGTCTGATACCGTTGGCGTCACTGTCACCGATGTTACGCCGTTCGCGACGCTCGCTGCGTAGAAAATTGTAACGGGATCAAACGACGGGATCAATGTTATGCCTGATAATGCCATACTGCTCAAATTCGCATTATTGGATGTGCCCGGTGTTGCGGCTTTCGGTGTTGTGCTGACTTCGTTGGAGTAACTGCCGTTTCCTCCTGCATTGCTCGCTTTTACTGCGAAGTAATAGGTCATGCCGTTCGTCAGCCTCGTTGCCGTGTAGCTGTAGGTCGTCCCACTTACCGTCGCTATGGGGGTTAATCCATAGGAACCGAAAGCCGTTCCCTGATAAACGCTGTAAGTGACGGCTCCTTGTACACCCGTCCACATTAACGTCACTTGTTCGTCCCCTGCCATTGCTGTAAGTCCAGTAGGCGCGGATGGCGCTGAAGGCACTGTCGCATTAACCGTGAGGGTTACCGCGTCGCTCGTCACGTTACCAGCTGTATTGGTAACTAAGACGGTATAGCTGCCCGCATCGCCGGACTGCGCACCGACGATGCTCAACGTTGCCGACCTCGAGCCGCTGATGTTCCCACCGTCTGTCAGCGCTGCACCGTCTTTCTTCCATTGGTAGCTGAGCGGTGTATCGCCGCTGGCTGCAACAGTGAAGGTTGCAGTTTGTCCCGCCATCACCATCTGATTGCTTAACTGCGTTGTGATCGACGGTGCCACCGTTGCCCTCGTCCACTTCGCGAACAGCGTCACATTGGACGAGCCCATGCTGAACGTAGCCCCTGCGGCATAATTCGTTCCGTTTCCGTCCATTTGTGTATTCCACCCTGCGAACGTGTATCCCATCTTTGCCAGATTTCCCGTGTTGCTGTATACCGACACCGTAATGCCCTGCGCATATGAACCGCTGTCGGTCGGCGCGTTGCCAGACGTAGCGCCGTTGCCGTCATACGTTACTTGGTACCTCTCGGCCGTCCACTGTGCGTACAACGTCACATTCGCAGCGCCCACAATGAAGGCGCTGCCAACGGTATAGCTCACTCCGCTGCCGTCCGCCTTCGTGTTCCAGCCCGCGAAGCTGTAGCCGCTCTTGACTAAGCTTCCCGTATTACCGTAGACCGTCACCGTGGCGTTTTGATCGTACGCGTTGGCGTCGACTGGGACGGTCCCCCCCGTGCTGCCGTTGCTGTCGTAGTTCACGGTACGGGCCGGATGAAACGCGTTCGAGACGATATCCGTCTGATTCCCCGCCGCATCCGTCGCGCGTATATGCAGGTACCAATCGCCGCTCACGTTCGTTTTGGCTAGTGTTTCACCACTGGCGAAGCTCGTCCACCCTGAAGTCGGGACCGCAGTATCCTGGGTCCAGGCATATTGCAGCGAAGCGCCCCCGCTAAGTGCATCGGTAGCAAACACCGCACTGGAAACGGTGCTCACATAAGAATCGTTGCCGTTGGTTGAAAAGCTGATCTCGGGAGCAGTGGTGTCCACAATGAAAGTAATGGATTTTATTACTAGTGGATTATGGCTATCTTCAGCTGAAACACTGAGTGTATACGTTCCCTCCGAGAAACCAGTAATCGGGAAACTTCGGTTAATCGCTTGATCGCTTCCTGTCGCGTACACCATATCCGAAACACTTGCAACAGTCAGGTTATTTTGATCCTGGATCCTATAACTCAGCGTAATCGGCTCCCCAATGCTTCCATCCTGCAACATCCCGGTAAAAGAAATTTGATCCTGTCCGGGAGTAAGATTATAGAAAGTCGAAGGCAAGGGATTCACCGATAAAGCAGGAGAGAAAATAAGCAAATACGGGTAGGTCTGTCCTTCCCGAATCCCCCACGTACTCGTAAAATTCCATTGACTATAAGTACTGGAAGATTTCAATTGTGCTGCTGTCATTCCCTTTATAGTTGGTATGTTTGCGTGTGTATTACTTCCTATTGCGTTTGAAACATTGTCTTTGTTCCAATATGAAACACTATTTGAATTCATTATTGGGTCCTCCTGATACCCAAGGATACCCCCTGCATATTTCCCAGTTACTTTGCCTGTGGCATAGGCACCTGTGATCTTAAACCAGAGTACACCCGAGCTGTGTTCTCCAACTAAACCGCCTGCAAAATTAACACCTGATACATCCCCTGTCGCATAGGAATAGCTGATTAACATGCCGGTTAATGAACCAGCCAGCGCGCCTACGGACGTATTACCCGATACGTTGGCGGTCGAATAACAATAGTTGATGGTGTCACTTTCTCCAGCCAGACCGCCTACATATGTCCCGCCAGATACGTTACCAGTTACATAGGAATTATTAATGGTATCATCGGTATGTCCTACCAGCCCCCCTACATAATCGTGACCAATAACATTGACATAAAGCAATCCTACATTCGTTAATGTTCCTTTCCAAAATACATAACCAAATAGCCCCACGAAATCCAGATCAGACCGATTAATCGTCAAGTTCCGAAGGACATGTCCATTGCCGTCGAAGGTTCCTGTAAAAGGATTGCTTTTGTCCCCAATCGGCATCCAACCGTTTCCATCGCCCGAGTCGAAGCCCGCTAAATCAATGTCAGCACCCAATTTATAATGCTTGTCCAGAGTGTTACGCATTTGATTTAATTCTTCCGCAGTCTTAATAATATACGGATTAACTGCTGATCCATTACCCTCAGTAAAGGGAAGAGAAACGTCCGCCTTTGCTTGCTGGATAGGAGCTAGCAACAAAAAAACCATCTGAAATAAAAGACAGAAGATCATTGCATAGCTTATTTTTTTGCTCAAAGCATCCTCAACCTTTCTCGTACTCCTAGCCGTTATCGAATTCAGAACCTCTTCACCTATACACAATGTACAGCCATAATAAGAAGTTCACCATACCCCAAATGGGGTATTTTCGATGTTTTTTAGGTTAACGAATCAGGCCTAAACTACGCCCAGCATCCACCGCCTTCATCCGCCCACTCACCGCTAACTTGTCGTAAATATTGCGAGCATGAACCTTCACCGTTTCTCTTGCTATGTTCAACCGTTCAGCGATCTCTCTATTGGACAGACCTGAGGCCATCCATTGTAGCACTTCGAGCTCGCGTATCGAGAGGAGTCCCGAAGCAGAAGCGGGTGTATCCAGGCCAAGCCCAAATAAAACCGGGCGAGGATTCGACTCGGCAATTAATCGTTTCGCATAGAACACCTGCATCGCCAACATTCGAAGTACACCGAGGCGTTCAAGGGAGAAAACGCCCGAAGATAAATGATTCTCTAAATATAGCAAGCCGGACAGTTGTTGACCGATCAATATCGGCAAACAGATGACCGCCTTCGGTCGCCATTTTTTCACATAGTCAGTATCCATATAAGGCCCATCCTGAGTGGCATCGTTCAAGTAGACCGACTGTTTTCTGGCAGCGGCAGATTGAATAATTTCCTGACTGGCACCACAGTAATGATCCAGCGAAACAGTCTCGCTCTCAAAGGTCCAGCCTTGGCCCGCCGCTGACTCCGCTGTATGTGCCACGGTAAAGTTCCGATCCTCCATTGTGACCCAACATCCTCGCGAAGCTCCGGCTTGCTCCAGCACGATCAGCAGCAGCTTTCGCACCCGCTCGTGTCCATCAGTCTCGGAAGCAAATATATGTGAGGCCTTGAATACCGCAGTCAGGTCAAGCATCTGGGCGTATCCGCTGTCCGAGAAAGGAGTTGTTCCATTTTGGCGAATCGGTATAGAGCTGAAGGCTGCCACCTGATCCAACATTTGCTGTGGAACTGAGGGATTCTTCACAACCTGAAGATCGTTGCTCCTACGCTCAATCGCCACCCCTTCGTTCCAAGGCAGATCATCCTCCAAGCCAAGTTCGAAGTCCCTGAGCTCTCCGTGATCCTCCCACTGTTCAAGACATCGCAGCAGATCAGCACGCAGCCCTTTCGCACTGTTATAACGAGACTCCGGCGTCTTAGCCAGCAGCTTCGATACAATGGCAGCGAGCATCTTAGTCACCCCAGCCTTATCCACTAACGACGGGGGCTGCTTGGCAATGTGCGCGTGAGCCCATTCAAGAGGTTCCTTCGCCTGAAAGGGTAACTCTCCAGCCAGCATCTCGTAGAACGTTACGCCCAGCGAATATAGATCGGTACGTCCGTCGAGTAATCGACGCGAACCTGCCGTTCGCTCCGGGGCCATATAAGGAGGGCTTCCTTCCAACTGAGTTGCATTCAGCGATTGTCTGAACGGTACGGAGTCGCTGAAACCGGTCAAGCAGACCTGCATTTTGTCCTCAACTAAGATAATGGTATCGGGCCTAATATTCAAATGCAGCAGTTCATGACGATGCAGTTCAACGAGGATATCACAGATCTTGATCGCAATCTTCAGAAAATACAGCGTTTCCGTTCTACCGGCGTACATATATTGACGTAGAACAATACCGTTGATGATATCGAAAATCAACACCATCGAGCCGCTCTGCCGAAGCAGTGTGTGAGGTTTGAGGATCCCCTCCATCTCTAGCAATGCCAGCGTCTCGTATTCATGAATAAGCTTCGAGTTCTCGATCATGGTTCTTGGTCCGTCCTTGACCATTTTCCATAGTATGATACGTGATACATGCTCGGAATAAGCGTGGCAAATCCAGATATTATCATCTTCATACACCAGATGGACAAAATGATACCCAGGGACAGTAATCATTACACTTCCTCCTTGTTCCGTTGATGTCCTTATTATAGCAGGAATTGAGAGAGGGGCGCGGGACGCAATTCATTGCCAAGCGTAGCGATTGGCAACTTCTTAAGCCAGTTTGAGCACGATTTGACGACTAATGTATTTGTCAACTGAAAATCCAGCCACGCAGTCATTTAAAAACCAGCCACCCCGTCAAAAAATAAAGGCTTTTGCGGCCATGCTTTCTAATTTAATTGCTGAGTTTGCAGCCACTTCTTCGTTTACTTCAACCGGTACGAATTTCTATGTAGAGCCTCAATTCCCTTTAAAGTCTGATCCGCTGTAAGAAACGATTTGAAACCAAGCATTGGTTTTGTGATTTTCTTTATGAACCGGTGATCTTGCTCCACAATGTTGTTTAGATATTTTGTCTGTCTAATCAAAGTATCTTTTGTTAAGGATTTCTCATTTATTAATTCTTGTATGGCTGGTGGATAGGCTGGACTTTTATCCAAGGTGATTACACGTGGGATTTGAGTATGTGGAGAGGACAAAGCCTTTGTAAAGAAGCGCTTAGCTGCCTGCATATCCCGATTTTCAGATAGTATGAAATCAATGGTTTTTCCCGTAGAATCAACGGATCCGTATAAATACTTCCACTGACCTTTAACTTTGATGTAGGTTTCGTCAGTCCTCCACGAGTCGTTTGTAGGTTTCAAAAAGTGGCGGATTCGTTTGTCTATTTCGGGCCCAAACTCATGGACCCATCTCATGATAGTCGTATGGGAAATCTCTAATCCCCGCTCGCTCATTATTTCTACGATGTCTCGATAGCTTAAACTACATTTTAAATATCAACGCATTGTTAGTAAAATAATTGCTGATTCATACTGCTTCCATTTAAATAAATCCAATTTAGTTTCCATACTAAGTTGCTCCATCCCATGACTTCATTATCAGTTACGGTATCATGAATTAGAGCTTTGCACCACAACCCGATCTACAAACAGTAGGGTTGCATTTAACTTTCAGCAGCCCTTTTTCTGTAATATTTCGGGCTGATCGTAACTTTCTCATCCAGATACTTCTTCCAACAGGTATTATCTCTGGAGGGATCATTGGCTTGCTCCGTGAAATATCCCCATATAATGCCTTTCTCAAACAAGAAGTAATCCCTCCCTCTCTGATTTCCAAACTACTCCTCGGAAAAACCTTGGTGCAGACCCCAACCGAGATGAGGAACAATTCAAGGATGAAAAGATCTATAATTCTATCATCCGCTTCTTTATTCAGTTGGATGAGGAAAAATCAGAACAGTTGCAGCTAATTATAATCAATAATCGTTATCCAGAATTTTTATCAGAGGCGCAGGTTGTTGCAGAGTTTGACGGTGATGGTTCAAAAGGTTTACCTTATGGATTTATTGATGATGCGGGTATGGAGTCGTAGTCACACAGTATACAACAGAAAATTCCGTTCATATCTCGAACTTCTTCCGAAAGAGAAATGAATGCATCTCCATCCCAATGTCCTTTCGCTTTATAATTTCCAGTTTCCCGATATTCGTTATCCAGTCCGATTGATATATCTACGGTTTCGACTCCCAAAATTTTCTTAAATACAGCTACATCACTCTTATTAGAAAAGTTAAGCGAAAATGCACTATAATCGAGACCCGTTTTCTTTACACGATAAGTCCTTCCACTAATCTCATTAGCGATCACCGGAAGCTGAGGAGTAGGCATTTTGGAAGAATGGGCCAGACGTACTTGTTCTTTCATTTGCTGGTTACCTACTGCATTAACTGGAAGGGCTTGTTCGGATACGGCAGCGCTTTTAATACGTGTGAATATTCTGTTTGTCTCTATCATGGGGTCAGTATCCCAAATATCACTTGTCATTACAACCACAAGATTCTTCTCGGGCGATATAAAAATTCCTGTCCATAAGAACCACTTGTATAAAAATAATCCAGGCCACCCCACCACTGATATCCATATATAAAACCGTCCCAGGAGGTTAATAGCAGACACAAAGATAGCATAGCTCCCAGTATCTTAATGCCCCTCTTGTCAATAAACCAAGTGCCAAATTGTCACATGACGCTTTCAAAGTGGCTGGATATCATGGATGACGAAATGCAACTTGTTGTTGTGACAACTCCTTTGCCATACTGGGCTCAGCCGATTGTTAAGAGGCAAATCTAATGGACAAGGAGACATCATTTATGAAGAAATGGATTCGCACGAATCTCGCAGTTCTGCTATTAACTGCTACGGTCATTAGCGCTTGTATGGGACCAGGGAACCCACCCAATACCCCGCAGGCTCCCGCACCAGTTGCATCTGAGGAGGCCAGCCTGGAGGGGCCACGGGATACCAAGGAACTGGAGGCCTTTGCAGATGGCATTTTTGCGGACGCGATGAAGAAGTTTAATACGGTTGGTTCTAATTTTGCGGTCGTATCGAATGGGAGAGTGCTGCTAAGCAAGGGTTACGGTTATGCCAACAGGGAAAATAAAATTCCTGTAGACAGCAGTACCGTATTCCAAATTGGTTCTGTGACGAAGCAGTTCACGGCATTGGCAGCTATGCAACTGGTCGATAAGGGAAAGATTGATTTGCATCACGATATCCAGGAATACCTGGGAGGGATGAAGGTACCGAATACAACAGGAAAAAAACTGACGATGTACGATCTGCTTACGTATACCAGCGGCTTTGACAAACCGGATATCCTCTCGGGATCAGAACCGGAATATGTGAAGCAATTCTTCCCGATGAAGGAGTCTCTCGAATTGAATATGCCGACTGTTGTCAGGCCTCCGGGGGAAGCGTACACCTACGATAATTTTGGATTCACACTGGCGGGGTACGCGGTAGGGGAAGTATCGGGCATGTCATTCGCCCAGTATATGGAGGAAAATATTTTCAAGCCGTTAGGCATGAACTCGACGAATGTGCGGTTTACCCCCGAACTGTTGGGGAGAATGGCTGCCCATTATGGGCCAAAAGGCGAGCTGATCCCCCTGGAGGGATTCAAACCAACCGATCGGCCTAGCGGCGGCATGGTATCAACCGCAGATGACATGGTGAAGTACCTTATGATGCATCTGAACAAAGGAACGTATGAAGGCAAAGAAATCTTAAGCTCCAAGAGCATCGAGCAAATGCACACCTACCAGGTGTTCCCTGACAAAGAGTTCCCTGTCACAACCATCGGATTCGAAGGCTACTTCAAAGAGAAGATGAATGGTCATCATGTGGTTATCAAAGGGGGAAATGTAACCGGTCATTCTTCCTTGATTGTTATTCTGCCGGAGGAAAATACAGCGTTCTACATGTCCTACAATAACGACTCCATGATGAGTCTCGACGTGTATGAGGCATTTATGAATCATTATTATCCAAGAAAAGAAGAGGCTCCACAGCCATCCTACTCGCCAATCAGTGAGCAGCAGGCTAAGGACTACGCGGGATTGTACCAAAACACGCGTCTTGGATCCATAAGGACCCACGTTTCCTATTCAGACGGAAAATTGGTTATGGAGACAGGAGATCTGGGCAAGAGTACACTGAAAATGATCCGCCCTTTGCTCTTTGAGGATGAATCCGGCAATAAAGTATCCTTTCAAAAAAATGAGGCAGGCCTAATCACCTATTTCTATTACATGCAGCTTCCGCACTACGTGGGTTATGCACAAAAAGTAGATATGGGTGCGCCATTCACTGATGTACCGGCGGACAGCAAGTATGCGTCTTATATTCATAATCTTCATGCTTTGAAGGTCATGAACGGAAAGTCGGCCACCCTCTTCGATCCGGATGGAACGATAACTCAAGGTGAGTTCTCGGAGTTGCTGCTGCGCGCCCATGGCTGGCATACTATGCCTTATACGGTTGAACCAAACAAGAAGCAGATGATGTCCGGATTGCCTGATTATCAGCCTGATTCTCCTGTCACCAGACAGATGGCGGCAGTTATGATCCAAAACCTGAGGCAAGCTCAGCATGGTGCCAAGATTACATTGAGTGGCGAAACGGATGCTTGGGCAGTTGAAGCCATCACAACCCTTGTATCCCAAGGCATCATGGACCCGGATACCAAGATCAATTCGGACGGCTCCATCAACTTCCGTTCCAAGCAGCTGCTGAAGCGGCAGGAAGCGAGTGCATTATTGGATCTGGCATTTGATTACTACACATTGCCAATCCGTAATGAACTGAAACCATAATTCTGAAAAAGTAAAAAACGGTCTTTAAAAATCTAAATGGCGGGTGTTCGATCATACGAAGCAGAATCACTCCGTACGTCGGCATCCGCCACCATGATAAATAACTTGAGGGTTATTCCAGAAGCCCAGCCTCCCTGGCTTTTTGCACCGCTTCCTCCCGGTTACGGACCCCCAGCTTCACATAAGCCGATGACGCATAGTTTCGAACCGTGCCATCGGATAAATACAATTTGGAAGCAATGCTTTTATATCGCAGCCCTTTGGACACGAACTGTAAAATTTCAAGCTCCCGCGGCGTTAACTCATAGGCCGATGACGCTTTGATTGGCGAAGGATCATCCCCGCTATTATCCGCTTCCAGTTGAGCAAACAATTTGTGCGACATGCCCTGATCGATCAGCGTACCCCTGCGGTAGACGGTGCGTATCGTTTCGGCCAGCTCTAACGGCTGCATGGACTTCAACAAGTATCCGTCCACCCCGCTTCGCATCGCCTCCAGAGCCTGTCTGGTATCTTCGAACGTGGTGAGAATCAGAATGCGAATGTGGGGCCACGTTTCTTTTATTGTACGGGATGCGGAGATTCCATCTACATTCGGCATTTCCAAATCCATAAGTACCAGCTGCGGCTGAACCTGCCTGCACAGCTCGATCGCTTGCTCGCCATCCTCTGCCGTCCCGACAACCTGCAAATCCTGCTGCTCCTCCAGCAGAGTCCGCAAGCTTTCACGGATAAAAGGTTGGTCATCGACGATCAACAGGCGGATGATTTCGTCCTTAAGCTCCGTTTGTCTGGGCAGTGTACAGGTAACCAGAGTGCCTTCTCCCCGCTCCGTATAGACGGCTACATAGCCTTGCAAATTCATCGCCCGCTCCTTCATGGCACTCATGCCGAAGCCCTCCCTCCCATGCTCCATCCCGCGGCCGTTATCTTGAATTTCCAGTCTCGTCTGCTGGGGCTCGAATTGCACGGAAACTTTAATCTCTGTCGAGTTTCCATGACGCACGGCATTCGTCAGCGACTCTTGCAGGCAACGATAGAGTGCTGTCTTCGCTTCCTTCGTTAAAGGGTATTCTTCCCCGTAGGCATGGAAACGAACCGTCACCTTGGCATGCTCCTGAAACTCCTCCGCCAGCTTCCTCAAAGACTGAAGCAGCGGGAGCGCATCATGAGGCGATTCGATTTGATGTACGTAGCTTCTTATCTCCTCCATATTTTGGCGGGCTAGGTTCAAAAGGGAGTCGAGCCTTTTGGTTCCTGTATCCGTTGCCAACTCAGGACGCAACGTTTCCAATCCCATAATGAGGGAAGTGTAGGCATGACCGACATTATCATGAAGTTCTTTGGATAGCCGGCTCCGCTCTTCGGCAAGCGTGATGCGCTCGATTTGGGACAGATACTGCTCCAGCACCGCATTTTGGTCACGGATAATTTCGCCTTGACGATGATTGAGCACGAGTAAATGGAAGGAGAATCCGAAGACATACGCCATCCCGATGTGAACGGCCATAACCCAGTATTCACTCTGCTCTGCAAGCAGCTTGATTATGGCTGGCAGGAGCAATATGGATACAGGCCCTGACCAGATATAAGCCCTTTGCCCGCTGTGAGCAGCAATTAAAAAGGCATACAGCAGGAATGAGAAGTAGGCTTGCGGAAAAAATGAAGCTAGATACAAGCACAACCCGCCCGAGATCACGATTTCGGTAAACAGATAGTATTTATAATGGAGCTGCAAGCAAAGCCATGGAACGGAAAAAGCAATCAGCTGCCACAGCACAAGGACCTCAATCGGCAGCGTGAAATATTCTTGCAGCTCTATGCTCGTAAACATGAGAGAAATGCTGCATATCAGGCGGATTATGAACATGAGCCAGTCGTACCAGTACCATTGCTTGACCATATCGAACAAAACCATCAACCCCTAAGACCTTCAGTATGACATTACGTTACTAGTATAGAGTAAACTGCTATAGAGTAAACTACCATCCAGCGACCTACGAGGCAAGCCGGGCATGGCGTCTACCGGTTCACATGCTTGATCATCAGACACGTGTAGCCACCTATCAAGCGCGCCAAGCGGCCCGCAAGCCTTGAGCTCACCATCATAAATACGACCCCTGTGGCAGACACCATCACGGCTTTGGCAACCGTATCTACCGACGCACCCATAAAGGAAAGGTTGATAAACCGATAGAGGAACGGGACCGCAATCAATACAAGCGGCAACGCGTAGAGCAAGGTCGCACTGATCAGGCTTAAAATCCCTATCGGAAATTTCAACAGCAGCCAGCCAATTGCGATCCAGTTGCGTAGGTTCAGCAGCACCTTTTTCGCTTGAAGCCAGTTGGACACATCCGGGATGACGGATTTAACGCAAGGCTCGGTGGTAATGTCCGTATAGATCTTGGTCTGTACTCGTTCAAAATGCAGGAAGGCGGTCGTCGTCCGCAAAACGCGAGTCAGGAGAGGAACGCCCGCGACGGTAAACGCAAGGCTCAAGCCCAATGTTAGAGCGACCAGATAGAAACTGAAGTAAAACATTCCGGTGACGAAAGTAAGCAGTAGGAAATAACCGTTTTGAACAAAATTGACAACAACGGTTCTGGTCATCAAAGAGCCCACATCCTTTCCACGTAGTAGATGTATTCTACGGATCTTGATGTCAAATCCGCCAGTGTCATAATGTCATATGACACAAAATGAACGGAGCTACCCGCAGCAACGAGCGGGACAGGTCCCCAGATGTCGGATGACAAGTACATTGTCCGATTAGCCCTCAATGGTCTGTTAAAAACAAGAATGAGCCGCATCCCATGCGGCTCATCTAATAATGCAAGTACTTAGTGGGAGCATATAAGCCTAATACCTGCTTATTAATATCCCTAGATTCACTTTCGAAATTTTCTGGATATTCCAATCCATAGTATCTCATGGAATATGCCAGTGATGTATGCATCTTCTCATTCATTCTATTCACCTTTTTATTTTGCTGGTTTGGACACACTAAATTCACTTTCTCATGGTTATTCTTTTTGAATTCAAAGAACGTTATTGGCACTCCACTCGCTAGATGCTGCAGTTATACTCCGAAGCAGCAGGCCAATTGACGAACCTCACCCCTGTCCTGAAAAAAGATGCCCCCCAGGCCACGGAGAGCATCTTAGACATTTTATCGAAGTCGTCCAGCAGCGAGCAGAACCTATCAATCTGCCGGAGCATGGCGTTGGTATGATTAAAATTTTATCAGCCATCTATACATCTGTGGAAACCGGCAAAGAGGTTGTTCTATAGCCACTTAATGCGTATAAATCATTTTCAAGATCTGTCAGATACTTACAGGTGGCTATTGATTATGGGCCATTATCTGAGCGCATTCTTCCTTGGCTTACTTCTCCAGGCGGTAGCCTCCGTGGAAGACAGGTCCTACATATTTGTTAAAGGTGTAGCCGTTACGGATGGCTGCCGAGACGAAATCCTTGGCCTTCGCCACGGCTTCGTTCACGGACAGGCCGCAAGCTAGGCCGCCAGTAATTGCTGCGGCAAAGGTGCAGCCCGCTCCGTGGTTGTGAGCCGGCTCAATCTTGGCCGTCTGGAGGATCGTATATTCAGTGCCATCGAAGAAGATATCGACCGCATGTTCGCCGCCCAGCGCCTTGCCGCCTTTCACGACAACATGACGTGCACCGAGGCCGTGAATTAGGCGGGCGGCTTCCTTCATGCCCTCAATTGAAGAAATCTTGCCAAGTCCTGACAGTACGCCAGCTTCGAACAGATTAGGTGTGACCACTATAGCCAATGGCAACAGCAGGTCGCGAATCGCTTGTGCGCTCTCGGGATTCAGCACCTCGTCTTCTCCCTTACAAACCATAACCGGATCAATAACCACGTTAGTCTGGAGATTCCCCTTAATGGCTTGCTCTGTTACACGTACAATTTCTACACTACCCAGCATGCCGGTCTTCATGGCATCCATCGGGCCCCCTGCAAAGACAGTCTTCAATTGCTCTGCAACAATTGCGGCATCGATAGGATATACATTGTGATGCCAGCTGTTGTCAGGGTCCATCGTAACTATTGTTGTCAATGCGCTGAATCCATAGGTGCCATATTCTTCAAAGGTTTTTAGGTCCGCCTGAATGCCTGCGCCTCCACTGGAGTCGCTTCCGGCAATGGTTAAGGTTTTAATGATTCTTGACATTGAGAATATCCCCTTCTCTTATATCTAAATTTATAAAAAACGAATTTTCTTGATTATAACAAAAATCAGCATCCACGTCTTCGAAAAAGTAAAGTACAGTTAGTTCATTGTTTATCCATTCATTTAACGAAGCTTTCGGGTTCTGACGCGATCAAGACAACGGCTTCCCCGATTCGCTCCTCTACCTTTATGCGAGCTGCAGCTCTCCTTTGGATTTCCGCCCACACAGTCGGATATATCTAGAAAATCATTATCTTTCTTCACTTCGACAATGCCTGCTTTCAAAGGCTCAAGAGGCGGATAAATGGGTGAGGCTATCTCCACCCCTGTTCCTGTATGCCTCCTAGCGAACTATCTTAGTAAATCTGGTTCTCTTTCATTCATCAATCAAATCTAACCTCCTGTAAAAATGCTGTGCTTCTTCTTTGGCTTGAATTGAGGTCAGCACTAGTCTACTGCCCACTTGTTTCATCTGATTCTCCCCAAAAAGAACTACTTGCTTTCCTGCAACCTTGCCTCGATACTTCTCATCAATCCATATCATATTCATAAGAGGGGTGTTATCCCAAAAGTAACCATGCTTCATCCATTCTATGTTCATGCCGGTGTTTGTCAAGATAGTTGTCGCGATCTCTTGAAAAAAGTAACGGTTTAATTTATAGATTTTTGCCCAGCTTGAATAGGTGTCACTTTTTCTGGGTTGAGCCATACTTCTTCCTCTAAACTCCAGTTGCGAGTGCTACCTGACCAACGTGTTGGATGTGACGAGAACTCAGTAAATCTCCTCTCAGTGCTGCCAGCATTTGTCCAAGTTGACGAGCACCTTGTCCCGGACTATTATGTCACTCCGTCGTGAATGTAATCAGGTTCTTGACATCGACTGATGACAAGAACCTGATTACATAACTAAAAACAGCCGCAACTTTATCGACTTTTAATGTATCACTGATGTTGACTTCCGACAGTATCACCCATATGTGTCGGATGACAAGAACATTGTCCGATTAGCCCTCAATGGTCTGGTCTGTATTCCTAAAAATTCTTTAAAAACAAGAATGAGCCGCATCCCATACGGCTCATCTAATAATGCAAGTACTTAATACAACTGAGATCTGTTGTTTTGTCGGTGCAGAATAATTGGTTGTAACCTCGATGTCTCTTTGGTGGAGCAGGGTTATATAATGAGAACTAATGTTCGTTATCGGCGAAATCCCCTTCAGATCGGCACCGATTTGTTTCATTTAGAACTGAAAGTTTAACGTTTTCTTTATTCCCGATAGATTCAATTTAGTGATCCCGCTTCCGTATTCACCAAATGCATAAGGATTATCAACAAGCGGATAATCGTCTTCGAGTACTGGTCTTCCCTTCACGGTGCATATACGTTCCCAACCTAGCTCTACCTTGCCAATTGAAGGGGAGGTATATAGGATATCTTCACCCAACAACTCAATTGGGGCTTCGCTTATTGATTTCGTAAACGAATCAAAGCTTCCCCATTCCTTCGCGCTCCCCACCTCCAAAAGCCAAATGTTCTGCTTGTCCAGACAGAGAAGCTCCCTGCCGCCGTATTCGCCATCAGCAACTACGTGGTACGGCTTCAACGAATAGATAGCTACATACGCATCGCCCTTTTGCCCGAACAGCCAGCCCTGGTGCTCCCGCACTTGGTCAAACTGTTTAGTGGGAAAGTAACAATGTGTAAACCCAGCCACGGAATCTATGCGGTAAATATAAGCAAGGACATTGCGATAGGCAATAGTTTTCGGCATCCGGTATTGCCCGCCCCAATAAGAAGGCCTCGTTGTCTTAGATTTGTTGCTCTTCCGATCGGCGATTTCAGTCGCGTTGCAACTGCTCCTTGCGAATGAATCACTGGACTTCTCCAGCCTAAAGGATCTGGCAGACGAGCTTCGTGGGGGTTGTGGTGCAAGAATTAATAAAGATCGCAATTTCCCAATAAATTGTAATTAACTATGCCAAAATACCAAATATTTTATTAAGCCATTCAAATGTAGAGAGGACAGATGAATTATTTTCGGCCTGCCCTTTCCTAATCATATGCATGGCCTCGATTCCCTTTAACGTCTGTTCTTCAGTTAGAAATGATTTGAAACCAAGCTTTGGTTTTGTGATTTTCTATAAATCGGTGATCTTGAAATTTCCCCTTTATTAATTCTTGTACGGCTGGTGGATATGCTGGATTTTTATCCAAGGTGATGACACGTGGTAGTTGATTATGTTGAGCGGACAGAGCCTTTGTATTCTTCCATGCGGCGGGCTTCACCATTAGCTGGTCGAGCATGGTCGTCCAATCAACGGTATCCGTGCGTTCACTGACGAATTCTCGATTGTGTCGGGGTATGGCATCACCGGCCTCGTCTAGAGGTTCGATGAAATGCGCACTGACACGCACAACGACTTCACGCTCGGCGTACATTGGTGAAGATCAATACGTGTGACACCACAGAGAATAAATTTGCCGTAGCCGTTGGTTTTCACATGCTCATAGCGGCAGGCTAGCGTGATGACAGACATAATTGAAGCAGATCATCAACATGCGTGGTAGCCAGACACACCACAGTATCGGCCGCACCATAATAAATCTTTACCTCACCGGTATCTTCAAGAATCATACCACCGGGGAAAATGACATTATTGCGGAAGCCGCCTTCGACCTCATAGCTGGCTTCCGGTGCAAGCAGCGGATCCTTGTACATACCGAGGATTTTTCGGGGATTGTTGAGATCCAGTAGCATGATACCAGCGCAATATCTTTTTTTCCAGGTTGGCTCCCAGCCATTTTTCCCTCTTGTCGTGTCAAGATCGACCGAATGGAACGTAGTCAGCCATCCTTTATCAGTCTTGATTGGAGGTGCAGCAGGTCCTGTCTTATCATTAGCGAAAGCAACATCTTCTACAGCCAGCAGCAAATCGGAATTTCCCCAATACTTTAAATCCGGAGACTCCGAAATCCAGGTGTCAAAGCGGTCGACCCCACCCCTGCTGTATACGGTAAATGGCCTTTCCAAACGAACATATTTATCGTTGATTTTCTCGGGAAACAGCACCATATTACGCAGATCGGGAGTTGATAAGCTTAAGATTTCAAAGTTTACAAAATCATCCGTTACGGCGATACCGCCTCGAATTCCATGCTCGGTATCTACTGCAAAGCACATGTAGCAGCGGCCATCAATAACTGTAAGGCGCGGATCATAGGCACGAATGATTTCTTGATCACGAAGTTTAAAGCATGGCTTCGGTCCGACCTCCCAGTGAATCCCGTCATCGCTATAAGCTATCCCCAGATCTGTAGTAGAAGCAGGTTCAATCGTTTGCTCACTTATAGAGCCGTAATCATTGCGGAAAATCATCACGTATTTGCCATTAAACTTGGTCACTCCGGCATTAAACACAAGTGCGGTTGGATAGGGTACAAGTGCAGCATCGAGAATCGGATTAGCTGGGTGACGTTGAATGAGCTTGCTAGACGTTAAAATGCTGGATTGAGTATTGGACATAAGTTGTGCCTCCATATTGGACGATTGTAGATGAACATTAACCTTTAAGCGAACCTGATGTCATTTGCATAAAGGACTTGTTAGCAAAGATATAGACAACCAAAATAGGAAGAATCGACAGACAAGCGCCAGCCATCATAAAGTGGGTTTGTGAGGCTGCGGCTATACCGTATTTTAAATTCGCCAAACCTACGGTTAATGTTTGCAGGTTGGGTTTGCTCATCGTAAAGACCATGGGCAATAAATACTCATTCCAAGCGTGTCGGAAAGTAAATAGTGCACATACAGCAAGACCCGGCCTTAACAAAGGCAAAGTCACCCTCCAATAGGTTCCACCCAGGGAACAACCGTCGATTGTGGCAGCTTCATCCAATTCCCGTGGTATTCCATTCATAAAGCTGAGCAGAATAAAAAAGATATACGCATGCGCACTAATTAAAATAATTACAACTGCCCAAAGCGATGTGTGTAAATTCAAGCTAATCATCAATTCAAATTGCGGTCTCAATACAACTGCACCCACGGAAACAAATAAGGTGCATCCTTGTATGGTGACGTACAGCTTTTTACCCGGAAACTCCAAACGATCAATGACATACGCAGCCATCGAAGCGACAATGAGAGTTCCAACGGTTGTACTAATACTGACAAACATGCTGTTCCAGGTGAAGGTGGAGAAATTGGCCTGCTTCCAGGCTTGCACATAATTTTCGAACATCCAATTCGAAGGGAATATAGTGGCCCCTGTAGTCAATTCCATATTGGTTTTGAAGGAACCGAGGATCGCGATTAATACAGGAAATAATGTTAGAAATGCAATAGCCAGCAAAAAAATCCATAAAACGATTTGCCCAAGCATGCGGGACAATGTGGATGGTTTAACGGTCGTGTTCGGCCTGACAGCTGCCTGCATGTTCATGATTGGACCTCCTTAAAGTTTTCGTTAGAAAACTGACTTCGTAAGCATATGCTTTGTTTTCGTGAGAAAACTAACTTCGTAAGCATCATCTTTGTTTTCATATCAGAAATTTTTATTAACGCGTTTGGACGTATAAAAGTAAGCGAGCGTAATCACGCCGACGATCAGAGCTGTCACGAAACCGACGGCACTGCCATAGCCGATATCCTGTACAGCCTGAGAATCACCCACAACTGGGAAGAACAGCTTATACACATACAAATACATAACTTCCGTTTTCCCTATTGGTCCACCGCCGGTTAAGACTAGGATACTTTCATAACCTTTAAGGGCATTAATTATCGACAGCATAATAATAATTTGCAAAACAGGCCCAAGCATCGGGATGGTGATATACCAGAACTGTTGAATTTTATTGGCGCCGTCCAGTGCTGAGCTTTCGTAAATATCATAGGGAATATTTTGCAATCCGGCTAGAAATAGCAGCATATAATTGCCGATAGCTCCCCACACAGCAACAAGAATGATCGTCAGCAGTGCATAGTCGGGACCGAGCCAATCGATATTTTTCGCAATGATCTGGTACTTCATGAGAAATTGATTCAGAATACCATTATAGGAATTAAAGATCGCAAAAAATACAACTGCCATAACAGCAGAGCTAATAATCGTAGGCATAAAATAAATCGCTCGCAGGAAATGTCTGCCCCTTAATCCCCTGTTAAGTACAACTGCCAGAATCAGAGCCAGAGGAAGCGACAACAGTACCTTCCCACCTGCAAAAATAAATGTGGTGACAACTGAATCCCAAAACTGCTGATCTCCCATAATTTGTGTAAAGTTATCGAAACCGATAAATCTTTCCTTACCATAACCTTTATAATCGTAGAACATATATCTCATTGCCCAGCCAATCGGATACATTCCCAAGACCACAGTCAGAATAAAGCTTGGCATCAAAAAACTATAGGCAAACCCGTACTTCCCTGCTTTATTCATGAAATATCAACTCCTATAGCATAAATTCGGATAGATAAGGATGGGGCGAGAACCCCATCCAACTTGGTCGCTGCATGAAATTATTTGGCGAATTGTCCCCCAAGCTTCGCTGGATCAAAGTCCGCAATAGGGCTTGCTTTAAATTCGCCCGCTTGCATACCGGCAGCCAGTGCTTCATTATAGCGCTTGTTCAAATCTGTGATCACTTCATTTAAATCGCCACCGCTTAGCATGTATTTGAAAAAGGCGTCGCCGTATTTGATTCCTTTGACATTAACGCTTGGCTGGATTGGCCAAACGCCATCCACTTTGTTAGGCAGGAAGCCTTCAATTCCGCCAATATCAGGTTTTTTTGCTTTTGCAATAACGGATGGAATCATTGAGATGCCAAAGCCTTTTTCATGATACGTTTGTAATACTTCCTCTTGATACATGAAATTGATGAATTTCCACGCTTGGTCCTTTTTTGTCGATTTGGAGCTGATCGATAGCCATTGCCCACCCAGAAAACCTGAAGCACCTTTGATACTGCCATCTATGCTCGGTACGGGAGCTGCGGCCCATTTGATTTTCGCCGGGAATTGACTTTTGTAAACACCTGGCTCCGAAGCGAAGGACATGTACATGCCGATCTTACCTTCAGCAAACTGTGCTCGAAGCGGGTCGATATCGAGAGATTCCATTCCCGGCAGTGTACTGCCGTCATCCTTCATTTGCTTAAAGGCTTCGATGATGGGCTTAAAGCCGCTGAAATCAAATTTGGCAGTTTTGAAATCAAAGCCATAGCCTCCATATCCGCTGACCTCAGCGATAACGCGAGCGGAACGGGTCAACGCACTCTCCGGGCTTTTGAAGTTTTGTGCAAATCCGTAAGAGCCCGTTGCTTTTCCGGCTTCTGTAAGCTTTTTGGCGGTATCGACCATTTCCTTCAGCGTTGTAGGCGGATTTTTGATCCCGGCTTTTTCAAACAAATCGACATTGTATATTAAGCGCATCGTCGTTCCATAGTTCGGTAAGCTGTACATTTTACCATCAAAGCTGTTCAAATCAATCATTGCCGGGAAATTTTTCTTCTGCTCAGCAGTCAAATAGCTGTCGATTGGCGCCAGGTATTGCTTTTTGTAAAAGGTTTGAATCGTATTTTCTTTGACACGAATAATATCCGGTGTCTCCGCTGTTGAAAACGACAAGTCGATCGCCTGGTTGAAGTCATCCGTTTTAACAACAAGTTCAACCTCAATGTTATCTTTATTCGTTGTATTGAACTTTTCAATCACTTCTTTAATATAGTCCGCATCATGGCGGTCTCCAGTCCAATAAGTCAGCTTGGTTTTGGCTGTAGGCTTGGTCGCTGTATCCTTGTTGTTTGCAGGTGCAGCTCCCGGATTATCGGCTGCCGGAGTGGTGCTGCATGCCGTCAATCCCGTTATCAGAAATAAACAAAATGCAGACAGTGCCAGTTTTTGATTCAGCTTTGTATTCATATTGATCTCCCCTTATCTATTTCGTTGTTTTAGCTTACAAATTGATTATAAGTGTTTCATGCCTGTTACATAATGCGGTTAACCCAACATTAAGGGCAGGTTTTCATACAAAAAGGGAAGAAATTCATGATTGAATTCTTCCCTGGGATGATATTTTAAATTCAGATGGTGTCATGCCCGTATGTTTTTTGAAAATATCACTAAAATAACGCCGATGCTCATAACCAAGCTCTTGTGCGATTTCCTGAACCTGAAAATCATCAATCAGCATGTTTTTCGCCTTTTCCATCTTTTCCTGAATCACAAATTGCTGGAACGAAACGCCGAGTACCTTTTTGAACAGGTTAGAAAAATAGCCCTGGCTGAGATTAATTTGCCTGGAGCAATGCTCCAACGACAAATCCATGTGCAGATTGGCCCGGATGTAATCCTTGACCTGATGAATAATCTTTATCGATTCATGGGAACGTTCTTTCTCGATCCATGCGCAGCCTTCCAGACAGAGCTCTTTCAATAAGGTTCGAAACTCCTGAAGCGACGGCTGGCTTTTACTTTTAAACTCATTCATTTTCGTTTCCATATGATGAACAGTCTCATAGGGGAACTTTTCCAGCATCAGCCTGAAAATTTTGGAGGACAGCTCATAGCATACATTTTCCACGTATTGCGGCTCGGGAAGCGGAATAATATCAACTAGATCGTTGAATATTTCTTCAAGCAAATGCTGGCTTTTGTCACTGTTACCTGAGCGGAGGGCGAATAGGAAGTCTTGCTCTTTTGAAATCGAATAGTTCGGTATGCCTCTCTGTCCAGTTGCCATATTCGCACAGCTGAATACACCGTTGCCTTCGGTATAAAAATGATAAGACAATGCATTCAAAGCCTGTCGGTATGAATGAGGCAGTTCATGAATGCCGTGTACACCAAGACCTACTCCGATAGATACCGTAAATCGAGTATAACGGGCAATGTTCAAGCAGCAGGCTTCGGCAATTTCAGATGCTATCTGATCATCCTTACAGTTCATTACAACCACATAACGGTTGATAGATTCACGGAAAATAATACCCGTAGTCACCGAGGTTATTGTTTCTTCCATAATATTTTGAAGACTGAACCGTATCAATTCAATTTCCTGAACAGGCAGCGACTGATACTTGTCCATAAATTGATCGATTTCAACAATGAAAATGACGAAGTGCTTCGGCTCCAAATCGACCCCGAGAAACTCCCAGCGCTGTTTGGCACTTGCCTCACTCGTCTGGTGATGCAGCAGTAGCGTCAAATATTCTTGCCTCAGGATCGGCAGGCTTTCCTTGATTTTCTGCTCCATTTCCTTGAGTCTGATCTGTTCTTTGTGCTCCATTTCACAAGCCAGCTTGGCTTTCAATACAACGCTGACAATTTCATCGACAGCAAACGGCTTTTTCACAAAATCAAAGGCCCCTAGTCGAATGGCCTGTTGAGCATAAGAAAAATCAGAGTATGCACTCATAATAATAATTTTGGTTCGTGGTGATGCTTCCAATATAGCCTGAGTCATTTCAAGTCCATCCATACGAGGCATACGAATATCGGTTAAAATAATGTCGGGCTTCATTTCCTGTGCCAGACACAGTCCAGCTTCTCCGTCCAATGCTGTACCGACGATCTCAATCTGGTGATCGAGCCACGCTATTTTTCGTGAAATCATATCGACAACCATCTTCATATCGTCAATGACACATAATTTAATAAGGTTAGGCGATTCCATCCTATTCATGGTCTCCTTTATTCATCGGAATCCACAAAGCTACTGTAGTTC
The DNA here is from genome assembly GCF_900114475.1 of Paenibacillus sp. 1_12. Lineage (GTDB taxonomy): Bacteria > Bacillota > Bacilli > Paenibacillales > NBRC-103111 > Paenibacillus_S. The sequence goes on along the minus strand of NZ_FOTE01000016.1, from coordinate 111,548 downwards.
CTTTCTTGTCATTATTCGTCAGCTTCATGCGACTCTCATTTCCATAGTACAGCAGCAGCCGATTACTAATATTTCGTAAAGCATAGCCTTTTTTGGTATTGCCACCAGCTGTCAATCCCTGCTCGACCTTATCCATATCTACACCTGTGCCGTTGTCTTCAACCAGGAGATGCAACATCTGATCGTCCTCTGAGATCTGTATGCGTATCCTACCTCCGGAAGCTTTGTCCTTAAATCCATGTAAAATACTGTTCTCAACCAATGGCTGGAGCACAATTTTGGGTACATAATAGGCCAGCAGCTGATCATCCTCAACAATCATCTCGTACTCAAACAAACCTTCATAGCATTTCTGCTGAATCGCACAATATTGCTTGACATGCGATACTTCATCCTCCAGAGTCATCATATCCTTGCCGCCACTCAAGCCCAACTGAAACATTTGAGATAAGGCCAGAATCAGCTCATTCACGTCGTTGTTTTCTCCCAAAACCGACTTGCAATAGATGGCATTTAACGTATTGTACAAAAAATGAGGCTCCATCTGAGCCGTTAAAGCTTTCATCTCTGCCTTTCTTTTCTCCTGCTCGCTGAACTTGACGTTGCCGATCAGTTGATTGATCTCATCCAGCATCCGGTTGAATTGAAATCCGACCTGAGCCACTTCATCTGTATAACGGCTTTCAAAACGAACCGACAGCTGGTTGTCCTCGACCTTTCTCATCAATCCCTGCAGCTTAAACAAAGGTCTCAAGAGCAAAGCAGTCAAGTAATTAGACAAAAGCCAGGATGTCAGCACGAAGCCCACAATGATATATAAGGTCGTCCGTTTAATACTGTTCACCTGCTGCAGCAGCAGATCCTTGGATTGTGTACCTATGAGAACCCAATCATCGGCAATTTCCAGCTTCGTATAGTTAACCAAATAATCGGCTTTATGGAATTCATGAAAAAAAGAACCTTGCAGCCCAGACCTCATTTGCTGTAAAAACAAGGCGTCCTGATTGAATTGGTAAGTGTTCGGGACATCGTCTTGGATGACTTCCTCGCCTTTGGCATCAACTAATACATAATTGCGGTCGTTACTTGGCGATTTTTGGTTAATTAAGCGGACAAACTCTCTTTCCTTAATATTTACTACAACAAATACATTCAGCGGATTCTTGGACACACGTTCATGCATCCCTTTGGTAACAAAAGAGAATACACGCTGGTTTCCCGAAAAAAAGAGATCGGCGTGTCCTTTGTACCAAACGCCTTTTGAGCTGTTTTTGATCTTATCATACAAGTCGGAATCGTAAAATGATTGAGCTGAGTTTCGATTGTCGGATGTCGAATAAAAGTCACCGATTGGCGTCGCTATCAATACATTTTGAATCAAAGGCTCGTAATAGCTGATTTGTGAAAATACAAACCGCAATGCGGATAAATGCTTATAATAATTGAGAAAATCGTTATTTTGAACATCTCGCAGCATTTGTTCGAAGGCGTCGCTGAACATCAGCGATTGAATCAATGTAGAAATATTTTTTAGTCGGGTATCCATGATTTGCGCAGTTTTATTGACGGTTTCCTGGCTCGATTCAAATGCATTGTTCTGAATTTCCTTGGATGCGATCAAATATGAAATCGTACCTGCTGCGCTAATAGCCAATGTGATCAATATGACGAAGGAAATCAGGATTCTTTGTTTAAATCGTAAACTGTGGAAGAAATCGTTGAACTGGGTTGTAATGCTGTCGAACCGTCTCCCCCTCATAAGCACCTTCCTCGAATTTTAAGTAGCTAAAGTATAAACGGTATAAAGATAATATGTCTATAATGAGAACATTGGATTATAAAGTTGACATATTAAATATGGCTCTACGCTAGGGCTAACACCTTTTGGAAGTGATATTTTTACGTATTTGATATCTCCAGCTTCCAACAGACGATATGGTTATGTTTGTTATCCTTCGAAACAACTCACTTGGATCAAGTTCAAAAAATAATAATACAAATAGTGTCACAAACCGATTCTGCTTAAGTTGTCGGGAATCGGACAATGTTCTTGTCACCCGACATTTACTGATTTCCTTTTTCTCGTAACTCTTCGCGATACCCACAAACACCGCATCATCCATATCGAATATTTTCATAAGGAAACTAACGTCGCCAAACTCCTACCCATGATGCACATGAAGTTTATGGTCGGTGAAGGTCACAAACGACTTCATAACACAGCGAACACTTTTCTCGTTTTGGCAGGCATGGCAGGCATCCTGCCCGTGCTTTGAGCATTTTTCTTTTAGGAGCTGCATGACTTCCGTAAGCTCTTCGCGGCGTGCCTGCGTGATCTTTCTCTCCCATAGCTTGTTGAACTGCGGCAGCTCTTCGACCTTGAACATCACCTTCGTCGAAGTTGTACGGGAGTAGTGGAGCACGTTATTCTAAAAATAGAAATGCTCTTCTTCCAGCGCGAAGCCTTTTTCCTGGAAATATTTCGTGATAAGAACTTGCACAAGATCAACAAGAGCCGACATCGGCACAATCATGGCGTCAACATGCCAATCGTCAACCCGGATCTTATGATCCATGAGTCATTTGACTGCCTCCTTGTTGAACGGCTCGTGACAGAATGAGCAGTGTACCTCAGCAGGCTGCCCTCTTTTTACGGTAAGCTCCACGAGTTGTGTGCGTCCGCAACCTTTGCAAGTCACATCTGTGTAGTGATCGCAGCCATCGCTGTAAGGACGGAAACGAACAAAGGCGTTCCTTTTCAACGCAGCTACCAATTTTTCGGCGCTTTGGTCAATTAGCTTGAAGCTATCAATTTGTTTCTTCTTACACGTTATTACCGCCTTAACAAGTTGGACTACAACAGATACATGTTCAGAAAATATTAAAAGCCAAAGAGCTGCTCTCGCGTACTACTATGAGTGTTATAGAAATTGCCAAGGCAGTTGGCTTACATGACGAGAAATATTTCATGAGGCTGTTTAAAAATAATGAGAAAATGACTCCCACGAAATTCCGAAATGCTTATTACTTAACTCATTTGAACAACAAGTGAGGAATAGTGTGAACAGTTTAAGCATTAGGAGGTTCTCTGGTTTATACAAATGTGGTCAAACAGGGTTTCCTGTGCTTTAGAGTTGTACGGAGAAAAACTTCTGTAATCATGGTTGAAAATTAATTTTAATCAATAATATCTGTAACATCTTTACACGCCAAAAAGGAGAGCAGATCGCTGAAAGGGTTTCTCGTTACCGTAATGGAACAATCATTCAATCTGAGGTATCTTCATTTCAATAATTTAACATTAATTCAGGTTCGAGTTCGTGACGAGCAGGAATCCCATCTAATCCAATCTTCTGGATCCTCGTTTAACCCAACCCCGCATCCCCGAACCAAGCGACAGCGAGACAGCTGCAGATGCCCAATTTGGACGCTTTTGAATATGCGCTTCGGGTGGCCCGCTATCCTTACGATTCCTAGAAGGTTCTGGTCTAGGTCTGTCAGGCTGATGCCGCCCTGCTCTTCCTTCTCAACATGAATGGCACGTACATCAACATGAAAGTAACAGCGACAAAGAGCTCCAAGGCAATCAAATAGATCGGGTACGGCCCCAAATAATCCATAACGGACGCCGTATCCGGCTTATGCCGAAGAAACATATAGTTCGCTTCCAGCCAATGGTCCACGCCTCCTACGACAACGAGAGCTGCATTGAGGAAGATCATCGCGATCCCGATCGATTTGAAGGTGGGACGGTATTGTTCGATCCAGGTCATGTACAGAACGGCCAGAATGATCGCCATATGAACGATGAAGAAGTGAAAGAAGCGGAAGTGCGGGAACGAATAGAACAGATTAGGCGTAAAAATCGCTTGAGCAGCCCCACCCATCCCGGAAAAATAAACGATTTGATACAAAAGGTAGCTTCGGTTGATTAACATGATTGCCGACAAAATCAAGGTGATACTGCATAACTCCAGAGGCAATGTATACCTGATGTCCCAAGCCTCTGCGGTGACATACCAAGCGTTCAACATAATCTCCGGCAAAACCAGTGCGGCGATGATGGTGATACGAACTGAGTTTTTAAGAAGACGGCTGTTCCGTATTCGCCTCTTCATCGTGTACAGAACGATCATGCTTGCGACAAGAATGACAATTGAAACCAAGTGTGAGGCGGAGAACATGACGAACACATCCTCGAATACCGGATTAAAGAACAGACTCTCTTTCACGCAGACCCCCACCAATCCTCTGTAATTTTATTGGTAATTTTTAGTTTACCTGATTGGCGCCATATGAACAGTACTATTTTGCAGTAGTACCCTCGCAATTCGTTAGTCGCAAATGAATCTTCACCTCACAATACTTGAGACTGAGAAAATATAGTATTAGACCTTTATCTATTAGGATCATGACTTTGATAACTTCAATTTATATACATTTTTAATTATTTTCCCTAACACTATAGTTGGTACAGTGAAAAAAGTTCATGACTTTTTTACATGGTTCTAATACTTACCATTATGGGTTGCAGCGCCAATTGTTGGCATCTTGCTTATATCTTTAATGGCTTGGCTTTCCTTAAACCATATCGATCCTTCGGGGGTAGTATTGATTCGAGATAATATCAATGATTACCCGTTCCTGAAACACTTGCTGAAATCTTAGGACATGAGGATCCGAACACGACCCAAATATATACTTCCGTTAAAAAAGAAACCTTAAGGTCAGTAATAATCTCAAATTCTTTGAAAAAAATTTAAAGGAAGCCGGCAGAGTATGAGTACTTGGCCGGCTTCTTTTCGTCAAAATATGATTTTACGTATGTTCACTGGTCGCAAAAAAATGCAGTAAACCCGGCCTATGATGCGGGCCGGGTCAAAACAACAATATGAAAAATCTGTAATCGCTCTTGCAATGCCTACTAACCTAACCCCATCCCATGCATAAATGTTAACATCGGCATTATCAATCATTTTTTGAATACGATCAAGGTCATCCGCAGGACGTTTAATTCCAGAACTTTTAAAAACTTCCGAAACATCTTTAGAACAAAGCGGAGTATTAATTTTGTACTCTATTGCCATAAGTACACCTCTTATTTGAATTGATTTATATAATAATATACATAAATTGGAATAATGAAAAGAACCAATTCCAGAAATTTTCGTTAGTCCATTTTTTTATTACTATTTCACTCTACTCCCGTTAGTTGAGAAATGATTATTATATTCTGGAAAATCCCATCAACTCCCTTTTTCGATATTCTTAAGCTATCCTCCCATTTGCATAACAAAAAAGTCATGAACCGGATCTGTCGGGAATGGGATCAAGTTCTTATCACTGGGTTTTGACAAGAACTTGATCCCATAAAATAAAAAAACGCGATTTACACGGCTATTAATGAGATAATGTTCTTGTCAGCCGACAACTTTACCTGTTAGCATCTTTATTCCCACTCCTATTTATTTGATTAATATTAGATAGAACAAGAGCCGTCATTACAAGACGAACCGTTGTCGTTTTCGCTAATGATAGTAAATGGATGACTTGCCTGATAAGCTTTCGTCAGTGCTTGAAGAAATACTTCATTTGACTGAGCGCCGGATAGCGCGTACTTTCGATCAATAACGAAAAATGGAACTCCGCGTACTCCAATCTCCTGAGCCTCTTTTTCATCCAATCTCACCTCTTGGGTATAGTTAAGAGTTTTAAGCATTTCGAGTACCTCGTTACGATCAAGACCTACTTCTTCAGCTAAGTCAGCCAATGTTTCATGATCACCCAGATGTTTTGACTCGGTAAAAGTGGCTTTAAATAGTCGTTCAACCATCTCCATCTTTTTTCCATACTGAGTGGCCATCTGCGCAAGACGATGCGCATCAAAAGTATTTGTTAGTTTCATGGTATCTATATGATATTCCAGTCCCAATGTACTTGCTCGTTCAGTTAAACTTTGATTATTGGATTGGACTTGTTCAAGTGTTATACCATACTTTTTGGACAATATTTCATTGACGTTATAATCAACATACCGCTCTGCATTAGGGACCAATTCAAAACTCTTGAATTCGACTTCTACATCAGTACGATAATTAAATTGTTCTATCGCCAGTTCTAGTTGGCGTTTGCCAATATAACAAAAGGGGCAAGAAAAATCAGACCAAACTTCTATCTTCATATCGACCATCCTCTTTTTAGGGAAATTTTTGTGATATTAGTGATTTTTTTAAAATCCTTCTTTCAGAATTACATCTCTGCGATCTCTAAACATATCATGCCCTTCAATTGGTCTAATGGCTGCTTCAAGGGCTGCCAATTATGAATACATAATGAAGGAAAGCTTCAAGCTTTCCCTCTAATCAATTTATGTTTATCGTATAGTCAGTAATGCAGCGGACCATGAAACTACTTGATTTAACATCGTATTAATGGTTTGAACATGAAAATCAGCTGGTTTAAATTTGGACATTTCTTCAAAGTCAGTGAAAATACTTAGAGCTGGCTGCGTCGATACTGTTGCCACTTGTGGAACTGATAGAATTAATCTCAGTTGCTGAGCTGCTACAGCACCACCGGCTGATCCATAACTTACAATTCCGGCTGCTTTGTTATGAAACTCCTGACTTAGATAATCAATTGTATTTTTCAATGCAGAAGTAATGCCGCGGTTGTACTCAGGAGTAATAAAAATAAAACCATCCAGTTCATTAATTTTTTTAGACCAACTTTTAGCTTCTGGTGTTTGATACTCTTTAGTAAAAGCGGCAGGAACAGGTTCATCATACAGTGGTAAACTGTAAGCCTTGATATCTACAATCTCAAATTCTGCGTCTGTTCTCTGATCAGCGATGGATTTTACCCACTCTGCAACCTGTAATCCAACACGCGTTTGTCTAGTACTTCCTGTAATAATTCCAATTTTCATAAATTTAACCACTCCTTATTTTTACTAAAACAATGATGTATTGTTTTCTTAATTTGATTATAATTAAAGATATTTATCTAACAAGTACGCAAAAAAAACTGTCTAAGTAAGAAAAAACTTACCATGGAGGAATACATCATGACTAAATATCACCAAAATAAAGAGATATCCTCAATTAATGATGCACTAAAAGTCATGGCTGGAAAATGGAACTTATCTATCCTAGCCGTATTGTGCAGTAACAAAATAATTCGGTATAACGAATTAAAACGACAGGTAAGTGGTATTACAGGAACAATGTTGAATCAATCCCTAAAGGAAATGACTGAATATGGACTTATTCATAGAGTTCAATATAATGAAGTTCCTCCTAAGGTTGAGTATTCATTAACTGAGGCAGGTAAGGAACTTTCACCTATAATTGATCAACTTGTTTTATGGGCGGAGAAAAACCTGGAAAGAACTAAATTACCACAAAGCAAAAATACAGAGTAGTATCTGTCGTCGCTTAAAATCTGAAAAGAGGTTGGAGCGTTGTTTCATATATTAAAGGAGCTAATCCAATTGCGCTAATAAGCGTTCCTAATGTATTTTACTGCGAGACATTTGACCGTGTTCTGCGGAGAAGTGTTGATGTTGGCACTTCTTGGGTATCTATTGGAACATAACACTAATTTGGATATGCTACCCTCAAGAAGCAAATCAAGTTGATAAATTAAGTTTGAATTAATCCTTTTTTTCTGAAAAAGGGGATCTTTTCAAAATATATTCATGACTATCCGACAGCTCGACGTTATAATTGTTTTGTAAAAATCGAGTATGACAAGCTTAATCCTGAAAACAGATAAAGAGCGGTAGATAGATAAGCTTAGGTGCTTATCTATCTACCGCTCTTTATCACTGATTGACCTATCCTGAAACAATGTCTTGGAGATCCTTAAGACACTTCATCCCATTTTTATGCTTACCATATACATCCATTCTTTTTCAAGGGCATTGCAATGATTCTGTCACAATGATTCGATTGCTTGCAATCTACCAGCCATCTTAGCTAATTCATTGAAGCCTTCATCTAACGAGACAGACTCCTAGTTTAAGAAGGGGTTACACTAAGCCCATTAAATCCATTAGCTATATAATTTTCTCCCCAATTATAAAGCACATTTAAAACTGGAAGTAAACTTTCCCCAGACTCTGTAAGAGAATATTCGGTTTTGGGAGGAACTACCGGATAAACAGTCCTAGTGATAAGTCCGTCTCGTTCAAGCTCGCGTAATTGCTGAGTGAGCATTTTAGGAGTAGCTTTAGGAATGAATTTTTGCAATTCATTAAACCGCAAAGTTTGGTTTGTTAAGTGAAACAAAATAAAAACTTTATATTTTCCACCAATTAAGCTAATAGATGCTTCTATAGGACAGTTATAAATTTTTTCATGATTCATGATTATCTCCTAACTATCATTTTGGGTAGTATTGTACAAAAAGGTGCGTACTTGATCAAATGAAAATAACTGATATGATGATAACATCAATTGATTCACTAATCAAACGGGCCGGCCCATAAATATTGAAAATGGAAAAATTAACATAAAATATCCATAAAAGGAGAAAAATAATATGCCAGTTATAACATTAAATTCTGCGAAATTAAGCAAAGAACAAAAAGGTGAATTAATAAAGGAATTAACTGCAGTAGCGGCAAAAATCATGAATATACCGGAACAGTCGTATTACGTATTTTTAAAAGAAAATGAAACGGACAATGTAGGTGTAGGCGGTCAGCTCCTAGCTGAATATCTGAAAGATAAGGTATGAGTAAAATTCATTTCTTTTGAATAATGAAATAACATAAATGACAACATCAATTGATTCACTAATCAAACGGGCCGGCCCATAAATATTGAAAATGGAAAAATTAACATAAAACATCCATAAAAGGAGAAAAATAATATGCCAGTTATAACATTAAATTCTGCGAAATTAAGCAAAGGACAAAAAGGTGAATTAATAAAGGAATTAACTGCAGCAGCGGCAAAAATCATGAACATACAGGAACAGTCGTATTACGTTTTTTTAAAAGAACATGAAATGGACAACCTAGGTGTAGGCGGTCAGTTCCTAGCTGAATATCTGAAAGATAAAGTGTAAGCAAAATTCATTACTCTTGAATAATGAAATAATATAGCCCATGAAGAGCAGTTTGAAACGATTGTTGTTCTTCCCTTTGGAGTATTGTAAATCTTAATTATCCAGACAAAAAAGATCCCCTTCATTTTGAAAGCTAGTTCATAACCAGCTCATTCAAGATAAAGCAGAATATTTAATTGGTGCATTTAGGTTTCTAACATATTTATCTATGTAACGTTGTTGCTCTTAAGAATTGCCCTATCCTTTCTTTCGGGTATATCCAATAATATGGTGCTGCCCTTTATGTTACGAATTGGAGGATATTGCCAAAAAATACCGAATTTATCTTCTGCCGGATTTTACATTACGAGAACGTTGCGACTGCTTTTGAAGGAGTACTTGCTGAATTGAAAGTCCGTCGGGAATGGGATAAAGTTATTGTCATTTGCTTTTGACAAGAACTTTATCCCATAAAACAAAAAAGCCGCGATTTTCGCGGCAATTAAAGAGATAATGTTCTTGTCACCCGACAATTTCGACGACCAAACAAATGCACTCCCAATTCCCTTCTCATCGTCCATTGCAAAAAGATCCTTTAAAGGTAGACGAGATATTACATCAATCATTAGTCTTACTATATCTGGAACTTCAAAGTGTCCTAATACAAGGATTTCCAAATCACTTTCTCCCATCTTATTTACACTTCCGGAAGAATACTGCCCAGTTAGAGGAGCGAATTACCGCCACAGGGCAACACTTCTGGTATTCCCTATCCTATCCGTTCGCAGCGAAGTGGTTGCAACTGCGCTAAACTCCCGTTCGAAATGGCCACATTATCGGCAGCCTTCATTAGCATTTATTGAGCACTTGTATCCGTTGAACAATTATTAATCATTGCGAACTAAACACCAAATTTTCTTAAATGATGGTCTAGATGTTTATAAATTCCTATACCCCATTGCTCAGGAGTGATTTTTCCAAAGAAAGGATGTGGATGGGGTGAACATTTCTCAGGACCGTTACTTTAGAAAGTTAAAGTCTTTTGTTTCAGTTTTTCTTTTTCTGTCTCAAAATCTTTGTTATCTAAAATAAGTATGGTCGGAATTGTTGACATATTGTGTGGTGTTGGCTTGTCATTATACATAATAGGTTTTACAAACCTTCCTATTAACCTTCCAAGCCAATATCTAGGAGGGAAGGAATTTCCCATTGCGATATCTTGAAACGATGAGCAGTGAGCCAACATTTGAGCAACATTCATTGTTCCCCATTGTGGTTTTGAATTTGGACTTAAATTCTCGATACGGTTCAGTATTTCCGCTGTATGCAATTGATTGTATATATTTTCCATTAGCGCTCATCCTCGTTATCTATCGTACCAGCAGGAAATTGAATACCTGCATTTGGATGTTGAATTAGAAGAATCTCATTTTTCATTTCTTTTTCCCTAGTGATAAAGCAAGTGACTTTTCCTGGAATATTTGATTCTTTCATTTGTCACCTCAGTTTTATATTTTTCACTCAATAATATTACCATAATGTGGGTGAGAATATGACATTATCCTGCCCGTTTGTATTATGAGGTCACCCGATCTTTCTGGTAGACCTTATTTTTAGAAGCTTTCCGCTTAGACTGAATTAGCAAGCCATAGACATTGAGGAAAACCTTCCCAAATATTGTGGGTCGGTTATTTGTCGTACCCTTTTTCCAGTATAGCATCCTTCGTTTCGTTCATTAATATTTAAATATTGACAGCCTATTAGCTGGTATAGTTGAGCCGTAACACTAGACATATGTACAAAAACTCTTATTTTGTGATCATGTTACCAAGGCAGCTGCCAAAACCGCAAGGCTATTCGACCGGCATGGACTTGCTGAACAGCTACACCAAGGTTGAGATCGGGGAACTCGGCAACATCCATATCGTGTACTGACGCATTCCGAAATCGAATACGGGAGTAAGCCAAAAAAATGTTAAAACGCTACTGACATACTGTTGTCAGTAGCGTTTTTTTATAATCGGAGTAAGTAAACATAAAGGAGTGGGAGATAAATGCGAAGTATTCTGGCCCAAAATGATAGGATACGGTATTGTATCATTTATTATAGGAAGGATGGTATCTCATGAATTTTGCTTCTGTACGCATCATTACCGACGACGTGGACCGTCTCGTCGAGTTCTATGAGAAAGTCATGGGTGTTTCGGCGGAACGCCCCGCGCCCGTCTTTGCCGAACTCGTTGTGCCATCGTGCACCCTGGCGATCGGCCACTCCCAGACGGTGCAACTGTTCGGCGCTGGTTCCGCAGTGGCGGCCGACAATCACACTGTCATCATCGAGTTCCTCGTCCACGATGTCGATGCCGAATACGAGCGCTTGAAGCCGTTTGTCGATGAGTGGGTAAAGGAACCAACCACGATGCCGTGGGGGAACCGTGCTGTGCTGTTTCGCGATCCCGACGGCAATCTGGTTAACCTTTTCGCGCCGGTGACCGAGGAAGCGATCAAACGGTTCAGCGGCAGGCGTTGACGGACAGTTGAAGTGAGTGAGGCCTCAATTTGGGGAGTGGCAACGATGCGTATGGCCATTTTGGCCGAATGTATCGATAACATTTCTCCGATGATAACATCGTCTTTCCCGGTATGACAATGAACCCGAATGGGGCAACACGACTACCAATGTGTATGTAGCTTATGGTAAAAACTACTCCAATTTGTGGTCATTATCATTTAGTGTATAAGAATTTTCATGAGCAAGTCAAAGGATCAGCTACGGCTGCTCCTTTACTGTTTTCAGTTCTGCTTGCTTTCTGGATTATTATCAGCTGGTATAAGTGACATATGTACAAAAACTCCTATATAAGGCATATCCGTTGGCATACCTTTTCTATTCAAATGGCTCCAGCCTTTGTTCTGCCGAATCTCTCTGTACTTCAAACCCCATAACCTGTTAGTTATGACGCATGCAGGAGTATTGACGGGATGGTTTCGGGATACGTGGTTCCGTCATTCCCATCCTCGGTTGTAAAGTTAGGAATCTATGAGTCTTTGAATCCCCTGTTTTTCACACTATGCTCTGCTTATACAGAACTTGTCATACTTTTCCGTTAGTTCAATCAATTATGGTTCTAATTACTTAGTTGAATATGCTTTTTTCAATATGTTTTCATTAAAGCCAAATTGAGATACTAGTCCGTTCTGGAAGTAATAACAATCTAAACCAATTAATTTTCCATCTGTGTCCCATGTAACAAATATCTGCCCTTTAATAACTTGGGATTTCAAATTATCTATATCGATTATGCCATTCTTATAAATGTTGTAGTCAGATTTATATCCATCTTTAGGTTCAATATCAAACCGCCATATTTTCCATTCACCGTTCATTGCATCTGTGACTTCTGTATACTGATCACCAAACATAACCTTAATCTGCTCTTTGTTTAATTGATATGCCATGGGATTTCTTACATCATTACCGCCTATTTCATTTTCAGCAGGTGTTTTCTCAGGTTCGGCAGATTGGGTTGTAGCGTTTTGCGATTGTGCTTTCATACCTTTAAGTATTTCTAATCGTTTTGAATAAAGTTCAATAAGTGCATCGAGGTTTTGAGGTTTAGCATCTGTACCAGTTGTCGGTTGCAAGAGAGCTACCTTTTTAGAATTATCCCAATCAGTATTAAGATTTAGGATGTTAGCAATTTCACGTATTGGTACGTATTGAGTTCCTTGATAATTAATACTTTGAGGAAGACCTACCTTATCGCTCGCACCATAGTAATTATCGCCATGCAGTGTGTCTCTGTTTTCATCGGCAACGTGATAAGCAAATGGAACAACCTTGGCTTCTATTTTGTATTCGGAGAACTGTCCGGCATAAACAGCAGTAGTAGTTATTAAAGCAACACCACATGTCAATCCAATAACCAACTTCTTCATCGTTACCAACTCCCATTGTCTTTTATTTATAGACACTTATTGAAAGTATAAAGTTTCGCATTATGGTAAACTTTTGCTTTATTATCAGCCATCTGTTGTTTTTCCCCTTTATGACCTAGTGAGAAAAGAGTTTGCCACCACGCTCTACTGCCAGTTAGCACAACGCTGCCGCCGATCCATGCCGGCAGCCGCGTGTAAGGTGATTAAGGTGTGATACCCAATTTCACAAGCGATACGCTGCGCCGCGGCGTACAGCTTGCTGCAGCAATCACTATTTCACATATATTACAAGTGGTAACTCCTTTGGAAAGTGATATTTTTACGTATTTGATATCTCCAGTTTCAAACAGACGATATGGTTATGTTTGTTATCCTTCGAAACAACTCACCTCTGGATCAAGTTCTTGTCATCGCTAATTGACAAGAACTTGATCCGATAACTAAAAAAGCTCACGGTTTCCGTGGACTTCATTCGGATAATGTTCTTGTCACCCGACATGTTGTGACCAGACATTTCGTCTTGCTTTTTTTTTAAAGATAATATCACTTCGTAAGGATTCTACCTTTCCTAATGCCACTATCATCTTCATTTACACCAAAATATTCTAAGGCTGCTCGTAGGTGTCTAACGATCGCATCAAAGTGTTCGGGCTTCAAATTCATTCCTTCACGTACCTTGTCCATCGAACTGCCGCTATACTGGTTGGGACCACCTAACGCAAAACTAATAAATTTTGTTTGATGTCGCCGCTGCTTTTCCATGTCCGTGGATAGAGCGACTCATGCCATCAAACGAAGTGAAGGAGTTAATTTTTGTTTGGTATTGATGTTTAAAAGTTGTCCCAGCTTTTCAACTCGCATGACGCCGCGACCGCCCGTCCCGTCATTGGGTTACAAGCTACGCAAAAAAACCGCTCAATCCTTATTAAAAAGGTTGTGCGGTTTAAATTCTATGTTGGCTTTGCTCCAATTTGTTTTTGTTAATCATATCGTCATCACCTTTTTTTGACAAAACGTTCACCCTCGAGACCGATGCAGTATTAGACCTCAAGCTTCAATATTATGAATTAAATGTTGCTATATAAGATGAACTAAACATCATGACAGCAAAGAGGCGCTGCGAAAGCAGACCCCTCTTCCAATCGCTGTTGCAGCCAGATTCTTTGTGTTCTTAGCCCCATAGGGGTAAGAATCCGTCTGCAAAGGCGAACACTTCGTTTCTCCAGAAGGGTCCGCTTTCTCCGCTCGGGCTGTGTGTTTCTTTTGTTCATTTTATATAGCATCTAAATTTAAAATACAGTTTACTCCCGGTATAGCTTGTGAACATGAAAATTATCTTCAAGCAACGGCCAATTTTGCGGGAACGGGTAACCCAGCACCCAATAACTGACTCCTCTCAAGTTATAGGAATTAACGAGGTCGAATTTGGCTTGAGCGCTTCTTGCATCCTCAAACCAGACTTCATGTGTTCGCTGCTTATCATCGACATATCGATAATAAGGGGTCTGGGACACTGAATCGTACTTGATCTCCGCTCCATGCCTGATCGCGCGACGCACAGCTTCCTGCATACTGAACGTTTCAGCCTGCTGTCCTTTTACATGTGGAAGCAGCCAATCGCGTGCGTAAAGCTGGAAGCCCATAAATATTTTATTTCTCGGGATGACCGTGACTGCATAGTCGAGAACGCGCCGTATTTCGTTGATAGGCGATATGGCCTGTGGAGGACCGAACCGGTATCCCCACTCATACGTCATGAGGACGACAAAGTCAACAATATCTCCATGCGCAGCATAATCGTGGGCTTCGTAAAGCAGCCCCTTCTGTTCAGAACTGGTTTTGGGGGCAAGCGCGGATGAGACGAAATATCCTTTCTCATGCAGCCTGCGGACAGCCAGTCGAAGAAATTGATTATAGGACTCACGGTCACTTGGATACACGTTCTCAAAGTCAACATTTAAACCGCGATAACCTTTGGTTTCCATGATCGTTAAGATGTTGGTCACCAGCTTATTTTGCAATTCAGGGCTTGACAATATGGTATGGGCCAGCTTCGAGCCGGCTTCCGTAGCGGAAAAGTTGGTGATCGACATGACTGGTACGACATGTTCGTCGTAAGCGGCAGCAATAAGCGCCTGATCATCTACCGATTCCAGGCTCCCATCATCCTTCATGCGGTATCCAAAGGGACATACGTAAGTTAGATGCACCCCGTCCTGCCGAACTTGCTTGACAGCTGTCTCTCCGAATACGTTGGTATAACCATTAACATCGATGGTCTTCTTCTGCTTTTCCGGGATTTTCAAGGTTTGACCTGGATAAATAAAGTTAGGATTCGTAAACCCATTGACTTGTGAAATAGCCTGCATAGTAACACCGTAGCGGTGAGCGATCGCCCATAGGGACTCGCCCGGCCGTACGGTATGATAAAAAACCGGAATCACTAATATTTGCCCTGGTCTAAGTTGCTCGACTTCGGAGATTGAATTTGCCCGAGCAAGAGCCTCTACGCTTATGGCATAACGGTCGGCAATAGCCCTCAGAGTGTCTTCTGACCGCACCACATATTCGTGATAAGGCTCCGGAATAAGCAACGCCAAACCGATAACTAAATGATTAGGATCCTCAAGCACGTTAACTGCAATAATCCGATTGATATGAACACCATACCGCTTAGAAATCAGCCACAGATTTTCTCCTCTTTGCACTACATGGATCTGCATGGATTTACCTCGCTCTCGCTTTAACTTCTATAGATACATTATTCCGCTAATGTCTATTAAAAGGCTCTGAACATAACAATGGACATTCGTCTGAATCGCTTTTAATGCTATTATTGTCGTACTCTCGATTCAGTGTGCTCATGCTTTAGTCTAGCATCACTCAGATAGTGTGTTGAGATAAGGGCGCGTAATCGATTGGGAGTTTGAAAGCTCTCATACATCAGAAAAGTTTGTTTTTACTGGGTTGGAAAATTTACGAGCATTTGTATATATTCACTGTCTATTGTCAATATCATACTCGGAGTGGGGTTATACAATGCCTGGAATCGTTGGAAGTTTCAAAAAAATAACGTCGGCCCCAGTTCCAATGTTCAAATTGGAGATAGCACATCTATCGTGCTTACAAGTAACTCCAAAATCCATGCTTGAGCCAACTCGTTTTCACTATGGGACAGCTTTGGAGGCGTGACAAATAATCAGGCCAGCATTACAAATACTAACGATCAGGATATTAATGATGCTCCTAGTGCGAATGTTGTCTTTATGTACCCACTCAACTAATAAATCCTTTAATTCTAGTGTCGAGACACAGGGCGGCTTGCAATAAGAACGCCGATTACTTTCTGATCATTGCTGAGGCAATACGCGCGATATTCCCCACTTCCCAGCACATATAATCTTATTGCTTTAATCCTCATTTCATCCGTATATATCTTTTAGGGAAGCTGGTTGGGTTATCTCAGCCTGCTGTAACTGAAAGAGTAAAACGAATGGAAGAAAAAGGGTTTATTGAGGAATACCGTACAGTAGTCTCCCCGCAAAAAATGGGTATGCAGAGCACAGCCTATGTACTATTTCGGACAAGAAATTGTCATGCCTTCCTTGACTTCTGTCGTTCATCGCCCGAAGTGGTGGAATGTTATCGAATAAGTGGAGAACACAATTATTTATTAAAAATATTGACGAGCTCAACTCATGGCCTTGAAAAATTTGAGAACAAGTGTGATCAATATGGAACCTACACGACTCTAATTGTGATGTCATCACCTATCGAACATAAAAACCTCATTCAAGAAATCAATCGATTGGCCTAGAAGGCACAGCCTGAAAATAAAAATCAAAATCAAAAAACAGGAACCCGTTTTTAGCATGGATTCCTGTTTTTTGATTGGCATATATGGGGTTCCTTTTCCTTTAACTTCTTTTAGCAAAACTATACCTTTTTGCTAACACGACTATGAGCCAGGCAGGCATCAGGAGTACAAACAACGAGCCGGGAAGGAATCTGGCTCCAAACAGCTCCAAGAGGATTCCGCCTACAATTCCTCCACCATCGATAGCCAAGTTCCATGCTGTAACTAGCATTGATTGGGCTATATCTGCATTCTTACCTCCGGCTTTAGCAATTTCTGTTTGAAGCAAAGTGGCCGCCCCGCCAAAGGTAAACCCCCACACACTGACACCCAAGATGAAGATTGCCGGTTGATCGATGCCGATCCACATTACTATAGATGACAGAGTAAATGTCGCGATACTGGTTATAATCAATAATCTCATAAAACGGTCAATCAGCATACCGACAACCCAAATACCAATAACCGAAGTTATGCCGTAAATAAGTAGAACCAAATCAACTCTCTGGGCAAGGACAGTCTCGGAAAGGTAGGGCGAAATATAAGTGTATAGAATATTATGAGCCAACACCCAAGCTATAACTACTAACAGAATCGGTCGTATTCCGGGGATTGTGAAGACTTTATAAAGCGGAAGCCTTTCACCGGCTCGCTCTCCATCATAATCTGGCATCTTCCAAATAATCCAAGCTATTAGGAGTGCTGCCAGCAACGATACGAGTGCAAAGATCAAACGCCAGCCCAAGTATGTGCCAAAAAAGGTACCGATTGGGACGCCTAGCGACAATGCTAAAGGTGTGCCAACCATAGCCACTGCCATCGCTTTTCCTTTAAGTGAATCCGGGGCCATACGGCGCGCATAGCCGGCAGTCATCCCCCATAGCACCCCTGCGGCTACTCCTGCAAAGAAACGTGCTGCGAGCATCAACACAAAGACGGAAGATAGCGCGGTTATTGTATTGAATAATAAAAATCCAGTAATGCATAATAATAGGAGTTTTCTTCGTTTCCAACCGCGCGTAGCGGCTATCAATGGAATGGCAGCCAAAAGAGATCCTATTGCATATAGAGTAACCAGTTGTCCGGCAAGAGCTTCTGTGACATGAAGATCTTTTGAAATTTGTGGCAGCAAGCCCGCAGGCAGGCTTTCCGTAAGAATACAGATAAATCCAGCCATAGCTAATGCAAGCAGCCCAACCCATGGAAGACGTTCTGAAGGTGTAGACATGAAGCCGTCTTTTTCCTGAAAACTTTTATTTGAGTTCACGAAATAATGTCTCCTTTGTTCAAGATTTTAAAAAGCAATATGCTTTTCGTATAATCTTAAACAAAGGAACCGTAATCTTGTATACAAGATTACAGGTAATAGATGTGATTAAAGAGGATTATCCATTTATTTTTTTGCTTTCTCTTTTAAATTAAAAGAAAGTGCCGAAACCTTGTGATTTTGCTTATTTATGGCCTGTAAAATTAAAGACATTTGTTGCGTTATCCTGCCCGTTCGTATTATGAGGCACCAGATTTTTCTAATAGCTTACTCCTGCTCAACTGCACTTATTACAGGGACACCGTGTTTGATAATACCTGCTTTCTCAGAGCGATTTTCTCCAATGTATCCCCAAAATAGCCATATGGTCATGCCCAATATTTGTTATTTTTGTAACTTAGAACACCCTGCTGGAAGAGTAACTAAGACACATGCGATTATAAACAATTTTCTCATTAGATCATCCCCCTGTTCTCTATACCCGCGAATTACGGATTTACAGGTATTATTTGGCAATATCCTCCTGTTCGTAACATAAAGGTCAGCACCATATTATTGGATGTGCCCCAAAGAAAGGGATAGGGCAATTCTTAATTTTACATATGAGAACGTATCGACTGCTTTTGAAGGAGTATTTACTGAATTGAAAATCCCTCGGGAATGGGATAAATTTCTTGTCATTTGGCTTTGACAAGAAATTTATCCCATAAAACAAAAAAGCCACGATTTTCGCAGCAATTAAAGAAACAATATTCGTGTCACCCGACACTGTGATTGTATTTAGTGTTATACATTATGATGATGGGATTATTGGTCCGAAAATTTATAAGTTGTTTCAACACAAAAAGCAACGATTTAAATCGTTGCTTTTTGTGTAACGCTTATAATTGTATTTACCAATTTGTTTGAACTGACCTTGCCCTGAAAAAGTAGACACGTAGAAAGCCTCAGAGAACCCAATTAGCCTAACTTTCTCTCACCAGGAATGGCGGGACATAATCGTTGGAGGAATGCGTTCTCCGACGGTTGTAAAAGAGCTCGATATATTCAAACACAGCTTTTTTAGCCTCTGCTCGTGTATTGAATGTGTAATCATTGAGCCATTCCATTTTCAACTTTCCCCAAAAGAATTCCATTGGAGAATTATCATAACAGTTTCCTTTGCGACTCATGCTGCAGATAAATCCGTTCTTCTCAAGAAGTTTCTGGTAGCCTTTACTGGCGTATTGAACGCCGCGATCAGAATGTACAATAAGTCCTTTGGATGCACCTGTGCGACCAATTGCTTGCTTCAGAGCAGCACAGACAAGCTCTGTTTTCATACGACTATCCATCGCCCAACCTACGAGTTTTCGGCCATGTAAATCCAACACGCCAGCGAGATAAAGCCATCCTTCAGCAGTTGCTATGTAGGTAATATCACTCAACCACTTTTCATTGGGTTTGCTCGTTGTAAAGTCCTGGTTCACGATGTTATCTGCAACAGGCAGATTGTGGTTTGAATTTGTTGTTGCTTTGTATTTCTTTACCACTTTTGATCGGATCCCGTTAGCTCGCATTAACCGCGCAACGCGGCCCCGACTAGCTTTCTTATCTGACGGTAAATTCTTAGTAATCTGTGGTGATCCGTAGATTCTGCGACTGTTTGTGTGGATGTCTTTTATCGTGTCAAGCAGTTCTTGGTTCGCTTTGTTACGTTTGCTTTCCGGTCGCTTGATATGAGCATAATAGCCGCTTCTTGAGACGCTAAGAGCCTGGCACATCTTCGCAATCCGAAACTCGAAGCGGTGTTCAAAGATAAATTTGAACCTCATTATTTCTGATTTTTCGCGAAGTAGGCTGCCGCCTTTTTTAGAATATCATTCTCTTCCTTGAGATCCGCTAACTGCTTTCGAAGCTTACATATCTCATCATCTTCAGCCTTAAGGTGACCACTACCTGGAAACGCACTGTCTCCGTCTTGTTTATAAAATTTCACCCAGTCTCGGACTGTGGTGTAATGAACATCCAGTTCCTTCGCCGCATTCGCAAATGTTGTTTCTCCAGCTAGTATTCGCAATACAACTTGTTCCTTAAATGTTTTATCAAACTTCTTCCGTTGCCCCATAGTTTGTCCCTCCACTTTTATTATAGAGGTTTTCTATGTGTCCATCTATTCGGGACAGGGTCAAACAATTCCAGCAAATTGCTCAGTTAGTGATTCTGAAAACGGAAGAATCAGGTCTGTATTCCAATCCGGAGCACGCTGGCGAATGCTCTCTCAGGTTACATTCAGGATAATGTCCTTTAGTTCAATCAGAGTCTTGATTCGATAGCTGGCCTGTGAGAAGTCATGTGTTTTTGTGAAGTCGCTATGGACAATAGCACAGTCGATACCAGCCGCCACAGCTGAGTTCAACCCTCTGTTTGAATCCTCTACAACCAGGGTCTCTTCTTTGGTAGCTCCGAAGCGCTTTAGGCCGGTCAAGTATGGTTCCGGGTGCGGCTTGGCACGCTCGTAGTCTTCACGAACAAGGACGAATTCCATGAATTGTCTAATCTGGCGCTTTTCATGAATAAGTTGAAAATCCGCACGTTTTGCAGTCGTCACTATGGCCATGCGGACGTACTTTGACAGTTCGGCTAGAGTTTCAACTACGCCTTCAATCTCTATAGCTTCTGTTCTTAGATATTCCTGATAATAGACGTTGCGGACCTCACTCTGCTTGCTGATGGTCTGTTCATCAATACCTGCCGCCCTAGCTTGGGACCAAGTGCCCAATGATTGGGTCATGTCGTGGAGGTATTGATCTTTATCCAAGGTAAATCCAATGTCAGCCAGAGCGCGTTCTCCCGCTTTGTAATACCAGAATTCAGTATCAACCAGAACACCATCATGATCGAAGAGTATGTACTTTTTCATTGTTTCGTTCTCCTTTGTCAGCTGCGGCAACCATGCCTACAGATCCTAATTCGAGGATTATAATCACATTCCAATCGTCCTTCTTTACTACATTAGCCAATTGGTCTAGTAATTCGGCAGCGTATGCATAACTTTTTGCATCCAATGTAATCCCACCTTCATATAGGAACATACGTTTCTCTTCAGTAATTTTACCAGAATATTACAAATCAATTCAACATTATTTTTATGCTTTGTTGAATAAGAGTCTCACTTACGACTGTTATTTCGTCATTTGTTGAACTTTTCAAATTCATGTTTCAACCAGTGCTGATTTTGATGTGCGATGTATTGCTCCATTCGGATCAGCAAATCAACTCTGGCTTGGTAAACTGCATATAACGCTGTCTGACACGATCTACATCACGATCCTGCTTTGCTTGTCAAGATTTGGTTGACAACTTCTTCGTACTTACCCAATACTTCCGAAATCGGTTCTCGGGATCATGTACTTTAGTCCACCCATCCGTGTCTTCAATGGTTCTAAAACTTCCGTTTATGATACGGAAGACCCTCGCCTTCTTCGCAATACTGTTTAAGACTGTACAAAAAAATAGCCCAGTTATAATTACATACTCGATAAAATGCGGTCACTTCCTTCCAATTCATCTGACGAAAAATGATTGAAGTCTTCCCGTTTTTTTCCTCCATATCAAAAGAAATTGTCGTACCTATCCATTCTGGATCTGAATCAACACACTGCCACAAAATCTTTTTATCGGTAACAAGCTCTTCAACTCGCATCTTTGTTAAGCCTTTGCCGCCGAATCGGAACTCATTTATACAACCGATCTGATCATTGACTATTAGTTCATTTGTCCATATTTCTGAAAGTCCTTTTGCTGTGGTTAATGCTTCATATACCGTTGAAGCTGGAACATTCACGGTCTGTAAGTGCTCGATATTTGCCATATTGATCATTCTCCTTCTTTATAATGATTTAATTTATGTAATTATTTGTATATGAATACAGTCGGAATTTTCGAAAATATCCTTTGATTATATCATGGTACGGTTGATGTGATTTCTTTTCGGTTGCTCATTTTTGAAATAACACATTAGGGAAGGTTGTTTAACTATGCTGCCGGCTAACAGAGGGAAGGACTGCACCCGGCAGACCTTCTTGATATTCAACTCTAGTTCTCCGTTAGATAAAATAAATTAGTTGTCTGTTTTTATTGAGTGTCTTCGTCGCTTTTGTACTCCAAAATATCACCTGGCTGACAATCCAAAGTCTTACATATCGCTTCTAACGTTGAAAAACGAACTGCTTTTGCTTTCCCATTTTTCAGAATGGAGAGATTCGCCATAGTAATTCCAACTCTCTCCGAAAGCTCCGTTACGCTCATTTTTCGTTTTGCTAACATCACATCAATATTAATGATAATTGTCATATTCACCACCTCAGATCGTCAAATCATTTTCTGATTTTATGTTAATCGCTTCTTGTAGAAGCCGTTGAAGGATAGCAGCAAAAACGGCGATAACCAACGAAGCAAAAATGATGATGAATCCCATTAATACGATAGGAGGGTCAACTTTCTTCGCTATAAAACGAAAGAGTGGCAAACCTAATATATACAAACCACTGATTGTAATCGCACAGCACTTTATGTTCTTTAACGCCTTTACAGATAATTCCGAGAACGCTTTGTTCTCGTCAATGTACCATAAAAGATTGAAAGCCTGATAGAGAGCAAAGTAAAAAGGCACAGCCGCTCCGTACATCACGATGAAAACGAGATATTTCATTAGGGCAATATTTGGATACAATTTTGCTGCGAAATTCGCCATATGGGGCACTAAAAATATACACAAAGCAAGCACTGCAATTCCAGCCAGAAAAATAATTACCTTTAAGAAAGTGGTTGAACCTCTTTTAACATTCATTAAAACACCTCCTCCACTTATTTAATGACAACATGATTTTAACATGTAATTTATCGTTTTACAATAAATACATATCGTTTTTATTATATTATTATTGTTATTTGAATATCCTTTTAATTTTGACAAAAATAAAAATCATTTCTCATTACAAAGAAATGCTCTTACTTTAAAATGTTAAATTTACCACTGGTACAACAAAACTCCCGTTAGGTGAGCGAAAGGTTGCCTATTATGCTGGCAGCCTCTCATTACTAAATTGAATTTCTATATCCGGGGTTTACAAATTCCACAGCTTAATGGACAAGATAAAGACATATCACACTTGTCCGAGGCAAAGTGTGATATGTCTTCTTTTTCCAAACTATTCTATTAATTTAAATACTACATAGAACGCAATTGACAAATTAACTCTCCGTTAAATGGGGTAATATCTTAAAAAGCCCCAAGGCGGTGATGAAATGAATAAGACTACAACAGAGATTCAAAGCTTAAATGATACCGACTTTGCTTTTTGGTATAAAATTAATCTTTTCTTACTCGCTCTCAAGTACAACTGATGCTTTTTTTCCCATTAATATAGAAATCACTGCAAATACAGTTGCAAGTATGACGACTAAACCACCGACCCAGCCGATCGACGACAAGGTTAACCGCTCTACAACCACTCCGCCCAAAGCTGCACCCAGGGCAACACCAAGGTGGAAGGCGGATGAGTTCAAGCTCAGTATAATTTCGGTTGATTTAGGGGCCGTAGTTACCAGATAGAACTGTTGTGCAGGAGCAGTTGTCCAAGCTCCAAGCATCCAGAGTGCAAGAATAAACAAGGCACCTACAAAAGTAACCGCAGCGAACGGGAGGAAGAACAAGGCAATAACATGAATCAACAGACTGACAATCAGTGTAGGGGCAACTCCCCATTTATCAGCGCCGTAGCCTCCAACACGTGCTCCTACAACAGCCATTAAACCCATGCCAAGCAAGACGAGACTAATCGTATTGGTATTGAGGCCAGCATTTTCGCGTAGTAACGGCGCAAGGTATGTGGAAACAACGGAGTAACCGGTAATAAAGAACAGGGAAGTTAATAAACCGCTGATTACTTTGAAATCTTTGAGAACAGACAATTGCTTGGATAAAGGAATCGTTTCTTGTCCAGACATTTTAGGTATCGCTTTTACAATCGCAATAATAGGAATGATGGTGATAATTCCAAGAATTGCGAAGATCCAGCGCCACCCCATATATTCACCGATTAAGGTTCCTAAGGGAAGGCCGACAACGAGCGCAAGACTCGTACCCATCAAGATCGTGCCAATCGCACTTCCTCTTTTCTCTGGAGGAGCAATTTGTGCGGCAATCCCCAAAGCCACTACCGCGAATACCCCCGCGCTCACACCCAATATAGCACGGGATATCATCAATATAGTAAAGTTAGGGCTCAGGACAGCGATGACATTACCGATAAGAAAGATAAGAAGTGCTATGAACAGCAGCTTTTTCCGATCTATTTTTGAAGTGAGCGCGATTAGAATTGGTGTTCCTACCGCATAGGCTATGGAATACATGGCAACCAATTGTCCAGCTAAGCCAATAGAGACATTTATATTAGTGGCAATCATATCCAGAATACCTGTAATAATTGATTCGGCCGTACCGACCACGGTTGCGCCTAATGCAAGCAAATAAATAATCCATTTGTAGTTCTTCATGAAAGAATTTTTCCCCTTTGTTTGTCGAATCTATTGTTTTTATTGTTTGAAATCATACAGTTTCTTCTTTTGGATTACTTCTCACCCGATGGGAAATCCTTGTCTTGAAAATTCGATTGCAAAAAATGAAATCACCCCCTTAAATTTATCGAACGATCGATCAGAATACTATAAAAAAATATATCGAACGATCGATCAATTTAATCAAAAAAAAAAGAGCTGATTACACTTTAATGGCATCCCAGCTCATTTGAATCATTTTCTCAATGTTTATTGAACTGAACTCATACGCCCCATTTAAATACTCTTTTCCCATTTCGACAAAAGGTAAACAGGAGTATGTAACCAATAGATTCGTTTCCAAATCCTTAAAAAAACCTTCTTTAATTCCCCTTTCAAACAAAGGGTACATCGGCTTAAACACACCACCATTTTGATCCTTACAGTTTTTACGTATAAAGGGTGAGCCGATAAACTGTTCCATTAACAAAAAGCTGTCCTTATTATTTAAGATATAATTTGAATAATTTCGCAGAATATTCTCAAACCCCACTTTTACGGGTGTACTCTCTGTTACACCATGAAACATGAGCTGGTGCATTTGATCCTTGAGCAGAAAATACAATTTGATCAGCATATCCTCTTTACTTTCAAAATAAAAATAAATGATCGAAGAAGAGATATTCGCCCTTTTAGCAATTTTTGAGATGGATATTTCAGAAAGGCCACTTTCATTGAGAAGTTCGATCGTAGCCTGATAAATAAGGTTCACTTTGCTTTCGGATTTAGTTTTCATACTCAAAATATAATCGAACGATCGATCAATGTCAATAGACTATTTGACTATTTCATTCGCATTGTCACTGATATGAAGTTTGACCTTGAATACATATTGCATAACATTTACTTAAGTTTATATAAAGGATCTACCTATCTTCCCATCCACTTCGTTCCAGTAGTATAATGAAAATCTCCCTTTTCATCACAATATTCCAACAATGATACTTCAAACCCTGCTATTTCAAATACTTTTACGAATGTTTCGCGTCATAAACTATTTTGTGAGCTGCCGCCGGACCAGGTCCACCGACTTGAACCATCTGTTGGTACAGCTCGTTATGGAAATTTTTATCCGGAACGGCACAACGAATGTAGCCACCTGGTTTTAAGCAACAACCCCCTCCTCATAAGTTAAGTGTTTCCACACGTGTTCGGCCAACAGCGCATCCATACTCCCCGTCCTAAATAAGGCGCTCCAACTATCCAAATAAAGTAAATTCAACTCATCCTCTTGTGTACTGAGCCAACCATCATAGTTTGTTCTTCCTGCACCAATTATAACTTTCATCTAAATACCCCCATCCCGATTTCGTATTAATTAATTACAGTGTAGCGCTTGAAAATGAGGATAAGAATGGAATTTTATTAGGATACTATTGATATTTGTTACTGAAGATAACTGCCAGTTAGTAAAAGACGGCAGCCAGACATTCTGGTTGCCGTCTCTTCTTGTTTATTGAGCTATCGTGATCCGTTTGCTTAATCAATTACCTTTTTATGTGCGTCCAGTTAGGAGGTAATTCACTATCCTTGATATGTTCGTAACTTAAAATCGATACCTTCCCAGTGTTGTCTATTTGAAATTTTATTTTATCTATACCTACATCAAGATGAGGGCCTACATACGGGATTACCGTAATGACCACATCAATGTGTGAATCAAAGTTCCTTTCATCTGTTTTATAATTGCCGAAATTTTATTATATACTTCATTAGTAGAATATATTTTTTGAGAGTATTTTTCTTCTAAAATGACATTCATGATACTATTTATTTCTAACGCTCCATTCTTAATACTCTTCACCAAACATTTCTTCATTGGCTCGAAGCAGAGTTTCTCCGCACTTCAATTAAGACAGCCTCCTAAGTTCCACTTGGAACATAGGAGGCTGTCAGCAATCTGACGCTGCTTATAGGAGAAGCGCTTCTGCTAACAGATAAAGTAGCATTAAACGTATATCTTCTAATAAATTTAGCCGTCATTTATGATACGGTTCATCGTTGGTATCATGGTTAAGAATGATCTACCAAATATTCTTCGAGCTGATCGAAAGTTCCTCCGAAGCCCTCCTGCATTGATTCGAACATGCCTTCAAAAAAACTTCTCTCTTCCTCAGTTGCGTTGATCGGTCCGCTGCACAAGGTCATTGTGGTAATACCGTTATTTTCACTAAAGGTTACCGAATTGCGTATTTCCAGCGGGATCAAATCGCTAAATGGAGCCCGGACAATGTTGCCCGCCTCATCTGAAAAGCTGTTGATCCAGACAATCTTTTCGAAAGCTTCGATTTCCTGATACACAAATTTACCCCACATTTGATTACCATCAGGAGATTGCATGTTGTAGTGGAAGAAACCGCCCGGACGGAAATCCAATTGCGCGACACTTATTTCAAATCCTTTCGGTCCCCACCATCGCTTCAGATGTTCGACCTCGGACCATGCTTTGAATACAAGCTCGCACGACACATTGAGTACACGTGTTATGACTAACTCCTTGCCTTCCGATTTCACTGTCATATCCATTCCTCCATTTCTCAATATAACCCCCTGATTAAAATATACTTCAATTTGAATATTCCTGTCAAGGAATATTGATTCGCGTGATAAAGGGGTACCATTCGGTACCTCCTAGGCATTTCAAAAAAATCTATTCGAAACTACGCTTTTAATACGGCAAGCAGATCCTTCAGCCGATCAAGGTTTAATTTTCTAGAAAATCTCTAAAGCTAACCTCTGTCACGCCTGTGGCTTGTCCTGCTGCATATACGCTGCCTCCATGCAGCAAGCCTGCATCAGAAAACGGCAGAAGAACAATACATGCTTTTTCAAACCACTTCCATTGCTTCACAGTGAATCCACCTTTCCTTATTTTCACAACATACTTACGGCAAATCGGTTGACATTCCCCCCTTGAAACACATGCCCGCTGCGCTGTTTACCGGCTGTCAGCAAATTTAAACATATCCTTGAAAAAAACGAGCTGTGGCGGCATAGACGCGTATATACCGAAATGCTCCTCAAGCTCCCGCTCGGTCTGCTCCTTGAACCCGAGCAGCTCTTCTTCCTCTTCCTCCGTCAGCTCCACAATCCGGTAGCCGATCGATAGATGGAAGCGATAGTCGTCGTGATCGGGAAACCGTAAACCGAGCTTGTCAGATACCTCGTTGCGGAATACCTTCAGCTTCTGGGCATCATCTTCCGTCAGCGGCTGCAGGTTGACGGTCAAAGCAACCCCGCCGGTGTGCAGGTAATCGAACTTCAAGTTAAACCCGTCCGGTACATGAACCGTTTCCCACTTCTCACGGAACAAGCGGTCTGTTTCCTCAAGAGGGGCATCCAGTGGCAAGAAGCTCGTCCACAGCTGCGGTTTACGGTCATCCTCGCAGACGCCTTGAATGACAGTCATATGATAGCTCGAAGGCGGTAGCAGGGTAAAAGAACGCGAGCAAGAGAGCTTGCGGAATTGACCTACCAACCGGACCAGCAACGCATTTACCGCGCTGGTCGGATCAACCGGACAGATGATCGTGTTACCCGGAAAGTGCCGTACGGAGCCATCCTCATGAAATTTACGGCCAACTACCTTGGTGAACACACGTTGATCACGGGATGCAGCGGCGGTAACAGGTTGGCTCTCTATCATCTCGGTGCTCATCCGTTTGACATCCGTCCCAGAATCACTTGCATTGGAATGGTTCATAGGTTTGAAATCCCCTCACTTTTATTTAATCTACTTCACCGAACCGTCGACCATGCCTTTTACAAAATGCTTCTGAAGCGACAAGTACAGAACCGTAGCCGGAATGATGGCGAGCAAGGCGGCGGCGGCGGCGGCGTTCAGGTTCGTGTTGTTTTGGCTGAAAAAGGATGAAATCGCCAATGTAACGGTACGCTTGAGCGGCGACTGCATGAAGTACAGCGAGAATGAATAATCATTCCAGATCGACACACTGTTCATAATGATCACCGTGGCTGTAACTGGCATCATGGAGGGCAGCAGGATGCGGTAAAAGACGCTGAATTTGCTGCACCCGTCGATCGTTGCTGCCTCGTCCAGTGCTCTGGGAATCGTCGAGATAAAATTTGCATACAGAAAGATGCAGGCCGGCAGCTTGTAGGTCGTAATCAGCAGTATAATCGCCCAATATGTGCTGACACCGCCGAGCCCGGCGACCAGACTGTACAGGGGCACCAGCACCGTCAGCTTAGGTACCATCATGACCGCCAGAATACAGCTCATCATGGTCAGATTGAACTTGCTTTTGACACGTGCCAGCGGGTAAGCAGCCATCGCTCCGAGCAGCGCAACCAGCAGCACGGAGCTTACCGTTACGATCAGACTGTTCGACATCGCCTGCAGCAGCTTGCCACCGCCCAAAGCCAGACGGAAATTATCCAGGAAGACGTAATCCGGCAGTTGCCAGCGGGAGGAGTAATCGTTCGTTTTTTTGAAGGCCATCGTAATCAGAATATAGAAAGGTATGAAATGGATAATTGTAATGACAAGTCCTGCGGCGTTTTTCAGCAAGCCTGCAAATCGCTTCATCCATATTCCACCTCCCTCTTCCTGAATATTTTCAGCATCACATAGCTGATCGTTATGACCAGTACAAAGGTAACGAACCCGATTGCAGCAGCGTAACCGGCATTCTGATTTTCAAAATAAAAATAGTTGATCAAGGACGACATGGAATGTGATTCAAACCCCGGTCCCCCGGAGGTCAATGAGATGACGATCGCGAACAGCTCCAGACCGCCGATCAAATTGAGCATAAAGCTCGTTGTAATGGCAGGTATGAGCAGGGGCAGCGTAATATGGCGGAATCGTCTCCATGCATTGGCGCCGTCAATGGTGGCTGCCTCTAGCAGCGATTGCGGAATTCCCTGGATTCCTGCCAAATAAATGATCATCGATGTACCGACGTACTGAAAGGCATTGATGCCGGTAATAATCCAGACGGCACGCGTACCTTCTGCCATCCAATCTATCGGCTCGAAACCGAACACCGAGAGCGTATCATTAATCGCGCCCCCGTCATACTGGACAAGGAAATACCAAATATATCCCATAATCAGCTGGGCTACGATTACCGGCATATAGATGATGGTACGCGCCAGCATCCGGCTCCGAAACTTCATATTGAGCAGCAGCGCGTACATAACACCGAACAGATTTTGCAGGATCGCGCTGCCGAAGCCGTATACAAGCGTATTCAGCAGCGCCTTTTTAAAGCGTACATCTGTAAACAATTTGCTGTAATTATCAAGGCCGATGTACGCATACTTTTGCGAGTAACCGTTCCAGTTCGTGAAGGATATATGGATACCCGATAGAAGTGGGTAGGCCACGAACAGTAGAAATAAACATAAAGCAGGCACATACATCAGGGATAACCCTTTGTCTGAGTTGATAAATATAGCCATTTTCTTTCTCATTGCGTTCTCCCATTCGAAGAAAATTGTAGCCGTACAGCTGCTATTTTTGTGAGCGCAGCTTTTTATAATCGTCGCTCATCATCTGCGAGGATTGCTCTATCGTCATATCTCCAGTCAAGAGGGCGGGGCCGATGACTTTCAACGTGCTCCACATGCCGTTCGGCAAAAATTCACGGTCGAATACCGGAATCGTCCGCAGGCTGCCGTATTTCGTAAAGTCTGCGGTCAGGCCGCCCAAATCATATTTGACGTTCTTGAGTCCGGCGGGCATCCCTGTAACGGCAGCCATCTTGGCGATATTATCGCTTTTGGCCATATAGCCGAGCAGCAACAGCGCTGCATCTGTGTTTTTCGATTTATTCCATATGCCGAAAGCCTCCCGTTCACCGCCGTTAAGGATCGGCTCATCCCCTTTGTAAAAGGCCGGCACCGGCATCATACCGATCTGGGCTTCTGGATTGATCTTCATGGCCTCGGCTACAATAGCGTTGTTTTCCATCAGGAATGCCGCTTTGCCGGTGGCGATCTTCTCCGCTGCGCTTAAGGGATCGGCTGTGACAATATCCTTGTTCAGGTAGCCTTCCTTCTTCAGATCCACCAACTGTTGCGAAACCAGATTCCACTTGTTCCAGTCAAACGTGCCGTCCTTCAGCGAATCTCCGCTATTATGTGATTTATCCGATATCAGAACAGTAGGAGCCAGCTTATTGAAAAAGCCTGCCAGCTTCGTTGTGTCCTTGCCCCCGATGTGGATCGGTGTAATATTTGCGTTCTTGATCACCTTGCAAGCTGCTAATAGCTCCTCCCACGTCTGCGGGATCTCCAGGTTCAGATCTTTTAGTACCTTTTTGTTGTAAACGATGCCGGATTGGTCGATATTGAGCGGTAAAACATAAACGTTGCCTTTTTTGTCGGAGATGGTTGGTTTGATTGTATCCGTAAGATTGCCAAACCATTGCTGATCATTAAGCGGGCGCAAATATTCACTGTATCGGTTCACGGACCAGCCGTGCGTGGCGAACAGGTCGGGCAGATCGTTGGAAGCCATCTTCGCCTTCATCAATTGTTCATAGTCCTTGCCCTGCGTGCTGAAGTCGACCTGAATGTTCGGATTTTCTTTGGTGAATCCGTCTATTATGGATTGGATCGTATCAAACGTCGCGCCTGTCGCATTGGTCATCATCGTGAGCTTGACCGGTTTTACCTCCTTTGCTGGAGTCGTGCTTGTTCCCGCGGCTGCCTCTATTCCAGCTGCCGTTTTGCCACTTCCCCCATTCGAACATCCAACTGCTACTATGATCGCCGACAAGCTGATAGCGCAAAGCTTCGCCATTTTCTTCATAAGTCAATTTATCCCCTTCTTCGGTCAATTAGTGTGCTACTTTGCCAGTATAACGGATTCAAAGCGCTCCCCATACGCTCAAAACTACACTGATCGTGCTGCTTTCTATCATCCTGCTTAATACAGATACAGTCGAGCTCTCCCAAGGAAGGAAGTTTCCAGCGGATGTCGAATAAGTTGTCACAAGAAGGCTGCAGCCAGAACGAGAAAGGTTGGTTCATATATGAAAGGCTTCGGAATCAGACTCTATCGACCGCTTAATATGAAGCTCGTCCTTATTTTCATGATCAGCACATTGCTGCCGCTTCTGCTCACTACCTATATCGTGGCGCGGGTTTTCATCGAAAGAAACAGCAACGACACCGGTATTCTGATCGACAACACGCTGATTTCCCTGTCTCAGAGCCTGTCCGGTTACCTTAACGAATTGGACCAGCTCACGCTTATTCCGTATTATAACGACGATTTCATCTCTGCACTTAAAGTTATGGCGTCCGATTCTTACGAAAACATGAGTAGGTATCAAGTCCTCAGCATAACGAACATGCTGGATTCGCAGCTGCGGTTCGTTAGAAATACACGTAAGGATATCATGAGCACCTTGATCGTCTCGGACAATAAACCTTTGTTTTATTCGACCAACAATCCGTTAAACGATGTTACCCCCAACTATGAATTTGCCGAAACAGACTGGTACCGCAAGGCGATTCAGGCGAGCGGAGACGCGGTATTCATCAATCCCCACAAGCAGGACTATTTTACACGCACCAAGAATGAGTCCGTTTTCTCCGTGGCGCGCACAATCCGGGAAATCCCCTCCAAGCGCCCGATCAGCGTCATCATCGCCGATGCCAACACTGTTGTTTTGCAAAAAAT
The DNA here is from genome assembly GCF_900114475.1 of Paenibacillus sp. 1_12. GTDB lineage: Bacteria > Bacillota > Bacilli > Paenibacillales > NBRC-103111 > Paenibacillus_S. The sequence continues at coordinate 79,175 of NZ_FOTE01000016.1, read as the reverse complement.
GTTCCAGGACATCGATTTCCATGTTCCTTCCCATATCGTACTGCTCGATCAGGAACGGAATTTCGTTTATGCGAATCACGAGGTATCCCCGGTACTGTTCAGGCCGATGCCCGAAAACCATTCCATTGTACACGACGGGGACAGCTCCTATCTGGTAGTAAGACGAACGGTTGCCCCTTACAACTGGGAGTTGGTCGTGCTGCTTTCCTACTCGCATCTGGAACAAAAGACGCTTTGGGTGTACCTAAACTCCGCTCTGCTCTATATCATTTGTCTTGTCGTAGCTTTCTTGTTCTATCAAGGGTTGTCGCGCAAGGTGATGGGACCGGTCAAGGAAATTATTAAGACGATGCGCAAAGTCGAACAGGGTGATTTTACAGCCCGATACCCTTCCCATACGAAGGATGAGTTCGATGTGATTGGCCAGTCGCTCAATTCCATGATCGGGGAGCTGAAGCAAAAAATCGAAATGGAGTACGTGCTGGTGCTCAAGCAGCGCAATTCCGAATACAAAGCGCTCCAGTCGCAGATCCAGCCACATTTTTTATTCAACATGCTGAACGGATTTATTACGCTTAACCAGATCGGCGAGCGGGAGCTGCTGGAGAAGTCGATTATTGATCTCACGCTGCTGCTGCGCTATATCCTGAATCACTCGGATATGACCACTCTCGAGGAGGAAATGCATCTTATCGAAAAATACGGCTCCCTCCAGCAGCTCCGTTTCGGGCATCGCCTGCAGGTCCTTATGTCGTGCGAAGACGGCATTCGTCCATACAAAGTTCCCAAGCTGATTCTCCAACCCTTGGTTGAAAACGCGATTATCCATGGAGTTGAGCCTTTGAATTGCCCGTGCACCCTGACGGTTGCTGCCGATACCGTATTGGAGGACGGTGTGCTGTTCGTGCGTATCCGCATCGAGGATGACGGAGTTGGATTCGACACACAGCAGCTGGATGAACACGGTCAAGTCGGCCTCGCAAACACGCGCGAACGACTGCAACTTTGCTTTCCCGACAGTCTCTTTCGGTTGGAAAGCGCCGTAGGGGTGGGGACATGCATTATCATCATGATACCGGAGGCCCATTTCCATGAAAATTATTATAGCGGATGACGAGCATCTGATCCGGATGAATATCCGGTACAATTTGGAGAAGCTGAATATCCCCAGTCTGCGGATTTACGAGGCAACCGACGGCTTTGAGCTGCTGCGCGAGTTGGAGCAGCAGCAGCCTGACGTCGCCTTCGTGGATATCAAAATGCCTCTGCTTGGCGGTCTGGAAGCCATCGAGAAAGGCAAGTTGATTTCCCCGCATACGGAGTTCGTCATTCTGACCGGCTTCTCGGAATTCGACTATGCCCGGAAGGCGATCGCACTGCGGATCAACGAATACTTACTGAAGCCGGTCAGCCTTGACCAGCTCAAAACGGTCATCCACAGCATCGGTGAGCTGCTTACCCGCAAAGCCGCCGAAAGCCGCCGGCTGTTCGCCCTGCGGATCGCCGAAATGATTGCGGCCATGGCGCCTGTCGAGGACGATCGCTTACCTCTGGAAGGTATGAGCTGCAAGCTGATCGCCGTATGCTTTGACGGCATGAAGACAACGAATCACCTGACCGCCGACGCTTGGCTGGAGCATGCCAGAAAGTGCGCCGAGCCCTATCTGGGCAGCCATTTCCACATGACCGTTGTGAATCCACGGGATCATGAATGGATCCTTGTGTTCGGCTATGACAAGTCCGGGGAAAACGGCAGTGAGAACCTGGTGTCGTGCATGACGGATATCCGACGCATGACAGTGGCCTGGCGTAAGGAACAGGGTCCCGCCACACAGATCACTCTAGTAACAGGCAGCACTTTCCCGTTCAGATTGTTCTTCTCCGCCTATGGTGAGCTGCAGCAGCTCACCTGCCTGAGAGCTTTATTAGGTACTTCCGTCGACTATTCCCAGTCCTTCCTGAAAGCCATTACACAGGATAAACCTCATTATGTGCCTATTTGCGCTTTGCTTGTCGAACTGGCCAGATATCAGAAACTTCAAAGCCCTATCGAATTCGGCAGCGCAGTCGAGCAGCTCATCGCTCTGGTAGAAACCGCTCGGCTGCATGACAACATCCGGTTGATCCGTGTGGTAGTGCTGTATTTGCGCTGCGCCATCGGACTGTCCGTTGAACCCGATGTTGATTATTCCCGCTTGAAAAACGAACTGCTTGACTGTTGCAAACGCATGCTAGGTTCCCAGACGGACCGGAGTCACATCATCCGTTCCATCGTCGCTTATGCCAAGGCCCATTACGCAGAAGAAATAAGCGTCGCCAAGGTGGCCACACTGTTTGACATCAGTCCCAATTATTTAAGTTCGCTTTTTCATAAAGAAACGGGAAATCGATTCGTTGAGTATGTAGCGGAGCTGAGAATGAAGGAGGCGCAAAGACTACTCGTGGCGACCGATTTATCGGTTCATGAGGTTACAAGAAAGGTCGGACTGTACAGCACAAGCCATTTCAGTAAATTATTCACCAAATATTACGGTGTCTCCCCTCAGGAATACAAAAGAAACCCGGCATCCAATCGAGAACAGCCCCCTGCCTTACCTTAAGTCAAGGCAATGACATCGTCAGCAGCATATAGATAAAAAGCGGGACTTTGGAGATTCGGATGCATTTATTCAACATTTACAGGGGTTTTGGTGCAACTATTAAAACAGATCAAAGATAGTCGCCATATTGTTGTTTGACAATGCAATCAAACCAAACATTTTATTGATTAAGTCTATTGTAAAAAGGACAGACGAATGATTGCATTCGACCTGCCCTTTCTTTATCATATGCATGACTTCGATTCCGGTAATTGTTTTCTCTGCAGTACTGAAAGACTTGAATCCCAGCATTGGTTTTATGATTTTCTTTGTAAATCGATGATCTTGTTCAATTATATTGTTCAGATATTTCTGTTGTCGTAGTTATGTTTCTCAGAAAGAGACGAATTCGCTTGTCTAATTCCGGTCCCAACTGGTGAACCCATCGCATGGTTGTATGAGCCATATGTAGTCCTCGATCTTCCATCAAAAGGTTTGAAAATTGCCCCAGAGCATCTTAATTATCTGGTAAACGTCCATTATCATTCCATTGGCCGTACATTTTGTTTTCTCTCGTGTTTGCTACGAATTTATCTAATCTGCTCTCAAATAATTCCGGTTGATTTTTTATGCTTTGTATCGTGTCAATCCGAACTCTTTTATACAGATCAGAAAATGCCTTGAAATTCTCATATACTTGCTTTTCCTCTTTCAGCCTTTGCTCTATAACCGGATCGATTCGAAAAGAATCGTTTGCCATATCAGGAAGAACCTTTCTTCCTTCGTCTGTCATCAACCCCAACTTTTCGAGGCGGCGAACACGTTCTTTATTCAATTCAGTCCATGAGCTTTTTTTGCTTCGAGGGGACAGTCTCTGAGCCAGCTCCGGTTCAGATTTTTTCTTCTTGACTCCATCGATCCATCCAAAGCACAAAGCTTCCTCGACCGCGTCTACATAAAAGAGCGTATCCGATTTGAGCGTCATACTAACCAAGATCCAACAAGATTTTTCAGTCTTACTATTTTCCTGTAGCCAAAACCTGAACTCTTCTCTCGATTTTACGGGAATTAAATTATTCATTTCCATATTTGAAAAAGAATTTCCTTTCTACATTTATCATATATCCGTTAATTCATGCTTGCTTTCTCAACATGCGATTTGGAAATTGCTGCTTTTATTATGATCAGTATGAAAGCAAGCGACAAAAGCATAATACCGCTCCAGATAAGTTGATGCGCGCCCAACTGGGAAATAAACAAGCCGCCGATCCATGTTCCTACCGTAATGCCAACATTAGAAAAGGAAACAAATAAGCTGTTACCGAATTCGGGAGCTTCTTTCGCATCAGTCATCAACAAGGCTTGACTTAGAATAAGCCCCCCGGAATGCACAGCTCCCCACACAAATACGATGACCGCCATCGGCCAAAAATGAGAACCCCAATAATAAGTAAATAAGTAAATGACCGTATATACGAGAGGAAACAGGATAATCGTTTTTGTCATACTTTTGTTCAGAAAGAACCCGAACAAGAAGTTCCCTGCAATCATGGTGACACCAAAGACCATCAACATCACGCTGATCCAGGTACCGTTCATATGGGTGACTTCTCCGAGATATTCGGCAAAGTAGCTATAAACCGAACTCATCGCTGTAAAGATCATCACCACGATCAGGATCGTTAACCACAATTGAGGTTTGCGCAATATGCCGAGCTGCTTGCCGAAAGACATTCTTTCCTTAACAGGCATTGAAGGAAGCCAGACCAGTATGCCTATAAAGGCAATGACGCTCACAATAGCTCCAAATAGGAAAGCAGCTTCCAGCGAAATTTTTGTGGAGAGATAGGATGTAATCGGCACGCCAAAAGCGAATCCAACGGTTACTCCGGCCATAACCTTGGTGACCGCTTTGCTGCTCTTTTCGGGAGGAACAAGGCTGGCAACGGTCGCAAGCGCAATCGAGAAAAAGAGAGGATGAAAAAACGCAGGAACAATCCGGAAAGCCAGTATAACTTCGAAACTGGTAGTACAAGCATACACCAAATTAGAGATGGCAAACATCAGGATAGCGGATAGTAAGATCACTTTTCGATTCATGCCGGAAGTGAGTAATGTTAGGAATGGGCCTGAAATGGCAACGATTAAAGCAAATGCACTCACAAGATACCCGGCCTCCGAGGGCGCTATGTGAAACTTTTGAGCGACTTGGGGAAGAACTCCGATCATGCCCATTTCAGATGTTATGATGCCAAATATACCTAAAGCCAGAAAAAAGATAAGCGAAGAATAGCTATTTTTCATAAATCGTGCCTCCATTGGTGCATAAAAAAATGGCCTTCAGTTGCAAGACCATTTTTCAGAATGAGTTACTGTTTGTTGGATATTACGTTATCAAGAAACTGATCTGCGTCGCTATTAAATTTCCAGTTGATCCCAAACTTATCAACTAGAATTCCAAAGCACGAAGACCAAGGAGTATTGGATAACGGCATAATGACATGACCGCCAAGGGACAAATGACTAAAGTATTCTTCAAGTTTATGCTTATCATCGATGACTAGACTAATCAGAATATTATTCCCTTTCACCAGCTCACCTGTTACCGCCTTCATTGAAGGCAAAATGTCCGACATCATGATTTTCCCGCCTGCGAATTCTATGGAAGACTCCATGATCATATTTAACTCATTTTCCGGCATTGGGTAGTTTGGATCTTGCGGGATATCCCCAAATTTCACTTTTTTTACTTCAATTGCGTTTAAAGCCTCCGAATAAAATTCAATCACTTGTTCTGCAATTCCATTAAAGTTTAAATATGCAATAGCTGACATAAAGCATAACCTCCTTCTTTTTATAAATGTAGTATAATATATAATAGGTGACAGCTGTATGTCACTGTTTCATACTAAATTAAAAAAAGAGGGGAACGGATGGAAAAGGTTGAAAGACTTATCTCTATCATCATGATCTTGCTGAAAAAAGATGTCGTCGTTTCCACCAAAGAATTCGCGCAATTATTTAACGTTTCCAAAAGAACGATTCTTCGCGATATGGAAACTTTGAGTTTATCAAACATCCCGATCTATTCTGTCAATGGAGTTCATGGCGGTTACGGCATTATGGATGAATACAAGGTTGATAAACGTCTTTTAAGCAACTCCGACTTAGAGAATATATTGACTGCGCTCGGCGGATTGGAACAAATTCTAATTAGCGAAGGAGTTGAAATGACGATCAAAAAAATAGAAGCCATGGTTAGCCCATTGGCTCCGAAAGGTTCAATTCAACTGTCTTTTTACGATTGGGAGGGTCGGTCTGAGATTCGTCAAACCTTGAAGACATGTCAGGAAGCCATATTAAAAAGAAGCTTAGTTACATTTGCTTATATAGATAAAAATGGCACTGCGACAAAAAGAACTGTCGAGCCCTATCAGCTTCATTTTAGCGAAACGAGTTGGTATCTGAAGGGATTCTGTTTACGTCGCATGAGAAATAGAACGTTCAAATTATCTCGGATCGATCATCTTAATATGGATGAACAAACGTTTAGCCCTAGAGATGATTTATTTGAACAAGAGCAGGAAGCAAGTTATCAAGCGGAACTAGTCGCAGTCAAGATGTTGATTTCGCCTGGCATAAAAGATCAATTCATTGAACGGTACGGTCGAAATAGCATTGAAAACTATAGCTCTGATTATTTATTAGCAACAATCCATGTTCCGCAAAACAGTAATGGATTTCAATTTTTAGCGAGCTTCGGTACAAATTTGGAAATCGTAGAGCCCAAAACCTATGTTGAAGAATTTCGAGATTATTTGAATAAAATGGTGGGGAAGTATACTTCAAAAGGCTCCCGTTAACATCAAAATGTTGGCGGCGCGCAAATTCTTAAACTATGCGGCCCGTCTATAATGAAACCAGGGAGCAGTTGCCTCGGCGATCTGCTCCCTGGTAATTACACTATCGTTATCCGTTACTTCAAAAGAAGATTTTGGTAATTGGGGAGGAAGTCATCCTTATCGGGTCCTCTAAGATGTTCAAAATTTTTAAGCTCAACTCCAGCCGGCGAGATCCGATATGTAAGTACATCTTCGCCGACAGGTATATGAGGACCGACTATTGGTTGAGCATCTATTGTGATTAAAAAATCAAAACCACGGAAAGCAGCTACCCTTTCAATGCTCTTCACATTTACAGAATCTGGATGAATAACTGGTGGTATTGAAATTACATCTGTGTATACCTCTGCAAGTTTCTCTTTCAAATGCGGAAGTAGAATTAAAACAAGCATATCTTGTAGCTGCAGCTCCCTTGAGTCCTCAAGTGGCTTATTACCAGCTGCATTTGAAGCTTGCTCTGAAAGAGCATCTTCAACAACATAGTGAACATCTATTTTATGTTTGTTATCCGTCTCAGGAGAGGCTTGTGTGTATTTTACAAGAGCGCCACTGCTCTCAGCGAATAAACGAAGAGGTACATATGTCTTATTATTATAGTTAAGCACCTCTTCAGCTTCCTGTAGTTGTACTTCTTTGGAGAGTCCGTTAGCTGGAAAAAAAGTAACTTTACTTGGAAAGATTGTTGCTTCAATTTCACTCGAAGCAAATACAGAAGTTGCTGCCATTATGAAGGCACCACACAATACACCTACAATAAAATGTTTCTTCAATTCGTCCTCTCCTCTTCAAATGTAAATTCTTCCATCCAATTGACGATGCCAATGTACTGTTTGTTGCAAAAACGTATAAATTAAATACCGCAAACATACATGCGATTCATCGGTATTAAGACTTTCGAACCATTCCGGGTGTTTTTTAGTTCTTGGACAACTGGTCCCATTTTTGTCGCTTCCGGACGGGTCCAAAAATTAGCATTATTTTTTGCGTGTTACCATCATACCTTCCCTCTTGACAAAATTAGCTTGATACATGAAGAGTAAAGGAGGTCGTTACGTCATATGCAAGAAAAAAATATTAAAGTGTTGATTCAGACAAATTATTACAGTTAGGCTTGTACCCCCTGTTGCATTTTATTAAGGAACTCTGCCCGTTCGCACAACGCGGCCGCCGCAGCCGCGTGTAGGGTAATTAAGGTGTGACACCCAATTTCACAAGAGATACGCCGCGCCGCGGCGTACAGTTTGCTGCAGCAATCACTTTTTCACATTTATCACTAATGATAATTCCTTTTGGAAGAGATAATTTTGTGTATTGGATATCTCCAGCTTCAAACAGACGATATGGTTATGTTTATTATCCACAACTCACCTCTGGATCAAGTTCTTGTCATCGCCAATTGAAAAGAACTTGATCCGAAAACTAAAAAAGCCCACGGTTTCCGTGGACTTCATTCGGACAATGTTCTTGTCACCCGACATTTCGGATGACAAGAACTTTATCTCATTCACATTTCCTTCTAAATTTCCTTGCGAATCGCGAAGATACGATGTTTTTTTGTGACCTTCTTCATTTATCTAACGCTATTTTGTGAAATAATGTCCTTGTTCCAGGTCTGCGAGAAGCCCATTTTGGACAGGCTTCCAGCCGAGCAGCTCCTTCGTCCCTTTACTTGATCTTGCTAAGTCAAGCGACGCGACCATGCTTAGAAAACTCTTCACGCGGGATGCTGCCTACCGGCACATCCACATGACGACCTATGACACCGGCAATGTCGCTGAACAAAAGTGAGTGTTTTATTCAGATGTTCTTTATTGAGCTACTACATATCAAAACGAATTCGTTTTGATATGGCCAAGTAAACGAGACAGGCGAGCAAAAGGCATCCACCCCAAATAGTATAGATAAATGAAAAAAATATGCAGGAAGTCATTATCAACCACGAACTCTTCTTAATTACCCTTACAGGTCGGTCGGAAAGAATCATTTTTCCAATTATGATATACCACCCCTTTGCTTGCTTGTGTGATTCTTTAAATTGTCCAGATCGTCCACTTTGCTCTGCAAACTCTGTTTGTTGGAATAAAAATTAATAATGTCATCAATGGTCGAAAATACAACACTAACGTTCGAATCATGTGTATCTATTTTGATAAAAAACCGCTTTTCTGATGTGATCACATCTTTATTTTATATTAGCATTTGGTGGCGTTAAGCTTAATTTAAGCTTCTTTCAGAGTGATTCCTGCCGTGAATACAGGAACTTTACCCGCTAGAAGTTCCACCTCCTCAACAGTTTTGCGGCTTCTTCCCATGTTAACTGTACCTGTTTGCATAGGGATTCCTCCAATATTATTAAAAAGATCATTCCCTGAAAACAAAAATTCACATATTGAAAAAAGTTCCATCATAGAAATGAGACCCTTTTCAATATGTGAATTGGTTTCAACTTGAATAATTAAGTTAATTATATCACAAAAGGTTAATGAATTAAAGTAAGTAAAAAAGGGAAAGTAAGAGCGTCCGGGACCTTTTTATATTAAGGGTCCCGCCAACAAAACGCGGAAAACGTACGCTAAGGTATATTTATTGTTTCATCCGCCATACGTACGCAAAAACAGGCTGCCATGGCATTGTCAAGCTAATCTCTTTATTCCATAAATGTATCTTAATTTATATGTTCTTATAGCACCATTTGAGTATTCAAAGTTTTCTTGTAATGATCCTGTCTCAATGATGTTAGTTTCCTTGAAATGGTTTTTCAGATCATCCTCACTAAAAAAATGTGCTAACTTTCCATTCTTATATTCAAATGTGTTCTTTTCTACTTCCATTCCTTTACCAAAAGCCGAATCTTCATCTGAAAAGCATGTAAAATAATAAATACCTTCCTGACCTAATTGCTCGATGCACTTAAGTATTAATTTTTCTCTATCAATATTAGTGAACAAATGTAGAAGGTCGTAGCAGTATACAGCATCGTATTGCTTGTTGGTGACTGATAAATCAAATATAGATTTTTCGATAAAACAGCTCCTGTCATCCCATTGCCGTGCAAGTATAACCGCCTCTGATGAAAGTTCGATTGCATCTACCTCAAATATATCAGAGAGTATTTTTGTATTCCTACCGTAACCTGCTCCTGGGACTAGAACTGTCCTGATATGGTGCATCAAAAATAGTTCCTTCGCATGATACGCTGTTTCACTTGGTTGTTCTCCCCAGATAAGCCCTTCACTCATAAATCTCTTATTCCAATATTCTTTCATGGAATTCCCTCAATTCTATGTGTCATGTATTGTACTAATTTTAACTACATTATATTTAATTTATGTCATTATAATAATCTTCTATTTTATTGTACCATATTTTGGATTTTATGGCGTTTGCCTCGTATGTAGCATAACTGCCCTTTAGCTTAATGGGACCGCGGTTTTGTTTCTACATCTCTTTTATCACAACAAAATAAAGCTGCTGGCGCAATGCCGGCAGCTTTTGTATAGAGTTAGCTATATGGTGCTGCCGCCACAAGCATTCCAGCAGCACTACCCTTATATATGTGTCCGTCAAGCAGTAGGGGTGGGTGACCTAGCTCTCAAACTCTCACGATCTCGATAGCTTTGCTAGACCATGCCAGTTCGCTTACGTCAGTAGTTTTCTAACATACTTATCGACATATCGCTTCGATTCTCAGGGTTGTGTGGAGCCAGTCGAAGATGGTCTGATGAAGTAGACGCATTGCGCCCATATGGTGATCGCCTGCACCATAAGCGTTCCGCATTACAACATGCTTGTGCGGAGCTTTTAGCTCGGACGCAAGCTTGTTTACCTGGCCCTTGTTTGATCCCTGTCTTACAAACGGGGTGCAGTCCCCGAATACGGTGGGTTTTCTGTCCATGTAACCTACTAGCTACCTACCCGATCTAATATATACGTAACGTTACGAACATTCTAATACTTCTAGTCAAGAAGCAGGTGAACCCTTGAAGTTTGTTTTCTTTCCATGTAACCTTCTAGCTACCTACCCAATCTAATATATGTAACGTTACAAACATTCTAATACTTCTAGTCAAGAAAGCAGGTGAACCCTTGCATACAGTTCCTATTGTCGTCAAAGCCAAAGCTGGGGACCCTGAAGCATTCATGCAGTTGATGCAAGAGATAGAATTACCTTTATATAGAACTGCAAGGTCCATCGTCAACAAAGACGAAGATTGTGCAGATGCCCTGCAGGAGACGATTCTTAAAGCCTTTAAGTCCATCCACACACTCAGAGAGCCGGCTTTTTTCAAAACGTGGATCTTCCGGATTCTGATTAATGAATGTAACAAAATGGTCAAAAATAGCTCAAGAGCCCTCCCTTACGGAGAGCTTCCCGAAGTCCCTTCCACTTCCAAGGATTATGAGAAAATCGAATTATGGGATGCCGTTCAACATCTTGAGGAGAACCTACGGATTGTCATTCTCCTTCATTATCTACATGACATGCCGATCAGTCAAATTTCCGACATTCTCGAAATTTCTACGGTAGCCGTGAAGACGCGGCTGCATCGCGCCCGCAAAAAGCTAAAGCATTCTTCTCAAATCAATCAAGAAAAGGGAGTTGCGACATGGTGAACACTATGTTAGAAGAACAATTAAAGAACTGCCAAAGCCTACTTCCCAATCAGTTATCTGATATTGCCCGCTCCAAGCTGAATGAGACTTACCAAATCATCAGAGAAACCGATAATTCCATTTCCCCCATTCAGAGAAAGACAAATGTATCAAGAACTTTTAAAAAATGGTGGATTTCCACGTCAGCTGCTGCAATCCTTGGAGTTACACTCATTGCTTCCGGCTTTGTATCGCCCGCAATAGCTGATGCACTCAAGCAAATTCCGGTTCTGGGACAAATCTATTCATTATGGGGCGAAAACAACGCAGATCCCGGTGTTCAACAAGCCGAGGATTTCATCACAAACGTAAACCAAAGCGTGACCCATGGCAAGGTGACTATGAATATTCCAACGTTGTTATTTGACGGGACCCGAATTCTTATGAACATAACTACTCCTGGAAACCGTCTGGCTTCGGAGCCCAATTCGCTGCCTTCCGATGGCAATAAAGGGGCGGTAGATAAGTTTGACGTCCTTTATAAAGGCCAACCTCTGCTTTGGAATTACGAACACATGGACGGTGAGACTGCTTCCAGCATAATCGTTGAGGTTTTAAGCACTTATTATGAGCCGCGCACATCAACACAGACGGTCCAGTTCCCTGATCAGTTTGACTTGACTGTAAATGTAACGTTAAAGGGTTACAATGACCCGTTCCAATTCGTTCTGCCTGTTACAAAATCAACGCCCGTTACCGTTCTAACATCAAAGGAGACCAAGCATCACGATAACATTAACTTGCAGATACCCAAGCTGGAAATCACCCCAATCACAACGCAGTTATCCGTTGAGTACACAACCAAATCAGGCCAGAGCGTAGAAGAAATGCTCGCTTCTATTCCTTCGAAGTACAAGGGTGCTAACGGGGGCGTCATCTTTCTTCAGTATGACGTTGTGGATGAACATGGCGTTCAACTGAAGCCCATCGGTGCTCACCCCTTAAGCGAATCTTATACTATTCGCTTTGAACCCTTCAAGTCTCTACCGCGTACCGTAACCATCAAACCGTACTTAGTCGTATCCGAAGGTCAAGCCCCAGCTGGGGTTACAGGACGGTGGGAAGACAAAGTTATGGTCAAGGAATACATCCCTGAGCTAGAGACTGTATTTTCTGTGCAATAGTTCATCTGTAAAAAGGACCTTATTCTCTAAGTTAAAAGGGTATGCAAACCTACTAAAGACGGAGCCATAATTGGCTTCGTCTTTTTATTTAAATGACTTCAACCCTTGTCTGGCCTAACTCAAGTCATCTTGTACTCTAGTGTTTTTATGAATATCTATTCCGCCTTTACGGGAGTAGAATTAAGCTTGTCCCACCCAATTTTACCACACTGTACACTCCACATGTGACGAGAATTTACGCTTCCCTCTGTAGGTTTAGCATCGTAGCGTCCACCCTTAGTTCCACTCTCCGCTTTACCACTATTTATGATACGGTTCCCCGCGTATGATCTTAATCTATTCTGCCCGTTGAACAAAGTCAACCGTTTTTTGACCGACAGCCTAAGTTTGCGTGTAGTCTATTTTCGCATATTTTTTTCAACCTGAACATGTAATGAAATCCGAATATTAGGACACAAAGATGTATTGTACAATGTTAAATAGTCCCTCAAGCTGTATCGTTTAGCAACTACGAGAATGGTACCTTCTTCATGTCCAATATTGGAAAACAGCATAACTTCTTGTCTTCTAGAAAAGACAAGAAGTTATATCCATAAAATAAAAAATCCGCTCAAATCGCGGATTCAAATGGTTGTATGTTCTTGTCCTCTTACATCACTTGATGTCGGATGACAAGAACTTTATCTCATTCCCGCTGGGGACACTCAAAGACAAAAATCCTGTCCGACGAATATGACCGCCGTGTTTCCAAAGGCTTGGCGCAAGCTCAAGTTAACCGCAAGCACTAGCTCCGATTCTGCCAGAGCTGGCGCGACGCGTGCCGATCTGTCAGGCGCCCTTTTTACCTACTTAATTGCAATAAAGATTTGTATCTGTGTCTGCGTGGGATCCGAATTTCTGGCGTCATACAGCTCGTAATCCCCCGTATATGCCCTTACTTCCTGTGATTCCTTAAAATAGGCCCAAATGTTTCCCCACGCCTGTGCGACCACTTCATAGACAGGGCCCTTTTTTGTTGTAAATACCAAGTATCTGCTCGTTGGTACTTGAACGGTATGGAACTTGCCCTCATCTTGTGACGTATCGCCGGCTACTTCGTGCCCGATCAGAGTGGTGTAAGCGCCTGCAGCATCACTTTCATAATCCGTATAGAGCGCATAGATCAGATGGGAATTGATTGTCGGGGTTTGCGACGTGATTTGGCTTTGAAAGTACGTTTCCCACAGCTGCGGTAGCCGCCGATTCCGACCCGCTTCATCCGCGTTTGTTGTTCGTACATGTACACCTTTTAGTGTTATTGCTGGTTGCTCCGTTATATATGTATGCATTGCTTCGTCCTCATCTCCTTGTATTTATAATCAGTATACAGGGAGAAACTGGACACCTATATGTCCAGTTTCTTATACAGTTCCATAATTTTTCGTGCCCGATTCACCATTTCTTCGGCTACGTGGATCGGTTCTTTGACTCTAACATGTTCACCGTAAATCAGCAGCATGCCGTAGAGCCATTCATCTTCGGTGAAGAGTCCTTTTACCTGTAAAGAACCATCCTCCTGTCTTGTAACTTGTTCCGGATCGAAGGAATCCCCAACGCGGTGCCGAACTTTCGAATGGAACAGAAATGTCATTTTTTGCAAATTAGCATTCGACCAATCCGACTCCCAGGCGTAGCCCTCTAGCGAAGGGGCTTGTTTCCTTACAAAGGATTGCTCCAACACCCGCAACTCCTGTACACGAGATAATCGAAACACTCGAAATTCACTTCGAAGCGTGCAATAAGCCTGCAAATACCATAGGTATCCTTTTAAAATTAAAGCTGCAGGCTCGACGACTCTCTCACTCTCCGTACCGTTCATGTTCGAGTACTTGAAGCTAACCTTGCTTGTATGCTCAATAGCCTGTCTCAGGTTGTTCACTTTATCCCTCGCTGCAGGTCCTTGCCCCCACGGATTGAAATCGAAAACAATTCCCGCTCCCTTCTGCTCCATTTGAAGACGATCTACTCGACTGAGCAGCGCCTTTACCTTATCCAGTAGAGTGCCAAACATGCGGTCATCCACGGCTGTATGTATCCCTTTTACGGCCGCGACGATCGCTTCAATTTCACTGAGCGTTAAGAATTGCCGAGCTATGGTGTAGGGTTCCATGATTTCAAATCCGCCGGAGATGCCCTGATGGGCCACAATCGGAACGCCCGATTGATTCAAGGTCTCCATATCCCGATAAATCGTCTTCGTCGAAACTTCAAAACGGTCAGCCAATTCTTTGGCACTGACACGCCCGCGATTCAACAGCAGCACCGTCATTGCCAGCAAGCGGTCAATTTTCATACGAATAGCTGTTCATACAAACAAAAGTCACAGATTGCACTTCACACCTCACTAGACTCCACTTTAGGTTCTCTTCTTTTACGAATACCTTAACAATAGCATGCGTGCATTAGGATGACAAACTTCTGAAATACCGATAAATCTGGTTTAATTTCTATTCCTGCTTCCCATTCGGACTCTCCATATCCCCGAATTCAAAGAAATTCACTTGTTTGATCCCCACGAATTGAAAGAGTGCTTTCCTCATTAAAACTTTGTGCGCATTATGCAGCCAGAACAGCGGGTACAGGGCAGGCCCTTTCATGCAATGCACATTACCGACCTCCCCTTTAGAAGACCTTCGGGCAATAAGCCTCCTTACTTGGGGAAATCGGAAGGCTTCCCGATAGCTTACAGCTTGGAATCAGCCAAGTCGCGTAAGCGCGGCGCAAAGCGAAAGCCGTGAAAAAGCGTTAAACCAAAAACTTGATCGGTGTAACCGGCAGTATATGGGGTATGTCAGAAATGAGTGTCAGCGATGCTGCTAATTTTGATTGTGTTCACAGCTCACTCGTGCCGGATCATTCCAATTACAATGGAACAGCGAAGCTGACGGGGCGTTGGCAGTTTTTTCACAGCTTACGAAATCTAACTGAAAACTAACCGTAGCCTTCTGTTTCTTTTTGCTATACTGGCTGATTTGTTACTGGTGCTGTCTTTACGCAGTTTCCTGTGATTAACAAAAATACACTTCATCCAAGTCCAAGGATAAAGTGTATTTTTTGCTGTGCTCATTGATATCTTTTATTTTATTTCATTCATAAATTCCCTGAAATTCTCCTCGATTTCTTTGGACCGAGTATGATGCAAATAGTGCCCACCTTCAAATGTCATCACTTTTCCATGTACAGAGTTTTTTATTTGCTCCTCATGAAGTGGTATCCAGCCTTCCGTTTCGGTATCATTTGCTTGTAAAAAGAAAATAACCGGAAGGTTCGTTGGGAAGGTCAACTTTACAGCAGCTTTAAAATTAGAAATAAAATGTTCGCCTTCACTTAAGATGTTAGGATTAAACATGTTTTTGAGCGTAAGAATTCTAATTTGTTCTCTCGTTTGATCATCAACGGTTGGTGTAATCAGTTGGTCAGTGGTCAGTTTCATTAACAATCGGGAGAAACCTGATTTTTTGAGCAGTTTATACGTTTCTGCCGGGAATGGATCATCCGTACCGCCTTGCGTTGGAACGCTGCTATCGATACCGACAAATGCACTGACTTCGTTTTCATATTTGTTCACATAATCCAGTCCGTAAATGCCTGAAATGGAGTGGGCCATGAGAATATAGCGGTCAATATGAAGACGTTGTAAAGATTCGTGAATTTCACTTACCATGTTATCTACAGTTCGTTCTTTTTCGGTAACATCACTTAGTCCATAACCAAAAGGCTCAATTACGACGACTCTGTAAAATGGAGACAGTTCATCCACTAACGGCTTATAATCCAGAGCGGGTGCTGCCGTTCCAAAACCAGGTAATAGTACGACCGTTTCTTCGCCTTTCCCTTGAATCGTAACATTCATATTTTTACCGTCGACAAGTACAGACTGCCCATAGGGTATTATTTTTCCTTGCTCCGATTTACTGCTGATTATATCGGCTATAAAAACAATTGCAATAAAGAGACCAATGGCTGCAACTAATGCACCTATGGATTTAAGCATAAACACAAGTAATTTTTTCATGATTTAAACCCTTTCCTGTTTATTTTTTTAATGGAATGACAAACTTGGAACCGGCCTCGCCTGTAAAAACGATTCTACCATCCTCTGGTAATAAGACTTGATTCTTGCCGCTGACCACGGAGTGGTTCATACAATTCCTTGCTTGATCCCTTGGGTTCACTCTCGCATCTACTCCTGTCTTCATCTATGTGTTGGGCTACCTTAACGGGGGGCTAAAGACAGCATAGCCAACCAAGATGTTCCCCTAATGACGACAATATGAACGGAATATGAACAGGCAAAAAAAGCTGCACCGTCACATGTAAGGAAGTTTGCACATGGTGGCGTAGCCTTGAGGAGGTATGAATCTAATCACCCTGCTGGTGTTGTGATTGGCAAGATGACAATGAAGGTCGTTCCTAGTCCGTATTCGCTCTCAACCCGGATGTCCCCTTGATGAAGCGATACGATCTGCTTTACAATAGCCAGTCCCATACCGCTGCCATCATATTTCCGGCTGTGGGAACGATCGGCTTTAAAGAAGCGATCAAATATACGCTTTTGGTCCTCCGGGAGAATACCAATGCCCGAATCGGATATGCGAACCGTCACGTTCTTGATATCCTGTTTGATGCTGACGTCAATCCTGCCGCCATCCTTGGAAAATTTGATGCTATTGCCGAGGATATTGGTCCATACCTGATTTAACTGGTCATGATCAGCCGTGATTTTAACGGGCTGCAAATCAAGCTCGAGCTGAATGTTGCGAGCTGACCATTGGGGTTGAAGAGCGACGATTACTCGTCTGATCTGTTCATCCAGACTGAGCGTGACGAGCCGCATCTGCGGTGACTGCGATTCAAGAAAACTCAGCTTTAGCAGACTATCACTCATTTTGGACATTCGCACAGCTTCAGTGATGATAATATCGAGATAACGGCTTCGTTCATGATCCGGGAGGTCTACCTGCTTAAGCGCTATAGCATAACCGGAAATGGAAGTGAGCGGAGACTGAACTTCATGGGACACGTTTGTCACGAATTCCCTGCGCATCTGCTCAAGCTGCTGTAGATCGTGCATCATTTCTTCGAATCTGCGAGCCAAAGTACCTAGCTCACCCTTTTGTTTAATATTAAGCTTGACGTTGAAATCTCCAGCAGCTATACGCAGGGTCGCTTCTGTCAGCTTTTTGATCGGTCTCACCAGGAACATAGCCGCAATTAGAATCAATAAGCTTCCTGCTATCAACGAACAGATCAAAAAAGTTACAACAAACTTGATGAGAAATGAGGTTGAAGAGGGAGTGAGCGGCTCTGTAAACATTGCTCTGGTTCCCATTTCAGTTTTTATCGGCAACCCCAAGAAGATCGTATCGATCCCATTGACTTGAACCCTTCCTCCATCCAGCACTTTCTTCACTTGTTCCGTAGTCACAGGGAAAGCATGGTGTCCTGTAAGATCTCCGTAGGATTGGAACTGATCCGTTTCTTCATAGATTCGAATGTGATAGGAATTGAGTTGCTTCATTTCACTTATAAATAATTCTGCTTCACGTAACGGCAATGTCTCGTAGATGCGGACGATGTCCTGGCCAAAGTCAAGTAAGGTGATTTGCAGGTTTTCGTTTAATTTATCTTGAAATATCCAAGTTGCCGCAAAAAAAGCAATGATCGTACCCCCGATCACGGAGACCAGAAAGGTCAGGACTACGCGTGTATATAAGGAACCGATCATTCCTGTACCTCAAGCCGGTAGCCAAGTCCGCGCACCGTTTCGATACGAAAATCGGAGGAATCCGCGAAACGTTCGCGCAGGCGTTTAATATGCACGTCTATCGTTCGATCATCGCCAGCATAATTGATCCCCCAAACTTGATCGATCAATTGCTCCCGCGTATAGACTTGTCCCGGAATTTCAGCGAGTTTATACAGTAATTCGAACTCCTTGAGCGGCAAGGTGAGCGACTCCGCCCCTCTCATGACCTTATAAGTCTGCCGGTTCAGAATGACGTTGCCTAACCGGATGGTCTGCGCGGAGTCTATACGGTATCGTTTCAGCAGTGCCTTGACGCGAGCCGTCAACTCGAGCGGATCGAATGGCTTGGTCAAATAGTCATCTGTCCCGAGCTGGAATCCTTGCACTTTCTCCCAGGTTTCGCTTCTTGCAGTCAGCATAAGTAACGGAAGATTCGGATTGGCTCTTCGAAGTTCCTTGCATAACGCCCAGCCGTCCATGACCGGCATCATAATATCAAGGATGACCAAATCGACAGGTGTGGAGGCATATATGGCCAGTGCTTCCTTGCCGTCAACAGCTTCGGCCGTTGCAAATCCGTCGTTGCGCAAAAATAAACAGACGAGTTCGCGAATATTCGCATCGTCGTCAGCAACCAATATCGTAGGCATTCGTTTCCTCTTTCCCTAAAAAGAATAATTCTTCGTTTGTGCAAGAGCGAAGAATGTCTACACATGCTACCTCATTGGTTGAATACATGCAATGGTATTGATGTAAGAAATGATCTTTAAGGTGTTATTGCCTGCTCGATCGCAGTCCAGATCGCATCCACAGCAGTACAGTCGTCAGATAGTCAGCGTGGCTTACGAGAAACTGGACGCCTCCCATTGCCGCCAACACCGGGGAAAACGCACATTAATCTCACCGGAATCAGTTAAATTACTAAACTATAGAGAAATCGACACGCTAGAATGTTTGGCTTGCTCCCAAAGTGGTCTTATTGGAGGAAAAAAATGGGTGAATTTCCCTATAAGAACCCATTTATTATCACATTCACGAGAATAATAGTATAAATTCCCTTTGATCAATGGTTAGGTACATACACGTCTTTCTTTCCGCTTATGCACCACGCACCGTTCTAAACGAAAATCAAACATCGTACTGATCTTCGATTTTGCTTCACGATGAAAGACTTGTGGAGCCAACAATTGACATTGAGAAATGACAAGAATATAATCCGATAAATGACAAGAAACTGGTCATATTACTATTATGATCCGTTTCCCCACCAATAACTACATCACGGGAATTTGGTAATAAAACGGGGTTGAATTTGAATCACGCATACTCCAAGAGGTGCCGTGGCAGCCTTAGCGTTGTGCTAACGTACCCGTTATCGGAATGGCCACCTTTATTTTTTATAGGCATTGTACCATTGATAAGGTTGAATCTCAGCTAAAGTTTTATAATTTAGGCTTCCATCAGGAGCAGATATTGCTGCTTAACTGCAGCCCCGCTCCATCCAGTAGGGTACCTACTTTTTATTAGCTTCTTGGCTTCTTGATATAACCTCTGCTCAACATTCATTTGTCTCCCTCTAATGTTGCTGCCGTATCATAATTATATTATAAACGTTTTATTGTAGATAACTCCCTCTATGTAGAATCACTTTTCTCTTAAATACTCTTCATTTCTTAGAATTTGAACGTTTTACTTAGTTATAAGACAATATGTTCTTGGAATAAAAATTATCGAGGATGAAAATTGTGGGGCAAAGAAAGCGCAAAAACACACACACCTAAACCACCCTCTTTATAAAATGGATATTATGGTGTTATATGGTATATCCTATGGATCTCCACATTGGGTCATGGCGGTAAACCCTCCCCTCCCATGTCTCACAGAGTCTACGCTCCAACATTCCTTCATTCAACCTGTCCATGAGGTGGAGGTCGGATATGCTGCCCGACAGGATCTTCGTCCGTATGTTAGTTTTGTTCCGACTCATTCGTGCTTCAATTGTCTGTAGCTTTGTTACTTGCGTTCCATTTCTTATGAAAAAGCTTTATTTAAGCTGCCAAAGACACTTCCGTGAATCGAGGGATATCCTGCTTCATCTTTTCTTCACTGAATACGTGTCCCTTTTTCATGACGCCAAAGAGAATTCGAAGTGCAATGAGCGACTGCATCTTTTTCAACGGACTGCTCATTCGTTTAGTGTAATACTGATGCAGCGCTTTAAATGCTCGGTTCTTTGCCACAAGTGGCATCATGACACGGAAAAGCAATGCTCGAAGTCGCTTTAGACCTCGCTTTGTAATCCTAATCTGCCCCTTGTTTTTGCCTGATGTGTATTCTTTTAGGTTCAACCTTGCCAACTTTATAATCTGTTTAGGATGCCGGTAGTGGCCAATGTCGCCAACTTCTGCGTGGAATCAAGCTATAGTATCCCGACCCAGTCCTTTAATGGCCAGTAATTGCTTCGTATAAGGGATTTTCTCCAAGAGCTCATCCAGCTTTGCCTCGAGCTCTTCAAACTTACTTTGAAGCAGTTCGTACTGTGCCAGCAACAGCTTAAGCTCTATTCTCGCGAACTCCGAATCTTCACTTTAGCCTTAATTCGCGGCAGCCAACACCTGCGTTACCTAATTTTTCTCCCCTCGGGGAGAAGGCTTGGAATTACTCAAAGTGTATAATAATTAACATCTCCATCTATTCCTGAATATTATTTTGTAAGTATACAAATACTTACCATAATAAATCAGGAATATAAAGGAGCCATCGTTATGTTTGCAAAAATAAAATCCGTACTTAGTGATTATTTCTTACCACAACAACAAGGTAATTTTATCTATTATAGAGATGAGTTTTCAATGTATTCTTACTACAATCATACAGAAACATATTTGCTACATGATGAGGTAGAAATGATTGATAAATCTTATGTAAGACCGTTTGTGGAGAAGCCTTAGTTTCTAATCTAATCAACTTTTAGAGAAGCCTCCAGTTTTAATGGGGGCTATATTGAAGAAACTCATCATCATTATTATATCCTCGTCCCCCCAAATATCGGGCATCCGGCCATGTAATCTTTCTACAAAAATGTAGTTGTAATGCTACCTTGGGCTTTACAGGGTTCTCCTTAATGATGAGCCAAATCTTATATTTTGGGAAATTTGAAGAATGAAGTTGTCCGCAGCATAAACATGCTTCGAATAACTTCTTTCGTTCCTTCTCTGAAGTTACCAACTACCCGATACTACAGTTAGCAGAAAATCCTCAACATCCTAACAGAATTGATAACCTTGGGAATGAGATCAAGTTCTTGTCAATTTCAGCAATGGGATCAAGTTCTTGTCATTGGGTTTTGACAAGAACTTGATCCCATAAAATAAAAAAACCGCGATTACGTGGCTATTAATGAGATAATTTTCATGTCACCCGACATAGTCAAAAAAAAGGACAAGAAGGTGGATGATAACCTCATACCGTTTGTTTATTCTGCAAATAATAAATAAGCAGCTCTGTCCAAGTAAAAGACAGATCAGCTTATTTTGCAGTGAGGATTTAGTTCAATCTCTCCAATAGTGCTTTCACTTGGGAGTTGAGGTTCAATGTATTCAGAATTACTATAAGAGCCTCTGCACGAGTGGCAATGCCCTGCGAATCAAATATTCCAGCATTCTTGCCATTGATAATCCCCGCTTCTGCTGCATCCTTAATTGCATTCGCTGCATACGAGCTTACGCTGGACATTTCCGTGAATTTGGCTTTGGAAGCATCTTTGTTCACATTATCCCAATTCACAATTGGGGATACAATAATGACGATTTCTTCACGGCTGATCGTTTGATCAGGCTTGAATGTTCCGTCATCATAGCCACCCAGTACCCCTGCACTAACAAGCTTCTTAATCGCGTCTTACGCCCAGTGACTGCTAATATCGCTCAGAGAAACGGAATGACTCGCACCGCCGCTGATATCGAATACGCGAGAGATCACCGTTACAAACTCCGCACGAGTGATATTGCCGTCAGGTTTAAACTGACCATCCCCATAACCCTCGATAACGCGCAGTTTCACGAACGTATCGATTACCTTGTTAGCCCAGTGCCCTTGAATGTCAGTCCACTCAATCTTGACTTTAGCTTTCTTAGCTTCCGCTACTTTGGACTCGATAGCTTTAACTAAGTTTACTGTATTAACCAAGCTCCTATTGAAGACATCAACAGTAGGTTGCGTAGATTCAGCAGTCGGTGTCGGATCAGGTGTAGGTGTTGATGCCGATGTCGATGCACCGCTGCTCCTGGATGGCGCACTAGGCGTCACAGCGTTTTAGGCAGCGGAAGCCGTGCCTTGGCCCGCACTATTGATAGTAATATTATTGATATTTATCTTTCTAGCTTCTTTTTGCAAAATAACTTCAAAGACTTGTTTGTTACCGACATCTGGATAGTGTTTGAAAATTATTTTGGGTATACTTTTTTCTAGCATTACACGAACTTGATTCCAATTAGGAACACGTATTTGCTCTGTTTCCTTTGTTGCAATTTCAAGCCATTGATAGAAATAATTTAGACACAACTCAGATGTAATTCGATTTATGATCCAGTGAAGCAATTCTCTTTTATCAACTTCAAAGAGATTCGTATAGTCAATTAATTTTTTTGAAAATCAAAAATAGTTTTTTCTAATAGTGTGGTTGCTAATTCTAATCCTAAATACTTTCTGGGATTTGTTTCATCCCCTATATTAACTTTATGGAAACTTTCTGTTTGCAATAGGGTCTGTTTCCAAAATACATAAGCATACGCAAATGGACAAATTGGAAACTCCCCTATTTCCTGTTTTATTAACTCCTGAAGAGTAAGTGTACAGATTAGATGCTTTTTTAGAAATTTTTTCTTAATATACCGATCTATCGCTCTAAAGCAACTTTTATTTCCGATATAGACTTCGTTATTAAACTCCTTACTAATTGTGTATTCTCGTCTGGATACTTGCTTAACGCAACAATAATATTCGCGGATATGGTCGGTTACACGTATCAAGGCATTGTAAAGACGGAACGGTCACCGTCAAGCGACTAGAATTAGTATATAATGATAATTGAATAGGAGGTGCTGTATCTACATGGAATTTATAGAAACAGGAATAAAACTATTTGTGTTTATAATATTTATTTCACTACTCTTTAGTTTGGTAAGGTTCCTAGTTCAAAAATATCTAAGTGACTTCTTTCAAGGTTCTTCTAAAATAGCAATAAAAATATTTAGTTTACTTAAAGGAATTTTCCGAAAAACGAGCTGACGAAATTACTGGTCATGTTGTGAGAAGACATATGTATAAAATCACTTATTTGGTGAGGATCTAAGCAACTTCGGACCAAACGCCGTTTAACGAACAGAAGGCCCTAATTTTCCATTCACCTCTTCTCTCATCCGATAATTTAAAAAAGCCCGCTATTTGCACGGACTTAATTCTGACTATGTTTTTGTCTTTCGACATAACTTTTGGCTTCCTTTATTCGATAATGCTAGACATGCCCCAGTCACTTCCACATGCGCCACGCGACGAAATATGATTTAATATAACAAAGGAGCGTAATTCAATGGACATCAAATCGTTTCTATATCCCAAGAATGAGGTCTCTTACCTCACGACATCCTCTAATATGAAAGAAGCCATGGATAAATTGGAGGCGAGCCACTATACTGCCATTCCGATCTTGGACGACAAAGGCTTATATTTCGGAACGCTATCCGAGGGAGATTTGTTATGGAAGCTGAAAGCCACACCCGGCCTCGGCTTCGATACTATGCACGAAATTCCTGTCGTCTCCATCAAAAAACGGATAAAAGTCGAATGCGTCGCGATCAGTGCCGATTTGGACGATATGCTGGCGCTGGCGGCCGAACAGAACTTCGTTCCGGTCGTAAACGCCGATGGCGTCTTCCTCGGTATTATTCGCCGCAAAGATATAATCGAATACTATACCCGGAATATTGTTGATTAGTTGGAAAGACCTGATTTTGCGGATCATGAAGGCTGTCGTTCACCGGCAGCCTTCTCTTTATTCTTAATGATTATTGATCTCTAGTTATCCGTTAGCGCAATTCAGAGCCTCAAACGCACCATAAATAATAAATATAATATAACAGGTAACCCTACAGCAGATAGTAATGTGATTACTGTACGTACATTTTTCTCATCTCGTAATATAAACGCTAAAAACTTATACCCTAAAATACCAATCCATCCACCCAAACAATTTAAAATGATGTCATCAATGTCTGATGTTCCGATGCCTAAAAGCCCCTGAGTGATTTCAACAGATAAACTCACAAAGAATATAAACAACAGATTGGTTATTACTCTTTTGTCCTTTTTGAATAATGACAAATAAGTACCGAGAGGAATTAAAATAACAATATTACCAACCACATTACTAAAAGCAAATTTTTTTATAGTTGCAGAACCGCCAAGTATATATTCCTTTATACTATAAAAAGGAATAAGATTGATTGACCTATTTAAAGTCCTTTGACTATTAAACATCTCCAAAAGTGAAATTCTTGATAATAACAATAATTTAATTAAAAAAACTATGTAACAAATGAAAACACCATATAAAAAGATTGTTTTAATTCGCTCTCGTTTATTCATAATACCTCCATTTTTCACTTCATCCCTGCTTATTCTCTGACGTTCAGTTTATAAATTAAGTTCACTGAGTGAAAAATTCATTTTTACGTGCGCATTTGTTGCCGGTAAAATCGCCCTTGCCTGCAGTATCAGTCTATGATAGTAAGGGTATATAACCTTTTGGAATGCGGCACATTACTTATTAACGGACTAGAGATCCTTTTGTATCGTTAACATTCTCCCTGATATTACAAGCTTTTTCATATTTACATCATAGACTTGTGAAATCCAAGTCAATATACGGAATATCATTTTTTATATTATTAATATAAAATGTTAATGCTTCCTTATTCCAATCTCTCCAATTATCAAAGTTACCCATATCAGAACTACGGTATATAAGACCAATAACGATAGCTTGTCTTAAATTAATAAATAGTGGAATGGAATCTAGTGAACTACGGCTTAATGTATTTTCTTTGGAGTATCCTTGAAAAAAGTTTGAAAAAAAACGTTTTGTTATTGTCTTTCGTTTATTTACATCTGTAATAATAAATGGAATTGG
The DNA here is from genome assembly GCF_900114475.1 of Paenibacillus sp. 1_12. GTDB lineage: Bacteria > Bacillota > Bacilli > Paenibacillales > NBRC-103111 > Paenibacillus_S. Next base: position 53,940 of record NZ_FOTE01000016.1, on the reverse strand, counting down.
AGTTTCATGAAATATCGATGTTGCAATTTCAGAAGCAAACCAACTGTACTCGCATTGATCAAAGTCAATGATGCTCGGGTGATCTTCATGATTCAGGTAATTCCCCGGACTAATATCTCCATGAATAAGCCCAAACGAATCTCTGTCTCTTGACAATGATTGAATTTGACTTATTATTAACTCAAGTTTCTGTTGAAGCATCTCATTAGGTACATAATTATGAAATTTTGAAATAGCTGCATTGTCATACCAATCGCACCTTTTTTGAATAGGAGAAAACTGTTTTGATAGCTTATGCATTTTCCCAGTAAACCTGCCAATTCGTTCATAAAAGATATCACTTTCGACGCAAATTTCAGCCCTTCTGCCGGGAGCGAATTCAAAAGCAGTCGCAATAAAACAGTTATCATCTGGTTCAATAACTTCAACATATTCACCTTGATTAGAAAGTAAGGCTTTCGATACAGTCATTCCGGAATCGGCTAGATAAGCAATAAACTCGATCTCAGCAAGCGTCATATCCTTACTCCTATGTGAGCTATGAGCAATCCTTAATATCACATTTATTGATTCACGTTTACCTAAAAACACAAAATTTTGAAAACCGTCAAGTTCTATAGTATCTGCAAAGTTAATGCCAAACCGACCTGCTGCCTCTAAAAAAATTTCTTTTGTAAATTTGTCTTTAATAGAACTTTCGATATGAATCTCCTCCAAATAAATATTTCTTATTGAGCTACCGTACCTTTATGAAAGCTATCCATGTTGCTATCATCTTGGTTCCGCAGTATGTATTTTTCATATCCCTTAAATTTCTTTAGTATTAAAGTCTCTAAAATATGATAATCTCGTTCCCCGAATGAATTGATAAATTGATCTGTAGCGATTACAATCCTCATTTTTTAATCCCCCTTTCAAACATAATAACAAATTGATAATGAATGGGTTGATAAAAAATGATTATTGATAAATTATCCTGCCACGTTAGCCATACATGCGCGCAAGGTCTGCACCACAGATGATGAAAATGGGTCGATGAACTATGGTGCGTTAGAGCTCATCCGTTAGTCTGACTCCACCGACCACGGTGCATCACAGAATGTCGCTCCTTCGGGAAGCACTCATGCTAAATTAAGTATAAAAATTTTTACCGTCACTTGTGATACGATTCTCCGCGCTGTCTGTCTATCGTCCATATAAAGACAAAATACTGGCCGCTTTTTCAATTAAATGTTCTCTAATATGCGAAGGGCTCAAACATTCACAGTGATTGGTAAACCTTAATAAGGAGTCATAACCTTGCTCATTATTTTCCAATGAAATTGTTGCAATATACCAGCCATCTGTATAAGAAACAATACAACCTTCACCATAAAAATCTATTATCGTCTTTTTAATATTCTCATTAAATCTGATTTGAACGTTTATCCATGAAACTTCTTTGGAGAATGATGCATCCATCTCATCGATTTCAAAATTGCTCGGGACAAATGTTGTGTCTGATAGAGAAATTTTAGATATTCGGTAAACTCTAAATGTTCGAAATTCCTGCTTTATCCGACAAAAGCCTTGCAAGTACCAATGATTTCCCTTATGAATAAGTCGGTACGGCTCGACTTCCCGGTTGGACGACCTTCCCTGTGCGTTGCAATATTCAAAATGTAATATTTTCTGCTGATCCAAAGCTCTTTGCACACATTCTAGAAATTGCTCCAAACGAGCGTCTGCATACCACGGCGTCAGGTCAATGACGATTTGTTTCGTTTGCCTTTCAACCAACGATAATTGATTACTTGGTAACATACCTTTAACTTTGATAATGGCATTTTTGGATTGCTCGTCTTTTAATACAGATTGAACGCCTAACAAGCCAATAAGCATCGTGCGAATGTCCTTGTTTGTGAAAAGCTTTTTATCTACTTTGTATTCTTCCAGAATACCAATGCCTCCCTGACGTCCAGGGTAGGTTACGATCGGAATACCCGCCAGATTGATAGCTTCAACATCCCGGTAAATCGTACGGGTAGTAACTTCCAAAATTGTGGCCAACTCTTTAGCATCCATTTTTCTGCGTTGCATGAGAAGCATAATAATGGAGATTAATCGGTCGATCTTCATCCTATCACTCCCTCTGTCTTTAAAACTATGACATAATGTTGTCAAGTTTTCCATGATACAATCAAATCGAATTCAATCATTGGAGGTTGGGCCGAATGAACGAGAACCAAATGTTGCAAACTGAGAACCGTACCATTACCCCTTGGATCACTACAAAAAGCACAGAAAAATTGATTGCCTTTTTGGCTTCCGCATTTTATGCACAGGAACTTGGCCGGGTATACAATGCTGACGGAAGCATAGGGCATGCAGAGGTACGCATCGGCGATTCAAAAATTCTAATGTTCGATTCTCCTGCCGAATGGCCGTCGTTTCCTTGTTTTATTCGTCTGTACGTGGGTGACAGCGATGAATTTTATGCTCAGGCCATAAAGGCCGGCGCTACATCCATGACGAAAGTGATAACCCAGGCATGGGGGGAACGAGGTGGAAGAGTGGTTGATCCATTTGGTAATATATGGTGGATAACATCTAAAATAGAGGACGTTAGTCCTGAAGAAATGATGAAGCGGTCAAAACAGCAAGAGTATATCGATGCTATGGAATATGCGCAGAAGAGCTTTAATCCATTATTGACGGATGTGAGAAATAGCTGAAGTCATTTAGCACGACGTCATCAAGAGTTTGCCACCGTGCTGTACATTAATCACTGAATTAGATGGAGAAGTTGATGAAATGGTTGGATTATGTACTGCATTATTTTATGGTTCTTATGTTCGAATTGTAGCCTTTGTTGTGGATTCTAATCAACGAAAAAAAGGAATAGAAAAGGCTTATAAAAGAAGCGGAAAGTTGGGCAAGTAAACCCGCCAATTCAGGGATGTCTTATTGGATCTTTCGCCAATACGTGCGCAAAAACAGGCTGTCATGGCAGCCTGTTAGTTTATTGAACTATCGTTTTTCGTTTAGCTTATCGACGAGGAATTTCAGCTATTACTCTGAACTTTTCTTATTTGCAATTTTTAGACAAGAAGCCATAAGGTAACCATTGACTGTTTTTAATATTCTCATCATTAAGTTTAATCCAAACAGAGTAATCTTTTTTCAACACCTTTACCTCCCATAGTCCACCACTGTGTTTACTGATATATGTAAGGTAATAAGCATCATCACTATGTCCCATGTAATTAATATAATCGGCTTCGAACTTGGATTTATCGCTTATTAGTTTGTCTACCTCATATATGTTTATAAACGTCACATCAAATTAAGGCTTTTATAAAGATATATGAAGGCTAATTCTAGAAAATATTTTTAAACTGACAACCTATGAAGATAAAAAGGTGCCATTAGGCATCTAATTGGGGTTTATTATCTAGTTTTGATAAGCACGCTTTTCTCAACTTCATCCCAGGTCACTTCTGCACCAAGTTGTTCACTTATAAAGCGCAGCGGAACCATCGTTTTATTATCAATAAGTTGAGGCGGGACTTCAAGCTGAGTTGATTTTCCATTGACCGTGACTAGGTTTGAATTAATGGTAAGGACGAGATTGGTGTTGTCTTTTGCTACTTTTGCTGTCTGGGTTTCATTGTCCCACGTAACGGTTGCGTGGAATTTTTCGAACAAATAACGAAGGGGAACCAATGTTGTTCCATCTTTAATGATAGGAGTGGCAAAGTATGTTTCCTCTATGTTGTTTATAAACAATGACATCTCTGAATAGGAATAACGGTTATAAGCTTTAGGGTTGACAAGGTCTTTAAACGAATAATAATAGGGAGGGGAGCTTGAATAGGTCCCTGTTTTTTCATCTAGTCCGACGATTACAATGCTTGCTGCATTATATCCAGTAGAAGCATCTGCCGTGAACTCGAAATGCTTTTTATCCCAATCTATATTTTGAGTACCGAACTTAATTGGTGTCCCATATGGATATAAATTACTTTTAGTTGTATTTCCCCCGTTGTATGCACTTCCATAATAAGGGCTAATTTGAACGAAATATTTAAGAGATTCCGTGCCCAATCCGGAAGCCGGTTTATAATCAAATGTGTATTCTTCCAATGTGAAATGGTTTACATGTACTTTATTATCTTTCAATACTTGAAATGCTGTTAATTGAGGACGATCAGCCTTAGAAAGAACATTAGATTTTACACCTGATAGGTCTTCCCAATACTTCCCAAGCTCCGGAATATAAGCCGCGTTTAGGATTTCTTGATTTTCTTCACGAACTCCATACTTCATTATAAGATCGGTTGAACCAAATAACAAAATATAGTCTTCTGCCATAATTTCTTCTGGTGCCCAAGCGTGTTTAACCTTTTTTTGATTCCATCCAACGCTAGGTTGATAGTCAATTTGCCTAACTTTTGCCCACTCACTGGTAGAAGATATATTGTCTGGCGACATACGTATCTTTCTCAAGTAGTAGTAGGTAAAATGATGACCATACTCATGACATAAAACGCTTTGAATACGGAAGGAATCATCGACACTGGTTAAGGTATTAATATCGCCATAACAAAGTTCAATATCACCAGGTGCGTAATACACTCCAGCGGCATCGCCTTCGTCACCAGCCCAAGTACAAGCTCCTTTCATTACTGTTACATTCCGTAATGCTTTCAATTCTTCGCCGTGTTTATTTCTTAACAAGAATGAGTAAAGTTGTTTAAGGGATTCTTCATTCCAGTTTTGACTTTGGGTTTTGAATTTAATTCCTTCCGGTGATGTGTAGGATGCGAATTCATCAGCAGCCCATACAGAAGGGATTGAACAAGAAAGCATTAAAAAAAATGACAGAACAAACAATAAAGACTTTTTCAACTCTAATCACAACCTCAGCTTTTGAATTTTTCTTTTTTCATCACCCTAATTTCTACAACTTATTTCCATTATCCTGCCCGTTACTTTAATAAGCAAAAGAGGAGTTACCGCGAAGCAAGACCCTCAATTATAGTTCCTCGTTTGCACAATGAAACATCCTTCATGCAGTAGCCTAGTATATCACATTAATCATTCTCTAACTCTCTGGAGATGTTATTAAAAATTCCTCTACTTGGGTGTGAGTGCTAATAGCTTTTTGCAGAAAACAAAGCATCCTATTCCTACCTCGACTGACAACATTATATCCCCCTATTACGTCTATTCACCATTTATTTCTATATATGATTGTTATTATCCTGCCCGTTAGGCGAGCGAAGGCTCCCGTTTGTGTCGGCAGCCTCGTCCCGGTTACGTATTGAGCTCTAGTTATCCGTTAGTTTAATCCTCGCTATTTATTCTTTCCAGAACTTGTTCAATGGTTTCATACTTAATGTTATCGTATTCTCATTCCATAACAGGAGAAAGAGTGTATCTTTTCGAAGCCTTAGGCATACGCTCAATTATATCGTTTCTGAGAGGATGTTGTTCGTGTTTCCTTATCATTCGGGGAAAAATCAAATTCCAAATCCTTATTACCGGTCTGTACCGCAGGGACAATATTATAACCCTTATTCCGAAGCAGGATGGTTTGGGTGGCATTATCCCATAGAATCGGAAGGAAGTTTTCGGCATTCTCAACGGCTTACTTTTGTCCTCGTGCATGGTTCCTGGGCTGATGCTCACTTTTGGGATGGTGTGGCTGCGGTACTGCGCAGTCAAGGGAACATAGTCTACACTCCAGAATACGCAGGCCATGGAACTGATCCAAATAAAAATGTCACTCATGCAATGATTACAAAATCAGTCGTTGATTATATTAGACACCTGAACCTGTACGATTTTATTCTCGTTGGGCACAGCTTTGGTGGAACAGTCATCCAAAAAGTTGCTGAGCAGGTACCTGATCGTATTAAACGTTTGGTCTTCTGGGATGCGTTCGTATTAAAAGACGGAGAATCGGTTGTTGATGAGTTACCGCCTCAAACGAGAAAAGGTTTTGAACAGCTTAGAGCCATGTCGAATGACGACACAATCATGCTTCCGTTTGATTTGTTTCGAGTTTTGTTCGTAAATACGGCCACCACCGAGGATGCTAAACTTTTTTATACAAGTGTAGCTCCGGAGCCGGCTAAACCGCTTTTCGAGAAACTGGATCTTAAAGCGTTCTACGCTCTACAAACCCCCAAAAGCTATGTATATTTCTACCAAGATAATGTATTGCCTCAAGGGGAAGGCTACGGTTGGAATCCCCACATGTCAATACGACTGGGTCTGTTCCGCCTGATCGTTGGCGATGGGGACCACTTTACGGATACACGCACAAGACCGGCTTATTTGGCACAGAAGATTTACGATGCAAGTCGGGATTGATTCACTCAAGCGTAAATATGCTTGAGTTTTTTTTGCCTGGGGAATATGCTATTCTGCGCGTTAGTTGAGAAATGATTATTATATTCTGGGTAATCCCATCAAATTCCCTTTTCGATATCCTTAAGCTATCCTTCCATTTGCGTAGCAAAAAAGTCATGAACCGGTCTGTCGGGAATGGGATCAAGTTCTTGTCATTGGGTTTTGACAAGAACTTGATCCCATAAAATAAAAAAAGCCGCAACTATGCAACTTTTAAGCATATATGTTCTTGTCATCCGACAATTGCAAGCACTTGATTCCCCACGAAAGTCCATCACAACAACAACCCCATGATAATTATCAGGCTCTACCTTAATTACATTAACAAGCGGCGTATCGTCTACAAAGCTGCTGGCTGAAAAGATTGCGCAGACATCCACTTTCTAGATTTATATAATAAAACTATCACGAAATATATAGGTGTAAGCGCTTCGTTATGCTTAAATGCCAGTTTTGCTGCGCAAAACTTTAAGGAGGGTTCAAACCATGAAAAAATTAAGTTGTTGGCTTCCCTATATGATCATTGTCACCGTGTTATTCGTACCCCTAACCTCAACTCAGATTACTCATGCTGCCAATACCGTTACCTTCAGCGATACCGTACGACACTGGGGCACAGATGCAATCGACTGGGCTGTACTTAATAAAGTTGTAGATGGCTATGCCGATGGTACCTTTCACCCGGATAACCCGGTCTCTGAACCCGAGTTTCTCGCTATGCTGCTTCGGGCTTATCCTGAGATCAAATTTCTGAACGCCGCTGCTGGACTGCTTTGGTATACACCTTACTACGACATAGCAGCGGCTTAGAAGTGGCCAGTACTGTCTGACAGCAACCGTGACCAATTTAACCGGGGTCATGTAGCTTTGATCATTGCCGTTACACAAAAAGGAACCGTGAGCTTAAACGACGCCATATCCTTTTTACTCAATCAAGGCTTGTCCAAAGGCAAAACAGCTGCGACAGTTGAAGGCTACCGGGCTGCCGATAAGCTATCTCGTGCCGAGGCTGTACAGTTCATACGTAATCTGAAGCAAATGCAGTTCCAGCTTTCAGCAAGGAAGGTTGCTGCCGTTCCTACTCCAACCGTCCCTGCTCCAGCAGCACCGAACGGACCTGTCAGCCCAACTGCACCCGCGAGTTCAGTCTCTGCCTCCGCAGTCGTTACCTTGAAGGATGTGCATATTGGAGACACATTGGAAGCAACCCTTAGCAAGTTGGGTCAACCAGCTCGTAAGGATGCGAGTGAATATGGCTTTACCTGGTATGTATATAATCAGGATTACTCCAGCTATGCGCAGATCGGGATCAGTGATAATAAGGTCGTTGCCCTCTATTCCCTTTCTACCAACTGGTCCAATAATAAGGGCATCAAAGACGGGTCTGCCAAATCCGAGGTGATTAAACAATACGGTAATCCCCTGGAATCGATAAAAAAGGGCGATACCCGATTTACAATCATTTATGGAAAGGATGAAAGTGGCACCTATGAAATTGACGGCGTCTACGTGACCTTCTTTTATGATAAGTTCCAGAATAATGTTGTAACTGGAGTACAAGCAGTCGCCAAGCCCAATGAGCTCGCCCTGGAAGCATTTTATCCAAAAGAAAGCCCTGCTTTAATCACAGCCTACGAACGGGAAGCGTTCGATCTGGCAAATGCACACCGTACCAAGCTCGGAAAGTCCATTCTAGTATGGAACGATACCATCGCCGGCACAGCCCGCAAGCATAGCAGAGATATGGCCGCCAGAAATTATTATTCGCATATAACCCCGGAAGGTAAAAGTTTTTCTGATCGAATTAAAGATGATGGTTTGAAATTTCGTACTGCATCAGAAAATTTAGCCGCAGTCAGACGAGCGCCATATTCGCCCATCATAGCTGGATGAACTCGGAAGGCCATCGCAATAATCTATTAAGTAATAAAGAGCGTCTCGGTGTAGGAGTCGCATTTGGCGGGGACATGAATATTTATTATACTGAAAAATTTTATACGCCGTAAATTTTGATATCTTGCCATACTTACTTTTAAAAAAAGCGTACCAGGCCCCTATAGCCCGGTACGCTTTGCTTTATTTGAACACTTGCAATCGCTCCTTGAGCGGTTTAAATTTTTTATCTCTCGGAGGTGCGGTGAGTGTCCCAAATGGAATTTGGACTACGAGCTGCCAGTTCTCCGAATTTCCATTCCGTCTTGACCTTCTTCGTCAATCAGCGGATTGTAATGCTGCAGACTGGTGTCAAGTCCTTCACTCTCAAGCGCTGTCCATATCACAAATTGATGCGTCGCATTCGTATACTGTGCCCAGACAGGAAGCCCCTGATAAGTCACAAATGCCTCCTGCATGCCTGTAACCACGTGCTGATCTTCAAAGAACAGGTTGGTCCCTTAGTCGAATAAATATACGACAAATGCAAGTATGTAAGACATAATGGATTCTCTCTAGGAGCGTAGAACTTCCCTTCTAAATCACGTGGAATTAATTTTTCGATTTGAGCTTGGGCAGCTAATAAGAACTTCTCGCCTTTTTCTAGGAGTCCCCTTTGTAATAGTTCTCACAACTTTATTCCACTAAACCCAAAGAAGCCGCGATTTACGCGGCACTTAATGAGATAAATTTCTTGTCAACCGACACATGGCTGTGACAAGTCAGGTTAAGAGATCCTGAGCTCTTTTCGTTTATAAAATTAAAACGTATTATATACATTTTCACATTCTTCCGCGGTCGGTTCATAAAAACAGTGCTTCTGCCATCGTCCTGCGAGCGGCTGATTATACCAAGTTGGCGGACATGGTCCGGGATTTTCGAACGTTCCTGGTCGGAAATACCATAGGGAGAATTTGCCTGGCCAATTCCGCTCCCCATTCACAGACCGTTGCGCCAGACGGCGTTCCCTCTCTCTTGCGTTTTGATAGTACAAACCATGTTGCAACGCTTCGAACGCATGCGGCTGGTTGATCATTTGGGGAATTGTCCGGACTCCTTTAAAATCCGAGCAATTCGCTCTTATTCGGTTAATGCCAACATTTCCAACAAGGAGCATGCCCATTTCGCCTTCGGTCTCAGCTTCAGCTCGAAGCAACCTTGCCAACATATCAATATCCTGTTTCCTGGCTTTTACGACTGCCATTGGCTCACCTCTTTAGATTTCTAGTCTCATCTTATTATAGGTGTGGTGAAGCGGATGTATTACTCTGGCAAAATAGAGAGCGATAATAAATAGCCGTTCCACTACACTCTTCTGCCCGTTAGGTGAGAAAACAGCGGCCAATATTATTTGCCGTTCATATGATAGATTAGTTGCACAACACCAGAGGAGAACGTTTTTGTATTAACCATTTTTAAATTCAACCTCTGTTTAATATCAATAAACAACGGTTTTCCTTCTCCCAAAATAACAGGGTGAACAGATAATCTAAATTCATCAACAAGCCCTAAATTGATAAAAGTTGTAATAAGACTCGCTCCGCCATATAGCCAGATGTCTTTACCAGGATTATTCTTTAATTTATTTACTTCTTCAAGAATATTATCATTTATAACTAATGCTTTATTATCAGTCCCCTTTTGAGTTCTGGAAAATACATATTTTTCTTTACTATGAACTAATCCCCATATTTCTTTTTCGGTTTCAGTATGACCCTGCCCCGAATAGATAGACACATAGAAAACCTTTATAATAAAAGTGGAGGGATTTACTATGGGGCAGCGGAAAAAGTTTGATAAGGCATTTAAGGAGCAGGTCGTACTGAGAATCTTGGCTAAAGAAACCAGTGTCGGAGATGCAGCCACGGAACTTGATGTTCACTATACAACAGTCCGAGACTGGGTAAGAACATATAAACGCGATGGAGAAAGTTCGTTTCCAGGCAGCGGTAATCTCAAGGCCGAAGATGACGAAATGCGTAAGCTTCGTAAGCAGTTAGCCGATCTGAAAGAAGAGAATGAAATTTTAAAAAAGGCGGCGGCCTACTTCGCGAAAAATCTGAAATCATAACGTTCACGTTCATCCATGAACATCGCTTCGAATTTCGGATTGCGAAGATGTGCCAGGTCTTAGAGGTCTCAAGAAGCGGCTACTATGCTCACATCCATCGACCAGAGAGCAAGCGTAGTGTGGCAAACCGAGCGTTATTAGATACGATTAAAGCCATTCACAGCAGTAGTCGACGGATCTATGGATCTCCACAGATCACAAAGAATTTACCATCTGAGCAGAAAGCTAGCCGAGGCCGTGTCGCTCGATTAATGCAAGCCAATGGAATTCGATCCAAGGTCGTAAAGAAATATAAAGCGACCACAAACTCGAGCCATAATCTGCCGGTAGCGGATAATATCGTGAATCAGAACTTTAAAACGAGTAAACCCAATGAGAAATGGTTGAGTGATATTACTTATATCTCAACAGCTGAAGGCTGGCTGTATCTCGCTGGCGTTTTGGATTTGCACGGTCGTAAACTTGTGGGTTGGGCCATGGATAGTCGAATGAAGACAGAGCTTGTCTGTGCGGCATTAAAGCAAGCAATTGGCCGTACAGGTGCATCGAAGGGACTCATCGTACACTCTGATCGGGGTGTGCAATATGCCAGCAAAGGCTACCAGCAGCTTCTCAAGAAGCATGAATTTATATGCAGCATGAGCCGAAAAGGGAACTGTTACGATAACGCTCCGATGGAATCTTTTTGGGGTAAGCTTAAGATGGAATGGCTCAATGATTATACATTTAAGACTCGTGCAGAGGCTAAAAAAGCTGTATTTGAATATATCGAGCTATTCTACAACCGTCGGAGAACGCATTCCTCTAACGATTACATCCCGCCTTTTAAGGTAGGGATTGATCAGTAGACATTGGACTAATGGGTGTCACCGAGGCTTTCTCTGTGTCTACTTTTTTGAAGCAAGGTCAGTATCTTCAATTTCTGGAGTAAATTGCCCCCATAAATTATAACTTTTTCTTCCATATAAAATAGTATCAATTTGATTTAAGAAATTAATAAACCCCATCTCAGAGTCCATAATGCACCAATCAACTTCCCCATTTTTCCCTTCAATAAAACCATCTAATGTAACAGCTAAATCTAAAATTATTCTCCGTTTCATGATTTGTTACTCCTTTCGTTGATCTACCACCCATTATAGACCTTATATATGTCACCTTGTGACCTTTATTATCACCGCGATTATGCGCATATGTTGGTGTTGCCGGACAATTGTCGGCTGACAAGAACTTGATGTCATAAATGACAAGAACTTTACCTCTATGTTGAGTATGTTAGTGCAAGATCCTTCAACAAAGCCACGGCAGGAATAGATTATAGCGACAAATTTATGGATATTATAGTTTGCAAGCCTTATACAGCATGCGAAACGCCTGCCAGAAGCTATTTTAGCTCTTGACAGGCGTTTCTAATGAAAGAGAAATATGACTATTGATCTCCGTACTGGCAATACCCATTTTTTCCAGACCCTTAAGCTCGTCAGGTGTACCTACTCGTCTTATAACGAGGTGCACCTTTTTTGAAAAAGGCAATTTCTTTGCCTTAACAGCAATGTTTAGCTTAAAGTTAATCTGCGCTTGCGGTAATGTGCTCCCACTTTTCATATTCCTCCAGCATGGAATTGAGCTGTGTGCGAGCCATTACGAGTCCCATGCTCCCCAAAGCCAGTCTTCTTGGCGGATTGTCTGTGCCGGCAATATCGGCGACCGCAGACATTGCTTTTTCTACATCGCCGTAAGGCGCGGTTTTGGCAAGCTCATTGTACCAATCATATGTCGCTTGATAATCGGGTATATCGCTTTTAACTTCTTGCGTATTTCCTTGAAAGCCTGTTTTGAAGCCTGCCGGTTCAACAAGCGTGATGTTGATCCCGAGCTCCTTCACTTCGGCAGCCAGTCCTTCGCTAAGATTTTCAAGAGCCGCTTTTGAACTGCAATAAATGGACAAGGTCGGCAAACTTTGTACGCCGCCCATAGACGATATATTGATGATATGTCCAGAACGATTTTTCCTCATCTGCGGAAGTACGGCTTGAATCGTACCCATGACGCCAAATACATTCGTTTCATATTGCCTGCGAGCTTGTTCGACCGTTACTTCTTCAAATACACCCGCCTGAGCGTACCCCGCATTATTGAGCAAAACATCAATTCGCCCATATTGACTCGTTACCGTATCAACAACCTGATGAACCTTTTCCTGATTCGTAATATCTAAAGCCATCACCTGTATGTTAGGGTATTGGTCAAATTCAGGAGCGGCTTTCTGCGTATCTCGCATGGCAGCTACTACATTCCAATGACGCTTGGCGAATTGAAGGACCAATTCCTTGCCGAAGCCTGTTGACGTGCCTGTAATCAAAATCGTTTTATTCATCTGTATTCACTCCCGATAGTGTTTTGAGCATCGCTCGAGAATGATCTTAACTCTTAAAGTCGACTTTAAGTCAAGTGCTGCTTTTTGGATAAAAAATCAATCCCATGCGAATCGCCTCTATGCTATTCCCACCAGGCTGCGGAGGGGTAATTCGTAGCTCCTATCGTTACGGTTTCGCCTATCCTAGGCGTCGCCAAGGCTGCGTTCCGTTGTTCAGCCGCTCGTTTTGCCCGCTCTATAGGGTCTGTCCAACTGTGCAACGCTAACGTAAAAGCTCCCCAGTGTATAGGGATCATTAATTTACCTTGCACATCCAGGTTAGCTTGCAATGACTCTTCAGGTGTCATATGAATATTTGCCCACTTTTCATCATATTGACCCGTTTCGATAAGCGTGAGATCAAACGGTCCGTATTTATCGCCAATCTCCTTGAAATGCGGTCCGTATCCGCTGTCCCCGCTATAATATATTTTCGATTGATCACTAACTATGACCCAGGAACTCCATAAGGTAGACCCGCCGCTGCTATTGCCCCGGCCAGAGAAATGTCTTGCCGGCGTGCTGATTAACGTTAGTCCCACAACGGACTCCTCATCCCACCAATCAAGCTCTTTAATGCGTTCAGATTCGACTCCCCACTTCGTCAGATGCCCGGCAACCCCTAAGGGAACTATAAACTGCTTCACTTTTCCTTTCAACTTGCGAATCGATCCATAGTCCAGATGGTCGTAATGATCATGAGATATAATAACAGCGTCTATTTCAATCAAATCCTCTATCTCTGCCGGCAGCTTGTCGCTGTAACGCTTGGGCCCAAAGAACGGAACAGGAGAAGCATAATCGCTGAATACGGGGTCTATTAACAGCTTCACCCCATTTACTTTCATCAATAGCGTGGAATGACCAAACCAGATCACTTGATCTTCCTTATTTTCCGTGAAAGCTTTCGAATCAAAAGAATCGATCGGCATGATCCCCTTCGGTCTGCTGTTCGGAGTCCCTTTTATCGATTTAATCAACGCATCTGTGGTATCTTTTAAACTGTAATCCATCGGCGTTGTAATTTGATTGCGAAACTTCCCGTCGATAAACTGCGGGGAAGCCTGAATTCTTCTCTGGCTTTCCGCCGAGCTTTGGCCGCCAAGCGGAGGGTAATACTTCTGTATCAAAAATGTGACTAAAGCGACTATAACGACGAGAATTAATAATTTCATTCGTTTGGTTACTACTTTCTCATCGTTACATAACGGCATTGTGACCCAGAATCGCCTTAGGCTCCAAATATTCTTCGATTCCATACGTACCGTGATCCCTGCCTATACCGGAGCTTTTAAACCCTCCGAACGGCGCTTTCGGTTCGTCGTGCAAGCCGTTGACTGATATCCGTCAAGCCACGATCTGCTCGGCGACCCGATTGCCCCGCTCCTTGCTTCCGGAAAAGACGAATGCTTGCAAGCCATACGGTGTATCGTTCGCAATTTCAATAGCCTCTTCTTCCGTTTTATAGGTAATGATCGATAGGACGGGACCAAATACTTCTTCCTGCGCAATAGTCATATCATTGGTTACATTGGAAAACACCGTTGGCTTAACATAGTAACCGTCATCGAGCCCTTCAGGACTGCCTGCACCGCCGACAACCACTTCAGCTCCTTCTTCGATCGCCTGGTTAATATAGCGCTGAACTCTTTCGAACTGCTTCTGATTCCCATTGGCCCAATAACCGCTGCTTCGTTCCAGAGGTCCCCCACTTTTAACGCCTCGACGGTTGCAGCCATTAAACGTTTAGCCTCCTCTAGACGCTTTTCTGGAACAAGCACCCGAGTACCGGCAAGGCAAGCCTGACCGCTGTTGATGAATCCGGCCCTTACCGCAAGTGGAACGGCTTTCGTGAAGTCGGCGTCATCCAAAATGACGGTAGGCGATTTTCCTCCAAGCTCGAGCGTAACCCTTTTTAAGTTAGCCGCCGCGCCTACCGCGATTCGTTTTCCAATTGCTGTGGAACCTGTAAACGTGATGCCGGTAACATCCGGATGGCGAGTCAACTCTTCGCCGACTACTTCTCCCTTGCCATTAACGATATTGATAACGCCAGCAGGGATATTGGCCGCATGGACGGCTTCCATAAATAGTTCCGTTTGTGCCGCGCTAAACTCGCTCGGTTTGACAACCACGGTGCAGCCCGCTGCAAGCGACGGCGCAATTTTATTGGCAAGATGCGTGGCATTCGCATTCCAAGGCGTAATGACTCCCACGACGCCAATCGGCTCCATCCGAACCTTTGCTGTGCCGGCCGCTCGTATAAAGGGATACGATTCAACTGTTTCCTTCATATGTGAAAAGGCGTTGATCGCAAGCTGGGTCAGCATTTTAGCCACTGTAATCGGTGCACCGTATTCCGTAACGGTCGCCTCCGTCAAACTATCGAATCGTTGCGACAGCGATTCATGCAGCCGCGAAAGTATTTCCACGCGTTCCTCAACGCTCGTCTTAGAGTACGTTTTGAATGCAGCTTTAGCAGCCTCTATTGCTTTGAACGTGTCCTCAACATTTCCGAGCACGACTTTACTGACTACTTGCTTGTTTACGGGATTGATCAGTTCCAGCTCTTCCGTACCCAACGGTTTAACGAATTGTCCATCTATATAAATCTTATCGTACACATTCATTATCGTTTCCTCCTCATCCTTACAGATTATTTAGCATAAATCATTTAAATTATAACTATTAAAGTTCACTTTAAGTCAATAGCTTTACATAAAATATTAGCGAAGCCCTGATCCATTATTTCTCTCGAAAGAAATGATGGATCAGGGCTTCGCTAGTTTTTCGCTCGTATTTACTTGAAACCTTCATTATTCGTTGGTGCATCCAACTTCCCAATATACTCGAGAAAGCTATCCTCCGGGTTACCGTTTTGGATGTTATTATACACCTCCAGCTTTTGACTCACCGCTTCAAAAGCCTCGTTCAGCACCTGCTGCTTTTTTACGATTTCTGATTGATGCGCTACCAATATGGCTCTTCTTTGGGCAATCGTCTCTTCTCCCTGCATGGCAAGCTCGACAATTTCTCTTATACCCGCTATGCTCATTCCCGTTGCGCGAAAACAAGTCATTAATCGAATCCAGTCCAAATCCTTTTTATCAAACAAACGGTTGCCTTTGTCGTCCCTGCGAATATTCGGCAATAGTCCTTCTTTATCATAAAATCGTATCGTATGTGCGGGGCAATTTAATTTTTCCGATGCTTCCTTTATTGTAAACAATTCGCTCTCCCTCCATTAAGTTTACTTCTTCATACCGCTTTTGCTTTGGCTGGAACTATCGCGATTGATAGATGGCAATAACGCTGATTGCACCTATGTACAATCAGCATCTATTCAATTTTTGATTTAGAAATTATAACATAAGCGGTTTTAGACTGACCATAAAAATGAAACAGCGGCGGACCAAGACTTGAAAAATAAAATATTAGACTGCCGCTGTCCTTATTGAACTAACGTTCCTCGTTTGCTTAATGGCTAATTTTTTCAACGATTGGATTCCAATAACGCCATTTTGTTTGCCAACATCTTTGAGAGAAGGTTTTGAATCTGCTCTAATTCCGCTTTTTTTTTGTCTATCTCTTTCATTTTTTGGCAGAGAAACTCAATTTTCTTTGGCAGCGAAAACTCATCTAGCCCACCTACCTGAGTTATCACTCTAAGTTCTGTTATTGTAAACCCAGCGGATTGAAGCTTTCTGATCAGCAGCAGTTGATCAACGGTCTCCTCGTTATAATCGCGATAGTTATTATTTTCACGTCGAACGTGACGAGAATCCAACAATCCTTCTTTTTCATAAAAGCGAATTGTGGGAGCAGTCAGACCAGTTTTCTCTGCCAAATCTTTGATTTTCATTGGCACCCCTCTTCTAAGTAAGGCTTGACATTAAAGTGTGCTTTATAGTTTATACTATATGCAAAAACCAATTTATTATCAATAGGAGGAAATGAACATGACATTGCATAATCATAAATTATTGACACGAGCTCTGGTTCTGGGCGGTGGCGGTGTAACGGGCATCGCCTGGGAGGTAGGCATTCTGACAGGCTTGCTTGAAGCTGACATTGACCTATATAGCGCCGACACTATTATCGGAACGTCGGCCGGCGCCTTCGTCGGAGTGGCCGTGGCCAGTGGATATGATATGAACAAGCTATTTTCGTTACAGATACAACCGAATGAATCCGAGATTGCGGCATCTGTATCCGAGGATTTGGTCAAAGCATGGTATCATGCATTTAAAACAGGAGGAAGCAATCCGGACAATGTCGGTGCGGAGTTCGGAAAGATTGCCAAGAAAAATCCGGATCCGGTATCCAGTAATCTACGCAGTTCTGTTGTCGAAGCTCGGCTCGTCACAACAGATTGGCCTCAAAAGTTACAAGTAACTGCCATCCATGCTGATACTGGAAAGTTGCACGTCTTCAACGAATCATCAGGCGTTTCTCTTATAGACGCTGTATCAGCGAGCGGAGCGGTACCAGGAGTCTGGCCACTTGTGCATATTAACGGGGAAGCATGGATTGATGGGGGCATGGTTTCTACGACGAATGCAAGGTTAGCTGATAATTACGAACGGGTAGTGATTTTATCTCCAATGCCAAAAGGTTTCGGTTCAATTCCGGGAGCTGCGGAGGATGCTTCAGCAATGAGCGCAAATGCGAATGTAGTTCTTGTCACACCTGATGAGCAAAGTATCAAAGCCATCGGACCCAATCCGTATGATCCAACACTCTGTAGTGCTGTTGCAATCGCCGGACGAGCGCAAAGCAAACAAATCGTTGACGCCATCCGTTCCATTTGGTAACGCAATGTACAATTCTTTAATGGCAATCGAAATCTGCCCGTTAGTCATCCTCAGTGGCACAAGACGAGCATTGCACCACTGAGGATGAAAATGGATAAAATCGGTCTCTTCTACTAGGGCTGGGAGAAGAAGTTCTATAAACTATGGTGCTATTAAGTTGCTAAACTACCACTTAACTCCATAATGATCAGCTTGAGGATCGATTAATTGCATTAGACGATAATTAACAGATTCATTTGCGAAATAAACATTTTTTGGTCGGAATCTCCTCCGTCCACCATATTCTGCTATGTATACGAACATGTCAGCCGTACTAAAACTGGTTTGTTAGAGCTGAATAATCTTCCTCGCTTAGTTCGAGAGTGGCTGCACGTAGATTGTCTTCCAAGTGAGCAGGAGAAAGTGTCCCGGGAATTGGTAGAATTATAGGGGAGCGTTGGTGCAGCCATTTTAATGCCACCTGCCGGATTGGGACATCCAATTTGTGGGCGATATTTGCCACCCGTTGTTCTACCTTGGCAGTGTCGCCAAACAAGCCACCCAACGGAAACCAAGGAATGAAGACAATCTGTTGTTCGGTACAAAAGTCCACAAGTGCTTCATGTTTGCGATTGACCACAATTGTATTCGTTCTGGACGCTCACTATCGATGCTACTTGCATAGCCTGTTGAAGCTGCTCAACCGTTACCTCAGACAAGCCGATGTGCCTAATAAGCCCTTCATCTTGAAAGCTTTTAATCGCCTGCATCGTCACTTCCAGTGGAATATTAGCATCTACACGGTGGAGTTGATAAAGGTCAATTCGGTCTGTTTTGAGTCTCTTCAAACTTTCTTCCAACTCGCGTCGTAATTGTTGGGGGGCAGCCTCATTCGCACCACCTTTTGTGGCCACAAATAGGCCGTTGCCGTATGGTGCAATTGCGTTACCAATGCCTTCCTCGCTCTCTCCCTCACCGTAGATATGTGCTGTGTCAATAAAATTGATGCCCAGTTCTAGAGCTCGTTTAAGCAAATTGTGTGCATCTGGTGTGTTGGTGATGCGGTTTGTGCCCAAGCCAATTCGGTTGACAGTCAAATCACCTAGTGAAATGGTGCCCGCCTGCGCCGCAGAAATATTTTCTGACATAATTCTCCCTTTAACCGTTTTTTGAACATTGGAGCTGAAACATCTTTAAAACAGAACAGAACAGTTCTGTTCTGTATTTTAAAATACAATACTGTTTTGTTCTGTGTCAAGAGACACAAGAATTTATCCTTTAAAAAAATACCCCCCTTAGAATAAACATTAAATCCAATGCTTATTCTAAGGGGGGTATACGTTTTTCTCTCACAATCAAGGCTTCAAGCTACTTGCAAATCGATCAAATGTGTTGCGAGTGCTTTAAGTTGGGATGCTGGACCGGCAGAGCCCAGTGCATGAGCTAACGATAGTGCTCCAGTGATCACAAGCATAAGTTGATCCGTCAAATTTTCATCTTGCGCACCTGCCTGCTGGGTCAATCGATTCAAGCGTAATCGCAATGAACAGTTGTATTCAACAGTCAATCGCTTGACACAATGACTCTCTTCGGGAAATTCCGCAAGAGCGTTTAAAAAAGCACAACCACGATAACCGGGATCCTTCATTGTGTTCGTAATTGTATCAATAAAAGCCAACAATTGCTCTTTTGGGGATCCCTCATACTTCGCAATTTTCTCATCAAATTGTGTCCAATCATGTTTTTCCCATTCCTCGAGATAAGCGGCAATCAAATCATCTTTGGTTGGAAAATGGCGATAAAGAGTCGCCTTGCCCACTCCAGATTTCTCAACAATTGTATCTACACCTACAGAACGTATACCTTTGTGATAAAACAAATCGCAAGCCACTTCAAGGATGCGCTGCCGTGCAGTTTTACGCGACGATGTCAACAATTCAAACACCTAACCAATCTCTAATAGTATGGATGAACAGTTCTGTTCTCTCAGTGTATCAAAGCACTTATATTACTTCAACTGATGACATCAGTTAACATCCCATTATTTGGCTTGATGGGTGTATCCACGAGCTGCTACACGAAATCTTTACTGTCGTCTTCAGGAAGCATAATATTTCGATTTCAGCATAACCTACATTTCGGAATGCAAGTTACAACATCCAACAACTTTTACAGCCAAATCTATTACGGTTTTCTGATATGCAGTCCAGCCTGTTTGTTTACTAATTAATCTAGATAGAGTCTCATTAAACCATGGTTATACCCGTTCAATTCAACTGATTGAAAGGATTAATTGTTCTATGAATACAATATTTTCATCTGTATTAACGGAGCAAACAATCGCATCAAATCTGCAAGCAACAGATCCATCTTGGGTTAATGAGTTACCCTCTACGATTATTGAATCCTCTAATATCGAGTCCGAACAAGAATCTGATAATGCGGTTTCTTTTCGAGTACAAGTGTATTCGTACATGCAGGATAAATATGTATGGATTAGCGGAGGATGCAATTGGTACAAGGCTCACACTGATTTTAAGGGGACTTAGCAAATTTGTACAGGCTATAAGAGTGTTCCACCGCTGGTCATAAAGGTATAACTGATGGGTATGGAGGGATGGGTATGATAGGCTGTCTAGTCTTGTAATGCTACCAAGATTCACAGCAATCTTCCTTTAAAAAACTGGGATCAAAATTGAATTGGATAGAATCAAATACCGATTTAATTGATCATCTAAAGGTTTGCTCGAATACGGCCAAACCTATAACTGCGATTGCGTTCTCCTACTTGGATTAACTACAGCGGTTGTTGTTGATCTCAATCCGCCCGTCTTTCTTGACGGACGAAAACAACCCGCTTCTCTCGGTTCTAAGGAGCGGGTTGTTCATATGGGTAAGCGATATATGATCTCTATTTTAAGGAATGCATATTTTACGATAAATTCGACTCTGACAGGCATATGCCGTACGAATCCAATGGTGATGAAGTTCATTGGATCTCTTGAAATGGGGTTATATTGAAAATAGTAAATGGAGGGTCTTCCTCAAGGAGGTGACCACGCTTCGCTTCGTTACATGCTGGTAGGTTACTGCTATACCGTTAGCTCTTGAGTAATTCGATAGTAATCCTTACATACTGCCAACAGCCGCTCCTGATCGATATACAAGCCGAAGCCCGCCGCAGGCTCTGTTACGCACACTCGGCCATCGCCACTGCGCGAGGTAGCCTGTGTCAGAACACAGGACTCGAATTCCTCGGACTCACCAGGCTTTTCCAACGCCTCGACCCAATCTGCACCTAATCCAATCGCCAGCTGCTGCCACACCGTGCAAGCAGGTCCGACCAAGCTGTCATCGCCGATCATCAGCTTGGCGCCGAAGCCCTGAATCGTTCTTGCTAAATCAACGGCATGAATCAATGAGCCTGCGCAGCCCGGATGGATATTGTAGATGCCACCCATACCCGGAGCAGCCGTTTGAATCGCTGTGACAGCTGGACGCAGCGGCGCATCTGGAAGAAGCTGCAGCCCACCGACCCGATTTTGCAGCTCTATCCACTGTTCAGTCGTCAGGCTCGCCGGGTCTTCACATGCGTTCAATCCAATCGCATACAGCTGAAGCATCGCAGCCGTAAGCCCATCCAGACTGTCAGTGCTTTGCTTCTTGCGGTATCCATCATTAACATCGCCAACAAGAAAGGCTTCCTCTCCAATGACCGATCTAGCGGCTTGAATGACCGCCTTATCCAACTCGATATCCCCAAACAGCTTCACCTTGAGATGCGTACGATAGCCTTGCTCAAGTGACAACAGCGCCTTCTCCTTCACGACTTCCGTGTCGTTCTCCAGAATACAATACAATCCGGGTACAGCCTCTGTCCTTTCCAGACCCAACAAGACAACGGCTGGCAGGCCCAGCAGCTTTCCGGCCAGATCGACCAAAGCCGTCTCCAGCATTTCGGTCGCTTTGGACCCATTCTGCTGCAAATGGCTCATCAGCCATGCAATGCCATCTGAGATGCGCATGCCGATCAAGGGTTGAAACGACTCCAGCCAAGCTTGCAAATCCAGCTGATCCTGATTCACAGCAATAATATTTTCTCCCCAACCGGATTGCCCTGCGGATGTGATACGGATAAAACCGTGGATACGGTTACTCCACGAACCATGACTAAAATTACGCTGCACATCCACGTCATAACGGTAAACCTCAATCGATTCTATGTGATGCTGTATCTGACTAAGCTGCTCCATAACCTTCAATGTCAAAAAGCTCCCTTCACTGCAATTCTCATAGGATGTATTAACATGTCATTCATCTTTAAACTTTGTGAAGCTCGCGGAAGTCCTTTGGAGTCATCCCTTCCATTTTCTTGAAAATTCGATTGAAATAAGCGGGCTGGTAGCCAATCTGTACGGCGATTTCCTGCATTTTTAGATCGGAATGCATCAGGAAGTGCTTGGCATGATCCAATCGGACCTTGGTAATATAATCGACAAAGTGCAAGCCGGTTACCTGGAAAAACATTTTACTCAAGCTGGACGCAGCAAGCCCGAGTCGATCCGCACACAGATCAAGTGAAATATCCGTATGGTATTCGGTACGTATCATGCCGATCGAAATTTCGATCAGTTGTCGGGCTTTATGGTTCTGGTTATGCGCAAGCTCAGTAATGAGCGGCTGAATGATTTTATCGTCAAACCAGGTGCACATCGCGTCAATATCTTTCAGCGCCAACAGTTCAGCGAACAGCTGGCCCCAATCATACAAAGAGCCTGCCTGAATAATTCCCGACTGCATAATCGAGGATTGAATCGAACCGAGCAGCTTGAGACTGCCCTGCTGCAGGAAGAGCTCCAGCTCCGAATTTTTTTTCAGTTCCTGAAAAAAGACATTCAGCAACCTGCGGCTATCATCGCCAAGGCCGATAAACAGTGAATGGATCAGATCATTTTCAACCGTAAACGGGTATTTGGCTGCGCTGTTATCCTCATTCATTGGTTCATTTAAATCTATAATTTGATTGGATTCATGCAGCTTTCTGTGCCGCAGTGCTTGCTGCACCTCTGCCCACGCATTCGGTACCTGACTGATGGAGGACATTGTTTTTCCTAAACCTACGACCGTGTCCATCTTCAGAATCCGATGCAGACTTTGACCGATTTCAGCAGCCATTTCATTCAAACGGTTCGATATTTCCGAAGAGGAGATACGGTCAGGAAACATAATGAACAAGCCCACGGACAGATCGTGCAGATTCATCACACACACATCGTCATGCTGGGTCAGCTCTTCAATGATGTTCGCTGCCGCAAAAGTAACCAGAGGCTGCTCATCATCACGAAATGCTCCTTTGAGTTGTTGAAATCCAAGCAGCTGCACGACAACAACGACAAACCGCTTATTTTCCGTTTCCCAGCCATACTGCTCCAGACGTTGTCTGATCTCGTCCTCGTTTAGCAGTAACAAGTGGCCCTGTACCAGCTGCAGCAAGAAGCCGATCTTCAAAGTCGAGTAATGCGCCTCCAGCCGCGATTGCAGCATATGGCTTTCGCTGTTCAGATGCCGCCATTGATCCTCAATGTAGGTAATCTCATCTTTGGGAACGAGCAGCGGCTCAAAACCTGAAGGCGAGATGAAGGTACGGACCAGGCGATGGATCGGCTGATAAAGTCGAACTGAAGCATACCACGAGCTAAACAAAATCAGGATAAACCCCACTATCCCGACTCCCAGTATAAGCCTGGACACGATCACAATGGGCTTTACGAATTCAGATAACGGGACCGCCGAAACCAACTGCCAGGAGGTTAATGGAATCGTAGAGGTTGATACAAAAAAAGGCTCGTTGTTCCAGCTCCAGCGAAAAGAAGAAAGCTCCGTTCTCGTTTGAATTTCCTGCTCAATCGCCTCATTCAAACTTTTGATTCTGGGGGAAAAATGGTCACGGGATAAAAAGTAGCCCTCCAGATTACGGATAAAGATCGTCCCGCCTAGGCTTTCATCAAAACCTGCGATGTTCATAAGCTGCTTTTCATTCAAACGGACAAGAATCGCGCCGAACGGCTCACCGATGACCGGAAGCTTGTGTATAACAAACATACCCGGTTTTCCCGCGGCGTCCAAGCTCCGCCAGAAGAGCCGTTCCTTGCTCGTCATCAATTTGCGGTACAGCTCCGTTTCCTCCGTACTGAGCTTGCGAATGCCTTGGCTGTCAGATACGAGTCTGGACGGATTCTCCAGATATACATAAACCTGATCAATCAATGCACTGCTATTGTTCATAACGGTCAGTGATTGATAGAATTCCATCGTCAGCGCATAATTGTCCTTAAAATCGATCCCTCGCAACTTCTCGCTCATAATCGGATTAAGCGCCCACTGGTTCATGCTGACCTGAAGATGGCTCAAAGCATCATTAACCTGTTTGATGGTGTATTCCTGCTGCAGGCTGTGGGTTCTTTCAACCTCACGTTCAATATACCGAACCCCTATATAGTAGCTGCTGACTGATATGAGTATGGTTGGAATGATCGTAACCAGTAAAATCAGGATCAGACTCCGCTGGAAAACGTGACCTCGGTAGGTTCGGGTATCTGTTCGTTTGTGCCACTTGATTCGAATCATCCATTCACCTGTATTCTAGTAGGGGTAAGGCCCATGAGAGATGCCTCCCATGAGCCTGGTCATATCATATGACAATAAATAATCCAGCACGCTTAATGAGGATGGTACGATGCTTTTCCTATTTATTGGCCATTCTCGATTGATAGGAATCGTTTGTTTCTTTAATAATTTTCAGGAAATCTGCGTCCTTGGACAGCTTTTGCGCCCAATCATCCCAAGCGGTAAGAGGTTCTTTGCCCATAATGATCTTGACCTTCAGATCCTCGGTTTTCTTGTCAAATTCCGCACCCAGCTTGATCGCCGTTTCCGAGTACAAGCCATAGCCGATATCCGGTATCGCGTATTTGGCACGTTCGTCGATAATTTTTTTGTTGCGCTCAAAGATATCGTTCGGCATGCCCGTACGATACGCCCACAAATATTTCTCGTCACGGCTGAAGATTTTGCCGAGTGCACTTTGCGAAACGATATCCTTTTTCGCCTGATCGGTTGCTGTCTTAATGCCGTCTTTTTCAATATAATGCACATCTTTAAGTCCGTACCAGGCCAGGTTCGCACCTTCCTCGGAGGAGCCGTAATCCATCAGCTGCAAAATCGTTTTCAGCTTCGCATCAGATACTTTTTTCGGAATGACATAAATCCCGTTCAGGCCACGGAACTGGTACACCATTTTTTTGCCGCTTGGGCTGATCAGGTACGTAATCGGCATCATGTCCGCGTTCGGAATCGTCTTTCTTAGCTCTTCCGTTGGACGCCATGAAGCTTCTACCGTATCGGTCCAAATACCCGCTTTATTAGCTTTCGCCATATCCTCGAACTGACTCGTTTTTAGTACAGCAAAATCCTCGGGAATGACCTTCTCGTCGTACAGCTTTTTCTGAAAAGCGATCGCATCGCGAGTTTCTGTTTCCAGATAAATGTGGGTCAGCTTGCCATCCTTCATCTTCCATTTGCCCTGTGTTGAGTTGAACAGCGGCTCAAACAGGAACGTTCCAACATTGCCCGCTAGTCCGTACGTATCCTGTTTGCCATTGCCATCTGGATCGTTAAAGGTAAAAGCTTTCATGGTCTGGAACAGCTCATCAATGGTTTCTGGCACTTTGAGTCCCAGCTTATCGAGCCAGTCTTTACGAATATTCGGATACGACCAACCACCTAAAGGACGCACGGCCGGAATACCGTAATTTTTGCCGTCCTGCAGCTTCGAGTTGGTCCATACCTCTTTGGGGTAAGCTGCAAGGTTCGGATAGCTTTTGATCATATCAGGCGTAATTTCCCAGAATGCCCCGTCTCTGGCCATTTGCAGCACCAGCGGATCGAACGGATCGACAAACATCAAATCTGGAATATCACCGGAGGCCAACGTTACCTTCGTTTTCTCTGTATAGTTGTTGGGAGACACCCATTGAATATTCAATTTCGTATTCGTGCGCTTGCCAATTTCCTGTACGATCACATTATCTGCACCAGGTGGTTCCGGTGTGCTGAAGTTGGTCATAATCGACACGTCTGTCGGCTTGCTTGGTGTGGCAGCTCCCTGTGACTCAGTCTTGCCGCCCTCTACACCGCAGCCCGTCAAGGCAATACTTGCTGCTAGAAGCAGCGTCGATCCTTTAACTATAACATGCTGTTGTTGTTTCACTCTATAAACCCTCCCATATTTCTTTGGCTATCTTATCCCTTAACTGAACCAACCATAACACCCTTGGCAAAATGCTTTTGTAAAAGAGGATAAACGAGCAGGATCGGTACCGTTGCAATCACAACTGCTGCCATTTTCAATGTTTCCGGAGGAATCGTCTGCTCATTCATCATTTCCTGAGCTGCCGCACCACCCGCTGCTGTTGAGGAATCAATTAACATATTTTGCAGTAACACCTGAAGCGGCCATTTGGACGCATCACTCATATACAATACCGCCGAGAAAAACGTATTCCAATACCCGACCGCATAAAAGAGACCGAATGCCGCCATCGCCGGAAGCGACAATGGTAAAATAATTTTGAACCAGACGCCGATATCATTGCAGCCGTCAATCAGTGCAGCTTCCTCCAGACTGTCCGGGATGCTGTCGAAGAAGCCCTTCATCAGCAGAATATACCAGCCGCTGGTCAATACCGGAATAATCAACGACCACAAGCTATTAATTAAATGCAAATCTCTTACCAGCAAATATGGAGGGATCAGTCCTGGATTGAACAGTGTCGTGAATAACACAAGCAGCATAATGAGCCGTCGCGCCAGCATTCTTTTACGAGAAAGAGTATACGCTAGAGCCGCTGTCACAATGAGACTGCATGCAGTTCCTACGGTTGCCAGAAAGCCGCTGACCAACGTTGCATTCATAAAGGCTGGCGTGGATAGCAAATATTTATAGGAGACCAACGTCCATTTGCTAGGGAAAAACTGCATCCCGCCCTTTACATATTCAGAAGGATCTGTGAACGAAACGACAAATACATAATAGAGCGGAAAGATCGTAATCAGACTAATCAAGGTTAACAACACATAATTAAATATCGGAAAAAGGAGATCTTCCTTGCTTTTCCTCATAGTATCCCCCTGCCTTACTGGATAAGCGCCCACTAATAAACGAAAGACCTAGTAAACGCCCTCTTCACCAAACCGCCGCGTCAGACTGTTCGCGATTAACACGAGCACAAGCCCTATCCCCGACTTGAACAAACCAACCGCCGTACTAAAGCTGAACTGCCCCTGCTGAATTCCGAGACGATACACATACGTATCAAATACATCCCCTACCTCGGAAACGGCACCATTTTTCATCAAATACACCTGTTCAAATCCGACATCCATTATATTGCCGATTCGCAAGATCAAGAGGATCAAGATCACATTGCGAATACCTGGCAGCGTAATATGCCACATTTGACGCAGTCGCTTGGCACCGTCCATTCGAGCCGCTTCATACAGCTGAGGGTCAAGCCCCGCCATTGCCGCCAAAAATATGATTGTTCCCCAGCCCGCTTCCTTCCAGATCGATTGTACCGTTAACAATCCCCAGAACAAATTAGGATTGGTCAGGAAATCAACCTTGGGCAAACCGAGCGCCACGATCATATTATTAATAACTCCGTCGCTTCTGGACAGCATCAGGATAGTTATCCCGACTATAATAACCCACGACAGGAAATGCGGCAGATAGACGATCGATTGCACTGTCTTTTTGAATTTATTACCTACCACCTCATTGAGCAGCAGGGCCACCAGAATCGGCAGCGGGAAGTAAAACACCAAATTCAAAATATTAATCGCCATCGTATTACGAAACAGCAGCATAAAGTCCGGGTTGGAGAAAAACCGGTTGAAATGCTCGAATCCCACCCACGCGCTGTTCATCACACCCCGATACGGAGAATAATCCTGGAAAGCGATCACAATCCCCCACATGGGAACATATTTGAAAACAATGATAAACAGGATACCTGGCAGCGCCAGCAAATATAAAAACTTATCCCGCATAAGAATCGACCATACCCTTGAGCGACTTTTCTTAATCGTCTTTGGGGCGGCCGGTCTCATTCCAGACGTCATATCTTGATTCATTTTCATCTTACACCCCCTTTCTCATCAGCTTTGTGCACCAGCAGTAATCACATCCTAGTGGAACGTCAACATTTCCGCAATTAGACTTTTTTTCAAACAAAAAAAGCCCGTCGTACCGCGGAAAATCAGGAAAACACTAAAAATCCGCTCCCTGTTCGAAACGGATTTCACCTATTTATTCATCCTTTAAAATGCGAGTTGTACCACACCACGGCAGCTATCGCGTTCATTAAAAACGTAAAGCAAAGCTTTCAGGAGCTTTGCACCGCGCCCATCGTGCAATCCGCTTATGTCAATACGAAGAGCGATATTAAGGACTCGGATAAGCTCATCAAACGGATATGGAAGCCGCGAAAATGTTAATTGATTATTTTCCACTATATCTTGACAACAACGCAATCTTTAAATTATAGTAAACCAATCGGAATTAACCTTAACTGACTCGTCAGTTAATAGAGTGGGGATATTGAACATGCCATCCATATCGGATCAAGAACAAGACCGCAAGCAAGAATTAATGTCCTTAGCACTGGAGCTATTTGCACGCAAAGGGTATCACAATACCAAGGTCTCGGATGTGGTCAAATCCGCAGGCGTTTCACAAGGAACCTTTTACTGGTACTTCGAAAGTAAAGAAAAGCTTGCTATCCAGCTTATCGAGGATGGTAAAGAAAAGTTACACCAAGTCATTGAACAAGGTTATCGCAAACATGCGGGATCGGTAGATGACATGGTAAGATCGTCTGCTCGGTTGTTGACGGATCTGTTCGAATTCGCTGATCAGAATCGATATTTAATGGCTTTACTGCTGATCAAAGGTCAAGGCGCAGACCCGCTCGTGCAGGATGCTGTATCCCAAACATGGCTCACGTTCGAGGAAGCTTTCAAGAACAATGTAAACCGAGCTATCGAATTACAGATGCTGCCCAGTACGATCGACTTATCGCTTCGTGTAACCATTCTTGTCTCATTAATTACAGGCGTGTTGACCAAATGGCTGTTCGGCCCTATGCATGACGTAGATTATAAATCGACGTATACCCCTTCAGAAATAGCTGAAGAAACGGCAAGGTTCGAATTCCGCGGGTTGATGGGATAATGTAGGCATTTAGAAGCAAGATAACAAATATAAAAACGATATAGGGGTGTAGAGAATGTCCATTAAATTCAAACAATTATTTAAATCCGTTTCCTTGATCAGTGTAGTCGCCTTAGCTTTAGTAGGATGCGGGCAGAAGCCAGTCGAATCACCTAAACCTGCTGCCAGCGGTAATCCAAACGCGGAAACAGCAGCACCTTCGAACCTGTTGGAACAAATCAAGAAATCAGGTAAAATCCGAGTCGGATTAATGGGAACTTATGCACCTTACAACTTTTTGAATGAAAAGAAAGAAGTGGATGGTTTCGATGCGGATGTTGCCAAAGAAGTGGCTAAAAGGTTAGGTGTTCAAGTCGAATTTACTACTGGGGAATTCTCGGGCTTAATCGAAGGATTGCAGAAGGATAAATATGACGCACTTATCAGCCAAGTTACGATTACAGAAGATCGCAAGAAAACAATGGACTTCTCCAATCCATATGTTAAGAATGCAGTTAACGTAGTCGTAAAGAGCGACAACACAACGATCCAATCCATTGAAGATTTCAAAGACAAGAAGATTGGTGTTGGTCTCGGTACGAATGACGAAAAATATTTACGTGATGTTGCTATGCCGAAAGTCGGCAAGTTTGAAATCGCCACCTATAACGACGTGGTTACGTCCTTGACGGATTTAAACATCGGAAGAATTGATGCCACCATTAACAACGTATTTGCTATCAAGCCTTTAATCGAAAAAAACAAATTCAAAATTAAAGCGGTCGGGCAACCGATTAAGGAAGACTTCGCAGGTGTAGCGGTTCGCAAAAATAACCCAGAGCTGGTCGAAGCGATTAATAAAGCATTAGCTGAAATGAAGACAGACGGAACGTTTACGACAATTTTCAAAAAATGGTTTGATGTGGAACCGAATATTTAAGCGGTTTGACCTCGGGAGGCAGCACGAATGGAACTGGTACTTGAAAACTTAGGCTATCTATTAAAGGGAGCCTACTACACCTTGAATATCACGGTCGTCTCGATGTTCTTTGGATTTTTTATCGCCTTGCTTGTAGCAATCGCGCGGTTGAAGGGAAATTGGTTTATCACTAGCTTGGCCAAAGGATATGTTTCGATCATCCGCGGAACCCCAATCATCGTTCAGATCTTTATTATTTATTATGGTTTACCTGATTATGGGATTAAACTCGGGCCGCTCACAGCGGCCTATATTTCGCTGAGTATCAACATTGGCGCCTATTTATCCGAAACATTTCGCGGTGCCATCCTATCAGTGAGTAAAGGACAGACGGAAGCGGCCTTCTCTCTGGGACTTTCTCCTTGGCAAGCTTTATGGAAGGTTGTTCTTCCACAAGCAGCCCGAGTGGCGATTCCTCCCATGGGCAATACTTTTATAGGCATGCTCAAAGAGACCTCCTTGGTTTCCTTGGTGACAGTCACTGAATTACTTCGGTCTGCCCAACTGCTGATGGCCCAATATTATGTAAGCATGCCTTTTTATCTAGCAATTGCACTTATGTATTGGATCATGAGCATGGTTTTTTCCAACATTCTTAACCGCATTGAAAACAAACTAGCCAAGGCTTATTAAGGGCGTGTGAACCATGATTGAATGTATAAATCTGAGCAAACAGTTCGACGACTTGTTGGTATTAAAAGATATTAATCTGCACATCCGTCCTCAAGAAATTGTGGTCCTCTTAGGGCCAAGCGGTTCAGGAAAAAGCACACTCCTCCGCTGCATGAACGGGCTGGAAGAGCCTACTAAAGGGTCAGTTCGAGTCGGCAGCGTGAAGTGGGACGCGACCGGTAACTTGCCATCAAAAAAACAAGCTTTACGGGATATTCGCACATTAACAGGTATGGTTTTTCAATCATTTAATCTATTTCCACATATGACTGTCCTTGAAAATATTATTATGCCTCCAATGACTGTGAAAAAAATGCCCAAGGCGCAGGCTATCCAGCTTGCCGAATCTTTACTAGCTAAGGTGGGACTACTGGATAAAATTCATGAGCATCCTTCCCGGCTCTCCGGCGGCCAGCAGCAGCGGGTAGCCATTGCCCGTTCACTGGCTATGAATCCTCAGATTATGTTATTTGACGAGCCAACATCAGCTCTAGACCCTGAATTAACAGGCGAAGTACTGGCTGTAATGAAGCAGCTAGCACTAGAAGGTATGACCATGATCGTCGTTACTCACGAAATGAAGTTTGCCCGGGAGGTATCGAACCGGGTTATCTTTATGAGCGAAGGCGTCATTCAGGAAGAAGGAACTCCGAAGCAGTTCTTCGATCAGCCGCAAACCGATCGAGCACGTAAGTTTCTAAGACAAATGGATCATTAATCGAATGCATAAGGAGTTGAACGCTTTGATCCCCATAGATCCAGAACATTTAAAATATATAGCTGAGCGAGCACGATTGATCATGGAAAATCAAGAGCTTGAAGCTATTGTCGCCTCAAGCTGTGAGAACTTCTATTACCTCTCCGGTCATCCGAGTACCTTCATGTATACGTTACGTATGAATGAAGTCGCGTTAGCAGTCCTGTTTCGAGATCCAAGTCGTAAGACGATCTTGATCATGAATGAATTCGAGGCGGCAGGAGTGGTGAGCGATCTGCCTCAAAGTGAGATCAGGGCCTATCCCACTTGGGTAGACGTGGATGACCCATTGGGTCTTAAAGGCGGGCAATATCAAGGAAAACGTCCGGTCTCGCCCCAAGCTGAGGAAATGTTCAGCCTGTTGATGCAAGTGCTTGCCGAGCATGGAGTTACACGCGGTAAGGTAGCTGTGGAGTTAAGTGCCATGCGGCATGGCTCAGCCTTGTCCTTAAAGAAATCAGCCGGTACGTTGGAGTTGATGGAAGCGAGTGCTATCTTTACCGAGCTGCGAGCGGTAAAGTCTCCATGGGAAATAACCCAACTCCGTAAGGGCTGTGCCTATGCCGAGGCAGGCATTACGGAGGCGGTTCGTACCATTGGAGTCGGCAGCTCTGCCGCGGAAATCGTAGAAGCTTTTCGAAAGGGGTTAATGAAGCGTCCTGACTTCTCTACGGCCCGCTTTCATATGATTTCTGTCGGAGCCAATTTCGCTCCTGCTCATAACTTCGATACGCGTCCGAGTGAGCCTGGGGATGTCATTAAGTTTGATGTAGGGGTCGATGTCGCGGGGTATGGATCGGACATTGCACGTACCTTTGTACTCGGTGATCCTTCGGATACCGTGAAGCGCATCTACGACGCGCTAAGGATAGGACATGATCGTCTCCTTGAGCTCATAGCGCCGGGAGTGCCTATGAACAGCGTCTTTCATGAGGTCATGGATGTAATTCGCCGTTCTGGATTGGAGAATTACAACAGAGGACATCTTGGACACAGTGCGGGCTTAAGTCTAGCGGCAGAAGAAGCCCCTTTCATCAGTCCGTCCGAGTCAGCCGTCTTTCGTCCGGGCATGGTCATATGCTTGGAAACCCCCTACTATGGATACGGCATAGGTTCAATCATGATTGAGGATATGGTGTTGGTCACAGAACATGGCTGCGAGCGGCTTAACGAACTATCGAGGGATCTCATTTCAATATAAAGTTTAAACCGTAAACGTAGAATAAGTCCTCACCTTTCATCAGGTGGGGACTTAAGTAGTTTTACTGGTTTTTTGGCTCCTGCCATATTGGGGCTGATACAGTTTTATTTGTACCGCACAGTCGGATAAAGAAAACTCATCGTATTTGATTCCATAGGTCAAGGAATTAAGTAGACTCTTCGACTGAATGTCCTTACATCCATTTCGAATTGAATATGATACCCAATTCGTGTCAATGATGTTAATACTGTCATCATCTTTTCCCGTAAGGAGAGCAGCATGCGGAAACATCCAATTGACCAGAATCCATCACCTAGCGATCCGTCCACTCCACTTGCTCAACCGGACCTTACAACTGGACCTCTCACAACCAACATCATTTCTTCCTGTTTGGAAGATAACTTAAGCCTGATAGAAGATTCTTTTGCTAATTGTGAGGATCTAAAGATCTTCCATTGGAGCTACGGCCCTGAGTTAGAGCAAACTGCTTTTACTGTTTATTTTGAAACGCTGGTTAAAACTAATCATACTAATTATCTAAAAGAGACGCTGCAAAATCTCGTTTCGCACGAAATCGGGCCTGCCATGACTGTAACCATTGAAGATGTGATTCTTTTTTTTGAAAATGATGGAGTTACCTCTCCGTCTGCTGAAATTATAGAAAATTTCGATCAAGCCATAAAAAGTATTCTAGACGGCACAGTAGTCATCTTTTTTAACGAATGGGATAAAGCGTTAAGTTATATGGCCTTGGATGTTGAAAAGCGACAGGCTGCCGAACCTATTACTGAGCCTAGTGTACAAGGCCCTCATGTAAGCTTCATCGAGAATCTTGATCGCAATATCGGCGTAATACGAAGCTTGCTTAAATCTCCAAAGCTTAAATTCGAGTTTTTTTCAGCAGGTGAGCAGAGCCAAAGAGAAGTAGCGTACGGTTATTTGGAAGGAGCCGTGAAGCCCGAAACGTTACTTAATTTTAAAAATCGTCTTGCACAAATGGACAAGGAAGAAATTCTCGAGGCTTCGTACCTTGAAGAGTGGATTGAAGATTCCGCCTACTCCCCCTTTCCACAGGTTCGATATACGGAACGCCCAGATAACACGATATCAGCTCTGTTAGACGGTAAGATAATCGCTATGGTAAATGGGAGCCCCTCCACATTAATCTGTCCGGGTAATTTCATGGAGTTTTTTATTACAAGTGAAGATTATTATTATCGAACAATATTTTCATCATTAATTCGAATCATTCGGATGGCCGCATTTGTTATCGCGCTGATGCTTCCTAGTACCTATATCGCCTTGTCCAACTTCCATTCTGAGCTTATCCCGACTGTCTTACTTCTAGCCATATTGAACACACGGGAGGGAATTCCCTTCCCTGCTTTGGTGGAGGCGCTCATCATGGAGTTTTTTTTTGAATTGCTGAGGGAAGCGGGAGTTCGTTTGCCCCGCCCCATTGGCTCCGCCGTGAGTATTGTAGGGGCATTGGTCATCGGGCAGGCGGCCATTCAATCCCAGATTGCTTCCCCAGTTATGGTCATTGTCGTTGCCTTAACGGGTATTGCTTCCTTTGCATTGCCTCAATACAACATGGCAATAGCGATTAGAATCATGCGGTTTCCATTAATGATTCTTGCAGCAACATTTGGAGGACTTGGCATCATGATTGGCTTCATCCTGATATACCTCCATTTAGCAACCTTACGCTCATTGGGGCAGCCTTACCTGGCTAGTATAACGCCACTGGACATCAATCGGTTGCGGGATGCATTAATCGTCTTACCACGACGGATGCTGCTTCATTCACCTCGGAATCGACATTTGAACAAAAAGACCTCAGAGGGGAAGAAGATGCAGTGAAGCCAATTGCCTCCATTATCTTTTCCTTCCTGTTCCTTGCTCTGATCACCGGTTGCTGGGATAATAATGAACTGGATGAATACGGATATGTCCAAGCGGTCGCCATTGACATGACCAAGGACAATCTATTCCATTTAACAACCCATTTCTACAATCCTTCAAGCAAAATGGGAATGGAAGGTGGGGATAACTCTGCAAAGAAGGGCATCAATATTCAAACGAGCGGGGAAACCATGTTTGAAGCCATTCGGGACATCCCCATGAAGTTCGGACGCAAGCCCAAGTGGGATCATATGCGCGTTATTCTGCTCGGAGAACAGTTGGCCAGAACCCAAAACATAAGGGAAGTCCTTGATTATTTCTCAAGAGATCACGAACCTCGTGGAACGGTTCTCCCCTTAGTTACAGAAGGATCAGCCAGCGATTTTTTAAAAATCCAACCTTTTATTGAGCAAACCATTGGTCAGCAATTCAAAAAAATGGAGACCAACGGTGCCCTTTATTCCGCCAAAACCTCTAGCATCCCATTGTATGAGCTAGCTATTCAATTAAAGAGCCCCTCCAAAACCTCAGCCATTCCTTATATTCATAAAGGCATCTCGCCCAGTGAAGCGGTTGTATCTGGAGTCGCGATTATCAAAGAAGGTAAACTGGTCGACATACTTAAGGATAAGGACACAGAAGCGTTAATCATGCTGACCGATAAATACAATTATGGGATACTTGAATTCCCTTGTGTAGGGAGTGCAGATGGTCAGGTTCATAACAAAGAATCACTGGAAGTACTCTCTTTTAACAGTAAAATAATTCCCAATGTAACTGAAAATGAGACGACGATCAATGTAAAGATTGAAATCAAAGGAACTGTAGGAGAACTACGATGCTCCCGTTTAGAATCAAAAAAAGAAATAGAGCGCTATGAAGATAGAATCAGCGAACAGGTCGAACAAGAAATTCTACATGCGATAGGGATATTCAAGCGGCAGAAGCTGGATATCATCGGAATCGGAAATCAGATTTACAGAAAAAATTCAAAGCTCTGGAAACGCTTGGAGCCTACGTGGGACAAGCGATTTGCCCAAAGTCGGTTTCATGTTGAGGTTGATACTGAAGTATTGAGTACCGGCATGAACGTAGGAACTCCATTTGGCACAAAGGAGAAATAGCCATGTCTGCTAAATTAGTTTGTACCTTGATTATTGCTACCGCAATGCTTATTTCCGACATTCCAAAGTTCAAGAGCGCATGTCCCCGTGATCGGATTGTCTATGCAGCGATGCTGGTGTGTATTCTCTATCTCGGTTTTTTATTCGTTACCGCTAAGCATTGGCCTAATCTTGACACCCTCTTCAATTTACTTACCGAACCAGCTAAGCAAATCGTCCATTGGCTTAACCCTGCAAAGTCCTCATAAAGAACCTTGAATCGGGAGGAACCCATGAGTAAACAAGAAAGTGTTAGCTCTGTGCAGATGAGTATGCTATTTCTCTTCTTCTTAACTGGTGCTTCCATCGTTATCATTCCTGCACCTCTTACTAACATTGCTGGCAATGGCGCATGGATTTCTCTTCTGATCGCTTTTGCAATGGGAATTCTCCTGCTTGCTGGCATTCTTTATCTATATCGACAATTTCCGGGTCAATCACTTATTGAATGCAGTCGTTTAATGTTGGGGAACACATTGACCACTCTATTGCTCATTCCATTCACCGCTGTCATGTTCTGGAATGTAGCAGGTATAGTAATTGAGATCGTAACCTTCTTTAAAAGCACGATGTTAAAAGAAACACCCACTTACGCAATAAGCACTCTGTTTTTTGTGACGATAGCTTTGACAGCCCTTGCTGGAATTGAAGTAATGGCACGTATGGCTAGTGTCTTATTAGCTCTAATGTTTGGATTCATCGTTGTGATTTGGTTGCTGGTTGGCAACCTATATCATCCGGAATACCTCCTTCCTGTCATGCCAGATGGGATCGGACCTATCCTTAATGCTGCATACATTGCTTATGGATTTCCTTATTCTGAACTTGTGGTTTTTGCCATGATTTTGCCTTACATTCGGAAAAAGGACACACCAAAAGTAGGTAAGCACCTGTATCTGGCGATCATTGTCAATGCAATGACTCTGTTGGCCTCGATCATATTCAGCATTATGGTACTGGGGCCACTATCCGGCGACCTCAAATATTCGTTATACCAGCTTGCACGTTTAATCTTCATTCAGGAAATTATTGAAAGGATCGAATCCATTATCGGCATCTCGCTCATTGTAGGCTTTTATTTCAAGGCCGCCATCCTATTGTTTATTCTCATGCGAGTTTTGGCGCAAATGCTTAGATTGGAGAATGAACGACTGCTGGTCCTTCCTGTTGCTTTTGTCTGCCTACTTCTATCTCTCACCACCTATACCAAAGAAGCTGCACTTGAAGAAATCGTGAATATAACTTGGCCATTAATCAATAATATCGCCTATGTTTTTCCTCTTCTTCTGATCATCGTAATTTCTCTAATTCGGCGCAGCCGCAAGCAAGACAAGGACTAAGATGAAGATTTATGAGTAGCTACTCGATCCGGCCATCTATTTGGCGGCTTTGATTGTAATGTTTAACAACTAAATCCGAAGCATTACTTCTGCATATTGTCGCAAAGAATGGATAAAATACCTTTAGGAATAGATGGAATTGGAGGAAATATCATGGCTATTGCATCTCAAACAACAGAGTATGATGTTTCCTTACAAACGCAGTTAGACATCAATCGCGCTTCGGTGTGCCAAGCCCTAGGTTACAGCTTGGATTTAATAATCAAAGATATGACTATGTTCGATGGTTTGAAGCTGACACTATTTTACATGGAAGGCATGGTTGATAGCCATTTTTTGCATGATATGATTACCAATCCGATCATGCGTCAGAAACAAAGCGATTCTGTAGTTCTCTTTGAGTCCCAAGAAAACAAGTTGCACTATTTGAAGGATGAGGTACTGACCGCTAGTGATACTGCTGTTGTCACTACTTTGGAAACCTTGCTCACGCAGCTTCTGTTAGGTGATGCGATCATCCTTGTCGATGGTTACGCGGAAGGGATTCGCATTGGCGTACAGGGCCAAGAAGAAAGAAGCGTCAGCGAACCTCAGACCCAATCTGTCGTCCGTGGACCCATGGAATCGTTCACTGAGAATATCCGTACGAATACTTCCCTCATCAGGCGAAAGATTAGAAATCCTAACCTTTGGCTTGAGTCCCAGAAGATAGGTCGGGTGACCAAGACGCAAGTATCCATGATGTACATCCAGAATATAGCTAGTGATACGATTGTAAATGAAGTGCGAATACGGCTAAACCAAATCGATATTGATGGTATTTTGGAAAGTGGGTACATTGAGGAATTTATTCAAGATCGTACTTTAACACCGTTTGCTACAGTATTTAACAGCGAACGTCCTGATACGATAGCTGCAGGACTACTCGAAGGAAGAGTAGCTATTCTCGTCGATGGTACACCGTTCGTGCTGCTTGTTCCCGCTTTATTTGTTCACTTTTTCCAATCTTCAGAAGATTATTACCAACGTTTTGATATCGCCACCCTTCTACGACTTTTGCGTTATATTTCATTTTTCATAACCATGTTTGCTCCTTCGTTTTATATTGCAATCTCAACCTTCCACCAAGAAATGCTGCCGACAAACCTTCTGATCAACTTAGCGGCTCAACGTGAAGGCGTTCCATTTCCTGCATTTATAGAGGCCATGTTGATGGAAATCACCTATGAGATTTTGCGAGAAGCCGGAGTGAGGATGCCACGTACGGTTGGACAGGCGGTCTCCATCGTTGGCACGCTCGTTATTGGGCAATCGGCCGTACAGGCAGGTATAATCTCCGCAGTGATGGTCATTATCGTATCGATCACAGCGATCTCAAGCTATGTAATTCCAGCGAGCAGCATGTCCATTACAGTGCGAATGCTCCGTTTTGTATTCATGGCACTTGCGGCTTCGTTTGGTGTATATGGCATTATGATTGGTGTTATCGGACTTATTCTGCATCTGTGTAAATTGCGTTCATTTAGTTTTCCGTATATGAGTTCATTTGCCCCGCTTAATATCAAAGATCAAAAAGATACATTATTCAGGCTTCCATGGCCTATGATGTTCACAAGACCTCATTGTATTAACACTAAAAATAAGTACCGACAGAAACCAAAGTCTGAAACCTAATGAGGGAAGGCCTGCTATGAGTCGAATATGGATCGTTTGCTTGATCGGTGGGGTGTTGACCCTGATGTTATCGGGCTGTTGGAACCGCCGTGAACTGAATACACTTGCTATTGAGCTAGGTACAGCCATCGATAAAGAAGGTGACCAATACCGCGTCTCTGTTCAAGTTGTTGATCCAAGCGAGGTGGCGGCCTCAAAAACATCTTCCTCTGGCAGATCCCCTGTTAATCTATATCAAGCAACCGCGCCTACTGTATATCAGGCACTTCGTAAAATAACGGATACGAGTCCTAGATTGATATACGGCTCTCACATTCGTGTGCTTATTCTGAGTGAGGAGCTTGCTCGCGAAGGGATTGGTAAAGTACTGGACCTGCTCTCTCGTGATCCAGAGATGCGTACCGACTTCTATGTGCTTATCGCTAAGAACACGAATGCAGATAACGTACTTCGTGTACTAACCCCCATGGAGAAGATTCCGAGTATGAACCTATTCTCTTCCCTGGAAACATCATCCAAAATGTGGGCGCCTACGACGACCTTCACTCTTGATGAGCTCATTAGCCAACTTGTTACAGAAGCTAGCAATCCTGTTTTAACAGGGGTCATGATTAAGGGTAACTCTGATAAAGGTGGAAGAAAAGAAAATATCGAAGAAATCGATCCGAGTGTTAAACTTACATTTTCTGGATTGGCCTTATTCAAAAAAGATCGGCTTGTGGGTTGGCTAAATGAGCCTCAGAGCAAGGGCTATAATTATATCATGGACAAAATGAAAAGCACGGCTAGTCTCCTCCATTGTCCCGACGGCGGCAATATTGTCATTGAAACGGTACGCTCCCACACGAAGGTGAAAAGCCGCATCGAGAACGGAGAGCCCGTGATAGATATCCACATGAAGAGCCAAGCGAACATAGCCGAAGTGGCTTGTGAATTAGATTTAAAAGATCCCTCCACCTACTTCATGCTGCAAGATAAATTGGAAAAAAAGTTTGTTGAGCAGATGAAAGAATGCGTACATGTGATGCAAACCAAATTTAAAACCGACGTTTTTGGTTTCGGTCATACGATTTACCAGTATCAACCCCAATACTGGAAAAAATTATCTTCAAAATGGGATGAAGAATTTTCCCATGTGAAAGTGAATTACAAGTCGGAGGTTCGTCTCTGGAATAACGGATCAACATCAGATTCCTTCATTAAAGATATTATGCGTTAAGAGGGAAGTGGCAGTATGATTGGCAGTCTTGTCGTTGTAGCATTGGCCATTGTTATTGGTGTAATAAAAGTGCCATCGTTACTCAAAAAGGGATGGTATAAAGAAGCAATCGTCAATGTATCACTCCTTGTTGCTGGAGCTGCCATATGTATCTTGCCCATGCTTTTGATCAGCTTGTCCGATCCTTTGATCTATTTGAAGGTCATTTACAAACCAGTATCTGACTGGTTTTTCAATACATTTACAGCCAAATAGGTGATGATATGTTTACCAATGGAAAAATTAGCGTTCAACAAATGGCTATTTTGGTCATTTTCTCCGTCATCGGAGATTCTATTCTCATTCTTCCATCCATCACCGCCACAGCCGCCAAGCAGGATGGGTGGATATGTGCACTGCTTGGACTTTCCATAGGTTTACTGATTATGTCTCTCTTTTTTTACGTAAGTACGCTTTATCCCGATTTAACTGTCATTCAATATGCAAGACTCTTGCTGGGCAGTTGGGTGGGCACATTCGTTTCCATCATTTTGCTTATTCACTATCTTCTTAATACATCAGCGATGATTAGAGAAATCGGTGATTTCATGACAACGCAGTTATTACCGAATACGCCACTCAAGGCTGTCATTCTCCTATTGATCTTGATTCTGATTTGGGGTGTTCATAATGGAATTGAAACGATTGGCAGAGCAGCTGAAATTGTTTTTCCATGGTTCGTCTTGTCATTTGTGCTGTTAATTGTTTTTCTTGTTCCAAAATTTCATTCTATAAACTTAATGCCTGTTCTTGCAGAAGGCATCAAACCTGTCATTAATGGTACGCTTTATGTGGCTATGTATCCGTATGCTGAATTATGCTTCTTTCTCATGGTTCTACCAAGTGTTAAGCGCAGCTCGCATATGCGTAGAGACTGGCTTATCGCTTCTGTATTGGGGGGAGTCGCAATCCTGACGATTGTACTCGCCTGTCTATTAGTTCTGGGAGATTACTTAACCTCTCATCAAATGTATCCAGCTTACGCACTCGCCAAGAAAATCAGCATTGGCCATTTTTTAGAGCGTATTGAGGCTATTCAAGCTGTCATATGGATGTTATCCGGATTTTTCAAATCAGTGCTTTATAGTTATTCGTTTTCCTTGGGGACGGCTCAATTGTTTAAGCTTAAGGACCAACATGTCGTGACATGGCCCATGCTCTTTTTGTTATTCGGAATCTCCTACGAAATTGCCCCCAATATTGCATATTACAATCAAACCTTACTTAAGTATTGGCCTTTCTGGGATCTAACGATTGCAGTTATCATCCCGGTAGTGCTTATCTTAGTACATAAATTACGTAACAAAAGTAGTGAAAAGCTAACGATCACTTAGTCTCATCAAGCATACTAACGATGGCCGTGACAGCTGATCCTATTCATATGATCGACATCGAAACACTTGTAAACAAAATATCGATTACGGTTGCATTCGACTAAAATCCCAGCTTTATAACGATCACGATTAAGAGGTTATTCAAAATGAGCAAAATAATAGTAAAAAGCCAACCGACGATATGACCCGGTTGGCCTTTTTTGATGGTTGGAGGACTCTGATTCCTAGAAATCCAAAATATCCGCAAGCACAAATAAGTTAAACATTTGAATATGCACAGAAGGGTAGAACAATGGATAACAATAAATAGCCAAATGCAATGCAGAAAAACACTACTTTATCTAATGCTATCGATAATTCATGCTTTTCTTGTTTGGTATATAGGTTATAAGACAAAATGGATGCTGCCACGATTAAAAAGACTGAAACTAATGATGTTATAGTAAGAACATCCAGGAGTCCGAATGTGCCTCCATTGGGCGGAACGTAAGAACTTACAACATAGGCGTTGGCAACTACGCCAAAGAATGAAGCACCGCCTAGGCCGGTTCTTGCGTCGATAAGGTTGGATTTGGTCCATAACACAATTAAACCCAAGGCAACAGATAACAAGTACGGCATAAATATTTTTAAATAAAAGCCCCAGTCGGTTCTATTAATTGAAATGGCTATCGCATATTGAGAGAATACCCGGTTTAAACCGTTTGCGTTGGGAGAACTGAAAGTGGATTTGTACTCGTGCGGTTTAACCACTTCTTGAAAATTAGTGACACGATAACCGGGAATGTTGACTCTGGAGCTAATGGCTGAATTTTTATCCACAACATAGTTGATCACAGCGCCGTCATTTTTTTTATCTTCAATATAAATATTAAGCATATGATCTTCAAGTGAGAAACGCTTTGTATCGTAAACCTTATCCATGGTAACAGTAATTTTATAGCGTTGGTAATTCCTGCCGTCATCTAAATGATGCTCACTTGAAAGCTCCTTTGAATCCATTCTACCGCCTATAACTTGGAACGTCTCGCCTGGATTAAGATCTTTGTTGCCTTCCCATGCGAACCATATGTAGAGATCAGCAGAAAATGACGAATCAGCAATGGTAGCATTACGTATGTTTTCCACGTAAGAGCCAAGCTTTACCTCATTAAACCCAGATTTTTGTGGAGGATATTTAGTCTCAACCCGAGTGGCGTCCATACGGTTTTTGTGATTGATAGACGATTGTTCCCGAGCATTTGACATAAACAAGCCGAAATAAATTGTTAGTACTATGTATACACCCAGAATAAGCATAGCACATACGAAAAGCCCTTTTTTCTGTTTCGTTGTGAGTTTCATTAGTATTTGTTGCACTGTCCACAACCTTCTTTTGAATGATTATTTTTGAATAGCTTTTTGTTTGATTTTCGAACCTAACCTTGCATTTATGCAATCTCGGGCGTATCTACTCTGATAACATACCCATCCTTCCCAAGTTCAGACTATACCCCATAGCTTCAATAGGCTGATTGCTCCTCTTAATTCGAAGCTGCTCATTCGATTAATTCATATATTTTATCATTGAATATGTCAAAGCAGAAGTGAATTTGCCAGTTCATATTGTTAATTATTTGTAAATATTCTCAAATTTCCCCTCTAGACAAATAGAGCCAGTCATACCCAAAGGTATGAACCGGCTCAAGAACATTTTGCATTCATTGTGATAGCGATTTAATCTGATTTCGCAATTCATTATCTGACAATCTTAATTGTTCAATCTCCTGCTTCATATATACATTAAAAAGTTCCTTACTGATCGTACGTCCATCCATTAAAATTTCCAAGCCTTCCAATTGCAGATAATATTTGGTGCCTGCCGGATAGAGCACACGTCCCATGGCGGAGGACATTCCGATATAATTTTGCAATCGTTTTGCTTGCTCCGGATTCGTTGCGTAAAGATCAAACAGTCTGACATATAAATCAGGATGGAAGTTGGCCATAATTCCACTATAACCTGATGCACCTTGCTCTAAGGAACTTAATAGTGTTGCCGATTCTGCATTAAAGATTTGCAGCTGTGAGCCTTTCACAGCCTCCAGCTTGGCTTTCATATGCGCTGGAACACCTTCAGTATCCTTCAGGAAATAAAATCGGTTCGTATCCGCACACCATTTCAGTAATTCGGGTGTTAAGGAGCGTTTGTATGGAACCGGGCATTCGTAAAGTCCAAACTTAATATGTGGCACGTTAGTCAGGATGGTTTCGACATTTTGTTTAAAAACCTCTTCAGATTCATAGGCGGTAGCCAAACGATTCACATTTAATACGAAGGCATCCACACCCGTAGCCGATATTTGTTTGATTTCCTCGATTTGGTCCTCTATCGAATAAGAAATATGGCCTGATGCGACAACCGGTACTCTACTACCTGCTTGTTCCTTCACAAACCTCGCTAGCTGCACACGTTCGGCTAACGAGAGATGATACATTTCGCTGGATAGGCACACAGCAAACAATCCATGTACGCCTTTCGCTATATACCATTCGATCAACCGCTCCAACCCATCGTAATCTATTTGTTTGGTTGCCTTGAATGGAGTAACCATTGTCGGCCATACACCTTTAGTGATATTCATAGTTAGTTCCTCTCTTATTAAGGTAATTTTACACCACGGGCACTGACATAGAGCTGATACCATTCTTCCCGTGTCATCAGTTCTGCTTGACGTTCGGCATCACGGCAGGCAAGAATCCTCTGCAAGTTAGTTGTACCGATGACAGGCTGGATTCGAGATGGATGCCTCATGAGCCAGCCAAGTACAATCGCCTCCTGTGACGTTTCCTTCTGCTGTGCTAGCTTTGCCACTAACGCTGCGGTTTGACGAACAGCTTCCGACGCTCCGTCTACAGGCTGCCCGGAAAATATACCCTTGGCCAGCGGACTCCAGGCTTGAACCTGAATGTGCTCTGTATGGCAATGCTCCAACAATCCATCAGTGAAATTGACGCTGGTTCCAGCTTCCTGATTGATGTGAACCCCCTGATCAAGGAAGTGCAGATGCCCAAGGCTTA
The DNA here is from genome assembly GCF_900114475.1 of Paenibacillus sp. 1_12. Classification (GTDB taxonomy): domain Bacteria; phylum Bacillota; class Bacilli; order Paenibacillales; family NBRC-103111; genus Paenibacillus_S. The sequence continues at coordinate 9,714 of NZ_FOTE01000016.1, read as the reverse complement.
TTTCGAGTTGATTGATGATGAACGGTTGTGAAGAAGCCTGCTGTAGGAAACGAATTTGCCCTTCGCTCATGTTGGATACACCAAATCGTTTAACTTTACCTGACGTATACAAGAATTCGATCACTTCGGCGACTTCGTCTGGATCCATCAACGGATCTGGACGGTGCAGCAGCAGTATATCCAAGGTCTCGATTCCGAGACGCTTCAAAATTCCATCAACGGAATTCTGAATATATTGTTTTGAAAAATCATAACGTCCCGGAACATCACCGTCCGCGAAGCGAATGCCGCATTTGGACTGAATAATCATGTTATCCCGTAAGGAAGGACGAGCTTTCAGCATTTGCCCGAATACGAGCTCAGCCTTGCCACTCCGATAAATGTCTGCATGGTCAAACATGCTAATGCCTGCTTCTAAAGCGGCCTCGGTTACTTGTTCAGCTTGATGTACATGTTCATTGGTGATAGGCCCATTAGTCCAATCCCCGCCCAATCCCATACATCCAAATACGAGTCTGCTCGTGTTCAATCCCCAATGTGCTAACGGTTGCGGCTTCATAAATTCCTCCTGCTGCTGATATATAATCGATACGAAACTCCAGCATCGAATTACGAGTTGGCTGTCACTTTATTTACTATATTGCTTTCATACACGTCTAATAATTGCTTAATAATAACAGGATCAGTAAGCGGTGGTGTTGGCAATTTAGGCAAGCCAGGAATTCCTTCGTGCTCCATAATCACTTTAATACCAGGAATCACGCCAACATCTGGACGATCCAGCATTTCATAAACGTTGTTTGCCTGTATTTGCAGCTTTTGTGCTTTTTCCAGATTACCTGCCTTGTATTCATCCCACATAACGCGCATATGTCCGCAGGTCACACTTTGCAGCGCACCTATCGCTCCATCGGCACCTAACAGCGCTCCTGCTTGAACCATTGTATCGACACCGGTCAGCAGATTCAGCTCCGGCATATATTTTCTGATGCGCTCCAAGTAGTAGAAGTTGCTGTCCGTATATTTAATACCGGCAAAATTCCTGACCTGTGACATCGTTTCCACAAGCTTCAGCGCAGTTGCACGTTTTCCTGTCTCATTATCAATAATCTCCTGATTCCAGTAAATATAAAAAGGAAGATCGGAAGCTTCAGCGAGGTTTTTAAAATACAACACATTTTCCTGCAGCGTAGCTGAGTTGGATAAAGGTACCGAAGACACAGCAAATGCTCCTGCTTCTGTTGCATGGCGGGTTAAATCCAGGGCTTCTTCTTCATTGGAATAGCCGACATGTACAATAACCGGTATCCTTCCGTTATTGATACCAAGCACGATCTCTGTCCACTCTTTTCTCTCAGCTACCGACATCAGCCTGCCTTCGCCTGTGTAACCCAGCATGTATAGGCCATCTGCGCGTTCCTCTACATACTTTTCCAACAGCTTTTCAGCTGAATTCTTTACCAAATTGCCATACTTGTCGAAGGGTGTCACCAGTGCGGGAATAATCCCTGTTATTGTTGCTGCCATTATATTTTTCCTCCCATTTCTATCATTATTGTATGGTTTACTAGCCTTTAATAGCTCCACTCGTCAATCCTGCTATAAAGAAACGATTCAAGAACAAATATACGACCAGCATAGGGATGATCGACATGGTCGTTCCAGCCAGCATCAAATTCCACGAGCTTACCGTTTCTCCTCGACTCTTAAGTGCAACGACACCGACCACAAGTGGCGAATTATTCGGGTTGCCAATTGTGAATACCATAGGAAGCAAATAATCGTTCCATGCATTCATGAAGGATAATAGGCCAATCGTTGCAATCAAAGGCTTGATCAGAGGAAATATCATATTCCAAAATATTCTGAAAAAACTGCATCCGTCCATCTTGGCTGCTTCATCAATTTCCGGAGAAATCGTATCGATATATTTGCGGGCAATGTACAGCTGAGTAATGTTAAAGCCCAATATGTTAATAATGATAACTCCCCACAGCGAAGTGTTGAGATGGAATAATTTGGCAACGATCAGCTGTGGATACAGATACAGGGTACCTGCAGAAATGAACATCGTAGATACGAGAATGACAAAAATCAAATTTTTACCGGGAAATTTCCCTCTGGAAAACACATATCCACCCATGGTCGAAGTTACAATAGTGCCCACTACAATGAAAAATGTCATATAAATACTATTCCACGTATACAAATCGAAATGTCCCAGCTTCCAAGCATCGACATAGTTTTTAACACTGAAGCTGGTTGGAAGCAAACTGCCCGAGGACATCACCTCCAGGTTGGTCTTGAAGGATGAGAGCATCGTATACAAAATAGGAAATAACGTCAGAACAAAGAGTATACTTAGCCCCGTATACAGTATCGTGGAAGAGATGGCCTTATGGTTATTCATGTGAAGCAATTGCACCTCCTCGGTTCCTAATAAACGGTTTAATCATTTTTGGTCAGCTTATAATATAATCCGGTTATCACAGCAAGCACCATGGCCGTAATGACTGAAAGCGAAGACGCATAACCGAACTGATTCATCGAATCGGATACTCCGTAGGAGAAGAAGTATTTGAATACATAGGTCATGACCACTTCCGTCTGTCCCCCAGGCTGTCCGTTCGTAAGTACGAGTACCAAGTCGGCCATCTTCATACTTCCAATGATCGCCAGCATCAATAAGACTTTCATGATAGGCGCCAGCATCGGCAGCGTAATATAGATGAACTTTTGCCACCGGGTTACCCCATCGATTTCAGCACATTCATACAATTCGTTAGGTATCGTCTGCATACCCATTAGAAAAAACACCATATTAATTCCGAAATTGTGCCAAACACTGGCAATGACAATGATGGTGTTAGCAAGTGCCTTCGTACCAAACCATTCAATCGAGGTGTCCATGAGTCCAGTTTTGATAAACACCTGGTTCACGATACCTTGGTAAGGCTCGAACATGAGGAAGAAAATCAGACCGATGACCGCTGTACTAATAATCGTCGGCATAAAGAAAGCGGTACGAAACATCGAATTGATTCGCGTCCCTTTATTAAGCAGCACCGCCAGGAACAAGGCCAACGGAAATTCAATCGCTAGTTTGGCAAAAACTATTATGAATGTATTTAGCAGCGCCTCCCAATATTTGGGATCTCGTGTAAAAGCTCTTATAAAATTATCTATTCCGATGAATTTGGCCGTCGTTATGCCATCATAATCATAAAATGCCCATTTCATCAGCCATAGCATGGGATAAATTGTAAAGAATGCAAACCCGATCAGCATCGGCAGCAGCATCAGATAAGCTTGAAACGAATCTTTACCGAGCATCCTGCCCACGATGGAATGCTCATCCTTTTGGCGGTATTTCAGTGTTGCGGTCTTCATAAGCTGCTCCTTTCCTGCCAAACATCTGTCATGGTTTCAATCTGGTGTCCCAAGCTCCGTCCTTGAATGGACCGAGATCAAAACCTTCCTTGATCGCCCGCGTCAAAGCGTCGTTGTATCGTTTGTCAAGACCTTCCAGTTCTTTACCGATATCCGTTACGGAGCCTGATAAAATCTTGCCAATCGTATTCTGATACGTATCACCCTCCAGCTTGATCGCTCCATCCGGTGGTGTTTTGGTAAAATAGGAGGTGCTTAAATCAGAAAACTCCTTCCAACCCTTCTTATCAGGTGTTTTTGCTCCTTCGATTGCTTTGGCATTTGCCATAAAATCTACGCCTTCTTCGTGCATATCCCTTTGGAACTTCTTGCTGTGTACATATTCATAAACAATAAAGCTTTTTTCCGGATTTTTTTTGGCAGCTGCTCCAAAGACCAGATAATCGCCGATTTGGGCATATTCTTTATAGCGCTTAGCTGTGTCCAACACCGGTACATGCGCAACGCCCCAATCATCCTTTGGCTTTAAGGCGTCAGTTAAGTTAGTGACTTCCCAGCTCGCGCCCATCATCATACCAATTCGTCCCTCAGCAAACTGAGCTCGCAAATTATCAATCGCCATCCCCTCAGCTCCTGGAAAAATGCTCTTATCCTGCTTCATCTGAACAATCTTTTCCAGAATCGGTTTGAAATCGATAAATCGGTATTGACCCTTCTGGAAGTCGTATCCCATATGTCCAACCGATGGAGCGAACATCACGGCATTCGACCATTTGCCGCCCATCGCGCCTACATCCTTGAGATGTGTACCAAAGCCATATTCCTTACCTTCACCTGCAGCTGTAATTTTTTTCGCAGCCGAAACAACCTCATCCCAGGTTTGCGGAACTTCTTTGATACCCGCTTTTTCAAATAACCGCTTGTTATATAGCATTTTGGTCGTAATCACTACGAATGGAACCGAATAGGTTTTCCCTTTGTACGTGTTATATTCCGGAATAATCATATCTTTATAGTCCTTTAGAAACTCAGGAGCTTTGGCAAAATCCTCAAGCGGAAGCATCCAGCCTGCATTGATGAACGGGTCCTTAACCGTTCCCACGAACTTATACAGCTCAGGTCCCTGATCTGCGGCCAACGCAACCTTCAGGGCATCCGCATAATCATTACCCATCGCGCGAAACTCCAGGTTGATTCCCTGCTCTTTGCCAATCGTAGCGTTAAATTCATCCATTTTGCGTTTCATAAATTCGCTCTTATCGTTGTGCCACAAGCGTATCGTCACTACTTTGTTATCCGGTGTGCCAGTAACACCCGATGCTCCTGTAGTTTTCTCTGGAGTGGAGCTGCAGCCTGCCAGCAACGTCGTACCCATGGCTGTCATTAATACCATGCCTGTCCATTTGCCCATGTTCAAGCCCATTCTAACACCGCCCTATTCTATTTATAGATAATCCAGCCTTGTGTAAGCGCTTAGACAATAAGCTGTGATTACACTATTGATCATAATGGAATGATGCTCTAAAGTCAGTGCATTAACTTATGATAAAGACTCTAATATCTTAAGGACTACTCTAATTACTTATGCTCATTCCGGTATTGCTGGGGTTGGAGTCCCGTATATTTCTTAAATGCCGTACTAAAGTAATTGTGGTTATCGTAGCCGAGCCCTTCTGCGATTTCCCATATTTTCATTTTGGTTGTTTTTAATAAACGTCCTGCTTCCTCCATCCTGACCTGGTTCAAATACTCATTGATTGTCTCACCCGTTTCTCTTTTGAAAACCGAACAAATATAAGTAACCGACATAAAAACCTCATCAGCGATTTCCGATAGACTCAAGTTTTGCGTATACTGCCTTTTAATAATAGCTTTGATTTTGTTCACAAGATCCAGATGCTTCTGGTTATACTTGTGTGTGTAATAATTGGCTGCCTCAACAAAAATTGAGGTCATGAGCAGCTTCATTTCCTGGATATGTTCTGCCTTTAATATATTAAACAGAACCAGATTGCGGTTAGGAAGAATTCGCTCCAAATCCTCGCCCATTTCATATACTTTTCGGTAGGTTCCACTGATTAATTCCATGCAAAAGCCTCGGATAGACTCCACATCGGAGTTCAGAAACCCATTAAAAATCGTATCAAGCAGCTGTAAACCGCCATTCGTATCACCGAGCATCATAAAGCCGATTAATCGGTTCTCCGCTTCGAACAAGTTCGTATAATCCATGGAATCCAGCTCACGATTGGCATGCCACGGATTGGTAATGTCTTCAATGCGAATGATGGAGCGCAGGCCCGTATAAAATTTATGCTGCACAGCATGAACCGCATTTTTATAAGAACCGTACACGCGGTCAATGCTTCCCACCTGATTGCCGGTTCCAATAGAGACGGAGATTTTCAAATATTTAAATAAGGACTGGATAATTTCCTCACAGATTTGGATATGTTTATCGTCGTGCTGCGACTTTTCATTGAAGATTAGCACAAACTCGTTCTCATTCAAGCAATGAACGATACCAGCATCATAATTCCGAAAGATCTCGTCTGTAATATTTTGAATGGAAAAACTCATTAGCTGTTTCTCTGCTTCTTTCTTGTTTTCTATTTGCTTCAAATAGTTGTCCATTTGCATAACGGCAACCATCAAGCAGTTATCGGCTTGCAGCGGTAATTGAAAGTAATCCAGCTTATCTCGGATCTCCTGTCCATTAAAGGTAATGCCTAACAGCAAATCCCTTAAAAACTTTTCTTTCATGAGTCTGGAATTTCCATTCAACTGCTGCTTGAGCTGTTCAATCTTGTGGTGCATGTTACGTTCCATATCGATATTGCTTACAACCTTCGTGATCACCTCACGAATATCATTGATCTTGATCGGTTTGAGAATATAGCCTTCAGCGTTAATTTCCAATGCGGTTTTGGCATAATTAAAATCCTGGATGCCGCTTATAATGATAATTTTGGTTCTGCTGCCTGCTTCCTTCAAATTCATAGCCACTTCCAAGCCATCCATAAAAGGCATCTTGATATCCGTAAACAAAATATCGGGAGCTAATTCACTGCACAGATCAAAAGCTTGCTGTCCATGCTCGGCTTCTCCTACAATCGTAATTCCGTATTCCTCCCAGGGAATAACCTCCCTCAAGGTTTCTCTTACAATAAAATCATCATCAGCTAATACCATCCTCAACATGGTAACCCTCCATTGTCCATAAAATTGGAATTTCTACTACCGACGTTAAACCGCCGTCCTCATTGATATAAAAACGCACACCATATTTCATCCCAAATAGTCGTTTAATCCGCTCGTTTACATTTCTCGTACCAAACGATTTGGACGTATGGCTTTCAAAGTCCAGCATTTCATGCATCTCTTCCACATTAGCGCCTGCACCGTTATCGGAAATACTGATTTGCAGCTTCTCCCCCTGCTTGACGACGCTTAAACGTATCCAGCCCTCACCATCCACCTTTTGAATACCATGTATAATTGAATTTTCAACCAGTGGTTGTAAAATTAATTTAACTGTCAGACATTGCAGAATATCATTGGGAAAGTCCAAAGTATAGTTCAGCTTGCCGCCAAAACGCATTTTTTGAATTTCCAGATAGCTCTCCACATGCTTTTTTTCATCATTAAGCGTGATAATGCTCTTCCCTTTGCTAAGACCATACCTAAAAAAGTTGGATAACGAACTAACCATATCACTAATATTAGGAACATTGTATCTCATTGCATATAAATTAATTGAATCCAAGGCATTGTACAAAAAGTGCGGATTAATCTGCGCCTGTAAGGCCTTCAGCTCCGCGTCCTTAGCTTGTAATTCCGCTTCCTTCTTACTCACCTCGCTCACATACAATCTTTCGACCAGATCTTTGATCTTCTCCATCATCTGCTTGTATTGTTCAAACAAAATACCGAACTCATCCTTCTTGCGATATCTTAGTTTAATATCAAAATTACCGTGCTCAATGGTAGACATCGATTTTACCAAGGCCAGTATGGGCTTGGATATATTGCCTGAAAGGACCAACGCCGTAAGTAAGGCAAATAACATACAGATCACAATGACGAAAACCATGATTTGGTTCAGTTTTTTTTGTTCAATATTAACTTCATTCAATGGTGTTAAGGAAAGAATTGTCCACTTCAGCGGTACGATATAATTAGTTGAGATGAGCATCGGTTTACCATCTATGTGATCCATATGAGATTGTTCAGCTTGGTCATGCATGTCTTTTACCAGCTTTCGGATCACTTCCGAATCCTTAACCGAGTGGGGGCCGTGAGAGGATACATCACTGCTAAGAAGCACATCTCCATCAGCATTAAGCAATGATATTGAGCTTCCAGGTGTAATTTTATAATTTTTTAACAGGTCAACGAAAAAGTTTGCGTCGATATCAGTAGTCAACAGCGCTGCATACGGTGCCATATCAGCAGCTCTTAGCGCTACTAATTTCTTGGCTATCTTCATCGTTTGAATCTTTTTCCCAAACATCGTGATGTGATCGATCCCAACAATCGTCAACTGATTCGGAAGCTGCGAATACCATTTTTGATTCTCTACAGCGCTGATGTCAAAAACCTTATCTGTAATATTTACGTCTTTATACTGAGGTCGGTTTACTACAAATAATTTGGGATAGAGCGCTGTCTTCGTCAATGCCGAAAAATCTGACAAATAATAGCTATCCAATATTCGGTCCAGTTTCACAATCTCATCAATAATACCATCCGCATTGTCCGGCTGAGGTGAGCTTATAATATGCTGCAGCTCAGGGTTAAGCGCCATCAATACGGAAAAATCATTGATCGAATCCAGCTTTTGCAGCAGAATGGACTCCACGGAGCTTAAGTTTTTGACAATCGATAAATTGATCTTATCTGTGATGATTTCAGAAGATCGGGTATAAAAAATAATCGAAATAATTGTTGTTGGCAAAAGAATAGAGATCAGGAAATAAATGATCAATTTGTTTTTAATGCTTAAATGTATCCCTCTCATGGCATCGACTCCCCGTTAAATTACTCAAACCGGACCTTGCTGTGATACGATAATAACCTACCGACCTTTTAATAATCCCATACTGCTTTTTGGACGGTGCAGTATACGCTGTCCAACTAATGCTCATATTTTATCCCGAAGAGCGTCTGCATGGCAAATTATTTATCCAGGCTCTATAAGAGTTGGGCTAATACTGTAAAGGCGTTAATTATGATGTAGGGACGTTCACTCGAGGCCAACAATCATCGTCTCTCGATGTATTCGATCCGGCTATTGTGCAGCGCGAAATGGAAATCATCAAACATGATTTGCATTGCAATAGTGAATGTATTAGTTAATAATGCAGGGATTCAACAACGCTTTAATGTGTTTAAAGCCGATGCGAAAAACAATTGGAGTTATTTTTGTAAAGAAATCACAACCAACATTGAAGCACCTTTCCATCTCTCTATGCTGTTCGCTCCATATTTTGCAACAAAAGAAGAGGCTGCTATCATTAACGTGATATCCGGGTTAGCTTTTACACCGTTTGTGATTGCTCCGATATATTCAGCAACAAAAGCGGCGATTCATTCATTTACAATGAGTCTAAGACATCAACTGTCTGAAACGTCTGTAGAAGTAATTGAAGTTGCTCCTCCAGCAGTGAATACAGATTTAGGTGGAGCGGGGTTGCATGTGCATGGAGAACCACTAGATGCCTTCGCAGATGGAATTTACAAAGGACTAGAAGAGGGTAAAAAGGAAATTGGATATGGTACTTCCGTGGATCGCTTACGCATGTCGCGGGATGATGTTGACAAGCACGTAGAAAATATGTACATGGCAATGAAAAGTGCAATGGAATGACCATAACTGCGAATAAGGTGCTAACAAGGTGTACCGTGTTTTGAATTTGTTATTGGCATATATAAAAAAACAAAACTCGCCGCAATAATGGTGAGTTTTCTTATTATAGTTCTCCCTTATTTAACTAAGCTCCCTTAGTTCAATAAAAAGAGTCTGTAAAATAGTTTGTGTAAACTCCTAAACCTATTAAAATGGAAGTATAGGAAAGGTTGGGGAGAACACATGGGATTATGGACAAAGCAGCAGCTCCGCGAATTTATCAAGGAAAATAAGTTGGTAACAGCTCAAGATGCCCAAAACGCATTAAAGAATCTATTTGCCGAGACGATTCAAGAGATGCTGGAAGCGGAAATGGATACGCATTTAGGCTACCAAAAGCATGAAGTAGAGAACAAAACAACATCAAACAGCCGTAATGGAAAGAGTAAGAAGAGAGTAACCAGTGAGTACGGAGA
>NZ_FOTE01000040.1 GCF_900114475.1 Paenibacillus sp. 1_12 | reverse complement strand
AGCTCCTATGGCAGCTTTAACGGGACGGCCTTGACCGCGTCCCCGAATACGATCAGCGTTACGTTTGCGAACGGGGTAGCCACGGCGAATCTGAAGCTGAACAAGGCGGCAGCGCAAACCATCAGCTTGAGCGTGTCTGACGTGGCAACGCCTGCGGCGAATACGCTGAGCATCACGCCTTCAGCGGGAAGTGCGGCTTCGATGGCGCTGACCACGGACGTTACGGCACCAGCCGGCAACGGAGGTGTGTTCGCGCAGCAGCCGGTCGTGACGCTTCGCGATGCTTACGGCAATACGAGCGTGAGCGACAGCACAACCGTAGTGACCGTATCGAAGAAGGATACGGGGACGTGGACGCTGACAGGAACAGCGACGGCAACGGCAAGCTCGGGCGTAGCGACCTTTACCGGTCTTGTCGCAACGAACGCAGCCGGGGTGACGGGAGCGCAGCTCGCTTTTGACACGGGCGGTCTGCCGCAAATTACGAGCGCGGACGTCACGCTTCCTTGGTCGGGTGCAGCTGCACCACGCGTGGAGTCCGTTGCAGGGGGAGACGGCCATGTCCTTTTGAATTGGAGTGAAGTATCCGGATCTGTAAGCTACGCAGTGTACCAAAGCACAGCTTCCGGCACTTATGGAGCGGCAGTGGCCACGGTAAGCGGATCGGTGTATGACCTGAAAGGATTAATGAATGGGACGACCTACTATTTTGTTGTTAAGGCCGTGAATCCAGCAGGAATCAGTGCAGCTTCCAATGAAGTGAGCGCAACACCGCAAGTTCCATTGCCTGGAGCAGCGATACTGCAGCCTGCCCTAGCGGGCAATGCGCAAGTAAGCCTGACGTGGAATCCGGTGATCGGTTCCACGGGGTACAAAATATTCAAAAGTACAGCCTCCGGCACTTATGGAGCGACAGTGGCTACGGTAAGCGGATCGGTATACGACTATAAGGCTACTGGCTTGATCAATGGGACGACCTATTATTTTGTCGTACAAGCAACCAATCCGGGAGGAGACAGCGCTGCTTCCAATGAAGTGAGTGCAACGCCCGTAACCGTTCCGGCAGCGCCAATGGATGTAACTGCAGCAGCAGGCAACGGACAAGCCATCGTTAGCTTCACCATCCCTGCGGTGAATGGAGGAGGCGCAATAACAGGCTACGAGGTCACAGCCTCACCGGGGAATATTACCGCAACGGGGGCAGCAAGCCCGATCACGGTAACAGGGCTGTCCAACGGAACAACGTACACGTTTACGGTGAAAGCTATCAATAGTGCGGGCAACGGCGCAGCTTCGGCTGCCTCCAATGAGGTGACGCCGAGAGCACGATCCAACAGCAATAGTAATTCTGGAGGCAGCGATACATCAACGCAGCTAGCGACTCCGAGTACAGAAGACACGGGGGGCACCGTGGTTCAAATTCTTGTGAATGGCAAAGCCGAAAATGCGGGAACGGCAACCACCACCACAGTGAATAACCAAGCGGTAACCACGATTTGGATCGATTCGAAGAAAATGGAAGACATGCTTGCGTTGGCAAACCAACATACCGTGATTACGATTCCGGTGAATACGAACACGGATGTGGTGGTAGTAGAGCTGAACGGCCAAATAGTCAAAAGCATGGAGCAAAAGCAGGCGGTCGTTGAAATCAAAACCGAGAACGCCACCTATACGCTGCCAGCGCAGCATATCAACATCAGCGCTGTATGGGATCAACTTGGAAAAAATATGCAGCTTGAAGATATAAAGATACAGATCGAAATTTCCAAGCCAACCATAGACATGGTAAAAATCGTCGAAAACTCGGCAGTTAAGGGAGAGTTCACGATTGTTGCCCCACCGCTCAACTTTACGGTAAAAGCCAATTACGGGGATACCACGATCGAGGTGTCCAAGTTCAATGCTTACGTGGAAAGAACGATTGCGATTCCTGACGGTGTAGACCCGAGCAAAGTCACAACCGGGGTCATTGTAGATCCGGACGGAACGGTTCGCCACGTGCCGACCAAGATCGTCATCATTGATGGCAAATATTTTGCTAAAGTGAACAGCTTGACGAATAGCACGTATTCCATCGTATCGAATCCAGTAGCGTTTAAAGATGTCGCGCAGCACTGGGCGAAGGATGCGGTGAACGACATGGGCTCACGGATGGTTCTCAGCGGCATCGGCAATGAGCAGTTCAGCCCTGACCGAGAAATTACCCGGGCTGAATTTGCAGCCATCATTGTTCGCGGACTGGGGCTTAAAATGGAGAACGGAACCCTGCCGTTCTCGGATGTAAAGACGTCGGATTGGTACAGCAGCGTAATCAACACGGCCTATGGGTATCATCTGATTAGCGGTTTTGAAGATGGAACGTTCCATCCGAATGACAACATTACCCGAGAACAAGCGATGGTGATGATCGCCAAAGCGATGACGATCACCAACCTGAAAGCCAAGCTGCCTGTTCAATCGACTGACGCAACATTACGACCGTACACAGATACGGCAGATGCATCCAGTTGGGCACTAAGCAGTATGGCTGACAGTGTACAAGCCGGAGTCATATCGGGAAGAAATAGCACCGGGCTTGCTCCAAAAGCATACATTACCCGAGCAGAGGTAGCCATGATTATTCAGAGACTTCTGCAAAAGTCTGAACTGATTTAGGATTAGTGATTAGAATCCCCCCATTTGAATGAGGGAGATGAAAGCCCGCTTCCGGACGGTGTGTAAATAGTTAAGCTCTCCATGGAAAAATGCAAAAAAGCACCAGTCAATTGGTGCTTTTTTGCGTTTTACATGAACCAAACTATTCTATAAAAAACACTCGACGCCGGGTGATTGAAAAATTTGATTTTGATATTGTGACTGAAGCAGAAAAGCATATCTTTCTATATGGGTATTAGGAAAAGTTATTTTATGATAAAGCAGGCAAGGCATCGAGGGCTTGGGAAGGCTTTAATTCTATCATTGGGCGGTATAATAAGATTAAAGCAAGTCATCCATGTCCATTCTGTAAAGGGAAGAAAGTGATTTCGGAAGATGGGCTCCATGATGGCGGTTTATCAGTGCCTGGAGCGCCCTAAATACTGACTCATACATTGCGGTATTACGAGAAAGAAAAAATAACTAAACCCGATCGGGATGCCAGCGGAGACAGACGATATAATTCTTTACATCTTAGATGGCTGCAATTTGTTATCAAGTTAACGACAGCTACAATGCCTACAACTAATCCAACGTTATACCAATGTCTTCTTAAGAAGTTTATCTTCTTATTCCTCCTTTAAATTTGTAGAAATAAAGTTCCAAAAACATATCGATTCGGTCCTCAACAGAGTATTCGTTTTGAAACATAGAAGATGTAAAGGCAATTTCTGAACCCCAACCTTCTCGGCCAATTGCTGAGGTCTGACGGAAAATGAGCGTAAACAATGGAAAGTGTTTTTTGAGCAAGTTAACAAGGTTCTTAAATAGTTTGAAGGTCTTAGCGGTCCCCTAGTTTTATAAGGGGTCCGTTTTCAGTATTAAGAGAAATTTAGCCGTTATAGCGTGTAAGGTGAACCGTACCACAAGTAACGGTTTTGGGAAATCCAATAGCTGGGGTAGTACCAGCGACGCTTTTAGCCTTTGTACGTAAATTTGATCGAGAACCTTATCAAGCAATTTGTATATGAAATGGTTGTCTATTTTGAAATGAAAATGATACGACTTAGTGAGGCGTTTATTAACAAAAAAGAAGCAGTCTAAACGATTGCATTTAGATTGCTTCCACTATTATTACTATCGTCTTCGTTAGAGTTAAGGAATGTTTATTTAAATCGATTGATTGAAAAAGGGGAAATGTTTTGTTCAGTCTTCCCTGAAATAATCAATTCACTTAAAATCTGTCCAACTACACTGCTAAATTTAAAGCCATGTCCTGAGAAGCCTGATGCAATGGCAACGTTTGAATAGGTAGGGTGCAAATCGATAATGAAATCTTCATCAGGAGTCAGTGTATACATACAGGTTTTACCGTACTTCAATTGTTGTGTAGAAGGCATATAGCGTTGCAAAAATTGTTTTAAATCTGTCGCGTCTTTCTCTAGTTCACCGAATCCCAGGATGGCTTCATCTGGATTGATTGTTTCTCCTCCATCATGTCGGCCTACTTTTAATCCAGAACCATCGATGTTTGGAAAACCATAATAATGTCCTTGAGATGTCTCAAACGAAAAAGCTGGAAAAGCCTTATGATTATATAAATCTTCATTGTCATCAAACCAAGCAAATGTTTTTCTTACTGGATTTAGAGGAAGATTTAAATCCAACATGGAAAGGCGACTACCCGACCAGGCTCCTGCTGAAACCACTAACGCATTAGCACTAAAAGTATGATCATCGGTTTTGATGGTAACTCTTTTATCATGAACCATTATTTCTTTCACTTTACTGTTGGTTATGATGGTAGCTCCGTTTCGCTCTGCAAGTTCTCGATATGCTTCAATGCATTCCTCACATTTCAGCACTCCTGATGTTGGTTCAAAGCAACCAATGTACTGGTTCGGTAAAACGATGCCCGGCCAACGCTTATTCACATCAATTGAACCTAAAATCTCAAGGGGCAATGAATAGGTTTTTGAACTTGAGATGATATTCTGGATAAAATCCTTTTTTTCGTAACCCACGTTTAGAACCCCGGTTTGGAGAAATAATTGTTTTCCCGTCACCTTCTCTAAGTCGTTCCATAATTCTTGAGCCTTGAGCGCCAACGGAACATATTTTTCACCTTCACCATACGCATGCCGAATGATTCTCGTGTCTCCGTGATGACTCCCTTTGTTATGGGGCGGGTTAAAGGAATCTACTAATAACGTTCTTTTCCCACTCTTTGATAAAAAATAACCTGCCGCCATCCCCATCGAACCTGCTCCAATTACAATTACGTCATAATGCATAGTACGTTACCCCTCCTTGTAATAAATCCCCTGTAACTTAAGTATTAAGTATGGCTAATATTCTCCTATATTACTAATGATCCTAACACTTAAACAATTGCGCTAATATGTCCGTTACTTCAGAATTTGATTTCACCACCTCAGATTTCGTGAAATTGAATCCATATTTACAAACCAACAGCCTTTGTCTATATCGATTTACCCTCCCTCCACAGCCATTGCAAAAATCAACCATTAAGCATCCATGTTCGTAACACACTGTATACAACGAAATTTCCTATATGCTTTTATGAAAACCATATTCCTTAAAACATAACGGACAGAATCTATGTTTTGTAGCACAAGTAGCATTTCTCCATAAATGAAATCTTATCTCATCAGAGATTTTAATTTGGCCAAGTTGGCTTATTAATACCATAGGGCTCAGCTCTTTTAATAAAAAATCTATTTTCTTCAGAGTATTGCATGCTTCCACCTCCATTTTCTTATTCCATTTTTTATTACCAAAACAGAGTACTGTTAAACCTTAATGGGAATCTAATTAATTTCATTGACAAAATAAAGTAAGCCAGAACCCTCAAATGCCTCCAATTTAACATTTCCATAAACCAAATTCTTCTTAAAACTTTCATTTAAACGTGCGCTCCATATTGTAGGAATAAAATTTGTTACTGCCATGATTATTCACCTTGTCCTTTTCATTTTTTATTGTTTGTTTTGTAACACCAGTTTGACTTGATCCCAATTCTTATTGATTTCATCGGACGACATGCCTTTAATCGCATCCAATGTGAAAGATTTACCTGTTGAATCAGCAGGGGGAGTATAGCCTTCCCCTTTGAGCCTTTGTTCAACTTGCTGTTGCACCGCCAATTGAAGCGACTGTTCAAACGCAGTCAAATTAGCTGTCGTTGTAGACTCATCTGCGCCAATAAAAAAATCCACTAACTGGAGCGGAAGTTTCTTTTCAGATGCAGTTTTGATCGCTTGGCTGGTTAAACGTTCACGTTGCTTCTCCAGCTTCATGTTTTCCACTTCAGCACGAAGCTTCTCCATTTCGATTTCCTTCTCATCCTTGGCAGGTAAACGCTTCTTAATTTCAGGATCCAATAATCCCTCCAGATGATTCATTTTCCATGTCTCCAGCGATTTCGTGGTACGTTTATCCACGGTGCTATCGAACCAACTCTTGGTTTCCTTATCAGATTGAATGAATTGCTCGATACCTTCAACGTTGATGGGATTCAACCCCTGAAGATATGCTTTCACTTCCTCTGTCGTGCCATTTGCTTTGATAAATTGTTTCACTTGTTCCAAATCCATTGTCATTAATCTCCTTTGATGGCCATTCGACTCGTTGAACCGAACACGCATTTCTATGTATTTTTGTAGTAGTTTAATGTCGTGCTCAGGACAATGATATTACGCATTAGAAATGGCAAAAACAAGGATAAGGAACAAATACCCTACCTCCTCATTTTTGCCGATTACAAACCCTTGATTTATATAGCTTTTTAAACCCTCTAAAGCGTAACATCAAGCGTGTTTTCGTCTCATCTTCCGCATTCGCAATTTCGCCTTTTCCTTCTTATTCGTTTCATCACATTTATCCCAATGAGATTGCCGATTAGAATTTGCCTCGAATGTAGTCCCACATTTCTTGCAATTAACCTTAGACTTCGCTACCCGTCTCTCAACAACCATATTTCGTTCAAGCTTATAATCACGTTCTAACTTCTCCTCTTTCGGTAGCACTCCACTTTCAAAATATCGACAGCTTGGAGTAGTATTGTCCTGATCAAAAGATGTACATGAACCATCCTTCCAGCAGCAGTAATTCGAGATGCCATGCCTATTACCGAGATAAGAAGCACAATTATGTTTGACGAGTTGTTAGATTTTATTTTTATTCTGCATGTGTGTCAAATCTCAGTCCATTCCATAAACCGTTGCTTATCGGCATGAAACTTGTTATGTTCAAGCTTCGGATTTTCAACGAATGGCAATAAGGCAAGCAATGATTCATGCGAAACAATATCCTTCAGCTTCACGATGACATCAGCTAATCCAACCAAATCTGTCGGCAAGTTACGAGTAAACTTAACCGCGATATCCCGATAATCATAGTGAACACCTTCTTTTTTCTGAAGATAGGTAAAGAAATTCTGAAGCCTACCCTTGATGACTTTCTCCATCATCGCTTCCCGAATTGCCACTCTATTTTCTAAATTCAGCAGCTTATTTCGGAGTGCTAACGAGGATGTATTCGATGCCCAATTTTCATTGAAATTTACCTGATCCATCATGTCATAAATTTTATGCTCAAGATTATCCAGTTCATTTTTGACAAATGAATCATTGATCTCCTTGATTAGCCATGTGACTTTCCCGCCAACAGGGACTTGGATGATGCCCATCTTCTTCATATTAAGCAAATCCTCTTCTTCTAACTTGGCGTTCTCAATGACCAGATAAGAATTACGATGATCGGCTATTTCGTTAACCAAATCAGAGTTCAACGCATTATACGCATCAAATAAAGAAATCACATCTTGGAAGCCGCATTTCCGCTCAGTATTAGCTGGGCAAGAAATGACAGGTACTCTTCCAAAGATGTGATTATGTTTGCAATATATATTGGAGTTCTGGTGATTCACCCTGTTTGCTTAGGTTGTTTTTCTTATCGCCTTTCAATTCGTAATGTAGAATTTCATTGTCTGTATAAACATCCAGATACACCTTATCATCAAATCGCCTTGTAAACTTATGTAGTGCCATCAGCATCGAGGAAGGGGAGGGCTATAATTTCTGTTGCCGATATAATCAGTGTAAACTGGGATTTATCATAAAGAGTCGCATACAGTGGAAATAAAAAAGAACTGATCGTGGACTTTCCATGTTCCCGAGGGAGTCCGAAAGCCGTAATCAGTCCAGTATTGGAAAGCATATGTTTTAACTCAGTGAATAGTTGACGATGAACTTGTCCGAATTGTCAAAAGAGACCGTAATCAGACAGACAAATTACCTCAACAACATAGTGGAACAAGATCACCGATTCATAAAGAAAATTACCAACCCCATGCTAGGGTTCAAATCGTTTCGGACTGCTGACAAAGCCTTGAAAGGAATCGAGGCCATGCATATGGTCAGAAAAGGACAGGCCGAATGCAGTCATTCGTCTGTCCTTTCAATGGTTGAACTGATTAATAAATTATTTGGATTGGTAGTTTAGTCTGGCCGATAAAGTGTGGACGCTTTTGCTTGTTTTATTTTTTTGCACCACAACCGTTTCATCCAGCCTTAGCGATAAAAGAAATCATTTTTCCCTTACAAGCAAGGTTTAGGGCGGTTATTTTGGAGTTATCACCTCGGTGTTAATCGGCGATACTTATCCAATGTGATCTCACCATGCAATGGCTCACCTTTTAACAATCTCAACAAATCCTGGACAACCATTTCTACTTGTTGCGATCTCCAGTGGCGATTAAACCCGGCTATGTGTGGTGTACAAATCACATTGGATAGACGCAACAATTCATGGTCTTTGCCTAATGGCTCCTGATGAAATACATCCAGTGCAGCTGTAAAGCGTCCTTTGCGCAATTCGTCGATCAGCGCTTGCTCATCAATCAGAGGAGCTCTGGCTGTATTAATCAGGACAGCGCCATCGCGAATCATCGATAGCTCACGTGCGCCAAGTATCCCTGAGCTACTTGACGTCAACGTGCTGTGCAGCGAGATAATGTCGCTTTGTTGCAATAATTCGTCTAAGCCGCATAGTTGAACACCTAATGCCGCCGCCGCCTCCTCCGTACAATACCGTGAATGAAGCAAAATCTTCATTTGATAAGGTGCAAGTAAGCGAATAACCTCACTACTGATCTCGCCATAGCCAATCAAACCGACCGTGGTGCCAGACAATCCCATTACCGCTTCTTGGCTGCTCTGCGACCATTTCCCTTCCTGCAGCGACTTGATATAAGGAATGCAATTCCATGCAGCAAGCATCATCATCATAACCGTTCCTTCAGCCGTCGATTTGCTTAACGCCGAGTTGGCATTAACAATCGTTACTGGCTTTTGGAACACGGATTCATCGACAATTGGAATGACCGTACCTGCTGCGTGACCGATAAATTTTAAACGCTCCGCCTTTTCTAGCACCTCTTGTGTAAATTTAGGTGAACGCCAACTCGTGATGCAAGCATCATAAGCTGGAATATCTCTGGCCAAATCTTCACTCGTATACGATTCTCCTACGGGAACCCAATCAATTTCTGAAACCTCAGTCAATGCGGCTATCGCACGCTCGGAGATAACGAGCTTACGCAAGTCCGGATTGGCAATAGCAATGAGAGTACGCACTACAACTTCCTCCTCAACTTATCTGCGTGGCATTATAACGCCATCTTTTTTTTATAACGTTCCGTCGCTTCTTTAATAACATCAATACCGCCTTTGTATTTCCACTCTTCGATGACTTGCGGCCAATTACTGATCAGCTCTGATCCGGTGATCATTTTCATAATGAACTGCCATGTCTTCTCTTTTAGATATGCGTGATGATAGTGGTGTACATGACACCCCAAGTCACGTGATACACATATCGTATTGCATAGAGCGAGCTTCTGTCTTACTAGAATGGGAATCGATTTCTTAATATTGGAACTCTTTTTATTGCCGGCAACACTCTCAATGGAATAAAAAATAACCTCTTCATTGCAAGCAAACGAAGAAGGTTATTGGTATATTATGTTACGGTGTTTTGTTATTCGGTTTTATATGCTTTGCGGTATTTATTCGGGGACATATGAACGGCGTTTTTGAACGTACGGTAGAACGTGGACACCGTTTCGAACCCTACTTCAAAACAGATGGATACAATATCTTTCTCCGTTTCAGCCAGCATTTTTTTCGCCAATTCCATACGGACTTCAGTTAAATACTGCATCGGGGTTACACTATACTTTTCTTTAAAAATATTGTTGACATGCCGGTTGCTCACTCCCAGCTTGGCGGAGATGTCATTCGAGCTCATGATTTCAAAATAATGCGTGTCAATGTAATTACGCAGCCGTTCGGCTCGTAAACTGTTGGCATCCGATACCGGAGCGGACTGCTGTGAACGGGCAAGAACCAGCAGAACTTCGGACAAATGGATTTTCATAGCCAATAAGTTCAGCGACTTTCCCCGCGACTGCTCGAACAGCATTTTCCTTAGGAGCTGCCTGAATTCACTCCCGGCGAACGGATTTAGCTTCATGATTCGGGAGGTGGTGAAGCATTCATCCAACAGCGTCTCACGCACCGAGCCATCTAGAGCGGTTTGATCAAAAACGAGGACCAACACTGTCATTTTCGAGTCAGAAAAAATCGCATGGTTGTCATAAGGTACGATGACCACACCGTTGTCTTGGTTGAACTCCAAGTTCTTGCCTTCCAGCAAAATGGTGCCCTTTCCGTCTAAAGCGTACAGAATTTGATGAATCTGATGATGATGCTCCGTGACTTTGTCGCCTTCCTTATGTTTACTTTCATATAGGCGAATGCCTTTTATGGATAAATCGTCACTCATTTGCGCATGAATCCTCCAATCGCTACTTTATCTGAAAAAATGCAGGATAACTAATTATTCGACAAGTTGTGATTTTATCCCTGTTGTAAACCATAAAAAAGTGCAGCGCATCCTGCGTGAACAGGGCTTGTCTTGTATCGTTCGTATGAAGAAATACCGTTCCTATAAAGGAACTATCGGTAAAATTGCACCCAACATCCTAGAGAGGGACTTCTCGGCTTCAAAACCTAATGAGAAATGGGTAACCGACATTACCGAGTTCAAGCTCTTTGGTGAGAAACTGTATCTATCCCCTATGTTGGATCTGTATAACGGGGAAATCATTACGTACACACTTGAATCACGTCCCGTCTATTCACTTGTAGCTACAATGCTGGATCAAGCGTTTGAGCGTCTACATGACGATGATGCACTTCTCATACATTCAGATCAGGGCTGGCATTATCAGATGGGCAAATATCAACAAGCATTAAAAAAACGTGGAATTACTCAAAGTATGTCACGTAAAGGAAATTGTTACGACAATGCAGTCATTGAAAGTTTCTTTAGCGTCTTGAAATCTGAATTCCTGTATATAGAAAAATTTGAAAGTATAGATCAATTTAAAATAGAACTAGAAAATTATATTCACTATTATAATTACAAGCGTATCAAGAAAAAACTAAAAGGCATGAGTCCGGTACAATACCGAACTCATGCCTTTCAGGCTGCTTAACAATATACTGTCTAACTTTTTGGGGTCACTTCATTATGTGCCGGTTTTATTATTATAGTAAGTCTATTCTGCCCGAGGGAGTTTAATAAAAAGAACGCTCCCGCGCCTTCGCTTGGGCTACATCCTCCTCATTATATTCCATTTCCAATTACCTATTAAAGAACGTACGCGGGTAGCATGTAGTGCTTTAACAAGGGACTTATCTTAACCTAAGCACTAAGAAAATACTTTATTTTCACTGAACAATGTTCAGTGACATTATAGTTGGTTCCTCAAAAAAACAGTGATATCAAGCGTTTTCGGATTTTGACCACATTTTTAAGTTACATTATTGTTGGTATCTAACCCCATCCCGTACGATAACCTTTCTCAAGGATACGGCTCAGTTTGATAGCCCTCTTGCAATACATTTAACCTAGCAGTCTGTAAGATGAAGTGCGACATTTCGCCGCACAAAAAATACTCCCCTCACAGTATCAGGTTATATGATATCACCTTTCTACCGTATGGGGAGCATAACACAAGTTACTTAGGAAGCGTCCAGTTTGATCTTATTTACTTCTTGCCAATCAGCATCGCTTCCTGTAACAACCTCTGCACGATCACGGCCGTTTCCGCTCGAGTAATGGGGCTCGTTGGCTTCAGCCCTGTATCGGTGCCATTCACCAACCGGCTCTCCACCAGGATGCCTACAGCTTGCTTCGCCCAGTCTGACAGCGTCTCGCTGTCTATGAACTTAGCTAGAACCGCCTCTGCCTCTGTCCTACTGAGTTCATCTCCTAGTCCAACGATGTTCATGACGCGAGAGATCATCACCATCGCTTCTTCACGAGTGATCGTTCTGTCCGGACGAAATGTCCCATCCTCGTAGCCTTGGATGAATCCATACTCTTGGGCTTTCGAGACTGCTCCTGCATACCAATCTCCTGACTTCACATCAAAAAAGTTCGTACCTTTCCCATTATCCGTGAGTTCCAGGGATATTCCTAGCGCTCGAACTAGTATCGTCGAAAACTCAGCACGCGTAATTGCCTGGTCTGGTACAAAATGCATAGGCGCTACTCCGTTTAGAACGAGACGCGAAGCCAGGTCGTTCACCGCTGCTTTGGCCCAATGTCCCTCCATATCCGAGAATAACCGCTCGTGCCAAATCAACACATACGTACTATTGGTTAAACTGTTCACAATCGCATAATACGTTCCGTCGCGTTGCGTGATATAAGTAGGAACAGAGCGCACCGTACCGTCATTGTTCAATACGACTGCTGTTGTAACCCTACTCTGATCTACATCATCGGGCAATGGAATTTCTTTCTCTACATAGGATGTAAACAGGTGTACAGCAATCGTTCTCCCGTTATAAGTCGCTGTCACTGTAAATTCAACAGGCGGAACGACAAGCGTATAGCCGTCTAGCAGCGCCAACGCCTCCAGCTGTGCAATTGTGGAGCTATCACCTTTTGCGATAGACACTTGAATCGTAATATCCTCTAAGGAAACCGACTCACCAAACTGCTGCGCCAAACGATCGATAAAAATCTCTTTGGGAGGAAGCTTGTAGCTACCATTTTCCGTGCGAATGTTGAGTAACGCTTGTTTGCCTTCCATCGCTTTCACGATGTCTCCCGTTAGTGTAAGTCTAACTTGGTCCGCGCTAGAGGTTACAGGAACATCGATCACAGGGCTTTCACCAGCTGTCCCTAATTGGGCTGCCAATTTCGCAGCATCGAACGTAATGGTAACAACGGTTTTGCCGCCTTCTGTCGTGATGGAGCCTGTTGCCAGCTGCTCCTGTTGCTTATCATTGATTCTCACCTGAAAATTGGGCTTCGATTCGATGGGCACCGTCGTTGAGCTTGAAGAGGATGTAGAATTGGATGGTGATGATCCTCCTTCCGTCACTCGGGTAACCGTGACCTGATAGGTGCTCATTACTCCGTTCTGGGCCGTCACGACTATTACAATCGTATTTTGTCCGACGGTGAGATTGATCGGTGAGCTAACTTCGCCACTTACCACCGTCGTTCCGTTCACTTTCAGCGTTGCTAACGGATCATGGACAGTAGCTGTTACCGTTACACTGGTTATAGAATGAGCTACACTGGACGTATAAGCTGTCGTACTGCTCGAAAAGGCTGGACTCAACACCCCGCTGCTCAACTGCAAGCTACTCAAGCTTGCATCAGTGGATACAGCTCGTGTCACATTCAGCGTATACGCTTGTGTCACCGTTCCGTCCTGCGATGTGAGCACGATTGGAATCGTATTCGTTCCATCCTGCAGGCTCACATTCTGTATCGCTCCCGCTAGACCGTTGATCGTTATCGTCGTGTTCGAGCCATATACATTCGCCGTCACCGTCAGGCCCGTTACATCATATCCGACCTCGGCTGAATACGTCGTCGTTCCCGATGCTAACGCTGGACTCAGCGTTCCAGCACTTAGACCTAGACCACTTAACGATACGCCTCTTACGACCTTCAGCGTATACGATTGCGTCACCGTTCCGTCCTGCGATGTGAGCACGATTGGGATCGTATTCGTTCCATCCTGCAGGCTCACATTCTGTATCGCTCCCGCTAGACCGTTGATCGTTACCGTCGTGTTCGAGCCATATACATTCGTCGTGACCGTCAGGTTCGTTACGTCATATCCGACCTCGGCTGTATACGTCGTCGTTCCCGATGCAAACGCTGGACTCAGCGTTCCCGCACTTATTCCTAGACCGCTTAACGATGCTCCTCTTACGACCTTCAGCGTATATGCTTGCGTCACCGTTCCGTCCTGCGATGTGAGCACGATTGGGATCGTATTCGTTCCATCCTGCAGGCTCACATTCTGTATCGCTCCCGCTAGACCGTTGATCGTTACCGTCGTGTTCGAGCCATATACATTCGCCGTCACCGTCAGGTTCGTTACATCATACCCGACCTCGGCTGTATACGTCGTCGTTCCCGATGCAAACGCTGGACTCAGCGTTCCCGCACTTAGACCTAGACCACTTAACGATACGCCTCTTACGACCTTCAGCGTATATGATTGCGTCACCGTTCCGTCCTGCGATGTGAGCACGATTGGGATCGTATTCGTTCCATCCTGCAGGCTCACATTCTGTATCGCTCCCGCTAGACCGTTGATCGTTACCGTCGTGTTCGAGCCATATACATTCGCCGTCACCGTCAGGTTCGTTACATCATATCCGACCTCGGCTGTATACGTCGTCGTTCCCGATGCAAACGCTGGACTCAGCGTCCCCGCACTTATTCCTAGACCACTTAACGCTACTCCCCTTATGACCTTAAGCGTATACGTTTTCGTAGTCGAAAGATCTTCTGCCGTGACGACAACCGGAATTGAATTTGTCCCGTCACTTAGATTCACTTGATGAGACGAACTCGAAATTCCATTAATGCTGACAGTTGCCTTTGCATCATCCACATTCGCCGTAATCGAAACATTGGATTGGTCATATCCCACTTGGACGGTGTACTGTACCGTCTCCGCCGCAAACTCAGGAGTTAACACGCCTCCACTCACACTTAACCCACTTAAATTAGCATTGCTAGAAGGAGGGATATTCAATTGGGCCGTTGACAAAGACGCAAGCTCGGAGGACGTCATCTTGAGGCGAACCCGCAAATCATTATTCGGCTGCGTGGATACATCAACCGTATCCGTACCAGCCGCTATACCGGGCGTAACATTCGTCCAAGTCGCACCTCCATCACGGCTGTATTCCATCGCTACCGTTGCTCCAACTAGCTTAACTGCTGTTTGTCCATTCGATAAATCTGCTGTAACGGAGGGAGCTGCTGGAGGAGCGATCGTCTTCACTAGGCGAACATTGGTTGGCGCAGCCGCTTCACGCACGTAGATTTTCGTATTCACCGCAAAAGCGGCAGAGGTCGTTCCCCAGCTTCCTACTGTCCATGTACCATCCATGCCATTCGTGGAATCCACGCTGTATTCCAAGTACGGCGAGGTCGACGTTAGTGCCCCCTTCACAATATCGATTTTGACCGCTTGTAAACCCATTGGCAGTCCATATACTACAACTTTATTCATAGAGGGAGTTATTACATAAAAATGGTTATAATTAATAGCGATATGTGCAGCGGATGTAAACTCTCCCGAATTCGTATACTCCCACAACGGATTACCGTTAGCGTCAAATTTTTGTATATTCTGATTAGTATAATCTGCTACGTATATATGATCTTCCGAATCGATAGCGACTCCCGAAGGCATATTAAAGTTGCCGATGGCATTACCCGCACTCCCCCACTTTGCAACAAAGCTACCATCCGTGTTAAACACCTGTATACGGTAATTGAATCTATCTGTAACATAAAGTCTATTTTGGTAATCAATAGAAATCATATACGGGGTATTAAATTCACCATCACCCGCTCCGATTGTTCCATCCCCACCATTTCTTCCCCACTTCATGACAAAATTGCCGTTCGAATCAAACTTTTGGATACGGTTTTTCCCCCCCCTCAACCACATACATATTGTCTTGTGTATCGAATACAATCCCTAACGGAATATTAAATTTATCAGCCGCATCTCCAGCGCCCCCCTCCCACATTCGAATATAATTACCTTCTGAATCGAATTGTTGAACACGAAAATTTCCAGCCTCGGTTACAAATACATGATCCTTAGAATCGATGGCGATCCCCAGTGGTTCAAGAAACTCACCATGTCCCACACCACTATTCCCGTTCCCACCATCCTTCCCCCACCTCTTTAGAAAAGTACCATCAGGAGCGAACTTTTGGATACGGTGATTGTAAGAATCCGCTACATACAGGTTTCCTTTTGAATCAACAGCACTTGCATGTAGACGGTTGAATTGTCCGTCTCCGCTGCCACCACTACCTATACTCTTAATAAATTCAAGGTCTGGCACTGTACTCGCCTGAGCTTTCTCAACACTTAACAAACCTGTGCAAGCAAATACAACTGAAATAAATAGTAAGAACCATTTTGCAAACTTATTTCCCCTCATGTTCACCCAACCTTTTTTATGTGATCCTTCGCAGTCTGAATGAAAATAATGAATATGACCTGCAAATTTTGTTTTGATTTTATCACGGAATATTAGCCGATTTACAAAACTTAAAGAAAACTTTGAGTTCTAGGGCATAGACAACCCCCTCTTCAGTGCATCAGCTAAATGAAAGGTTGTGGTGCAAAGTTCTAATCCATGATACCATGACTGAGATTAAGACATGGGATGGGGCTATTTTATGGAAACGGAAAT
This sequence comes from Paenibacillus sp. 1_12, assembly GCF_900114475.1. GTDB lineage: Bacteria > Bacillota > Bacilli > Paenibacillales > NBRC-103111 > Paenibacillus_S. Next base: position 9,686 of record NZ_FOTE01000040.1, on the reverse strand, counting down.
AGATTTGTTTAAGTGGAAGCCATATGAATCAGAGATTATCTTGCTAACTATAAGATGGGATTTAAAATACAGCCTCAGTTATCGTAATCTAGTAGAAATGATGGAAGAACGAGGACTTCATATGGCTCATACAATCATTATGCGATGGGTTCACCAGTTTGGACCGGAATTAGACAAGCGAATTCGCCCTTATTTGAAGTCGACAAACGATTTATTCCGGACGGATGAGACCTATGTTAAAGTCAAAGGACAATGGAAATATCTTTACAGAGCCGTGGATTCAAGCGGCAACACGATTGATTTCATGCTATCTGAAAATCGAGACCTTCACGCCGCCAAACGATTTTTCAAGAAAGCGTTGACCTCACCTCACAATCAATCGCCGCGTGTGATCACCGTCGATAAAAATCCAGCTTATCCTACCGCAGTTCAGCAATTGAAAGACGAGAAAGCTATGAATCAAGAAACATTACTACGACAACAGAAATATCTGAACAATATTATTGAACAAGATCATCGATTCATAAAGAAAATCATTAAACACATGCTTGGATTCAAATCATTAAGTACTGCAGAGAAAACAATTGCCGGAATCGAAGTCATGCATATGATAAAGAAAGGACAGGTCGAATGCTATCATTCGTCTGTCCTTTCTACAGTTAAATTTATCAATAAATTGTTTGGTTTGACAGCATAACAAAACCAAAATCGCTGATATCTTTGATCAGTTGCAATTGTTGCACCAAAACCGCTATGTCCGTGGCCGAACGCAACCCGCCATCCCGCACGATCCCCTTCTCTGTTACAAATTAATCTATCGTGCCCGTAGTAACCCAACCGAGTCTACTGTCGGGAATGGGACAATGTTCTTGTCACAAAACGGAAATGTTATTGACTTCCGACATCCGGGTTTCTTTCTTTTTGTTTGTCGTAACTCGCGCGACTCATCCCACCATTTTATTGCAGCCTGCCATCCTCATGGCCCAATAACCATGGGTTGGTCATGTTATTCAGTAAAGGCTTAGAATCAGCCTGGATTACATGGCGCTTACTATGTAATACAATATAGGAGCTACTAGCAACAAAAGCGCAGTGTTAAAAAGCCAACTGGAATTGGCCAAATCGCCGTCCAATTTATATAGCTGAGGTGGAATTAAGGAAGTAAACGCAGGCGGCATCGCGGTTAGAATCAATATCACTTTAAGCACCATATAATCTTCCAACTGGCCTATGCCGAGAAAATACGCTAACGAAGTAACCGCCAATGGCACCATTAGAAATTTCACCACAGAAATGGAGCAGCATTCCTTCAAATACCCGCGGATCGCTTTCACCTTCATGTTGAAACCAATCGGGATAACCAATAGCAAGCTCGACAAAGGAACCGCATACGCAATAAAATCTCCGTACACTGCCGGTCTTTCCCACGAAGAGATACTCAATAAACAGCCGACTACTATCGATAATAGAGAGAACAGTACATACGGATCGACCAATAGGTTAAGTAGCCCTCTTGTTCTTTGTCCCTCAGGTTGATCTGTTGACCCATATGATTTGGCAATTGGAAAGCCGATCGCATAATAAACAAACTGCTCCAATAATCGAAACATGGCTATATAGGGAACCGTTTCCGGACCAATAAATACAAAGCAAAACAACCCTCCAAAGTTGCCCATATTCGTAAAAGACCCGGATACAAACATCGCTCCTGTTTTCGCACGGTCCAGCTTCTGAAATTTCGAAATACAGATCGCCATGATCCCGCCCAATACCAATGTAAGAACACCCAACATAGGCAGTAACGCCAATTTCATGCTGTCCAGCTTAACGAACCAGAAAGCACCCAAAATAATGAGTGGATTAATGCCGAGTAATACCAATTGGTTGATCCGTTTAAGAATCACCTCTACAGATACTGAATCGGAAATGTGCTTTCTTTCCCAAAGCACCCTCACGCCCTTGCCCAGCAATAATCCTGCTATAAGAATTCCAATTGGAAGAATAAATTTATCTATGCTAATGCACCCCTGTCTCCTACAACTAACAATTCGGGCCAGCGCCCTAATGGACTATCCCTATTCGTAGGTTTCATTCCTATATCGCAGTATACCATGAGTACCATGACTAGCCCCAGACCGTTGATACCAAGAACCAACAGGCAGCTTAAACCTGAACGCGGTAAAGTCAGAAAATCTTTATCAATTCTATATTCGCAAGTTGGTCGATTCGGCGTAACTGATGATCTTGTGGAACAAAGTCATCCAAATTGACATAGACAAATCGGTATTGCTTCGCAACATTTATACCCATCATCATTTGTTACCCCCTCAAGAAAAAAAGAACCATGTAGGAATATTTCTACATGATTCTTCAAAATCTTGCTTTCATTACTACTTTGTCAACAGGCCCCAATAATCGTCGGCAGCCTTCTCATGTATTTTCATTGAACTCTCGTGTCCCGTTAGCCATTCATGCAGCGCAAGAGCGGCGCTGCACCACAGAGGATGAAAATGGGTAACCCTGTCTATACTGTTTGTACGGCTGGCGAAGAAGGTCGTTAAGCTATTGTGCCATAGAGCCCAACCGTTAGTCTGACTCCGACCACCACGGTGCATCACAGAATGTCGCACCCTATATGGGTAGCACTCATGGGAGATTAATCCTTTTTTGGTTGTTGCACCAGCCTTGCCTTTTGTTTGTTGTCTGTGATGTTTTTGTGTTTAAAAGATCTATCAATCTCTATATGATCACTCAAGAGGCTTAGCCTTTTTTTTAAAAGTGTTATTCTGGGTCTTCTTTATTATGCTCTTTTTCAGGTTTTGAGCTGATTTTATTTTCATGGGAGCTTAATCACTTCTGCATGTTCTCTCTCAAAATAACGAATTACATGCTTATACTCTACCCTAAAGTTCTCTTAACTTTGCAATGTCTTCATCTGTCCGGTTGCCATGAATCTCAATGTTTGCAAGTTCGTCCTCAATTTGATTGTACTCATCCTCCTTAAGTACTACTTCAGCTGCCCCCAGGTTTTCCTGAATGCGTTCTAGCTTTCGTGAACCGGGAATGGGTACGATAAAATCTTTTTTATGTAGCATCCACGCCAGAGATATCTGTGCCGGTGTAGCGTTCTTTGATTCTGCAAACCGGGTAATCAAATCCAACAACGGCTGATTTGCGATTATGTTATCTCTATCGAAGCGAGTGATAACTCTTCTCACATCGTCCCCCTCATATTTGGTATCTTTGCTGATTTTCCCAGATAAAAATCCACTGGCTAGAGGTGAAAACGGAACAAAGCCGATACCGAGTTCTTCACAGGTAGGGATAACATCTTTTTCGAACATTCGCTCCATGATGGAATACTCACTCTGAATGGCGGTCAGCGGCGTCACAGCATGGGCACGTCTAATTTCTTCCTCTGTTGCTTGGGACTGTCCCCAGGCAAGAATTTTCCCTTCCTTGATAAGCTCACCTACACTGAATGCTGTTTCTTCTACGGGAATATCCTTATTCACTCTATGCTGATAATACAGGTCAATATGGTCTGTCCCGAGTCTTTTCAGGGAAGCTTCCACGTGAGTCCGTATCTGCTGCAACGTCGTCTCTTTTGAAGTAGTAGCGTTATCTTTTACAATTCTAAACTTGGTGGCAAGGATAATTTTATCCCGAATGGGTTTTAGAGCTTCCCCCACTAGTTCTTCATTGGAACCATTATCATATCCTTCGGCGGTGTCAAAAAAGGTGCAACCTAAATCATATGCTTGACGGATTAGACGGATCGACTCTTTTCTGTCCGGTCCACTGCCGTACCCGTGACTGAACCCCATGCAACCCAAACCAATCGATGAAACCTCTACATCTCTTATAAAACGTTTCTTCATATCATTCACCCTTTCTATTAGACAAACTTTACAGCGTTCGTGCAACAAATACACATTGATGTATTAGGTGACACTTGTGTATAATTATAAAAAGAAATTAGGAGGTGCTGCAATTCCTAAATGACCATGATTCGTGTATTAGTGCACAAATCAATCCATATTGTGTTATTACTTTTAAGAATGTTTGGTGATGCTCATAATGTCTAAGGTGGATAGAAGAATACTCAAATCTCGAGAAGCAATAAAAAAAGCCTTTGTTGAATTGATGGTTGAAAAAGATTTTGATCACATTACGATACAAGATATTTCCGACAGGGCAGATCTTAGCCGGAAAACCTTCTATCTTCATTACCTAGATAAATTCAATTTACTGGATAAGCTCATTGAAGAACATATCAACGAACTTCGTGAAATCTGTGAACCAGCATCTGACATGAATGCTGTAGAGGGCAATATCAGCTGGTTCGAGTACTTTGAACAAAATTATGTCTTCTTTTCAGCCATGCTAGCCAGTAAAGGAGCCCCCTTCTTTCGTAGTCGGTTCCTTAAGTTTGTCGTTGAGGATATTAAGCATAGTTGGGATATGATCGAAGGAAAGAAGAGTGGTATAAACGAAGATATTATTCTTCAATTTTTCGCGCCTGCTTACGTGGGGCTCGTGGAATGGTGGTTTACAAATGGCATGCCTTATCCTCCTCATGCCATGAATAAGCAGGTGGGGATTCTGTTAGAAAAGAACCTATCCTAGTGATCTTCCAGACGTGAAAATTAAAGAGCAGTTGCCTAAGGCAGACTGCTCCTCCTTGTTTCATATTTATCAATCTTCTTCATTCAACTCGATTCGATAGGAAGTGAGTCCACATTCAGAGACTCTCTTTTATTTTTCAACAAACGTTTCACAAAATAAGTGAATAGAAGCAAGGAAACCACAACCGATCCGGCGCTGACCGCAAACAATACATGGTAACTTGTGTACTGGGAGACCCACCCTAGCATGATCGCACCCAGCCCTATACCAAGGTCATTAGCAGTCGTAATCGTGGCGTTGGCGACCCCTTTACGGTCCGGACGGGCCAGAAGTATCGTCGCCGATTGAAAAGCCGGTTGCGTGGAACCGAAGCCGATACCATATAGAACAGCCGATACCAGGACGCCGATCAATCCCGTCGAGAGGCTCAGGACAATCAATGCACAAATCGTAATGATAAGTGAAGGCACAATGACAACCATCTCGCCGTAGCGATCAGAAAGTTTTCCTGAAAGGGGACGGCTGAGAGCAAGCGTTGCAGCAAAGGTCAGAAAGAATGTGCCGGGATTGACCTGGATCGAGCTTGCGAACAGCGGAACAAAGGTGGTAATACCGCCATAAGCGATGAATAGAAAAAAGACCGACGCCGCAAGTGGCAAGACCGATTTTTCGTACAATTCGATTCTTCTTGCCTCTGTTTGTGGCCGGAAAGGAATTTTTGCACCAAACGTCAGGAGCAACGCCGCCGCAGAAAGGACGACGGCGAATAAAAACAAAGCGCTGTACGAATGGTTCTGTGTAACCCAGATACCCAACATCGGGCCGATCGCCATAGCCAGGGTCGTGGATGTGCTAAACCACCCCATTCCTTCACCGCGGCGTGCAGCCGGGATCGAATCCGTAATCGACGTGATCATGGCGGTGGTAGAAAGCGCCCAGCTCAACCCATGCAAGATTCGCAGAGCTATAAGAACAACAATTCCGCCGACCCAGTTATACATATACATTGCGAAGATAAAAAGAAGCAGCCCCCAGACGATAAACGGCCGCCTGCCGAGCCGTTCCAGCAGCCCACCGACGAGCGGCCGAAAAAAAACGGCGGACAACGCAAATGCACCCATCGCCAGACCAACTTCCAATTCGTTTCCGCCCATTTGTTTGATGAACGGAGGTAACGTCGGATATAGCATATAAAAAGAGACAAATAGGAACAGGTTTCCGATCGTCATGAGAACAAACGGTTTCGTCCATAAGCGTTCCAGTGATCATTCCTCCTCGGGAGCAGGCTGACTTTACTCCTCATATCTTCGTTGCTCCTTCTCTGCTGCCTGCTTGTTGAATGTTCTTATGCTCATTACAGGTGACCAACGATCTGGTGAGGTACATACGGTTCTTCCAACGATACCATTACTTCAGGCATCAGTTTTATCGAATGAGCAGCTACCGCATCCTCGAGGTGCGAAATTTTCGTCGCGCCGACAATGGGAGCGGTTACCGGGTCTTTCTGCAGTAGCCAGGCAAGTGCGATTTGGGCGCGCAGAACGCCGTGTTTTTCTGCGATAACTGCAACCTGATTGATGATCAATTGATCGGTAGCTGCAGTCGCATCGTATTTCTGTTTCACCATTTGATCGGTTTCAGATCGATGTGTTTTTTCCTGCGGATCTTTTGTCAGCCTTCCTCCTGCAAGTGGGCTATAGGGAATCACACCAATTTTTTCAGCCTTGCATAGCGGAAGCATCTCTCTCTCTTCTTCACGATAGATGAGGTTGTAATGATTCTGCATCGACACAAAACGGGTCCATCCATTGTTCTCGGCTACATGTAGGGCCTTCAAAAACTGCCATGCATACATGGCAGAAGCGCCTATGTATCGAGCCTTCCCCACCTTCACTACATCATGCATGGCTTCCATTGTCTCTTCGATTGGCGTATTGTAATCCCAGCGGTGAATTTGGTACAGATCAACGTAATCGGTCCCCAAACGCTTTAGGCTTTTATCAATCTCACTCATTATTGCCTTTCTGGAAAGTCCGGCACCGTTTGGACCTCCATGCATACGTCCATTCACCTTCGTAGCGAGCACAATTTCATCCCTATTTGCATATTCCTTCAAAGCCCGCCCGGTAAACTCCTCACTTGTACCGGCTGAATAAATATTCGCCTTATCAAAAAAATTGATACCAAGTTCCAAGGCTTGTTTAATGATCGGACGGCTGTTCGCTTCATCGAGTACCCATTGATGCCCCCCACGGCAAGACTACACCAAAACCCATACAGCCAAGACAAATTCGGGATACATCCATGCCGGTATTTCCAAGTTTCACATATTCCATCAGTTTGATTCCCCACTTTCCAATGGTAATTTCATTGTTTAATGCCTTTAAATAAATCTACATCGATTGAATAACCTACCTATGTTTATTATTATAAAAAGTGACATCGCTTACAATGGTCAAATGAACGCGTTTTGTTTATTTGTGAACAAAACATACAAAATCGTTAATAATTCAAGAAAGTTTGGTGACCCACAGAATGTCCAAAGTAGATAGAAGAATAATTAAATCCCAAGAAGCGATTAAAAAAGCTATTTATTGAACTGATGTCTGAAAAAAATTTGGATCAAATTACCACACAAAATATTTCTGATAGGGCAAATGTAATTAGGGAAACTATCTTCTCCTTTTTAACGGGAGTGATGCTCGTTAAATAAAAAAACCATATAGTGTCGTCGTGAGCTTCTATATTCCTCATGTCTTCCGTCATTTGATTATAAAGTTTAGCTTAATCTGCAGGAGGACAATAATATTGAATATTAGGGGCCTGTCGGGAATGAGATAAGGTTCTTGTCAAAATCGGCAATGAGATAAAGTTCTTGTCACCCGACATTTGTCGGATGACAAGAACCTGGCTACATAAATGACAAGAACCTTCCCTCTCAAATTCTCTAGATGATAAATGCTGTTTTATGCTCATCTATTCTTGAAGTATCTATAATTATTTTCATGAATTAAAACAAGGTTAGTTTATCTTGTAGAGGCCAGGAATCGTTATTGTGAGCACGATTATATTCCACAATCGATCTTAGTCCATTCAACTAAAATGAGACGTAAAATGGATGTTCTTTGTCATCTAAACATTTGATAATTCTTTCTGTAAAATTTGTCCATGTGACCATTTTTAAGGCTTCTTCGATAGAAAAAAAACCAACTTCGAGACTTTCGTTACTCGTTTGTATTTCACCTCCAATTGCTCTTGCTAACCAACAGGTACTGATAGTGCCTGACATAAGTTTCTGATAGATGCCACAAAATTTAGTTACTTCAATATCAATCCCAGTCTCTTCTTTTACTTCTCTTATAACTGCATCACGAATAGATTCTCCTTCTTCAACATTTCCACCTGGTTGTTCCCATCCTCTACGTGGACCAAGTATAAGTAAAATCTTTCCTTCATCATTCAAGACAATTGCTCCTGCTGAGACAACATGTTTTGGGATACTCATTGTTTCTTCCTCCTTGATTAAGTGCCATCAGAGAATAAGCATCTTCAGTATTTAATTCATCTATCCTGCCCGTTGAGAAAAGGCAGCCGTTCATTTGGCCGACCGCCTTCATGCGTTATTGATTGAACTATCGTTCCTTTTAGTTGAATACAAACGATGATTCTAGTTAAACTTTTCGTATAGTTTCTGGACTAATTCAATGGCTTCTTTTTCATCACATGACTTTTTCTGTGTAATGAATTTCATGCCTTTCGTTTCGCTTTGACCCATTCGAGGGATGAAATGTGCATGGAAGTGCGGGACTCCGTCGATAGTTACAAGAGAATAAACCCGCTCCGCATCCGTGATCTGTTTGAGCGTCGAATAAAGTTTTTTAACCAGATGTCCATACGATCTGGCTTCCTCATCTGTCATATCAGAGAAATCGAGGAAATGCCGTTTCGATTCTATCACCAATTGACCTAGAACCGATTGTTCAGCAGGAAAATGGCAGACCATCCAGTGCTCATCTTCATAAATATACCCACCAGGTGGTTGGTTAGAAATTCCAGTATGTTTGTCGCATATGAAGCAAGACATACACATCGCCTCTTTCATGTAAATTAAACAATCACTAAATGAAAAAATCTTTTATTTCCTTCTACCTATATATAACACATGAGATGAAACTCCATACGTTATATCCGAGTCTAGCTAATTCATTCAAGTGAGTATTTACCTGGTCCTGCACCATTATCTAGCACAGTTCCAAACGAAGGCATTGCCTTATATAATGTAAATTAATGGTGAATTCCTATGGTTTTCTATCCAATCTTCCCCATTCGTCAAAGCTAGAATAATAATCAATAACATTCTTCATCTGCCACAATTCCCCCCTTAAATAGTAATATTTCCTTGAAAAAGAATAGAAAAAACCTATCGCCTACAAAGAGGCGATAGGTTTGACCTTCGCGGTACCACTCTTCTTGATTCGTTGGTTTTATTAAAATGACAACGAAATCTTAGAACCCGGTTACGGAGGTTAGCCGTTAGGATCTACTGATTTTCGATCTTACCGCTCATGGGTGAGTTGGGGAAATTATTGACTGTCTTGCACCAGCCGACAGTTCTCTGAGCAATAGTTATTCCTTAATACTCCCAATCATTGCGTTTAGTCCGTATTTGATTGGATTCAGTATATTATTTCCATATAATCCCTGTCAATATAAACTTATTTCTGCACTAAACTTCCAGTTACTTCCCTCGGTTTTAAGGGTTTTTCTCACATATGCTCGCTCATTCGCAGGATTATACCCCTTAATAAAGGACATAACGGTATAATTACAGATGGTGATCCACCGAATCGACCATGAAGGCATGCGTAAACAGAGGGTCAGTTCATAACTTCCTCATTATTCCATTTACTGCACGTATTCTCCATACTGCCCTCGGGGGTTCACCCTCCCAGATCTCAACGGGTCTATGCCCTTGCCTTCCTTCGTTATACCTGCCCAAGGGGTGGAGGCCGATCGTGTTCAATGTATGGGTCTGCGCCCTTAAGTAACGGGTATTC
>NZ_FOTE01000020.1 GCF_900114475.1 Paenibacillus sp. 1_12 | reverse complement strand
GACGAGCTGGCTACCTTTTTTAAGTATCCGCCAGAGATTCGCAAACTCATTTACACGACCAACATTATTGAAAGCTACCATCGTCAGCTTCGAAAGGTGACCAAAGGAAAAAGCATCTTCCCATCGGATGAAGCTCTCTTAAAAATGCTCTATTTGGCCACCATGGATGTCACTCGAAAGTGGACAGGCCGCGTCCAAAACTGGGGGCAAATGCTGCTCCAGCTATCTGTTTTCTATCCAGATCGCATCGGCCAGCATCTGCGATGAAAATTTTTCTCCCCTGGGGGAGAAGTCTTTTAAATGAGTTTACACAAAAGATTTGACAGACCCATCGGGCCCCACGTTATCCAAATCTTATCATCTGGTTTCAACATTCCAGCTAAGGTGCTATCAACTTGTTCTGGCTGCAACATGGCATGTAATCCTGCTTCGTAACGTGAAGTGTTATGAGTTATTATTTTTAATAATAAATTATTAGGTTCAAACATATGCCATTTAGTAGTCCCAGCTTCATAATCGTGTCGATTAGCAAAATTTATTAGCATTTGCCAAGTCTCTCTTTTAATTTGAATAAGTTTATAATTGTTCTTTTCTGTCTTTCTAAAACGATTTGTACCCAAAATATTGTCGAGTTTTCTGCGTTCATTTAGATAAATTCCTGAAAAATCATCAATAATATCACATAGATCCTTAACTTCGGTTTGATTTAATGGGAAGGTACTGTTACTTAATTGAATAAAGAAAACCTTCTCTTCCTCATGTTGTATTGTTGCATCTATGAATCCCCGCAATTCCAATTCAAATGGAGTTCCTAAGCCTTCAAAAAGAACTTCTACAATTTCCTTATGGCCCAAATTCACCATACAATTTCTTACTTTTAGGCTCCGGAATCTCAATGAACAACTGCCTTCTAGGCGGGGGTACATAGGTAGGGTTGCCTCCAAGCTTACAGTAGGTTTACTTTTAAAATACTTATTATTTTCAACTTTCCTATCTATTTCTGGAAACGGCTGATTTTCATTTGCCAGAAAATTATAATATTCTTCTGCATTGCCAACCCCTTTTTCGTGTATTCCGGATCTTATCGCTTCTAGTGTTTTAGTAGTTATTTTTTTGCTTTTAAAATTCTTATATTTTTCCAAAACCTTTTCTGCGTTTAGTTTTGCTCTGTTAAGAAGATACTTGGCGTAATCTTCTTCAAACAAATCATCACTTTTATCTCTATTAATTCTCATTTTTGCCGGCACCAAATTATACAAGCTATTCAAATTAAAATCTTCATCTAAACCAACTTTAGAAAGATAGTCTTTGAGATCCTTTTTTTTATTGTTTAATGACTCAGGAATTATATGATCGACATTCAAATCATCAAAATCAACGGGCATTCCAGTGTAAAAGCACTTATAATTATATACATCAAGTAAAGCACTTCTTAGTGAAGACTCACTCTTATCAAATTTATCTTTAGACGATTTTCCCGAAATTTCTTTATCTTCGTTCATTTCCTCCACCTGTATATCACCTGAACCTTTTTGATTCTATTTACCCTTCGCTTATTCGCTCAAGATATTAACACAAATCCAAACAATCCATTTCCATTATATACTAATAATAATACAATTTAAGGATACTCTTTTGTCGATAATATCCCATACTTTCATTTCTTTAGCCCCAATAGGGACCTACTGACTGCGCGGCAGCCGGCGATCCCTATTTATTAAGTAATGTTGCTTGTTCTTCGGCTAGCTGAAACATTAACCAAAACTTACATCTTCGTTAGTTTGTACTCATTCCAATTTAATCGGTACTTATCTATACCATTTGCTCCAAGAAACTCTGAAGGTTTTGCAGTATCAAATATCTCTGTACGTGCTATAAATCTATTACTACTCGTTGCTAAGAATAATGCTTTTCTTGCACGTGTAACTCCAACATAGTGAAGGTTCCTCGATTCGTGAAACTCTTTTTGAATTTGCTTTACTATCCAATCGTACCCGGGAATTATGAACTGATATAAGTCTAAGTGAATTACAACATCAAATTCAAGTCCTTTAGATTTATGAAGAGTCATTAGTTGTAGTTGACTCTTATCAGTTTGTGAGAAAGTATTTAGATATCGATCAACCTCAAATACTTTTCTTACATTTTTTACTGACTCAGCATTTTTTGATTCAGGATATAGTAATAATGCAACCTCGGTAAAGATCTCACAAATATCATCCAGTAAAGATTTTTCAGAAACATTATAACATGCTATCATTTTCTTCAATTTAATTATAAGCTGTTTTAAATGTGCTGCTTTTATTTGAAATTGAGGCAATTCTCTGTCCAGGTAGTTATCAATAATATCAAAAATTGAAATGTCATTGAAAGAGAACTTTATTAAGTCTCGGAAAAGTCCCCCCCATAAAGTTTGGTCGTTATCAATTGGTGTCTTTAGATGTAGCTTATAAGGTGCGTTTAATTCTTGCGAGAATAACTCTAATGTTCTCTCTGACTTAGCCAATACACCTATCTCACAATTATGGGACACATCAAAGAGCCCTTTGATGTAATTTAGTTCAGTATTTAACCAATTTCCTAAAGAAATTTCATTTCCATTATCACATACTTCAAATACCCGGTTCTCCCCCGAATAATCTACGTTAAAATTCAATAGCTTTTGTCCATAAAAATCAATTGATGGATGACACCTATGATTTACAGTCATAGGAAAATTAACAAAGTTAGGATTCTGCATTAAGTATAAAAGGTAGTCGGAGCTCTTTTGAGCAAAGCCAAATATTGACTGATTCACATCACCAATAGCCCAACTAATTAGACCGGTTTCTGCCAGACGAATAAATAAGAGATATTGTTCCAGTCCGGAATCCTGAAATTCGTCAATAAAAACATTTGTATAACGTGATTGAAAATATTGCCGACATGACCTAGAGCTAATATAAATCAAGTATGAGATATGCCCAAGTAGCCTTAAATCAAAATATCCCTTTTGATAATGCTTTGATATTAATTCAAGGTCACGTTTCCTGATTTCTTCAATGGGGTATATTGCTTTGCTTTCCAATTCATTAAGAGAATTTTTTGTATATTTATCAACTAACTGTCCTAAAAAGTAATGAATCTCTTGAACAGTTTCTGAATCAAATCGGCTTTTATCTACTGTAATTTTTTGATTTGGAACTCCAAAAAAATGCTTGCCGAACGGAAGAAGTATATTTGATATACAAAAGGAGTCAATAGTACTAAATGAAGAGTTTTTCACATCATCGGTTATAAGCAAAGTTTTACGTTTTAATTCATCGCTGGCTTTATTGGTATAGGATATAGCAATAACCCCTTGATACCAACGTAAATCCTTTAACACTTGGTTGATTTTATTAGCTAAGGTGGTTGTCTTTCCACTTCCTGGGCCTGCAACTATCACACTATTTGTATTAGATTTCAATATTTCAACTTGTTGAGGGGTGGGATTAAACACGTCTTAGCTCCTCTGTTATGTTTTTGCAGTGGATTAGAGGTTGCGCTAATTCGAAACCATTAATATCAGGAAGACAATCAAAATACAATTTCACGAAGTGAAACATATTTGTGGATTTTTTATCTTTCATCTTTTTTATTACTTCTTCATCAGTATATTCGTCTACGGAATATTTGTAATATTGTCGGAGACTATTACGAACCGATTCAGTTGTATTAAATAAATCCTCTTCCAGTCCAAGTTTAGCAATATATATGCCATTCTGTTTAAGATCTTCATAATATTTTTCATACATATCTTTTCTATATTGTTCGTTTTTGTCAGTAAGGTGTGTCAAATCTTCTTCATTTTCTATAATAAATTTGAAATACGCTGGTTCGACTAAAGCTGGCTGTAAACTCTGCTTTAATTTTAAAACGCTAATAGCTCGTTGCAAACCAGAAAGTCGATAATAATTACCTTGTATTTTCGCCGAAACTAATTGATAATCATTATCCGTTCTAATTACCCAAGGTATTCCCAGATTATCAAATAGCTCGATGTATTTATGAAACCCAACCCCTTCAACAGAAAGGATACTAATATTCAGTCTATCAAGCTCAATTCCTAAGGCTATTGCTAAGGATTTGTAGAATATTACCTCAGAGGAGCCTTCTACTAAAAATACACAGTCACTAAAATATACTTCAGAAGATAATACATTTAATCTGAATTCAAGACCATCTATTTTTTCTTTTATCTGTTCGGATGCTCCTTTTTTTGCTGCCTTCGTTGATTTGTCTTCTTTACTAGTAAATAACCGAACGATAGACTCAGATTGAAACTCTGAAGCAATGAATGGAGAATGGCTAGTTAGTATAACTTGTGTCTTTAGATTATTTATTAAATATTCAGATAGTCTTCTTTGCTGATGCGGATGAAGGTGGGCTTCTGGTTCCTCTATGCAAAATATTGAAACTTCTTCAGGCTCACCATCACTATTTTCAATTTCATTTAATGCTGCCCAGAGTGCAAGAAAAGCTTGATTTTTCCTACCATCCCCACCAAGTTGAATAGCATGGTCATTTACGTAGGATAACAGTTGGACTTTACGGAACAAATCATTTGATTTAGGGATATCAATACCTAATTTGATTTCTTGGGAGGTGTGATGTTCTGCTAAATTATCAAGCTCTTTATTAAGTAGAGCTCCACCTTTTTCTACAAAAGACAGTTTATCTAATAAAACTTGAACATCAGTTAATAAAGATAATAAATTAGACAATTGAGATTCATCTTCACTGACTTGTTGATCAGTACGATTACTTTTTAGTTTCTCAAGCAGTTTATTTTTTTGGTTTTTTAAAAAGTTATCAATTTGACGATTAGCTGGTACATACCTGAGATTTAATACCTTTAGATAAAACCTTCCCTTTATTTCCTCTAACTCATCCTCTGAACGACCGGCCGCGAGTTCATAGCGCTTACCCTCTTTAAAACCTGTATATTTTATGAAAAGTTCGTTCTGATCACTGATATAACCTGGAAATTTAGCTTTCACACAATCTTCTGTAATATCCGAGAATTGTAAGAGAATCTCAAATGTCGTGCAGTCATTAAGAGCACAGAAATCTTCTAATGTTGGTTCTAGGTCATTTTCGGATAATGATTTATCTAATAACAATCTTATACTGTCTAATAGATTTGTTTTACCTACATCATTTGCACCAATAATCAGTGATTTTTTATTAAAATTAAACTCTGAATCCACGAAATTACGATAATTCTTTAATTTAACTCGAGATAAGTGCATATAGCCCCTCTTTTCATATGTTCTCTTAATATCCATTTATTGTATACCAAATTTAGTTCTATTAATAGAGTCTCAAAAGACCTCTTTTAAGTAACCTGCCTATTACTTCAACAAAAAAAGAGGAGCTGCACTATTGCAGTTCCTCAACTATAGTTTCCAATTAGCTTCATAAAGTGAACACAAAAAGGGGAAAGTAATGGTAACGAAAATAAGGGGCAAAGAAAGCAAATGATACACACATTTAAGACATATGAATTGCCGATAGATTTGCAGAAATGGGTCCGTTAAAACTTTAAATTACAATGCAAAATTTCCTAGCCTAATAAAACAAGGAGCAGATACTGCGGTATAACTATTCCTTCCCGCTGTTCGGATAGGAACGTACTATCTCCACAATCACTTTCAAACACTCACTACTGGATAGATCGGCATCATAAACATACCCTTCTATGTATTTGCGCAACTTCTTGATGAGAAACTCATCTGTCTCGCGATACTTCATTCACTTAGCCCCTTACCAACCACTAATATAAATATTAATCGTATTAAAGTAAATTTAGGATTGTGCACTCACGCCAGAAAGCGACGATAATTTTAAAGTTATGGATATTTAGTCATCATTGATGTTGCAAGCATAGTCGTAATTCGACATGACACGACATTACTATTTGGCTTTGTGTAACGATAGTAATTACTTTACCGACAGAAAATTCATTTATTTGAATCAAAATGTACAAAATAGATGCTTACTGCGGATATTTTCGTACAGTATATTATTTATGTACAAATAAAATTCACACTTAAATGCATAATACAAAAGGATTAGGATTGATTTTTTTAATATGTACATTAAGATTTATGGAGATATTTTTGGTTCAAATACATATGCTTGATCAGAAAATGGTTGCTCGCGTGAAGTTAATAGCATTGGCGCGATAAACATTAGCATCACCCTGTTACGATTTTACCATGTCTGATAGGTATGAATAATCAGGGAAATGATGGGGGAAACTAGTTTTAGTTAAAATTTGAAGGAGGGCTTATGATGGCAGCAGGTCAGTCGAGGAGCAGTAATCAGTTAGTTGTGCAGCAAGCAGCACAGGCATTAGAGCAACTAAAGTATGAGGTCGCACAGGAGTTGGGAATTCAAATTCCAGCAGACGGGTATTATGGATATATGGCTACTCGTGACACCGGAGCGATCGGCGGTCATATGGTTCGACGATTGGTTCAAATTGCCGAACAGCAGCTTTCAGGGAACCGCTTCTAATCTGACAATTTACCATATAGTGCCCTCAATCCTTCGGGAATGAGGGCATTTCTATGTTTATGTGGCAGCTTAATTCTCAGTGTCGAAGTTGTTGTGTAACAGAAGCTAAATCCGTTTTATTTTGCCGACCCTTTGTGATAATCTATAGTAATTCCATATAAAGGAAGGTGCTTGCCGTGAATTCAGTGATAGTTTGGCCTAATCTTATCCTCTTTTTAATAGTGTTCTTAGGTGTTCCCATTTACTTTATTTTCAGAATGGAAACCATTTCTCGAAGATTAGTGAGAATTGAAAAACACCTACATGATCGCGAACGTAGAGCGATTAAAGCCGATAATGAGAAAACATTGAGGGAAAGCGAAGCTGAGTAATACCCTAAGAGTAAAAGACGATAATACCTTGTATTCATCCCATCCATTATTCATAAAAGCTTGCGCTGAGAGCAAACGATGGTAAAATAAACTTGTTTGCAATACTAAAATGTCATGGGGGCTCATCATGGGAAACAATCGCAGAATCGGCATCATCGACATCGGTTCCAACTCGATTCGCCTTGCCATTTACGAAATCAACGACCTTCATGCTCACCGGGTTATCGGCGAGTTCAAGCAGTCTGCCCGCTTAAGTTCAAGAATAGGCTCTGATCAAATACTGCATGCCCCAGATATCCGGGATATCGTTGCGATATTAATTCAATTCAAACAGATCTGTATGACTAATCAAGTCACTGAGGTTCGAGCAGCAGCTACAGCGGCTATTCGCAATGCGGCTAATTCTCAAGAAATTATTAGCCAACTGCTGCAAGAAAGCGGTACGGAGATTGAGCTATTGTCTGGAGAAGATGAAGCGGTAATCGGCTTTCTCGGGATGAGCAGTTCTCTCGATATTGAGGATGGCATATTAGTCGATATCGGTGGCGGCAGTACCGAGGTCAGTATCTTCAGAAACCGCAAGCTGGAACAAAGCGTATCCTTCCCTTTTGGTGCCGTCAATACAGCACGTAAATTTTCTACAGATGGCTCCTTTAACGATGATCAGTTAAAAAACATTCGGCATATGGTGCTTGGTGCGATTGCGGAAGAGCCATGGATTGAGCAGAACCCTCAGCTTCCCTTGGTCGGCATGGGCGGTACAATTCGCAGTCTTAGTAAAATTAGCCAAAAGAAACGAAAATATACCTTGTCACGCACACATAATTATAAAATGGACGCTGCCGAAATGGAACAATTAGTGAAGTGGCTACCGTCCATGTCAACAGACAAACGGAAAAAAGTAGACGGGCTCTCCAAAGACCGTGTTGATATTATTATTCCGGGTATGCTTATTTTGGATACGATATTTCAAGCGGCCAAGTGCAGTCATTATGTTATCAGCGGCGCAGGTCTTCGAGATGGACTTTTTCAAGGAAAATATTTACCTGTTTCACAGCAATCGGCGCCAAGCATTTTGGAACAAAGCACAGCAAATTTGCTTGGACTGCACGCAAGTGCCCCAATCGAGCATCTGAAGCAGGTTGCGGGCCATGCTGTCTTATTGTACGATGCACTTCAAGGAATTCATCAATATGACAACAGAATGCGAATATGCCTGCATACAGCGGCTCTGCTGCACCGTATTGGCGTGTCGATGAATTATTACCAATTCGCCAAGCATTCCTTTTATATGATTGCCCATTCCCCACTTAATGGGTTGAGTCACCGGGAAATTCTTATATGCGCAGGTATCGCTTCTTACAAGACCAAAGGCAAGGTTCATCAAACCTATCAGCAATATAAAGATGTTTTGCATGAAACAGATGTGGATATCATTACCAAGCTGGGCACTTTGCTGCAAATCGCGATCGCTTTGGATGCATCCGAAACACAAGCGATTGCTTCAATTTCGGCAGCCGTAGTGGGGCAACATCTTCATATTCTTGCTGAAACCCAATATAACCCCTCTGTCGAATACAGAGAGGTCGATAATGTACAAAAAGATTTCCATAAAATTTGGAACCTGAAATTCTCATTTCAAACCGTTCATTAGAAATGAGATTTCTTTTTCCAGACTTTAATTTTCATAGCTTCAAACTGGCTTCTTAGCGGGGGCGCCTCATTGACAACTCTTGCATACATGCCATTGGACTGCAGCATTCGAGCCTTAACGTTATCACCCAAGCTCAGCTCCAGTATTCGCATCAGGATCTTGCGTAAATCCTGATCGAATACCGGACAGGTCAGTTCAATTCGTTTCGTCAAATTTCTTGTCATCCAATCCGCGCTGGACAGGTACATCTCGTTCTCTCCGCCGTTTTCAAAGTAAATAATGCGCGAATGCTCCAGAAAACGATCCACGATGCTAATCACACTAATATTTTCACTCAAGCCCTCGACACCCGGCCTCAGGCAACACACGCCACGGACAATAAGCTCGATTTTCACACCAGCTTTGGAGGCCTCATATAATTCATCGATCATTTCCTGATTGGAAAGTGAATTCAGCTTAGCTATAATACGGGCTGGCCTACCTTCTGCCGCATGCTGGGCTTCACGACGAATTTTCTCAAAAAGCCTATTTTTCATGACGGTAGGCGCCACGCCAAATGCTTTCCAGTTATGCGGTGCCGAATAGCCGGTAACCTCATTAAAAAGAGCCGAAGCATCCTCGCCAATGATGGGGTCCGAAGTAAACAAACCAATATCCGTATAAAGCTTAGCCGTGCTGTCGTTGTAATTTCCTGTACCGACATGAACATATCGGCGCAAGCCCTCTGGCTCCTGACGGACGACTAGGGTAATCTTGGCATGCGTTTTTAAGCCGACCAGTCCATAAACCACATGGCATCCAGACTGCTCCAGCTTTCTTGCCCATGCGATATTACGCTCTTCATCAAAGCGAGCTTTAAGCTCAACGACTACTGTCACCTGCTTGCCCGATTCAGCCGCTCTTGCTAATGCCTGGATCAAAGGAGAATTGCCGCTGACCCGGTACAATGTCATTTTGATAGCCAGCACATCTGCGTCATACGCAGCCTGTACAACAAAATCGGTCACAGCATCAAAGGACTCATACGGATGATACAGCAGTACATCCTGCTGCTTCAGCTTCCCGAATATATCCTCAACTTCCAGCAGCTCTGACGGGTATACCGGCTCAATCGGTTTATATTTAAGATTCTCGTAGCCCTTCAAGGAAAAGGCAAGCTTCATCAGAAAGCTTAGATCCAATGGACCATCAATCTCAATAAAGTTATCGGTTACCTCGAATTCCTCCATCAATTGAGTCAGCGCGTAAGCATGGATACCCTTTTGCACCTCAAGCCTTACAGGAGCGCCCCATCGCCGACGCCGCAGCTCCTTCTCGATCTCTTCCAGCAAATCCTCTGCGCCTTCTTCATTCAACGTTAAATCGGCATTTCGTGTCAAACGGAAGCCATGCACCCCAATCGGTGTATAACCCGAAAATAAAGTTTTAATATGCTGTTCAATCAAATCCTCAAGCAGCACAAATTCATGCTTCTTGCTATTAGATCTGGCGGGTACCTCGATGCAACGGGCCAGATTGGAGGGAACCTGTACGATTGCAAAATACGGCTCATCCTCTGGATCATCCCCTTCCTTCATCAGCACAACAGCCAAATAAACAGCTTGTGTATGCACCAACGGAAACGGTCGGCTCTGGTCCACGGCCATGGGTGTCAGTACGGGAAACACAATATCATGAAAATAAATATCCATCGCCTTACGCTGACTTATATTTAAGTCCTCATAATCCGTAAACATAATACCTTCCTTCGCTAATTGCCTGGAGACATCACGGTACGATTTATATTGCTCGGCTACCATCTTGGATGACCGCTTCATAATACGTTTGAACAAGCCCGCTGGCGTGTAACCGGTGAAGTCCTTTTTTATGTACCCAGCTTTAATCTGGTCTTTAATGCCCGCAACCCGAACACTCATAAACTCATCCAAATTGGATGCCACGATAGCCAAAAACTTAGCTCTTTCCAATAAAGGTGTTTCCGCATCCTGAGCTTCTTGCAATACACGCCAGTTAAACTCAAGCCAGCTTAAATCACGGTTAATATAATTGGATGATGCTTCTCTTTCTCTAGGCGCCGCGATCTCTCTCATAATGTTGCGTAACCTCCATAGAATTCGACCAGTTTCAGAATAAGAATGGATAGCTTTCCGCTATTTCTGCTCTTTTTCTGCTATTTTCATGGTAGCTCGACAATGTCAACAGAAGATGCGATTTATGTTAATTATTTGTAAACTGTCATCGTTGGTTATGTATCAAAGCATATAACTCGGGTAATGCCCTGTCAATTCGTGTCGGTTTCCATGCTTGATTGACCCATACGTGCTTGGTACTCCCACTGACCAGTAATTCTTCTCCGCGGCGGATCTCCGAATTAAATTGCAGTCGAATGTTCGTGTAGTCCGATATCTGGGTTCGTATCGTAATCAGATCATCATACTTCGCAGGCTGCTTAAACTGCATTTGCAGATCAATCAAGGGCAGCAATAAGCCTGTTTCTTCTATTGATTTGTACGTCATCCCCAAAGAGCGAATAAGCTCAGTTCGTCCGATTTCAAACCAATTGACATAGTTCGTATGATAAACGACACCCATCTGATCCGTTTCCTGATAACGTACTCTTAAAGTATATGCAAACCATGTGGATAATTCCATAGTTTCATTCATACCCCCTTACTCTTATCATCCATATTCTCGCTTTAGCTTGCACTTCTCAGCCGCAATCATTCCTTTGAATACGTTCCCACTGCTTATGTAGTCGCAAAAAAAAGAGTGAAACCGACACCTTATCGACTTCACTCTTTTGAAACCATACTGAGTACCTGATAATTAAAGAACGCGTGCGCTTCCGGAGTAAATCACACCAACCTCGGGATAAATAGACACTTCCGTGCCGTCTTTAATAAGCTCCAAGGCGCGCTCAACCCCAACAACCACGGTTTTGCTCAACGAGATACCAACCACTGCTGCATGAGAGGTAATGCCACCCGTCTCTGTAATAATCGCTGAAGCTTTTTCGATCGCAGGCATATAATCCTTATCGGTTGTCACTGTAACTAATATGCAGCCATCAACCGCCTTGGCATTTGCTTCTTCAGCGCTTTTGGCTGCAACTACTTTACCTGTTGCAATTTGAGTACCGATACCCTGACCTTTGGCGATCATATCACCAATTTGGTGAACCTTGATCAGGTTCGTCGTTCCAGAGCGGCCAACCGGCACGCCAGCCGTAATGACAACAAGGTCGCCAAGACTAACCAGTCCGGCATCCAAGCTGCTGTCAACCGCACGGCTGAACAGCTCGTCCGTCGTTTCACAATGCTCTCCCTTGACTGGGATAACGCCCCACACCAGCGATAAGCGGCGCAGTACGTGGTCAATTGGAGTTACAGCAATGATCGGTGCTTTCGGACGGTATTTGGACACCATACGAGCAGTATAGCCACTCTCAGTTGAGGTCAATATCGCCTTCGCTTCCAGATCCAGAGCCGAATTCGCTACCGCTTGGGAGATGGCTTCAGTTACTGTTTTTTGCTGTGCATTGCTTTGGCGAATAAAGATTTCACGGTGCTCCAAAGCACTTTCTGCACGTTCAGCAATACGAGCCATCATCATAACAGACTCAAGCGGGTATTTCCCTGCCGCTGTTTCACCGGACAGCATCACAGCATCCGTACCGTCAAAAATCGCATTGGCCACGTCGCTTGCTTCCGCACGGGTTGGACGCGGATTACGCTGCATGGAGTCCAGCATCATCGTTGCGGTAATAACCGGTTTACCAGCTTGATTACATTTTTTGATCATCGCTTTTTGTACGATCGGCACATCTTCGGCTGGGATTTCTACACCAAGGTCGCCACGAGCAACCATCAAGCCATCGGAAACCTCCAAAATCTCATCCAGGTTATCAACACCCTCCTGGTTTTCGATTTTGGATATAATTTGAATATGTGTAGCGTTGTGACGCTCCAGAATTTCGCGAATTTCGATAACGTCACTAGCTTTACGTACAAATGAAGCTGCAATAAAATCTACGCCTTGCTCGATACCAAAAATGATGTCGTTAGCGTCTTTTTCCGTAATTCCCGGAAGATTGATTTTAACGCCTGGCACGTTAACGCCTTTTTTACCGCCCAATAACCCACCATTGACAATGCGGCATTTAATTTCTGTAAATGTTTTGTCTACAACCTCTAAACCGATCAAACCGTCATCGATCAAAATAGTTGCACCGACTCTAACATCTCTTGGCAGATCGGCGTAAGTGATGTGCACACGATTAGCATCACCAATGATCTCCTCAGTGGTTAGCGTGATGAATTGATCCTGTACAAGCTCGACCTTCTGATCGTCCTTCAGCTTGCCTGTACGAATTTCAGGGCCCTTGGTATCCAATAGGATAGCAACGGTCTTATTCAGCTCCGCAGCGGCCTGGCGAACGTTCTTGATGCGGTTTCCGTGCTCTTCAAAATCGCCGTGCGAGAAATTTAAACGGCAAACGTTCATTCCGCCGTTGATTAACTTTTTGAACATTTCCAATGACTCACTTACCGGTCCGATGGTACATACTATTTTCGTTTTACGCATGATTGTGATTACCCTCCTGAGTGTAAGTAAACCTTCCGATTTTCCTGAATTTCTTATAACGGTCTTCTACTAGCTCTTTCTCTGAAAGAACAGCCAATTCCTGCAAATTATTTATTAAGGTTTCTTTAATCACTTCTGCCAGAGACGCCAGATCACGGTGGGCCCCACCGCGCGGCTCAGGGATGATTTCATCAATAACCCCTAATTTCAAAATATGATCAGCGGTTATTTTCATCGCCTCAGCCGCTTCACCTGATCTTGTAGCATCCTTGTACAAAATCGAGGAAGCCGCTTCCGGCGTGCTGACGGAATAAATCGCATTCTCAAGCATCAGCACGCGATTGCCAACACCAAGAGCCAACGCACCGCCACTACCGCCTTCACCAATGACCACACACAGGATCGGCACACCAAAAGAAGCCATCTCCATCAGGTTTCTAGCGATAGCTTCGCCTTGTCCGCGTTCCTCGGCAGCACTGCCTGGAAAAGCTCCTGGTGTATCAATAAAGGTAATGATAGGCCGTTTGAATTTGTTTGCCTGCTGCATCAAACGCAAGCCTTTACGCAAACCGTCTGGATGCGGCATTCCGAAGTGACGGGCAATATTATCTTTCGTATCCTTGCCCTTCTGATGCCCGATCACAGTAACGGGAATGCCATTCAACCTGGCCAATCCTCCGACAATGGCCAAATCATCGCCATATAGCCGGTCGCCATGCAGCTCCATAAAGTCGGTAAAAATGAGCTGAATATAATCAAGTGTTGTCGGACGTTGCGGATGACGGGCCAGCTGCATTTTTTGGGATGTGGTCATGCTGCTGTACAAATCGGTCGCCAATTGCTCGTAACGATTCTCCAAGCGGGCAATTTCATCAGAAAAATCCATTTGCTTTTCAGACCCGAAATTACGCAATTCCTCAATCTTAGCTTTCAGCTCGAGCAATGGCTGTTCAAAGGGTAATTCACCTGCCATACTACAAATCCCCCTTTACGACGTGCAAATCCAGCAAGCGGATCAACGTACTTTTCATATCCTTGCGTACTACTACCATATCCACTTGACCGTGGCTTAAGTTGAATTCAGCAGTTTGGAAATTGTCGGGCAGCTTTTGACGAATCGTCTGTTCAATAACACGGCGTCCGGTAAACCCGAAGGCTGCTCCTGGCTCTGCAATAATGTAATCGCCTAACATGGCATAGCTAGCAGATACCCCCCCGAAGGTAGGATCTGTAATGACGGAAATAAACAAGCCTCCCTGCTCATTCAATTGTGCCAGGGCAGCACTTGTTTTGGCCATCTGCATAAGACTGAGGATACTCTCCTGCATCCTCGCGCCACCGGAGGTTGAGAAGATAATAATAGGGTATTTCTTCTGAATGGCAAGCTCAATAGCGGATGTTACTTTTTCCCCGACTACAGAACCCAGCGATCCACCCATAAAATCAAAGCTCATCACGGCAGCAACAACAGGAAAACCTCCTATCGTGCCTTCGCCAGTAATAACCGCATCATTCATGCCTGTCGTGTCTACTGCTTTACGATATTTGTTCACATAATCCGGGAATTCAAGCGGGTCCTCGGAAATCATTTCACTGTCATACTCAAAAAAACGGCCATCATCCATTACCATCTGAATTCGTTCGACTGCGCTTAATTTGAAATGGTATCCACAGGTGCTGCACACCTTGAGATTCTTCTCCAACTCCTTGGAAAATTGAATCGTCGCACATTTCGGACATTTATTCATCAAGCCTTCGGGAATTTCCCTTTTCGGCTTGTCGTCAGGAATGCTTTCTCCGTTCTCATCGACCCGCGGCACTGTAGTTCTATTTGCACCTGGAATGGTTGCATACTTCTTTTTTTGAAAAAAGTCTTTAAATTGCACGGCTACACCTCACTTGCTGTTGTTGTTCAAATGCAGTCCATCAAACCGATGTTAATGTCTGTGCAAAATGGAGTTAAGTACATCCTGTACCTCTTCCACTTCACCTTCCGGAACCACAATTTCAAATTGATTCTTAGTCATGTTAATCGCCCGTACTTGAACAAGAAAGCCTTCTTCCGTCAGCTTTTCCTTAATTCGATCTGCAATTTTAGCAGTTGGCGCTATATAAATAACGGTCCACATGAACAAGACCTCCCGAACATAATGCACTAATGATAGCATACCTTATCTTTTTATCGCAAGAAATTAACTTGGAAGAAACGACAAGCAGGCAATCTTTCTGCTTTGACAGCTCGTTTGAGAGTAACAGTTACAACAAACCAGACTATCCGTAACAGAATTCATGCCTGCCAGTCTCTAATTACTTTTGATAATAAACGCTTTTTGTAACTGTAGAGCTCTTTCCAAGATTATTTACAGCTTTAAATACGAACGTATTCTCACCTGACTTCAAGGGAATATCATTCTTTGAAAAATAACTGCTGCCGCCGATCCTCTCATCATTTAAATACACAACTGGATACGAATCGTTCTTGTCCGTTACCGTTCCAGATACTGAAATCTTGGGCGAAGAGGTCTTTTCAGGAAGTTGATCTACCTTTAGAATCGGGCCTCCCGCTGTAAAAGTGATCCTCTTTGTTACAGTGGTCACTTTATCCAAATTGTTTTTGGCTTTAAAAACCAGAATGTTCTCACCTTCAGTCAGCACGATGTTATTTTTTGAAAAATAACTGCTGCCGCTGATCTTCTCATCATTTAAATACACAACTGGATACGAATCGTTCTTGTCCGTCACGGTGCCAGATACCGATATCGTCTGTGAATTTGTTGTGTCCGGTATTTCATCTACCTTTAGAATCGGCCCACCCGACGTAAAAGTGATCCTTTTGGTCACTGTCGTCACTTTATCCGCACTGTTTTTAGCTTTAAAGACCAGGATGTTCTCTCCCTCAGTCAGCACGATGTTATTTTTCGAAAAGTGACTGCTACCGCTGATCTTCTCATCATTTAAATAAACGACCGGATACGAATCGTTTTTGTCGGTTACCGTTCCAGATACCGATATCGTCTGTGAGTTTGTTGTATCCGGTATTTCATCTACCTTTAGAATGGGACCTCCCGCTGTAAAGGTGATCCTTTTGGTCACTGTCGTCACCTTATCCATATGGTTTTTGGCTTTAAAGACAAGGACATTCTCACCCTCATTCAGCACAATGTTATTTTTTGAAAAGTAACTGCTGCCGCTGATCTTCTCATCATTTAAATATACGACTGGATACGAATCGTTCTTGTCCGTTACCGTTCCAGATACCGATATGGTCTGAGAACTTGTGATTTCCGGGATATCATCAACCTTTAAATCAGGACCTTCCAGCTCATACGTTATTTTCTTGAATACCGTTTCCGCTTTGCCGCTAGTTAATGTGGCAATAATAGTTAGCTCATAGCTCCCTTCTTTATCCAGTTTAAAAGCTTCTTTAAATTGACCATCGATAATCGTTGTTACCGCTTGGCCATTTATGGTTACCTTTGCATTGTTGCTGACTGTTCCTGAGATATAGACAGTACTGCTAGTCGTTTTTTCGGGAACACTTACTTTTAGAAGCGGCCCATCACCTTGATCTTTAGCCGATGTTTTAATGGCTCTATACAAAAGCGTGGCGATTTCTGCGCGAGTGATAGGCTTATCGGGTCGAAATGTAGCATCTTCATAACCACTGATCAAAGATCTTTCGGTAGCTATCGCCACATAATCCCTTATTCCGTAGGAGACCTTGCTCACATCTTTAAATTTTCGTTCCAATATATTTTTGTTGGACAAATCGTTGGTCGTTAGCCCCAACGTTTTCACTAATGCAACCGCAACATCTTCTCGAGTCGCTTTAATTTCCGGACTAAAAAACGCTTTTCCTCCTGGAGGATAATATCCGGTTAAAAAATCTTTCGCAGCTTCGACGTATGGATACGACCATTTGTCAGCCTGAACATCATAATAGGAAGGTGACTTCGGTGTAGGAATATCCAAATAAAACGTGGTCGCTATGAGTTTGGCAAACTCCTCTCGGGTAATCGAATTATCTGGTTTAAAGGTTTCATCTTCATAACCATTGATGTACCCTTTTTTGGACAAATCGGATATCGCCTCATAAGCCCAATGATCGGTCTTCAAATCAACGAAAACGATATTTTGATTAATCACACCGCCATTGACGGCTTGATTTTGCAGCACATTATCCACTGCGAAAGCGGTAAAGGCGGAACACTGAAACAAAAATAAGGACAGCATCAAGCAAAATAACCTTTTCATTTTCAAAACAATCTTCCTCTCACGTCCAAATTTTAAAGCTCAATCCAATTTAAAAACTAAGAACCAGTACTTTAGAACCATAACAAGTTGTATTCCATACAATTATGTAAATACCTGCTATTTTTAGACAAAAAATAAAATCCGGCAAACTCCCGGATTTTTTATGATCTAAGCTACTATTTTATTTTCGCTGTCCCCTTACCCAATACATTTTCAATATCCTGAATCAGCTTCTGCGACGGCTTTACGTTAAATTGATTATTTAAGCTAAGAGTCTTTTGACTGCTTTCGTAGTAAAGAACAACCGATAACGTCCCCTGGTGCTGCAGCAGAAGCTCCTTCAGATTGGATAAGATATGCTGCTGCTCATGAGCAGCGGAAATTTTAATATAAACCCTTTGGCTCGGTGACGGGCTCACTGCTTTATTCGGTTGCCCGGCACGCACCGCTGGAGTTGCAGCAGGAGGCGTCGCCGTTCGTTCACCCGCGCTTTTTCCTGTACCAGAATGGCTACCTAACTTGGTGAATGACCTGCTATTGAACTTGTTCTCAGGAATTGCAGGACGACGAGCTGCCTGCGTTAACAGATGGGGGTCATTCAAAGCAAATAGCTGGGCCGCCAATAGCTTCACTTCCTCATCCCCCTGCTGCAGCTTCGCTTTAATGAGCACCGGCTTACCCTTTTGAACGAGCGGGGCGTATTGCTTCCAGACCTCAGGGAACAGCACCACCTCGACCTTGGAAACCCGATCCTCCAGCTCCATAAAAGCCATAGGGTCGCCTTTCTTGGTCACAATCGTTTTGCTGGACAGCACTAGACCCGCTACTATGACTTCACTATGATCCGGCATTTCCGGCAGGTGATGCAGCAGGTCGATTTCCAACTCCCGCAGCACCTGCTCATAATCATCAAGCGGGCTGCCCGAGATATAAAGACCCAGCAGCTCCTTTTCAAACTCCAGCTGCTGAGTCATCGTATAAGGTGCAATTTGTGGATATTCAACCTCCCAGTTTACATCCTCAACAAAACCGAACAAATGCAGCTGAAGATCGTCGCGTTCCTTACGCCATTTGAGTGCAGCATTGATCGTATCCTCCAGCATCGCAAGCTGCTGGGCGCGGTGACCCGGCACAGAACCCGTAGCGCCTCCTTGAATAAGCGATTCCAATACGCGTTTATTACACACACGCAAATCTACACGACGACACAGATCGATTAAGCTTTCAAAGGGACCTTCAGCGCTTTTACGCTCATGCATAATAGTTTCAATCGCATGGGTGCCGACATTCTTAATCGCAGCAAGCCCGAACCGAATTGCATTAAAGCTGCCTGGATCAACAGACTCCTTGAGCAATTCCTCTCCTGCTGATGACATGTCCATCCGAGTTATTTGATGCTGCACTTCCTGCGCTGAAGCTGCATCACTGTTTTGCTGCGCAGCAGCCAGTGTTGTATGATGCCCCTCTATCTGACGCTCATCTGGATCACCTGTCTGTGGCAGCTTCGCCGGTGTAAACACGATCCCGCTTTCATTGACATCAGGCGGCAGTACAGCGATGCCCATCCGACGACATTCATCGACATATTCAGCTACTTTATTGTGATTGCCCATCACGGCTGTCAGCATCGAGGCCATAAACTGAACTGGGTAATGTGCCTTGAGATACGCCGTTTGAAAAGCCAACACTCCATAAGCAGTTGCATGCGCGCGAGGAAACCCATAATCGGCAAAGCGGACGATCATATCGTAGACCTTGTTAGCCTCAGCTGCACTATAGCCCAGCGAATGGCTGCCTTTAACAAAATGCGCGCGTTCCTCGTCGAGCACCTCTCGCTTCTTCTTACTCACCGCACGACGCAGCAAATCGGCTTCGCCCAGACTAAAGCCAGCCATATTGGAAGCAATTTGCATAATCTGCTCCTGATACACAATAATTCCGTACGTATCACGGAGGATTGGCTCCAGGTCCAAATGAGGGTATTCGACTTCGATTTCCCCGTGCTTGCCTTGAATAAAACGCGGGATAAATTCCATTGGACCCGGACGGTACAGTGCCACCACTGAAATAATATCCTCAAAACCCGAAGGCCGCAGTTCTTTAAGAACCTTACGAACCCCTGGAGATTCCATTTGAAATACACCTGTTGTGTCTCCACGTCCCAGCATTTCGTAGGTAGCAGGATCATCATAGGAAATCTTATGAAAATCGAGCTCAGTTCCCGTCTGCTCTTTAATCCACAGCAGTGCCCGTTCGATGATCGATAGGGTCCGCAGTCCGAGAAAATCCATTTTTAACAGTCCGATGGCTTCCAGATGCTCCATGGAGTACTGCGTTAATGCTGTCTGCTCATTACCTTCCTGCAGAGGCACGTACTGTGTCAACGGCTCTCGCGAGATCACTACACCTGCAGCATGCGTCGATGCATGACGAGGCATCCCCTCAACCTTCATAGCCATGTCCAGCAGCTCTGCCGTCTTAGGCTGTCTGGCAGCTAATGCTTTCAAATCAGGATTGGCTTCAACCGCCTCGGCCAGCGTCATACCGAGCTGATGCGGAATCATTTTGGCAGCTCGGTCCACTTCGTTATAGGGCAAGTTTAATACACGGCCAACGTCACGAACTGCAGCTTTAGCAGCCATGGTTCCAAATGTAATAATTTGGGCGACATGCTCAGGACCGTATTTGGTAACGACGTAGTCGATGACTTCATCCCGCCGCAAATCACTAAAATCGATATCGATATCCGGCATGGATATCCGTTCCGGATTCAAAAACCGTTCAAACAACAGCTTGTAGCGGATTGGATCAACATCCGTAATACGCAGCACATAGGCTACCAGACTACCTGCAGACGAGCCACGGCCTGGTCCTGTGGCAATCCCTTGCTCATGTGCAAAGCGAATAAAATCCCATACAATGAGAAAATAATCGGAAAATCCCATTCGTTCAATAACCGAAAGCTCGTAGACAAGACGCTCCTCAACCTGCTTGCGGTAGCTCGGATCCAGCCATGAATCCGTATCCTCATAACGCATTTTCAGACCTTCCTTACACAATTCGGCAAGATATTCACCTGCAGTCGAATCACCCGGAATGGGCTCGAAACGCGGCAATATGGAACGACCGAATTCGATTTCCAGCTGACAGCGTTCCGCTATCATTCGCGTATTGGCAATGGCCTGCGGCACGTGAGGAAACAGTCTATTCATCTCCTGCGCAGTTTTCAAGTAAAGCTGGCTCGACTGAAACTTCAAACGATCCGGATCATCCACCGTTTTGCCAGTGCCAATACAGAGCAATATATCCTGTACCGCATGGTCCGACTCACGCACATAGTGAACATCGTTGGTCACAACTAACGGAATTCCCGTTTCCTCACTCAGCCGCAACATGCTCTGGTTCACTTTCTTTTGCTCCAGCAGACCGTGATCCTGCAGCTCCAGAAAGAAATCATCTCCAAATATCGTCCGGTAACGTAATGCCGCTTGTGTGGCTTGCTCATATCGCTCATGCAGCAGATGCTGGGATACCTCACCGCCCAGACAGGAGCTTGTACAAATAAGCCCTTCTGAGTATTGGGCCAAATGCTGCGCATCAATCCGCGGTTTATAATGTTGGCCCTGAAGATGTCCAATGGAGCACAGCTTCATCAGATTCTGATAGCCTACCTGATTTTTGGCAAGCAAAATCAGATGATAGATCGGCTGTTCCTTACGTGTGCCTTTATCACGAATGGAGCCAGCCGTATAATACATCTCGCAGCCAATAATCGGCTTAATGCCGTGCCGCTTGCACGCTTTATAAAAAGGAATCGCTCCATACATGACGCCATGATCAGTCAAGGCAAGTGATTGCATGCCAATGGCCGCCGCTTGCCCGACCATATCGTCGATACGCGCCGCGCCGTCCAGCAAGCTATATTCGCTATGTACATGCAGATGCACAAAGTCGCTCATTTGCCTCGCCCCCTAGTTGTGTCCGAATAGCTATATATAAATATCTTATCATAATACGAACACGTGTACCATACAATTTACAATAGATGAACAAGCTTGGAGAGGGATAAGCGAATGCGATTGTAAAGATGAAGGTAAAGGGTGATAGGAACGATGACGAGTTTTTTAACCAAATGTGCGATGGATTGCTTCATTGCGTTCGGAGTTGTGCTCGGGGGAACGATGCTCGGGGGTATCGCGGCAGTCCTTATCATGGAACCTCCAACAACGAGAATGCTGCTGGTTTCAGAGCAGATCAAAATTTGGGCGGTAGTCGCTGCCGTCGGCGGAACCATCGACCCGATCCGCGTCATTGAAAGCAATTTGACCGAGGGCTATATTTCCCCGGCTATTAAGCAAATATTGTATATTGTATTCGCGTTTATCGGAGCACAGGTCGGAACCTCGCTGATTCAATGGATTTGCAAGGGAGGCAGCAGCAGTTGAGGGTGCCGCCTTTTGAACAATTTGCCGGACTGCTTCAGGCTGCCGGGCTCCTTGCAGCTGGAGCGATTATTGGCTGTGCGGTATTTGTTAGCATTTACCATCACCACCTGAATGCCACGCTGATTGAGAATCGTGAGCTGCGGGCAGAGAATGATCAGCTGATTCAAGACAATAATTCGTATCGGATCAGCAAAACTCAACAAAATCGCATTAATCGATTGGATGTGATTGTGGAATCAAGTGATGCTCAGCCCTTCGACAAATTGACTGAGCAAGAGCTTGAACGTCGTATCCGCAATGACCTGAATATCGTAAAAGGCCAAAAAATCAGCAGCATCGCCGAGTCTCCGCAGCTCTACCGGACACTGATTGCCCAAAAAACGTATCATTCCATTATGGACAAGGACTACACCGTGAATATCACAACGATGCTGCTGATTCAGAACGAGCTTAAAGTTTGGGTTATCGCCAAAGAGGCCAAGCGCAGCCCTGGTTAATCATTGGTAATCAATATGAATCATGACCGTGCATCGTAAACTTAGGGTGCGCCAATACGCAGCGGAAAGTGGGTAAGTATCGCCGAATTCGCCTCTTGCAGCTGTTTCGTATTCGTGTCGTTTTCTGTATAACTGATGGTCATCGGCAGCTTAATTTGAACACTGTACAGTCCAAAGGGCACCTGCTTTCCATTCGCATCCTTCAGATCCCAATCGATGGTACCTCCTGCGCTTGATCCACTGTTAAATAGATCCTTTGGGGCCTTGAGCTTACCGGACCATACGAGCTGTGGCTTCTTGTCATCATTGCTTTCGCTTAGACGAACAATCTCGATTTCAAAAGTAGTAGATGCGTCCATTGTGAGCTTATCTGAACTTACATTTTTAACATTAAAACGAATGGTAGCCCGTTGCTCAGCCGTAAAGGTAGCTTCAGGATCAATATACTCGCCATTCGAAACGATTGCCGTCAAATCAAATGGATAATTGCTTCGTCTGGTGCCTATGGCAGATTCAACTATCATCCAGTCTACAGGGATGACCTTCGCTACGATATCAGCAGGTGGCGAATATAAATCCGGATCCATATCAGGAGCGACCTGATATATCCACACATCACCCAGCCAATTGCTATGAATATGATGCCATCCGCTACCATGCTCGAAGACTTCGACTGTCTGCGGTGCCAGTGTGCCCAATACCCGCGATCTTTTATCAGGATGCTCATACACATTCACCGATGCTTTAAACGTTACGCGAGTGTTTTCCTTTTGCAAATCCTTCGGATACCCGATATTAGTGTGGACCCACCGTTTTCCTTCCCAGGTATCGATGTAATACCATTCCTTGTAAAGGGTTATTTTACTTTGTACCCACTGCGGCTGCAGCCACCCTACGACCTCACTGCCTAAATCGGGTGTAAGGAACAAGGGTGTGATCGTTCTTAACTGGGCAGACCACCCCGAGCTATTGCTGCCTTCAGCATTTACATCGTCAAATACAGGATGCTCAGGATGAATCCACTTGTAGCCAAGCCAGGTTTGTATACGATAATAGCCTTGATCCGAGTAAATGGAACGCACCACCTGCGGTGAAATGGTTCCCAGGCTGCGACCACCTCCGAATCGTTGATCATACAGATGCTCACTTCCCGTAAGGGCTATATACTGATAATCACTTTCGTCCCATTCAGGACTCTGCACATGCACCCAACGATCCCCGTCAATCGAATGGATTTGAAACCAGGCTTCATCATGTGTGCTCAGCAGCTTCTGATCCCATCCGTTTTCTGCTCCTGTCACTTGCACCTTTTGCGGGGCTGCTTCGTAAAGCTTCACACCGTTGATAGCATCGTAAACAGGTGTGGCCTCATCCTTCAGGCTGAGCGCCTGGGGAAGCTTCATACCTGTTGACTCCAAGTCCGCCGCCATTGCTTCATGACTGAGCGATAAGCCCAACAGCAGCAGCAATAGCAGCACAGCCCTAAAAAGAATCCTATTCGGTAATGATACATTCGTGTTAAAGCGATAGCTTTTCTTGAAATGATCCAATTGTCCAGCTTCGCTAAAACTTATAAATTTTATCATTCTAAAAAAATGCGATCTCATCAGCATCTTCCTCTCGAATGGATTGGTTACCATTAAGACGCACCATTCAAGTGAAAGGTTTCGAAGGGAGTCTTTATAAGATGAACTAAACATCATGCCGGCAAAGAGGCGCTGCGAAAGCGGATCCTTCTTCCAATCGCTGTTGCAGCCAGATTCTTTCTATTCTTGGCCCTATAGGGGTAAGAATCCGTCTGCATAGGCGAACTCTTCGTTTCTCCAGAAGGGTCCGCTTTCTCTGCTCAGGCTATGTGTTTCTTTTGTTCATCTTATAAAGGTGCTATTTCTTTTCTAACGTAACGGCAAGTTTAATAAAGCAGCGGCTTCCTTCGGATAAACAGCAGAAAGCAAACACAACCTGTATCCATGTAAGTTAAAGCATAGTTCATTATCATCATCTGTATCCGGTTGGATCACGATAGCCTGCTCTATCAACGATGCACGTACCTGTTCTATGAAGCTGGAATCCGATACCCCCAGTCTAACGGTCATACGAGGTGGGAGCGCCATCATCGCAATTGGAATCCAACGCCTTTGTGTGGAAGTCACAATTGTATGCGCGGTACCCCCAATAACAAAGTTAAAATTGTCATGTTCCTTAATCGTTCTCAATTGTAAATTGATTTTCAGCCATTCTCTAAACCCAATGACATCCTCGACCGGAAAACCAATTTCACGGAGATACATCACTTTAAGAGGACCATTGGAAGCCAGAACGCCTTCCTTCACGTAGGAATGGGTTATAATTTCTAATAAATTGCCGTCCCCGTCACGGAAATAAATATTTTTACCTGTTTCAAACTCATCGACTTCATGTCCATCAGGCCATCTTAATAGAGAAATTCCCGCACTCCTGACAAATGCAACACTCGCCTCAAATTCGGAAAAAGGCACTTCAAATGCGATATGGGCTGGGGCTACCGGCTCAAAAACTTCTGTGAATGTAAAGGCAAAGTGTTCTGTCGGTTGAAAAGTGATGGCAGTTTCCGATTCGAATACAACCGGAAATTGCAGTTGATCCTGATAATACTGTTTCACCGCAAGCTTGGAGACCGTATTTAATTGTAAGCCTGCAAAATGAGTAATCATCTGTCCACGCTCCATTCTCCAAGGGTTCGGGTTAGCCAGTTGACCCTTCCTTAATCTCGATTCGATTTCCCTCAGGATCAATAATGATGCCTATCGTTCCCCATTCCGGTCTACGCACCTTTACAGGCACCTCACGTTTTAACAATTCTTCAACGGTTTGATCAAAATCTTGAACATCGATTCTTATGATGATTGGATTTTGAGCTCTTGTCTTTTCAACTGGAGAGGCTACGCCCCGATCCTCTATCATTAAATAGCTGTTCCCGAAGTTGAAGATGGTCAGACTTGTTGTCTGTCTCCTTACTGTTAGCCCAAGCTTCGTCGTATAGAACTCTAAAGCAGCCTCGTAATTTTCCACGAATAAAATAATACCTGATTCATTAATTTTCATATAAAAATCCCCTTTCATGCGTTTTACTCAAAGGCAGTACCTTATTCAAAATCGTCCCTCGTAAACGGGTATGCCTTAAGTTCGTATGCTTAGTTTACCGCATTCATCACGGACCAGCGTCAGTAGGAAGGATGAATACCCCACACAAAAACGCTCAGCCCTTGGGCTGAACGGATATACGACTATAGTCTGAGATTGTCTGAGATTTTGTGTGTTCACTAGAAGTTCGGTGAATAGTACCCGCTAAAGGCCCAAGCCGTGTTTTATCGCATAAATGGCCGCTTGCGTTCTGTCGGTTACTTGAAGCTTGTCAAGCAGATGGCTGACGTGCGTTTTGACTGTTTTTTCGGTAATGAACAAAGCTTCGCTGATCCCTTTATTACTCATCCCACATGCAATTAATCGCAGCACATCCTTCTCTCTCTTGGTCAATTCATAAGGAGATGATTTTGCCGTAGCGGGTGTACTGTCTCGTGAAAGGTCCGGTGACAATTCCTGAGAGGCCAGGACGTTCACCAGCTGCACAGCAGCCTCTGGGTGCAGCTCTACATACCCTTCATTGACACGACGGATCGCGCGTACAAGCTCATCCGGCTCAATGTCCTTTAACAAATATCCCTTGGCCCCCGCACGAATAGCAGGAAGTACATGGTCTTGATCCGAAAATGAAGTCAGAACGACAACCTTGACAGCAGGGTAGGAAAGCTTGAGCTGCTTAGTCGTTTCGATTCCGCCAAGGATGGGCATATTCAGATCCATCAGCACCATATCGGGTGCACACGCATGAACCTTCTCGATGGTCTCCTGGCCGTTAGTCGCCTCTCCTACTACCGATAAATCCGGTTGTGTAGACAAAAATACTTGCAGCCCTTTGCGGACCATCGCATGATCGTCAGCTAACAGCAATTTAATGGTCATTGATGTGTCCCCCTCATTGTATGGCATATTCGCTATGATTATGATTGTGGTAGCGGTATAGCAACCTCGATTGTCGTTCCTTTCCGATATGCACTAATCATTGTAAATCGACCTTGCAAAGCTTCGGCACGTTCCCTCATTGTGGAGAGACCTAGCGATCCGGTCGCTGATACAGATTGACTGCGTCGATTTTTGGCTATACCGCGACCTTTATCTGAAATTCGCAATACAATCTCGCCTGCAATAATTCGTACAGTAATCTCGACCTCTGAGGTTCCGGCATGCTTGCATACGTTGTTAAGCGCTTCCTGTCCAATGCGCCACAGCACCTCCTCGATAACGGGAGGCAGTTTCTGAATTCTGTCAATGGTTGTGTTTACTCGCAAATTCAGCTTTTCACCGTAAGCTTGCAGCACGGATATAAGCCCTTCTTCAAGTCCAGTCGGACGAAGCTGCAAAATAAGCGCACGCATCTCCTTCAAAGCCTGTTGTGAAAGCGATTGCATATCACGTACTGAGGATAAGACTGCTTGCGAATCTGTGCCCAGCAGATTTTCCACTCCCTTGGCTGTCATTGACAGGGAAAACAACAGTTGGGAAACCGAATCATGCATGTCACGCGCAAGACGGTTTCTCTCGGCTAATCGAGCCAATTCATGCCGCTTTTCCTCAAGACGAGCATTTTCTATAGTGACCGTGATATGCTCCGCAAGAACTTCAAGTAGTTCTCTGTCAACTCGTTGATATTTTTCAGTTTTATCAGAGCCAACTATGAGGATGCCTGATCGCATCGAACTGCTGAATGGCAGAGTGGCTGCCAGCGCTGAATGGAATAATGGAAGAATACCTTGAAGCTCCATGCAATCCACAAGCTCGGCAAGCTCAGCATTCGAAGCCAACATCACCTGATGCTCTATAGAAACACGCTCAAGCCAATTCACGGCTCCGAGTGGAAAACGTGTCTGTGGGCTTATCGAATCACCGCTGCTGCAGACGGAATGAAGTACAAACTGGTTCCCTTGCGGTTCAATGAGAGCTATAATCGGCCATTCGAAATGGTTGCCAATCAGCTTAACAATACGCTCCATAAGTGGATCAAGGGCATGATCTGCATTCATGGACATCGCAAGCGCGCTGCTGAACTCACCCAATCTGGCAAAAAGATCAGCCCTTCGCTGTTCTGCAGCATATAATCGCATCCGTTCGAGAGTGCTGCCAATTTGCAGCGCTACCGCCTGCAGCAGAGCCAATTCCTCATCCGAGAAATGCTTTTTTCCAGGTGCAGCTACATTCATCACACCGAACTGGCGTTCTCCGGAATAAAGCGGAACCGTAGCATGATGCGTAATACCATACGTATCTCCCCAGCCGAACTCCATCGCATTTTCAAGCCTTTTACAATTTAATATGTTCACTGCACTGTGTAATCGGCCTGCGGAATAACGATCCAGACACCAGCATGTATCACATCGCATAGGAAGCTTGTCTTCGTACAGCAGAGCAGGAGGGAGATAACGATCAGCCATGCATTCAAATTCCATAGGTCCATCCACAACAAATATCCAACCCGCTGTAAGCTCTGTTAGACTGAGCAATTTTTCCAGTACGGTTCCCAGCATCAGCTTAAGATCGGTTGATTGGTTCAACGTCTCGGCAATCGTCTTCAGCGTAATTAACTCCTGCACACGGGGATCGTGGGTCATCAGCCTTACTCCTATTCCTTATCCTTGTTATTAGCTTGGTACGGCTTGAAGTGTGTGTTATAATCACTAGCACGATAAAATGAAAGATGGAGGGTACTTATGCTTACCTTTGAAGAAAAGATTGCGATTATGGAGTCATTCTCCGAGCTTACTCGCAGCGATGTATCGCTTGGCCGCGTTAATTTCAGCTATGAGCAAAGCGCGTATGATAAAAAGAATGTTGCCTACCACCTGCACCCGAACGGAAACGGATTTATTTATGCGGGTCGGCTGCGGGGTTATTCTACCGATGACAAAGGGTTTGTCAATATTCGTGAGTATGAGGCTGATGCGCTTCGTTCTCTTGTTGCCGAATCGATCCTTTCTTTAACCGATGCTTCACCCAAAAAGCCGCTCCCGCGTACTGAAAGCACGCAAAAGGAGCGTTGGGAAGGTCCTGATAATCAGACCCTTATCGTAACTTTTGAAGATGAACTATGGTATGTGTACGCTGGAATTAATCTGGAATCCGCATTTGAAACCTACGAAGAAGCAGCGCAATACTGTCGTGAAGAAGGATTTTCCAAAGCTACCTAAGCCAGCATTCAAATGCGCTCAAGAGAATCCTTGATCTGAACACCAGCAGGCAGAATTGCCTCAATATGTCCCCGTATCAAACCCTGTTCTTTGCTGTCCTCACTGAGTATAGCAATAATGCCGCTGTCGCCGTGGGTACGTATTAATCGCCCGATTCCTTGTCTAAGGCGCAGCAGCATATAGGGCAGATCCACCTCTTCAAAAGGGTTCAAGGCTGCTTTGCGTTTCGCCATAAAGACGGGATCTTGAGGTGGAAACGGCAGCGACCAGATGATTACATTGGAAAGCGATGGACCTGGTACATCAAGCCCCTCCCACAGCGTGACGGCACACAGGACACTCTGCTCATCACGTTGAAATTCCGAAATCAGATGGCTGATTTCCTGATCACCCTCAAACAGAATTCTCAGGCTGGTACAGGCTGGATAATGTCCGATTTCTTTTTTGAACTGCTGCAATTCGTCCTTAGTCGGAAACAACAGCAATGCTCTTCCTTGCGTCCGCTCCAGCAGGCTAGAAGCAACCTGCATCTTCTCCGTAAAGCTGCCTCCATCCAACCACTTGGGCATAACCACTTCCATTTGCTGCGCATAATCGTAAGGAGAAGCAACGGAAAAGGACGTATACTGTTCAATCCCAAGACTATCCGCCACATATTCGAAGGAGCCTTCTACTGATAAAGTCGCCGATGAAAACACGATGGGCATACGGGATGAGTTGAATACCTGCTCCCGCAGCACTTCCTTTACGGTTCTCGGCATAATAGCCAGTGTAAGTCCATCCTCGCTTTCCGTCACCCAACAGATTAAGCTGTCGGATTGCTCAAATAAAATCAACGCCTTTTGCATCATCTCCAAATGCTCTTCCACAATGCGCAGCTGGTAATCATTCAACGTATACAGCTCGCTTTCAAACACAAGCTCTTCCTCTATCGCGGTAAGTACACCTCGGAAACGCTGCACCTCTCGAATCAGCTTGTCATTCAACAAAACCTGCTTCCGATCCGTTCCTTGAATGACCTTGCTTTGACGTCCCAGCACTTCAAACAGCGTTTCACTCCGGACAATGGCTTCATCTATAAGTACAGCCAGCGTCTCACGTACTTCTCCCTCCAGTAGACGAACGATCAATGCTTCAAATACGACATGCTTCAATTTATAGGTCAAAGCCTTCTGACCGGCAGATTCAAGTAAATGCCCCTCATCAAACACAACAGCACAATGATCAGGAAGCAGCGGCAGTTGACCTTCCCGTTTACGTCCTTCGTAAGTCCAGATATGCTCCATATAAAAGTCATGCGAGCAAATAATCAGATCACCCGATTTACGGTAATGATCCCGGGACAATGTCTGCCCGCAGCGGTGCCGCTTCTCACAGGTAAAACAATCCTGGAACGTATCCCAGTTGATTTGTTCCCATTGCTCATCATTCAAATGTGGATAATGCTTGCGATCCCCATACGCATGAAACGACTGCAGCGGCTTGTAGTTATGGACAAACTCAGGCAGGCTCTCGTATAGATCCTGGAACTGATCGGCATCCTCTGCCCTCATGCGGGCTTCATCCAGCTTCACCAAGCATACATATTTATCAGGAGATTTGCCGAGTCGGGCATCAATCGCCAATCCGAGATGCTGAGCCAGCTTGGCAATATCCCCCTCAGGCTTAACAAGCTGCTCGATCAAGGATTCATCTGCACAGGCAATAATGGCTGGCTTGCGCATATAACGCGCATAACAAATCGTGTACAGTAAATACACCAATGTTTTTCCCGTACCCACACCGGCCTCAGCAAAAATAGTCTGTTTATCAGCGAACGCTCTTTCCAGCTGAAAAGCCATATAAATCTGTTCATCTCGAACCTCAAAACCGGATTCCGGCAAGATATCGTAAAATACATCAGCTATCCAATCGCCAGCCTGCTGGGTAAAGGATTGTCTTGGATCATAGGTAAAAGGGTAACGCTCCACTATTATTGTGCCTCCATAAAATCGAATTCTATTTTAAAAACCTGACTATCAAATAAACAACTACAGCATTCACGATAAAAAGCAGCGGGATCCCCAAAATGAAAGACCTATGTTTGGTTTTATGATGCCAAACCCGCATCCCAATCCATCCCCCAGCTGCCCCGCCAAGTAAAGCGATGAGGAACAGCTGCTTTTCAGGAACTCGCTGACGTGATTTTTTGGCATACCGCTTGTCCTGACCCATTCTGATAAAACCCCATGCATTGATTACTATTAAATAGATAAGAAGTATACTATTCACTTGAGCCTCCGTAAATGAACAAGATTGATTGATGACAACAAATCCCAGAAGAGCCTTATACAGCCCCAAAGGTCAAGAGCTGCCGATGAACAGATGCAAGTCGTTGCTTTTAACCCAAAAAATCGTTACATTAGTAATATTGCCAAGAGACCACCGGACTTACGCGAGATTCACTCACTAGCACCAACGACTAGAATAAAGGATGTGCGTCATTCATGCAAACCGTTCAGACCATTTTGTTCGCGCTTATTTTCGTTACTTTAGCTTGTTCAGTCTATTATAGCTTCCGCTCCCGGAAACATAACGATCCCAAGCTGCGCGGCATCTATAGCTCACGAATGAACATCATGATGGGAATTATGCTCGTCCTGATTGCTGTCAGCCAGCTGTTTTTTTTCACAGATTCCAATATCCGTCGCGTCTTTGGTACCATCTGCTTCCTGCTAGGTGTCTTTAATCTGTTCTCAGGCCTGCGCAATCATGCCCATTTTACCCGCCAATAATATGGGTATCAAGAAATCTGGTGAATGGCGTGGGCGGAATCGTTCTGGAGAAGCGAAGCGTTCGCCTTTGTTCATCTTTGAACAACAGCGATCGGAGGAATGATCCTCCCGCGCGGCGGAGACTTGTTCACCGGAGTTCTAGACCTGGTCGATAAACTGTGCGGTCAGCATCGCTTTGGCGACCAGCGTTTGCGTATTCGCATGATATATGGCCACATCGATTTTACCGAATTTGCGGCTCACCTCTATGATTTTGGGAAGAATCTCGATCTCGCTGTCGATCTGCACAGGCTTGACGAAATAAGAGGACATGTTATCCATAACGAGATCGCCTTTTTTGATATCCTGTACGATATGGTACGCAGCTTGCTTCATTAGTATGGTCAAAACGCCTTCTGAAACGGTACCCAGTTGGTTCGTCATTTGGGGTGTAATAGCCCCTCTGAACACTGGGTATCCCTCTTTGTTGCGTTCCTCTGCAAAACCCGTCCAGATCAAGTCCTCAAACGTCTCTCCATTTTGTGGCTGCCTTTGTATGTGCTGCATCGCTTTCAATACGTCCTTACGGCTAATAACAGCCATAATCTTACGATTCGTATCAATGATCGGGAGCAGGTCGATTCCTTCCCAAACCATCATATGCGCTGCTGCTGCCACTGAAGTATTCGGCGCTGCAGTCAGCGGATTGCGCGTCATCAGCTTATCCATCGTTTGCTCAGGCTGTGCGCCAATCAAATCCTTGGATGTAATCATCCCAATAACCCGATTCCATTCGTCCACCACCGGAAACCGGCTATGTCCTGCCTGTTCATTAAGCCGCTGCCAATCCTTTAGCGTATGGTGGCTTTTTAATACGACGACCTCCATGGAAGGAGGTACGATATCCTCAATCAGCAATATCTTCTTCTTAATGAGCCGATCATAGATCGCCCTGTTGATCATCGAAGCTACCGTAAATGTGTCATAGCTGCTTGAAATAATCGGAAGCTCCAGTTGGTCAGCCAGCCTTCTCACATCTTCAGCCGTACCGAATCCTCCTGTAATCAGTACACCGGCCCCTTGCTCCAATGCACATATATGCGCTTTACTGCGGTTACCTACGATGAGCAGACTGCCCGGATCTATATAACGCATCATTGCATCCTGCTGCATGGCGCCGATCACGAATTTATTCAGCGTTTTTTGCAACCCACCGAGTCCGCCCAATACTTCTCCATCTACAATATTCACAACCTCCGCAAAGGTCAGCTTGTCAATGTTATCACGCAGCTTTTTTTCGACACGAACCGTTCCAACCCGCTCCTTGGTGCTGACAAGTCCCAAGTTATCAGCTTCCTTGATCGCTCTATAGGCCGTACCTTCGCTGACAGTCAGCTTCTCGGCGATTTTGCGGACCGAGATTTTTGAGCCGATTTTTAAGTTCTCTATATATTTTAAAATTTGTTCATGCTTGGTAGCCGTTTCCTGCGTAGTATAATCCATAACTGTACCACCAATCTCTATATCTCTGTATTAATCTGTATGAACCATTATAAACGCTCTTATACATAAAAAAAAGCCCTTTACGAACCTATTTATAGGCAAACGCATAGGATGACGTATATTAATTTGGAGGTGCCTTACCGATGTATACCCAACAACCAGTTTTAAATTCGCAGCCAAACAACGAAGCTATATACCAAATGGAACCTACTATGGTCGAATCGCTTCACAACATGAAGCAGCATATTCATGGCATATGCAAGAAACACATGCATCGACCGGTACGTGTACAAACGACTCTTGGTCAAACCTTTGAAGGCCATATCGTTCACATCGATGATATCATGTTGTATTTAAAGCCACTGCCTGGGCACGTGCGCAGTTTCTATAATCCGATCGCTCAGCAACAATATGCGAACAATGTGATTTTGCCACTCGTTCTGTTTAATTTGCTGACCATCGCACTCCTTTAAGATACTTGGCTACTTATAGGCAAAAGAGCCAGGCTCCGCAATAACGGAGTCTGGCTCTTTTGCCTTATTTCTTAAATTGCAGCAGCTTGCGACGACCGGATAACAACTGCTCCATCTGCCAGCCTTTCATCCGTTTGACACGCTGAATCTCCTGCTTCTTCCTCTCATCTACACCAATCAGCTCATGAAGATGAGCAGCTACAATCATCAGTGCAAATAGTATCCAGATCGCTCCAAAAATCGTTGGCAGCGTAAAACCTGACCGGATATCAAGTCTGGGGACGGCATAGAACAACATACCCAGCGCCAGGCCCATATACATTACCGATTTCATCTCTTTCAATTAAACATCCCTCCACTTCAATTAAGGCTTGTTCTCTATAGTCTATGAATCCACAAAGGTAAATAGCCCAAATTCATGAACTTAATAGAATATAACAGCAGCAGCGCATATTTTGATGGGAAAGAATCGATTACGAAGTCAGTTTTCTTCACAAACTGTAAAGAAGGTGAACCTTATTGAAAAAACACCACAAGGTAAGCGCATCATTGCACCGTGCTGCCTGCCGCTGTAGGAGCTCCGCTAAGCAGCGCACAGTACGCGTCATTGTCCGCTTCACGGGCGCTGCCAGTAAACGGCATGCCTCGTCTTTGAAACGAAAGCTGGATCAAGGAAACCATCATTTTAAGGAAAAAGCTCATCTTCAGCTTATCGGCTCATGGGCGGCACATGTATCTCCTGCTTGTCTTAAGACTATCTGCTCCCATCGAAGCGTAGCCAAGATTATGCTTGACCGCAAAAACCGAATCAATCTGAATGTGGCGACACCTGCTGTAGGCGCGGCATCAGTCCGTTCGAGAGGCACCAACGGACGCGGAGTGACCGTAGCTGTGCTTGATACCGGTGTAGCCCCCCATCCGGATCTGACCAAGCCAAACAATCGGATTATCGCATTCAAAGATTTCGTAAATAACCGAACCAAACCTTACGATGACAACGGTCACGGGACACATGTATCGGGTGACGTCGCGGGTAATGGCTATTCCAGTAAAGGAAAATACCGGGGAACAGCACCAGGTGCCCGAATTGTCGGGGTCAAGGTATTGGATCAGCAGGGTAGCGGCTATGATTCAACCATAATCAAAGGAATAGAATGGTGTGTCAAAAACCGGAAACGGTTGGGCATTCGAATACTCAATTTATCTCTGGGCAAGCAAGCACTCGAGAACTACAGCAATGATCCCTTATGTCAGGCTGTAAGCAAAGCGGTTCGGTCTGGACTAGTCGT
Organism: Paenibacillus sp. 1_12; assembly: GCF_900114475.1. Classification (GTDB taxonomy): domain Bacteria; phylum Bacillota; class Bacilli; order Paenibacillales; family NBRC-103111; genus Paenibacillus_S. The sequence goes on along the minus strand of NZ_FOTE01000020.1, from coordinate 56,778 downwards.
TACGGTGTCGGCAGGCAATGATGGGCCAGCCAAGGGCTCCATTGATTCCCCGGGTATCACTCCTTTGGCTATTACGGTGGGAGCTACGAATGATCGGAACACGATACGCGAATCCGATGATCAAATTGCCGATTTTTCCAGCCGTGGACCTGCCAAAGGCGGAGGAGTCAAACCGGATCTGGTCGCTCCCGGTACTAATATAATTTCCCTGCGCGCAGACAGCTCCGAGTTGGACCGGACGCTTCCCGGCAATAGGGTAGGCAAACGGTATTTCCGTTTGTCGGGCACCAGCTTCTCCTCTCCTATTACAGCTGGCTCCGCCGCGCTTCTCCTTCAGCAGAATTCTCGTCTAACACCCTCTCAAATAAAACGTTTGTTACAACGTAATGCCTACTCCCTCAAGCAGTCTGTTCGAGCTCAAGGCGCTGGTGAACTCAATATGCGTTTTGCTGCATCCAAAGCCAGAAGCCGCAATCAATCCACCAAGGGCAAAACCAGATAATATCACCTGCAGAGCAATCGGGGATTGGTTGTATCAGGTTGTAGCTGGTATTGATACTGACTATGAGGAGACGAACTGCACTAACACTGGGCTCAGGGAGCCAGCAATTCTCGCCTATCCATTACAATCAAAGGCCCGCTATCGCTGAACAGATCAGCAGCATAGCGGGCCTAAGCTTATTGGGATAGAGCTATATTCATCTTCTGCCTGCTTACTATACAGACGGTCCGGTCAAGCTGACTTAGCATTCAAGTTTATGCAGCGCCTCTTTGCGGCTGTGTTTTGCTGCGTAATTTCAGCCTTCTGGCGATCTGCCCATACAAGTAGACTAGCAGCCAAGGGATGAACAAGCTTATTAAAAATGCAGAAATCGTATAGGCGTGATACTGCATTATATTTCCAGTCACATTTTGTACGTGTGTGCGCCAATAGCTGAGCAGCGCTGGATGCATCAGATAAATGCCAAATGAAACAGAGCCCAGTGAAATCAAGACCTTGGAGAGCATCGGAGCATGCTGCAAAATCTTACGACCGATCCAGATAAAGCTCATCGCTGCAAACATCGGATACACGTTAAAAATAACCGTATACCAAATGCCTTTGAAGCGTATTTCACTTGATTGTTCAATCAGGAACAGCCCCATAAAACTGAGTCCGAGCATCACACTCAGCGGCAATACCCAGCCAATGTGCTTCTGTATCCAAGTAATAAAGGTTTGATAATGTACACCTATGTAACCGCCTAAAGTGAACAAGCTGAAATATGTAATACAGAGTGACGCTGAGTGCTCAAAAGGGGCAACCCAATGCTCATAACAATAGGACACAGCTTGTACCGCAATCCCAATCACAACCAGACTGTTCATAAAGCCCTTCCAGAGTCTGCTCAGCCAGATCAATAACGGAAATACCAGATAGAACTGTACGATGATAACCATAAAATAAAGATGATACGACGCATCGGACCAAGGCAGCATACCCAGAAGCTCCTGCCAATCCCAATGAAGGTTATCAGGATCGTAAATCCATTGATTATATACATAATAAAACACGCACCACAACAAGTAAGGAACCAGGATTTGTTTCACCCTTTTCACATAGAAGGTGACAGCCTGCTTTCCGCTCCAATCATCGATATACCGGTAAAACAATACCAATCCGCTTAAAAATATAAATAAAGGAACGGCAAAGTTACTGAACTTGTTGATTCCCAAATACAATGCTTGAGATGTCGAGCCTATAGGTATTTCAACGGTTGCTTCCGATGACCCATGAATAACGAGAACAGCCAATATGGCAAAAGCTCTTACGATATCCAGTTCAACTAGCTTTGATTTTTTCACAGTCAAAATATGCCTTCCCTCCGATCCGTTTTTTACACGGACCTATTGCTGAAATATGTTTACAAAAATCAATTTTAATCATACCACATGGAGCTCATAAACAAATGTAACTTTTTTGTAAAAACTTATATTTGCACACAAAAACTTATATTCACTTAAAATATATTGCTTTAATATGCACATATACTTATAATCATTTTAGAATATCATTGCCGCTGCTGACAACATTCCATCCCATAGAAAAAGGAGGCTGCACCATGTATCAGGAAGAACGGTTGATCGGGATCATGGAATTTTTACAAATCCATCATCGGGTCAGCATTGAAAATATATGCGAGCTATTCGATATTTCGCGCGACACCGCTCGTAGAGATATTATTAAGCTGGAGGAGCAGGGGCATATTCTACGTACACGCGGCGGTGCCATTTTGCCTACAATTTCCCGTACCATTGCCAATTACAATGAACGACTTCACGATCAAGCGACTACGCATTCCAAAAGAGCCATCGGTCTTCTTGCTGCCTCACTGCTGCATGATGGTGATTATTTACTGCTTGACGCTTCTACAACCGTCCAAATCGCCGCTGAACAAATCCGCACGCAGGATCATGTCGTTGTCACGAACTCGATCGACATCGCCAGCATTCTTAATCAAAAGGATCGGATCTCTGTGCATCTGCTCGGCGGTATTTTGCATCCGGAACATCGTTTCATTTATGGCGCCAGAGCGCTCAGCAATCTCAGTGATTATCATGTCCATAAGCTGCTGCTAGGAACCTGTGCGATTACTGAAGATGGCATTACAGATCCTTATGAAGAAGAAGGCTACATTACCAAGGAAATGATGCGTCGCTGCGATCAAGTTATTCTGCTCGCCGACCATACCAAGTTTGGCAAAAAGCATTTTCACCGAATCTCGGGACTCGATCGCATCGATATTCTCATCACCGATCGTGAGCCCGATGATGCGATGAAAGAAACGCTGCTTAAGCACCAGGTCGACATCATGATAGCCAAAGGAGATACAGAAGCATGATCAAATTAATAGTCAGTGATTTAGATGGAACACTATTGCATAATAGCCGTCATATTAAACCAGAGGATCAAACTGCCATTCACAATGCCTTAGCTAGTGGAATTACAGTGACCTTTGCATCGGGACGGATGCACCCTGAAATTATCCATGTCAGCAATAAACTTGGGATATCCGCACACTCAGTCTCTCAAAATGGTGCATTTGTGCATACCAAGGATCAAGAGCTAATCCTCCAAGACATCTTTGAAACCTCATTAATCAGACAACTCGCACAGGCTGCTGAGGGAACACCCATTTACACGTTGCTGAACGGTCCGGACTATTATGTCACGACAGTTATGAATGAAGGGTACGCGGCTATTGAAGCCAATTTGTTAGCTCCACTGCGCGTCATGCCCCATGCCATTGAGGCGTTGGGCAGTGAGCTGTTGTGCTGCAAGATATCGTATCTGGGTGAGATGGAGCAGCTGCTGGCGCTTCAACAGGAATTGTTATCCACTCTTGGTGACAAGATTGATGCTTATATTTCCGATGTGAACTGTATGGACGTTATGCCACGCCATGTTTCCAAAGGTGCAGGCTTGCAGGCGCTTTTGTCGTACTCCGGCATACGCGCGGATGAAGCGATCTGTATAGGCGATTCTTTTAACGACATCTCGATGTTCGGTGCAATCCCCAATAGCTTTGCAATGAGTACCAGTCATCCTGATGTTCAAGCTCGGGCAGCCTATGTGGTAGATAGTGTAGCGGAGGCTGTTTCGTGGGCGCTTCAAACAAATGCTGACAATTCGGATACGAGGGCAAAGCTGACATGAATCGATTAATCTGGGTTTGCTGCTGCTTCTATTTACTTATTGGAATTACTTCTGTCGTGATTGCCGCACTTTTACCTGAACTGCTTTCCCACTATGGACGCAATTATGCGGATGGTGGAAATCTTATATTTGTACAGTTTTGCGGATTTCTGTTAGGTGTGCTGACTCAGCCTCTGTGGTCCAGAAAATTCGGACGGCTTCGTATGCTTTCTTTTACGCTATGGTTTATATTTGTCGGGTTTATGGTTATAGCGATTCTTCCTCCATGGACGGTTGTTTTGTGCTTTATTCCTATGGTCGGGTTCGGCTCGGGTATTATTGAATCCACCATTGGTGCAATGATCATTGACTCGATAAAGGATCGGACTGCGGTAGCTATGAGCCGTTTGGAGGTATTTTACGGGGTTGGGGCATTATCCATGCCGATTCTGATCAGTATCCTCATTGCATCAGGCTATTGGAAAATGAGCTTCTACGCAACCTGCTTATTCGCGCTGCTTCTGGCGTGGGCCTGGTCGCGTTTTACCTCCAAACATGGACATCTTTTGGCTCACAAAAAGAGTGCTGAAAACCGTACTGTATCCATTCCGGATCACCGTGGATTTATACCTTTTGCTATGGTTTCCACTTGTATTCTCTTATTCTTCGTATATGTAGGACTGGAGATGAGTCTTGTTAATTTCCTGCCCTCGATTTTACTGGAAACGATGCATATCGATGCCGCTTTCGCAGCTCTCAGTGTCAGCTTTTATTGGGGAGCCATGATTGTAGGGAGACTCGTGTGCGGGCTGTTGGCTGAGAAATTCGGCTATACGCGTTATTTACTATGGAGCACTATCGGCACCTTTATCGTGCTGGCTTGTTTCTTGTTTGTCAAAACAGCCTGGGCTGCCTTCGCGATAATTACATTAATGGGTCTCTTAATGTCCGGTTTGTTCGCGATTGCGCTCATCTTCTCCAACAGTCTGTTTCCTGGTCGCACCGAGCAAACTACAAGTAAGCTGATTGCCGCAAGCGGGCTTGGCGGTGCATGCATGTCCTGGCTAACAGGAAGGTTTATGGAGCAAACCTCCATCGCCTTCACTCTCTATTTTCTGGTTGGACTATCGGCTTTGATGGTACTGCTTATTGTAGTTATGACGAGATTGAAGCCCATTCAAGCCACAGCGACCCCTTCAACCGCAGACAATTTCAGATAACCGAGCCTTCTCACTATAGCAATAGACCAATAACGCCACGCTTGCTCTTCTAGAGCAGAACGTGGCGTTATTTGATGTGAAATGGCCTTTCTTTTCTTCTAGAGTGCTCATTCAAAAGTAGCCCCTCCGGTTGTACCATCAGGGTATACATAATGCGTGACTATTTTTCCTGATTTGATGTGATTGTACCATAGTTCGATTGCATCTACCTTACTATCATCAGTCCAATTGACTATAAGCTGGGCACCTATTTTACCCTGCTCCAACCCGGTTATATCTATCGTTAGCCCTTTATACTGATATCTGGGTGACGGGTAAATATCATACCGCCAAGCAGCTTGTTGATTATGGTCATTGGTTTTCTCAACCGCCGCTTGGCCCAGAAGTTTTCGCACATATTGTTGATCATTTCCTAAGTTTAAGCGATATTGGATTTCCCACACTTTTTTCATGATAGGATCTTCATCTATGGGTTTATTCATTATTGAAATGACTTTGCCTATTTCTATACTGTTTATGTACCTGACACCCATTCCAAGATTTTCTGCAACAAAACGAATAGGCACATAAGCATGCCCGTTGTAATTCAACACCGTGTATTCGTTGTCTAATTTCTTATCCTGTCCATTCACTTCAAAACCGACGGGGAACAAGTAAGCCTGGATCGTGTCCGAAGCGTAAGCAGCAGTCGAAGCAGTTACAAGGATCCCACACGCCAAACCAAAAAGAAATGTTTTCAAACCCAATACCTCCTAATTAAAATGGAAATGTTTGTAACCAATAGACGCCATGCAGCCAAATAAGTTTTCAGTTCGAAAGCAGAAAAACAACACTTGCAATTCTTATAATTCCTAGTATAATACTCGGTATAAGAACATTAAAGATTCCGAATGGAGTGTTGATCCTCATGACGACCCCACTAACAACAAAATTAACCCAAGCGTGGGTAGATGATTATCTGGATCTCTACAATTACGCCAAATATATTGGTGATACAGAATGGCAGCAGCAAATAACAGAAGCATTAAGCAATAAAGAGTCTATCATCCAAAACCATGTACTTGAGATGCAGGAAAAGCTCAAACAGGATCTTTGGAAAATGTTCGACACGGTGAACCGAAATATGCTGCAAATATATGAAGAGTTACGCAAAAGTCAGGATGTTAAGCAAGTAGAGGATTTAAGACAACAAGTGTGGGAGTTAAAAACTCAGCGGATCGAACTTTCAAGAAAAATCAGAAGAAGTTAATCGGATTGATAAGCGAGTAAAATATAGTGGCATGCAGACGACCGCTCTGCCAGTGGGATGGAACGAAGGGCTAGCAGTGATCTGCAAAGCCGGCGGAACTCAATAGCATGCAGTTACCTGCTCTGCTCTAAATCTAACATATTCATTGGCTGATGAATATGCTTCCATGATTTACATCGAAGTTTGTTTCATTTCACGCATCATGTTCATCATCATAGTCATCATTTCATCACACTCTTGCATTTTGGACATCATCATACTCATATCCATATCCTGCATCATGTTCATCTCAGTCATCTTGTCCATCATCATTTTCATGGATTTCATTTTGCACATCATGTCTTCCATGCACATACCCATCATCATATCCATACACATTTTTTCCATGTTAGCTGCCTCCCTCCATCTATGAATAATAGTTACCAATTATTAGGCACTTCTGTAAGATACTATATCCAGCAGCAGAAATCAATAGTTTTCTTGATTTATCAGAAATCCTATGATATTATTTAATGTTTATATCACACTAATCGCATAGGATTTAGTAAACTAGTAGACATTAAAAAACGTGAGCGGCCGTCGCTCACGTTTTTTTAGACTTATGTGAATGGCACCTAAGCGCTATGGACTTTCGTCCCCGCTAGCACTCAAACTATTATCTACGTCCTCAGGAGCCGGATCAGCAAATTCCTGATTATAATTTGGCATTACAGTTGGCTGAAGGTAACGCGAATCTATACTCTTCGCCAAATACTGTTTCCCGAACAAGGTGTCATACTGCAAAAGTTGATATTTGTTTACATCATCTTTAAAAATATCGGGTACAGAACTGTACAAGTTCTGATCTGCGTCCACTACCAGATTTCGCAACATACCTGGCATCTTACGAGATAGCTCTTCGTTATAGGCAAGCGTCGCAGGAAGCTCCATACCCATGTGATTCAACATATAAGCACCCAGAAAAGAATTACTCAGAGTAGGAACTTGTTCCATTGGCAAATCTATATTAGACCATGTTACGAACGGCACACTGTGCATCCTTTTCAGATCTTCCAGTGACCATTGTTCCGACTTGCTGCTTGGAATAAAACCGGTCTGCGTATATACATCGTAGTCATAGCCCAGCATAGGTAGATGATCACCGTAAAATACGATTACCGTAGGTTCACCTGTTTCGGTAAAATGATCGATCATCTTCTGTAGGCTTGCATCCGCATCATATGCTCCCTGCGTATAGGTTTCCAGTGTATTCTTCGCATCCGGCGTCAAATTGCCTTCGGCTTGAATCGCATTAGTACCATAGCGGTTATCATCGTAAGGACCGTGATTTTGCATCGTCACCGCGTAGATAAACATCGGTTGGTCGGTGCTGTCGACCTGTTCAATGATGCTGTTGGATACCTCTTCATCAGAGATGAAATCACCTTTGTATTGTGGATTATGGAACTGATCTTTACTCATGAAGCTTTCAAAGCCCATTTGCTTATAGACGTTCTCGCGGTTCCAAAACCAACCTTCGTAGGAATGGATCGCCTTGCTTTTGTAGCCTTGATCCTCAAAATATCCAGCAAGGCTTGGTAACGGTTTGGATATATATTGCTGATATGGGACGGAGCCTGCTGGGAGAAAACTCATCGATTGCCCGGTTAATACCTCATATTCGACGTTGCTCGTTCCACCTCCAAATTGGGGTGAAAGCAGATATCCCGAAGTCGATTCCTGCTGCAGGCGGTGAACAGTAGGCAGCGGGTCTTGACTGAATTCAACGCCCGGAAGCAGCGTTGGGTCCCAGAACGCTTCGTTCATAACAAAAATCACATTCGGTTTTACCCCATTGACTTTATTCATTTTGGCTGACGCTGTTTGTACGCCACCATTTTGATCCATCAAGGATTGAGCTAAAATCGCCATGGACGGATCGTCATAACCCGCTGGTTTGGGGACAATGGCGTTTTTCACATTCATCGTAAAAGCAAGCGCCAGCCCGTTATTCCCGTAGTTCTCCGATTGGTTCCATACAATCTCGTTGGCCCCCATCCGGTCCATGATCCGGCTAGCCCAAGGGGCGTTCACGCCAAAAGAATACAATGCAGCTACGGTCAGCACGCCAAGGACAATACGTGTCCCTCCTATCCGCATACGCAGCTTTGGCAGCTTGAATGACAGCGCAAATAAGACCAGAACCACGCCCAGCATAGTTCCTATGCGCAGCAAAGCCGATTTGTTCGCTACCAGCGGTAAAATGTTCATGCTTTCTTTATTAAGGAAAATATCCCACGGAAAAAAGGGTTCGCCAATCAATTTCAATTTGAAAAAGCTAACAAATGACATCGTACAGAGCAATAGCAGAGTCAGTGAGACTGAGATCAATAAATTTCCAGCCAATACATAAATAATTAATAAAACAAGTAAGTCTAATATAGCGTTCATCGCTACCAATTTGGGATTCTGAACGAACCAAATCCACGTTTCATTGAAGTTCCCGCGTTGGATAAATTCCACGCTTAGTACCAATAATAAAGGTATTACTAAACAAGTAGCTAAGGTCCAAAATATGCTCCAATTCCTACTTTGCTCGGATTTTGTTTTTTTCTGTCTTTTAGTAGCTCGGGGACGCATCGCATCTACACTCCTATCCCTTGTTATTCTATTTCCTTTGTAAGAATTTCTTATTTGTATAGACATTGTAAACCTTGAATATTAAAATAAGATGAAATTGAGCTTGTCCAGTCTTTTTGTCATTTTTACATCTAATTTCCATGAAGAACTCAAAGCACATTTTTGCAATATAAAACATTTGCGAAATAAAAAAAGACCAGGCAAGTTAAGCTGCCTAATCTCTATATAATCCACAGTTTATTCGATTCAAGGTTTCATGGCTTCCTGCAAAGGCTCGGAGATGATCCGGTGTATATCTTCCATGACAACACTAAGGCGACGCTCTGCATCAAATATTCCTCTTAACGATGGGTTCATATTAATAACCTCATAAAGCTTCTCCATCTGCTGCATTTCCTCCGGATTTGGCATTTCACCGGACATCATCTTCTGCTGCAGCTCAGCCTGTTTTTGACGAAAACCATCCAGCATTCGTTTGCTTTCTGTATCTGTTTGAATCTGATTATTTAACAGCTGAAGCTCTTTAAGCTCATTGCTCTCGCGCAGCGCCCGTGCCAATTCATGGGCTTTGTCATACACATTCATCGTTAAAAATCTCCTTTATGCTTGAATTAGGAACTATCGCGACTGTCCCCCTGGTTTCAATGGGGGTAATTAAATGAAAGCACAGCCTGTAAATCATATTGATCAGGGATTAGCAGCCAGTCTGCATCCTCCACAGGCTCATTGCTAATCATAAAGCGGTGTCCGTCAAAGCTGAACATCGTCTGCTCGACATCCCCCTGATCGATCGAATCCCGTCCATCTGCCACTGGATCAGCATGACAAGATGCCGCAAATGGGGAAAGCCTATATGGCTGATAGTGAAGGAAAAATTCCATCCGATACAGCTCCCAGCTTTGAATTTGCTGCTGCAAGAACTGAACGAATGCTTGACGTTGATCCTGCTTGTATAGCTTACGAACGGATTGGGTGATGGACATTTGGTGTAAGACAGGGGCGATGCTTTTGGCAACCGTATCGATCAGCAAAACCTCTTCTTCCGTAAGTGAGGAAGCCGTCTCCAGCACAATTAAAAAACCCTTAGGATGCGGATCTTCCGCCAGGACCATTCGATTGCTGACGGTTAGCGGTGCTATTACTGCGCAGTTCCCTGCTCCCATCCATTGTAGCACTTCCTCCGAAAAAAATCGCGTTGCTCCATTTGCCATATAGTCGGACAAAGTTTCCCCGTCCATACAGGGTTCAAACCATTCAGGAAGCGGTAGCGTCAATACGATCTCATCTATCGAGGACTCCCAGCCAATGGTATCCGCAACCACATAATCATCACCTGTACGAATGCAAATCAAAGCTTTGCGCACACCAAAGGACACCTGCAGCGTCTTGAGTGTAAAATAGCATAGCTCCTCACTCGTTGTACATTCATTCAAATTACGAACCAGCCTGTTCAGTGTCGTTAACAGCTTCAGCTTATTTTCCGCGCTTTCCCTCTGTCTATGAACCTCTTGAAACAGCATTGCATTGGATATCGCAATAAACGTAGAGGTTGCCAACGATTCAATTAGCTCAAACGTAGACTCGTCGTATACACGATCATTGACTGGTCGGCTGAGCGTTACCATACCGATAATGTGATCCTTCACAATCAGAATAATATACTCGGCCTCCAGATCCCGAAGCTGCTCGCCTCTCACGAATAATGCTTGAATACGCTCCTGATCACGCTCCGTATGAAGGACAATCGGTCCAGTGTATGTATGAGTGTGTAGCTCGAAATCACCATGAAAGCTTTTGTAGGAGGACACATTCCGATATCCTGTAATACGCAGTCTGCCCGTGATGGGATCGATGACGCCAAAGGATGTAATTTGACTTGAGGACACCTCACTGAATACATCTGTAGCAATCTCGTGGAGGCGGTGCAGTGTTACTTCGGAGAGCAAAGCTTTGGTGCTGTGATGAATCGCAAACAGGTTGAAAATCTTCTGATCAAGCTTGTGGTTGGATTGCTGCAAATCAGCAAAATGCTTGCTATTTTCCATTGAATTGTTAATCAACCGCATTAAAGTATCTGACATGACGATATCCTCATCGGTAAACTGGCCCATAATTTTGCCATTGGATACAATAAAGCCGTGCAGCTCATCATCAATCATCAACGGCATAGCCCATTTCATCTGGAAATGGTCAACCTCCCGCTGCTCAAAAAATGCAGTAAAGTCGTTACTCACAGTTCGTCCGTGAAAAGTAACCAATCTCCGCAGCTTACCCGTATAAGGAATAAAGTATTCCCTATCTGCATACAGCCTTTTTTGCCTCATAATGAACCGCTCTCCATCCCTAATAAATAGGGCAGAGGCATTCAACGTCAAAATTTCATTGACAAATTCAAATGAAAATTCGATAAGCTGATTCAAATGAAAACGCTGAGTAAAAAACTCGATAGCTAACAGCAAGCCTTCAAATCGGTAAAAGGTATGGTTAGTATCTCCCAGATCCATATGTAGGTTTGAAGATGTCATTGGAGCATCCCCTTTGATTTTATTCAATAAAGAGCTTGTTTTCACTCACATAAAAACTGCCCGTCGTAATTTGCTCGATATGCTTTTCCATTTCTTTAATTTGTAGGATGGTACGCGGAAAAGCTTTTTGGATAATTGAAATTTCGCCGTCGCCTTTGGCACTCAAATAGGCCATCAGCTTTTTACGTGCTTCCTCCAGTTGGTGAATCTTATCTACCGAGGACTCCTGTTTGGACCAATAATAAATAAAATCCTTTTTTTGTGTACCCGTCAGACTATCTCCATTGTCACCACGATCTCCGAACAAATCAACTTCTTTTCTGACATTTTCAATTTCTGTCAGCAGTGTCTGGTACTCCTTCAACAGCGCTTCCAGCTCCTGCTTTACCTGAGCGCGGTTAAAGCCTTCGATCTGAACAACCGTCGGCCGCTCCATTTCATTCCCTATAAAAGCTGAAATCACTTGAACCTGCGCTTGTACGAGGCCGCCTATAATTTTCCCCCTTGATTTGTCCAGATATACATATTTGGCATACAGCTTGCTGCCCATCGAATACAGGCCGATATGAATTTTTTCACCTGCACGTATCGTGCAATCATTGGCAAGCTTTACGAATACATCCCTTGCTGCCGATATTACGGTACGATCCTTGCCGAAGATACCGCCTTTAATGAAGATATCGCCACTTTCCGACGTAATGCTTTCCGCAGCACCGATACCCATTTGGCTCAAAATTGAAATATCCTGAGTCGCGGTCACTGAATAGCCATCCATGATCGTCCCCGTAATTTGCACACTTCCATCATAGTCAATATTACCCGTCTTAGGTCCTACGTCTCCATGAATGGTCAGTACGCGCTGAACCTCGATGCTGCGTCCAGCCTTCGCCACCGCACCGTTTATTTTGGCACGAAGCACGATCTTACCGTCCTCTTGGTTCTCCTCAATTGTTTCTTTATCATAATATAGTGGCTTGTCGCGTCCTTTTCTGGCCGGCAGAATGCCACCCTTCAGATTGCGACCGGGCATTCCGGTCGTGGCAAGTATCTTCTCACCCAGCCAATCGCCTTCTTCTACTTCATCAATGAAATTCAATTCATAATAATCAACGGTACCGTCCTGATGAATGGTAGGCTTCCGTTCAGACAGCTCAAAATATCGGATCACCGCATCCACACCCTCAACAGGCTGAATCCCCTGTGCAATCAGCATTTCCTGTCTTGTAAACGGCCCATTCAACGCATCATACAAAATACCTTCGGTAATTCCCTTCTGCTTCAGCTCTCCCAAAATAGCCCCTGCGAGCTCCTGCTGTTTCGATTCGTATTCGTCCTCACTTAAATAATACCGTATCGTGGCCTTCATATAATCAGGGCTAATGACAAGCTCATACTCCGGCTTCAATCGTCCTACTTCCGTCCTATCCGGAAGATTCTGCTGAATGACCTTACGCAAGCTGCCGAATTGAGTAATCTGCACCCGTGGAACAGCTTGAAGCACCTGCTCAAATTCCGTGAAAGGATAATCAGGCTCACACACCGATATATAAACCCGGTTCTCTACAGCCGATAAAGTGAAATACTCGTTGGCGTAAATATTCATTGGGTTCAGCTCCTCCTTATCTCCTAAATTACAATTAGACAAATTTCACCTATTCCCTTCCGAACATAGGTATTTTGACACAAATTTAATAAAAGAAATTTTTTGTTTTAAAATAAATGGCGCTTGCCTCATGCTCATTTACCGTGTAACGGACATTTTCTTTTCACCAAGGGTAAAACGCCCTCATATGATGCAGTAGATCACTTGATAAGTCACACAAGTCGGCGCAAGGAAGGAGTTGCAAGAGTGAAAAGAACGAAGGTCAAGATTCAAATACAACCTGCCGGTCTGCAGATAGACGATCATACGATCATGCTTAGCGATTCCTTGGTGAAAAGGTGGAAAATAACTGCTCAAACATCATTGCAGCTGCGTTTCGGATCAGCCAAGCATGAGGTGAAGGTCATTCCCTTGTCGCAAGCCGGTGTCCTTCGGATCCCTGACTCCATAGCCGCTAAGTGGGGGCTTGTCCATGGCATTCCGCTATGCCTTCATTATAAATCTTCCACGCACTCTCTCCATATCGGACCCTTGATCGGCGTGATGATCAGTCGTGCGCATGCCGGGGCCCCTGAGAGACCCTTCGGTGCGGTCACCGCATTTTGCAGAGAAATGGATGATGCGTGCCGTCTGTACGGAGCCGCCGTATACTTCGTTACTCCCGATGAGGTTAATGGTCATGGCGAGACGGTGAGAGGCTGGCATTATGCTGGAAAATGGATTAAACGTGCTTTTCCGCTGCCTCATATCATTTATAATCGCCTAACGTCTCGGAAACTGGAAAATCGCGCAAATGTTCAGCAATTTATACGGCATGCCAAAATGCAAAATCAGGCTGTGTTATTCAATGAGAAGTATTTAAACAAGACCGAGGTATTTGACGCGCTTCGCAAAGAAAGCGGTCTTCATATTTATTTGCCGGATTCGCACTTGCTGAAAAATACCCAGATGTTGAAAGCAATGTGTTCGAAATATGACACGGTCTTTTTAAAACCCATTACCGGCAGTCTGGGAAAAGGCATTATTCGAATCAAGCGAAAAATCGACGGAGGCTTTTTATGCCATTTTACAACCCGAAACGGTGCGAACAAGCTGGCCTTTGGAAATTCCAGCCAATTGGCCAATGCTTTTGTCAAAAAGATCAACCGTCAACGCTATCAAATCCAACAGGGCCTTAACCTGATTTCGGTAGGTGGAAGACCTGTGGACTTTCGCGCTTTGGTACAGCTCGATGATACCGGACAATGGAGTATTACTTCGATTGTTGCCAGAACAGCCGGCGGTCATCATTTTGTATCCAATCTGGCTCGAGGCGGCAGCTTGTCAACCGTCAGGGAAGCGTTGGCTCGCTCCAATTCCACCTCAGCCTCTGGTGGAGCGCTGAAGCTCAGACGTGCGGCTTTGGCAATTGCCAAAGGGATCGAGAAGCAGATACCGGGACATTTCGCCGAACTTGGTATTGATTTGGCTCTGGACACACAAGGAAGAATATGGCTGCTGGAAGTCAACTCCAAGCCATCGAAGGAAGATAATACTGCCCTCTCCACATCAAGAGCCATACGGCCATCTGTGAAGAAGGTCGTACAGTACTCGCGCTATGCAGCAAAGTTTTGAGAAGGCGGGGGTGAGAGGCATGGAGACAGAGTTAAATCCATTCCGGCACAGCCTTGGTATTATGACGACCCGAACTGGCCAATGGCTTGCTTCGGGCCGCACCGCAGTTCGAGCTGTCGAAAAACCTCCTTTTGGGAGTCGTCCATTTTATAGAAGCTTATGTGTGGCAGGTCGGCGGTCTGGATTGAACGTATTCGTTTTTACTCCGCAGGGCATCGACTGGCTGAACGGAAGAACCGAAGGCTTTATCTACGAGGAGCAAGGCAAACGATGGGTTTTGGGCACCTATCCACTGCCAGATGCTGTCTATGACCGATGTTTTTTTACGCACCGCACGCAATATTTGGAACACCGTACTGCTGTCCGCAGACTGCAGAAGGAGCATCATGCTCTGTTTCTGGGCTGCGGCCTAAAGGGAAAGCTGGAAGTCCAGCACATGCTTGAACAGGATGGACGCTTCGCTTGCTATTTGCCACGGACCGTGGCGCTGCGCAGCATGCATTCTGTATCAGACTGGCTGCGAGAGCAGGGCCAGCTGATTGTGAAGCCGCAGTCGGGCTCGCAGGGCCGCGGCGTGCTGCACGTACAGCGCAGCGAGACAACGCAGACGTTTAGCGTGCGCGGTCGTGATGCGCACAATCAGCGCATCACACTAAGCTTCGCCGACGAGGCGGCGCTCCTGCGCTGGCTGCGCCGATTCACGGCACGGCGCCCTTATCTGCAGCAGCAGTACCTGCTGCTGCAAACACAATCCGGCGATGCATACGATGTGCGCTCGCTTGTGCAAAAGGATGGCACTGGCAGATGGTCCGTTACCGGCATGGCCGTTCGTAGAGGCCAGGAGGGTAGTTTGACCTCCAATCTTCATGGAGGCGGAACCGCTCTTCCTGTCGACAGCTTTCTTACCAGCCAGTTCCCCTCCATCCAGGCAAATATGATTTTGGAAGAGCTTTACAATCTATCCGAGCTCATTCCTGGGGTGCTCGAATCCGGTCACGGCCAACTGGCTGAGCTTGGCATTGATTTTGGAATCGATATGTCGGGGCACGTGTGGATATTGGAAGTCAATTCAAAACCCGGGCGCTCCGCCCTGACACGTATTAATGAAGCTTCATCCTATATCCGTGCTGTTACGAAACCCATACACTATGCCCATTATTTATTAAATTCGCGCTCACCACTTATTTCAACTGTACCTGCGGGTAGCGATAGCCTACATCGTTTAGCAACGACTGCAGCAATTACACATCGTTAAAGCAGCAAACTCTTACATGCAATCGACGTCAGTTTTTGCTTATACAACAACATGGCACATGCTTTCGAAGTCAGTTTTTGCTATTGCAAAAACTTTAGGAGGAAACCCCAATCATGAGTTTGACAACTTGCACGATTCATGTGACACAAAGGCAGGAAAAAGTCATCTACTTAACCAGTGAATTGGCGAGATCCCTCAAGCTGGCAAAAACCAGATCCGTCATTCTGCATGTGGGAAGCAAGAGCGTCTCAGTGGGTCTCAAGCTGATTAAAAAAGCCGGCAATCATCTTCATGTCCCTCTTTCCATCATGACTCAACTGCGTATTCCCAAACTCGGAACGAGCATGGTGGTGTGCAATAACGGTAAAGATATCCGCATCGGACCGCTCATCGGTATCTTAACGAATGTCATGCCCAGCGCAACAGCGCCTTTTGGTTCACGTACCGGATTTCTTCGCGAGTTTATGCGTGCGGGGTCGGATAAATCCTTTTATTTCGGCTTTTCTCCCAGCGATGTCAACTGGTCCCAAGAAACGGTGTTAGGCACCTTTCCACGCTCAGAAGGAGGCTGGTACCGTAAAACCGTGCCGCTGCCGGATGTGGTATACAATCGCTTACCCAGCCGCAAAGCCGAAAAGCTGGCATCCATGAACAATTTCAAGCAGCGTTTTGTGCGCAAAGGCATTCCTTTGTTTAACTGGGCATTTTACGAGAAGTGGGATGTATATAATTTACTTGAAGGAACAGATGCTTTTCGACATGTACCTGAATCCCATATCAACCCTTCTTCAGGTCAAATCAAGGAAATGCTTGATAAACACAAGTTTATTTATTTAAAACCAACTGGCGGCAGTCTCGGCATCGGTATTTATCGGGTAACTTACAATCCCAAACGCGGTTATTACGCCCGCTACCGTCGCAACGGCAAAAATGTGCTGCTGCGCTTCAGCCGATTTGATTCCTTGATGTCCATGCTGAATCGAAGCAATGCCAAACTTAACCATTACGTGGCCCAACAGGGGATCCGTCTCATTGAAATCGATAACTGTCCGATTGATTTCCGCTTTCACTTAACCAAGAACATTAACAACCAATGGGTAGTCGCCGGCATCGGAGCCAAGAAGGCAGGTAAAGGCAGTGTGACCACACATGTTCGTTCAGGAGGCCAATTGATGACCCCCGATCAGGTACTGCGGCAAATATTTGGTTCGCGTGCAGAGCAAGTATTGAACACTGCCAAGGAATCTGCGATCAAGCTGGCGGAAGCGCTCGAACGTAACGACAAGCATATGCTCGGTGAGCTTGGCTTTGATATTGGCATTGACCAAAACGAGCATATTTGGATGTTTGAAGCCAACTCCAAGCCAGGTCGTTCCATTTTCAAGCATCCCGCACTCAAAGGAGAAGGTAAGGCAGCGCTCAAGCATGTTTACGACTACTGTTTATACCTAAGCCGATTTCGCTCAAGGAGGGAATCATGAGTGGAACCTCTCCTTCACCAAAAACCACGACGACCTACCTTGGCCATTCTCACTCATTCCGATGACACGAGACTTTTTAGGGGAAATAAAGAAAATTATATCGACCTGATCGCTGTGGGAGAAGCGAAGGGTGTTCATGTGTATGTGATGACGACCGCCAACTTCAAGCTGACCAACAATCAGGCCGTAGGATATTCGTACAACTTTAAAACCAAGTCATGGAAAAAGGAGCTGCTCCCTCTTCCTCATGTTATTTACAATCGGATTCCTTACCGTAAGTTCGAGCAGCTTCCCGAGGTACAGCCCATTCTCCAGAGCTGTTTGCGCCACAGGAGCATCCATTTTTTCAATCCTTCCTTTTTCAACAAATGGACGCTCTTTGAGTGGTTGAATAAATCCAAAGAAACCGGTCCTTATATTCCAACCACGCAAAAGCTGACAAACAGTGAAGATCTGGATAAGCTGCTGCTCAAGCATTCAAGCCTTTATTTAAAGCCGATTCGTGGTAAAGCGGGCAAAGGCATTATGAAGGTCAGCCGGATTATCGAAAAGACGTCCAAAACGCAAAAATACCAGCTAAGCGTACAAGACAAAACAAGAAGCCATATTTCCCGATATACAAACGTGTCGCAGCTGTGGACACAAATTAATGAGATGATGGTCACGCAGGACTATATTATGCAGCAAGCGATTTCACTATCTCTTTACAAGCAGCGCCCCTTCGATCTTCGGGTGCTTGTGCAAAAAAACAGCAAAGGAGCCTGGAGTGTAGCCGGAATCGGCGCACGGCTGGCTGGAAAGCTGAGCATTACTACACATGTGCCGCGAGGCGGCTCCATCGATGATCCTGCAAAACTGCTCAGTGCCGGTTTTGGCGCAGCGGAGAGCAAAAAGATTTTACAGCGGGCTAGGTCAGCCTCATTGCTGATAGCCAAGCAGATCGGAAAAGCCAGCGGCAGCAACCTCGGTGAAATGTCTCTCGATCTTGGGGTAGATACAACAGGCCAAATCTGGTTTTTTGAAGCGAATTCAAAACCTATGAAGTTCGATGAGCCACATATTCGCAAGCTGTCTCTGGACAATTTAATTAACTACTGCATTCACTTATCCAAAAAAGCCAAAAAAAAGATAGTTAACACCATGTCCAAAAAAGCAAGGTGAGCAGGTGATGAAACATGATTCCGTATCGTTTAGGCATATTAGCTATGTATTTATCGGAGCAAAGGCTGGAAGAGCTGTCTTATTTTCGTAAGCTTAGCACTTACGGACATAAGCTGGGCGTCCAAATACTTGTATTTACACCTGATGATGTGGATAAACGCAAAAAAAAAATCAAAGCTCTGGTTTACGATATGTCCTCCGGCAAATGGCAGCGCAAGTGGGCTCTCCTTCCCGAGCTGATCTATGATCGCTGCCGTTATCACGGTGTTCATAACTTTCATAAAATCTCCAGATTTCGTGCCGAGCATAAAAAGCTTCAATATCTAAGCAGTCCACTGGCCAATAAATGGTCTATGCATCAAGCCTTATCGGAGGATTCCGACATTGCTGACCATCTACCAGCAACTGTCCGTTATAATGATCATAAAGATATGATCCGTCTATTAAAACAGCATCAACGCATTTATTTGAAGCCGAGAAACGGAACTGGTGGTAGGGGCATCGTGCGGCTGCAGCGAATATCAGATTCGACTTATTTGATGCAGGGAAGGGATGAGCAGCGGCGTATCATTCCCCAGCAAAAAATCAGCGAGTCGCAAATTTCAACCAAATTAGGCAGCTGGCGCCTTCAGGGCCGCTACATCGTACAGCAGGGAATCTCGCTCACACTCAAGGATGGCCGTGTCCATGATTTCCGAATGCTCATTCAAAAGGATGGTAATGGCGAGTGGCAGGTTACGGGTTGTGCAGGAAGAATCGGCCCCATGCACTCTGTCACCTCTAACCTGCACGGCGGCGGTACGGCCATCGCGATGGAAAAGCTGCTGATGCGGCGTTTTGGCAATAAGGAGAAGGTAGCTTCTATCCAGCAGGAGGCTAATAAGTTGGGAATCCACCTAGCCCACTTTTTGGAGCGTAAGTTTGGTAAGCAGTGTGAGCTCGGAATTGATTTGGCCATTGATCCTAAAGGAAAGGTTTGGCTGCTTGAGGTCAATCCCAAGCCTTCGCGTGAAGTATTTTATCGAATCGGGGAACGTGAAACGTACCGCAAAGCTATTACGCGACCTTTGGAATACGCACTTTGGCTGCATCACAACAAAAATAAATACAAGATTTCAGATGATAAAGATTAATTACGAAATTGAATATATCCAAAACAAACAACCGTGTCAGCATCAGCGATCACACGGTTGTTTGTTTTATCCATTAAACAGCTTATTTCTCGATTAATTCCAATATATCAGAAAATTTCGCTATACGGGCATCAGCGCCAGCCAATTCGCCTTTATTGCGGAACCCGGCATAATCACAACCGATTACAGTTAAGCCATTTTCTTTGCCTGCCTCCACGTCAGAAGAACGGTCACCGACCATCCATGCCGATTTCACGCCATAGGTTTCCAAAAGCTGCTTCACCAGATCAACTTTGGACTTTGTCTGGAATTCACCTGCGCTGTACAGGCCTTCGAAGATGGGCGTTAACCCTTTAAATTCCATAACCCCTTTAACATAGCCTTCTAATCCATTGCTCGCTATAAATAAACGGATTCCTTGGGCATGCAGTGCTGCCAACGTGTCGGCAACATCCTCGTACAAAGAGCCCTCTCCATTTTCCAAGCCTTTCATCTGATAATCCAACAGCAGCTCGTCAGCTCGTCTATGTACCTGTACTTCCACATCTGGCATGACACGCTGCCAAATATGTTCAAGAAGCATTCCCAGACTTCCAAGAATAGCGCTCTCCGGTGGTGTTGCACCACTATAAATGCCTTCTGTCCTCATTTGCTCGAAAGTAGCATGGTAGGCAGGCAGTAAAAGTGTTTCGGTTTGAAATAAAGTTCCGTCCAAATCAAAAATCATCGCTTCCGGCTTCTGAAAAGTTTGTGACAAGCGTAATCCCTCCTGATTGAATAGTCCATGTTCTATACAAACATGATTTGGATTGCTTGTCAAATAAGTATCCATGATCCATAGAATGGATCAGTACCAGGCAGGTGATGTTGTTCCTCTCGTCGAATGGAATGGTTATTACACTTATGGGAGGTCATTTCGATGGAACAACAAAACTATGGAAATCATCGCAAGATGGACCCGGGTTATCACTACTTGCTTACCCTGCTCACTTTACTGTTTCTGGTCGGTTCACTCGTTTATTTGGGCATGTCTCTGGCCAAGGGGGAGCGAATATTCGAAGCTGTGCTTTTCGTGCTGGGATCACTGATTGCTTGTGTGCATTTCCTAAAACTTCGAGTCTATGCGTTAAAAGCACAGGATCGTGCCATTTTTGCTGAGGAGAGCTTGCGCCACTACCTAATAACTGGCCAACGAGCAGATTCCAGATTGACAATTAAACAAATCATTGCCCTGCGTTTCGCATCAGATGAAGAGCTGGCAGCACTATCCACTAAGACCGTCAACGAAAATTTAAACCCAGATGACATCAAAAAAGCGATAACGCATTGGAAAGCAGATCACAATCGATTGTAGACTTGTTGATTCATGAACAAAAAACTCGTTACAGCCAAAAGGCCGTAACGAGTTTCATCCTTATTTCAAAATATTTTCTTCGCACCCTGCTCCGATTTCAAGATTTCCACTGCTTCACGAAAACGCAAGGAATGAACCACTTCCCGCTCCCGCAAAAATTTCAAGCTGTCCTGCAGATCCACATCATCCGTCATATCAATTAACCATTGATAGGTGGCTCTGGCCTTTTCTTCAGCTGCTATATCCTCATAAAGATCGGCTATCGGATCACCCTTCGCCTGAATATAAGCTGCCGTCCAAGGTACACCTGAGGCATTCGTATAAAATAAAGCCCGATCATGGCTAACATAATAATCATCCAGACCCGCAGCCTTGATCTGTTCGAAATTCAAGTCTTTCGTAAGCTTATAAACCATGGTTGCGATCATTTCCAAATGGGCAAATTCTTCAGTGGAAATATCTGTTAATAATCCAATGATTTTATCAGGAATTGCATAGCGTTGATTCATGTAACGCAGCGCAGCGGCAAGCTCACCATCCGCGCCACCATACTGCTCCAGCAGCAGCTTCGCCATCCGCGGATCGCATTTACTGACCCTGACTGGATACTGCAGCTTCTTCTCATAAACCCACATGGCTGAGTCGCCCCCCTCTCGTCATATAAGCCAATTAAACCTGCCAAGGCCATGGTGTATCGATCCACTGCCAAGGGTGTCGTGTAAAGCTTTGACCAAAACTTTTGAGCGGGCCGAATTCCTGTTCAAAACGCGCGGCAAGGTGCATTCTCTTTTGCGCGTATTGGTTATATTGTTGTATCGCGTGGGTGTCCCGCGGGTGTGTATCCAAATATAAAGTAAGCTCTACCAACACAAAGTCTACCTCTTGAAGCTCTAAAAGCATTGTATAGAATTGCTCCGGCATTGTATGTTCCATAGCCTGCAGCTCCTTAAAAGTTTTGCTCAGCAAATTGTGCCTTTAGCCGAGTTTGCTGTGCCATTGTACAAAGGGTCTACGCGCTTCTTCACTAGCATTTGGGCTCGTATGGACTATAGAGCGCAGGCCAAAGCGTCCCATGCCTTAGTGCCTCCTGAGGACTAAATTGAGGTAAATTCATCGGTTGAAAGTGAATGTACAATTGCGGTGGTGTAGAAAAAATCTTCACTCGGATCGGCGGGCAAGGATCACATGGACCTACATATGGAAACCAGGCCTTTTCCTGATTCATTATCATACCTCCTTCCCAGGTTCTATTCGTGGAACTCCTATCCCTATGTATATAGCTATGATCTTGTCCATTATGAGTAATTATTAGAAAAACAAAAAGCCGCCTGCATACCTGCAAACGGACTTGTGGCTTCCATTTAAAAACGACGATCCCTTCGATCGCCGTAATTGTTCCTGACCATTAATTTCATAATTTAATGCTAAGCTTCATAACCCCCACTCGGCGGAGCGCCATATACACAATAATGAGGGAAGGGCCCAGGATAAGTCCAATAACACCTACCAGTTTGAAGCCTATGTACATACTGATCAAAGTAGCCAACGCGTTAATACCGACCGCATTCCCGATAATTTTGGGCTCAACCAGCCTGCGAAACAGCATGATCACAACCAGTAAAATCAACAAACCGATACCATGCGATACATTCCCGGCCAATATGCTGTATAAAGCCCAAGGAACGAGCACCACGCTCGTTCCGAGAACCGGCAATACATCTACCGCCACAATCAACAAAGCGATCGCCAGCGGGTAATCTGTCCTTAAGAAGAGCAGTCCGATAAGCGTCACAAAATACGTCAGGAAGCTGATCAGCACTTGAGCGAATATAAACCCGAAAAGCGCTTTTCTCAGATCATAGAGAACACTTACGATCTTAGACTGCGACTTGCCTTCAAATATGTTCAAGAAGGACTGATACAGTGCAGGCAAGCTTAAGGAAATCAAGTAAAGGCCAATCACAAAAACAGCGGAGAAAATAAATAAATTAGGTATCGTACGCGCAATGTCCAGAAAATAAACAGAAACTGCCGTAATAATTTCTTTCAGATTTTCCGAAATCGTATTAATACCTGCTTCTATCCAGGCTTGCAGCTGCACAGCCAAACCGGCTGGCAAGGTGGTATAAAAAATTTGCGTTTTCTCAGAGGTCATATCAAAAAACAGCTGGGCTTCGTTTAAATATTCAGGTGCATTTCGCCAGAACTGGATCAGCTCCGAAACCATCTTAAACCCGAGCAAATAAAAGAACCCCAGCACTCCCGCCGTAAACAAGGTGCAAATCGCACCGGCCGCCCATTCTCTGCTCATCCGAGTAAGCTTCATCAACCATTGAATTGGCTGCTCCAACAGGATAGCAACGAGCAAGGCCAGCATAAAAGGAAATCCTATCGTAAACATTCCATACAGCAGAAGCACACCCAACGCTACAAACAGGATCATCCTTAATGACATGAAACGGGCTTCCCCCTCATTCAGTTTCTTGAATGACTGGTTTCGCTAGTTCGGCTTTCTTCTGGATCAAGACTCTCATGATTCTAAGCTTTCTGACCTCCGTAATTTCGAAAACAAAATTTTCGTATTCCAGCTTCTTCCCTTTGGCGACAACCCCATCCAGCTTCGTAAACAGCCAGCCGCCAATCGAATCCACCTCGTCATCCTCGATACCAAGGCCCAGCAAATCGTCCAAATCCTCAAGCAGAACCCGTCCATCTACAGAGTAGCCGCTGCCTCTCTTTTCCACACTGGGGACTTCGTTCTCGTCAAATTCATCGTGAATTTCTCCGACGATTTCTTCCAGAATGTCCTCAGCAGTCAAAATCCCTGCCGTACCGCCATACTCATCAACAACGATGGCAAGCTGAGAATGCTTACGCTGCATCAGCTTCAGGACGTGGCTGATTTCCATCGACTCAGCTACCATCAAGACAGGACGAATGTAATCCTGCAATTGGCGCTCCTCGTCCGGGTCCGCAGTCAGCAGGTCCGTAATGTGAACAAAACCGATAATATTGTCCTTATCCTCACTCGCTACGGGATAGCGGGTATGCTTCGTTCTGTAAACGACCTTCAAACTTTCTTCAAACGGTACCTCGGCAAATAGGCAGTCCATATCCGTGCGCGGCAGCATAATTTCTCTCGCAACACGATCCGAAAATTCAAAGATATTATCAAACAACGCAAACTCGTCCTTATCGATGTGACCACTTCTAGCGCTTTGATTCATAAGTATGCGAATTTCTTCTTCTGTATGCGCTGCATCATGCTCTGTCGCCGGTTTAATCCCGATCAAGCTGAGCAGACGATTCGCCGCGCCGTTCAATACCCAGATCGCCGGGAAAAATATTTTGTGAAAAAGCAGCAGCGGTGCCGATGTCCAGAGCGCAGTACCTTCCGATCTTTGAATCGCAAGCGATTTAGGGGCCAGTTCTCCAAGCACAATATGTAAAAAAGTGATCACTGCAAAACCTATAAACACAGACAAAACCGAGGAATACCAAGCCGTGTTCCAATGAAGCATGGCAAATAGCGGGTCCACGATCAAATGAGTAACCGCGGGTTCACCGATCCATCCAAGACCGAGCGAAGCCAGTGTAATGCCGAGCTGTGTTGCCGACAAATACACATCCAGCTTTTTCGTAACCGAAAGCGCATATTTGGCTTTAACCACTCCCTCATTGTACAGCTGCTGCAGTCTGGTTTCACGTACTTTGACCAAAGCAAACTCCGCAGCCACAAAAAAACCGTTTAGCACGACCAGCAGCAGAACCATAAAAATATTGAGTGCAATAGATCCCCATTCAAAGCTCGTATGTGACAAAGACTTCAAACTCCTTTTCCACAAAATAACTACCCTGAATCCCTGCAGGATTCGATAACGAGTAAGCTTCCTGTAAAACTTTGTGATCCGGTGGGGATTTCGTGAACATCCTCTATAAGATTGCCGTGCGCTTGGTAAAATCAATATCCTTGTAATACGAATCGACGACCAGAAGATTAGGCCCGCAGCAGCTTACCGCTGGGCAATGGCAGTTCATGGATGCATGTAGAGGATGTGCTTCCCAACGCTCGAATACTTCTTGAAGCTTATCTGTATGTATATTACCCAAAGAAGGCACATCAGAAAAGTCCGTGACAAAAACATCTCCGGTGAACAAGTTCACATTCAATCGATTCCGTCCATCGGGATCATTCCGAACCGTTACATTCGGCTCTTCCCTCAGCCTCCGCAGCAGGCGCTGATCAGCTTCACTTGTATTGCATGCATAATATGGCAGTGTCCCGAATAACATCCACAGATTGCGATCCCGGCCGTCCAGCAGCTTATGTATCGCCTTGCTGTATTGCTCTAGTGATAGCCTTGGCAGACTCGCGGCAAAAGCACTTGGATACATCGGATGCACTTCATGCCGTTCACAGCCCATCTCCACGATAAGCTGATGAATATCACTCAATTTATCGATGGTTAAATAGTTGATCATGGATTCTGCAGAAATGAACATACCATTGCTGCTGAGCTTCATTGTATTCTCAATCATCAGCTCATAGAGCTTGCCAGTTGCTTTATCGGAAACGGTTCGGCCTGAGTGAACAAATCCGACCCGATGAAAGTCTGCAGCAGAGGTATAATTAAAGGAAATATGCATCACGTCCAGATAGGGTGCCACCATCTCGTATCTGGAAATCGGCATAGTTAAATTCGAATTGATTTGCGACCGAATCCCGCGTTCACGGGCATATTTTAGAATGGGCACGATATAGTCGCGAACTGTCTGCTCGTGATAGCTCGGTTCGCCCCCGGTTATGGAGATCGTTTCCAGATGTTCAACCTGATCCAACCGTTTGAGTACCTGAGCAACAGGAATCCGCGGACCTTCTGTCATCATTAGGGCATCCCCAACAGCACAATGCTCACACCGCATGTTACATAAATTGGTGACTGTTAATTCAATGCTAGTTAATATGTGTTTTCCATGCCGCTGCAGCGATCGAATCGGGTCCCAAGGATCATTCTCTGGAGACATCGCTGGCAGTATGGAACTTAGCTTCTGGTTCATGATACATTTCACCTGACTCTTGACGTATTTTACAACCTATTGTAGCTTATGACGGATAAAAATGAAACCTGACTTCAGGCTGAGGAAGTCCAATCTCCATGAGGACAGCTATGGAGAAGACTAGAACAAGAGCAGCCCAAAACCAGAAAGTCTAGTTTTGGGCTGCTCTTGTCCATGATAACTATGCTATATCATTGACTCCAGTGATCATGATCGATAATTTTTCAGATAAATCTACATCAAACGGGGCACTTATCTCTTCTCCCTCATGGGTTTGTAGAACTCTTACGGTGGGCCTTTGCGGGAAAATGTTATTCAAAGCTACGACCGTACCCATTTCACCTGTACTGAGGGTAACATTAATGCCAAGCGGATATATCGCTATTTTATCACGAAAGAGTTCGATTTTTTTCTTTTCATATAAGGTTTCGGTTCCCGTAAAAATGATCTCCATAGCTTGATGAGGCAGCATAGCTTTGCGGTATACTCTATGGGTAGTCATCGCATCATAAGAATCAACCAGTCCTATCCACTTTGCAAAATCATGAATCTCCGGCCCTTCAATACCTCTCGGATACCCGCTTCCGTTCAGGCGCTCGTGATGCTGAAACGCGCAGTGAGCAGAGAGTAGTGGAATATTGGGTTCATCCTTAAGAAGTCTATATCCGTACTCCGTATGTCTTTTCATACAAGCAAATTCGTCATCCGTCAATTGGGCTTTTTTGCGAAGAATCTCATAAGGAATCTGTGTCTTGCCGATATCATGCAGCAGCGCACCGAGTCCAAGCGTCATCAGATCATTCCGGTTGTAGCCATAAGCCATTCCTAGCACTGTTGAGTAAATACATACATGCAGCGAATGCTGAAACAAATAATCATCCATAACACTAATATTGGTGAGCATAATCATCGCGTCTTGATGGCCGCTGAGATCATCTATAATCAAATTCATCACTTCACCGAAGTTTTTACCTAACTGATTATAACTCGCTATTTTACTTTTAGCGGAATTCTCCATCAATTTACGGAACGAAGATCGTATTTCAGTAATAGCCTTGAATCTCGTTTCTTCACTAAGCAATTGCGGAATTACAATATCAGCAGTTCTAGGATCAGCGATATAAATAAAATCAACCCCGTACTTGCCTAGCCGATTGATTAGCGACTGCGTTAATTCGACGCCTTCTGCCAGAAGGACGAGCCCTTCTTCGGTGTAAATCTTCTTGCCGAGCTTCATCCCAGGTCGAACTATATGGATAGGCAGCAAACGCATAGGACAAACCACGTCTTCTTTCTACTAGGAAGTTAAATAAGTTCTATGCATAAATGTAATAGATTACATCCAAAAGAGCAATACGCTTTTTACAAAATACGACATCAGATGCAGGCTTTTCGGAAAAAATAAGGCGCATTACGCAGAAACCTGGCGGTAGGTGGGAACATTCTATGAACCTTTACAACTAGAAAGCCATATTCTGTATGACCATAAACCTATGGAAATCCGGTATATTTTCGAACTGTACCGCATACGTATGTTTTTATAGTAAATCGCTATTGTCGGACATGCCATAACAAGATAAAATAGAATAGGTTTGCACAAAATGAGTGGGAGGCTTTTATGCTAAGTTTAAATTATTGGGTTTCAATCTTGATGGGTATCGTAGAAGGACTCACTGAATTTTTGCCAGTTTCTTCGACCGGACACATGATTCTTGTGCAATCGCTGCTTGGAATTCCTGAAGAAGACACCATGATGAAAATTTTTGAGGTTGTCATTCAGCTCGGAGCTATTATGGCTGTCGTTGTTTTGTATTGGAAAAGGCTGCTCAGACTGTTTGGTCTGACAAAAAATCCGGTACGAGTGGGAAAAAGCAGTCTGAACCTCGTCCATATTTTGATCGGAATTTTGCCTGCGGGCATTGTAGGGCTTCTGCTTAACAAAGTTGTGGATAAATATTTATTTTCTCCGAAAACCGTCATGATCAGCTTGGTGATCGGTGGGATTTTGCTCATTATCGGGGAAAAAAGGGCTGCCAAATATCGCCCCAAAGCAAAAGAACTCGATGACATCACCTACAAACAGGCTTTTTTCATCGGACTGTATCAAATTCTTGCCGTTGTGTTTCCAGGCTTCTCACGTTCGGGAGCTACCATTGCCGGAGGTATGTTGAACGGCGTAAGCCGCGGCGCGTCAGCAGACTTTACCTTTATTTTGGCTATACCGCTCATGTTCGCAGCTACAGGTTTGGTATTGTTAAAGTCCTACCATCTGTTTACTGTTGATCTTATCGGTTATTTCATTGTCGGATTCATCGTTTCCTTCATTGTCGCATTGCTTGCTGTCATGACATTTATTAAGCTCGTACAAAATACAAGCCTTGCTTATTTTGCCTATTATCGCTTTGCTTTGGCCGCTATCTTCGCAATTTACTTCTTTACAACGAAATAAAATGCTTTTTTCTTCATCAGCCTTGCCCTGGCATTCAGCCGGGGTAAGGTCATCTAATTACATAACAAAACCATTCATTTCAAGCTGCAGCTTTGCTCAGAAAAGGAGCTTAATGATTTTCTCTTGAATCATTGACATCGACAGCTGTCCAGCGCTTGACCAGACTCGCTTGAACCGCTCCCGTTTCCTGAAGCTCCTCGCGAATGACGTCCCTAATAAAGTTAGGCAATATATATTCAATCTCCGTGCCCTCGGACAAGGAAAGAAAACCTATTCCGAAGGTGAACATATCGATCGTCCCTACTACGTATTCCTTTTCCCTTACCAACTGCTCGTTACCAATCCATACACGTTTGATTTTGGAGTAAGCAGGCGCCTTCGAATCATATTCTACCTGCATCCCATCAACATTAAGCATACCCAGCACCTTACCCCGAAAGCCAAAGCCATATAGCGGCTTTTCCATGAACTCCTGAATACGTGACTCCTCCAGAGCTCTCCATATCCGATCTCCGGTTAACAGCATTCGGCATGGATTAATCGGTGAAGGACATATTTGCAGCAAGCGCCCCATAGAAACGGCACCCCTATCCAGTCCTCCCAGCAGTTGTCCCGCGTTGACAATAGCCAGATCCGCATGCGTCCAACGCCGTATGCCGGCGGCAAGTAAATTACCCAATGGCGCCTCTTCGTACCATTCCGCACTTAAAGGCTGCTCTAAATATGCTACCTGCTGCGAAAGTGCCTGTTCAGAGCTTGATCTGTAGCTATCCACCAGCTTCGTGATCTGCTCATCAGCGGGATAACTGGAAACTTCATGAATAGAAGCATTCACTTTCACCTTTTGTCGGGTATGAGCGTCCATTTCGATATCCACTACGCCAAAATATTGCCCAAACTTGCCCGCTGCACACACATAGGTTTCTCCCATTCGAAGAGGCTCCTCCAGCAGGTGATGGGTGTGTCCTCCAAGGATCAGATCGATACCCTTAATCTCATCCGCCATTCGCTGATCGTTGCGCAGTCCCAGATGTGAAAGCACAACAATAAGATCAACCTGCGGACGGAGCTCGCGAACCAAGTCTGATGTTATTGACAAAGGCTCTCTAATATCCCAACCCAACAATTGATAAAAGTCCGAAAAATAGGCCGTCACTCCAATTAAACCAATCTTCATTCCAGATTTCTCTATGATATGAGAGCCTTTACCCCACTTCGGTATTTGACCACTCGACGCATCGTACAAATTGCTGCACAGTACGGTAAAACGGGCTTGTGAGCCGTATAGCTGAGTTAGAGCGTCCTGAGACAAGGTCAGGCCTTCATTATTACCAATGGTGATCGCATCATAGCCCGTTTCGTTCATAATGGCCAGGTTGGCTGAGCCCCCGCTTCCTTCTGTTTCGATCCGGACACGATCAATATGATCACCTATATCAAGCGTAAGCGTATGCTCTGCCCCGGCTGATTCACGCAGCTCCCTAAAGGCAGCCGCAATACTCGGCATTTGTTCAAAATGGCTGTGAATATCATTCGAGTGAAGGATTCTTAACCGCAGCGTTCGTGAAGCCAAATCGGCCACCTCCTTATGTAAGTTATGGCTTATTTACGATATTTAAGCTCTTCCAAAGTAATTTGATTTTTGAAGCCGTAGGTTGCTTCTTCAGACGAGTCCGTATAGTGAAAACGAATCAGAACAACACTTTTTACATTCAAGCATTCACTGCTTCCATTCGGTACATATAAACGGATCGGAAACCCTTTTACGAGTGGCTCTCCATTCTGCTCATACAGAAATGCAGCTTCACCCAGCTCTTTCCAAGGGATCGCCGCTTGAAATTCATCTACCGCCTCGACGGTCATCCGTGCAGGCTCACGATCTGCACGATGCTGCTGCATTTTTTGCCATGCAAAGTACCATTCCTTCAGATCGAAGGCAGCACCCTGAACACCAGGAACACGTGTTTCCAAAGATATTAGCCGCGGAGCTGCAGCTGTCATCTCTTCGATCGTCAATTCCGCCTGCCCGCTAACTTCATCAACTACACGAATTTTCATTAGCTTCCTCCATCATTAAAGCTGGACCTGTAATAAAACGGATAATGCCTATTATACCATTATCCCTATAGAATATGGTATGCTGAAGACAAACATCAGATAGCTCATCTTGAGCATATGGTCACAAATTGAAGTTACAAATCCTTGATCGTCATTACATATAAGCATGGAGCGATACATGATGAAATTTAACATTCAGGTTTTTGCCGGTTTGGCCGAACGAATGCAAGGACCGCTTTTCGTACTAGACTGGGATTCCTCAATCCCACTTACTCCGGTTATTTTAAAAGAGCATTTACAAGTCCAATACCCCGAGGCGTCCACCTTATTATCGCAAGCATTCGTAGCTATTAACCAAAGCTATGCTGGAGATCATCAGATCATCCATGAAAATGATGAAATTGCGATTATCCCTCCGGTATCCGGAGGCCAGCCCAAGCGAGCTGAGCTGACACGCGAAAAAATTTCCATCGAACAAGTTACAGCCCAAGTGCTGCATCCCAACCATGGGGCTGCGCTTACTTTTATCGGAACGACTCGGGAATGGACCCACGGCAAGAGAACGACAATGCTCGAATATGAAGCTTATGAACCCATGGCCGTCAAAATGATGGAGCAAATCGTTGCCTTCATCCATGATCAATACGAGGGCGCTCTGTGTGCTATCACCCACCGCCTCGGCAAAGTTGATATTGGAGAAATCAGTGTAGTTATCGCTGTATCCGCACCGCATCGAGATGCTGCCTATGAAGCTAATCGTTATGCCATAGAGCGACTGAAGCAGGTCGTGCCGATCTGGAAAAAAGAAATATGGGAGGATGGCTCCGAGTGGAAAGGGCATCAACAGGGGCCTTGGAATCCTCGAGAAGTACTCTGAATACTCCACCTATCCACGGCATTTTAAACATTAGGAGATGAATCGCTTCATGAATACAATCAATCTGCACAACGATGCAGACCATACATCCTCTTCCAATCGTTATTCACGTCAGCTTTTATTTGCACCTATAGGTGCGACAGGTCAAGCCAAGCTAGCAGCAGCACGTGTTGCTATTGTTGGCATGGGCGCGCTAGGTACGGTGCTGTCCAATCATATGGCAAGAGCAGGCGTTGGTTTCCTGCGACTAATCGACCGTGATTTTGTGGAGCAGAGCAATTTGCAGCGCCAGATGCTGTATGACGAAGCGGACGCTGATGCCTCCGAGCCCAAAGCTATGGCAGCGGCCAAACGGCTACAGCAAGCGAATTCTGCTATTACGCTGGAACCGATCGTCATTGATCTCAATGCATTGAATGCTGAAAGCTTATTATCCGATGTCGATCTTATATTGGATGGCACCGATAATTTCAGTGTACGGTTTCTTATCAATGATGTGAGCGCTAAGCATCGTATTCCGTGGATTTATGGGGGAGCTGTGAGCTCCCGTGGTGTTTCCTTAACGATCATTCCCGGTACTACACCATGTTTGCGCTGCATGTTTGGCCAATCGCCTGCCCAAGGAACAGCCGAAACCTGTGATACGGCAGGTGTGATTGGCCCTATCATCCACACTGTAGCCTCCCATCAGTCCACAGAAGCCTTGAAGCTGCTCGTGGGCGCCCATGAACAGCTTAATCGTAAAATGGTGCATTGGGATCTGTGGCACAACCAGCATGCCGCTGTAGACGTCAGTAAGGCTCGTAAAGCTGATTGCCCTGCCTGTGCGCTGGAGCGTTATGAATATTTGGAACAGGACCTTGGAGAAGATACCATTCAAACCTTATGCGGGAGAAACTCCGTACAAATACAGCCACTGCAAGCAGGATCATTTCATTTGGAGGAATGGGCTGCCAAATGGGAGCCGCTTGGCCGTATTGAACTGAATCCTTTTCTTCTAAAATTTCATATAAACGAGACGTTAACACTTGTTTTATTTCCAGATGGACGTATCCTTATTCAAGGTACGAATGATCCAAGCCAAGCCAAAAGCTTATACAGTCGTTATATAGGAATGTGATCCCACCGTCCCATGACTTTAGTATAATTTAATCTATTCTTGACTATTTTTGGAGGTATATGGTTCATTATGCTTATTGTCAAGAACTAGATTAGTTTGATAGGATAAGGGCATAAAACTGGAATTATTCTACTATTTTTTATACTTTTAGTTGAGGTGATCTTCTTGAGAGTGTCAGTAATGGATTTACAGGTTGGAGATCGCACGGGTTCAGATATTTTTAATAAAAACGGGCTCCTTGTCGTTTCTGCCCATACCGTTTTGAATTCTTCGGATATCAGTAAGCTGAATTTGCATCACATTGATTATGTGGATCTGATGATTCGTTTCGATAATTCATCTAATCATCCAGAATCTGCTCCATTGCTTGAAGAGGATCTTTCCAAACATGCAAAAGCATATGAGGAGGCGGTCGACGGTATTAAGGATTTGTTCGAGCAGGTTGAACGAAGCGGCAAGCTTGATGAATCCCAGGTTAACGAAAGCTTTGCTCCACTTTCTAACGAGTTTGCTCATGAAAGAGATGTCGTTTCGTTGCTTTTGACACTAAATAACCAAGATGATTATACATATCAGCATAGTGTGCAAGTCGGCATGATTTCTTACTATATTGCCAAATGGCTTGGACAAACCAACGAAAGAGCGTTAATAGCTGGAAAAGCCGGCTATCTGCATGATATAGGCAAATGCCGGATCGATAAATCCATATTGACCAAACCTGGACGTTTGACGGATGAAGAATTCGAAGAGATTAAACAGCACCCGGTCATTGGGTATCAGCTTATTAAGGACTCTAACATGAGTGAAGCATTGGCTCAAGCAGCTCTGCAGCATCATGAACGATTCGATGGAAGCGGTTATCCTCATGGAATTAAGGGATCTGCAATTCTTCCGCTTTCCAAAATAGTTGCTGTTGCTGATATATACAGTGCCATGATTTCTTCCCGTGTTTACCAAAAAAAGCGGGATCTATTGTTCGTGCTTAGAGAACTTCATAGGCTGAGCTTTGGCAAGCTCGATCCCAAGATTACACAGGTGTTTATTCGGAATATGATACCAAATTTTATTGGTAAGCGTGTTCTTTTATCATCTGGTGAGACCGGTTTCATTGTACTAACACATCCATCCGACATGTTTAAGCCACTGGTGCAGGTTGACGACCACTTTGTAAATCTGACCGATCACCCAGAATTAGTAATCGAAGAGGTATATGTATAGCTATAAAAAGCAATGTATAATGAATAGCATTCGCTTAATCGAGCCTATCCCCATAGATAGGCTCTTTTGTCATGATGCTGCTATCCAGCTAGCTTGTAGTCAATAAACAAATCTTTTGGCTTCTAAGAAGGTTTCTTTCCAATACGGTTTATCGATATTCGTTATTTGAACACCATTTTCCGGCGAAGGCGAAGCATGGATGACACGGTTATTGCCCATATAAATAGCAACATGACCCACTGTTTTATTTGAACGAAACCGACCTGGCACATAAAAAAACAATAAGTCGCCTTTACGAAGCTGTTTCCTGCTTACACTTGTTCCCTCAGCTGCTTGTGCACGCGCTGTTCTGCCCAAGGGAATCCCATAACGGCCATAAATATAGCGAGTAAATGTAGAGCAATCAAATTTGGCCGACTGCGGGTAAGGCGGAGCACCGAACAAATATTTGACACCTATATAACTTTCGGCTTTTGCTATTAATTGATTGACATCAACATTTTTTAAATTGGCTGCGGGGATAGCTGAATGTGAAAGCTCGGATATAGGGTCATTGAGTCTTGCTGAACCGATGTTATGGGCAAAAGAAGCTATTGTCTTCTCTTTCTGATCTGATGCTCGCTGGTCTCCCTTGAAAGGATCATTCGGATCGTCCATAAAATCAGCATCCCCTCCCGAACTTGTATCTTCGGGTCCATCTATAGGCTGTGTTGTGTTCACAGTAGAGGGATCGATCTTAACTTCTTTGTCTGTAACGATAAAATTTGTATACGATGCAAACAATGGGGAAAGTGCAGATACCGGCACATAAACCACTGAATTATGCAATATAGGTGGCTGAGCTATCCTTATTGTGCCTTCATCTACCTGAACATCATTAGAGCCAATCTTGAGCTCATAAGCCGCATCAAAGTCCCCCAGCTGGTAAATATTCCGATCTGCTTCCCATTTGCTATGTAACTGCAAGGCTTGTGCCAAATCGTTACCTGTTACATAGGAAATTCCGTCATAAATCGTAATAGGCAGATGTGCCGAATCGTCTGCACTCAGTGAGTTAGCACCACCAACTCCTCCCCTATTGAGTATTTTTAATTTTGAATCTGCAACCGATTGCTGCTGGACCTTATTCGGACTGCATCCACTGCCTGCAGTGGTCAAACATACCGCCAATACACTGATCATCACGTATTTGACTGGAAGCTTCATAAGTAGGCTGCTCCTCTTTCTCATCATAATAGAATCCAAATTGATAACTCTTGCTTATCATGAGAATTTAAGAGTTCCCTTATACATTTCCATGCAAAACAAAAAGGCATCGTTCCTCCGTAGAGAGACGATGCCTTATCTAAGCCGATCACAGCTGGCTGTAATGAGAAAGCTTAACCGATAGAACCTTCCATTTCGAACTTGATCAAACGATTCATTTCAACTGCGTATTCCATCGGCAGTTCCTTAGTGAATGGTTCGATAAAGCCCATGACGATCATTTGTGTAGCTTCCGCTTCCGTCAAACCACGGCTCATCAGATAGAACAATTGATCTTCAGATACCTTGGATACCGTAGCTTCATGCTCAAGCGTAATATTATCATTCATGATTTCGTTGTATGGAATTGTATCCGAGGTGGACTCTTTATCCATGATCAGCGTATCACATTTGATATTAGCCTTAGAACCTTGAGAGTTCCGTCCGAACGAAGCAAGACCACGATAAGTTACTTTACCGCCATGCTTACTGATCGATTTGGATACAATCGTTGACGTCGTATCAGGTGCCAGGTGAGTCATTTTGGCGCCTGCATCCTGATGCTGTCCACGTCCGGCAACAGCAATGGAAAGAACCATACCTTTAGCGCCGCGGCCTTTGAGTACAACTGCAGGATACTTCATGGTCAGCTTGGAGCCAATGTTGCCATCAACCCATTCCATGGTCGCATTTTCTTCAGCAACAGCACGTTTGGTTACCAGGTTATAAATATTCGGAGCCCAGTTTTGAATCGTTGTATAACGGGCACGTGAGTTTTTCTTACAAATGATTTCCACAACCGCGCTGTGCAAGGAATTCGTGCTATAGATTGGAGCTGTACAGCCTTCAACATAGTGAACAAAGCTGTCCTCGTCTGTGATAATCAGCGTACGCTCAAATTGTCCCATGTTCTCGGAGTTAATACGGAAGTAAGCTTGAAGTGGAGTGTCCACCTTTACGCCCTTCGGTACATAGATAAAGCTTCCGCCCGACCATACCGCACTGTTCAGTGCAGCGAATTTATTATCGCTAGGAGGAATAATCGTGCCGAAATGCTCTCTGAAAAGTTCCGGATATTCACGAAGCGCGGTGTCGGTATCCGTAAAGATAACACCAAGATCCTCAAGCTCCTTCTGCATGCTGTGGTATACCACTTCGGATTCATACTGTGCAGAAACACCGGCTAGAAACTTTTGCTCAGCTTCAGGGATTCCGAGCTTATCAAAGGTTTCCTTGATTTCCGTAGGAACTTCTTCCCAAGTTTTACCTTGCTTTTCCGAAGGCTTAACATAGTACTGAATTTCTTCGAAATCCAGATCATCCATGTTGCCGCCCCAGCGTGGCATAGGCATTTTCAAAAACTGCTCAAAGGACTTTAAGCGAAAATCAAGCATCCAGTCCGGTTCTTTTTTCATGGCGGAAATTTCCATAATGATTTCGCGGGTTAAGCCTTTGCCGCTTTTGAAGATTGATTCGTGTTCGTCACGAAATCCATATTGATAAGCTTCCATTTCGGGCATTTGCTTGGCCATAATAGGTAAACCTCCTTTAAAATGTTCATCATATTGCTATGCTATACGACTTACTCCTGTCGCTGCGACTGTTCAATTCCCTTACGTAAGGCGTTCCATGACAACGTTGCGCACTTGATGCGTGCCGGAAACTTGTTCACCCCTGAGAGGGCCTCAATATCCTCATATTCAAATTCTACAGGCTCACCCTTCATGAGCGAGGAGAATTTGTCTGCCATCTCCAACGCCTCTTCGATTGTTTTGCCTTTGACAGCATCAGTCATCATCGAAGCGGAGGAAAGACTGATGGAGCAGCCTTCACCGACAAATTTGGCAGCCTTCACCTTGCCGTCATCAATCTGCATCTGAAGCTGAATTTTATCGCCGCATGTCGGATTGTTCAGGTCAATGGTGACAGCCTCATCTTCAAAGGTGCCGCGATTACGAGGGGTTTTATAATGATCCATAATGACTCTACGGTACAAATCATCCAATTGCATGGCCGAAGTACTCCTTTGTTTTTAGAAGCGAAGCAACCAGACGGTCAACATCCTCTTCCGTATTATAAAGGTAAAAGCTCGCCCGAGCCGTTGACGATACCTGCAGCCAGCGCATTAATGGCTGGCAGCAATGATGACCTGCACGAATAGCAATTCCATCTGTATCCAGCACGGTAGCTACATCATGCGGATGTACATCACCTAAATTAAATGTAACCAAACCGGCACGATCCGTAAGCGGTCCATAAATCTTCAAATCCTCAATCTCACTCAAGCGCTCAACAGCATAAGCTGTCAGCTGCCTTTCGTGACGTTCAATTTCACTCATGCCTATGCTTTCAAGAAAGTCAATCGCGGCGCCAAGTCCTACGGCTCCCGCAATGACTGGCGTTCCTCCCTCGAACTTCCAAGGGAGCTCCTTCCATGTAGAGTCATAGAGATCCACATGATCAATCATTTCGCCGCCAAACTCGATAGGCTCCATATGCTGAAGCAGCGTCTTTTTTCCATACAGGGCACCAATGCCGGTTGGACCGCACATTTTGTGCCCTGATAAGGCGTAAAAGTCACAATCCAGATCTTGTACATCAACCTTCAAATGAGGTGTGCTTTGCGCGCCGTCGACCACCATCTTTGCACCATGACGATGCGCGATTTCTGTGATAGCTTTGATAGGATTCACAACACCAAGCACATTGGAAACATAGGTAACCGATACAATTTTGGTACGATCCGTTATCGTAGCTTCCACATCCTGCAGAAGAATCGAACCATCTTCCTGCAGTGGAATATATTTCAAGACGGCTCCGGTTGCTTTGGCAACCTGCTGCCATGGAATCAGATTGCTATGATGTTCCATTGGGGTAATGACGATTTCATCACCCTCCTGGCAAATCACACGTGCATAACCGGATGCGACCATATTCAAAGCCGTTGTTGTGCCGCGGGTAAATATTACTTCTTCAGTAGAACCGGCATTAATGAATTTAGCTACCTTTTCACGTGCACCCTCATAAGCGTCTGTAGCTCTTGATCCCAGTGT
Source organism: Paenibacillus sp. 1_12 (assembly GCF_900114475.1). Taxonomy (GTDB): domain Bacteria; phylum Bacillota; class Bacilli; order Paenibacillales; family NBRC-103111; genus Paenibacillus_S. The sequence goes on along the minus strand of NZ_FOTE01000020.1, from coordinate 18,810 downwards.
ATGGACACCGCGATGCACATTGGAGTTATCATATTCATAATAATGCTTGATGGCTTCAATGACGGACACCGGTTTTTGCGAAGTCGCAGCCGAATCCAGATATACCAGAGGATGACCGTTTACTTCCTGATGAAGGATGGGAAATAGTTGACGGATTTCTCTGCTATTCATTGTCCCAGCTTCCTTTCAACGAAGCGCTGCAGCTGTTCCTGAATGTTTTTCATTGGGATAATCGAAACCACAGGTGCAAGGAAACCATAAATAACCAAGCGCTGTGCTTCTTCACGTGTAATCCCGCGGGACATCAGATAATGAATTTGCTCCGGATTTACTTGGCCAACGCTGGCGGCATGTCCGGCTTTCACATCATCCTCATCGATAAGCAGGATCGGATTCGCGTCGCCGCGTGCTTTAGGACTCAGCATAAGCACCTTTTCGGTTTGCTGGCCGTTGGCTCCAGTAGCGCCTTTTTCGATCTTCGTGATACCGTTAATAATCGCTGTTGCTGCATCACGCATAACGGCACGGGTAATCATGTCGCTGCTGGAGTTTTTGCCAAAGTGAACTGCGCGAGTCGTTACATTCAGCTTCTGTTCGTTGGTACCCACACATATGATTTTGGCGTCAGAGGTGGAGCCATTGCCCTTCAACAAAGACGTTGTATCCGACATCACATTACCGTAGTTCATTTCACCGATCACCCAGTTCATCGAAGCATCCTGCTCGACAAGAGCTCTTCTGTAGGATAAATCGATAACTGATTCGTCAAAGTTGTGGACCGATGCATAGTTAACTACCGCACCAGGCTTCAAGATGACTTCCACAACACCGTTCTGTACAAGATTATTCAAATCCCCGTTTGACGCAAAATTATCGACATAGGTGACAGAAGAATGCTGCTCGGCAACGATAAGTACATGCGGCGAGAAGCAAGCATCTGCGTCATCCGTAAGGAATAAAGCTTGCAGCGGCAGATCGACTTTTACATTTTTCGGTACATACAAAAATACGCCGCCGCTCCATAGTGCTGTGTGCAGAGCTGTCAGTTTGTTTTCATCCTTGCTGACCACACTCATGAAGTACTGCTTTACCAGCTCCGGATGATTCGTTAAAGCAGCTTCCAGGCTGGAAAAAATCACACCCTGCTTGGTTAGCTCCTCTGAAACATTCTGGAAAACGATGCTGGAGTTTCTTTGAATGATCAAGCTTGCTTGATGGCTGTCATCCTGCAGCAGTGCTTTAGTGAATTCGGGCAGCTGCTCCATGGAAGTTATTTCTGCTTCTGCTTTATGTGTTCCGAAAGAACGAAGGTTCCAACGGTCAATTCTTGTTTTTTCAAGCACGGGTAATTCCAACGATCCGGCCAATTCCAGCGCTTCTGAACGCAGATTGGTCATCCACTCAGGCTCTTGTCTCGATTGGGACAGCTGCACGATGGCTTGACGATCGATGGGAAGAATGGCTTGTGTAGTCATATATATTCCTCCTGTACGATTATCACTTAGTATTTTGGACCTGAAGTGTTCATTGGGATTTTAAATTCTTCTTCCTGTCCGCCAACGGTCTCATCGTCAATGCCCAACTCTTCCTTAATCCAGTCGTAGCCATCATTCTCAAGACGCTCTGCCAGTTCAGGACCGCCCGATTTCACAATACGTCCTTGCATCATAACATGTACAAAATCCGGTTTTACGTAGTTAAGCAAACGTTGGTAATGGGTAATGATCAGAAAGCTGCGATCTTCGGAACGCATAGCGTTCACACCAGCTGCGACAATACGAAGAGCATCTATATCCAGACCGGAGTCGATTTCATCCAAAATAACAACACTTGGTTCAAGAAGCAGCATTTGCAAAATTTCATTACGCTTCTTTTCGCCGCCGGAAAATCCTTCATTCAAATAACGGTGCATAAATTCCGGATTCATTTCAAGCTCTTTCATTTTGCTCTCCATTTGACGGATAAAGCGGATCAAGGAAATTTCGCTGCCTTCCTCGCGACGGGCATTAATTGCACTGCGCAGAAAATCGGCATTCGTGACACCGGTAATTTCACTCGGGTACTGCATGGCTAAGAAAATACCTGCACGAGCTCTTTCGTCAACAGCCATTTCAAGAACATCTTCGCCATTGATTGTGATCGCGCCTTCGGTAACTTCATACTTGGGATGACCCATGATTGTAGAAGCCAGCGTACTTTTACCTGTTCCATTGGGTCCCATAATAGCATGGATTTCTCCGCCCTTCATGGTGAGGTTCAAGCCCTTCAAAATTTCCTTGCCTTCGACAGTAGCTTTCAAACCGTCTATAGTGAATTCCGTTGTTTGTGCCATGATCTTATTTCCTCCATATTTAAAGTCTATATTTAGAGTGATTATTCTTATCTAATAATCATTATAAACTGATTATCACTGATTCTCAATGGTTGGAGCGAAGAGTTTGCAAATTATATGCCAAACATGTCTCATTTAACGTAGTTTTTCATTCTTCTTATCTATTACCCTTTTAAAGCGTTGTTGATTTGAGCAACTACTCCTTCGAACACTTCATCTGGAAGCACTGGCTTACGAGATGCCGTGTTAATCGTGCTGTCCTCCAATTGAATCCATGATTTGCAGCCTATGTATGAAGGAATAATCGGCAGCTTGATCGGCACATCCAGCTCATAGACCCGCAGCAGCATCACATGGAGCGGTTTGGCACGCTTCCACTTCAATCTCTCCTCGGCAAATGAATCGGTCCATAAATGCAGCTCGCTCAGCTTGTTCAATTGCTCCTGATCTTCTATTAGTATATCCTCTACCAGCTCCGCATAACAATGAACCTCAATCTCTGTATCCTCAATGTTCCAGTCCTTCAAGGTCAGATCCAGCTTATACTGATGCTCCGGCTTGATCCATTGCTTCTTCTGATGCTCATAGGTCGGATATAAATAAAAGCTCTCGCTTTCAATGTGAAAGTCCCGTGTTTCTTCACGAATCCCACCTTTTCGCATGATCAAAATTTGCCGCCCTTCTCGAAGTGCTTCTATAGCTACGGCCCATTCCTTTAACGCCACTGGCTTTGATACGCTTTCCTTGATCACCCTCACCCCCTTCTACAAGCAAATAATGATGCCAACTGTAATTCGTAATACTCCATTATAAGATTGTTCAGCTTGATAATGCAACTATTTGGCAAACATACATTTATCGATTTAACCTCAAACTATAAATGCATTCGAACATCCACTCAAGATCCAGAGGAGGAACCACCATGCGAGAAGGACTTATTCCTACTGTTTTGGGTACAGCTGTTACGGCTTCCGGTGTTGCACTGCGAGGTAAGTACCCCATGGCCGCAGCAGCTGTAGCAGGATTCGGTTTAGCCCATGTGGTATTGGGTGCCATCGATCTTGTCGAGCATCGAGGTCGCAGCAAGCTATTTTAGGAGCGTTTGATGCAAAAAGAAAAAAGGGAGGGCCTGAGAGCCTTCCCTTTTCTTTTTATTGTTATGGAAGAATTGCTTAGTGCTCTGCTTAAGGATTCCGGTTATTATCACTGTTTACAACGAGTACTGGCTTTTGAATACGTTCATATTGTTGATAATTAGCCTTATATGGATTTGCATGAACTGGCTCCTCTTGAGCCTGAACTCCCAACAGAAGTACAACACCCGCAGCAAAAACTACAGACAATAATTTTCCAAGCAGCTTCATCCTATGAAACCCTCCCAATACGAATCGTATAGCTTTAATATAGAACCTGAGCGTTATCGGTGTATTATCGCCAGATGTATATTTTGTAAATTAGAGTTTGTTCCCCACAGTAACCATGATCTGCTATTCCAAGCGATGACTCATTTTGTTATACTATAGGTTAGCAGTCTTTCGGATAAAGAGCATACTTGATGCATTTTTCCATGTAATTTTATAAGCATAATTTATCGAGGCTCGTTCTTTACCCAAACTAGAAGGAGGAATATCAAACCATGTCTACATATCATGCTTTGACAGAAGCAGAAGCAGTAGCTTATGCACGCACTATACCTGACTTGTTTACCGCTGGAAGCGAGCTTTCCAGTCATGAAATCGGAGACGGCAATTTGAATCTCGTATTTCATATTTCAGAAGCTTCGACAGGCAAAAGCATCATTTTGAAACAGGCCTTACCTTATGCCAAGGTTGTCGGGGAATCCTGGCCGCTCACGCTGGACCGGGCACGTATTGAAAGCGAAGCTTTACAAATACAAGAATCCTTATGCCCTGATCTGGTACCTCATGTGTATACGTATGACAAAGATTTGGCCTTAACGGTCATGCAGGATTTAAGTGATCATGTGATCATGCGTAAAGGCTTGATGGATGGCAACCGCTATCCGCTTTTTGCTCAGCATATCGGACGTTTCATGGCTCACACGTTATTTTATACGTCGGATCTTGGCATGAATCAGCAGGAAAAGAAGCTGCGCGTCAAACAATTTATTAATCCAGAGCTTTGCAAAATTACGGAGGATCTGATCTTTGACGATCCGTATCGCAATGCGGAAACGAATAATATTCCTCCAGCCATCCAAAGTGAAGTCGAAGCCCTATGGGTCGACAAGGAGCTGCTCCTTGAGGTTGCCGTTCTGCGTAACGGCTTCCTGACCAAAGCTCAAGCCCTGCTTCACGGTGATTTGCATACAGGCAGTATTTTTATTACCGAGGATTCCACTAAGGTTATCGATCCTGAGTTCGCCTATTATGGTCCAATGGGTTTTGATATCGGCGCTGTATTTGCCAACCTGCTGCTGAATTATGCCGCACAGGAAGGCTGGAGTCAGGATCAGCTGTCACGTGATGATTACCGTGGTTACTTACTTGGAACGATTCGAGATATTTGGCATACCTTCAGTGGTGAGTTTCGTTCTATCTGGTCCTTGTATGGCGTAGACCGCGTCTTTGCAGATGAAAACTATCAGGAGTGGTATTTGGAGCAGTTGCTTCGTGACGCCATCGGTTATACCGGATGCAAAATGGTTCGCCGCGTACACGGTCTTGCACAGGTTGCCGACATCAATAAGCTTGAGGACGAAGCAGCCAAAGAACGCGCACAGCGCATTGCGCTCCGAATTGGAACGGCTCTTATCAAGCATAACCGTCAGGCTCAATCGATTAACGACCTGCTGGAAATTGCAGCCAAAGCGATTGAATAGAATTTGAAAGGAGCAACTAAGATGAGCGTAAATGAGAAGCAGGAAGAAAAGAATGAGGCAGCCGATTGGCTGCAATCGGTACGCTGGAACTCGGCGACCCAGAGCTTGGATCTGCTCGATCAACGGCTGCTGCCGGATGAAATCGTATATTTGGAGCTGACAACAGCCGAGCAGGTATGGGATGCGATCAAGCAGCTCGCAGTACGCGGCGCACCCGCTATCGGCATTGCAGCGGCGTATGGGGTTTACCTCGGCATGCGTGGTACAAGCGGCGGGCTGGAGCATCTGCTTGCCGAAACGGCCAAGCAGTGTGATTATTTGGCGACGTCGCGCCCGACGGCGGTGAACTTGTTCTGGGCGCTGGAGCGGATGAAGCAGCGTGCTACGGAGCTGGCTTCCGCAGGCGGCGAGCCGGAAGCGATGAAGCAGGCGCTGTTGGATGAAGCGAAGCTGATCCAAAGCGAGGACGAGGAAACATGCCGGCTTATCGGCGTGCACGCGCTGGATCTGTTCGAGGACGGAATGGGCGTGCTTACGCATTGCAATGCAGGCGGCCTAGCTACAGCCCGCTACGGTACGGCCCTCGCACCGATGTATTTGGCACAGGAGCGCGGTATGAATCTTAAGGTGTTCGCCGATGAGACCCGTCCAGTGCTTCAAGGCGCACGTCTGACCGCCTTCGAGCTTCAGCAGGCAGGTGTTGACGTTACACTGATCTGCGACAACATGGCCGGAGTAGTCATGAGTAAAGGTTGGGTACAAGCTGTTATTGTTGGTACGGACCGTGTCGCCGCCAATGGCGATGTTGCTAACAAGATTGGTACTTACAGCGTGGCAGTGCTTGCCAAGGCTCACGGTATTCCTTTTTATGTGGCTTGCCCGATGTCAACCATTGACCTGAATACGGCTAACGGAGCAGACATTCCGATAGAGGAACGTCATGAGGACGAAATTACACAGGGCTTTGGCAAACGTACCGCACCGAAGGGCGTTAAAGTGTTTAATCCAGCCTTTGATATTACGCCTAATGAATATGTGACTGCGATTATTACTGAAAAAGGCGTTATCCGCGCACCTTATCAAGAGAATTTAAAAAAGCTATTTCAGGAATAACCCCCGCCCTGAGATAAGAAAAGTGCCGGTGGTCAATCTGATCCGATTGGATAAATGTGGTATGAATATGTTCATCTTATGGTTCGGCAGCCCCACCCCAAAAAACCTTGAACGGCATGATGCCAATCAAGGTTTTTTTGACATTCACCTCACTAATGAAAGAGCACAACAAGCAAGACAAGGAGATCTTGAAGTTTTGATCACGAACCGAATTTTTTATTTGCTGCGCGTGGTCCCTTGTCTATTCTGAGCTCGTCTTCACATTTTTTTTACACTTAACCGGATTCCATTGGAAGCATTTCACACTTCATTCACATCCCATTGCTAAAGTATTAGGAAACTGGCACCCCCCTGCCAAGTCGCTTGAAAGGAGAAGCTTGAATGAAATTTCGCAAAAAAATAGGGATCCTAGTAGTCAGTCTATTGGTACTGTGTGGAGCTGGTGCCTATTGGTACGTTTCCTCCAAACCCAAAACGCAGGCTGCTAATCCGCAAGAGAAAGTTCTGTCAATCAAAAAAGGGACCATCCGATCTGTAGTATCAGGCACTTCACAATTCGAGGCCAGAGATATGCAGAATATTATAGCTACTGCCGATGGTACGATCAAAACCATGAACCTGACACGTAATCAGGCTGTCAAAAAAGGGGATGTTTTACTGGAAATATCGGTACCTTCCCAGGAAATCAGCCTACAGGAGGCTGAATCCACTTATCTACAGCTGCAAAAGGATCTAAGTGAATTGCAAAATCAGCAAAATCATTTACAAATCGTTGCGCCTCTCACTGGTACCTTGAGCTTGATCAACAATTTGGATGTAGGCTCCAATGTCGGTAAAACCAGCCGCTTCGCAACGTTGTCCGACTCTTCCTCGTTCATTACGAAGCTATCCTTTTTGCTGGAAAATGCGGTGCAGCTTAAAAAGGGAGATCTGATCGACCTTACCATTGACGGTTTTAACCTGACTAAAACCGCTAAGGTTGAAGCTGTTGGGACTCAACCCAAGGCGGATGCCAACGGCGGCAAATTGCTTGAAGTCGACATCAAGATAACCAATGACGGTACACTAGCGGCTGGAATGAAGGTAAAGGGCAGCTTACAGCTCAACGGTCGTCTTGTGGAATCGTCGGATAAAGGCGTACTGGATTACAATTCAATTGAAACCATTCTTACCAGCGCAAGCGGTGTCATCAAAGAATTAAAGGTGAAAAATGGAAGCATGGTCAAGCAAGGCGATATCATTGCCTCGCTGTTCAACGATACGCTGCAAAACGACATTACAAGTAAGCAATCGGCGATAGAACGTCAAAAAAATACGATCAACGACCTTCAGGAAAAAGTGAAGCAGCTGACGATACTCGCTCCTTTTGATGGCGTGTTTTCTACCGATTTTGCCAATAAGAAAAGCAACGTGCTCGCCAGCTATCCGGTCGGCTCCAAGATCGAAGTAAATACGCTGCTCGGAGCTGTTGCCAGCCTTGATTATATGCAGCTGCCGATTCAAGTCGATGAATTGGACTTGCCCAATGTCAAAGCAGGCATGAAGGCTGCGGTCCGTGTAGATTCGATCACCAATAAAGTGTTTGAAGGCGAGGTTAATCAAGTATCAACCGTAGGTACGACCACGAATGGAGTTACCTTTTTTGATGCGGTATTATCCGTCAAAAACACGAGCGAGCTGCGCTACGGAATGACAGCTACAGCCGAAATTATTATTCAGGATAAAAAAGATATCGTCCTGCTTCCTATCGAAGCACTTCAGCAGCAGCAGGGAAAACGATACGTTACACTGCAAAAAGCGGATGGCACCAAAGAAGAACGCCACGAAATAAAAATCGGGATCCGCAGCAAAACCGATATTGAAGTTACTGAGGGCCTGAAGGAAGGCGATCAAGTAGTGGTGGCCACACGTCAAAGAACACAGAATGCCAGTCAAGCTGACATCGACCGTCTCCGTCAACAATTTCAAAGCGGTGCAGGTGGCACTGGAGCTGGCGGATTTCCGGCTGGAGCTGGTGGTGCTGGCGGATTTCCTGGTGGTGCTGGTGGTGCTGGCGGTGCTGGTGCGGGTAGCACTGGTGGCGGCGGCAATCAAAGAACAGGCGGGAACAATCGATAAATGTTAGCACGATAAGGAGGTATTCCCGGGATGCAATCAATGATTGAATTACGCAATATCACAAAGGTATATGAACGCGGTGCGGAGAAGCTGCACATATTAAACGACCTCTCACTATCAGTCGCCAAGGGCGACTTTGTGGCTATAATCGGCCCCAGCGGCTCAGGTAAATCAACGCTTATGAATACGATTGGATTGTTGGATATCCCTACTTCCGGCAGCTATTCACTCGATGGTGTTGCCACTGAAAATATGAGCGATAATCAGCTTGCAGAGCTGCGGAACAAAAAGATCGGATTTATTTTCCAGCAATTTAATCTGCTGCCCCGGCTGAATGCTTTGGAAAATGTCGAGCTGCCCTTGATCTACTCAGGACTCGGCAAAAAAGAGCGGCGGGAGAAAGCAATGCGCATGCTCGAATTGCTTGGGATGGGTGCGCGTGGTCACCATAAGCCAAGCGAGCTTTCCGGAGGACAGCAGCAGCGTGTTGCCATCGCCCGAGCGTTGTCAGGCTCTCCTTCACTGCTGTTGGCGGATGAACCTACAGGCGCACTTGATACGAAAACAGGCAATGAGGTGCTAGAGCTCGTCATTGAGTTAAATAAGCAGGGAAATACGATTGTGCTGATTACTCATGACTCCCATATCGCCGATCATGCCAGAAGAGTTATTTCCATTCGGGATGGAGCTATTGTGAAGGATGAACGTCTTTTGCCGCTGCCTGACGAAACGTCACTGCGTGCACACAGCGCACCTACTACTTCTCCTGAGACTAAACCTTCTGAGGTGCAGGTATGAATCCGTTGGAATTATTGTATATGGCACTGCGAACAGTAACTGCAAATCCGATGCGGACGATCTTGACCATGCTGGGCGTTATTATCGGGGTTAGCTCTGTTGTCACTTTGGTAGCCATTGGGCAAGGAGCAAGCGCTCAGATAGAAAAGCAATATGAAAGTCTGGGCACCAATCTGATTGTCGTCAACACGCTGGGCAACGGCCGCGCCACTCAGCTCGATTATGATGAGTTGATGTCGCTTGAGCAGCTTCCCGAGATTGAAACTATCGCACCTACCATGGTTAAGAGCAATTCCAATATTAAATACGATCGTATCCAGGAAAAGTATACGGTAGTTGGAACCAATGACCGCTACTTGTCCCTGATGAAAGGGGAACTGGCCTCAGGCCGTTTTATTCTTGATGCGGACATGGAGTTTCGCAACCCCGTGGCTATATTGGGCAGCACGGTAGCCCAGAATTACTTTGGAACTCTGGACCCGATCGGCGAAGATATTAACATAGATGGAATCGTATTTACTATCGTCGGCACCTTAAAAACCAAAGGCTCCAACATTAGCGGGGTCTCATTGGATAATTCCGTCTTTGTCCCTTTGGAGACGGCACGCCGTGCCTTTAAGCTTGGCAATATCCGTACGACTTATTTGGAGGCACCTACCAAAGAAGAGTTGTCTGTCGCGCAAAATACGATGAAGCAATATTTGAGCTATAAGTTTAAAAGTGAAACTGGATTTCAACTAGTGAATCAGGATGAATTAATGAATGCTCGTGTAGCCGCATCTAGCACCTTGAATAATCAACTAATTAGTGTCGCCTGCATTTCATTGCTTGTTGGCGGTATCGGAATTATGAACATTATGCTTGTTACGGTTAGTGAACGAACACGGGAAATCGGGATCCGTAAATCCATCGGAGCAAAACGCAGAAACATACTGCTGCAATTTTTAATAGAAGCTACGGTGATTAGCGGTCTTGGGGGTATTATTGGCCTGCTGCTGGGAAGCGGCATCGCCATCGCTTGGCCGATGATGAATCCGAAACAGACCACGCAGCTTTCTTTTGAGGTGAGTCTGTATGCCTTTTTATTTTCAGTTGCAGTAGGCATGATATTCGGGCTCTACCCTGCCAATAAAGCTTCCAAGCTGCGTCCAATAGATGCGCTAAGAACTGATTAGAGCAATCATACTTACGAAGTAGGCTTTCCACAGGAAAGCCCTTAGGAGGAACCTACATGAAACGCAATGATAAATGGTCTTTATCTGCAAAAAAATGGCTCGTTGCTGTAGCGGTTTGTACAAGCTGCTTGTTAGCTGTGGCCCCATCGGCTTTTGCCGGAAAAGAAGGTGTATTTGTTGCCGCAGATTCTTATTTCACTTTGGAGAACGCCGCCTTTACTTCGGGAAAGGATTCGACTTCTATACAGTTTTCATTAAACATGCACAATGGCAGCGGGAGTGATATTGATTTCAATAGCTACGGTGTTCGTATTGTGGATCGACAAGGAAATTTATTTCCCGCCCAATTGACAAGCAAGCAAAATGCTCGTGTGACGTCAGGAAAGGATCAGGAGTTCCGCTTCTATTCAGAAATGGCAGCGGGAGAAAGTCCTGATGAGCTTGTAATCAATTTGTTTGCATGGGATAACAGCCAACCTACTTTTATGAGAAGCATTGGCGATTTATCGATTTCGAATGTCGTCACTTCCATGTACGATGCATCTAAGCAAATTCTAATTCCTATGAACGATTTGGATGTTTCCTATTCAAAGGAAGTTCAGGTGGCTATTCGATTAGGTCGAAGCTACCGAATTAATGAAAATGGCGGGAGCTACATCTATACCGAATTATTTGCACAAAATGGCGATAAAGCCACACTAACCTTGCCTAACAGCCTGCAGTTTCGTTTACAGGCGTCCGATTCATTAAAATACAGTGGAGCCTTTATAGAAGGAAGCCCACAATCCCTGCTTCCAGGCAAGCTCACCAAGCTCATGATCCGTACCTCGGTACCTGATAATTTCAAAATGAGCAGCACACATTTAGATGCTTTTTATGTCAGTGCAGCGGAAGAGCATCTGCTGGGAACATTACCTGTATCCGAAACCGAAATCAAAGTGCCCGTGGGTTCAGAGCAGCCCTATTCCCTGTTCGGTAGTGATAGCAGCCTGACGATTGCTGCTGACAAGGGTATAGCCGTGAAACAAACTGAAGGCGTCCTTTTGCAAACAACGATTAAAATCCGCAATGACAGTACTGCTGCTGCGGTACTTCCCGCTTTAACCGGAAGCTACCAGTTTGGTACGGGGAGCATGGAAGCAAGCCAGGAACAGTCTGTACGGAGCGGTTTCCTATCTGCAGGTCAAACGGCAACTGTCCAATATTCAGTCCTGCTTCCAGACGGTATTGAGCCTCAAAGCGTTAATCTTGTTTTGTTTGAAAACACCACTTCTGCCGTCAATACAAATAGTAATAGTAACACCTCAAACAACAACACAGGCAGCGGTAATACCAATACGTCAGGCAATTCTGGAACAGCTGGAAATACCGCTACGAACACAAATAACACAGACACGTCATCCAATGGAGGCACGGGCGGAAATACGAATTCAGGTTCCAATGCTTCAGGCAGTACAGGAAGCAGCAGTACTAACAATGGATCGAGCAGCGCGAACAGTAATAATAATGGTTCCTCTCCGAATACAGCATCAGGCAGCTCAAACGTATCGAATAATACATCAGCCAATTCGAGCTCCAACACAACCAACCGCAGCACCGTCAAACGTCCAGTTATGCTATTTGATTTAAGTCATGCCGAGTTTGCGAGTAATGCTGCTATTCAAGCCAAGTCATATGAAATGGGTACGCCCATGAGCTTTGCCGCTAACGGGTGGCTGGATACGAATATCGGGGTTTCCTTAATGGAGCTTCATATACATGAAAACAGTGATTTTGGTTATAGAACTGCCATTGCCAAATACAAGCTTACCAATAATGGAAGCAGCCCCATTACACTTCCTACGCTTGGAACCGAGCTAATTAATGGACAAGGACTTGCTTTTGCCGGAGTCAGACAATCTACAGCAGCAAGCCAAATTATGCCAAATACAAGCTACGTCGTGTCCTATTCTTACATGCTGCCTACAACGGAAATGGGTTCACAGCTCGCGCTGAACGTATTTGACCCCAAATCCTCGGCTGCCAACAAGCTGTCCGTAGGTACGTATCAGGTGGCCGTACAAAATGAGTCCATTGATAAAACCATCAGCTTTTATCCGTTTGAGCTTAGCTTTGATGCTTATGCCATCACAACTTTATATAGCTCCAATGCCTACAACTATGTCCTGAAAATGGACTTGACCGTAACACGGCAGGAGCAGGTTATTATCGATCCTAACTTCTCGCAGCTTGAGTTTGAGCTGGTCGATGGGCTTGGACGTTCTCTCGGATCACAAACAGCCAGTTTTACAGGCACCCAGAAGCTTATAACCGGGAATCAGAAAATTACCTTCAGCAGCATTAAAACCGAGCAGTTTGAAAATGGTTTGACGGTCAATGTATATGAAACGATCTCAACGCCTAACGGTCCCGCCAAGCGGCTCGTCAAACAACTGCAGCAGCAATAAGAAATGCTAGGATCGTTTGCCTTGTCAAACAAGGTGTAGATGATTCAATCCTGATCCTGAAAAACAAATAACCCGTCCAAACACGAAGGTGTTAGACAGGTTATTTGTTTATTGTCTCTATAGTAATCATTGTCTCTATATGAATTAATTACTGATGAAACATCGGCATTCATATATGTTCTCCTGTGACAGAGCAGGATTGCTCCCCAGCCCTTCCCCTACCTGATGTCCAGTCCAATCGGAATACCGTCAGGCTGTAGTTATGTGGTAATGAGCTGCTTATATATCGAATCAGCCTTTGACAGCATCAATCAGAATTGTCTTGATCTCATAAGGCTTAACAGCCAAACGTATCACTGATGCATTCGACGGCTCGCTTATCGGACGCTCCATCAAATCGCATTCCTGCCAGCTTCGTATCGTGTAATCACTATTCAATTCAATCATTCCACGCTGTCCGCCGAACTCGTGGAAGCGCAGTACCATGCGATCATCATCTTCTGCTTTTTTCACGGCATCAATATGCACATAGCCGCCCGACAACCTGAATAACGATGCAGATCCAGCAGAAGCACCCGGCTTGCTCGACATGGGTGCATTAAGATCCCATGCCTCGACCACCGTTCCGCCTTCAATCCAATCCCCTGTATGCGGCAGCAGTGAATAAGTGAAGGCATGGTACCCTTGGTCTGCCTGATCATCGGGAACGATTGCCGATTTGATTAGGGTCAGCCGCATCACATTGTCCTTAATGTCGTAGCCGTATTTGCAATCGTTCAACAGACTGACTCCATAACCGCGCTCGGATAAATCAGCCCATTGGTGCCCTACAACCTCAAAGCGTGCATAATCCCAGCTCGTATTCCAATGTGTTGGCCGTTTCACATTCCCATATTGAATATCGAAGGTCGCTTCCGTCGAGCGTACCTCAACTGGAAATGCAGCTTTTAACAGCTTGCGCTGCTCATGCCAATCTACTTCATTCACAAAATCAATTCGGCGCGAATCGCGATACAGAACCATTTGCTGAACGATAGTAGAAGCTTTGTAAGTCCATTTGAATGTCACGACAGCACGTAGAGATCCGATTTCGCTAATTGCAGCTAAAGTTAATGCGGTAATTTCTTCTTTTTTCTCCTGATAATAAATATCTATATCCCAAGCTTCATGTCTGCTTTTGGGTTTATCCTCAAATACTTGCAGCACATTGCCATTGGAGCCTTCAGCTAACACTTCACGCTGCGCCATTTTGTCCCAAATCGAAGTCAGCTGCCCTTTCTCATTCCAGGCCAACACATAATGCGGTGTTTCAATCCCATTGTCGAGTGAGGTAAACACTTCAGAAGAGGCAGCCAACATACGCTCCTTGCCCGTTAGATCACGGGATTCAGCTGTAGCTTTTGCCTGTTGAGTTTCTTGATTAGCCGCTGCACCACGAAGCACAGCATAAATCGTCGTATAACCCATCGAAGCGACTCCATTCAACTGCACCCACCAGCCATCGGCATCCTGCTGCGCGGTTAACGTATGACCCTTCTCATCCTTCCACTCCATGTGCTGGTTAGCCATTAGGAAGCTATCGTACTTCACCTGCACAAGACCGCTTCTTTCCCAGCCTGCGCTGTTCCATACCGTATAAACCGAGCTGTCAGCTTCAGAGTCATGCATTTCGTTTGTCTGATTTCCAGTTGCAGTCGTGCTGACGATCAGGGCTCCCTCGGCTTGATCGCATGCCAACTGCAGCAGCTTTTCTGCTTCAGCATATTCTAACGTCGAGTCCTCATAAACCTCTTTAATCGAAGAGCCCGGAATGATATCATGGAACTGATTTCTAAGCACGATTTTCCATGCCTCATCGATTCTTTGCTTCGCATAAGGCTGCCAATTTCCTTGGCTCAGGCTGCCCATAACTCCCAGCCATTCCGCTTCGCGAGCCAGCAATTCCAGCTTACGATTCATCAGCTTGTTATAAGCTTGACTCGTATAAGTACCGCGATGCAGCTCCAGATACAGCTCGCCATCCCATGTATGGACATATTCCTTTGTTTCCGCTATCGTTTTATGCAGCTCGGCAAAATATTCATCGGCTCGACCTGTCGTCACATGCGGGATACCTGGCAGCTCATCAAGCCTACGGCGCAGCTCCAGCATTTCTCTATTGACGCCACCGCCACCATCTCCATAGCCATAAGCTAACAACAGCTCCCGATTCACAGGCTTGTCGCGATACGTTTCCCAGATTCCGTTCACTGATCTAGCTGTTACCTCGCCATTATACGTATACAACCAACCGCCATCACCTGCATCAGGATCAGGTGTCGTAATAAAATGCGTTAAAATTTCGGTGCCATCAATCCCCCGCCATTGAAAGGTATCATGCGGCATACGGTTATATTGATTCCAGCTGATTTTGGTCGTCATGAAGGTGTCGATTCCGGATTTCCGCAAAATCTGTGGCAGCGCCCAGCTGTAACCAAATACATCCGGCAGCCACAAATACGTGCATTCCGCACCGAATTCCTCACGAAGAAACCGCGTACCATACAGCAGTTGTCTTACCAAGGATTCACCTGTGGTCAGGTTGCAGTCGGCCTCCAGCCACATGCCTCCGCCGGCTTCCCAGCGTCCTTCCTTGACTCTCTCTTTAATCTGCTCGTACACTTCCGGATAGTCGGTTTTGATATAATCATACAGCTGAGGCATCGTCTGCAGGAACACGTAATCCGGAAACTTCTCCATCAAGCGCAGCACCGTGGAGAAAGATCGAACCGCTTTCTCACGCGTATGCTTAAGCCGCCACAGCCAGGCCACATCAATATGCGTATGCCCGATACAGCGTACCGTAACCGCATGATGCTTTGGAAGCTCCTTGACCGTTGTCCGCAGCAGGTGTGCCGCGGCACTTACTGATGCGTAAAAATCATCCGAGCCCGGTCGGGACCAATCTACTAGTAGAAAAGCTTGATCAACCGCAGACAGCAATGTCTGCCGCTCCGGCGAGTGCTCATGGATTACTCTAGCTACACTGAGTGCCGCACGAGCTGTGTAATATAGGTCATCTGCAGCTTCATCCAGCCAGCACAGCTCAGCCCGCTTTAACTGATGCTCCATAATTGCCTTGGATTGATAGCCGCCCAAACCGCTCCATAATCTGAAACACAGCCCTAAAGTCGCTCCTGCAGCCTCTTCGAAAAAAACCTCCTGATGATTGGAGTCGACACCTTGATAAGGCTGTCCATTCACATACAGCAGTGACTCAAAACCAGAGCTTCCTCCCGTTTTACCAAAATCAAAACGACCCAGCACCTTCTTGCCCTGCCAATCCTTCGGTACCACCACATCAGCAGCCAACCACAGATAGCGGTCACGTCCACGCCAATGCTCGCCCAATGACATTTCCTTCATATCTGGAGACTGCGTTAAAGGCAAAGCAGGTCTCGCACCAATTTCACCCTCCGGGTCCTCCAAGCTTTGAAAAGCAGGAATCGCTAATTTTTCTCTGTATCGAAATTCATCAAGCTCAAGCACGCGGGCGTTCAGTTTTTCCCATACATAAAACATACAGACCACTCCTTTTATTTGATAACACGTGTTATTAAATTCAAAAAAAACTATATAAGATGAATAAAAGAAACACACAGCCCGAGTAGAGAAAGCGGACCCTTCTAGAAAAACGAAGTGTCATATACAGCAGCCCACACTATCCCGAACTATGAGCTTTGAGGAAACCATCATATCGCTATGATCGGTGAAGGCTCTGCGGCCATCAATCGTTTCCAATATACGTTCCGCTGCCAGACGCCCCATCTCTACATAGGGAACCTCTACAGAAGTAATCGTCGGATACATATGCTGATTGATCCGCTCCGTATTGTCCGCTGCCATCACATGAATATTGCGGCCAACCTCGACTCCAAGCAGCTGTGCGGCACGGCATATATACACAGCCCCCCTTGACCAGTTGGTCAATATGGCTAAGGGCTTGCTGCGTTCCGAAACCCAATCTGTCCAAAATTCACGCCGCTGCTCCCATGGACCATCGGCCGCTGACAGCATGCAAGGCTCCAATTGCTTGTCTGCCATCCACTCCTCATAAGCAAGTCTACGCTGCCGGTCCCCGCTGCCAAGTGGAATATGCTCATGATACAACTCCAGATAGACAGGAGCCAGCCCCGTGCGTTCCCATATAAAGTCCAGAGCAAGGTGAATGCTTTCCCGATAATCCATTAATACGGATGTGATCTGATTATGTTCGGGGTAACCTTCTACAGAAATATAAGGCAGCTTGTGGCTGTTCACCAACTCCACCCAAGATTCACTTACCTGATTCGGACGGTCCAAAGCGACAATGCCATCAATCCGCCGCTGCAGGTATAAATCGAGTAGCCCCTCCAGCTTCTGATGCTCCGATGGACCGAATGGATACAGCAGTACATGATAGCCCTGACCTGCACAAGCGGCCTGCATACCCTCAAGCACCTGCAAAAAAAGCAGGTTCGTCACATTGCCGTACGCAGCCAGACAGCGGCTAAGACCTGTTTTCATCCCTCGTGCCTGTGCATCGACCTGGTAGTTCAGCTCACGAATTGCATCCAACACCGCTTTTCGCTTTTCCTCACCGACCCCAATTCCCTGGGTTCCGTTTAACACAGCCGAAACAACGCTTCGGGACACTCCAGCACGTTTGGCGACATCAAAGCTGGTTACTCTTTTACCCGTCATGTCTAACACCTCAAACTCAATATAACACGTGTTATAAACAGGGGCAATACTTTTTCTCATCTTCATCATTCGAGCCTAATCCTATCTTTCCACATTCTTCTTTCAAGCATCGTAATCAACGTAAAAAAAACGCTGAGATCAGCTCCCAGCGTTTGTGAAATGTTATAAAAGTGTTAAGCGTGCATCAGTTGTTTAAATTGCTGAGTTGCTACATAATATTGAAATTTGTTCAAGTCACTGGATGAGATCTGGTGAATCTCTGCTCCGTAGCGAATCGTTTTTTCCAAAATATGTGCGTAACGAACGATAATTTTAGGCATAATGCACTCATCATCGCAAAATATTTTGGTATCATACACATGGTTCAGCTTGATCGAGAAATCGTTGACCTCCAAGCCAATACCAATCTGACTTACATCTGAGATTCGAACCGCTGTAATTTTAAAATCATCGTTAAGTGTCGCATAGGTGTTCAATTTAAAGCTTTTTACCGGTTCCAAATCATCATTCATAAAGAAGTCCTCATACGCTTTTTCAGGTCTTTTTCCTATGTTAAACAATTCCGATTCTGCTGTGGCAAGAATCAATTTTGTCGAGGTTGCATATAAAACCTTTGTCGGTTGACGTCTTTGGAAATCAAAGCAAAGCACTTTATCCCCTCTAGCAAATTCTACGGGCTTTAGGGTTTCTACTTCCATCATATCTGGTTGATCATATCCTATGCGTCCATGATAAACTTTTCCTTTGTGTAGTAATTGTATGTCTCTCATAAGAACACCTCCACTTAAGCTATACACTTACTATACGTGAAAATGTTTCAAAAAGTTTGAGGTAACTATTAGAAATTTATTAGGTTTCTTGATGAAATTCATCTTATTATGTCGAATGTTCATAGATAACTTCATTAGAAGACACCCTCGTAGGCTAAGGCTGCATGCAAATAAAGTAGGGGAACCACTCTCATGGCTCCCCCCTTATCGAACCGCACGTGCCCTACTAAGGCATACGGCTCACCAACGTGATTCAACTTGAATTTAATATGTAGCTAATCTCTGGGCATACTGCATTTTCCGAACGCGCTCAGGAGTGTAATATTCTTGTCCGCGTTCTTTCATTTTTGCTAATCTACTAGCACTTTTCGCTTTCTGTTTATCCTTCATATACTGGGTATAATTTTCTAATGTGTATCCATATTGCGCTTCATAGTAGAGCCAGAAAGCTGGAATTAGACCAATCCTGACGAAAAATTCGTTGTTCCACTTT
>NZ_FOTE01000046.1 GCF_900114475.1 Paenibacillus sp. 1_12 | reverse complement strand
CTCAAAATCGAATCACCAAACGTGGCTCCCGGCAACTTCGTTATGCGCTGGTTATGGGCGTTCAGTGCGGACTTATCCGTTCTCGCAATATGCGGCTCAAAGAGTTTTATGATCGTAAAAGAGCTGAAGGAAAGCCGCATAAAGTGGCTCTGGTAGCATGCGCAAATAAGCTAGTTCATTGGCTCCACGCCATCTTGAGAAATTAAAAGACATTTCGTTCAACTTAACATCATATCACTGGTATAACCTTCCAAAAACGACGATGACTTGGTAGGTTATTTAGTATGCTTAATTTAACAATACCATATGATTTAGGTTCATTTTACTGGGAATCTTGACAAGCTATTAGCTGGTATAGTTTAGTTCCATCTAAAAATCAACCAAGCTCCAGAGACATTTCCACTTTGAGTATAACAAGGAGAACCCCTAAATTGCCCCTAAAAAAGCGACGATAGCGACTGGAGCGTCACAAATCGCAGCCGTCAGTACCGTCGCTATTTTTGATCCAACCGAGTCGAACCTCTGTCCCCAAAAGCGGCTTAAACCCTTGCTGGGAAAGGGATTCAGGATTCTGAGGCTTGGCTGAGTAAATCCACAATTCGCCGCCGCGTGATGCTCAGGATGTTTGCGGCGGTTGCTTGCTGTCCTGATGGTTGGCCGATTCACCGATAATATATCGTCATCTCCGAACATAACTCTCAGCATGAATCAACTCCAATCCGCTTGGTTGGCAGCGGTCATCGCATGTAATAATGGGTCTGCTTTGATTTTGACTTCAAAGCAGACATGGTTAATTTCCATTTACTTGCTCTTTTGCGCCTGCATCTTCAGCAGCACCGCTACCGCCTCTGCTCTTGTCGTTTTATCGCCAGGAGCAAATTCGTTCGTGCCTTTGCCTTCGATAATGCCCAGCTTTTTCATGGACGCTACTGAGCCTTTCGCCCAGGTAGGGATATCCTTGTCATCCGCGAAGCTGGTTGTAACCGTCGCTTGAATGGACTGCCCTAGCGCGTTCGCAATCATCGCGGCCATCTCCGAGCGTGTAATTTCGTCACCCGGACGGAAGGATCCATCCTCATAGCCGCTAATAATACCTGCTTGCACCGCCTGCGCGACTGCTTTCTGCGCCCAAGCTCCGATTTTCGCTGCATCTGTGAACGTCAGAGCCGCTCCTTCACCTTGCGGCTTCAACGTGTTCATCAGCATAACTGCGAATTCTGCGCGCGTCACGGTTTTCTCCGGCTTGAACGTACTGTCTGGGTAACCGTTGACGATTCCACTGCTTACCGCTTGCTTGATGTTCAACTCAGCCCAGTGTCCGGAGATATCGCTAAAGTTAATCGTTGGATTTACTGGAACAGTTGGTTTTGCCGTAGTCAATACAGCAAATTTCGTGAAATGATCGACAGCACCCGTCACTGTTCCCTTATCCTTATCCACTTGGATATTATCTAGCAGAATCCATTTTTTAGTCACTTCATTTAACCAGTAAATGCCCACTGCGGATTTATCAAAATCTACTTTTTTAATGTCAAAAGGCAGTGTGACCGATACCAACTTGGTAAATTTACCGTCGTTGTCTGTCTTCATTTCAAAAACGTCGCTAATCAGTTTTAAAGATGCATCCATCGGTAAGTTGGACGTATCGATTAATTTATCTACGGTGACCTTTAGGCTGATAAAACTGCTAGCCACTGCCTCCGCCGGAACGATAATCGTAGCGCCGTTCAGGGTTAACATGCCACCTTTGCTTATAAAGATGTAATCTGAATTCGTTGATAAGCCTCCACCGCCACCACTGCTGCTAGTGTAAACAGGCGTTGTTGGTGCTGGTGTATAAGTGACAAATTTAGTAAAGTGCTTCGTCCAAATAACCATGTCGTTGCCGGAATCAATCCTGCCTTCTCCGCCAGCTGGCAATGCATCTCCAGCAACCTGACTATCTGCATTTAGCACGGTTGTAATAGGAGATACAACGGTGCTGCCTGGAGTAATAAACCCTGCACTTTTTCCTGCCATACCCGGTATCACTAATCTTACTGCTCGACTAAAAGTTAATGATTGCGTAGTTGATCCCACTTCAATGACCGCGTTAACGGTTCCATTCATTGTTACACTGCTATTCACCTGCACTTGAGGTAAGTTAATGACTCCCGTCCAGCCTGCCGGTGCCGAAACGATTGTTCCGGTAGGTATAGTAAGACTGACAATACCCAATTGTGCTGTGGTGGAGGTCACGTCCACTAACGGAAGAGTTGACTGTACGGTCGATCCAGCCCCACCTGTTGGGGTGACTTGAATACTTGCGCTTACCCCTGCTGGAACTGAAATGGTGACTGGTACATTGGTTACTGGAATAGGTGTTTCAGTTGCAATAATTGGTGCACGGTTTACTTTGATCGTATATGTGTTGCTCGTACCATTCTGCGCGGTTACCGTAATCTGGATTGGATTAGACCCAACAATCAGATTGGAAGCCGCGTAGTTATATACACTGCCCGTTACCGTGGTGTATACGGCACCCGAAACCGTGAGCGTTTGGTATGAATTTGCTTTGGTTACTGCCAAATTGAGACTTGTAACAGCGTTAGGAACGTCGACCGTATAATTAAGCTGCGACGGTGAAAACGTCAATGTGCCTTGATTCACGGTCATGTTAGACAGCTGCGCGTTACTGACGCTGCTACTGCTTATGGAAATGTTCAAGTCAATGGTAGTGCTTCCCGCAGCGTTGGTAGCTTTGACTGTAAAGCTTGCTGTACCAACTGCAGTCGGTGTTCCGCTTATTTTACCTGTCGATGCTTCCAGTGAAAGTCCTGCCGGCAAGCTGCCGCTTGCGATGCTCCAGGTTATTGGGGTATCGCCTGTTGCAACTAACATTTGACTGTAGGCAATGCCAACTTCGCCAATTGGCAAGTTGCTTGTGGTAATAGTTGGGGCTACCGGAGCTGCTCCTACCGTTACGTTGATGGTATAGGTTACTTTAGTTGCACCGTCTTGTGCGGTTACTACGACTTTCCAGGTTTTACCCCCATCGCTTGTCGTGGCAGTGCCTACAGTTGTATTAACATCAGTGGTAGTTACCACGATGTCAGAGGCTTTAAGGTTCGCTAATACTTTATCGTACGGAAGTACTACGTTGTAGACAGTATTAGAAACGGTGGCCCTTACTCCAGCGACAGTTACACTTGTAACAGTGGCATCAGAGGCTCCCGGAGCTCCCTTAACCGCCTCTGCCCTCCAAGATGTATAAATGGCGGAGTTGATATTAGCGGTGTTAAGCGAGGTAGGCGCGTTGGTGCTGCTGGCGTATGTGGTGCCGAAGCCGCCGAAATCGTTCCAGTCAACTTCCGCTTCCAGCTTTATGTTGCTCATATAGCCATAAGCCTCGCCGCCAAGCGTTACGCCGTCTTGCGCGTCATTGGCATAGACGATCGCCGTTAAAATGCCTTTGGTCGGATCATCAGGTTTTTGAATCATGCTTATCGTTATGCGCACGTCGTCAACCATACCCTCAATACCATCATAAATACTGGTCATTGCGCCTCTGGGGCCTTTAGGGTAAGTTACGCCGGTTTGCAGGTCGGTAATAGTTTGATCCAGCTTAGTGCCGAAGTCTGTACCGAGTGAGCTTGCCGGGTCGGCGTATGCCTCGCCGTTATTAAATTTCATAAGGAACACGTTTGTGCCGGCGCCGGCGCCGCCCGTGTTCGAGCCTTCCAGTGCGTATTTACTAATCCCGTCTGCATTGTCCATGCGCTGTATCCGTAAGCCGTACCCGTTCTTAATACCGGGTGAATAAGCCCTATTATCTTTGTTCTGCCTCATATAACTGTTGGGGTCGGGGTTGCTCAATGTATCGGCTTTGATATAAATATCCAGGAAACTTGGCGAGCTGCCGAAGCCGGAGCCGCCCTTGCTGGATACAAGGCCTACTTCCTCGGTCATATCACCGAACTTGCCACTATAGGTGGGCGGCACGTAGAACAAACGAGACGTGGCTGCAGCGGGTCCAGCGTTTCCGCTTGCGCCGCCTGTCGGTTCAATGCCGGAGAAATTCCACGTGACGGAGTTGTTGCTGCCGCCTTTCGCGTCGTTCCTCCACCCGTTCACCATCATCATCGTGCCGGGCGTTACCGTATTTTGTGCGGCTGTGGGAATATTAGCAAGAAGCGGCTGATCATACCATATCACTTCTTTGCCGCTTGTGGCCGTAAAGCCGTTTTTGATTGTGTCGGTCCAATAATGGGTCTTAACGTCCGCCGCCGTGATTACGCGAGTCATAGTCAAAGTAGTTTTGGCGCCGACCGCGCTGTGGTTATATTTGGGCGAAATTTCGGCCTGCAAGTAATACCCTATGTCGCCTTCGTTTACCGCATAATCCTTCACGGGGCCGCTGCCGTCACGCGAGACGGCTACAGGGGTTCTAACCGCCGGGTTGGCTGCGTTGACGCGGAACCAGTCAACAACGGTTCTATCAAGTAATCCCGCTTGCGCGCCCGTGCCTGTGAAGCCGGTTATTGTGTAATTCACTTTGGCTACACCGTTCACAGGGTCAAGCAGACTTGCCCCCGCAGCCAATACAGGCGTCGCTTGGTATTCGGCCTCAACAGTCAGGGGTATGCCGCGCGCGATTCCGAGGGAAGGGCTTCTCGCTATAACATACAGGTTCACATCGTCCGTAACGCCTGTTAAGTTAGCCGTGACCGTGGTTGTGTTTGTGCCGGTAGATTGGAGCGATATCACATCCGTGCCCGTGATTAATTTGCTCGTCGCCTTGTTTATGCCCGTCGCTTCGTGAGTATAGGAATACGCGGAAAATTCCCAGTCGCCGGGATTGGTTTTCCCGGTAGCCACTGCGGCTGTGAGCGTGGTCGTCGCGTTTGCGCCGCTGCCTTTACGCAGGTTTCCGCTGCCGCTGCGGGTCAGCGTAGCGTTCGTGGCGATTGTGTTATAGTTCGTGCCGCCAGTAAGCGAATCATACATAGCTTGCCTTAAGTTGCTGTTCCTCTCGACTAAAGCGGCTTCCGCGATTTTAGCGGCAATCGCCGTGTAGTTAGTAGTGCCTATGATATTTTTCACGTTGTAGTAAGCTTTACCGTTCGATTCAAGCTTATACGCCTTAAGCAGGTCGCCTGTCATATTGATTGCGACTCCCGGGGTAATTGCTTCTTGCACAATGTAAGGCGCGCCGTCAAACGTCACATTGGATTGGTAATTGCGGCTGGCGGGGTTCATAGGTCCTTTGCCCGCCCAGTTGAACAGGGCTTTGAAACCGCCTTGCGGCGCAGGTTTCGCGGATGTTCCTTTAAGCAGCGTATTGCCGCGATGTATCCGCGTATCAACCATAACCGCGTTGTTCACGTCAGTCGCGTCGTTAAGCCCGGATATGTATGTATCCGCCGCGGCAAGGCCGTTTACGCTCACCTCAAACGGATCCACATAGATATCGCTGTTATAGAATTGGGTGCCGCTGTTGAATTGGGTCATATAAAAGTGCAGTTCGCTATTCATATAGATAGAAGGGTTGCCCGAATGGCCGCCCGCGACGATATAGCAATTAATCATTACGGCTTGGCCGAGGGCCAGCATATTGTGGAGGCTCATAAACGCGCTGTTAACAGAGATGCCGCCTCTGCCCGAAGCGTTGGCGCCCATAAACAACTGAGCCTGCGTCCTCGTTTCGCTGCGCATAGGGCGGCTGAATCCGCCGTCTTTAAGGCCGAGAATGTTGGCGGCAAGTGTGGGGTTCGCGCTTGTCCACGCCTTAGCTTCGTTGTTAAGCGGGAAGTTCAAGTCTATGTTCGTGTAGTTGGCGAATGTGACGTTGTCTGTCCACACGCCGCCTGTGCCCGTAAGGTTAAACATCGTGAAGTTTCCGTTTGCGCCCGCTTGCTGCCCGCGGGCGGAGGCGTATACCACTTTGCTGTAATCGCTGCTCAATCCGAAGAAATAAAGGTAGTTCGTCGTCAGCGTCATACCGATAGGCGTGGCGTTGCCCATTGTAGTGGTATCATTAGTTTCGGGGTCACTCGCGTCACGCAGCGGGCGAATGTTATTATCGTCCGGGTTATCAACCCAGTAAACGCCGGGGGCCGTCAGAATCGTCATACGGCTGGCCTCCGTGCCGTTTACAAGGCCCTTGGGGATGACAACGTCGTCGGTTGTTTCAGGTGTTCCCATCGTAAGCGTCGTGCCCCATTTGGCATCCTGTATGGAGCGGAAGGCGTGGCCGTTGCTCGCCGCCAGCTGCGCGTCCGTCAAGCGCCAATCCAAAAAGATTGTGTTGGCGCCCAGCGTCCAGGTTTTGCCGTTCCAGCTTACCGTGGCGCCGTCAAAGGTAATTGCTTCCGCGCTATTCGGATCTAACGAGGCGTATATGGGGTGTTCAGCCGCTGACACCGTTATCAATCCCCCAGTCAAACTTCCGACTATCATGGCAGCACTTAATATACCAGCTAAGATTTTCTTTTTCATCTTTCGCAGTACCATTGTCAAATTCTCCTCCTTCATCTTTTGTAAGCGCTTCACTTTCGTGGCGCAGTAGTTGCGGGTGGAATGGCAGCACCAGAATAAAACTCAGCCAGGTAGTGTTTCATCTGGCAGTGCACCCGCTGAGGCTGCCTATTGGTAGGTAAACTCGTTCGGGAAAAACGGCAAGCATTGTAAACACCATAAAGGTACGTTTCTTCAATGAAAGCCTGCTCGTGTAAAGCCTCTCTGCAATCGTTTTTTTCAATTATGTCAATAACCAATAATGAGCAATTGCATCCCCCCTTCTTAGCAATAATAATAGCACTTACAAAGATAAATGTATTGGGGTAAGGTCGTTACAGTCAATATTAACATTGATAAACATATATTAACATCAATATAATATTATCCTTGTTCCAAATGGAACTGAATATAATCATTATTTGGGATAATAATAGCGATTTAATTCTTAGAGTGCTTGATAAACAAGCAAACCGGATATTAGCATAATCATTTTGATGTGGAAAAATAATCATCGGTCAAACGCAAGTGCGGCATCATCCTCATCCGGGTAGTAGGCTACAAAGTGATTTGCAGCCAAAATGGTTAAAAACATTCCACTCGGCAGTTTAACAACTCCTTCTTTATTATCCTTCCACGCCTTTAAAAATCGAACGAGTCTTTTGAGTTGATTCCCTTTTTCCTTCACTTCATCGTTGAACCATTTCGTAAGTTCCTTCGGATAACTATCGATCCAACCTTTCGTTTTGTGCGCAAGTTTAGGATGTGCATCCGTTTTCTTCACATAAATCGGTAGGTCAACGTGATAATTGGCTTTGTAGATAACCCGAACGCATGTGTTTTTATCTACAGGATCGGTGGTCGTATGTTCTTTCATTGCCTTTACTATCCAATTATGCACGGTTACCGGTGTAGCCCAGTCCTTTTCATCTGTATCCTTTAGATGCTCTAAATAAATCCCATCATCGATTTCGTACTCCCCATCGATTGGAGTGACGGTCGTATTCATCATATAGAAGCCCTGACCGTAAAACTTAGGTTCGGCTAGTCCGAGCTCCTCCATGAAATATTTTTTGATTTTCTTGCGAATTTCATTTCTGGATGTCCGAAGACTTTCTTTTTGGGTCGAATCCAGATAAATTTCTTTATGAAAATTAATAAACAGATCATGGCAATTTGACAAGATACGTAAGCTTCGAAAGCAGTTAGCGGATCTCAAGGAAGAGAATGATATTCTAAAAAAGGCGGCAGCCTACTTCGCGAAAAATCAGAAATAATGAGGTTCAAATTTATCTTTGAACACCCCTTCGAGTTTCGGATTGCGAAGATGTGCCAGGCTCTAAGCGTCTCAAGAAGCGGCTATTATGCTCATATCAAGCGACCGGAAAGCAAACGTAGCAAAGCGAACCGAGAGCTGCTTGATACGATAAAAGACATCCACACGAACAGTCGCAGAATCTGCTCTCGATTTTAATTGAAAAGGGAATAGATGCAAGTGCGCATTGGATTGAAAAAGAAGATGTAAAAGTGTTCTTTGTATCAGTTACCAAGGAGGAATTGGCTGCCCGTTACTTTAACGAGGCTGCCAATTCATACCGGCAGCCTCGTTCTGCTTTCTTATTGAACAAACGTTCTTCGTACTTCAATGAACAAAAGAAAGCCGCCATCAGGCAAGCTACTAGTTGCTCCTCCACTATCGTTTTCCGTTAACACTAACTTATTTTTGTGGTTTAGAGCTTTTGATAATAAATGTAGGTGGGATAAATGTTGCCTTTTCAACCGAATACCATCTCATTGGATTTTCGAGTTCAGCCTGTTCTGGGATAACCACCTCTTCGACAACCCTTTCAATTTGGAATCCGGTCTGTATTAATTCATTTATATATGTACTGAGTTTAATTTGGTTCATCATAGCTGGAATGTTCCACGCTTCGCACTGATGAAGTCCCTCTTCGTGATAAGATTTTTTAACTACAAAAGAATCCCTTTCGTACTTAATGCGATTATGTAATGGATGTTCCCAACTGAAAATAAAGAGTCCGCCCGGCTTCAAATAGTTGTATATGTTTTGCAATGTCTTTTTTAAATCAACGGTCCAACCAATAGCATAAATGGAGTAAACAATGTCAAAATAATTATTTGGAAGTCCAGGGTCCTGTTCCATTGGTCCTTGAAATAATCTCAAGATTGCTTCATGCGTCTTCAGCAGTTTTTGAGCAGCTTCAAGTTGTGTTTCGGATAAGTCAATTCCCCAAAGCTCAGAAACTCCACGAGATGCCATATACTCAAGAGAGTGGCCGCTACCGCAGCCAACATCCAAAACATTTAATTTTGAAACTTCGCCAAACAAGTTCAAGTCATTCTCCAATGGAGCAAATGGACCGTAAGTTGGAAGTGCAGTTCTACCGAAAAACCGTGGAGCCACCTCATCCCAACTCTTCTTATTGGATAGAATTAAT
This sequence comes from Paenibacillus sp. 1_12, assembly GCF_900114475.1. Classification (GTDB taxonomy): domain Bacteria; phylum Bacillota; class Bacilli; order Paenibacillales; family NBRC-103111; genus Paenibacillus_S. Next base: position 681 of record NZ_FOTE01000046.1, on the reverse strand, counting down.
TCTTCTTGTATTGAACTCACCAATATTAATCAACCCTTTCAATGATGTGTTTTAATGATAAATTCTATTTTCCAGATCGGTTTCCTGCTTCCCCTATTGTATAATATTACCAACAACAGTTGTTGAATCTTACTCCCGCTAGCCAGCGGAGGCTACCGAATTATTTCCCAGCAGCCTCTTTGATGTGTATTGAGTAAATTTATAAAACTCAGATGAAATAAAGGGTTCCACATATTAGTCATGTATAATATGTGAAACCCTTATGTTTAACTATCGTTCCTCGATAGTTTAATGACCGAATTACTCTTAGTTATTTATAAGCCGTAATGACTGATACGGATAGTTCTTCGGTAAATATACCAGTTGAATCAGTATCTATTAAAGCGGATTTCAATTCATTTTCAAATTTCTCCAGATTCTCACCAAAAAAACGTTTGGAGGCATATGAAGTGGAATACAAATTTCCGAGAATAGTGTCTACTGTCCAATTGTAGGAATAACTCGGTAAAACGTGTCTTTCAACATCCTTAAATCTAGATTTTGTAATGGTGTCCTCGAATCTTTCTTTGGGAGGCGTGTAAGTACTATTACCAGCTCTTCTTTCATCACCTAGCCAAACTTTTACTATTTCAGCTACCTTAAGCTTCCAATGTAATGGTTCACACTTCTCATTATCATAAT
>NZ_FOTE01000056.1 GCF_900114475.1 Paenibacillus sp. 1_12 | reverse complement strand
CTTCCGCTGTAGGTCGTTAAACCATCGGCCGAATGTTTCAAATCCTTCCCTGGTGTTAGAAAACTTGAGATGACGCGTGCTAAGAACAATGCCTCGAAAATTTGTCGCCTGTGCAACATGGAATTCCTTCGCGATGTCGATGCCAACCACTAAGTGAGATGTAGTAATTCTTTCTATTCGTTGATTTTGTCCGTCAGATTGCTTAAACTTCATAGTAAGAGCGCCTCCCTGATGGTATTGGGTTTCGAACCCGTGGACAACCCCATCATACCGAGGTGCTTCTTTTTTGGCAAAGGTCATTTCTTAAGCCCTACAGGAAGGTTCAATAAACCAAAAGGGGAACTGCCGTCAAGCAAGCTCTTCCACTATCGTTCTTCGTTAGCAGAACGTTACTACCATACAGAAAGTCTTGTTAGCCCGTCATTTTCATTTGTTACGAAATGGACATTTTCGTATCCATTTAATAGCGACGCTGTCACCAGGGGCAAATGTCCAGCGACACCAATATAGCCTCTTTGCTTTTGTGTCGCCTTACGCTAAGTTGGTCTAGTCCAGAAGAAGCATGCTGATTTTTGCTCACTCTCTATAATGTTTCGCCTGGTCGATTAGTTATCTTGTACTTGATCCAGAAAAAAAGTATGAATGGTAACGCTGTATTCGAAGCGATATAAAACAATAGCGACGGCAAGCCCGTGAGCGGCACATACTCAGCACCTTTAAGCTGAATTAACAATTGATCACCAATAGGACCGTCAGAGAAGATGATTGCCGATGTTGCATTCCAACCAAAATGGCTGCCTACTGCGATCGCCATGGAACCAGATTTTGAGTACGCATACGCCCATACCAGTCCCATCACAAAAGTAGTTGCAAACATCAAGATCATGACAGGGATATTGCCGAACAAACCATACGAGAACCAATGATAAGCCCCAAACGCGGCTGCCGAAAGAACAATTCCCAATCGAACACCCAACCAGCGGATCAGTATGACAAGAAGTGCACCTCGAAATAGCAGCTCTTCAAACCAAACAGACTTAAAACTCCACCAACTAGCGGAGAAAAAATTAGACCATTGATAGCCTGAGTTTACTTCCCAGCCCGCTGACGTAACCACAGACTCTGTCCATTTGACAACCACACAAACGAACAGTCCAATCAGTAAAGCAAATCCAAATTGCCTTAGGCGCAGACCAATGGGATTGAACCCCAGTACAGACAATTGCTGCCTAACCGTGAAGCGAAGCAAAAGCCATGACAACAGTAAAATCACAATAATGCCTAACATTACAAATCTCCTCCCTCTTTATCTATCAATTTATTCTCGCATGATTGTTTTTTTTGAGCTCAAGAATTTGCAAACCGACGTAATAAACAAACTTACAACATTATGTCAACTCAGTTGAGTCTAACATCCTCTTAAGATCTAGTGTCCGATGACACAAATCCCCTCAATGTCGACACAATTATCACACCATTGTATTCTATTTAATTTTTGACACATTGAGGGTAGATTTGTGTCAAATCAATATTGTCAGGCTAAAAGAACTTACACTGATTACAGCGGTCGCGGCTTCTTGAAAATAAAGAACTGAGCACTGTTAGAGACTGAGATCCGTTTGCTTTCCTCTGTGGTTATTCGAAGAGTAATTTTAGCTATCAAAGATTAGCCGTCATACATAGCCCAATATTTATCCAATTCTTGCTGCAGCATGGTATCAAGATCACCGGTTCCTTCTTTAACTCCGACTTCGACTAACATAATAGCACGCGACAAAGGCCCACTAGTTCCCCTGCTGCCGCCGCCCACTCCAAGTTCGGGCAACCACTCGTATTGAGAATACCAACGTTCTGCATAATCCTTCGTGCCGCCTGCATTTTTAACAATATAAACCCGATGCAAGATTTGAGCGTCGTCCCGGTAATCGTAATAGAAATAACCCTTTTCCGAAAGGGTATCCGTAATATTCATGTCTTCTCCATTTACCGTTAAGACCAGCCGTCCAAACGACGATTCCTTAACCAACCACTCACCTTTAATCCCGTCAGTACCTACAGAAACGCCATCGTCATTGATTTGAAGCATGATACTACTGCCACTGGCGAAGAAAATTTTGTTCATCTGATTTTTAATGATCGAAACAACTTTACCGTCTATGGCCGCATATGCCGTTGCAGATACAACAACCATCAAAAAACACGCTGTCAAGGATGCCAGCAGTCTGCGCCGAATAGGTGAGCGGCTTCTGATTGGCTGCTGTACATTTTTCTGCGCGGAAATCGCTTTCCACATTTTATCTTTCTGTCCTTCGGTTGGCGTTAAAGCGTCAAACACGTCATTAATAGGATTGTTCATATTGCCCCTCCCGCTAAATGAAATTTTAATCGTTTACGTCCCGTAGCCAATTGGGTTTGGATGGTGCTTTCTTTATGTCCCAGCAAGTTTGAAATTTCTTTGACGGAGTAATCCTCAAAGTAGTAGAGATATAAGACGATTTTGTACTTATCCGGCAAGGATAGAAGTTGTTCAAGCACTTCTCCCGATTGGGCACGATCATCCCGGCAAGGTAGCTCTGGCAGAACCTCTAAATGTACATGGCGGGTATTCCAAAAGCTTTTTAAAATATCCTTGCAATGGTTTTTCGTTGCAACAATCAGCCATGCTCTTTCATGGTCGCGGCCAGAAAAGGATTTATCGGGCTGTACTAATTTTAGAAATATAGATTGAACCGCATCTTCTGCATCAGCGGCATTTTTCAAATACATGTAGCAGAGTCTATAGACCATATCTACATTTCGTATATAGATTTCGCCCAATTCTTTATCTGTACGCAGTAAAGAATCCTTTTCCATCTCATCACCTCCACATATAACACGATTGGAACTAGTGAAATATCTTATCTTGATTAAAAAAATTACAAAACCAAATGCGGTGGATTCAATGGTCGTATTCAAGAGCGCTGAAAAACCGAACATCGCGGCGATTCATTTTAACACGGATTGCTTCCCAGTAATTTTTTCGTATTTAGTGCTGGGTTTGATTGGAAGTGGCTGTATTCATAGAAAGTGGTTTCATCTTAATTTGCGTATATGTTTGTTAACCGCTGTTCAGCGGCAAGAAAACATCCGTATCTGGGGGTAGTTTTGTGTCATTCGCATAATTTGAGGGCATATTTGTGTCGTATACGAAAACATCCGAAGAGCAGCTTAAGGCTCTTACCGAAAGCAAAATCTGGCAAGGACTTCCGGCCGTTAATAACGGCAATGTCATTCCGCTGGATTACAAAACGCACTTCTACTTTGATGCGAAATCCATTCTTGGCCAGATAGATACCTTGACGGAGACGATGCTGGAGCAGACAAGTAAATAAGTTTACTAAGGAAACCACAGGATGCATGACAGGAATGTCATACCTTGCGGTTTCTTTTATAAGATTCGCTTCTGATTCCAGAAGTAGAGTATAGTAAGAGTAGTTGAAAATATATTCTAGGAGGCTACAGCCATGTCACAGGAGATTTGGATTAACCTGCCGGTCAAAGATGTTGAGAGGTCAACTGCCTTTTTCAATGAGATTGGATTCCATGCGGTGAGCGTTGGTAACGAGAGAGCCAAGCTTGCCATAGGCCAAACAACGATTCTGCTGTTCCCGGATGAGGCGTTTGAGAAATTTACAGGTTCAAAAACCGCAGATACTTCCCATAGCGCAGAAGTAATTTTTTCCATTGGCGCTGAAAGCAGAGAAGAAGTAGATGCCTTTATTCAAAAAGTAGAGTTTGCCGGAGGAAGCATCTTTGGCAAGCCTAGTGAAAATGACGGCTGGATGTACGGCGCAGGATTTGCCGACCTAGACGGTCACCGCTGGAACCTGTTATACATGGATGAGAGCAAAATGCCGAAACGCTAATATGGAAACGCCGGTCACCTGCTTAAGGTCACCGGCGTTTTTTTTACACCCCGTATAATCTCATATCTGTCATTCAAATCAAGATAGTTGCATAGAAGGAAAAATTCGTGGGTTAAACTAATACAAATCACCTTGGTTAGCCAGTGTTAATTTATTGGTCTTACATAAACTATATTAACACATATTGGAACTATCCTGCCCGTTGAATGAACAAAAAGAGGAGTTGCCAAGAGGTAAGCTCCTTTCAATATCGTACCCGTTTAGTGGAACACCTTATGAAGCATCAAAACTTCGTTAGTGTTGTAGGGAGAGAGGGTGCCGATCGACTGCCCCTTCGGAGTTGAACTATCGTACCCGTTAGTTGCGGAATTCTTGTATCCTCTTTCCCTGTTCTATTCGAACAGAGAAAATTCCCTCAGTATATTCATTAATCACTTTATTCCAAAATAACTGTGCGGGAACATTTTTCTCCATTTGGAACACTTTCCATTGTCCCTTATGTACATCAAATATTTTTATGGCTACTTCTTTACCAAACCCTAATCTTCGATATTTCTTCATTATGAAAAACTCTGCAATTGAAAAATGAGGTTTTTTATCTTCAAGTTCGATGTATCTAACCAATACAAATCCTACATGTTTCCCCTCATGTTTAATTAAATAAGGGAGTCGATTATTTTCATCAACACAATAATTGTCTAAATATGGATATTTTCCATGCAACCCATTTTCTTTAACATCAGAATCTATAAATTCGGAAAAATCATAGAAATAAAATTGCATTAAATTTTGAAGTATCTCTTTCTCTTCTTAGGGGACTTTGACTATCTGGAGCTCCACTGTAAATGCACCTTCTTTCTTTATTCATTTTTCTTAAGGTAATGCTAGCACTTACCACAAACATGCAGAAGATAAAAATCAGTTATTATTAAATTCTACTGCCCGTCCCTCGGTTTTAATGGTTTATCTAACGTATACTCACTCATTCGCAGGATTTCATCACCTTGATAATAACAACTGCTAAAAAAACAAAGTCCCGTGGTTAAAATTCTTTCATTTAAAGCGTGCGGGAACAGAGGAGCCGTAAAATTCATTCCCCTAAATTTCATTTTACTGCACGCATATTCCACGAATACCTGGAAGTTTACCATCCCATGGCTCTACGGGTCTAAGCCCTAACATTCCATCGTTATACTTTTCCAAGTTGTGGAGACCGATTGCGTTTAGCGGACGGGTCAAAGCCCTTTTCGGGCAGGAACTCGGTTCTCCGTGCTTTCTTTGTAAAATCCTG
>NZ_FOTE01000005.1 GCF_900114475.1 Paenibacillus sp. 1_12 | reverse complement strand
ATGAAGGTGTAGCCTAAAACTGGATTAAATACCGTCGTACGTAGGTTGGCCCATTCGCAGGACGACAAAGAAAGCACGGAGTACCGAATACCCGTTACTTAAGGGCGCAGACCCATACATTGAACACGATCGGCCTCCACCCCTTGGGCAGGTATAACGAAGGAAGGCAAGGGCATAGACCCGTTGAGATCTGGGAGGGTGAACCCCCGAGGGCAGTATGGAGAATACGTGCAGTAAATGGAATAATGAGGAAGTTATTATCTGACCCTCTGTTTACGCATGCCTTCATGGTCGATTCGGTGGATCACCATCTGTAATTATACCGTTATGTCCTTTATTAAGGGGTATAATCCTGCGAATAAGCGAGCATATGTGAGAAAAACCCTTAAAACCGAGGGAAGTAACGGGATAGTCTATCCTTAGCTCAAAGATTACTTGTGCTTTGATTTGCTTGCTTTGCACTAAGGCATTCAACTTTTTTAAGTAGGCATTTTCCATCCGTAAACGGTCTAATTCTGCTTGTAGTACTTTAGTCGATCCTTCACTTAGAGTTGAGTTATTTTCCTTCTTTATCGATGGACGCCTCTTTTTATGTGGATTGAGGGCGTCTTCACCCTGTTCTTCCTAGTACTCTTTTCTACTGCAAAACGGTAGAAGGTTCCGCAATGTTGTAAATGGCTGCTGTTTCTAACCGGGATATACCGGAAGGAAATGTAGAAGTTACTCAGACATGTCGGAGACAAACTGTATGATGGCGTGATCGTCATGGATATTGAACGTGTAGGCATGCGTCTATCTGTAATAAATTTATAGAATTTATGACAAAAAACGAAAAAATACTTAACTTCGAATATTTTGATTAATTTAATAAAATTAAAACAATGTGAGATATTTAAATTTGTTGTATACATATAGACAACAAATTTTCAAAAATATAATTGTTGATTATTGAAATTAAGAATTAAACTGACAGCGTTATCAGATGGAATAATACAAGATGGTTGGTACAAAAGGCGGAGATAAACTTGAGGGTATAAAATGTCCTTATCATTATAAATAAAACCAAAAGGAGCCACCTTAAAGGTTTATATTATTAAACACTTGATGGAATTTAATGGATGAGATAAAGTATGTTTATAACCATTTTACTAATGAGGTGAAGGCGTATGATTTCCTTCAAAATAAAAAGACATCTAGTGAAACTATGGAATGATTTTTTCGATTATAAGGCTTTATTTTTTAATAGAACAATTATTGCTTTGGATGCTGCAAGAACTCCTTTCCTATCCACACCACACATTAAGTCCATTGATGAAACCATAACGGATATAATAAGTTACAGAGCATCTGTAGGCAGGTACGGTGACGGAGAGTTAAAACTAATAAATAAACAAGGCATTTCATTTCAAATTTATAATGCATTACTATCTAAACGGTTAAGAGAAATATTATTATGTGAAGACGCTAACTTTTTAGTGTGTTTACCAGATGTATTTAAAGAACTGTCCCATTATGAAGATGAGCCGAAAAATTATTGGAAATTGCATATGGCAAAATTCAGAGTAAACTGGTACAAATTATTGAAGAAGGAAAAGGTGTATTATAATTCATTTATCTCTAGATGTTATTATTCTTTTCGTGATAAGTCTAATTGTAATGAATGGTTCACTCAGCTTAAGAAAATATGGGATGAAAGGGAAATTGTTTTCGTAGAGGGAAGGAAGAGCCGCTTAGGTATTGGTAATGACTTGTTTAATAATGCAAAATCAATTCAAAGAATTTTAGTTCCAGAAAAGGATGCGTTTTTAGAATATGATCGAATCTTATCTGAAGCTAAAAAAATGGATAAGAGCAAACTACTACTCTTGGCTATAGGCCCTACAGCTACGGTGTTAGCCTATGATTTACATAAGGATGGGTATCAAGCTATTGATATTGGTCATTTAGATATTGAGTATGAATGGTTTTTAAGAAAAGCTAAAACTAAAACTCAAATTGAAAATAAATATGTCAATGAAGCAGGAACAACAACTGAAATTGGTGAGCTTCAAGATTTAAATTATTTGAATGAAATCATAGTTAAAATTTGAACATTGTGAGGGAATGAATTGGCTAAAATAAGCGTTGTAGTCCCGATATACAAAGTAGAAAAATGGCTAGCCACTTGCTTAGAGAATATCCTAAAGCAATCTTTTGGCGATTTTGAATTAATACTTGTAAACGACGGTTCCCCGGATAGATGCGGTGAAATAGCAGATGAATATGCTGCTAAAGATTCTCGAATTAAAGTAGTTCATAAGCTTAATGGGGGTGTAAGTTCTGCGAGAAATATAGGCATTGAAGCGTCTATTGGTAAATATATTTGTTTCATTGACCCTGACGATAAGATATCTGAAGATTTTCTTCTAAAATTATACACTATTGCAGAAGAAAATGATTGCGATGTTGTCATTAGTGGGTATAACACAATTCCAAACAATAATGAATTTAAACCAAATTTTAAACTAAATACTGTAATGAGTGGGATCGATTTAATATTAAGTTGCGATAATATTCATTCCAACAATGACCTATGTTTTATATGGAGAAATATTTATAAGTTAAGTTCATTAAAGGAGAAAAACATTCGCTTTAATGAAGAAATTTCTATTGGGGAAGATACAATCTTTAATTTAGAAATTTTAATAAAGTCTAAAAAAACTTATGCTATTGCAGATACTCTATATAATTATACGGTGAATAACCCAGACAGCACAATGAGTATGAAGTATAAGCCTAACCTAGAAAGTAGCTTGGTCTTACAATATAAAATCAGAAAAGAACTTTCGGTAAGGTATGGATTATTAAAGAATAAGCAGTATAAAAAAGATATGGCTTACTATTACTTGACAAACATATATAGAATGATAATTAATAATCTCAAAAATAGTCCCAAGCGCAATAGTAAAGAGGAATTAACTAGAATACTCAATCTGGGAATGTTTTTAGATAGCACTAGAGAAATTGGCTTTTCATATAAAAATAGTAACATGAAAGAGTATATTTATTATTTGGCACTAAAATTTAAATTCTTGCCAATTCTCAAAAAGGAATTAAATGGCTAATATGAGAATAAAAAATTCAATAATTAATGTGTCGGCAGGGTTAGGTAGTCAATTAATTATAACCTTGCTGAGTTTCATTTCAAGAACGGTATTCATTAACAGTTTAGGTGTTGAATTTTTAGGGATTAACGGTTTATTTTCTAACATATTGGGAATGTTGGCACTTGCCGAAGCTGGAATAGGTTCAAGCATAATTTACGCTCTCTATAAACCAGTAGCAGAAAACAATATTGAAAAAATCAATGCACTTATGAGATTATATCGTAATGCATATAGGATAATCGCTCTTATCGTATTTATATTAGGAGTATCATTGCTACCATTTTTAAAATACATTGTTGGAGATACTACTATTGAAAATGTGAATTTGATTTACTGTATCTTTTTACTTAGTACGGTATCCTCATATTTTTATTCTTACAAAGTATCTTTGTTAAACGTAAACCAAAAAAATTATATTGCGACAGGAATTTATTCTTTATCATCTATTATTTCGACCTGCATAAAAATTGCTATCATATATTACACAAAAGATTATGTTTTATATCTTATAATTGATATCGCTCTTACTTTAACCACATCCATTATCCTGTCAATTATTGTTGATAGAATATATCCCTATTTGAAAAATAAAGTAATAATCAAACTAGACATAGAAACAAAGACAGGCATCATAAAAAACATGAAGGCCATGGTATTACATCAAATAGGCGGTTATGCTGTTTTTGGTACTGATAACATAATAATTTCTAGTTTTATCAGTGTAGTAGCGGTAGGATTGTATTCGAATTATTATATGTTAATTAATATCTGTAGAACTTTTATAAACCAAATTTTTGATAACATAACACATAGCATAGGAAATTTAGTAGCAGAAGAAAATGAAACAAGAGTATACAGTGTATTTAAAGTCATAATGCTTTTTAATTTCTGGATATATTCGTTTTTTACTATAGTCCTGTATATAACTATAAGTCCATTCATTAGTTTGTGGATTGGAAATAATTTTCTATTAAGTGATGGTATATTAATAATAATTATGCTGAATTTTTTTGTTTCTGGTATGCGGCGTTCTATATCTATGGTTAAGCAAACATCGGGAATCTTTCACGAAGATCGATATGCTCCTTTTGTTGAGGCAGCTGTAAATCTTGTTGTATCCATCATATTGGTTCAGTATTGGGGTATAGCTGGCGTATTCTTTGGGACATTTGTTAGCACAATTGCAGTTCCATTTTGGATTGCGCCATACTTAGTTTACAAAAAATCTTTCAAGGTGCCATTGAGAAACTATTTTGCTAAATATGCATACTATTTCGTGGTTGGTCTTGCGACTCTTATTATTACCTACTATATTTGTGGTCTAATTATATCTGTTAGCTTAATCAGCTTTGCCATAAAAACAGCCATTGCATTAATTATTCCAAATATAATCTATGTGATACTCTTTCGTAAAACTGAAGAGTTCATATATTTGTTTAGAATAGTAAAGAGCTTATTTGAAAAATTGTCATTTAAAAACAGGAAGGGCAGTAATTTAACAGGATAGAAGGTTCAATGAAATAGCTATATGGAGACAGGTTCTATGCTTGTTGTTGAAAAAAACTGTGAACTACTAGTAGTCCTCCTAATAATTCTAATGTGTATATTAAAAATTAATTAGATAAGCAAATGGAGGTTGTCCCAAAAGCCATGAATATGGCTGCGGGGCTCCCTCTTTTTCAAATATTTATTGTGAAACAAAAAGAAATCGTCCTCTGGTAATATGAAAGTGCGACTAGGGTCCGTCAAATATTTTGTGAAGACTCTTTTACTGACCTTCCCCCGAGGGGGGAAATGTCGGAAATTAGCGCAAATGCTAGTCGATTCGCTCGGGATAATCTGCCCGTATATCCGACTGATGCTTTTTCAACTCAAGCGCTTCAAATTCGCCTTGTCAGTCGCGCGTTAAGTAAATGGCAGCCGTCAGTCCAGACGGCCCCGTGCCGTTGACGATGGATTTGTATGTCGTCATTGCAATTCCTCTCTTACCTACGATTGTTCGCCAGCTAATGCAAAGATTTTGTTTTTCAGTCTCGCTTTCGATTTCAAGCCGATTATTTTGTCTACCAGCTCGTTATCCTTGAAAAGAAGCAGCGTAGGAATGTTGATTACGTCGAATTGCATCGCCAGTTCGCCCTCATCGTCAACGTTTACTTTGACTAGCGCTGCTTGCCCTTGCAGCTCAACGGCCAATTCTTCTACGATATGAAGCTGAGTTTTGCAAGGCCCGCACCATGGAGCTCAAAAATCAATCAGGGTGACCCCAGCAATAACCTGACTTTGAAACGTTTTGCTTTTGTTAATAAGATTGCTGCCATCAAAAATTCCTCCTTATAGTGAACCTATAACTCCCTCAATTGCCCTGACTCCCGATGCCGCCGACTCATGAATACCAAAGACAATGCTATTACCGTGAGGATAATCCCAAGCACCCGCAATCCCCCGGCACTGAAATTACCTCCCATTACGATGCCTATCAACAAGGAAGAGAGAATGGTTCCCAGGTATCTTGATGTATTAAATAATCCGGATGCTACTCCGATTATTTCTTTTGGAGAACTCTTGAATAAAGCTGCTTGCATACCGACATTGTTCAATCCGTTGCTAATACCGAATGCAGCTAAAGCCAAACACACACTGATAACCGGTGAAGCTTGGTTCAATGACACGATCCACACAGAACCTAATGTCATCAGTATTCCGGACAAGAGCAATGCTGGTCGAGGTCCTGATTTATCGATCCATCGTCCTGCTATTGGAGAAACGACGAGTGAGCACAAGCCTAAGCTTAGCATGAGAATCCCTGTATGGAACTCGCTGACATGACGTACCATTTGCAAGTAGGACGGAAGCCCGAAAAAGAGCGAGTAAAAAAGTACGTTAACGAGCATGAATTCGATATTAACCCAAGTCATAGCAGGATATTTGGCGAACATGCGCAAAGGAATAAATGGAGACGTTGCTTTTAACTCATGTCGTACGAAAGCCCCCAGCACTACCAGGCCGATTAGCCCGACAATGACATGACCAAACGAAACATGCCCAGATGATTTTGCTGACAGCAATCCAACAAGCAGGGTAACCAGACCCACTGTGAAGAGCAGAATCCCTGACGCATCAATCACATCCAACCACTTACGAAAGGACATGCTGCGTAGAGTGGATGTTGGCGGTGCGTCCTTTGGAATAGTCCGCCAAGCTAATAGAAAGCTCGCTATCACGAATGGAATATTAACGATAAAGATAGCAGGCCAATCCCACCAGTGAATCAAGACCCCGCCAATAAAGGGGCCAACTGCTGCCGCTCCCGACAGGAACATGGCCATAACGGATAGTGCAGTTGCTTGTTTTTCCTTAATATGAATTCGCACAATGGCCATTCCAACCGCAACCACCATGCTGGTTCCAATGGATTGCACAATGCGGAACACGATGAGCCACCCAAAGCTTGGTGATAGCGGAGCTAATAAAGATGCCACGAAGGCAACAACAAGCCCTGTAAGGAATATCTTCCTGCGACCGAATAAATCACTGGCCTTTCCCATGATAGGTTGAGCGATAGCACTCGCAATGTAGAAAGAAAAAATCACCCAGGAAACAACTGTAAAGTCAAGGTGATACACATTTTGCAGCCTTACAATAGCAACAGCAATCATCGAAGAATTTAATGGGTTTAACAGCACACCCAGTCCAACGGAAATTAACAACCATCTGCTGCGAGCATTCATTTTCGGTTCCCCCTAAAGCGTAATAATGTCATTGTACTTAAAATCGATAATTCATTCCAACGCATTGTATGTTATAATCTCATTGATTTGAAGGAATGAGTGGAGGATGCATAATGGAAATACTTCAACTGCAATATTTTCTTACGGTAGCTCGATTAGAACATATGACCGAAGCTGCACGAAGTCTGCACATTACGCAATCGTCACTAAGCAAAACCATTCAACGCCTGGAGGAGGATCTCGGAGCACCTCTATTTGATCGAATAGGGAGGAAGCTGCGATTAAATGAGTTCGGAAGCAGATTCCGTCGCCGTGCAGAAAGGGCCTTGTTTGAATTGGAACAGGGGAAGCAGGAGCTCAGCGACTTATCCAGCCCGGAACATGGAACACTGGAATTGGCGGTGACCACTGCAAGCACGTTACCCAGCATCCTTCGAGAGTTTCGGATAAAGCGGCCCAATATCCAATTTCATGTGCAAATGCTTACCACCCAGGAAATGGTTACGCTTCTTCATAGAGGAGAAGTCGATTTCTGCTTGTCCTCACCCCCAATAGAAGGGGATGACATTGAATGTCTAATCGTGTTCATCGATCCGATCCTTGTAGCTGTTCCAGAAAGGCATCAGTTAGCAAACCGAAGCAGTGTATCCTTGATAGAACTAAGGGATGAATGGTTTGTAGGTGTAAAGAGGGGCTACGGTACGCGCGATTTAGTGGACTCTGTATGCAAATCGGTTGGATTTGTCCCTAAATATGTGTATGAGGGGGATGAACCTGCAAGGCTAAGCGCGCTTGTGGAAGCCGAAATTGGCATAGCCTTCATACCAAGCACGGCAAGGAATTCACGGGAACATATTAAATATCTCGAAGTAGAGAATCACGAATTGGTAAGGGAGATAGCTTTATTATGGCATAAGAGTCGATACATTTCGCGGGCTGCTCTGGAATTCCGTGAGGTCGTTGTAAAATACTTTGAGGCGTTATCCAAACAGACAATGTAACCAGGCTTTGTTAAATATGATGTGGGCAGAAGTCGTTTAGAAATAACGGAGCTTCGCGGATTGGCGAGCTCTGTTTTCTAATAAATTCTTGAATATCACAAAAATGCAATAAAAGGACGATACCGCGAAGTCATTTTTGACCTATCCGGAATATCGTCCTTTTGTGTTTAAGCTATAAGGTTCAGGAAGAAGATTTACTGCTTGTCTTGGAGCTGAGATGATGAATCTGCTCTTCCAGGACCGTACTCGCTTTGCCTAAAAACTGTGTAATGAGCTCTAGCTCTTCTATGGTATAGGAGGAAGCCAGTTTAACCATCGCGGTGTGAAGGGGGAGGTACGTAGTGCTGACCTCTTCTTTATTTTCATATAAAGGGACAATAATGACTTTGCGGCGATCATTTGGATCATTTTGTCTGCGTACAAAACCGTTTTTTTCAAGTCGGTCAATTAATGCGGTAACGCTTCCTGTAGCGAGTCCGGTTAGTTTTGACAGCTCACCAGCGGTGATGGGACCTTTTTCGTGTAAGATATCTATGGATAAAAAATCATTATTGTATAACCCGAGAGACGTAGCTACATGCTGCTGGTATAGTACTGTTCGGGTTCCCAAGCCTCGCATGCGTAAGGTGAAATTTTCCTGTAGATCTGTTGGTTGATCTTGGTGATCGCTTGACAAAAGACAACCCTCCTTTTAAGATATAAACATCTCGATCATCAAGATACTAGATATAAAAGATAATGGATGGACGTATGATTAATCGAATTTATTCTATCGAAATTTTTGCTAATTTGCAAAGGATATAGCATAGCAGCATAACAACATAACACCATGTATAACGGGAAGCTCTGAGGACGATCCCCTTAACGATATGATCAAATTGAACATGTGGAGGATTTATTATGAAAGACGCTATTGTTATAAAGGGTGCACGGGAGAATAACCTGAAGAATGTCTCGCTTTCGATCCCTAAGCACAAGCTGGTCGTACTGACAGGTCCTTCGGGCTCTGGCAAATCGACGTTGGCTATGGATACGCTTCAGCGGGAATGTCAGAGACAGTATATGGAATCCATGGGCTTGACATCGGATTCGATCAGCAAGCCAAAGGTCGAATCTATTGAAGGATTGTCCCCGTCCATCAGTGTTGGACAACATGTGACCAACCGCAACCCGCGCTCGACGGTCGGGACTGTGACCGACATCTACACGTATGTCCGTTTTATCTTTTCCAGACTAGGGGAGCGAATATGCTCATCCTGCAGCGGCAGCATCCCGCCTTCTTTTGAGCCGGCAGGACTGTTGGCAGAGGAAGACGATGAGATGGAACGTCAAACGGTGCGCTGTCCGCATTGCCATACAGAGCTTGAGAAGCTCGGGATGTCACACTTTTCCTTCAACAAGCCAGAGGGAGCTTGTGAAGTATGCAGTGGGCTTGGTCATGTGGCAAGCATTAATGAAGCGGCTGTTTTTAATCAGGAGCTCAGCATACGCGGCGGGGGCGTTGCTTCTCTAAACGGCGTGCATCGTGATATTCAGATCCGTATTTTGATAGCTGCTGGTAAGCATTATGGATTTGACCTTGACCCTGATCAGCCCTTGAAGGATTATGGTGAAATTCAGCGTGATTTGCTCTACTACGGAGTCGAGAGTGAGGCATTCAAGCGCCATTATCCGAATGTGAAGCCTGTCCAAGGCACTAAATTTGAAGGTGTTATTCCTGGTTTGTGGCGTCGTTACAAGGAGAAGGAGGGTGAGTCAGGCGCCCAGGAAAAAGACGGAAGCTTTTTTCATGAACAGCTATGCCCTGAATGCCACGGAGCTCGCTTGAAAAAAGAAATTCGTCTTGTTGAGGTAGCTGACGCATCTATCACTGAGATATCGGACTGGTCGCTCGGCGATGTCTATGAGTGGACGAGAGGGTTGCAAGCGGTGCTTCCGATTGAAGGACTTCATCTGCTTGAGCCGATCCTCCATGACATGCCTGTACGGTTAAAGCGGATTATGGATGTAGGACTCGGCTACCTTTCCATGAATAGGCAGACGGTAACACTGTCTGGCGGAGAAGCTCAACGACTTCGGCTCGCATCGCTGCTCGGTTCTGGCCTGACTGGCGTGCTGTATATTTTGGATGAACCGACAACAGGGCTTCATCCACGAGATACGGTTGGCCTCATTAGGGTGCTTCAGGAGCTGCGCGATCTGGGCAATACAGTCCTCGTTATCGAGCACGATGTTGAGATGATGCGTGCTGCTGATCATATTATCGATATAGGTCCTGGTGCTGGATTAAACGGCGGGGTCGTTGTAGGTGAAGGCAGCCTGGAGGAATTGATGGCAAGTGAGCTTTCGGTTACTGGCGCTTATTTGAGAGAAGAGAGTCTCTCGACGCCTACACGTGTCCGCAGAAAAGGGAACGGACAGCATATCACGATCCGGGAAGCTCAGATCCGAAATATTAATATCCCTGTAGTTTCCTTTCCGCTTGGCTGCCTAGTATCCGTAACGGGGGTTTCTGGATCGGGCAAATCCACGCTTGTATTCGATATCCTTGCCCAAGGAAGTCCGAAAGGAACCGAACAGATGGGATACAAGGAAATGACGGGCTTGGAGCAAGTCGGTAATATCGTGATCTTTGACCAAACGCCAATGGGGAGAATGCAGCGCTCCAATGTCGCTACCTATACAGATGTGTTTACACACCTGCGCCAGCTGTTTGCTGGATTGCCTGAGGCTAAGGAACGCAAGCTGACTTCGAAGCATTTTTCATTTAATACACCAGGAGGTCGTTGCGAGACATGCCAGGGTTTGGGTGTATTATCCGTAGATATGAATTTCCTGCCTGATCTAGAAGTGAAATGCCACGATTGCAAGGGGAGAAGGTTTACTGACGAGGTCCTGCAGGTTCAGTATGAAGGGTTCTCCATCTCGGATCTGCTGAATATCTCGGTGCAGGAAAGTTTGCCGATCCTCAAGTCGGAGGCCAAAATTGCAGGTATAATCACGATGCTGTGTGAGGTAGGGCTGGGTTACCTGAAATGGGGTCAGTCAGTCAAAACCTTATCTGGAGGCGAGGGACAGCGGATCAGGCTGGCCAAAGAGCTGAGTAAACCATCCAAAAACCATACGCTCTATCTGTTGGATGAGCCGACGACCGGTCTCCATCCGTCTGATATTAAGCAGCTTCATGTCCTACTGAATAAACTCGTCAACACGGGAAATACTGTTGTCGTTGTCGAGCACAGCTTGGAGCTGATCCGTGAATCCGATTGGGTGATCGATATTGGCCCGGAAGGAGGCTCTGCCGGCGGCAAACTTGTAGCCGAAGGTACACCAGAGCAGGTAGCCGAAGTTCCGGGTTCTTACACAGGCATGTTTTTGAAACGGATTTTGGTCGAAGGACTCTGATCAGTTTTTATAGGTTCACATAGATTTTATCTATGATATTAATCAAATCAACAAATAAAATTAATATTCGTCTGACATTTCTCCATTACAATTATTACTATATAAGATGAACTAAACATCATGACAGCAAAGAGGCGCTACGAAAGCATACCCCTCTTCCAATCGCTGTTGCAGCCAGATTCTTTCGATTCTTAGCCCCATAGGGGTAAGGGTAAGAATCCGTCTGCAAAGGCGAACACTCCGTTTCTCCAGAAGGGTCTGCTTTCTCCGCTCGGGCTGTGTGTTTCTTTGGTTCATCTTATATAGGAAGTAAGATTGTGATGGAGGAGATTTAGGTATGAGGATCAGAGGATTACGGTTACGTCGTGATTGGGACAAAGTATGGACTGCCATTCAATCTTCGACTCTCGCACTCACGGTAAGAAAAAAACTGCTTGGGTCCTTTTTGGTGATGATTGTACTTTTAGGTGTACTTGGATGGATCAGTATGAGCAAAATAGCGTCCATGCAGCTGGAAAACGAGAAAATCACGACTTCCTGGCTATTTAGTATAGAAACGATTAACAGGATTAATTTGCTGGCCGAACAAATGCTTGCCTTGCAGGCCACCATGATCATGGAGCCAAATGAGGACAATAAAAAGCAGTTTATGCCTGAAGCGGGAAAGCTGTTCACCGCGGTTGAAGCCAATATGGAACAATATGCAACGAAAATCAAAACCGAAGAGGAACAAGCCTATTTCGATACCTTGACTAAGGCGTGGAGGAATTATAAGGACTATTATTCCGATGCATTTGTACTATCACAGAGAGTGAACTTCGTAGAAGGTTCCGGAACGTACGCTGGTCAAATTACGAAGATGCTAACCACCACACAGGGCGCCTATCATACGATGCAAAAGCAGATCGATCTGTTAGTCAAGCTGAATCATGACGGAGCTCTCGTTTCTACCGAAGAAAGTAAACAGCTTTATCAAAACGCGCTGAGGGATACGATCTTAACGCTTCTCATTGCTGTAGCGGCAGCTATCGGATTGTCGATAGTCATTTCCAACCATTTTGCCAATCCTATAGGGCAGGTTTCGTTAGCGCTGCAACGAATAGCGGATGGCGATCTTACCCTGAACAATCTACAAGTAAGCAATCGGGACGAAATTGGACAGTTAGTCACTTCATTAAATAAGATGTCGTTGAATCTGCGGACTCTTTTGTTGCAAATACAAGATGCGTCTACTCATGTAGCTGCTTCCTCTGAACAGTTACTGGAGAGCTCCGAGAAAAATGCCAAGGCCGCTGAACACGTCACTCAGTCTGTACAAATCGTAGCTGCGGGTTCCGAGAATCAGATGCAAAGCGCTACGGAAACAAGCATGGCGATGGAGGAAATGACAATGGGCGCGCTCAGGATCGCTCAATCCACAGCCGAAGTATCAGAGCTGGCTGTAGAGACATCTCGCCAAGCAGAAGCTGGCAACAACACAATGCAAGCTTTTGTCGGGATTATGAACAATATTAGCGAATCTGTCAGACGCTCCGGTGAAGAAATGCAGCGATTGGAAGGGCATTCACATGAAATCGGAATGATCACCAAGCTGATAGGCGACATAGCCAAACAAACGGTTATGTTGGCACTGAATGCAGCTATTGAGTCGGCGAGAGCTGGGGAACACGGACGTGGATTTGCAGTAGTTTCCCAAGAAGTGCGCAAGCTGGCCGAGCAATCCAACGTAGCTGTTAAACAGATTACAGATATTATTAATAAAATCCAAAATGATACCCAACATGCTGCAGGTACGATGAAACAAGGGTTACATGCTGTAGAGCAAGGGATTACGGCTATCGAAAACGTTAGTAACTCTTTCTCAAACATCGTACAGTCCACCGAGAACGTGACTGATAAAATTCAGGATGCAGCCTCAGCGGCCCAGCAGATGGCTGCCAGCTCCCAGCATGTTTCTGCATCTATCCTTGAAATGAGCAGTATTGCACGAAGATCCTCCTCTTCTGCCAAAACCGTGGCAGCCACAACAGATGGGCAGCTCGTTTCCGTCAACGAGATTGCGGCTTCTGCCTACTTGTTAAGCAATGTGGCCCAAGATTTAAGTGATCTGGTTGGCAGCTTCAAGGTAACAGCCGAATAGACGTTCCGACTCCTCAGAGTGGACAGCGTGACACGAACATGAGCAGCCTGTGAAATCAGGCTCTTTTTAACCTGGCTGTGCCCGTGCAAAATATGATCACCTACCAATCATTGCTGCAAAGTATGAACAATCTGCAGCCGCAGGATATCCAGGAGCTGTTGACGCCGCATTCGCTTCGGTCTGCCGGCATTATGGTGATGTTTGTTCCGCTGCTGGTTGTGTGTCCATTCCTGCAAAAATATTTCGTTAAATGCGTCTTAATCGGTACCGTAAAAGGATAGAAGTCGTTCGATTCGAGTTTAACATCGTGTAACTATTGACAGCCTGCAATTTCGAGAGTACCATTCAATATAAATGATAGGTCTTCGTTAAGGTGAGGCTATAAGTTTGACGATTTCAATTCTTAGCGAAACGAGATAACGATGAAACAGCCAGCTCTCTCTGATCCTAGGGAGAGCTTTTTTTGTGGAGAACTGAATATTCGTAATGTTTACGAACAGAAGAATGGCTACATGCAGTGAGCTCAACGGAAAGCATTGCCTGTTTTAGGAGGATTGTAAGTGAACACTTTAGACCGTAATCAAGTTCTCATCGTTGAGGATGATGATCATATTAGACGTTTTGTAGCAATTAATTTGGATAGAAACAATTTTAGCGTCAGTGAAGCTGCTTTGGGTGAGTTGGCTCTAAGTATGTTTGCTGCAAATCGGCCTGATGTGGTTGTTCTGGACATCATGCTTCCCGATATGGATGGTTTCGAATTGTGCAGGAGGTTAAGAGATAGGGACCCCGACATTGTTATCATCTTTATAACTGCGCGTGGTCAAGATCTGGACAAAATCAAGGGACTTGAGCTTGGTGCGGACGATTATATTGTAAAACCGTTTAATCCATTAGAACTCGTTGCAAGAATAAGAACGATATTACGCCGTACCCAGAAAGTGATCGGACCCCCTCAGAGAACAACACTTCAATCGGGTTCGATCCTTCTTGATCTTGATTCTAAGAAGTTGTTCAAACACGATTGTTTAATAGAAGTGACTCCCAAGGAGTACCAAATGGTTAAAGTATTTTTGGAAAACCCTGACAAAGCGTTATCCAGGGACATACTCTTGAACCTTATATGGGGAGTAGATTATGTGGGCGATACCAAAACCGTAGATGTCCATGTAAGAAAACTGAGAGAAAAGATGGAGGACGACTGCTCCAAACCACAGTTGATCGAAACTGTATGGGGACTGGGCTACCGTTGGAGAAAGGACGGTTGAATAGTTGGGCATTCAAAAAAGATTAGTAGGAAGTTACTTGATTGTTATTTTAATTACAGTAACCATTCTGGAAATTTTCCTTCTGGTTTCGGTGAAGTATTATTATTATCACAATATTGAACGCATTCTGATGAATCAAGCGGAATTGTCTGCTTCTTTTTTTCATCAATATTTTGCTGATGAAGATTTGCAAGCACAATCCGAACGATTACTGAACGGATTTGCGCAAAATTCTGCTGCTCAGGTACAAATTATAAGCTCATCCGGACAACTTCTTCAAGACTCAACCTCACATCTAGTAGGTAAAAGTATGATTAAATACCAGGATGTGCAGGAGGCACTCAGCGGAAATATCGGAATATGGAGGGGAAATGACCCAATCACGCATGAAGATATTTTAGCGGTCTCGTATTCGTTGCGTGCTAAGGATATCACCGTAGGTGCAGTCAGGTTTGTGACTTCTCTTACCGAAACGGTGGAAACCATCAATCATATTTTTGTCGTCTTTATTTCAGTAGGCTTATTTGTTGTCGCCATAGTCACGGTTCTCGGCATCTTTCTATCCAGAACCATCACTAATTCAATCACAGAGCTCAAGCTCGCGGCAGATAAAATGGCAGAAGGAGACTTTTCCGTTACTGCAAAGAAACAATACCAAGATGAGCTTGGCTCGTTGGCGGATACCTTAAATACGATGGCAGCTAAAATACGTCTAAACGAACAGCTCAAAAATGATTTTATTACTTCAGTTTCTCATGAGCTTCGCACTCCGTTAACCTCCATTAAGGGTTGGGTTGTCACGTTAATATCGAATCGGGAAGACAGCGGTGCTATGCTACAAGACGGTCTTGAAATCATCGAAACGGAAACAGACAGGTTGACCGAAATGGTAGATGAGCTGCTTGATTTTTCTAAATTGGATAACGAACGAATAGTTTTAACCTCTACCTCACTTCATATTTCCGAATTTATTCAGCATATTGGAAAACAGATGGCTCCAAGGGCTGCACGACAAAGTATTTCATTTGAAGTACATGCTGACGATACGCTCCCAATCATTCAAGCCGACGAAAATAGACTGAAACAGGTGTTGATCAATCTTTTAGATAACTCACTCAAATTTACAGATCCTAACGGCAGCATTCAGCTTTATGCTAACTCAGTTCAGGGATATGTCATGATTTCCGTAGAGGATACGGGATCGGGAATTGCTGAGGGAGATATGGCTCATGTCCTTCAAAAATTTTACAAGGGAAACAACCACGCAGCAGGCAGCGGTCTCGGGTTATCGATATCAGAGCAAATCATCAAACTGCATGGCGGTCAGCTGCTAATAGAAAGTCAAGAGGGATTAGGTACAAAGGTTGAGATATTTCTCCCAAAATAAGGAAAAACACAATTTTAACTTTTTCATAACCTATTATTTACAAAAAAAATATAAAATAAAATATGAACAATCATAAATGAAGAGCAGGGGGGACAAATGGTAAATAGGTTGGTTTCAACAGGACTCATCGTGACGACGGTATTGTGGCTCGGCGGGTGTGGAATGCCTGCTTCTCCCATCGACTTAATAAAGCCTCCTATCTCTGAAGGAACGATCCAAAAGGATAAATGGAGTAAAACCTTCCAAACCTTACTTCCTGACGGAGCTAGATTATTAGCCTCTGTTCATGAAAAAGAGAGCAATGGCATTGTATTCGGTGATGTGGATGGAGACGGCATCAATGAGGCTATAGTGGTATACGAAGAAGATGTTCTGAATGAAAGGAAACTAAAGGCTGCATTATTGAAGCAAAATAAAGAGGAATGGCAAGTCGTTTGGGATACTAAGGGATTCGGCTACGGCCTGGATAAGGCAGGGTTTGCAGATATTAATAAGGACGGTCGTCCAGAGATCATTCTGGGATGGTCCTTGGGTACTGGAGGAAATGGGCTCGATATTTATGAATGGAGCAACAATACATTAAAGCTATCCGTTAAAAAAGGATATCAGGGACATCTTGATTTAAATCATATTCCTTAATAAATGAAAGTGGGATCATACTTGAAAAAAACACGACATCATCGTATTATAATGTACTTCAGTCTTTTACTGTTGGTAGGTTTTAGCGCGTTGGCAATTGTAGCTAACCAATACCCATTGAACTCATTTGATCTGAACCTCGCAGCTTTTGTACAAAGCTTTGAACAACCAGGTTTAACCAAAGTTATGGAAATTTTCACCACCATCGGTTCAACCAAATATTGCATAGTTATCATCCTTTTGGCGATGATTTATTTATACTTCGTGCACGGCCACCGTAAAGAACTGATTTTTTTAAGTGGAGTTTTAGGCGGATCTGCAGTTTTAAATCAACTCTTAAAAGCGGTTTTTCACCGGGAGCGTCCTAGTGTCTATCGTTTGATAGAGGAAACCGGCTTCAGCTTTCCCAGTGGTCATGCCATGGGAGCCATTGCATTGTATGGGGCTTTGGCGTTTCTTTTGTGGCGTCATACAGCTACAAGACCAGGACGTAGTTTGCTGATTGTATTGAGCTGCTTCATGATTTTCATGATTTGTGTAAGCCGGATTTATCTTGGCGTGCATTATCCAAGTGACATTATCGGTGCATTAATGGTCAGTGGATTTTGGTTGACCCTTATGATTTGGATTTTCCAAAGGTATATGGAACACCAAGAGCAAAAATCATCTTCCAATCTCAAAGCAAATGTGAACAATAATTAAGAACCATAATTCAATAGAGGAGTCACATCCTTCAATTTTAGGGTCTGCTATATGGCAGGCTCTTTTTGATTACGGCAGGAGTGATTTTAACCTTTTCATAACCTTTTATTTCCCTTGGGAATATAAAATAGAGAACAGAAGTGGAGCAATGGGAGGAAGGTCACCAATGAACTCCTGGTTTATTGAAATGAATGTATCAGTCACCGAATCTCTTAAATTATTTTTGTCACAAAAAAATATTCAACAGTTCAAAACTGTTCTTTTTAGCTTACATACTGCAGACCGGGCAGCTTTCTTTTTGTTTCGCGAGAGGTGGCAGCTTTTTTAAAGTCAATTTCGCAACGGAAAGCAGCTTCCATATTACAACATATAGAGCTTGAACAACGAAAACCTCCAGGCTTTGCCTGTCACGGATAGAAACGGCGTTATGATAGGAATCATAACGATAGATGACGTTCTCAATTTATTGGAAGAACGGATCGCGTTACGGATCGACAATATCGCCGCGCCATTCATCGTGACCCTTCAACAGATTGCGATGCTCGCAATATTCATCCCGGTCATTCTCGGCATGTCGGGAAACAGTGGTATACAATCACTATCTGTTGGAATAAGAAAAATGACAAAGAACCCATTAAACACTAAAGATAGATGGCAATTACTTGGTAAGGTAGTAGGCTTAACCACGAATTAATCTCGAAGGAGTACCTTACATGATACAATTGGAAGAAATGAAAAATGTACTTTCAAACAATGATATCCATGTTGTAATGGCTTTTGTTGAAAACTTCAGACCGTTCGACTTGGCAGAGTGTGTAGAAAAACTGGATAGAGCTGAACAGCTCCTATTGATGAAGTTACTCCCCCCCGATCAGTCTGCTGAAATCATGGAATATTTGGAGCCTGTGCTGCAGTATCATATTCTCAATCATTTGGAGGAAAATGAAACCTCGCAGGTACTGAACAATATGTCAAGCGATGTAGTTGCTGATATGATGCTCGCCATTCATCGCCATCAAGCCGTCAAGCTATTGAATCTGCTTCCAGAGGATTATCGGTTTAAAGTCCAGACGTTAATGACATTCCCGGAACAAACCGCGGGAAGCTTGGCTACGATTGATTATATCGCTGCCCGCAGCTCATGGACCATTGAGAAAACGCTGCAGCATATCCGTAAAATAGGGCATGACGCGGAAATCACTTCTTATGTTTATGTGACTGGAATCAAAGGGGAGCTTCTGGACGTTATTTCACTGATGAAAATCATTTTATCGGAGCCTCAAACCCGACTATCCGATATTGTTACGGGTGAAGTCATTTCCGTACCCGCTACGATGAAGCAAGAGGAAGCAGCGGACTTATTATCGCGTTATGATTTGGTTGCCCTGCCCGTTGTCGATGCACAAAACCGGCTTATTGGGGTCATTACTGTCGATGACTTGATTGATGTCATGCAGGAAGAGGCGACAGAGGACATTCAAAAGCTGGGTGGGAGCCAACCGTTAGCAGATGCTTATTTTAAAACCTCCGTATTTCATTTGTACAGAAAACGGATCGTCTGGCTATTGATTTTGTTTGTAGCGGAAGCTTATACAGGTACGGTACTGAGACACTATGAGGAGACGCTCTCCGAAGTGATCGCACTAGCTTTTTTTGTTCCACTGCTTATAGGTACAGGAGGAAATACAGGAACACAAACCGTATCTACTCTGGTTCGAGCACTTGCCGTAGGAGATGTGAAGTTTCGAGATATTTTTAAAGTGATAAGAAAGGAAGTAACGACAGGTCTCATGACGGGGGCCACCATTTCGTTGATAGCTTATGTAAGAGCCTTGTTTCTTGGGGTTGAAACGAATGTAGGTTTGGTCGTTGCCATTACAGCGATGTCGATCGTCATTTGGGCATCCTTTGTTGCAGCTATTCTTCCATTAATATTGCATAAGTTGAAGGCAGATCCCGCCGTCGTGTCGGGGCCTTTTATTACTACACTGGTAGATGGGACTGGACTTATTATCTACTTCACTATTGCCAAAATATTGCTCAATCTATAGTGGCTCGATCTAGAGATTAAAGCTAAAAAGGGGATTAATCAGTGTGAACACACCTGCAAGGGGAAAACCGGATTTCTTATTGTTATTTTTAGCTATTTCTCTTGTAGGCTTTGGTTTAATGATGGTGTTTAGTTCAAGCTCCGCTTATGCTTTGTATAAATATGATACGATGTGGTATTTCACCAAGAAACAAATCATATTCTCGTTCGTCGGTCTTTTGTTGATGATTATCCTCATGAATGTTCCTTTTCATATATTTAAACGGTTGTCACGACCCTTGCTGTTGATTTCGATTATACTCTTGATTCTCGTACTTGTCCTCGGTGTCCAAATTAATGGAGCCAAACGATGGATCGGTTATGGTAGTTTTGGCATCCAGCCTACTGAATTTGTGAAATTATCCATAGTCATCTTCTTATCTGCATTAATAAGTAAAAAAAGAGAAAAAATACGTGAGTTTAAAACCGGATTATTTCCATTGTTGTTCATAACAGGGCTCGTTGCTCTTCTTATTCTTTTACAACCAGATTTTGGTTCAAGCCTGATTCTTCTTTTGATTTCAGGTATCCTTATTATAATGGGAGGGGCAAATTTATGGCATCTATTGAAGATCATGCTAGTTATTGCGCCTCTTTGTATTTATTTAGCTGTCTCCAAAAGCTATCGTCTCGCAAGGATTACTTCATTTATGAATCCATGGGAGGATGGTACGGGAACAGGTTATCAGCTGATTCAGTCTTTGTTTGCTTTAGGTCACGGCGGATTGACAGGCACGGGCATTGGTAGAAGCATTCAGAAGCTGCATTATTTGCCTGAGGCACACACGGACTTTATATTTGCAATTATGGGCGAAGAATTAGGATTTCTAGGATTGTTACTATTTATACTGATGTATGCGCTTTTTCTTGCCAGAGGTTTTATTCTTTCGGTTCAAAGTTCAGATTCTTTTGGTTTGCTGCTTGGAACTGGTATTGTCAGTATGATTGCAGTCCAATTTATATTTAATATAGGAGCTGTCACAGGAGGGCTGCCAATAACCGGAGTCCCCCTTCCATTGATTAGTTATGGGGGCTCCTCTTTGTTGGTTTGTATGGCGGGTATTGGCATACTGCTGAGTATTTCCCGAGAAAGAAATCGATTGCGGAATATGAAGTAAGGACACCGCAATCGATTCGGATGTAAGAATATGCTGTTTGGAGAGGATTGACTTCGTGCGGTATCACCACGACTGCCGAAGCGTGAACAAATCCTGCAGCTCCTCATTGGAAAGCTCTGTAATCCAACCTTCGGAGGTGGAGATTACGTTCTCGCTCAAGCTCATCTTGCTTTCCAGCATCTCATCGATCTTCTCCTCAAGAGTGCCTAGGGATATGAACTTATGCACCTGCACATCTCGTTTTTGTCCCATCCGATAGGCACGGTCGGTAGCCTGGTTTTCAACGGCGGGGTTCCACCAGCGGTCGTAATGGAACACATGGTTGGCTGCCGTTAGGTTGAGGCCGACTCCGCCTGCTTTAAGCGAAAGAACAAAGATACCTGGCCCTGACCCATCCTGGGCCTGGAACGTTTCAATCATCTTATCGCGTTCCAACTTGGGCGTGCTGCCGTTTAAGTACAGCACAGGCTCGCCTTGCTGGGCCTGAAGCACGTCAGCCAGCATGCGGCCCATGCCTACATATTGGGTGAAGATCAAGCAGGAATCTCCCTCGTCCCGAAGCTCGCTGACCATAGCTGCGAGCCGTTCCAGTTTCGCGGATCGCGAGATGAACATTTCGCGTTGTTCTTCGCGCAGCAGAGTATCCTCTGCTAATGCAGCTTCCTTCATCAGCAGAGCAGGGTGGTCGCATAGCTGCTTAAGCTGGGTTAGAACAGAGAGGATGGCTCCTTTTCGCTCTATGCCTTCCAAATTTTTCATGCGTTCCATAAGTTCCTTAACCACACGCTCGTAGTGTGCTCCTTGCTCGGCTGTCAGGTTGATATAAACCTTCATTTCCAGCTTGTCCGGAAGATCGAGCTGAATCGCCGGATCTTTCTTTTTGCGGCGCAGCATAAAGGGCTTGATCAGCTTTTGGAGCTGCGAAGTCGACACTTCGTCATGATGCTTCTCAATGGGATTGGCAAAACGCTGCTGAAACCCGCGTTGACTGCCCAAGTAACCGGGATTAAGGAAATCGTAGATCGACCATAGCTCGGATAAACGATTTTCAATGGGTGTCCCTGTGAGCGCAATGCGGTGCCGTGCTTGGAGCGAACGGACGGCTGCTGATTGTTTGTTTTGTGCATTTTTGATATTTTGGGCTTCGTCCAAACAGAGGGAGCTCCAAACGGTTTCCTGTAAGGTTTCTTGATCCATCAGTGCCGTAGTATAAGAGGTGATGACAATGTCGGTATCTTTCACAACAGCAGAAAGCGCCTCAGCGTTTAATCGTCCCTTCCCGTAATGCAGCAATACCTTCAAATCAGGGGCAAAACGGGCCAGCTCCTTTTGCCAGTTGCCAAGAACAGAAGTTGGACAGATGAGCAGAGCAGGGTATTCAGATTCTGCTTGGTGCTGCAGTAAATAAGTGATGAATTGAACAGTTTTGCCAAGCCCCATATCGTCTGCCAAACAGGCGCCAAGCCCGAGCTTTCTGAGAAAGCTCATCCAGGTGAAGCCTTCACGCTGGTAGCCGCGCAGCTCTGCACGAAGCCCCTCGGGTACAGCAAGCTCTTGCAATTCCGATGGCTGTTTCAACTGACGGAGTAGTGCCAAGAGATGCGAGTTTAACTCAACCTCCATTTGGATCCGTTTTTCTTCATCCTCTGAGTCTGTTTCAGTTGCAAGTTCCTGCATGGAAGGTTTTCCCGGTTCCGATTCGTTTAACAGATGGAGCTGAAGGACATCCTGCAAGGACAAGCCTTCCTCCGGGTCCACGCTTTCCATGAGCCTGCGGATCTGCTCCAGCAGAGCAGGGTCCAGATAGACCCATTCCCCGCGGAAACGGATAAGCCTTTCTTTACGGCTAAGCAGATCTGCGAATTCGGTCTCGTTCAGTTCGGCATCGCCGATGGCAATTCGCCAATCGAACTCTACAATAGAGTTAAGCCCGAATAACGATTGCCCTCGGCCGCCGGCTTCTGGCGTAATCCGCGCGCGCAGGCGGGGTCTCCGCTTCGAGGCAGCCTCCCACCAGCCTGGCAGCATGACATTCCAGCCATCACTTAGTAGTTGCTTACTGTCCGTAGTTAGGAACCGCCAGGCAGCGTCGTCGGTCAACGGCTCTGCGAAAAGCTTTCCTTCTCCTACATTTCCACTTGGAAGCGCCGCAGCTAGCCTTGCTGTCCATCCAGGAGAACGCTCTTGAATGAAAGGGCTCCACTCGCTGGCCCATGTGCCGGAAGCCTGTCCGTCTGCAGCCAGGCGAATGGGCACGAGCACTGAACCTTCGCTTTTATCCTGCAAAACCAGACGAAGGCGCCAATCATACTGCTCTTCATCCGGCTCCAGCAGCTGCAAAGCGGGGCGGAAGGGAGCTAGATCCGGCTTCCAACCCAGCGCCGCGAGCCATTCTTCTTCCGTATAGGTATCTGCCGAGGCGGAAGCTGACGGGACTACTTTAAACAGCGCAGGATAATCCCGACGAAGATCGGATACAGCGGCATCGTTCGCATAGTGCTCCGTTGTAACAGCGGCGGAAAAGGCTGAGCGCAAACCGGACATTTCCTCGCCTAACGCGTCCAGGCTAAGAAGAGAATCCCAATTCAGTTTTTTCAGCTCTTCGGATTCAGCCTCCCAAGTCCATTGCAGCTTTCCATTCCGGAATGATTTGTAGCTGGGTACATAACGGCCTGCTTTGGCTTCTTCGTATAAAAGCGGAGCTGCGTTTAGCCATTCTTTGGTGGCCTCATTACCACCTTCCCAGTGGAGAATTTCCACGAAATTAGGTGTGGAGAAGAAAGGAAGCACCATTTCTGCGGGGAGGACGGTTACTGTAAGCTCCCCGGCCTGCCGCACCTCCAGTGTGGTTCCGTAACAGGATGGTTCATGCCAAGCGAATAACAGGTTGCGGAATTTATTGTCGGCAACTTCAGATCCATTCTGGAATCCCCATAGTAGGGCATCCCCGCTGCCCGTTAGAATCACATGCAAGCTCATATCGTGTAATTGTGTAATCATTCCAACAGCTTTCCTTTCTTTATTTCCTCTTGCAGCGCTCGTAATCGGCTGTGCCGCTCCATAAAACGGGTCAGGAAACGATCCCAGCGCTCGAGCTGCTTCATTTTCTTGTATACTTTATTCAGTCTCTTTAGCAGCTTGACCGCTAATTTGTAATCATGCCGATTTTTAAGTGAGACATAATATTCGATGGCTTGATGATAATAAGGCAGCAGCAGATTGGGCGCCTCCTTCTCGATCGGCTGCAGAACACTGACCCGATGGTAAAAAGGATCATGCCCATTCAGGATTTGCAATTCCAACCATGGTTTCCATTTTTGCTGCTCGTACAATAAATCCTCGATCATCAGAGCAGAGTGAGGCAGCATCCCATCCAGCACATTCCACAAATGTTTCTCAGCATCAGGAACATGGACGACAGCTTCTTTCCAATAACCCATATAGGCATCGAGTTCTCTGTTTCTTTGACCATAAAAGTAAGGAGCAGTCCGTAACAACCATTCGATGAGGCTCACCCAATCGCGAGCAGCAGAAATATGACTCAAGAAAGGGAGAAACAAGCTCTTCGGTGCTTTCTTTAACATATCGCCCGCTTCTAAAGCCGCCCATGCGTCATCGTTTCTGGATTGATTTAAGTACAAGAAAGCCTTCGCCGCTGATAGAGAAGAAGAATTGGACTCATCTGTCAGCTTCTCCATGTGATTAATCTCCTGTGAGATCCAGTCATTGGCATCAGGGTACGGCACGATCCAGTACTTCCAAAGCGCCGTATATAGGCCGTAGTCCAGATACTTATGACCGTTTTCTTCGACCAGCTGCTGTCTGATATAACTTAATGTTTGTTGTAGGCGTTCTTCTGAGAGAGTGAAGTCGAATAGAGCTGATTGCTGTTGTAACCAGGCATGAATTTCATCATACATCCGGTATAAGGAGGACGAAGTGTAGTCAGTTATCCGACCTTGGACATTTTGCTCTTTTATTTTTCGTAGTATAAACAGCTGCTGATGTAATTCAAAATAAACCCAGTCTATCGCAGAAAAAGGAACAGCTAACTTCCGGATATTTTGCAGCTCATAACGCAGCACGTTCATGTAAGTTCCTTGATCGTAAGCTGGTTTGACATGGACTGTATATTGGTTCAGAAGCTCATGCCATTTGAAAATATCCATATCCGGTAATTGTGTGAGCAGCGACTCAGTTGAAGAATTCGAAGCTGTCCGCTTGAGGTGATAGGTGGCATTCACAATTTGGGAAGCTGGATACCCCAGTCGGTCAGCAAGCTCCATGATAACCGCTGCCAGGTGTTTGCAGGAGTTTTGAACAGGACAAGTGCAGTGACTAGACAAGAACTTCTCTAAATTTAGTGTAACACTGTAGTCTTCTGAGCCGGTTACCTTTGCTTGAACGATCCGATTCTCAGAAAGGGTTAATGCGGCTACGCGCTGTTGTTTAAAATAATTAAACCCCCGGCTAAGGGTAACCTCATTAAATGTTTTAGCTACTTGCTCAAGCAGTTTTAACCACTGCTCATCGTTTAAAGCAGGAAAAGAACTCATCGCAAAGCTCCTTGCTAAAAAATAAAAGATTTTAATCTCCTCTATTATAGAGTGATATGAACAAAAATACGATTTTTTCATTCGCCAGTCCATTCTCATTACCAATCGGTCAAATAAATGGGCAAATCCTGCGTGCTACCGCTTCCGGTATGCAGCAGGGGTTTGACCTGTTACCTTTTTAAATATCCGGTGAAAATGCGGCATGCTCTGGAAACCACAATGCTCTGCCAGTACTTCAATAGCCAGGTTCGTATCCTTTAGCAGTTGCTGTGCCTTCAAAATGCGTTTCGTATGGATGTAATCAGTTAAAGGCATTCCGGTCATCTGTTTGAACACACGACTGAAGTGCTCAGGACTTACATGTGCCCGTTGGCTTAAGGAAGAAAGAGACAGGCTGTCATCATAATTAAGCTCTATATAAGCTAACAGCTCCTTCATCCATGGAGCGCCAGTTGTCGTTAGAGAGCTTGGTTCCCTATAGGTGGAGCGTTGTAAACGTGATAATGAGAGTATAATTCTGTGCAGTGTGAGCATAGAGGCATAATGAAAGCCTTGCTGCAGAGACTCTATTTCGTATCTGATGTCTTCGATTAAGCTTTGAATATGATCTTGCTCAGCGGCTTCCAGGGAAATACGAAATTGTTTGGATCTGCGGATTTGCTCGAAAATTGCCTGCAAAGAGAACGGTTCACCCAGAGAGATATCCGGAAGTAGAGATGAACTGAAAAAAAGAATGGTTGAAGTAATAGGATCGCTTCTTTGGGGCATTGCACGATGAATCGTATTGCGCGGAATGAGAAACACGTCTCCTGCCGTCATCTCGTAAAAGGAACTGTCTATGAAAAACATGCCACTTCCACTATGGATATAGACGATTTCGTACCAATCATGCAGATGATCCGGAAGCTCCGATTGAGGACTTTTGGTATCCTTAAAAATAAGCTGGAATGGAAATGGTTCAGACGTAGAAAATTTTTTACGAATGGCTTTAATCACGATCACCTCTCCCACACATTATATCAAAATCGGTTATAAAAATATCAAAAAGTGTAATTTATTATTCAATTACTCCTGTTATAATGAGAGCAGATCTAAAATTAGGAAGGATGAAGGGTATGCTGAAAGGGGTTTCAAAACTGATATCGCCTGAGCTTATCAAGATTTTAATGGAAATGGGTCATGGTGACGAGATCGTCATAGCCGATGGCAATTTCCCGGCAGCCAGCCATGCAGCACGTTTGGTTCGTTGTGATGGACATTCAGTCCCAGAGCTGCTTGAAGCGATCCTCCAATTAGTGCCGCTCGATACTTACAATGAGTATCCTGTAGGACTCATGGCTGTTGTCCCGGGGGATGCTGTGGAGACGCCCATTTGGAAAGTATATGAAGCTATCGTAAATAAACACGAGAATAGAACGATTCAGATGGAATATATTGAACGGTTTGCGTTCTATGAGAGAGCAAAGAAAGCTTACGCCATTATTGCGACGGGCGAGAGTGCGCAATATGCTAATATGATTTTGAAAAAAGGCGTTATAACCCTATAGCTAACATTTTTAGTGAGCACCGCCAGCTCTGCCATACCTGGTTAAGCAGAAGACCTGAATATAATCCAAATATGATGGAATAAAGGGGAGAATTAGAATGAAGAGTATTGTATGCGTTCAGCCCAATGAATTCAAAATGATAGAGTTAGAGCCGCCAGTTATGGGACAAGGGGAAGCGTTAGTACAAATTCGCAGAATCGGGATTTGTGGAACCGATCTTCATGCTTACAGAGGCAATCAGCCATTCTTTGAATATCCCAGAATTCTTGGACATGAGCTTTCGGGGACCATCCTGCAATCGGCATCCAGCGATTTTCAAATGGGAGATCAAGTTGCGATCATCCCTTATTTGGAGTGCGGAAGCTGTATTGCGTGCCGGAATGGCAAAACCAATTGCTGCACTCAAATGAAAGTGCTTGGTGTGCATACCGATGGAGGTATGCGGGAGATTATATCTGTTCCCATCTCGCATTTAATCAAAACAGAAGGCATTAGCCTTGACCAAGCGGCTCTTCTGGAGCCGTTAAGCATTGGAGCCCATGCGGTAAGAAGGTCGGGATTGCAACAGGGCGAGCTGGCGCTTGTAATCGGAGCGGGACCCATCGGGTTAGGTGTTATGGTATTGGCCAAGCAGCGGGGGGCAAAAGTCATTGCCATGGATATAAACGAAGACCGATTGAGATTTTGCAAGGAATGGGCACAAGTAGACTATACGGTTAATGTGCTTGATCATCCGTTGAAAGCGTTAGCAGAAATATCAAATGGAGATTTGCCGACAGTCGTTTTTGATGCTACCGGAAATGCAAGATCGATGATGGATTCCTTTAACTATGTATCCCATGGCGGCAGACTTGTATATGTAGGCTTGGTCAAAGCGGACCTTACGTTCAATGACCCGGATTTTCACAAAAAAGAGCTTACTCTGATGAGCAGCCGCAATGCGACCCGTGAGGATTTTGATACCGTTATTCAAGCTGTTCATAATGGAGCCATCGATATTGATCGATACATTACCCATCGTGTAAGCTTCGATCTGATGATCAATGAATATGAAAATTGGTTTGACCCAGCTAATGGAGTTATTAAGGCGATCGTAGAACTGTAACTCTCCTACCTCGTTTGCTTCATTACGGCTCCTGATATTTAATTTCAACAGAAACAGGGTTACAACCGGCATGACCGGATCTGTAACCCTTTTAGATTGTTTACACGATTGAGGAATGTTTCAAAGTTTCAAACTCACAACGAGTACAACAGAAAGAGTCAGCACAATAACCGTACTCATTGCAATCATGTAGCCTGACAATTTTACGGGCTGAGCCTGTCCGGGGACGTCCAAACGTTTTTTAACTTTACTGCCTAAAATGCCAGTGAAAATAAGGCCAAGCAAGATGATCGTGCCGCCTCCTTTTTCCATGACCTCCAGCCATAATGGTTTCCCGGACCCCATACCCATTTGAATAATCATAAATACCCCGCTGATTAATACGAAGACAGCACTGGGATGAGCAAACCTGCTAAAAGTACGAATAATGCGTTGTGCTAATGTATTGGATTCTTGAGAACCCAGTTGTTTTTTTAACATAATAAGCATGACCACAATAGCAAATAATGAGCCAAGCCAAATAACTAAGCCAGCAAGATGTAAAAACAACATGATACCAAACATATTCATTTCCCCCGTTTTGGTTAATTTGAGATGAACTGAGGCGTTGGCCCCAAGTTACCGTCTCACAATATGAATTGTAGGCTGGTATAATGAACGGACGATGTACGCATGATTACAGGTGATGTAATATCCCGTTCATCGTCCGTTCATATTCGTTTTTTAAGCTATGGTCATGGACCATCCTCTATTTGTTTACATAGAAACATGGATTAGGTACGACAATACCAGTAACGGTTTGGCATGAAAACCATGTCTATGGTTGTACTTCATCACAAATATCCCCTGATTTGCGAATTAGATTCAGGCTATATTCGTTGTATGATTGTTTGACTGGTAGAGGAGGGACAATTTGAGAACTCATATTTTGGTTGTAGATGATGATCCTCACATTCGGGAGCTATTACGTTTTCTTTTGAAAAAGGAAGGGTATATCGTTTTGGAAGCGGAAAATGGTGTACAAGGGTCATCCATCCTGGAAAATGAACAAGTTCATTTAGCTATAGTGGATATTATGATGCCGTCGAAGAACGGCTGGGAACTTTGTGAGGAAATCCGCAAACACTATGATATTCCCGTCATCATGCTGACGGCTAAGGGTGAGATTGAGGATAAAGAAAGAGGTTTTTTGTCTGGAACAGACGACTATATGGTCAAACCGTTCGAACCGAAGGAACTGATGTTTCGGATAAAAGCGTTACTGCGTCGATTTCAAATGGTCTCTTCTGAGTTGATCAGGTTGAACGATATAACAATAGACCGTAATAGTTATGAAGTCAAAACAGGCGACACGGTTCTGATTTTACCGTTGAAGGAATTCGAGCTGCTATCCCAATTGGCTAGTCAGCCAGGACGTATTTTTACGCGTGAGCAGCTGCTGCAGCTTATTTGGGGATCGGATTACGAAGGAGGCAGCAGGACTATCGATGTACATATTAAGCGATTGCGTGAACGTTTTGCAGATAGAACCAATGATTTCATCATCACAACGATTCGCGGGTTAGGCTATAAAATTGAGGTGCAAGGCGGATGAGAAGTCTTTATATTCGGATTGTCGTTACGTTTGTTCTAATTTCCCTTGTAAGTGGTATGCTGGCTCTTCTTTTGGCAGACGTTTATTATGTCCAGAAGCTGATCAAGTATAACGAGCAAAAAATATCGAACATCGGTAATGAAATTCGCACCCTATATGAAAAAACATCGGACCTGGAACTAGGACCCTATTTGACGCATATCGCGAACATGGGATTTCAGATTTATGCTGTGGATGATCGGATGCAGGGCACATTTTACGGCGCTCCCTTCAAAAATAATCAAATCGCTGCTGAGCTGGTTCGTCGCGTTCTGGAAGGAGAGACCTATAAAGGGATTTTGGAAGAACGCCACCTCCTCATGGTTAATGGGCTTTTTGAAGACAGTCTCCAAAACAGTATTGGTTTGCCGATTTCGGTAAAAGGCAGCACCTATGCTGTGTTTATTCGCCCGAATCTTGAGCAGCAGTTTGGTGAAGTACGAATCCTGTTGGCTATCCTATTCGTATTCAGCTTTTTGTTCAACATTGTGTTTATTGTCATATCAACGCGATATATTGTGAAGCCTATAAAAAAATTGACAAAAGCAACTCAAAAAATCGTGAGCGGCAACTATAACATTGAATTGGATGTCTCGCGGCGGGACGAAATCGGCAATTTGGCCCGGCTTTTTGCACAAATGGCGCAGGCACTCAAGCAGCTTGACGACATGAGACAGGAGTTTGTTGCTAATGTATCACACGAAATCCAGTCCCCGTTAGCTTCCATTCAAGGTTTTTCTCAGGCTATCCTCGATCATAAAGCTACACCTGAAGAGGAGGAGCATTATCTGCGCATTATTGAGGAAGAAAGTAGGCGATTATCTTCACTGAGCAAGAAGCTCCTCACGCTGGCAGCACTGGATAAAGAAAAGATGGTCATCAAACCGACAAGTTTTCGGCTGGATGAACAGATACGACAGGCATTGATTATGACCGAATGGCAGTGGGCTGAAAAGCAGTTGGCGATCGAACTGGATCTATCTGAAATCGTCATTACTGCAGATTCGGGGCTCGCATATCAAATATGGCTCAACCTGATCACAAACAGTATCAAATTTTCATTACCTGGAGCTACGATCCGCATCGGAATCGCAGTTGAGCATGACATTGCAGTTAGGATTAGCGATACAGGTATCGGTATACCGGAAGACGAGCTCCCTCATATCATAGAACGCTTTTATAAAGCTGACAAAGCCAGAAACCGAGCTCGCTCCGGCAGTGGACTTGGACTTTCAATTGTAAAAAAAATCGTCGACCTGCATCATGGCTCCATTGAACTGCAAAGCAGGCTTGGAGAAGGAACCACTGTAATCGTAAGGCTCCCTAGACTGCAATGAGATCATCTCGAAGCTGAGAAAACTACCTCACTCATGCTTAGTTTCGAGATATACATATCTCTTTGCTACTGGTTATGCTATCATTGATAGTTAAGGATGGATTGGAAAAAAATGAATGAAAAATGATGAATATGGTGTTTCGCGAGATTGAGAAATGAGGGTATCTGAATGCTTTGGATGAAAAATTTGAAAATGAACAGCAAGCTGGTCGTGATGGTTTTAATTCCCATGATAGGTTTGCTGTATTTTTCAATTTCAGCGGTCATTGCCAAAATAAATGATCGGACTGAATTAGGACAATTGGAAACCAAGACCAAGCTTTTGGTGAAAACGATAGACTTGATCCACGAGCTTCAAAAGGAACAAGGCATTACAGTTAGCTATTACGCCAATCACACTGAAATTCAACGAAATCAGTTGCTGGAGCAGCGAAAGTATTCAAACCAGAGTATAGATAATCTTAAACAATATGTACACACAATTTCGTTAAATGAGCTGGATGCGAATTTCGTGAAAAATCTGACGCTTGCGATAAAGATGTTGGATAAACTCGATTTGGAGCGTGAGTTCATTGACAAACAAAATACCGATGAGACTAAGATCCTTACGTACTATGGTGATACGTTGGGATCTTTTTTTATTTTGACGAATCAAATGAACTTAGCGAGCTCACATATTGAAATGACTGCTATGCTTTCTGCATTTCATAATTTTTTTCAAAGCAAAGCCGCGCTGAGCCGGGAACGGGATTTCATCACTAGCATTCTTCAGGACAATCAAATACAAGCGACACGTATGTATAGCTTAGGTTTATTGGAAAAGGAGCGGCAGCTTTATTCAGACAACTTTGCTTCGAATGCGAGTTTGGATTGGCTTACTCAATATAAATCGATAGTTAAAGGACAAGTGGTTGATGAAGTAAACCGTATTCGTTATAAGGTCATGGATGGAGCAGCTGGAAAAAGTCTGGATGTAGACCCCCATTACTGGTACCAACAGTCAACAAATGTAATCGATTTAATGAAGCAGGCTGAAGATCAATATGCTTTCGCTATAATCGGTCTATTGGATCAAAGAAGAAGTGGAGCTTTAAGCTGGCTCGTTTTTATGATTCTGATCAATCTTCTCCTTATTTTGGTTTCTCTCTCTTTACTCATTCAAGTATGGTTTACCTTCCAGGAAATGATGGCCGAAAAAGAAAGACAGTATTGGTTGAAGGCTGAGTTGGCCCGTTTGACGGAGCTTTCACTTGGGATGACGGACCTACAGCAGCTGGTAAAAATGCTTATTTCAGAAATTTCCAAGCTGATCGAGGTTGGACAAGGTGTGTTTTATGTAAAAGAGACAAGAAAAAACGCTGAACACACAGGTGATTTTATATTGCTCGGCAGCTATGCCTATAAAGAAAGAAAAAATATTTCTGATCATTTTCGTTTGGGTGAAGGTTTGATTGGTCAATGCGCATTGGAGAAGAAGCCGATTTTGTTGACACAAGTACCTGATGAATATATTCAGATCAGTTCCGGACTTGGAGAATGCAATCCACTGACCATTTTTGTCATGCCCATTATTTTTGAAGAAGAGGTTGTAGCAGTCATTGAACTAGCTTCGTTCAAAGCTTTTACGCCGATCCAGCAAAATTTGCTTGAATTATTGTCCACACCGCTCGGCGTTATTATTAATAGCGCAGCCAGTCGTCAACGAACGGAAGAGTCCCTTTTGGAATCACTGCTGCTTGCCGAGAAAGCTCAATTATTAGCTGAGGAAGCCCAAATACAACAGGAAGAATTACGAGTTTCTAATGAAGAATTGGAAGAACAAACCAAAATGCTAAAGCATTCTGAAGAGAGGCTGAAGCTGCAAAGTGAAGAACTGCAAGTCATTAATGATGAGATGGCGGTAAAGACAAAACGTTTGGAAACACAAACTATGGATATTATCAAACAAAACGAAATGATCCAATTGTCCAAAGACGATCTTGAGTTAAAAGCCAACGAGTTGGAATTGGCCAGTAATTATAAGTCGGAATTTTTGGCGAATATGTCTCATGAATTAAGAACTCCACTTAATAGTCTGCTGATACTCGCGAAACTTCTTGCTAATAACATGGAGGGAAATTTGACGGAGGATCAGATCGAGTCAGCTCAAATCATATACAGCGGCGGCTTGAATTTGTTAACACTGATTAATGATATATTGGATTTATCGAAGGTAGAGGCAGGTAAATTAAACGTATTGCCGGAGGTAGTAAAGCTGGAATCGATTGTCCACAACCTCAAATATGAGTTCAATGTTATAGCACAGGATAAAGGATTACAGTTCGAGCTGCAAATAGAAGAAGCAGTACCGTGGACCCTTATAACAGATGGCCAGCGAACCGAACAAATACTTAAAAACTTTTTGTCCAATGCATTTAAATTTACATCTATGGGTACGGTTTCCTTGCGAATCTGCCGTCCTACTGCTGATTTTCAATTTATTAACAAGAACCTTTCAGCAGATAATACCGTGGCTTTTATAGTCCGTGATACAGGTATTGGGATTGTACCGAATAAGCAAAAGGCGATATTTGAATCTTTTCAGCAGGCCGACGGCTCTACCAGCCGCAAGTATGGTGGAACCGGACTCGGCTTGACGATTTCCAGAGAGCTTGCAAAGCTGCTTGGCGGTGAAATTCATTTAGTGAGTCAGAAGGACGTAGGAAGCACGTTTACTTTAATTCTTCCGCTTGATATGAATCATGTTTCATCAATTGGGGATCCCATGAACGTAATGGCCTCCTCTAAGGATATTGTTTTTTCTGTCGTCGATACGTCTGAGACGATGTTATCGGAGGCTCATACAGAGCTGTCCATTCAAGCCGCAGCTGCAGCAACGGCTGTAGCTCCACAAGCAATTCAAGTATTTATTGCAGATGATCGAAATGAAATCGATCCTTACCTGAATGAGAAGGTAATCCTGATTGTGGAGGACGACAAAAGCTTTGCTAAGGTTTTATTGGATATGTCTGTTGCCAAAGGCTTCAAATGTATTGTGGCAGCAGACGGGTTCAGTGGTATTCAGTTAATAAAGAAATATATGCCAAGTGCCGTATTGCTGGATTTGGGTCTACCCGATATGGATGGGCTCAAATTGCTCGAATTGCTAAAGCACGACAGCGAAACGCGGCATATTCCCGTTCATATTATTACCGGCAAGGAAGATAAACAAGCCTCACTTGAAAAAGGGGCAGTCGGGTTTCTAACGAAGCCTATTAGTGCCACAGACTTTGATTCCGTTTTTGCCAGGATAGAAGGCATTTTGCAGGAACGTATACAACGGGTGCTTGTCATAGAAGATGATGCTCCTAATCAAAAGGCCATATATGAAATGCTTAGGAACAAAAAAGTAGAGATTCATGGTGTTCAGACAGGTGAGGAGGGCTTGGAACGATTGCGATTACACGACTACGATTGTATGATTCTTGATTTAAAGCTTCCAGATATGTCCGGATTTGAATTGCTTACAAGACTGGTTGAGATTAAGAAAACGCAGTTGCCGCCCATTATTGTTTATACGGGCAAAGAGTTAACACAAGAGGAATATAAAGAATTGAATCATTACACGGGCAGTATTGTAATCAAAGGAGCGTATTCCCCGGATCGGTTAATGGATGAAGTCTCTTTGTTCCTGCATAATGTGAATAAAATGCTACCCTTTGAACAGCGTCATGGGGCCTATATGCTGCAGGATGGTGATGAAACCTTAAAAGGCCGGAAAATTTTACTGGTGGACGACGATTTGCGTAATACGTTTGCTTTGTCCAAGCTGCTTCAGCATTACGAAATGGACGTAATTATGGCGGATAATGGTAAGCTTGCTCTGGAAATGCTGGAGCAGGTTGCCGGAATTGAGCTGGTCATTATGGATATTATGATGCCAGTCATGGATGGCTATGAAGCCATGCGGAGAATACGCCAAAATCCTCAATTTAACAAGCTGCCGATTATCGCTTTAACCGCTAATGCGATGCTAGGCGACAGGGAGAAATGTATTGAAGGCGGCGCTAACGATTACTTGACAAAGCCGATAGACACGGACAATCTTCTATCCTTGCTTCGAGTATGGCTGTTTAATTAACAGCTGCTTACGATACAAGCGTTCAAGGGAACGCTCGAAGATTATATTTGCGAAGAAAGTTTGCTCTGCAATCTTTAAGGAGGCACGCTCATGAAACCTGTAAAGGAAAAGCTGGTAGCTAAAATATTGGTCGTGGATGATCGGGAAGAAAATTTGTTTGCGATGGAAAAAATATTAAAAACGTTAGGTTGCGAAATTCATAAAGCACACTCGGGGAACGAGGCTATGTCATCAACACTGCGTCATGATTTTGCATTAATTTTACTTGATGTGAATATGCCGGAAATGAGCGGATTTGAGCTTGCTGAGATTTTGCGCGGTAATAAGAAGACCCAGCTCATCCCGATAATTTTCGTAACGGCTACCCATAAAGAAGATGCTAACGTATATAAAGGCTATGAGACCGGCGCTGTGGATTTCTTATTCAAACCGGTCAATACGGACATCCTGCTGAGTAAAGTTAAAGTATTTATTGAATTGGATCTGCAAAAAAAAGCACTGGAGTCAGTCAAAGCGGAGCTTGAAAGAAGCAACAAAGGATTGGAACGATTCAGGGACGCGGTCACTTTATTCGAGCATCATCCGGATCTGATTTATTCTTTGGATCTACTTGGAAATTATACTTCTGTCAATCCAGCTTTTGAGAAAGTAACAGGTGTAAAAAGTGAAGAAATCGAACGGGGCCAGCTGAATTTCCGATCCTTTACGACCAAAGAAAATTTGCCGGTCATTGAGCACTATTTTAAACAAACAGCGGGCGGGAATGTACAGCGTTATGAAACTACAGAGCTGAATCCAAATGGCAATATCCTCATTTATGATGTAATAAGTATTCCTATCGTATTGGAAGTGAAAGTTGTTGGCGTATATGTAATTGCAAGAGATATAACAAAGCGAAAAATGCTGGATAGTGAACTATTGCAAGCTAAGGATGAGGCGGAAAATGCGCTGCTAGTTAAATCTGAATTTCTATCCATGATGAGCCATGAAATTCGTACCCCCATGAATGGTGTTATTGGGATGGCGGATTTACTCCTTGATTTGGATCTGGAATCCGAACAGAGAAAATACGCAGGAATTATACGGAATAGCGCAAATGCTTTAATGTCGGTAATCAACGATATTCTGGATTATTCCAAAATTGAATCCGGTAAAATGGAATTGGAGCAGGAACCGCTTGAGCTGAAATCATTGGTCCAAGAAACATTTGAATTGTTTACTGCCACTGCCTTGGAACGGAACCTAATTATGGAGTATTATATCGACGAAGAGCTTCCTCAGATTATTGCAAGCGATCCAACCCGACTTCGTCAAGTCATGATTAACTTAATCGGAAATGCGGTTAAATTTACAAAAAGCGGTGGCATTTATGTGATTGTTAACAAAGTACCCTCACTGGACAACACACTTGAGATTGAATTTATCATCAAGGATAGTGGCATCGGAATTCCAGCGCTTAAAATGATGGATTTGTTCAAGCCTTTTTCTCAATTGGATTCGTCGATGGCGCGTAAATATGGAGGTACTGGGCTTGGACTAGCGATATGTAAAACCCTTGTAGAATTAATGGGCGGGAATATTTATGCGAAAAAGGATGTTGAGCACGGGGCCATTTTTATATTTACTATTCAAACCATGCCCTTTTATTTTACAGAAATGACTCCTCATTTGGAAAAAGAAGCAGCGGTAATAAGCAATAATCGACCCATCACTTCGATCGATCCATTACATATTTTGGTGGCTGAGGATCATCCGATAAACCAAATACTGATGGAACGTATTTTACAAAAGTTAGGACATACGTTTGATTGTGCGAAAAATGGTTATGAAGTGATGGATTTAATGAGAAAAAATGTTTATGACCTCATCCTGATGGATCTGCAAATGCCGGAAATGGACGGGTTTGAAACGGCACAAGCCATTCAAAAGGAAATACCAGAACAGCTCAGACCTTATATAATTGCAGTTACCTCAAGCTCTTCGCAGATCGATAAAGACCGTTGTATATCCTTGGGCATGATCGATTATATCAATAAGCCGATTAAAATCTGTACAATTGCAAATGTACTGGAGCATCACTTTTCGCATACAAACATCACTTCCTAGTAAACCCAACGAATGATGTATTCCACTGTTCCTCACAATCAATAAAATTGCAATCGCGAAAATAGGGCTTGCCAATCTATAGCTTCTGTATAATAATAAGAAGTCTAGAAATTAACGCAGGGAGATTTGATTGGAAATGGCAACTACGACATTAGAGGAACAGACGCAAGAATTGGAGCACATAGAAATATGGAAATGCAAACAACCTGAATGCAAAGCATGGACACGTAAGGAGTTTGTTACAGAAGAATTACCTGATTGTCCTTTGTGTAAACATCCGATGGTGCGGAGCTACAAACACTTACCGGTAATGGATAAAAAAACCAAGAAAAAGTTTCTGGTAGGTAAGGGACGCTCTAAATAGGATGAAATGGAACAAAAAGGCTGCCGCCGTTCGTGCAGCCTTTTGTGCTGTCTTGAGCCTCTTGGCGCTTGAAACCTTGAACTTGGATAGTGAGTTAGCGATAGGTTCGGGCTGATTGTAGCAAGCAAGCAGGCATGAATTATTCATCGCCGTCGAAGCAGCTTCTAAGATTAGAAGGAGCTTGCTTCAACCACAACTCCTTGTATATGC
Organism: Paenibacillus sp. 1_12; assembly: GCF_900114475.1. Classification (GTDB taxonomy): domain Bacteria; phylum Bacillota; class Bacilli; order Paenibacillales; family NBRC-103111; genus Paenibacillus_S. Next base: position 405,615 of record NZ_FOTE01000005.1, on the reverse strand, counting down.
CAGGTTGTGAGATAAGGTCGGTATGAGAACCTCTCTGTGCGAGACAGCCTTCATTCAACACAAGAACCTCATCTGATCGTACGGAAATATCGAGGTGGTGAGTGATGAAAATGAGTGTCGTGCCTTGCAGCTCCGGAATCATCCGGTCAAGCAGCCTGCGTTCGGTTCCTTGGTCAAGTGCAGAGGTCGCCTCATCCAAAATAAGGATGGCAGGCTTGTGGAGCTATGCGCGTGCTGGCGGAGCCAGGCAGCATCTATTTCCGAGAGAGAAATTCCATTCAAGCGGATACTGCCAGAAGTGGGCTCACGCAGTTTAAGCAGCAGCTCTGCGAGCGTGGATTTACCCGATCCGCGATGTCCTACAATGGACACGATGGAACCGGGTGGCGCGCGAAAACTAATATCTTGCAGCGTTGGAAGGCTGTTGTAGCGGAACAAATTAAATTTTTCAATTGAAGCTATCAAATCATGATTGCCGTGCTATATAAGAAGTAAGGGGGCAAAGGAGAGATTGCATTGCTCCTGCGTTTCATGCTACAGTTATAACAATAAACACAAGGAGGTGAGGTAGGTGAACCACGAAATGGTGAACAACCGTATTAGCCAGCTGCCGATTGCTATGGCTGGCATCGTTCATACTTTTTCCAACAACGGGAGAAGTCTGTCCGATTACTTAAATACGGTTTTACCATTCGCGAGAAGATGCCTACCTTAACCGATACGGATTGATTGTTCTACCATCCGAAGGGTCGCGGGCTAGCTGCTGCGGCTCTTTTTTGCTGTAGGGATAGGGTCTTCATCCTTAGGAGGATCCTCTATTATGATAATGATTAATGGCCAAAATATAAGAAAATACCACGGTGCGCATCTTGTGCTGGACGGGGTAACTTTTGAAGTACAAGAGGGAGAAAAGGTGGGTTTGATCGGGCGCAACGGATGCGGGAAGTCAACCTTACTGCAGCTCATCTCCAGACAATTGACCGTGGATGAAGGTATGTTGACTTTGAAGAAGGATACTCAGATCGGGTATTTGACTCAAATTCCACTTGAATTTGAAAACATGACGGTATATGAAGTGCTCGCCTATGGTTACGGTGAACTGACAGAATGCCAGAAGGAACTATCTGGTGTGGAGCAAGAAATGTCTGGCTTAGAGGCTGCAGCAAGGCCTGAACGGCTTGAGCAGCTTTTGAAAGCTTATGCGGCTGCACAAGAGCGTTTTGAACAGGGCGGTGGCTACGAAATGGATGCGAACATCGACCAAGTAGCCCAAGGCTTGCAGATACCGAAAAGTATGTATATGCGCAGTTTCAGCTCGCTTTCCGGTGGTGAGAAGACAAGGGTCGCGCTCGCCTCGCAGCTGATTGTTCGTCCTGATCTGCTGCTGCTCGATGAGCCGACGAACCATCTGGATCTGAAGGGTATTGAGTGGCTTGAGCAGTTTTTGCGGAGCTATTCAGGCGCGTGTATGGTCGTGTCGCATGACCGTTATTTTCTTGATCGAGTCGCATCCAAAATGATTGAGCTGGAGGATGGGGAGGCTCATACGTACACGTCCAATTACAGCGGATATATGAAAGAGAAGGAAGAAAGACTGCTGCAGCAGTTCGCACAGTATCAGGAGCAGCAGAAGGTAATCAAGAAAATGAAGGAGACGATTCGTCAGCTGGAGGAATGGGGGCGGATCGGTGGAAACGAGAAGTTTTTCAAGCGGGCGGCGTCCATTCACAAAGCATTAGAGCGTATGCAAAGAGTGAAGCGCCCAGTGCTTGAGCAGAAAACCGCTGATTTTGGCCTTGTGCCGCTGGACCACTCGGGTAAAAGGGTGGTATCCTTCGAGGCGGTTTCCAAGGCTTATGGCAGTCGTGAGGTGCTATCGGGGGTTGAAGGAAATCTTCTATACGGGGAAAAAGTAATACTGCTCGGTGATAACGGGACAGGTAAAACAACCCTGTTTAAGCTCCTCTTGGGTGCAGAAATACCGGATAGTGGTGAAATCAAGTTAGGCGCGCGAGTAGAGATTGGATACTTCGCACAACAATATGCGGTTTCGGACCGCAAGCAGACGCTGCTGGACTATTTCCGCACGGAAGCAGGTGTGGAGGAAGGTGAAGCAAGGGGGATTCTTGCGAAGTATCTGTTTTACGGAGCGGATGTGTTCAGGCAGGTAAGCCTGCTGTCCGGAGGTGAGTGGTCACGGCTGCGGCTTGCGCTGCTTGTCCTTACGAAGCCAAACCTGCTTCTGCTCGATGAGCCGACGAACCATCTGGATATCGCTTCGCGCGAGGCTCTGGAGGAAGCGTTGGAGGAATTTCCAGGAACTGTGCTTGCAATTTCACATGACCGTTATTTCATCAACCGTCTGGCACAGCGGGTATGGGTGTTGGAACACGGCAAGGTTGCTGAATATCTCGGGAATTTTGACGACTTCAGGGTAAAAAGAAGACAGCAGGAGGTGACTTCCAGAGGCACGGGAACTGGATTTGCCGACTCCTCAGAGTATACAGCCGGGAATGGAGCACGCACCGAAGGGAAGCCGATCCGCCACAGCGCTGAGGGCGCGAGGGCTCAGGCCGCAGGCGGTCACGCCGTATCGGCACGAAGCGCAGCAGTGCCTACGCCGCAAGCAGCGGCGGCAGCTGCATCTGGTGTCGGGGGCGCTGCTGCCGGCAACCCACGCGCGTCCGAGCGGCGGCGTCTTGAGCTTGAGCGGCAGATCGATGCGCTCGAAGCGGACATAGCCGCTGCAGACGCAGAGCTGCTGGAGCTTGGCAGCATAGGGGGCGACGATACATCGCTGCTGGAAGCCCTATGGCATGAGCGCGGATTGCTGCAGGAGCGGCACGACGAGCTGATTGAGGCGTGGATTCATTACCCTTGACAAACGAATCGCCATTCGTTATTCTAATTAACAACTAAAAGCAATCACCAAGGACATGAACACTTATGGATACTGAACAGAAAGAGGGGTCACCGGCTGAAAGCCCCTTCCGTGAAAATAAGTGATTTACCCCCTTGCAGCTGCGATATGGAAATCATGAATGTTCATGAGTGTAAACATCGCCGGGAATTCCCGTTACAGAAACCAATGAGGATCTGCTTCATAGCAGGTTATAATCAGGGTGGAACCACGAGCATATTCGTCCCTTTTCGGAGACGAGTATGCTCTTTTTGTTTTTTTAAATGACAACTAACAACTAAAAGCAATCACCAAGGACATGTTTACTTATGGAAACTGAACAGAGAGAGGGGTCACCGGCTGAAAGCCCCTTCCGTGGACATAAGCTATTTACCCCCTTGCAGCTGCGATATGGAAATCATGACTCGTTCATGAGAGTAAACATCGCCGGGAATTCCCGTTACAGAAACCAATGAGGATCTGCTTCATAGCAGATTATAATCAGGGTGGAACCACGAGCACATTCGTCCCTTTGCGGAGACAAGTGTGCTCTTTGTGTTTAAAAAAATGATCATAATGGAGGAATCGACATGGCAATTGAAGTGAAGCTGCCTGATGGAGCTGTAAGGGAGTATGGTTACGGTACAACAATTGAACAGGTAGCAGGTTCGATTAGTCCGGGGTTAAAGAAGCTTGCGGTGGCAGGTACAATCAATGGTGAGCTGGTTGATTTGAATCAGCCCATTGAGCAGGACTGCCATATTGAAATTATTACCCTCGATAGCGATGACGGATTGAAGGTTTATCGCCACAGCACGGCGCATCTGATGGCACAGGCAATTAAACGCATTTACGGGGAAAAGGCTGTTAAGCTTGGAATCGGTCCAGTTATCGAGGATGGCTTTTATTATGATATCGATATCGAAAAACCTTTATCCAGCGAGGATCTTGCAGCCATTGAGCAAGAAATGGGGAACATTGTCCATGAGAATCTGCCGATTGTGAGGCGAGTGGTTAGTCGTGATGAGGCAATTAGGACGTTTGAGCGACTGGAGGAGCCACTTAAGCTCGAGCTTATTCATAATTTGCCGGAGTCTTCTGTCCTCACGATCTATGATCAAGGTGAATTTTACGACCTTTGTCGTGGTCCCCATCTCCCGTCTACGGGCCGTATTCAGGCATTCAAGCTGCTGAGTGTAGCGGGTGCCTATTGGCGAGGTGACTCCAACAATAAAATGCTGCAGCGGATTTACGGGACATCTTTCCCCAAAAAGCAGCAGCTAGATGAGCATTTGTTAAAATTGGAGGAAGCCAAAAAACGCGACCACCGCAAGCTTGGCAAAGAGCTGGAATTGTTTATGTTCTCGGAGGAAGCGCCGGGAATGCCATTTTATTTGCCGAAGGGCATGTCGATTCGTACGGAGCTTGAGAACTTTTCACGCGAGGTGCAGATCAAGCAAAATTACCAGGAGGTACGTACTCCGCTCATGATGAACCGACGGATGTGGGAGCAGTCGGGGCATTGGGATCATTATAAGGAAAATATGTATTTTACTGAAGTCGACGATACGAATTATGCTCTCAAGCCGATGAATTGTCCGGGGCACATGCTTATTTTTAAAAACACTTTGCATTCCTACCGTGAACTTCCGATTCGACTTGCCGAATTCGGCCAAGTGCACCGTCACGAGTTTTCAGGCGCACTGAACGGGATGATGCGTGTGCGTACTTTTTGCCAGGATGATGCGCATATATTTGTGAGACCTGATCAGGTTGAGGCAGAAATCAGTCGTGTTATTGATTTTATCGATCAGATTTATCAGGTATTTGGTTTTGAATATACAATTGAGCTGTCTACGCGTCCTGAGGATTCAATGGGGTCCGTTGAGCTATGGGATCAAGCCGAAGCTGCACTTCAGCATGTGTTAGATCAGAGTGGGATTGCCTACCGCATGAATGAAGGAGACGGGGCATTTTACGGACCGAAAATAGACTTCCACATCCTGGATGCGCTCAAACGCAGCTGGCAATGCGCGTCGATCCAGCTTGATTTTCAAATGCCTGAGAAATTTGATCTTTCCTACATCGGCGAAGATAATCAGAAGCACCGTCCTGTCGTCATTCATCGCGCTGCTTATGGCTCCATAGACCGGTTTATCGGCATCTTGACAGAGCATTACAGCGGTGCGTTTCCAGTGTGGCTTGCCCCTGTGCAGGCCAAAATCGTGCCGGTATCGGATGTTTTCATCGATTACGCGCTGCAGGTAAAGCAAGCTCTAGAAGCCGCAGGTATTCGTGTGGAAGTGGATATTCGAAGTGAAAAGCTCGGCTACAAGATCCGTGAAGCGCAGCTTGAAAAAGTTCCCTATATGCTTGTAGTCGGCGAAAATGAGCGGCATTCAGATACAGTGTCGGTTCGTAAACGTGGGGAAGGCGATGTCGGATCAATGAGCATTTCAGAGATTTCACAACAAATTGTACGTGAAATTCAAGCTAAATCGTAACCATTTATCAGTTATAAGCAAAGGGTTATAAGCTTTCTTTTTTATCATTGAGAAGCATTTCTTATATAATTTGATGGTTGTATGGGCTAGAAACGGATGATTCATTTCATCCTGAGCAATACTACCTTTAGGCAGTTATGAGAATTGACGAGTCAATGGAGAAAAGAGGGTGCATGGATGAGACGTGCCATACAGGCCGTGGTCTTCATAATGGTAATGGTTAGCGTTTTACAGCTCTCGGGTCAGGTTGTGGCACAGGAGGATAATCGGTCCTATCATTTTGGCTTTAAAAAAAGCAAGGAGGGGAGACTTCCTTCCATCGCAGAAGAGGGCTTTATGCGTATTCTTCAAAAGCACGAAGCGATTTTTTTGGGAGATACTGAAAAAAAGGAGCTTTTTTTAACCTTTGATAACGGGTATGAAAACGGGTTTACTGCCCAATTGCTGAATGTTTTGAAGGATAAAAAAGTGCCTGCGGCCTTCTTTGTAACTGGGCATTATGTAAAAGACCAACCGGATTTGGTGAAGCGGATGGCGGAAGAGGGCCACATCATTGGAAATCATTCCTGGAGTCATCCAGATATGAGCAGTATTTCCTCGGGTCGTATTAAGGAAGAACTTGACAAAGTGAAGGTCGAGATATCCAAGCTTACTTCTCAAAATGAAGTGCGGTATTTGCGGCCTCCACGGGGAATCTTTAGTGATCAGATGCTTGGGGTAAGTCAGAGTTTGGGCTATACAAGTGTATTCTGGTCCGTTGCTTACAGGGATTGGGATACGAAGAAGCAGCACGGCTGGAATTACGCCTATGAACAAGTGATGGCACAGCTTCATCCAGGGGCCGTCATTTTGCTTCATTCCGTATCCAAGGATAATGCTGAAGCGATGGGTAAAATTATTGATGATGCCCGCGGTCAAGGATATGAATTCAAAAGCCTGGATCAAATGCAGGTAAAGCAGTATCGTTAATCGTTGCTTGTTCAGCAACATATGAAGTGTAAGGTCAGCCTGTAAATTCAGGCTGGCCTTTTCAAATATCACGAAACGACTTGTTAAATTCCGCGATCGTACCCGTATCATCATCTGCCAAGGAGCACAGGTAGTTAACCATTCCCTTAATAATAATTTCGTTAGGCTCTGCTTTAGCAGCCTCTTGAATGATGACTTCCAGCGACTGAAGCATGGTACCCATAACAGAAGGGGGTTCCACATGAGCTTCAATCCAGTCCTTAATATTAAGCGCTCTCTCAATTAAGCTTTCTCTAGTCGTTTCGGTGCTGCAGTCATGTAAATTAAAAGATTTACATAAAATAGGAGTCGTAGGTTTGCTTAGAATTCCATAAATAATATCGTCCAAGCGGTTCATTAAATACTCGGATAAATGTTGACCTTCGATGGGGTATCCAAAAATGATATGGCAGAAAAAATATTCCTTGATCATCCCATTAAACAAATTGGCGCAATCAAATGAATGCGGTTTGATTTCGGTTCCATAAAACTCAATGATACGCTGTTCAATCCATATGACCGTTTGATTGCTTTGTTCGATCATTAAATTCTGAAGGGCTTTATTCAAAAAGGTTATCCCTTTTAGCTGCATGGATATGAAATCCTTATCTTTGATAATGGATTCACACTGATATTCGATTGCTTTAAATAATCGATCTCGAGCACTTAAGGAAGGATCCTGAAGAATATCGTCCAGATAAGTGCGGAACGATTCCATATAATGATTAAAAATATGAACGAGCAATTCCTCTTTGGAATGGAAATGTAAATAAAAAGCTCCTTTGGAAACACCGGCAAGACTGACAATATCTTGAACAGATGTTGAATGGTAATCACGTTCTCCGAACAGCTTGATTGCAGCTTGAACAATTTGTGTTTTTTTGTCATTCATTCTGTTCGACACTCCTTGTTTCCCCAACTAAATAAATTTCAGGTATACAGATATTGTAAACGTGGAACATAGAGCTGTCAACGTAGTGACTGACTGGTCATAAATTTAGTTTGAGTTACGAATTAAAATAAAAAAAGGTTGATTTAAACCTATATATCCATTATTATACTTTCATAATGACCAGTCAGTCATAATTTATTTATATGTTTAACATCATTCTTAAAGTTGCGAATGTCCTTAAATATATTTGCAGAAAGGAGCCCCTCTCAATACGATGTTACAAACCCTCGACGAAATGAAATTAAGCACGAGTCATTTTATGTCCATTCATCTGGAGAAAAGTGGATTCAGCCCACTCGTTGGCAAACTCTTTACACTGCTGCTCTTTTCGACAGAGCCTTTGTGTCTGCAGCAGATGGCAGAGGCATTATCCGTTTCCAAGGCAGCCATCAGTGTTCAAATTCGAAACATGGTAGCGCGGCATTTGTGCTGTAAGGTCCCCATACAAAATGACAGAAAGGATTATTATTACATAGCGGATGATTATGAAATCCAAGTGTTTGATACTTATACAGAGAAAGTCAAATCGGTTCAACAAACGCTGGAACGGGTTTTGAATGCTCTTCAGGAGCAAGAAGGCTTGGAAGCTGAAGATCAAGAGATGTGTCTCGTCGTTAAACAAAGGTTCAGCGAAATGTCTTTATTTTGTGACATCTACTTGTCTAGAATGAAAGAAATCAACGAGGAATGGCTGTTAAAAAAGCAATTATTGTAACTTAATGAAGGAGTCAAACGATGAACAAATTTACTAATTTTTCTTTGAAAAATGCGGCAGCGATTATTATTATCAGCTTTATATTGCTCCTCGCAGGCACATTCTCCGCATCCACATTGAAACAAGAAAGTATGCCTGACATTTCCTTGCCCATCGTATTTATAAGCACGGTGTATCCGGCCCCTCCGAAGGATGTTATGGATAATGTAACGAAGGTTCTCGAGAAGCGGGTTGTGGGTGTGGAGGGTGTGAAAAAAGTATCCTCCAGCTCGAATGACAATTTCTCGGCAATCACGGTTGAGTTGGCGAATGGTAGGAAGCCTGATGATGCGAAGCGGGACATCGAAAGTGCTATCAAGGATATTGTGCTTCCCAAAGGAGCAAGTGAACCGAAGGTTTCCAAGTTTGGCAGCAGTGATTTCCCGGTTTACTTTGCAGCGATTAACGGTAATGAGAATATGAACCATGAAGAGCTGAACCGGATTTATAAGGATATCATTGAGCCTACCTTAAGTGCTATGGATGGGATTGACCATGTAGATTCGATAGGTCAGCAGGAAGCAACCTTGAAGCTGAAGCTGAATATCAGTGCGATCAACAATTACGGAATGACCCCTGCTCTTGTTTCACAAAGCATTCAGACTGCCTTAATGACAAGTCCTGCAGGCAAAGTCGATTTTAACGGGAGCTCACAATCGGTTCGGATCGAAAGTGACTTGAATACGATATACAATCTGGAAAATATGAAAATTACATCTCCAAAGGGCGACACGGTGCTGCTAAAACATATTTCCAAGGTTGAAGCCATCTCGGAATCCAAATTTATTTCCCGGCTGGACAGCAATCCGGCTATTGGACTTACGTTGTTCAAAGGGAAAGATGCCAATACGGTCAAATTTGCCAATGATGTAGATAAATTGTTTGCCGGCTGGACAAAGGAATACCCGAATTTAAAATTCTCGCCTGTTTATAATGCAGCTAATGATGTCAAAAAGTCGATTAACGGCATGCTGAAGGAAGGCATTATGGGGGCCGTATTGGCTTCGGTTATGATTTTGCTGTTCCTGAGAAATGTGCGTATGACCTTAATTGTTTTGGTTTCGATCCCATTGTCGATATTAACTACGTTGTGCGCTATGGCATCGTTGGATATAACGCTCAATATTATGACGCTTGGCGGTTTGACGATTGCCGTGGGACGGGTCGTGGACGACTCGATTGTTGTTATTGAAAACATATACAGCGAGCTGCAAAGGGTCAGTGATCGTAATGAATCCGTTATTAAGCTGGCTACAGCACGAGTAGCTTCAGCGATCACCTCGTCTACCATTACTACTGCGGGTGTATTTTTACCGATTACTTTTGTCAGCGGGGTATTGGGGGATATATTCAGACCCTTTGCCATTACGTTGATTGTAGCGTTAATGTCTTCACTAATCATTGCGTTGACAGTCATCCCGATGCTGGCCAAACTGATGGTGCTCAAAAGCAACAAGATCAAGCATCACGATGAAGAGCAGGTTGGCAAGCTGGGCGGCTCTTATAAAAAAATATTGAATTGGTCGCTTGATAACCCGAAGAAGACGGTTTTAGCCGCATTTTTGGCGCTTGTTATATCGATAGGAGGAACGGTTCCTTTTCTCCCGATGGCCTTTATGCCGGATAGCGAAACCAACAAGCAGGTTCAGTATACGTTGAAGCTTCCACAGGATACTTCCTTTGAATCGATGGATTTGAAGATGAAAGAAATCGAAGCCATGTTCCGGGAATCCAAGGATGCTGCCGGACAACCAGCATTTGACTATTTTGAATCCATGGTCGGCTATGACCAACAAAATACGAGCGGAGAACGTACGCCATACAAGGCGTCAATTATCGCATCTGTATCCGCGGCCTCCAATGCCAAAGAGATGGCGGAGCTTTACAAGCATAAAATTGTGGAAATGACCCCCAAGGATTCAGAAATTGAAGGTGCGCTGTTAGCGCCAAGCATGGGCTCAGGAGATGATTTTGCCTACCTGCTTAAGGGTGAAGACTTGAACCAGCTGATTGCCGGAGCCGAGCTGGTTAAAGCGAAGATGAGGGAATTTCCCGAATTGACAACGATTAAGGACAGCCTAAGTGAAAAGAAGACACAGGTGGTTGTCAGTGTAGATCAGAATAAGGCGCGTGTATATGGATTATCATCAGCGCAAATTACAGACACGGTACGTTTATGGCTTGCGGAGGCACCACTTGGCGATATTAAATTCGACAATGTAACCTTTGAAACCAAAGTCATGGTAGATGATGATTTCAAAAACTCGAAGGAAAAGCTGGGACGCATTCAGTTGACAACGTCGACCGGTGCGGTAGTCTCTCTAAATGATGTGGCCAAAATCAGTCAGGTAGAAGCACCAGCAGCAATTACTCGGGAAATGCAGGAGCAGTATGTGAAAATTACCGCCAAAATCGAAAGTAAAGACAAAGGCGGCGTGAGCACCAAAGTAACAGAAGCCTTGAAGACAGTAGTAATTCCAGGAGCTGTCCGTACGCAGGCTCAAGGCGTAAATGATGACATTCAGGAAAGCTTTGGTCAAATGGCGGTTGCCATGGGCGCAGCGATTTGTCTCGTATATCTCGTTATGGTTATTGCTTTCGGGAACGCGAGTGCACCTTTTGTTATTCTCTTCTCGGTTCCACTTGCTGCAATCGGCGGACTTATTGCGCTGCTTATTTCAGGGGAGTCGATTAATATCACGTCTCTGATCGGATTTTTGATGCTTATCGGGGTTGTTGTCACCAATGCCATCGTACTGATCGACCGGGTACAGCAGCTGCGCGCGGATGGATTAACGGTTCGTGATGCTCTAGTCAGAGCGGGATTAACAAGGCTTCGTCCGATTATTATGACAGCGGGCGCCACTGTTATGACTCTGCTGCCTTTGGCATTGGGGGTTTCGGATGGCTCACTGATTTCCAAAGGCTTGGCGGTTGTTGTTATAGGCGGTTTGATCACTTCGACTGTGTTGACTTTAATCGTTGTGCCCGTGATTTACGAACTTATCGACAAGATGAATGTCGGAATCTCGCGGTTTATGAACAGAAATGAAAACCGTGTTGCCAAAACACCAGCCGCAAAAAGCATTTAGGCTTCCATCAGCAGACAGAAAGATAGCGAAAAGGAGAAACGTTCAATGAAACCAATTAGGGTGAACCCAATTCATACAGGTATAAAAACGATGGGAGTCATGATGCTTGGCGCAGCGCTGCTTGCAGGCTGCTCCGAAGCGCCCAAAGCCCAACCGGCACAAGCACAAGCAAATGAGGTACAGCTCAAACAGGTTAAAGTGACAAAAGTGGCCAAGCAGAAAATAAGCGAGCCTTTGGAGCAGGTAGCCGATATAACTTCCTCCATACAGCTAGATGTGGCAGTCAAGGTTGGCGGCGATGTCAAGGAAATATTGAAGAAGCGCGGAGATAATGTCGAGAAAGGAGAAGTGATTTTTAGACTCGACCAAACCGATGTCCTAATTTCCAAAGAAAAAGCAAATGTTACAATAGCCGGTACTCAACAGCAGCTGATAAAAGCACGTGAGGATTTGGCGAACAGCAAGCAGGATGTACAGAACGGTATTGTTAAGCTGGAAGCAGCAATTAAGGAAACTGAAAAAAATTACAATAAAATGCGCAACGATTTTGATCTGGGGCTTTCGACGAAATTCCAGTTGGAGCAGGTAGAAACGCAGTTAAGCAATCTCAAGCTTGATTTGCAGAGCAGCCTGCAGAAACAAAAAACGCTGGAAACAACCAATTCGTTATCACAGCTGGAGCAGGGTCTGCTGTTATCGGATGTGTCGATTCGAGAAGCAGATCGAACCTTGGAGCATATGGAAGTAAGGGCAAGCGTTAGCGGAGTACTGACGGATCTGCCTATCGAAGTCGGCATGATGCTTCCAGCAGGTTTTCGTTCTGCACAGATTCAACAGCTGGATCCCATAAAGATTAAAGCGGAACTTACCGAGGAGGCAGCAGCACTTGTACGCGGGAAGGAAGAGCTTTCCTTTTACATATCCGGTTCAACAGAGAAGCATAAAGCTAAAGTGAGCTATCTGGCTGATGTTGTCAGTACACAATCCAAAGCCTACTCTTTGGAACTTGAATTGCCCAATCAGGATCGCAAATTCAAGCCGGGAATGAAGGTTCAAGTCCTACTGACAGAAGATCAGGATCAAATCGTAGTAACCGTGCCGACCTTAAGTATTGTTCGTGAAAGTGGAGAGAGCTACGTATTTGTTATGGCTGGAGATACTGTGGAGAAGCGTAAGGTCGTTCTTGGACGTTTAAGTGATACGTTTCAAGAGGTCATAAGCGGAGTGAAAGAAGGAGAATCGTTAGTAACTTCGGGACAAAATCAATTGAAGGATAAAGAAAAAGTAAAGCTATCTCAATAAATAATGACTTGTAACAGGAGGAGAACGAATGAACAGAAGGTTAACCGTCATCGTAGCATCGGCCGTATTATCGGCATCGATCACTGGCTTCATGAGCCCTGCTTTTGCTGAGGTACCCGCTGCCATGAGCATAAGTAGCGATCAGCCTGGCAGCGCTTTGCTTAACAAATTTTTAGAGCTCAGCCCTACCCAAGCCGTCGAATCCAAATCTGCGGTATACCCATTAACGGATGTATTGAATGTGCAGTTGAAAAGTGTTCTGGCAGAGGAAATTCTCGGAGGCACTCGGATCGGCATTGTTATCAAAATGGAAAACACAAGCACCTCAATCACCAAGGTTCCGGATTACGAGTTTCATGTCCGTACCAGCAAGGGAATAACCTATACACTTGCGCCAAGCACGTCGAATCCAAGAGTCATTCAGCCCCAGACCACTACAGATATTAGCTATATGGTCGTATTGGATCGAGCTGAGAAGTTAAGCATAAGTGAAGTGAATTGGACAGATGTGGATTACTATGTATATCCAAAGAAAGAAACGCTAATTGCTGCTGTTCCTATCACGGTACAGCCCTGGAATGGCGTAGATACTTCCATTACAGATTCTACAGCAATCCGCAAGTGGTCGGATGCTTTCCAGATTCCTTCATTGGATTCTCCTATAGCATACAAACCTGTTGATATCCATAAGGAGTCTACCAAGACAGGTAATGTGTATGTCGTTCAATTGCTGGCGTATAACCCATCAAATCAACGGGAAACTATACCCGAGTTTGCAATAGACGGAAAAAACGGTAAAAAAGTATTTGCAGGCAAACGATTAGAGCAGGAAACAATCCAACTGGATGCTAAAGAAGAAAAGTATATTCATTACGCAATTCCTACTGATCAGGATACCGAGCTGTTGAGCTTGAATCTGTTGACATCGGAAAGCTTCTCATCTGGAGCTTCTAATGTTGTTCGTTATCAAGTGGGGAGGCTGAATATTTTACTTCCAAGTTCTGATGACTCTCAAGCTTATGATGCTTATTCGTTAGGCAGCCCGATGCGGTTCGATACACGAAGTGAACTCATACATCCCGATTTGCAGGTGTCGTTGGTAGAACTTCATATGAACGATAATCAGGATGAAGGGAGCAAGCAGGTTACGGCTAAATTCCGCTTATATAACCAAAGCTCCCGCCCGCTTGCCGTCCCGGTGTTTCAAACGGAATTGGTCAATGCAGGAGGTTACCAATACAATGGCAGACGGCAAGTGTTGACTACGACGTCTGTATTGCCGAACACAGGAATGACAATCAATTATACTTATGTGGTACCAGCCACAGAGACAGGAACAGGGCTTGCTGTGAAGATTCAGGATACAACGGCTCAAGCACCCTACAAGTCGACGATTGCCGCTTATACTGTGAATTTGCAGACATCGGATAAGAATGACAAATTTAGTATCTACCCTTTTGATATAGCTGTCGACCGTTGGGACATTTCCTTCTTGTTTAATTCAGTCACTCATCAATATACTTACAAGGGTAAGTTTTTCTTCAATATTGAACGCCAAAAAGAGGCCCAGGTGGATGAAAGCTTCCCGCAGCTTCAATTTGAACTGCATGATTCATTGGGAAGGCTCGTGGGAACCTCTGTAAAGTCCTTAATTGGGCAGGAACGTTTGGTTTCAGGTGAGAACAATATTGCCTTTAGCGGAAACTCTGAACAATTTGATACACCACTGACTTTAAAAATATATGAAGTATTTAAAACGGAAAACGGAGATGCCAAACGTTTATTGACTGAGTTAAGCCAACCATGACATTGCAAGTATTAAAAGGAAAAATAAGATCGTGATTGTTCAATCAATCTGGATCGTTCCAGAATAATGCCATTCGCATACGTTGTCTGAACGGCATTCTGATTATGGATTTGAGTAACAAGGTTAACTAAAGCTGTTTCAACCAACTCGTATCGACCTGTTCCCCATGCTTGCTGCTTGATATTTATTAAAGCAAACGCATCGGTAATTGAAAGTCCCTTTAATTTGATGAAAACCGAAGCCCACAGGACCAGATCAAATTTGGTATCGCAGGAGGGCAGCATACATTCTGCCCAGCCATTGATCCCGCTGCTGGAAATTTTCAATAATCCGCAAGAACAGTCGGAAGTGAGCTGAGGGATTCGGTTTTTCAACTGAGGACAGTCAAATTGGTAGATTTCCATGGAACCGATTTTGTAAGGTATCAAGGATAGTTCAGTGGATACAGTCAATGGGGCGGCGAGCTTTAGCATGATACTTGCACTCCTCTTTATTTCTTGAATTTGGACAAACCAAAGAAGCCAGGGAGCAGAGAAACTCTACTCTCGGGCTTCCTTTGCATGAATAAATAAGGACAGGAGAACACGAGTGTGCTTCTCTCTCAATTCGCTTACGAGGTTAGCTGTCGGATTCGGGCTTGAGAGTGCCCTACCTAAGGTTATGCGTTAGCATGACTTCAGGATTCACCCCTATAAACCATCAATGCTAGATGGCTTAAACTGGGTCCCCCGTTTCCCTAAATGGGAATTAAGCGTTGAATATGGAGGATATATAGTTGTTAGGTTAATGAAATGTATCATACGCTGGACGTTAAATATTGTAAAACCCCAATCCGTATCATAATTAAGCCATTTTTGCTTTAATAGTCGATGAAAGCGGAATCAAATCTGATTTTCCTTTATTATCTATGCATATGCTGGCTTATGCTGGGTATTTGAAAATATTGTTGGAAAACGACGATATCATGAGCTGGATGCAGATATCCAGAGCATTAAAAGCATTTGAGTATGATGCAAGTCAATTTTGGTCTAGTATGGTGTGCGGTATTTATTTACAGTGATTAGCTGCTGGCGTATGATACATCTCATGATTCGAACAAAGTTTTCCAAGAAACGGCTGAATATCTGAGCCATATGAACCGGTTCATATCGGATAAAGAAAGTCGTGTGTTTTGGAGAGAGGATGATGAAGCTTGTGATCGTGTTCAACGAACATAAGATATATAGGATAGGTAAGGCAGGATTGGTTTGTTTGTAATTGAAAATGAAACATGCACTTTATCGCTGAGTCCTTGAATTTAAAAGGAACGGGGGAACCAAAGAAGCGCGCGACACCTGATCGGTTTACTTCATAATCAGGAAACACGAGTTTCATGGGGTGAATCCTTAGGGCATGCTAACGCATACCCATAGGTAGGGCTACTCTCTAGCCCGAATCCGACAGCTAACCTCGTAAGCGTATAGGGAGAGGCAACAATTGTCGTGCGAAAGACACGGTTTGTATAACTGTGTTTTAAGAAGCCACGAGAAGAGTTCCGCTCTTTTCGTAGGCTTCTTTTTGTTGCCTCCTTTTTGACATCATAGGAGGAAAATAGAAATGGAACAACAGGAAGTCATTTTGGTTTCGGCACCCAATCGAACGGGAAAAGGCTTCATACTTCAATTGCTGAAGCAAGGCTTGCGTTTTGCAGCTATTGCCAACAACCAGGGAGAAAAGCAAAGACTGGTCAATATTGGTGTAAAAAATATTGTTATGGTAGATACTACAGAACAAATAAACTGGACTCTTCCAGAGTTTGCTATTGGGAAGGTGTTTATTTTCGAGCGAAGCCTGAATCTATGCTGCCGTTATATACAAATGTGCCGCAGATGGACTTCCAAGCCTATTTACGTCATCACAAATACGAGCAACCCGCGTCTGGTTTACAAAGGACTTGGTGCTAGCTATGTCATTCATACGACAAGCGAGGATGTTTCATTTTTAATTCAAACACATGTGAAATAGATAAGCTTTAAGGAGGGGTAACCATGTTGGATTTATACATGCTGATTGTGTTAGCCGTCACTTACGCGCTGTTCAGTGGATTTTTATTTTGGTGCGGGCGAGTTATTGAAGATTCAGGAGGCGAGCGCTCGTGATCGTTGTCATTATTTTTACTTTATTTATTTTTCTTTACCTGGTCTACGCCTTGATTAATCCGGAAAAGTTTTAATGTATGTACAGGTCCAGTGAATAATTAGCGGAGTGGGCGGAATCGTTCTGGAGAAGCGAAGCGTTCGCCTTTGTCTTTGGATTTTTACAGCTAAATGTCTTACACAATAAAGAAATCTGATGACAACAGCGATCGGAGGAGTGGTCCGCCCGCGCAGCGGAGACTTTCACCAGACTTCTAAAGCAAAACTTGGAAAATGCTTACGAAGAAAGTTTTCTAACGAAAACTCAGCAGATGCTTACGAAGATAGTTTTGCTAAAGTAAAACTCGGCAAATGCTTACGAAGAAAGTTTTGCTAAAGCAAAACTCTAAGGAGGAAATAAACAAATGGGCATTTTGCAAATCGCCGTCGTTATCGTCATTTTAGTGCTATTGGTTAAACCTATGGGAACCTATCTTTATAACGTTTTCTCCAATGAAGCTAATCGGACTGACAAGTGGTTTGGATTCATCGAAAGACCGATTTTTGCAATGATTGGTTTAAAAGAACGAAAGGGTATGACCTGGAAAACCTACGCGCTCAGCTTTATCGTAACGAATATTGTGCTTGTTGCCATCAGCTATTTGATATTGAGAATACAAAATATGTTGCCTCTTAATCCCAACGGGATTGGGAGTATGGAAGAAACGTTGACCTTTAATACGGTCATCAGCTTTATGACCAATACGAACCTGCAGCATTACAGCGGGGAGTCAGGCTTGTCCTATTTTTCGCAGATGGCTGTCATTATCATGATGATGTTCACCTCAGCAGCGACCGGATTTTCCGTTGCGATTGCTTTTGTAAGAGGCATTACGAGTAAAGGGGAAACGATTGGTAATTTTTTCGAGGACTTTGTAAAGGCGCACACTCGTGTCTTTTTCCCGCTTGCTTTTATCGTCGCTATGCTGCTAGTGGCTCTACAGGTTCCGTTAACACTGCAGCCAACAGTTACTGTTACGACGGTGGAAGGAGTCGAGCAGCAAATTGCGATCGGACCGGTCGCGGCACTGGAGTCGATCAAGCATATAGGTACGAACGGCGGCGGATTTTTCGGAGTGAACTCGGCCCATCCGTTTGAAAATCCGAATGCGCTAACCAATGTGATTGAAATTTTATCGATGTGGGTTTTATCGGCTGCCCTTCCCTATACATTCGGTTTGTTTGCCAAAAATCGCAAGCAGGGCTGGGTTATTTTTTCTTCGATGATGATATTATTTGTTATGTTTCTGTCCCTTATCTATACTGCCGAGTCGAGTGGTAATCCCGCCATGAACAGATTGGGCATTGATGCCGCACAGGGCAGTATGGAAGGGAAAGAGGTTCGCTTTGGCATTCCGCAATCGGCGCTATTTTCTACAGTAACGACAGCAGCGACAACCGGCAGTGTCAATTCGATGCATGATACACTGACGCCGCTTGGAGGGATTACGCCTCTTGCTCTCATGATGCTGAACTGTGTGTTTGGCGGTAAAGGCGTTGGTTTGATTAATATGCTCATGTATGCGATATTGGCCGTCTTTCTGGCTGGATTAATGGTTGGCCGGACACCGGAGTTTCTCGGTCGTAAAATAGAAGCACGCGAAATCAAGCTGATTGCCATCGCAATTCTGGCACATCCGCTCATTATACTGGCGTCAACCGCAATCGCGTTAGCTACGGATTTAGGAAAAGCGGGAATTACCAATCCGGCCTTTCATGGAATTTCACAAGTGCTGTATGAATATACATCCTCGGCGGCTAACAATGGATCGGGGTTCGAAGGGTTGGGCGATAATACGCCGTTCTGGAATATATCTACGGGAGTCGTGATGCTGTTCGGCCGCTATGTTTCGATGGTAGCGATGCTGGCGGTAGCGGGTTCCATGCTGCGTAAGCAGTGGGTTCCCGAGACCATCGGGACTTTCCGCACGGATAACCGATTGTTTGCCGGCATTCTTATAGGAACTGTTCTGATAATTGGCGCGCTGACGTTCTTGCCTGGTATCGTACTTGGACCGATAGCTGAGCATTTGACGATTCGATAATGAAAGGAGTGGACATGATCCATGCAAACAAATAGAAAAAAAAGTTTATCCGGTGACATCCTTCGCAATGCCATCAAAGACAGTTTTGTGAAGCTGAATCCGATGACCATGATGAAAAATCCAGTCATGTTTGTTGTTGAGGCAGGCACCTTGATTGTGCTCTTGATGACGATTTTTCCTGGATATTTTGGTGCCGGCCAGAGTACGGGTTTTAACCTGACTGTATTTGCGATTCTACTCTTTACGCTGTTGTTTGCCAACTTTGCAGAAGCGCTTGCTGAAGGTCGTGGGAAAGCACAGGCCGACTCATTGAAAAAATCCAAAAAAGAGATCAGCGCCAATAAAGTGGTGAGCGGCGGGTTAAAGCTGGTTCCGTCCACCGAGCTGCGCAAAGGAGATATCGTCGTCGTTTCCCAAGGGGAAATGATACCCGGTGACGGAGAAGTGATTGAAGGTTTAGCTTCTGTAGACGAATCTGCCATTACAGGAGAATCCGCCCCGGTGATCAAGGAAGCAGGAGGCGATTTCAATTCGGTAACAGGCGGCACACGAGTAGTTAGCGATAGGATCAAAGTAAGAATTACAAGTGATCCTGGAGAGTCGTTCATCGACCGGATGATTTCTTTGGTAGAGGGCGCCAAGCGGCAAAAAACACCGAATGAAATTGCACTGAACACACTGCTCACAAGTTTGACACTCATTTTCATGATTGTCGTTGTCACCTTGGCCCCAATTGCCAAATATGTGAACATTCAATTGGATATACCTGTTTTGATCTCACTGCTGGTATGCTTGATTCCAACAACAATAGGCGGATTGCTGTCTGCTATCGGGATTGCGGGGATGGACCGGGTGACGCAGTTTAATGTTCTCGCAATGTCAGGGAAAGCGGTCGAAGCTGCAGGGGATATTAATACGATGATTCTGGATAAAACAGGTACGATCACCTTTGGTAACCGGATG
Organism: Paenibacillus sp. 1_12; assembly: GCF_900114475.1. Lineage (GTDB taxonomy): Bacteria > Bacillota > Bacilli > Paenibacillales > NBRC-103111 > Paenibacillus_S. Next base: position 386,115 of record NZ_FOTE01000005.1, on the reverse strand, counting down.
GCCAGCGAGTTTTCCCCTGTAGAATCAGAGAACTTAGCGGTTTTGGGTGAATGGGCTGCGATCAGCTCTCTGAAGGATGAAACACCGGAAGGGCGTTCAGTGCTTGAATTGATGAAAAAGCAAGGAATGGCCTATAACAGCTCGCTTGCCGAGGACGGAGTATTTATCGAGTTTAAGGCAGAAACCCGAATGAGCGGGATCGATTTGACGGATGGGCGCAAGGTGCGTAAGGGAGCTGTCGATTCGGTGAAACAATGGGTACTGTCCCAAGGAGGAACGATACCGAGTGATCTTGAGCTAAAAGGTAACGCGATTGCGTCAGAGGGGGGTACACCTCTGGCCGTAGCGGTCGATAACCATATCCTCGGACTTATATATTTGAAGGATACCGTGAAGCCAGGGATGAAGGAGCGGTTTGAGCAGCTTCGTAGAATGGGTATTAAAACCATCATGTGTACGGGTGACAATCCGCTGACTGCAGCTACAATTGCCCGCGAGGCCGGAGTGGATGAGTTTATTGCCGAAAGCAAGCCGGAGGATAAGATTGCCGTAATTCGTAAGGAGCAAGCGGAAGGAAAGCTTGTTGCGATGACCGGAGACGGAACGAACGACGCTCCAGCACTCGCTCAAGCTGATGTAGGGCTTGCGATGAACAGCGGTACAACAGCGGCCAAAGAAGCGGCTAACATGATTGATCTGGATTCGGACCCTTCAAAAATTATCGAGGTTGTCGCAATAGGCAAGCAGCTGCTGATGACGCGCGGTGCTTTGACGACCTTTAGTATCGCCAACGATGTGGCCAAATATTTTGCTATCATTCCGGCTATGTTTACACTTGCGATTCCACAGATGGAGGCGCTCAATATTATGAGGCTTGGCTCACCGTTATCAGCGATATTGTCGGCTTTGGTATTCAATGCGATTATTATTCCGTTACTGATCCCGCTTGCCATGAAAGGCGTCGGCTATAAACCGATGAGCTCGAATAAGCTTTTGCAGCGCAATCTGTTTATATATGGATTTGGCGGGATTGTCGTTCCATTCGTAGGGATCAAGCTGATTGACCTTATCGTGCACTTGTGGATTTAGTAGAGATAGATAAAGAAACAAGAAAGAGGTTGAAAAAGGATGAATAATTCAAATCATGCTGCGTCAAGCACAGCAAGCTTCTCTTTGGGAATCATCATTCGCGTTAGTTTTGTATTTGTTGTTTTATGCGGAATCGTATATCCGCTGGTATGCACCGGGATCGCCCAATTGCTAATGCCTGCAAATGCGAATGGCAGTATGATTTACAACAGCAAGGGACAAATCGTGGGATCGGAATTGATTGGTCAAAAGTTTGCAAATCCGAAATACTTTCAAGGCAGAGTATCCAGCATTGATTATAAAGCAGACGCTTCAGGCTCCAATAATTACGCGGCATCCAATCCTGAAATGCTGAAGCGGACTCAGGAATCCATCGAGGACTGGAAGACCAACAATCCCGATGTTCCCGTAAGCCAATTGCCGGTTGATCTCATTACCAATTCGGGCTCAGGACTTGATCCGCATATTAGTCCGCAATCAGCTCTGGTCCAGGTACCCAGGATCAGCAAGCTTAACGGAATTCCCGAAGCAAAGCTGCAGCAGCTTGTAGAGCAAACAACCGAAGGAAGGGACCTGGGATTGTTCGGGGAACCGCGTGTCAATGTGTTGAAGTTAAATTTGACATTGAACGCTTGGCTGAAATAGCTCTCTAAAGGCAGGGAGATTCAGAAAGTAGAACTAAAGAAGGAAAAGTTCTGGTAAAGCTATGTCTTTATCAGACTTTTCCTTTTCCTTATAATGGGAGATAAAGCTGTGCGTATAGATCGAATCGATTTGCATGGAGGGGTTCATGGAAAACTTCAAACGTAAAACACCAGAGGAGATTTTACTTTCGATTTCGAAGCTGCATAGAGGTAAATTAAAAGTATATATCGGTGCTGTCAGCGGCTCTGGGAAAACATATCATATGCTGCGTGAAGGACAACATTTGAAAAATCAGGGTATCGACGTTGTCATATGTGCGGTATCCACCATGCAGCGTCCCGAGACCGTCGAGCAGATCGGAGATTTGGACCGGGTAGCGAGTATACACTGGATGAAAGAAAGCGTGGAAAAAAAAGATTTAAACCTAGACGCACTCATTAAACGCAATCCTGAAGTTGTCTTGGTAGATGGATTGGCTCACCGCAATCGTAAAGATGCCCAGTTTGCCACACGAATGGAAGATATTCGATTTTTAATTAATCATGGGATTAGCGTGATCTCAACCGTCAATGTATACGAGCTGGAAGGGGTTACAGAATTAGCGAGGAAATTAACTGGAGTGGAAGTTGAAGAAACGGTACCTGCGGATACATTGGAAAACGCCGATGAAGTTGTACTGATCGATGCTACCCCCGAAACCTTGTTAAATCGGGCAGCAGAGGGCAACCTCCGTTTTGGCAAAGGATCTGCATTATTCAAGCGTGGTAATCTTGCTGTGCTGCGGGAATTGTCTTTGCGATTAATGGCCGAGGGGGTTAATGAATCCCTCGATAAGCATAGAGATGAGTTAGGTTTGACCGGTCCCTCCGGTGCAACAGAGCGAATTCTTGTTTCGGCGCAGTATCATTGGAATGGTTCCATCTACGTAAGAAGAGGCCAGCAAATTGCCAAACGTCTGAATGGTGATTTACGGGTAGTTACTTTTATCAATCCACAAAAAGAGCTGTCCAAGGTAGAAGCAACCTTCAAACGGTCCATTGTAAAATTGGTTACAAAAGTAGGTGGGGAATTCGATGAGCTTCCGCTGTGTTCCCGTCGGTCTCTGCCCAGAGTTCTTGTTAATTACGCTTTGGAACATAACGTAACACGAATTGTTCTGGGCCATTCCAAGCAATCACGTTGGGTGGAGTTCTGGCAAGGCTCCATTGTCCACGACATGTTGAAGCAAACAAGAAATATTGATATCTTCATGGTTGCAGACCGTGCGGAACATGAAGGGGAGCGTATTTTGCCCGCTAAGCTGTCTAAGCCTAAGGGTGACGATGAATGGTTCCGCCGCTTAAGTACTCTTGAGGTTGAGCGTAAAATTTTGCAGATCAAACGAGGAAAATTTAAAGTATATATAGGCGCCGCACCAGGGGTGGGCAAAACCTATACGATGCTGCGGGATGGAAATGATCTCGAAAAAAAAGGAATTCATGTGCTGATCGGTCTGCTGGAGACACATGGCCGCAAGGAAACGGCTGCACAGATCGGTGCGCTGGAGCTGATTCCACGTAAAGTTATAGACTATCGGGGTACGCAATTGGAGGAAATGGATGCAGAAGAAGTGATCCGACGTAATCCGGATTTGGTTCTTGTCGATGAACTGGCTCATACGAATGTACCGGGCAGTAAAAATAAGAAAAGGTACGAGGATGTTCTTGATATTCTGGCAGCAGGCATCTCTGTGATTTCAACCGTCAACGTTCAGCATCTAGAAAGTCTTAATGATGCGATTGAGCAAATCACGGGAGTCCGTGTTAGGGAGACAGTACCTGATCATATTTTGAGACTTGCTGACGAGGTGCAGCTAATTGATGTTGCGCCGCAATCGCTGCAGCAGCGGATGAGAGAAGGCAAAATCTATGCGATGGATAAAGTGGATCAAGCGATTAACAACTTTTTCAAAACCGTTAATTTAATTGCCTTGAGGGAGCTCGCTTTGCGAGAGATTGCGGACGATGTGGATGAACGTCTGGAATCCTGGGAGCGAAGCAGCGCTCTTCGCGGCCCTTGGCGTAGGCAGGAAGTGATTTATGTATGTATTGACGCTACTCCACAGGCGGAACGCTTGATACGTCGAGGCTTTCGTATAGCCTACAGATTGAAAGCGGCCTGGTTTGTCAACTTTGTACAAATCGCAGCCACTGATGAAATGTTGGAGCGGATAGAAGCATTAAAGAAGCTGACAATCCGTCTGGGTGGAACCTTTGAAATACTAAAGGCCACTCATCGAAAACAAATACCTGAGGCTTTGGTGAGTAAAGCGAATGTTTATAAAACCACGCAAATCATAATGGGGCAGTCCAGGCTATCGATCTGGAAAGAGTTGTGGCAAGGCTCAATAGTAAAAAAGCTGCTTCGCCGCGCAAGGCACATGGATGTGCTGGTGGTCGCGGATAGCGAGGCATGCACCAGAAGCCCGAACAAAGCTTAGTAGCTGCAATTTAGAGGTGCCTTATTAATCAGATCGTTTATTTGGTAAATCTAATGACAGTTCCATCATTGCCCTCAATAAAGCTTAGGTTATCAGGCTGTTCAAGAAATGTTGTTATACAGGCTTGACTACTTAATGGTATAATTTTAAAAAATCTATAATGAGGTGACTTTTTTGGCTTTCAATTTTGATCAATTAAACGATAGACGGAATACTCGCTCATATAAATGGGATCAAGGCGGCAAGCTGTTCGGTGAACCGGATATTCTTCCGCTATGGGTAGCGGATATGGACTTTTTGGCTCCTCCTGCCATTCAGGAGGTATTGAAGCAGCGCGCCGTGCTGGGCATTTACGGATATGCGATCCGTACAGACAGTTATTTGGAATCGATTGTCAGTTGGTTTCGCCGCCGTCACAATTGGAATATTGAGGCCAGCTGGATCACGGATTCACCAAGTATCGTGACCTCATTAAGTCTGGCTGTTGAATTGTTCAGCGAGCCTGGTGGACAGGTTGTGCTCCAATCACCTGTGTATTATCCTTTTTACGACGTTATTCAAAGCAATGGCCGTATCGTTGCCAAGAACTCACTGCTTCTGCGTAACGGAAGATTCGAGATGGATTACGACTATTTGGAGTCGCTATTTAAGAGTGGCGCCAAGCTGCTGCTGCTGTGCAGCCCTCACAATCCGGGAGGACGTGTGTGGGAGCGCGAAGAACTGCTTAAGCTGGGCGAGCTTTGCCTGCAGTATGGGGTAACCGTCATCTCTGATGAAATTCATTGTGACTTAACATTTCCGGGGCATACGCATATACCGTTCGCTACGCTGTCTCCTGAGCTGGCTGACATCACGATTACTTGCCTAGCTGCTACCAAAACGTTCAATTTGCCTGGGCTGCACACTTCCTTTATCGTTGCCTCCAATGTGAAACTCAAAAGAACCATCGATCAGCGTCTCAAAACACTTAGTCTTCATATGGCGCAGCATTTTGCACAGGATGCCGTTGAGGTGGCCTATAATGAAGGTGAAGCTTGGCTCGATGAAATGATGACTTATGTCAAAGGAAATCTGGACTACGCAATCGCTTATTTGGCTGAACACTTGCCGGAAGTAAAGCCGCTTGTTCCGGAAGGCACTTATTTATTGTGGATGGATTGCCGGGAGCTTGGTCTGGACATTAAAGGGCTCAAGGACTTGATGTTCCGTCAGGCAAAAGTAGCATTTAGTGAAGGCTCGGTGTTTGGAACCGAGGGAGAAGGGTGGCTGCGAATCAATCTGGCCTGCCCAAGATCGATTGTAGAGCAGGCGCTCAAACAATTTTGCGATGCTGCAAACAACAGCAAGCAGGGGTAAGCAAAGTAAGATGCAAATAATCGCAGAGCAGCCACATATTGGCTGCTCTTTTTAAAAGGTGGTCACAAATTATGGTCGAGTGCCCTCATTGCTTGAAACAAACGGAGTTTAAGAGACTTTGTTCTCATTGTGAAGGAATCGTTATCCATACGGTTGAAGAAAAATTCAATCTGCTTGCCGACTCTGTTCAGAAAGCGCTTCAGGTAGAAGCTGTTAAAAGGAAAAACAAAAAATCGGTTAGGAACCTTATATATATCGTAATCATTTTAGCTGTATTGACGTTGATTATGGGATATCTGGCGATCCAGCTTTAGCCGTATGAAAAAAGACGCCAGTTTTGGCGTCTTCTTCTTTGTATGCGTGCGATAGAAACAGTCTTAGTCGCTTAATCATAAAGCTGTGTTCACGTTGCCTCTGTAAGTCGAACCAGGAATCTATGACGTATGCAGGCTATTGCGGGTTGGTTGTCCAGATTCCAGCGGTTTTAATAAAGACGCGATCTGGCAATTTCAACGTAACCAATACGAGCTCAGCGACGTCCTCCGGCTGCATCATACGATCCTCATCGCCTATTTTTAGCCCGGTATTTACAGCCAATTCTGTATTCACCGTGCTTGGAGTGAGAGCTGTTACACGAATATTGGATTTGCGAACCTCCTGCATCAGGGCTTCAGTCATTCCAAGAACGGCGAACTTGGAAGCGCAGTAAGCGGAGCCTGTAGCAAAGCCTCTTTCTCCTGCAGTTGAAGCGATATTGATAATGCTGCCGCTGCTTTGGCTAAGTAGAGCTGGCAGTACAGCACGAGTCATATAGTACGTGCCCATCAGATTCGTTTGAATGATACGCTCCCACTGCACCGGCTCCATATCAACCAATGTGCCGAATTGTGCAGTTCCCGCATTATTGATAAGGATATCTACGGAACCGAGCTTTGTGCTCAAAGTGGTTACAGCTTCATTGACCTCTGCCTGAATTGCAATATCGGCGGTTGCGATGTAGACATCCACTCCATAGGCTGTGGTTAATTCTTCCTGAAGAACTTCCAGATCTAAACTACTTCTAGAAATGATTCCTAGATGAACACCTTCTTTGGCTAATGCGATTGCGATCGCTTTTCCGATGCCTTTTCCTGCCCCGGTAATCAAGGCTTTCTTATTGCGCAATTCCATGGTTATCGCTCCTCATTCAAAACGTTTTAGTATTGCTTACATGACAACGGATAGGTTGATTACCATCTTAATATGTATGTTCTACTTGGACACAGAGTATGCATTCACTTCTAAACAACGAATTAATGATATACCAAGGCCAAAACAAGGTCAACCTTCTGCAGCTTATATGGAGTCGAAATCGACCAGTACTCAGGCTTGTTCATTTTGCTTTGGGTTACAGTTATAATACAAGAATAACATTTACCTGAGAGGAGCATCTACAATGAGCAAATTCGAGAATCTAGTTGTTGTCATTACGGGCGCGGGGGGCGGTATCGGAAGGGTACTTGCTTTGAGTTACGCGGCTCAGAACGCAAGTGTCGTTCTTGTGGATAAAGATGAGCAGAAGCTGTGTGAAACTAAGGATCTGCTGCAGCAATCGGGGTCTGAGTCGTACGCAATTCAGTTGGAGCTTAGCGATGGTCAGGCGATTGCCCCGGCTTTTCAGCAAATCGAAGAGAAATTTGGACGTATTGATGTTTTGATTAATAATGCTGGTCTTGGCATAACAAAGTCGCCGTATGAGCTGGAACTGGATGAATGGGATTATGTGATGAATACGAATGTACGCGGGTGCTTTCTGTGCTCAAGAGAAGCCGCTAAGGTCATGAAAAAGCAAGGCAAGGGGTCAATCGTTAATATCTCCTCTACAAGATCGATGATGTCAGAAGCGAATACAGAGGCATATGCTGCATCCAAAGGTGGAATCGATGCTTTGACGCATGCGCTTGCCGTGTCGCTGGGTCCTGACGGAATCCAGGTAAACGCGATCAATCCCGGTTGGATCGAAACGAGCGACTACAGCAGCCTTCGCAAGGAGGATCATGAACAGCATCCGGCGCAACGAGTTGGAAAGCCGGATGATATTGCGCGTGCCTGCCTCTACTTAACCGACCCTGAGAATGACTTTGTCACCGGAACGAACTTGACGGTAGATGGAGGAATGACCAAAAAGATGATTTACGTTCATTAGCAGCACATTTACTCTTCCAGCAGCAGCCATTAGCTAACGGGCTAACGTCATATAGGCATACGCTTGATTGAATGTGGGTTTGACCTTATGCGTTATGCCCAACTGGGCGATACTAATTGCAGTGCTGTAATCCAGCCCTCTGTTTGCTGAACTAGCTGCTCGATTTGCCGATGCGTCAGCATAGTACCCGACAACTCCTGATAAAATTGCTCGGTTTGATCGTTGTGAATTGCAATTTTACCGTACCAAGCGCGTTGCGCTCATCCCCGCTCATCTAGAGGGGCTTTTTTCTGTGTAAGGTTTTTATGGATAGAGCTTATTCTCGATTTCTTGTACAATAGACGCAGGAGGGGATAACCATTGATTATTTAATTGCGTTTTTAATTAGTTTGAGTATCCTGATTACGTCTGCGTATTTATTCAATTTATGCTTTAAATATATATTTCAACATACAACATGGAAGGTGAAGCAGGCTGTCCTAGTCGGCATTTTTATTTTTGCGGGCTGGCTCGCTATGTTTTTTGGTTTGCAGGGACAAGGATCGACATTGTTCGATTTGCGTGCGCTGCCTATCGTGTTTGGTACGATTTTTTTTCGCGATCCTCGGCTCGTTCTGATCATCAGTATCGGTATTGCTTTATTGAGGTATACCATTTCGGGGTTTACGGCTCAGGCGATTACAGGTTCAATTAATATCTTATTGCTCGGCTGTCTGGCTGCTTTTCTGGTTGCTTTGTATCGGAGAAAATCCTGGAGCTACAATAAGAAAGCATTGATTTCCATATGCTCCATTAATACTCTTCAGGTGATCGGAATTGCTACTTTCGCTTCTATGCCCAGACTAAATTACCTATATCATATAGCTCCTTATACTTACCCGGCAGCACTTTTGGTGAACGCCTTCTTTGTTTTCATTTTGAAGGATTTTTATGAGGAACAGCTGCGCGCGCAGAAGAATAAAACGATGAATTTGATCCTGCGTAAGCAAAAAAGGGAGTTAGAGGAGAAAGCGCAGCAGTTGGAGCTGGCCTCCCAATACAAATCCGAGTTTATTGCCAATATGTCGCATGAGCTGAAAACCCCGCTTAACAGCATCATTGCACTATCCCAATTGCTTCGAGAGGAGGATAGAAGCAGCTATTCAGAGGAAGAGATCAACTATGGCGATATTATACATAACTCTGGCAACGAGCTTCTGAAGATGATCAATGATATGCTGGATATTTCCAAAATGGAAACAGGAAAAATGGAAATTGTATGGGAGATGTTCTCTGTTGATGAATTGGTACAGCTTATCGAACACCAATTTGTTCCGATTATGGAACAGAAGAGTTTGCCATTTAAGGTGGACCTTCGAGCTGATGTCCCTGCGTACTTTGTATCCGATGCTCAAAGGCTAGTCCAAATTTTGCGTAATTTGCTTATTAATGCGGTTAAATTCACAGATCAGGGCACAATCACGATGCAGATCTACATGGATAAAGACTCTCAGTCTGGACCGAATACACTTCAAAAGTCTGAAGACTGGATTATATTTAGTATTCAGGACACGGGTATCGGTATTGATAAGGACAAGCAGCATCTCATATTTGAGGCTTTTCAACAGGAAAATGGTGCGTTTACGCGCCGATACGGAGGAACAGGACTTGGTTTGTCGATTAGCCTAAGACTTGCAGGTCTGCTTGGTGGCACGCTTGGTTTGCATAGTGTGAAAGGAGAAGGAAGCCGCTTTACGTTGCGACTGCCAGTACAGCCGGCGGATCCCCCCATTGACAATCATCCGAAAATGTTGTAAAAGTAGATTAAGTTCATCATCATTTAAATTCGTTAACGAGAAAGAGTATGCTAATCACTTGTTCCCCAGAGAGTTGGCCGTGTGCTGAAAGCCAATGTTCATGTATTAGCTGAAAATCCTCTCCGAGAAGTAAAGCTGAAGTTACAGTAAGCTTTAACGGGATCCCGCCGTTACAAGGGCCACGCATGTTGGTGCGTAGTTTGAGGTGCTGTGAAGGTTGGAATGACGAACCTTTCACGGAATTAGGGTGGTATCGCGAGTTCAATCTCGTCCCTTTCAGGGGCGGGATTTTTTTGTTTGTCTACAATCAATTTAATCATCGAGCGTGTTCATTAGGGGAACGGAGACACACCCTTCTCTTATAACATTATCCCTTTTTGTACACGCTATAAAACAGAAGGAGTCGATCGTATGCGTACAGTTGATGTTAAAGAGCAGGCAGCGAAGCGGGAGAAACGGGTATATGAGCAATGGGTACAGGAGCAAACCTTCCCCAGATCCATCAGTCAGCGATTAGGGAAGCCGCGGTTTGTGTTCTACGAAGGGCCGCCAACAGCGAATGGAGCGCCGCATATCGGGCATGTGCTGGGAAGGGTAATTAAAGATTTTATTTGCCGCTATAAGACGATGACCGGATATCAGGTTTTGCGAAAAGCAGGTTGGGATACCCATGGCTTACCTGTAGAGCTGGGCGTGGAAAAGGAGCTCGGAATCTCAGGCAAACAGGAAATCGAAGCTTATGGCGTCGAAAAGTTTATTGAGAAATGTAAAGCAAGCGTCTTTCGATATGAAAAGCAATGGCGTGAGTTGACGGAATCTATCGGTTACTGGACCAATATGGATACTCCGTACATGACATTATCCAACGATTATATCGAAAGTGTATGGAACATCTTGTCCCATATTCACAAGGAAGGCCTGCTGAATAAGGGGCACCGGGTCAGTCCGTATTGCCCAAGCTGCCAAACAACACTAAGCTCCCACGAATTGGCGCAGGGCTACGAGGATGTGAAGGATCTCAGCGCAACCGTTAAATTCAGAAATCATTCAGACGAGAGCTTTCTTGCCTGGACCACAACACCTTGGACCTTGCCGGCCAATACGGCGCTTGCTGTTCATCCGGATCTGGATTATGTCAAAGTCAAGCAAAACGGCGAAGTGCTTATCCTTGCCAAAAGTCTACTTAATCAGGTTATACAGGGAGAGTATGAGCTTGTGTCAGAGCACAAAGGTCATGAATTCGTGGGCCTTTCTTATGAAGCGCCTTATCCAAGCGAAAGGGTAGGACCGCAACGTACAGGCACACACACGAATGGAGCAGAGCATCAGGATGCAGCTGATCATCCGAACGCAGCGGGTCATACATCCAGATATGTCGTGATTGGTGCCGATTTTGTCAGTGATACCAGCGGCACTGGTATTGTCCATATCGCACCTGCCCATGGGGAGGACGATTACCGCGCGGCGCAGAAGCATGGAGTTGGCATGCTGAGTGTGGTTGGTTTGAATGGCTGCTATACCGAAGCGGTTCCGCAATTTGTCGGACGGTTTGTTAAAGACTGCGACGTAGATATTGTCAAGGATTTGTCCAGTCGGGGACTGTTGTTTGCCAAGGCAAGATATGAGCACAGCTATCCTTTTTGCTGGCGCTGCCATACACCGCTTTTGTATTATGCGATGGAAAGCTGGTTCATCCGGACGACAGCGGTCAAGGAGCAAATGATCGAAAATAACAGATCCGTAGAATGGTATCCAGGTCATGTAAAGGAAGGACGCTTTGGCAAATTTCTCGATGAGTTGGTCGATTGGAATATAAGCCGCAATCGTTATTGGGGAACACCGCTGAATGTTTGGGTCTGTCAGGATTGCGGAAGCGAGCATGCGCCATCAAGTGTAGAAGATTTGCGCGCGAGATCCGTAGAGCCTTTGCCGGATAATCTGGAGCTTCATAAACCTTTTATCGATGACGTAAAGTTGAGCTGCTCTGCATGCTCGGGTGAAATGGTCCGTACGTCTGAAGTGATCGATGTATGGTTTGACAGTGGCTCAATGCCCTTTGCCCAGCACCACTATCCGTTTGAGAACGAGGCAGCTTTTGCCGACCAATTTCCAGCGGACATCATCTGTGAGGGGATCGATCAAACCCGCGGCTGGTTTTATAGCTTGCTGGCCATCTCTACGCTGCTCACGGGTAAAGCGCCTTATAAAGCGGTAATGGCAACAGGGCATATTCTTGATGAGAATGGTCAGAAAATGTCCAAAAGCAAAGGCAACGTCATTGATCCCTGGGAGATCATCGAGGAATTCGGTGCAGATGCTTTCCGTTGGGCGCTCCTGTCGGATAGTGCACCATGGCTAAGCAAACGGTTCTCACGGAATATTGTGGCTTCAGCCAAATCAAAAGTCATCGATACACTGATGAATGCCCATGCTTTTTATGTGATGTATGCAACCATCGATCATTATGATCATGCCACAGATCAGAAGGTGAATTCTGTTCATTTACTGGATAGATGGATCATTTCCCGGCTTAACCATACGATATCTAAGGTCAGCGACAGCTTGGAAGGCTTTGATTTTATGACGGCTGCTCAAGCAATCGAAGGTCTTGTTGACGAATTCAGCAATTGGTATATCCGTCGCTCGCGGGAGCGGTTTTGGGGTCATGGTCTAACTGAGGACAAATGTGCAGCTTACCGTACGATGAGACAGGTGCTTTTGAAGATCAGCAGGTTGATCGCCCCCTTTGCCCCGTTTCTTGCCGATGAAATGTATATGAACCTGGCAGATGAAGGCAGTGTTCATTTAGCTGATTTCCCTACAGTAGACCCCGAAGCTATCGATGTTCCTCTGGAGGAGAACATGGCCCGCACTCGGCAGATTGTGGAGCTGGCACGCAATATCCGCAATGATACCGCCATCAAGAACCGCCAGCCGCTGTCGGAATTGATCGTAATTACTGACCTGACGCTGCAAGTTGCGGATTTTGAAGAAATCATTAAGGATGAGATGAATGTAAAAGCTGTTCGTATCGAACAGCACGATGATGATTTAACCGATTATGCTCTGAAAATGAATCTGAAGATGGCAGGGCCGAAGTATGGAAAGCTCGTATCTGGTCTGCAATCTTTCTTGCGAAATATGGTGCAAACAGAAATAAAGAAGGTATTGCAAGAAGGCTTTGTGGATTATCAAGCCGAAAACGGAGAGGTCGTCCGAGTTTCCACACAGGAAATGCTGGTTGAACGGCAGGCAAAAATCGGCTATGCATCCGCTACAGGATACCAGATGACCGTTTCATTGAATACTACGATTACGATTGAGCTCGAAAAAGAAGGGATGATCCGTGAACTGATCCGTGCAGTCCAGGATCTACGCAAGAAATATGATCTTCCTATTGATCAACGTGTGGACCTTGTCATTGAAGCAGATGAAGAAACCCAAAATTGTATCAAGGAATTCGAAGCTTTAGTCCAGGATCATGTGCTGCTGCGTTCTCTGAGCTTTGGCAGCAGCAGTGAAATGGAGCTGGTTCAGATCTCCGAGGCTGCAGTGAGAATAGGGTTGAATGTCTCTATGTAACAAAAAGGCGCGAGAAGCACAAGTCTATGCTGAAGGAGATTGATAACGATTTGAATTCTACTTGACTAAAGCTTTAAAATGATCAGGAAAATATTGTGTTATACTGATCCTATTAGCTTATGTCAAGAGGTGAATTAGTTTGGCAACAAGTCGAAGAAAAGAACCGCTCCGCTATCAATTTGCTGAGAATATCGAATCTCCATTTACGATTAATGATATTAATGGTATGGAAATTAACAGCAAAGATGTGGGAGCTAGACTCATTGACTTAAGTCAGAACGGTTGTCAGATCGAGTCTTTCTTAAATCTTAAAGCAGCGGATAATGACATTAACATCACTGTTAAATTTACCCTTCTGAATCATCAAATAGAAATTTCGGGCCATATCAACTGGCAGCGGTCAACAACCTATTGCCACTATTACGGTGTCGAATTTGTCAAATCAAGCGTAGGCGATTATGCCTTCATTATGAAATATCTCAAATCGTATTCCAAAAGCAAAAGTCAAAGCATCGCAACCTAGTAAGATTCACAAGCAAAAAACTCGAACAAAAACCGTTAAATTACCTGTATGGGGAATTAACGGTTTTTGTTTTTGTATACGTTCCATCCATAACTTACTACAAAGTTACTAAAGGAATAAATTTTCAGTACTTACCTTAGGACGAACATTAACTTACAATGGACAGGTAACTTAAACTCATTCCATGGAGGTATTTATTAATGAAATATCGTAGACTAGGCGGTAGTGGTTTGAAAGTCAGTGAAATCAGTCTTGGTAGCTGGATGACCTATGGCGGTTACGTGGAAAATGATAAAGCAGTCAAATCTATTGAGCAGGCGTATGACCTCGGCATCAATTTTTTCGATACGGCAAATGCGTATGAACGGGGCGAAGCAGAGAAAGTGGTAGGCAAAATATTAAGTGCTTATCCACGTGAATCCTATGTTCTGGCTACCAAGGTATTTTGGCCGATGGGCGATGGCCCGAACGATCGCGGTTTGTCACGCAAACATTTGATGGAGCAGTGCCATGCGAGCTTAAAGCGTTTGGATGTGGACTATGTTGATATTTATTATTGCCACCGGTATGACCCTCAAACACCAGTAGAAGAAACGCTGCGGGCTATCGATGATCTGATATCTCAAGGTAAAGTACTCTACGCTGGTATCAGTGAATGGACAGCAGCTCAGATGCAGGAAGCATTGGCCATATCAGATAAATATTTACTGGATCGGATCATTGTCAACCAGCCGGTCTATAACATGTTCAACCGTTACATTGAGAAAGAAATCATCCCACTTGGTACAAAAAACGGAATCGGTCAAGTCGTTTTCTCGCCGCTAGCACAAGGCATATTGACTGGCAAATACCGTCCTGGCGCAGCCATTCCTTCCGACAGTCGCGCTGCCAGCAAAAGTTGGGGAGAGAACAATTTAAAGGAAAGTCAATTAATCAAGGTTGAGCAGCTGGAGAAGATTTCCAATGAATTGGGTATTAAAATTTCGCAGTTAGCCTTGGCTTGGATTTTAAGGCAGGATAATGTTGCCAGCACTTTAGTCGGTGCTAGCCGACCGGAACAGGTTATCGAAAACTGTGCCGCTTCCGGCATCACTTTGGACAATGAAGTGCTTGAAAAAATCGAAACCATTTTAAATAATTGAAAGCAATTGAATGCAATTAAAAGTTATTATTGAAAAATGAGCCTGACTTCACGTCAGGCTCTATTTGCGCGAAAAGAAACAACTGTATTTTGGTTTATTGACTTTAATTATTTAGCGCAATGAATGGGGGGCACCTACTGCAAGGATAATGTAGAGCACAACCAACACTCGGACAACAAGACGTTAATCTCATCATAATTGTTATTGAAAACCTTAATTTTATTTGTTAATATGAAATCAGCAATGATAGTAATTACTATAATAGTCACTAATGTTTGGCGTGGAAATGGGGAATGCGAATGGAAGAGCTGCTGCGGAACATTCAGGCTATGGGGTTAACTCAATATGAGGCCAAGGTATACCTTTCATTAGTTCCGTTGGGTCTCTCCAATGCCTATCAGATCAGTAAAGTATCGGGCGTACCGCGAGCGCGGGTGTATGATGTGTTGAATGGCTTGGTGCAGCATGGACTGGTCATGAAGCAGGAAAGCGAAGGTGGAGCCCATTACTCGTCTTTACCGGTCGAAGTTTTCCTAGAGTCGATGAAGACAAAATGGGAAGAAACGTACAGCAGTCTGGAGAACGAATTGAAAGCGCTTGAAAAGCAGGAGCCTGAGCCTGAAATTTACGTTTCTACAGTAAAAGGGGAAGACAATATCCTATCTTTTTGCCGAGTCCTTATTCGACGTGCCCGCAAGCGGATCGTGCTTTCGTTATGGGAGCCGATGTACGTTAAGCTGCAGGATGATCTGAAGGAGCGGCAAGAGGGGTGCTTGCTAAGAGGCATATTATTCCAAGTGGAAGATTCACTGCCTGGGCTGGATCTCCATCGGAAAACCCATTACGTAGCGCATGTTGACCATCCTTGGTTCATTATATCGATAGACGGCCAAGAGCTGTTCTACGGAAATTCCATTGAGCATGGCGGCAATGCGTTTTATACGGACGATCCGGCTCATATTTATTTGCTGGAGGATTATATTTGGCATGATGTACTTGTAAACCGATTGGTAGGCGAAGAAAAGCGGGAAGAGATGGACCAATGGATTGCTCCAGCGAGGAAAAGCTTTTTCGGTGAAATCTAAGAAGACGCAGGCAATCTGAGAATCGTAGAGAGGATGAAAGAATAATGAGGACAATTCATGTTGATCAAATTCGTGATGCTGTAGCTATTTTGTGCATGGAGGCCTGCTATTACTTACCGGAGGATATTGTTGAGGGCTTCCGCAAAGCAAGTGCAACCGAAAAATCTCCTCTGGGCAAAAGCATTCTGGATCAATTACTCGAGAATGCACAATTGGCTGCTGAAGAAGATCGGCCGTATTGCCATGATACAGGGCTTACTGTCGTCTATGCCAAGGTGGGGCAGGATGTCCATATCGAAGGCGGAAGCTTCAATGAAGCGATTCACGATGGAATTAGGAAGGGATATAAGGATGGATACTTGCGCAATTCGATTGTAGGCGATCCGTTATTGCGTAAAAATACGAACGATAATACCCCCGGCGTCATTCATACTGAAATTGTTCCAGGAGATCAAATTAAGCTCACAGTGCTGCCGAAGGGCGGCGGAAGCGAGAATATGAGCGCAATGAAGTTTTTGCTTCCAGGAGATGGCGCTGCCGGTGTCAAAAAATTTGTAATGGATACGATCATTGCAGCAGGCGGCAGGGCATGTCCACCCTTGGTTGTAGGTGTAGGCATTGGCGGAAGTTTCGATAAAGTAACTGAGATTGCCAAGGAAGCGATTTTGCGGAATGTGGGCGAATATCATCATGAACCACATATTGCTGAGCTGGAGAAGGATTTGTTGGAGGAAATCAATAAGACGGGAATTGGACCACAAGGCTTAGGCGGAACGAGTACAGCTCTATGGGTGGCAGTTGAAACGTACGGCTGTCATATCACCGCGCTTCCGGTCGCCGTAAATCTACAATGTCACGCTGCACGAAAGAAATCCTGTGTTATCTAAACTATAAAAGGCGGTGCTGAATTATGGCCAAAATTTATCTGGAGACACCTCTAACGAGAGAACAAGTCTTGCAGTTTCGAGCAGGGGATGAGGTTTTTCTGAATGGAACGATCTACGTAGCGCGCGATGCGGCACATAAGCGACTGCTGGAGCTGATCGATCGCGGCGAGGAATTTCCCGTGAATTTGAAAAATGAAGTGGTCTTCTACGCAGGGCCGACTCCACCGAAGCCAGGTCAAATTATCGGCTCCATTGCGCCGACAACAGCCTCTCGGATGGACCCTTACACACCTGCTATGTATAAGTATGGAGTCAAAGCTACCATTGGCAAAGGACCCCGAAGCCAGGAGGTTAGAGAGGCCTGTCAACAATATGAAGCTGTATGCTTCGCTGCCATTGGTGGTTTATCGGCTCTGCTGGCACAGAAGGTAAAAGCGGCTGAAGTCGTTGCTTATGAGGATCTTGGGCCTGAGGCCATCCGCAAGCTTACGGTCGAGCAATTTCCGGTGATGGTTGTTTATGATTCTCATGGTGGAGATATGTATGAACAGGAGATTGCCAAGTACAGAACGTTAAGCTGATCAAACAAATGCAGTCATAATGGAATGCTTGTCAATACAATCACATAAAATAATTGAAATAGTGTATTGTAAAACTTGTTTGTAAGCGTTACAATAACTATTAAGACACACTAAATCGTTTTTAAAAAGGCTATATTGTGTATCATTGTTTTTTATTCCTTAACTAAGAAGGGATTTGATTAACATGACTGCTTACCCAGCCTTTGCGGAAAAGATTTACGAAATGCAGGAAATATCTACGGATTGCTACCGCACAGACCCTGAATTGTTCAGCGTTATCGACAGTCTGGTCAGAGCCTGTAGCATGATGAGTGACTCGGCGTCAGAAATGCACATTAACAGTCAGCTTGAGATGGCCTATAATGGATTAAAAAAATACAAAATGGAACGGATGAGCAGCCTATAGGGCTGCTTTTTTTAGTCTCCATGGATTAAACCTACGTGAAGTTCCTGCTTCCCACAGCCTGCCGCTCTTGATACAATAGTGAGAAATGTCTGCACGTCGAAAGGAATTTACGCATGGTCTACTTTTTACTATTTTATATGGTTATTTATATGGGAAACGCTGTATATGGGACGTTCCTGCCGATTTATTTTCAATCCGTTGGTGCCACACCTTCAGAAATTGGTACGCTGTTAAGTTTGGGACCGTTAGTCGCTCTGCTGGCTCAGCCCTTCTGGGGCTCACGAGGGGACCATGCCAACAATAAAAACACGATTCTGATGATATTGATCATCGGCTGTGGAAGCATCATGCTGCTTTTTCCGCTGTCTACGATGTATATCTTTTTAATGTCGATGGTATGTTTATTTACGTTCTTTCACACATCTATATTTGCTATCAGTGATGCGATGACTTTGCAGGAGCTGGAAAAGCAGAAGCGCTGGTCGTTTGGTCTTATTCGCCTGGGCGGAACGGTCGGCTTTGCCTTGATGTCGATTGCTTTTGGTTTTATAGCGCAGTTGAACATCAACTACTTATTTCCTGTATATTCGCTGGTAATGCTGGTAGCCCTGCTGCTTTTACTGCGTTTTCCTAAAGTTCCCGGTTATCGAGCTACAGGGGACAGGGTACGTATTTGGGTGCTGTTCAAGCAGCGCAAGCTGATGATATATTTGGGAATCAACGTGATTCTGCAAATTACTTTAGGCTATTACTATACGTTTTTTCCTGTTTACTACAAATCGATGGGGGGCGATAGCGTCCTTCTGGGGTGGTCGATGGTGATCTCTTCGATTAGTGAAATCCCATTTTTGCTGCTGGCGAAGCGGATCTTTGAGCGAGTGAGGATCACACATATTTTGCTGGTGGCAAGTATCGCGGCAGCACTACGTTGGTTCGCCTTTTCGTTGACAGATAATCCGCTATGGGTACTGCCTGCCCAGATACTGCATGGACTGATTTTTATTGTTCTTTCTGTGACTATGGCGATGTATATCAATCAACAGGTTCCCAAGGAGTTGAAAGCCAGCGGCCAAACTTTGAACGCTCTGCTCAGTCTCGGTGTTGCGAGGATTATCGGCAGCTTTCTCGGAGGATATGCCAGCGAAGCAGTTGGAATGAAAGAGGTGTTTTTCTACAACGGGTGGATTGCCCTCGGCTGTGTAGTTAGTGTCCTTATCGTGAATGCTTGGGATAAAAAAACCGTCGCAGCTTCATAAATGTTGGGGTTACTTTACTTCACGATACTAAGTTTCAAATAATTCAGTCATTTTCGATACAGGAATTGTAACTTATAATAAGAAAGGTAAGGAACAAATAAGGAGAAGAGGGACGATCTGATGCTTTACGAACTTCGAATTTATTATATTCATCCTGGCCGGATGCAAGCAATCCACGACCGTTTCGCTAATCACACCTTGCGAATTTTCTCCAGAATCGGGATGAAGGTTACCGAGTTTTGGGAAGACACGGATTCAGAGCACAACCGATTGTACTACATAATGGAGTTTGCCAGCCGTGATGAACGTGATGCCAAATTCGAGATATTCAGGAATGACCCGGAATGGCAAAAGGCAAGGAACGAGTCCGAGCTGGATGGCGCGATTGTTGAGCGTGTAGAAAGCGTTTTCCTTAAGAATGCTGCCTATTTCAGTAAATAAAATAGGCAAGGCAAGCTCAAATGATGCTTACGAAGAAAGCTTTGCGTTGCAAAGCTCTGAGGAGGAAATCAAATGGAATATGTCAGATTAGGTAAATCAGGACTTAAAGTATCTAGACTTAGTTTGGGCTGCTGGAACTTCGGGAGTCCTACTCCGCCCTGGGGTAAGCCGGGAAAGGTCACACCTACTGATTCATTTCGTATTATCCGTGAAGCAATCGATCTTGGGATTAATCTGTTCGATAATGCTAATCGCTACACTGGTGGAGAAGCGGAAGAAATTCTTGGCAGGACGATCAAAGGCCGTCGTCACGAGGTTGTCGTGGCTACCAAGGTGCATGGTGACGTAGGTCCTGGCATTAATAACAGAGGTCAATCCCGTCTGCATATTATGCAAGAGGTCGAGAATAGCCTGCGGCGGCTTGGCACTGACTATATTGACCTATACCAAGCCCATAATGTCGACTATGAAACTCCCCTTGAAGAATCACTGCGTGCATACGATGATTTGATTCGCCAAGGCAAGGTTCGTTATATTGGCTGCTCGAATTTCCCTGCCTGGGTGCTGACGAAAGCTCTTTGGGTCAGTGATGTGAATAAGCTCGCCAGCTTTATTTCTGTACAGCCTAATTACAGTCTGGCGAATCGGGCGATAGAGAAAGAACTACAGCCAATGTGTGTAGACCAGGGAATCGGAATGATTCTCTACAGTCCCATGGGCGGAGGCATTTTATCGGGTAAATATGAGTCCAATATTCCGAGAGGAAGCCGAGGAGCCGAGGAACCGGCCGTAGCGGAACGGGCGAAGAAATTTCAGGAGGGTGTTCAGCTGCTAAAGGACATCGCGAACGAGCTTGGCAAAACGCCAGCACAGGTAAGCTTGAACTGGATTATTAATCGCCCCGCTGTTTCAGCAGCAATTGTTGGTGTGAGTAAGCTTGAGCAGCTGAATGAAAATGTGGGCGCGGTTGGCTGGAGCCTTAGCGAAGAGCAAACTAACCAAATTGATGAGGCCTTCCCGGTTTAAAGCGGGTCATCGCTGCTTAGTCTCGAAAAACTCACAGGATACTCTTGAATAATAAAATAGTCCACTTACGCCGGATTGCACGACAATGGTTTGATTGTCAAAGCGGGTAATCACAACTCCGGAATCTATGATATGATCGTCTTTAAAAATTCGGATAAGAGCTTGATTCTCCATTGCCTCATTAAATTCTTGATCGGTTTCCAGTCGGCGGTTTTGTGCCATTGTGTTCTCTCCTTGGGTCACATCATGAATAAACTCTATATGACATTGTAGCAAAAGTTTGAGTAAAGTCATATAGCAGCTGAATAAATACAAAAAGGACAATCCCCATCATCCGTAGAGGATGATGGATTGTCCTTTCATTATAAGTAATTGTGACCACCGTAGTGGCTGTAAATTATTTGGTTGCTGGTGTCTTGTTTGTTGTTTTCGGTTGGTGTTTTTCATCAACCTGCTTGGTGATTCTTTCGGTTTCTTTCTTGACAAGACCATCAATCAGCTGCTGCTTGCTGACGCCTTTTTCCTGAGCAATTTCACTTAGTGATTTACCAGCTTTCAATTGCTCATTAATTTCCTTAGACGTTAATCCGATAATAGAGGAAGCTGCTTCCAAGCCGCCGCCCGGACCACCAAACCCGCCTGGACCTCCATGTCCTCCCGGACCGCCAAACCCACCGCGTCCTTCAAAGCCCTTGCCGCCAGGGCCGCCTTTACCATCAAATACCCCAGCTTGATCTACTCTTTTCGTGATCATTTCCAACTGTTTAGCTTTTCTTTCATCGGCTTGTGCTTGTGTTAGTTTGCCGTCTGTGACCGCTTTGGCCAGTCTTTCAGCATCCTGCTTCACAAGAAGATCGATGATTTGCTGCTTGGATACGCCTTTGGCTTCTCCAATGGCCGCCAATGATTTACCAGCCTTCAATTCTGTATGCAATGTGGCTTCGTCAATAGTTAGAAGGGTCAACAGCTCCTGATTGACAAAACCGCCGGGTTTCATTTTGTCGCCGCCTTTGAATCCCTGTACCTTGTGCTGGGCCGTTGTATCTGTGGAAGTAGTTGTCGTTGCTGATTGTGCGTATGCGGTACCGGCAATTGCCATAAGGGCAAGTCCTAAAGTAATGGGCAGTAGTTTCTTCTTCATGCTCGAAATCACTCCTAATTGGTGTATTTTGGGTACGCTACCTAAGCGCATTCTTAATATATCCTTGCAAAGTGAAAATTAGATGAAAGGAACATTATTCCTATATAAAAAAACTGCCGGCTACGAATTCGAATATGGTCAAAAGATTTCACTAATTTTTCATGTAATCATGTTATGCTTTCCAATATAGAGAAAGGGGTGCAGGGCATTGAATATTCTATTAGCGGAAGATGATTCTCGTCTTGGCGAGCTGATTGTACATATGCTGAAGAAAAAAGCCAATTACCAGGTGGACTGGGTGATGACAGGTAATGATGCTTGTGATTATGCCCTTGCCTCTCATTATGATGTGTTGATTATGGATTGGATGATGCCGGACGGAAATGGTGTAGATGCCTGCCGAAAACTGAGGAAATCCGGGTATTCAGGTGCAGTGCTGATGCTGACCGCTAAGGACGCATTGGAGGATCGAATAGAGGGTCTGGATGCCGGGGCAGACGATTATCTCATTAAACCGTTTGAAATTGCTGAACTGTTGGCCCGAATACGTGCGTTGTCTCGCCGAAATTACGCTCCGATTACGGAAGAGGTGGTGCATTTTCAAGATATTAAGCTATTTCGCACTGGCTTTTCCGTGCAAAAGGGTGTCGTGACGATCCAGTTAACTCCCCGCGAGTTTCAATTGCTGGATTTATTGGCGCACAATAAAGGTCAGGTGCTGACCCGTGAAGTGATTCTGGATCGGATATGGGGTTATGATGCTGATGTTTCGGCCAAGATCGTGGATGCTACCATCAAGCTGCTCCGCAAAAAGCTGGAGCCATTCGGCTCGGAGGAACTCATACAAAGTATTCGCGGGGTGGGATATAAGCTTGAAGGATAAATGGTTGAAGTGGATCGGAAGGCGTTGGGGAAGTGACATCTTTCAGCGTACACAAAGCCGTTTGACGCTTGTATACAGCGGACTTTTGATGCTTTTTTTGGTTATTTTTATTGTGATCGTGTATGCCTTGCTGTATTTTATTATCCTGAACGATCAGGAGCGTGAGGTGGAAGCTCTAGTCGAACAAGAGGTGCGATTGATCGAGGAGCATATCACGACAAATAAAATAATGGATACGCGTTTGTTGGAAATTCAGGGGGTTATCGGACCTTCACAGGACCAGCTTTTTAATTACATATTGGGGCCGAATGGCCAGATGTTATATGGAAACGATATCGGGCGTGGTCTGCGTCCCCAGATGCTGGACTTGTTGAAAGGATGGGCTCCCAAGAAAAACGAACTGCGCTACCATAAGCTGCAATTATCTAAGGACCGGTTCGGGGACCGCCGTTTCCCTAGGGGATATAAAACACCCTTGGAACAGACGAACACACAGGAGATTCGTTTACTCACATCAGGTAAAGCGATTATGCAGGGAAATAAGCAGATCGGCACTTTATATGTAGGTAAAAACATTTCCTACAACTATGAGCTGTTTAATTGGTTGTTGTACATTTTTGGTGGATTGGCTGTGCTGTTTTTTGGCATCGCTCTGTATATGAGTCATATGATGTCCAAGCGGGCGATGATCCCGATTGTACAATCCTATGCAAGGCAGCGTGAATTTGTGGCTGATGCCTCGCACGAGTTGAGAACTCCTTTAAGCGTCATGCTGTCGTCCATCGATTCCTTGGAAATGGAACAGTCCGAGGAAACCGATCCATTCGTGCGCAAGCTGCTGGTGAATATGAAGGATGAGGTCAAACGGATGACCAAGCTAGTTAGTAATCTGCTGCTGCTGGCACGTTCGGACACACCCGAGTATATTCTGCAATGGGAAGCTTTCGATTTACAGCCCCATGCGGAAATGATTATCGAATCAATGCAAGGTTTATCCGGCTCCAAACAGATTGATTTGCAAATGGTCGCATCCGGGAAGCTTGATATCGAAGGAGATTTGGAACGATATAAGCAGCTGCTTATCATCCTGCTGGATAATGCGCTAAAGTATACCCCGAGTGGCGGAGAGGTCCGACTGAGGCTTTCATTAGATGTCAATGATATCAATCGTAAGCTGGTTATAGTCGTCGAAGATAACGGTATAGGCATTGCCGATGAAGAACAAGAGCAAATATTTCATCGTTTCTATCGCTCGGATAAATCCCGTTCCCGACAAATGGGAGGACACGGTCTCGGCCTAGCCATTGCAAAGTCGATTGTAGAAGCCCATCATGGAACCATCCATGTCAGCAGCTCGCTAGGCGAGGGAACGAGCTTTACCGTAACACTACCGATAACACGAGGAAGTTAGGTACAAGGTGTAGGAATGTTGTCAGAGGTTAAAGGTAAAGCAGGTATTCGGGGACGACAGTCTCAGGTCCTGCTTTTTTATATGTCATAAGATTTAAGTGTTAAATATCCCATCAACAAATTCAATTTCCACAGATTGGGTAATAAGTATTAACTCGCGTGTTGTTAAGACAATCCGATCACGAAAATGCGAAAGCAGCACGAAGTACATAATTTTATCAAAATTTATTCAGTTGGAGGGAAATGTTTATGAAAAAAAGCTTATCCATAATTGTATCTCTATCGGTCATGTTCTCATCCCTGGCTTTCAGTGGGGCGGCATTAGCTAAATCCTCTGCAGATTTCACGGATTTAAAGGATTTGGAACCGACGACGAAGGACAAATTCGATTCATTAATTCATGCAGGCATATTTGATGGTGTCAGTGAAGACACATTCGGCTTAAAGGAAAAGATGAATCGTGCCCAGTTTGCGAAGGCGGCAGCATTAATATTCAAGCTAAGGGTTGACAATACGTTGACCACCTCAACCTTCAAAGATGTGAAAGCTGATGACCCTGCGAATGGCTATGCGCTTCCTTACATTGAAGCGATTGTCAAAGTAGGAATTACCGATGGATTTGCGCCAGGTGAATTCAATCCGGCAGGTGAAGTAACCAGAGAGCAGCTTGCAGCGTTCCTCATTCGTGGTCTGAGTATGGAGAACCAAGTAAAAACAACCACGGGTCTGAATGACCCAACCGTATCCTCATGGGCTCAAAGCTATGTGGCTTTGGCTGTCAGATTGAAGCTGCTGCAGGCCAATGCGGATGGAACAGTTGGTGGCATGACACCGGCAACGCGTGACTTGCTTGCCTTGTCGTTATATGAAGCCTCTCAGCGCTATAAGCTGGACTTTAACGGCAAGTATGGGATCGCTTCCTTTAAGGCTACTAATTTCAATGCATTTACGGTTCAATTAAATGGTGCATTGCCTGACACCAACTCTGCAAAGCTGAACCTGACTCGTAATGGTTCACCTGTAAGCGGATATACGACCAGTTGGAGTAACGACAAAACAACAGCCACATTGACATTAGATAATAAATGGGATGCCGCAGCTTGGGCCGTTACTTTGGATGGAGTATCCAATTCGGACGATTCAACACGAACAGCTCAATTTACCACAACGGCAGAACAAATTACAAACATTAGCTTCCTGACGACTAGTGACACATTGCCTAACGATAAACGGATTCGAATCGATTTTAAAGCAGCTAATCAATATGGAGGCCAATCCTCTTTGTCAGCAAGCAACTTCAAAATTTATACCAGCATCGGGACTACAACAGCTATCGGTGGTGAGCAAGCCTTTTATCTGGATTTACCTGACGGTACGACTAAGGGTGAAAGTATATCCATTACGGTACTGTATGAATCGACAAGTATACAAGGCAATAAAGTATTCCAGATTGGCGATAAAAGCACGGTATCCAGGCTGGAAATCGGAGAGCTCGTTAACGATTCCGGCAGCATGCTGAATTCGATTGCTTCCAAGGGCTATGGCTATCTGAATGTAAAAGCTTTTGACCAGTATGGTATTCGTGTGGAAAATAAAGATGCTTTGAATACAGGTATCGCAGTCCTCATTAATGATTCCGATCTGGAAAAAGGGAATTCTGGGGAGAACCTGGCTTTCGTAGATAACGTTGTCGGGGATTCGGCGGCAGATCTAAAGCTGCGCTCCGTATCTGATAAAACGAAGGATGTCACCATTTCGCTGATCGCCAATGGGTCAGGCCAGTCCTATACGAAGGTAGTCAAGATCGCAGCCAATCAGTCCGCAGCAAGTCTGGCTTTTGGTGCTTATAATTACAGCTTATCCAAAGGTGATGTGCCAACAGGTGATGAAGCGACCGACGCGAAATTTTATGTGCCGATTATTGTGAAGGATTCCGAAGGCAATCAGCTGACACCTCAAGAAATTTATGATCAACGGGCCAAGTTCAATATTTTCTCGAATGGTGGCGTGACGCTGGCTGCTGATCCCATTTCCAATAATGGTTCTCACAAGGGTATGATCGCAATTACGGGTGTGATCAGCAAAGAAAATTCAACCATCACCATTCAGCTGAAGGATAATTCGGATGTGAGAGCAGAGCTTAGACTTAACGGTAATGAAGAGCGCAAAGCCGACGACATTCGTTTCTCGGTAACACCAGCCAAATACATGACAGCAGGTACTAATAATGAACTGAGAGTTAAGCTCTATGATCAATTCGGCGGGGATTTAAAATACGATGCTGCTAATCAATACGTGGTTCGCTACTCCTTAAAAGCGATTTCCGGTGATGCGGCCACTTTAGGAGCTACCAGTCTGGCAAGTACGCAGCGGATGGATCAGGCTAACAGCGCTTCTCCGCGCAAATATATGCTGCAGCCTACGACAGTTGGCCAGGAAGTGACTCTTGACTTCAAGCTGGCTCACGATTCCTCCGATATGAGTGTGGATTCCGTGTTTGATAAATCGTTCAACTTCTATGCGGGGACTGGTGCGAAAGCTGCGGATTATTTGTTTAAAGCTTCCTTGTTGAAAGCGGATAAGAATGGCAGCATGGTTGTGAATGGTGTCAATTATGCAGAAGTAGATTCAGTTTCTACCTCAATGAATGTTATTGACCCGAACGATTCTGCGAATAAGCTGACCTATGAAGCTTATCTGGATCACTCAAATAATATTTTGCTGGCCGCAGATGACTATTTGAGCTCAGGAACAGGAGCGGCAGGGGCGAGCACTGTATACGATAATTACCGTGGATTTGCCAAGGAGGTCAAAATTAGAGCAAAGCTGAATAACAGCGACATCGTCAAGATGCCATCTTCAATCGTTTCCGTTACGTCTAGCAACAACCAAGTGGTGGACGCAGCGAGCAAAACTGCCGATCAGAATGGCAGCCGATTTGTTGCAGGAGGTAAGGCCGGAACAGCTCAGCTCAGTATCCTATATAATAATGGCAGGAATGAAATTGTCAATTCGACGATAGATGTAAGCTCTAAAAATGAAGGTCCGGTTGTAGAGAACATCTTGCTGAACAAGACAGGCAAAGACGTAGCCTTGGCAGATCTTCAGGCAGGACTGTATATTTGGGATACTAAGCTGGCTGAGAAAATAACGGTTAAGGATCAATACGCTGGCGAATTTGTAGCAGAGCGTGCTCCTGGAGCTCTGGATGAGGAAGCGGCAACCTCGAGAAATGATTTGTTTAAAATGAGCAATACAGGAACGAATGGAAATGAGGTATTGAAGCTGAGCTTCTATATCAGCAGCATAGTGGGGAGCAAACCGAGTGCTGTTACTATAGATAAAATGGGTAAAGTCCAATATACAGGTGCTGCGGGCGACGTAACCAGCTTTAAAATTAACATTGTGGCACCAAGCAGCCAAACGGCCTCATTTGATGTTAATGTAAAGTAAATGGCATCCATTAATTATTCTTTAAAAGTGCGGTGAATAAGTGGTGCTGCTGTGCCCTTTTATTCACCGCATTAAACAGTCCTCAGTTTGGATGAGGGGCTGTTTGTCTATCATTCAGATATAGAGTGGTATACAATAAAACTCATCATGGATTGTGCTACGGAGGGAGGTTTCACCTTGGAAAATCAGCCGCGGTTTAATGGATTGCAAAAAACTGTGCTTATCCTGTTTACGGCGTTGGCACTAGTCGGCTTACTGGGGATTATTCGCTGGCTTGCGATAGATGGCTTCTTCAAAATAGGGATTCCGCAGGTTTCGGCGAACGATAAGAGCCTTACCCTATCGTTAGATAATGGCGATATCGTAAGAGGAAGTAAAGGGATCATAGCATCAGGAAGCAGCCCGGACACCAAGCTTAGCTTGCTCATTGATGATGTGAAGGTTACTGCCAAACCGGTTATGCAGCAGCAAGCCATGCTTACTATTGAAGCGGATGGAATGAAATCGGGCGATGGTTATAAAAATTCGATATGGGTGAATGACAAGCTTGCCTATACCTTCGATAAAAATATTACAGGCTTCACCAAATTAACAATTCCGATCAAAGTCGAGCTGCTGCAGCAGGGGAATAATAAAATCACATTGCGGGCAGGCAGCAAAAAAGCGCCTGATGATAAAGAAGGTGATCATGATGTATGGAAATTCCGTGCCCTGAAGCTTGAGCTTGGGGACGGAACGGTTCTGGATGATCCTAATTACAAGACGGCTACTGTATATACGGTTGGAGCCGCTCCTGGTGTAGCACAGGACCCAACAGCGTTTCAAAAGGAATTTAATTATGTGATCAAGGACGATAAATACCGCAGTGTATATTATTTATGGGATACGCTAGAACTGCCTGAAACCAATCATAAGGTCGAATTGATTGCAGAGGATGGAACGGATAAAAAAGCTAAAACGGTTGTCGTTCAAGTTGATAATACAGCACCGGTTCTTGAGATTGTTTCTCCTGTCGAAGGCAGAACCTATAAGAATCGGATTGCCGTTAATGTGAAATCAAACGATGCGATATCCGGTACCGCTTCTGTTGTCGCTAAGCTGGATGGCAAGGTTATCGAGCTGCCGGCGGAGCTGCAAACTGCGGAGCTGCCGGTTGGAGCGCATAAGCTTGAAGTGAGTACGGCGGATAAGGCAGGAAATGAACGCAACAGTACGGTCAATTTTCAAGTATTGAATGAAATGCCGGAGCTGCCCAATAATCCTGCTCCAGCTGATCGCTCGTCGATTTCAACCGCTGCGCTCAAGCTCAGCGTTCAGGTGAATGACTCGACCAACGATCCGTTGGATGTATCCTTTTACAAAGCTCAGCGTTACGATCTGAGCGATGCAGGCAAGCATGAGGCACTAACCCATGCGGTGGATCGGGAGCCTCCTCTTGAATTGGTGCCGCAGGGTGAGCTCATGATGACCGACGAACAGCGCTCACTGGTTGCCGTCAGAGACGGGAAATATTTGGTTAATGATAATAAAGAAAAATTTCCTTATCATCGATTTACTTTTGATGTGGGCAATGATCCTTTAACTGATGCAGATATCGTATGGACCGGGCATTCTCTGTCCGATCGGCTGGTCACGATGTACGTATGGAATTTTGATACCCAGCTATGGGAAGACATAGACTCCAACAGAGGCACAGAGGATTTTACACTCAGAGGGAAAATAAAACCAGCCCAGATGGTGCGCAGCGGCAAGGTTGAGGTACTGGTACAGGATCGCATACCAACGACGGGGGAGTACGATTTTGCTTTCCTGTGGATGACAGATACCCAATACTACTCGGAGTCGTTTCCGAAAATTTATGATTTGATGACCAAATGGACAGTGGACCATTGGAAGGAAAAAAAGTTCAGCTATATGGTGCATACCGGGGATATTGTTAACAACTGGAACAGCAAGGCCGAATGGGAGAATGCTTCAAAAAGTATGAAAACGCTCGATGACGCACGGATTCCTTATGGTATCGTTGCAGGCAATCACGATGTTGCTTATGATGTTGGCAACTACGAGGAGTTTTGGAAATATTTTGGACGTGAGCGATATATTAAGCAGCCTACCTTTGGCGGGGATTTGAATAATAACCGGGATCATTATGATCTGGTTTCGGTCAAGGGTAACGACTTTGTTATCGTTTATCTCGGTTGGGTGATTGATCAAAAAACGTTTGATTGGGCCAAAAGTGTACTCAAAAAATATGCGGACCGTAATGCTATTATCGCGACGCATGAATATTTGAAACCGAGCAAAGCTTATTATGGTCAAGGCCGCGGGATTTATGAACAGCTTGTGGAACCGAATCCGAATGTGTTTATGGTGCTGGGCGGTCATAATCCCGGAGTTGCCTATAATATCAAGAAAATAGGGGACCGCAATGTGCTGGAACTGCTGAGCGATTACCAGAATGGGCCAGAAGGTGGGCAAGGCTATATGCGGTTTCTGCAATTTGATTTGCAAAATAAGCAGCTATTCGTCAATACGTATTCCCCATATTTGAATAAATACAACTTTTTCAAAGCAGATGATGACGAATTCATACTGCCGCTAAATCTGAAACCGATCGAAAAGCAGGTGGCAACCGATTATATCGGCATTTATTCCAGAACGAATGAGCTGATCGGCAAAGTATCGAAGGTTCCGAGCGGAAATACTGCGACGGTTCCATATCCGAACACACAGCCGGGGCAAAGCTACTCCTGGTTCGCTATAGCGCGTGATGAGTACGGAGGTTTTAGCCGATCGGATGTATGGTCCTTTACAACCAGGTAAAGTCTGATGAGGGATGCTCTCATCATCAATATTGGGACGAATTGTTTCCACTCTGGCTATGAATCATAAATAAAGAAGTCTCCGTTTTCCGTGTGCTAGTGGGAAACAGAGGCTTCTTCGTTCATAAGTGTCAAGATAATGGCCAAACCTATCTTTGTATGAACAGAACTACAATCTGGCTCAGGCTAATGCAAAATGTCCATTTAATATGTTAATATAAAATTATCATTTATTATCCAATTAATGGAGGTATACTCAATGAGTCATGAGCAATTTGATGAAGGATATTTTGGGGAGTTTGGAGGCAGTTTTATCCCTCCTGAATTACAGGAAGTAATGAATTACCTGAGTGCACAATTCTACAAATACAAAGAAGATCCCGAATTCAATGAAGAACTGCGTTATTACTTGCGAGAGTACGTCGGTCGTGAAAATCCGCTGACCTTCGCTCAACAAATAACAGATGCGTGGGGCGGCGCCAAGGTTTACTTGAAACGCGAGGACCTTAACCATACCGGTGCACACAAAATCAATAACGTAGTAGGTCAAATTCTTCTTGCGAAACGCATGGGAGTTAAACGAGTAATTGCCGAGACTGGTGCTGGTCAGCATGGAGTCGCAACCGCTACGGCATGCGCCATGTTTAAGATGGAGTGCGTAATCTACATGGGATCCGAAGATATGCGCCGTCAGGCGCTTAATGTATTCCGAATGGAGCTGCTTGGAGCTACCGTCGTTGCAGTCGATAAGGGTCAAGGTCGTCTAAAAGACGCAGTAGATGAAGCGCTGAACGATTTAGTGCAAAACTATCAAAATACGTTCTATTTGCTTGGTTCGGCTGTAGGGCCTCATCCGTTCCCATCTATGGTTAAACATTTCCAGTCTATTATTAGTGAAGAATCCAAGCGTCAGATTCTCGAGAAAGAAGGTCGTCTTCCTGATGCGGTAATTGCTTGCGTTGGCGGGGGAAGTAATGCCATTGGTGCTTTTGCACACTATTTGGACGAGTCTTCTGTACGATTAATTGGCGTAGAGCCAGAACAGGCTCCGACTTTAACAGAGGGAGTCCCAAGCATTATTCACGGTTTTAAATGTTTGGTGCTGCTTGATGAGCAAGGCAATCCGAAACCAACCTATTCAATTGCAGCAGGACTAGATTACCCTGGAATTGGTCCAGAGCACAGCCACCTGAAAGTTTCCGGACGTGCAGAATATTATGCCGTTAGCAATGAGGAAGTATTAGCAGCATTTCAAGAGCTCTCCCGGACAGAAGGTATCATCCCTGCACTTGAAAGCGCACATGCCGTTGCTTATGCCAAAAAGCTAGCTCCAACAATGGGCAAGGATCAGATCATAATCATTAACTTGTCCGGTCGCGGGGATAAAGACGTGGAGCAAGTATTCCATATGCTTAAGAAATAATGAATAGCTGTCTAGAAATCCGGCTGCAACACCAAATAATCCCTTCGCCACTCGGCGTTGGGATTATTTGGTGTTGTCTATTCGGGTGACCGTAAACAGATTTTGTTTAGCTATTAAACAGCTTACCTAACAGCAGCTTTATCTTTTCCCACGTAGTTGTAGCAGGAGCTGTGCTCTGTTCTGTAAGGACCGTGTCGGCTGATGCTATTGAAACCGAATTGTCTAGCTGCGTAGTATTTACAGTGGATTTCTCTGCATCGGGCTGACCAGCCGCAAGCAAGGGTGCTTCAT
Organism: Paenibacillus sp. 1_12; assembly: GCF_900114475.1. GTDB lineage: Bacteria > Bacillota > Bacilli > Paenibacillales > NBRC-103111 > Paenibacillus_S. The sequence continues at coordinate 354,213 of NZ_FOTE01000005.1, read as the reverse complement.
CAATTCCAAGATCCTTATAGCTAAGAAAATCCGTGTAGACACCATGCACACCTATTCTCATCAATTTTTTCACATCCTTCACCTTATTCAAGGAATGGACGTAGGTGACCACATCGACATCACTCAAATCCTTGATAAAGGACTTTGTAGCTCTTTCCTCAGGCATTGCTACTACGTGGACATCATGTTCTTTTACAAATTGTACAACTTCTGCTGGCTCCATAGAAGTCAAATAGAGTGAGAAAATGACATGCTTGAAAGGGATAATCTCCCGAACCGTATCCAACATTTCCGGAGAATAGATTTCGGGAATAAAACGGTCAATTAAGGTTGGGTCAATTCGATTTATCGTATCACGTATAAGGGTGAACTGCTGCTTAACCAGCTCGGGATCGGTTTCCTTGGTGTCAGTAATAAAGTAAACATCCGGATATTTTTTACTTAAGCGGGCAACATCGGCAAAAGAAAGCGGCGTATAGTTTTCAAGAATTTTATAGCTCTTGAACTCCTTCAGCGTTAGCGGCTCCTCCAGCTTTTCTGCAGGTATATCTTGTTCGAATTTGGTAGCCAGATAGCCCATCCAATCATGACGCGCGGCCAACAGACCGTCTTTGGTAATGGAGAAATCAACCTCGAAAAGCCGCTGCCCTTTATCGTAATTCGTTTGGAAAGCCTCAAGGCTATTCGTATAATCGACTCCATCAATGCCGCCAAGGGCATGAGCGATCAAAGGGAAACGGGTCCAGTCTTCATTGGCAGCAGGCTCTGCTGCAGTTGCGGGAACAGCTTGCATGGGGATGATAAGCGACAGTAACAAAGTAAATGGGATACATGCTTTTAAAATGCGTTTCATATCATTTTCCACCTTTCTGATTTCATCAATACTATCCAAATGTACGGCTCTCTATCTCTAAGGGGTCTTCGTTAATTGTTATTACCCATTTGAAGTCAGGTTGCATGAATAAAATCGCGGATTTATCGCATTTTACAAATCTTTTACAACTGGAGGGCAGTTTCAGACTTTGAATTGTTGTGTTTTATTCAGGTTAGCAAACTAATTTGAACGTAGAATGAATGTTGGCTGAATATTTGCTGAATATGGAAAATATTGGGTTGAATAATTCCGTTCTGCAGAGTCTTGTTCTTGGTAGGGTACGAAAAAATATGTTAGTATAAAAGGGACTTAAACGTCCGTTAATGCTGCATTCAGCAGTTCTGACCCTTTTGGTTAGACAAAGAAAGGAAGTGGAGGCTCATGCACATGAAACCTCGTAGAATCTGGGTTACAGATCTGAGATTTGTATGGCTGTTAGCGGGATTGATCCTATTGGCAGGATGCTCGTTCGGATCGCCGACCTCCAACAATCAAACACCTCATCATGAAAATTCGGGAGTGACAGCCCGTCCAGCAGATGGTGTTAATTCAGGCACTAACCCTGAGACAACAACCAAACCATTTAGATTTGTTGTGATGGGAGACAGCCGCGGATCGTCCAACGGTATTAATGAGGTCACCCTGCGGAGCCTTTTAGATAAAATTAAAGGTTTAAAGCCGATGCCCGAATTTCTGATGTTTACTGGAGATCAGGTCGTTGGAGGCTCTGATGTTGGCAAACAACTGGGGGCATGGACGCGATTGGTGGATGATTACTTTCCCATGACCTCCGTCTATCCAGCACTTGGCAATCATGAGCACGATGAAAAAATATTTACAGAAGCCTTTCCCATGCTGCCTAAGGAGCAGCTGCCAGGCTATCAAAAAACCGTATATGCATTTGACTATGGAAATGCACGATTTATAACATTAAACTCGGATCGTAAAAATGCCGCAGATCACTATGTGATAGATGAACAACAGCGGACATGGCTGGAAAATCAGCTGAAAACCAGTGGCAGCAAACACATATTTGTGCAATTTCATGTACCGGCCTATCCAATTGGAGCCCATTTGGGCAGCTCATTGGATGCTGAGCCTGCTGACCGTGATGCACTTTGGTCGCTTTTGGACAAATATAAGGTAACTGCTGTACTTGTGGGGCACGAACATAACTATAACCGTAGAAAAGTGGACGCAAGCTTTGATGGCAGCGGTTATCATTTTGTGAATTCGATATATCAGCTGACGATAGGTGGAGCAGGTGCGCCCTTATATAATGGAGGCAAGGAAACCAAGCAGGTCGTTGTAGGCCCGAAAGCAAGCTATCATTATATGATTGTCGATGTGGATGGCAGTAAAGCAACCTTTAAAGTATATGATTTACAACAAAATGAAATTGATTCGTTCATAGTTGAGCGATAGGAAGCGGTGAAGCATGAAGATAGGTCCACAGTTCCGGGATTTGGCGGTTGCGCAAGGGTTTATTGCCATTATCCTGTTTCTTCTTATCCCGCTTGCCAACGCATTTGGCGGACCGAGTGCTAATCGGATGGCAGGCATATTACATGGGGTAGGAGCTTCCATGACTCTTCTGGTCGCAACCTATACGTGGCATGCCTACTACATGTACGTTCGTGGCGTACAAGGTGCAAGATTGAAGCTGGAATTGCGGCTGCTGGTGACGAATATCCTGGTTCTGCTGACTGTCATAATCGGGAATTGGCTGTATATCGGCTATCAGTCTCCGGAAGGTGCTTCCGAGTGGTTCAAGCTGCATCTACCATTCGGTCATTGGGTGGTTATGGAATATAAGGAATTTGTCTCCTTGCTGACGATCCCTTGCGGAATCACAGCCGCTGTGTTCTTGAGGAGATTTGCTTCTAGCGGAGACGGAAGGCAGGAAATACGCTATGCGGTCGGTGTACTGCTGTCGATGATGTGGCTTTGCTTACTGATCGGATTTGTATTTGGCTTGGTATTGTCTAAGTGGAAGGGTGTCTGATAGAGGACAAGCATAGGATGAACCCCAGAGGAAAAAGAATTGAATCCATTAGAAGGTACCCTAATGCATGCAGCAAGAGATGGATGGCAGGATGAATCCGGTCTTGAAGCTGGGAATGAAATTGGAATAGAAACTGTACACGACGAAGGAGACCTTGATACTATGGTGACAAATGGAGGCGCCACCTCGCCCCGTTCCGGTGAGGTCGTTGCGGGTATGCTGGCGGCTTTACTCGGTATGGCAGCATTAACGGCAGCACACTGGTGGAGTGCTGCTGATCCTGCCACAGCTAATTTGTTTCTAATACGGCTAAGCTCTTGGCTGCCGGGTGGGCTGCGCATAGGTCCCTATGGCGGCAAGGAAATAACGGCGCTCGCTGTTTGGCTGGGAAGCTGGATTCTATTATTCGTTACACTGAAGTGGTTTGAGCTGCGTTTGCGGTTCTGGACTCTGTTCTTTACGATCGGGATGATGATTCTGCTCGTGCTGCTGTGGCCGCCCGTGTATCACAAAATATATGGTTGGCCGACTTAATTGGATGATAGGATTCCGATGTACCCTCGTGGAATCCATGTACATAATGGTATCCTGTTTATAGGAGAAAATTACATATGAAATAGGAAAGTGAGCAGGACAGGAGATGGTGGACATGAAGAGCCGTGAAGAACGTATTACAGATAAGATGAATAGAAAAGGCGGCTATCTGATCACTTTGCTGTGTCTGTTATTGTTTGTCACTTTGCTCGGTACCTTGCTGTGGTCAATACCACCTGTGGCTGGCCGATTTGAATCGGCTCCATCTGCAGAAAGCTCTGTTTGGACGATGGCCTATCTGGAGGATGAAGGTATTGCCTATGTAGATACGCTAAGCGAACAAATGAAGCAAAATAGCGATGTTTTGTTTTTTGCCGGACCTGCAGCGCTAGCTGGAAAGGTGGAGCGCTCCGGGGCTGTTCCAGCTCCAAGGGTGTTCTTCCCGGTGTGGGACGGGTCGGCAACAGAGGCCAATATGGCTGTTCGTTTCACCCATATACCTGAGGATCAGCTGACAGGCTATGGAAGGTCTGCTTATTTCGTTGATTTTGGCGAGGCGCGGTTTTGGTTTCTGAACGCGGAGCGGCTGGAAGCGGAGCCAGCCGTGCAGCTCGCATGGCTGAAGCGGACGGCGGAGCAGAATCCGCGGCTGCACCGGCTCGTGCTCATGAACAAGGAGCCGCAGCAGCCCGAGGTTTGGCGCGGGCTCGCGGATAGCGGCGCCGAGCTGGTGTTGATCGGCGCGAAGGCTTACGCGCCGGAGGCTGCTGTAACCGAACGGCCGCAGGCCGGTTACAGCAGCACCTCCGCCCACCCGGGGTGGGCGGAATGGACCATGAGCAGCCCCGCAGGCGGGCTGCTCATGGTCCAGGGCCGGGGCAGCCGGCTGGAAGCGGCGGCTGCGGGCAGCGCCGGTCGCGCAGCGGACCGGCTAGCACTGGATGCAGCCGGGCTGCGCCAATCGGCTGCTGTGCAAGAGCGCGCGGCGATTAGTATCGGCGCGATGTGGAAGTACCACGCCGGCGGCCCCGACGTGCGCACCGTACTCCCGCAGGGGCTGGACCTGACCGGCGAGCAGCCGCTCGTCGCCCAGAGCCCGCTGCCGCGAGAAGACTGGCGCAGTGCCGCATATCCCGACACAGATTGGGGCTGGGCTAGAGCTCCTTTCGGACGTTCACGGGAAAGCGTGTCCCGACGCAGTATCGCAACGACGCTTCCAGCCCAAGAACAATCGCCTGCTTACTATTTCCGTAAATCATTCGTTGTGGATGAAGACCCTGCGGAGATGAAAGAATGGATGCTGCGAGTAGCTTTTGAGGATGGCTTCATCGCCTATCTCAACGGGATCGAAATTGCCCGTGATTCCATACGGGAGGGCTTGGTCGATTACCGTTCAGTAGCTATTCCCCATCAGGGTGGGTTATTTGAAGACTATCCACTCACGAATCAAAGGAATGTGTTGGTGAAAGGCTTGAACACGCTAGCTATTGAGGTTCACGGCAGCCATCCACAGACACCTGAATGGTGGTTTGACGCAAGCCTGACCTATAAGAAATAAGAAATGATGAGAACCGCAGGGAGGGAGAAGCTTATGAGTAATCATAGAACTGCATATCGATCAGCTTCATACTATTTTCGGTTGTCCTCGAAGGAATCGGGTATGCGGAGCAGCTTTCAACCTGCGGTGAGATGGATGGGTTTCGTTCTTGTCCTTCTGCTCTTGCTGCTGGAGCTGAACGCTTGCAGCTTATTACCTAACCCGCGAAGCACGGACAGCACAGATTTGCTGGCGGCACTTACGTTTTCTTCGACGAATATGATGATTGACAACGGCAATGATTTTGTCTGGAAAGGCGTTACACTGCGTCTCAATAATGATTATCTTTTAACAATCGATTTGATGCCGCGTGGCATTACGAGTGTGTCCCTGGCTGAGTTTCAGGATGTACAAGGGCAGCCTTTCAATCCGCATAGCATGACGCCGCATCAGTTGAATATCCAGGCACAGGCTGGATTTGAAAGCAAGCCGGGCAGTTTCAATTGGTGATAATACTAAATCGTAAAACCGTTGGGGAGGAAATCCGTATGAGAAAAATCGCAATCATTGGTGCGGGAAGTATTGTTTTTTGTAAAACATTGATTCTGGATATGATGGCGACAGAAGCCTTGGAGGAAACGACCTTTTATTTGATGGCGCCATCTACCGGCAAAACGTCACAAGTGGAAGCGTTCGCAAATCGTGTAATCAAGGAAAATGGCTTGAAATCAAAAATTGTCGTGACGACAGATCGGCGTGAAGCGCTCGCTGGTGCCAATTACGTGATAAGCTCGTTTCAAATTGGCGGATTGAATGTGTACGAAACCGATTATACGATTCCTCTGCGATACGGTGTAGATCAATGTATCGGGGATACGCTGGGGCCAGGAGGCATATTCCGAGCCATGCGCAGCATACCCGTCATACTCGAAATCGCACGCGAGATGGAGGAGCTGTGTCCACAGGCTACACTGTTGAATTACGTGAACCCGATGGCGATGGTATGCTGGGCGCTGGGCGAAACTAAGGTCAAGTTCGTGGGGCTGTGCCATGGCGTACAGACGACTTTGGATTTAATATCCGGTTATGTGGGTGTGCCTAAGGATGAGATTGATTTCTTATGTGCTGGCATTAATCACATGGGCTGGTTTACTAAAATTGAACACCGTGGCAACGATTTGTATCCAATCCTGAGGGAGCGCTTTGAGCAGCCCGAGTATTATGTGAATGAGAAAGTGAGAGGCGAGGTGTTCCGTCATTTTAATTATTTTATGACCGAATCGACGGGTCATCTATCCGAATACGTGCCTTGGTTCCGTAAAAATGCGAAAGCGCTGGAGCTTTACTGCGATGAACCCGCATTCGGTGGTGAATCCGGTGCCTATTACAATTGGTGCAAATATGTATACAGCAAATATGGCGAGCAGGACATATTAGCAGGTGAATCCTACAGTCTTCCGCCACGGAGCGTGGAATACTGCGCTTATATCATTGAAGCTCTGGAGACTGGAAAGGCGTTTAAATTCAATGGAAATTTACGAAATAATGGAATGATCACGAATCTGCCTGCCGACTGCTGTGCCGAGGGTCCCATATTTGCTGACCGCAACGGCTTAAACCGTGTCGTTGTTGGCGACCTGCCGCCACAATGTGCAGCATTAAACCTAACGAATATTAACGTCCAAAGGTTAGCGGTGATGGCTGCCAAATCTGGCGACCCGGAAACGCTCGTTCAGGCTTGTGCGTTGGATCCGCTGACATCGGCTGTGCTTACGCTGAAAGAAACACGAGAGATGGTTTCGGAAATGCTTGAAGCGCAGCGGGCTTGGCTGCCTCAATTCGCAGGCAGATCTGTCCGCCAAACACCTTCCATCTTTATCCCGGCTAATGTACAGCGGGCCGATGTTCCGGTAGATCCAGCTCTTGCAGTCATTTCACGGTTCGGCGAGCTTTCCAAATAGGGGATGCATACAGAGGAGCTTATAGGCTTCTCTGTATTCCGTTTCAATGATGGATTTCAGACATCCATGACTGCATCCGTTAATGGGAATAAGACATGTTGCATAGAGCTTTGCGTTTACCTTATTATATCAAGGAGAGTAGTATGTTGTGTGCATGATTCCTTTGGTAAACAAGGGCATGCGCGAAGAAAGGGCGGGGAAGATGCAAGAGGTCACAGGTTATAAGTCAATAGCGCTCGATATTGCCCAAAGAATTGTTAGTGGGGAGTTTCCCGTCCAAAGTAAAATTTCCGGTCGCTCCTTATTGGCAAGTCAATATCAGGTCTCCCCTGAAACGATTCGTAAAGCAATCGGTCTGCTGAAGGATGAGAACATCGTTTTCGTTTCACAGGGAAAAGAGATCGTTATTGTATCGGATCTAAACGCTTTTGACTATATAACCAGGAATAACTACCTGAAATCGGTATATTCGCTCAAACAGGAATTGCAGCTGTTATTAGTTCATAAAAAAGAGATCGATAGCAAGTTTGAGGTGCTGCTTACGGGGATTATCAATGCATCAGATCGACTGCAAAATTTGAAACCCTATCATCCAGTGGAAATAAAGGTGACAGATATTTCTCATGTTGTCGGTAAGACCATTGCTAATCTTCAATTTTGGCAAAATACAGGGGCAACCATTGTAGCACTGCGTAGGGGGACACAAGTGTCTATTTCACCGGGCCCCCATGTTATTCTAAGAGAAAACGATGTTCTTGTTGTCGTGGGGGATGGACAAGTTCAAGAAAGAACCGAGCATTTTCTCAATACTTCCATTTTGGAAGAATAAATAGGTGTTTTTCTGAGGACTGTTAAGTGGCTTTGTATGCCATTGAACAGTCTTCTTTTTCGTTATCGTAGATTGATTTTCCTGTTCAACAAACAACTTTAAATCAATAACAAGGTTGTCAGTTGATCATCTGTTTGGTATAGTATGAATATCTTATTGGAACGGTGCTTCCCATTACGTACATTTATTGCTACTTCTACTTTTCCTTTTTGTTTCCAAATAAGACAAATGTACAGAGACTACTGCTTAGTGCCAAGTAGCCTTTTACTGCTGCGCCAACAATTAAGGATTGAATGGGAGGGATTACCTTACAAACCGTTTTTCCATTTTGAGTTTAGAGCCCAATATAGAAAAGGTGGTTACCTGTATGATTCAATTTAAAGGAGTAAACAAGGTTTATGATGATGGTCATAAGGTGTTAAAGGATATCAATCTGGAGATTAAGGAAGGCGAGATTACGGTACTGATTGGCCCGAGCGGCTGTGGGAAAACAACCACGATGAAATTAATTAATCGATTAATTAACCCATCCTCAGGTGAAATCAAGATTCGCCAGAACGATATTTCCACATTGAATCCCATGGAGCTTAGAAGAAAGATCGGTTATGTCATTCAAAATATTGGTTTATTCCCGCATATGACGATTGCTCAAAACGTAGGTGTTGTCCCTCGTCTTCTGAAGTGGGATAAACCAAAAATCGAGGCTAGGGTCGAAGAGCTCCTTAAGCTTGTTGGTTTAAATCCTGAAATCTATCGGAACCGCTATCCGTCGGAATTGAGTGGTGGACAACAGCAGCGGATTGGTGTGATACGAGCTTTAGCCGCAAACCCAGCCGTAATCCTCATGGATGAACCCTTTAGTGCACTTGATCCGATCAGTCGTGAACAGCTGCAGGATGAATTGGTTCGTTTGCAGCAGGAGATCAAAAAGACGATCGTATTCGTCACGCATGATATGGACGAGGCGATCAAAATTGCTGACACGATAATTTTGATGAAGGATGGTGAAATTGTTCAAACCGGTCATCCGGAGCATATTTTGCGCCATCCCGCCAACGATTTTGTGAAAAGCTTTATTGGCCAAAAAAGATTGCAATCGCAAAATGTTTTGGAAGCTCCGACGGTCGATGAGGTCATAGTAGATAATCCAGCTACTGCTTTTCCTTCGAGAGGTTTGGCAGCAGCAATGAAAATAATGGAGAAGCGACGTGTAGATTCTTTATTGATTGTAGACAAAAACAACAAACTACAGGGTTCCGTCTCGATCTATCGTGTCCTTGATCAATATGGGGAAGAAAGCAAAACCGTAGCCGATGTTATGAAGCCGGTGGAGCACGTCGTGCTGACAGGGACTTCGCTCTCTGTTGCCTTAAACATGATGACCGAACATCAATTATCCAATTTGGCAGTTGTACGAGATGACTATCAGTTCGTTGGACTTATCACGAGAGGGTCCGTTGTTAGTCTTATGGCGGATATGTATTCTTCTGAAATCATTGGGGGCGATGCCCATGCTGCAATCTAATTTTTTCACGAAATACCTTCAATTTTTGCAGGAAAGATACCCCGATATTTTAATTGCTACGCGTGACCATTTGACTATTTCTGCAGTTTCTATCGTTCTGGGCACCGTGGTAGCCGTTCCATTAGGTATGTTTCTGGCAAAGAATCAGATCAAATGGCTTCATACCTTCATTTTTACAATCACGAATGTTTTTCAGACCATTCCAAGTCTGGCTCTGTTGGCTATTATGATTCCACTACTGGGGATCGGTGTGAAACCAGCCATATTCGCCTTATTTCTATATTCCTTACTGCCTATTCTTCGAAATACGTATGCAGGTTTTCATTCTGTCGATCATTCGATTGTGGAATCGGCCCGGGGCATGGGATACAGTTCGATCCAGCGGTTGCTGCTTATTCAGCTGCCTTTAGCTTTCCCTTACATCATGTCTGGTCTAAGGATGACAACGGTCTATATTATTAGCTGGACCACGTTAGCAGCATTAATAGGAGCAGGTGGACTGGGAGAACTCATCGTCTCTGGTATCGGTGTCAATAAGGAAGAGCTTATTATTTCGGGTGCTGTTTCCGCTATTATTCTGGCCTTGCTGGCCGATCGAATTCTGGGCAGTATTGAAAAACGGGTTTTCCGTAAAGCCAAATCGTCAATTAACACATCTACGGTTTGAATGAGTTACTAATTAAAATTAATGATATGTTGGAGGAATTATGAAGAAAAAAAAGTTATTATTTGCAGTAAGTGTCGCGTTGTTGGGATCGATGATATTGTCAGCATGCAGTGATAAAGGTGGGAGCGGTAAAGCAGGTGCGGTGCCAACATCAATCAATATCGGCACTCAAACTTATACCGAGCCCAAAATTTTAGCAGAAATGTATAAAGCGCTAATTGAACAAAGTACGAAGGTGAAAGTGAAAATTGTACCTGATCTTGCTGCAAGCCCCATTGTCATTAAAGCTATGAAAAACAACGATATTCAAATGGCTACTCTGTATACAGGGGAAATTTTTAACGGACATTTTGATGTCAAAGATACGAAGGACCGCCAAGAGGTATTAAAGCAAGCTCAGGAAGGATTCGACAAAACGTTTGATTTCAAATGGTTTGAGCCTTATGGCTTTGAAAATACGTATGCCTTCACCGTAAGGAAGGAACTTGCTGATCAATACAAGCTCACCGATGTATCCGATTTGAAAGAACTTTCTAAAACGATGAAACTCGGCGTGGATACGACATGGCTTGAAAGAGATAATGATGGTTACCGAGCGTTTACCAAGTTTTACGGCTTTGACTTCGGAGAAAAATTCCCTATGGAAATATCTTTAGTTTACCAAGCGGTTGCCGATAAAAAAGTGGATGTTGTACTTGCCTACACGACCGATCCTGGAATCAAGCAGTTTAATCTGCAGGCATTAAAGGATGACAAACAATTTTTCCCTCCATATGATGCGTCACCAGTCGTTAGAAACGATATCTTAAAGCAGCTTCCCGAATTGAATGATGTCATAACTTCCTTAGCAGGAAGAATTGATGCCCAAACGATGACTGCCTTAAACTATGAGGTTGATGTCAATAAACGGAAGCCCCAAGAGGTCGCTGTTGAATTCTTGAAAAAAATTGGATTGCTGAAATAAGTTGAGGATGTGAGAACATGAATCAAAATGGGAATGGGATCATAGAGCTTCTTCAGTACATGCAGGAGAATGCGACTCTTCTTCTAAGCTTGACCTGGGGTCATATCATGATGGTGATCTGCGGCTTGGGTCTTGCTATGATTGTCGGTATTCCATTGGGCGTTATCTGTGCACGCAATGAAAAGCTGGCAACTATCATATTAGCGTCAGCCAATGTTATTCAAGTCATGCCGAGTCTAGCCTTGTTAGCTTTATTGATGATGTTTCTTGGATTGGGCTTTAAAACGATTGTCGTTGGTTTGTTCTTTTATTCGCTGCTTCCGATCATTCGGAATACGTACGTAGGTTTGAAAGAAGTGGATGCGGGTATTAGCGAAGCTGGCAAGGGATTGGGTATGAGTCCTTGGCAGCTGCTAATGAAGGTTCAGCTCCCGCTTTCACTACCGTTTCTGATGGCCGGTCTCCGTGTGGCTGCTGTTATAGCGATCGGTGTGGCGACTCTTGCTCCTTTATTCGGCGGGGATGGTCTTGGAAGGGAAATCTATTCCGGGCTTAATCTTCGTAACCATTTGAAAATTTATGCAGGAGCTATTCCTGCGGCTATCCTGGCTATATTGGCAGATATATTCCTGGGCAGACTTCAGGAAAAGCTGAAGGACGGCCGTCGCCAAATAAAAGCTCAGCACTAATCACGGTTCACAGGCTTGAACCCTGTCCCTGTATCCGTCTTTCTATAAAATGCTGTAATAGTTGTATTAAATTGAGGTCTCTGAGGCCTCTTTTTTTTGAGTGCATCTTCATGGATTGATAAATTGAAATATAATAATCAGCACTTGACCAGCTTTTAGAAATTAATTATAGTTATATGTAATCGATTACGTAAACGTTTACAGGTGGTTTACTTTAGAAATTCTTCTAGGAGGGCATTTATGGCGAAGGCCACGATCAAGCAAGTAGCCGCAGAGGCAGGGGTATCTACAGCCACCATATCGCGGGTACTGAATAGCAGCGGCTATGTCAGCGATGAGGTCAAGGATCGAGTGATGCTGGCAGTCAGCAAGCTGCATTATCAGCCTAACGCTATTGCGAGAAGCCTGAAGCAGGATAAAAGCTTTACGATTGGCGTGGTGCTGCCGGACATATCGAACCCATTTTTTATGACGATATGCCGAGGTTTGGAGGATGTGGTGCAGGAGTACGGCTACCATCTGATCTTTTGCAGCTCGGATGAGCTGCCGGAGAAGGAAGCGCAGCTGCTTCAACTGATGACCGAGAAAAGAGTTGACGCTGTAGTCCTTGCCTCCGCAGGAGGTAATGAGGAATTGGTTGCACGTATGGCAGCAGCGGGGATTCAGTTCATATTGGTCGATAGAAGCTTGGATATACCCGGACCTGCTGTTGACCTCGTTGCTGAGGATGATGTGAATGGAGCCTACGAGCTGACAAAGCAATTGATAGAGCAAGGGCACTCCGTTATCGGCGTTATTAATGGCTGTATGGGAGTCAGCACGGGCCAAGATCGATTTATTGGCTGCCTGAAAGCTTTTCGTGAAGCGGGCATGGAGCATGAATCCGTATATGATTATGACGGTAAGTTCACGGAGTTGGGCGGTAGAGAGGCTGTGCGGTATTTTTTGCAAATGAAAAGACCGCCTACAGCATTATTGTCCTTCAATAACAAAATGACGTTTGGAGCACTGTTGGAGCTAACTGAAAAAGGTCGTGACATTCCCGGTGATATTGCGATTGCTTCGTATGGGGAGGTGGAAGCAGCGAGACTGCTCAAGCGCTCCGGTATTGTGTATGTGGATCAAAAGCCATATGAATTGGGTGTTAAAGCAGGAAAAACAATCTTGCACCGATTGGAAAAAAATGCGGATAGCACAGAGGCAATTCGTGATATTTTACAACCTGTAATCAAAGTATTGGAATCTTGAGAGGAGCCCTATTGATGAAACATGTAGAAGCAGCCAATCGTTTTAACGGCAGTATGCCGAAAATTGGTATTCGTCCTGTGGTGGATGGTCGGCGCGGCGGTATCCGCGAGTCGCTGGAGGAAGTCACGATGAACATGGCACATGCTGCTGCAGAATTCTTATCGTCTAATTTGCGCCATTCGAATGGTTTGCCAGTGGAATGTGTTGTAGCGGATACGTGTATCGGTGGCGTAGCGGAAGCCGCACGGACGGCCGAGAAATTCGCACGAGCTGGTGTTGGCGTAAGTATCACGGTCACCCCTTCCTGGTGCTACCCGACAGAGACGATCGATACAGACCCGACGATTCCCAAAGCTATCTGGGGGTTTAATGGAACGGAGCGCCCTGGAGCGGTTTATTTGGCTGCCGCGTTGGCTGCGCATAACCAGAAAGGGCTTCCCACCTTCAGTATTTATGGCAAAGACGTGCAGGATATAGGCGATACGACAATGACTCCAGATGTTCAGCAGAAGCTGCTGCAATTTGCCAAAGCGGGCTTGGCTGTAGCAACGATGCGCGGCAAATCGTACTTGTCGATGGGTTCGGTGTCAATGGGGATCGCCGGCTGCATAGCAGACGAGCGCTTTTTCCAAAACTATCTGGGCATGCGCAATGAGTATGTGGATATGACCGAGTTTGTGCGCCGAATGGAACTGGGCATTTACGATAAGGAAGAGTATAAGAGTGCTTTTAAATGGACGAAGGAGAACTGTAAGGAGGGTGGAGATGTCAATCCGCCGGAGCTGACACGGACCCGCGAGCAGAAGGATAAGGACTGGGAAACTGTCGTCAAGATGACGTTGATCGCAAGAGATCTGATGATTGGCAATCCAGTGCTTGACGACATGGGCTATGGTGAAGAAGCACTGGGACGCAATGCGATTGCCGCAGGCTTTCAAGGTCAGCGGGCCTGGACGGATTATTTCCCGAATGGTGATTTCATGGAGGCGATTTTGTCCAGCTCATTCGATTGGAATGGAATTCGGGAGCCTTATGTACTTGCAACGGAAAATGATACGCTGAACGGGATTACCATGCTGTTCGGTCATTTGCTCACGAATGCAGCGCAAATTTTTGCCGATGTTCGCACGTATTGGAGTCCAGATGCGGTGAAGCGTGTAACCGGCAAGGAGCTTGAAGGAAGAACCAAGGATGGCATTATTCATCTGATTAATTCGGGACCTGCGGCACTTGATGGAACAGGCACACAAAGCGTGGAGGGTCAACCGGCAATGAAGCCTTATTGGGATATTACCGAGGATGAGGTACAGTTGTCTTTGGAGGCTACCCAGTGGTGCCCGGCTGTTGACTTCTTCCGTGGAGGGGGATTTTCAACTGACTTCACGACACGGGGTGGGATGCCGGTAACGATGGCCAGAATCAATTTGATTGCGGGACTTGGACCTGTGCTGCAGCTGGCTGAAGGTTACACGGTCGAGCTCCCGGATGATGTTCACGACAAGCTGGATCAACGCAGCAACCCGACTTGGCCGACGACTTGGTTCGTGCCGAACCTGACCGGAACGGGTGCTTTCAAAGATGTATACTCAGTCATGTATAACTGGGGCTCCAATCATGGAGCGGTCAGCTACGGACATATCGGAAGCGATTTGATCACTTTGGCCTCGATGCTGCGTATTCCCGTCAGCATGCACAATGTGGCTGAGGAACATTTATTTCAGCCGAGCGCATGGAATGCCTTCGGCACGAGCGACCGTACGGGTGCCGATTTCCGTGCTTGCGATAACTTTGGACCGTTGTATGGCAAGAAGTAAACAGCAAGCGGACCTTTCTGGAGAAATGCAATAAAGACACGCACTCATTCAAGAAGCCTCGATCCCCAAGTGTTGACGGGGATGGAGGCTCTTTCTTACTTATTGCTTATGAAGCAATCCTTAAGGCTATTGCTTCGACTTTTGTTCCTCGTATCCGGCATGATGGTAGTCAGGACTTAGCAGCCGCGGCAATATGCCCATCTTTTCAATATGACTTTTGGTTTCAGCTGTTCCTATTTCATACAGGTATCGATAAATGTTGAGAATATCTCCATTAAATCGTTCTGTAGAGGGATCGTGGTCAGCAGTTTTGTAAGGGATGGTCGCACGTTTGAACGTTAATTCCTCAGATGTCGCTTGCTTGTCCAATAAATCACGCAGTACGGCAATTTCCTCATCGGTAGCTTCCACGGCAAATTCATGGGTCAGGTTGGCTTTATCCTGCATCGCTTGCTGCTGTTCGATAAGCCCCGTTGCGACGGTCACGTAATAGGTAGATTTGGGCATGTCAATTTCCTCCTGAGTGAAACGATTTATATGTTTTTGTTAACCTTCCTAACTGACAATGAATCAGGGCGGACGGAATCAACAATTTTTTGTAAATGATGCGGATTTGATCTATTATTAATATGATTGGTCGCAGCATGTAAGATGGTTTACTCAATGAGGAGGTTTTCATAGTTGATGAAGGAACAGGAGCAGCGGATGCAGGAGGCGATAGAGCTTGCATTCCAGAACGTGTTAACCGGTCAAGGGGGACCCTTTGGCGCTATCGTCGTGCGTAATGGTGAAATTATCGGAAGAGGCAGCAATCTGGTTACTTTAAATAATGATCCAACAGCTCATGCAGAGGTTCAGGCCATACGCGATGCATGTAAGCATATTGGCAGCTTTCAGTTAACCGGCTGTGAGATTTATACCAGTTGTGAACCTTGCCCGATGTGTATTGGCGCGATATACTGGGCACGGCCTGATGCCGTCTATTATGCCTGTACGAAACAGGATGCCGCTGCTATTGATTTTGATGATCAGTTTATTTATGAACAGCTCGCTTTACCGATGGAGCAGCGCTCTATCGTGATGAAGCAAATGAAGCCAGACCAATACAAGCGGCCTTTTGAGCAGTGGGCAGTGTCTGATATTAAGAAGGAATACTAGAATAATTAAATAAAGCTGATGTATAGAGCTTTAACTGGAAGATGCTGTGCTATTAGAAAACCAGACTTGCGAATTTAGATTTCCTAATGGAAACGATCAGGAGTGTCAGAGGATGAACCCGCGTTTTGCTGTCGTGATTACTATTTTTCTATCTATATTTGCGCTAATCAATTATTATATTGGCTGGCATGCGCAGCTGTTTTTGAGTCATGTATTTCAAATGCAGCATTTTACGGTTTGGTGGACTTGCTATTGGTTGATTGTTTTTTCTTATATGATTGGGCGGTTGGGCGCGCGTTATCTTCCTTATACGCTATCAAGCACGTTGAAGAAGATTGGATCTTACTGGTTCGCTGTGATGTATTTCACGTTTATATGGCTTCCGTTTATCGACTTGGCTGCCGGCGTGATGTGGTTGCTCAATGTTCCGACATCTCTGACTGTGCTTATTCTTGGGAGTTTGTTGTGCATTATTGTGCTGCTGCTCATGGTCCGCGGTTTATGGAACGCTAGCAATCCGATCGTTCGTACCTACGAACTGTCGATTCCCAAAGCAGCAGGTCAGCTTAAAAAGCTAAGGATTGCCGTTGCATCTGATATTCATTTGGGATCGGTTGTGGGGAATAAAAAGCTCCAGAAGTTGGTTGATCAAATCAACGCCTTGAATCCAGATATGATACTGCTGCCAGGTGACATTATCGACGATGATATCAAGCCTTTTATTCGTCACAACATGGGGGCTGTGATGAAGCAGCTGCGTTCTCGGCTCGGGATCTATGCTGTTCTCGGCAACCATGAATACATAGGTGGTCACATTAAAGAATTCACCGAGCAGATGAGCGAAATAGGTATCGATGTTCTGATGGATCGGTCTGTGAAGATTGCCGATAGCTTTTATGTGATTGGACGTAAAGATAAAGCTGCTGAACATGGTGGACCGAACGGCAGGGAGGAGCTGGATGAATTGCTATCCAGTGTAGATAAAACACTGCCTCTGATTCTGATGGATCATCAGCCGCATCGACTCGATAAAGCGGAGGCAGCTGGCGTTGATATTATGCTGTCAGGGCATACCCATCGCGGACAAATGATGCCTAATCATTTAATCACTAGACGTATATTTGAACTGGATTGGGGTTATTTGAAGAAAGGCAATCTGCATGCTATTGTGTCCTCTGGCTTCGGAACCTGGGGTCCGCCTGTTCGCATAGGCAGCAGGTCGGAAGTTATTGAGCTTATTATTCATTTTGAAGGATAACCGCTTTGTTCGCTGGGTCGTAGATCTTGCGGGCAAAGGTTTTTTTGTTGTTTATGAGAACGTTATACTATGATACACTGGCTACAAATATACCTGATTTTGATTAAGGTGTATGACAGGATTAAACGAGGAGGATTGCTTATGCTGAGCACTCTGCTTACTATTATTGCTATCGTAGCTGTTATCATTCTGCTGCTTGTTGCCGCTGTGCTCATTCAGCTGTTTATCATTTCAAGGAGACCCCAGCATTCGATCATTCGCTCTCATCCGGTATTGGGCTGGCTTCGCTACATTTTTGAAAAGCTGGGACCGGAGTTTCGACAGTATTGGTTTGACGATGACTCTAAGGGAAAGCCTTTTTCGCGGTATGATTTTCTCGGTCTTGTATTTGCGTCCAAATATCGAACGGACCTGCTTGGCTTCGGCTCTAAACGTGATTTTGACAAGCCGGGCTATTATATAGCTAATGCTATGTTTCCGCTTCTTGGGGAACAGTTAAAAGTATCCAAGGACGAGGCGGCACCATCCAAAAAGTATAAAATTGAAACAGAAGGCATTTTTAGCCGCAAGGAAAAAATGATTGATGATGAAACACCGCGCTGGATGTATGATGATGAGGACATGATAACTATTGGCCGGAATCGGCGCCATCCATGGCAGCTAAGAGGGATGTTCGGCGCTTCGGCTACTTCTTATGGCGCGATTGGAGAAAACTATATTTTGTCGACAGGTAAAGGAGCAGCACTTGCGGGAGGCTCCTGGATGAATACGGGTGAAGGCGGCGTTATACCTGAGCATGTGGATACGGGGGCTGACATTGTTGCCCAGATCGGACCAGGGATGTTTGGTTATCGTGATGCCACAGGGCAATTTTCGCGACAAGATTTTGCCTTGATTGCCGACATAGCTAATGTTAAAGCATTTGAGCTGAAATTTGCTCAAGGCGCCAAAATCCGTGGAGGACATCTCGAAGGCAGCAAAGTCAATGCCAAAATAGCCTCAATCCGGAAGGTGCCCATAGGTAAAGCGATCAATTCACCGAATCGTTTTCCATTTATTGGTGATGCCGATTCAGCACTTGCTTTCATTAAGGAGCTTCAGGAACTGGGTGGTAAGCCAGTTGGTGTCAAGATCGTAATTGGTCAGCAGGCCGAACTGGAAAAGTTCATGGAAGCGATGATTCGGCTGCGCATCTTTCCGGATTTCGTGACTGTAGACGGCGGAGAGGGCGGCTCGGGCGCTACTTACAAATCGATGGCGGATTCCATGGGGATGCCGCTGATACCTGCACTAATTACTTTTATCGATACAGCTCATAAATTTGGGATCCGTGATCAATTCGCTGTGTTTGCTTCAGGAAAGCTGATTTCCCCGGATAAGGTAGCGATAGCACTGGCTATTGGCGCTGATGCGATCAGCTCGGCCCGAGGGTTTATGATGGCTAATGGCTGTATTATGGCTCTACAATGTCACACAGGCCGCTGTCCTGCAGGTGTAGCCACAACGGACCCTAAGTATCAGGATGCATTGGTGCCGAGCGAGAAGCAGTGGAGGGTGATGAATTATATTATCAGCATGCGCTTTGGTTTGTACTCGCTTGCAGCTGCAGCAGGCATTGACAGTCCCCGGAAATTCACAAGAGAGCATATTCATTTTATAAATGAGCATGGAGCTACTATGAAGCTGAGCGAGCTGTTCCCGCTTCCTGAATGCGCCGAACCGATATCGCAAGGAGGAGCCGCCGCGCAGGGACAACACCGTGTTTCTTGATGCGGAAGCATCAAATTCGTGAAGAATTCGTAAAACCTCTATACGCACACCGGTTTTATGGGTAATATAAATAGATTCAATCTAATACAGACTATAAGAATTGAGGATGTGTTCATCATGACATTAACGCCAGAGCAGCGAATAACCTTACATGGTTTTAATAATTTAACGAAATCTTTAAGCTTTAACATGTATGACGTTTGTTATACGAAAACCAAAGAAGAGCGTGAAGCTTATATAGCCTATATTGATGAACAGTACAATGCAGAGAGATTGACTGGAATTCTGCAAACCGTGACCAATATTATCGGTGCGCATGTACTGAACATTGCCCGTCAAGACTATGATCCGCAAGGAGCCAGCGTAACCATCCTTATCTCGGAGGAGCCAGTTGAAGCGAAGAAGGAATCATTTGATGAATCTCCAGGACCTCTCCCAGAGGCTGTCGTTATGCATTTGAACAAAAGCCATATTACCGTTCATACTTATCCCGAATATCATCCTGATGAAGGGATCAGTACTTTCCGTGCAGATATTGATGTGTCAACCTGTGGTGAAATCTCACCATTGAAGGCGCTGAATTATTTGATTCATTCTTTCGATACCGACATTATGACGATTGATTATCGGGTTCGGGGCTTCACAAGAGATATCCGCGGCAATAAACTGTTTATTGATCATGATATCAGCTCTATTCAAAATTACATTCCGGAAGAAATTATCGATATGTACGATATGATAGATGTGAACGTATATCAGGAAAACATTTTTCACACCAAATGCAAGCTTAAGCAGTTTGATATCAACAACTACTTATTTGGCTATACCAAAGAAAAGCTGGCTCCAGGTGAAGAGAAGAAAATTACAGAGCGGCTGAAAATTGAAATGGACGAAATCTTTTACGGTAAAAATACAAATCGCGGATTAATGCGAATCAATTAGTCATCAGTATCGCAACTACTTATTCAGTTTTTGACCGGCCCAATTAGGTGACCCATAACCTAATTGGGCTATTGGCTTTAACTAAGGAACTTAGCTTTTATTCGATAAGGAACCGGCAGGTGAAATCTCTCTTTGTTCAAACGTATAAGCGGGCTTAATAATACGTATGTCATGCAGCTGGCAACGATTTTTTTGGTTTCATTATTTTTGGAATATCAGAAAATATTAAAGGTCCGGCAATTCCGAGAATCCAATACGACTTTAACATGGATGAAATGCGGCTCGGTTCACTATTGTCTCTTAATGCACTGGGTTATTTGATCGCCTGCTCCTTTACTGCTTATCTGACCCGCAAGCTGGGAATCAAAGCCGTGACTTTAGTAGCTTTCGGATCGATGCTGGTGTCGGGAATCCTCATTATTTTCTCCCGAAGCTAT
This sequence comes from Paenibacillus sp. 1_12, assembly GCF_900114475.1. GTDB lineage: Bacteria > Bacillota > Bacilli > Paenibacillales > NBRC-103111 > Paenibacillus_S. Next base: position 334,001 of record NZ_FOTE01000005.1, on the reverse strand, counting down.
CCTATCTGTTCCTCCTCTTATTTCTTGATTTACATAGGAAATGGTATGCTGGAGATAGGTCTTGCCATACTGAGCTCTACGGTGGCACCTATGATAGCCTCTGGATTGATGTCAGTGAGTCTATATGGGCACGTGTTGGATTGGAGGGGGATATATATTGTATAAGTATCTGAAAGCGCGCAAAGAGCTCATATAAAATTCGTTATCCGGATTATTTTTAATATTTCAAGTTTTGAGAAAGAATAGTAATAAAACGAACGTAAGAAGTGGAACCCTACCTTGTACATTCGCGAACTTACTTACGTAATATTTGCTTTTAATTGACATCATGAGGTGACTAACTGTGACGGAAAGAAAAATATTGTGCAATGTGTTTATTATTCTCTGTTTCCTCGTACTGTGCGGCTGCATGAGCAATAAAAGCCCGGTAGACGCGAGTCCCTCCACTGTCGTTCCCCCTGCACCCGACTCATCTCCAAAGCCAACTCAAACGGATACGCCTTCTGTAGCTGTCCCTCCTCCAGCACCTTCTGCTAGCCAACCAACCAAACAAGAAGACAAAGTTCTTGTACAAATGAAGGACATGTCAGTTCATGAAAAGGTCGGGCAGTTGGTTGTAGTCGGGATGGATGGACTTGCCAATAGTGAACAGACGAAGCAGCTTATAACAGATTACCACGTAGGCGGGTTTATATTTTTTAAGGTGAATTTACAAGATTCAACACAGACGTTAACCTTGTTGAATTCACTAAAAGCAACGAATGAATCGGTGAAAGGCATTCCATTAATGCTTAGTGTAGACGAAGAGGGAGGCAGGGTAACCCGGCTGCCAGATGAATTGAAGAAGCTGCCTGCTAATGCTGTGATCGGCAAAAAGAATAATAGTGAATTTTCGAGGGAAATAGGAAAAACGATAGGGAATGAGTTGAAGGGCTATGGATTTAATACGGATTTTGCACCGGTGCTTGATGTGTTCAGTAATCCAAACAACACGGTAATAGGTGATCGTTCTTTCGGTAACCAAGCCGATCTGGTCAGTCGACTCGGAATTGCCACTATGCAAGGAATTCAGTCAGATCAAGTGGTAGCTGTGGTTAAACATTTTCCCGGTCATGGAGACACAACGGTTGATTCACATCTGGGACTTCCGGTGGTTAATCATGATTTGACCCATCTGCGCCAACTAGAGCTAATTCCCTTCGCAAATGCTATTAACAATGGAGCAGATGCGGTCATGGTGGCTCATCTGCTCATGCCAAAGCTGGACGCAGATCATCCTGCTTCCTTCTCTAAAGCCATCATTTCTGATTTGCTGCGTAAGGAGATGGGGTTTAATGGGGTTGTTTTTACAGATGATTTGACGATGGGGGCTATTACGCAAAATTATGATATTGGACAGGCTGCGGTATCTGCTGTGCTGGCAGGTGGGGATGTCGTACTTGTCGGACATTCGTTCGATCAGCAGGTTAAGGTTATACAAGCTTTGTTGAACGCCTCTTCCAATGGGGTAATCCCCGAGTCTGTATTAAATGCAAGTGTGTATCGGATATTGAAATTGAAAGAGAAATATCATATGAGCAGCTTGAAATCGACTGAGCCTGATATTAAGGGACTCAATGCGAGTATATCTGCGCTATTAGGTAAATATCTGAAGTAATGCCGTTAAGGCAAGTTAATGGCTTGATACATGTTATGCATATAATCATGGTCTATTTGTTAAATCGGCACCTACTTTTGTCACAGTTAAATGACAAGAATAGGTGCCGATTTCTGATAACCATAGCAAGGTTTTTTATGGAAATTATTTACAAGTGGACAAGCGTTCTTGTGAAGAAATTACAGTCTGGATATTCTACAATAGGCATTTTGATGATCTATTCTGGATCTTTTTTGGTGATTTTCGCAGCGTTATTGATTTTGTATTTAACCGGATGTTTATTTAACTTCTTGGCTACCAACTTGGCTTCAAAGCTGAGTTGATCGCCTATTTGCAATTCCAGCTTTTTCAGAGCCATGCTGTGGCTGGACCAAGCCGTATCCAAAGCGGTAGCTTGTCCATCATGCTGAAAGCTTATTTGTTCAAAGATGACGACTTCATCATCGGTGTCGCTAAAAGGATTAGGCACAGAGGCAAATTCAGCTACAGTCGCTTCAACGCTTACTTTTCCATCAGGCAGAGCAATAGGGGCTGCTGGCGGCTTATCGGCCGTTTTCTTTTCTGCTGCTTTTTTTGCTTTAGGCGGTGCAATGGTTTCTGCCGCTGCGTCTGGCGCGATTGGACTTGCAGGCTCAGTCAGAACGGCATTGGCTGTCGAATCTGTTTCATTGGCTTCTGAATCTTCTTCCAGCTTGATTTTGCCAAAATGGGCGTTCTGCATCTCGCGAAGATAAGAAGGATGGATATTATGAAGTTGACCGTCAACCTGGATAACAGCGAATACAAGGTCTGCGTATCCTACGATTTCACAAGGAAGATCGAGGTTTTGACCTTTATATCTGAAGGTTTTTGATTTCGCTGCCTTTTGCGGGAGCAGCCCCCAATCCTTGCAAAATGCCAATGCCTGATCTTCATTATCAAAAGCCGTATATTGCTCGGGATGTGTCCATTGTGGCATGTTTTTTTTCCTCCTATAAGTTCCATAGATCCTGATAGTATTTTACCATTATTGCTTTGAAATGAAAAAGGGTATCGATTTTCGAAAATCAACAGTTTTTTTTCAACCAGATAGCATATATAAACGATATCAGTAATAAAATTTCATAAAAAGTTTTTACAAAATGAAATATTATTTTAGTGTAAAATTGTAAGCTAAGTTTACATCAATCTTTCGATTCAACGAATTAAGGGCAAAGGATAGTGATAGTCATGTTTAATCAGGGTCTAATAAGCATCCGCGAGTCGTTGGATACACTCAAACCTACTGAACGTAAGGTTGCCCTATACATTCTGGAACACCCCGAGATGGTGATGAGTGCTTCGGTGCAAAAGCTGGCCGAACTGGCTGAAGTCAGCGAAGCGACGATCGTGCGCTTGGCGCGTTCCCTCCATATGAAAGGATTTCAGGAGCTGAAGCTGAGAATTGCAGCTGATCTGGCTAAGTCTTCAAACAGTATGGGAACCTCGTATCAGGAGATCCAGATTGACGGTTCGATTTCGTCCTTGATTCAGTCAATGTCACATAACAATATTTTATCGATACAGGATACTTTGGCTGTGCTGTCGGTAGAGGACGTGGAGAAAGCAGTTGAAAGCTTGGATCGTGCGAAGCGGGTATATATTTTTGGAGTCGGAGCCTCAGCCGTTATTGCACAGGATTTTAAGCAAAAGCTTTCCCGTATTAATCGCTGGTGTGAAATGGCATCCGATTTTGACTCTCAGGTAACCTTGGCAGCAAATATGAATGAGCATGATGTCGCCTTTGGAATTTCGTATTCGGGTCAGACGGAGTCGATCATTCAATCCTTGGACATTGCCAAAGAAAGCGGTGCAACCATCATAGCAATGACCAAATTTGGTCATAATCCCGTCTCCGAATTAGCAGATATATGCTTGTTCACAAGCTCGATGGAGCAAAGTATCCGCAGCGGAGCAATGGCATCCAGAATTGTCCAGCTGAACGTTATCGATATTTTGTACGTAGGGATCGCAAGCCGTTCTTACGAAGCAACACTTCAAGCTTTGGAGAATACAAGAAAAGCAGTTAGAGGATCGAAGCGAAATGCTTAACATTGAAAACGAGTACAAAGCTGGGTAGATCTTGGACACATCCCGGATGCAGTATTGGATATTAGTTTGGGCAGTAAGCTGCGCTGGCACAAGGAGTGGGGATCCTACTCGGATGGCACAATCATTCGTGAAATGAAGTATTCGACGATGTTTGACGCAGCCACCCTGACGAAAGTGACCGCAACCTTACCGGCTATCCTGCTTCTCGAGCAGCGTAAGCAGCTTTCCTTGAATGATCCGATAACAAGGTACATTCCTGGTTTTTGCTATGAATTGGTAACGATAAGGCAGCTACTGCAGCATACCTCAGGTCTTCCAGCGGATCTGCCGCTTGTAGACCGATATGAGCAGAGGGATGTCCTTAAGGATATTTTACAGCAAGAGCTGGTTTATGCAGCGGGAACTAAGGTCTTATACAGTGATCTTGGATTTATCCTTCTTGGATGCGTGGTCGAAGAGCTGACTCAACAGCGATTATCGGACTTTGTAAAGCATGAGATTTTCAAGCCGCTTGATATGAAGGATACGACATTTAAACCTGATGCCTCAGAAAGAGCACGGATCGCAGCGACAGAGGCCGATGGAAATGGACTTGGCTGGGAAGTCGGTTCATTACGGCAGAAGCAACCCGATTCGGGAGCTGCGCCCGCGTTTACATGAAGATATTTATTCCTCCTTCATAGAGGATTGAATATAAGTTGACCATCAAAGCGAAAGCTCAAACAATGAGATAGCTTCGCACATACCAAGGAGGAGTCTACAATATGAAACGTACGATGAAACTTTCCGTCATTATGATTGCTGCTTTAACATTCGTGATTACTGGATGTAGCAGCACACCAAGTCAACCCGGGGCAGCAACCCCGACCCCAACACCAGCACCGGCACCAAAGGCAGACAATAAGGTGGAGAAGGTTAAGCTGACGATGGGCAGCTGGAGAACGGAAGACAAGGAAGCCTATGACAAAATCATTAAAGAGTTCCAATCCAAGAACCCGAATATTGAAATTGAGTTCAAGCCAACCAAAAACACCGAATATAATACTTTGCTGAACACAGCTCTTCAAACGGGAAGTGCCCCGGACATTATCCATTTGCGTCCTTATGCACCTGGAATTGCACTTGCAGATGGCGGGTATTTAGAGCCGCTTGATTCTGTTAAAGGGATGGACGTATTCTCCAAAGCAGCGTTGTCAGCGGCAACTGGTAAAGACGGCAAGGTATATGGCGTGCCAACGGTGTTTAGCTCTACGCAAATCTTCTATAATAAGAAGCTGTTCAAGAAATTCAACATTGAAGAGCCTAAGACTTGGGCTGATATGATCAAAGCGGCAGATACGCTGAAGCAGAATAAAGTGGCTCCATTTGCCTTTGGCTCCAAGGAAGGCTGGATTCTTTCACTTACACACGGTGCGCTTGGGCCTGCGATTTATGGCGGAACGGACTACGTGAACAAAGTGACCACAGGTCAAACGAATCTGAAAAGCAAGGAATTTACGGATTCAGTGCAAATGATGCAGGACCTCACTAAATACTTCCCTGAAAATTATGTAGGGCTATCGATGGATGATATGCGGAATCTGTTCGTAACCGAGCAGGCAGGGATGATGGTTATGGGCGACTGGGAAGTAGCGGTCATGCAAAAAATGAATCCGGATCTGGATATGGATCTGTTCGCTGTTCCGAATGCAGCCGCGGGAAAAGGTACGGTTACCACTTGGGTAGATGGATCATTCGGTGTGAATAAGGAATCCAAGGGCAAGAAAGAAGCGATAAAATTCATCGAATTTATGACCTCCAAAGAATTCGGTACATTGGTAGCGAACGAATTGAAAAAACCGAGCACAATTCCAGGTGTTCAATCCAATGATCCGATTGTAACCAAAATTGCTACCTTGGCGAACACGGTTTCAACACCATATATGTTTGTCATCCATTTTAATGGCGGCAATCCGACTTCCAAATCGGTATTCGAGACGCTTTTACAAGGTATGTATTTGGGTAAGGAAACACCGGCTAAGGTTACGGAAGAATTGCAAAAGAGCGTAGACAGCTGGTTCAAACCGGCAGCCAAATAAGTAAACAAATTCAGATTGACAAAGGCGGCGAGGCGAAATGAATGGGATTCATGCACAGGCTCATGAACCAAAGCGCAAGCATAAGATGTTCAACTGGAGTAAAGGGTTCATTCACTTATTCCCAATTCCAGCCCTCGCCGTATATACGTTATTCATCGTATATCCGATTCTCGCAGCGTTCAGTTACAGCTTGTTTGACTGGACTGGATTGAAGAAGGGCGCTTTTATAGGAATTGCAAATTTTACAAAGTTATTTACGACAGAGCCTTTTAAAGGGCTGTTCTGGAATGCATTCGCGCATAATTGGTACTATTTCGCGATGGAGATGATTGTTCAGAATGGGATCGCATTTGTGCTTGCCTATATCATTTTTACAAAGGTTAAGGGAGCCGAATTGTTCAAAATGGCTTATTTTCTGCCGAGATTGCTGTCCGTTATCGTAGTCGGATTTCTATGGAAGCTGATGCTTAATCCGAATTTTGGAGCCATTAATGTCATGTTAAAACAGTTGGGATTAGGCGAGTGGGCAAAGCCTTGGCTGGGAGATCCAGCTACTGCTCTTACCTCCATAATCCTGGTGAACAGCTGGTTCGGGATCGGGTTCTCGATATTGATTTTATTGGCGGGCCTGCAGTCGATTTCCCAGGAGGCTATCGAAGCGGCACGACTGGATGGAGCCAGAGGCTTCCGACTAATTAAATCGATCATTTTTCCGATGATGTCACAGTCGGTCGTTATTGTTACGATTTTTACGTTTGTTCAGGCGTTTGAAGCGTTTGAACTCGTATATGCGATGCAGGGGTCTCAAGGGGAACCATATCATTCCACCGATTTACTGGCTGTATTCTTTTACCGGGTTGCGTTTGGAGGCTCAAGCGGAGATGGAGTCGCAATTGGACTTGGCTCTGCATTGGCAGTCACGTTGTTCTTTATCATTGCAGTATTGTCGGCCCTTTTCATGGCATATGTGAGAAAACGGGATATGGCTTAAGCGGAATGCAATCTATGCTGTGCTCTCATACATTCATGAAAGGTGAGGAGATTTGATGAAAGAACACAAAGGATTACGTATTGGACACTATGCGATAGCCATACTGTTTACGGTTGTCAGTCTGTATCCGATCTTTCTGATGCTGCTGTCTTCGTTCAAAACGAACATTGAAATTTTTAAAAACCCGATGGCTTTCCCGAAGATTTGGACCTTTAATGCATATCGAAAATTACTGGATCAATTGCCTTATTTCGATTATTTTTGGAACAGTGTATTTGTAAGTGTTACTTCTGTAGCGCTGATTCTCATATCGGGGGCATTGGTGTCGTTTTATATTGCAAGATTTAATTTCAAGTGGAACCCTGCGTTATTTTTCTTTTTCTTGCTTGGGATGATGATTCCGGTAAAGCTTGGTATTGTTCCCTTGTTTATATTGATGAAAACGCTCGGGTTGATGAACACAAGCTTTTCCCTCATCTTCGTATATACGGCGATTGGCATTCCGATGTCCGTACTGATTCTGGTTGGTTTTTTCAGAACCTTGCCGAAGGAACTGGAGGAATCGGGGAAGATCGATGGCTGTTCCGATTTGGGGATTCTGGTGAAAATTATTGCTCCATTGATGCGGCCCGCGCTCGGTACGGTCATGATTATGAACTTTATTACGGTGTGGAATGATTTCTTCTTTCCTTTAATTTTTATTCAGGATGAGGTTAAAAAGACAATCCCCGTCGGTATGCTTACCCTGTTCAGTGAATATTCGACCGATTGGAGCGTACTGTTCGCCGGGCTGACGTTGTCCTCCCTCCCGATGATTATTTTATTCGCTGTAGCTTCCAAACAATTTATGGAAGGGATGACTGCCGGTGCCGTCAAGTAAAGAAATCAGGTTTATTGGAATTGACGGCGGCGGTACGAAAACAGCCTGTATGATTGGTGATGGCTTAGGCAATGTTCTGGCCGTATGCTATGGGGCATCCAGCAGTATCAAGTCCAACTCCAGGGAAGCGGTACAGGAAGTATTGCTGTCATTGATTCAACAAGTATTGGAATTGTCCGACAGTAGTGTGACACAGCTAAAAGGTGTTTTTCTTGGCTTGGCAGGGTCAGATCGACCAGAAGATAAAGTGCAAATTCTTTCATTGTTCGAAGGAAAGCTGCCGGCTTCGGTTGTGATCACAGTGCACAATGATGCGATTACTGCGTTATCTGCCGGTACATGGGGAGAAGCGGGGATTGTGTTGATCTCGGGAACGGGTTCCATAGCATACGGCTTTGTACCTGAAGCCTCTGTCCATGTTCGTGTCGGGGGTTGGGGATACTTGTTAGGTGACGAAGTCGCTCTAAAGATAGCTGAAAAGGCAGTCGGGGATTTAGCACAAATCGCAATAACCGCCCAAAAAAAGCTGCAGCAATTACATTCTGGTCAGCATCTGTCGGACCTGCCGTTGTTGCTTAGCGGAGGGTTGTTCTCGGATAGATGGTTTCAAATCTTGTTCGAATCGCAGGATCTGATACAGACAAGCAGGCTAAAGGTAAGTAAGCTTGAGGTATCGCCTGTAACAGGCTGTTATGTGCTTGCACTTAAACAAGCGGGAATTGCAATAACGGATTCAATGAAAATAAAAATTCGTGTGTGGGAGACAAGGAGGAAATTACAAGTTGAATAACATCGAGAGTCAATCCATTACGGAACAAAGAAATGAGAAGACCGGCCAGTTGGATAAAATGAATGTGCTGGATATTATTCAAATCATGAATGCTGAAGATCAGACTGTTGCACTTTCCGTACAGCAAGCACTCCCGCAAATCGGGAAGGCTATTGAAGCTATTGTCGAAGTGATGAACAAAGGCGGCAGGTTGTTTTATATAGGAGCAGGAACAAGCGGGAGACTCGGCATCCTTGATGCTTCGGAATGTCCACCTACATTTGGCGTTAACCGTGAGCTGGTCACAGGGATCATCGCTGGCGGGCCAGCTGCAATTATGACCGCTATCGAAAATGCGGAGGATGATGCCGAAGCAGGTGCGAGGGAAATCGAAGCCTGCCTGACAGTAGACGATGCATTGGTAGGTATAGCTGCGAGTGGTAACACCCCTTTTGTTATCGGGGCGATTCATCGCGCTCGGGCGATGGGTGCATGTACGGCCAGCATATCCTGCAATAACAATGCACAGTTGAGTGCAGCGGCTGAGTATGCGATAGAAGTGCCGGTTGGCCCTGAGGTCGTTACCGGATCGACACGACTTAAGGCTGGCACCGCAACGAAGTTAGTGCTCAATATGATCACGACAACAGTGATGATCAAGCTCGGCAAAGTATACGGGAACTTGATGGTCAATGTTCAGGCGACGAACGAAAAGCTGCGCGATCGTGTCATACGGATTGTCGGTGAAGCGACCGGTGTTGATCACGAGAAGGCTGCTGCGTATACTCAGCAGGCAGATGGAGAAGCACGAGTAGCTATTTTGATGATCAAGTTTGCAGTCGATGCGAATAGGGCTTTGGCCGTATTGGAGCAGTGCAACGGTCATTTTGGAGACGCGGTTCGTATTTTGGAACAAGAAAACCTGGCATAACATCACACCTACCCTATACATAGGAGGGATACCGGATTCATATTCGGTATCCCTCCTTTTGTATGGGAAAATAGGTTTCAGCTTGGATCAAGACATATATCCTCCTTATTCACAATAGAATACATCTATGAAATGATGAGTAAACGGAGGTATTTATGGATGCGTTTTGATTACGGGGATAGAATGCCACTGCGAATTCTCGACGAAGGAGAATTTTGGAAGTTGCAGGAAACCGAACATACGGATGTGATTCGAGCCTTAGTACCCAATTTGGAGCAGCCGTATGTGGAAGCATTGCAAGCATGGGAACAAGCGCTTGCACGAACACAAGCGATGTTTGTTCGTTATATTGAATGGGTTGGGCGCATGGAGAATAAAGTAAGCGATGAAGTTTACAAACAAATTATGGAGTTGGTTTTATTTGCAAGGAGACAGAGTGAGCAGTTTATTCAATTATTAAATCAATTGGGTACTGATAGCACAGCTTTGAAAAGCAACCCTACTGCAATAACTGTATTAAATCACATCCGCCGCGAATCGGAATATTTTATTGGCATCGCCCAAGCGGTGCTCTACGAGGTTGAGGTGCCAACACAATAGAATACGAATGTGGAGCCTGCTTTGCGTTACTGAGGCTCTTTTTTTTGATTTTTACGATGTTCGTTGTTACATTAGAGCAGGGAAATGCCAGGGTTTATAGAAAATATATTATAGGAATTTACATACATAACTGGATGCATAATAACCTTTATTGGTATCTAATTAGGAGGCTCGTTGAAGCCGCATAATTGGTTACCTATACAGTAATCTTTAAAATTAATAGCATAGAACACTTCAATTTCAAATCATTCTATGTTCAACGACCCAAATTGGGAGTGGCTTCGCTATATGCTCTCCCGATGCTTAATTAAGAGAAGAGAGGTACTAGCTATGGGGGAAAAAGTCATTCGCGCACTCGTTTTTGTTTTGTCATTTGCAATTGCGGGATATGCCATTGTTCAGTATGGAGTATTTGCTGCTCATCACACTGGACTTGTTGGTTTCAAACTGCAAAAGCCGGATTTTCACCTCACTCCATGGTTGTATGTACTGTATGCCCATATAGTGACGGCCACGTTAGCCCTTATCATAGGACCATTTCAAATTTTTATGAAACAATCAAAGGCAAGGGTACGTCAGCACAGATTGCTGGGTTATGTATATGTTGTTTCGATAACAGTCAGTGGAATTGTGAACCTATACTTAACTCTTTTTGCGACAGGAGGTTGGATCGCAGGTCTTGGATTTTTCGTGTTGGATGTACTTTGGGTGGCAACCACTTGGATGGCCCTACGCAAGATTAGGGTCAAAAACATACAGGCACATAAAGCATGGATGCTTCGCAGCTACGCACTCACTTTTGCAGCGGTTACACTCCGAATTTGGCTCGGTCCGGTTACAATGCTTTTTGGCGATTTCGAGCAAGCATATCGGGTTATAGCGTGGCTTTGCTGGGTTCCAAATCTGCTTGTCATCGAAGCCATGATTCGTGCCAAAGCTGCTAAAAAGAAGCCGCCTGCGGCTTCAATATAGCTATTGAAATCATTTACAGGGTTTCATACATGAGCTCATCGTGAAGAGAAATAAATGCCATTCTTTCTAAGCTGTTCTTGGGGAGATGGCATTTTTTAGTTTTTATATTAGTAATAATTACATTCTGTGATCAAATGTTTATAACTGATATTGCTGTATGGAAAAGATATTTCATCCGAAATGAGGGTGGTGGTCTTCAATCAAGAAAATTGAATTTCCTTTACAAGTACATCCTCGTCTGCTAAAATAGGCAGCACTCTATTGTTAACCTATTTTAATATATTTTGGTTGACAATAGAAGTGATAAACGGATGGTGGTTTTTTTAGTGACAACATATTTCGAACAGCTTGCTGCTATCGATAAGGCTCATTTATGGCATCCTTTTACTCAGATGAAAGACTACAATAACTCTGGCCCGCTCATTATTGAGCGCAGCGAAGGGATCATGCTGTTTGACGTTCATGGACGAGCTTATTATGACGGCTTCTCCTCGGTTTGGCTTAATGTACACGGACATAACGTTCCTGAGCTGAATCAGGCTATCACGGACCAGTTAGGGCGTGTTGCGCACTCTACCCTGCTTGGAATGGCTAATGTACCTGCAATCGAGCTTGCAGAAAAGCTGGTGGAGATCGCCCCACAAGGATTAACAAAAGTGTTTTATTCGGATTCTGGAGCAACCGGTGTTGAAATTGCGATCAAAATGGCATTTCAATATTGGCATAACCGGGGGATAAGGGGGAAAACGAAGTTTATAACCATGAATCAGGCGTATCACGGAGATACAATTGGCGCGGTGAGTGTTGGTGCCATTCCGCTCTACCATGACGTGTTTCGCCCGATGCTGTTTCCATCTCATGTTATTCCATATCCGTACGCTTATCGCCATGAAGGTGGTGAGGCGGAGGCCATGGAAGCTACGTTAGCCGCACTCCGTAATTTGCTCGAAACGCAAGCAGATCAGCTTGCAGCTCTCATTGTGGAGCCGATTGTGCAAGGGGCTGGCGGCATTATTGTTATGCCGTCGGGCTGCTTACGAGAAATGGCTGCGTTATGCCGCAAGCATAACGTCTTGCTTATCGCTGACGAGGTGGCTACCGGTTTTGGTCGGACTGGCGCAATGTTCGCCTGTGATCTTGAAGACGTTTCACCTGATTTGATGGTCATTGGAAAAGGTCTTACGGGCGGTTATTTGCCTGTGGCAGCGACGCTTGCGACTGATGAGATCTACGACGCGTTTTATGCTGATTATGAGGAACAAAAAACATTTTTCCACGGTCATTCCTTCACAGGAAATCCGCTGGGCTGTGCCGTTGCTTTGGCCAGCCTGAAGCTGTTTGCAGAGCGAAACATAGTTGAAGGCGTAAAAGCTAAGGCATCATTTGTAGAACAAAAGCTCGCAGCGCTTAAAGCTCGTCCGCATGTTGGTGATATTCGGCAAAAGGGACTGATGATTGGAATCGAGCTCGTTCGTAATAAAACTTCACGCGAGCCGTATGATTGGGAGGAACGAATCGGTGTTCGTACGAGTTTGCGGGCCAGAGAACTTGGAATGCTGACGAGACCGCTCGGCAATGTAATCGTCTTTATCCCTCCACTAGTCAGCACAGAAGCAGAATTGGATGAAATGACGCATATTTTGTCAGAATCGATAATTAGCATCACCGAAGGTGGCTCAGTTACATGTCCAAAGTGAACGCTGCATCTATACGTGGATTATTTATAACTGGAACGGACACTGGGATTGGCAAGACGATTATAACGGCAGCGATTACCGCTATGCTACGCGCCGAAGGGCTCAATGTTGGTGTCTGGAAGCCGGTTCAAACCGGCGTATTACTTGGCAGCGGAATTACCGATGCTGAACGGCTGCTGAAAAGCACAGGAATTCATGAAAGACCCGAGGCGGTGGCACCATTTACATTTGAAGCTCCGCTTACACCACTGCTTGCCGCCAAGCAGGCAGGTGTCACGCTTACGCTGGATAAGTTGATCGCTGCAGGTATACCGCTTATTCAACGGTACGAAGCGCTGCTCATCGAAGGTGCAGGAGGCGTCGCTGTTCCTTTAACCGATACCGCGCTAGTAGCAGACTTGATTGCGGAGCTTCGTATCCCTGCACTGATTGTAGCCCGTTCCGGCCTGGGTACGATTAACCACACCCTTCTGACGGTGACTTTCCTGAGGAATCTAGGAGTTCCGATTGTAGGCATCATCATGAATGACGGCGAATTATGTGAGCTGCATGATGATCCAAGCGTTGCTGCGAATGCGGAACTCATCGAACAATATAGCGGTCTTAAGGTCCTCGGTCGATTCCCCCGGTTGCATGCCGAAGCGAATTCAGAAACGCTGATACATACCATACGAAAAACAATACAATTCGCGCCAATCAGACAGGCGTTAGCAGTTCAACTTATGGAAGGATGATGGAGATGACCACAATAGCAATCGAAACGAAGTGGCAAACGCTTGCCCAGAAAGCGATAAATGGTACATGCTTAACGTTAGGGGAAGGGCTCGCTGTGCTCGAAGCCGACAATGAAGAGGTACTGCTGTTAATGCACGCTGCGTTCACTGTGAGAAAACATTTTTACGGCAATAAAGTGAAACTGAACATGATCATTAATGCCAAAAGTGGACTTTGCCCCGAAGACTGCGGCTATTGCTCACAATCTATCGTTTCGACGGCTCCAGTTAAAAAGTATACCATTCTTGATAAAGCCACATTGCTTGCCGGTGCACGTGAAGCCATGCTGCGCAAAGCTGGAACCTATTGCATCGTAGCAGCAGGGAAAGGCCCAACAGACAAAGAGCTGGATCAAGTGGTGGACGCGGTTAGAGAAATTCGTGAAACGATGCCACTAAAAATTTGTGCTTGTTTGGGAATTCTCAAGGACGATCAAGCCGAACGTCTTGCAGAAGCGGGCGTACATCGTTACAACCACAATTTGAATACTAGCAAGGCCAATTATCCATCTATTACCACGACTCATACCTACGATCAACGTGTTGAAACCATGGAAAAGGTGAAGACCCATGGCATGTCTCCATGCTCCGGTGTCATTATCGGCATGAACGAGACCAATCAAGAAATTGTTGAAATGGCTTATGCACTTCGAGAGCTTGATGCGGATTCGATTCCGATTAATTTCCTGCATGCAATTCCGGGAACCCCTTTGGAAAAAGCAGGCCGCACACCGTCGATGAAAGCGTTGAAGGTACTGGCTTTGTTTCGTTTCATTTGTCCTTCCAAAGAAATCCGCGTTGCGGGTGGTCGTGAGGTCAACCTCCGCACTCTACAGCCTCTGTCTCTGTACGCTGCAAATTCACTATTTGTAGGAGATTATTTAACGACAACAGGCCAAGACGTTACGGCTGATCATCAAATTATTGAAGATTTAGGCTTTGAGATTGAATTAAACGCGGTTTAAGGTGGTGATAATTATAAACTGGATCGAAAGGGAATTAGAAATATGGGCTGACGCTACGTTGGAACGTTCTCTGCGTGAAAGTAGCCCGGTCTGCGAAGCACCTGGCTATACAGAGAGTAGAGGAAGATTACTGCTCAATATGTCCTCCAATGACTACCTGGGACTTGCCCAACATCCAGGTATTATTGATACGATGCGCAAGGCACTGCTCACCGAAGGAGCTGGCTCCGGAGCTTCACGCCTTGTGACAGGCAACCGGCCTCCTTATAGCCATCTTGAAGCATCACTGGCTGATTGGCAGAATCGGGAGGCAGCGCTTGTTTTTGCGAATGGATATATGGCTAATTCAGGTGTTATTAGTGCGCTAGTAAACCGGGGTGATGTTGTTTTCAGTGATCAATTGAACCATGCCAGCATTGTTGACGGTATTATATTGAGCCGCGCGGAGCATGCTCGGTACCGTCATAACGATATGGAGCATTTGCGATCATTATTACAACGATATCAAGATAAACGGCGAAAGTTGATCGTTACAGACGCCGTCTTCTCGATGGATGGTGACCAAGCGCCTCTGCTTGAGCTCGCTTCAATCAAACGGGAATACGGAGCTATGCTGATGGTGGACGAGGCACACAGCGGAGGGATTTATGGGCTGCGCGGCGAGGGATTATGCCATGAGCTCGGGATGCAGAATGATGTGGATATTCATATGGGAACGTTTAGCAAGTCGTTCGGTGTCTACGGCGCTTATATCTGCGGCACCCACACGCTAATTCGCTGGCTGGTGAATAAGGCAAGACCCTTCATTTATTCAACGGCACTGCCTCCATCTGTCGTAGCTGGTATATCAAAGGCGTTAGTTTTGATACAAGGTGAACATTGGCGCCGAGAACGGCTTTACGAAGCAAGCAGGTTATTTCGATCCGCACTTTGCACTGCAGGTTTTACAATTGCTATAGGTGACTCTCCAATAGTACCTGTGCTCGTCGGTGATAACGCTACGGCCTTGCGCTTCAGCAGCGCTCTTGAATCGGCAGGTATCGCCGCCGCCGCCATCCGCCCACCAACTGTGCCGGATGGTACAGCACGAATTCGCTTTTCATTATCAGCTGCTCATACGGATATTGAACTGACTGATGCCGCCGAGCAAATCCGCACCATTGGACTTCAATTGGGAGTACTGCATTCATGAGCGTATTGAATCATAATCGATTGAAAAATCGGCAGGGGAAAAGTGGCACTATCATGTGGCTGAGCGGATGGAGTATGGCGGATACCGTTTTCGATCGGCTTTGCGCGTTATTGCCTGATTTCCATCATGTTTCCGTAAATTATAGCACTGCTAATTCACCAGAGAGCATGCTGCTCTTGACTGAAACAGCAGCAAGAAATTTACTGTCTTCAGATGAATCTGATTGTAGGACAAGTGCGAACCGCGGCCCGCTGTTGATTGGCGGTTGGTCGCTTGGCGGCTTGCTTGCTCTTAGACTGGCGGCTAAAGGCTTAGCTGATGGCCTTGTGTTGTTTGCGGCAACAGCCCAGTTTACACGTTCCAAAGAAGAGAATGACCGTGGATGGACGAACGCATACGTTAGGCAGATGATGAAGGGACTCTCAAAGGATCGGCATGCTGTTGAAACAAGTTTTCGACAGCTCTTATTTACGGAGACAGAGCGGGAGTCCGATCTTGAAAAAAATCTTCCCACCATCGGTAGTTGGACGACCCCTGCACTAATCGCAGGTCTTCAAATTTTGCAAAGCGAGGAATGCTTATCTCAACTGCCGTTAATCGAGTGCCCGGTTCTTATTGTGCATGGTACTGAGGATAAAATCTGCCCATATGGAGCTGCATTAGAGATGCTGACCTTATTGCCTCAAGCGGAGTTGATGACTATATCCAGGTGCGGTCATGTTCCATTTATGGGAAGGGAAGATCAAATAAGTGAAGAACTGAGGAAATGGTGGCATGAGCAACAGGAAACATACAATCCGCAGTCGATTTAATCGCAGTGCAGCAGGGTCTTATGACATCCATGACCGTGTGCAGCGTATGATGGCAGACCGAGTTATCCAATCTATTCAAAGGTCGAAGAACGAAGGCGACACCGAACAGCTCGACATACTTGAGATCGGCTGTGGTACGGGTGGCTTGACTGAAATTTTGTGTAACGAATGGTCCTGGTTGTCTATGACTGCGCTTGACATTGCACCCGCGATGATTGAGGTGGCGGAACAAAGAGTCTTGTCAAGCATAAAAAATCACGTCGGTTACAGCAATAGACAACCGAATCGATTACGCTTTCACCATGCTGATGTTGAAATGTGGGCATCTGATGCTCGCAACGGTTCGTTCGATCTTATCGTCTCCAACGCTTGCTTTCAATGGCTAAGCAATCCGGGGCAAACGTTATGCCATCTTCGACGGATGCTTCGAGCTGGAGGCTTGCTGGTGTTTACGACATTCGGCCCAGATACGTTTTACGAGCTGCATAAGGCATTTGATGAAGCTTATAGAATTAGCGGTATAGAGCCGCAGCGGCACGGGCTGTCGTTTCAATCGACTGGTCAATGGGAAAATTTGCTTGAGGAAGCAGGTTTTTCAGATATTCAATATGAGTGCTCGATTCATAATGAAAAGCATTCTACTGCAAGAGATTTTCTTCTTTCGGTGAAAGCGATGGGAGCTAGCACTTCAGAAGCCGCCACTATATGTGGCCTCAGCTCGCGGCGTTTGTTCGCCAACATGTATAAGGAGTATGAGGCTAGATTCAGCATAGAGGGAGGCGTAGCTGCTACTTATGATCTTTTATTGTTTCAAGCATGTGCGAGTCAATAACACTGTTGTTCCCAATAAAAGGGCTCACGGCTAAACCAAGATAGACAAAATAAACAAGCTCTTCCACCCTAAACGGGAAGAGCTTGCAGCTTGTAGCCGTTATGCAGATGTGATATCTTGCCATACGTTAAATTTGTTTCCGTCTGGATCCTTAAATTTAAACTGTAAGCCGCAGCTGTCATGGTCAACCAGTGATTCGACGTATACCCCATTCTCACGAAGCTTCTTATGAAGCTCTGTAATGTTCTCAGTTTCGAAGGTTAAGGAGAACATTTCGTAATGTGCACCCTCCCATTGGTCGGTAATAAAGTTTGCGGTTCTTTTCTCTGTGGATTCCAGAAGGAATAACCATTGTCCATTTCCGAGGATTAGAATAGCTCCAGCAGGCTCACGTTTTCTTACCGTTAATCCCAATATTTCCTCATACCATGTTACAGCGCGTTCCAGATCAGATACAGGTAAGTAGTTGCAGAGAACACTTTTTAGCAGCGGTTTCTGCGCCACCTGCTGATGCTGTAATTCGCTAGATTCTTTTTTCACCATATCTCGTTCCACCTCTCGTTTAAAGTGTTTTCGATATATAGACGATTCGATTGGACTCAATCCGTCGCAAGCAGAAATATTTTATTTATGTTCAACGGCATGATATCTGTTTCCGTCAGGGTCATAAAAAACAAAGCGCTTGCCCAGCCATTCGTCAGTTTCTATTGGATTGGTAATAACCTCTTTGCTTTGTAAAAGGGACCATAGCTCATCCACATCGGATACCGTAAAAGTTAATATAGGCAGCTCTTTTGGAAAATGATTATGGCATTCGAGCAGGTACAATTCGTGCCCAGATTCCAACTGCAGATTGCCATGAATCGTCATTCCCAGCTGAAAATGACGAAAGAACCACGCTGTTGTTTGCTTTTTATTTGTGACTGGAATATAAAAATGCCCCACACTTCTCAGTACATGTTCGCAAACGATTTGCTCGAAATCCCGATCGAGTCGATAAGTGCGGAAATAGGCTTCAAAATCGTCAGCAAGGTAGAGTTTAAGCTTTTCTCTGGCACGACGAATGCGGCTCTCCACAGCATCTGGGGACAAATTCAGGAATTGACCGATATCTTTCATTGACCAATCACTTAAATAATGAAGTACAACAGCTGCTTTACTTTGTTTCTCCAATGTTTGCAATGCGCTCCAAATGGATTCCTGAATGATATGCTGATCAAGCCAGGAATGGACGTTGTCCGATTTTTGAGCCATTGCATCGTTAAAAGGGAGGGATGTTTTTTTCTTTTTGACAAAGTCAAGACTTGTTCGATAGGCAATGGCGTAAAGCCAGCTTCCAAGACGAGAGGGATCCTGCAACGTATGCAGATGATTGTAACATTTCAAGAATGCTTCTTGCGCAGCATCTTGGGCTTCATGAAAGTCACCTAATACACTGTATGCAACAGAAAGCAGGGCATTTGAATAGCGAAGTACTATCGTGCGAAACGCCTCGAGATTCCCGTTCTGGGCTTTGAATACTAGTTGATCATCGGATGAAGATGTATCTTCAATCACTGCATATCCCCTTTCACTCATAAGCTTACTGATTACGTGTATATAACAAAGACGCTCTCACATCAATGAGCAGCACCTTTTGTAGTTACTTAGATTCTGTTATCTTAAAAATCCCCGATCCCATGCTTATATGATTGACTTCGAGCCATTCTACTGCTACCGATATCGGAGTATCCATTGGCAAAGTTAAATCGGATAATGTTATTTTTTCGTTCGGATCCAGCTTAGAAATCACGGTTTTTGAATCCGCTTTTACCGTTTTACCCGAAAGCTTTTCTTTTGTATCTATTCTATAATATACGACCACACTTTTAACCGACGCTTCTCCTGTATTTTGAAATTCAATATCGTAGCCCTGTTGTCCCAGAGAATTAGTTTTTGGTAGTAAGGCTAACTTCCAATGCTCCAAGCCGCTCTGCTTCGTTAATTCGGTATTTACAGAACGAATCTTAAAGTCCATATTGTTCGTATTTAGTGAGCATCCTGATAGAGCTATTATGACGGATGCGATTATGCACATTTTTTTCAATACAGTACCCCCTGTCCTTCATACAGCAATGGTTTGCAATAAAATGTTAATCAAGCTGATACAAAAAAATAAACGCAAATAGCTGCTATCCCTACAAGGGTGCACATGACTCCACCAAATCGGGTTGACCAAAGGTACAAGTCTGACGGTTCTGTTGCGTCGTTTGATTTCCAGCTTTCTGTAATTGTCCAAATCAATGAAGGCCGTATCAGCATTAATAAACCAAAAACAAAAAGCAGAATACTAACAATAACCATTGGTATCTCCCGTCTCGTGAATAACCGATTTATTGTAAAATATATAGTGAATCCTTAAAGGCTGCGCCGTTTCATTCGAGCTCTCTCGCTTATCGCTAGTGAGTGATATAATAAATTCAGAGTGTTCTTAAACAAGAAAACAAGGTTGACGGAGGATACATATGCTGATCTATAATACTTTGACTCATCGAACAACTACAGAAGAAGTAAGAAAACCAGCGGAACATGAGATCGTATGGATTCGCCTTCACAACCCGGAATCATCAGAAACCAAACATGTTTTATCCGATTTACTTGATAGCCATCATCTTTTGGTAGAAGATTGTATCCAATTGCATGGACGTCCCAAAATGGATAGATATAAAAACAATATTTTTATTTCCTTCTGTGCGATCAGCGAGCAATATGAAGCTATGGAAATTGCTTTGGTCATCGGTAAGAACTATGTTGTAACCGTATATAAGCATGATATTCCGCTGCTTGATAGTTTATATGAGGAATTTAAAGAGGTTGAGGGGAGGATGACAATCCCTGCTCAGATTCTCTACCACATAATGGACAGGTGCGTAGATGAATACGCTCAAGTTGTAGATCGCATTGAAGATAAAGTGGAAGCATGGGAAGAGGCTATCCATGAAGATCCCTACGCACCCATATCCCGGGAAATTTTCCAATTAAAACGTATAACCCACAACCTTCGTCGGGTTTTCGTTGAAGAAAGAACAGTCATTGGAACGATCAGTCATCAAAACTTTCCATATTCCCACCCTGATGCGGACGTTTATTTCGCCGATATTTTCGATCACATCTCACGGGTTGTAGATTCTATCGATTTGTACCGTGAATCTCTGACGGGCTTATTGGAAATGCAGATTAGTATGAAATCCGATCGTATGAATGAAACGATGAAGACACTTACGGTAATCAGCACGATATTCCTTCCATTAACATTTATCGCTGGGGTTTATGGAATGAATTTTAAAGATATCCCGGAATTAGATTGGAGTTATGGCTATCTCTATGTATGGATTCTTATGGCGGCGATCATTGTAGGCATGTTATTTTTTTTCAAACGCAAAAAGTGGATGTAGCGCTTGCTGATTGTTTATTTGTCTAATTTTTTTAATCCTATGGTCATTGTATCAAATTATCTGCTTGATACATATAGAAAATTAGGTGATATAATGATTAGGTAAACAGAATGGTTATTGTCAAAATGGAGGTAATTATGAAGGCAACAATCAATAAAGATACACAACTTTGCATGTCTCTAGCCGGCAGGCCTGGGAACTTTGGGACTCGTTTTCACAATTTTTTGTACAATGAGTTAGATCTTAATTACATTTACAAAGCATTTACTACGAACGATTTGCAAGCGACTATAGGTGGCATTCGATCTATGGGAATACGTGGATGTGCCCTCTCTATGCCTTACAAAGAAGCATGTATCCCATTTATGGACGAGATGGATGACTCTGCGACTGCGATCCAGTCGGTTAACACCATCGTGAATGATCAGGGACGACTAAAAGCTTACAATACGGATTATATTGCTATTTCACAATTGCTGAACCAGCACAATGTGCGGCGTGATAGTGTATTTGCTCTCCGTGGAAGCGGCGGTATGGCTAAAGCTGTTTTATGTGCGCTGCGTGATGCGGGTTTTGGTTCAGGTTTTGTCGTTGCAAGGAATGAAGCTGCTGGCAGTACGTTAGCACATACTTATGGATATGAGTGGACGGCCGATTTGGGAAGGATACGTCCTGATCTTTTGGTGAATGTCACGCCTGTTGGTATGGCAGGTGGTTTAGAGTCGGAGGATCTCTCATTTGAATCAGAATTAATCGATAAAGCGGAGACCGTATTTGATGTAGTTGCGCTTCCTGCTGAGACACCACTGATCCGTCATGCAAGGATGAAAGGCAAGAAAGTGATTACTGGAGCGGAAGTTTTCGCTATTCAGGCATTGGAGCAATTCATCCTATATACAGGTGTGCGCCCAAGCGACGAGCAATTCAAACGAGCTGCAGAGTACGCCCGTGGGTGACGTTCGCTCCTTATCAAATGGCGATAAAGAACAGCATGAGTTCCAAGCAATCTATGAACAAGAGGATCGTTATAGTAAGGATTAAATGGATAAGATAAGTTAGAGCTAGTTCAAATGAGAAAAGGGGCATATTTATGGAGCAGCAGCGATTTGTTAAGGAATCCCGTTCCTACAAAACAGCACGGGTATTTCCAGTGGACGTTAACAACAATAATACGTTATTTGGCGGGAAATTGATGGCGTATATTGATGATATTGCCTCCATTGCAGCCTCAAAGCATTCAAGGCGTTCGGTGGTAACAGCTTCAACGGATTCGGTTGACTTCTTATTACCAATTAACCCCAGTGATGCCGTTTCACTAGAATCTTTTGTGACCTGGACGGGAACAAGCTCCATGGAGGTTTTCGTGAAAGTTGTAACCGAGGATTTGAAAACTGGAGAGCGTAATATCGCAGCAACTTCGTTTCTAACCTTTGTGGCGTTTGATGAGAACAAGAAGACAGCCAAGGTTCCGACCGTGATTCCGGAGACGGAGGAAGAAAAGCAGCTGCACGAGACGGCCTTCAAACGGGCGGAGATGAGAAAAACCCGCAGGGAAGAAAGTAAAAAGTTTGCCCATTATTTGATCACAAAGTTTCCTTGGGAGTAATTGTACATAAACGTTGAACGCGAATCGGCATAGATGATCATTCCAAAATGTTCATGAAATAAGACCAGCAGGCATCGCCAGTTGGTCTTATTTGTGTCTCTAGTTTGTTGTACTTTAATGCCTTGGCCGTACTCGGCTGGTTGGCATGGCAATAAGCGGATCATCAGGCCAGTAATGTTTCGGATAGCGTCCCTTAAGATCTTTTTTTATCTCAAAATACGTATGACGCCAAAAGCTGGCCAAATCGCTCGTTACCTGCACGGGCCGCTGGGCAGGCGATAGCAGGTGGAGCAAAATAGGGACGCGGCCGCCACCAATTCGTGGAGTTTGCTCCATACCAAACATTTCCTGAAGCCGAACGGATAGGGTAGGGCTAACCGGATTGCTGTAATCGACAGAGATCCGTGAACCGCTGGGAGACGTGATATGTGTGGGTGCCCATTCGTCCAATGTGCGGCGCTGCTCCCAGGACAGCATGGACTCCAATATGGAGATAATATTGAGCCGCTGAAGATCGCTGCGGCTTTTGAGCCCATGCAGATGCGGAGCCAGCCAATCCTGAATGGTAGCCATAAGTGCATCGTCCGTCACGTCAGGCCAATCGTTATCATGATGATTCATAAATCGGAGACGCTCGCGTAATTGAAGAGATGCCTTTGTCCAAGGCAGCAGGGCTAATCCTTCTACGACAATTCCACGAACCAGTGCCTGAAGCACGTCGTCATGATTAGGTGAGTGATTCGGGACATCCTTGATTAGAATAGCCCCCATACGAACATAATGCCGGGAACGGACTGCCTGTACAGTCGGATCCCAAGCGGTAACAGTCTCCCTTTCGATGCTGTCGGGGAAATGCTGTTCCAGCTCTTCTAATTCAACCGGAGCAGCCAAATAAATTCGGCTGTCTGTACCTTGATCATCCAGCTCCACTGCTACCAAATAAGGCGAGCTTGATAACGGCTGCATATGTTGGAACTGAGCGCCGCGTCCGCTGCTTAAGAGAAAGCCCCCCTGTGCTCTGCGCTGCCCTATTCGATCAGGGAATGCAAAGGCAAGCAGCAGCCCGCAGTGATGTACATCCCCCGGATGGGAGGAAATCCCAATATGAAGCTCCCTTTTCCATTGGTTGGCTTCTGACCATATACGTTTGCAGGCTGCAGCATCAACAGTAAAGCCTTCATGGTATAGGGGACCCGAAGTAAGTTCCTTCGACTTCATAGCTCTTTGCAGAGCTTCTACGCGCAGTCGCAGGTCTGCATTCGGAGCTGCAGCATCACCCTTAAAGAAATCCCGTTCATTGAGCAGCGCAGCCAGCTCACAAGCAAGCTCTCCGAGTCCAAGAGGAATTGCACTAAGCAGCATATGTGCAAGCCGTGGATGAAGACCCAGACCTGCCATACGGCGACCTTCCGATGTAATCGATCCATCTGTATGCATTGCGCCTAATTGGATAAGCAGCGAACGAGCCTGCAGAAATGCAGCACGTGGCGGAGAATCAAGCCACTCCAGTTCATTAGGCTCGGTTATGCCCCATGCCGCCAGCTCCAAAGCCAGAGGGGCGAGATCCGCCTCAGCTATTTCCGGCTTGCTGAGCGGTTGGAGAAGCCTATGGTCAGCCTCCATCCACAGGCGGTAGCATGTACCAGGGCCAAGGCGACCGGCCCTCCCTCTGCGTTGGTCGGCTGATGCCAGCGACACTGGAATGGTTTCCAGACGGGTCATCCCGGTTCGAGGGGAGAATCGGGGGACACGACTCAGGCCGCTGTCAATGACAATCCCAATTCCATCGACAGTAAGACTTGATTCAGCAATTGATGTGGTGAGCACAATTTTCCGTTCATTCACTTGACTTCGTGAGATAGCTCGATCCTGGCTTTCCTGCGGCATGGAGCCATGGAGCGGAGTGATTTGAACGAGTGGACCGAGCTGAAGTTCACGTAATCTTGCTTCAATCCGTCTGATTTCACCTGTTCCTGGCAAAAATACAAGCATATTGCCCTGCTCATGTTGATTCAGCGCTTGAACTATAGCACGTACAACCGTCTGCTCGATTCTCCCCTCAGGTCTTCGATCCAGATAATGGGTGGTTACTTCGAAGCTTCGCCCTTCGCTGATAATGACGGGCGCATCATTCATCAGCCCAGCAACAGCTTGGGCATCCAGAGTCGCCGACATCACGATTATGCGTAAATCGTCGCGAAGTAATGCTTGTGCTTGCAGACATAGAGCTAGCCCGAGATCTGCATGAAGGCTGCGTTCGTGAAATTCGTCAAAGATGACGACGCCTACGCCCTCCAGACTGGGGTCCTGCTGAATCATTCGGGTAAGAACACCTTCCGTATTGACTTCGATTCGTGTAGATGGTCCTACGCGGGTATCCATTCGAACACGATATCCAACGGTTTCACCGACCTGTTGACCAAGGGAAGCAGCCATATAGCGGGCAGCGGCACGGGCAGCGAGACGTCGCGGTTCCAGCATCAGAATCCGTTGGTTTGCGAACAGGGGCTCGTCCAGCAGTGCCAGCGGAATTCGTGTTGTTTTACCTGCTCCGGGTGCAGCTACCAGCACGACTCCCGTATGAGCTAGTAAGGTGTCTCTCAGTTGAGGAAGAATTGTATCAATAGGCAAAATGGTCATTCTATCACTCCAGATGTTCTTAGGTATGCATGAATTATAACAGAATGCGAGAGAATTCACCTGTACAGGGAATCATTATGGTGTTTCTAATGAACAACAAAGAAGCCGCAGCAGCGGCTTCTTAATTATAAATATGTATAGGATGGGTAACAGAGAAGGCTTTACCTTAGTTTAATAGAGCGATAAAGCCAGGGAGTCAGTTTCATTATAAGAATGAAGAATCGCTTCGCATCCGACAATTTCGATGCTAATTAAGGAGTCGAGACATTTTTTGATTGCTCTTTTTCCCTTTACTACTTTTGATTCCAGAGCAGAAACAAGAAGATTTAGTTTCTTTTTGTTCTTTTCATCGGAGTAAACAGGAACCGTTTTATTCTGTACTGTTATGAACAATTTCACTACGCTCACCCGCCTAATAAATGGATATAATAAATAGTATATATGAACATCATTAAAATAACCTTAAAATCGTTATACAAATTTGTGATAATCTCTTTAACTTGGTTTTTCAATATGTTTCGATATGATTATTTACCCATAATATAACGTTTGAAACACCGATTTATCAATTATTTTTGTAAAATGTATGGAATACCTGAAGTTATTGTAAAACCATTTGGTTCTATTGTAATATGAGTTCAATGAGACTGTCACAGCTCTATAAAAAGAGCTGCGAATAAGGGAGGTCATGCAGGTTGAGAGTAGATGCACATCAGCATTATTGGCAATTGGCGCGTGGAGATTATGATTGGACAGGGTCGGATGGAGGAGTATTGGTTCGAGATTTTTTTCCAGTAGATTTGTCAGAGCATTTGGAACGCAGCCAGATTGACAAGACGATCGTTGTACAGGCGGCTCCGACTCGGAAGGATACGGAATTTATGCTCGAGCTTGCACAGCACAACGATTCAATCGCAGGTGTTGTAGGTTGGCTGGATTTGGAGCATACTGATTTCCGCGAGCAATATGAATCCTTAAGGAAACAATCCAAATTGGTTGGGATTCGTATCATGATTCAAATTATGGAGGATGCTGATGAGGTTCTGCGGCCCGCCAGTATACAAGCTCTGAAGTTTTTGGAGTCAGAGAATTTCCCGGTTGATCTGCTGATGCGTTCACACCAGCTGCCATCTGTGTTGAAGCTGCTGCGGGAGGTACCTAATCTTCGTGGGGTCATTGACCATATCGCCAAGCCAGATATTGCACAAGGACAATGGGAGCCATGGGCTTCGCAGCTGCAGGAAATTGCCTCTTATCCTTCGATAACCTGCAAGTTGTCCGGGATGGTGACTGAAGCTGATCATCAGGCATGGACGACAGAGCAGCTGAAACCTTATATTCATCATATTGTAAAAGCTTTTGGCACAGAGCGTGTTATGTTTGGCAGTGATTGGCCCGTCTGCTTGCTGGCAGCCAGCTATGAACGAGTAGTGGAGCTATTGGAGGAAGCCTTACTAGACGGGGTAAACGAATCAGAGAAAACCGCAATATTCGGCCATAACGCACTGCGTTTTTACAAGCTGGAGCATTTGATTTGCTAGATAATCAAGTTCGCTGCTTGATTTATCATCAGATTTCAAGAGGAGTGGTTGAGGATGTCCAAAAATGTTAAGCTGCCGCGTGACAAAAAGATTAAGCTAAGCCAGTATGATCCCGATGATACGGGTTCTTTTTCCGGGAAGGAAGAGCTGGCGGAGCACTACGAGCAGCTGAAAGAGGAATTGACAGAGCTGCAGGACAAGCTGTTTGCCGGTAAAAAGTATTCACTGCTCATTATTTTTCAGGGGATGGATTGCAGCGGCAAAGATGGCGTAATCAAAAAGGTATTGTCCGGAGTGAATCCACAGGGCTTCAAGGTAACCTCATTTAAACAACCGACGACGGAAGAATCCTCACATGATTTTCTGTGGAGAGCTCATAAGGAAACGCCTGTCAGGGGATATATTACGGCATTTAACCGTTCCTATTATGAAGATGTTTTGATTACTCGTGTGCACAATCAGATAGAGGATGAAGAGGCTGAACGGCGCTTCAAGCATATTAAGCAATTTGAGAAGCTGTTGGCTGACCATGATACGATTGTTTTGAAAATATTTTTGCATATTTCCAAAGATTTTCAAATTAAAAAAATTGAGGAACGGCTTCACGATCCATCAAAAAGGTGGAAATTCGATCCGAGCGATCTGTTGGAGCGCAATTATTGGGACGCTTATCAAAAGGCCTATGAAAGTGTGTTCACTAATTGTAACTCCAAGGATGCGCCGTGGCATCTGGTGCCCGGAAATAACCGTTGGTACAGAGATTACGTCGTGTTGTCGCTAATTGTGGATACATTGAAAAAGCTGCCGCTTACATATCCGCAGCCTGACATTGACATGAAGGATTTAATCGAGCTGCTGCCGCTCGGAGAACAGCCTTAATTAAGAAATCATTACCAACTGTACAAGCATCCCTATCCGCATTTAGTGGACAGGGGTGTTTTTTTGCGATTGGCACCCAAGCGGACGTGACAATTGTCAGGCGAAAGCTATGACATTCATCGATGTTTCAGATTATGAATGCAAACTATACTGAAGAGCATGAAATCCATTAAATGAGGTGTGTGGAATGAAACCAGTCATAGAACTGCAGCATGTTACCAAAGAGTTCAAAGGCAAACGGGCGGTAGACGATGTCACATTAACGATTCCTGAAGGCAGTGTGGTCGCTTTGCTGGGCCCTAATGGCGCTGGGAAAACAACGACTGTTGCAATGACACTTGGACTGAGAAAACCGACAAGTGGAACAATTCGTCTGCTGGGCGGAAACCCGCAGGATCGAGCTGTTAAAGACAGAATTGGAGCCATGCTTCAGGAAGTTCATAGCATTGATGGATTGAAGGTTGGGGAAACAATCGATTTGTTCCGACATTATTACTCCAAGCCCTTACCCTTGGAACGGCTGCTCAAAATATCGGGACTCGTGGAGGAAAAGGGGAAGCTCGGAACGGCACTATCCGGTGGACAAAAACGCAGATTAGGCTTTGCGCTTGCTTTGGCGGGCGATCCGTCCGTGCTGTTTCTCGATGAACCTACAGTTGGTATGGATGTCAGCTCGCGACAGCTCTTTTGGGAAACTGTCAAAGCGATGGCGGGACAAGGAAGAACGATTATTTTGACTACACATTATTTGGAGGAGGCGGATGCCATTGCGAACCGAGTGGTCGTCATTAACAAAGGTAAGCTTGTCGCCGACGGAACACCAGAGGAAATCAAAGCAACGACGAACAGCAAGATATTGTCCTTTACAGCGGGACTCGGTCTGACCGAGGAGCGGCTGCGCAGTCTTCCAGGTATTATGGATACAGAGTGGAAGGGGCGCAGAGTCAAGCTGTACAGCAGTGATACGGATCAGCTCATCGCAGCGATTGTGCGGCAGGAGTTGGATGCAACCGATATTGAAATCCAGAGCGTTGGTCTGGAGGAAGCCTTTCAGGCATTGGTTCGGGGATAACCTTATAATTCGGCAAAATTGCAATGAATCAGAAATGACAGGAGATGTTCTTATGAGACCGATGCTGGCACAATGTAAAGCAGAGCTGCTGCGCACCTTGAGAAATCGCAAATTTATTATGTTTGCTTTGTTGATGCCTGCTGTCTTTTATTTTATTTTTACGAATACGATAGATCCCAATATGGAGGTAGGCGGAATCGATTGGAAGGCCTATTATTTAATCTCTATGACGGTGTTTGGCGTCATAGGTGGGAGCATCAATACACTCAGCCTGCGGTTTGCACAAGAGCGGATGCAAGGCTGGGTACAATTAATTAAACTCACTCCTCTCCCTTCAGGTGCTTATGTTTTCTCCAAAATTGCAGCCCAATCCATCATCAATCTGGGCACAATTGTACTTATGTTCATTATTGGGGCGGTGTTCCGCGACGTGCATTTATCGGTGGGGCAATGGATTGCGTGCGGACTGTGGATATGGATTGGGGTTATTCCTTTTATGGCTCTTGGCACGCTGTTGGGTACGATCCGCAGCATTGAAGTTGTACAAGTGCTGGCCCAGCTTCTATTTATGGGATTGTCTGGGCTTGGAGGTTTATGGATGCCTATACAAGCGATGCCGCAGTTCATGCAGCAAATGGCGTTGTGGCTCCCCTCTTACCGATACGGTCAGGCCGCTTGGAACATCGTTGCCGGGATTTCAATGGATTGGGAAGGTATTGGGATTCTTGCAGCATACGTGATCATTTTTATGGTATTATCGTCGTATATGATAAGAAGGCAGGAAGCAGTATGACCAAGTCTGGTTCCGTATTGGACAGGAAATTACGTGGAAGCTTGATATTTTCATTTATCTGGTTGATTTATCTGATTATACCTATCACTACGCTGGTCCACAAATCGGTTTCCGACATGTGGATCGGCTTTTCTGTGCTTGCCTTGTTTGTTATGTGTTTCCTGCTAAGCTACATGGATTCGTCGCGGCGCTTGCTGTATGTGATGGTTATGTTTGTAATTATTGGATTTTTCAGCTTGCATTTTGATCAAAGCTTTATTTTTATGGGATTTTATACGGCTGCCATTGTCGGGATGCTGTCTACCCCTAAACTGTTTATAGCCGGAATGTCAGCTCAGCTTGTTTTATTTGCGCTTGTGCTTTTTTTCAGCGGACTTGAATTGAATGAATCCGATCTGATCAATCTTATCCCTTCTATGTTAGTGATGACCGTACTGCCTATCGTCATGAAGGGAGTTTTTCGGTCAAAGGAGCTGCGCAGCAAGCTGGATAATGCTAATGATGAAATTGCGCGTTTGGTCAAAAATGAGGAAAGGCAGCGGATTTCCCGGGATCTGCATGATACCCTAGGCCACACGCTGTCGCTGATTGCGCTCAAAAGCGAGCTGGCAGAGAAAATGATTAGTAAAAATCCCGAACGTGCCATTCAGGAAACGAAAGATATACAAACGACTGCCCGCGCTGCTCTTAAGCAGGTAAGGGAGCTTGTATCGGACATAAATACAGTGACGATCAACGAGGAACTGGTGCATGCTGAACAGATTTTGTCTGCCGCTGGAATCGATCTGCATATTCAAGGTAAAGCGGAGGCTGCCGAGGTACCTCCCTTGATCCAGAACATTCTTGGTATGTGTCTGAGAGAATTGGTGACGAACGTCGTCAAGCATAGCAAAGCCAGACATTGCTTTATTGTATGCGCGGCAGCGACGGACCCCTTTACCCTGACGATTCGAGATGATGGCATCGGAACCGCTTATCCGGCTTCAGGACATTCGCCAATATGCGCAGGATTAAGAGGAATCAGGGAACGTCTTGAGCTGGTTGAGGGCAAGCTTCACTTTCATTCCGCTCCGGGTGAAGGGACAAGTGTAATTCTTGTCGTTCCGAAGGTTGTAAAACATGTGAAGACAAAGGAGAGCCACACATGAGAGTGATTATTGCCGAGGATCAGAACATGCTGCGCGGCGCTTTAAGTGCATTGCTGGATATGGAAAACGATATCGAAGTCATCGGTCAGGCCGAAAATGGCGAACAAGCCCTTCAGATGATTATGGACATGTCGCCGGATATTTGTATCCTGGACATTGAGATGCCCAAGATGACCGGTCTGGATGTGGCCGAATGTCTTAAGGAGCGGGGTCATTCTTGTCGTGTTGTGATCTTGACAACATTCGCACGCGTGGGATATTTTCAACGTGCAATCAAATATGGCGTGCAGGGCTATTTGTTAAAGGACTCACCGGTACACGAGCTTGCAGCCGCGTTAAGGAGCATATACAAGGGTGGAAGGGTTATTAGTCCCGCCCTTTCTGTTTCCTTATGGGAAGCGGAGAATCCGTTGACGGAGCGTGAACAGGAAGTATTGAAGCTGGTAGCAGAAGGCTTATCTGCGAATGAAATAGCCAATAAGTTGTTTTTGACGGGAGGGACCGTAAGGAATTACGTATCAGAAATTTTGCAAAAGCTCGAGGCCAAAAACCGGATAGATGCAATCGGTATTGCAAAGAAAAATGGTTGGCTGCCATAACAATTGCTATTTTATATGGTAAAATATCATTATAGGAAATATTTGTGTTATCGTTTTTTCAATTTAGGAGGCAGGAAATGGAAGAATTATATAACCGGGTGTTGGAACAGCTTAGCCGCCACAACCAGACACACCTGCTTCAGTTTTATGATCAGCTGTCTGTGGACTCACAGGAAAAGCTGTTGAATCAAATTCAAAGTATCGACTGGAAGCAGTGGGATACATTAAGTGAACTGTGTACGGCTAAGACTCTTCAAACCTATCAAGACTTGACTCCGATCGGAGCTTTTGATTGGGAGCTGTTACGAGAGGACGAGCAGCTGTATTTTACCAACAAGGGATGGGATCTGCTTCGGCAAGGCAAGGTTGGGGCGATTGTGGTAGCTGGTGGTCAGGGAAGCCGATTGGGACATGAAGGGCCAAAGGGGACCTATGATATTGGACTGCCTTCCCACAAATCGTTGTTTCAGCTTCAAGCAGAGCGGTTGCTCAATCTGTCTCGGCGTGCAGGCAGACGTATCCCATGGTATATCATGACAAGTCCGGACAATCATCAGCAAACGGTCGATTACATGGCGGAAGCTGATTATTTTGGTTATGGCTCTGAGGATTGCAAGTTTTTCGAGCAGGGAGTTATGCCTGCCGTAGATGAGAATGGGCGTATCTTTTTGTCGGAGATGGATGAGATTAGTTTGGCTCCAAGCGGGAATGGTGAATGCTTCTCGGCATTAAACAGGTCTGGAATGTTGACCGACATGAAACACCGTGGCGTGGATTGGTTGTTTTATTACAATGTGGATAATGCGCTGATTAAGGTGGCAGATCCTGCTTTTCTTGGTGTTGCTGCTCATTATAATCATCCTGTTGCGACCAAGGTTATTGATAAGGCGTATCCGGAGGAAAAGGTCGGCATAATAGGCATGA
Source organism: Paenibacillus sp. 1_12 (assembly GCF_900114475.1). Taxonomy (GTDB): domain Bacteria; phylum Bacillota; class Bacilli; order Paenibacillales; family NBRC-103111; genus Paenibacillus_S. Next base: position 302,146 of record NZ_FOTE01000005.1, on the reverse strand, counting down.
AGGGGAATCGGCCCATGGTCGTAGAATATTCCGATTTGCCGAAGCAATTGATGTTTGAATACAATAGTGACGGGAAGCTGACCTATGGGCTTGGGAATATCTCCATTCATTTATTTCGTCGTGACTGGATTGAACAGTTGGTTAGCTGCAGCATTCCATATCATATCGCTCACAAAAAAATCAGGCATCTAGACTCGAATGGACAAATCATTGAAGCCGCACAGCCAAATGGGTACAAGTTCGAACGATTTATTTTTGATTTTTTTCCGCTTGCTGAGGCGATTACGGTTCTCAAAGGCAAACGCGAAATGGATTTTGCTCCTGTTAAAAACAAGGATGGGGAAGACAGCCCGCAAACAGCCAGAGAGCTAATCTATGAGCTGCATCGCAGTTGGTTGGTAAAAGCCGGTGTTGTGCTTGATGAGGTTCAGGGGCCTGTCGAGATTTCGCCGCTCGTTTCCTATGAAGGAGAAGGAGTTACAGCCGAAGCCATCTTGGCTTCAATGTTAGTATCTGACGGGCAGGGCAGTTGAAAACTGCTCTTTTTTGCGTTTTTCTTTTTGGATAAATAGCAAAAAAGATCGTTTGCAGCTGCCGAGATTATGCTACAATGTAACGATAATTCATTAAATGTTGTCTAACTTTATAGTCAGAAGAGGGCTGAGTATGCTAAACCGATTAAACAAAATCTTAGAAAAATGTATGCCGTTTCTTACGCCGACAGGCGTGCTCGTGGGTCTCTTGGGTGCTGCATGGCTGCACTCGTTCAGCTTTTTGGTGCCGTGGATCTTTGCCGCAATGACGTTTGCTGGCAGCATCGGCTCCAATTTCAAGGATTTAGGGCGGGTGATGATGCTTCCGCTGCCGATTGTAGCTAATCTGATTATCTTGCATTTGGTCATGCCTATATTAGGCTGGGCAGCCGGAGCCTACTTTTTTCCGGGTGATGAATTAACACAGACGGGCTTCGTGTTGTTATTCGTCATTCCGACAGGGGTAGTTAGTCTGGTCTGGGTCACCATCTACGGTGGGAATATTGCGCTTACGCTAGCACTCATTCTATTGGATACGCTGCTGTCTCCCGTGATTGTACCGCTGAGCCTCTCCTTGATCGTAGGAGCCAAGGTTCACATGGAGCCGTTGGATATTATGGGTGGACTGCTCTGGATGGTTGTTGTTCCTTCTATCATCGGGATGCTGCTCAATCAATTAACAAAGGGCAAGATCAAACCGATGCTGGGTCCAAAGCTTGCTCCTTTTTCGAAAATTGGGCTGTTTGTGGTCGTTTCCATTAATAGCTCGGTGGTAGCTCCCTATTTGAAGCAGTTTAATATGAAGCTGCTGGAGATTATTATCGTAGCTTTGGTGCTTGCAGCTTTCGGATATATTGCCGGCTGGCTTGTCGCTCATTGGATGAAATGGGACCGGGAAGTGACCATTGCGCTTACGATAAATTCAGGGATGCGTAACTTAAGCGCAGGCGCGGTGCTCGCGATCAGCTTCTTCCCTCCTCCAGTTGCCCTTCCGGTTATTGCCGGCATGTTGTTTCAGCAAATCCTGGCTGCTTTGTTCGGGCAGCAATTGGGTAAAAAGTATGGCATGACATCCTCTGTTTCCAATCCAGCCAAATAGTTTACTTGGGTGGCGATTTTCAACGGGATCTGGAGAATGATATAATGTTGTATAAATAGACAGGTGCTGACATGAAGGATGGTGACATTAGGGATGGGAAGCAATTCGAGATACACAGCAACCGTGTCGCTTGTTGTTATGGCGGCTGGATTTATTGGAACCTTATTTGTCGAAGGGCCGACATGGGTTCGATTTTTACAAAGCGGATTTGAAGCGGGGCTAGTAGGGGGGCTTGCAGACTGGTTTGCAGTGACAGCGCTGTTCAGGCATCCGCTCGGCATTCCGATTCCACATACGGCCTTATTGCCCAAAAATCGCGAAAAGGTGTCCAGAGCTTTAGTCAACACCATTCAGGAGGATTTGCTGAGCAAGCAAAGCATAACGGACAAGCTGGCTCAGGTGCCGCTAGTATCCAAAGCTTTACAGGGGGTGGCAGGGCAGCTGAGTACAAATTCGGCCAAGACCGGCTTGGTGACGCTCAGTGAATATGCGATTCGTCAGGTGCCGCTTGAGAAGCTCGCAGCATTAGGCGAACGGGAAGTCCGCCATATGATTGATGCTCTTGATTTGCAGGATTTGCTCAAAAAGGGACTGCAGCAAGTGTACACAAGAGGCTACGATGAAAAGGTATTCGATTTTGCGCTGAATACGGCAGAGCAGCTAATTATGAAGCCGGAAATACGCGACCGGATGGGCGCGATGGCTTCTCAGGCGCTGCAAAATCTGAATGCAGGCGGGATGATGCAGTTTGCGCTTAACGCTTTTGCCGGATTTTTCAATGATGAGAAGCTGGGCGGCTTGATCCAGCAGTTTATGCTGAATGGGCTAGAGGGGCTGAGATCACCCAACAATCCTAATCGCCAAGCGGTCATGCGCGCCATACACGGCTGGCTGGATAATCCGAGCAACCAATATCAGGTAGCCATCGAAATGGATCGCTGGAAAGCACAGCTGCTGGACGAATGGAAGATAGAGGAGAAGCTGCTCGAGCTGCTGCAGCGTTTGCAGGCTCAAGCACTCGAATTTGTGCACCGTGACGATTATGTAGAGGCCTATGTGATCCCGGTGGTGAGCAAGCTGGTTGATCAGGTTTGTGCCAACGAGGAGCTGCTGGAACGGCTGGAGAGCGGCTTGCGTGAGCAAATTGCCCGTTGGATAGAAGCGAATCACCACAAAATTGGCACATTAATTCGTGAAAACATTGATCGTTTTGACGATAAAACGTTGATTACCCTGATGGAGGATAAAATCGGCGGCGATTTACAGTGGATTCGGGTAAATGGCGCGATTTGTGGATTTTTGATCGGTATTATTTTGGCAGGTATCAAGCTGATTGCCTGATGGTCACTATACTCCATTTGACATTCAATACCTTGACTTTAATTATTACCTTATTATGTTTAGAACACTATGCAAAAAACGGAGATGTGCGAATGCTCGCCGCTCCGTTTTTTTTTTTATGGGAGCAAGATGAATACAAGGGAACACAGCGATTATTTAAGATCTTGTTGTGCGCATTTGTTAGTTCCTCTATAATAAATCCAACAGAATCCACAAGGTCGGTATACGCTTATCAAGTCAGCTTGCGTATGCTAAACACTTGCATTACCAACCAATGATTGAAATTAGCCTTAAAGGAAGCATGAACAATGAAATTAGTTCAATTTAGGCTGTGGGGGTAATTGGGTCATGATGCGAATGCATTTCAAAAATAGTGTCGCGATCAAATGGATGATCTCGTATGGCGTGATTTTATTCATTCCGATACTGATCAGCGCTGTCATTTATATTCAAACCGGGAGCATCGTGGAGTATGAGATTAAACGGGCTAATAAAGCTTTACTTAATCAGGTTAAATTTATCGTGGATAGCGGGTTACTGCAGACAGAACAGCTTGGCAATCAAATATCCATTAATACCGATATCAGAAAATACCTGGAGATGGATCAACAAAAGGGGAGTTATAATCCATTTCAAATTTATAAAACCAAACAAGAAATTCATAACTACTTGCTATACAATGATTTTATTAAAGATATATATGTATACTCCAAAAATATGAATATGGTGCTGACACCAGATACCTTCGTGGAAGAAAGTCATTTTTATCAAATGTATTATGAAAGCGCAATCTTTTCTTTTAAGGATTGGCAGAAATTTGCTAGAAGTAATTATATTAAAGAATACCGGGTCCTTCCTACGCGTGATAACGGCTCTCTGAACGAAACCGCCGCGCTTGTGCAGTCCTTGCCTATTGATAACAGTAACCAGCCGTTAGGTACACTTGTCATAACATTGAACAACAACAAAATAGAAAAAATTCTAAAAAATATGGATTGGATTCAGTATGGTCAAGTGCTTATTCTCGATAAAAATGATCAGATGGTTTTTCATACCGAAGGGGCTGGGATTCCTTTATCTATACATTATAGCGAAATGGAACATAAAAAGGACGAGCCCTTTTTCGAGAATGTACAAGGACATAAGGTTATGATTTCGCACGCTTCGTCCAGTGTGGTTGATTGGAAATATGTGAGTATGATTCCGGCGGAAGTTTTCTGGGAAAGAGCAGAGCACTTACGAAATTTGAATCTGCTTGGTTTGTTCATATGTTTTATCATTGGCGGTGTGCTGATCCTGGTATTCGCCAGAAAAAACTATAATCCGATACAGGAGCTAGTCAGATTTGTAACAGGGAAAGTTTTTGCTCCTGCAGAGAAAGAGCAAGACGAATTTGAATTGATACGTCGGCATTTTATAAAAACAATTCAGGAAAGAGACGACAGTAATCATAAACAGGTTCAGCATATTAAGCTGCTGCGGAACTATTTTTTATCCCGATTGATGAAAGGCCATATTGAGAAGGAGCAATCTCTTGAAGAGGCTTCCAAAGCCTATCAAATATATTGGTCTTCCGATTATTTTCTGGTTATGCTCTTCCATCTAGAAAGTGACAAGGGGGCTTCCAATGAGTTTCAATTGCTGCAGTTTATTATTTCCAATGTGGTTACCGAGCTGATTGGTTCTCGGCATACACTCCATTTCACAGATATGGACGGAACGCTTGCAGCTGTATTGAATATACATCCCGCAGGCTTCGATGATTGGAAGGATAACTTAGAGGCAGAACTGAAAGAAGCTAGGGAATTTATTGAACAAAGGTACAAGTTTCAATTTGCGTCAACGATAAGTGAATTGCAAAGTGGACTGGGAGGTATTCACCAAGCCTTTATGCAAGCCTTGGAGGCGCTCGAATATTTAATGCTGTTGGGGGATGAAAAGGTGGTCTGGTACGGTGATCTGAAGCACACCAATAAAGACTATTATTACACAGTCAACCAAGAGCTCATATTGATCAATCTGCTTAAAAGCTGTGACTTTATAGAGGCACGTGAGCTTGTAACGGGTGTGATCCAGAGCAGCTTTAACCAAGGAAATACTTCTATAGAAATGCTGAAATGTATCATGATTGATCTGGTGAGCACGATGATGAAGCTGATCCAGGATCAGCGTGACGGTTCGGTTTGGGAAGAATTGCGACCTTTTCGTCGACTGCTTAAATGCAATACGAAATTTGAAATTGAATATCAAATGCTTGAAATATTTAATTATGTCTGTGAACACATTGAAAGTAAAAACAAAAGTATTTCGAATCTTGTAAAAAATGAGCATGTGACTGAATTTGTTCAAGAGAATTATCATGACCCGAATCTTAGTGTGTCTTTGCTCGGCGAGCACTTCTCAATGACCCCACAATACTTGTCGAGGCTCTTCAAGGAACAGAAAGGCCAGGGATTACATGAATTTATTTGTCAAACAAGAATTGAACATGCCAAGCGGCTGCTCCTTAAAGGGGATAGTATTGAAGATACCGCGCGAAATACGGGCTTCACAAGCAGCAGTACCTTTATCAAGGTGTTTAAAAAATACCAGGGCATTACACCAGGAAAGTATCAATTTAATGGGCAATAAGGTCTGTTAGTATAGCTATTTCATAAGCCTCATGGTAAACCATGGGGTTTTTTAACAATCGAACAATCCATTTCAAATCGTCGACTGCCTTTTTTTGGTTTTTGACAACTCTTTTTTTAATGCTGATTGATATATGCAGTTGTCCTTACTATAGTGAAGGTGGGATCCCAAACTAACATCAATACAGGAGGTCACATGAAAAACCGCAACCGATTTATTGTCATTCTTGCTCTTCTTGCTACTGTAGGATGTACGGCTCAAAATGCTCCTAATTCTGCCCCTGCTGCTTCTAATAATGCGAAACTGGTTGATGTCACCTTAACAAGAATGGGAGAGGACAAGGCGGCTCAAGAATTAACTCCCCCTCATCATTTTTTTGAAGAGCTTGAGAAAAAAACAGGAATCAAGACCAAAAATATGGGTGGGGCCGGAATGAATACCCAGGAGTTTAATCTGATTCTGGCCTCGAATGATTTACCGGACGTATGGATGAACAATTGGCTTAATTTTCCGGGAGGACCCAAGAGGGCTATTGATCAGGGGTACATATTGAAGCTTAATGATGTCATCGATAAATATGCTCCTAATTTCAAGAAGGTGCTGCAGGAAAATCCGCAAATCGCTAAAGATATACGGACGGATGATGGAGCTTATTATGCATTTCCGTTTATTCGATCCGAGTTTGATAAAACATATGTAGGTCCGATCATCAGAAAAGACTGGCTGGATGAATTGCAATTGCCTGTGCCTGCAACGATTGATGAATGGTACACGGTTCTGAAGGCGTTTAAAGAAAAGAAAAATGCAGCAGCTCCCTTAACCTTTTTGGCATCTCGCTTTTTCTCAACAGGAGCATTTTCCGGTGCTTTCGGGGTTATGAACGGCTTTTATCTGGAGAATGAGCAAGTGGTGTTCGGTAATATGCAGCCAAAGTACAAGGATTTTATGATATTAATGCGCAAATGGTACGTAGATGGCCTACTCGATAAGGATTTTGCTTCAATAGACTCGAATACCGTGGATCGGAAGATGACGACAGGGAGCAGTGGAGCCGCTATTCAATTAGGAAGCCGCAACGACCAGTACCATAACTCAACTCGGGAAAGCCTGCCCCAAGCTAATTACATGGGCATTGCGTACCCTGCCCTTCAAAAAGGGGTAAAGTCCAAGTTCGGCCATCTTGAGAATGCCTATCCGGGTGGAAATTCCGGTGCGATTTCGGCTAAGAGCAAGAATGTGGAGGCTGCTGCCAAATGGTTAGATTATTTTTACTCTAAAGAAGGATCAACACTCGTAACCTACGGTACTGAAGGCGTCAGTTATACGATGGAAAATGGAAAAGTGAAATATACGGATCTAATTTTAAAGAATCCAGATAAATTGACTGTGGATCAGGCGAGACAAGTCTATGGTAAAAATACGAATTTCCCGCAAATTCAAAGAGATGCCGAATCGTCAAGGGGTCCAAAGTGGATTGAAGCCATTGGCAAATGGAGAGATACAGACCATGAAAAATATGCTATTCCGCCAATCACTCATACCACAGAGGAATCAAATGAAATAGCACAAATTATGGCCGATATCAACGCTTACGTGTTGGAAACGGAAATCAAATATATTTTAGGAACGATATCGATCGATACCTTTGATGATAACGTGAATACATTGAAAAAGATGGGCATTGAGAAAGCGATTAAGTTGAAGCAAGCTGCATACGACCGCTACAAAAAGAGATAAGCTGCTAAAGGGAGATTTGATCTTAAATCTCCCTGTCCTTGCAGGCCTCTTGCGGTGTAAATTAGCTTTAAAAAACGGATACAAGGAGATTTACTCTATGAATTCATCTTCCATTCAGGCGCCAGCGAGTGCTGTCAACAAAAAAACAGCATTCTTGGTCAGAGCACGAAAAGACTTTATCCGTAATAAAGCGGTATATTTTCTAGTGCTTCCTGTGGTTATCTACTACATTGTGTTTTCATATGCGCCTATGTACGGAGCAATCATTGCATTTAAGGAATATGTACCAGCCAAAGGAATTATCGACAGCCCGTGGGTTGGTTTTGCTAAATTCAGAGAGTTTTTTAATAGCATCTATTTCACGAGAGTCTTGAAAAACACGATACTGATCAGCTTCTATAGCTTGATTATCGGTTTTCCTGCTCCGATCATATTGGCCCTTTTATTTAATGAGTTGAAAAATCAAGTGTTTAAAAGAATTACGCAATCGATCACCTACATGCCACATTTTATTACTATGGTTGTGGTTGCGGGCATTATTCGCGACTTTACTTTGTCAGATGGATTAATCAACGACGTAATCGCAGCACTCGGAGGAGAACGGATCGCTTTTTTACAGAAAGCTGATTCTTTCCGAACGATTTATATAACGAGCGAGATTTGGCAAAGTGTAGGTTGGGGCACGATCATTTATCTTGCAGCTATCACCGGCATTGATCAGCAGCAATATGAAGCTGCCAAAATCGATGGAGCCAATAAATGGAGGCAAATTTGGCATATCACCTTACCGGGCATTCGGCCTGTAATCCTTATTTTACTTATTCTAAAATTGGGGCATATGATGGACGTCGGATTTGAAAAAATTATTTTATTGTATAATCCTGCAACGTATGAAACCGCAGATGTGATTTCCTCCTATGTATATCGCAAGGGGATTATTGAGTTCAATTACAGCTTGAGTACAGCAGTTGGGCTCTTCAATTCGGTAATCAATTTTGTTCTGTTAATTTTTGCTAATTATCTCAGCAGAAGAACCAGCGGCAGCAGCTTATGGTAAGGGAAGGGATTAATCATGAATAAATCCACGTTTGCAGAGAAAATCTTTGATATCGTCAATGTCATCATCATGCTGCTATTGATCATAGTCACGCTATATCCCTTTATCTATATTATCGCGGCTTCGTTCAGCAACGGAAACCTGTTTATTGCTCATAAGGGCTTGATGTTCTGGCCGCAAGGCTTTACAGTTTCCGCTTATGAGGCCGTCTTCAAAAACCCGAATATTATGATAGGCTATAAAAACACTCTGTTTATACTTGTTGTGGGCGTAACGATCAATTTGATATTGACCTCGCTCGGAGCTTATTTCTTGTCCAGAGAAAATATCATGTGGAAAAATGGGATTATGTTTTTTATTGTTTTTACCATGTTTTTTAATGGGGGCCTTATCCCTTTTTACTTAACTGTTCGGGGACTGGGGCTGCACGACACCATATGGGCATTAATTTTGCCCAGTGCAATCAATACCTTCAACCTCATCTTGATGAGAACATATTTTATGGGCATACCCCGAGATATGGAAGAATCGGCAGTTATGGATGGAGCAGGTCACATGACCATTTTATTCAGGGTATATTTACCTCTAGCGGTGCCTGTCGTTGCCGTTATGATTCTGTTCTATGGGGTTCAACATTGGAACAGTTGGTTCCAAGCAAATATATTTTTGCGCAATAAGGAATTGTTTCCGCTGCAATTGATTCTGCGTAACATTCTCATTGACAATAACATGGAAATGATGATGGGTCAGAATGTAGCACTCAATGAAAGTCAAAATGTCGCAGAAACGATTAAATACGCTACAATTATGGTGTCAACGATCCCTATTTTAGCGCTTTATCCTTTCCTTCAGAAATATTTTGTGAAAGGTGTTATGGTTGGGGCTTTAAAAGGATGATTGAAGCCGTAGTTTTTTCATAACAAGTGGAGCTGCCCCAAAAGAGTAATGATTATATCCCAAAATATGTGAAAAAATAACCTTCAAAACCACTAGTTAAGTGGAACTGAAGGTTATTTTTTGTCTACATACATACAAAGTGGGGGCTTTGGGACAGTCTCTTGTGATTAATTAAAAATCGAAATCGATATGTTTTTATCAAAAGCGAAGTTAGCTGCACCAAGTGCACCACCGATATCCTTGAATACGGAGGTTTTGACTATCGTGTCAGCGGACAGTGGACGCATCGCCCGTTGGCGCATGACTTTAGTGGCCGTTTCTACAAATAATGTGCTGGCATTAGGAATCGTGCCGCCTAAGATAATAGCTTCCGGATTAAACGTATTAAGCAGATTGGCCATGGCAATTCCCAGATAGGAAGCGGCATTGCTTATAACCTGAACGGCGAGCTTATCATCATCCTCCGCTGCCGCGCATACATCATGCATTTTCAGGAACTGAAGATCTATATTTTGGTAAGGGTACACGAGCTCATGCTCGGAAGAACGGACTAGCTTGCGAAATTCCTGCTCAATCGCAGGGCCTGCAGCCAGCACCTGAAGACAGCCGTGATTGCCGCAAGGACAGAGCGGCCCTGAGGGCTCAATGGTAGTATGACCGATTTCACCGGCGCCTCCGAGCGAGCCAGATAGCAGCTGGCGGTTAATATATAAGCCTGCTGCGATACCCATGCCAACCCCGATATAGATCATATTGTTGTAGGAAAGCCCTGATCCGTAGCGGCATTCCGTTAACCCCCTGGCTCTGTGTCGGTTCACGACGACCGTTGGCCAGCCGATTTCTTTTTCCATGATGCCTGCGACATCGACTTGATTCCATTCCAGATCAGCAGCGCTCCGGATCATGCGGTGATTGGCATCGACCAAACCGGGTACACCTAAACCGAGCAAAGGTATCGGGCTCTTGTCCAAACCTTTGACGAAGCTTGAAATTTCTATTGCCAAGGCTTTAAAGGTTTCTTCTGGCTCGAATGTATATACGGGAATTTTCATGGACTTGATGACATTGCCGAGCAGATCGAAGGCACCAAGCGTCCAGGTCTTGTTATCCAGATCGGCTCCGATAATCACTCTGGAATTCGGTACCAGCTCCAACGCGGTAGCGGGTCTCCCTTTGGTAGATAAACGATTGTCGGTTTCGCACACCAGATCGTTCTCTATCAATTCAGCTATCGAAATGGAAATGGTTGCTCGGCTCAAACCTGTAATGCGGGTAAGCTCAATTCTCGACATGCTGCCTTGTATGCGCAGTGTTTGTAAAATAGTCAGTTTACTGCCCTTTTGATCTCTAATTTCATTGTTGCTCATAACAGCACCCTATCTTATATTCTGTCAGTAAAACATCAAAAACAAGAATCATGATGGTTCTCATTATAGCATAAATGATATCAATCTCAATGAAAAAGATTGGGTTAATTTAAATATTTACATAAGTTTAAAGCGATGTTAGAATGATCTGGAAATGATTCTTAATGAGGTGCTTGGCAAGCCATTGCAATGGGGGGTTGAATGATGCTAAGAGGAATTCCATCCATATTATCACCTGAGCTTTTGAAGATCCTGATGGAAATGGGGCATGGCGATGAGATTATTTTGGCGGATGGTAACTTTCCTGCTGCTTCGCATGCATTGCGCTTAGTACGAAGTGACGGACATTCGATTCCAGATTTACTTCAGGCGATCATTCCGTTATTTCCTTTGGATCATGCTGTAGAGCATCCGGCGGTCGTGATGTCACTGCAGCCAATTGACCCGAAACCCGAGGTTTGGGAAGTGTACCGCAGTCTGATCTGTCCTTATGAAAGCCGATTCACGGATTTTGGTTATGAGGAACGTTTTTCCTTTTATGAGCGCGCATTGAAAGCTTTTGCTATTGTTGCGACAGGTGATAAGTCCTTCAAAGGCAACCTGATTTTGAAAAAAGGTGTTGTGAGGAACTAGGCATCAAGCCTGCCGCACGATAACGGAGGAGGAGAATCGTGAAAAAACGAGCCTTAGGCGCTTCGGGGATCGAAATCAGTGTGCTCGGTATGGGCTGCTGGCAATACGGAGGCGGCAGTTATTGGGGAGAGCAAAGTCAAAAAGATGTCGATGAGGTCGTACACAAGGCGCTGGATATGGGCGTGAACTATTTCGATACGGCTGAGGTTTACAATGATGGAGCAAGTGAGCTGGCACTCGGGATTTCGCTTAAAGGCAGGCGTTCTCAGGCAATTATCGGCAGTAAGGTTAGCACCTCGAATACGCAGCCGGCAGTCCTCAGAGCTCATTGTGAGGCTAGCCTGAAGCGGCTGCAAACCGATTATATCGACCTGTACATGCTCCATTGGCCGATCAGCCCGCTGTCGGTTAAGCATTTCACTCAGGATGCTGCTCTGATCGCGAATCCGCCGCAGCTGCAGGAAGTATTTGAAGCCCTTCAATGCTTGCAAAAGGAAGGTAAAATCCGGCATATTGGCATCAGTAATCATGGTGTACAGCAGATGAAGGAGGTGCAGGATGCAGGTGTAAAAGTGGTGGCTAATGAAATGGCCTATAATCTGCTGTCTCGGGCCATTGAGGAAAGCGTGCTGCCATACTGTATCCAGCATGAGATTGGCGTTATAGGTTATATGCCTCTGCTTCAGGGCTTATTGACAGATAAAATAACCAGCCTTGATGAGCTTAGGCCCATGCAAGCCAGATCACGTCATTTCCACCATAGCAGAGGGGAAGGGACAAGACATGGCGAGGAAGGAGCAGAAGCAGAAATCAATCAGGCGCTTCGGGAAATTCGTCTGCTGGCAAATACGCATAACACCGATATCTTAACGCTGGCACTAGCCTGGGCCGTCTCCAATGAGGCGATATGCACAACGATAGTGGGCTCCCGCAATGTCAAGCAGCTGGAATTGAATATTCAGGGTGCGTCTTATGAGCTGTCAACCGCAATGATTCAGCGTTTAAATGAGATCACGGAGCCGGTACTCCAGAGGTTGGGCAGTAATCCTGATTACTATGAGAGTCGTCTGAATAGCAGAATTTATTGAAAGTTAAAAAATAGACATAATAAAATAAACCCTAATATAAAACCTCTAATAAAAGAGCATTTTCTGAAAAAAACATGCTTATTATGCTGTTATTCAACAAATGATTACAGCGAATTCCAAAGATGATTAAAACATAATTTAATTATTGACGTAATTGAGTTTTATAAGCTAAAATAAACGCATATGATCTGAAAGCGTTATCAAAAATCGTTAATAAACTCATAATTAACCTATTAAGTAAAGGGAGTGCCCTATATGACAACAGAATCGGTCTCATTTTCTGTATTTACGAAGCCTTGGAAAGATAAATCGGTTTGGGAACTGGGGAGCTTTGTAAGCGATCTCGGATTCGACGGCATTGAATTTCCTCTGCGTGACGGTTACCAATTGGAACCCGCTAACGCAGATCAATTGCCTCAACTGGTCCAACAATTAGCTGATCACGGCTTGAAAATATTCAGTGTAGCTAGCGAACCGAGTGAAAGTGTATTTGCTGGCTGCGCAGAGGCTGGGATTTCGATGATTCGCATCATGCCGGTCATCAAACATGAACATGGTTATATGGCTTCGGAGCGTATGGCGCGCGAGCAAATCGATAGGCTGCTGCCGCTTTGTGAAAAATATGGAGTGAAAATAGGCTGCCAGCAGCATTACGGCAATAATGTTGTTGATTCCATGGGTCTGCTTCATCTGTTGGAAGCTTATGATGCAAAGCAGGTAGGGGCAATTTGGGATACTGCACATGATGCACTAGCTGGACAGCAGCCGGAGTTTGGACTCGATATCGTGTGGTCGCATTTGTGTATGGTCAATTTCAAGAATGCTTATTATAAGCTGTTGAGCGGACCGGAAGCCGAATCAGCAGAATGGAAAAGATATTTCACATCGGGTCGTCAGGGACTCGCTTCCTGGCCCCGTGCAGCAGCCTATCTCCAAAAGCGCAATTACAATGGAGTGATCTGCCTAAGCGCCGAATATTCGAATGAAGCTGATGTAGATCGTTTAATCAAAGAGGATATCGCCTATGCGAAGTCACTATTTGCCTGAGGGGAGGAAGCATAGTTGAACTCGAAGCTAAGAGTTGTATTTATTGGTGCAGGCAGAATGGCTAACAGTGTCCATTATCCTTCTCTGTCTTCATTCCGCGAAGAAGTCGAAATTGTTGGCATTTGTGATGTCTACCCGGAATCACTTCAGAAAACTGCGGATATGTATGGGATTGAGAATCGTTATACCGATTATAAAGCGATGATTGAAGAAGCCAAGCCGGATGCTGTGTATGCGGTTGGGCAGCCGCACATCATGTACGATGTATGGATGTGGTGTCTGAGACAGGGGTTGAATTTGTATATTGAGAAACCGCTCGGCATAACGATTCATCAGGCCAGAGCTTTAGCATATACGGCAGAGCAGCATAACTGTATTACACAGGTAAGCTTTCAAAGACGCAGTTCACCAATGGTCAATAAGCTGCGAGAAGAATGTCTCAAGCGTGGACCGATCACACATGCCGTATGTAAATTTTATAAATCGGAGATTGAACCGTTTCTTGGTGCCCGTGATCGGATGATGGATGATACCGTTCATTCGATTGATACGATTCGCTGGATGTGTGGAGGCGAAGTGGTCAAGATTGAGAGTACCACCAAACGAATAGGTGTTCCGGATATTAACTTCATTTCAGCTACAATTGAATTCGATACGGGAGCTACCGGATATTTGATTAATAGTTGGTCAAGCGGACGAAGAATATTTTCCGTTGAAATGCATGCTCCGAATATTTGTGTTGAGGCTGAGCATGAAACTAAAGGTTACTTGTATGCGGACGGAGATACTGCAGGAATCGAATATGATGCAAGGGAAGAAGCAGGTGGGACTGAGCTTTTCCAATACGGTGGATTTCAGGCCAAACATCGCGAATTTATTGATTGTCTGAAGACGGGGGCACAGCCTTCATCGAATTTTAAGGACGCCTTGAAAACGATGGAGATCGCAGAAGTTATTCTTGCTCAAGCACTGCTTAACGGGAAATGAAAAGTAAAGAGGACAGGGTGAAAGGGTTGGGATCCGTTTCACTTAGCTCCAAGCAGCAGGCAGTGAATGGGAGGGGGGTGAGCTAATGGGCGTGGAATCGGTAAGTGTAGAAAAGGTGTCTTCAGTGAAGCACACAAGAAAAAGCCGGAATTTGTTCAGGGATATGGCGAAAGTATGGCAGCTGTATGTTTTAATGGCCCTTCCTTTTATTTACATTGTGATTTTCAAATATGTCCCGATGTATGGGGCACAGATTGCTTTCAAAAACTTCGTAGCAACAAAAGGTATTTGGGGCAGCCATTGGATTGGCTTCGATAATTTTATTCGTTTTTTTGAGTCTTATGAGTTTTGGACCATTATGGGTAATACTATCGGATTAAGCTTCTATCAGCTTGCTGCCGGGTTTCCTTTTCCAATTATTCTGGCTTTAAGTTTGAACTATGTGATGCACGATAAATTCAAAAAAATGGTTCAAATGGTCACTTATGCTCCACATTTTATTTCTGTGGTAGTCATGGTAGGGATCATCTTTCAGGTGCTGGATCCTCGTATCGGCCTTGTGAGTGAACTGCTTAAAGCTTTAGGCTTTGGCACTGTAAACCTGCTGGGTCAGGCTGAATACTTCAAAAGCATTTATGTATGGTCGGGCGTCTGGCAAAATGTCGGTTTTAGCTGCATTATTTATTTGGCTGCATTGGCGGGAATCGATCCGGCACTGCATGAGGCGGCCGTTGTTGATGGTGCGACCAAACTACGAAGAGTATGGCATGTTGACCTGCCGGGTATTGTACCGATTGCGATGATTTTGCTTATTCTCGAAGTTGGACGCATGTTGGAAATTGGTTTTGAAAAAGCGTTTTTAATGCAAAATCCACTGAATCTTCAATCCTCTGAGATTATTGACACCTACGTATACAAAGTTGGTCTTGCCTCCACTGTCGTGAACTTCTCGTATTCATCTGCTATCGGTTTATTTAAAAATGTGATTAATCTGATTTTACTGCTTACCGTGAACCGCCTTGCCAAAAAAATGGGCCAAAGCAGCCTTTGGTAGAAAGGAGGATGGTGACAAATTGAATACGACAGTTAAAGAAGCCGGTGTTGACAGGTTGTTTAATGTTGTCAATTACACGATACTTAGCTTATTTTTTCTAGCCGTGCTGTATCCGCTTGTTTATATTGTAAGCGCTTCTTTCAGCTCGACGGACGCGGTTATTTCGGGAAGAGTCTGGCTGTGGCCAGTTGAACCGGGTATCAAGGGCTATAAGGCTGTATTTGAATATAAAGCAATCTGGACGGGGTTTGGAAACTCGCTGTTCTATACAGCAATAGGTACGATGATTAACGTTGCTTTAACCATTGCTGCTGCTTATCCGTTATCACGCAAAGATTTTATCGGTCGTAACGCGATCATGTTCATATTCGTATTTACGATCATGTTCTCCGGAGGCATTATTCCGAATTATTTGCTGGTCAAGGATCTGGGTATACTTGATACCCGTTGGGCGATGCTGCTGCCGGCGGCACTGAGCGTGTTCAATGTGATTATCGCGAGAACTTATTTCCAAACCACACTTCCAAGTGAAATGCTTGAAGCGGCACAGGTAGACGGCTGCACGGATTGGAAATTTTTGTGGAAGATTGTTATTCCTTTGTCGGGTCCAATTATAGCGGTTCTTGCACTTTTCTATGCAGTCAGTCATTGGAATACGTACTTCAGTGCCTTGCTGTATTTGAAAGAGCGCAGCCTATATCCGATTCAAATCGTATTGCGAACGATATTAATTCAGAATCAGATCGATCCAAGTATGGTAACAAGCGAAGAGGATTTAATTGCTCGTCAAGGGCTTGCCGATTTGCTGAAATATTCCTTGATTGTTGTCGCCACCGCTCCCATGTTAATTGTCTATCCTTTCGTACAAAGGCATTTTGTCAAAGGGGTGATGATTGGCTCCATCAAGGGCTGAATGTCGGATTCACCCGTGTATTCAATGTGAAAAGAAAAGGGAGGTTGACTGTATGAGAAAAATGCTGATTATGATGCTTGCTGTGTTCTTCTGCGCCTCATTGGCTTTATCTGCATGCTCGAAGGACCAGGCGGCACCAGCAATGGAAACCAAGAATGCGCCCAAAGAGAGCGCGTCCGCTTCTAACGTAACACCAGTGGGACAATTCCCTGTGGTTAAAGACAAAATTACGTTAAAGGTCGCAATTAGAGGCAGCAGCTTAGTCGAAGACATGAAAACGAACGGATATACCAAATGGCTTGAAAATAAAACCAATGTTCATGTGGATTGGACGATTTTGGATGAAAAAAGCTACCAGGAGCAGCTGAATTTATTACTGGCCGGCGGGAATCTGCCTGATGTGCTGATGAATCTCGATGTTTCTCCTGAACAGCAGATGATATACGGGGAACAAGGTACATTCGTTTCCTTTACGGATTTGATCGAGAAATATGGCGATAACACGAAGAAAATTTTTGCTGAAATGCCTGAAGCCAAAAGCGCAGTAACAGCCCCAGGCAATAAAATTTACACATTACCATACATTAACGATTGCTTCCACTGCTCCCTAGATTACAAAATGTATGTTTATAAACCGTGGCTGGATAAGCTGGGCTTGAAGGAACCGACTACCCTTGATGAATTTTATAACATGCTGAAAGCTTTTAAAGAAAAAGATCCGAATGGCAACGGCAAGGCGGATGAGATCGCCCTGATCGGCGGAACGGCTAAAGGGGTTTCCAAATCAGACATTGACGTATTTTTGATGAATTCCTTTATTTATGATGATGGAAACAAAAGGATGATCGTCAATAACGGAAAGGTAGACGTGGCTTACAATAAGCCTGAATGGAAGGAAGGCTTGAAGTATCTAAACAAGCTGTACAAAGACGGCCTGCTGGATCGCCAGTCCTTCACCATTGATAAGGATGGCTTGAAAAAGATTGCCGAAAATCCGGACATTGCCATCGGCGGCGCTATTCCTGCTCATTCCCCTTCGGACATCACAATCGTGGAAGGCAAAAGTGGAAGATGGCTGGAGTATCAACCTATTGCTCCGCTTAAAGGACCAAACGGTGTGCAAAAAACGACTTGGCTGGCCTATGACAAAATTTCTAACGGTAAAGGCCAATTTATTATGACGAACGCCAATAAAAATCCAGAAGCAACGATGCGATGGGCGGATGCGATGTATACATTCGAAGCCTCCTTGTACTCGAATTTTGGTGTGGAAGGCTCCTCATGGGAAAAGGCAAAACCAGGGGATTTGGGCCGAGACGGCAACCCGGCAAGCTATAGACTGTTAATCCCATTCGGTCGCGTACAAAATGAGAGCTGGGCTCAATATGGCCTGAACTATCGTACCGACAAAGACTATTATGCAGGTCAAGCGGTGCTGAAGCTTCCCGATAAAGAGAAAATGTATTACGACATTACCAAGAAAAATTACGAGCCTTATAAACCGAAAATTGATGAAATCATTCCTCCATTGTTTTTCATGCCTGCAGATGCTCAACAGCTCGCTGAATTGGATAAAACGATCAATGATTATGTGAAAAGTAGCATTGCGCGTTTTGTTACCGGAGATACGGATATTGAGAAGGAGTGGGCCAACTATGTAGCCACTTTGGATAAAATGAATCTTAAAAAATATTTGGAGTTTTACCAAAAAGCGCTTGATGCGAAAAATGGCAAGAAATAAGCAATTGGAAGGATGCTTGCTTCAATGCGTACCCTTTTAGTGCAAATACCACAGGATCAGATTGAACTTTTCTTTACCGACAAAAGTATGCAAGTTATCCATCAGCTCGGGAATGTCATATGGAATCCGCATCATCGCCCATTTACCGAGCAGGAGCTGTGCGAGCAAATTCATGGAGTGGATACCGTCATCACAACATGGAGAAGTGCTCCTATTAGCGAAGAGGTACTGAAGCACGCCGATCAGCTCAAGCTGATTGCGCACATGGCGGGCTCCGTAAAGCCAATTCTGCCTACATTAGAGGTTTATCGTCGCGGTATTCGTGTGCTGAACAGCAACTATGCGATTGGCGTTTCAGTCAGTGAATCCGTGTTAGCACTGATTCTTGCATTGGGACATAAGATCATTCCCGTAAACAAGGAAATGGGTACTGGCAGAAATGCAAAGAGTGCGGCTTATGAAACCTATGAATTAAGAGGCAGAACGGTTGGCTTGATTGGCTTGGGGATGGTTGCCCGCGAGGTGATGAAGCTGCTGCAACCTTTTGGTGTCAGGATACTTGGTTATGATCCATTCGTGTCTGCAGAGCAGGCGAAAGAATGGGGTGTCGAGCTGAAACCTTTGCATGGCTTGATAGCAGAATCTCATATCTTGTCGCTGCATGCCCCCAAGGTACCCGAAACGTATCAGATGATCGGACAGAAGGAATTGTCGCTGATCCGGGATGGAGCTCTGCTCATTAATACGGCGCGTGGGGATTTGATGGATGAGACTGCATTAGTTGAGGAGCTAAGAAAGAAGCGATTTTATGCAGGACTGGATGTATTTACGGTGGAGCCGCTGTCTGCTGACAGCGAGCTTCGCCATCTGGACAATGTTATTGTAAGACCGCATTTGGCAGGGGTTAATCCGGATTCGCGCCTGCGTATAGGAACATTAATGGTAGAAGAGCTGCAGCAATTTTATAACAACAGGCCGCTGCGCTTTGAAGTGAAAGAATCGCAGCTGGCAATTATGACTTAAACTTATAGAAAGAAGGAATAGGAGAATGGGAAAACCTAAGGCACTTATACTACCCCCGCAGTCCAGATTAGATGAGGTTTGCTCGGATGCTTGCAGAAGCCTGATCAACGAGCAATTCGATCCAGTATGGAATGAAACGGGTGCTGATTATACACAGGAAGAGCTGGCCGCTTTAATCGAATCGGCTGAAGTGATCCTCACCAGCTGGGGATCTCCCAGTATCACCGAGGAAATGCTGGAGCGGGCGCCAAAGCTTCGGATGATCGGACACGCCGCAGGTACAGTTAAGGGACGAATTCCACCGACAGCTTTTTCAAAGCAGGTACGTATCTTTTCAGCAGCACCGAGAATCGCTCATAGTGTTGGCGAATATTGCCTAACCGTATTGATGTCATCACTGCGTCATATGCCCACCTTTGATAAGCAGGTAAAAGCAGGGCAATGGCGGGTCAGTTCATTAAAGGGCAGAGAGCTTGCGGGACAAACAATTGGAATGGTATCGGCGAGCTCGACCGCACGGGCATTTCTCAAGCTGCTGGCACCCTTTCATGTGAATGTGCTCGTATATGACCCATATTTAAAGGATGAAGCCGCAGCTCTGCTGAAGGTTACCAAAGCAAGTCTGGAGGAGGTTATGCGCTGCCCAATCATATCGATTCACGCACCGAAGCTTCCAGCTACTTATAAAATGGTGACCAAAGACATGATAGCCTCAATACCCGACGATGCCATTCTGATCAATTCCTCCCGTGCGGATGTACTGGATGAGGAAGCGCTTATTGAAGAGCTGCAAAAAGGCCGCTTTTTCGCTGCGCTTGATGTGTTTACCAAAGAGCCGCTGCCCGCAGATCATCCACTCACGAAGCTGGATAACGTGCTGCTCTCCTCTCATGTCGCCGGAGCTACGGTTCAAGGTCACTTGGCGCTGATGGAGGGTGTAGTGGAGGATATATTGAAAGGTCTTAGACAGGAACAAACAAGCTTGGAAGTTACGCAAGCAATGTGGGAGAATATGGCTTGACCAAGTGTGCTACTTGTTAAAAAGGCTCATATACAGCGATCATAAGAATCCGGCCGTACAGGGGACTTATCTTCGCAATCGCAGGGGGATCTTAGGATCTCCTTTTTTCTGTACTTGACTGGTCAGTGATCCCCATGCGAATGCTTCGACATGCACGTGATACTTATTTGTCGTTGTCTTTCAAAAATATGGTATAATAATCAAAGCTTTTTTATACTTAATTCGTAGGGAACCTTAGGAGGAATTAGCAATGGAACCTTGGATTCAGCAGGATGATGTGGTGTTATTTCAGGGAGATAGTATTACCGATGCAGGACGTAACCGCTTTAAGACGGATGACTTAGGAAAAGGTTATGCTCTTATGGCAGCTGCTCAGTTCTCGGCAATGTATCCAGAAAAGCAAGTGACATTTATAAACCGAGGCATTAGCGGCAATAGAGTTGTCGATTTGAAGCAGCGCTGGCAGCAGGATTGTATCGATTTGAAGCCTAATCTGGTATCGATTTATATTGGAATTAATGATACTTGGCGTAGATATGACCACAACGATCCGACTTCCACGGAGCAATTCTCCGAAGGCTATCATAAGCTGCTAACAGAAACGGTCGCTGCGACAGGTGCAAGGCTTGTTCTGATCGAACCGTTTCTGCTGCCAGTCCCTGAGGATCGTAAGAGCTGGAGAGAAGATTTGGATCCGAAAATTACGGTTGTTCGTGAATTGGCTGTTGAGTTCGGAGCAAGGCTGGTTTGTTTGGACGGTTTGTTTGCCCAGGCTTCTACCCGTGTGGCGGCATCCTTCTGGGCACCGGATGGTGTTCACCCATCTCCCGGCGGACATGCGCTTATTGCGAAAGCTTGGCTGCAGACGGTCGGAGCTTTGAACAGCTAACATGAAAATAAAAGCAAATGCTTCACACTGTGGCGATTGGAGGAGATCGGCTCCATGCAATTTTTACATATTTATGCAAGCAAGTATTGGAAACTATTTAGCGTTGCCTTTGCTTTCCTGACTCTTGAAGCGGTTTGCGATCTGCTGCTGCCAAGTATTATGGCCGAGATCATTGATGTGGGCGTAGCCAAACAGCAGCTGGAATTTGTGCTGCGAATGGGTGGTCTCATGCTGCTGATTACGGCGGTGGGTGCGGTATCCGCTTCCATGCGGAACATTATGGCGACCCATGTATCCCAGAGGTTTGCAGCCGAGCTGCGTTCCGATTTGTTTAGAAAAATTCAATCGCTTTCATTTGAAAATATCGACAAATTTGATCGTGCAGCTCTGATCACCAGGCTGACGAGTGATGTCACACAGGTACAAAACTTTGCAAACGGACTTATGCGGATTTTTGCCAAGGCGCCTTTACTCTGTATTGGAGCCCTTATTATGGCTTATCGTTTGAATCCCCATTTATCGCTGGTGCTTGTTGTCGTCGTGCCCATTGTCGGTATACTCATCTTTATCAATATGAAGATAGGTTTTCCTTTTTTTATGAAGGTGCAGAAGGCGCTGGATCGCGTGAACAGTGTGATGAGGGAATATTTGTCCGGAGTCAGAGTGGTCAGGGCGTTCAACCGTTTCGATTATGAGGTAAATAAATTTGATCAGGCGAATCAGGAATATCAGGCTCGTTCCACGATTGCGATGAGGGCGATGGCTGTATTCAGTCCAGCGATTACGCTGACAGTGAATCTTGGGATTGTAACGGTGATTTGGTTGGGAGGAGTACGCGTCAGCTCTGGCAATATGCAGGTTGGGCATATTATTGCCTTTGTTAACTACATGACGCAGATTTTGTTTGCGCTGATGACAATTACGATGGTGTTTAATATGTTTGTCAGGGCGAAGGCTTCGGCAGGGCGTATTAATGAAGTATTTATACAGGAAAACGGGATGGCAGGAAATTATGACTCCGTTCACGAATCAGCGGTTAAGGGAAGAATTGATTTTGAACATGTGAGCTTTTCATACGCAGGAACGTCCGGACCGCCTGTGATCAAAGATTTGTCGATGACTTGTTTGCCTGGAGAAACGGTTGGAATTATAGGATCTACGGGCTCAGGAAAAAGCAGTCTCGTGTCGCTCATTCCGCGTTTTTACGATGTAAGCTCAGGTGTAGTTCGTGTAAATGGGCAGGATGTAAAAGACATAGATCCCAAGCAGCTCAGAGAAAAGATTGCTATAGTTCCTCAGAAAACAATGCTATTTACGGGAACTGTGTTGGAAAATATCCGGTTTGGCAAAGAAGATGCCACGATGGAAGAGGTAGAGCGAGCAGCTCGAATGGCCGATGCCCATGATTTCGTCAGTTCGTTTACTGAAGGCTACGAGACGGTTCTGGGACAGCATGGTGTAAACTTCTCTGGTGGTCAAAAACAGCGTGTCTCGATTGCCCGCGCACTGGTGCGGCAGCCGGAAATTTTAATATTGGATGACTGTACAAGTGCGGTTGACGTTACGACTGAGGCGAACATAAAACGTGCTTTGAAAATGTACGCCAAGGATCTCACCTGTCTTATTATTGCGCAGCGGATTACATCGGTGATGGATGCTGATACCATCGTTGTTCTCGATCAAGGTCATATTGTGGGTACAGGCAAGCATGACGAGCTAATGAAAAGCTGTGAGGTTTATCGGGAAATATTCCAATCCCAGATGGGAAAGGAGACACTCAAAAATGTCGGAGAATCATGAACAGAAGCGGGCATCCGTGCAACCGGATATTCCCATGATGGGAGGTGCGGGAAGGCCGGGAATGATGAACCGCGGAAAAGCGGTTGTCAAGCCAAAGAACTTTAAAGCTACCATGCAGCGGCTGTGGCATTATGTAGGCAGTGAAAGGAAGCTGTTAACCATAGTGTTTTTGTTTGTCGTAATTGATGCAGCGCTTACGCTATCCGCGCCTTATCTGATTGGTGTTTCGGTAGACACGATGACGAGCGGCACTGGCGGGACAGTTAATTTCAAGCTGCTCGAAATGGTCATCATCGCTTTAATCGCTGCTTATGTTGCCGATGCTCTGCTAACCTTTTTACAGGGCTGGTTAATGGCGGGTATTTCCCAGCGTATTGTGATGAAGATGCGCACGGCCTTATTTGAGAAGCTGCAAAAGCTGCCGCTCGCTTACTTCGATTCCCGCAGACACGGTGAAATCATGAGCCGTTTATCCAATGATATTGAAAATGTAAGCAGCAGTTTATCGCAATCCATTACACAACTGATGGGTGGCTCTATCGCGATTATTGGTTCCTTGGTGATGATGCTGATATTGAGTCCTTTGCTCACTTTGGCCAGTATGATTACAGTGCCTCTAGTCTATCTATTGGCCCGTACCATTACGAAGAGAACGAGCGTGCTGTTCAAAGACCAGCAGGTGCAGCTCGGCAAGCTGAATGGACATGTGGAAGAGACGATCTCGGGTATCGAGGTGGTCAAAGCCTTCAATCGTGAAGAAAAAGCCATTGAGGAATTTGATGTTGTGAACGCAAAGCTGTGTGAGGTAGGCCTGAAGGCTCAAATATGGTCAGGTTTTCTGATGCCGCTGCTGGCCGTTATCAATAACATTGGTTTTGCAGCAGTAGCGGTAGTTGGCGGCGTGCTTGCTGTCAAAGGTTTGATTACCGTCGGTGTGATTGCCAGCTTCCTGAGCTATTCCCGGCAGTTTGTCAGACCACTCAATGAGATAGCGAACATTTTTAACGTGCTGCAGTCTGGTGTAGCTGGGGCAGAACGTGTATTTGAAGTGCTTGACGAGCTGGAGGAAACGGCGGATGCTTCGAATGCAGTTCCATTGGAAAACGCCAAGGGTCATGTGGTATTTGAAAATGTGAGCTTTGGCTATCGCCCTGATGTGCCTATCCTGAAAAATATCAGCTTTGAATCAAAGGAAGGCAGCAGCACAGCATTTGTAGGACCAACAGGAGCTGGAAAAACGACTATCGTCAATCTAGTAACTAGGTTTTACGATGTAACAGGTGGACGAATCCTGATTGATGGCAGAGATATCAAGGAGTATACGAGGGACAGCTTGCGAAGAGCTTTTGGAATCGTACTGCAGGATACGTATTTATTTTCAGGCACCATAAAGGAAAATATCAAATACGGCAAATCGGATGCGACTGACGAGGAAATTGAAGCTGCAGCGATAATGGCAAATGCGGATGCTTTTATTAAACGTCTGCCGAATCAGTACGAATCGCTGCTTTCGGAGAATGGCGGCAATTTAAGTCAGGGACAGCGTCAGCTGCTGGCTATTGCCCGGGTAATATTAGCAAAACCGTCGATCCTGATTCTAGATGAAGCTACGAGCAGCATCGACACTCGAACCGAGCTCCATATTCAAGATGCATTGTTAACTATTATGCAGGGACGCACCAGCTTTATCATTGCACACCGATTGAATACGATTCGTGATGCGGATACGATCACAGTCATCGATCATGGTGAGATCGTGGAGCAAGGCAGCCATGAACGTTTGATTAACGAACAAGGCGCCTATAACCGGATGTTTAACAATCAGTTCAAAAATTTGGAGGGTGCTTTGGACTAAGTACGGGATATAGAGGTTACTGGTTGGGATCACATCTGATGCAGCAGCTTCAATTCATCCTCGATAGCTTGAAGCTGGCGTTCAGCATTGGCGATGCTTCCGCCTGTAGATTCCATCTTTTCAATATCCTCTTGAATACGAATGTAATCGTGTTTTAATTCAGCGATTCTTTCCTTGATTTGATCCTTTGTCATGCTGGACGGCTCCTTTGTTGTAGTGTATTTAGGATTAGATTACGCAATACAACGTGTTTTGTAAAGCAGGCTGCAGAACCAGAGGATGCAAAGATTGAATCTATGATAAACCCAAAGAGCTGCAGATCGTATCTGTAGTTCTTTGGCATGTATATTTGTGATCGCCTAGACAACTCATAGACTAGACAAGATGAACAAAAGATACATAGTCAGAGCGGAGAAAGCGGACTTTTCTGGAGGAACGTCAAACAGCGATTGGAAAAAGGGTCTGATCTTGCAGCGCCTCCCTGCTGTCCGAATTAGACTTTATGAAGATTTGACCGGTTTTATCCTTTTTTATCGTCTATATAACAGAGGAGGGAAAGAAATGAATATTAACGATGATCGAGAACTTGTTTCAAGGGCTGCTCGTGGTGATGTGGAGTCATATTCTATGTTGGTGAACAAATATTCAAATGCGGTTTATGCTACTGCTTTGAGTGTTATTCGTGATTATCATATCGCTGAAGATTTAGCCCAAGAAGCCTTTGTAAAAGCATGGTTCAATATAAACGTTCTTGAGGATGGGAATAAGTTTGGTGGTTGGCTGTTTACTATTACCAAGCGATTATGTCTGGATTGGATTAAAAAAGACAAACCCGCTGAACCCATTGAGTTATACCATAACCTCACAAATCGCGTAAATAACGTAGAGGTCATTGTAGACCGTCGTCTGATACATGTAAATGTTTGGGATGCCATCAATCAGTTGGACGAACCGAAGCGTTTGGTAACGATTTTGTACTTCATTAGCGGCTTTAGCACAAAGGAAATTAGTAACTATTTAAATGTAACTGTAAGCGCAGTGGAGAGCCGAATTCGCCGATCCAAGGAAAAATTAAAGAAGGAGCTGCTAGCTATTATGGGAGAAGAATTTGCAACAAAGAAAATAGGTCAACAATTTCATGACGATGTCTTATGGAGAATCGTTCCTCGTATTGCCACAATCGAAATACCGGTATCGAATCTTAGAAACTCTATGGAGTGGTATAGTAAAATTTTAGGAACAAAGGTTGTTCACGAAACTACAGAAACCGCCATGTTGCATTTGCAAGGTGGTAATCGGATTGGTGTTCCGACATTATATTTGGTTCAAACCGACGATGTTGAAAATAAACTCTCTTTTCTTAACACATATACCGGTATTACGCACGGAATCATTGATTTCTTTGTACCTGATTTAGAAAAATTTCATCAGTATTTAACAGATCAAGGTGTTGCAGTCGGACCACTGAACTTTAATCTTGGCATGAAAGGAAAAGGAGGCTTCGGTTTTAAAGACCTCGATGGACATTCTTTTTCTGCCTGCAATGTAACTCATCATGGGCAGGTCTAATCATTTAACTCAAGTTTGCGAGAGATAATAAGCATATTCCAAGGGTTTACTATAAATTAGTTTTTTGTGTTTAAAAGATTTAAGGTCATTGTATATGCCTTTTTGGGGTTTTCCGTTCAATTCAATAATCCATAACTTTCTTTTTGAACAAGGACCCGAATATCGAAATATTGTTGATCAAGCTGACTCATGCGAATCCCTTGCTGAACCATGTATTGCTTTCGTCTGAAAAGTTCATCCAATTTCCCTTGAATATTTTCGTTTTTTCTGCAAATCGTCCTTGGAGCCAAGCTGTGCAAAGAGATATGAATATCTCCATTATTCGTTAGTTCAACCCGATATACAGACTGCCCCTTACATCCGTAGGAAGGTTTCATATATAGTAGTTTATATTTCACTAATAGATCCGATATATCCACTTCTTTATATTTAAATGTGTCTGGGACACGGGAGTTAAGGTTTGACTGTTTTAATATTTCAATAATAGGGAGATGAGACTATGTGGGAATTTATCGGTCCTCCAGGCCCTCCAGGCCCTCCAGGACCAGAGGGAGAAGTTGGAGTCGACAGGGACAGCAGGTGCAACAGGAGCAACAGCGTCTGCGATCTTTTTTCTTGTACTTAACTTGATATTTTTTTGCATAAAAAAGGACGTATTAACAATGAGTTATCGAATAAATTGAAATTTGGCTATTGACATGTTAAGAATTTGTAAACTATACTTGTGCTAATGATAATCATTATCAATACATATTATAAGGGGTATAGTCGAAATGATGAAAACAAGAATTTCCTTTGCTATCGTTCTTACATTTTTATTATCGATTTTATTAAGTGCTTGCGGATCGAACGAAAACACGATGAAGGAAGCTGCTAAGCCATCTGCAAAGCCAGCTGAAACAGCGGCTGCCACAACACCAGCTGCAACTCCTGCAGCAGCACCCGCTGAGAAGAAAAAGACAACGATTACTCATGTTATGGGTCAAACCGAGGTTCCAGAGCGTGTTGAACGTGTTGTCGCACTAACCCCGCATTTTGCCGATCATTTACTAGCTCTTGGGATTACCTCTGTGGGTTCAGTCGTGAGAGAAGCTGGTGACTTTGAGCCTTATAGCATACCTTTACTGAAGGGAACGGAATCTGTAGGTCAATCGTCCGCACCCAATTTGGAAAAGGTACTGCAGTTAAAACCTGATCTGATTTTCGGAGAAGAAAAGAATCATTCTAAGTCTTATCCGGCGTTATCCAAGATTGCACCGACACTCGTATACGCGACCAAGGATATGGAAGAGGATTGGAATAAAGTCTTTTTGAGCGTAGGGGAGGCAGTTGGCAAAACAGCGTTAGCCAAAACCAAGCTGCAAGAGTTTGATAATAAAACAAAAGCTTTAAAAGAGAAATTGGTTCCGAAATTGGGAAATGAAACGGTTCTATTTGTGAAGGTAACGGACAAAGACACTCGTGTAATGGGGAACAAGAGTCCGCTTGGCAAAATTGCCTACACGCAGCTTGGCCTGAAATACCCTGCCGGATTGCCTGAAGAAGATGGCGAAATTAAAATTGCTCTTGAAAAGCTGCCGGAAATCAATCCCGATCATATTTTCTTGTTAGACACAAATGTACCGGACTATGTGGCCAAAATGAATGAGGCGATTGCCACACCGTTATGGAAAAACCTTAAAGCCGTGCAAAATAAGCATATGTACATGAAGCCCATTCGTGGTACCAAAACAGGCTTCGGTTTGATTATGTATAACATATTTGTGGATGAGATTAATAAGGAGCTATTGGGCGGATGAGTCGTGACACTCGAATCCATGCATCTCGGACTTACTCTGATCCATCGGCTTCACAGAATCAAGCTAAGAAAAGAAGGCTAAGCCCTTCTTTTCTTATTTTGCTGTTAAGCGTCGGGATGATCATTGGCGTGCTGCTGTTCATAACGACGGGGGCAGCGAATATACAATTGTCTACGGTATGGGAGGCCATACTGCATTATGATGAAAATCAGGTACAGCACTATACAGTACTATCTGTGCGTCTGCCAAGAGCCGTCACGGCAATTATTGTCGGTGGCTGTTTTGCTGTGTCCGGAGCAATCATGCAAGGGATGACACGGAACCCACTTGCCAGTCCGAGCTTATTAGGGGTGTCGGCTGGGGCACGCTTTGGTCTTGTGCTTGGTTTTGCGTTCCTGCCGCATTTGTCCTATCAATTGATGATCGTGATCTCCATGCTTGGAGCAGCTTTTGGAGCCATGACAGTGTACGGGGTGGGAATGCTGGCCGCATTCAAGGGTTCTGAGCATGTTTCACATGTGAAGCTTGCTCTGGCAGGGGCGGCGGTTAGTGCATTGCTGGCTGCTTTATCGGAAGGTATCCAAATTTACTTTGGTATTGCTCAAGAGGTGATGTATTGGTACGCTGCCGGTATAGCGGGTGTGAAGTGGATGCATGTATGGACGATTATTCCTTGGGCAGTGGTCGGTCTGGTCTTGTCCTTAATGATATCTAGAAATATCACGATGTTAAGCCTGGGGGAAGAAGTCGCGACCGGACTGGGTCAGAGAGTGAAGTGGGTCAAGTTCTTGGGTGCGCTTACGGTGTTTGCGCTTACAGGAGCAGCGGTGGCTGTAGCGGGGCCGATTGGGTTTATCGGTTTGATTATTCCGCACGTGACACGTTTTCTTATCGGTGTTGATTATCGTTGGGTGATTCCGTGCTCGGGTATGTTTGGAGGCTGGTTTTTATTGATGGCGGATACGGTTTCGCGCTGGGTTAATCCTCCTTTGGAGACGCCGGTCGGAATCCTGACAGCATTGTTGGGGGTTCCTTTCTTTCTTTATTTGGCAAGAAGGGGAGGGAGGGGCAGCTTATGATCAACCCAATGTTAAGAAATCGCACGAGTTCACCGAAGCTGATTGGCAAATTTATGTTGTTGTTCATACTGCTGTTTGCAGCGTTTCTGATCAGCTTGAATTCAGGTTTAATTAGAGTCGCTCCGCTAGAGGTTATTCGGACATTAGCGGGTTATGGTACGATGGAATCCTCTATTGTTATGTTCGATATTCGGCTGCCACGGATTGTGATAGCGATGCTGGTAGGAGCTGGTTTTGCTGTATCTGGCGCCATCATGCAGGGCATTTCGCAAAACGGGTTGGCTGATCCAGGCATACTTGGTATTAACGCAGGAGCAGGTTTAGGCGTAGTGGTGTACATTGCCTATTTTTATGGAAAAATCCAATTGGCACCGGTATACATGCTTCCGATGATGGCCTTTATTGGTGCAGCGGCGGCGGCACTATTTGTTTTTGCTTTGGCTTACAAGGATGGTAAGATTATCCCGATGCGTCTACTGCTTGTGGGAATTGCTACGGGAGCCGGAATTAGTGCAGCTATGTTATTTCTTACGTATCGAATGAATGCCTACAACTATGATTTTGTGAAAATATGGTTGTCAGGCAGCATCTGGGGGACGAATTGGAAATATGTGCTCGCGGTGTTAATCTGGTTGGTCGTACTGCTACCTTTTGCAATCTATAAGGCTCACCGGATTAATCTATTGTATATGGGCGAGGAAATAGCGGCAGGGGTAGGACTGTCTGTGCAAAAGGAAAGAGCCATCTTGATGGCGACTGCAGTAGGGTTGGCGGGTTCTTGTGTAGCTGTTGCTGGAAGTATTGGCTTCGTGGGATTAATCGCACCCCATTTGGCCAAATTAACAATTGGCAGAAATTACAAAGTGCTACTGCCTTCAGCGGCGATAATTGGATCTATTCTAGTCCTGATTTCGGATACGATTGGGCGGATCATTGCTCAACCCATAGATATTCCTGTTGGTATTGTTACCGCTGCTGTAGGTGCACCTTATTTTCTGTATCTGCTGACGAAGAAGTAACTTTCATGCCTCTTAAAGATGAACGGTTTTCCGAAATCAGGGAAGCCGTTTCTTTATTAACGCTTGCTTCGATTATCGTTGGGCTTGCTTAGGTGTACATACACGTCCTAATCAATTAATCCCTTTCCATTGAGAATTTATGAATGTACTGCTTACATTTTTCAACCCTGGATTCTCAAGATTATGAAATGTTGCTCACTGGATATTGCGACTATTCAGTGGTATTATTTCGTACAGTGGAACAATGCTATGGGACATCCCATTCATGTATCAAAGTACAAAATTTGCAACACATAAGCTAGATAGTCATATTCTCAAAAACGTGAAGGAGTGGTTCGTGAATGGCCAAGCTGTACCCGTACATTTATTGTGAAAATGCAAGAGAGCAAGCAGCATTTTATGCCAAAGCATTGGGTGGAAAAATTGTAGGTGTCCAGACTTTTGCGGAGATCCCTAATGTAAGTGATGAAATGAAAGACAAGGTCATGCACCTTGTACTGCAAACTTCAGACCTTGTGTTGTTTATGGCAGATTCGGTTTCCGAACCCGTCAAGCGCGGGGGTGGACTCGATCTCGGATTGGAATACAAAACAGAACAGGAAGCGCGCCAAGTATTTGAGGGTTTGTCGCAAGGTGGCAGTGTGATCATGCCATTCGAAAAGATGTTTTGGGGATCCATGTTTGGTCGGCTTCAAGATCCTTATGGTGTGTTCTGGCAAATCGTTACTGAGCCTTCTTGAGAATCGAACTGAAATAGTTGATTTGCAATTGAACAACAAGCTCTTCAGAGACCTCGCAAGGGGTCTTTTTTAGTGCAAGCTAGCTTATCTTTGATAAAGTGTTCAAATTCTTAAGGAGCTTGTTCTTCATAAAGATACAATAATTTATAACATTTATGTAACATAAAGGAATATATTTTGACCAAAATTTACTTTATTAATAATAAAGTAACATCAAAACTTACTTTTTGAATATGATGTAAAATATATTGACACATACATCACATTTGATTATAGTTAGTTAAATTATTTATATTCGTGAACAAGGAGTGATCAACTTGGAAAGAGATATGATTGACGATGCCGTGCAGCAATTGCCAAAGGTTGATCTTCATCTGCATCTAGATGGGTGCGTGAATCCTGCAACTATTCTCGAGCTTGCTGAGGAGCAAGGGATTTCTTTGCCCGTATATGACACACAGAAGCTGCTTCCTTATATGCAGGTTGATGAGAACTGCAGCAGTCTGGCTGAGTATCTGAGTAAATTTGATTTTACAACCCGATTTTTGCAAACGGGGGCAGCATTGGAACGCGTAGCTTTTGAAATTGTTGAGCAAGCTGCCTTTCATAATTGTGCTTATATTGAGGTGCGATTCGCTCCTCAACTCCATCGGAACAACGGATTATCTGTGGAAGCAGCGATTCATTATGTTATTGAAGGACTTAAGCGTGGTGAGCAGAAATTTCACATTAAAGCGAAAGTTATTGTGATTTGTATGAGGAATCATTCAAATAAAAATAACATGGAAGTGATCGAAGCTGCGGCTGCGTATATAGGGAAAGGCTTGGCAGCTGTCGATTTGGCCGGAGATGAAGCCTCATATGGTCCCGAGCTGTTTCGGGAGGTGTTCACGTTATCGCACAAACTTGGGATTCCCGTCACGATCCATGCTGGAGAAGCGGCAGGGGCTGATAATATTAAAGAGGCCGTGACGAATCTTGGAGCTTGCCGAATCGGTCATGGTGTCAGGCTGAGAGAGAATGCCTCAATTCTGGAGATGATCATTCAAGAGCAGATTCCTTTGGAAATGTGCCCAGTTAGTAATATTCAAACGAAAGCTGTCGCAAGCTGGGAAGCTTATCCGATTCGTGATTACTTTGATCGCGGGATTAAAATAACCGTCAATACAGATAATCCGATCGTATCCGGAACGAATATTACGAAGGAATATCGGGTTCTGCACGAGCGTTTTGGTTTTACTCTGTCCGAGCTTTCCGCGCTGGTAATGAACGGAGTAGATTCCGCTTTTTTGGATGGCCACGAGAAGAAATCTCTAAGGCAGGATTTACTTGGTAAATTTAAAGCAATGGGTGTTTAGAATGTAATTGCATCGGCTTTGCAGTTATAATGATTCGAGGTTTTATGATTGATAAGTATTGAAAAATGAAAGAATGGTTCAAGCTGAATCCGTAAGAACACAAAGAAGAGACTCATCGTGTGAGTCTCTTCTGATCTGTATCTTTCATTTGCATTACCGGAAATCTGTCAGACTATTGTAAGCCAGCCGCTGTATATACTTTGTTGAATGCTTCTTGGGAACGCTTCAACAGCACGGAGCTTGGTTCTGTGGAAGGCTGTGGCGTCAATATTTCTTGTGCTACCAATCCGGTGTATCCGATTTGCTTGAGTCCACTTAAGAAACCAGCCAAATCGATGACCCCTTCTCCTGGATAGAGGCGTTCGTTGTCCAATACTTCGGCCAAGGGAACATCAGGTGCATCATTGATGTGTGCCAATACGATTTGACTGGCATTTAGCCGCAGGATATCGTCAACACTCAGCCCGTTCGTATACCAGTGGTAGCTGTCGAACAACAGACCTACATTGCGTTCACCGATAGCATCAATCCAATCGAGAGTTTCCTGCAAGCCCCAGATAAAAGGATTGGCCCAACGAGTGCGCAAATGGTGTGGACCTACGAATTCGAGTCCGAAACTGATTCCGTAAGGTGCCAGAATTTGTGCGCAGGTGCGTAAACGACGGGTCGCGAGTGCCATGAAATGTGCCGCATTGTGATCTGTGGACGGCAAAACGTAGGTAGTGCAGGTTGTGCAGCCCACCGCAGCCGCAGCCTCGGCATCCTTGGCCAGACGGGTAAGTCCACTGCGGAATTCATCTTCACTGTTGCGCCACTGCACGGACAGCCCGATGCTGCCGATCTGAATGCACTGCTCGCGAAGAAAGCTGTTCACAGCTTCGGCGCCATCTAGAGCTATCCATTCCTCCAGTTCAGTGCCACCAGCTGTAATCGCTTCAAATCCATGCGCTGCCGCGGCGCGCACAAAGTCCTGAATACTCCCTACAGCGCCGATACCAGCTCGTGTAAGTGCTTTTAACATGCTGATTTCCTCCTTCTTCGTTTTATATGTTCCAATCCAAGATAACTTCGTGCCCTGTCCGCGAAGACTCGTAGATCGCATCCAGAATCAAATTGTTCGTAAAGCCGGTCATGACCGAGGTATCCGGTTGTTTGCCTTCACGGATGCACTCGACAAAATGACGACTTAAACGTATACGTCCGCCTTCATCCTTTTCGGGAGTGACCAAATCTACTTCGGTAGCCCGTTCAAAGGTTTCGGTAAGCAGCTTGCCTTTATTGCCAATGATTGAAGCGCCGCCTTCGGAGCCCATCAAATGAATGAAGTGATTGCTGTCCGTATCCATATGTACTGCCCAGCTGACTTCAAGGGACAATGTGCTGCCATTATCCAGCTTGATCAATGCTGTTGCCAAATCCTCGACATTGTAGCTTCCGTTCCAATCCGGAGTTCCCCAAGTACCGATTCCCCGTTTTTTTGGACCAAATTCAGCATACGTTGAACCAAATACGGACACTGGTTTGGCATCGCCAAGAAAAAAGAATGCCAAATCGAGCATATGCACACCGATGTCGATCAACGGACCGCCGCCGGATTGCTGGTGATCGGTAAACCAAGTACCCCAGCCTGGAATACCTTTACGCCGGAACCAACCGACTTTAGCATTGTAGATGCTGCCAATGGAGCCGTTGTCGATTTGCTGCTTCACCTGCAGCGGCAGCCAGTCCCAACGCATTTGGTGAGGAATCATCAGCACCTTGCCGGTTTCGCGCTGTGCCTTGACGATCTCCCGCGCAGCTTGAGCATTGATAGCCATCGGTTTTTCCAATAACACATGTTTACCTGCATGCAGAGCCTGTACGGCAAGCGGGGCATGCCATTGATTAGGGACACCAATAACAATGGCATCAATGTTGGGGTCTAGAATGAGTTCGTCATTGGTCTTATAGACGGTTGGAATGTCGTGTTTGGCAGCGCACTTTTGCGCTAAAGGGTAATTCAAATCAGTTAAAGCAACGATTTCAACATCATCCATCAATTGACTGAAGATATTCATGTGAACGTTACCAATATTGCCTGATCCGATAATGCCAAGCCTTATTTTGTTATTAATGGTCATGGTAATAGCCTCCGCTTAACTATGAAATAGAATTTTACTTGCTTCATTTATCATAAAATGTAAGCGTGCAAAAAACATTTCATTTTTTACGGAGGTTATCCCATTTTTTCAGAAGAAGTGATTATACTAGGTTAAAGCGACCAGTCAAGAATGACCTCATGCCCTGTTTGTGAAGATCTATAAATCGCATCAAGTATGAGATTATTGGTAAAACCACTCATAGCCGAGGTTGTTGGTTCCTTGCCTTCGCGGATACATTCGATAAAATGGCGGCTGAGCCTAATGCGCCCGCCTTCGTCGTTCGCTGGTGTAATCAGTTCTACCTCGGTTGCACGCTCGAACGTCTCAGTTAGCAGCTTGCCTTCAGTACCACGTATCGAAGCGCCGCCATCAGAGCCCATCAAATGGACGAATTGCTTGCTGTCGGTATCCATGTGAGCTGCCCAGCTGACATCAATGGTCAAAGTGCTTCCATTGTCCATTTTGATCATAGCGGTAGCCAGATCCTCTACATTAAAAGTGCCGTTCCAGTTAGGGGTGCCCCAGTTACCAATTCCGCGTTTTTTGGGACCGAATTCGGCATAGGTCGCACCGTATACAGACACCGGCTTTACATCTCCCATGAAAAAGAAAGCCAAATCGAGCATATGCACACCAATATCAATGAGGGGTCCGCCCCCGGATTCCTCTTGCTTGGTAAACCAAGTGCCCCAGCCAGGAATGCCTTTGCGGCGGAGCCAGCCAACCTTGGCATTATAGATTTGACCAAGTGCACCTTTGTCTACTTGTTCCTTTACCTGAAGAGGAAGCCATTCCCAACGCATTTGGTGAGGGATCATGAGTACTTTCCCTGTTTCACGTTGAGCTTTGACGATTTCGCGGGCAGAAGGAACATCAATGGCCATAGGCTTCTCTAAGAGCACATGCTTACCTGCTCTTAAGGCTTGTACAGCCAGCGGGGCGTGCCATTGATTCGGAACGCAAATGACGACAGCATCAATATCGGGATCATGAATTAGCTCTTCAGAGGTCATATAGCATTTGGGAATATTGTACTCGGCAGCACGCATTTGTGCTAGTGGATTATAGGAATCGGTTACGGCAACAATATCCACTTCAGCAGGTAGCTGCTTGAACATAGTAATATGCACGTTAGCGATATTGCCCGCCCCAATAATGCCAAGGCGGATTTTCTCATTTGTATTCATTGTAAGGAACCTCCGATTGAATTAAGTTGTGATACCATTTCATTATATAGTAAGATGTACTCGTATAAAACTAGTACCCTATTTAAGAACGAACAATATAGATGTTCAGCAGGAGTGGACAGCCATATGACCGTTGTACCGGTATATTTAACCCATTATCCGAATATGGACACCGAGCTGCCCTTTCATATCCAGATCAACCATTTAAAAAGGGATTTTGGCTCACATCGTCACGATTTTTTGGAGTTCTCTTATGTCATTGAAGGTCGTGGGTTCGAAATTATTAATGGAGTCCAACACCCTATGGAGCCAGGGACGTTTACACTTGTTATGCCCTACCAGTTTCATTCGATACACTCGGAGAAGGAGCATCCGCTGCGTTTGTATAACTGCAACTTTGGCATACATTTATACAATTCGACAGAGCAGCTACCAGGTTCTGTTGAGCGGCTTGGGGAACGTGAATTGCTGCCATACGTACAGGTGCCTTGTGAAGAGCAAGAGCAATTTCAGGCAATATTGAAAGAGCTGTATGCGGAATATCAGGGTGAGCAAATATGGAGACATGCGCTGATTAAGGTCAAGCTGACCGAAATCCTTGTCAGGTTTGACCGTCTGAGAAGAAGTTCACAGCTCGTTGATTCCGTGAGCGAGGCAGTGAAGACGGAGGGAAGAGAGCGGGGTAGGGCGAACGGTGATATTTGGAAGGCGATTCAGTTCGTTCACGAGCATTATCGCGAGGATGTGACATTATCGGGATTGGCTCAGCGTTTTGGCTTCAGCGTCCCTTATTTGAGTGAGCTGTTCAAAAAAACGATTGGGCAGAACTTTGTTTCATTCGTTCATGAGGTAAGAATCCGTCAGGCCTGCGGGCTGCTGATCGCTACGGAAATGACGGTGTTGGACATTGCTTTAGAGACCGGTTATGGCTCTTATAACACGTTTACCCGAATATTCAAGGAAAGCAAGGGGATAACCCCGGCTATATTTCGCAAACAAAATAAGCTGCAGCTAACCGATCAACGGTAGCTGCAGCTTACACAGAATAGGCGTATAAAGATGAAGCCATTAACTAATGAGAGCTGAACTCGGTGCTCAATTCGGTTTATGGCTTTTTGGATGTAATCGGCAGCATGTAACTCTGGGATTGGACTAGCACATGCTCCTGGCTGTCCATTACTCGAACCTGCAGCTGCAGGCCTCCAGGACTTACAACCATCTCTTTGGGCAGTGAGGCGCTTAAGCTGTCTTCTGTTTGCCAAACCGTTGGAAGAGGGACGCCGTCCGCGAACAATACACTGCCTTGTCCGAATCGTCCTCCTTTGACTAAAAGCGTCATAGACTTGATCCAGTCGGCTACGAATCCTTCACCCATACCAATGCTTTCTGGCGTTACTGACTCAATGACCGGATCGCCATAGCCAATCTCGTACGGCTGTGAAGCATCCTCGGCATCCTCAGCTTTTGTCAAAATAGCTTGCTGCCGCATCTGATACTCAACCAGATCGTTCTCATCGATCTTCATCGCCTCATAATAGTTTTTAGGCGGAATAACAGGAATCTTTTGAGATAGATTGTACAAAAAATCCGTATAGTTGCTGCCTTTCAGCTTCGCGAGATTAAGCACATAAGGGCTCAGGAAGGAAGGGCTGATTCGCAGAGTTTCTTGGCCCTCAGGTAAATAATTGTTCCAGACAAGAAGCGGGACGTTATGCATCTTTTCCAGGAAGTTTGGATCATCTTCCCCTTGTATGTAGCCGCTTTTCTGATAAACATAATAGTCTGTCTCCAAATGAGGAAGATGGTCGCCAAAAAATACGAGAATGGTAGGTTCTTTTAACTGACCAAAGTAAGTGACGAGTTCCTTCAGCATGGAGTCGGCGCCGCTGGCTCCCTGTGCATAAGTTTCAAGAATCGCAATCGCATCATCTGACATATTGCCTCTAATATTAATACTGTTGCGCTTAAATTTATTGGACCAATAGTGGTAATGGTTTTCCATTGTATTAGCAAAAATAAGGTCAGGCCCACTGCTGCGTTTGCTTTCTTCAATAATCCGTTTGGCTACAGCATGATCGCCAATGTAGGGTCCAACATATTCATCCGGATTGAAAAATTCCAAAGGAATAAAATGTGAGAATCCGAACCGCTTGTACACGTTTACACTATTTACATACCAATTATTAAAAGGACTAATCACCGTGGTCTTGTAGCCTTGACGTCCCAAAATACTGGCTATGGAATCGACCGGATGATCGATCTTCTCATAAGCGATTTCATCAGGGGGAAGAAACCGCATTGAATTTCCGGATAACACCTCCAGCTCTACATTGGCAGTACCGCCGCCGTATTGCGGTGAAAGCATCGTACCATACGTATATTTTTCCTGAAGGGCATGAAAGGTTGGGATCGGGTCCCGGCTGAATTTGAGTCCTTGAATTTGGGTAAGGTCCCAAAAGGCCTCGCTCAATACGATAATAATATTAGGGCCTTGTTTTAATTCCTCAACAGACCAATCCGTATTTTTATCAACAAGCTGCAGCGGATGTGTGCGCTCTGAATCTGATGAGGAAGTACTGAGAACAGCACAAAGCATAGCAACCAGGACAAAAGCTGCTATACGAATAAGAATGAATCGCCTTAACGCCATGCAGCACGCTCCTAATCAACAAATTTATAGCAATTATAGCATGAAGCTGCAAAAATATAGTGTTTTTTTAAGAAAATTTATAAGCGCTTCCATAATTGAATCGCGGGATCAAATGCTTGAATCCAAAAAATCCATTGACGTCCCAAGCCGCTTCCTCTAATGTTGACATCATACTGTTTATTACATTTATTTGACAGGAGTGAAAGCAATGAGCCGGAAAATACCGATAAGTGAATACACAGGGCTGCTGAATAGCTATTTAAGACCACAGCGAAAAAGTATGGCCGTGCTGGGGATTCTGCTCATCGGCGGTATCGTGATGCAGCTGATAAATCCGCAAATCATCCGTTATTTTATAGATACAGCCCAAACTCAGGAAAGCTCCAGCCCACTTATTTATGCGGCACTCTTATTCATTGGCGTTTCATTGCTCCATCAAGCTTTAACCGTGGCGGCTACTTATATTGGCGAGACGGTAGGTTGGATTGCAACCAACAAGCTTCGTGGCGATGTGGCTGCACATTGTATGAAGCTGGATATGTCCTTCCATAAGTCTCATACTTCTGGTGCGATTATTGAGCGGGTTGATGGAGATATCAACAATTTAGCTAATTTTTTCTCGAATTTCGTCGTATCGTTATTAAGCAATTTGCTGCTGGTGGTGGGGATGCTCATTTTGCTGTTTCGCGAGGGCTGGGTGATCGGCTTGAGCATGACTGCTTTTGTTATATTTGCGATCTATATCATTCAATACATACGTAAGTTTGCTGTTCCGCACTGGGGTAATATGCGTCAGATGAGCTCCAGATTTTATGGCTTTCTTGGGGAGCATCTGGAAGGTACTGAGGATACGAGAGCCAATGGGGCTTCGAATTATGTGATGTATCGCTTTTATATGATGCTGAAGGAATGGCTGCCGCTGCGCGTAAAGGCGTTTCTTGGCTGGGCCTCGATGTGGATTACAACCCTAGTCATCTTTACGATAGGGAATGCTGTTGCCTTTGGTTTAAGTGCAATTCTCTTTAAACAGGGCTCAATTACGATTGGGACCGTATATATGATCTTCTATTATACGGAGCTCATGGCCAAGCCAATCGAGAAGATTCGAACTCAAATGGAGGATTTGCAAAAAGCCGATGCCAGCATCATACGGGTTCGAGAGCTGCTGGAAACCGAGTCTGAGATTCAGGATGGAATCGGCCTGCCGCTGCCACAGGGTGCCTTGTCGGTTACGTTCAACGATGTCGAGTTCGGTTATGAGGATGATATAACGACGCTGCATAATCTGAATCTACATCTGGAGCGAGGCAAAGTGCTCGGGGTACTGGGACGCACTGGAAGCGGCAAAACGACACTAGCGCGTCTGCTACTTCGCTTCTATGATCCCCGTTCTGGGAGCATTCATTTGGAAGGAGTCGATCTTCGTGATGCGACACTTCAGGAGCTCCGCGGAAGGGTAGGATTGGTTACGCAAAATATTGAAATCTTTCAAGGCACAGTCAGAGATAACTTGACTTTCTTTGATCAGGAAGTAGAGGATCAGGCGATTATTCATGTCTTGGAGGAGCTTGGCCTGCAGGATTGGTTTCATTCGCTGCCTTCAGGTCTGGATAGTCAGCTGGAGTCAGGAGGGGGCGGCTTATCCGCAGGTGAAGCACAGCTGCTATCGTTTGCTCGCGTGTTTCTGTCTGATCCTGGACTCATTATTCTTGACGAGGCTTCATCAAGATTAGACCCGGCCACAGAACAGCATATCGAGAAAGCCATCAACCGATTGCTGGTGAATCGTACCTGTGTGGTAATTGCCCATCGGCTGGCAACCATTGGACGCGCTGATTATATTCTTGTACTTGATCAAGGGCGGATTGTTGAATTTGGCGAGAGAAGCGCCTTGGCAGCGGACAGCAGCTCTCGTTATAGCCAAATGCTGGTGCTCGGAATGGAGGAGATGCTGGCATGAGTACATTTGCCTTCTTGTTTAAACTAACGCGTTACCGAATTTGGCTTTATCTCATTAATGCACTTGCTTGGACGCTTATCTATTTGGCCCCGATTGTTCCCGGCTGGGTGACCAAGCAATTTTTTGATACCTTATCTGGTTCTTCTTTATATGGATTTAATGTGTGGACCTTGATCGCTCTGCTGATCGCTTCGGCATTGGGACGTGCGATTCTGATTGTTTTCGGATTTATTACCGATGTACAGTTCCGTTTCCGGGTTGGAGCACTGCTGCGCAGAAATATGCTATCGCGTATTTTGAAGGAGCCGGGAGCCAAAGCGATTCCTTGCTCGCCGGGAGAAGCCATTAGCAATTTTCGCGATGATGTGGAGCAGGTTGAAGAAACAGTAAGCTGGTCGGTCGATGCCTTCGCGATGACAAGCTTTGCCCTTGTATCCTTTTCCATTCTATATGGGATTAATGCGACCATGACGATGTGGGTATTTCTGCCGCTGGTAGTCGTTGTGACGATTGCCCAAGCTGCAACCACAATGCTGCAGAAGTATCGTGCGGCCAGTCGGGAGGCAACGAGTCAAGTAACCGGAGCGATCAGCGAAATGTTCAGCAGCGTACAATCGATTCAGGTAGCAGGAGCGGAAGAGAGGGTTATTGACCGGTTCCGCAAGCTTAATGACAATAGGCGTCATGCGATGGTTAAAGATCATTTGCTGACACAGATTCTGGATTCGATTTTCTCCAATTCTGTTAATATCGGGACCGGATTTATTTTACTATTAGCCGCAGGAGCTATGCGTGATGGCAGCTTTACGGTAGGGGATTTTGCACTATTCGTTTATTATTTGACCTTTGTTACACAATTTATCCAAAACTTCGGGAAATTCCTGACTTACTTTAAGCAAAGCACTGTTGCCAAGGAACGACTGGTCAGTTTGATTCAGGGGGCTGATGAGAAAACCCTAACCGAGCATCACCCGCTGTATCTACGTGAATCGATCACTGAGTCTGATCTTAATAACCAAATGAAGCAGGATGAATCCGTATATGGCACAAGTCTGGAATTACTGGAGGTAAACGGTCTTACCTACCATTATCCCGAGACAGGCCGTGGAATCAGCAATATTCATTTAAAGCTGCCGAAAGGTTCTTTTACCGTAATAACAGGACGGATCGGCTCAGGCAAAACAACACTTGTGCGCACGCTTCTCGGTC
Organism: Paenibacillus sp. 1_12; assembly: GCF_900114475.1. Taxonomy (GTDB): domain Bacteria; phylum Bacillota; class Bacilli; order Paenibacillales; family NBRC-103111; genus Paenibacillus_S. The sequence continues at coordinate 260,722 of NZ_FOTE01000005.1, read as the reverse complement.
TGCTTCCTATGGATGCAGGCGATATTCGCTGGAACGGAGAACGGGTGGAGCATCCCGGTGATTTCTTCATACCGCCGCATAGCGCTTATACGCCTCAGGTACCCAGATTATATAGCGACACCTTGAAGAAAAATATTTTGCTCGGTCAGGAGGAGGGTGCTGTTCATCTGAAGTCGGCTGTTCATTCTGCGGTGATGGAGCGGGATGTTGAGCATTTACAGCATGGAATGGACACGATCATTGGTCCACGCGGCGTAAAGCTTTCAGGTGGTCAAGTCCAGCGAACCGCTGCTGCCCGGATGTTCGTCCGCAATACGGATCTGCTCGTATTTGATGATTTATCGAGTGCTCTGGATGTTGAAACCGAACGCAAGCTGTGGGAGCGGATTTATGAGCAGCGTCAGGCAACCTGCCTGGTAATATCCCATCGCAAAACTGCACTTACCCATGCCGATCATATTATCGTCATGAAGGATGGGCAGATTGAAGCTGAAGGTACGCTTGACAAGCTGCTGCAAACTAGCGACGAGCTGCGGCACTTATGGCAGCTTAACGAAATGGAGCAAGAGGAAGAAAAGAGCTGAGGAACAGCAAGAACTAATAACAAAGTATGGCAGTAACTATCAGATGAATATACTTGATCAAGGATAAACTGTACGTTTAGGAGTGTTGAGATGGATCTGGCTGCTGTTCACCGACATATAGCTTCTCTTCGACATATCAAAAAGCTGCAAATGATCGAAAAAGGGTTCTCTTTTGATGGTAAATACTTTCTCTATGTGGACGAATCTGTACCCGTGTATGTGCTGCGTACGGCTCCGATAACACAAAGCGAGAAGAAAATGCGTGAGTTTGAAGTTGTTCAACGAGTATATAATCAAGAGGTTACAACCTCCGAGCCTGTAGAATTCGGCACTATTGTAGAGCTAGACTTGTGCTATATGGTGCTGCGATATGTGGAAGGCGAGGATGCAGCCGATCTGCTGCCAGCGTTAACGTCTGATCAACAATATCAGATAGGAGTTGAGGCGGGTCGCCAATTGCTGCTCATGCATCAACTGGATGCACCAACGAGTCTGGGATCGTGGGATACAAGACGGACTGCCAAGCATTACAGGCAGCTTACTGCATACCAGGGCTGCGGGGTCAAGATTGATCATGAAGCGAGAGTAATCCGGTTTGTGGAGGCTAATCTTAAGTACCTGGCAGACCGCCCGAACCAGTTCCAGCACGATGATTTTCATCCGAGCAATCTGCTTATCCACAATAGTAAATATTCCGGAGTGATAGACTTTAACCGTTATGACTGGGGAGATCCTTACCATGATTTTATGAAAGTTGCTTATTTCAGCCGTCAAGTGAGCATACCATTCTCCGTCGGACAAATTCATGGTTATTTTAATGAGGAAATTCCAGAGCGCTTTTGGCAGCTGTACGCTCTATATACGGCTCTGACGCTGTTTCCTAACATTACGTGGACGCTTCAGGTTGTACCGGATCGCCTGGAATCCATGCAGGAGCGCAATCGTATCGTAATGGAGGATCACTCCGGTTTTGACAAACTGATGCCTTCCTGGTATACGTCTTGATCAACTAAAACAGAGCCACAGTATATAGCCGTTATCATGTACGCGTATTCTCCACACTTGGAGATGAAGTACAAGGTAAAGGCTTCTTTGTATGATCAAATAATTGACAATAAACAAACTATATATTAATATATCTATATATTTATAAACAAATTGAGGTGTCGTCTATATATGTTTGAGTCTGAATTACTGTGGAGGGTTCCTTTGGAGGAGCTGAAGCAAGGCTATACGTTAGATGAAAGTACAGATTCATTCATTTGTCTAATTTGTGGTGACCAGTTTGAAAAAGGGATTATCTATAAAGCTGATGAGCTTTATTATGAAGCTGAAAAATTCACAAACCTGCACATTGCTAACGAGCATGGCTCGATGTTTCATTATTTGATTGGGTTAAATAAGAAGCTAACCGGTTTAAGTGACCTGCAAAAAAACTTGCTGCAGCTGTTTTACGATGGACATAGCGATAACGAGATTGTCAGCAAGCTGGATGGGGGCAGCGCTTCAACCATACGTAATCACCGCTTCGCTCTGCGCGAAAAGGAGAAGCAGGCTCGATTGTTTGTTGCCATTATGGATTTACTGGAAAAAAGGAGCGGCTCTAGTTCCAAGAAAAGCGAGCGCACATCCAAGCAGCATTCAGGAGCAGTTCACCGTCCAATTGCCGTACGTGATCATAGCTTCGCTATAGCTGACGAAGAGTATAAGGATACTATCCTTAAGTATTTTACAGAAGGTCTTGATGGACCGATAACCAGCTTTCCAAGCAAGGAAAAGAAGAAATTTATCATATTGCAGCATCTGATTTCAAGATTTAAGGCAGGCAGGCGGTACACAGAAAAAGAAGTGAACATGCTATTGGAGCAGGCGTATCCGGACTATGTGACTTTGCGCCGCTATATGATTGAGTATGAATTGATGGACAGAGAACCTGATGGCAGTGCTTATTGGGTAAAGGAGGGAATTTCAACGATGTCAAAGGAAAAAAGAAAAGAATTATTGCTTGCTTATAAAGAAACGAAACGTCCGATGGGTATTTATCAGATTCGGAATACGGAAAATGATAAAATATATATTGGCAGCAGCCGCAATCTGGACGGTCGATGGAATCGCCATCAGTTCGAGCTGAGCATGGGTATGGAGCGTAATAAAGCTTTCGAAAAAGAATGGGAAAAGATGGGAAAAGAAGAGTTCGTATTTGAAACTTTGGAGCTGTTGGAAGAGCGGCCGGAAGGCTATCAGGATATCGACCATGAGCTTGAAACGATGCTAGCCAAATGGATCGAGAAGCTGCAGCCTTTTGATGAACGCGGATATAACCTTCCCAAAAATTAAACAATGCCTCGGTTCGCTTGGAGATTCATTCACAAGCACCGGGGCATTGTTGATTATACAAACATCCTCATCCTTGTTTGTTTAAGGTTTACGAACTGCAAAAGTGAGACTATCCGCCTTGAGCAGCACGGGCTTATCATCGCGATCAATTGCCAATTCCAATGACTCATCAGAAATGTGAAGCTCCTTCCAGCCCTCGTAATGCTTGCGTAACAGCTTTAATGCTTTTTCCATGTCCAGATTGACCTCAAAGAGAGCTTCCCGCGGCTTAAGAGTCTTGGCATCGAATTCTTCAATATTTGTGTTCATAATGATACAGTTAATTCCCCCGCTCTTGGTGCCTTGAACCATGGAATCCAAAACTTTTTTTAGCATATGAACGGATTTACAATGCTCGAGGCTGGAGGCGGCAATGATATAATCATATTTTCCTTCAGGTATTTGGTATTCGCTGATGTCGGCCTGTTCGGTATAAATCACATCCTGTACCTGATACTGCTTACTATAGTGGTTCAGCTTTTGAAGCGCTGTTTCCAGCAGATCCACACAGATAACACGACCATCGCCAGCCATGACCTTTTGTGCCAAAGGAATGCTGTTCCTCCCTACGCCACAGCCCAAATCCAAAATACTCATAGGCTGCCCAATGTTTACCTGATCGGCAAGGTCCAATATGATAGTGACCGGTTCATCCAGCCAGGTGCCTTCCTCGTAAAGCTTATGATCTTCGAAATACTGTTCGTGGTATTCTTTTTCTTCCTTGCGAATTTTTTGTAATTGTGCGGTATCGCTGCTATTCATCATAAGTGCCTCCCTTTGTATTCATTTCATAATACAGGTGCAGCTATTCAACCTCTAAGATAGCTTTACCCCAAAACCTGCATTGTCAATAATGGAATTTTTAAAAGAGTTCCTTAAATTGTAATAATTGGCATTGAAATTACGGAAAAGGTCTATTGATAATTATTCTCAACTATGATATTTTCTATTGAGATCAATTCTCAACGGAACTAGTTTTCATCATTAATTATAGGGAGTGTCCTTTCTTATGCAGACTCGTAATGTCATTACAGCAGCAGTTCTTTGCTCATCACTTTTATTTTCAGGTTGCAGCTTCAATTCTAACGATGCTCAATCTACAGCCAAATCAGAAATCGGAAAACCTGGAAGTGAGAGTGTAGAATTAAAAAAAGAGGTAGAGCAATACCGTAAATACGTTATTGAACAGTCAGATGCCTTTGTAAAAGCAACTACTGAATTTGTAACAGCGGTAAAAGCTGGGGATTTGAAGAAGAGTCAAGAGCTTTATGCGCCAGCGCGGATGTTTTATGAGCGCATTGAGCCAATAGCTGAATCTTTCGGCGACTTGGACCCGAATATTGACGCACGTGAAGGTGACGTGGATGAGAAAGATTGGAAAGGCTATCACCGCATTGAGAAGAGCCTATGGGTAGATAAGACGACTAAAGGAATGGAAACCATTGCGGACACTCTCTTAAGCGACAGCAAGCTGCTGCGTGCCAAAGTGGAGACCGTTGAGATCGATCCGAGCATTCTGCTAACCGGAGCTGTTGAACTGCTGAATGAAGTATCTTCAACAAAAGTAACCGGTGAGGAAGAAAGGTATTCCCGTACGGATTTGTATGATTTTGCTGCAAATGTAGAAGGTGCCGCGAAAATATTCGAGCTGCTAAAGCCGGAGCTTCAGAAGAAGGATGCTGATTTGGCCAAAACGATCGAGAGCCGCTTTACCGCTCTGACAACTGAACTTTCCTCATACAAGAAGAATGGCGGATATGTGCTGTATGATGAGTTGAAGCCGGAGCAAACGAAAAAACTCAGTCAAGCTGTAGATTCATTAGCTGAACCGTTATCCAATATGGGTAAAAAGCTGGGTGCTTAAAGATATGGACGATATACCTAAAAAGCAAGTGGCCACAGATGGAAGCGCGGAATTAGAAAAGAAGGGTACCCCGATTTCCAGACGGGATATGCTGAAGATGGCTGGAGCAGGGGGAATGGGTCTACTCATAGGATCGCTCGGTATTGGGGGCGTATTAGCTGGAACTCAAATGGGGTTCAAATCGTTAAGTGGGACCCCTAACGCAGCAAGTGACCGTATCCCTTTCTATGGCACGAACCAGGCAGGGATACTTACGCCTTCTCAAAATTTCCTTTGTTTTGCTTCATATGATTTAAGCACGGCAAGTCTAAGCGAAGTTGTAGAACTGTTCAAAGCGTGGACATCTGCCTCTGCGCTGATGTGTTCGGGGGAACCTGTCGGAACAGAGAACACGAATCCGAAACATCCACCTGCCGATACAGGGGAGGCTGTTGGCTTAAGTCCATCCAAAACAACAATTACGTTTGGAGTGAGCCCTTCTTTTTTTGATGCCCGATTTGGATTATCATCTAAAAAGCCTGATGGGCTGACAGATTTACCGCGATTTAAAGGAGATAATCTTCGAAAAGAATGGTGTGGTGGAGATATCGGCGTGCAGGTCTGTTCCGACGACCTTCAGGTCGCTTTTCATGCTATTCGTAATCTTACACGTATTGCCAGAGGTAAAGCGGTGCTGCGTTGGACGCAAGAGGGATTCCAAAGAACAGGAGCAGCCGGCAGCCCGAATGAGACTCCGAGAAACTTACTTGGCTTCAAAGACGGGACTGGCAATCCGGATGTAACGAATAGTGAATTAATGAACGATCTCATTTGGACGCAATCTTCTGATGGTCCCAACTGGATGGCGGGTGGCAGTTATATGGCGGTGAGACGCATCCGTATGCGCATCGAAGTATGGGATCGATCTACGCTTGGAGATCAGGAAGCTACTTTCGGTCGTTATCGGGATTCTGGGGCCCCACTTGGAAGGAAGAATGAATTTGATTCTCTACCATTGGATGCCAAGGGATCAGATGGACAGCCTCTCATACCTATGACCTCTCATGTCAGACTGGCGAACTCGGATGGGAAAGAAAAAATCCTGCGTCGCTCATATTCTTATTCCAGTGGTATTGACCATCAAACAGGTCAGTTGGATGCTGGACTTTTTTTTATTAGCTACCAGCGGGACCTCGCTAAGCAATTTATCCCTATTCAGCAGCGATTGGCCATGCAGGATAAATTGAACGAATATATCTCACACGTCGGCAGTGCTGTTTTTGCTTGCTTTACTGGAGTCCGGGAGCATGGGTATCTGGGGCAAGCACTGCTCGAAGGATAAATTCGGAGAGGGAGGACAGGAATGAGCAAGGTTCAAGGATTATTAACGGGGAAAGTCGTCTTTCTGTTCATGACAGTATCACTCTTATTGTTGCTTGCGTTAGGTGGGCGAGGCTTCGCAGCGGCTGTGGATGATTCTGCAATAAAGGAGCTTCTTCCTTTAACAGGAGGAGCTTTAGTTCACGCCGGTCAGAAGGATTGGAAACAAGCTGCTGGAGAACTCGAAGAGCTGCAAGTAAAGTGGAAAGCGTTAAACCCGCCTGATTCCGAGCTTACTCGTAATGTGAATGATGCCTTGGCAGTAGCCAAGCAGGCGCTTGGAGAGGCTGAGGGCAAGCCTGACCCTGCTTATCAGGCCTTTTCAAAACTAACTAAAGCGACAGAAGCCTATGTGACTTCTCAAGAGAGTAGTGGAAATAAGGGGGATGGCAAATCAACAGCCAAATCACTGCTGCCCATACTCCAGCAAAGCTTGGATGCCCTGCAGCACAATCAACTGCAAAAGGCACAAAGTGAATATAAACGGTTTAACAACCAATGGCTCAAGGTAGAGAATGTCATTCGTTCTGATCAAGCAGCAGTTTACAGCGATATTGAAACCCAATCGAGTCTGACTCGAATTTCACTACAGGCTGAACCGCCTCGGTTGGAAGCAGCTATTGCAAGTATGACTGAATTAGCAAAGACGATAGAGGATTATTCGAACGGGAAAGTAGCTCCAACTAGAACCGAGACCAGTTCGCGCTCCGTTGCAGATGCTCAGCAGCTGCTTAATCAAGCACAGGAGGCCATACATGGAGGACAGTATCCTGCTGCTGGTGAGAAGATGCAAGCTTTTATTCGATTATGGCCTTCTGTGGAAGGAGCAGTGCTTACGCGTTCTCCTGAAACCTATACCCGAATCGAAAATCAAATGGCTGAGGCTTCAGGCTACTTGTTGTCAGTTCCACCGAAAGGAGATCAGGCTTCATCCGTTATTGCTACCATGGTGCAAGAGCTGGAACCCTATATGGTTACATCGGCATACACAGCTTGGGATGCAGCCTTGATCTTGCTGCGGGAAGGTGTAGAAGCTTTACTGGTATTGGCAGCCTTGATTGCTTTTCTGAACCGTTCAGGCAATCACGACAAAACCAAATGGGTATGGGGAGGCGCTGCAACAGGTCTTCTCTTGAGTGGGGTATTAGCGGTAGTCCTCACCTATGCTCTTGCCAGCGTATCGGCCGGTACAACTCGTGAAATGATAGAAGGGTATACGGGTTTATTATCCGTCCTTATGATGTTGACAGTCGGAGCTTGGCTTCATGGGAAATCAAAAGTGCAAGCTTGGAACCAATATATACATCAAAGGATGGGAATGGCGCTTGCGAAAGGTAATTTATGGTCGTTGTTTCTCGTAGCGGGTCTGGCTATTCTGAGAGAAGGAGCAGAAACGACTATCTTTTATATCGGAATCGCGCCTTCTATTGAACCTTTACAGCTTATCACAGGTATCGGTGGCGCATTAATTGTTTTGATCGTACTCGGAATAATAGTCATTAAAGGAAGCGTAAAACTACCGATTCGTCCATTTTTTCTGGTTGCCACACTGCTTATTTATTACCTGGTATTTAAATTTCTGGGTCAAAGCATCCATTCGTTGCAGGTGGCAGGGCAGTTGTCGGCACACTCATCATCCGTTCTTCCAACCTGGACCTGGCTTGGCCTGTATCCGACTTGGGAAACAACATGTACACAATTGTTTATATTGCTGGTCGTAGCACTACAAATGATACGAACGGAATTGAAAAAGAAAAGTGCCGCTTGAAATCGAATTGCTCGCGGATATATATTCGGTTATAATCCAAGATGCCTTGCCGTTAAGCAGCAGGCATCTTAGATATGGTTGTTGGAAAGTTGATGTTTGGCTGAAAATTGGTTACATTAGTTAGAAATAGGTACATAATGAGGAGAGATGCTGGAATGAGAGATCCGCGACTGAAAATCTTTGCTAACAATTTAATTCGGTATTCCGTGAATTTGCAGCCGGGTGAACATATACTGATTGAAATGATCGGAGTGAAAGACCAGGAGTTAACCAAATGTTTGATTGAGGAAGTGTACGCGGCTGGCGGGCATCCTTTTATCGAGCTTCGTGACCCTGCGGTAACCCGGAGCTTAATGCTGGGTGGTACCAAAGAGCAATATCATACACTGCGAGATCTGGAGCTTGCCAGAATGAAACGCATGCAGGCTTATTTGGCGATACGAAGCGGTGACAATATCACAGAAACATCGGATGTACCTGAGGAAAAAATGAAGCTGTATGTTCAGGAGTATCAGCGTCCAGTCGTCGAGCAGCGCGTCAATCATACCAAATGGTGTGTAATGCGCTACCCTAACGCATCAATGGCTCAGTTGTCTAATACGAGTACCGAAGCTTTCGAGGACTTTTACTTCCAGGTGTGTAATCTGGATTATAGCAAAATGGCAATAGCCATGGAGTCGCTCGTTTCGTTGATGAACCGCACGGATAAGGTGCGTTTGGTCGCACAAGGAACCGATTTGAGCTTTTCCATTAAAGATATTCCTGCTATCCCCTGCGCAGGTACTCACAACATCCCGGATGGTGAAGTATTCACAGCGCCAGTCAAAAATTCGGTAAATGGCGTCATCACTTATAACGCGCCTACGATTTATACAGGTACGTCCTTTGAAAACGTCATGCTGCGCTTTGAGAATGGCAAGATTGTTGAAGCAACTAGCAACAATACGAAACGGTTGAACGAAATTTTGGATACGGATGAGGGCGCGCGTTATATTGGAGAGTTTGCAATTGGGGTGAACCCGTACATTAAGCAGCCGATGAAGGATATTTTGTTCGATGAGAAGATCGATGGCAGCATCCATTTTACACCGGGTAATGCTTATGAGGATGCAGACAACACGAACCGTTCCTCTGTTCACTGGGATATGGTATTGATTCAGCGTCCGGAATTCGGTGGCGGTGAAATTTACTTTGACGATGTGCTCATTCGTAAGGATGGTCGATTTGTCATTCCAGAGCTGGAACAGCTGAATCCAGAAAATCTGGTATAAGTATAAACGTACACAAAGAAACCTTTACTTTTTGTAAATGCCATTTACAAAGGAAAGGTTTTTTTTGTACTACCTTATATATGCTCATCTATCGGCAGCAACCATCTAGCTGAAATGTAGTCTTTGTTATAAAATAAGGTGCTGCATATTCAGATGCTGCTGTTCATTTCAAAAATAAGCTTGGATAACCATGCCTTTTCGCATTCAAGTAAAGTAATTCGATGTTGAATCGATAAATCGATTCCAGTTCGATGCCCATGCTGTGGAACAGAAGCTAGGCTTTTTATGAGAAGATCAACTTTTTGCAGCTTAAGCTCAATCAGCTCGACAGCTTCTGCTGTACTCAGATGATCAATAAACATAAACCCGATATCACCGGAAGGGGTTACATTGTCTAAGCTTGATAAGGTCATCCTCAGCAGCAGCTTGAACTGTTCATTACCGTTTGGCGTGATCGTATAGATTTGCCGTGGAGGCCGATTGCCCTCTTGCTCTATGGTAACATCGACATAACCGTTCTGATTCAACCGTTTCAGTATGGAGTAGGCTGTCGCCTTTTTCATGTCAGATACTCGACCCAAATTGTTTTCAATAAATTCATTGATTTTATAACCATGCTGGCTCTGCGTCATTAACAATCCCAAAACCAGCAATTCGCGCTCGTCCATCCTAAAGCCACCTCTTTGAGTTCATTCATCTATATAAACAATTAGTTATATGTGACTATATAACAGTCATTTTACCACAAATCATGATGATTAAGAAGGAAGCGCCTCTCTGAATTCGATTTATCCATTCCATTTACGATACTGAAGCGGAGATAGACCGCATAACGACTTGAATATTCGGCCAAAATGCGTGCTGCTCTCAAACCCGACCTTCTCGGTTATACCTGTGACCGAATAACGAGTCGTTTTTAGCAGCTTTTGTGCTTCCTGCACGCGCAGCTGATTGACATACTCTATGACAGTGAAGCCCGTCACTTCTTTATATATACGGCACAAGTAATAAGAAGAAATGTGAAAATGCTCGGCAAGTGCTTTCAAGCTGAGCGGCTCACGAAAATGCTCATTAATATATTTAACGATATCGGACACCTTGCGGTGAAGTGTGGTTGGATGCTCGGCAGGCAGGCTTGTACGCCCGGTTTGCTCGGCATGACGATACAAGAGCAGCAGCAGCTCGCTTAGCAGCAGCTTGTTATAACCTGCGGCTCCTGGCTCTGCAAGCTTTTGCTCGCGCATCATTTTTTCTATAATAGACTCCACGATGGAAAGCTCTCTTGGATTCGGATGGATGACGGGCTGTTCATCAAAGAGTCGCAGCAGGTCAGGTACAATTTCCTGATGAATCCCATTAATAAAGTCTTCACGGAAATTAATCAAAATCCGCTCATGGTTAGGGAACTCGGCCTGCATCGTTTTATGCAGCACATTGGGCTGTATGAGAACGATATCTCCCTTTCGAACGTGGTAAGAGCGGTCTTTAATAAAATAATACCGTTCCCCAGAGCGCAGATAATAAATTTCGTAGGAATTATGGGCATGATTTTGGGGCATGGTATAAGGTCCGATACGAATATTATGATCCAGATAAAAAAGGTCTTTTTCTGTATGAATGAATGGTTTTTGATTGTTAGAAACGGTCATTGTGAAGGCAACCCACTTTCTTAACTGGTGTAATAGCAATATAAGTGGAAAAAATGAAATGTAAGCAATTTTCGTGCTGTTTTCATGTATTTATTGCGCTATACTCACAATAGCACAGACAAGGGAGGAAATACAGATGACAGCACGTAAAAGATATGCGCTTGTCGGTACTGGTGGGCGCGCCGCTTTTTTCTACACAGCCATTGTTGAGGATTTTAAAGAAACATCTGATCTCGTCGCTTTTTGCGATGTAAATCAAACCCGTATGGATTATGCTAATGCAAAAATTGCACCTTTTGGTGTAGGTCCACTGCCAACATACAAATCAGAGGATTTTGAACGTATGATTAAAGAAGTGAAGCCGGATATCGTTATCGTAACAACGGTTGACCGTACTCACCATACTTATATTATCCGCGCTATGGAGCTTGGCTGTGACGTTATTTCAGAAAAACCGATGACAGTTGACGAAGAAAAATGTCAGGAGATTTTGGATGCAGTTAAGAGAACAGGCCAAAACCTGCGTGTAACTTTTAACTACCGCTACTCACCGCACAACACGAAGATTCGCGAGTTGATCGTGGACGGTGCTATTGGCGACGTAACGAGTGTTCATTTTGAGTGGATGCTGAATACGAAGCATGGAGCTGACTATTTCCGTCGTTGGCACCGTGACAAGCGTAACAGCGGTGGCTTGCTCGTTCACAAGTCCACACACCATTTCGATCTAGTTAACTTCTGGCTTGGCACACAGCCTGCTACCGTATTTGCACTGGGCGATCTGATGTTCTATGGTCGTGAAAATGCCGAGAAGCGTGGAGTTACCGAGTTCTACTCACGTTCACATGGCAGCGAACATGCAAAGAATGATCCCTTTGCACTTCACATGCAAGAGAATGAGCAGCTGAAGGCTATGTACCTCGATGCGGAAAAAGAAGATGGATATTTCCGTGACCAAAGCGTGTTTGGTGATGGTATCAATATTGAAGACACTATGGGCGTTATGGTTAAATATCGCAGCAATGCAATTTTAACTTATAACCTGTTTGCTTACTCCCCTTGGGAAGGCTTCCGTGTTAACTTTAACGGTACGAAAGGCCGGATCGAGATGGAGGTTGTTGAAGCTTCCTATGTAAATTCTGGCGGCGATCAAGCTCTGGAAGGTGCGGTTAAAGGTAAGAAAATCACCGTTTATCCGATGTTTGATGCACCTTATGAAATTCATGTGGCAGAAAGCAAGGGCGGACATGGCGGCGGCGACCCTGTGCTGCTTAACGATCTGTTCGGTAAACCGGATTATGATCGCTTCAACCGTGCAGCTTCGCATGTAGACGGTGCGATGTCAATCCTGACGGGTATTGCAGGTAATCGTTCGATCAAGACAGGACTACCGGTTAAGGTTTCCGAGCTGGTACAGTTTTAAGGATATGTAATGACAAGTCAAGTGGACAGGCATCAGCCTGAAAGCTTGGCTTTTTTATTATATCAGATTTACTAAGTTTTCGGCGAAGCCATTGTGCAGGTAGAGCTAAAAATAGAGGTCATTCATGAGGAAATATGAAAATTAAAGCCTTGTTCGTCCTCGCTCATTTGTTATAATGGTAAGCATGGCTTTAATACGGCAATAAGAAAAGAGGAGTCGCTTTGAAACGAATCGCTGAAACGATAATTGTCACATTTGCAGGCGGGCTGCTGTTCACCTGGCTGCATGTACCACTCAGTTGGATGCTTGGACCGTTGACGGCCGTATTGCTCTGGAATGTGTTCACGCGCCGCAATCTGGCTTGGCCAGGATCTTTTCGAAACTTGGGCTTGTCATTACTTGGCTACAGCATGGGACTTTCATTTACGCTGGAAAGCGCCCGGCAAATATCGACGCAGCTGCCATCTATGCTGATTGCTACTATCACAACGATAGTATTCAGCTTGATCGTTGCTGCAGTGACAGCCAGACAAACGAACGTAAGCTTCGCAAGCAGTGCAATCGGCAGTATTCCCGGAGGACTGTCGCAGATGGTCGTATTGAGTGAAGAAATTGAGGGTGCAGATTTAGCCGTGGTTGCATTTATGCAAACGATTCGTTTGTTGACGGTTATTTTTACTGTACCTTTTTTGGCAGTGCATGGCTTAGCAAATGAGCCTGTTCAAGGAGCAACCGGACTTGCAGGACAAGCGAACGGGTCTGTGGCTACGATGTTTGGACCCTTCATTGCAGCAGCTCAGGACATTGCGTCAAGACCGTTATTCATCACACTATTACTGCTGTGCGTCATAGCGTCTGTATGGATTGCCATCAGACTGCGATTTCCGACGCCCTATTTTCTTGGGCCTATATTAGCTGCCTCATTATTTACAATCGCGGGTTATGAACCACCGCATTTACCTTCGTTATTCATCATTCTGGCTCAATGGAGTCTTGGTATTTATTTGGGACTTGGGATCAAACTGAGTAGTCTGGGGAATTGGCGCAAGCTGCTTCCGTATTCGATTGTGGGGAGCATTGCGATCGTTGCTTTTTCTCTGGGGTTGTCGGTCGTGTTTAGTTTATTTATGCCCATTTCCGTCATGACAGCCTTTTTGGGCACGTCGCCAGGCGGAATGACGGAGATGGGTGTTACAGCAACACTAGTAGGAGCGAACGTTTCCCTAGTGGTTTCCTATCAGATGTTTCGCATATTATTTATTTTGTTCGTTGTACCTTATTTATTGAAATGGGGATTCCGTCGCTTTCGCCGCCAACGAGACTCGGAGCCTCAGGCAGATGAAAGCTAAAAGCTGGTCATTGGACGGCAATCACTTACAGCAATTCAGACATGCGTTTTGCCAATCTTTCACCCATTAAGATATGTCCATAGTCGGATGGGTGGATCAAATCGGCAGCAAGTGCACTGAAATCATTCAAAATATCATGACCTTCAATCAAATGAAGATGGGGTAAAGCAAACTCATGATGAAGTTCACGAATAGCCTGAGAAAATTGCTCGTTGGCTAAGGTTAGAGGATGGGCCTCGCTTACCAAATGATCCGATGAGTTAGGAAATAAGGTGATCAGGAATACCGGTTTTCCGATATTTTTGGTCACGATTTGTTCGATAAGATAGCGAGCCCGAGATTTGAATTCCTCTGTTGAAAAGATTTCCCTCATATTAACGCCCAGCTCTAACGTAGCCACGTCCCACGCTGGTTGATCAGCTAGAAAATCAGCCATCTCGGCTTCACATAAGCAGGAGCCGCCCATGCCTTTGTTCAAAATATCAAAGCCAAGTCGTCTGGCGGTCTGTTGGATATAAGCGTTGTGATGTACCGTTGCACCGGAGCCATGGGTAATGGATGAGCCATAGGCTAACAAGGTTTTGCCTGGAAGCTCCTGTGGGTGTGGAGGCCTATGGGCGTGTCCGAACGTTTCCAGATGATGAAATGCTACCTGAAAGCCAATTCCTGCCTCATAATTGCGACTGATTGCGATTCTCCATACATCGGAGGAGAAGCGTCCCGTATCGAGTGCTTGCTTGTGAACTTCTCCAAAGCGGACATTTTTCTCCAACTGCAGCGTATGTACGCGTCCAGGTACTAATCTGTGTACGGAGTGCACATAGTCCCCGTTGTAAATCACGACGTCTCCCTCACCAAGCGTTGCGGTCAGGACCACTCTCAATATACGTGCTTCTGTGACGAATCGTATTTCGCAGCCTGTTGACTGCTCCGCTACGAACCGACCATTCGGTCGATCTTCCGTTCCAAGTGCATACCTGATCTTTTGCGGAAAGCGCTGTAATAGAAGTCCTGAAACTCCATGTGCCTGTTGCAAATGGGCCACGTTGTGAAATTCCAAATCATTAAATATCATATGCTCACCCTAATCTATGAGATTTACAGCTTAAATCATCCCTATATTACTATGTTTATCGTAAAAATATAAGACTTTAATCTAAATCTAAGAGAAATATGGCAAAAAAATCAAGCCTATAGTCATGAAAAATTGAGTAGGAAACTTATCCAGTCATTTTGTGTTGTGTTATAATGGCATTAAACCCCTAACACAAAAAAGACTGGAATCGTGATCCAGCCATCATATATACTTTGCGGCTTTAAGCCTGAAATATTCGATTCGTGTAGAACGGACAATGCCAAGTGGCGGAGTGATTCTTGTATGTATGTGTCATCAAGGAATTGGCTTTGACCAGATGTTCGATTACTTTTACTATGATGTGTTTACAGAGGAAGAGGTTGCCGCTGGAATTCGTATGGGGCAGCAGGGAAGTTTCTCCATGTGACCCAATCATTCGATCTTCATACGGATTGAAGACAACTTTCCGACATATTGTTAACACATGCATCAGCATGTAATGAAGGAATTTGTATGTTACGATCTTTCATTTCAGTCATTAGAAGTTCGATAAAATCATCATCCAGATCCAATTCCAAAGAATCTAGGTAGCATTCAATTAACACGATATCACTTAGCGTTCTCATCATCATAACCTCTTTCTCGTATTTCCAATATATGTACATACATCATATATCTATCATATATTGAAATCACAATGACATCAGCACATTTGTAGTGCGATGGAAGGCAGACTTTAGTTGCAACCTGTTGCAGTCTTCGACAAAAAAAGAGAGAAAATATATCAGAAACGATCGTTTTTGATATACATTCTCTTTTATTATTGGTAAAATATTGAAAAATAAGCATTAAGCCCAATCCGATTCAGGAGCAGCGCTTCTTTTATGTAAAAATGAGTCAGTTAATGCTTTCTCTTCCGATGTAGACAAAGCCAGTGAGTTCATGAAAGTGCGATCGTTCAGACGAGCTTGAAGTGCGGAAGCGTCCAACTGCTTAAGATTTTTGACGGCAGCTTGCAAATCAGTAGACCAGGTAATTAGTTGCATATTTTTATCACCTCCTTTACCAATTTATAGTACTTATATCCTTTATATCACATTTAATTGAAAATAAAAGGGGGTTTTGGGATGAAAAAGAATATTTACTTAAAATTTGTCCTACTTTTGTTTATCACAATCCAACTTTGGTTCGTATATATTAGTACCCAGTACCCAGTTACTGGTGTTGGTGTTGAAAAAAACGAAAATGGAAACTGGGTAGTTAGTTCCATTGGTCAAAGAAATACTTCCGAGCAAGCAGGTTTAGAAATAGCTGATGTGATTAAGCAGGTGAACGGTTCAGAGCCCAGTCAGTTTGCTTCGATAATTAAATGGAGCTCATTGGATCAGGCTGATCGTGTGACCGTCGTTCGTGACAATCGTGAATATGAGATTTTTTTTCATACAGATCGAAATTTTTTGCAAAATGATGCTCTAGCCGTGGCTATAGCAGCAGTTAGTATAATGGGTGCATTACTGCTGCTGATGAAAAAAAACAATTCACCCTCGGCGAAATATTTGGCGCTGGTGCTGCTTGATATGGGTGGGATCTACATGTCACTTGGAGCTTCGATTCGTGGAGATGCGTTAGGCAAAATGACCATTTTATTGTTGGTGATGATGATTCCGATACTTTTTCTTCATTTTTTCGTCGTATTTTTGAAGGAAAAGCAGGACTACCAGCTTTCCATTGCGTCTTTGAAAAAAAAATATACCTTTTTCATAGTATCAATGGCATTCATTTCACAATTGACTTTCTTTTCTGCAAATCCGTTAACCCATACCATATATCGCGTTAATGTTTTGTTCTGTATGATTTGCTTCATCATCGGATTTGTGTTCAGTTTATATTTGTTATCCAAGCTATATCTGAAATATCGCAGGGAAAAATCCTACCTATCCACGATGATCAAGACGGTTTGGCTGTCTCTATTTATTTCTTTTTCACCGATCATTTGTTTTTCGTTTATCCCGAGTATTATTTTTGGTTATGGATGGGCTAACTCTCTTTACATGAGCATCTTTGTATTTGTCTTTCCGGTAACATTGGCTTACTTGGTTGTAACTACTAAATTATATGACATCGATTTGGTTTTACGGCGCGTTTTGTTGACTGCCTTGATTGCTATCGTTCCAAGTGGGATGTTTGTTGGCATTATCAAATTTTTGTTTGCAGAGGAAGCGGAAGCTGAACGTTTAATCATAGCGTTTATCCTGTTTGTTGTGCTCTTAACGTATATTTTATATTCGCTGGAAAATATGTTCGCCAAGCTGGAGCCCATTCTATTTCCGCGCAAATATTATTTGCAATCTGCTTTGAAGAAAATCGCTAAAAATCTCAGTTCCATAACGAGCTTTCGGGAATTTAAAGATATTATCCTCATAGATATCGTGAATACGCTGCAGGTAAATGGCGCGGCACTCGTTTTTAAATATAAGGATTCATTGGAAATTATCAAAGAGGGAAATATTGATGTCTCAGAAATCGAGAAGCACTTGAATACAGAGAAGGCTTTGCATCCCTCCTTGACCTTTTATGAAATCAACCATCAGGAAGAATATACAAGCTACTTTGTTCTAACAGAGAAGCGTACAACCGCATTTCTCGGTACTGAGGAAAAGCAATGGCTGCAATTGATCATGACGTATTTGGCTGTCAGCCTGGAAAATGTCCATTTAATACGCAAGCTTACTGTGAAAATGGAGCAGCTGGCATCACAGATTCCTAATGAACAGGCTGGCAATGACTTCATATGGTTTCGCAAGCTGATGTTCGAGCTGCAGGAAAAGGAACGTGTTCGCATTGCGACTGATCTTCACGATACGACCATGCAGGATTTATTTTTTCTGAAAGAACGGCTGCATTTGCTGCTGGAGAAATACGCTTATACGAAGCAGGATCAAGCTCAAATGGTCAGTATGATCGATTATATCGATGTGATTAACAGCAACCTGCGACAAAGCTGCTTCGAGCTTCATCCTTATTTGATTAAAGAAATTGGACTTGTGCGTACCATAGAGCAATTGGTAGAGATGGAAGCGGCAATCGCTCCTTTCGAGATAGGGTTTAAAGCAGGTCAAATCAATGTCATTGAAATGAGAGATTTGGAAACGAAGCGTCACATTTTCCGTATGGTACAAGAACTTATCAATAATGCAAAGAAGCATTCACACGCCGATCAGGTTCAAATTGAGCTTGTTGACAGTAAAAGCATCCTTCAACTGACTTATACAGATGATGGAGTAGGATTTGAGTCAAGCTTGGCCTTGGTAAGAGAAATCGGATCTTCCGGTACGGGTATTGAGCAGATAAAAAGCCGAATCTTATCTTTAAATGGACAATATGAGCTTGTGACAAGTAGAGGAAAAGGCATGCGATTGTTTGTTTCCATTCCAATGAAAGAAGGCATATCGGCATGATGCAAATAAAAAAAGCTATTGTCACGGACGATCATCCTTTAATGGCTCAAGCTACCAAAGAACTGTTGGAACAGATTGAGGGTGTAGAAGTCGTAGGTATCGCGCACAATGGACAGTCGTGTCTGGATCTTGTGGAGATCTACCTGCCTGATTTGGTTTTTCTGGATTACCAGCTTCCAGATCATATGGGAACAGACATAGCAGCACAAATTAAAGCTTCGTATCCCAAAACGCATATTGTCTTTTTTACCGGTGTTGACGTGTCGGCTTTAACAGATGTATTCTTGGAGCTTCAAGTGAGCGGAGTGATTTCCAAAGGAACACGGCATGCTACGATTCAGCACGTAATAGGATGTATTTTGGATGATTACATCGTGATGCCGCGTTCTGTTTTGCAAACCTTTAAGGGCAGCGGAGTACCTTCTATAGCAGAACTGACCGATGAAGAAGTACTGATTATGATGTTAATTATTAAGGGCACTACACTTGAACAGATAGCGGCGCAAATTCATATCAGCAAACGTTCGGTTGATAATTACCAAAGGAAAATTTACGGTAAATTGGGAGTCAAGACGAGGGTTGAGGCTATTGAAGCATTCATTCGAAGTAAATATTACAAGGATGGGAGAGAGGAGCTATGATAGAGCCTCGGATTGTTGAAGAAATGCGCCGAATTGTTGACAAGTACGTAACGGAACCAGATTTAAATGAGCTATTGAAAACTTTTATTCAAGATAAAGCGGCTGAAGGCTCCCAGTGGTCTAATATTACTCGGTATACACATTATATGCTTGGAGGAGATTCTCCACGTATTGATCTCGCTGCAGCCATGACAGAAATCATCTTGCTATCCTTCGATATTATTGATGATTTACAGGATGGGGACAACAAGGAGAAGCCTTGGATTGTATGCTCCCATGCTTTTACTTTAAACGGAATTTTGGCATTTTTGTTTTCTTTTATGACTGAGGTGAGCGTCTTACAAGAGAGTAATGGACAAGCGCCATTGTTGATGGAGAAACTGGGTGCAATATTATCGCAGTCTATCAATGGGCAGCAAATTGATTTGAATGATTCAATTTCATCAGAAAGCGACTACTTAACCATGATCGAGAAAAAGTCGGGTTCGCTGCTTCGCTTTGCATGCTCGATGGGTTATTTGCTTATTCCCGATCTGGATCAGCGGACGATACATACGATGGATCAGCTTGCCAATTATATTGGCATGATTTCACAGCTGGACAATGATATTCGGGATGTACTCCGGTTTGATGTGAAGAACGATTTGCTGCAAAAAAAGCGCACTTTGCCGGTTTTGTTTCTCCTTATGGAGAAAGATGAGCATTTTCCTTACATACAACAGTATTATAACGGTCAGCTTACCTACAACGAATTCGTGTTACGTAAACGGGAGTGTATCCACTATATCGAGGATTCGGGCTGTATTGAGTACTGCAAAATCATACAGTCTTTACACACGGATCAGGCGAACCAGTTATTCGAATCGTTGCCTGGGCTCTCTCCGTGGAAGGAGAAATTCAAAGGAATTACGTTTGCCAAACAGATCCAGGAGGTTGGATAATCAGCAGTGTAGTAAACACTATTTGGAGAGTCAACCGTTTCTTGTTATGATAGTAGAAGAACATCCGTTTTTTATATTACAATAAGGAGGTAACGATAATGAGCGACAATATTGAACAAACAGCAAACCAAGAGCTGGCAACATTTGCAGGCGGCTGCTTCTGGTGCATGGTTTCGCCCTTTGAGGAGCTTCCAGGAATTATTAAAGTGGTGTCCGGTTACACGGGAGGTCACACTGTTAATCCAACGTACGAACAGGTTTGCTCGGAAACAACAGGGCATGCTGAGGCTGTGCAAATCACGTTTGATCCTGCTGTATTTCCGTATACGAAGCTGCTGGACACGTACTGGCAGCAGATCGATCCGACGGATGCAGGAGGGCAATTCCATGATAGAGGCGGCTCCTATCGAACGTCCATTTTTTATCATAATGAAGAGCAAAGAGTGCAGGCTGAGGCGTCCAAGCAAGCTCTCGAGCAAAGCGGACGTTTCGATCGTCCTGTCGTAACACCGATTGTCCCTGCATCAGCATTCTACGAGGCGGAGGAATACCATCAGGGCTATCATCACAAAAATCCTTTGCGCTATAAAAGCTACAGAAAAGGCTCAGGTCGTGAAGCATTTATTCAAAATCATTGGAATACAGAAGCAGATAAGCAAAAATTGAAGCAAATATTAACGCCTATTCAATACGAAGTAACTCAAAATAGCGGTACAGAGCCGCCGTTTCAAAATGAATTTTGGGATGATCATCGTGAAGGTATATATGTGGATATTGTTTCCGGTGAGCCTTTATTCAGCTCTCTGGACAAGTTTGATTCCGGCTGCGGCTGGCCAAGCTTTACGAAACCGCTCATACCTGCCAATGTTAAGGATAAGCCAGATTACAAGCATTTTATGATCCGTACTGAGGTGCGCAGCCGCGAGGCTGACTCTCATTTGGGTCATGTGTTTAACGATGGTCCACAGCCAACAGGTTTGCGCTACTGCATCAACTCCGCCGCCTTGCGGTTTATTCCCAAAGATGAGCTGGAGCAAGCGGGCTATGGTGCCTATCTTAGCTTGTTTTAAGGAAGCCGTTCAAGTCGAATTATTATGAAAAAGAGGAACGACAATGATGAAGTATTTTGCCGTTTTTTTACCGGTAATTAGTGTGGAAAGAAGCGCACAGTATCGTCCGCTGCATTTGGAATTTTTGGAAAAGGGCAGAAATGAAGGCTGGATATATGCTAACGGACGTTTTGTTGATGGGTCCGGCGGTCTTGTTATTTATATCGGGGAATCCATTGATGAAGTATTGGCTAGAGTAAAGCAGGATCCTATTGTATTCGAGAACGCGCGAGGCTACGAAATCCATGAGTGGGAAATGGTTACCAGAGATGCACTTTCTTAATCGTTAAGTAGGATTGGAGGAAGTCGCCGGATCGAGAACTGTATGAAGAGGACGATTGGGAAGGTCTGAGCAGACCTTTCCTATCGTCTTTTTTAGTTGCACGGTAATGCTTGATCGGGTACGATGGCGTTGAGGAACATTTTCCATTTCTTGTGATTGGAGGTGCTGTGCGATTATTTATACCACTGTCTGAAGCTGGAAATATAAATGGGTATCAGGATGCTCCGGCAGACTGATTCTTTATGAAGGAGGTTATCAAATGTCCATCCTACTATGGCCCAATGGTGCCCCATTTGCAAAGGGAACCGAGCCAGAAGATTGTCCCGCAATAACTCCATACTTGCTCCAAAGTGATCAACCGAGCCCGTGTATGATTATATGTCCAGGTGGCGGCTACCGAGCTTTATCTGAACAGGATGGGGAACCAACTGCTAGATGGTTGAACCAACTTGGCATTTCTGCTGTTGTTCTGAAGTATCGTGTGGCCCCCTACCACCATCCTTGTCCATTGACCGACGCGCAGCGAGCTATCAGATACATACGCTACTCGGCAAAAGAGTGGAATATCGATCCACAGAGAATCGGAATTCTCGGATTTTCCTCGGGCGGGCATTTGGCAGCTACAGCAGGAACACATCCCGATTCAGGAAAACCAGCGCATGAAGATCCAATCGAAAGAGAGAGCTCTGAAGTGAGCTTGATGGTTCTTTGCTACGCAAGAATTACGATGCTGCATTATGAACATCCATACAACGCCAATCTGATGGGACCCAATCCAAGCTATGAAACCAGGTATTTCCTATCTAATGAAAAACATGTGAATGCGGATACGCCTCCGGTTTTCTTATGGATCACCGCTGATGATCAAAATATTCAGACAGGACATAATTTGCTTTTCGCTTCGGCACTAAGTGATCATAAGATTCCATTTGAAATGCATATATTCGAAAGCGGCAAGCATGGTCTGGGTCTGGCTGAGGATCATCCAAGTGCGAAACACTGGCCTCGTCTTTGTCAAATTTGGCTTGGAAACCATGGCTTTTAACTTCTCCATCCTTCAATCCACGGGATGATTTTATGGTTTCTGATTGGTGGCTGTCCATGTAGATGACCTGAGATCGAATTAAGTCGAAAGAATTGTTTGCGCTTACAATCTCGTCGCGGAATGGAAAAAGCCAAACTTTATAACGATAAAAGCTGTCAAACAAGATAATAAGCTCGTTTCCTTATGATGAAAGCCATTCTAAAAACTCAAGTCGATTTCCAAAGGGGTCGTTTAAATAGAAGCGTTTTACTCCTTCATCAGCCCTTGCTTCGTCATCAATTACTTGAATATTATTGTGATGCAGATATTCACGCAATTCATCTAAGTTCTGTACGTGAAATGCTGGGTGAGCTTTTGTAGCAGGCACAAAATCTTTTTGTACTCCGATGTGTACTTGATGAGTGCCGCATTGGAACCAAACGCCACCACGTTTTTTTAAATTTTCAGGTTTTGGAATCTCCGTCCAACCTAATAAGTTATTGAAAAAATTCCGAGCCTCTGTTTCGCAACCTTCTGGGGCTGCCAGTTGAACATGGTCAAGACCATAGAAATTGTAAGCCATATAATTCACTCCTTTTCGTTTCATACAATGAAACCATGTTTCATATTATAGTTCCATTTTATAGTAATTATCAATAAAAATCCAGTTCTTTGTACTCTATCTGAATGCAGCAATATTTAGGAAAAGAGCCAACCGAAAACGGAAACTCATAACATCTTATGTACCATTAAATAAAGTCAGCAGTATGATTAAGGAAGTCAGTATAGAAAGAAACGCATGCAGTCTGAACGTCAGCATCCTGGCATTCAGACTGCTTATTGTTTATTTTATTTCCAATAGAGTGGGAATGTGTTATACTAAATTTTAGTACCAAGTACTAATACTAAGTAATAAAAGGGAGCTGAACTCATGCAGCTGACAAAAGCACGGATTACTGCTATAGGCACCTATGTTCCAACAAAAAAATTGACCAATTTCGATTTGGAAAAATTAGTGGATACTAACGACGAGTGGATTATACAACGAACAGGAATTCGGGAGCGTCGTATTAGCGAGCCTGATCAATATACCAGTGATTTATGTGCGGCTGCCGCGAATGATTTAATGAGCAGATATCATAAGTCCCTTGAAGACGTTGATTTGATCATAGTGGCGACCAGTACGCCAGATTTTCCTTTTCCAAGTACGGCAGCACTGCTTCAAGAGAAGCTTGGCATCTCCAGAGCGACCGGAGCTATTGATCTGAGTGCAGCATGTGCGGGATTCGCATATGGATTGCATCTGGCAGAAGGGATGGTTGCCTCAGGTCTACACCGCAAGATTCTAGTATTTGGGGCGGATACGCTCTCGAAAATTACCGACTACACTGACCGTACGACTTGTGTATTGTTTGGTGATGGAGCGGGTGCAGTGTTGGTAGAAGCGGATACCGAGCACTCCAGCTTTGTGGCGTATCATCATGCTACTGAGGGTAAAGGAGGAGCTCATGTTTACCAGACAGGATTGGCAGATCAGATGTTTGGAACACCTCTGAATGGGAGTGGACTGCTTGTACAAAATGGCAGAGAGGTGTTCCGCTGGGCTGTCAGAAGTGTCTCTGAAGGCATTCAGGAGCTGTTAAATAAAAGTGGCTATGCTGCTGCAGATATAGACTGGTTCGCGCCTCACAGTGCTAATTTAAGACTGATTGAGCCGATTTGCGAGCGCAGTGGACTTCCACTCGAAAAGACACTGTACAGCCTTGAAAATTACGGAAACACCTCGGCTGCATCCATTCCCCTTGCCCTAGACCTTGGAATTCGTGAGGGCAAGCTCAGGGACGGTGATCGAATTCTGATCTATGGATTTGGCGCCGGGCTCGTACAGGCTGGACTGCTGCTTCAATGGAAGCTTGATCCGCAGCATACTTCACCGAACCCTTAAGGCACCGCAGCGAATAAGTACACCGAAGATAGGGAATCCCATTATAACCATAGAGGAGAATATGTTATGAACAGACGTGTTGTTGTTACAGGATTAAGTGTGATTTCACCGCTTGGTTCCCAAGTGGATCCATTTTGGAAACGACTTGTTGCTGGTGAATCCGGTATATCACGGCTAGAGGGCTTTGACCCTGCTATATTCCCCACTCAAATAGCTGGAACCGTATCCGATTTCAAACCCGAGACTTTTTTTGATAGTAAAGAGCTTCGTCATATGGACCGTTTTGTTCAATTCTCCGCAGCGGCGGGTAAGATGGCATTGGCTGATGCCGATTTCACGATTACCGAATCCAACGCGCACCGGGTCGGGGTCAGTATTGGTACAGGTATTGGTGGCATCCAAACGTTACTCGACAATCATAAAACGATGCTTGAGAGAAGCCCGCGCCGAATCAGTCCCTTTTTGATTCCCATGATGATTGCCAACATGGGCTCTGCCCAGCTATCCATTCAATTGGGTGCAAAAGGTCCGAATACAACACCTGTTAACGCTTGTGCTTCGGGTAATAATGCTATTGGTGACTCCTTTCATATGATACGGAATGGCTTGGCAGATATGATGCTTGCAGGAGGTGCGGAGTCGCCGCTGAATGAGCTTTCTTTTGGTGGATTCTGTAATATGAAAGCTATGTCCACCTATAATGATGAGCCTCAAAAAGCGAGCCGCCCGTTTGATGCCAATCGTGATGGATTCGTGATGTCTGAAGGAGCAGGAGTATTGGTGTTGGAGGAGCTGGAGCATGCCATTGCAAGAGGTGCACGGATATGGGCGGAAATCATCGGTTATGGACAATCTGCTGATGCTTATCATATAACAGCACCGGACCCCAGTGGGATGGGAGCCGTACGGGCGATGAAAGAAGCTTTGGCGGACGCACGGATTGCACCGGAAGAAATTGATTACATTAATGCTCATGCCACAGGGACACCTTTGGGTGACCGTTCAGAGACACAGGCGATCAAGCAAGTTTTCGGCGCCCATGCGTATAAGCTTAAAGTAAGTGCGACCAAATCCGCTACTGGGCATTTGTTCGGTGCTGCAGGTGGGCTGGAAGCTGTAATTGCCGTGAAATCTTTAGTGGAAGGTGTTGTACCGCCGACAATAAATTATGATACACCTGATCCTGAATGTGATTTGGATTATGTACCTAATGTAGCGAGAACAACCGATCTACATACCGTACTTTCAAACGGTTTCGGATTTGGCGGTCATAATGCGGTTGTTGTGTTCCGGAAGTATTAGAGGATGTATGAGATGATGCTCAAAGAGTCGACTGACTTTTTGAGCATTAAATTTTAATGTTTCCATTGACAAAAAAAGTTTCGCGAGTACAATTTAAATATATAGAGCCTATTTGTAAGCAACAATTGGGTACCAGTCACATATATCATAATTAGAGAAATGAAAGACAGTAATTTTTTTTGGTTTAAAAGTTGCACATGGACAAAAGAATTAGCTGTGTACATCTTTTTCTGTTGATTATTCGATTTTGTGGTTAAGATAAAAAGCTGGATATAGAGAAAGCGGTGAGTGGAGTGAAAAACAAATTAGAAAGTATACCTGAAGTTGAAGTTGAAGCTGGCTGGCGGTTTCCTCGTAAGCAAGCCACCTTGCCAGAAGTATTTCGTACGATGAAGGTTCCAACTAAAGGAACCTGGTTTCGCAAATTTCTTGCCTTTGTAGGCCCTGGGTATTTGGTAGCTGTGGGTTATATGGATCCGGGTAACTGGGCCACGGATATCGCAGGCGGCTCGTTGTTCGGTTATACGCTACTCTCCGTTATCCTGATTTCGAATCTGATGGCGATTTTATTGCAGGCATTGGCAGGCAAGCTGGGGATCGTAACTGGCAGAGATTTGGCACAGGCCTGTAAGGATCATTACAGTAAACCGGTAGCGATGGGGCTCTGGATTTTGTGCGAGTTTGCGATAGCTGCTTGCGATTTGGCTGAGGTCATCGGGTCTGCGATTGCTTTGTATTTACTGTTCGGGATTCCCTTATTATATGGGGTTATCATTACCGCACTTGATGTACTGTTAGTCCTTTTGCTGCAAAATAAAGGATTCCGCTACATTGAAATTCTCGTCATCGTTCTTATGGTAACAGTGGGCGGATGTTTTGTAGCTGAAATTTTCTTATCCAAGCCGGATTTTGGCGGTATTATGAGAGGGTTCGTCCCAAGCTCTGAAATTATTACCAATCCAGCGATGCTTTATATCGCAATCGGTATACTTGGCGCTACGGTAATGCCGCACAATTTGTATTTGCATTCCGCTATCGTACAGACACGAGATTTTGAGCAGACCGCTCTTGGCAAACGTCAAGCAATCAAATTTGCAACTTGGGATTCAACGATCGCCTTATTTTTTGCATTGTTTATAAATGCGGCTATATTGATTGTCTCCGCAGCGACTTTCCACAAGGCAGGGCTGTTCGATATCGCGGAAATCCAGGATGCTTATTACATGCTTACACCGCTATTGGGTACGGCTCTGGGTAGTATTTTGTTCGGAGTCGCTTTACTGGCATCGGGCCAAAATGCGACTTTGACTGGAACCTTGGCTGGGCAAATTGTGATGGAGGGTTTTCTGAACATTCGATTGGCCGCATGGCTACGTCGCTTGATTACTCGTTTAATTGCAATTATTCCTGCGATTGTGGTTATCGCTTTGTATGGTGATAAAGGAGCAACTGATTTATTGATCTTAAGTCAGGTAATCCTGTCTCTGCAGTTATCATTTGCGGTAATTCCTTTGGTTATGTTTACGAGTGATAAAATCAAGATGGGTGAATTTGCAAATCCGCTGTGGTTAAAAATATTAGCTTGGTTTGTTGCTGCAATTATCGTAGTCTTGAACACTTATTTATTGATTCAAACTTTTATGGGTTACTGAACCTATATAAAAAGAACAAGGGTTTGCTTTATATAATCAGTCGCTGCATGACAAATAACCCCCCGTTTTCCGCCAGCATTGTGGTGGATAACGGGGGTTATTTGTATCGTATTTATTTTAAAATTTCATCGATCTGTGTGAGTTCTTCATTGCTAAAATCAAGATTGGCTAATGCTGCAACATTTTCGACGATTTGACTAGGACGGCTGGCGCCAATAAGTGCGGAGGTTACCCGGCCCTCGCGCAACACCCATGACAATGACATTTGGGCGAGGCTTTGGCCGCGCTCTTCGGCGAGCTTATGCAGCAGTCGAATCTTGGCTACCTTTTCTTCGGTAACGGCGTTCTCGTTAAGAGCTCCGGTTTCCTTGGCTGCTCTGGATTCAGCAGGGATACCCTTCAAGTATTTACTTGTCAGCAGTCCCTGAGCAAGCGGACAGAACGCAATACTGCCTGTACCATTTTGTGCAAGTACATCCTGCAGGCCGGTTTCAATCCATCTGTTAAACATAGAATAACTCGGTTGATGAATAAGCAGCGGCGTGCCCAACCGATTTAGGATAGCGATCGCATCTGCGGATTGTTCAGCTGTATAGCTTGAAATCCCGACATATAGCGCTTTTCCTTGTCTGACGATCTGATCCAATGCGCCCATCGTTTCCTCCATCGGCGTGTTCGGATCAAAGCGGTGTGAATAGAAAATATCGACATAATCTAATCCCATTCGCTTCAAACTTTGATCAAGACTTGAAATTAAATATTTTTTGCTGCCCCATTCGCCATATGGACCTGGCCACATGCGGTAACCCGCTTTGGACGAAATAATTAATTCATCGCGGTATGGCGCCAAATCCGATTTCATCATTTGACCAAACATTTCCTCTGCAGAGCCTGGGGGTGGACCATAATTGTTAGCCAGATCAAAATGGTTAATCCCTAAGTCGAATGCCGTTCTCAGCATGGCTCTACCATTTTCATAAGTATCCACACCGCCAAAATTGTGCCACAGCCCCAGCGAGATCGCTGGCAGCAACAGCCCTGATTTGCCTGTTCTATTATACTTCATTGTTCCGTAACGTTCTTCGTTCGCTTGGTAAGGCATAATTAACCTCCTTGGAGTTTCCATCTTTCTAGAGAATGCGATCTTGCTTTGCTCATCTAGTATAAGTAAAAATCATCCTCGTGGAAAGTACTGAGATTAGATTGCCTAAGTTTCAAAAAGGTAAGTAAGCCTGTTAAAAATGTTCACAACTATAAAATTTCATTTAGAAAATTGACTTAGGTATTACTACCCAATAATATCTAAATTAGAACGAAGATCTACTAAGGAGTGACAAATTATGAGAAAAACAGCTAAGAGATTAATGGCAGCAGCTTTGCTATGCACAGCACTGTTTAGCACTTCTGCAGTTGCCTTTGCAGATGCGGCAATGAACTTTGAAGTGACAGCGGTTTCCTATGAGAATGGAACGCTCACAGCAGCAGGAACATTTTCTAACACAGGTGACAAGAATATCGAAAAGGTGACCAAGGTTTCAACAAAAATCATTCTTGGGAATGATGAAGGCGATACCAAAGAAGTAGCCAATCACGTTTTTGAAGATTTAACTGTCCATCTTAAACCAGGTGAAGCTATTGAGTACACGTTCACTTTCTCTGACGTTCCTGAATATACGGACGCTACGAAATGGGCTGCTGAAGAAGGCGACTGGGAATTTACTTATTTCGAAGAATAGTCCTTATTCATTATCATGCTGACTCTGATTCATCGGGAGTCAGCTTTTTTTGTTATTCGATTTATTAGCCAAAAAATGATAAAGTGTATCTGGTAGCGATCACAAGCGACTTGTGATCATGTTTGATATAAAGGAGACGTTAGATTCATGCTATTTTTTATGTTGTTTTTGCTGGGGATGGGTTCTTTTTTTAGTGTTGCATTGGTTCTCTTTTTTCAACGTAAAGTGAAGCTGGGTATATTCTTTTTATTACTCGCTTTAGCGACAACTTTTTTGTTTTATTACTCGATTTATTTGGGCTGGATCGACGTTCCGAAGTAAGCTTGATCCGCATACAGTATCCTAAAGGACGCGTATCCTAGTGGGAAGGATAGGGATCTGTATGAAGTCTGCCGTAAAAAGACGAAAAACGAGGAACAAAACTTCTGAACCAATGAAGCCTTATTTGAAAACAATGGAAGTTAAAGGGTTATACCGACCTGCTAATGAAGTTGAGATAGCGGCGGAAGCACCAGCGGCGGCTGCGCCTGCACAGGGATTTTCCTTAGCCAGCAGCTTTGGTGGTATCGATAGCATGATCGCGATGATGGGAAAAGCACAGCAAATGTTCAAATTATTTCAACAGATGGCGCCTATGTTTAAATTGCTGAATTCGTTTGGTGGAGCGAAAGCTTTGACAGCAGGATTAGCCAAATCCAGAAGTCACATTTATTTGGGGCGCCGCAAGATCAATGCTCGCAAGAGGTTGACTTCGAAGAAATGATGCGTAACCTTAGCTGGAAAATTGCACAAAACGATAAGGGGTGCGCTGCACCCTTTTTTTCGTTCATCGGATATGGAAAGTACGAATATAGAAAACGTATATGGTTATAATTAGTTTCATATTTAAACTTACTTACCTCTAAGTAATTTAATAGGTTAATCGACAGGCCTTATATTTTGATTGCGTTTTCGTTATGATAATGAGGGAGGTGTTGACAATGATTAAAAGAATTGGTCACTTGGCGTTAACGGTGCAGGATATGGAGAAGTCGCTTCATTTTTACTGTGAGGTGCTCGGTTTTAAGAAAGCCTTTGAAATTCATGATAACGATGATTTGCCTTGGATTGTATACATAAAGGTGTGCGAGGGGCAATTCATTGAGCTTTTCTATGGGGGACTGAATAAACCAGAGCGTGTCGAAAAGCCAATTGGATTTAACCACCTTTGTCTGGAAGTCGATGATATCCATGAAATCGCCAATCACTTGAAATCGCAGGGGATTACCCTCGATGTCGAACCCAAACAAGGGAAGGATACCAATTATCAATGCTGGGCCAAGGACCCGGATGGCAATCGGATTGAGTTTATGCAGCTTGTGTCGGGATCTCCGCAATTGCAAGCTTGATGAATCGGGTATCAATAACTTTTTCATATCGATGTTTAAATAAGGAGGAACGATCATGCAGCAGCGGAAATTAGGACGATTAGGCTACGATAGCTCAGTGGTTATGTTTGGCGCAGCAAGTCTTGGTGGAGTCACTCAAGAGGCTGCTGATGCGTCGATTGCCTATGCGCTAGAGCATAATGTCAATCATTTTGATACGGCAGCAAGCTATGGTGAGGCTGAGCAGCGGATGGGGCCCTGGATGCCCAAGATCAGCAAGGACATTTTCCTAGCTACGAAAACAGGTGAGCGTACTAAAGTCAAAGCCAAGGAGCAAATCTACCGGTCTTTGGAACGGCTTCAGGTGGACCGGGTTGATTTACTGCAGCTGCATGCTGTAGGGACGCTTGAAGAGTTGGACAAGTGTACGGAAAAGGGAGGCGCACTTGAAGCCTTGCTGGAAGCCAGGGATGAAGGGATTATTGGAGCTATCGGGATTACGGGTCATGGACATCAGGCGCCTGCCACTCATCTGGAAGCACTGCGGAGGTTTCCTTTTGAGACAGTGCTGCTGCCTTTAAACTATATTTTGTATTCGCTTCCAGAATATCGAGAGGCCTTTGATCGACTAATGGAGGAAACGACTAAACAAAACACTGCTCTGCGTGTCATCAAGGCGATTGCCAAGGGACCTTGGGCTGAGGAACAGCATAGAGGGTATACGACCTGGTATGAACCCTTTGACAATCAGGAGATCATTGATGCATGTGTTCATTTTGTACTCTCTTTTCCTGGTGTTTCAGGCTTTGCGACGGCTGGAGACGTTCATTTGTTTCCCAAAATTGTCGATGCAGCAGAGCGTTTTGGTTCAATGAGCGATGAACAGGCTAACCGGATTTTAAGTGCGATTAGCGACTATCATTCGCCATTTGGCGCACCAACCTCAATAGGTTGAATGATCAATAATTGTCTTTATAGCAAAAGGATGGGGAGAACGATTCCCGATCCTTTTTTTTTACGGATAAAACTGTATTTTGTCAAGGATATAGTGTAAAATGACGGTAGTCACTAAGACGAAGGAATTCAGGTGGAGATTCGCTTCACCGTCACGTTATGCAAATATCTAAACTCCATGGGGAAAGTAGGAAATGAAGTGAAATATATTCAAGTGCAAAAATCCGGTGCCTTAAAAGGTTCCGTATCCATACAAGGCTCGAAAAACAGCTCTTTGGCTCTGTTAGCGGCATCCTGCCTGGCCGATTCAATCGTTACTTTAGACGGAATTCCGAATATCGAGGATTTACGAGTGATTCGTCAAATCGGACAGGATATTGGGCTTTACATTGAACGACAGCCTACTGGCGAGCTGCTAATGGACCCGAGACAGCTGCACAGCGCTGTTATCGATCCAGGTAAGGCTTCGGCATACCGGGCTTCATATTATTTTGTGGGCGCCTTGCTGGCTAAATTCGGCAAGGTTACTGTTGGTTTCCCGGGAGGCGATGATTTTGTTTCGCGTCCGATCGATCAGCATATCAAAGCATTCCGATCGCTGGGTGCAGAGGTTACTTTTCATCAAGATTACTACGTTGTTGAGGCAAAGGAATTGCGCGGCACGGACATTTATTTTGACATGATTACGTCCGGCGCCACTATTAATACAATGCTGGCAGCTGTCAGAGCAAAAGGCAAGACGCGTTTGATGAATGCAGCTACGGATCCTGAGGTTGTGGACACGGCTAATTTTCTGAATATGCTGGGAGCTAAGATTGTCGGAGCCGGAACAGACCAGATCCGTATTGAAGGTGTTCCTTATCTTAGCGGTGGCGTATATCAGGTCATACCCGATCGTTTAATTGCGGGCTCTTTTCTAATGGCTGCAGGAATAAATGGGGGAAGTATTACCGTCAGGAACGTTATTCCTGAGCATTTGGGCTCGTGTACGGCCAAGCTGCGTGAAATCGGAATTGAGATTGTAATCGACGATCAAAATATTACGGCTCATTCATCAGGCAAGCTGCGTGCAACACGTATTCGAACGGGTATGTATCCGGGATTTGCAACCGATCTGCAGCAGCCCTTTACAGCACTTCTGCTTCAATCGCTTGGCAAAAGTATCGTGACAGAACGCGTATATCCGAAGCGCTTCAGCCACGTGCAGCAATTGAAAAGACTAGGGGCACAGATCGAGGTCCGTAAGGAAAGTGCATTTATCAAAGGAGGTTTGCCTCTCCAGGGCAATTGGGTTCATGCAACGGATGTAAGAGCAGGTACCTGCCTGCTATTAGCTGGATTGGCTGCCGAGGGGGCAACCAAGATCACGGGCATTGAGCATATTCAGCGCGGTAATGAAAATGCGATTGAGCTGTTTCGCTCTCTGGGTGCAAGAATCTCGTTAGAGCAGACGGATGAGGGGACAGGTCAACAGGAAGTGCAAACTCCATACATCGGATAAGCAATTCCATAGTTTGATTTTTTAGAAGCCATGTTTTATTGAATAAACGAAGCTTTCAGTTAAACGGACCAATGCCCAGGGGATGATGAAATGATGCAAGAACATACGCTTTTGTTGGCGGAAGAGGTTGCTGTTGCTGCTGCACGGGAAGCTGGGAATATCGCACGCCATTTTTTTGCAGAAGGCTTCAGTATTGAAGAGAAGGGCGAGTTTAGTGATATTCTGACTGAAGCTGATCTAAAGGCGGAGGCAGCGATTCTGGCGCGGCTTCATCAGGCGTTTCCGGATCATCGAATACATAGCGAAGAAAACGGTTGGTCTGGTGTGGACAGCGACTGGTTATGGCTCGTTGACCCGCTGGATGGAACGAATAATTTTGCCATCGGGATGCCTTTGTTTGGTGTTTCTGTAACCTTAATTTATCGGCAGCAGCCCGTTCTTGGTGTAATTTACGATACGATGCAGGACAAGATGTATGTGGCGAAGCATGAACGAGGCGCAACTTGTAATGGAACAGCACTGGAACTTCAAGTAAACTCCCTACCTAAAAGATTAACCATTGGTTGGATACAAGGGCATGGTGTTCAGAATCATGCAGAAGCCATCCGTTTGCGCAGACATGTCGAAAACAGCTCCAAACGGATGCTGCGGCTGTGGGCGCCTACCTTACAGTGGAGTATGCTCGCAAAAGGGCAGATTGACGGGATTATTTTGTACAATTCGGAAGGCGATGATCTATACTCCGGTTTGCTGCTCGTACAGGAAGCGGGCGGGTTGATTATGGACTACAAGGGAAATCCTTTTAACGGAATGAATCCTGAGCCTTATCTGATTGCGTGTCATTCGAGTCGTAAGGATGCTTTGCTGCAAATGGTTCATGAAGGGCTTTATATTCTTTCTTAGGTGGTGTGAGGATGTTATTGAAAAAAGTAATTACGATGAGCATTGCTGGAGCCTTATTGTTAAGCGTTGGTGTAGCTAGTGCGGCAAATGGATCTGCAACACAGGGTGCTGCAAGCACTTCTGGATCGACGGTTACTTCCAAAGCGAAGAAAGATGAATCGCTTAAAAAGCTGCAGGCTCAAGCTGTCAAGCTTGGTATCGATACTAAAGATAAATCCGCCAAGCAACTGGCAGCAGCTATTCAAGCGAAGAAAAAGGCAGAAGCCGCGAAGCTTGAATTAAAAAAGCTGCAAAGTGAAGCTGCCAAGTTAAAGATTAATACCAATGGCAAAAGCGCTGCTGAACTCAAGACAGCCATAAAAGCCGAACAAAAGGAATCAACTACTGAAACAGGTAAAACTGCAAAAAAATAATCGCATTCAGCGATAGAAAAGGGACTGTTGAGAGTAGTAGCTCAAATACAGTTTCTTTTTATTTCCGTTGTACCATTCACGATTCCAATTCATTCATCAGGTGCAAGATTCGGAGGGGACGAAAGTATGAAGGGCTTGTTAAAGGGATTGGTTCTGTTTTATCGTAAATTTATTTCTCCGTTAAAACCGCCAACCTGTCGCTTTTATCCGACCTGCTCCCAATATGCATTGGACGCTTTGGAGCTGCACGGGCCAACAAAAGGCTCTTGGCTTGCAGTTAAAAGGGTATGTAAATGCCATCCTTTTCATCCAGGGGGTATTGATCACGTTCCGCCTAAATCGTAGCCGTATTCCATTCAGTCGGCATTTTAGGATGAATTAAAGCAAGCTTCTTATCGGCCTTTTTCATTCTTGAATACACCGAGCAAGCCGAGTATCAGCAGTGTGGCACAACCAACAATCGCCATCGACAGTATCATATAAACCATGTCCATCATTGTAGGATCACCTCTTTTTGTTCTACTTAAAGTATTGCCCAACTATAGAATGAAACATTGCTTACGTTAAAATAATTTGGAGATAAGCGGACAATTGCGTCTGATAGCCGTACTTACTTGACAGGCGATGGTTTGTTCGTTATATTTGGCTTAATCTATATTTGTCTATCCGATGAATGGAAAAGTACTTTGCAGAGTGTTATACAGAGAGCCGGGGCAGCTGAAAACCGGTTAACCGAAGTAAAGGAAGATGGTCCTGGAGGATATGATGGTGAGCCCAGTAAGCCTGTGATTAGATAGGCTCTGTAAGTAAGCTGTCGTCGTAGTTCCGGCGTTAACGGAAAGTCGCAACATGACTACTGAGCCTTGATGATCCGGATGTATCGGATAGCGGGGGAAGTTGGGTGGTACCGCGTGAGCACAAGCTCTCGTCCCAAGCTGGACAGGGCTTTTTCTGTTTTTTACGAAGAAAGTTTTCTGCGAAAAACTATTAGGAGGGCAATTCCAATGTCGGATAAACAAAAAACGTTTTACCTAACTACACCGATCTACTACCCGAGCGATAAGCTGCATATCGGTCATGCCTATACCACGGTGGCAGGAGATGCAATGGCACGTTATAAAAGACTACGCGGGTACAATGTCATGTATTTGACGGGTACGGATGAGCATGGGCAAAAAATTGAGCGTAAAGCACAAGAGAAAGGTGTTACTCCCCAACAGTTTGTAGATGAGATTGTCGGTGGTATTCAGGAGCTGTGGGGAAAGCTGGATATTTCTTATGATGATTTTATTCGCACCACAGAGCCTCGTCACAAGCTGTCAGTAGAGAAAATTTTTGCCCAATTGATGGAGCAAGGTGACATTTATTTAAGCACCTATGAAGGCTGGTACTGTACGCCGTGTGAATCCTTCTTTTTGGAGAACAAGCTGGTTGACGGTAAATGTCCAGATTGCGGTCGCCCAGTAGAGCTGATTAAGGAAGACAGCTATTTTTTCCGGATGAGTAAATATGCGGACAGACTGCTTGCCTACTATGAGCAGAATCCGGATTTCATTCAACCCGAGTCTCGTAAAAACGAGATGATCAATAACTTTATCAAACCGGGTCTGGAGGATCTGGCAGTATCACGTACGACTTTTGATTGGGGTGTCAAGGTACCTGGTGATCCGAAGCATGTCATTTATGTATGGATCGACGCATTATCGAATTATATAACAGCTCTTGGCTATGGATCTGAAGATGAATCGAAATTTAAAACGTACTGGCCTGCGGATGTGCATTTGGTCGGTAAAGAGATTATTCGTTTTCATACCATTTATTGGCCGATTATGCTGATGGCGCTTGACCTTCCTTTACCTAAAAAAGTATTTGGACACGGCTGGCTGCTCATGAAAGACGGCAAAATGTCCAAATCGAAGGGCAATGTCGTAGATCCGGTTACGCTAATCGACCGTTATGGATTGGATGCACTTCGTTATTACCTGCTGCGCGAGGTTCCTTTTGGATCTGATGGGACGTTCACACCGGAAAGCTTCGTAGAACGGATTAATTTTGATTTGGCGAATGATTTGGGTAATTTGTTAAGTCGTACTGTGGCGATGATCGAGAAATATTTTGACGGCATTCTGCCTGCGTATGTACCTGGAGCTACTGAGTTCGATGCAGTTCTGCTGGATACGATAAGCCAGGCGGCTGTTAAAGTTGAAGAAGCCATGGAGAAAATGGAGTTCTCCGTAGCCTTGAGTGAAATATGGAAAATGATTAGCCGTACCAATAAATATATCGATGAAACACAGCCTTGGACATTGGCCAAGGATGAGAGCAAACGAGCTGCTTTGGGATCAGTCCTGTACGTGCTGGCAGAGTCACTAAGAATTTCGTCCGTTATGCTGCAGCCTTTCTTGACCCAGACTCCGCGTGGTATTTGGCAGCAGCTTGGAGTCAGCGAAGAAGCTCAGCCAGCTTGGGATACCATCCATACGTTTGGGCTTCTGCCTGCCGGTATTCGTGTAGCTAAAGGAGCGGCACTATTTCCTCGACTTGAGATGGAGAAGGAGGTTGCTTTTATTGCAGAAGCTATGGGTGGTGGCACTGCAGCCGATGCTGGTAATAGCGTGAACAATGGAGGGAAAGCTTCAGCAGGATCAGGACAAGCTGCAGCGGGATCGACTGAGCAAGCTTCCAAGCAAAATGCCGGTAACCAAACGTTTGCCGTTAAAGGAGCGGTCTCAGCGACAGCGGCCTCAACTGCAAATACGGATGATTCCGTTGCGGAAATTTCCATCGATGATTTTTTCAAAGTAGAGCTGCGTGTGGCTGAAGTGTTGGCTGCCGAACCGGTTAAAGGGGCAGATAAGCTGTTGAAGCTTCAGCTGGATTTGGGAACCGAACAGCGTCAGGTTGTGTCGGGCATAGCCAAATTTTATACGCCTGAACAAATGGTTGGTCGTAAGGTTATATGTGTGACGAACCTGAAACCTGTCAAGCTGCGCGGCGAATTATCTCAAGGAATGATTTTGGCTGCTTCTCACGGAGACCAATTAACACTTGCAACAATTTCTGATGCACTTCCTAACGGATCTGTGGTAAAATGAGGGATGTTCACGTTAACATTATCCAAATGAATCCCAAACTCAGGAGGCATTAAATACGATGCAAAACAAAGATGGAATGAATTACGCCCCTCAGGGCAAACCGAATCCGGTAGTAGGTAAGGGAGAATTTCTTTTTGCAGCTGTTGCTTTGGATCATGGTCATATTTATGGAATGACTAATGGGTTGATCGAAGCAGGCGCAGAGCTGGTTGCCGTATATGATCCAGACCCTGCCAAGGTAGCCGCTTTCATCAGTAAGTACCCGCAAGCAAGAGCAGCCGCTTCCGAAGCGGAAATCTTGAACGATGCTTCGATTCAGTTAGTTGCAAGTGCGGCTATTCCATCGGAACGTTGTGCATTGGGACTTCGCGTGTTGGATTCGGGAAAAGATTATTTCACAGACAAAGCGCCACTGACAACTTTGGAGCAGCTGGAGCAGGCTCGCGCAAAGGTTAAAGAAACCGGCCGTAAATATATGGTGTATTACAGCGAGCGTCTTCATGTGGAAAGTGCCGTATTTGCAGGGCAATTGATTGAGCAAGGTGCAATTGGCCGTGTTGTTCAGGTTATCGGCTTTGGACCTCACCGTTTGAATGCGCCGTCGAGACCGGATTGGTTTTTCAAATTTGATAACTATGGTGGTATCCTTTGCGATATCGGCAGCCATCAAATCGAGCAGTTCCTTTACTTCACTGGAGCTAAGGATGCAAGAGTAGTTAGCAGCAAAGTGGCTAATTATAAGAACAAGGATTATCCGGAGCTTGAAGATTTCGGTGATGCTACGCTTGTGGCTGATAATGGAGCAACCAACTATTTCCGTGTTGACTGGCTGACTCCAGACGGTCTGGGTACTTGGGGCGATGGACGTATGACCATCCTTGGTACTGAAGGATATATCGAAATTCGTAAATATATTGATATTGCCCGCGATCCAAGCGGTAACCATTTGTATCTGGTTAATCAAGAGGGTGAAAAGCATTATTCTCTGTCAGGTCAAGTAGGTTTTCCTTTCTTCGGACAGTTGATTCTGGATTGCATCAATCGTACGGAAAATGCGATGACCCAAGAGCATGCTTTCAAGGCAGCAGAGCTTTGTATCAAAGCACAGCTTCAAGCGGAGCGTATTGAGGCAGTCTAAGTAAAAACCATTAATTCAAAGTATCCTTCTGTGGACATGTCCTAGAAGGGTGCTTTTTTTCGTTTAATCGTAATAATTATTAACAGTTGACAAGCTGAGGAAGAGGAACGTATAATCGATACTGCTAATGAAAATTATTACGATTTACATAAAGGGGATTATGAAATGTTTTTCAGAAAAAAATGGGCTTTACCGATGATGATACTAGCTGGATTATCGATAGTTATAGCTGGATGCGGTGATTCCAAAGCAACCCTGTCTCCAGATAAAATAAATGTAGTCGCCAGCTTTTATCCACTTTACGATTTCACTAAGAAAATCGGTGGCGATCATGTGAATGTTATTAATTTGGTTCCGACCGGGGTAGAGCCGCACGATTGGTCCCCCAAAGGACGCGATATGCAAAATATATCCAGAGCGCAAATGTTTCTTTATCTGGGTGCAGGTTTTGATGGCTGGGTTGATGATACTTTGAATAGCTTGCCCAAGGATTCCAAAGTTACAATAGTCGAGGCAAGTAAAGGGGTTGCTTTGCTCGAATCGGCAGAGGAAGAGGGGCAAGAGGCCAAAGGAAAAGCTGACAGTCATACTCACACTGCCACTGAACACGGACATGTGGACCCGCACGTTTGGTTGAGTCCTGTTAATGCCAAGCAGATGGCGCTTACGATCAAAGATCAATTGGTAAAAATCGATGCTGTTCACAAGGCTGATTACGAAGCCAATTTCACTAAATATGCAGCACAGCTGGATCAACTGCATAATCAGTACAAGCAGGCGTTAACTCCGCTGACCAAAAAGCAAATCGTCGTTACCCATCAATCGTTCGCTTATTTAACGAAGGAATACGGCTTGACTCAAAAGCCCATTATGGGCCTATCTCCCGATGCTGAGCCTACTTCCAAGGGGCTGCAGGAAATCAATGAATTTATCCGCACGAACAACGTTAAATACATTTTCTTTGAAGAGCTGGTTTCTGACCGTCTGGCAAAAACGCTTGCCAAGGATGCAAAAGTAGATACGATGGTATTGAATCCGATCGAGGGATTAACGGATGAACAGACCAAAGCAGGAGCTGA
The DNA here is from genome assembly GCF_900114475.1 of Paenibacillus sp. 1_12. GTDB lineage: Bacteria > Bacillota > Bacilli > Paenibacillales > NBRC-103111 > Paenibacillus_S. The sequence continues at coordinate 221,463 of NZ_FOTE01000005.1, read as the reverse complement.
TTACATCACGTTAATGGAGGCAAATTTGAAAAATTTAATAAAAGCATTACAATAGAAGAAAGAGACAAGGAAAACCTGTGATAAAGGAGCTTGCACTTATGACTTCTAACCCCCGATGTCATCGTAGTATCGTCGAGATCGATGATGTCGTTTTTTTCTATGAACAAAAAAAGGTAATCGAGCACCTAAGCTTCTCCGTGTTGGAGCGCGATTTTGTGGGTCTTATCGGTTCCAATGGTGCAGGGAAAACAACATTGCTGAAGATGATTGTGGGACTTCTGAAGCCGACACAAGGCGAAATTCGTCTTTTTGGGGAACCCGTCTCATCATTTGGCGATTGGGATCGGATTGGCTATGTACCGCAAAAAAACTCGTTTAATCCGCTGTTTCCCGCCACCGTCCGCGAGGTTGTACAGTCCGGCTTGTATGGCAAAAAGAATATGTTCAAGCGGATCAGTAAAGCCGAGCAGCAAAAGTGTTCAGATGCGCTGTATGCGATGCGAATTGAAGATTTGGCCGATCGTCGAATTGGTCAGCTCTCAGGAGGGCAGCAGCAGCGTGCGTTTCTTGCTCGGGCGCTGATCAACAACCCGGAGCTTCTCATACTAGACGAGCCTACGGTAGGAATTGACGCACAAACGCAGGCAGACTTTTTTCAAATGATAAGGCATATGCATCAGCATCATCATATTACTTTTTTGATGGTGTCGCATGATATGGATATGATACAATCTTACCTTGGGGCTGAGCCGGTTGAAAAAAGCGGTTCTCTATCCTTTTATGTCAAGCATACGCACGAACCGGAGAATTGCAAAGAAACGAATTTAACACATTCGATTCACAAGCTGCGTGAGCAGATGGAAGTTCCAAGTTAACAGATCGTCGCCAAGCTGGGAGAGAATTTGGGTGGATATATTTTCGGAATATTTTTTTCAACGTGCTCTTATAGGCGGCTTATTGATTGGTCTGACTGCGCCACTGATGGGCATATTTCTGGTGCTGCGGCGGTTGTCGATGATTGGGGATACCCTCGCGCATGTATCGATAGCAGGGGTAGCTCTGGGCTTTCTCATTAACGTGTATCCAATCGGTGTCGGACTTGTGTTTGCCTTGCTGGCCTCATTCGCGATTGAGCGTCTTCGTAAGGCCTACAAAACATATGCGGAACTGTCGATAGCCATCATTATGTCGGGCGGAGTGGCCATAGCTACGCTGCTGTTCACACTGGGCAAAGGCTTCAATATGAATGTCATGAGCTATTTTTTTGGCAGTATTTATACGTTGGATGCGACCGATCTATGGGTTGTATTCGGGGTAACGGTTCTTGTGGTGGGCGTGATTGCGTTCAACTATAAAGAACTGTTCCTGATGTTCTTTGATGAGGATGCTGCAGGGGTCAGCGGATTGCCCTTGCGTTTTTACAATATTATGATTACAATGCTGACGGCGCTGGTTATTAGTGTCTCGATCAAAATAGTAGGTGCACTGCTCGTATCCTCCTTGTTGACGATACCTGTAGCCTGTTCATTGCTTGTTGCCAAAAGCTTTCGTCATTCCATATTCTGGGCCATACTCTTCTCGGAATTGGCCGTTATCGGTGGTTTACTGTCGGCAGGATTGTGGGATTTGGCACCAGGGGCTACAATCGTATTGTGTCTGATTGCACTGCTCATTATAATTTTATTTATTAAAAGAGGTCTGCGTTTATAACCATACGACGAAAGCAGAAAGCTCTTAGGAGGTTACATCTTGGAGGTTAATTTATGGATTGCATTATGGGCAGGGTTGGCATCATTTATTTCGCCTTGCTGCCTGCCGCTGTATCCATCCTACTTATCGTATATAACAGGTATATCTGTTAGTGAGTTGAAGAACGCAAATTCTTCCGGTGTACGAAAACAAACGATACTACATACGTTATGCTTCATTCTAGGGTTCTCAATTATTTTCTATAGCTTAGGCTGGGGAGCTGGGCTGGTCTCCAATTTTTTTGCCGATTATAAAGGATTGCTGCGTCAAATTGCGGCACTGATGATACTATTGATGGGACTATTCCTACTGGGTATTTTCCAACCTCAATGGTTAATGAAGGAACGCAAGCTGCAGTGGAAGCTGAAGCCTGCGGGATATTTGGGCTCAGTGCTGATTGGTATCGGCTTTGCTGCCGGCTGGTCGCCATGTATCGGACCGATTTTGTCTGCGATTCTGGCGCTTGCTGCTACAAATCCGGATTCCTGGCTTCCGCTTATTACTGCGTATTCCCTGGGTTTTGCCATTCCTTTTCTCGTACTATCATTTTTCATTGGAACGACCAAGTGGATCTTGCGTTATTCTTCGATCATTATGAAAATAGGCGGAGGGTTGATGGTCGTGATGGCGATCCTGCTCTACACCGATCAAATGACACGAATCACCATCTGGCTCAATCAAATAACCCCCGACTGGCTTAAATTTTAAGTGAAATAATCAATGTTGGCATTCGGGAATTTATCAAATATTTGTTCAGTGATGAATTCACGTAAAGCATTGGCCTGTTCGTCAGGATACACATATTTCCCTTGTCCATAACGTCCCCATTTATATTTACGTTTGGTTTCATCAAGCTCAAGCTTGGTTTTGGGATAACGCTGTTCAATAACTCTTTTGGCTGTTTTCGTAAATCGATGCTGGATCAGCTCAAAGGTCAAATCGGAGGTCGCTTCTGCGGGAAGCGCCTCTTTTAATTTTTCCAGCAGCTCTTTATATCCATCCTCCCAGCCCTCATGCCAAATAATGGGTGCTATAATAAAACCAAGCGGATAACCGGCTTTGGCGACCTTACCTGCTGCAGTGATCCGTTCCGCAAAGCTGGAGGTTCCAGGCTCAAAATTTTTGATTACATAACTAGCGTTGACACTAAAACGAAATCGGGTATGCTTATTGTGGTTTGCATCGAGCAGCGGCTCTACATGATGAAACTTCGTAACAAAGCGAAGTCTGCCTAGCGGTTCGTTAGCCATAAATTCGATCAGCTCTTTCAAAGAGCCTCCAATATGCTCCAGTCCCACGGGATCAGACGTACAAGCCGCCTCAAAACGGGTAATTTCTGGTGCACGTTCTTCGATATAAGCTTTGGCCGCTTTCAAAATATCGTCTGTGTTCACGTAAATACGAATATAGGGCTTAGCACCAAGGGTTGTCTGTAGATAACAATAATGGCAGTGGGCCATACAGCCAGTTGCAATCGGAATTGCGTATTCGGCGGAAGGCTTGGATTGTTCGAACTTTAATGTCTTACGTATCCCGACTACAAGTGTTCTTTTGGCGATCTTATACTTCTCCAGCTCACTGTCCCCAGGCAAGTTCGTGATCCTATTGTGAGAGGTAGTCATGTGAATAGGCAGACCTTGCTGCTTGGCCCATTCTAGGATCCGTTGCCCTTTGGGGTAGTTCAGTGCATCGGGTTCAAAATATACGAGCTCGGGAACGAATACCTTGGTTTGACGTAGAGTTGGTGTTAACAGCTCGGTTGACATGGTGTACCTCCTGAAAATTTATAATGAATAAGATGAAAGATCAACCTATTTTCCGATTTTTCTGAAAAATAAAGAGCGGAATAAATGGCCCTGCTTGCTTAGGTTATCGGGCTATGTTATAGTAAAAAGCGCTTATGATGACCTTAGTGTGCTTCTTATAGCTGAAGTTCATTCTGTAAAAGTGGATTTGCTTTTTGAAACAAGCTGGGTCATTGATGATGTACGGGAGGAACGAAAATGGCTACACCGAGTATGGAAGATTATCTGGAGCGTATTTATAAATTAATTGATGAAAAAGGTTATGCCCGCGTATCTGATATTGCTGAGGGTCTAGAGGTTCATCCTTCGTCTGTCACCAAAATGATACAAAAGCTGGATAAAGACAATTATTTGGTATATGAAAAATACCGTGGACTGATTTTGACACCCAAAGGACAAAAAATGGGTAAACGATTGGTAGCCCGTCATGATCTGTTAGAACAATTTTTGACGCTAATTGGCGTATCCGAGGATACGATCTATAAAGATGTTGAAGGGATTGAGCATCATCTCAGCTGGGATTCGATTACTTGCATCGAAACATTAATCGAGTATTTTCATCGTGACCCCAAACGCAGCGAAGATCTGATGAAGCTTAAGAAAGAAATGGACGAGACTTGAGAAAAGAAGTGCAGTGAGCTTATTACAGTGAGAATTACCGCTGCGCGTCCGCAGTATTCTTACGATCGCTGTTGTTCATGGATTTCTTGATTGTATCAAATCTATATAGGTAGAATTCCATGAACAAAGGCGAGCGCTCCGCTTCTACAGAACACCACGGTCACTTCGCTTATAACTCACTGCACTTCTATTTGTTAGAAGGAAGAAAAACATGCAAAAAAGCATCCGTTCATTTCGGATGCTTTTTTGCATTCTTGCGTAAGAAAAACGCAAGAATGCAGATCTCAAAGCATATACTTACTTTTTGCTACTAAGTTTGCTTTAGCCAAACGGGTATCTACAAAAAGTGAGGAGGTTGATATTTCCTGGTCCTCCAGCAATACAATCAGCAGCCGTTCGAATCCCGCAGGGACAGAAAAGGCTGCGGCCGGAGATCACAACAGTAACGACCAGCCAGCAGAAGAGCAGCCAATCAAGCGTGTCCAGAAGGGACGAAAGCGATTCGAGAACACAACAGTAACGTCCAGCCAGTAGCAAGAGAAGCCAGTCAAGCGTGTCCCGAAGGGATGAAAGCGGCCCGAGAACCGAGCATTATGCCTACGATCCAAGGGAGTCCAGAGGGCATAGCCCTTTGGGGCCCTCCCTATGGGGAGGGTTTGGGAGGGGGGAATGAAGTTCCATGAAAATCAATGCAGTTTTTGAAGGTGGTGGAGTCAAGGGTATAGCATTGGCTGGCGCCGTTTCAGCAGCGGAAAGCAGAGGTATTGAGTTTCATCAGTTAGCAGGTACTTCGTCAGGGGCTATCATAGCCGCTCTAGTGGCATCTGGATACCAGGCAGAGGAAATGAAAGCCATTATTGAAGCGACGCCATTCAAAGCCTTCCTGCAGCGTTCCAAGCTGTTTGATGCCAAAGTGTTCGGTCCGGCCGTTCGTCTCTTGTTGAAAAAGGGATTGTATTCAGGAGAAGCTTTGGAAAACTGGATGCATAAGCTGTTATTGGCCAAAGGGATTCGCAACTTCGGTGATTTGAAAAAAAACCAGCTGCGAATCATTGCATCCGATATTTCACAGCGCAAGCTTCTGGTGCTTCCAGATGATATTGCACAATATGGGATTGATCCGCAGCAGCTTGCCATTTCCAAAGCGGTCAGAATGAGCACAAGTATTCCATACTTTTTTGATCCTGTGATCATACGCAAATCGGCTGACAAGCGTATGCCTAATGAGACTTTTGCTGAGCAGTTTGTTTATGTCGTTGACGGAGGACTTTTAAGTAATTTTCCGCTTTGGATATTCGATCATGATGATGTCCCTGCTTTAGATTCAATGATTCCGACAGTAGGCTTTCAGCTAGTTGGCAGAGGCTCAAGCAAGCCCAACACGATTTATGGTCCATTAACGATGTTTAAGGCGCTATTTTCAACGATGATGGATGCACATGACGAGCGTTATATTGAGGAGGTCAATCGTTTTCGGACGATCAAAATCCCAACGCTTGGGGTAAGTATCACACAATTTGATATTCCCCTGGAAACGAGCAGGCTATTATATGAGTCAGGGAAGCAAGCTGGAGAGCGGTTTTTTGACAAATGGAGGCTAAATGATTACAAGCAAGATTATGTAGAGCATGTACTTCGCAACAATAAAGCGATTATCATTTAACAATGAATGACGCATATAGCAAAATAAAAAACGGCGAGAAGCTCGCCGCTTAATGATATTTGGGAGGCTCATCCGAGCTTCCCTTATTTCCATTGATCACACGAAAAGTCGCATCACGTGTACGCCTTTCTTTACCTTTCCCAAAACGCGGTGTGGTAGTTTTACTTTTACCCCATTTGTTGGGAGGGTACTTCAGTAACAGGAAAATGACGCCGAACACGACAATTGGGATGATAAGCTGAGATGCCATCGAGGCAACACCTATCAAAGCTAATCCCAGAATGATGTAAGTAGCAACGGAATAACGGCCAGATTTCATTGCGTTTCCTCCTTAGAGTTTAGTAAGTTTGGCAAAACTTACATCATAAACATCTGCTGAGTGGTCTTACGAAACTATTGGTGAGCTTACCCTTTTGATTGTTGATCGATTTCTCTCATCCGGTTAAAAGAGGCGATGGACACTTCTACCTGCGAATTGTCCGGCTGTTTGGTTGTGAGCATTTGGAGCCACAATCCTGGATAACCCAGATATCTAAGGACAGGTACTTCACGCAAGCTGTTGGTGAATCGAAGTACCTCATAAGAAACACCAATAACAACAGGTAAAAGCACAATCCGCTGTATAATGCGCTCAATAAACGAGTCGTAAGTAAAGAATGAATAAATGATAACACCTACGAGTACAGTAAACACGATAAAGCTGCTGCCGCAGCGGTAATGCAGTGTACTGAACTTTTGAACATTAGCCACAGTTAGTTCCATACCAGCCTCATAAGCGCTTATCACCTTATGTTCGGCACCATGATACTGAAAAAGACGTTTGATCATCGGTGTTAAGGAGATAAAGTAAATGTAGGCTACCAGCAAAATGATTTTGATCAAGCCCTCAATTAAATTATGCCCGATCTGGTTTTGAAATACATGAGCAAACAGCAGCTGCTCAATAATAGGAGGAACGAGTGTGAAGACGAATTTACCAAATACAAAGGACAGTACTCCGACCAAGGCAACTCCCAAAATCATGGAGATGCGACCAGCCATCGATTCTTTCTTTTCTTTCTTCGCTTCCTGAGGGTCCTCTTCGCCTTCGGCAAATGATTCAGCTGAAAAATTCAAATGCTGTGCGCCTTTAGCGCTTGCTTCCACGATCCCTACGATCCCACGAATAAAAGGAATCTTTTTTAAGGCTTGAACCCAACCGATTTCTTTCTTTGGAACTTCTAAATATTGAATGGAATTATCTTTTCGGCGTACCGCCGTAACGTGTACAGTTCGACCTGCAAACATAACTCCTTCGATTACGGCTTGACCTCCGTAAATTCCACTTGGTTGTTCTTTTTGCGACAACGTTCTGCACCTTCTTTTGTAAATGATGAATGAGGTTTCTATATTATTGTATCGGATTCAAACGGAGAAAGCTACTATCGATTAGTTAACAAAAAAATGCGTATACTAACTTTACCAGCCCAATGGATAGACTAACCTTTGCAGGAAATGGAGGAACATGATGAAGAATGAACAAGAAGCCGCTCGTGGTTCTAATAAATGGTTTTTTTCAATGTATATCGGTTTTTATGCTGGATTAATTTGGGGGGCAGTCAAAATGCTTGAAAGTCTGTTTCACTTCAGCAACTTAACCCCGGGTTTTCTGGTTGAGCCTTTTTTTAAAAGCAGTTTTCTGGTGACTTGGCAGGGCTACTTGCTTGGGTGGGGTGTTTTTATCATATTTTCTATTGCGGCTTCGCTGCTGTATGCCTTGCTTTTGGCCAAATCAGCTGGACCATGGGCAGGACTTGGGTATGGCGCTGTATGGTGGGGCCTAATTTTTTTGTTAATTGGTCCGGTTACAGGAATGATGAATTGGATTGCTTACCTTGATTTAAAAACGATACTGACCGAATTTTGTTTATTTATACTTTGGGGCTTATTTATTGGGTACAGTATTGCTTTTGAATTTAATGATGAACGGATACGTGAACCATTCAAAAATGGCAAATCCAACCCGCAGCCAGAATGAGCGAATCGCTGTAAACAAGAAAATCACGAAAAAACAGTTCTCAAATTGAAGAAACTTATGGTAAAATAAGAGGTACGCGAATTTTCGTCAACTTTTGTTGGTTATGGAGGGTCTGCTTTGAAACAAATTTTGGTATTAAATGGCCCTAATTTGAATATGCTGGGTGTTCGAGAGCCAGGCATATATGGTTCATTGTCGCTGCAAGCGATTGAGGATAATCTTCGAAAGCTCGCTGTGGAGCTGGATGTCGAGCTAGAATGCTTTCAATCCAACCATGAGGGCGCTTTGATCGATAAAATCCATGAGGCTTTTGGCAAACAGCAGGGAATTATTATGAATCCCGGAGCGTTTACCCATTATAGCTATGCCATTCGTGATGCAATAAGCGCAGTTCAGCTTCCAACCATTGAAGTACATATTTCCAATATCCATAAAAGAGAGCCATTTCGCCATGTTTCGGTTATTGCTCCTGTTGCACTCGGTCAAATCGCTGGTCTTGGAGCAGATGGTTACGAGCTTGGTCTACGTGCGTTAGTTAAGCACCTGGATGAGGTAAATGCTGTGAATTAGGGTTTCCTTGCGGAAAACTCTGGTGATGCTTACGAAGAAGACTTTCTTACAGAAAGTCGAGCTTATGCTTACGAAGTCAGTTTTCCTACGGAAAACTCTTTAGGAGGGAAACCACATGCAAGGACGTTTGGATAAATTGCGTTTTGATCTTCAGGAGCAAGGGCTTCAGGCTATTCTGATTACGAATGCGACTAATCGTCAATATATGACAGGGTTCACCGGGTCCTCAGGTTACGTGCTGATTACGGAGTCGAAAGCTTATCTGCTGACGGATTTCCGTTATATGACACAAGCTCCTAAGCAGGCTATCGGTTATGAAGTGGTTGAGCACGCCCCCAAAGCAATGGCTACCGTTAAGGACCTGCTCTTGAAGTCGGGTATTGCGAAGGTAGGCTTTGAACAGGATGATATGACCTATGGAACATTTCTTAGCACCTCGGAAGCACTTAGCGGGATCGAGCTTAAGGCAACCAGTGGACTGGTAGAAAAGCTGCGGATGATTAAGGACGAATTGGAGCTTGCTGTTATGCAGGAAGCCGCTGATTTGGCCGACCGTACTTTTGATCATATTCTATCGTTCATTCGGACAGGCGCGAAAGAAATTGACATTGCACTTGAAATCGAAATATTCATGCGAAGGAATGGCGCTACGTCAACCTCATTTGAGACGATAGTAGCTTCGGGTGAACGTTCAGCTCTTCCGCATGGCAAAGCAAGTGACAGAGTGATCCAGACGAACGAATTCGTCAAGCTGGATTACGGCGCATATTACAAAAGCTACTGCTCTGACATTACCCGTACTGTAGTTGTTGGCCAGCCTACAGAGAAGCACAAGGAGATTTACAGTATTGTACTTGAAGCGCAGCTGGAAACATTGAGCAAGATCAGGCCGGGGATGACGGGTAAGGAAGCGGATGCGATTGCGAGAAATGTAATCAAGCAGTATGGTTACGGGGATTATTTCGGACACGGAACGGGTCACGGTTTAGGAATGGAAATTCATGAAGCGCCGCGGCTGTCGGTGCAGGGCGATACGGTTTTAACACCAGGTATGACTGTGACGGTCGAACCAGGCATTTATTTGCCAGGCTTTGGCGGGGTTCGCATCGAAGACGATATTGTCATCACAGAGACCGGTATTCACATATTAACGCATTCAAGCAAAGACTTGATTGTATTGGGTTGAGATTACATCTTTGGCAGCGGCTTGGATTAGCTGAACAGCATCAGGCTGGCTGCTCACATTTTTAGGGAGGTATTTTTCCGTGATTTCAGTAAACGATTTTAAGACAGGCCTTACCATCGAAGTTGAGCATGACCTATTTACCGTAATTGATTTTCAACACGTAAAGCCAGGTAAAGGTGCAGCATTCGTACGCTCCAAGCTTAAGAACCTGCGTAACGGCAATACGGTTGAGCGTACTTTTCGTGCTGGTGAGAACGTAGGCCGCGCACACATCGAAAACCGTGAAATGCAATACCTGTACGCCAGTGGTACCGAATATACGTTTATGGATACAGAGACATTTGACCAGTTCAGCCTGAGTGCGAAGCAGTTGGAATGGGAGCTTAAATTCCTGAAAGAGAACATGATGATTCATATCATGAGCTACCAAGGAGAAATTCTTGGCATTAACCTGCCGAACAGTATCGAGCTCAAAGTGGTTGAAACCGAGCCAGGTATTAAAGGCAACACCGCTACAGGCGCAACGAAGAGTGCAACGCTGGAAACAGGCTTGACAGTTCAAGTGCCGATGTTCATTAACGAAGGCGATGTGCTGTTGATTGATTCCCGTGAAGGTAAATACATTTCCCGTGCTTAATTCCTAAATATGATTCAACATCTAAATCCATGCCGATACCGGTATGGATTTTTTGCTTTCTGTAATCTATTGATTTTAATGATTGTAGACAAAGCCAATTTTTGGTTTAATTGGGAGGTGGTCGAATGAGTAAGATTTTTGCGTGAACGAAATGGCAGCAGAAGGAGATACAGGGATGCGAGTCATAGTTACAGGTGGAGCAATCATACGGGATGATCAGAACCGAATACTGTTTCAAAGAAGGTCTGACTATGGAAATTGGGGGCTGCCCGGAGGAGGCATGGACGCAGGAGAATCCATCGAAGAAACGATGAAGAGAGAGATTATGGAGGAGACGGGGCTTCAAGTAGATAGCTGTGAGTTATATGCGGTTTATAGCGGTCCACGAATGCAATATACGTATCCAGATGGGAATAAAGTTGTATTTGTGATGTTTATTTTTAATGCTAAAGTTGATTTAAAAGACAGGATTGCTGCAGACGGGACAACGCTATTATTCAAGGATATAAACAAAGAGTCACTTCAATTGGAATTTAAGAAGCTCCAGAATATGGACATTCAAGATATAAGTACGGTGCAAAGACCACTGATTGAAGATCTTAAGAACGATGTCAAACCTATTTTGAGAACATAAAATATTATAAATTGGAATGGAAACTAAATCTAATTTCAACCCCCAATAAGCAGGTGATAGGATTGATCAATCTACAGGATTATGAGGACGCTCAGGAGATAACCAATTTACTTGCAGCATGTATGTACCCAGATGAAGAGCGGGTGAAGAGAGAAGTTGAAACCTACATAAAAGATCCGTCAAGAAGACTGCTGGGCGTTATCATCAACGAGGAACTGGCCGGTCTGCTTGGTGTGATCCAGTATAATGAGGAAGAGGCAGAGCTGAAGCATATAGCGATCAAAAGCAGCTACAGAAAGCAAGGATTAGGCAAAAAAATGATCATGACCTATATGAAAGATAATCGGATTCGAAGAATAAAGGCCGAGACGGATAAGGATGCCGTTGAATTTTACAAAAGGATCGGCTTTGAGATCGTCAGCTTGGGTGAAAAGTATTCAGGTGTCGAACGGTTTGAATGTAGGTTCAGTCTCGCAACACACAGCCCTGCTGTACGGAATGATGAAAAAACGACGTTATACATCGTGAGGCATGGACAAACAGAGTGGAATGTTCAGCATAAATTCCAAGGTCATCAGGATTCTCCATTAACAGAGCTCGGGATTCAACAAGCAAAGTGGTTAGGAGAATCCTTCAAGAACGAAAGGATTGATATCATCTATACAAGTTCAAGCTTTAGAGCAGTACGAACGGCAGAATTAATCAGACAAGCCAGAGAAATCGAGATTAGGCAGAGCGATGCTTTGAAAGAAATGAATTTGGGAGACTGGGAGGGGAGAACGCAAGCAGAGGTTGAGAGAAGCGATCTGGAATCATTTGATCATTTTTGGAACGATCCCGAGAAATTTAGGGTGCAGAGCGGCGAAACCTTTAATGAGGTATCAGAACGAGCGATTCGTCAATTCAATCAGATCCTGAATGACCAACGAGGCAAATCGATTCTCCTTGTGACTCACACCATTGTGGTGAAATTACTGATGGCTATGTGTGAAAATATGCCAATAAAACATATTTGGAAGCATCATTATATCCATCCGACGAGTTTGTGTAAAGTCGAGTTTACAAATGGATTACCGGAAATTATTTTGCACGGGGATATCTCGCATTTTAAAAACATATAGCTTATGATCTATTATTGCTGAGCTGCGGCTTAAATACTTATAACATGAGGTGAACCTAATGAACCATCAATCGACAGCATGTTTAGGATGTAAATTAGCTAACGAGAAGGGCGTAGCCCATGTGGTTTATGAGAATGAATATGTGACTTGCTTGCTGGACATTGAACCGATGAACGAAGGGCATCTTTTAATTTTGCCCAAAAAGCATTATTTGGATGTAGAGGAGCTGGACAGCGATACAGCCGCTGCTATCATGAGCAGCTCTGCATTTATAGCTAAAGTGTTAAAGCAGTTATTCCAACCGGATGGTATTACGATCATTCAAAACGGAGGGCTTTTTAATGACTTGGGGCACTATCATATGCATGTATTCCCACGTTATCAGAATGATGGATTTAGCTGGAATGAACCGCTGGATAGCCATAAGTTCAAACATCTTTTAGCGGAAACCAGACTGAAAATAATTCATGCATTGCATTGAAGAAGCCGCGAGTTCTAAATTAAATTTCTGAATGATGATGTCATATAGGTAACGGGGGTCAAGGTCTAATATGACGACGCGCAGCTGCGTAGTATTATGTAAAGACGGCCAATTATTAATGGTTCGACAAATGTACAAAGGCGAGGAGCTATGGACCTTTCCAGGTGGACGTATCGAAGCAGATGAGACACCAGTTCAAGCAGCAGTAAGAGAAGTTTATGAAGAAACAGGGCTTGAGGTAGAGATCGTAGAGCCAATCTTAGAATATTATAATGACCGAATTAAAGGAATGTACTATTGTTATCGTGGTATTACAACGGGTGGTAATCTGAAACTGGGGATGGACCCTGAGCTCAGTGAGCCGGAGCAGGAATTGCAAGAGGTTAGGTGGCGGCCTTTGGACACTGTTATGGACAATACCGAGGTTAAGAGAATTTTGCCTTACATCAGATAGAGCAACTGGAAACTATATAAGATGAACCAAAGAAACACACAGCCCGAGCGGAGAAAGCGGACCCTTCTGGAGAAACGAAGTGTTCGCCTTTGCAGACGGATTCTTACCCCATGGGGCTAAGAATCGAAAGAATCTGGCTGCAACAGCGATTGGAAGAAGGGTCTGCTTTCGCAGCGCCTCTTTGCTGTCATGATGTTTAGTTCATCCTTATGTAGTTAATAATGCTCTTCTTTGACAAAAAACTACTACTACTGAATGAGGGTGTCAGCTATGGGAAAAATCATTTGTTTGGTAACAGAGGACTTTGCTGATTTTGAGATTACGTTAGTTTTTCATAAAATAAAAAATATCGGTAAAAGACAAGTGCTTTCAGCAGGGTATACCTATGATGCTGTGATGAGCGAGTCCGGCCTGCACTACAAGCCTGATCTGACAGTTTCAGAAGCAACTCAGCTTGATGATATTGAAGGACTTATTATCCCTGGCGGGCCGATCCGGGAGCAGCGATCAGAGCTAACTGAGTTTATTATTCAACTGAATCAACAAAAGAAGCTGATTGCAGCGATATGTAATGGTCCACAATATTTGGGCAGAGCTGGAATTTTGAACAATCACACATTTACTACTTCTTGTTCAATAGAGGCAATTCATAAATTAGGTACATATGACCCCTTCCCGCGTGAAAACTATATAGACCAAAGAGTCGTGAAGGATGGAAATATAATTACGGCCAAAGGTCGCGCGTTCGTTGACTTTTCTTTTGCAGTATTTGAATATCTGGACATTTATCAAGGTCAGTATGAAGAGCAAGAACAGCTGTTTAAAGATATTATGAACAAATAAAACAAGTGAGGTTACTTACTATGGAGCTAATAGCAGAAATACATGACAAAGATATATGGAGCAATAGTACCGAGACCAAGGACGTTAAATATGAGTTGAGAAAGGCATCAAGAGCTGTCGTTATGAACGAGGTCGGTGACATAGCGCTGCTTTTTGTATCAAAAAGAAATTACCATAAGCTGCCTGGTGGAGGAATCGAGAAGGGAGAAGATCGGATACGTGCTTTGAAACGTGAAATTTTGGAAGAAGTTGGTGCTCATATCGCGCATATCGGAGAGATTGGCTTTATTATCGAATTCCGCGATCAGCATGAATTCATGCAATTTTCTTATTGTTATTATTGCAGCGTTCACGGAGATATTCGAGAGCCGGCTTATACAGAGCAAGAGCTGGCTTCAGGCTGCGAGATTAAATGGGTGTCTCTTGACGAAGCTATTTCACTAATAAGTAATGATAGTCCTGAACCTTATGCAGCACAGTTTATTCGAAGCCGAGACTTGCAATTTTTGAAAAAGGCTAAAGAACTAGATATCAGAGGGTTGAAGGTGGAAGGATGAACGATACGATTCATCAGTTGGAGATCCGAAGAGCTAATCAGGATGACATACCCAAGCTGCAGTCCTTGTATATCGAGGCCGCGGCTTGGATGGAAGCAAAAGGCATTGATCAATGGAAAACAAGTGATTTTACAACTGAATATATGAACGAGCTATTTGAGCAATCCGAGGTTTACAGGGTAAGCTTACGAGACGAAATTGTGGGTGGGCTATCTATTCAATGGTGTGATCCCTTCATTTGGAAGGAGTTGGATTGTGATGAGGCTGGTTATTTGCATAAATTAGTTGTAAAACGAGAGTTCGGCGGCATGGGTCTAGGAATTGAATTATTGAAATGGTGTGAGGCACATCTGAAAAATAACCACAAAAAGCTGCTCAGACTGGATTGTATGCCTCGGAACGAAGGATTAAATGCATTTTACACAACTGCAGGCTTTGAATTTCGGGGACGAACGGATGGCAAGGGCTGGAGTGCGAATTTATATGAAAAGGCTATTTTGTAAGCGTGAACTTAATAGAAGGGCTGTGCCGAGACGATGATGATATCTTATGTAACTGGAAACAACAAATTTCAGTATCGAGCAGCAAGCGTCATTGTACATAATGGTAAAGTGCTTCTGCAAAGGGATACGTCAGATCAGGTTTGGTATATTCCAGGCGGCAGAGTCGAGTTTGACGAAAGTGCAGAAGAAGCAATCGAGCGTGAAATGCTAGAAGAATTTAATGTTCCCATCGTAAATAAAAAACTGATATGGTTAGTTGAAAATTTCATTGAATTTTCGGATAGACGGGTACATGAGATGGGATTATTTTATCTCGTACATTTACCTTCAGGCCACTCGATTTATCAACATAACGATGAATTTGAAGGGGCTGAACAGGGATTTGCGAATAAATGGGTACATATGGAAGCGCTTGATGATTACTTTATCGTCCCAGAGTTTGTTGTGCCGGAATTAAGAACATTGCAGCATGTGGAAGGTATCAAACATATCGTAAATAGAAGCGTTAGAAAGTGAATGGATCTGTCTATGCTTTATTATCGATTAGCTTTCTTAATTTGGAGGAAATAGATTCGATCTGTGCATTTTTTAGGATGTAACTGGCGCGATTAACTATCAGCCTGTCGCTGACCTTGCATATGGTATCTACAAAAGTAGAGTTAGATTGAAGATCTTGTTTGTTAGTTATTAAATCAACAATAGCATCTGCAAATTGAAGCTCGAAAGCCAGGTTCAGATTTCCATTTAAAATAATGTTTTTGGCGTGAATCCCTTTATTTTTGAAATATTCGGTTGAAATATTCGGGTAGCTAGTAGCCACATCAATATTCACGGTCTCCAATTCATCTTTTGAACTGAGAATAACTAATTCAGTCTCATTTGTTTTGAGATCAAGAAGCTCGATAATCTCTTTTTTTACTTCTAAGAGAACGTCTTTCCCGACGATACCGATATCAGCAGCACCAAATTCTACAAAAGTCGGTACATCCTTGGGTTTAACTAAGATAAACTCGAAGTCTGAGATGTGTATCTTATATTGTCTTGATTCGTCTATGATTGCAGACATCGGGATGCCAGCTTGATTGAACAACTTGCTGATGGCTTTGTTATTACCCTTTGGCAGAGCACATCTTAGTAGTGACATTAGTACTACCTCCCCAATCTTTTTATTGATTTATCGCGTTACCAATTTACCATAATGAAGCATTTTCTATAATATATATGAAAACATCAAGATGAGTCAAGAAGGATTAAGGTTACCATCACAACGGTGAGTAAAATCGAACAAATCTGTGTATGGAGTTGTTGATCTGGTGGAAATCGAACTATGCAGGTTAAAAGAAAAGGAAATCCCCATATTAACAAATTTGTTTGAGTTTGCAGCCTATGATTTGTCTGAGTTCAATTATTCAAATGTTAAAAGGTCAGGATTGTTTGAACCGAAAATAAATGTACAGGATCTATACCATGATGAGTGCTACAACCTGTACGGGATCAAAATTGAAAATCAAATAGCGGGTTTTGTCATAGTCAGATATCTGGAAGAAGAAAATGTATTTTATTTAAACCATTTCTTTATTTTAAGAAAGTACAGAAATCAAGGGCTGGGTCAAAGAGTTGCTTTTCAAATATTCAATATGTTCCATGGAAATTGGAGAGTTAGTCAATTCGATTGGAACGTGCCTGCACTATTATTTTGGAGGAAGGTTCTGGATCGGTATACCAATGGCAATTACATAGAGACCAGGAGAAAAGATGACAAGGGACCGAAACAAGAATTTTCTAATGATCGACTTGATAACACAAAACTAGAACAATAAGGTATATTAAAAGCATAAAGAAGGTGATTAGGTGTATAGCTTTAGAGACAGCAATCAAAAGGATTTTGACGATATAGCTGCTTTTACTAAGGATAGGACGGAGTCCTTTTATATGTTCCCGAAAGGGAGATTTCCTGTTGAGTCAAAACAGCTGTACGAAGTATCTCTAACACGCTTAATGCCTACTGTAATCGAATTCGATCAACAGGTCGTGGGATACAGTAATTTTTATGATTTGGTTGAAGGGGAGTATTGCTGGTTAGGTAATGTCATTATTCATCGGGATTTTCGAGGTAAAGGTGCTGGCAAATATCTAATGGAAGTGATGATCACCAAAGCCAGAGAAGAATTGAAGGTTAAACAATTACAATTGGTTTGCCATAATACAAATACGAAAGCATTGTTCATGTACTACAAACTCGGATTCGAGCCCTTTGATATCAAGCTAGCAAAAGATTATAACAACGAGGATGTCGCCGGAATCAAGATGAGAACAAGTTTGTCAAAGGACTGATTCGTCTATGAATTTAATGATCAGAGAAGCAGCTATGGGGGACTTGAAAGAAATCGCTCGGATGAACAAGGAATTAATTGAGGATGAGCACAGCCAAAATCCGATGCAGGTAGACGAGCTGGAGCAGCGAATGAAGGATTTTCTAAGTAATAATTGGAGCGTCGATCTTTTGTACTCAAGTGAGGAGATCGTGGGTTACGCTTTGTACCAGTTTAGAGTGAATCCGTTTAATCAAGAGCTTAAAGAAGTTTATTTAAGGCAATATTTCATTAGCCGAGCGCACAGAAATAAAGGTTATGGTTCTGAGGGGATTCGTTTACTGATAGACCAGAGATTTAATGCTGCTGAAATAACAATCGATGTATTAATGTCGAATCCAAAAGGAATGAATTTCTGGAAAAAGGTTGGATTTCAACCGTATTGTTCAACAATGAAATTGAATAGTCGTGAGAACTAAAAAAATTGATCACGTAGTCCAATACAATCACTGATTTAATTCTAAAGACGTGACGGGAATATGCTGATGATCTGCAAATGTTAAGAATCGAGGAGCAGAAATGAATAGTCCTTTTCCTTTTAAAGAAATATTGAATTCTGAGGATGATATTAGACAAATAGTCGGTTACCCAAGTGAGCTTGTCCAGAAAAAGGGGATTAGTCGGTTAGATCTGCATTGTCGAGATTTCATAGCCCGATCACCCATTTTATTTGTAGCTACTTCAGATGACCAAGGATTGTGCGATGTATCTCCACGTGGAGATGCCCCTGGATCTGTACTTGTACTAGATGATAAATACATCGTTATTCCGGAGAGACCTGGCAATCGTAGAATCGATTCACTGAAAAATATTGTACTCAATCCGAGAATTGGCCTTATATTCATCATTCCAGGATTAGAAGAAACGTTGCGAATCAACGGAAAAGCTTATGTGATCAAAGATGAAGAGATACTCCAGCAAATGAAGGCCAAGGAGAAGCAGCCAAGTATTGGGATTGGAGTTGAGGTGGAAGAATGTTTTATTCATTGTGCAAAGGCTTTCAAGCGATCTGGACTATGGGAAACCAACTCGTGGCCGGACAAGACTGAATTGCCATCGATACCCGCTATATTGTCAGCCCACGTAAATTCAGTTGAATATACTGAAGAAATCATAGCCAATGGACTAAAGGAAAGCTATGAGCAAAGGCTTTACTAGTGGGTACATAAGGAGGTAAGAGTCGTCGACCTGCACCAACATAAATCGGAGCCAGGGAGAGCTGAACATGGCACAAACGGAAGCTGTTATATTTGATCTTTTTGAAACCTTGATTACCGAATATGCCCATGGAAGTCGTAAAGTAAGTCGGAAATCCAGAAATTTTCACAATTTAATTGGTCTTTCTAACAGCGAGTTTCAGCAGCAATGGAACGAAAGGCAAGTAATGAGAATGAACGGAGGTTTTCCAACTTATCGTGCGGTCATGATGGATATCCTCGAAAAGAACGATTTGCCGTTTGATGAACTCATTATCGAAAACCTGTACCAAGAGCGTATCCGGGAAAAAAAGGTGCCTTTTGTGGATATGGACAAGGATGTTATCAGCTTGCTGAAGCTATTAAAGAGCGAACATGTCAAGCTGGGCCTTATTAGTAATTGTACTGAAGAGGAAGTTCAGGGATGGTCAGATTGTCCGTTAGGTGATTATTTTGATGCGGTGGTCTTTTCTTATCAAGTCGGGTATGCAAAGCCCGATGCGGCTATATATGAATTAGCCTGCTCCCGTTTGGGTGTTGATCCCAAACATTGCATGTTTGTTGGAGATGGTGGTTCTAATGAATTGGCAGGAGCTCGCAGTGTAGGGATGGATGTTTATCAGGCTGCTTGGTATGTACCCGATTCCATCAGCTGTAAAATCACAGGTTTTCCCAAATTAAAGAAGCCTATTGAGCTTTACGAACGGTTTCAGGCGAGGCAGTGACCAGTATCATCAATTATATAAGATAAATGTCACGCAAGAGAGCTTTCGAGAGGTGATTGCTACAATGAATACAACTGTATTCCAGTATAAGGACTTTATGCAGGAGGACTTTCCGATCAAATTTGAAGTTAGAACGGAAACCAACTATAATCAGGTCCCCCATGGCCACGAGTTTTTGCAAATTTGTTATGTCCTGACCGGCGTGTGCCGGCATGTGGTTGAAGATCAGCAGATGGATTTACAGCGTGGGGACTTGTTTTCCATTCCTACCTCTACGATGCACTGTTTTATGCCGATTGAGGAACAAGCCTTTGAGCTGGTACAGTTGGATTTTATGCCTTCACTACTCGAAGAAAATATTAAGGAATTATCCAAGATATCCTTGTCCTGCCCTCTGCTGATTAATTTGTCACCCCGTTCACAAATCGTCATCGAACGTCTAGTCGAGGATATTAAAAGCGAGCTGGACACAAAGGATGCTTATCATCAATATGCGGTACGCGCAGATTTGCTGAAGTTTCTCGTCATGATCACCCGCGAGGTTAGAGGCTGGGCGCAGCAGGCTGGTTCCGGGTATGTACAAGCTATTCGTGAGGTTATTCATTATATGGAGCAGCACATCGATAAACCGCTGACTTTAAAGGACGCTGCCGCGCGGGTATCCGTTTCACCTAACTACTTCAGTTCACTGTTTAAAATGGTAACGGGTGTCACCTTCAGCGGTTATTTGTCGGAGCTGCGACTACGAAAAGCCGGTGAGCTGCTGCTTCAATCGGATCTTTCGGTAGGAGAGGTGATGGAAGCAGTAGGCTACATGCATACAGGTCATTTTTTTAAAACGTTCAAAATCAAGTATGGGGTCACGCCTTATGCCTACAAACGAAATCATACAAATAGCGGTAAATAGTGTAGTTTTTTTGGAAGATGGAGAGCTTCCCCTTTAGGAAACTTCAGCTATAATAAGCTTAGATCAGCTTTAATGCGGTTTCATATGATCATTGTTAATCTAGGCAGGTTAGGCTTTCAAACGGGGGATACCGATGAGAACGTTAGTAACGGTTTGGAAAAAAGAACTAAGACAGCTGTTATTTACCGAAGAGGTGATCAAGCAATTAGAGTCTGTTTCTGAAGTCGACTGGGTACCAGAAGGCACGATGTATGAAGCGGCTCAATTTGAACAAGACATTCATCGATATGATGCTTGTCTAACTTCCTGGGGTTCACCGAAAATAACGGTCGAGGTGTTGTCACAGGCGAAGCAGCTGCGCTTTGTCGGTCATGCTGCTGGGACTTTAACCCCATATGTCGAACCATCGATTTTTCAAAGACCTATTAAAGTCGTCAATGCCAACACGGCACTAGCTAAGTCTACGGCAGAACTGGCTGTAACATTAATGATGAGCGGATCATGGGAAATCCTGAATTATCGGGATAGACTGAAAAGCGGGCTTTGGGGAGATAGCGGCAACGGAAGTACGGTTTCGGGGCTATCTGGCCAAACAGTTGGGATCATTGGTCTTGGTGAGATCTCCAGAGAGGTTATTCGTATTTTGCATGCCTTCCATACGCGTGTACTGCTGTATTCACCTTATTGCTCAGTGGAGGAAGCAGAGGTGCTTGGAGTTACCCTCTGTAGTCTGGAGGATGTGCTGAGGAACTGTCGTATTGTTTCTTTGCATGATACATTGACCACTTCAACACGAGGAATGATTGGCAAAGAACAATTAAAGCTGATGGTCGACGGCGCTTTGTTAATCAACACAGCCCGAGGTCCTTTGATAGACGAGACGGCTCTACTGGATGAGCTTACATCGGGTCGCATTTCGGCTGCTTTGGATGTGTACCATAATGAACCTGTTCAAGAAGACTATCCGCTGTTGAAGCTGCCCAATGTCATCTGTTTGCCGCACATTGGCGCTTATTCCGGCTATTGGAAGTCACAGCTAGGAGCCATGGTTGTAGAGGATTTGGTCAGGTTTGTGACAGGGCAGCCATGCCTTAGAGAAGTGAATGAAGAACGTTTTTTACGTATGACTAAACAATAAATAACCATACCAACAATGATGAATGGGACTTTGATTCCAATCAGGAGAGCGAGGATATGATGAACTTATCTTTTACTACATTGGGATGCCCGGATTGGGAACTGGATTTAATTATTAAAAGGGCTGTGGAATACGGCTTTGATGCCATTGACTTTCGTGGAGTTGCCGGTGAAATGAATATTTATAAGCTGCCTGCTTTTTCCGGTAATGTACTTCAAACTCGTGATCAAATTAAGAATGCGGGGCTTCAAGTATCATGCTTTTCCAGTTCTGTGCATGTATTTTCCAAGGAAGATATGGAGAAAAATTTGGCTGAAATTAAAGAATACGTCAAGCTCTGCACGATATTTAATACCCGATATATTCGCGTTTTTGGTGGGGGCATTGGAGATACAGACCGCACAGAAGCTATCCAAACGATGGTACAGCACTTTCATGAGCTGGGTGCGGTTGCGAAGGAGCATGGCGTGAAGCTACTGCTGGAAACCCACGATGATTGGACTTCCAGTACGGATGTACAAGCCGTCATGGAGCAGGTAGATACAGAAGCCATTGGCGTACTATGGGATCTGCATCATCCCTTCAGGACGCTTGGAGAGCAGCCGAAGGATACTTGGGAATCGCTAAGCCGATGGGTTGAATACACGCATGTAAAGGATTCAAGACTATTACAGGATGGCAGTGGGAAGTTTCAATATTGCTTGACAGGAGAAGGTAACGTCCCATTGGCAGATACAATTAAGCTGTTAAGAGAGAACGGTTATGAAGGCTATTACACACTGGAATGGGAGAAAAAGTGGCACCCTGAGATTCTGAACGCGGAAGAGTCATTTCCGCAGTATGTTCAATTTATGAGAGCTCTGACCTGACACTATATAAATAAGACTGCCGGGAAAAACGTCCCGGCAGTCTTATTTAAATTTGAACTAATAATAATATAATCGAGGATAAGCACAGACAAGTACTGATCAAACAAAGGAATAGCACAACCTGCTTATGGTTGAGACCCGCACGCAGCAAACGATAATGGGCTTGGCTTGCATCAGCCTGATAAATGGACTTTCCTTGCAGAAACCGTTTGACGACGACGAAGATATTATCGAAGATCGGAACCCCTAAAGCCAGGATCGGAATGAATAGCGATAAGACGGTGGCTTGCTTGAACGCTCCGTCCAATGCAATAACCGCAAGAATAAACCCGAGAAAGGTTGCTCCTGCATCGCCCATGAAGATTTTGGCGGGTGGTTTGTTATATCGCAAGTAAGCGATAGTCACACCAACTAGAATAATAGCCATAATAGCGGGGTTGGATTGACCTTTCGCTATGGCTACGACGAACAGTGTGATAGCTGAGATGGCAGAAAGCCCACCTGCAAGTCCGTCCATGCCATCCGAGAAATTAATGACAGTTGTGACGCCAAAGATCCATAAAATCGTGAGAATAAATTGAAGCACTACCGGAAGCAGTACATATTCACCAGAGAACGGGTTATAAAAACCATCGAATGAGATGCCCGCTGCATAAACCAAGACTGCTGCTGACACTTGAACAATAAGCTTGGGCAGAGCTGGAAAGTCTTTACCTTTGGTCTTGTACCAATCATCCATAGTACCAATTATTAATAATAAACCCCCGCCTGCAAAAATAGCGCCGGTTTGTAGACTGAAATCTCTGGTCACCAACAGATAGGTAATAAAAAAACCAATAAAAATCACATAGCTTGCGGTGAGCGGGATAGGCTCTCGGTGAATTTTACGTTCAACGTCCTGTCGGGGCTTGTCCACAAAATCCAATCGAAACGCCAATTTGCCGAATGGGGGAATGAGCAGCAGCACAATGACAAATGAAATTAGAAATGAAAAAACATATAAAATGATCGTCACCACCGATTGATATGATTCCATAAGTATACATTTAATAGAGAAGATTGTCGATTGAAATCAGCTAAGATGGCTAAGCCGGCAGGTTTATAAAATTGATTACGCCACTTGGCTATTACAGCTTTAGGTTTCGTACAGAATTTGCCCTGTTAAGGATAAGTCATATCCATGAATTGAACGAAGATCATTGTGGAATGCTTCGGTTTTTAATAGATGAAGAACGTGCTCCAGCCACACCTTATTTTCTGGTTTCTTTAGCATGACCAAATCATATCGCTCCTGAATTAACGGAATAAATTCGATGTTACCTACGATTAAGGCTGCCTTCTCAATGCCAACCCCAACATCGGCTTCTCCTGCTGCTACTTTCCCGGCTACTGCCAAATGGCTGGTTTCCTCCTGATCGTATCCGTTCAGTTGAGTGGACTTCATATGCTGCAGCCGCAGCTGCTCGTCCAGCAGCACACGGGCACCGGAGCCTTTTTCACGATTCACCAATCGAAGACCGGGTCTATTCAAATCACTCCAATGATGAAGCTTCAATGGATTGTTGTGCTGTACGTACAAACCTGCTTGACGTGAAACTAGGTTCACTACTACATATGAGGAGCCAACGAGAAGTTTACGGATATATGGCAAGTTGTATTCCCCTGTATCCCCATCCAACAAATGGGTGCTCACAATATCGGATTCACCCATATACATCGAAATCAAACTGTCGAGACTTCCGACAAATGCACGCAACGGACGAATGCCGGGTATGTTCCGCTCCATATGCTTGGCTAATAGATCAAGGCTCATATCTTGGCCGGTTATTACAAGTTGTCGGGATCCGCTAGCTGCGGGAATCGTTGTTTGAGATGAGATAATAGGAGCAGTTGGAGCATGAGATGCTGCTGAATGTTCAGAAAGGGTAGGCTTCCCTGTTGTAGAATAGACAGACTGTATGGGATCAGATTGGGACTGTGTGCGCCGAGCTTCCGCAGCGTTGGGCTGGTTGGCTGCCTGCATCGTTTTGGAGCGCTGCTTGTATGCTTCAAGATCTGCAGCATCTACACGCATTTGTTTACCAACCCGATAGGACGGAAGCTCGCCTTTTTTGATGAGATCGTAGACGGTGAGTTTGGATATTTTTAAAAGCCTGGATATATCTTCAGTTGTATACGAGGAATCGTTGGACATACTGACCTCCGAATGCTTGTTTTGGATTGAATTCAATTACTTATTGTATCACAGATAGATTAGCTTAAGTTTTAAATCAATATCGGTCATGGCTTGAAAAATTTTTAATAAATCAATTATAATCAAATATAACTAATTATATCTAATTATAATAGATGGAGGCTCGATTATGAGAAAAAAGGCTGTAAGAAATCAATTATGGGTGCCGATTATTGCAATGACTTTACTGATTGCCGGTTGTGGGACCAAGACTGAGCCAATGGTTGATACCGCCGCAGGTTCAAAACAGCAGCAAAGCGCAAGTCCAGCTCCGGCACCTCAAACACCAGTAGAAACGGTAGAGCTGACGATTTCAGCGGCTGCAAGCTTGACAGACGCACTAAAAGAAATTCAGACAGTCTATCAGACAAAAGCAACAAGCACAAAGCTTAACTTTAATTTTGGCGCTTCAGGTGCCCTTCAGCAGCAAATCGAGCAGGGAGCTCCAGCCGATTTATTCCTATCCGCTGCCACAAAAAATATGAAGACGCTTGTGGATAATCAGTTGATCGATGCAGGGAAACAGAAAAATTTGCTGACCAACGAGTTGGTCGTCGTCGTCCCTGTGGATAGCAAGGTATCCATTGGCAGTGAAGCCGACCTATCGAAGCCGGAAGTTCTGCATGTAGCTATCGGAATACCTGAAAGTGTTCCTGCCGGCAGCTATGCCAAGGAAGCTTTAACCTACGGTAAGCTATGGGACAGTCTGCAATCGCGTATGGTTCAGGGCAAAGACGTCAGGCAAGTGCTGCAATATATCGAAACAGGCAACGCGGATGCGGGCTTTGTCTATAAAACGGATGCTTTGACCTCTAATAAGGTAAAGATTGCTTTTGCCGTCGATCCGAAGAGCTACCAAGCTGTCGAATATCCTATCGGTATTGTAAAATCCACCAAGCATGGCAAGGAAGCTGAGGACTTTTATAATTATTTGCAGTCCAAAGAAGCATTGGACGTGTTCGTCAAATTCGGCTTCACGGTGCCTAAATAAATGATTGCCGAACTCAATTGGGGCGAGCTGTGGCCTCCTATCCGTCTATCTTTACAAGTAGCTCTTCTCTCCAGTGTCGTTGCTGCTTTATTGGGAGTTGCGGTTGCGTGGTGGATGTCGCGTAAATCGTTCAAGGGCAAGCTAATGCTTGAAACGTTGTTTATGCTGCCATTGGTGCTGCCACCTACAGTAATCGGTTTTTTGCTGCTGGTGCTGCTTGGTAGAAAAAGTATCGTAGGTCGCTTTATAGAGTGGTTGTTTCATGCGCCAATTATTTTCTCGTGGTGGGCTGCTGTTATTGCTTCAATAGTAGTAGCCTTTCCGCTGATCTACCAGACCATGAAGGTTGGCTTTGCTTCGGTTGACAGCAGTCTGGAAGAGGCGGGGCGTTCCGAGGGCGCAAATGAATGGCAGGTTTTTCGCTCTATTACTTTGCCCTTGGCGGCACGATCGCTAATAACGGCATATATTCTGGGCTTTGCCCGCGGTCTTGGTGAATTTGGCGCAACCCTGATGATTGCCGGCAATATTCCTGGTGTTACACAAACAATACCCACGGCGATCTATGTGGCAGTAGATTCGGGTAAAACAACTATGGCATGGGCTTGGACAAGCTCGATCATTTTGATTTCCTTCCTTTTGTTGTTAATGACCGGACGTAAATCGAAATCGTAAGTACTCGTATAATGGGTAATTATATAGGTGGTTACCTATCCGTCGAACAGCAAATGTACTAAGTTTGACATTGATAATCATTATCATTTAAAATGGATGCAATCCGTTTAAATCGAGATGTCAGAGGAGGAACTGAAGTGGAATACAGAATTGAAAAGGATACAATTGGTGAAATCAAGGTTCCCGCACATCAGCTTTGGGCTGCACAAACGCAGCGGAGCTTTGAAAATTTCAATATTGGTACAGAAAAAATGCCGCAAGCCATCATTCAGGCATTTGCTATCCTCAAGAAAAGTGCGGCAGCGGCTAATCAGAAGCTGGGAAAGCTGGACAGTCTCAAAGCAGAAACGATCATTGCCGCTGCTGATGAAATTATCCGCGGTGAGCTTGACGATCACTTCCCGCTCGTTGTGTGGCAGACAGGGAGTGGTACGCAGTCTAACATGAATGTAAATGAGGTGATTGCCAACCGCGGCAATCAATTGCTCAAAGCACAGGGCAGCGATCTGAAAATTCATCCGAATGACGATGTGAACAAGTCACAAAGCTCTAACGATACCTTTCCTACTGCGATGCATATTGCTGGATTGATTGCGATTGAAGAGCAAGTATTGCCTGCCATTTCGCTGTTAAAAGAAACCTTACGCCAGAAAAGCGAGGCATTCGAGGATATTATCAAAATCGGCCGAACCCATCTGCAGGATGCGACTCCATTGACACTCGGTCAGGAAGTCAGCGGCTGGCATCGGATGCTGGAAAAAACGGAAACCATGATTAAACAAAGCACCGAATCCTTGAAGGAGCTGGCAATTGGTGGGACAGCCGTAGGTACGGGAATCAATGCCCATCCAAAGTTCGGAGATCTGGCGGCGGAGGAAATCAGTAAGTTAACCGGCAAGGAATTCACTTCCGCATCCAATAAATTTCATGCGTTAACGAGCCATGATGAATTGGTATATGTACATGGCGCATTAAAAGCTCTAGCTGCGGACTTGATGAAAATCGCGAATGATGTACGTTGGCTTGCCAGTGGGCCACGCTGCGGAATCGGAGAGCTGATTATACCAGCGAATGAACCGGGCAGTTCGATTATGCCGGGTAAAGTGAATCCAACACAGAGTGAAGCTCTGACGATGGTAGTCTGCCAGGTAATGGGGAATGACGCGACGATAGGTTTTGCGGCCAGCCAAGGCAATTTTGAGCTGAACGTATTCAAGCCAGTCATCATTTATAATTTCCTGCAATCCACGCGGCTGCTCGCTGATGCGATCCGTTCTTTTAATGATCACTGTGCAATCGGTATCGAGCCAAACTACGAGGTAATTCAAAATAATGTTGAACGCTCACTCATGCTGGTGACTGCGTTAAATCCTCATATTGGATATGAAAACGCTGCTGCTGTCGCCAAGTTAGCCCACAAAGAGGGATCTACTCTGAAAGAGGCTGCTATTAAGAGCAAGCTTTTGACCGCAGAAGAATTTGATCGTCTGGTGAGGCCGGAGCTGATGATTCATCCCGGTGAAGAGCAAAAAATCCCTTGATAATAATTATCATTGTTGCTAAAATGAATAGATAAATACAAAAGAAAAAGGAACCCAAAGGTTCCCTCTTATCGATTTGAGTTTGTTAAGCTTTAGACTTATTTCGTTTCAAACGTTTTGCAATCTGTTTCTGCGGAACTGTGGGCTTGTTTTTGTTGGTGGTTTGTAATGTAAATTGATGAAGCTGTACATTGGTTTTCATTAGCCCAGTGACGACAGGAATTTACTTCGCATAATACATCTTTAGCCATTGTCAGGTACCTCCTTTATACGGATTGCAACACAAAATTCATAGTTATCTTGTACAAGGTGGATCTTATACAAGCAACTAAACCCTCCATTATTTGGCGATAGTGGAGGGTTTTTGTGTATGAACTTGTAATTGCTTTTTCCAGCATATCAAATTTTCTGACAATTATCAAACTGTTAACAGACCAAAGAGCAGCTTGTGTGAGCTGCTCTTTATACATAAATTAGTCGATTACGCATGTGCTGCTGTATGCTTCGTACCTGTTCCAGCTGCTCCGTCTTTAGGTTTTTTCTTATTTGTGAGCAGTTGACGAAGGTAAGGCATGAGATAGTAGTCAACGCCGAATTTACCAGTGTTCGCTCCCGCCATGAATAAGATCACGCCTATAAGAATGAACCAAGGATTAGTGCTTACGGTACCCGCGAACATGAACATGAAGTTCATCATAAGTCCGAAGAACGCTGCGGCTGTAGTTAATACACCAAGAATCAAACCAAGGCCAACTAAAAATTCACCTAGCGGAATCATGAAGTTAATTATTTTGACATTAGGTAAAGCGAAATGTTGTACAAATGCGGTGAAGGTTGGATAAATGAGTTCATTAGTTGCTTTGTCAATCACAGGTTTAGTAACTGCGTTGTTCAGGAAGCCTGCGGCATCAAATCCTCCGGTTAACTTTTGCCATCCGTGAGTGAGCCATTCGTATCCAATGAACAATCTGATGAAAAGCAAGATACCAGCAGCATATTTATTTTCTCTAAGCCAAGTTCCAAACATGATTATCAGCTCCTATTTTTTTGTGAAAATATTCACATAGATGAACTAAAAAATAACTCTGATTAGATTGTGCCAGGTACGAGATCGTTTATGTGGTTGTGTTAACATCTTCTATCAACCCTTCCGTTTGTTTTCTTTCTTTTATCTTACACCCTTAATTTAACATGTTGAAAATCAAAAGTATGTGATTAAAATCACAGATGAATCAATTGTTGTATGAATAAGAGCGATATGCAAACTAGCAGCGAACACAGAACTCAAAATTGTTTGACTCTGATTGTTATGAATTTAATGGTACTGCAAAAGTTTGGTTTGAATAACAAATTAATACATGCAAAACCTCCCAAGCACAGAAATGCTGCTGGGAGGTCTTTTTGTAGACAGATATGGTAATCAATAGTAAATCTGCTATTCGGGGATATCCTGCAATAACAACAAAGCAGTAAATTGTTGAATTGTGAGCTTACCGAAATAATGATACAGATCCATTTCATTTAGTGCCTTATGGAGAGCATGCTGTTCATACTGAATACCTGTGAGCTGTTGTTCCAATTCAGACACATCATGGGTACCGAAGAAATCACCAAAAATATGAATTGCAGCAATCTTTCCCTGAATCACGTTAAGGCGGACATCAATAATACCTGATTCAAACTTGAACGTATTTTGGATATTCGACTCCGGTGAACGGCCGTAATTCCAATCCCAGCTGCGGTAGCGTTCATCAGCCAGCTTATGAACAGCAGCCCAATCGTCCTCGGTTAAGTGGTACTGTGGTACATTGGCTAGTGAGCAATTGAACAATTGCTGGAGTAAAATATCTCTGAATTGTACAATTGTCATAGGCTCACTTAGTAAATCTGAAATATTGGCGACCCGGGATCGAACCGATTTAATGCCTTTCGATTCAATTTTAATCGGCTTGACCTTAAGAGCTGAAGCTACGTTCTCCATCGCCGAATCGAACAGTAGGGTGCCGTGACTGAACATCCGTCCTTTAGATATATATTGAGCGTTGCCAGAAATTTTTTGTTCGCCAACCTGAATATCATTGCGCCCAGTCAGTACCGCTTCTACACCAAGCTGATGAAGGATCTCGATAACCGGTTGAGTGAACTTTGCAAAGTTATGAAAGGAATTCCCGTCATCCTTGGTCAGAAAACTAAAATTCAGGTTGCCAAGATCATGATAAACTGCGCCGCCACCAGACAGACGCCTGACGATATGTATGTGATGTTGATCCACGTATTCCGAATTGATTTCTTCGATTGTATTCTGGTTTTTGCCAATAATAATTGAGGGCTCATTAATATAGAACAGTAAATAACTGTCGTCCATTGGCAAATGACGCAGCGAATATTCCTCCAGAGCAAGATTCACGGCTGGATCGGTGATGTCTTTATTATCAATAAACAACATGGGATGTACCTCCAATGTAGATTAAATTCGATTTCATTTCATTATTATAATGAACTAGAATCAACGTAATCAAATTCCTTGGGCGATTTCATACAAATATCTTATAGTTAAGTATTAATAATACCAGTAAAATACACACTGCGACTGCAATAATCATATAATCGGAAGGGCTAAACCGAAGCCGGAAGGCAATTGTTGGTTTGCTATCTACGTGCCCCACACCGCGTACAATCAGAATTAAGGACAAGGTTTCGCCAAGACGCAGAAGTGAAATGAGAATCGGGATCATGGTCATTCTCATTCGGAATATAGGGATTTGCCCAGGGCGAAAAGGATACTTGCCGCGTGCAGCAGCGATCCTTGCAAACCTGTGCCATTCATCCATAATCATTGGAATAAACCGAATGATCAGTGATGAGGTCAAGGCAAATGGGTCAACGGGTACGCGAATTCGCTTTAAAAGATGAAGTCCCTGCTCCAAACTCCGCTTTAGCCGCAAATGGTTGATTCCCGAGAGCAGCACATATCCTATCATCATGATCATGACTAGTATACTTAAACGGAAGAATGTTTCTTCAGCCGGATTCACTGCAAAGAACAGACCAAACGGAAGTGTCACTATCGAGCCGTTCATCTCACTGACTTGGGTTGGGAATTCTGTTCCCTCAACAGCTAATCCAGATAAGATAGAGGCAATAAGCGTAAACATGATCAAGCCGGCAGCAGGCTTTAAGCATTCAATAAAAGGTATGCGCGCATAACGTATGACGACCAATGTCACTATGAAAGCAGCTATCCAGCCAAACCAGTGGGCCTGAACAAGGATCCCTGGAGATAAAAGCATGTAAACAACCCAGACGGCACGAGGATCATGGGTCTTAAAGCTGGAATTTTCAGTTTGCGAAGATTCAGAAATTTTTCCCTCATCGTGCACTTTTTGCTGCTCAGCATTAGGTTCGTCTTGAGTATCGTTTGCCTCAGTAAAATTAGTGTCAACGCTCGTGTTTACTTCCTGTACTACCTGCGCTTCCCCATAGCCAGCCGCTGGATGATCCGCTAGTGCAATCTTTATTGCTGCTGCAGCCGCACTTGCATTCGGCCAGCTCGCGATGGGCATAGGGATTCCGGAGGCCCGCAGAAGGTGCAGCGTATTCAACTGGACAGGCAGAGCTAGTCCAGCTTCGTTCCATATATGCTTCTGTTCAGCTAGCTCAGAGGGCGGCCCTTGCCAAAACTTATCTGCATATAAAATAAGTACGGAGTCGGTAATTGTCAGAAAGGCATCTGGATCATGTGTGACGATGATCGTTCCGAGACCTTCTGCCTTTCGTTGCTGCAGATGGTCATAGAGCAGGGACGTTCCTTCGGCATCAATTCCTGCTGTAGGCTCGTCGAGAAGCAGCCACATAGGTGCTGCGGCTTGCAGCAGAGCGAGAGACAAGCGACGCTGCTGCCCTCCGCTTAATTGAAAAGGATCTCGCTCCAGCCATGATTCGGGATCTCCTGGGAACAGACTGAGTGCATGCTGAATACGTTGATTTCTTTCTTCCTGGGATAGATTAAATGGGCGAAGTGTATACAGAAATTCTTCTTTAATAGTATTGGCGAATAGTTGCTGTTCCGGATGCTGAAACGCCGTTCCAAGTCGCAGCAGTACCTCACGATTCAGTTTTTTTCGTTTGCTCAGTGCTGATTCCGCCCATAAAGGTGTGCTTCCAAGGATAATCTGACCCGAGGAAGGAACTCGCAATCCAGATAACATCTCGAGGAGCATGGTTTTACCTGTTCCGCTGCGTCCGAGTACAAGAGTCAACGTACCTGCTTTAAACGAATGATCTAGAGCAGGCAGCAGCTGCAGCCCGTCAGTTGTGACCGTAGTCAATCCGTGAATAATCAAATCATCGGGCATACTCATGCACCGCCTCTACTAGTTGCTCAGGAGTAATCGGAAATCTATCCAGTTGAATACCTTGTCTGAATAGCTCACGAGCCACTTGCACTGGATATGGCGGCTCAAATCCGAACATCTCGCAGGGAGTCAAACCGGAATGAAGCTCGGGAATCAATCCGACTTGCGAATCGGGCTTACTTACCATTAACTGGGAAACTGTCGAAACAATTTGATCACTGGAACGCTGCTCCTGATACTGCGGTGGCATTTCTGGATCATCTGATTGTAACTGTGAATCTGATACACCTGCAGCTTCGCACCCATAGAAGAATGAAGCAGGTTTACCATCGAACATGATTTTACCGTTTTTCATGCCGATAACACGAGTTCCGTCTACGAGCTCTTCCATGTGGTGTGTCAACCAGATCACTGAAGCTCCCTGTCGATGAATGGTCTGGACTGCCTTAAGCACATCCATGCGCGATGACGAGTCCAGCATCGAGGTCGCTTCATCGAGCAGCAGCAGAGGGGCTTTCGCCGCTATACATCCCGCAATGGCAGCCAACTGCTTTTGTCCGCCAGACAGTTCGGTAAACGGACGATACTTTAGGTTCTCCAGGCCCACTGCCACAAGTGCCTGGTGAGCAATATGCGGGATTTGCTGCGGCTCTTCACCGCGCATCTCCAATTGAAAGATGATATCCTCCCATGGCGTTTCCCCAAAAAAATAATTATGCTGCATCACGTAAGGAACTACATCTGGAAGAAAGCCTCTATCCACATTGCCGGAATGAATGCTCTGGATCCCGGCAATGAGTTGGGCTAGCGTTGATTTGCCACTTCCGTTAGGCCCAACTATATTCACCCACTCACCTGCGGCAATTCGCAGGTCGATATGGTTCAATACCGGCACAGCATGCCCAGATTGAGTTTTATAAACGACAGCACTGCTGATTACAAGTTCATTTCCTACTATCATGGGTTCACCTTATACTTTCAAAATTCAAATAGCCTCTTCCACAAGAGGAATGAGATGTGCTATACTCCTGATTGTTAACCTGATTATTAGTATATAGGTTAACAAACAAAAGGAGGAAAATCAATGAATTCATCTGCATGGAATATAAGGGGGCTCGTGTTTAGTGCCCTCTTCGCAACGCTGTTCATCGTATTTAGCATGATCAAAATCTCACTCGGCTTTAATCCGGTGCCCTTCACGTTAGAGAGCTTCGCAGTTATGCTGGCTGGTGGACTTCTGGGTGCCCGTTATGGATTTTATAGCATTTTTACGGTATTTATACTTACATCTATTGGTCTGCCCTTGCTTCACGGGCAAGGTGGGATTTCACTTATTATCGGCAAAACGGGCGGGTTTATATGGATGTTCCCGATTGCTGCTTTGGCGATTGGCTGGGTATCCAGCCGTATACGTGGTAAAGGCATAGCTGCTTTCTTGCTATTGTTCGTTGCCATAGAAGCCTTTGGCTCCTTGCTTCTATATGCTGGTGGCGCTCCGTGGCTTGCTTATACAGCAGGTATTTCATTATCCAAATCGCTGACGTTGGCTGTGTATCCGTTCATTTTACCTGATTTGCTGAAGGCGCTGGTTGCGAGCTTCATTGTGCTTAAATTGCGCAAGTATGTACCCTCATTTACAGATCCCAAACAAACATCCCCGCGCATTTCTGCTTGATCCATTTATGAATCCCGGCTCCTTATTCAAGGATCGGGATTTTTTGATGCAGGCGAGTCCATAATCAGGTAAAATCAAACTGGACTCTATTTCATAATTATATAAAAGGGAGATTTGGACATGATTTTTAACAAAAATGAAAAGCTAGTCATGATAGGTGATTCAATTACAGATGTGGAGCGTAAGCGTCCCCATGGCGAAGGTCGTAATGACTCTACTGGCAAAGGTTATGTATCTGCAGTCAATGCGCTTTTCCATTCCGTATATCCTGAGCTTTCACTTCGGGTCATTAATATGGGAATTAGCGGCAATACGGTTCGCAGTCTTAAGGAACGCTGGCAAACGGATGTACTTGATTTAGAGCCGGACTGGGTTTCGATTATGATCGGGATCAATGATGTATGGCGTCAGTACGATCAACCGACAATTAAGGAATCTCATGTATACATAGACGAATACCGCGCTACACTCGATGAGTTGGTTAAGCAGACATTACCGTCTGTAAAAGGAATAATCCTGATGACACCTTTTTATTTAGAGCCTAATGCCAATGATCCGATGCGAAAGTCGATGGATGAATATGGTAGAGTCGTTAAGGAAATCGCTGAAAAGAACAACACTCATTTTATCGACATTCAGGCTGCTTTTCAACCTGTGTTGGAACACATTTATCCGGCTGCTTTGGCATGGGATCGAGTGCACCCGAATTTGGTTGGGCATATGGCCATCGCACGTGCTTTTTTACAGGAAGTCGGGTTTGACTGGAATCGATAATTTGTAACTGGCACCAAAACAATCGTACTAATTGGTTATTTATATAAAACCTAGCCCCCCCACATCATACAGCAGCCTGGGTTGGAGAGTTATCAAGCATCCCAAATAGTTGCTGTAAGCATAAACGATATGTCCTTGAATATAACTCTTGGGATTGATTGCATGCGCACATAAATCGCTATCGATCTGGCAACCATAATCTTGTATGGCTAGCAAAGGATGCGATTTCATGAGGATTTTCAGCTGCGCGCTCATCATTTTTGTCAGTGTCTGGCTTGGCTTGGGCTGTGGATCTCTAGTGAGTGCTGCAATAGCTCCAATGCCGCTTGAAGCGGTGCACGAAGAGGGCGTTTATATCGAAATAAACAAAAAAAGCAATTTGCTTACTGTGTATGTGAATGGAAGGGCGAATTATCGATTTTCGGTAGCTACAGGGCGAAGTAATGATTTAACACCTGAGGGCGAATTTCATATCGTGACTAAAATCGTTAAGCCCTGGTACATGCGTAAGCAAATTCCGGGCGGACACCCCCGGAATCCATTAGGGTCGAGGTGGCTCGGTATCAATGTACCTGGAACTGGTGGCTACACGTACGGAATCCACGGAACCAATCGTCCTTATTCGATTGGCAGTCATGCTTCTTCTGGATGTGTACGAATGCATAATAAGGATATTGAATGGCTGTATCGTCACATTCCATTAGGTACTAAAGTGATTATCAAATAAATTTCAAAGAGCATGTATACAAAGCAAAGCTTTGGTACACTCTATAATTAGCGGTGAAAAAGAGAGGCGTGATTCCGTTGAACAATTCAACGAAACATCGTGGAAATTTGTTGATTGACTCCAGATAGAAGCGGAGGGATGTGCCAAAGACACGTTAGGGTAGTACTCGTACTGCAGTAAAGTGACCAAGGTTTCTGACCCGGCTTTTGAAAAGAGCTTAAGACATTGGACCTATATCCATTCACCGCTAAGCAGACCCCGAAAGGGGTCTCTTTTTTTTGTGGACTATCAGACGAAAGTACTGTTTAGTGCCCAATTTCACATTTTTTTTACATTTAAATCATAGTTTCATCATGAATATACGCTAAGTTGAACATATACTGGAGCATCTGCAACAAAGCATCCGGAGCCGTTAGACGAAAGCCTTGACAACAAGGGCTTCTTTGTGGAGGTTTATTTTTCGCAAGGAAGGGACGGATAAGACTACATGGAGGTATGGAAATGATCAGGTGGATCCAGAATGTATCAAAAAAATGGGTGATTGCCGCCGTTGCTATCATTGCGGTGATTGCTGTTGTAGGAGCCTCCTTTCTGAATTGGGGCGGCTTGAATAATACACAAGCTGCACAGCCGAATGCACCTGCAGCAGGTGCTGGTCAGCAGCGAGGCGGGGCCGCGGCCCGACAATTCCCTGTTGAAACACAGCTGGTTAAAATGGCTGAGGTTGGTGGCGGTCAAGTATTTACGGGCTCCATTACACCGATTTACACTACGAATATCTCCTCTAAAGTTTCTGGCAGAGTAACGGATTTAATGGTCAAAGCCGGGGATAGGGTGAAGGCCGGACAGCCGTTAGCCAAAATTGATACCAGCACTCTTCAGCAGCAAATTGCTCAATCCGAAACCTCGCTTGCCGTCAGCGCAGCCCAGCTTCAACGAACTGCTAATGATCAAGCAAACAGTGCATCAACAGCTGAAAAGCAATTAATCGTTCAACGCGCAAACCTTGATAAAGCGATTGCAGATCAACAAAATACAATAACAGCAGCCAAACAACAGTTGGCCTTGTCGCAAGCCAATTATAATAAAGCGATCAGCGATCAGCAAAACTCCATTGCGACTGCCAAGCAGCAAGTCGCTATCTCACAACAAAACTTAAACAACGCACAGAACACATACAATACGACGCTTACCAATGCCCAAAATACATTGAACGCTCAGCAAGACACGACACAAACCTCACAGGTTAGTACAAATAACTCACAAGCTTCATTACAGCTTGCTTTGCAGCAAGCTATCGTTAACTATAATAATGTCCAGGCTGCTTCTGGTGCCAAAAAAGCTGATGTTGATGCAGCCTTGGCAAAAGTGCAGTCGGCCCAGCTGGCTTTGGACCAAGCCCAGCAGACGACACCAAACTCACTCAGCTCGGCAACGGCAGCTCTGCTTAAAGCACAAGGAGATTTGGCAGCAGCTCAAAGCTCTCAAACCATACAAGTTGCCCAAGAAACATTAAACCGCGATACGGTTGCATTGGCTAATGCACAAAATACTTTATCCGTTATCCTGGATACGAATCAACAAAGTTTGCAAAAGGATCAGCTTTCTTATGCGAATTCAGTTGCCTCTCAACAAACAAACCTTAATGTTACAAAAGCACAGGTTGCTCAGTCCGAGCAAGCACTGTTAACTGCACAATCAACGGATGCCATAGTTGTATCCACTGCTCAGTATCAGCAAGCTGAAACGAATCTGAGAGTGCTTAATGAGCAGCTTCAAGATGGAGTTTTGTTATCTCCTATAGATGGAGTAGTCACGGTAGTCAGCATTCCGGTAGGGCAAAACGCCACTACACAGGCAGCTTTACTATCCATTGCAACCGTTGATCCAACTCAAGCTACAGTGAATATATCGGAAGCTAATATCGGAAAAATCAAGGTCGGTATGGAAATGAAAGTTACTGTGCCAACCTTGAATAAAACGTTTGATGGAACCGTTTCAGCGATTAAACCTCTTCTAGACCCGGTAACCAAAGCTTATAACGTTGATATCAAAGTAAGTGATCCTAAGGGTGAGCTGCTCCCGGGAATGTTTGCAACCTCAAGCTTAAAAAGCGAAGGACGCAAATCGGTTATGGTTCCAGCGGATGCTGTCCTAAGTCAGCCGAGCGGCTCAGCAGCTTTCATCATTCAGGATGGTCGTGCCAAGAAAGTAACTGTAAAAGTAGGAAGCCTGACGAGTGCGATGTTTGAGATCACGAGTGGCTTGTCCGAAGGCGACGAGCTTGTAGTTAAAGGTCAGGAATTGCTTTCAGATAAGGCAGCTGTACAAATTGTTCAACCAGGCAAAGAGGGACAGAAGCCGCAAGGCGCCCAACAGCAAGGTGGTCAGCAGGGTACACAACAGCAAGGTGGTCAGCAGGGTACTCAACAGCAAGGCGGTCAAGGTGGACAGCGTCAGCAAGGTGGCGCTCAAAATGGCCAAAACCAGCAAGGAGCCTCACAAGGCGGTAATCAACAGCAAGGTGGTCAAAGTGGTCAACAAGGAACTCAGGGACAGGGCGGACAGCGCAATCAGGGTGGGCAGTCAGGCGGCACTGCTCCAGCGGGTAACAACTCGCAAACACCAGCTACAGCCAATCCCAATAACGGAACAACCGGTCAAGCAGGGAGAGCGGGTGGCGGTCAGTGAATTTAGCTAATTTTTCAGTCAACAGACCGGTAACAATTACGATGATGATGATCGCGATGATCATCATCGGTTCCATAGCAGCACCACTTTTGCCTGTCGATTTGTATCCGAATATGGATATTCCGACGGCTACGGTTTCCGTGAACTGGGCGGGTGCTTCTCCTGGGCAGGTAGAGACCCAGGTAACCAAACGCGTAGAGGCTTCCATGGC
Organism: Paenibacillus sp. 1_12; assembly: GCF_900114475.1. Taxonomy (GTDB): domain Bacteria; phylum Bacillota; class Bacilli; order Paenibacillales; family NBRC-103111; genus Paenibacillus_S. The sequence goes on along the minus strand of NZ_FOTE01000005.1, from coordinate 183,542 downwards.
AACTATTGCCAATGTGCAGTCAGTCACCTCCAGCTCTCGAACGGGAGGGAGTACCGTCACCGTTCAGTTCAATTTTGGAACGGACATCAGTGATGCTACTTTAACGATGCGTGACCGTCTAGACCGGGTGAGAAGGCAGCTGCCTACAGATGCCGATGCACCGGTGGTGTCTCGTTCTGATCCAAACAGTCAACCAATTCTCAGCCTTGCGCTTTATGGCAACAGTGTTGATTTGGTCACCCTCCGTGATTTGGCAGATAACATTGTTAGCCCCGCAGTACAACGTGCTGATGGTGTTGCTTCAGTTGGTGTAACAGGAGGACGTGTCAGACAAATTCAACTGCTACTCGATCAGAACAAGCTGACCCAATACGGATTAACCTTCAGTCAGGTCACTTCCGCTTTAAGCAATGACAACCAATCAACGGACGTTGGTTTTGTCTATAAAGGCGATCAGCTCGTTCCACTGAGCATTGCCGGAGAGTTTAAATCCGTAAGTGAAATTGAAAAGGTACGTGTAACCTTAGGTCGCGGTCAGTCCATTGCTCTTGGCGAATTAGGTAAAATCATCGATACATATCAGGATGTAACCTTTGATTCCAGACGTGATGGGGAACAAAGCGTTGGATTATCCGTACTCAAGCAATCCGATGGCAATACGGTTGCCGTCGCCAAAAATATTCGTAAATCGATGGAAGAGCTGCAAAGCAAGCTGCCTCCAGGCGTAAAGCTCGGAATTTTAAATGATTCATCCAAATTTATCAGTAACTCAATTAATACGGTTATCGAGCATACGCTTTTAGGTGCCATTTTCTCGATTATTATCCTTATGTTGTTTTTGAATAGTGTCAGAGCTACGCTAATTATCGGGGTCGTTATTCCGATTTCAATTATCAGTACGTTTAGTATGATGTATTTCTCTCATCAGACGATTAATACGATAACACTCGGGGGCTTGGCACTGGGTTTGGGCTCGCTCGTTGACTTTGCGGTCGTTGTTTTGGAAAGTATTTACCGTAAAAAAGCGGAAGGTTTGTCTCCAGTCGAAGCGGCCAAACAGGGAACAGCCGAGGTTGGAACGGCCGTATTGGCATCAGCTCTTGCACAGATTGCTGTTTTTGCTCCGACTGTATTTATTTCAGGTATTATCAAAAACTTCTTTGCTCCGATGGCGCTCACGGTAAGTTTCTCCCATATTGCCGCATTGATTGCCGCTATTACCTTGGTGCCGATGTTGGCAGCCAAGCTTTTGAAAAAAAATCACGATGAGGAGCTTCCTGAAGGACGTTCCTACAATCCGGCTGTATGGTTTGGCAGAGGGATGAACCGTTTTACAAACGGCTATACCAGAGTACTCCGTTGGTCACTCGGACATCGATTGATTATTGTGCTTATTACAGTCTCGATGCTGGGCGGAAGTGTGTATTTAGCCAAGTTTGTAGGCTCCGAGCTTACTCCCAAAACAGATGAAGGGCAATTGTTTGTTAATATTTCACTGGCACAAGGAACCAAATTTGAAATTACGAATGCACTGGCTTCCAAGGTTGAATCACTGATCAAGGACATTCCGGATATCGAATCCATCTTTACGAACGTCGGTAGTGCAGGAGGAGGCGCTTTTCAGAGCGCATCTACGAATTCGGCCAATATTTCCGTCACATTGAAGCCTCTTGCTGAACGGAAATTGAAAACTGAGCAAATTGTGGAACAAATCCGTAATTTGACTAATGGCAATGCAGGCGCACAAATCTCGGTAAATGCTCGTTCATCTATCCGGTTACCGGGAATTGGTGGAGGTGGAGGTGCCGATATTCAGGTTAATCTGAATGGTGCCGATATGGCTGTTTTGAGCAAACTCGGTGATATGGTTGCCGAGGAGTTACGTGCTATCCCGACACTTAGAAACGTACAAAATACACTTGAACGCACGATACCTGCTTATGAGATGACGATTGATCGTGAAGCGGCTACCTACTATGGTATTTCGTCAAGAGAGGTTATGACTTCTCTGCGCACTGCTTATCAGGGATCGGTTGCGACCAATTTTAAAACAGGAGATACGCAGATATCCGTACTGGTTAAATATCCTACGGAGTTTACGAACAATTTAGAAAATCTGAATCAAATTGTACTAACAACGTCAACAGGAACACAAATTCCGCTTAGTGCTATCGCGAAGGTTGTACCGGGTTCTGGACCATCCCAAATCAGACATATCAATCAACAGCGATTGACTACGGTTCAAGCCTTTGTTACAGGTGCACCAGTGGGCGATGTTGCCAAAGTCGTTCAAGAACGTCTAGATACGATTCAGCCTCCTGATGGTTATGCAATTTCATTGGGCTCGCAGGCAGATTCCAATAGTACGTTCAGCAGCTTATATATGATGCTGCTCTTATCTATTGTCTTGGTTTACATGGTTATGGCGGCACAGTTCGAATCGTTATATGGTCCTTTTATTATCATGTTCTCACTCCCACCTACATTCATAGGTGCCATTCTCGGTTTATATTTAACGAATAGGACGATTAATATGAACTCCGTAATGGGAATGATCATGCTCATCGGGGTCGTGGTCAACAACGCTATTGTGTTAGTTGACTATACGAATCAGCTGCGTAAGCGGGGCTATACGTTATACGATGCGTTGATTGAAGCTGCCAGAGTCCGACTAAGGCCTATCCTGATGACCACAGCGACTACCGTATTGGCGATGCTGCCTCTCGTTATCGGCTTTGGTGAAGGGGCTGAATCACAAGCCTCGATGGCAACTGTTGTTGCTTTTGGTCTGACAATCTCAACTATGGTCACTCTACTGCTCGTTCCTGTGGTGTACACGTTAATGGATGGAATGATGGATTTCTTTCGCAGTAAATGGAAGCGGCAATCCCCTCCAGCCCTGCCAACCCAATTATAGTCATAGCTTGCAAAAGCAGGGTATACACCGCATAAAACATGATGGAGGAGATTGTACAATGGTTCGAAACCGTTTCAAATATAAGCTAAAACGCTGGCTTTCCTTTTCAATGACTGGAGCGCTTTTGCTTCAAACCTTGGTTGTATCAGGTTCTGCCTTCGCTGATGGTGTATCAAATGATGGTAATCCCAGTGTAGTATCCTCAGCGATTAATGCTGCTAGTTCAACTGTTGCAGCGCCTGTGCTAGGCGTCGCTCAAGTTACGGGTGGTTTAAGTCATACTGTTGCCCTGAAAAGCAACGGTACGGTTTGGACCTGGGGTGACAGCTTGCATGGTAAGCTCGGAACAGGAGCTGGCGTTTCCCGTTATACACCGACACAGGTGAAGGAGCTTTTCGATATTACAGCTGTTGCAGCTGGGATGAATCATACTCTTGCGCTTCGCAAGGATGGTACGGTCTGGGCGTGGGGGCAAAATAACGCAGGTCAATTAGGTGATGGTACTTTAAATGACCAGCTTATACCATTCCAGATCGAGGATTTAAAGGATGTCATTGCTATCTCTGCAGGAAGCAATCATTCAATTGCTTTAAAAAGCGATGGGACGATTGTGACCTGGGGAGATAATTCAAAAGGTCAATTGGGTGATGGCACCACAACCAGTAAGCTAAAGCCTGCGCAGTTGGCTTATCCTACGAATGTTAAGGCTATTGCCTCCGGCTCCAATCATGTTCTGGCGCTGATTTCAGACAATAATGTACTTGCTTGGGGAGACAACACCTATGGTCAAGCTGGCGATGCGGACACCAATGATATTGTTAGCAGACCTACTCGGGTAAACTTTACCTATGAGACTACTGCTGTAGCTGCTGGTGGTAATTTCTCAATGACACTAAAAGAAGATGGTCGCGTATTTACCTGGGGCTCTAACGTAGCAGGACAGCTGGGAAACGGAAATACAACCGATCGGAACTTTGCATCCAGTGTTACTGGGGTTAATGACGCTGTGAACATTGCAGCCGGAAATTCCCATGCATTAGTTCGACATAAGGACGGAACCGTCAGTGCATGGGGCTTGAACAACTATGGGCAATTGGGCACCGGAGATTACAAGAACAGTATTGTTAATGTGAGAATTGATAGTTTAAGAAATATTGCTGCAGTTGGCACCGGAGCTTTTCACTCCATGATCGTGAAAACAGATGGAACCGTGTGGGCTTGGGGTAACAGCACACTGGGACAATTAGGGGACGGAGCAGCAACAAGCCGAATTATACCCGCGTTAGTTCCGCGATTTTTCTTATCTGAACAAGTGATCGATCCCTCACTGGGAAGCTATAACGGTATTATACAACCACGGAAGCTTGTGTCAGGAGACAGCTTTACGCTGGTATGGATGAGCAACAAGCTCTGGACTTGGGGCGAGAACACATTTGGTCAATTAGGTATCGGCAGAAACGGGGGTACTAACACACCGATTGCCTTGGATACTTTGGACCCAATCGCATCAATAGCTGCTGGTACCGGGCATGCGTTGGCACTGAAAGCAGATGGGACGGTATGGAGCTGGGGATTGAATAGTAATGGTCAGCTAGCAGACAACTTATTAATAAACAAGAATGAGCCAGCAGCGGCACCTTTGTTTACAGATATTGTTGATATTGCTGCTGGAAATTCCTTTACAATTGCATTGAAGAAAGATGGAACGGTATGGGCTTTGGGTGATAACACCTTCGGTGCTCTTGCAGACGGAACGTCCAAATCAAGCGTAACGCCAATCGAGATTCCAGGCTTGAAACGAATTCAGGCTATTGCAGCAGGCTACAATCATGCATTGGCATTAGCTAGCGATGGAACGGTATGGGTATGGGGCGACAATATTAATGGACAGCTTGGCGATGGTACTTTATCGACGCGCCGCTCTGCTGTGCAACTTTCAGGGTTAAGTAATATAAAGGCAATAGCTGCTGGTCGTAATCACTCTCTTGCACTGAGATCTGATGGTACAGTGTGGGCTTGGGGTTATAATGGCTACGGTCAAATTGGGGATAATTCGACGACCAATCGGTTAATTCCTACTCAGGTCGGCAGTTTATACGATGTGACAGCAATTGCCGGAGGCAGCTATCATTCTCTTGCTGTAAAAAAGGATGGATCCGTATGGTCTTGGGGCCAGAACATTTACGGTCAATTGGGTGATGGGACGACTACGAATAGACAGATACCTGTTCAAGCTAAAGCTATTCACGATGTATTGACTGTATCTGCTGGTAGTGCTCATTCCGTTGCTACATCGGCAGATGGAGCGGTATGGACTTGGGGAGGAAATACGATCGGTCAATTAGGAGATGGTACTTACAAGAACCGTGCGATACCAGAAACCGTATCTGGTTTTGTTAGTGGTTTTAGTGATACCGGAGGCCACTGGGCCAGTGCGGCAATTGCTGCCGCTGTGGAAAAGGGTTACACAGACGGCTATCCGGATGGCACTTTCAAGCCAGAGGGTACGGTTACACGAGCGGAGTTCGCTAAGCTGACGGCTGCAGCACTTAAGTTGCCATCAGCCCAGCTATCTGTAGACAAAGTATGGTATCAACCCTATGTAGATACACTTGTCAAAGCAGGGTTTTATGGTCAGGAAGAAACCCAGACCATATGGGATGCACCGATTACCCGTTCAGAAATGGCTAAAATTGCTGTTCGAGCTACAAATAAAGAACTACAGAACTCAACCACTGTGGTAGATAGCTCATTTGCAATGCTTCATGCAGTCCAAAAAGGGATCCTGCAGGGCCTTAATAATGGCGATTTGGCACCACAGGAAACAACTACAAGAGCTCAGGCGATAACGATCATCGAACGACTGCTTTCTCTGAACAATGGAGCAGTACTGCCAATAGATGAGCTAGCTCTCAAAAATGCTCAAGGCAAATAACCGTAAGATTGCTTACATCAAAAAAGACGCTGCTGAATAGAGCGTCTTTTTTGATGATTTTTTCTACAGCAATAAAACAATGTAAGTAACTAATTAGAGTTGCAATTATGATTTATTTTGCAGCTATCGCTGCAGGATCGGGTTTCCCAAGAAACTTCCAGAAAGTACCCCCAAGTAAATCGTCTACGTCACGCTGGATCTCTTCTTCCTCCAGGCGCCAACCAGCCGCCAATAAATCATCATATTTCTCAAACAATACTTTTGCAATGATTTCACGGGAATGATCCCATTTATATAGTAGCTGGTCAATAATACGACAGTCGGAATGCTGTGGAATGATACTGCCACCGAGCAATTCGAAGCGCATACGGGTAATTTCTTCGATAAGACTCGGATTGTTCAGGAACCACCAGCAGCCGAAAATTAATAAATTGCGGTTTTTACGAGCGGTCACGGCAAGCTCATGCTGATTTTCACGGGATAGCATGGTCACGAGAAATTTCACGTCTTGATACTTGCTGACGATACGTTCAACTGTTCCTATATCACTTTTTCCTAAGCTGTCTCCTGCACCTTTCAAAGAAGGGTTTACCTGGCGCTTAACACCTATCATCATGGCGAACGGAATGTTGGCTTCACGTGCGACAGGTACGATACATTCGTCGATGATGCGTCCGCGAGATGAATCTTCGGGATAAGCAAAATCATTTGGGAGCGAGACCGCCATATATAGAGGATTGATGCGCGCAATCCAGTCGTTCAGAAAACGGCGAATCTCAGAAATGGTATTACCAGAAAAATCGGGTTTCACCTCATAGCCCTGCTCAACAAGCAGCGTCCAGCTCGTATCCCAGGCGTTCAGCAGAGGATCAATTCGAAGCGCAGCGAGAAAACGAGGATCCTGTGGATGATTTTGTGACCATTTCTCACGCTCAAAGCTATCAAAAGGATCATTTGTCATGACAACCGTTTTGACCTTTGCAAGCTCCAAAATACGTGAAATATAGTCTTTGGCGCTAACGTTTTTGTAATATTCACGATATGTATTCAAGTCCCGAGTGCTTAAATCGAAGCCAAGTCTATTTAATACAGTGACCACACCGCGGCACGCTTCACTGTATGGTGAGTGCTCAATGAACAAAGTTTTCCATATTAAATCGGCCTGCTCTTGTTTGCTCATAGCCCAGAAAGCATCATAAGATAATTCCGGTTTGAAACGGAATGTTTCAGCAATCAGGTAGTGATAAGTTAATAAATCATCGACACCCCATAGAAGTAGGTCACCGAACGATTCTGCAAATAAGTGGGTATGAATATCGGTTACTTGCGTATTCCTTACCGTTTCCGTAACAAATGAATGTAGATGCTCCTTCGAATGAATCGTCATAATGAAGAGACCCTCCCGCAAAATAAGTTTATGTTAACGTGAACAATGAACGTATTATATCATTAAATTCCATATAGGCATATACACATTCCAAACAAATTACCGTGACATAGGATAGAATCGGGAACATTATGGATAGATAGGAGCCTGTTTATATGAAAAAACAGAATAACCTGATCATGATACTTGTACTGTATATTTTGTTGCTTTTATTTTTATGGTTATTGGCTTGATCTAGAGGACGCATACGATGCTTCTGCGGAGCTAAGTGCGTAATCACCGTACATAGCTCATTATCTTTTATCCTTACCAGGATATAGAAGCACAGTTTGTGAGAGCTTAAAGAAACAAATGATTTGCAGTCTAAATAAAAAGCCTTGAATTGCCCATGGTCGGCAATCACAAGGCTTTTTATGTTGGACAAGCTTCGGATGTTTTGGATCAGTTTTCAGATCCCAATCCGTTTAGAAGCCTTTATATTGAGGCTCTTCACTTTCCAACTGCTGAACACGCCCGCTAATTTGATCGCAAACTTGCTGCGTAGTTTGGGCAGCTTGTTCGAATACCTGCTTAGCTTCCTGATTTTGTGTGCTCAGAGCAAATGTCTCCAGGCTGGCTTGTGCGCTTTTTAACGAAGCCAGTGTAGTTTTTACGCTTGATGCTACAGTCATGATTGTTCACCTCCTTGTGTTTCACCTCTTACATTGTGCTCACAATTTTTGAAATCATGACTGGATATATTTAGAAACCATAAGTCTGAGCAATGATGCAAATAATGTTACGGAGATGTATTCCGGGAAGGAGAGAATGGGGATGGATTGGGTACAAATTGTTGTCAGGTCTCTTGGAGCTATTGCGATGCTGTTTATACTCACAAGGATATTAGGGAAAAAGCAGATTTCCCAGCTTACTTTTTTTGAATATATAACAGGTATTACCCTGGGTGAGCTGGCTGGCTTTATATCAACCGATATCGAAAATAATTATATGCACGGTGTTGTTGCTTTATTGGTATGGGCACTGGTACCGCTCGGATTGGAATTGATAACTATGAAGAGTGTTACGCTTAGAGGCTGGTTCGAGGGGAAGGGAACGGTCATGATCAAGGAAGGCAAGGTCATGGAGGACAACCTCAAGAAAGAGCGTTACACGGCAGAGGAGTTGCTGGAGCAGCTTCGAAAGAAAAGTGTTTTTAATCCGTCCGAGGTCCAATTTGCGATGCTGGAGGCAAGTGGAGAGCTGAGCGTTATGCTTAAGAAAGAGAACCAACCGCTTACTGCAAAGCACCTTGGAATCCAAACGGCACCCGAGATGGAATCGCAGGCTGTTATTATCGACGGTAATATTATGGAAGAGCCGCTCGCAACAGCTGGACTGAATCCAGGATGGCTCAGGACGGAATTGGAGAAAATAGGCGTCACAATAGACAATGTGTTTCTGGGCACTGTTGATTCTTATGGAGCTCTGTATGTCGATCTGTATGATGATATGTTGAAGCTGCCTGTAAATAACGAAAGACGTCTGCTGATGGCTACAATAAAAAAATGCGAGGCGGATTTGGCCTTGTATGGCTTGTCAACGATAGATGCCTCTGCGAAGAAAATGTACGAGAGCTGTACTTTACAGCTGCAAAAGCAAATTAAACTACTTGAGCCCGTATTAAAAAGATAAGAAAGGAAGCGATGAAATGGCTTCAAAAACAAAGCAAAAACTTACCTGGACACAGCAGGAATATCAAGTGCTTGCCAAAAAGAAGGAGCCATCCAGGCCAGTTTTAAAAAACTGCCTTCGGGCTTTTTTCGTCGGTGGGATTATTTGTGTGATAGGTCAAGGTTTAACTGAGATGTTCATTCACGCCTTTGGGTTTCCAGCAGAAAAGGCAGGTAATCCAACAGTGGCTGTGCTTATTCTATTGTCTGTCATCCTGACCTGCTTCGGGTTGTATGACAAGCTCGCACAGTGGGCAGGTGCCGGTTCGGCTGTCCCCGTGACGGGCTTTGCGAACTCCATGTGTTCGGCAGCACTCGAGCATAAAAGTGAAGGATTTGTTCTAGGTGTCGGTGGCAATATGTTTAAATTAGCCGGATCTGTTATTGTGTTCGGAATTGTGGCTGCATTTGTTGTGGGACTGGTGCATTTAATTTTTAACATAGGAGGATGAGCGATGCTTCAGGGATACCAAAGCTGGGCATTTCAGAACCGACCCGTGATAACCGGTGTTGCCACTGTCGTTGGCCCTGAGGAGGGTGCGGGACCGTTAGGTGATGATTTCGATATTGTTCATGGTGATATGCTGCTGCAGCAAGAGAGCTGGGAGAAGGCAGAGCGGCAATTGATGGATGAAGCTGCGAAGCTTGCTGTCGAAAACGCTGGACTCACCAAAGAAAAGGTTCAGTTTTATGTAGGCGGCGACTTAATGAATCAAATTATTAGCAGCACTTTCGCAGCACGGACACTCGCGATTCCCTACATTGGTATTTTCGGAGCCTGCTCTACCTCAATGGAAGGTCTAGCGCTAGCGGCGATGCTGACGGATGCTGGTTATGCAAACGATGTGATGGCTGGAACCTGCAGTCACAATTGCACCTCCGAGAAGCAGTTCCGTTATCCAACCGAATACGGCTCACAGAAGCCTCCTACCGCCCAATATACGGTGACAGGTGCAGGTGCGGCTGTAGTCTCCCGAAATGGGAAAGGTCCGGTGGTTACTGGCGCGACCATCGGTCGTGTCATTGATATGGGCATAAAGGATCCGTTTAATATGGGAGCCGCAATGGCACCTGCCGCGGTGGATACTATGCAGGCGCATTTCAAGGATTTTGACCGCGAGCCTGGGTACTACGATTTGATCGTCACAGGCGATTTGGCCAAAGTAGGTTACGATATTGCGAATGAATTGCTTATTAAACATAAAATACCGATTCATCAAACCACTTATAACGATTGCGGTCTGATGATTTATGATCGTGAGAAACAGCCTGTTATTGCGGGGGGAAGCGGCTGTGGTTGCTCAGCTGTGGTTACTTATGGTCATATTCTAAAAAAGCTGATCAAAGGCGATTATCGCAAAATTTTGGTCATCGCTACAGGTGCTTTGTTGTCACCACTTTCGTTTCAACAAGGTGAAAGCATACCCTGTATCGCTCATGCTGTAGCTATCGAAAGCGGGGTGAACTAAGCAATGGAAACTTTCATGGATTTTGTATGGGCATTTATTATCGGTGGTGCGATATGTGTAGTTGGTCAGCTTCTGATGGATGTGGGGAAGCTTACACCTGCGCATACGATGAGTACACTTGTCGTAAGCGGTGCAGTTTTGGATGGAATAGGCTGGTATGATCCGTTAATTCGATTCGCTGGTGCTGGCGCAACGGTGCCGATTACAAGCTTTGGGAATGCACTTGTTCACGGAGCACTGCAGGAGCTCAAGGAAGACGGAGCTATAGGTATTATCACAGGTATTTTCAATGTGACAAGCGCAGGTATTTCGGCAGCGATTATCTTTTCATTTCTGGCAGCTCTCTTTTGCAGGCCTCGCGGGTAAAGTTCCCATTTGATGAAACCGTATAAAGGTTTTGTACGTATCCTTAGTAAGGTCCGTTCTGCTCCAGGGGCTAGCCCTATGGAGTTTTTTTTGTTTTCAAAATGTCTCCAAATGTGTAATTTTACAAACAATTTTAGCGTATTTGCACGTATACGGCCTTTTTTTAATCATGTAAAATAGAAAGTGAATCATTCTGCCCACTCATTACATACACCCTAAGGAGGATCAGGAACATGGAGGCCATTGTCAGTGAAGATATAGGAATGCTAAAGCGCATACAAGCGAATTTGGAGTCTTGCATCCTCGGTAAGACAGATGAAATAAAACTACTCATGACAGCCATGTTAGCAGGTGGACACGTACTTTTGGAGGATGTACCAGGTACCGGAAAAACAATTTTGATCAAATCATTAGCTAAATCGATTCGTGGTCAATTCCGACGTATCCAATGCAATCCTGATTTGCTTCCCACCGATATTACTGGAGTTTCGATATATCATCCGAAAGATGAAGTATTCATATTCAGACCAGGCCCGATTATGACACACATTTTGCTGGCTGATGAGATTAACCGCGCCACAACCAAGACACAATCTGCTTTGTTGGAAGCCATGGAAGAACGTCATATTACAGTGGATGGTGCCACGCATGAGCTTCCTCAGCCATTTATGATGCTGGCCACACAAAATCCGATTGATTTTGAAGGCACATATACATTGCCGGAAGCGCAGCTGGACCGTTTCATGATGAAATTTAGTCTGGGATACCCGGATGAAGCAACAGAAACGAAGATGATTATTTCACAAAGTATTGTGCATCCAATTGAAAAGCTGGAGCCGGTAGCGGACATCGAGCACATTCTCGGTATGCAGCAGAGAGCGAAGCGTGTACATCTGGATGATGCAGTCGCAAGCTATCTGGTTTCGATCACAAGACAAACCCGTGAGCATACTGCAATTTTCCTTGGTGCAAGTCCTCGTGCAACTTTAGCACTGGTACAGGCATCTAAGGCCTATGCATTGCTTCAGGAAAGGGATTATGTCATTCCAGACGACATCAAGTTTTTGGCTCCATACGTGTTGGGGCATCGCCTCATTCTGAATGCTGAAGCCCGGATGGACGGCGCTACGGTGCAATCCGTACTACAGTCTGTGTTTCAACAGGTGAGAGTACCCGTACGAATGGAGAAGTGAGCAGGATGCGTGAAGCCATCGTTCAGAAGCTTACCGAATTACCACGTATGAGCAAACAATTTTGGGCGGTACTGTTAAGCTTACTGGGGAGCTTGGGTTTTCTGTTGTTTCAAGGTGGGAAACTCGCACTAATGCTGTTTGTGGTCATGCTCGTGTTAAGCATTTATTTATTGCTGGGGCAGTGGAGCGGCATCAAACGGACACAGGGAGCACGGACGCTGCATAATGCGGAAACGAATAGTACACTAGAGGCAGGAAGCTCACTCACAGTGACTATTCAACTGCAAATTCCCGGATTTTGGCCCATGCCTTATATATTCGTAAAGGATCGATTGACTCACAAAAACGGCAGTGAGCTTGCATTTGAATCGACCATAGTTCCGGATTGGAGAAGACGTGGAGATTGGGAATACCGGACACCTGCACTGCGTAGAGGTTCGTATACTTTCGGCACTACCGAATGTGTTACTGAAGATATATTTGGTTTATTTGAGCACAGAGGTACCCTCAAGCTGCCTAATAGTATCGTCGTACTGCCGCAAACCATACAGATTCGCGAATGGCAGCAATATCATCAAATGATGAAAGGGACAAACCACCATTCTACTACGACACGTGCAGTCCGCGAAACGACACAGATCAATGGTGTACGAGAGTATATTTATGGGGATCGATTGTCACGTATTCACTGGAATGCGACAGCCAAAACAGGAACATGGAAATCTAAGGAATTTGAACGTGAATCCTTACCCAAAACCTATTTGATTCTTGATCGTGAACGCAAGGCTTATGGAGAATCGGAGGAATTTGAGCTCGCTGTTTCTATAGCGGCATCTTTGTTTCAATACGGAGCCGGACGCAGTTTAGCTCTGGGACTCGTGTCTACGGGAGCGGATGATGTGTATTTTGAGCCAAAACCAGGACAAAATTTACTTAAAGCGGTTCAACAGCATTTTATCCATGTGGAGGCCGACGGCTCGTATAACCTTCGCCAAGTATTAAGGGAAAAGGTCCAGCATCTGGTTCCAGGCAGTTTTATTACCTTGATTACACCGCAGTACGGTGAACCCATTATACAAATTTTTAATTGGCTCAAGCAGCTGCAATTAAACCCTTGCCACCTGTGGATATGCTCGGACGCTGCCGATCAAGAAGCTTGGTTGAAAAGACTGCAATCGGTTGGTGTGGTCGGGTATGCTATCCATTCCCTTCATGAGCTTCCGGTTGTGCTGGGAGGGAGAAGTGGATGAGCGAGCTGATGTATGAAAAGACACCTGTATGGCAGCGTATGCTTTGGACGGATTGGCCGCATCGTTTGACCGCTTTACTGGTGGGCTTGTTATTATTGCAATTTGTAACCTGGATTACCAAAGAAAATGGAGTGTGGCTGCCGGAGACGGTTCGAATTGTTCAGTTAACGCTGCTTGTAACCTTCCTGATTGAGCATGTTCCGAGGCTTCATTGGCTTGCACGTGGATTCATACAAATGATTGCGGTGATCGCGCTCAATGCACATGTTTTACGCGATTATAAAATCATTGATGATGTATCTGTATCCAGCTATTTTTCTTCACAGCTGTTTCTGAACTTATACCAGTTGACTCCATATCTATGGTTTGCGTTAAGCACATGGGTCATTTATCTGGCTTTGATCTGGTGGGTAGAGGTGAAGTGGAGAATTTATCTACTCATGATCGTTAGTGTACTCGCCATGTGTATACGTGATTCTTTTTCGAATGTGTATTTGTGGCCTCAAGTGGTAATGGTGCTGGGCTGCGGATTATTTCTGCTGATTTTGTGTCACTTTCAGCGGCTTCGTCGAAAAGATCCAACAGCATGGAGCTATTTGGCTGATTATCCGATGTCAATTTCAGTACCAGTCATTACATTGGTTTGTCTGACATTATCTATTGGTTCCATTATGCCGGAGGTCAGTCCCTTATTGACCGATCCTTATACAGCGTGGCGCAATTTTCAAGGTCAGCCGGTTAACTTTACTACGGGTAAAGGGGTTGAGGTCGCTGCGGCTGCAGGTGATTCTTCTTCCGGATATAGCCGCAATGACACGTCTCTGGGTGGGGGATTTGAATTCGATTTTACCCCTGTCATGACCGTGGAAACCTCACATCGAAGCTATTGGCGTGGAGAGACGAGGAGTTTTTACAGTGGTAAAGGCTGGGAGCTCGGAGAAGGAGACAGACGTGCTCAGGTGAGCAGTGTACGTGCGGATGTCCCGCTGACTTCTGATCCAAGAACTGCTGGCAGCAAGCTGAAAACAATAGAGGTTACCCAAACGGTTACGATTTTGTCTGAGGAAAAATATCCTGTGTTATTCGGAGCCTTCAGCTTGCAAAAGGTAGTCGATCTCGGAGGTGTCAAGACAGGTTTTGAGCCCTTGCTATGGGCGCCATCGCAATCTGAGATGCGGTTTAATGAGCAGCAGCGTCAAGCATTCCCCAAATCGTACACAGTTGTCTCACAAATGCCGATAGTGGATGAGGAAGTCTTGCGTCAAGTGCCTGCCGAGCTGCCGAATCGTGTAGAGCTGGCTGAATATTTACAACTGCCTGACAATACACCGAATCGTGTCCGTCAATTAGCGGCGGATATTACCAAAGATACGGTGAGCCCTTATGACAAGGCTAAGAAGATTGAGCAATATTTGCGTCAAACCTACCCTTATACGAACAAGCCTGATCTTACCAAAGGACGGAGTCGAGACTTTGTAGAGCGTTTCTTATTTGAAATCAAGGAAGGCTATTGTGATTATTTCTCATCAGCGATGGCGGTGCTCTCTAGATCATCTGGACTTCCTACTCGATGGGTGAAGGGCTATGCATCTGGTTCTACAACAGTACCTGATGAATATTTGAATATGTCGGTTGAGCAGGGTATGTTGGATCCCGATGCTGCTGGTGTGTATACCGTTCGTAATGCGGATGCGCATTCCTGGGTGGAAATTTATTTTAGTGGCTATGGTTGGATTCCTTTTGAGCCTACCTCTGGATTTGTACTGCCGCGTGCCGCGCAATTACAGGAAACTGTAATCGATATGTCAACATTACCCGAAATACCGGAAACAGCGGAAGAAACGGCTGTTTTTTCAAATCCAGGCCATGTTGCCAGTATTAGCGGATTGGTGCTGTTAGCGATAGCGTTAGTGGCTTTTCTAGTATGGAAGCTGCAGGTAATAGAACTTATCAAAGAACGGATCGAGCGTCGAAGAGCATCGCTTCTGAAGCAAAAGGTCATCGTAGAATGTGAACGAATGCTGAGAATTTGCCGACGCAATGGCTATACCCGTGATGAGCATGAAACCCTGCGTGAAGCAACCCGCAGATGGATCAAGCAGAGCAAATGGATGAAGGCAGATTTGGAGCAGGTGCTATCTATCTTTGAGAAAGCCAAGTACAGCAATGCAGAAATAACAGAGGATGACTGGCAGAGCACGACTCAGCTCGTCGAGAAGCTGCGTTCGCAATTTTGATTGAGAAAGAAGCTTTAAGCTCTGGCCTGGCAGCTTGCTGTCAGGCTTTTTGTTGTAGATCGTTATTATTATTTTGCCACACCTATCAGGCTGTGGTATAGTTTGACGTATGTAGGTATGATCGTTCCCGAGGTGATTTCTTTGTTAAAAAGGCTGCTTCCACAATTACAAGTGAACACGATATATGATATTGACCTCAATGATCTATGGGCCAAAGGTGTTCGTGGCATAATTACGGATCTTGATAATACGCTCGTAGGAGCCAAAGCGCCATTAGCCACACCAGAATTAATTGAGTGGCTCAAGGTTGTTGCACAAATCGGTTTTCAGGTCGTGATTGTTTCCAACAATAACAAGCTACGGGTTAGTAAATTCGCTGAACCGCTGCTTCTGCCTTTTATTTATCGGGCCAAAAAGCCGACCAGTGCAGCTTTCCACAAAGCATTAGGTATGATGAATCTGCTGCCTAGTCAAACAGTGGTTATTGGCGATCAAATGATGACCGACGTGCTTGGCGGGAACCGGATTGGCTTATTTACGATTCTGGTGCTTCCAATTGCAAAGGGAGATGAAGGTTTTTTTACGAAAGTTGTCAATCGCTCGCTCGAGAAAGTAGCTACAAGTTGGATGAAAAGGTAGGTAAACCATGACAGAAAAGATTTTTGAATCACAGGCCTGTGCCGGATGCGGTGTGAAGCTGCAAACGGAGCATGCTGACAAGCTGGGTTATGTTCCGGCGCAAGCATTGGATCGTTCGCCGATCATATGCCAGCGTTGTTTTCGCATGAAAAATTATAACGAGTCCTCAGGTATTACTTTAGACCACAATGACTTTTTGAAGCTGTTGAGTCACGTTGGGCATACAAAATCACTGGTCGTCAATATTGTCGACATATTCGATTTTGAAGGTACTTTGATCAGCGGTCTGCCTCGCTTTGTCGGAGATAATCCGATTGTGTTGGTAGTTAACAAAATTGATTTGCTACCGAAGGTGACCAATTATAACAGAATTGTCAATTGGATACGTAAGCAGGCCAGTGAATTTGGCCTTAAGGTTGTTGAAGTTGTATTATGTTCGGCAAAAATGAATATGGGCTTTGATCGTGTCATCCAAGCATTGGACGAGCATAGGGGTGGACGCGATATATATGTCGTTGGGGCTACGAACGTTGGCAAATCGACACTGATTAATCGGTTGATTCGTGATTACAGCGATCTGGAAGCCGAGCTGACAACGTCCCAGTACCCGGGAACGACTCTTGACCTGGTGAAAATACCCATGGATGATGGGACCTTTATTATTGACACACCAGGTATTGTATACCCGCACCGATTGACAGAGCTCGTAAGCAAAAAAGATTTAACTACGCTCATGCCTGATAAGGTCGTCAAGCCGCTCGTATTTCAATTAAATGAGAAGCAGACGATATTTTTTGGCAGCTTTGTACGGTTTGATTTTATTCAAGGTGCGCGTCAGTCGTTTACTTTTTATGTATCCAATGCCCTTACACCGCACCGGACCAAGCTGGAACGCGCCGATGAGCTGTATGCAGAGCACAAGGGTGTCATGCTAGCACCTCCGACACTTGAGGCTTTGGAGTTATTGCCGAAGCTGACCAAGGTACCTGTGCGTATTCCGAAAGGCAAAATATACGATGTTTCGATCTCGGGTTTGGGCTGGATTAAAATTAACAGCGATAGCGGCGCCGATTTGGCAGTGCATGTTCCCAAAGGGGTTAAGGTTGCTGTGCGCGAATCCATGATATAGAGTGGAAGGAACGAATAATAATGGGGAAACTGAAACTGGATAGCAACACCATTCTGTATGGTGTCTTCGGAGATCCGATTCACCATTCGAAATCGCCGATCATGTTGAATCGGGCTTTTGAAGAATCGGGGATAAACGCGGTCTACGCGGCATTTCATATTAAACAGGGGCAGCTTAAGGCGGCTATTGATGGAATCCGCACCCTGCAATTTCGCGGTGTCAATGTTACCATTCCGCATAAGGTAGAGGTCATGGAATACATGGATGAAATCGATGAAGGCGCCCGGATCATTGGTGCAGTCAACACGATTATTAATGAAGATGGACGGCTTATTGGCCGTAATACGGATGGTATCGGTTACGTGAGATCATTGAAGGAAGAAACAGGAATCGATTTGCGAGGCAAACATGTATTGATGCTTGGTGCAGGGGGCGCAGCACGTGGTGTTGCGTATGCATTAGCCATGGAAGGTGCAGCCCATATTTATATAGCCAATCGTACTCGCGATAAAGCCATTGAACTGGCGCAAACCATATCCAGCTTCACCACAGCCACCGGCTTAGGGATGGATGAGATTGGCGATATGGTTGGCAAGGTTGGTTTGATTGTGAATAATACTTCCGTTGGCATGTATCCAAATGTTGATGCTGTACCGATGGATACTTCATTGATCCTGGATTCTACTGTAGTCAGTGATCTGGTTTACAACCCACTGGTTACAAAATTCCTTTGTGAATCCGAGGCTCGGGGTGCAGCCATTCACAGCGGCTTGGGTATGTTTATTTACCAGGGTGCGTTCGCTTTCGAGTATTGGACAGGTACTACGGCTCCGGTTGCTGCCATGCGTCAAGCTGTAATCGATTCATTTAACGCATAGATGAAACTCGCAGCTTACCGCTTACAACGACTAGCAAGATCACCCATAACTTTTATTAAATCAAGAATAGAGGATAACGATAATTATGCTAACAGGTAAACAAACAAGACATTTACGCGCTTTAGCGCATCATTTGAACCCGATTTTCCAGGTGGGTAAGGGTGGCGTGAACGAGCATCTGATCAGACATATCAATGAAGCATTGGAAGTACGCGAGCTGATCAAGGTTACGGTGCTCAATAACAGTGGCGAGGACCGCAAAGAGGTCGGTGAACAATTGGCAGAGCAAGCAGATGCTGAGCTCGTACAGGTAATAGGCAAAATTATCGTGCTGTACAAAGAGTCGAAAGATCATAAAACGATTGTACTGCCGGTTTAGATTTTTGAGCTAGAAGAGGTGAATGTATGAAGGTTGGAATCATGGGAGGAACCTTTGATCCTATACATATCGGACATTTAATTGCTGCCCAGCATGCTTGTGAGCAAGCGCTGTTGGATGAGGTCTGGTTTATGCCAACGAATGTGCCTCCTCATAAAGAGAAAGGGCCTATGGCTACTCCGGAGCAGCGTTGGGACATGGTGTGCCGTGCGGTTGAGGACCACTCCCATTTTCGCCCTTTTGATTTCGAACTGAGGAAGGGCGGCATTTCCTACAGCTTTGACACCGTAACCGAGCTTCTTCAAGTGCATCCAGACGTTCATTTTGCTTATATTATCGGTGCGGATATGGTACAGTATTTGCCCAAATGGTACAGGATTGATGAATTGGTGCAGAAAATTGCGTTTATCGGTCTTCAGCGTCCAGGTTATGTGTGGGATTTGAGTTTGCTGCCAGAAGCTATTCGCAAAGCGGTTATTCCTGTAGAAATGCCCTTGATCGAGCTTTCTTCGAGCATGATTCGATTGCGTCAATCCAAAGGGCTATCGGTTCGTTATTTAGTTCCGGATCGAGTAAATGAATATATGGTGGTGAATCGGATTTATGAATCGCAAGCAGCTGATTGATGCGGTAAAGTCACAAATGCCTGCTGCCCGTTGGGAGCACACGTTAGGTGTGATGGAGACAGCCGTTTTACTCGCAAGAAGCTATCAAGGTGATGCTGACAAGGCTCACATGGCTGCAGTGCTGCATGATGTTTGTAAATATTGGCCAGTCAAGGAACAGGGCAATGTGATTCGCGATCATGGCTTACCTGCGGATTTGTTGGATTATGATAAGGAAATCTGGCATGCTCATGCAGGTGCTTTTATTGCTCAGCGGGATTATGAGGTTGACGACGAAGAGGTGTTGGATGCGATCCGTTACCATACGACTGGACGTAAACACATGACTCAGCTGGAAAAAATCGTTTGTCTGGCAGACTATATCGAACCTGGAAGAGATTTTCCGGGCGTGCATAAGATTCGTGAAATCGCCGAATATAGTATGGAGAAAGCACTCTTGACGGCGTTTGATGGTACGATTATTTTTTTGCTGGAAAAAGGAAAAAAGGTTTATCCATTAACGTTATTGGCTAGAAATAGCCTGGTTGATGAAATAAATCAGTTGAATTGAATAATTTGCAATACAGTGAGATAGAGGAGGAAATGAAATGAGTCTTACACCAGAAAAATTAGTAGATCTTGTTGTTGAAGCGGCTGAAGATAAAAAAGCAATGAATTTAATCGCGTTAAACCTGCAGGGGGTTTCGCTGATTACGGATTATTTCGTTATTTGTCATGGTAATTCAGAAACACAGGTTCAAGCTATCGCTACGGAAATTCGTAAAAAAGCTGAACAAAATGGTGGACGTGTACGTGGATTAGAAGGTATGGATACAGCACGTTGGGTGCTGGTTGACTTAGGGGACGTTATTGTTCATGTTTTCCATCGCGAAGATCGGGAATATTACAATATTGAGCGTCTTTGGTCGGATGCCAAGGTGGTTGAACGCGTATGATCTTGGATGCAGGAAAAACTTACAAACTCAAAGTTGCTAAGGAAATCGCTCCACACGGTTATTTTGTAACGGATGGCAATCAAGAAGTATTGCTCCATTACAGCGAGGTCGTGGGCACGATTAAACCCGGTGATTCCGTAGATGTATTTTTGTTCTACGATACACAGGATCGTCTTGCCAGTACGATGAAAAAACCATTAATCCAACTGGGTGAGATTGCTCTTTTGGAAGTTGTTGATATTCATCCACGGTTCGGTTGTTTTCTGGAAATGGGCTTAGGCCGCAACCTGCTGCTTCCATTCAGGGAACAGCCTGATCTGCGTGAGCTTCGGCCACAAGTAGGAGACAAGGTGTTTGTTGAGCTTGCCCATGACCGCCAAGGTCGATTGCTGGCCAGAGTTGCCGGTGAGGCTGAATTGAAGCCGATGTGCTTTGATGCTCCGACTAGCTGGAAGAACACTTGGGTTAGCGCAAGAGTGTACAAGCCGCTGCAGATGGGAACCTTTGTGGTTTGTGACGGAGGTGTTGTTGGTTTTGGAGTCATTGGCATGATCCACTCCACTGATCGTACAAGGAAGCTGCGTCTTGGCGAGCAGGTTGATGTGCGGGTAAGCTTTGTTCGTGAGGATGGCAATGTGAACTGTTCAATGAAAGCTGTGAAAGAAGTTGGACGTGATGAGGACTCGGAGAAGCTGCTTGCTTTTCTGCGCGAAAGACCTAACGGCTCGATGCCTTATTCGGATGAATCTCCGGCAGATGCAATTAATGAACGGTTTCAGATCAGTAAATCGGCTTTTAAGCGGGCTATCGGCAAATTAATGCGTGAAGGTCTTGTCTATCAAGAAGGAAGCTGGACCCATCTGAAGCAAGAGCAACAGCCTGAGGAAAATCAGGAGCCTACGTCTCAGAGTAAGTCGGATACAGAATAAATTGCAATGAATTGTCAATTAGCAAAGGTGTTGAACGATAGTGGCTTACAACCAATTTGCGTATTATTATGATCGACTGATGGAAGATATGCCTTACGCTGAGTGGCTGGAATTTTTGCAAAAATGCTGGAAACAATATGGTCTTCCACAAACCATTGCAGATCTCGGATGCGGTACAGGCAGTATAGCACTGCCGCTTGCACAGCAGGGCTATGAAGTGTTTGGAATCGATTTGTCCGAGGATATGTTGGCGGTAGCACAGCAAAAGGCACAAGAAGCTGAGTCTCAGCATCTTTTCCAGGGAAAAGGTCGAGTGACATGGCTGCAGCAGGATTTACGCGATTGGTCCTTGCCGATCCAGGTTGATGCAGTTATCTCTTTGTGTGATTGTGTGAACTATTTGCTGGAGCAGGAGGATGTGCAGCAGGCTTTTATGCAAGCATTCGAGGGTCTCAAAGCTGGTGGCATATTTGTATTCGATGTGCATACACCCTTACAACTGCAAAGCTATGCGGAGGAACAGCCCTTTTTTCTGAATGAAGACGATATTGCTTATATTTGGACGAGCGAATTGGACGAAGAACGTTGTGAAATCGAGCACGCGCTGACGATATTTAGTCAGGTACCTCCGAGCAGCGGCGGAAAATCAGGCTCTGAGCATGGTAATCATTTTCTGCGTTTGGAGGAATATCATGTGCAGCGTGCGTATTCACTTTCCTGGTTAAAGCAGCAGCTAATGGCTGTTGGTTTTAATGATGTGGCTTGCTACGGTGATTTTGTATGGAAGCCGGCAACAGACACAACGCAGCGTGCTTTTTTTGTAGCGAGGAAGCCATTGGACTAGAATAAAAGCCTGTTACAGCTTCATAAACAGGCTCCATATACATAAAATGATTCCCCATAGTGGTAAAGCTAACAAAATTCCGTTCATAATACCCAACATGTGGCCCACCTCGTTCTAGTTGATCGGAGTTGCCGACGTTACACTGGCAGCTAATATTGTTATCTTTTCCATTTGGGAAATTCTCTAATCATTTTTACTTTCTCCAAATAGACCTCGATTCCGCTTCATATAGTGGTTATCGAGGTTTATTCATGACATGGAGTATTTTATCTAAACAGAGAAAGAAGGTATCCCTATTGAGCAATGAAAACAGCAGCGTGCAGCCCATGGTCAAGGCGAATCCGATGGGAATGCAGCGAGAGCTGCTTCAAATCGTAGCCATGCTGAGCATGCTCATCGATCATATAGGAGCAGCTTTATATCCAGATCAATTTCTGTTCTTGCGTTTTATTGGACGACTGGCCTTTCCTCTGTATGCTTTTGGTATTGTTCAAGGTTTTCTACATACCCGCAATATTCAAAAATATGTGCTGCGATTGGGGATATTAGCGCTCGTTTCCCAATTCCCTTTTATGTGGGCCTTCGACTATATGGAATTGAATGTAATTGCGACCTTTTTTATATGTATATTGACCCTGATAGCGATGGACCGTACCCGGATTATTTTATTGCAAATTTTTATCGCTTGTATTGCTTTTCTGCTGTTTAGTTGGATTCCAACTGATTACGGTACATATGCGCTGATGATGATTTTGATCTTCAGGTATACGACCTCTTATTTTGCTCTGCTTTTGCATTTTTTCTTGAACCTGTATTATTACTGGACTGGCGGCGTTATTTATCAATTTATAAGTATGGTTTCTACGTTAGGGCTGATTTGGGGAGCCAAAGCAAGACCCATCCCATTTACTATTCCGCGGTGGCTGTGGTTATCGTTTTATCCCGGTCATTTATTGATTCTTGCCATCATCAAATGGTTATTTTATTAAAAAACAGAGTGAACAAGCAGGCGTGACTTGACACGAATGCCGTTTTTTACATATAATCGCCTTATATGAAAAAGCGGCTGTGATAGGAAGTAGTAGCTACGTACCATTTTTCAGAGAGTCAGTGTTAGGGTGAGAGCTGGCATATGGGAAGAGTGAACTCGTCTTGGAGCCAGAAGGCTAAAGCTTGAATGCTGCTGATGTTGGATACGTTCAATAGGGCAGGGCAAAGTCAAGTCTAACCGGATCGTTGCCCCCGCGTTAAGGGGAAGAGTGAACACGGGCAAAGCATGCCTGATGTTAACTAGGGTGGTACCACGGGAAGCACGCCTCTCGTCCCTAGCCGTTGCGCTAGCGATGAGGGGCTTTTTTGTTTGGACATAATGAAAGGGGATTAACAGAATGACAGAGGAAATCAAAGAACAACAGGGATATAACCCGCAGGCCATCGAGCCGAAATGGCAGGCATATTGGGATGAAAATAAATCATTCAAAGTGCTAGAGGATGATAGCAAGCCGAAGTTTTATGCGTTGGATATGTTTCCGTATCCGTCAGGAGCCGGGCTTCACGTAGGGCATCCGGAGGGTTACACAGCTACGGATATTGTTTCACGCTATAAAAGAATGCGCGGCTACAACGTGCTGCACCCGATGGGCTGGGATGCGTTCGGCCTTCCTGCCGAACAGCATGCATTGGATACGGGACAACATCCCCGTGATATAACGATCAAAAATATTAATAATTTTCGCCGTCAAATCAAGTCACTGGGCTTCTCTTACGATTGGGACCGTGAAATCAGTACGACCGACCCCGATTATTATAAATGGACACAGTGGATCTTTATTCAGCTGTATAACAAAGGACTTGCCTATGTAGATGAGGTTGCCGTAAACTGGTGCCCAGCTTTGGGAACAGTATTGGCTAATGAAGAGGTCATAAACGGCTTGAGTGAACGCGGTAATCATCCGGTAGTTCGTAAACCCATGAGGCAATGGGTGCTGCGAATTACGGAGTACGCAGAGCGACTGCTGGATGATCTGGAAGAGCTGGACTGGTCCGAGTCGATTAAAGATATGCAGCGGAACTGGATTGGCAAGTCCAAGGGTGCTGAGGTTGTATTTGCTATTGACGGTCATCAAGGTGAAGGCCTGAAGGTATTTACAACTCGTCCAGATACCTTATTCGGTGCTACCTACTGCGTAATGGCCCCTGAGCATGATTTGGTATCAAGCATAACTACACCTGAGCAAGATGCAGCGGTGAAGGCTTATCAGGAGAAGGCTTCACACAAAAGCGATCTGGAGAGAACCGATCTGGCCAAAGATAAATCCGGTGTATTCACGGGTTCATATGCGGTCAACCCGGTCAATGGGGCAAAGGTGCCGATCTGGATTTCCGATTATGTACTTGCGGGTTATGGAACAGGTGCAATTATGGCAGTACCTGGACATGATCAACGTGACTGGGAGTTCGCCAAGCAGTTTGATCTGCCGATTGTTGAGGTCATTACTGGCGGAGATATTACGAAGGAAGCTTATTCAGGAGATGGAGCACATGTGAATTCCGAGCTGCTGAACGGATTAACGAATGTCCAGGCGATCGCCACGATGATTGAATGGCTGGAGTCGAACGGCAAAGGTCACGGCAAGGTCACTTATCGATTACGTGACTGGCTGTTCAGCCGTCAGCGCTATTGGGGTGAGCCGATCCCTATTCTTCATCTGGAGGACGGAACGATGAAAACCGTTCCTGTTGATCAATTGCCCCTGCTGCTGCCGGATATCGAGCAGATTGCTCCATCAGGTACAGGCGAATCGCCACTCGCGGTTGTGACCGATTGGGTGGAAACTGTTGATCCTGAAACCGGTATGAAAGCTCGCCGCGAGACGAACACAATGCCGCAATGGGCAGGCAGCTGCTGGTACTATCTGCGTTTTATTGATCCAAAGAATGACAAGGAGCTGTGTTCTCAGGAGCTTCAGCAAAAATGGCTGCCTGTGGATCTATATATTGGCGGTGCCGAGCATGCGGTGCTTCACTTGCTGTATGCAAGATTTTGGCATAAAGTATTGTACGACTTGGGTGTTGTTGCAACGAAGGAGCCATTCCACAAGCTGGTCAATCAAGGTATGATTTTGGGCGAAAACAATGAAAAAATGAGTAAATCGCGTGGTAACGTGATCAACCCGGATGAGATCGTCAATGAATTCGGTGCCGATACGCTGCGGATGTACGAAATGTTTATGGGACCGTTGGAAGCAACAAAGCCTTGGAATATTAACGGTGTAGAGGGGAACTTCCGGTTCTTGAATCGGATATGGCGGATGTTTGTCGGCGATAATGGTCAGCTGCATTCCAAAATTTCTTCTGACGAGACCTTGGGCAGTGAGTCATTTAAACGTACATGGCATCGTTCGATCAAAAAAATTACTGAGGATTTAGAAGCGCTGCGGTTTAATACAGCGATCAGCCAATTGATGATTTTTACGAACGAGGCTTATAAAACAGATCGTCTGCCTAAAGCAGCGATGGAGCATTTTGTACAAATGCTTTCCCCGATAGCACCTCACATCGCTGAAGAGCTGTGGGAAAAGCTGGGGCACACGGATTCCGTTTCATATGCCGTATGGCCTGAGTATGATGAAGCATGGACAGTAGATAATGAGATCGAAATCGTTGTACAGGTAAATGGAAAAATCGTGGAGCGTGCGCTTGTGTCCAAGGACGCTGATGAAGCGGCTCTGCAGGAATTGGCGATGGGCTCCGAGAAGGTCCAGGAAGCTATGGCCGGCAAAACGGTACGTAAAGTCATCGCGGTTAAAGGAAAGCTGGTTAACATTGTAGTTGGCTAAAAATCATCATATCAAATAACCGTCCGAATGCACGGACGGTTCATAAGAGGAAAACGTGAAAGCATCACGTTAGTCGGCATCTGTGCCCAAAAACCGTGCTTCCACTTTTTCCACATCTTCTTCATATTTGGAATGAGTTGTGCGGATCAGTTTATTAAACATCCCGTGCAGCTCATTTTCCATTATACGGAGTCCTTCCGCCGTAATACCACCCGGCACTGCAACCTTCTTTTGCAAGGAAAGAGGATTGAATCCGCCAACGGTCAGGAGTTTGCCTGTTCCAAGAAGCATTTCACATGCCAGCCGGGTCGCTTCAGACTCGGAAATGCCGGTTTCTTCAACAGCGGCATCCACAAACTTTTGTAAAAAATAGGATATAAATGCAGGTCCACAACTTGTCAGATCGGATGAAATCCGCGTATGCTCCTCAGAAACACGTATCGGTGTACTGATGAAGGAGAGTAAATTGTCAAGAAGCTCAATATCTGGCTCAGACATACGATCGCTATACATGCATAGGGTCGCACCGCTGGATACATAGTTGGTAATGCTGGGTATGATTTTGGCAATTTTACAGTTAAGCTGTCCCTCCAAATGATTAATAAGCACTGGACTTGTTATGGATACAATAATCTGCGAGGGTTTTGTCTTGTCCTTAAGATCTTGAATAACGGTTTTATATTCCAATGGTTTCACGCATATAAACAAAATTTCGGAAAGCTGTAAAACATCAGCGCTGGATTGGGAAACTTGGATACCGGGATAGGCAGCTGCTAATCGTTCTGCTTTGGACAGGGTACGGTTTGTGATCGTAATTTGCTCCGGCAGGAGCGCACCCGCTTGAATGAACGCTTCGATTAATATGCTGCCCATGCTGCCCGTACCGATGAATCCAACTTGCATAGCCATCCCCCCTTGATCAGTAAACCTTCCTTTATCCCTATGCGGTGGAGGTTTGGATTATACCTATTAAGTGGATAGGGCAACGAATGGGATGACGCTTTAAGCATAATTGCAGAGGTCTGCAGTGATTATCCTGTTAAATATACTTTTCAGAATGGAGGGAATTTACTTTTGTACGTTAACGGCGGATCGAGCATTAAATGGGTAGTATGGATTGTAACTGCGGCTATTATTTTGGTAGTTGGTTGGTGGGGGTTTTCGTTATATGAACGTAGTTTTGCTCAGACCACGGGATGGCAAACCGCTAATGATGAAATGAAAACATTTTTGCTTAAGCAGTCAGAAGAAAAGCTGAAGAAAGCGGAGTTCTCTGAGCAAAGTAAAAATGCCGCGGCTCTTTCACAAACAAACACGGATAAAAATGTTCTCAAGGACACAACAGCCAACTCCCAAACAAGTTCAGAGCCATCCTTGGCAGAAGCCGCTCCCGCCGTAAACAAGCCCGACAAAGAATTGCCTGATAATAATACTAAGCCCGCGTCAACAAAAGGAATGATAAATCTCAACAAAGCCACGCAGACGCAGTTGATCACAATACCGGGCATTGGTGAAAGTAAAGCAAAAGCCATTATTGCCCATCGCAAACAAATAGGTAGCTTTCAAAGCATAGAGCAATTGCTGGATGTCAAGGGGATTGGGGTGAAGGTGCTGGAGAAAATGAAGCCCTATCTAGTGCTGGAGCCTTAATGCAGCCTTTTGTTTTCATGAAAAGTATGAGAAAATAACAAGGATACCTATTCTATTATAACTTATGGAGAATCTACTAATGACAACCCGCAAAGATTGGGATACTTACTTTTTGGATATGGCTTACATGGCTTCTACTCGTTCACGATGTAACCGCAGACATGTCGGTGCCGTACTGGTGCAGGGAAAAAAACTCCTCGGTGCCGCTTATAATGGCGCGCCTATGGGGGTACCGGATTGTTCGGAAGCAGGCTGCATGCTTGTGGAGGAATATGAACTTTTAAATCTTGAAGGCACCGAACAGGTTCTCAAAAAACAACGCTGCATCCGCACGATCCATGCCGAGCAGAATCTGCTGCTGTTTACAGACCCTAAGGATCGCGAAAATTCCGTCGTTTATGTAACCGACCAGCCATGCTGGACCTGCTCCAACATGTTGGCCAACAGTGGAATTACCGAAATTGTGTACCATCGTCCATACAATAAGGACAGTGCCAAGGTAACGGCGTTGATGGAACAAAAAGGGATCGTATTTCGCAGGCTGGAGTCTTATTTACCGCCTTCAGGCACAAGTGATACTGTTATAGATAGTACGGATTGATGGACAGGAGCGAGCTTACGCGTAAATATTAAGGTACACAAGAATATCAATAAGCCAGCTGTTATGAGGAGGAACCTCTTAATGCGCCATTGGGTGCAAGAGGTTTTTTTTCGTTGTATCGGTGATTACCTTAATAGTGTGAAGGAGGCCGCGGAATGAATAGACCGCTCGTTGTATGTACGCTGCTGTGGATAAGCGGTTATGCAGTGGCGTATTTATTCCATCTGGACTGGTTATCCCTATATGTAAGCTTTTTTTTAGCGATAGCTATGGTTATTTATTGGAGCATGGGCTTGAGGTTCAGAATAGGTGTATGTGCAGTACTTCTAGTGTTGATTGGTGCAGGATATTATGAAAGCTATGACCAATCGAACCACAGCGAAATTTCTCTGCCGCCTCATACCGTAGGCAATGATGAAGCCAGTATGGTTCTGGCAGGTTTCATTGCATCACGAGTAGATATTGACGGAGATAAAGCATCCTTTACTCTAACGGTTGAAAGCCAGCAGCAGGAAGTGAAGACTGAAGAACATAGCCAACACCTTAATAAGCCTAAGCCCATAAATGAGCAGGTGGCTGTAGTCCTAAAGCTGTTAAGCCGTGAGGAGCAGCAGCGTGCTAAATTATGGCTGCGTGGGGACCGAGTCGTTCTGCATGGGATGGTCAAGCTCCCCTCGGAAGCGCGAAATTTTGACGGATTCGATTATCGGGATTATTTGCGGCTTCAACATATACATTGGACGGTGAGCGTCAAGGGGATTGCATCGATACAGGTGACGCAGCCACAAACGTGGACATGGGTGTCTATATTACGTTGGAATGATCAATTTCGAATGGTTCTCGCACAGCGGATTTCAGAAATATTCCCTGATGATCAGGGAGGATTTATGCAAAGTATGCTGATTGGTTTAACCGATGATATGGACCCTGTTCAATTTCAGCAATTTTCACAGCTTGGATTAACACACATATTAGCGGTATCAGGATTGAATGTTGCCGTATTTCTTGCTTGTTTATTGTGGGTGTTGCGTAAATTACGCTTAACAAGAGAGACCTGTATACTCACAGCTATTGCACTTATGCCGTTATATATTGCACTAACAGGAGGCTCCCCATCTATTGTACGCGCTGGGTTAATGGCGATGATAGGATTATACGCCGCTTATCGACATACCTTGAAGGATGGCTTGCATTCTGTTCTGCTAGTAGGCTTTGTTATGCTCATATGGGAGCCTTATTATTTGCTCGATGTCAGCTTTCAGCTCTCTTTTTTGGTGACCATTGGATTAATTATTGGAGTACCGCCTGTTAACACATTATTGCCCATCCGATCTCAGCTATGGAAAAATACACTCTCGATCTCGCTTGTAGCTCAGTTGATCTCCTTTCCTGTTTCGATTTATTATTTTAATCAATTATCACTACTCTCATTGGCTGCCAATCTTTGTCTAGTCCCTGTATTCAGTATGGTCACGATGCCGGGAGGCACGGCAGCTCTGGTTATCGGCTTCATCTATGTTCCCGCAGGTCAGGCGATAGCCTGGATTGTAGCCAAGGTCAATGAATGGGTGTTCATTATCGTATCGATCTCCAGTAAATGGGATGGCTTTCAAACGATTTGGCCTAGTCCCAGCATCAGTTGGATGGTTGGGTACTATATGGTGCTTGCTATTCTGGTAGGGGTGCTTTCTCGTTTGAAAAACGAACATCGTAAAGCGGATGAACCTATGCTTAAGGCAGTTCGACCTAGATGGCAGATTAACAAGAACGGACATTTAACGTGGGATTGGATAATGAAAAAAATGCCGCTGCCTCTGGCAAGTATGAGTTTGATAGCGTTGTTAGTGTATGCCTATTTTCCTGACCGTTGGCAATCAGTCGGAGAGGGGCGAGTCGATTTTATCGATGTGGGCCAAGGAGACAGCATTCTTATACGCTCACCAATAAGTCGTAGTGTGGTTCTGGTTGACGGTGGAGGTACAGTGAGCTTTCACAAACCCGGTGACGAATGGAAGCTGCGCAAGAATCCATATGAAGTAGGGCGCAAGCTGCTGGTACCCTTATTAAAAAAATGAGGCATTCAGCAGATTGATTATTTAGTGATCACTCATGAGGATGCTGATCATATTGGTGGCTTACAGGCTGTATTGGAACAAATTCCGGTAAAACAGCTTGTATATAACGGGACCATCAAACCGGGGGCTGCGGTTGAAAAATTGTTTCAGACTGCCTTGGATAAACAGGTAAAGCTCGTTAAGGCAAGTGCAGGTAGCACATTGAAGCTAGACACTTCTACGGAGCTTGTGGTGCTTCATCCCATACAGGATGCGGCTGTAGAGGAGCTGCATTTAGAGAAAGAGCAAAACGGTCAATCTGTTGTTTTTATGATGCGAATGGACAATACGAGGTGGTTATTTACAGGGGATATGGAACAAGCTGCAGAAACGGCTGTCGCTCAAATGACTGCTGCCAAGCCTCAGGACAATTTGACGGCAAGTCTCATTGAGACTAACGGACTTCCATTCAAATTGCCTGAACTGATGCAGCAAGGGACGATTGATGTACTGAAGGTTGCTCACCACGGCAGCAAGACCTCTACATCGAATAACTGGCTGCAGGCCTACAAGCCTAAAATGGCTGTTATATCTGTAGGTGCGAGCAATGTTTATGGTCATCCACATCCAACCGTAGTGGAGCGTTTACAGCAAAACGGCATTCAAATCGTACGTACGGATAAGATGGGAGAAATACAAATGACCGTTAACAACGGAAAAATTAAGGTGAAGACAAAGCTTGAATAGTAATCAAAATGTGGAAAGGATTGCAAGATAGAATGGTGAGAACCGGCATATATCTTTTAAGATAGATCGGCAGCTACGTATTTTGTTGAAAGAAGTATAATGCATAACAAAAAACTCGCTCGTATTTTTGAGCGAGTTTCGAGCTTTATATATCTTAGCCCCTCAAAGCCTTATCAATATTAAACGTTTGACCAGACCATGCCTTCTTACCTGTCCAATCCGCTTGTCCCTGCCAGAAAGGATCCGACGCGCTCAATCCCAGCGCTAAAAATACGGCAGAACATAAATATAAGCTGCCTGTAGATATATACGTTTCGCCAATCTCAGGCTGATGGCCGCAGAATCCGATAGTCAGCCATCCGTTCTCATCGAATGTACCGGGAGCTTCAATCATACGTCGTATGACTGCAGTTAAAGCACAGCGGACTTGAGCAGGTTCTAAGCTTGCATCCAGTTCATCCCGCAGCGCAACTTGACTTAACACTTGGAAAGCACCAAAACGGTAAGCAAGTGAGCGTCCATGTGCCGGAAAGGTTCCTTCAGGCGAGATCAGTCGCTCTTGTTGAACAGCATATCTTTGAGCCCGCTTTACAATCCGCTCTTTTAATGCAGCCCAATCCTCCTCTTCACTGGCAACTGCTTCAATAATATCAACCAGCATCGGTTGGATAACAAAGCTATTGTAATAATCCGCATGATACTCCGGCCCGTCTCCGTAGATGCCGTCCCCTTTATACCAAAGCTCATGCTGTCTGATTGCATAATCGACACGCATCCGATCCCAATCTTCACCTGCACGGAAAAGAGCAGTTTCAATCATCGCCGCGAATAAGAGCCAATTGTTAAAACCCGGTTTACGAGTACGAGTTGCTTTTAGAGCATTTACGACTTGCTTCTGTACCCGTGGCTCCAACTGATCCCACAGCTCTCCAGGTGCTCTCAGAATGGCATGGGCCAAAAAGGCTGCATCCACAATCGGCTGATTACCTTCGGAAAAATTCATGAAATCAGGTGAGGAAGGGTCTGTACCCGCATCAATGGCTTGCCTAGCCAAATCAGCATAATGCTGCCTCAAGCGTCCTTCCTCACCCTCACGACTGCCTGTCTCAAGCCAAGGAGCCATTCCTGTTAGAAGGCGCGCCAAAGCTTCCAAATATGTATACATCGGCCTGTCATCGATCTTTGCTTCGACGGGCATTTTTTCTTTTAGCTGGCGGTTGGTCAAATGATACAGCACAGGTTGTGCTATTCTACTTAATGTATCTATCCAATAAATTCGATCTTCATGAGCTTCCGGCATGATGTGGTTCCCTCCAAAATAGTTTCGACAGCAAGGTCTTCTTTTGATCATTTTATAACAAAAAAATACATGGGTCATTGGTGAACATGACAATTATCTTTGTGTAAAAATTATAAAGAATATTATTTGTGCATAAATAATGGAAGTAAATGAAGTTATGGGTAAAGATTGCAAGAGAGGTGAGAGGTTGCCTGTGATTTTTTACTATTGGCAGGCTGCCTGTAGAACATGTATAGTTTGTATGATATAAACAACAAAACGCGTAATATAGCCTTTTATACAGTTAAAATTAGCGAGAGTATACGTTAGCGAACAAATTTGATATTCTTAGTACAGCTAATTATCTTGGACGTGCAACATTATCAATTATGTTTTCGTTTATATAGTTGCAAGAGAGGGGGATCCCAGTGGTAGCGCCAGATTTGATAAAGGCTGCCCAGTCGGGCGATCGCGACGCTCTAATTACCCTGCTGCGTGAGATTGAAAATCATGTTTACCGAACCGCATATTACATTTTGGGTAATGAGCAGGACGCTTTGGATGCCGCGCAGGAAGCTTTAATACGCATTTATACAAAAATTAATTCTTACGAAGAAAAAGCGCAGTTCAAGACATGGGTCCAGCGGATTGTTACCAATTTGTGTATTGATAAATTCAGGAAAAATAAGCCCACAGTATCCATTGAGCAGTTTGATCTGACTTTTACAGAAACACAAACAGTTGAACAAGAGGTTATGTCCGCATATATTGCCGAAGATATTAAAGAGGCCATTGATAAACTGCCAGAACATCATCGATCAGTCGTCGTGCTTAGGTATTTGCAGGATTTTTCCTACAATGAAATTGCCGAATCACTTGATTTGCCCATCAACACGGTTAAATCATATTTATTTAGGGCCAGGCAGCAGTTGCAAATGTTGTTGCAGGATTACAAAAAAACATCTACCGAATCGACCCGGGGATAAGTGGTAACAGTCTTGACTCTCAGGTCCAACCGGTTCTACTGCAAAGCGTTATGCGACTGACATATATCAGTTGTGAATCTTTTAGAAAGGTAGTGTGCGGGATGAATTGCCATGAGGTGATCGAATTGATGCAGAGATATCTCGATCAGGATCTCGATAAAATAGAATATAATCAAATGCTCTATCATTTAGAGGATTGCCCGGAATGTACGGAGCTGTTCCAACGATTGTTGAATGTGTCAGATCAATTGGAAAGCTTGCCAAAAGTCACGCCAGCATTCAGTTTGGTAGATGCGATTCTACCTAAGCTGCAGCAAATGGATATGGCTTTAACTTCTTCGGCTACGGAGGATGCTTCTGCATACACTTCACGTGGCATCTCTTCCTCCATACAGAGAGAGCCTGTACCAACTACTGCTCAACCTGTGCGCAAGGATACTGTGACTGTAAGCCGAATGAACGATTGGCGCAGTCGGACACGCGGCTTTGTTTCAGCTAAAATCGTTGGCGGCGTGGTAGCAGCAGGTTTGATTCTCGGTTTCTTTGTATTTAATCAACAAGATCAACACAATATGGAAAACGCAGATAGTGCCATGATAGATTCCAAATCTGCTTCAACCAGCAGTGCTAGCTCTAGGGAAAAAAGTTCAACTCCCGCAGCATCTGGCATAGGTGAGTTGAATAGTACTGCTCCTGCGGCTGTTTCGCCGGATGCCGGCAGTGGTGAACCTCTATCTAAGCAGAATGAAATCGGTACGTCCCAAGCTTCTAAAGATTTGGTCCCGCCGTCGTCAGCTCCCATCACGAGTGCTCCAGGCAACACGACGACTCCAGCACCGAATATGGGCTCCAATAAAATAGGTGGGGCTGTGCCACAAACATCTAGCCCAAGGAGCTCGGCGGCCGACAGTCAGATCATGGCTGTGCCAAGCACGGGTGAGAGTACTCAACAAAAGTCATCTTCCACTCCGCTGCAAGCGGGTACGGGTGATGGTCAGTTGAAAGAACCTCTTACCTTCGGAGCACAGCCGCCAGCGGCTAAGACGGATAGTCCGACTGCCAAAGGAACGGCTCCGCCGACAGAAATACCACGCAGCAGCTTAGCAGCACCAGGCTCATTCGGTGGTTTTGCAGCAGATTCTGCCCAGCAAAGTACCAGCAATACAGCCCCAACAAATGATAGCGGCACTGACAAATCGAAGATAGGTGCAGCTCCAGCGGGGGAACAAAGTTTTTCTTCAATGAAAGTGGCACCTGCCAGCAGTCTTGCTGCTGTTGATAAGACGTATACGGCAGCCATCAATGAGAATCGCGTTGTCATTATTGATAAGAATGGAAAACTTATTTTCACCTCAATGAATGCAGCGGCGGATACCGAACAAATAACATTGCTTGAATGGACAGCTGATTACAAGTTGACCTATCAGATAGGCAATCAAACAAGATCGAGGACCTTCAGTATCAACGCAGTTAATTTAACGGAAGCAGCCAAGTAATCTTTTATAAATATTTTGTATGAAAATAAAACACACATTGCGCATCACTTGCGTATGATAGGGTAGGTAAAAAAAGGTGAAATTACGTCGTATGACCTCTCGGGGAATGGTTTCTAGAGCCTTAACCCGGTTGTTTATATAGATGGGATTAGAAGCAAGGGGGTTACGTCTGAACCGTAAGGTTTTGACGTAATCCCTTTGTTGTTGTTACAATGCTGATATAAACTGGGTTAGAGGGAAATGGGTGAGCAGCAATGGATTTTAAGACCGCATTAAGGAGTATTCAGAAAGGGACGTTTGCACCGTTGTATGTGTGTTTCGGTACAGAGTCCTATTTAATTCAAGAGTTTTTACAGAAGCTTACGAGTAACCTCATAGACCCGCAGGATGCTGCATTTGCTGTATCCAGATACGATTTGGCCGAGACTTCGATAGATAGGGTTATAGAAGAAGCCGAAGAACTTCCTTTTATAGGGCCACGTAAGCTGCTGGTTGCTACAAATGCACTGTTTCTGACAGGAGCTAAGGATAGTTCAAAGGTTGAGCACAAGCCTGAGCGGCTGCTGGAATACTTGAAATCACCTGCTGATTTTAGCGTTATCGTTCTCACTGTAGGTGCTGAAAAGCTTGATGAACGAAAGAAACTCGTGAAATCGCTGAAGGAAAAGGACTACTTGATATCGTGCGCTTCTTTATCTGCGGACGAGCTTGGACAGTGGTTGAAGGGAGAGGCTGATAAGGCTGGCATTACATTTGCCTCAGGCGTACAGGAGCAGTTTATTATGTACACCGGGACGAATCTCCAAACCTTATCGAGTGAGCTGGATAAATGCGCGATGTTTGTAGGACGTGGGGGAACGATAACGACAGAGATTTTGGATCAGTTGGTAACGCGAAGCATTGAGCAAAATATTTTTTTGCTTATCGAGCATATTGTGCAGCTCAAATTGGACAAGGCGTTCACGATGCTGGCAGAGCTTCTTCGGCGCAAGGAAGAGCCTATCAAGATCATGGCGCTGATAGCCCGACAGTTCCGCATTATGTATCAGGTCAAGGATTTGCAGCAGCAAGGCTATTCACAGCAGCAAATTGCTTCGCAAATCAGTCTGCATCCATATGCAGTCAAGATCGCTGCAGGGCAGAGCAACCGTTTTGAGGTGAGCCAGCTGTTAAATATTCTGGATCAATTATCTGATCTCGATTATCAAATGAAAAGTGGTAAAATCGATAAAGCGCTCGGTCTGGAGCTTTTTTTATTAAAGCTTGTCGCTTGAAGGTGCTATATGAATTTGAAGGCATCATATTGCTAATCTTGAAACCTACACGCGCCGGTTGTCTATATGTTCCCGTTACGAACTTTTGCTTATGCAGTCATCAAAAAAACGACCTACTCCCAAGGGAGCGGTCGTTTTTACTTGTTCGCATTAGTTATTAAGCTTGTGCTGAAAGCGCGTTAAGTCTTTTCGCTAAGCGGGACTTTTTACGGGCTGCGGCATTTTTATGGATTAAGCCTTTAGACGCTGCTTTATCCAGCTTTTGGCTGGCAGTGACTAGGGCTGCAGTTGCAGTTTCCACATTGCTGCTAGCAGCAGCTGTTTCAAAGCTTTTTACTGCTGTGCGAAGGTTTGATTTCTGGGATGCGTTGCGTAGACGACGCTTCTCATTTACTTTCACTCTTTTAATCGCGGATTTAATGTTCGGCATTGACGTTCACCTCCTAATACAACTTGCATCAACCATAGTGCTTGTTTGAAAGATCCTTTTGTTGACAACTCTAGATATTCTAACACGACCCATTTTAAAATGCAATAGATCAATCCGTAACGATTCCGACAATTGTTGCATAAGGCTGGCTGTTCATTCACACACTATACGGGCATATCTATGTAAAAGGAGATGTCAGCATGGATTTAAGCGCTTATGCAATTCGTACGGACTTGGCTTTGGAGGCGCATGATATGGCATCGAACTCCGGTCAGACCATCCCCGGTGTTCATATGTCATCCGAAACGCATGAAGGTATCACAATTAGCACCACCGATATTACGTCTAAGGAAGGTTCACTTGCATTAGGTAAGCTGCCTGGACATTATATTACCATAGAAGTTCCTCAGTTAAGGAAAAAAGACAGTGTGCTTCAGGATCGAGTAGCAGCCGTCTTTGCCAAAGAGTTCGAATCCTTTATGGCTAAGCTTCAGATCGGCTCCATGTCCAAGGTACTGATCGTTGGTTTAGGTAATTGGAACGTTACTCCAGATGCCTTGGGGCCGCTAGTTGTGGAGAATGTGATGGTTACTCGCCATTATTTTGAGCTGATGCCGGGAGAAGTGAGCCCTGGATACCGTCCTGTGAGCGCTATAGCACCAGGAGTTTTGGGCACGACGGGAATCGAAACCGGTGAAATCATACAGGGAATCGTTGAAAAATCGAAGCCCGATCTGGTTATTGCCATCGACGCACTTGCCTCACGCTCTCTGGAGAGAGTGAATACGACTATCCAAATAGCCGATACAGGCATTCATCCGGGCTCGGGAATTGGCAACAAACGCAAGGGCTTGACCTTAGACACACTTGGAGTTCCTGTCATTGCCGTGGGAGTGCCTACCGTTGTATTCGCTTCTACCATTGTGAATAATGCATTTGAGCTGATGCATAAGCACTTTCAACAACAGACCGCTCATACTGGTGAAATTCTCGGCATGCTGGATCAAATGAAAGAAGATGAGCGGCTGCTGCTGGTTAAGGAAGTCTTAAGTCCATTGGGGCACGATTTGTTGGTAACTCCAAAGGAAATTGACGAGTTTATTGAGGATATCGCTAATATTATTGCCAGCGGACTGAATGCTGCCTTGCATGAAGTGGTTGGGATGAACAATGTAGCTGCCTATACACATTAGTCCATTTTTGATTGTAATCGATTGTCATGACCAAACGCCAAGCCTGCGGCCTGAATACCGCGCTGCTTGGTGTTTGATGTATTTGTGTATCTATTATTTCACGAATAAGAGACTATTCGAGACTTACTAGAGTGAGAATTGAAATCTTTTCGTTCTACATCCTACCATCTGCTCATAGATTTGTTACTAGAGAGTGGGGCACAACTACAAATCCATGACGGGTTTCAGGGTGGAGGAGGATGCACAATTGAAATGGACAGAGGTTACTTTGGATGTAAACAAATATCGTAAAATAGGACAAGGTCTGGCTGTATATTTTCGCATAATGACCACACTTCTAATGGGG
Organism: Paenibacillus sp. 1_12; assembly: GCF_900114475.1. Lineage (GTDB taxonomy): Bacteria > Bacillota > Bacilli > Paenibacillales > NBRC-103111 > Paenibacillus_S. The sequence goes on along the minus strand of NZ_FOTE01000005.1, from coordinate 145,825 downwards.
TGTATGATGTTTTTTGCGGCACTTGGTCTCTTGGGCTTTGTGCAAGCCAAACTGACGAATACGACACCAAACTCATCAATGAAGGGTATGGCTTCATCGGTTTCCAGCCGATTTTTTCTGGACATGCTTGGGATGGAAATGCCGCATATGCAGACAGATCGTCAAACATTTACGTTCTCGCAATCGAATGTTTCGGGATTCCTATTTACACTTGTTACGGATTTGAATTGGAAAGATCCGAAAACATTTATTTCCCGTGAAATGCCTGGTATGTCTCAGGATCGTTCGGTTGTGCTGCGCAAGGGAGTGCAGACAGGGGATGACGGACCTGAGGATTATGGACCTAAGGCGGACGTTATTCCAAAAAATGGCGAAGGCGGTGAAGGCTCCATTACAGCCAATCCATCACCACTTCAAGAAGTGGGCGAAACGGCTCAAGGAGAGACCAAGGTGATCCCCCCGACGGCTCAGCCTCCACGAACAGCAGGCAGAAATGTCGCCTTTATTTATCAATCCCATAATCAGGAATCTTATTTACCGGAGCTGGATGGTGTAAAGGATCCTGATAAGGCCTACGATCCTCAGACTAACGTGACAAAGGTTGGTTTGCGATTAGCGCAAAAGCTGGAGCAAGAAGGTATCGGAGCGGTTCATTCTGACAAAAACTATCCTGCTATTGAAAAGGGCTTTAATTATTATTTTTCCTATAAATATTCATTAAAAACGCTGCAGGAAGCAAGCTCCTCCCATCCGGATCTGAAATACTATTTTGACATTCATCGGGATTCACAGAGACGGGAAAAGACGACAGTTCGGATCAACGGGAAGGATTATGCGCAGCTTTATTTTATTATTGGAGGCAAAAACCCGAATTGGAAGGAAAATGAACAATTTGCTTCTCAAATTCATCAAGCTATTGAAGCTAAGTTTCCGGGGATTTCCAAAGGATCTTTTGCGAAAGCGGCGGAAGGCAATGGTGTGTATAATCAAAATTTTTCTGCGAATAGTGTGCTCATTGAGGTGGGCGGTGTTGATAATTCCCTGGAAGAGTGCTACAGAACTGCAGATGCGCTGGCAGCAGCCATCGCAGAGGTCGTACTTAACGTGAAGAAGGTTGACGGACGTTAGTATTGCTTCAGAAAGTTAAGTAATGGGGGAGCAGCAGAATGGACAAGCTTGATATCAAGCTTATGGTGATTGGGTTTGTGGTCGGCTATTGCATATTTATGGGAATAGTGCTGGCGAATCGCGGGGTTGTAAACAATCAGAAGCCCGTAGTCATGGAGGCGACCCAGAAGATGGAACCTGCGTATGTGGCAGCAAACATACAGGTAAAAGCCGAGCCTGATAAAGGGACTACTCATGAAGCGCCTCAAGACATTGCCGTGAAAGGGAAAGAGGAAGTCGAAGAAACACGCGCTGTAATCAGTAAGGCAACGGGTGTTGGAAGGTTGGGAAACAAGATTGGCGGCCTGCTGCAAATACTGGCGCATTATGGTATACAGGGAATTGTCGCTTTGTTTGAGGCGATTACCGCTTAAGTGAATGCTCATAGCTCGGATTGTTAATGGCCTCCAGCGGAAGTCTTTAGAACCACGGATGTGATTACGATGCCGGACTCCATTGCCGCATAACCGCACACCTGCTATAATTAGAAGAATTGTTAAATTTGCAGGTTAGTGAGGGTCAACTTACATGGATATTCATGCCAGACAGAAAATGATTAGAAACTTTTCAATAATTGCCCATATCGACCACGGGAAATCGACATTGGCCGACCGGATATTGGAATATACGGGTGCTCTTTCATCTAGAGAAATGCAGGAACAGGTACTGGATCAAATGGATCTGGAGCGTGAGCGGGGTATTACCATTAAGCTGCAGGCCGTTCGATTGGAGTATCGTGCAGATGACGGGGAAAACTATATTTTAAATTTAATCGATACACCCGGACATGTCGACTTTACGTATGAGGTGTCGCGGAGTCTTGCAGCCTGTGAGGGTGCGCTGCTAGTTGTAGATGCTGCACAGGGTATAGAAGCTCAAACGCTGGCAAATGTGTATCTGGCATTGGACAACAACCTTGAAATTTTACCAGTGATCAATAAAATCGATTTGCCGAGTGCTGATCCTGAACGGGTCAAGCAGGAGATCGAGGATGTAATTGGACTGGACACAAGCGAGGCAGTGTTAGCATCTGCCAAGGCAGGCATCGGGATTAAGGAAATTTTGGAGCAGGTGGTCAAAAAAGTTCCGGCACCGTCGGGTGATACGGATCAGCCGCTCAAGGCGCTTATTTTCGACTCTCATTATGATCCTTATAAAGGTGTTATCGTGTATGTTCGTGTCATGGACGGAGCGATTAAAGCAGGCTCGAAGATTAAATTTATGGCTACGGAAAAAGTATTCGAGGTCATCGAGGTCGGGGCCTTTATGCCAAGAATGACGATTGTCGATACATTGAATATCGGGGATGTTGGTTTCATAGTCGCAGGGATTAAACATGTTGGCGATACACGTGTAGGGGATACCGTTACAGATGCCAAAAATCCTGCACTAGAGGCGCTTCCTGGTTACCGGAAGATCAATCCGATGGTATTCTGCGGCTTGTATCCGATTGAAAGTACGGAATATAACGATCTTCGTGAAGCGCTTGGCAAGCTGCAGCTGAATGATGCTTCGTTAAGCTTTGAGCCCGAGAGCTCGACGGCACTGGGCTTCGGCTTCCGCTGTGGCTTTCTCGGCTTGCTGCACATGGATGTTATTCAAGAGCGGATTGAGCGTGAGTTCAATATCCCGTTAATAACGACAGCACCAAGCGTTATATTCAAAGTGACGCAGACGAACGGTGAAGTACTAACGATCGACAATCCATCGATGTTCCCAGAAACAGGAAAAATCGATTATGTGGAAGAGCCTTACGTAGTGGCGTCTGTAATTGTACCTAATGACTATGTAGGCGCGATTATGGAGCTATGTCAAAATAAACGTGGCGAATTTATAAATATGGAATATTTGGATACTACGCGTGTTACGCTTTCATATAACATTCCGTTGTCCGAGATTGTATATGATTTTTTTGATCAACTCAAATCAAGCACGAAAGGTTATGCTTCGTTTGACTATGTAGTGTCAGGGTACAAGCAATCCAATCTGGTCAAAATGGACATCATGCTCAATGGCGAACAGGTGGATGCTCTTTCTTTCATCGTGCATAGAGATCGCGCCTTCAATCGCGGACGCATCATTTGTGAAAAGCTGAAGGAGCTTATACCGCGGCAAATGTTTGAAGTACCTATTCAAGCAGCTATCGGTCAAAAAATCATTTCTCGTGAAACCGTTAAAGCGATGCGTAAAAACGTACTTGCCAAATGCTACGGCGGTGATATTTCCCGTAAGCGTAAGCTGTTGGATAAGCAAAAAGAAGGTAAAAAACGGATGAAGCAGGTTGGTAACGTTGAAGTACCACAAGAAGCGTTCATGGCCGTGTTAAGACTCGATGAGTAGCTGGTAAGTCGCTGGGAGCAGGTGCTTGGTCAAGCACCTGCTTTTGACGTCATTGAAGGTCGACCGGCTAAAATGGTGCAGTCGTAATGGAAAGGAGATATCCGATGATTCAACGTGAAGAAACACCACAAGCGTTATATATACACATTCCATTTTGTACCAATAAGTGTCACTATTGCGATTTTAATTCCTATATATTGAAAGGCCAGCCTGTGATGGACTATCTAGATGCGCTGGAGCGGGAAATGGAACGAACCGTAAAGCTGATTCCACCTGGTGAAATCCAAACGATATTCGTTGGAGGGGGCACACCGACCGTATTGCTGCCAGATCAGATGGAAAGCTTCCTGAAACGAGTGCACACGTATTTTCCTGAAAAGTCTGCTGAGCTGGAATTTTCAATGGAGGCCAATCCAGGCACCACTGACAAGGAAAAGCTGCAGGCCATGAAGGAGGGCGGCGTGAATCGAATCAGCTTTGGTGTTCAATCGTTCGATAATGCGCTGCTGGAAGGAATCGGTCGGATTCACAATACTGATGATGTATATCGTAGTATTGAGAATGCGCGGGAGGTTGGCTTCACGAATATGTCGATCGACTTAATGTTTGGGCTGCCTAATCAGACGGTTCCCGTTATGAATGATACTCTGGACAAAGCACTTGCGCTGGGGCTGCCGCACTATTCGATTTATGGTCTTAAGGTTGAGGAAAACACGTTGTTCCACAATCTGTATCAAAAGAACCTGCTGCCTCTTCCTGATGAAGATGATGAGTTGGATATGTTCCTGCTGATTATGAAGCGATTGAAAGAGGCGGGCTATTCGCAATACGAAATCAGTAATTTTTCCAAACCAGGTAAGGAGAGCCGCCATAACAGCATGTACTGGCTGAACCGCAGCTACTACGGTTTGGGAGCCGGGGCGCATGGCTATATGCATGGGAATCGACATGTGAACATCAAAGGCGTTCAGGCGTATATTGATGCAACACAGAAGGGTCGGCCTTTATTGGAGGAATATGCGATCAGCGAGCAGGAAGCGATTGAGGATTTTATGATGGTAGGTCTGAGGTTGTTGAGTGGTGTGAAGCGTACTGACTTCAGGCGTCAATTTGGTCTGGAGCTGGAAGCGGTGTTTGGCGGCCATTTGAATAAATTGATGGATCAAAAGCTGCTGGCTGCTACGGAGGATGGATACCAGTTAACCGAGAAGGGTGTATTATTGGGCAATGAGGTATTCGGTGAATTTTTAAGCATTCCGGTAGAATAGAAAGTTTGCAGCAAAATTTTTTATGGATATTTTATACGTTTTGTTGTATATTTATTCATAATAATTTTTTTGTGAATGGTGGTTTTTCTATGACTGTTGTGTGCAGAAAGGCAACGCCTGAGGACGTTGATATTTTATTTGATATTATACAGGGATATGCGGAACAAGGAATTATGCTGCCAAGGTCCCGAGAGGTGCTTATTGCACAGATTGATACCTTTGTTGTGGCTTTCATAGAGGAACGTTTGGTTGGTTGCGGTTCTCTTACCCGTCTTGGTCAAGATTTAGTGGAGATCCGCTCGCTTGGGGTAACGCAGGGCTACAAGGGTCAGGGAATCGGAAACGCGCTTGTCGATTTTCTGATTGAAGAGGCGAGGGCTCAGCATATACCTAAGGTTATGGCTTTGACTTATGAGGTGAGGTTCTTCGAAAGAAACGGCTTTACGGTCGTGGAGAAGGAAATTTTCCCCGAGAAAGTATGGAGAGACTGTATTCATTGTAAAAAGCAGCACTGCTGTGACGAAATTGCCGTTTTGAAGCGGCTGGATTGACTTGACACAGACCTCCGGGTCTGTTATTTTTGTATTATGAATTAGCACTCGACAGATATGAGTGCTAACATCTGAAATCAAACATGATTGATTGAAGGATCATTTCACTTTTAAAAACTTTGGAGGGTTGAACATGCTAACCGAACGCCAACGTCAAATTCTCAGTGCCATCGTAGACGACTACATCCGTTCGGCAGAACCGGTTGGCTCCAGAAGCATTTCCAAACGAGGAAATGTAGGATTCAGCCCTGCTACGATACGTAATGAAATGTCGGATTTGGAAGAAATGGGATTTCTAGAGCAGCCGCATACTTCGGCAGGCCGTATTCCTTCTCACAAAGGCTACCGTTATTATGTGGATCATCTGATTCCTTACGGCATTGCCAATCAAGAGGTCGATGTGTTAAAGCTGTTTTTTGCTGAAAAAATGCAGGAAATGGAGCAAGTCATTCAACATGTTGCCTCTATATTGTCAAACTTAACGAATTATACATCCATAGTTATGGGTCCCGAAATGTTCAATACAACACTGCGACACTTACAGATCGTGCCTTTGAGCGATCGGACGGCAGTTGCGATTATTGTTACGAACAGCGGGCAGGTTGAGAACAAAACCGTGACGATTCCTGAAGGCATTCCGATGTCTGAAATTGAAAAGTTCGTCAATCTATTGAATGCACGTATGCAGAACATCCCTTTGCTGCAATTCAAATCCAAGCTCTATACAGAGATTGGAGAGGAAATGCGCAGCTATGTGTCAGGATATGAGGAACTGCTTACTATGCTTAACAGTGTTATTGATCAGGGTGAGGAAGACCGAATATTTCTCGGTGGCACAACGAACATGCTGACTCAGCCAGAATTTCGGGATATGGAAAAGGTTAAAAACATTCTCGATCTGCTGGCAGAAACACCCGCTTTGGTGAAGCTGTTTACGGGAACTGGAGCAGGTATCCAGGTGAGAATCGGCAGCGAGAACTCGGTGGCCGCGATCAATGACTGCAGCTTGATTACCGCTTCTTATACGATTGAAGGTAAAAATCTGGGTACAATAGGTATTCTGGGTCCAACCCGTATGGATTATGGCAAGGTTATGAATCTGCTGACTCATTTATCCAAAGATATGACGTTGGTTTTGGAGCGATGGTACAAATGAATCCGGTAAAGCCGATATCAAGCGAAGGCGATGACGCGTTTGCTACTATACTCAACAATGCAGGGGCGATTCGAGCTATTTGCTCAGCTGTTGAGGGAACTCTTGGTCCCAAAGGGCTTGATACGATGCTCGTGGGTGCACAGGGAGAGGTAATCATTACAAATGATGGTGTTACCATTTTGGAAAAGATGGACGTTACACACCCTGCTGCGCGTTTACTGATACAGGTTGCACGTTCACAGCAAGAGCATGTTGGCGATGGGACTACAACAGCTACTGTGCTCGCTGGAGCCCTTGTGGCAGAAGGCGTAGCTCAGGTGACAAGGGGAGTACCCGTTGCCAAAATCGTCAAAGGTATTCAAGAAGGAATTTCAGCTGCAATAAAGCTTCTTGCTAGGCGCAGCCGAATGATTAATGGTTTGGATGACCCGCTTCTGTACCGGATCGGTTATATAGCCGGACGTGAGCATACCGATTTGGCGAAGCTTATTCTTGAGGGTGCAAATCAATTAGGCGCCAATAAGCTTCAAGAAGACAGCTTCCGCTTTGCGGATGTGGTGATTTCTCATAAAAAAGCAGTTAGTGAGGTATGGCCTGGGCTGCTTATACAAAAGATACCTGCTAACACACAAACCGATTTTCCGCCAGTACCCGCATCTGTACTGATTATTCAGGATGCTTTTGAGCCTGAAGTCATTGATGAAGAAGCATTGATGACTGAAGCGGGCTTTCAGAAGCAGATGCAGCTGAAGGAGCAATTTCGTCAGTCGCTCGACAAGCTAGTCGAGCTGAAGATCGGTCTTATTCTCGCTGACCGCGGAGTCAACGCGGAAGCAGAGCAGTTCTGCACCGACCACGGAATCATGGTCGTGCAGCGGGTTCCGCGCCGCGAGCTTCGACTCGTATGCGAGTATACCGAAGCTCGTCCTATACGCCGCAGCGGATTGTATAAACCGGCGAATGAGCTTGCCGGTTATCTGGGCTACGCTGGTCGAGTATCCTACGACGAGCGTCTGGAATGTGTTCGCATATCCGAAGGCAAAGGACGCGCGCAGGTGACCGTTATTGTAGGCGCAAGCACGAGCGAGGTAGTTGGCGAGCGTCTGCGTATCGCCAAGGATGCTGCAGCTGCCATGCAGGCTGCGCTGCGCGGCGGGTGCTTGCCTGGCGGTGGTGCTGCAGAATTGTCTGCTGCTTATGAATTGGACCGCCTGCGTGAGACCGTCCAAGGGATGGAGGGCTTCGGGATTACAGCTGTTGCCCAAGCCTTACGTAAGCCACTTGCCCAAATTGTTGTGAATGCGGGTTACAATCCACTGGAAAAGGTGGAGGAAGTCAAAGCAGCGCAAATCGCTTCCGGTTCGGATTCATTGGGTGTGAATTGTGATAATGGCACGATTATCGATATGCTTGAATATGGCATTGTCGATCCGGCTGATGTGAAATTGCATGCGCTGCATGCTGCTGGTGAGGTTGCGGCTGCCATTCTGCGTATACATACAGTCATCAAGATGAAGCCGCGCGCAGAAGAGTAGCTACCCATCAGCATCGTGAGTGGAAGTCCAAACTTGCTTAAAGCTCACATGCATGGTTAATATAGAGTCAAGTAGATTCGATTAAGGAGGTGACAGACATTGAGTACAGAACAAAAAAAACCATTTGAAGGTAACGCAGATGCTGAGCAAGCAGATGCTAAATATACCGAAGAAACAGTTAACACTTCCTTTGATAATGAAGCGGCTCAATCCGAGCAAGCTGATCCTCAAGAACAGGAGCTGCTGCAGCTCCGCCAACAATCGGAAGAAAACTACCAACGTTCTTTACGGACACAAGCTGATTATGACAACTTTAGAAGAAGAACCCGTCTAGAGAAGGAGGAGTTTGCGAAATACGCCTCCCAAAAGGTTATTGAGCAGCTTTTACCTGTTATGGATAACTTTGAACGCGCTCTGGCTGCAGGCAGAGAAGGCAATGATTATGAAGCTTTGCTGAAGGGTGTAGATATGATCTACCGTCAGCTGGACCAAGCCCTTTCAGGTGAAGGCCTGAAGCAAATGGAATCCATCGGACAGCCATTTAATCCAGAGTTCCATCAAGCCATTATGCAAGTTGATTCTGATGAGCATGAAGAGGGTATTGTTGTAAGTGAAATTCAAAAAGGCTACCTGCTCAAAGATCGGGTGCTGCGCCCGGCAATGGTTCAAGTAAGCTCTTAGGATTTATTAAACAAGAATTCATTCCAGTATCTAAAAAAGCATAACCGTAGGAATGCGGACTGTTTGTATAGTTATTGTGTTCGTGAGCAATCGAACGATCTATCTATCATCTGCAAATGCAAATGCTTATGAAGCCTCTTTTTTGGTGGAAAACTAAGCGAATGCTAACGAAGCCAGCTTTTACTGGCGTAAAAACTATTAGGAGGTTCATTAATATGAGTAAAGTAATCGGAATTGACTTAGGAACAACTAACTCTTGCGTAGCGGTAATGGAAGGCGGCGAAGCCGTTGTTATCCCTAACGCTGAAGGCAATCGTACAACACCATCTGTTGTAGGCTTCAAGAAAGACGGCGAACGGATCGTTGGAGAAACTGCTAAACGTCAAGCAATTACGAACCCGGATCGTACTATCAGCTCGATCAAACGCCACATTGGTACGAATCATAAAGAAACCATTGACGGCACTGACTATACACCTCAGGAAATTTCCGCAATTATTCTGCAAAAGTTGAAAGCGGACGCTGAGGCTTATCTGGGAACTTCAGTATCGCAAGCGGTTATTACCGTTCCTGCATACTTTAATGATAGCCAACGTCAAGCTACTAAGGACGCTGGTAAAATCGCAGGTCTTGAGGTTCTTCGTATCGTTAATGAACCAACTGCATCTGCACTTGCATACGGTATTGAGAGATCCGAAGACCATACGATCCTGGTTTATGACCTCGGCGGCGGTACTTTTGACGTTTCGATCCTGGAGTTGGGGGATGGAATCTTTGAAGTTAAAGCAACTAGCGGTGACAACCGTCTAGGTGGTGACGACTTTGACCAATTGGTTATCAATCATTTGGTAGCTGAATTTAAAAAAGAGCAAGGTATCGACCTGAGCAAGGATAAAGCTGCTGTACAACGCTTGAAGGATGCCGCAGAAAAAGCGAAGAAAGAGCTTTCCGGTGTATTGACAACTACGATTTCCTTGCCGTTTATTACGGTAGTAGACGGAGTTCCTCAGCATTTGGAGATCAACCTGACTCGTGCCAAGTTCGATGAAATTACATCTGCTTTGGTAGAAAGAACTTTAGGACCAACACGTCAAGCATTGAGTGATGCTGGTTTATCAGCTAACCAAATTGATAAAGTGGTTCTGGTTGGTGGCTCCACACGGATTCCTGCCGTACAAGAAGCGGTTAAACGTCTAATCGGTAAAGATCCATCCAAAGGCGTGAACCCGGATGAAGTTGTTGCACTTGGTGCAGCGATCCAAGCGGGCGTACTGACTGGTGATGTAAAAGACATCGTATTGCTGGATGTAACTCCATTATCATTGGGTATTGAAACAGCAGGTGGCGTATTTACTAAGATGATCGATCGGAATACGACGATTCCTACTACGAAATCTCAAGTTTATACAACTTATGCAGATAATCAGCCAAGCGTAGAAATTCATGTGCTTCAAGGTGAACGCGCTATGGCTAATGACAATAAAACATTGGGCCGTTTTATGCTTGGTGATATTCCTCCTGCTCCGCGCGGTATTCCGCAAATTGAAGTTACCTTTGACATTGACTCCAACGGGATTGTTAATGTTAATGCAACAGATAAAGGAACAGGCAAAAGTCACAAAATTACTATAACTTCTTCCAGTGGCTTGTCGGATGAGGAAATTGATCGTATGATGAAAGATGCAGAAGCTAATGCAGACGAAGATCGTAAGCGTAAAGAGCTTGTTGAAGCACGCAACACAGCAGATCAATTGGTTTATTCCGTAGATAAAACGATCAAGGATCTTGGAGACAAGGTAGATCAGGCTGAAATCGACAAAGCGAACGAAGGCAAGGAAAAAGTTAAAAAAGCGCTGGAAGGCGACAACCTGGACGAAATCAAAGCAGCAACTGACGAACTGACGGAGATCGTTCAACAGCTTTCCGTGAAGCTGTATGAGCAGGCTGCTCAACAAGAGCAAGCTGGCCAGCCAGATGCTCAGGGAAATGCCGATTCAGCTAAAAAAGACAACGTAGTAGATGCTGACTACGAGGTTGTTGACGAGAACAAAAAGCCTTAATTTATTCTTGAAAAACATAGGCAAGATGAAGGTCAAAGCCGTTTACAGGCTTTGACTTTCCGTTTGTGGTTAGAAGAATAGGAGTGGAACGATGAGTAAACGTGATTATTACGAGGTTCTTGGACTAAGCAAGAATGCCTCGCAGGACGAGATCAAAAAAGCATATCGCCAAATGGCTCGCCAGTATCATCCCGATGTGAATAAAGCAGCGGATGCGGAAAGCAAGTTCAAGGAAGCCAAAGAAGCGTATGATGTATTGGGCGATGATCAGAAAAAAGCGCAATATGACCGCTTCGGTCACGTAGATCCGAATCAGGGCATGGGCGGCGGAGGCGGTGCCGATTTTGGCGGAGGCTTTGGCGATTTGTTCGATATGTTCTTCGGTGGTCAAGGTGGAGGACAACGACGTAATCCGAATGCACCGCAGCGTGGTAACGATCTGCAGTATACGATGACGATCGAGTTCAAGGAAGCGGTATTTGGCAAGGAAATGGATATTCAAATTCCACGTACGGAAACTTGTGACACGTGTCATGGTAATGGGGCGAAGCCTGGAACGAAGCCTGATACATGTACAGTTTGTAAAGGAAGCGGGCAGCAGGAGGTCGTGCAAAACACGGCGTTCGGCAGAATCGTGAACCGTCGCGTTTGTTCAGCTTGTAATGGTCAAGGCCAAACGATCAAGGACAAATGCGGAACCTGCCATGGTGCAGGTAAAGTGAAGAAGCAGCGTACGATTCATCTGAACATCCCTGCCGGGGTAGATGATGGCGCACAGCTGCGTGTGACTGGTGAAGGTGAAGCCGGCTCCAAGGGTGGTCCTGCAGGTGATCTGTATGTTGTCATTCGCGTAAAACCACATGACTTCTTTGAACGTGAAAATGATGATATTTATTGCGAAATTCCGCTTACGTTTACTCAGGCTGCACTCGGAGATGAAATTGAGATTCCGACGTTGACCGAGAAAGTCAAGCTGAAAATCCCTGCCGGTACCCAAACAGACACCTATTTCCGTTTAAAAGGGAAAGGCGTTCCTCGTTTGCGCGGCTATGGTCAAGGCGACCAGCATGTCAAGGTTATTATTGTAACACCAACCAGCCTGAATGAAGAGCAAAGAGAACTGCTGCGTGAATTTTCACGACAAAGTGGTGAACATACACACGAGCAGAATCAATCCTTTTTCGAAAAAGTGAAAAAAGCTATTTTAGGTGAATGATAACCATATACGCAATGAAATTGTAGAATACATTTACAGTAGCACCTCAGGCGGATTTCAGCTTGATGTGCTTTTTTTGTATAGTTAAATGGACTTGGTAAACAATAATGAGGTGTAACGGATACCAATTGAGAGATGAAAGTAGGGAAAACAAATGGCAAAGCAGCAAAAAGATGAAAAATCAACGAGAAACCAGTTACCTATCGCCAAAAAAGAAGATGTAGATTATAGTAGTGAGTTTGCGGATGAAAACGATAAGAATGCAGTAGATCGTGCTGCCGAGGCAGATAAGCGACAGGAATCCTAATTTGATGTTGTGAGGAGGAGGCAGCTTGGCTGAAAAAAGCATGCAGGCCTATTTTCATTCGCCTGCCGAAGCTCAAAGTATTATTTCAAAGCTTAATGCATTACGGGTGAGGGATATGCAAATAAAACAGCTGGGCTCCAATCTTGTTTCTAATGAGGCAATGGAGTGGAGTACATCAGCTGAGCATAATGCAGATACCGAGATGGTAAACACCGCTAGCTTTGAAAGAGAGAGTACCATTTCTAACGGGGATGGCAGGTTGGATACCCTTTTAACGGTACTTATTGATGAGATGAGTTATGAACAGGCACTACGAGTGATTCGCAGTGGTGGTGGTGTCGTGTAACTAATAGACAGAGCTTCCTAGATGGAAGCTTTTTTGTTGTGCCGAAGTGTTGTATACTGGGAACAATGTGCATTCGAGAGATTTGCTGCTCAAAGCTAAAGCTAATAATGCTTGCGATGCTGGTTTTGCCAATACACAAACAACAGAACAGTTCTACGAAGAAAGCTTTGCCGTGCAAAGCTCAAGGGAGGATTCAAACATGCGGTGGCATGAGGTAACGGTTAATACAACCGAAGAGGCAATTGAAATGGTTTCAAATTTTATTCATGAGTTAGGTGCTGGAGGCGTATCGATTGAAGAGTCGGGGACGTTGAACAAAGAACGGGATACATCGTTCGGGCAGCTGTATGATCGGCCTTTGAATGATATTCCGGAGGGATTTGCGGTGATTCAGGGGTACTTTTCCAAAGATGTTGATATGGCAGATGTGATGGAAAAGCTGCAGGCGTCCGTGGCTCAATTAAGCGAGTATGATATTGACACGGGTAATCCGACTTTCGGGCTGAAGGAAGTTGATGATGAGGATTGGGCGGATGCGTGGAAACAATATTTTAAGCCAGTGCGGATTTCCGAGCGTCTGACGATAAAGCCGACCTGGGAGGAATATACACCGGAAGCAGAAGAGCTGATCATTGAGCTAGATCCGGGAATGGCCTTTGGAACGGGAACTCATGCAACAACCTCACTGTGCCTGCGTGCATTGGAAACCGTGATCAAAGAAGGCGACGATGTAATTGATGTCGGAACGGGTTCAGGCATACTATCGATAGCTGCGGCCAAGCTGGGTGCTCGCCATGTGCTAGCAGTCGATTTGGACCCTGTTGCGGTAGAGAGTGCCTTGGATAACACGACGCTTAATGGCCTTGCAAATCGAATTACGGTCAAGCAAAGTGATTTGCTTCAGGTTTTGAATGAGAGTGCATCAGGTGACATTGAAAAAGCCTCAGCTCTTGGTGTACGTGTACCTGTACAGGTCGTAGTTGCCAATATTTTGGCTGAAATTATTCTTTTGTTCGTTCAGGAAGTGTATGATGTATTGGAGCAAGGAGGCGTTTATGTCGTTTCCGGTGTGATCAGCAGCAAAGCAGAGCTTGTGGAGCAAGGACTTACAGCCGTCGGCTTTACCGTTACAGAACGGGTTGAGGACCAAGACTGGGTCGTTATAATAGCTAGAAAGCTGTAGGTGAGTATATGGATTTTAGTAATTTTTTAGCATTTCCTGTTGATCAAATGCCATTTGTTTTCCTTGTTTTATTAATAGGCTTTACGGTTCACGAATTTTCCCATGCGATCGTTGCAACCCGTTTTGGAGATGAGACACCTCGTTCTATGGGCAGGGTAACACTGAATCCGCGGTCACATATCGATTGGCTGGGGATGATCTTTTTCCTTGTGATCGGTGTGGGCTGGGCGAAGCCGGTACTCGTCAATCGAGCCCGTTTCAAAAGTCCGCGGGTCATGGGCATTATTGTTTCTCTGGTAGGTCCGTTGAGCAATTTGGTGCTGGCTTTCATCAGTTTAATCATATTTTACGCGCTGCTTCAGGGTCATGTCATTGACGGTTTTTCTGTCGGAACGGTAAAAGCCATTAAATTATTTTTCAGCCTGATGATCATGCAAAATATTTTCCTGTTCATTCTGAATCTGATTCCTTTTCCGCCGCTTGATGGTTACCGGATTTTGGAGGATCTGCTGCCGCGTACTTGGGCGGAAAAGATGAGATCCTATCAGCAATGGCTGTTTTACGCAATCCTGCTTATGTTCTTTATACCGCCGATTCGGAATGTGACGATTGGACCGATATTTGAATTTCAATGGACCATTCTTGCTGCATTTAATTGGGTTGCCGTACACATCTTTGGAGGCGCTGTGCTGCGCATGTAACCGAGGTCGAATAGTGTAGATTTTTGCAGCTAATCATAGTATGATGTAGGTTGATATTTTGTAAAATAGAAAGTAGAGAAGCACATGCAGCGTTATTTTATTGCACCTGAGCAGTTTACTGAATCCATGGTTACGATTTCCGGCGATGACGCCCATCATTTGGTCAGAGTTATGCGGGCAAAAGAAGGCGAGCAGGTTATCGTCAGCGATGGTGAAAGCCGTGAGGCCTTAGTGCGTATTCGGCAGTTGGATAAAGATCAAGTCATAGCGGATATTATTGAACTGCTGCCGATGAACCATGAGGCAGACGTTGAAGTATGGATTGCGCAAAGCTTGCCAAAGGGCGATAAGATGGAGACCGTTATCCAAAAAGGTACGGAAATCGGTGCTGCCCGGTTCATTCCTTTTATATCGGAACGGACGGTAGTCCAGCTTGATGCCAAAAAAGAAGGTAAGCGTGTTGAACGCTGGCAAAAAATTGCCAAGGAAGCGGCTGAGCAGGCCCATCGCAATCGTGTTCCCGTAGTGGACACTCCTTTATCCTGGAAAGCTTTGCTTCAGCAGGCTGAATTGGCTGATGCGGCCTGGATTTGTTATGAGAAAGAAAATGGCTTGCAGCTGAGACAGCAAATTCAAGCGGCCTTGTCCAATAGACACGAAGATGGGACTGGAACTAACAAAATAAAGCTGCTGCTCATTGTAGGGCCAGAGGGTGGCTTTAGTGAACGAGAGATTGAAGCAGCGGAGGCGGCAGGGTGCCGTTCGATCAGCTTGGGAAAACGTATTTTGCGAACAGAAACGGCTGCGATGGTCGGCTTAACCTGTATTTTGTACGAATCCGGTGAGATGGGAGGAATTTGAGAATGCCTACAGTAGCATTTCATACATTAGGCTGTAAAGTGAATTTTTATGATACGGAAGCGATCTGGCAGCTATTTAAGCACGAAGGCTATGAGCAGATTGATTTTGAAGCTTCCGCAGACATATATGTCATTAATACTTGTACGGTAACCAATACGGGCGATAAAAAAAGTAGACAGATGATCCGACGTGCGATTCGACGTAATCCTGAAGCCATTGTTGCTGTAACTGGCTGTTATGCACAAACGTCTCCTGCGGAAATTTTGGCGATACCGGGTGTTGATTTGGTCATTGGTACGCAGGATCGGGATAAAATCATACCGTATGTGCAGCAGCTGGTTCAGGAGCGTCAGCCGATTAATGCGGTTCGCAATATTATGAAAACCCGTCAGTTCGAAGAGCTGGATGTACCGGATTTTGCGGATCACACCAGAGCTTTTCTAAAAATTCAGGAGGGCTGCAACAACTTCTGTACGTTCTGTATTATCCCTTGGTCGCGTGGACTCATGCGCAGCAGAGAGCCGCAGAGTGTGTTGAAGCAGGCCAGAATGCTTGTTGATGCAGGGTATCAGGAGATTGTGCTGACAGGTATCCATACGGGCGGCTATGGTGAGGATATTGAGAATTACAGTCTGGCGAAGCTGCTCTGGGATTTGGACAAGGTACAAGGGCTGAAACGCATTCGTATCTCTTCCATTGAAGCGAGCCAAATCACGGATGAAGTGCTGGATGTATTGAAAAACTCGGACAAAATGTGCCGTCACCTGCATATTCCGCTTCAAGCCGGCGATGATCAGGTGTTGGCGAGAATGCGCCGTAAATATACAACCGCTGAGTTTGGTGAGAAGATTAGACGAATTCGTGAAATTATGCCAGACGTCGCGATTACTACGGATGTGATTGTTGGTTTCCCTGGTGAGACGGACGAAATGTTCATGAATGGCAAACGGTTTATGGAGCAGATGCAGTTCTCCGAAATGCACGTGTTCCCTTATTCCCAAAGAACGGGAACGCCTGCTGCTCGCATGGAGGATCAAGTGGATGAAGAGTTGAAAAATACTCGTGTCCATGAGCTGATTGATTTGTCTGAGCACATGCAATTGACCTATGCACAGAAGTTCGTCGGTCATGTATTGGATGTAATTCCGGAGAACGGCAATAAAGGCCGGGCAGATAGCATCATTATGGGTTATTCGGACAACTATTTGCAGGTTGTGTATGAAGGCAGCAAGGAGTCCATCGGTACTATTTGTCAAGTTAAGATTGTGGAAGCCGGAGTCAACGAATGTCGCGGGGAACTGGTGCAAAGGCCGGAAATAGTACGGGCTATCGGTTAAGGTAAGTATTTGAGCATGCAGATAGAACGGAGGATTTCATTCTGGTATAAGAGTGAAGTCTTTCTTTTTTCTAAAACATTTTATAAGAAACCGGGGTGGATTGCATGAGCGGAAAAGAAGGGTTTCAATTTGATCAAAAGCAATTGCCGTCTTATATCGATCATACGCTTTTAAAAGCTGACGCTACGTCCTCAGCTGTGCAAAAGCTATGTGAAGAAGCGATGGAGTATGGTTTTTACAGTGTTTGTGTGAACGGGGTTTGGGTGCCTTTTTGTAAAAAAGCACTCGCAGGAAGCAGTGTGGGGATCAGTGTGGTATGCGGCTTTCCATTAGGTGCAAGCGATCCAGCAGTCAAGGCATACGAAGCAGCCAAAGCGGTTGAGGCTGGTGCTTCAGAAATCGATATGGTACTGCAGGTTGGACAATTGCTTGAAGGTAACGAGGACGCAGTTCGTGAGGATATCCGCGGCGTGGTGAAGGCAGTAGAGGGCCGCGCTATCGTGAAGGTGATTTTTGAAACAGGCTTTTTGAATGAGCAGCAAAAGATCACAGCCTGCCGACTTTCTGAAGAAGCGGGAGCGCATTATGTAAAAACTTCAACTGGATTTGGAGCTGGTGGCGCTTTGGTTGAGGATATCCGCTTGATGCGTGCAAACGTATCGGCGTCTATAGGGGTAAAGGCTTCCGGTGCTGTCCGTGATTTGGAAACAGCTCTGAACATGATCGAGGCTGGAGCAACACGTTTGGGAACCAGCTCTGGTGTTGCAATTATGAAAGGAACTTCAAGCTCGTCGTCTTATTAACTAATCAATGATAACAGATGTATTCAGGAACAGGAGGCCCCGAATGGCTGCCGTATATTTGGATAAAAAACGTAAAAAACGGCTTGAAGCGGGACATCCGTGGATTTTTCAGTCCGAAGTAGAACGAACCGAAGGCGAGCCTGTTGCAGGTCAATTGCTTTCTGTACATGCGCATAACGGACAATATCTGGCTACTGGCTATTGGAACCCATCCTCGCAAATCGTGGTGAGGATCGTTTCGTATGAACCGCTGGAGAAAATGACGCATGCTTTTTTTGTAGAGAAATTTAAAATTTGTTTGGAGCATCGAGAGCGTTTTGTGCCCGGTGCACGTTCGTACAGACTTGTATATGGAGAAGCGGACAGGCTGCCAGGGCTGATCGTGGACCGTTTTGAGGATGTTCTTGTCGTCCAACTGCTGACGCTGGGTATGGATCGAGTACGCGAAGAGATCATTTCTGCTTTGGTTGAAGTCGTTCAACCATCAGGGATTTATGAACGCAGTGATGTGTCAGTCCGCGAACTGGAGGGATTACAGCAGCAAAAAGGCTTATTGTATGGCGAGTGTCCAAGACATGTTCGAATCATGGAAAATGGGCTGAGCTTGGAGATCGACATTATGGAGGGCCAAAAAACCGGCTATTTCTTCGATCAGCGCGAAAACCGTGCGGCTATAGCCCCATTGATGGTTGGCTGGGGTAAGCGCAGCGGCATCGAATTAAAGGAACTGCCTGACCCGGATGGCTCTGGTGCGCTTGTGAAGACTCCAGTCAATGCCAACGGCAAAGCTGTAACCTTTCCCCTCTGGGATGGTGCGACGGTATTGGAGTGCTTCTCCCATACAGGCAGTTTTACCTTGAATGCTTGCAAATATGGCGCCAAGAAAGTAACCTGCCTAGACATTTCCGAGCATGCGATAGAAAGTGCCCGAAACAATGTCCAGCTTAATGGATTCGAGGATCGTGTGGAGTTCGTGGTCGCCGATGCATTTGAATATTTGCGCACACAGACGAAGGGATTGGATGATCGGCAGGAGAGGTCTCTTGCCGATCGCAAGAAGCTTGATACTTCTCAACCACTGCAGTCAGGCGGTCGAACCTGGGATGTCGTCATTTTGGATCCACCTGCCTTTGCCAAGACAAGAACCGCTGTCGAAGGTGCAATCAGGGGATATAAGGATATCAACCTGCACGGGATGAAGCTTGTCAATGAAGGTGGATATCTCGTTACAGCAAGCTGTTCCTATCATATGAAACCGGATTTATTTCTTGAAGCTATTCATGCAGCGGCAGTGGACGCTAAAAAAATTCTTAGGTTGATTGAGTTTCGGGCAGCAGGCAAAGATCACCCGCGTATACTGGGTGTAGATGAAGGTCATTATTTGAAGTTTGCTATCTTTGAAGTGAGAAGTAAATAAGATGAATATAAGCCGTCGCTTTCATTTGGAGAGCGGCGGTTTTTTTTTTAAATATGAGAAGTAATCTTTGGAGAGCGTTAGCTATAGATAACGGTTGAATTATAAGGATAGGACTTATATAATAGATTATATTGATAATCATTCTCAAATGAAGGTGCTGATTCCTTCATGGTGCCAGCTAAGAGGTTTGCAAAATCGAGTTTACATATTAAGGGAGGATTTAAGATGAAACAATCGATCGAAATTTCGATGAACATATGGGAAGCAATTCGAGAAAGGCGCAGTATCGGGAGAGTTAAGCAGGATCCGATTGATCGCGAACAGATTGAACTATTGCTCGAAGTGGCTGCCTGGGCGCCTAGTCACCATATGACAGAACCTTGGCGTTTTTTTGTGCTGACAGGTGAAGGTAGAGGTGTGCTGGGTCAAGCTTATGCGGATATTGCTACAGAGGATGCTCAAGGACTGGAACCCGAGGAGCTGGAGTCGATTCGAAGCAAGTCAAGAGCGAAGGCTTTTCGTGCTCCGCTGGTAATCGCAATTGCCGTATCCCCATCCACATCGCCTAAGGTTAACCGAATGGAGGAGTTTGCTGCTGCCCATTCAGCTGCACAAAATATGCTGCTTGCTGCACATGCTTTGGGTTTAGGCGCAGTTTGGCGTTCAGGTGATCCGATGTATCACAATCGTATGAAGCAGGCCTTTGGACTTACCGAGTCGGAAGAGCTGGTAGGTCTCATCTATATTGGTTATCCGGATATGCGTCAGCCTATAGGCAAAAGGGAGTCTTATGCGTCTAAAACCGTTTGGATATCAAATGAATAAGGAAAAAACGCAGGATTAAGGCATGAATAGCGATTCAATAAAAGGTATAGTAACTAATACATCAATACGATATCTTGTAATTGTATGAAATGGTTATGTATAATACATGGTGATTTTTCTATAAGCACTCACAGCAGGCTGCTCTTTGACAGAGGAGTCTGTTTGGCGTTACTTATCATCATGTGCAAGATCAGCTCAGGCTGAGGTGAGCGATACTTTATTTGTTTTTTGAAGAATGGATACAAATTAAGCTTGGCGCTCGTCTTATATATAGCTGCAGCTGAAAGGAGGATAATCGATTGCAACATCCTACAAACGATTACTTTAAAGAAGTTTTTCATACCCATTATCCGTCTGTGCGCCGAAAGCTGGTGGCACTTGTGCGTGACGAAGCTATAGCAGAGGACTTGGCACAGGAGGTTTTTCTCAGATTGTATCGCAATCCACCTGAGGAGCCAAAAGTTATTGGTGCATGGCTGCATCGTGTGCTGACTCGTATTGGTTACGATTATTTGAATAAACAAGCACGTGAGCGAAAGCTCCAGGAAAAACAAGAGCAGTATATGCAGACTACCGAACAACTGAGTGCATCGAACGAACAGACCTTTATTCGCCAGTTGGATCAGGAGGAAGTTCGTGATTGGCTGGATCAGCTGTCTGAGCGTGACCGCAGTGCGCTGCTGCTTCGCTACTCCGGATATAGTTATGCTGAAATAGCAGAGCAGTTGCAAGTAAATCCGCCGCTCGTAGGAACTTTGTTAAACAGGGCAACCGCCAAGCTTAAACGACACGCAGAAGCACGTACGCATACCTGATTGAAGGTTGAAGGATAATCCATAAAAGCATAATTTATTGAACAGAAAATCTAGAAATGTGAACTATCAAGGAGGCGAAAGCTGTTGACAAGATTCAAACCATCCAAAGCGAATGATCCGAAGGATGAACAGGAAATGACGAACGCTGCCTGGGCGAGGCTGCAAGCAGCCCTTGAAGAAGAGGACGAACAACCGGAATGGTTGCTTTTAGGGCAAAGAGCAGCAGTTGATCGTAGTCAGGAAGCTGCAGAGGGGTATGAGCAGGAAACTCAACAGGCTCAGACGCTTACAGGAGGACAAGCGATACAAACGCCACTAAACACCATTCAAACAGCTTTGAATGAGTCGGATGTCATGCGATCGACTGGGGAAATGAAGATGCAAAAACGTGCAGGAGCCTTCAGCAGTTGGGTACGCCGCAACAATAAACGAATTTGCATCGCAACAGCAGCATGCCTATTGGTTGGCGTTATCGCTACACCAATAGGAAATGAGGCGCTTGCCTCCATATTGAACAAATTCCGTATGCAGCAGATTACTGTTGTGGATGAAAATGATTTGCAGCTTTTTTACAGTGCCACTAAAGGAGAAACTCGTGAATCCGTCAATAAGTTTGGTGACTTTACACAGGTTTCTGGCAATAAATCGGGCGATCTGACTGCTGTTGAAGGCTCCAAGCTGCTGGGACGCAGTATCGTTGTTCCAAAGGATTGGGATGCCAAGGAGCAAAAGCTGCATATCTCCCCATCCAATGCAATTACACTCAAGCTGAAGGTAGATGAAGTGAACAAAACCATGAGTCGCCTGGGAGCCAAAAAGCTGCTTCCACAATCGATTGACGGTAAGCCGATCACGCTTGAAATTGGTGAATCCGTGCATATTTATACAAGTGCAAAGGAACGCCCAGGTTACTCATTTACACAGCAGCCGGTACCGGTTCTCATCGTAGATCCAGGAATCCCGTTAGCCGAAGCGTATGATGCAGTTCTTCACTTCCCACTTTTGCCTGATAGTTTGAAGGAAAGCCTGCAGCAAACGAATGTGCTAAGCGGGGGAACCGTTCCGCTGCCAGTCGTTACTAACGGTCAGTCGGAGAAATTAAAACTGAATAACCTTGATGTTATTGTTACGACAATTAGCACAGGAAGGTATGTTAATTATATGGCAACGTGGGTGAAAAATGGTCAATTATTTACATTGAATGGCGGGCAAGAAGTATTTGCAAGCCGTCAAGCCCTACTTGATCAAGCAACAGAGCTGACTAAATTATGAAAAATGCTGTAGTAGATGCAAGAGGCTTGACGAAGGATTACGGCAACGGCCGCGGCTGCCGCGACATTACGATTCAGATTGGTCAGGGTGAGGCATTTGGATTCCTCGGTCCGAATGGAGCTGGTAAAAGTACATTTGTTAAAATGCTGGTTGGATTAATTCGTCCAAGTGGAGGTCGTGCATTTATTCTCGGAGAGCCTATAGGCTCTTTGGAGGCACGCAGACATATCGGTTACTTGCCCGAGCTTTACCGCTATCAGGAATGGCTGAGCGGTGAGGAAGTATTACAGCTTCATGCCCGACTATGCGGAATGAAGGATTCGGAATCCAAGCCGTCTATCAAACGGCTGCTTGATGAAGTGGGAATTGGCCTTCGCGGGCGAGATCGTGTGAAGCATTATTCAAAAGGTATGCAGCAGCGTCTGGGTTTGGCTTGCGCTATGGTCAATGATCCACAGATTATTTTTCTTGATGAGCCCTCTTCGGCACTTGATCCGATAGGCCGTAATGAAGTAAGAATGATGCTGCAGCGGTTGCGCAGTCAAGGGAAAACTATTTTTCTTAACTCGCATTTGCTTGAGGATGTCGAGCTGTTGTGTGACCGTGTTGCCTTATTGAATAATGGTGACATCATGCAAACAGGTACGGTTGCAGAGGTTTTGCAGGAATCGATCCGTTGGCGCTTGCGCGTCGGCGGATTTACGCCGTTTTTATTAACTTGGCTTGTGGAGAATACCGGATTGTCAATCGTACAGGTGGACCATCCCTCTGATTCGGAGGGTGATCTCGTTTGGCTGGAAGCAGAGCTTGAAGATGACGAGCAGATCGGCTGGTTGAACAATCTGGTCGTAGAGCAGGGGCTGACCTTATATGAAGTACATAAAGTGAAAGCCCGTTTGGATGAGTGGTTTGTAGGTGCGCTCACCGGAATCAGTCATAGGGGGGAGCACAGTTGACAACGATTATTGCTATGACCTGGAAAGTAATGCTGCGCAAACGTGTGATGCTATTAACGTTACTGATGACTACAGTGTTCATGGTGGCTTTTTGGTTCGTAGCGCAAACGATTGGTGGAGATCTGCGGACATATGGAGCTGGGACAGAACAATCGATTTCCTATCTAATTGAACGTTTCAGGATGGGTACGATGATTCTTGCACTTGGATTTTTCTTTGGCTCCTTCGTAACCGCTTTTCTATCGATATTCAGTTCCTTTTCTTCTGTAGCGGGTGAAGCAGAGCAAGGAGTACTGCTTGCTCTGCTTCCGCGGCCTATAACCAGATGGCGCTGGTACGCAGGCAGATGGATCGGCTACGTTACACTGGGGATTGGTTATGCTCTTCTGCTATTTGTTTCTATTATGCTCGTAGCGCGTTATCATGCAGCGATTCCTTTGGACTGGCTGCTCCTCTTGAAGTCATTTGTGCTTTTTGCATGGGTTGTGCCCTTGCTGGTATCGGTATCTATGCTCGGCTCATGTCTGTTTTCCGCACTTGGTAATGGCGTATTTATGACCATGCTGTTTGGATCGGGTTGGTTGGGTGGAATGATAGAAAAGGTATCTGGAAGCTTACTGCGAAGGGATGCCTCTCTACAGCCGCTCAAAACGATAGCGGGGCTGATGTCCTTGGTTATGCCTGCGGATTCCATTCAACAGCGAATGCTGTCTGAAATGTTCTCATTATCGGATATAACAGGTTTGATGAATATTAATCAATCGCTGGGACCGTTCGGATTCGGTCAGGAGCCAACAAACCTTTTTTTGCTATATACCGCTTGTTATACCTTGGCGGCTCTTGGGCTTGGGATGTGGATATTTCAGAGAAAAGATTTATAAGAAGGTTATAAAGATGAATTTATGGCTCCGTGTCCTCTGAAAAGGATAGCGGAGCTTTTATTTTTGCATAATAAGAACAAGTGTTCTATATTTAATCGTGTGGTATAATAAATCCATTAGATTCCTTTTGGTATGACTTCGAATTTTGATACAATGAGTAGAACTGCAATAAGGCTAGGAGGAGAAGCACCATGGCTGTGCAATTTATACTGGGTAGAGCAGGTACTGGCAAAAGTACATATTGCCTGCGCAGCATGACCGACCAATTGATTGAACATCCCGGCGGGAAACCGCTTATTTTATTAGTACCGGAGCAGGCTACCTTTCAAGCTGAATATGCACTGGCATCTTCACCGGAGCTTGGAGGAACGATGCGGGCCCAGGTGCTCAGTTTTCGCAGGCTTGCTCTGCGTATTATGCAGGAAGTAGGCGGAATGGCGAGATTGCCGATTGATGATACGGGGAAAAGACTATTGCTGCATCACATTTTACATAAACATCGTGAACGGCTTAAGCTGTTTCAATCCTCAGCTGATCAGATGGGTTTTATTGAAAAATTGGCTGATTTATTTAATGAGTTCAAACGTCATTGTGTCACCTCGGAAGGTCTTGCTGTGTTTGTATCAGGGACCTCAGGCAATGGTCAGGCTTCTCCAATGCTGGCTGACAAGCTGCACGATCTGCAGCTGGTATACGGAGAGTTCGAAGCTGAGCTATCCCGGGCATATCTGGATGGGGAAGATTACTTGACACTACTGGCTGATCAACTTCCTCTGTCTCAATATGTAAAGGGCGCAGTGTGCTGGATTGATGGGTTTCATGGCTTCACGCCGCAAGAAATGGCCGCTATCGAAGGCCTGGCTGCTGCGTGCAGTGACGTTAAGATTACTTTGACTCTGGATAAGGCTTACAAGCTGGGAGACAAGCTGCAGGAGCTGGACTTATTTCATCGTACGGCCAGAACCATGTTAAAGCTGCAGGAACGCTTGGAGCACTTGGGACTACCTGAGCAGGAGACTATCGTATTACCTTCGCAGCCACCATTTCGTTTTGAGAACAGCCCGATGCTGGCGTATATGGAAAAATCCTTTGAGCAGCGTCTGAAGTCGCCATACGTATCATCAGGGAATTATGGTCATACCCAAAATGTGAGCACCGATACGAAGACTCAGCAGCTTCAATTATCAGCAGCCGTTAATCGCAGAGCTGAAGTGGAAGGGGTTGCCCGTGATATTCTGAGGCTGGTTCGGGAAAACGGATTACGGTATCGTGATATTGCTGTTACGCTGCGAAATACCGAGGCTTACGGCGAATTGTTGGCGGGTACCTTTGACGATTGTGGTATACCACATTTTTTCGATTCCAAACGAACAGTCATGCATCATCCGCTGGTAGAGCTGATACGTTCTTCGATGGAGGTTATTCTGCATTATTGGAGATACGATGCTGTATTTCGCTGTGTGAAAACAGGCTTCTTTTTGCCGATAGAAGGAAGCTCGGAGCAGTTGGATCGCAACGAATTGGATCAACTTGAGAATTACGTGCTCGCTTTTGGGATTCAAGGGGCCAAGTGGTTTGATGGGAAGCCATGGACCTATTCACTCCGTTCAAGCGTAGAACAGCCGGATGTCATAACAACGGATCGGGAAGCGGATCGGCTGCACAAGATTAATGCATGCCGCCGTATGGTTGCGGAACCCCTGCATGCTTTTCAAGAGCGTATGAAGAAAGCGGTACAAATTACGGATAAGGTTACTGCTTTGTACCAGCTATTAATTGATCTGCATGTACCCGAAAGGCTGGAGAGCTGGAGCCAGTCGGCATTGCAGGAGGGGAATCCAGAGAAGGCACGGGAGCACGCACAAATATGGGAACGGATCATCGACATGCTTGATCAGATGGTCGAGCTTCTGCAGCATGAAGAGTTATCTGCCGATACGTTCGCGAGCTTGCTGGAGGCGGGGATGGAAAGCATTCGTTTGGGCCATGTTCCGCCCTCTCTTGACCAGGTGCTGATTGGAAGTATGGACCGTACGCGGGCAGGAGCCGTAAAGCATGTCTTTGTATTGGGTGTTAACGAAGGCGTCATGCCTGCCAAAATAAGTGAGAATGGGGTTCTGTCTGAGCATGAGCGGGAAGCCCTGACCGATCAGGGTTTGATGATGGCAGATAGTGCGCGGCGTAAGCTGCTCGATGAAATGTTTATGATCTATAGTACATTTTGTACACCTTCAAGCTGCTTGTGGCTGAGTTATCCACTCGCTGACGAGGAAGGAAAAACACTGCTGCCTTCCGAGATCATCAGGCAAATGAAGCGAATGTTTCCATTTGTAGGGGAACGTCTGCTTGTGATGGAGCCTGTTGGGACCATGAGCTTGAAGGAACAATTGGAATATGTGGAGCATCCATCCAAAGCTTTGAGCTATTTGCTTGCCAAGCTAAAGTCATGGCTAAATGGGGAGCCGATGTCGGCTGTTTGGTGGGCCGTCTACAATTGGCTTATTGAGCAGCCCGAATGGGGTGGACGGTTAAAAGCGTTGATGCAATCACTGCAATTCACTAATGAAGCCAAAACTTTAAGCCCGTCAACAAGCAGGCTGTTATATGGCGAGCATATTTTATCGAGTGTTTCCCGTATGGAGCGTTTTGTTGCGTGCCCCTTCTCGCAATTTACTTCTCACGGTCTGAAGCTTCAGGAGCGCCGTATTCACCGGCTGGAATCGCCGGATATCGGGCAGCTGTTTCATGCTGCGCTCAGCTCATTTGCCTCAGAGGTGGCCAGTCAAGGCAGCGATTGGGGAAAGCTTAGCCCGCAGGATTGCATGAATCTAGCCGGTAATGTGGTGGATTTGTTAGCCCCAAGGTTGCAAAGCGAGATTCTGCTCAGCTCTAACAGGCACCATTATATAGCCCGCAAACTGAAGCAGGTGGTAGGTCGGGCTGCGATGATGCTGGGCGAGCATGCACGGCGTGGAAAGTTTCAGCCGGTGGGCTTGGAAATTGGATTCGGAACCGGGCAAACCATCCCTCCTTTATCGTATATGCTCGAAAACGGTATACGAATGGATGTGCGGGGGCGTATAGATCGGGTGGATCGCGCTGACACGGAACAGGGAACACTGCTTCGTGTCATAGATTATAAATCGAGTCCGACCGCCTTGCTGCTCTCGGAGGTTTACTACGGCTTATCACTGCAAATGCTGACGTATCTCGACGTGATTCTTACCCATTCCAAAGCGTGGCTAGGAATAGAAGCCAAGCCGGCAGGCGTACTGTATTTTCATGTACATAACCCTCTGCTGCAGCTGAAGAATAGAATTACAACTGAAAAAGCCGATGAAGAGCTTCGCAAACGATATAAAATGAAGGGTCTGATCCGCTCCGATGCCGAAACAGCAACGATGATGGACGGTGGATTGATTGAATCCAGCGGGCATTCGCAGCTTATACCGGTTGCGCTTAAAAAGGACGGAAGCTTCTATAAATCTTCTTCGGTTGCCGACGATGCGCAGTGGAGCACACTTCGTGATTATGTGCGCCATACCATCGAAGGGATCGGCAGTGCTATGACGAGCGGAGATGTTGGTATTGAGCCGTATCGGATGGGTATGGAGAAGGCCTGTACGCATTGCTCCTATAAATCTGTATGTCAGTTCGATACCCAATTTGAAGCAAATGAGTACAAGCTCCTACTACCTGTCGCTAAGGAGCGTGCTTTGGAGCTAATGAACGAAAGGCTGGAGGCAAAGGGTGAGCTTCATGTTGTGCCTTTCCGACGGACGAAAACGAAGCAAGTTATTGATATTCATGAGCAGGAAGATCTCGACATAGTGCAGTCTATGAAACAGTCTGAAGTGAAACAAGTAAAAGGAGGTGTGAACGATGATCAATAAAACCGAAAAGCCGGAAGGAACCTCATGGACGGAAGATCAGTGGGATGCGATTTCGATTCATGGGCATGACATGCTCGTTGCTGCTGCTGCCGGTTCAGGTAAAACAGCGGTACTGGTTGAACGGATCATTCGCCGCATTTCATCTGAACAAGAACCTGTTGATGTAGACAGGCTGCTGGTAGCGACCTTTACCAATGCCGCAGCAGCAGAGATGAGACATCGGATCAGCGAGGCTCTTGAGAAAGAGCTGGAGCGTAACCCTGGCTCCGATCATGTCCGCAGACAGCTGGCCCTAATGGGAAGGGCATCGATAACGACATTGCATTCCTTTTGTCTTGAGGTGATTCGCACCCATTACCAGCAGGTAGGACTGGACCCAGGCTTTCGTATTGCCAATGAAACTGAAAGTGATCTGATGCGTCAGGATCTGATTGAAGAATTATTCGAGGAGCAGTATGGAAGCTCTACAGAGGACAGCGATTTTTGGAAGCTGGCGGAATGGTTTAGCGGAGAAAAAACGGATGATGCGCTTTATCGTCTCGTACAAAAGCTATATGATGATTCGCGTAGTCATCCTTGGCCTGCTATGTGGCTGAGAGAGACTGCAGCTATGTTCGATCGGGATGCGGATACGCCCAATCCCTGGATTCCAGGGTTGCTGGCTTCTGTCCAGATGGAACTCGAAGGGATAACCGCTATGCTTCAGGAAGCGGTCCAATTGGCTGAGCAGCCTGGTGGGCCTTCACCCTATTTAGTGAATTTGCAAGAGGATATGGAAACGGTAGCTTATTTGCAGCAGGTAGCTGACTATTCGTGGGATCACCTTTACGAGTCTTTTCAAGGCGCTTCCTTTGGGAAGCTCAAGCCCTGTAAGGGCTCCGATTATGATAAGCTGCTGCAGGAGCAGGTCAAGGATTTGCGAAACAAGGCCAAGGATCAGCTGTCCGATTTGACTGAGGAGCTTTTCGGTCGAACAACCGAGCAGTACGAGGAAGAGCTGTTGGTACTGGCGCCATTAATGAGCGCTTTGGTGGAATTGGTTATTGAGTTCGGCAACCGGTATCAGACTGCCAAGCAAGCTAAGGGGCTTGTTGACTTTGGCGATCTGGAGCATTTTTGTTTGCAGCTGCTGTCGGATGTTGATCCGGTAAACGGAAAAATGGGACCGTCTGAGATCGCTAAGGGCTATCGGGATCGTTATGTCGAAGTACTGCTGGACGAATATCAGGATACGAATCGAGTGCAGGAAACGATTGTTGCTTTTATATCCCGTGAGATGCCCGGAAATCGGTTTATGGTCGGAGATGTGAAGCAGAGTATTTACCGCTTTCGACTAGCGGAGCCGGGCTTGTTTCTGGACAAATATAAAAACTATCCGAGTGACGATACCGTTCCAGGGCAGCGTATTGACCTGGCCCGTAATTTTCGCAGCCGTACGTCTGTTGTAAATGGTGTCAACTATATATTTAAACATATCATGGGTGAAGCGGTCGGTGAAATTAGCTATGATGACCGGGCTGAGCTTAAACATGGCGCTGATTATTACCCGCAATGGAACTCAGAGACCAATGGCTCGGAAGCTATCGAGCTGCTGCTCATAGACCGCTCTGAGGATCTGGAAGCATCTAAGACATCGGAGGAAGTGGAACAGGAAACGGGTTCCTCTGATCAGGGTTCAGACGGATTGTCTGACGGTTATGATGCAGATGCAGGTATGGACCTCGCTGCAGAGGCCCGTGAAATGGAAACGGTACAGCTTGAGGCAAGAATGATTGCCGCTCAAATTCATAAACTGCTTGGAGAAACGGGTGAGGGCACCTTTCAGGTGTTTGACAAATCGACGAAAGGCCAAAGAGATGTGACGTATCGAGACATCGTCATTTTACTAAGAGCAACCCAGCAGTGGTCTCCTGTTTTGATTGAGGAGCTCCGGCAGCAGGGGATTCCAGCTTATGCAGAGCTGAATACAGGGTATTTTTCAGCGATGGAGGTCGAGGTCGTACTGTCCTTGCTGAAGGTAATAGATAACCCTTTTCAGGATATTCCACTTGCTTCCGTGCTTCGCTCGCCAATCGTTCAGTTGTCAACGGAACAGCTTGCAAGTATTCGGATTGCCAGCAGCCAAGGTTCTTTTTACGAAGCGATGTGCTTGTATGCCGTTGCGGGAGCCAATGAATCCGGACTCGCCGGAAAACAAACGATGGATAGAGACTTGCAAAACAAGCTGCGAGTGTTTATGGCTCTTTTGGATGGTTGGCGAGAAGAGGCGCGACACGGTGCATTGGCAGATTTGATTTGGAATATTTTCCGGGTCACCGGTTTCTTTGATTTTGTTGCCGGACTGCCCGGGGGGCAGCAGCGTCAGGCCAATTTAAGGGCATTGTATGATCGTGCCCGACAATATGAAGCAACGTCATTTCGTGGGCTGTTTCGATTTCTGCGTTTTGTTGAACGAATGAAAGATAGCGGAGGAGATCTTGGTACTGCGCGAGCTTTGGGGGAACAGGAAGACGTTGTAAGGATCATGTCGATTCATAAAAGTAAAGGCTTGGAGTTTCCCGTTGTCTTTTGTGCTGCCATGTCCAAAAGATTCAATATGCGCGATTTGACTGAGGCTTTTATGGTTCATAAGGATCTTGGCTTTGGACCGAAATTTACCGATGCAGCAGCAAGAATCAGCTATCCAACTTTGCCTTGGCTCGCTATCCGGCGCAAGCAGAGAATGGAAATGATCGCTGAAGAGATGCGTGTGCTTTATGTAGCGCTGACGCGCGCAAGAGAGAAGCTTTATATTGTAGCTACAATCAAAGGATCTGACAAGCTGCTGCATCAATGGTCGAGGTATGTAGAACATGATCGAATGCTGCTGCCAGATGCTGCTGTTGCCAGCGCGCGTTCCTATATGGATTGGATCGGACCTGCGATCATGCGTCACCCGAGTGGGGCATTGCTGCGCAATCAAGCGGGTATCACCAGCCATCCATCTGACATTTTGAACCAAGATACCTCTTTATGGCAGGTACATCTCATTAAACCGGAAAGTGCTGCCGCGCTATTTCAAGCGGCTGTTTCGGCAGCTGTTGATGCACAGCTCAAGCAGGCCGTACTTGGATTAGAGCATATTGAAGAAGGACAATATTGGGAATTTGAGGTTACGCATAAGTTGGCATGGAAATATCCTGAAGCCCAGTCGTCTTCCCTGCCCACCAAAATCTCGGTCACTGAGCTGAAACGGCAGTCCGAGCATGTCCAACTGCTGGAAAAGGAGTCCGGTGAGACTATTTTGCCAGATAAAGCGGAAATGGTTAGCCCGGTCTATCAGCCTGTTATTGTGCGGCGTCCGCGATTTATGGAGCAGAAGAAGATGAATGCGGTAGAACGTGGTACGGTTTTTCATGCTGTCATGCAGCATATTCCAATTACGCATGAGCCTTCTGTACAGGATGTGTTAGCAACTCTTGATGATATGGTGCATAGAGAGCTGATCACAATGGAGCAGAGTCGTGTGGTGGAGCCTGAGGTCATCTCAGCCTTCTTTCGCAGCGATGTGGGACAACGCCTTCTTCAATCGACTGAGGTATATCGAGAGATTCCCTTCAGCTTCGGTATGCCTGCAAATGAGGCCTATGCGGATTCTGATTTATCGGATTCGCTGTCGTCGGACATTGTTTTGCTGCAAGGGATGATTGATTGTTTGTTCGTAGAGTCGGATGGACTTGTACTGATCGATTTCAAAACGGATCGTGTACCTGACGGCGGCGATACTTCTGCAGAATTGATCAAAGAACGACATCGAAAGCAAATCGAATTGTATGCAAACGCAGTGGAAACGATTTGGAAACGGCCGGTTAAGGGGAAATATATTTTCTTATTTGATGGTGCCAGGCTATTGGAGCTGTGATCCAACCGCTTAATCACGGATGTATCTTCACCGAACAGGCTTCGATCAGAAGCTTTTCTTAAGAGATCAGAATTTATAAGTTTTCAGTGAAGCTGAAGGATTCTGATCTCGCAAGAAAAGCAACCGATTAGTCACGGATGTATCTTCACCGAACAGGCTTCGATCAGAAGCTTTTCTTACAAACATTGCCCATATCTACTGTATAATGGGTACAGATCATATATATAACCACCTTTTTCAGAAGGTAGGGGGAGACTAGGATGGAACCATTTCGCAAGTATACATCACATTTCAAAAGAGGAATTGCAGTATGCGTGGCAGCATCTATGCTGTTATCAGGAGCTACTATTGTCAAAGCGGATCCCATTTGGGATCGATGGCAGGCTGCAGAAAAGGCTAATAAGAACGGACATCCGGAGCTTGCTGTTCCACATTGGAAGTTTCTCGTTGATCATTATGCATCCATTGGTGATTGGCAGGGGGCAGCGTTATTTTCTGGGTGGCTCGATGAGTATTACGACAAGATTCAGGACTATGAGAATGCCATTTATTATTATGAGCTGGAAAATATGTATTGGCTGAAAGACGGCAAGGATTGGGGTGCCGTCGATTTGCAGCGCGCCGAGCAGATTCGGACGATTACCGATGTGTATATGTCTACGACTGATGTTGAGATCCTCAAGAAGCAGGGAGCTCCCTCAAGTGGCAAGCTGGCTAAATTCGAGCCTGAGTATGGGATGTATATTGGGATGTATTCCGAACAGGACCCTGCGATGCACAATAATTTTATCAAATCGGAATCCGTTTTCGGCAGCAAGCATGCTCATTATTTAGCCTATACCCCATACGATGCACCATTTCCCAAGCAGTATGCGGTTAATGCCAAGCAGGCTGGAGCAGGTTTGCAGATTGCGTGGGAACCGAGCAATGGTTTGGATTCCGTACAGGATAATGCACATTTAAGAGAGTGGGCTCGCGCGGCAAAAGCAACCGGAATCCCCATCTTTTTACGCTATGCGAGTGAAATGAATGGCAACTGGGTAGTCTGGCATGGCGATCCGCAACAATATATAGAGAAATTTCGACTAGTGCATGATGTAATGGCAGAGGAAGCTCCGAATGTGGCTATGGTCTGGAGTCCTGGGGATGTACCTGCTTATTCAATGGATGTGTACTATCCAGGGGACGATTATGTGGACTGGGTGGGAGTCAATATGTATACGGAGCCTTATGAGAATGGGGACCCGGCGACGGCTAATATGCAAGCAACCAGTCCGATTGAACGTCTGGATTATTTGTACAAAACGTATTCAGACCGTAAGCCGCTCATGATCAGCGAAACGGCTGTATCGCATTTTGCCCACATACCGCAGGAATCGTTTACAGATTATGGGCTGCTCAATTTACATCGTTTATATCAAATCATGCCGCTTAAATACCCGCGTCTAAAATCGATCAACTACTTTAATGTGGATCTGAAGGATCGCGAATCACGCAATAATTACCTGCTTGGCGACAATGAAGCAATGAAAAAGTTGTACAGCAGCATGATCGCCGCACCCTTTTATTTGAAAAAGATTGAACAGGGTTCAAAACCTGCAGATCATGTTGGTCATGTGAAGCTGAATGATAAGCATAATACGTTTCAAGGTAAAACCCACATCACCCCATGGGTGAAAATACCGGATTTGTATATCAATCAAATCGATTATTTAATAAATGGCAAATTGATTGAGTCTCAGAAAAATCCACCTTTTGGTATCGAGCTGAACGCAGATCAGGCACCCGAAGGATCGATCCTGCAAATGATTGTTTACAATCGTGCTGGCAACCAGGTGGCTAGCAAGTCGTACCCATTATCCGCCGATATCTCTGTAACCATTGATGGCAAGCTGCAAAAGTACGAACAAACACCTGTTATTCGGGATGGCAATACGCTTGCCCCGTTGAGGGCCATATTTGAGGCAATGGGAGCCACCGTGGATTGGGACCCAAGTACACAGACCGCTACAGGTCGTAAGGGCGGGACTTCCGTTTCTCTACGTGTGGGTGAGCGAAAAGTGACCAAAAACGGCCAGATAATAGAACTGGAGGTTCCTGCGCAGCTCATAAACGGGTATACGATGGCGCCAGCCCGTTTTATCGGAGAGGCTTTTGGTGGTGTATTGGACTGGGACAGCAAGGGTCGTAATGTTGTGATCAAAACCTCAGCCAAAACTTCCTTGTTGAACGATTCACAATCTCTAGTTTCAACGGCATCGATGCTGCAGGACGAGCATGATCAACGACCTGTCCTTGTTAAATCGAACTTGCCTGACAAGCTGGTTGCTGCGTTATTGCTCACATGGAAAAACGTCATCATGGCTGTTTCTTGAAATACGAACAATAAATCAATTTGAAGAGGTTTTATCCGTTATTTCGGGATATATAAATCGAAATCGAAAATATGTTCCCGAAATAACCATAAAACCTTGAAGATTCAATGAAACGTCAGTTGAATATTTATGGAATAAGGTGTATATTTTTAGCAGAAAATAAATGTTTTTGTATATTGATTTGTTCATAGCAGCAGATATAGCAACGGAGGACTTTAATGGAAAATTGGTTGCTTCCGGCCACCGCATTAATGAATCGTTTGAATTATATGCAAAAGTTTTTTTTGATTGGATTGCTTTTAGTACTGCCATGCGGACTATTTATTACCCTGCTGATTGGAAATATCAACAAGGAGATTGAAACTTTAAGCACTGAAAGACAAGGCCTCGAATATATAGCCAAAATCAGTCAATTTATTGAAAATGTACAGCAGCATAGAGGGATGAATAATGCCTATTTGCATGGTGAATATTCTTTTGAGCAGCAGTTAATAAGCAAACGTCTGGTCATTGAAAAAGATATTCCGCAACTTAGAGAAGCTAATCAGCGTTATCGTGATACTCTGCAACCGGAGACTCGATTTGATCAAATTGTGGATAACTGGGAGCTCATTAAAAATGTTACTACAGTCAGTGATGCCAACTTAAGCTTTGCTTTACATAGTGAAATCATTTCTCAATCTATAGCGTTAATTGATCATGTTAGCAACACTTCAGGTCTGAAAATAGATCGACATAAAGAAAGCTATTATTTGTTCGATGGGCTGATTGGCAAGCTGCTTGCGATGCTTGAACATTTGGGGCAAACGCGAGGTATAGCTTCCGGTATTGCCGCTGATAAGCAGCTTGGAATGGATCTAAAAACACAGCTGACCGTTCTGAGGGGGCTGATACGTTCAGCACTTGACATTGTAAAAGGAAGCTTAACTATGATCTATGAAGAAGCTCCTTGGTTACAACCTTCAATAAAGCAGCAAATGGATGCGATTGAGCAGGGAATTAATCAATTTATTTACTGGTTGGATACTGAAATTATGACTGTTAGTACTGTGGAGATACCATCGCCGACCATATATGAAATGGGCACTTCCTCGATACATATGGGTTTTGAGCTTCAACATACCAGTATGTCGATCATAGACCATATCTTACAGGAACGTATAGAAAAATGGGCTCGGCAAAGAATGATGATTTTGGCTATTTTAACATTTGCTTGCTTGGTTGTTGCTTATTTGTTTCTAGGACTTTACCGATCCGTCATTCACTCCGTGCATGCTTTGAACCATGCTTCTTCCAGACTGGCAGAGGGAGATCTGACAGCCAGAGTGACGCTAAATTCACAGGATGAATTACTTTCCGTGGGAAAGGCGTATAACCATATGGCAGAAGCTTTTGAGAGCATTTGGAGCGAAAGAAAAGCTCACGAGGAACAACTGAAGTTTCGTGCTTATCATGATCAGCTTACAGGCTTGCCCAATAGGGTTAATTTTCAGGAGCAACTACAATCACACATTGGGGAAGCTGGTCGGTCAAACCAGATGCTTGCTATTTTATTCATTGATTTGGACCGGTTTAAAATTGTAAACGATACATTGGGTCATAAAGCAGGTGATCTTTTACTTCAAACCGTAGCAAACCGCTTATCGGACGAGCATTTCGTAAACTGTCAGGTTTTCCGAATGGGTGGCGATGAATTTACAGCTATTATTCCAGTCATTGAATCCAAAGAAGAAGCGATATCGATCGCAGAGCGTATGCTCACGATATTAGATCAGCCTATTATTCTGGATTCTTACGAGATGAAAGCTTCTGCCAGTATTGGCATTAGTGTATATCCATCTGACGGACAAACCTTGCAGGAGCTTTTGGTCAATGCAGATATGTCAATGTATGTTGCCAAAAAGCAAGGAAGCAACGGTTACCAGTTGTATCACCCGCTGTTAAAAGAACAAGCGCAGCGAAAGCAAGCTATGGAATTGGAATTGCGCATGGCTCTGGAAAGAGACGAGTTTTCGCTATATTACCAGCCGCGTATTCAATTGCTAAATGGACACTTTACTACTGTTGAGGCATTGATCCGTTGGAACCATCCGGAATTGGGACTTGTGGCTCCTTCGATTTTTATTCCCTTGGCAGAGGAAACAGGTTTAATTAAACCCATTGGAGAATGGGTGCTTCGAACAGCGTGTAGACAAAGTAACCTGTGGTGTACAGAGGGAATATCGGATGTAAAAATGGCCGTAAACATATCCGGTATTCAATTTCAAAGCGAGCATTTTATTCAAGATATCGCTGATATTTTGGCTGAGTCCGATTTTGATCCGAATAAGCTTGAATTTGAGCTGACAGAAAGCGTTGTCATGGTTAATGTACCACAGGCAATTTCCAAAATGAAGCAGCTCAGGGATCAAGGTATCCGAATTTCAATCGATGATTTTGGAACCGGGTTTTCTTCACTAAGTTATTTAAAATATTTCCCGGTTGATATTTTGAAAATAGACCGTTCCTTTGTAAAAGATATCCCGTTCGCGCCCAAAGATACAGCCATTACCAAAACCATTATTGGGCTTGCCCGGAGACTTGGTTTGGAGGTCGTTGCTGAAGGAGTCGAAACGGAGGAACAGATGGCATTTTTGCGAAGCAGGAATTGTAACGAAGCTCAAGGTTATTTATTGAGTAAACCATTACCAGCTTTTGAAATGACAGCGCTTCTTAAAAATCATCAGCTTCTTATCCAAATGCCATAAAGCACGAACTGGATTTTCAGACCTGTATTCGGTATTATAGAAAAGTATTTCTGATCGTTAGTACAAAGGAGGTTTCCATTTGTGAGTTGTATATTTTGCAAAATCGTAGAAGGATCGATTCCTTCCACCAAAGTGTATGAGAACGAGCACGTATTGGCATTTCGCGACATTCAGCCTGCGGCACCCGTACATATTTTAATTATTCCCAAAAAACACATTGCTACCATGAATGATGTAGAGGCGGATGACCGCGGATTGATCGGGGATTTACATATCGCTGCCCAGGAGATTGCGAAACAGGAAGGCGTCTATGACAGCGGCTACAGGTTGATTAACAACTGTGGAGCGGACTCCGGACAAGTGGTTTTTCACATTCATTATCACCTTTTGGCTGGTGAAAAACTGGGTGCGCTCAACGCAAAATAAATTTTTCCTCTTCTAGGTTGACCTATGTTTGTGTATGCAATATAATTGTAGTTGATAAACTGCTTTTTTTTGTCTTGGACGGTCTGTTCGGAGGGAGGGAAAACTGGTGTCAGAAACTCGAGTTCGCAAAAATGAAACTATAGATGCTGCACTTCGTCGCTTTAAGCGCACCATCGCAAAAGATGGCGTGTTAGCGGAGGTAAAGAAACGCAAGCATTATGAAAAACCAAGCGTTAAGCGTAAGTTAAAGTCTGAGGCTGCTCGTAAGAGAAAGTTCTAGGGGGCTTAAACGATGAGCTTAAGCGAAAAACTCAATGAAGATATGAAGCTTGCGATGAAGAGCCAGGCCAAGTTTAAACTCTCCGTAATCCGTATGGTTCGTGCCTCTATCAAGAATATCGAGATAGATCAACGTAAACCCTTAGATGACCAAGAAGTACTTGAAGTTCTAAGTCGCGAGATAAAACAACGTAGGGATTCCCTCCAAGAGTTCGAAAAAGCCGGTCGTGATGACCTGGCAGAAACTGTTAAGGCTGAAATTGAAATTCTGATCGAGTACTTACCGCAGCAGCTTACTGAAGAAGAAGTGAAATCCATTGTACAGCAGACCATCCAAGAAGTGGGTGCCTCTTCTAAAGCGGATATGGGAAAAGTCATGGGTGCATTGATGCCAAAGGTGAAGGGACGTGCTGATGGCAAAATTGTCAATCAAGCCGTTCAACAGCTATTATCATAGCAGCAAAAAAACACTCCTTTTAGGAGTGTTTTTTGTTTGGATTCAGGTGGATACTTCAAATTATTGACAGTTAATAAAATCAATGATATATTTTAATCATAGTAAACACATGTGGATTATTGTGTATTAGAAACCGGACAACCGGAGATCGGCCTGAATGGCTGCTCTTCGGTTTTTTGTGTTTTATATTAAAGAAAATGAGGTGTTATGATGAGTAAAGCAGAAAGAAAATTGCATTTTAACGTATTTATTAATGGATCAGGCCACCATTCAGCCTCCTGGCGTCATACTTCGACAAACCCGAAGCAGGATATGGATATCCAACACTACGCAAATTTGGCGCAAACTGCGGAAAAAGGATTATTTGATGCTGTGTTCGTAGCAGATGGCTACTCAGGAGCATCCCGAAGGCTGGAGCCTTTCACTATGATGTCCGCCCTAGCTGCTTTGACCAAGCATATCGGATTTATTGCAACAGTCGGAACCACGTACAATGAGCCTTTCCATGTAGCTAGAAAATTCGCATCGTTAGATCATATTAGCGGCGGGAGGGCAGCTTGGAATATTGTCACAGGCGCTCAATCTGCCGCATTTAATTTTAGCAGGGAAGCGCATCCGGAGGTAGCATTACGCTATGAGATTGGCGATGAATTCGTTGAGGTCGTTAAGCGTTTGTGGGACAGCTGGGATGATGATGCTTTGCTCTATGATAAATCGTCATCTGAACAATTGGATTCCAGCAAAGTTCAAGAAATTAACTTTAACGGTGCTTATTATTCGGTGAAGGGGCCGCTTAACATTCCACGTCCTCTTCAGGGCTATCCTGTGCTGGTTCAGGCGGGCTCTTCGGATCGAGGTAAGGAACTGGCGGCCAAGACAGCAGAAGTGATTTTTACGGCACAGCAAACGCTTGGTGCGGCACAGGAATTTTACTCCGATGTGAAGTCGCGGCTTGCTAAACACGGCCGTACTCCAGAGCAATTGCTCATTATGCCAGGACTGAGCCCGATCGTTGCAGATACGGAAGCGGAAGCCCGTGATCTCGAGGATGAGTTATTCTCATTGATAAATTTACCAAATGCGCTTAAGCAAATGTCTCAACATTTTAATGTGGATTTAGCGGAATTCCCGCTTGACGGTCCCGTGCCTGTTCAAAATATTAGACCATCGGAGGAGTTTACTTTGGGCATTACCAGTCGGCATGATGTGATCATGGACGCGGCGCGTAGAGATTCTCGAATGACGATTCGGCAGCTGCTGAGTCGCAGTGCTGGTGGACATGGGCATGTGACCTTTTCAGGCTCTACACTCCAGGTCGCTGATTTCATTGAAGGATGGTTTAAGAACGGGGGAGCCGATGGCTTTAACATACTTCCGCAAATTTTCCCAAGTGGTCTGGATGCGTTCGTCAATAAGGTAGTACCGGAATTGCAAAATCGCGGCTTGTTCCGGACCGCTTACGAGGGAACCACATTAAGACAAAATCTCGGTTTAAATCGCCCTGCCAATAGAAGGTTTCATGATCTGCAGCTACCCAACATCCAGAGGGAAGCAGCCCATTAAGCAAATAGCCGCTCCAGCAAATATCGTATAATAGCCAACAACATTTGAAACCTCTGATGCCGCTCAATAGTGGAGTTAGAGGTTCTTTTGCATGTTTTCATAAACAGCGTTTCATTCGCATATGTTGTAAACAGTATGTATTCGTTCAGGAAGTACAACGCAATAATTCGTGAGACTCTTAGGAAGTACACTATCCGTCTAAAAGCTCTCAAGGGGGATCGGTATGCGAAGTATTACTCGAGGTATTCATAAACTTACCTCCCAACTGCTGGACCTTCCTCAGGATGTCACATCGGACTTGCCCCGTATAACGATGATTGGCAATGTTCAGCTATATATTGAAAATCACCGTGGTGTACAGCATGTTTCAAGTGAACTGCTGAGGCTCGGCTTATCCAAAGGAAAGCTTGAGGTACATGGGAAGGAGCTAGTGATCCGGGTTATTTATCCTGAGGAAGTGTTCATTGAGGGAATTGTTCATGAACTCAAATATATTCCATAAAAGAGGTGCACCGATTTGAAATCATCCATTTTTTTATCGGTAAGAGGATACGTCCGAATAGAGGTTCGCGGACAGAACTTGGAAGCATTCATTAATCGATTGGTTGAGCAGCGTATAATGGCTTGGGATATTGGTTTTTATGAAGGTCATGCGAAGCTCTATTTGTCATTGAAAGATTTTTTCGGGCTTCGCCCGCTTTTAAAAGAGACAGGCTGTCGGGTTCATGTGCTTCAACGGTTTGGATTCCCTTTTTTGCTGCATAGGTTGGAAAAACGTAAGTTTTTTGCAATCGGCCTGATTGGTTTTATTATTGGGCTCTATTTGCTGTCTTCGTTGGTTTGGCAGGTTCGAGTTGAAGGTAATGAACTCATCAGTACGCAGGATATTTTACAGACAGCCAAGCAGGAAGGGATCTACAAGCTGCAGTGGAAGTTCCGGCTTAAGGATGCGGATGTTTTGTCCAAAAACCTGCAGGGAAAGCTGGAGGGAACGGCATGGGTGGGTGTTGAAATACAGGGCACGCAGGTGGTAATCAAGGTTGTGGAGGCAACTTTGCCTGATAAGCCGCAGCTGCTGAATCCTCGTCATCTGGTGGCTTCCAAGAGCGCTCTGGTGACATCGATTTTTGCTGAAAAGGGAAGACCGATTGCCAAGCCGAATACATATGTGAAAAAAGGAGATATCCTCATATCCGGTATTCTGGGCGATGAAACGCATCGGCAAACGGTAGTTGCGAGCGGTCAGGTTAGAGGAATAGTTTGGTATACACCGCAGGTCGAGGTTCCACTCCTTCGGCAGTATAAGACCTATACAGGTACGACACAAAACCGTTCTTATCTGATATTGGGTAGTCGAGCCTTGCAGCTTACGGGATATGGTGCCTTGAGCTTCGAGCACTTTGAGACAATACCGGAGCGAAAGACACTGCAATGGAGAGATTACGTTCTACCCATAGGCTGGCTGCGCGAACGAATTATGGAAATCCAGCACATCGAGCGTCCCTTGGATCTGCAGGAGGCTCGAGCACTCGGTATGGAGCAGGCCAAGCTTGAAATCATAGCCGCTGCTGGTGGCGACGCGAAGGTCGTAAATGAAAAAATTTTGCATGAAAAGACGGACAATGGTAAAGTTTATATGGAAGTGCATTTGGAAGTGGAAGAAATGATTGCCCAAGAACAAGCTATTATACCATAATGTATTCGCTTGAAGGTAAATGCTTACGATGCTAGTTTGCTACGCAAACTTTAAGGAGAAGAGGCCTGTTGACTGACCACTCACGTTTTATCAAAGTATCTTTAAAGAATACAACTGAGGGACTCGCTTTGTTTGGTCCGCAGGACAAGTTCTTGCAGTTGATCGAGCAGCAGACCCGAGCCAGCATTCAGTCACGAGGTGAAGAAATCGTCATTAGGGGTGGAGCCGGTGAAATGGATTCACTTCAGCAGCTATTTGACGTACTTCTGGAACTCGTTCGAAACAATTACATATTGACCGAGCGCGATGTAATGTATGCTATTGAGCTATCCAAGCAAATGAAAGCAGATCAGCTCCTCGATTTATTTAAAGGTGACATTGCAACTACACACAAGGGCAAGCCTATCCGGGTAAAAACCATTGGTCAAAAGCAATACGTGTCGACCATCAAACAAAAAGATATCGTCTTCGGCATCGGTCCCGCAGGTACGGGTAAAACGTATCTTGCTGTCGTTATCGCGGTTACAGCTCTTAAGGAAGGTAAAGTGAAACGGATCGTGCTGACAAGACCTGCGGTCGAAGCTGGAGAAAGTCTGGGTTTTTTGCCGGGTGATCTGCAGGAAAAGGTTGACCCCTACCTTCGCCCATTGTATGATGCACTTAACGATGTTCTCGGGCCTGAGCAGGTGTTGAAATCGCTTGAAAGAGGCTTGATTGAAATTGCTCCGCTCGCTTATATGCGTGGACGGACGCTGGATGAATCGTTTATTATTTTGGATGAGGCGCAGAACACGACACCTGAGCAAATGAAGATGTTCTTGACGCGTCTGGGTTTTGGCTCGAAAATGGTTATTACTGGAGATGTTACGCAGATAGATCTACCGCGCGGCAAATCATCGGGTCTTATCGAGGTACAGCGCATTTTGAAAGGAATCGAAGAAATCGGATTTATCGAATTCTCCGAGGCAGATGTTGTCAGACATGCATTGGTTCAAAAAATCATTATTGCCTACAACGAACATAACGACAAATAACCTGATACTGCTTTCCAATCAGGATGCGTATAGAAAGGGATGACCTTTCGCAATGAACCCTATTCAACGAAAACTTCAAAATCCGCTCGTTGGCTGGAAATATAGCGCCTTGGTGCGCTTTCTTCTGTTTGTATTGCTTACAGCCGTTTTGTATGCATCCCTGACGAGCAGGATGATCCCGCAAACCTATGATATTCGAGTCGGTACGACAGCAGAAAAGGATATTTTAGCGCCACGTGCCATTGAAAACGCTATTGCGACCGAAAAGGCCAAAGAGGATGCCGCACAGCACGTACAGCCTGTATACAGGATTGTGTCTTTGAAAAACGAGGCTTTGATTGAAGCGATGTTCGAGAAACTGCAGCAAATCAATGCAGACTCAGAGGTAACCATCGGGGATAAGGTAAATATATTCAAATCGGTGTTTCCCGTTCTTGCCCAGGATCACTTGGATAGACAGATACAGAACTTTACGATCAGCGGTCAATATAACGATGCTTTATTGCAAGAGATGCGCAAAAAAATCAGTGAGCAGCAGTATCGTATTCCTGAGGAAACCTTTTACAAAATGCCGCGTTTGCCTAAAGAAGATCTCACCTTGATGGAGCCGGTCGCCAAAGAGATCGTGACACGATTGATGAATGATCAGATCATGGATGCCCAGACCGTACGCGCCAAGGTTGCTGAACTCGTGAACAGCTCAACCCTTACGAAAAGTATGTCAAGGGAAATGGTACAGGAAATTGTACGAGCTGCAATAACGCCTAATAAATTTCTCGATCAAAAAGGCACTGAAACCGCTAAGGGCCATGCTAGAGACAATGTGAAGCCGGTCTTTGTCAATAAAAACGACGTGCTTGTAAGTAAAGGTGAACCGATAACAGCTGATATTTACCAGCGATTGAGCAGTCTTGACATGCTTCAGGACGAAGCCAGTTATTGGCCGCGAGTGGGCTTGGTCATTATGGTACTGCTATTAGCATTAGCCGTTTATATGTTTGTCAGACAAAGCTCGCTCGCCATCAGTGCCAATAATGTGCAGCTACTAATGCTGCTGCTGATCATAGTTATTAATCTGATGGGTATGAAGCTTTTTACTCTTGTGCAAAATTTGGATTATCCCTATATTGGTCTTCTGGCTCCAACCGCAATGGGTGCCATGCTAATTGTCATCTTATTGGATGAAAAGCTTGCGTTTATGGGTTCCATGCTGTTTGCAATTATGGCAAGCATGATCTTTAACATGGATCACCTGCAGCTGTTTGATTTTCGATATGGTCTGATTACGATTGCGACCTCATTTGCGGCAATCTTCTCTATCCAGCGGGCAGGACAGCGTTCAGCCATTCTCAAAGCAGGGGTTATCGTAGCTTTGATGGGAATGCTGCTTATGGGTTCTCTGATGATGATCGAAGATCATGAGAGTAAGAGGAATATGCTGTTTGCGTTATCGTTTATTGTGGGCAGCGGATTGCTTACAGCTGTATTCGTCATTGGACTTTTACCCTTTTTCGAGACCGCTTTTGGTATCTTATCACCCTTGAAGCTTGTGGAATTGTCTAATCCGAATCACCCACTGCTGCGAAAGCTGCTGACGGAAACGCCTGGAACGTATCATCACAGTATTATGGTTGGCAATCTGGCAGAAACTGCTGCGGAAGCGATTGGCGCAGATGGACTGCTGTGCAGAGTGGGCGCTTACTACCATGATATCGGGAAAACGAAGCGGCCTGCTTACTTTATCGAAAATCAGACGAATATTGAAAACCCGCATGATAAAATGGATCCTGAGCTTAGTAAGTCAATCATTGTAGCGCACGCCAGAGATGGCGTCGAAATGCTGAAGGAATACCACATTCCAAAGCAGATTCGCGATATAGCCGAACAGCATCATGGAACGACACTGCTGCAATTCTTTTACCACAAAGCAAAGAAAATCGCAGAAGCATCCGGTGATACAACTCCAGTGGAGGAGCAGGACTACCGTTATGATGGCCCACTCGCACAATCCAAGGAAGTGGCCATTGTCGGGATCGCCGATTGTGTGGAAGCGGCAGTCCGATCGTTACGCAGTCCTAACATGGAACAGATAGACTCCATGGTACGCAAAATTATTAAAGGCAGGCTTGATGACGGGCAATTCAATGACTGTGATCTGACAACCAAGGAATTGGATCAAATAGCAAGAACCTTAAATGAAACCTTATTAGGCATTTTTCATTCAAGAATTGAATATCCAACGAACCTTCCTACATCGAACCAGCCGCCAAATTTACAAAATCAAGAAAAAAGGAGCTGAACCCATGTCACTACGACTTGAATGGAGCAGTGAGCAAACGCATTATGAAATTAAACCGGAGCTTGTTGAAAAGCTGGAGCTGCTGCTGCAGCTTGCCGGGAAATCCGAGCAGGTTGCAGAAGGCGAGGTTGCTTTAACCTTCGTAGACGATGCAGAAATTCAACGTTTAAATAAAGAATATCGTGGACTCGATAAACCTACCGATGTGCTTTCCTTTGCCATGAATGACATCGGAGAGGATGAAATGGAGATCATCTATGTAGATGAGAGTGACGATGAGGATGATTATGTAGACGAAGACGATTTGGATGATATTGAACGACTTGACAAATCAGATGAAATCGACGATTCTAACGAACATGAGGTTGAATTCCAACTTCAGGATGACGAAGATGAGGATGGACTTGTCACGATCTTTGAGGAACCTCTTGGGGATATCATCATTTCTGTACCTAGAGCTATCGAGCAAAGTGAGGATTACGGGCATTCTGTAGAGCGTGAGTTAGGTTTTCTATTCGTTCACGGATTCCTACATTTGATCGGCTATGATCATGATAACGAAGAAGCAGAGAAAATCATGTTTGCTAAGCAAGAGCAAATATTG
Source organism: Paenibacillus sp. 1_12 (assembly GCF_900114475.1). Taxonomy (GTDB): domain Bacteria; phylum Bacillota; class Bacilli; order Paenibacillales; family NBRC-103111; genus Paenibacillus_S. Next base: position 100,873 of record NZ_FOTE01000005.1, on the reverse strand, counting down.
CAGCAGGCAGGTTTGATTAGATGAATTCAAAGGTAAAGTGGCGTAGAAGCTTTCGGTATGCGTATGAGGGCATTAAGTATGCTCTATCTACACAACGCAATATGAAATTTCATTTTTTTGCCGCTTTTATCGTACTGCTGTCAGCACTTTACTTGCGTTTACCCAAGCTGGACATTCTGTTTATATTAATGGCTGTAACCTTGATGATCGTAACCGAGCTTATCAATACAGCGATTGAAAAAACAGTTGATCTAGCTATGCCCGATCGTCATCCCCTTGCCAAAATAGCCAAGGATGTGGCCGCAGCCTCCGTACTGGTGTCTGCGGTTTTTGCAGCTATAGTCGGGATGGTCGTTTTCTATGAGCCTATTGACCATCTAGTTCGCAGCGCGAGAAAGGCTGAAGGACACAGCTTTTCGGCAGCTATGGTATGGATATTGCTCAGTTTGGTCATCCTGACGATTATTGTGCTGGAGACGAGATTCTCGACCAAGGGTACCCGGTTCCGTTTCAGCTTGCTCGCAGCGTTGGCCTTTGCAATTGCTACTTTTATTGCCTCTTATGTTTCGATTACTTTTGTCGCATTATTAGCTTATTTACTTGCCTTTCTTGTTATGCTGGTGCTTTACGACAAGCGCAGTCGTTCCTTTCCATCCCTGATCCTTGGTGGACTAATTGGAAGCTTTGTAGCAGTATGTGTCTATTATTTAGTGAATTAAGAAAGGAACGATGCAAATGGATAAGCAGCAGTTGGTTGGATTGGCAATGGAAGCAAGAGAGAAGGCATATGTGCCTTACTCCAATTTTAAAGTAGGAAGTGCTCTGCTGGATTCGGACGGACATGTGCATCAGGGCTGCAACATTGAAAATGCCGCCTATGGCCCGACGAACTGTGCCGAGCGCACAGCGTTGTTTCGTGCTGTTGCTGATGGTAAAACCCCTCGGACATTCCGTGCTATTGCTGTCGTTGGCGATACACCAAGCCCGATTACCCCGTGTGGTGTATGCAGACAGGTTTTAATTGAATTATGCGCTCCGGATATGCCGGTTTATATGGCGAATCTACAGGGGGCCATTATAGAAACGACCGTTGCCGAGCTGCTTCCTGGAGCTTTTACCCAGAACGATTTAAATGGAGGAACAACAGACTAATGACATCATCTACCCCAAAGAAAGTTTACAAATCAGGTTTTGTTGCTATAATCGGACGTCCCAATGTCGGTAAATCGACTTTGATGAACCAGGTCATTGGCCAAAAAATTGCCATTATGTCAGATAAGCCGCAAACGACACGCAATAAAATTCACGGCGTGTATACGACCGATGAGGCACAGATCGTATTTCTTGATACACCCGGAATCCATAAACCCCAATCCAAATTAGGCGATTATATGATGAAAGTCGCAGAAAGCTCCCTCAAGGAAGTAGATGCGATATTGATGCTTATCGATGTCGTGGAAGGGCTTGGCGGCGGGGATCGGTTTATTATTGAGAATCTGAAAAAGGTAACTACTCCGGTTATTCTTGTTATGAACAAAATCGACCAGATCCAGCCGGAGGCACTGCTCCCGATTATTACACAATATAAAGATTTATATGATTTCGCAGAAATCATTCCGGTATCCGCGATGAAAGGCAACAATGTTAATACCCTTCTTGAGCAAATTACGAAATATTTGTCGGAAGGACCACAATATTATCCTGCAGATCAGGTAACGGACCATCCTGAGCAATTCGTATGCGCCGAGCTGATACGCGAGAAAATTCTGCATCTAACCCGTGAGGAGATCCCGCATTCCATTGCTGTTGGCATCGAAGACATGAAGGTTGAACCCAACGGTGTTGTTCATATATCCGCTATTATTTATGTGGAGCGTGATTCACAAAAAGGAATCGTTATCGGGAAAAAAGGCGCACTGCTTAAAGAAATCGGACAAAAGGCGCGTTACGACATTGAAGCGCTGCTCGGCTCCAAAACTTTTCTTGAATTATGGGTCAAAGTGAAAAAGGATTGGCGTAATCAGGACCGTGTTTTGCGCGACCTAGGGTTCCGTAACGAATAGCCGATTGGTGCCAGTTATTGCTTAACATAATTATCGCTCAAACGTATCATCCTATACTATCGCCAGATACCGTCCAGCACATGATTGAAAGGGAAGCTTTTCTGCTATTAGCAGACGCTTGGCTTACGGAGGGATGATGCAGCATGAGAGATTTTTCGTGGCAATATTTTTCGTTAACAGGTGATGTGGGTGCATATCTGCTTTATAAGGAGATCGATAATGACTCCGATTCAATTGAACCGGAGGAGGACTTGGAATCAGAGTCCGATGATGGGTTAGATTAGCCTTTTACGTGGGCTTGGAGGAAATCGGCGATGCAGTATCAAGTACAAGGAATCGTCATACGGAGCATGGATTATGGGGAAGGCAACAAAATCATTACCTTGTTTACTCGTGAAATGGGCAAAGTAGCAGTGATCGTCCGCGGTGCCAAGAAGCTTAAAAGTCGTTATGGTTCTGTTTCCCAACTGTTTACTTTCGGAGACTATTTGTTTTTTAGATCGGGCCAGCTGGGAACCTTAAAACATGCGGAAATTATAGATTCGCACCATAGGATTCGGGAGGATCTTCATTTGTCAGCATACGCTTCCTATATGGCTGAGCTGACTGATCGCTTACTCGCTGATTATGAGGCGAATCCCTTCTTGTTTGATCAACTGAATTCAGCTTTCCAAGGGCTGATTGAGCAGAAGGATATGCAAATTGTCGCATTCATTTATGAAATGAAAATATGGGCCCAATCGGGTTATTTGCCAGAGCTTGAGGTTTGTGTAGCGTGCAGAAACGATAGCCATACAATGGCCTTCAGTCCGGCACTCGGCGGTATGCTCTGTGAGAAATGCCGGCATAAAGATCCTCAAGCGCTGTCGCTATCCCCGGGAACACTCAAGCTCATTCGCTTATTTGCACAAATGGATATACGAAGACTCGGACAAATTGATGTTAAACCGGAAACCAAAGCAAGTCTCAAAAGATTGATGAGGGCTTACTTCGATACCCATATCGGAGTGGCGCTAAAAACGCGCGGCTTTCTGGACCAAATGGAGAAATATGGGGTTTGACATTATTCTTCTGTTTTGCTAATATAATAAATTACATTAAATTATTCCTCGTCATGAGTCTCGCACAGGCTTGTTGGCGAGTTCTTTTTTTGAAAAGGAAGGAAGATGTGTGCTGATGACGGATAAATCCAATCCAATAATTTTTGTTGCTTCCGACGCTGCTGGTGATACAGGGGAAGCCGTTGTCCACGCGGCTGCCGTTCAATTTTATCCTCATTTGGTAGATGTGCGTATTATGCCCTTTCTTGAAGACCAGGAGGACATCGACAAATTGATTCAAACTGCGTCAGAACGTGATGGAATTATTTGTTTTACGCTTGTTATTCCTGAGCTTCGTGACTATTTGATTCAGCAGGCGATGATGCACCAATTGATACATATTGATTTGCTGGGACCTGTGCTCAACGCTTTAGAGCAGAAAATGCAGCAAACCTCACGTCATCAACCGGGCATGATCCATTTGTTGGACGAAGGTTACTTCAAAAAGGTAGAAGCGGTCGAGTTTGCGGTTAAATATGATGACGGACGAGATTATACCGGCGTGCTGCAGGCCGATATCGTATTGGTTGGCGTATCGAGAACGTCCAAGACTCCATTGTCGATGTATTTGGCACACAAAAAGTTCAAGGTTGCGAATGTACCGCTTGTTCCGGAAATTCAGCCGCCCGAGCAATTGTTCACAGTTTCGAACAAAAAAATTGTCGGACTGCGCATTGATCCAGACAAGCTTAATGTCATCCGCACGGAGCGTTTAAAAATGCTTGGGCTGCCCCGAACGGCTTCCTATGCCAATGTGGAGAGAATCAATCTCGAGCTTGAATACGCAGACCGGATCATGAAACGCATCGGCTGCACCGTGATTGATGTATCCAATAGAGCTGTGGAAGAAACAGCTGCTTTGATCATGGAATGGTATCGGAGCAGGTAATGCTTTTTATAAAGCAGGAAGCAGGATTTTTTCTTTCTTCAGCGTATATATTAGATATAGTGCTATTTGTTAGCACCTAAGTGAAGCTATGCTTACTCAGAAAGATGTGGTCAACATTCCTAAAGCACACAAAGTTATTGTGGATGCCGACGCTTGCCCGGTGAAGCCGGAAATTGTAAAGGCGGCTGCTCCTTTTGGAGTTGGTGTGCTGATGGTTGCTTCCTATGACCATAGACTGGCTCCCATGGACGGAGTAGAGATTGTACAAGTTGATCGTTCCGATCAATCAGTGGATCTTTATATTGTGAATCGAATTGCGGCAGGTGACGTACTAGTAACCCAAGACTTTGGTTTAGCTGCTCTTGCCTTAGGCAAAAAAGCGATAGCCTTGTCGAATCGGGGGCAGCAGTACACAGATCTGACGATTGATTTTTTGCTGGACCGCAGGCATGAACAGGCCAAGCAGCGGCGCGGAGGCAAACACACTAAAGGCCCGAGGCCTTTCACAGAAGAAGATAGACATTTTTTTCTACAATCTTTGACAAAAGTTTTGAAAGGCTTGCAGGAGATTTCCGAGAGTTAGCGAATATTATTACGTGTTAATTTGAATGAAGGTGGATAGAATGAGTAACGGACGTATTCCAGAAGAAGTCATCGAAAAGGTACTAAAGCATCATGATATTGTCGATGTCGTAGGCCGTTATGTCCATTTAAGCAAGCAGGGTCACTACATGAAAGGGCTTTGTCCTTTTCATTCTGAGAAAACTCCTTCCTTTACCGTCACACCTGAAAAGCAAATTTATCATTGTTACGGCTGTGGTGCCGGAGGCGGAGCTATACGATTTTTAATGGAGATTGAAGGCTTTACCTTCATCGAAGCGATTAATCAAATGGCTGCTGAAGCGAATCTGGATCTCGGTATTGATCTTGGATCGGATACTCCATCCCAGCAAAATCCGGAAAAAACAAAGCTGTATGAAGCTTATGAATTTACTGGAAAGCTGTATCAGCATATTTTGAAAAATACCGAGCAAGGCAAGCAAGCAATGGAATATTTACGTTCACGGGGGTTAAATGATAAGCTGATTGACACGTTTGGTATTGGCTATGCACCATCCAATTGGGACACATTGGCCCAGCTGCTGGAGAAGCGTCAATACGATTTACCGCTTATGGAAAAAGGAGGACTTTTGTCTGCAAGACAGGAAGGACAAGGGTACTTTGACAAGTTTCGCGACCGGATCATGTTTCCTATCCACGACTGGAAGGGACGACTGATTGCTTTTGCGGGAAGAGCTATGGGTGAGGCACAGCCCAAATATTTAAACAGCCCGGAATCGATGCTATTCCATAAAAGCAAAAGCTTGTACAATATGCATCTGGCCCGACCGCAAATCCGCAAGCTGCAGCAAATTGTAGTATTTGAAGGCTATATGGATGTAATCAAGGCTTGGGATGCCGGCATTACGAACGGTGTGGCAACCATGGGCACAGCATTAACGGAAGAGCACACGGATGTGATCCGCAAGCAAGCCGATCAAGTGACTGTAGCCTACGATGGTGACTCAGCGGGACAAAATGCAGCCTATAAGAGCATACCAATTTTGGAGCAGGCCGGTTGTTTGGTCAAGATAGCCATGATTCCGAATGCGCAGGATCCGGATGATTTTATTACCCATCATGGTTCTGAACGATTTGTACGGGAAGTTATAGAAACCGCCGTACCGTCGATCAAATACAAACTTCTTTATTTTCGCAAAAATTTTAAACTGCAGGAAGATGGGGAAAAGCTTCGCTACATGCAGCAAGCGCTCAAGATTATTGCAGACATTACGTCTCCAATTGAAAGAGAGCACTACGTGAGGGAACTGTCTACAGAATTTCGTTATTCCTTTGAAACGACTTTGCAAAACCTGAACGAGATCAGGCTCCAAGCGGAAAAAAGTAGTAGCTCCGGGGATAATAAAGCGAAAGCGTGGAATAATGTTAGGAATGAACGAACACCCCGGGAACAAACTCCCTCTTTGCTTCCAGCCTATTACAATGCAGAGCGTCAGTTACTCGCAATTATGTTATTCGATGCTGACATCACGCTTTATGTAGAGCGGAACTTGGGAGACCAATTCAATGTGGACGCTCATAATGCCTTAGCCGCTTATTTGTACGCATATTTTGGGCAAGGGTATGAGCCAAACTTTAGCAGCTTTATTGCGATGCTTCAGGAGGAAGAATTGGAGGGATTGGCAAGCTCGATTGCTATGATGGGCAACTCTCATGGAGTGAATGGTCAGGTTATCGACGATTGTATAAGCACCATCAAAAAATATAAGCTTCAACAATCCATCAAGCAAAAAACAGAAGAAATGATAGTTGCGGAACGATCAGGTGATCTGAAGATGGCCGGTCAAATTGGTAATGAGATTACATCCCTAGTCAAACAATTAAAATCATCATGATAAGTCCTTTGAATTTATCTTTGATGGCTCTAGGGAGGAGGGAGTTAGCATATGGCGAACGATCAACACACGGAGATAGAGACAGAGTTGACGTTGGATCAGGTAAAGGACCAGCTAGTAGAGCTTGGAAAAAAACGTTCATCTTTAACTTATAAGGATATCATGGAGAAGCTGGCTCCTTTTGATCAGGATCCTGAACAAATCGATGAGTTTTTCGAACAGCTTTCGGAAATGGGTATTGACGTAGGGAATGAATCGGATGAAGATAACGAAATCAGCCCGATAGATCGTGATCGCGATCGGGAACATGACGATTTTAATTTTGAGGATGATATTTCGCTGCCTCCAGGAATTAAAATAAATGATCCGGTTCGAATGTACTTGAAGGAAATCGGCCGAGTGCCATTGTTATCTGCTGAAGATGAGATCGATTTGGCAAAACGTATCGAACTCGGTGATGAAGAAGCCAAGCGGCGGCTGGCTGAAGCTAACCTGCGTCTGGTAGTTAGTATTGCCAAGCGTTATGTTGGACGCGGTATGCTGTTTCTGGATTTGATACAGGAAGGCAACATGGGTTTGATTAAAGCAGTAGAAAAGTTTGATCATGATAAAGGTTTTAAATTCAGTACGTATGCGACTTGGTGGATTCGTCAAGCGATAACCCGCGCAATTGCCGACCAGGCAAGGACGATCCGGATTCCGGTACATATGGTTGAAACCATTAACAAGCTCATTCGTGTTTCCCGTCAATTGCTTCAAGAGTTGGGGCGCGAACCGACACCGGAAGAAATCGCTAAAGAAATGGATCTAAGTACGGATAAGGTTCGGGAAATAATGAAAATCGCTCAGGAACCGGTATCGTTGGAGACTCCGATCGGTGAAGAGGATGATTCCCATTTGGGTGATTTTATCGAGGATCAGGAAGCACTTGCTCCTGCTGATGCAGCTGCCTACGAGCTGTTGAAGGAACAATTGGAGGACGTATTGGATACGTTGACAGAACGCGAAGAAAATGTTCTTCGGTTACGTTTTGGACTCGATGACGGACGTACACGTACGCTGGAGGAAGTGGGTAAGGTGTTTGGCGTGACCCGGGAGCGGATTCGTCAGATCGAAGCCAAGGCTCTGCGGAAGCTGAGACATCCAAGCCGCAGCAAACGTCTGAAAGATTTTCTAGAGTAATCCGGTTAGACCTTTCTGCAATTGCAGTTAGGTCTAATTTTTTGTCTGAGCATTACCGATAAATAAATGACAGAAATGATATAAATCAGGGAAATGGCTGCTCAGTATTGAAGAGGTGATCGTGTTCAATGGCAATGGACGAAAAAAGAAGAATATTAATTTTGGAAATTGAGCATTGGCGTAAAAGTAAGCTTTTACCGGAACATTATTGTGATTTTTTGTTAAATATTTATTTGGAGGATTCATCTGAAAAACCAAAGTCCAGTTCTGGATTTCTCGGCGTTACCCCAACTGCTGTGAAAGACAGTAATTGGGAAATATGGGTTTTGATATTTGTGATAACTGCCCTTATTTCTTATGCTGCTCTTAATTTTACCGCTTTTGAATTACCAATGCAAATGGGCCTTTCGATGCTGCTTTTGTTTTGTTGTTATACGTTAGGAAGCCTGCAGCGATCCAATGAGCCGCTACGGGCTCAAATATTGTTTGGTGTAGCCTCCCTATTTCTGCTGTTCATTGGTGTATTCATGCTCAAGCTGCATGGGATACAAAAGCCAGTGCTGGTTGTTGGATATGTGGCTGTATGCAGTATCATTTGGTTAATAACTGGGCTGTTGTCAAGATTCATGCTTTTTCAATTGTGTGGATGGGTTGTTCTTATCTTTTGTTACGGCTGGCTGCTGCATTACCAACTGGATTTGGCCAATTGGATTACGCTGGAGCTTAGCTGGGTACCGCTCAGTATCGTGTTTGGCTGGATGGGCTGGATGATACATGATAAAAGCAAGCAGATGGGAACCGTTTTTTTGATGTTGAGCTGCATCATTTGGTTCATGCCTGAATTATATGCTATGCTGTATTCCGAGCTGTACGGTGAGGATATCGTACAAATCGTTTTAATAAGCAAGTTGTTTATTGAAGCAAGCTTATTGTTTGCTTTAAGAAAAAAATGGATAGAGTGGGTTACCTAATATGCTGCGAATTTCAAAACGTTTGGAAATGATTGCTAATGAAGTACCAACAGGAAGTCGATTGGCTGACATTGGCTCGGATCACGCGCTGCTTCCGGTTTATCTGGCTCAGCAAAAGCAGATTGTGAAAGCAGTCGCTGGAGAAGTGAATTTGGGGCCCTTTCAGGCAGCCTCCAGGCAGGTTCGTGAATCTGCACTCGATCAAGTTATTGATGTTCGTCATGGAAACGGTCTTGAGGTTGTGGAGGCCGGAGAAATTGACGTGATAACCATAGCGGGTATGGGCGGTGCCTTGATAGCCGATATTCTCGAAGCCGGCAAGGATAAGCTGTCCGGTGTAAATGTACTTATTTTACAGCCAAATGTTGGCGAATCGAATGTGCGTTCGTGGCTTATTGCGCATCATTGGATATTGCAAAACGAACAAATTCTTGAAGAGGATGGCAAGATCTATGAGATTTTGTCAGCAGTACCGGCTCATAGGAGTCAAATGTCGAATGATGTGCTTTATCGTGAGCGCCATCTTTCAGATGGAGTAACGGTTAATCATGAGATGCTGCTGAAGCTGGGTCCAATGTTGCTGGATAATCCTCAGGATGTATGGTTTCGAAAATGGGAGTCTGAACTAGAGAAGCTGGCCATGATAGTACAACGGCTTGGACTATCCACACTTCCAGAATCCAGAATGAAGGAGCTTGAATACCAGCAGGAGATTGAACGAATCAAGGAGGTACTGGCATGCTTGCAAAAGGACAAACCGTTATTCAACTAATGGAGGAACTGGCACCCAAGCATTATGCGGTTCCTGATGACAAGATCGGTCTGCAATTGGGCACCCTGCAAAAGGAAATCAGTAATGTGTTGGTGGCTCTTGATGTGAACGATGAGGTGATTGATGAAGCGATACGCCTGCAGGCTAATCTAATTATTGCGCACCATGCGATTATTTTCAGGCCGCTTGCGCATTTACAAACCGATTCGGTGGCAGGGAAGCTGTATGAAAAGCTGATCAAACACGATATTTCTGTCTATATATCACATACGAATCTAGATGTGGCAGATGGTGGAGTCAATGATATGATGGCGAATGCTATTGGCTTAACCGGGCTGTCACCGCTTGAAGAATTACATACTGATAAGCTCAAAAAACTCGTTGTGTTTGTGCCTGAGCATCACATGGAGCCAGTCAGAGAGGCGATATTTCGCGCTGGCGCGGGTTCAATAGGGAAGTATAGTCACTGCAGCTTCGCTGATGAGGGAACGGGAACGTTTTTGCCTGGGGCTGGAAGTGAACCCTTTATCGGAAAGCAGGGAAAACTGGAGCAGGTACGTGAGGTGCGGCTGGAAACAATCGTGCCGCAAAGCGTCGAACGGAAAGTGGTTCAGGCGATGATCAAGGCTCATCCTTATGAGGAAGTGGCCTATGATCTATATACATTGGATTTAAAAGGCCGAGCTTACGGTCTGGGCAGGGTCGGCAAGCTGCAGGAGCCTATTACCTTAGAGCAGCTGTGCGAGCTTGTCAAAGCTTCCTACGAGGTTCCGGCGGTCCGTCTTGTTGGTGATCCACAGCGACGGGTACAGAAGATCGCTGTTCTTGGCGGTTCCGGTGGCAGATATGTACGCCATGCTTTATTTGCAGGTGCGGATGTACTTATAACCGGAGATATCGACTATCATATGGCCCAGGACGCCATGGCTGCGGGGCTTAGTATTATTGATCCAGGCCATAATGTTGAAAAGATAATGAAGCGCGGCGTAGCCGATTATTTATTTGCCAGACTGCAGGAAAAGAAGTCCGGTACTGGCGTATTTGCTTCGCAAATCGATACAGAGCCATTTCGATTTGTGTAAAATGTGAGGAACAACGAATTCTTGTTGTATTTTGCAGCAAATCCCTGTATACTATCCTTTGCACATCAGGAAAGCTTGACAGACAATCGCTGGTGAGAAATCACGAGAGGAAAGTCCGGGCTCCGCAGGGCAGGATGCTGGATAACGTCCAGTCAGCGCGAGCTGAAGGCTAGTGCCACAGAAATGGACCGCCGATGACGTGGAAGTGATTCCACGAACAGGTAAGGGTGGAACCGTGGTGTAAGAGACCACGAGGAGATATGGTGACATATGTCCTGGTAAACCCCATCTGGTGCAAGACCTAATGGAACGCACGCCCCTCCGGGGACAGTCCTTGCCCGGGACGCGTTCGGGTTGGTCGCTTGAGCCAAACGGCAACGTTTGGCCTAGATAGATGATTGTTGCTTCAATGGTGGGAGGCTGGTAGCCGTTACGACCACTGGAAGTACAGAACCCGGCTTAAGTGCAAGCTTTCCTGTTACCAATGAAAAAACCGCCTCTAGAGGCGGTTTTTGTGCGTTATCTGTGTAATTTCGATCATGGAGTTTGCATCCGTTCGAGCAGCCTTTGTGCCCATGAGGTCCAGTAATCGAGTCCGCTTATAACCTTAGTTTGATGAGCAGGTTCTGCAGGCGTTGTCTGCTCCGTCATAGCGGCTCCCTTGTGGTTTACTGCGCTCTTTAACGCGGCCACAACATCGATTATGCCGTAACCAAAATATTTATCTTTGCCTGCGGGTCCTGCGTCTGTGGCGGTGTCACGCATTATTTGCATCACTTCTTTATTTTTAAGTGATGGATTGACCGAGCGGATAAGCGCAGCCAGAGCAGTCACGTGAGGGCTCGCCATTGAAGTTCCGGACAATGCTGCATATTGATTGTGTGGATAGGTGCTGGCGATGTTGACTCCTGGTGCTGCAACATCGATGTAGTCTCCATAGTTGGAGAACGATGCCTTATTCCGGTTTGCATCTGTTGCAGCGACTGCGAACACTTCCGGATAAGCCGCAGGGAATCCAGGCTGCTCCGAATTATCATTACCACTAGCCGCGATAAGCACAACATCATGATCAAAGGCATAACGAATGGCATCATGTAAAAAATTGGCATCGGCATAGTTACCCAGGCTCATATTGATAACTTTAGCCCCATGATCCGTTGCCCAGATAATTCCTTGCGCTACCGCATACGTACTGCCTGCACCGCTTTGATCAAGCACCTTGACGGGCATGATCGGGTTATACCAGCTCATTCCTGCTACACCCAATCGATTGTTCACAATGGCTCCTATAACACCTGCGACATGCGTACCATGGCCAACATCGTCCATCGGCTGCATTTCGGAGTTGACCACATTGTAGCCGCTAATAAGCTGATCCTTCAGATCAGGGTGATCCAAATCTACGCCAGTGTCAACAATTGCAACGCGAACGTCTTTGGAGCCTTTGCTTATTGCCCAGCCAAGCTCGGTATCGACGGAAGGAAGATTCCATTGATATCGCTGGTACAGTGAATCATTTGGCGCCAGTATCGTGCTGTCTGTTGTTGCCGTCTGAGGGCTGCGTGTGGGATTGCTGTTTACAGCGCTATTCGTCATATACAAAAAGTGTGGCTCAACATATTCGATGTTCCGTTTCTGAAAGTAGCTCATCAACTGCTTGGCTTCCATCTGCTTGGATTCAAATATATAAGTATACCCAAGCTTTCGGTAAGGCTTTGAAGCTACAATATCTGTTTCAATTTGTGATAAATCCGCATCGCTTGGTTGAGTCTTGAATCGGACTACAACCTGATTGACATGATAATGGCTGGTGCCTTCATTTTGCTCAGGATGATCGACTTTGACGTCCTTCAGTGTTCGGGAATCTACGGATTCGATTTTATAACGGTTGTCGCTCGGATAAGTCACGATCCTTAAATTGTTAAGCTGATGGTTTTCAACCTGCTGCAAAATGCTTTGTTTAACCACACCCAGCAGTGCCTCACCGGATTCCGCTGAGGGGACACCAAGCACAAAATAAGTGGAGCCATTAACATCAAATGGTGCGGATTGGTAAGATTTTCCTTGAGCTGTGCTCGTTTTGGCTTGCATCAATTCCGCTTGTGCCTTTGCCTGCACGGAATCATGGATACTGCCGGACTGAATTCCTTCTTCCAAAGATTTACTTTGGTCGGTCCAGATCAGTTTCTCCATGTGTGGATGTTCCGCCTGAAGCTGCTGCATGCCCGATAGCTTGGCTTCGGTAGTTTCTTTTTCCTTCAAATGCAGCATACGATCAAGCTCCAGATTGCACTGGCTGCGGCATAGCTCACCAGTGATTTGCAGGTCCTGCTGAAGCAAATTCTGCTTGGATAACATCTCGGCAGCGGGCGATAATGTCTCGAATTTGAGCGGATCCTCATTGCGAGGAAATAATAATACGCCGAAAGCGAGCACCATAACAAAAGCTAAAGCATATTTCCACATTGGGTGGGCCCCTCCCTTATAATGATATCGTTAGCGTCTCCGTAGGATGGTTTTTTACTACCGGAAATCATCGCCTTTAACATTTTGGACAACAGACACTTTACGAGTTACTTTTAGCTGAAATTATGGTAGGATAAAGGTGTAACTGATCTGCTAAAAAAAATGAAGTTGTTGATTAAAGGAGGTCCTGCGACATGACTGTGCTTAATGTGAAAAATTTATGTGAAACTACGAAGTACAAGCTAAATGAAGCAACTGCAAAAATCGAAAAATTTCTGAATGATCATTCCTTACAAGAGCTCAATAAGGAGCAAGAACCTGAGATGGATGAGTTTTACAAAGGATTCTTGTCGGATACCAGGCATTTGCTTGTTTTCAGTGAAGTTGCCTATGAGAAGCTTGGTATGAGTTTGCGTCGTCCGAGCTTTAATGTCGAATATGCGGAAAAAGTTCTTTATGAAGTTTATCATAGTTCGGTGAACAGCTTTTTTTATCCGAAACATGAATGCTATTCCGAGGATGGACGTTATGCGTATACTGGACAGGATGCGATTCGCTTCCGCAAGAAACCGGTTCGTGAGGTACGTGATTTGACTATCGAGCTATCTAAAATTTTTGAAACGCTTCGGGAAGATTTGACTTATTATGAAACGGATTATATTACCCAAAAACGGATGCAAGGTGAGAGAGTCTAATCTCGCTTCATTGTCATGATGAAAAAAGGTGCTATGTAGCATCTTTTTTTATTTTTTAGGAGGAAATGTAGCGATGAATGGACAAAAGAAGGATTCGAAGATTTCCACAGAACAGTTGACTCAAATAAGCAAGCAGCTCATTTTATGGAATCAGCATCCAAGCGGCGGGTACACGGCATGTCCGCTGTTCGCAAATTATGCCTACAGCTGGCTTAGAGATGGCAGTTTTATTGCGAATGCGATGGATGTTTCTGGAGAATCGGAGAGTGCAGCTCAATTTTATGTATGGGTAAACCAGATCGTATTGCGCTTGGAAAGCCGTATTGAGCTGCTTCTGGAAAAACATGAGCGTGGGGAATACATAGAGCAGCATGAGTTTTTACATACGCGATACCAGTTGGATGGTCGGGATGATGATAATGCGGAGTGGGGACATTTTCAACTTGATGGCTATGGGACTTGGCTGTGGGGGCTTGTTCAGCACTATCAATTAGTTGGTCAAACTGTGATGCCTGAGTCTGTCTTGAACGGTGTCAATCTGGTGGTCCGTTATATATGCGCATTTTGGAAACAGCCGAATTTTGATTGCTGGGAGGAACGCGGAGATCAACTGCATCCTTCAACTCTTGCATGTATTTATGGTGGGCTTCAAGCAGTCGGAGTATTCAATGACCGTTCGGATTTGCTGGATATATGTTCGCAAATTAAGCAGTTTATAGTGGATCATATGATTCATCCTGAAGATGGATATGTTGTGAAAAGCTTACGTCCTGCGCCAAGTGGGAATCATTACGAAATTGGCTATGCTGGACTAGATGCCAGTACGCTGTGGTTGTGCGAGCCGTTTCATGTATTTACTGCAGATCATCCTGTTATGGCTGCTACAATCAACAAGATCGAAGCGGATTTGAAAACAGAAGATGGCGGGATCAGACGTTATACTGAGGATGAGTATTATGGTGGTGGCTCATGGATTCTACTTACGGCTTGGTATGGCTGGGTGTCCGCGGCCTCAGGTAAACGGTTTGAAGCTGAGCAGTCCCTTCAGTGGATTGCAAATCAAGCGGATGTACTGGGACGATTGCCAGAACAGGCGCCTCATAATAAGACCAACTCGGAAGTTTATCATAGCTGGCTGAGCCGTTGGGGAACACCTGCGACGCCATTGCTGTGGTCACATGCGATGTTCCTTGTCCTTAATTACCAACTCGCTAAATAGTATGGGCTTTTCAATCCCCGGGTACATTGATATAGGGGTGATGAAAATGCCAGATGTGAACTGCAGTGTAGCCAATTGCACTTATTGGGCAAACGGTAATAAATGCAACGCGAAGTCGATATTAATCGATATCGATCAGCATGCTAATGTTGATGTGTCAACGGAATTTGCTGGAGAACATGGTTCTACAGAGCACAAGGATTATGCAGACAACACACGAAACACCTGTTGTCATACGTTTAAAGCAAAAAAGTAAGGGAATGAATGACATTATTCTAAAATTTGTCTAGCTGGTCGTACCAAAAAAGTGTACAATAAGGTATCATCTTGTACACTAAGGAGCATTGTCTTCTATGAATATTGATCCACGAATGCTTAAAGAGCTTTTGCGTATGCAATTGCTGTACAAAACGAACATTCTTTCCGACAAAAGTTCAGGTGCGGGCAATGATGAATCTGAATTTTCTGAACTGCTAAATGATTTATTGTCGCAAAACACGGATAATTCGATGTTTAACCGTGCAGCATCTGTTCCAGTAACTCAAACTGCACTAAAACCTAGCGGTCTAAGTCCTTTATTTGCTTCCGCCAGTTCATATCGTACGGGCACAACAGCAGGTTCATTGCAAGCTGCGGAGTTGGACCCGTTAATTCAAGAAGCGGGCCGACGTCATCAAGTTCAACCGAGCCTAGTTAAAGCCGTGATTGACGCTGAGTCGTCCTTTAACTCAAAGGCCGTGTCGCAAGCTGGCGCCAAGGGCTTGATGCAATTGATGGATGCAACGGGTAAAAGCGTTGGTGTGAACGATCCGTTTGATCCTGTACAAAATGTTCAGGGCGGAACCAAGTATTTATCGAATCTGTTGAAGAAATATGATGGGAATCAGGGTGTGGCTCTAGCGGCCTACAATGCAGGCTCCGGTCGTATCGACCGCTTGGGCATTGCTAACGACAATGATTTGGCAGCCAAGATGAGTCAACTTCCCAAGGAAACTCAAGCTTACGTTGCGAAGGTCATGAATTTACAACGCAGTTATGAGGGATAACGATTAGAAATCCAAGACCTAATGCAAGTACCCTTACTCGTGAGGGGCTTGCCTAGGTCTTGTTTTTTGTGGTTGTCAACAAAAAAGGAGAATGGTCGATGTTATATTTGGATTATGCCGCAACAACACCCCCTTATGATGAAGTCGTCAATGCGGTTGCTGAGGTTATGAAGCAGCACTATGGCAATCCATCTTCCTTACACCGTTTGGGAGTTGTGGCTGAACAGCTGGTAAGTCAAGCGAGAGCCGTTATCGCGGGCAGCTTGAGCTGTCTACCGGAAGAAATCCGCTTCACCTCAGGTGGGACGGAGAGCAATAACTGGGCCATACAGGCAGCCGCCCGCCGTTATCGACACCGCGGCAGCCATTTAATAACGACTGAAATCGAACATGCTTCGGTTTACGAGACTTTTCGTGAGCTTGAGCGTCAGGGCTACAGAGTTACTTATTTGCCCGTAGACGCAACAGGAGCCGTAAAGCTGGACGAGCTGGACAAGGCTCTCAGCGATGATACGATCCTGGTGAGTATAATGGCCGTCAATAACGAAATGGGACGTATCCAGCCTATTACGGCTATTGGGGAGCTGCTGCGCAAACGGTCAAGGACAATTATATTTCATGTAGATGCCGTGCAAGCTGTCGGTAAACTGCCTCTACACCCTGGGAAGCAAAAGATTGATCTGCTGTCCTGTTCTGCGCATAAGCTTCGGGGTCCAAAGGGGAGCGGGTTTTTATACGTTAGAAAAGGTTTAGAGCTTCCTCCGCTACTGTGGGGAGGGGGACAAGAGGGCGGTCTTCGATCTGGTACGGAGAATGTTCCGTCACTTGTAGGAATGGCAAAGGCGGTGAGGATGGCTGTGGAGGAGCAGGAACGGTTGTATACTCATACCCATCTTTTGCGAAAACAATTGGCCGCTGCAATTCAGGATATTCCTGAGTTAATGCTGAGCGGATCCGATATGGCGGATGAGATGGCACCGCATATCCTGCATTTTTGCTTCCCTGGGATGAAATCCGAGGTGCTCGTTCATGCTTTAGAGGAAGCGGATATGTATGTATCCAGCCGTTCGGCTTGTTCTTCATCAGCCAACAAACCAAGCCGTGTCCTCAAAGCTATGGGCTATGATGATGCCCGAGCTATGAGTGGTATTCGCGTAAGCTATTCACTGACTCAATCGGTGGAGGACATACAATATTTTGGCGAACAATTGAAAAAGGCTGTTGAGCGTTTGAAGCTCACGATCACAGAGCAGCCAAACCGAAGGAGGTAGCTACAGAGATGAAGCCCAATATGATTATGCTTCGTTTAGGCGAGCTAACACTAAAAGGGAAAAACCGAAGCAAGTTTGAGAAGGTCGTATTTGAGCAAGTGAAAAAATCAGTTCAAAGTTTTTCAAGACTTACTTTTGTACTAGAATTCGGCAGGGTGTACATACACTTAAATGAAGAGCCTTATGAAGTAGTTCAGGAAAGACTACGCAAGGTGCTCGGCTTGTCTTCGTTTAGTCCGGTGTATACAGCGCCCTTGGAGCTTGAAGCGATACAATCTACGGCTTTGGCAGCCATGGAAAAGCTGGACAACGGACAAGCCGAATTCAAGGTGACTGTACGTCGCGTCAACAAAAAATTCCCTTATGACTCACAGGAGATGAACAAGCTGGTCGCTGGCTTCATCCTTAAGGCAATTCCAGGTCTGAGAGTCAATGTTAACCAGCCCGAGGTAGAGCTTAAGGTTGAGCTGCGAGAGAAACAGGCATTGATTTTTTCTAACAGTATCACAGGTGTGGGAGGGTTTCCGCTCGGTACGAATGGGAAGGCGATGCTGATGCTTTCTGGCGGAATCGATAGCCCTGTTGCAGGGTTTCTGGCACTTCGCCAAGGCCTGAAGCTTGATGCTGTGCATTTTCACAGCTTTCCCTACACGAGTGAGAGGTCACAGCAAAAGGTGAAAGAGCTGACAGCCAAACTGTGCGGGTATGCGGGTGATATCAGACTGCATATGGTTCCTTTCACGAGCATACAAACCCGAATTCATGAGGTTTATAAGGAGGATTTGTTCATTACGCTGCTTCGACGTGCGATGTTTCGTATTACGGAGAAGCTGGCAGAGAATTATAGTGCATCCGCGATCGTAACAGGAGAAAGCTTGGGGCAGGTGGCAAGCCAAACGATTTACAGCATGAATGTCATTGGTCGTGCAGTCGAAATTCCGATCATTCAGCCGCTCATTTGTATGGAAAAAAAAGAAATTATCCGTGTTGCAGAAGATATTGATACGTTCGAAATTTCAATTTTGCCATATGAGGATTGCTGCACTTTGTTTATGCCTCCTTATCCCAGCACCAACCCAAGCTTGCGTATTGTGGAAAGTATTGAAAAGAGTATGGATTGGCTCGACGCCGAATTGGACGAAGCTGTCAGACTCACGGAGCAGATATGGATCAAAGCAGATGAAAAGACGGAATTTGCAGCGCTGTTTTAAGGAATGCTGTAAACAAAATAGTAAGACACCACGCGTCTGGAGATGCTTAGCGGCTGAGTAATCGTATGGGGGGTAAGAAGGAATGCTGGATTGGATTTTATTATTCTTGCAGATCATGCTTATCAATATTGTGCTCAGTGGCGACAATGCTGTCGTGATCGCTTTAGCTAGCAAAAACCTGCCAATCGATCAGCGCAAGCTGGCGATATGGTGGGGTGCATTTGGTGCAATTGCGCTGCGCGTCTTATTGACAATAATAGCTGTGTATATACTAAGTGTACCGTTTGTTCAAGCATTGGGCTCTGTGCTGCTGTTCTGGATTGCGGTTAAGCTATTGATTGATGAGGAAGGGATTTCCGATGTAAAGGAAGCCTCGACCTTATGGAAAGCGATCCGCACGATAATCGTGGCTGATTTTGTCATGAGTCTGGATAATGTGCTGGCGATAGCGGCCAAAGCTAACAATAATCTTGCTGTGATCATACTCGGGATTGGGCTTAGCGTTCCGATCATTATATGGGGCAGCACGATGGTGATGAAGCTGCTGACTAAATATCCCATATTCGTTTACCTGGGCGCTGCGCTGCTTGGTTACACGGCAGGTGAAATGTTCGTTAAGGATAAAGTAGTCACAGATGTTTTGTTGGCAGATGTGCCGCACTGGATCGTTCCGATTGCAGCAACGATAGTCGTTGTCGGAGCAGGTTTTTGGAAGAAAATCCTGCTGAAGCCGAGAACGCACCATTTTTAATGTTCGGCAGCGATGAAGCTCGATAGCACAATGGAGAAGGGTAAGTGAATCATGTGATTACCCAATCCGGGATTGAAATTATTGAATCCAATTATCGTTTAACAGAGAGCCGGCATGTGAACTTTCATTTTAATACAGCTATGGTTGAACTTAGCTTTTGTTTGGAGGGAAACGGGGAAATTTATACGTCAGGCGCTAGGCATAAGCTTGAGCTAACAACTGCTTTCATCCCGAAAAAATAACTCACACGTGACTAATGAAAGCGTATGAAGTATAATATCATGTTTCGTCTTGCTTTTTTTTTTTTCAGCCAGTATAATATAGCTAAATGTCAAGCGTCGGCGCTTATGTCCGACGCTTGTTTTATGAACGGGCCCCAGCCGCTCCCCGATGAGTAGGGCGAGAGGGTCAACAAGGAGAGGTTAGGGAAAACATGCATTCAAGAGACAAAATCCGCAACATCGCTATTATCGCACACGTTGACCACGGCAAAACAACACTGGTAGACAAATTGCTTCAACAATCAGGAACTTTTCGTGATAACGAAGCAGTTCAAGAACGGGCTATGGATTCTAACGACCTGGAACGGGAACGTGGAATTACCATTTTGGCTAAAAATACAGCAATCAACTATAAAGATTATTTGATCAATATTATGGATACTCCGGGCCATGCTGATTTTGGCGGCGAAGTAGAGCGTATTATGAAAATGGTTGATGGTGTATTGCTGATTGTAGATGCGTTCGAAGGCACAATGCCGCAAACTAAGTTTGTTCTTCGTAAAGCTTTGGAATCAAACCTGAAGCCAATTGTAGTTCTTAACAAAATTGACCGTCCTGCTGCTCGTCCAGCTGAGGTAGTGGATGAAGTATTGGACTTGTTTATTGAACTGGGTGCTACAGATGAGCAGCTGGATTTTACTGTTGTATATGCATCTGCACTTATGGGTACTTCCAGTATGGATCCTGAAGTCGAAAAGCAGGAGCCGAATATGCAAGCCATTTTTGAAACAGTGGTTAGCCGTATTCCTGCACCAACCGAAAGTATTGAGGAGCCATTGCAATTCTTGGTAACTCTGATGGATTATAATGAATACCTTGGCCGTATTGCCATTGGTCGTGTTAACCGTGGAGTCGTTAAGCAGGGTCAAGCTATCGCTGTTATTAACCGTGAAGGTGTTGTTAAATCAGCGCGTATTGAGAAGCTGTTTGGCTTCCAAGGCTTGAAGAGAATTGAAATTGAAGAAGCCGGCGCTGGCGATATCGTCGCGATTTCCGGAATTAAAGATATCAATATCGGTGAAACGATGGCTGATCCAGCTAATCCAGAAGCACTGCCTGTTTTGAAAATCGATGAGCCTACACTGCAAATGACATTCCTCGTGAACAACAGTCCTTTTGCTGGACGTGAAGGTAAATGGGTAACTTCCCGTAAGCTGCGTGAGCGTCTGTTTAAAGAGTTGGAAACCGATGTGAGCTTGCGTGTTGATGAAACAGATAGCCCGGATGCATTTGTTGTTTCAGGACGCGGTGAATTGCATTTGACGATTTTGATCGAGAATATGCGTCGTGAAGGCTTCGAAATGCAAGTATCCAAACCTGAGGTTATCATCAAGATGATTGATGGCCAAAAAATGGAGCCTGTAGAGCATTTAATTATCGACCTGCCTGAAGAAAGCATGGGCGCGGTTATGGAAAGTCTGGGTTCCCGTAAAGCAGAAATGGTAAATATGATCAATGCTGGAACAGGCAATGTCCGCTTGGAGTTCTTGATTCCTGCACGTGGTTTGATCGGTTACCGTACGTACTTCCTGACCTTAACACGCGGTTACGGCATCATGAATCATGCTTTTGATAGCTATGGTCCTTATTATGGCGCTAATGTTGGTGGACGTCATGAAGGGGTGCTTGTATCGAGTGAAGCAGGGGTTTCCACTTTATATGGTATACTGTCAGTTGAAGATCGCGGAATTTTGTTCGTGGAGCCGGCTGCTGAAGTTTATGAAGGTATGATTGTTGGTGAGCATACACGTGATACTGACATCATTGTTAATATCTGTAAAGAAAAACAATTGAATAACATTCGTTCCGCGGGTAAAGATGATACCGTTAGAATGAAAACTCCACGTATCTATACCTTGGAGCAAGCTTTGGAGTATTTGAATGACGATGAGCTGTGTGAAATTACACCTAAGTCGATCCGTCTTCGTAAAAAGCTTTTGAACAAGAGCGAACGTGAGCGCGCTGCAAAGCAACGTAAAACAGCTGAAGCAAACGCGTAACACACTGACCCTCCCAAACCCTCCCTATAAGGGAGGGCCCCAAAGGGCTTTGCCCTCTGGACTCCCATGCTGTGGCGTGACTTTGGTGTTCTCGGATCGCTTTTCGTCCCTGCGGGGACACGCTTTGGCTAGGAGTGCTGATTAGGTGCGGACGGGCTGTTCTCGGGTCGCTTTCGTCCCCGAGGGACACGCTTGACTTGGGTTGGCTAGCACATCGAGATATCAAAACATTAAACATTTAAAGAGTCTGCCTGTGGCAGAAAGATACCCTTAATTTGGGTATCAAAGTAAAATATAAAAAGTTGAATATAAGTTGAGGAAAGCTCTGATGACTCAGAGCTTTCTTTTTAAAATTTACACCAACATAAGGATGGTTCTCCGGAATATTAATCCTTATCGAATAAAGGAGGTTTAATTCAATGACCGAATGGTTTCGTGAATATCCACTCATCACTTTTATCTTGATTTATGTGATGATTACATATGTCTACAACAAAGTATTCAAGACGCGTAAGCTTCCTATACTGAAAGAAGCAATTATTTATCTGCTGCTGGGTGTTGGTGCAGGGATGCTGTTGTTGTTTCAGCTTGGTGCGCTGCCGATAGTGCCATGTTTGGCGGTAGCGATCGGATTGATGCTAATGGTACGAATTCGTTATTATTTTCAAGATCGAAGATTAAATAAGAAGTAATCTGCAGGCATGAGGTGAAATGCGATAAGTACACATTGGTTATCACCTATTCGAGTGGAAGAAAATACGGTGGTGTTGGAAGCAGGGCGTATTGCTCTCATACCTGATGAGGCCAGAGGTTTATTCCTGTCGCTAATGAAATCTGTGCATCCTGGCATGCTGCTGTTATTCAAGTCTCATATGCTGTTAAGTGAGGATGCGGAAGAAGCTTGTGGAGTGGATGAGCTGCCTTTTGATTTGGGTGATATTGAAGAACCGATCTTGTTCGGACAGGACGGAATTGAGCTGTCACATTGTGCGGAGGCTTATATGGACAGATTGCCCTCGATCAGGGAGATGACCGAATGGCTCCAGATTGCGAGAGATCGTTTGTCATCGTACCCAGAACTTGAGAATGGCATCGAAAGTGATTGGTTGTCGGCGATGCAGGCTTGGGTGTCACAAGGAAGCCAAATTATTTTGCTGCGGGAGGATGATTAGCTTGAGGCTTGAGGATGCGCTTTTTAACTGGCTGCAGATTAAGATTGTTGCCGAGGCTAGAACGGATGATATGGCTGCTGAGGAGACAAAGCTTTTTTTTGAAGAGATATTACGTGATGATCATTTATTAACGGATTTGACTACAAGCACGGATGAAATGAGAATTACGATATCTTATCAGCATGAGGGAATGAACAAGACTCTTATGTTTGACAGGGAGCTGGCAGAGCAGCTGCTCACCGATATTAATTCTAACCCGAAATACAACAATGAATGACAAAGCCTTACTTTGAGCGAATCAATCACTTTTTTATGGATAGGTTAACCACACGTTACCCACGTGATTATGATAACATGATTCGCTCAAAACGATCGGGTCCAAGCTTACAATGTCCCATTGTTATATGATGTAATATCATTTTCTCCTTAAGAAACGTTGATAGTCATCGTCGGTGATATCTTTCAACCATGTATGCTCACCAGCTTTCTTCTAAATGAATTCAACGCTATAACGATATGTGTAGCGTCCATCATGCTCCCAGACTCCCGAAGGGAGTTTTTTCTTTTTCTGGCATTCTTTTTTTGCCAATGGTATTGGGACGGCATACTTTTAAAATAGGAGAACTCATTTGGCATTCCACAGATAGCCGCGGCGTTATGAATGCCCATTCCTTCAAGGAGCAAATTATCTGGGATTAATAATTCAAATGCAAACTGGTTGCTTCTCGCTAAATTTGTTCAACGGATTGCAGCGTATTCACCTTCAGTAACAATTAAATGATGTTAAAATTAATAAAAAAAAGTAATATTAAATTATTGTTTCCTTATGTTTCCAATTCATTCTCATTGAGTTGAGTTGACTTATCGAAGCATGCAGTAAAAGTTTATTTTTGAAAGCCCTTACAAAAAGAACCTTACATAAGAGCATACGGGCTTCAATGTTAAACAGATTTCATTGTATAAGGGGGTGTTTGGAGGGTACAGCGTCTATATTACCGCAGGCAGAAATCATGAAGTAAGCTTTGCGAAAATAACTTATACGGGAGGTATTTATTTATGAGAAAGAAATGGATTAGCATGTTCTTGGCTGCATCCGTAGCCGCATCATTGATAGCAGTGGTTCCAGCAAGCGCAGCAACGGACCTTGGTCATCAAACGCTCACTACCAATGACGGATGGGCAGCTGCCACGACAGGAACGACGGGAGGTATTAAAGCCGATTCGTCGCATGTATTTACTGTAACAAACAGAGCTCAGTTGGTCACGGCATTAGGTGGAGATAACTCCAAGAACGCCTCCAATTCCACTGCGAAAATCATCAATATTTCAGGCACTATCAATATGAACGTGGATGACAATAACAAAACGCTAGGACTCAGTAATTACGCGGACCCAGCATATGATTTCAACAAATATTTAGCTGCCTACGATCCCTCCGTTTGGGGGACATCCAAAGTCCCATCCGGTACACTGGAATCCGCACGTGTCAAATCCCAAAAAAATCAAGGCGCCCGGGTTCAAATCAACGTCGGCCCCAATACGACCATTGTTGGTTCCGGCACAAACGCCAAAATTGTCGGCGGCAATTTAATGGTTCAGAACGTCGACAACGTCATTATCCGCAATATTGAATTCCAAGATGCTTACGACTATTTCCCTCAATGGGACCCGACGGACGGAAGCAGCGGCAACTGGAATTCGCAATACGATAGTATTACGTTGAAAGGCGCAACGCATGTCTGGATCGATCACTGCACATTTGATGACGGTTCCCATCCAGATAGCCAGAACGGCACTTATTTTGGCCGTGAATACCAGCACCATGACGGCACAGTCGATATTACAAATGCATCGGATTATGTTACCGTTTCTTATAACTACTTCCATGATCACGATAAAACCACGCTATTAGGCGGTAGCGACAGCGCAACCGGGGACAGCGGACACCTCAGAGTGACTTTCCATCACAACTATTATCAGAACATCGTTCAGCGTGCGCCTCGGGTGCGTTATGGTCAAGTACACATTTATAACAACTACTATGAAGGAAGCAAAAGCGCCTCGTCGTATAGCTTCTCTTATGCTTGGGGTATAGGCATTAACTCCAAAATTTACGCTCAAAACAATGTCTTTAACATCACAGGAGCAAGTACCGCCAATTTGGGCAGTGTATTTAGCGGCACCCAACTATACGATACCGGAAGCCAGCTTAACGGTTCCAACGTGACGGTGTCCAGCGCTTTTGGACTCAGCACTAGCGTGGGCTGGACACCTTCGCTTTATGGAACCATCGACTCCACCAGCAATGTGAAGTCTAACGTTACTTCCTCAGCAGGGGCGGGTAAAATACAATAATTTTTTCAGCGGAGTCAGTACCTATAACCTTATTTCAACAATTTTCCAAATGATGCTGCAGCAATACAAGGGAGCCTTATCGCACGACAGAATTCAATACCAGATATAGTTTTTTATTCCAAAGCACGGGCAAAGAAAGTCCCCAAGCAAAAATGACTGAACTGCAAGGGGACTTTTCTAATTTAAAGCCATTTTTTACTAAGCTCTCGAAAGGATTTCGAATTTTTATTTTATGATCGAACGATTGCAAATAAAGCTCGTATCCCAATGCTGAGTCCAATCGGTCGTTGGGTCGTAAATAAAAAAGACCCTTACGGTCTTTAAATGTACTCCTTACGCCTCTCAGCAGAGTTTACTTCGTATTTCGTTTTAAAACCCGGTCGTACTCATTCAAGACAACATCGAGCATTTTACTAGCGGCAACCAGCTCTGGGTCAGCAAGATCTTTGTTTTCGGCAAGATGGTGAAGTTCTACCCTCAGCAATTCAATGATCAATGTCAACTGCTTAATTGTGCGATCCAATGGAGTCACCCGCCATAAAGTTTTAGGCTAGTTTACCCGGCAATGGGAGGTTATATTCAAATGATTTTGTCGATATATGCCGGTTAATACACACAAAAACCATGTCGATCATAGTCGTTCACGTAACCGCCTTGTCCAACCCAGAAGGTCAGAAATATGTTCCTCTACTGATATTTGTTCAACGGTCTGCTTCATTGTCCATCGCTCCTGTATTCTAACCCGAAATACAACAATGAATGACATATTTAAGCTGTAAATCGATACAATACATTATCGGCTTCTGCAAGCATTAGTTGTCTCAGCAAGTTGCAGCCGACTACATAAATTTCTGTGAATCAAGGTTCAATGGAGAGGTCTATAAATCAGGCTTCGCCCATCAGAATGGCTGCAAGTGTCTGTGGTTGACTGACCATTCCTATGATATAATAGGGTTGTCACACAGCTTGCCAATAACCTAATAGACGCAGGAGGGGTAACCTATGGCAGAAACGATCTCAG
This sequence comes from Paenibacillus sp. 1_12, assembly GCF_900114475.1. Taxonomy (GTDB): domain Bacteria; phylum Bacillota; class Bacilli; order Paenibacillales; family NBRC-103111; genus Paenibacillus_S. Next base: position 74,870 of record NZ_FOTE01000005.1, on the reverse strand, counting down.
CACTGCCGGAGCAACTGTATACAGCCTTGCAAAAGGAATCCTTTGCACTGCTAAGTACCATTGATTTCGAATCCGGCGCACCTTCTATGAATGCCATTTCGTGGTTGTACGCATTAGATTCTGGCACTGTTCGTTTTGCGGTAGATTCACGTTCACGTATTGTCAGTAATATTAAAAGTAATTCGCAAGTGAATCTGACTTTTGTTGGCGCGGGTTCGGTCCATGCCATTTATGGCACTGCGAAGATCGTAACAGAAGCACTAAATGATGTTCCTTTCAAGTTAACTTGTTTTGATATTGAAATTTCAGCGGTTCGGGATGCCATGTTTTATGGCGCACGTATTTCAGCCGCACCGGAATATGAGAAAACCTATGACAAGCGTGCGGCCGATAAGCTGGACACGCAAGTGTTTGATGCGATGAAAAAAGCCTAGAAACGTTGAGCATTCTAGGCTTTTTCTTGATCTCTATTTATTGGAATAGCCTACAAATTGGTGTTAGGCATCTGTGGTTCTTTGCTTTCCGGTGAAGGAACCGGGGCTACGTCCCGCGGCAGTTGAGGAATGATTCGTCCGATAATTTCTGACATTTCCTCAGTAAATCCGCTGATAGGTCTGCCGATCTTTATTTCTTCGCGAACTTTTCGAATTCGTGCAGCTAAATCCATATCAGCTGTGACGATTGCATCGACTCCATAAGGATCTTTCTTAAGAGCTTCTGCAACCGACAGCTTGATGGTCCCTACCTTGGAACGGTCCATATCTGGAGGCAAATTAATGCCGACTACCGCTATATTACCAAAAACCACGCATTTGGCACTTTCAACCTGAGGAATACTGGTGGCGATTTGTTCCAAATGTTCGGCAACAGTAGGCGAGTTGACAATTTCTTTTTTCTGTGTTGCGGCCTGGTTGATCTGAACTTGCCGTTTAGCTTCATTCCCTGGAACGGAGTTAGCATTTTGTTTGGTTTGATTGCATCCAGCCAAGACGGACAGCACGAGAATGCTATAGACAAATAGTCTCATTAGTCATCGTTCCTTTCTACCTTATAGTTGTTTTCCTTAGTTTGTCCTTTCTAGCTGATTCCTATGTGTTATAGAGCCATACACCATACTTGGGAGGGGACGGACTTACTATGAAAAAAATATTTGTGTTGGATACGAATGTACTTTTGCAGGACCCGAATGCGATATATGCGTTTGAAGATAATGAAGTTGTGATACCGGCTACGGTATTGGAGGAAATTGATTCCAAAAAACGGAATGCGGATGAGATTGGCCGCAATGCCCGGCAGATTTCAAGAATGCTGGATGGGCTGCGCACACAAGGCAGATTGTACGAGGGTATCACGCTGCCAAGCGGCGGAAGTGTCAAGGTTGAGTTGAATCACAAGAGCTTTGCGAAGCTGCAGGAAACCTTTGCAGAAGCGACGAATGACAATAGAATTTTAGCGGTTGCATTAAATTATCACATGGAGCAGCAAGAAAAACCGAGTCCAAGGCCGGTTGCTATCGTGAGTAAGGACATGCTTGTACGTATTAAAGCGGATGTGCTCGGTTTAACTGCTCAAGATTATTTAACGGATCGAATTGTGAATATGCCGGATATGTACACAGGCTATTTGACAATACTTGCTCATCCGGCAATCATTGACGAATTTTATACCTATCGTTATTTGAACGTCAGCTCGCTGAACCTTGCATATCCGCTTCATCCCCATGAATTTGTTATTTTGAAGGATGAAATGGGTACCTCGAAATCTGCGTTGTTGAAGCTGAATGCTGACGGCAAGAAGCTGGAGCCGTTATTTCTAAGCAATGATCCGATTTGGGGTATAGGTGCAAGAAATGCGCAGCAACGTATGGCTCTGGAACTGCTGCTTAATGACGATATTCCAATCGTGACTTTGACCGGGAAAGCCGGAACGGGGAAAACGCTGCTCACTTTGGCAGCAGGACTCATGAAGGTTGAGGATGAGCGTAAATACAAAAAGCTGCTGATTGCAAGGCCTGTTGTCCCTATGGGTAAGGATATCGGATATTTGCCAGGTGAGAAAGATGAAAAGCTGCGTCCATGGATGCAACCGATCTATGACAATCTGGAGTTTTTGTTCGATACGAAAAAGCCGGGGGATATTGAGAAGATATTAGCAGGTCTTGGCAGTATTCAGGTCGAAGCGCTCACATATATTCGTGGTCGTTCGATACCAGGCCAATTTATCATTATTGATGAAGCGCAAAATTTATCGAAGCATGAAATCAAAACGATCGTTTCCAGAGTTGGCGAGAACAGTAAAATTGTACTGCTGGGCGATCCGGATCAAATTGATCATCCTTATCTGGATGCTTCCAGTAATGGTCTCACTTATGTCGTAGAGCGGTTTAAGGATCAAAATATTAGTGGTCATATTACGCTGGAGCGTGGCGAGCGTTCCCATTTGGCACAGCTTGCTGCCGATCTGCTGTAATTGAAGTAAACCAACTTGCAAAAAAAGCGCAGGAGAGTAAGCCTTAGGGGCGTCTCTTCTGCGCTTTTTTCTCGTTTCCGGATTATAGGTGGAGGGCCTCAATCGAGCAATGGTAAGCCCGGGCAATTCTCAGCATCAGTTCATCCGAATGATGATCGGTTAGATAGATGGCCAGTCCATTCTCGCTGCAGGATGCCAGTAAGTGTTCTTCCATCTGCTCCAATGCTTGGTATGGTTGGGCCTGTGAATCCTCACTATGGACTGTAAACAGAAAGATGTTATCCGCATAGCCGTAAATCTGATTAGAGTGGCTAATAAAGCCATAGTCGGTAAATTCCTTACGCATATGCATTGCAGAGGGAAGCAGTAATAAATGAAGTGATTCCACAGGAGCCAGAAGCTGCGCCTCCAACTCCAAACGAACAACTTCAGCATGTTCAACGGTTGAGAAGATAAGCAGGTCCTGATCGTGATCGAAAAGAGCGGGAGCACCTTCCCACATTGGGCTGAAGCCGCTCCATACCTCAGAAAGACTAATTTCGCTTGTATCTGAAACCAAAGCAAATTTTTGCTCAATTTTCATGTACAATAATACACATCCTCTTGTTCCTAAATGACTACAAATGAGCTACAGCAAACCCAGACCCTTCAACTAAATAAATAGATAATGGCATGACTGATTACAGTGACATTTTCAGCATAATGCTCAGCTTGCCGGCTTCGAGTTTTAGACCGGTTACCGATAAAAATGGTGCCAAATTTTGTGGGTAGATGCCCAAATCGAATTCCTGCTCCATAGCTTCCACCGTCGAGATCGGCAGATCAAATCCGTTGAATTGGAGCTGCGTCATATTAAAACGAATATAGGCTTTGCCTTTGCCCTCTTCTTTTGTCGCCAGCTCGTATTTTCCTTTAATGGAAATATCAATGCCATCCTGAGTGCCAGCAGTAATCAATTCAGTATCTGTAAATCGGAAGGTCATATTCTGAAACAGTGGATTTTTAGTTCTTAAAAACTGATTTAATTCATCATCCGTGATTTGAAACGTATATTGAAAGCCGTTAATAATTAAATGCTTCGTTATGCCCTTGCTATCCTCAGAAATAATCTCGGGCAGCTGCTTAAGGGCTGTGGCTAAAGCCTGAAAATACGTTTTGAAAAGCGGGATTCCTTTTTCCTTCCATGATAAAGTTAGCTGTGCCATTTGTTGGATTATCAAAGCCGCATCCTTTTGCTTGGACAAATCCTCATCGAGTTGTTTTTGCAGTTTTATCATTTGCTCTCTTTGAGTGATGTAGCGTTGCTTTGTTTGCTGTAGCGTGGTTTGGGAGCTGACCAATGTTTGCTGAAGCTCGGTTAGCTGCCGTTTACTTTCACTGTACATTTTCAGGGCTTCGTGGTCGTTGCGAACGATCATTTGTAAATAATCCAACGTAGTGATGGCATCTTTAAAAGAGGAAATGGTAAAAAGCAGCATCCATAGCGAGTCGCGATCCCCCATATAGTAAGCGCGCAGCACCTTGGCGGCATGACGTTTTGTTTCTTCAGAGCGGATCAGCTGAAGCTGAAGCTCCTGCTCGGTGGCTGTTTTCTGTTTCGTAATACTGGCTTCCTCGAGCTGTATTCTGGCTAATTCTTGATCAATTTCGTATACGGTAAGTCCCTTTTGCAGCAAAAGCTTGACCTCTTCATCGTTTGCCGCGAGCACACGGAGGCAGGGGCTAATGCCAATCCAGATGCATAACAACAGGATGGTGGCCGCCCGATACCAAGGCCTCATGGATGGTCCCCTCCTTAAAGTTTTGCCGTAGGCAAAACTGACTTCGAAAGCATACACTAAGTTTTGCCGTAGGCAAAACTAACTTCGAAAGCGTGTACTAAAATCTCGTTGAAGAACGAGCGGATTAGCCGAATAATCCTGAAGAAGCACAAGCGCTCACCTTTGAAATCGTGAATAAAAGCCTCAACCTCATCCCATTTCACGATTTCAACAGCTAGGAATTTACTTTTAGCAAACTGGCTTCGTAAGCTGAACCCAAGAAGGTTATTTGGCCGCGCAGCGGTAAATATTCAACGGAGTGCTAGTTGAGACAACGAAAGCACTACTGTTAGATTATCATATCTCTATGGAAAAAATGATAAAAAAATACTTCTTCCGAAGAAGAAGTAAAAGGATAACGAGATTTACTTATGGTTTCTTGGCTGCTGGAGCTGGCTTGACGAGCTTGAGCAGGTCCTCCAGTGATTTTTGCTTGGTAGGAATTTCTTTTGTGAACACAGGTGCCTTATTTAATTCAGATAATGATTGTGTCCATAGCAGATGATTTTCATTTGTGCTGCCATTGGCTGAAAAGGTGAGGCTCCATTTTTGCTCATGAATAAAGCCCTGGTTATCTATCAAAAACTCCAATGAGGAAGGTGCTCGGAATTGTACCTCCTTGAGTGCTGTCTGCCATCCATCTATGCTTGCAGTCGAAGCGAGGCCGTTACTTTTGAGCAGTTCTGTAAATCCGGGAATCGCCTGCTTCCAAATACTATTAAAGGCTTGTTCGTTTTTATTGTTAATGTCCAGTGTAATTCGTTTGGTGATGGTACCATCAGCCAATGTGACGGGATCTTTGGATGTTTGGAGCCATTCAGCGTTAATCCCATTTAATAGCTGATCATAAATAGTAGAAGTCAAATGATTGGTATTCTTCAAAGCCTCGGTGCTGCCGGCAGCCGGACTTGTCTTACCCGTAATTGGAAACACGAGGTACTCATCATCCTTGTTTAAAGCAGGAATTCGAAAAAAAAGCTTGTTCTCCTTAATAAGAACGGGAATATCCATTACGGTACCACCGGACGGTGTGACTTTGAAGTTCGCTTCCAGCTGTGCGGGATCCATTGCGGTTAGTCCATTATAATCGATCTTGCTATCTTTTAGGAATGCGAACAATGTCGCGGTAAAAGGACTAGTTGCTCCGAGCAATGAAGGGTCTGCTTTTAGCTCAATGGATCCTTTGAATTGGTAGCTTGTAACCTGCTCCTGCTTGGCTACTGCCTGAAGCAGATCTGTTTTTAGCTGCTTATAATCGGTGCATCCGGTTATGAGTAAAAGTAGACTGAGTGATAATAGGAATGAGGCATAGACAGAGAATTTGCGTGTTCTTGATGCTGATAGTGACAAAACAATGGACTCCTTCCGATATAATGAATTTGTTATCTCATTATTATAACGACTACAGTTGTCTTTGTCACCAAACGCAAGTCTTTGCGTAGGCATAGGGTAAAAAGTAAATAATTCTTGACTTATTTCGGTTGAAATAGTAGGTTTTGTTGGAATGTGTCGAGTTAGGCTAAGGAGTGATGAGGAGCATGCAGGACGATCACAAGCTGCAAGAAATCATTCGTGGAATCATGGAGCAAAGCTCTCAGCAGGCGATTTCATTCCGGGATTATATGGAGCTGTGCTTGTACCACCCGGAGCTTGGATATTATACAAGCAGTAGAGATAAAGTCGGAAAAACCGGAGACTTTTATACGAGTACTTCGATTGGTGGGCTTCTGGGAGAAGTGCTTGCACAATATGTGGCAGAAGAAACAAGCCAAGAAGCCTGGGGTGCTTCGGATCAGCCGCTCACTTTGGTGGAATGGGGTGGCGGTAATGGTGGGCTTGCCCAGCAGCTATTGGACGAGCTGAAGCATAGCTACGCACATGTATATGCCCGCATCTCATATATCTCAGTAGAGATTAGCCCCCATCATCGCAGACTACAGGCGGAGAAGCTTGCTGAGCATTATGCCGCTGGTCGAGTAAGCTGGATGACTGAAGAAGATTGGGAAGCTGGCGGACCGTGGCAGCGAACGATGATTTTCTCTAATGAGTTTCACGATGCTTTACCTGTCCACCAAATACAGATGAAACAGGGGCTGGCTCATGAAATATGGGTAGCTTGTGATGAAGCGGGGGAGAAGTTTAAAGAGATATGGGTTCCAGTAAAGCCCGGAACTTCACTGGATCTGTATATCAAAGCCCTGGAATCGGAAGTGAGACTGCAGGAAAACCAGCGTTTTGAAGTTAATCTGGCAGCACCTGCATGGATACTCCGTGTCGGTCGGAGTCTGGATAGCGGGCAAATCGTAACGATCGATTATGGTGACTACGCTACAGAAATTTATGGAGAGCATCGGATGAATGGAACCTTGATGTGCTACCATAACCATATTGCATCTGATGAACCTTATGATATGCCTGGAAAGCAGGATATGACGGCTCATGTCAATTTTACAGAGCTCATTCGTGCAGGACACGAGGTGGGTCTGGATGCTGAAAAGTTGTTAACACAAAAACAGTTTTTAGTAGAGAATGGTTTGCTGGATAAGCTGCAGGATTCATATTCCACAGATCCATTCAGTGCTGTAGCTCGCCGGAACCGAGCGATTCGCCAATTGCTGCTAAGCGATCAGATGAGTGAGCTGTTCAAGGTGTTGATACTAAAAAAAGGTGAGCTGCTGTAAAAGCGGCCCACCTTTTTTAGTGCTGTACATACGGATTAAATTGACATTCTGAAGAAAGACCAATACGTAAAGCCGGTAAATGAAACAATCATGTACCCCCAGAACAGCAGTATGTAGGTACGTTCGGATAAGCCCAAATATCCCAAAAGCATAAAGATAACCGTTTGAGCAAAAAAGATCATAGCCATTGGAATCATACCACCGGCTAATGCCATCAATCCGATAATGAGTGTCCAAAAGCCAAGAACGCGAAACATGCGATCCATTGTTGCACCCCCTTATTGTTCTCGTTATTCACTTTTCGAAGAAAGTTGACCTCGTAAGTATTCCCCAAACGATGGAGATTATCGCAGTGACAGCATTCGTCAAACAGAGGTTCTTTACTATTACACATTATACCTTTTGAGTCCATTGGTGTAAACGCCCAATCCGTGACGAAATTTAAACATTTATTGAAGTATCGGGACATACAAGAAGGGTTATGTGTAATCCTGATTTCAGCATACGTAAAGGACGATTGTTGATCTGCTGCCAACAGGTATGGACGTGGACAAAATTGGCAATACAAAATAGTAGAAAACGATTCTATGAATTCTATTATGGGCATAGAGATTAAATAATGCAGCATTCCAAGTATCATATTCGATAGATGGATGTTTAAGAATGCTTGATTAACGAGAGCTGGGAGGACTGCTATTATATGACGGCAATTAGGCAGGATGCATGGAGCGAAGAGGATGATTTGATTTTGGCGGAGGTAACTCTGAGGCACATACGGGAGGGGAGCACACAGCTGTCCGCTTTTGAGGAAGTAGGCGAGAAGATAGGCAGGACACCCGCAGCCTGCGGCTTTCGCTGGAATAGCTATGTAAGGAAAAATTACGAGCAGGCGATACAAATTTCCAAGACACAGCGTCAAAAGCGAAATCAGTTCAAAAAACATACGGCTTACGCTTCCGTTTCCAGCAGCAATACGGCAATTTTGGATCATGGAGAAGCTAGAAGGGCTAATGAACCTTTTACGGAGGAATCGATCTCGATGGATGCGGTGATACGGTTTCTACGGCAGTGGAAGGGGAGCTACCATGAAATGTCGCGTCATATCCGCCATTTGGAGAAAGAGCTTTATGAAAAGCAGGATGAGCTAGATCGGCTTCGCAGAGATAATGATGTATTGAACAAGCAGGTTAATGAGGTAGAGACGGACTATCGTGTAGTCAATGATGATTACAAAGCTTTGATTCAAATAATGGATCGGGCTCGCAAGCTGGCTTTTCTTGTAGAGGAAGAAGATGAGCATAAGGCACGATTTAAAATGGATGCAAATGGGAATTTAGAAAGAATAGATTGAGAGTGGCCCTGCAGGCATTATGCTTGCGGGGTTTATTTGTGTCTGGTAGTCTGTTTATGATAAGGAAGAAGAGTAAGAGTTGCAAATGGGTAAGGGCAATAGGAGGAACCAAAATGAAGGTCAGAATTATTGGGGCTGGAGCCATGGGCCTGCTGGTGGCGGCGAGGTTGTTTCAGTCTGGAGTAAAGGTGGAGCTTGTTGCGCGAACACTTGGACAAGCGGTTAAAATTCGTACAGACGGACTAAAGCTATCGGAAAACAAGCTGCAAATAGAGGAGCAGGATACGATTCTGCCTGTACATGCTTATACTATCGAAGAACTGTTATCACAGAATTCAACGCTGTCAATAGAAGTATCCAGTGTGCCTCAGACGGACGCTTCTTCTGAGCTTAAAGTCAGGTCAGACTCTTCTTTGGACTCTCCTGATTATATCCTGCTAATGGTAAAGCAAACCTCGATCACGGATGAACTGGCACTTGAGCTGAGTAAGCAGCTCACAATCTCAACCCGGCTGGTATGCTTTCAGAACGGGATTGGACATATCGATATTCTTAGCCGTTATATAGCTATGGAGCAAATATGGATAGCTGTAACGACAGAAGGCGCATTCAAGCAGGCTGAACATCATGTAAGGCACACAGGGAAAGGGTTGACTTGGCTTGGTTCTGCACAGCCTGACGCTTCATCAAATATGGATATGCAGATTCTGCAAAATCTGCTGAATCTTGCAGGATTTAGCACAAAGGCGTCGAACAACATCAATAGCAAGGTTTGGAATAAGCTGCTCATGAATGCGGTTATTAATCCGGTAACAGCTGTTTTGCGGGTTCGTAACGGTGTGCTTCCCCGTACTCCGGCTGCCTTACCTTTGATGCGTTCTTTGTTGGACGAAGCATCCTTATTGGCGGACATGCTGGGTGTAGAGCTAGCAGCTGATATATGGGAGCAGGTCATACTCGTCTGCGAGCAGACTGCTGATAATCATTCCTCCATGCTGCAGGACGTAATGGCAGGCAGGGAGACAGAAATCGAAGCGATTACTGGAGGGCTGCTGAAGGCAGCGAGGCGACTCCATCTACAGCTTCCTACCCATTCCGCTATGTATGCGATGGTGCGTTCGATTGAACAGCAGATTGAAATAATATAAAATAAAGCAGGTGGTCTGCAATGAGTGCGTTGGTAGAATGGCTGCAATTGGTATACAAATATTTGGCTTTGGTACCACTTGTTCCATTTTTTTTGATCTGGGGTTTTGTCTTTTGGATATCCAGTGATAAGCGAAAAGCGACACACCGTGCGATTGATGTCACGACCTTATTTTTAATTGGTTCTGTTTCTATCGTTTCGAGGTATTTGTTCAACTCGAATATAGGGTTTTGGGGAATCATTCTAGTTTTTCTCATTGTTTGTGGACTTGTAGGCAACCTGCAGGAAAGAAAAAAGGGAAAAGTAAATCCTCTGAAAATTACAAAGACGCTGCTTCGATTTGGTTTTATTTTTTTGTCGGGGAGCTACGTACTGCTTTTGTGTATCAGTATTGGTAAATACTTAATATTCAGCTAGAGGGGGACTCAAATCATGGAAGTACATAATCTCATGGAAGATATTGTGAAGGGTTGTTTAAAAGATTTGATGCAGCATCAGGTAAGTGCGTCGGCACTTGAAGAAAAGCAGCAGAGCGATGTGATGGCGATTGTCTTGAATCGGCTGCCTGCCAAATATGTGTCTACACAGCAAGGTGAGGTTTTTGCCAAAACCCAGCTGAGATCGCAGATGGAAACGGATGTATATCGGGAGTTATCCTACGCCATCGAAAAAGTTCTACAAACGGAACGCCCTTCGGATTTAAGCGAGATAAAAGAATAATTTTAGCCAATTTACGGGAGCCTAGGAGTAGGCTTCTTTTTTTGTATGTCGAAGTTCAGGAAAACTGGATATTTTTACAATTGGATTTATTTGACCTTTGGTTGTATAATTTTGTCTTGATAACGATTTAGGATGGATTTAAGTTCAGAAATTACTTTTTGAATGAAAAAATATTCCATTAAATTACATAAAAAATAAAAGGAGGGCATTTTATGAAGTGGAAAAAGGTTATGGTTATTGCAACCGCAGCAGTCATGTTTGGTTCGGTAGCAGCAGGGTGTACGAATAATAAGGAGCAAGCCGGGGGGACAGGTACAGATGGGAAAGCCTCAGTACCGCAGGAGTTCAGAATTAATCTGTCAGCAGAGCCGCCTGCTTTGGATAGCTCAATTGCGACAACTAATCCAACCTTCACAATTTTGAATGCAATTAATGAGGGGTTATACCGATTGGATGCGGATGGAAAACCTCAGCCAGCGCTTGCTAAGGAACTGCCGAAAATCTCCACTGATGGTCTCGTTTACACGATCACTTTGAAAGATGGATTAACTTGGGCAGACGGCACGCCTCTTAAGGCTAGTGATTTTGAATTTGCTTACAAACGGACGCTGGACCCTGCTACGAAAGCCAAATATGCAACGATGCTGGCTTGGATTAAAGGTGGAGCTGCGATGAATAAAGCGAAGCCTGAAGAGCTGGAAGCGAAGAAAGCAGCGCTTGGAGTAAAGTCTATTGATGACAAAACACTCGAAATTACATTGGAACGTCCAGTTGCCTTTTTTACTGACCAGCTTTCCATGCCAACCTTTTTCCCACAAATGCCTGACTTTGTAAAGACACAAGGAGATAAGTATGGTGCTGATGCCGATAAGGTAATCGGTGCGGGTCCGTTCAAGCTGGAGAAATGGGATCATGAACAGCAGCTTGTGATGGTCAAAAATGACAAGTATTGGGATGCAGCGAATGTGAAGCTGAATAAAGTAACGGTTAACGTGGTCAAGGACCCTAACACGTCGCTTAACATGTTTGATACGAATCAGGTGGACTTGACTGAGCTGAAGGGTGATCAGTACCAAATGTTTCAAGGCAAACCTGAGCTGACACTCAAAAAGGAATTTGTTTCGGCTTATGTGATGCTTCAAAATAACAAAGTGCCAGCTTTTGCTAATGTGAAGGTACGTGAAGCTTTGGGTATGGCAATTGATCGTAAAGCACTTAATGATGTTGTGCTTGGCGGTTCCTCAATTCCGTCAACAGGTCTTGTACCAGGAACGGTACTAGACGGAAACAAAACAGAGTTTCGTAAGGTCGCTGGTGAAGCACAGCCGAAGTATGATACCGCTAAAGCAAAAGAACTGCTTGCTGAAGGATTGAAAGAGCTGAATATGACGGCTTTGCCTAAATTCAAGCTTACTTCAGATGATACGGAAACTTCAAAGAAAACAATTGAATTTATCCAGGCACAATGGAAACAAAATCTCGGCGTTGATGTGACTGGTGAACCACTGCCATTTGCACTTCGCGTGAAAAATATGCAGGAATATAACTTTGATGCGCTGATCGGACTATGGGGAGCGGATTATAATGATCCGATGACGTTCCTCGACATGTGGGTGTCTGACAATAAATCATTTAACTATATGGAATATAACAGCAAGGCTTATGACGATCTGGTTAAAGGTGCCGATAAGGAGCTTGACTTAGTGAAGCGTTCGAAGATGCTGGTCGATGCTGAGAAGCTATTAATGACCGATTCACCATTGGTGCCGCTTTATTTCCGTACAAGACCATATGCAAAACGTGTCAATGTAGAAGGCTTGATATTGCCGGCAATGTCCAAGGAATGGGAACTGAAGTGGGTTTCAATTAAATAAGGGTGAGACACATTTACATGCTCGATAGGGGGCCATTCTGACAATTGTTGGAGCGGCCCTCTGCTGGGTTCTAATGCTTACGAAGTTAGTTTTCCTTCGGAAAACTTTAAGGAGGTCCATAAACATGCTGCGCTATGCGTTCCGGCGTTTTATTTATATGATAATCACTTTGTGGGTGATTGTTTCGTTTACTTTTGTGTTGATGAAGAATTTGCCGGGGGACCCGTTCGGGGAAGAGTCGCTTAAACTCACAGCTGAACAAAAAACGCTGCTGTATGCGCAATACGGCTTGGATAAGCCGATGTGGGAGCAGTATCTGAAATATATGAACAATGTCATACACGGTGATTTGGGTGTCTCGTACGCTTTTCCTACCCGCAAGGTGACAGATATCATTGCACAAGGCTTTCCGGCCTCTCTAGAATTGGGACTGTGGGCGTTAGTGATCGCTATTATTGTCGGTCTTATATTAGGGGTTATTGCATCCTTGAACCATAACAAAGGTGCCGATATCGGAGCTATGTTCACGGCGGTTATCGGTATTTCGATTCCTTCCTTTGTATTGGGCCCGCTGCTCTCCTACTTTATTGGAGTAAAGCTGGGCTGGCTACCTACCGGGATGTGGACAGGGCCATCAAGTCGGGTGCTTCCTGCTATCGCGCTTTCCTTCGGGACGATTGCGATATTAGCCCGTTTGATGCGAACGTCAATGCTTGATGTACTGAGCCTAGATTATATCAAGACGGCTAAAGCCAAAGGATTGCCGCAGCGTACGATCGTCATACGTCATACCCTTCGCAATGCAATCCTGCCAGTTGTAACCGTATTGGGTCCGGTTTTTGTCAATTTAATAACGGGAACACTAGTAGTGGAGCAAATCTTTGTCGTGCCTGGGCTCGGGAAGCATTTTGTTCAGTCGATTTACTCCAATGATTATACGATGATCACCGGTCTGACTATCTTTTATTCCTTTCTGCTGGTGGCGGTATTGTTTGTAACAGATATCATATACGGATTCGTCGATCCCCGCATTCGTCTGACTCAAGGAGGCAGCAAGTGATGGAATCTAAAGATTTGTTTGAGCCTCTTGTCAAAGAGAATACAGGGCGTGAAGTCCTAGTAAGACCATCTATGACCTATTGGCAGGATGCCTGGAGAAGGCTTAAGAAAAATAAGCTGGCGATGTTCGGCCTAATCACTTTGATTACGTTGGCTGTACTATCTATTGCCGGCCCGCTGCTATCCCATTTTGATTATGCAACGCAAAATTATGATATTAAAAATCAAAAGCCTTCCTGGGCACATTGGTTTGGAACGGATGATTTTGGTCGGGACTTGTGGGTTCGCGTATGGTGGGGGACACGCATTTCATTAGCGATCGGACTTACTGCAGCATTGCTTGATCTGGTGTTCGGTGTCATGTACGGCGGTATCTCTGCTTATTATGGGGGACGGGTCGATGATATGATGCAGCGCGTGATCGAAATCATCTATTCGATTCCCTTCCTGCTGATCTCGATTTTGCTGATCGTGGTGCTTGGACCCGGGTTCAAAACGATCATTATTGCTTATGCAATCACAGGTTGGGTGCCCATGGCAAGACTTGTTCGTGGTCAGGTGCTTTCTTTAAAGGAACAGGAGTATGTGCTGGCTGCACGCACGCTGGGAGCGGGTGGAGCTCGCATTATTTTGAAGCATCTCGTTCCCAATGCACTTGGACTTATCATTGTACAAATTACGTTCATAGTGCCATCGGCTATTTTCGTTGAGGCGTTTTTAAGCTTTATCGGATTGGGAATAAGAGTACCGCTTGCATCCCTGGGGGCATTGTTATCGGACGGAGCGAATTCGATCCGTTTGTATCCTCATAGAGTTATTTTTCCGACAGTTATTTTCAGCTTCATCTTGATGAGCTTTAATTTGCTTGGGGACGGCTTGCGCGATGCACTTGATCCGAAAATGCGAAAATAACGCAGGATGCCACAATCAAGGAGGACACGACGATGAAAGACAACATATTGGAGGTCCAGAACCTCAGGGTATCCTTCCAAACCTATGCCGGAGAGGTACAGGCCGTGCGCGGTGTATCTTTTGATCTGCAAAAAGGAGAGGTGCTTGCAATTGTCGGGGAATCCGGCTGCGGCAAGTCGGTAACAGCACAAACGATTATGAGACTGAATCCATCGCCGCCAAGTGTGATCAAGGACGGATCCATTCGTTTTAACGGAAAAACTGAGATTACGACATGCTCGAATAAGCAGATGGAATCGATTCGCGGGTCGGAAATCGGAATGATCTTTCAAGACCCGATGACCTCATTGAATCCAACGATGACGATAGGCAAGCAAATCACAGAAGGTATAGTTAAGCATGAAAAGGTAAGCGTTGCAGAGGCCAACAAGCGTGCTGTTGAGATATTGAAGCTTGTAGGCATTTCCAATCCGGACGGTCGTATGCTGCAGTACCCTCATGAATTTTCAGGCGGAATGCGTCAGCGTGTGATGATAGCGATTGCGCTTGCTTGTAGTCCGAAGCTCCTAATCGCGGATGAGCCGACAACGGCACTGGATGTTACGATTCAGGCGCAAATTATCGAGCTGATGAAAAGGTTGGCTGAGCAGACCGAGGCTTCGATCATCCTCATTACGCATGATCTTGGCGTGGTGGCGGAGATGGCACAGCGAGTTCTCGTGATGTACGCGGGGAAAGTAGTTGAGCAGGGGACGGTGGATGAACTGTTTTACAATCCTCAGCATCCCTATACGTGGGGCTTGCTTCGTTCTGTCCCTCGTCTGGATCAGCCTGCTAATAGTGACTTGGTGCCTATTCCAGGGACACCGCCGGATTTGTTTGCGCCTCCGACTGGCTGTGCCTTCGCAGCAAGATGTCCTTATGCGATGAAGGTTTGTGTACAAACCGATCCTGAACATAGGAGTGTGTCGGACACACAATCTGCAGCCTGTTGGCTGCTGCATCCCGATGCACCAGAAGTGGATCGTCCGATAGAAGCGGGAGGTGTTACCCGATGAGCAGTGCTCCATTATTAGAGGTCCGCAAATTGCAAAAGCATTTTAACCTGGGCGGCGGTAAGCTGCTGAAGGCTGTAGACGATTTGAGCTTCTCTATCAAACGTGGTGAAACGTTTGGTTTGGTAGGTGAGTCCGGCTGCGGTAAATCAACGGCAGGACGTACCATTATTCGTCTGTATGAAGCAACTGGCGGGGAAGTTCTGTTTAACGGACAGCATGTGCATCAGCTTCGTGGAAGCCAACTGCAGGAGTTTCGTAGTCAGATGCAGATGGTATTTCAAGATCCTTATGCTTCGCTTAATCCGCGAATGACTGTAGGGAACATCATTGCTGAAGGCATGGATATTAATAAGCTCTACACGGGTAGCAAACGGAAAGAACGCGTTGTGCAGCTGCTGCAGGACGTGGGCTTGAATGAAGAGCATGCTAGCCGATTCCCTCATGAATTCTCAGGAGGTCAGCGGCAGCGTATAGGTATTGCGCGAGCACTAGCCATTAATCCGCAATTTATTATCGCGGACGAGCCTATATCCGCATTGGATGTTTCGGTACAGGCGCAGGTTGTTAACTTGTTCAAACGGCTACAAAAGGAACGGGATTTAACCTATTTGTTTATTGCTCATGATTTAGCGATGGTTAAGCATATATCGGATCGGATTGGCGTTATGTATTTAGGAAAGCTGATTGAAGTAACCACTTCGGATGCTTTGTATGCCAAACCGCTGCACCCTTATACACAGTCGCTGCTGTCGGCGATCCCGATTCCTGATCCTGAGATCGAGCGTACGCGGGAGCGAATTATTCTAAAGGGCGAAATTCCAAGTCCCTTGAATCCGCCAAGCGGCTGCCCTTTTCGGACCCGGTGTCCTTATGTTATGGACGTATGTGCCGCAATCATGCCAGAGTTTAAAGAGATTGAACCGGATCATTATGCAGCTTGTCATTTATACAATTAAATCGGATAGAAAAGGGGATGTGGCAGCGGTCTGAATGACCTGTGCTCACATCCCCCTTTTAAATTTAAAAAGCGCCCGTTCTCATGGGAGAGACTCCACATGAGAGACGAGCTTCTCATATCAACTAAGCGGCTACTAGCCGTGCCAAACCTCAGGCTGGCCGTCACCATTCATATATTCAATCTGCGACGGTGTGATTTCTATAATGACATAGTTGGGGTCTTGTTTTCCGTCAAAATATGCTTTGAAATCGTCCTGCCACAATTTTTCTTTCAAGCTTTCATTCTGTGAGATCTTCGCAGTTCCTTCTACCTGTAAAATGACGGATGACGGCTTGCCGTCAAAGCCGGTCAATATGTGCACATGAGGATTTTTTTGCAATTCCTCCACTTTGTGTGTTTTCTTATTGGTAGCCAGATAAATGGACAAATTGTCATTGAAAAGCGCCATGTAGCGGACCTTGGGTTTATTGCCCTCAATTGTTGCGAACGAGCAGATTGGATTTCCACTGAGTGCTTTAACGATCTTTTCCTGAAGCTGCGTTTCTTTAACTCCCTGTACCATAAGAATAACTCCCTTCGTGGATTATTGGATGGTTGAGTCGTGACTTACATCGAATCATTCTATAAAGTACCCCAAACCGACCCGTTTTGAAACGAAGTCTCAAAAATTTGTTGTAATTTAGAGCTCCAGACTTTTGACGATTTCATCGAACATGTGTACAATCAAGTAGATACATATTATAAATAAAGTGAGGCGGCTTCCGTTGTTGAAAGTGGAATCGATTCATTGGAAATCCAGCCTGCCTTTAACTGAGGATTACGTTCAAGATTATGACAAGGTGAGTGACTTATTCGAGCATGACCCTTGGAACGAATCATCTTGGGCTGAACGTGCGGCTTGGCTCGATCGCGGGAATCCTCTGGCAGCCGACCGAGGACAACTCGTTGAGGTTTTGCATAGCTACAATAAAGCTATCGGCAATGCTCCACAAGCTTTGGATGCGATAGGAAAGCTGAAGCAGCAGGAGACGCTTTGTATCGTGGGTGGACAGCAAGCAGGCTTGTTCAGCGGTCAAGCCCTTGTTATTTATAAGGCGATTACTTTGATTCGCTCAGCAAAGCTAGCTTCGGAGAAACTGGGGCGCCCCGTTATTCCTGTTTTTTGGATTGCGGGCGAGGATCATGATTTTGACGAAGTGAACCATATGTATTACTTATCTCAGGATATGCAGGTCAGCAAGATTAAGATTGAGCATCCGAGCGGTAAGCGTAGTACAGTTAGCAGCCTGACGATTTCACAGGAGCAGTGGGTCACAGCGCTGGAGCTATTGGATGCATCCCTGATACCGACCGAGTTTAAACCGGGGTGGATGGATTTGCTTCGTGCCGCAGCGGCTGAGTCCCATACCCTAGTTGATTTTTTTGGACGAATTATCGCCAAGCTGTTTGGTGCACAAGGTTTAGTATTGGTTAACTCCGATGATCCCAAGCTTAGACGGCTGGAATCACCTATGTTTGCCAAGCTGATTCGTGAGCATGAAGCCGTGAATGCTGCCGTACTGGCGGGTCGAGATCAGGTACAGGCGCTTAGTTATTCATCCCAGGTAGAATTGAATGAACGCAGTGCCAACTTATTCGTGTTGGATGATGATGAGCGGATCTTATTATATGCGGCTGGACCCGATGGTCCTTATACCGATCGTAAGAAGGAACGCATGTATACCCGTGAGCAGCTGCTGGATTGGGCGGAATCGACACCAGAGCGATTCAGCAACAATGTCATGACCAGACCGCTGATGCAGGAATATTTGTTCCCTGTTCTGGGTACAGTATTGGGTCCAGGTGAAATAGCCTATTGGGCGATTACGCGTAAGGCATTTCATCAGATCGGATACCAAATGCCGATTGTCATTCCAAGGTTGGAATTCACCATTCTCGAAGGAACCGTGCAGAAGAATATGCACAAATTTGGTCTTTCACTGGAAGATGTGTTATACCGTCTGGAGGATAAGCAGGAGGAGTGGCTGCGTTCTCAGGATACGCTCAAGCTTGAGGAGCGTTTTGCAGAGGTGCGAGCCCAATTTGTTGAGGGTTACCAACCTCTGGTTGAATTGATTGCAGGGATTAACCCAGGGATTGGTAAGCTGGGAGAAACCAACATGGGCAAAATTATCGAACAAATCCACTTTTTGGAGCAAAAAGCGAGTGATGGAGCCCGTGCACAGTTCGATGCTTCGCTACGACACTTCCAGCGAATCGGTTTGTCAGTCGTCCCGATGGGAAAACCACAGGAGCGGGTGTATAATATTTTTTCGTATCTTAATAAATACGGTGACTCTTGGCTGTACGAACTTGTAGACAGTGATTTAAAGCCTGATGGCAAGCACAAGATTCTTTATATGTAAAAGTACTTTTAACCCCCATAATTTGAAGGAGGAACATCAATGAATACGAAGGAACGCAGTATTATTAAAGACCTGGCTTTAGCGCCGGAAGGACATTTAAAAATCGAGTGGGTTAATGCTCATATGCCGGTTTTGAACCGGATCAGAGAGCAATTTGAGAAGGAACAGCCGTTTAAAGGTCTTAAAGTAGCCATTTCCTTGCATTTAGAAGCTAAAACTGCTTATTTGGCCAAGGTCGTTAAGGCAGGCGGAGCTGAAGTTGCAATTTGCGGAAGTAATCCGTTATCCACACAAGATGATGTATGCGCAGCTTTGGTTGAGGACGGTATTACGGTATTTGCCAAGTACAATCCAGATCCTAAGGAATACAGAGAGTTGTTGATCAAGACGTTGGAAACCGAACCAGACCTCATTATCGATGATGGTGGAGATCTGGTATCGATGCTGCATTCAGAGCGTAAAGATCTGCTGAAAAACGTACGTGGTGGAGCGGAGGAAACCACTACCGGTATTTTGCGTTTGAAAGCAATGGAAAAAGAAGATAAGCTGCAATTCCCGATGATTGCGGTTAATGATGCTTATTGCAAATATTTGTTTGATAACCGTTATGGAACAGGTCAATCGGTATGGGATGGCATTAATCGTACAACCAATCTGGTTGTTGCCGGTAAAACGGTTGTCGTTGTCGGCTACGGCTGGTGCGGTAAAGGCGTTGCTATGCGTGCCAAAGGATTGGGCGCTAATGTGGTTGTCACTGAAATTGATGGCATTCGTGCGGTTGAAGCCTACATGGACGGTTTTGCTGTCATGTCGATGGTTGAAGCAGCCAAAGTCGGCGATTTCTTCGTCACTGTTACAGGTAATCGTGATGTTATCCGCGGCGAGCACTACAAGGTAATGAAGGACGGTGCTATTCTTTCTAATGCAGGCCATTTTGACATTGAAGTCAACAAGCCTGAGCTGGACGAATTGTCCGAGTCCAAACGTACGGTTCGACGCAACATTGAAGAATACAAGTTGAAAGACGGACGTAAATTCTATTTGATCGCAGAAGGACGTTTGGTCAATTTAGCGGCAGGAGACGGTCATCCTGCAGAAATTATGGATATGACGTTTGCACTGCAGGCGATGTCTTTAAAATATGTAAATGACAACTACAATTCCATTGGCAAAAAGGTTGTCAACGTGCCTTATGAGCTGGATGAACAGGTAGCGCGTTATAAACTGGCATCGATGAATGTTACGATAGATACATTAACTGACGAGCAAAAACTGTACCTGGACAGCTGGGCAGAGCATTAATAAAGGATGTTCAACGAAATTAAAGAAGGCGCTCAGCAATGGGCGTCTTTTTTGTTGTGCTAACTAGATTGCTAGCTGAATAGACTAGAACAGGTTGTTTACTCTCCACCATTACACCGAATTAACGGGAGGTACAAGTGGATTACACAACAAAGTTTAGTAAATGCAGGTGGCTATTGGTAGGTTGTGCAGTGATTGGCATGGTCATATTGCTTGCCGGATGCTTACTGCATCCACACCCTAACAGGCAAGGGTCCGTACCTCGCAACGAGGAGTTGTACAGCATGGATCAGCATTCCATAGACGATTTTATTAATGCTGAGGCTGAGCAGCTCGAGATTTACGAGCAGGAACGGCAATTGGCTGCAAGTAAACGAGGCGTGCAAATTAAGATTGATGGCAGTCTGCTCGGTATTGTGAAAGACGAGGAAGCGGCTTCCGCTCTGTTAGATCAATATAAACAGATCCGGCTTGCGCCTGTGAGCGCTCCCAATTCTGATGTAACTAATTCGGGCTCAGCGTCCAGTAAATCGAAGGTTCGTATTTTAACGGCATCCATTGGCAAGGATCAGACCACGGAGCAGCCGGGGTTCATTCAGTATGCCGAATTTGTACAGCACATTGAGCTTGTAAAGGTAGATATTGAACCAGAGGATATTGAGGATAATGAGGTATTATTGGATAAAATCGCAACGGGAGGCGTTAAGCCTTTCATTTATACCGTTGTACGTGGTGATTGTATTTCATGTCTTGCCTATAAATTCAAAATCGATAAACAAGTCATCTATAACAACAATCCCCAAATTCGCAACGATTTAATTCGTATCGGGGAAAAGTTGGATTTGTCTGTCTCACAGCCCATGCTGACGCTCAAAACGGTTGAGCAGCGGATCAACGAAGTAGAGGTGCCATTCACTACGGAATATATCGAAGATAACTCACTAAAGGCAGGTATTCAAGAAATCTTATCGGCTGGAATCCCAGGCTTGCTGCAGGTCGCAATGAACACAACCCGAATTGACGGTGAATTTATAGAGGAAACGGAAGTTGAACAAAAGTTAATTCGTTCGGCTACAAAGGCAATAGTGAAAAAAGGTACCATGATTGTCGCAGGTATGGGTACAGGGCAGTTCGCGTGGCCCGTCTATAGGGCTAAGCTGACAAGCGATTACGGGAGCCGCTGGGGAAGCTTTCATCCAGGAATGGATATGGTGTCGGAGCAATCAGGCATCGTCGCTTCCGATCATGGAGTAGTTATTTTCGCAGGCTGGAAAACAGGTTACGGCAACTGCATCATCATTGACCATCACAACGGCTATAGCACGCTTTACGGGCATTTGAGCAAAATTTCCGTAGCTGTGGATGATCGCATAGAAAAAGGGGATAAGATCGGGATTATGGGCAGCACTGGGAATGCGACAGGCGTTCATTTGCATTTTGAAATCCGCAAGGGTGAGGTTCAGGAAAACCCAATGAAATATTTGGGAAAAGCGAGCTAAATAAATGAAACCACACGCAAGTTGAAATTTCACATTGGAAGCAGGCCGAAGACCCAGGGTTCCGGTCTATTTGACATGGATTTGCAAATTGTCTCGTGAACCGCTACTCTAAAATGGAGTCTTTATATGGTTGTCGAATATCGGGAGGGGGAGAGGTCGTTTGTTTTCTACACGTTTTTTATGGCGTACGGTTGGGTTGGCAGCGTTCTTGTCAACGCTTATTTGTGTGTTTGGATTCGTATATGCCATTAATCAGATTATGTATCCGAAGCTCGCTGCCAATAACAATCTTACGATCCCAGGAGAAGTTGTGAAGCCCAAAGAATCGCCGTTTGCGTCCAAGGATAAGATTCAAATCGTGGCTCTTGGAGATTCATTGACCGCGGGAACTGGTGATTTATCGGGGCGTGGATATGTTGGACAAACGAAGGAAAAGCTGGAACAACAGCTCGGTAAGCCTGTATACATATTAAATAACTTTGCGATTCCTGGTTTTCGGACTTATGATGTGCTGAAGGATATGGATGCCAAAAAAGATATCGGAGCCTCGCTTTCACAAGCGGATCTGATCCTGCTGACCATTGGCGGTAATGATTTGTTCGAGGGTGGACAAGGAGTATTGAGTACAACAGGGGACGAAGGCTTTAATCCCAAGGGTGCGGAAGAACGGATGCCGGAAGCTTTACAAAGGTTGGAGCAAATTCTGGATCGGGTCGCCAAGCAGAATCCGACAGCTATAATTGCTTATGTGGGTTTGTATCATCCTTTTCTGGATATGGACCCGAAACGGGAAGGTATCCTTACCGTGCAGAAATGGAATACTGCCGCTTTTGAAATTGCTCATCGCTACCCGAATATTGTCGTTGTTCCAACATCTGATTTATTTGAGCTTAATTTAGGCAAGTATTTATATACGGACCATTTTCATCCGAATCAGGATGGTTATGAACGTATAGCGGAACGTATTGTGCAAATTGTTAAATAGCGTCTCACAAGAGAGAGGTGAAACTATGGTGAATCAACGGGAAGTTGTGCTGTCCGTCAAAAATGTGAAGAAATCCATCAAACGCAAAGAAATTATTAAAGGGATATCCTTCGAGGTATATGCTGGTGAAATATTCGGATTTCTTGGGCCGAACGGCTCCGGAAAAACGACAACCATTCGGATGCTTGTGGATTTGATTAAACCATCGGAAGGCTCTATTACAATTTGCGGATATGATGTTCATAAAGAGCATAATAAGGCGCTGCAATATGTAGGCTGTATCGTCGAAAATCCGGAGCTGTATTCATATTTAAGCGGATGGGAGAATTTAGAGAATTTTGCCCGCATGCTGCCTGATGTCGGTGAAAAGCGTATCCAGGAAGTCGTGGATATCGTCGGGATGGACGTGCGTATCCGCGATAAGGTTCGTACTTATTCACTCGGTATGCGGCAGCGGCTCGGCATTGCGCAAGCTCTGTTGAATAGTCCCAAGCTGTTGATTTTGGATGAGCCTACGAATGGTCTGGACCCACAAGGTATTAAAGAGATGCGTGAATTTATTCAACAGCTGGCAAAAACAGGCTTAAGCCTATTCGTATCGAGCCATTTGCTCAGTGAAATTCAACAAATGTGTGATCGTGTAGCCATTATTAGTCATGGCGAGGTCATTAAGGTCGGCGAGGTCGATTCCTTAATTGATGAATCCGCAAGCCGAGTGATTTGGAGAGTTACCCCACTTAAACAGGCTTTGGATCTACTGGAGGCAGAGCAGGAGGTATTGATTATTGAATATCATGAAGCTGTTCAAGATCATAAGGACCAGAGCCCTCTGGCAGCCAGTATTATTACTCAGCTTCGGCCTGAAGCTATACCGTTATTGACTCGAAAACTTGCGGAATCTGGCGTTTTGCTGTACGGTGTGGAGACGAAAAGCCCTACGCTGGAAGATTTATTCTTAAGTCTGACGGAGGGTGAGCGTATTGGTTAGCTTATATCCACTCATAAAAAACGAATGCATCAAGATCATTAAAAAACGCCGCTTGCTGGTCGTTCTACTCATTCTTGCTGCCCTTATTCCAATGTTTACGTATGCGCAGATGAAGGTAGCAGAGAATAATCTAAAGCAATTCGGCACAAATGACTGGCGGGCAGAGCAGCGGCAAAAAATCGTTGATTTTACCCGCAGCATCGGAAGCGCTCGTGTTCCTGAGGAATGGAAGCAGTTCCGCCGCGTTGAAGTCAAGCTGGCTCAGTACTACTTGGATAAAGATGTGAATCCCGCGGAGCCGAACGGGGTAACCTTTACAAGAGAATTCATCAAAAATGCAGTAGGCTTATTTATTCCCTTAATGATCATGGTCATCGCATCGGATCTAGTATCATCGGAGCATTCGACAGGAACCATCAAGCTGCTGCTGACAAGACCTGTGCAGCGCTGGAAAATATTAATGAGCAAGCTGCTCAGTCTGATTTTGTTTACGTCGCTCGTCGTTATAAGTACGGGGCTGCTCTGTTATCTGATTTCAGGGGTAGTGTTTGGTTATGGCGGCTGGGACATGCCTGTATTTTTCGGATTTACGATTATCGGCTCTGAGGTCGATACTACCTTTGTCCGTCCCGTCGATCAATGGCTTTACCTGATCATGGAATTTGGTTTGGTCTGGTACGCAGCACTCATTGTAGCGGTTATGTCATTGATGGTTTCAGTCCTGATCCGCAGCACAGCGGCAGGCATGGGCTTGATGCTGGCAGTACTGATTTCGGGTACGATTTTGACCAATATGGTATCTTCCTGGGAAACAGCGAAATATTTGTTTATGGTGAATCTGCGTCTGACGGATTATTTGACCGGCAGTATGCCGCCTATTAAAGGGATGGATTTACCCTTCTCATTAGCCGTGCTGACGGTTTGGGGCCTTGCCTCGGTAATTGCCTCCTTTATTGTCTTCACGAAAAAAGATGTATTGAACTAACAACGCAAGATGATATAATGCACAATAGAAACCAGACGTCACAGGAGCAAAACATAATTTTTTCCAAACCTGCGATAAAACTGGGGCTTTAGGGATAAGGAGAGACTGCGATGGCGGAGCAACTGGATTTGTTAGCCAATACAACAACCACGCGGGCGGAATACGACGCTGATGATATACAGGTGTTGGAAGGACTTGTAGCGGTCCGTAAAAGGCCGGGTATGTATATAGGAAGCACAAGCTCTTCCGGACTGCATCATTTGGTATGGGAGATTGTCGATAATGCCGTTGATGAGCATTTGGCCAAATATTGTTCGAAGATTGATGTGACTATTCACAAAGACCAATCGATTACCGTTCAGGATAATGGACGGGGAATACCGACAGGTATGCACAAAACAGGGATTCCGACCCCGCAGGTCGTATTTACGATTCTGCATGCCGGCGGAAAGTTTGGCGGATCTGGATATAAGAAGTCAGGAGGGCTGCACGGAGTTGGTGCTTCGGTAACCAATGCGCTGTCCGAATGGCTGGAGGTCACGATTTACCGTGATGGTAAAACTCATAAGCAGCGGTTCGAATATTGGGTCGATGACTCGGGTATTGAACATGTAGGTGAGCCCGTAGGTGGTCTGGAAGTGCTGGGCAATACGAGACAAACCGGTACAAAGGTTACCTTCAAACCGGATAAAAGAGTGTTCCAGAGCGGAATTGCGGTTACGTATGATACGTTGTACGAGCGGCTGCAGGAGATTGCTTTTCTAAACTCGGGACTTCAAGTGACGATCAAGGATGAGCGCACCGATAAGCAGGAAACCTTTCAGTATGAAGGTGGTGCCAGTCAGTTTGTCGTTTTTTTGAACGAGGAGAAGACGGTACTGCACGACGTGATCCATTTTACCGGGGAAAAAGAAGATATCGAGGCGGAGATCGCTCTTCAGTATAACGATGGATACACAGAGACTTTGGTATCCTTTGTTAACTCTATTCCAACACGCGGCGGCGGTACTCACGAAACAGGGTTTAAGACCGCTTATACCCGTGTCATGAACGACTATGCTCGTAAAACAGGGATTTTGAGGGAAAAAGATAAGAATCTGGACGGCCAGGATTTGCGTGAAGGCATGATGGCTGTCATTAACATCAAGATGGGCGAGGTTGAATTCGTCGGGCAAACCAAGGATCAATTGGGCAGTGCATCTGCTCGCGGCGTAGTCGATTCTATCGTTTCCGACAAAATGGCTGTGTTCCTGGAGGAAAATCCTCAGTCGGCACAGATGATCATGAAAAAGGCTGTGCAATCGGCCAAGGCGCGCGAAGCTGCACGTAAGGCACGTGAGGAAATACGCAGCGGCAAGAAGGGCAAGAGTGAGAGCTCGAATCTCGGCGGTAAGCTGACTCCTGCGCAATCAAAGGATTATGCCCGTAACGAATTGTTTATCGTGGAAGGAGATTCCGCGGGAGGTTCGGCCAAGCAAGGCCGGGATTCCAAGCACCAGGCCATTCTGCCACTGAAGGGCAAGCCGATGAATCCTGAGAAAGCCAAGCTGCCCGATATTATGAAGAACGATGAGTACAAGGCAGTGATTGCTGCCATTGGTGCGGGGGTTGGTCCCGAATTCGATGCTAGCGAAAGCAATTACGGCAAAATCATTATAATGACGGATGCGGATACAGACGGAGCACATATTCAGGTACTCTTGCTTACCTTCTTTTATCGGTATATGAAGCCTTTAATTGACACCGGCAGAGTATACATCGCTCAACCGCCCTTATATAAGGTGACCAAAAAATCAGGCAAAAACAGTACGGTTCACTATGCATGGACAGACGACCAGTTGAGCAAGCTTAACAAAACGCTGGGAAAAGGAATAGAGCTTCAGCGTTACAAAGGCTTAGGCGAGATGAATCCGAATCAGCTGTGGGAAACCACGATGGACCCGGCAACAAGAATTCTTTTGCAGGTACAGATAGAGGATGCGGCCAAAGCCGAAAGGCGTGTATCTACGCTGATGGGAGATAAAGTAGACCCGCGTAAGCGTTGGATTATCGAGAATGTCGACTTTACCGAGTTCGAGGAGTAGATAAATAGTGACGATACCTGAAAATTTTTTACCGGCATTTTTAGAGGAAGTGGTGGGCGACCGGTTTGGTCGTTACTCCAAATATATTATTCAAGACCGCGCGATTCCCGATGTTCGGGACGGATTGAAGCCTGTACAGCGGCGTATTCTGTACGCCATGTACGATGCTGGCAACTCACCAGACAAAATGTACCGCAAATCAGCTAAAACCGTTGGCGACGTGATGGGTAATTATCACCCGCATGGTGATTCCTCGATTTATGACGGAATGGTGCGGATGGCACAGCCATGGAAGATGGGGCATATGCTGATTGACGGTCATGGCAACTGGGGGTCTGTGGATGATGATCCACCCGCGGCTATGCGTTATACGGAAGCCCGACTATCGGAAATCGCGATGGAGCTGCTGCGGGATATCGAGAAACGCACAGTGCTGTTTAAAGATAATTTTGATAATACAACCAAAGAACCGGTGGTTTTGCCGTCCCGTTATCCAAATTTATTGGTGAATGGTGTCAGCGGAATTTCATCCGGATTTGCTACGGAAATTCCACCCCACAATCTACGCGAGGTAGTGGATGCCTGTATAGCCCTAATTGATGATCCAACTATCGAGCTGGAAGCATTGATGAAGATTATGAAAGGCCCTGATTTTCCGACTGGTGGCATCATTATGGGCTCAGACGGAATTCGTGATGCTTTCCGGACTGGCAAAGGACGTATTTATGTGCGTTCGCGCACTGAAATTGAGCAGCTGCGCGGCGGACTTCAGCAAATTGTGATCACAGAAATACCGTATCAGGTCGTGAAGTCGCGTTTGGTCACAGCTATGGAGAACATCCGGCTGGAGAAAAAAATTGAGGGAATCTCAATTGTTCGTGACGAAAGTGGACGTAACGGGATGCGTATCGTCGTTGAATTGAAAAAAGAAGCCGATGCTCAAGGGATTCTTGCTTATTTATTGAAAAAAACCGATCTGCAGGTCGTCTATAATTTCAATATGGTTGCCATTGTCAATAAGACACCGAAGCAGCTGAGCGTCATCGAAATTTTGAAGGCTTATATTGAGCATCAAAAGGAAGTCGTTACGTTCCGTACCCGTTTTGACTTGGAAAAGGCTGAGGATCGCGCACATGTGCTGGAAGGGCTTGCCAAGGCGCTTAACATTTTGGATGAGGTCATCGCAACGATTAAAGCTTCCAAAAATCGTCAGGATGCTCAAAATAACCTCGTGTCACAATTCGGCTTTACCGAGCGGCAGGCAGATGCGATTTTGATCTTGCAGCTGTATCGATTGACCAATTTGGAAATTAATTCCATCGAGAAAGAATTGAAGGAATTACAGAAATCGATAGCTAATTTACGCTCCATTCTAGGCAGCGAGAAGAAGCTGCTCGCTGTTATTAAGACGGAAATGACTGAAATTCGTACCAAATACGGAATTGATCGCCGTTCGGATATTCAAGATGAAGTGGAAGAACTTAAGGTTAATCTGGAGGTCATGGTTACCGCTGAGGACGTTTATGTAAGCTTATCCAATGAGGGATATATCAAACGGACAAGCAAGCTTTCCTTCACCCGTTCCGGAGGGGAAATTGAAAAGACAGGACTTAAAGAAGGTGATTACCTTCGCTATTTACTGGAGGTCAACACCCTTCAGAACCTGCTCATTTTCACTCAAAAGGGGCAGTATTATCTGCTGCCGGTTCACCAAGTTCCCGAGTACAAATGGAAAGAGAATGGAACCGCAATTGTCAATATTATTCCTGTTCCGAAGGATGACCGTATTATCAGCGTAATTCCGGTTAAGGATTTTAACGAGCCAGGTAAGTCATTCGTATTCGTCACGCGGCGGGGCCAAGTCAAACGTACAGAGCTAAAAGAATACGCGACAAGCCGTTCTATTGGTATCGTGGCCTGTAAGGTTGCCGAGCAGGACGCGATTATCAGTGTGAGACTGAGCCGGAATGATGAGGATATTATGCTCGTCACAAAGCAGGGAATGGCGATACGCTTCAAAGAAGATGAAGTCAACGCAATGGGTCGGGCAGCTGGCGGAGTTCGTGGTATCCAGATGAAGGATGACGATGAAGTTGTGAGTGCAGAGTGGATCAAAGGTGAGGAAGGCGAGCTGCTCGTTGTTACTGATCTGGGATTTGCCAAACGCTCACTCATTCTCGATTATCCGATTCAAGGACGTGGAGGCAAGGGAATATTTACATTCGAGTTCAGGGAAGGCCCCAGAATCAAGCCGAATGGAGCAAGTCTTGTTAAAGCATTCGTCGTAAAAGAAGAACTATTACTGACCGCAATTTTGCAGAGCGGAAGTCGTCTCTCCTTTTCTTCGGAGAAAACACCGATTGAACAGCGCAAGTCTACAGGCCGTCAAGTCATTGGCGTAACCAAAACAGATTTAATTACAGATATGTTAAAAACAGATTAATCATAGCTATTGGTTTCTGGTTCCAGTTTTTCCGAAAGTTGCAGCATCAGCTCCAATACGGCCCACACCGGCATCGAATCATCCAGACGTTCGAGCCACTGTGGGTCGTTCAATATGCCTCTTTGAATTGCGAGCTGACCGATGCGCTGCTTCCAAGATTCCATAACCTGATCACTCCTTCTTATGATTTGACAAGCTCTGCCGATAGTCGAATGCCTATGCTGCACTATATGTTGAAAGGCGTCTAATGTTCCTTTTTTTTATCGATTAATGTCTCAAAGTATTTATGTCGTTAATCTTTTAAAGAGAACGGGCGGATGATATACTAAAGGAAAAGTATGGGTAAACAGGAGTGATGAGGCAAAGTGGTAACTCAGGAGTTTGCTAAGCTGTGGTGGAAACTGTCTAAGGATTTGCGCACACATATGGAACTTCAATTATCTCCAACCTTAACGGAGGGCCA
This sequence comes from Paenibacillus sp. 1_12, assembly GCF_900114475.1. GTDB lineage: Bacteria > Bacillota > Bacilli > Paenibacillales > NBRC-103111 > Paenibacillus_S. The sequence continues at coordinate 45,667 of NZ_FOTE01000005.1, read as the reverse complement.
GTTGACCGTACTCGAGCTGCTCATTGGTCGTGATCGGATGAAGCCCTCGGATTTTATCGAATTTCTAGCAACCACACCTGCTGCGATAACTACTTTACTTGATAGAATGGAAAAAGCTGAGCTGCTTACTCGTTCCCGTGACGAGAAGGACCGTCGTATCGTTTGGGTGGAAGTAACAGATAAAGGCAGGGCAGAATGCTTGAGGGGCACAGAAATACGAGAGCGCTTTCTACAGCAGTACTTGAGCCGTATTTCCTCTCATAATCAGCAGCTGCTTGTTTATTTGCTTGGCAAAGTGGCAAACGCTTAACTTAGAGTAAGATGTTAGGTGGTTAATGCTTAGCTGTGTGGAGTCATATACGAAGTGGATGGTCTGTGAGTAACTGGCTGCATGAATATTGAACTTTAATGGCTGTGGAGGAACCTCATGAAAGCTCTCATCAAACCGCTTCTTGTAATCGTGGGTATAATTATTATTGTGATCATTGCATTTAATATCAGTATTTGGATCGGATTTGGCCTTATTGCTGCTATTTTCGTATTTACTGTTTACACGTCCCGTGCAAATCTTTATGCGCTGCGCGGCAGCAGGGCATTTGCCAAAGGGGAAACCCCACAAGCGCTTGATTGGTATAAAAAAGCATCTAACAGTAAGCCATGTCCAGATAAGCATCGAATTGGCTATGGGTATCTGCTCATGCGTTCGGGAGATCCAAAGCAAGCTGAACAGGTTTTTAAGCCGCTCCTGAAAGCAACTAAGAGCCGGGATACACTCGTACAGGCCCAGAGCAATTTGGCTACAGCTTATTGGCTTCAGGGCAAGCGGGATGAAGCAATAGCATTGCTCACAGACGTGCTGAAAGAATATAAAAATACGCTCGTTTATGGCAACCTTGGTTATTTTAAAATTCTTCACGGTGATCTGGAGGAGGCTTTGACGTTTAATCTCGAAGCTAGCACGTACAATGCGGATGATCTTACGATTCAGGACAATATCGCCCTGAATTATTATGAATTGGGACAGTGGGTACTGGCAGAGGAAACTTATCAGAAATTGATGCTGAAGGCACCTAAATATGCCGAGCCTTATTATTACTATGCTCAAACCTTAAGGCAGCTTGGAAAAACTAATGAGGCTATTGAGCAAATCAATCTGGCCGCAACTAAAACCTTATCCTTTGTAACACCTCTGACTAAAGAACAGATTGAGCAAGATGCATTGCGGCTGCGTGCACGGGAGACAGAGTTAAGTAGTGCGGCTGCAAATAATAGTTGATTTTTCTGATTAATAGCGGTATAGTCGTCTTCACCAAGCTATGTGTGACTGGCGGAGCATGGGCAACCATGGGGAAGCACATAGAGCAATTCGCCGTACGCCTGGGCAAAGGTAAGGAGTTCATTCTCCTTGCCTTTTTGCGTTAATACAATGCATCAGCGAAAGGATGAAGGAATATGCAGGAGAAGACACTTATTTTGGATGGCAATCAGGTATCCATGACCATTAAGGAGCAATTAAAGGAACGGGTCGAGTATTTGGCAGTGAGGTCCATTGTACCTTGTCTGGCAACGATTCTGGTAGGCAGTGATCCTGCGTCGGAAACATATGTGCGAATGAAAGGCAGTGCATGTAAAAAGCTGGGGATTGATTCACGTCGTATTTATCTCGACGAATCGACAACTACGGACAGCTTGATTGAAACGATTATTGCACTAAATAACGACCCTGGAGTCCATGGTATTTTATTGCAGCACCCTGTGCCATTCCACATCGATGAACGCGCAGCCTTCGAAGCGATCAGTATCGATAAAGATGTCGACGGTGTGACAGCAATCGGATTCGCTCAGACTGCCTTTGATTACGGCCGATTTCCTTCTTGCACACCTGCCGCAATCCTTGCTATTCTGGATGCATACCATTTACCACTTGAAGGCAAACACGCAGTCGTTATAGGTCGCAGCCCGATTCTGGGCAAGCCTGTTTCCCAAATGCTGTTAAACCGTAACGCGACCGTAACGATTTGCCATTCCAAAACACGCGATCTTCCCGAGATCGTTCGTTTAGCCGATATTGTTGTGGCCGCCGTTGGCAAACCCAAATTTATTCAAGGCGGTTGGATCAAACCTGGCGCTATCATCTTGGATGCCGGCTACAATCCCGGCAATATAGGCGACGTTGATTATGAAGCCTGCTTCCCGCAGGTCAGTGCAATCACCCCTGTTCCAGCCGGGGTTGGCCCAGTGACGATATCGATGCTGCTTAAGCACACCGTAGATTCAGCTTTTTATTCCAATAATTTGTATGTCTGAGGACAGTACACTATCAATCCAACATCAGCACCATTATTAAAGTCCATACCAGCACCAAAAGTCAAGCTTGTCCCGCAGGGGCCAAAGCGACCCGAGAACAGTGCAGTCTGCGCCATATCAGCACCAGTACTAAAGCCCGGATCAGCACCCAAAGTCAAGCTTGTCCCGCAAGGGCCAAAGCGCCCCGAGAACAGTGCAGTCTGCGCCATGTCAGCAAGAGTACTAAAGTCCGGATCAGCACCCAAAGTCGAGCTTGTCCCGCAGGGGCCAAAGCGCCCCGAGAACAGTGAACTCTGCATCATATCAGCACGAACACTCAAAGTCGAGCGTGTCCCGCAGGGACGATAAGCGGCCCGAGAACCCAGTAGTCCGCAAACGAAACAGCAGCACTGAAACCAAGCGTGTCCCGCAGGGACGATAAGCGCCCCGAGAACACCAAAGTTACGCCTACAGCAAGGGAGTCCAGAGGGCAGCGCCCTTTGGGGCCCTCCCTATAGGGAGGGTTTGGGAGGGTAAAAAAAGGATGGTAAATATGTCAATACTCCAAATTTATCAATTAAGAAAACACATCCAACAAAAAGAACAGCGAGTCCTATTTGACGACTTCACTGCTCAGATCGACGAGCCTGCGATCATATCGGTGCTGGGAGCTTCGGGTCAAGGAAAAAGCACGTTACTGCGGATCATTGGCATGCTGGATACTGCAGATAAAGGTACCGTTTGCTATCGAGGCAAGTTGTCGAATGAATGGCAGCCGAATATGTGGCGAAATAAGGTGAGTTATGTCGCACAGCAGGCCGTTATGCTGCCTGGGAGTGTAGAAGAAAATTTGCGAACGGTTAGCAGGCTGCAGAAGCAATCCTTTGATCGAATTTTGGCCTTGAGGCTGCTGGAAGCGGTACAACTAGACAATTTGGACTGGAGCAAACGTGCAGAGGATTTATCTGGTGGGGAGAAGCAGAGGTTGGCTTTGGTTCGTTCGATGCTGCTGCGTCCGGAAATATTTTTGGTAGATGAGATTACGGCTTCACTTGACGTAAGAAGTAAGCAAGCGGTTGAAGAGCTTCTATTGGATTGGCACCGTCGTGATGGGTCTACCTTCATATGGGTTACTCATGATCTAGATCAGGCGCGCCACACCAGCAGCCAAGTTTGGTTTATGGCTGAAAACAGATTGTGTGAAAATAGTCCGACAAGCGCTTTTTTCGAACGTCCAGAGACGGAGTCTGCACGTAAGTTTGTGCAGGTATCTCAGGTATCTGAAGGAATTGAGGAGCGTCGATGAGTACAACTGCGTTAGGCTTTACACTAGCATTCATATTTATTACAATATTCATTTCGATGCGTCAGAAGCTGGGTTTGGAAAAAGAGATATGGATTGGTACAATTCGTTCGGCTGTACAGCTGCTAGTGGTCGGGTATGTGCTGCAGTTCGTGTTTAATACGAATCATCCAGCGCTTCTAGTGCTGATTATAGCGATTATGATTATAGTTGCTGCTGCCAATTCAGCCAAACGGGGAAAAGGCCTGACAGGTGTGTTCTGGCGCGTAGCTATGTCCATTGGCGCAACAGAGGCCGTTACCATGGGTTTACTGCTGACGCTGCGTATTATCGAACCGAGTGCACAGTATATAATACCTCTCAGCGGCATGATTATTGGCAGTTCGATGGTAGTTTCCGGATTGTTTTTAAATCAAATGCAGATGAATGTACAAGCATCCAAAGGAGAGATTGAGGCTCTATTATCGCTTGGAGCAACTGTGAGACAGGCGATCCAGGTATCACTGAAGCGATCAGTCAAATCAAGCATGATACCGACAATTGATGGGATGAAGACAATCGGGCTCGTACAGCTTCCGGGTATGATGACAGGGATGATTGTTGCCGGAGCCGATCCTGTTGAAGCCGTTCGGTATCAGATTCTGATTGTGTTTATTTTGGCAGCCTCTGCCGCCTTATCCAGTATGATGCTGGGTCTGCTTAGCTACAAGCTTTGGTTCACTGAAGACGAGAAGCTTCGGTCCATAGACAAACGGTAGAATTAAGCGAAGTACCTCTGAACCCTATCACAAATAACGGTAAGTTTTTTTGTTGAAACGTAAAGAAGACCATTTAAACTGCTTGGGAAAGATGGTATCTTGGATACAGATTATGGTGAGAGCGAGTGATTTTTGATGATAATTAAGTTGTACAGGGAAAGGGTGAGTGTTAAACAATAGAGGAGGTAAACCTTTGTACAACCATTTAGAACTAATGAGCATTCAAGCAGGAGTTCTCTATATTCATGATCATGCTGGACGTATCACAACGATTAATGAGCCAACGAACCAGCCTGCTCCTCGATTTTTTTGGGGACAAACCGTTGCTGGCCGTATTGTAAGATTCCGCAGCGACGTACCAAATCGTTTAGTCCATGACATTCTGCAATTCATGGATCAGGGTGATTCAACCGAGCAACTTGCTAATGTTATTCGTACGTTGGAGAAGGACAGAGAAATTAGAGGCTTATGGATGGGCCCGGCTTTTACATTTCATGAAACCGTAAAGGATTACACAGGCGCCACCTTGGTTACTGAAGATAATAAATACTACTTGGAACCAGGGTTTCCTACTCTATTATCGGAACTGAAGTTTCGAGAACCTTGTTTTATGGTGACGGAAAACAAAATGGCTGTATCTGTCTGTTTTAGCGCAAGAAGTAGCAATAAGGCTGCAGAAGCCGGAGTCAAGACATTGAAAGATTATCGAGGAAAAGGTTTTGCGATGCGCGTAACGTCCTTATGGGCCCAAGCGATACGACGGTCTCAGAGGATCCCTTTGTATAGTACATCATGGGATAATTATTCTTCGCTGTCCATTGCAAAACGACTCCGTCTTCACCTTTATGGAACGGATATTTCAATACATTAAGATTTTACATCTAAAAGAAAGGCCATCCTGCGAGGATGGCCTTAAAACTTGCCGTTACGAGCAGTGCGGAGAACCCTATCACAAGTAACGGCAAGTTTTATTGTACAACTCGAATCAAGTATGCAAAAATCGCCGGTGAGATGATCAAAAGGTAAGGAGGGGGACTTCTGTGTACAAATAGAATTAAATGGAACAAATAGGCTATTCACCCTATTATTGTTCCAGACAGTTCAATCAATTAAGAGGGATGACATTGCGGGATTACATCTGGACTCGAAGGATCAGCCGTGCCGCCTTCGAGCTCTGCGACACGGATCAGCGGGTTCTGGATGTTGCCGTAAAGTATGGATTCTCATCACACAAGAGGCGTTTACACGAGCATTCAACAAGGCTTTTCAGCTCACCCCTGCAGCCTACCAAAAAGCTCCCCGACCTATTCCGTTGGCTATTCGTCAGGAGGTATTCTCGCCTTATCATTATTTGATCAAGGAGCGAGATAAGATGAATAAGGTACATTTACAACCGGCAGAGATCAAAGTCGAGTTCATTCCGGCGCTTTTATGAGGACAGTTGAGGAGGTAGCATGGAACTTTGACCCCCCCAAGGGATGGGATACAAAGGGATTGAAGTTGGTTGTAAACAGTGTTACTCTAACAACGGTAAACTCAAAATCTATGTTTTGCAATACATCTAATAATAGTTACTATTTTAGTTATAAAGAAAGGTAATACTATGATAAAAATTGATAAATTATCCTTCTCATTTCCGCAAAAAGAACTATATAAAAACATTTCATTTACGTTTGAAGAGGCACAACATTGCGCTTTTATAGGAACAAGTGGCAGTGGGAAAAGTACATTGATAGATATACTGATGGATCCAGAAAGATATATGTTCGAGGGCATGTTAGAAATAGACCCGACTTGCAAAATTGGGCATGTAAGTCAATTCTCACAACTAGACAAAACTAAAGAAACAACAGTTTTTGAATATATAGGGGAAGAATTTATTAAGATACAAAATGAAATAACATCTATTTGTACTGAAATGGAAACATCATCGGATATGGATGTGTTATTAGAAAAGTATCAATTAGCTTTAGACACATTTGATTCAATCGGTGGGGCTGATTTTGAAAGCAACATTAATAAGAAACTAAATCTAGCAAACCTCATGAAGCTAAAAAATCTTAGGGTATCTGACCTGAGTGGTGGGGAATTCAAACTTATTCAAGTGATGAAGGAAATGCTTAGTAGTCCAGACTTAATGATTATGGACGAACCAGATGTATTTTTAGACTTTGAAAACCTAAATGCGCTTAAAAATCTTATTAATTCTCACAAAGGAATACTGCTAGTTGTTACGCACAACCGATATCTATTGAATCATTGTTTCAACAAAATTATACACCTTGAAAACACGGAGATCCAAGAGTTTGATGGGCGATATATTGATTATAACTTCTCATTACTTCAGACTAAAATTGAGTTACAAGAACTCACAATCGCTGATGATGAAGAAATTGAGAGAAATGAGAACATAATCACTAATCTTAGAGCTATCGCAACTTATAATTCAGAAGCATCTAGAGGGAAAGCATTAAAAGCTAGAGTTAAGTTTCAAGAAAGATTGGAAGCGCGTAGAATTAAAGCGCCATTTGTTGATATTAAGCAACCGAATATTAACTTTGGTATTGATAATGAAATTGAAGACACCATTGTTGTAAATGTTAATAATTATAGTGTTGCCTTTGATGAGTTGCTTTTAGACAATGTTAACTTTGAGATAAAATCTACTGATAAAGTAGCCATTATTGGTTCAAATGGTACCGGGAAAACGACTTTACTCCGAGATATCTTTAAAAATAATCATGATTCAATTGAAATAAATGCTGATGTTAAAATGGCATATTTATCTCAGATTCAAGGCGAAATGCTAAAGGATTCTAATACAATACTAGAAGAATTCATCGATGCTGGGTTTAAAACTTATGATGAGATTAAAGCGTATATTTCAAACTATGGCTTTGAAGGAGAAATCGTTAATCAAAAGATAGAATCTTTATCTGGTGGAGAAAAAAATGTGCTTCAATTGGCTAAAGTTTCTGCCAGTAAAGCAAACGTATTGCTTCTTGATGAACCGACAAGCCATTTAGACACTTATACACAAATAGCACTGGAGAAAGCCATTGAAGACTATAAAGGTGCGATTCTCATGATTTCTCATGATTTCTATTCTGTTGTCAATGGTATGGATTATGTATTAATCATTGACGATAAGACGATTAGAAAAATGAGTATGCGAAAATTTAGACAGATGATTTATGCTAGTCATTTTGATAGAGACTATTTAGAAACTGAACAAAATAAAAAATCAGTTGAAATGAAAATAGAATTGGCATTAAAAGATACTGATTTTGAACTTGCAAAAGTTTTGGTTGATGAGCTAGAAAAGCTGATTAAGTTGCTTTAAATTACAACCCTCTTGATGAAATGATTACAAGAATCAATTTATTGTACTGGGAATTACGGCTACTCCGGGACCATCCAACTATAAAGTGAAGTCAGTTACAGCGAATATTGCTAAAGTGAATTAGTCCGAGTTCAACGATGAAACATGATGTTGGTGGAAAAGTATCAATAACAAAGACACTGATGGATAGAATCTCAGTGTCTTTTTACTGCATTGATTTCTTGATAGCTCTTGCCGTGGTCAGTGGTTCACTTATTATTAAAAATCTTTCTCAACACATTTTTGGCCATAGCAATCTGTTGAGGATCTTTCTCCAAGAGACTCTTGTTTTAATCCTCTTTCTTTTCTCAGGTCACGAATACGGGCGCCGACCCGAAGAAGCGGGCCGTTGGATCTAAGCTTTCTGAGGGGATGGAGATCCCACAGGAATTAGAAGAGAAGCTTAAGTCTGCCCGGCAGTAGTCTAAACTAGCGGGAACCATTAGGGGTTCGTTTTTTGTGATTAAAGGAGAATATTAAAGTAAGCAAAAGCGCAATTGATCGATTAATCTCTCCGTACAGATATGGAATGACATTGGGTACTTGCCACTTATATGGTACGATTCAATAAACATTCATTGGCTGGCATTTGAAGCGTACTCCGTAGCATGTTAATAAGGGTCCTAGTGATATAAAGAAAGCAGGTTTTTAGTGAATGGCAGAGAATAGACAACAGAGATTCCGTTTCAGCGAAGCACCTATCTGGGATTTGCAGCGGGCTTATTATGAAGAAGAAGGAATGAAGGCTTGGAATAATGACCAGGTTCCGCAATATATAACGAGCAACCCTATGATTGCCACTGCCTATGCGGAAATGATTTTCGGATTTCTTCAAGACCGATCTGGTATGGGTAATATTCATGAACCTGTTACGATCCTTGAGCTTGGAGCGGGAGCGGGGCGTCTCGCATTTCATGTATTGCAAAAACTATGCGAACTGAGAGATTATGTAAGCATTGTGCTGCCCCCTTTTCGCTATGTTATGACAGACTTGGCGTTGAAAAATGTCCTCGCTTGGAAAAATCATCCTGATCTGCAATCATTCATTCGGCAGGGACTGCTGGATTTTGCTGGGTTTGATGCCGTGCATGACACGGAGCTAAATTTGGTTGTATCTCATACAACCATCCGGCCGGGTGATCTGAAGCAACCGCTGCTGATCGTCGCTAATTATTTTTTTGATAGTATTCCGCAAGAGCTGATCTATGTGGGTGATGGTAAGATTTTTGAATGCGATGTACTCATCGAGTTTCCGGAGAATTTCAATTTACTTAAGCCGTCAGAAGCACTAGGAAAAATGACGTTGAATTACGAGCATCGGCGAGCGCCTGAATACGAAGAAGCAACATACCTGTATCGCGATGTGATCACGCTTTATCTGCAGGAGCTTGAGGATTCACATATTCTGTTTCCAGTGGTCGGATTGACATGCTTGGAGCGGCTTAGTCAGTTGTCACAGGCAGGCTTCCTGCTGATCACAGCGGATAAAGGCGACCACCGGCTGGAGAACTGGAAGATTGCGGAGCCGCCACAGTTAATTCATCACGGAAGCTTCTCTTTAACGGCAAATTATCATGCGATTCAACATGTGTTTGAGCAAAGAGGTGCACTCCCGCTCTTCACCACTACACATCATTATAAAAATATAAATGTCGGCTGTATATTCATGTTGGAAACGCCGATGAACTATGCCAACACCCGGCTGGCCTATCGGCGGTTTATCGAACGATTTGGACCGGATGAATTCTTTAGTATGAAGGAATGGGTAGATCTGCAATTCGACACGATGGGACTGCAGCAAATTTTGGCCTTTTGGCGTTTGGGCGGGTATGATGCGGAATTTTTCATCCAGGGTACGAAATACATTTCGATCCTGCTGCCGGAGGCAAGCGATGAAGAAATTCTGGATATCCAAAGAGGCATACACATCATGTGGTCATCGTACTATGCGATGGAGCAGCACTACGATTTAGCACTGGACGCTGGGTTGCTGCTGTTCGAGATGGACATGTACGAGGACGCGAAGTTATTCCTGGAAACATCTGTATATACAGACGATGAAGAGCCTGTATCGACTGTCTTATACTGTCTGGCTATATGCAACTACGAGCTTGGGCATGAAGAGGCAGCATTGGAATACCTACGCGCGGCGCTGGTTCTGGAACCTGAGCATGAAGAGGCCTTGGCGCTGCTGAAATGCTTTGAGTGAAGGGAGTAGCCTTAGTTAGAGCTATGGGCTTGAGTCAGAAGATGTTTGTTGAAGGTAGGCGAACGAATTCGACGACTACGAAAGGCAAGGGTGTTGGATTGGGAGCAGAACAATAATATGCGTTAATGAATACAAGAAGGTTTGCAGTTTATGTAACGGGCTGCAAGCCTTTTTCCTGTCTGGACTAAAAGCAGGTTGCGTTCGAGGCTTGTTCGAATCACGGTAAATTGAACATACTATAAACATCAAAATTAAATTGAAATAGGGTGGGGAAATGGATAAGGGATTTAAATTAACTAGCCAACTATTAACGCTGCTTGATGCAGAACAAAGATGGTTTATCTTAGCCGAAGTTGAAAAAAGTTTAGGTATCTCAGATAAAACAATCCGCAAGATGGTTGAGGAAATCAGCAAGCAATTACCCCCTACTGTAACTATTGAAGTTTCTAGAGGGAAGGGAATCGTTCTTCGACGTGATGGGCGAAGTGAGACGATTAGTGAAGTGATTTCTTCTATGTTCAGACAGACCATCTTTTATCGGCTGATGAATATATTGTTTACGAATGTTGGCCGACTATCCGTGGAGGAGCTTGCCGCAGCCATGTTTATGAGTACCTCATCTTTGAAGAAACTGATTGTGCAATTAAATAATAATGATCTAAAAGCATATAAGCTAGGCATTACGCATTCGACACCTATGATCAAAGGGAACGAAATGAACATTCGATATTTTTATTGGAAGTTATATTGTGATGCGTATGAGTTTACAGGATGGCCCTTTGAGAAAGTCGATTTTGCTTATATAAATCATTTAATCACAACTATAGAGAATGAGAAGAACATTGTTTATTTTATCAATTCCAAAAGGAAATTATCCTTTTTGTTGGCCATTGTTATAGAAAGAGTAGCTAAAGGGAAATGCGTGAAAATCGACGGAAATAGTTACCTCTGGGAAAAGGGGATGTTTAATTTGCCAGTGAAAACCCTTGCGAAAAGTCTTGAAGAAAAGCTCTCCCTTGCATTTCCCGAAAGTGAACTATTCTTTATGCAATCCCTGGTTAGTCTCAGCCAATATCATTATTATGAAGGCTCAGAAATAACGCCAATTAAAGAAGTCGAATTACATAAAGATAAAGAAGAATATCAAATGGGTAATCTGCTGCTAACATTATTGGCACAGGTATACCCCAACTTGGATATGGAAAAACGACTTATATTGGAGGTATACGGATTCTTTGACAAGTTATTAATCGATAATGCAATTCCTGAATGGATGATGATTTCCAAAAGTAATTTAACGACATATGTTCAACAGGAATGCCAGCAGATTTATCAAGAATTGCAAACCTGCATGCAAACGTGGAATAAAGCTTACCCTTCCGTCTTGTATAATGACTTTCATTTAACAAAGCTAACCTTAATGGTTCGTTCAAGTTTACGTTATAAATGGAAGCGGGCTTTCTTAGTGATTGGGGAAGAATTTTCAATTCGTCATTACATAGCGGATTTGATAAAGAAGGAAATTGGGGATCAGTTGATCCTTAATACTTCCATAATGAAAGGGCTAACTGACGAAATGATGCAGCAACATCATATTGATTTTGTCATTAGTAATATCCCGGTTGCATTAAAGACAGTGCCTGTTGTTATTATCTCTACGATCCCATCAAAAAGGGATTTAGACAACATTCGTAAAGAATTGCTTTTGTAATTTGACCAATTATTTTCCGTACCCTGCGTAAGATTTTGGTCTAGTTTTTTACAATGAAAAATCTTATGCTCAAGGTAGTTCCGGAACTGATTTTCTTTACGGCAAGTGGAAGCGATTTAGGTAAGCCTGAGTTTAAGATTAAAGGTTGGAGGAAGAAATATGAGTAGGCATTTAGGCGCAAAAAAAGGAGAAATAGCGGACCGCGTTTTGCTTCCAGGAGATCCTTTGCGTGCAAAATTTGTAGCAGAATACTTTTTAGATAAGGCTATTTGTTATAACGAAGTAAGAGGCATGTATGGGTACACTGGATTATACAAGGGCATGCCGGTGTCGGTTCAGGGGACAGGGATGGGAAACCCATCGATGAGTATCTATGCGACGGAATTGATCGTCGATTATAACGTTAAGAAATTGATTCGCATAGGTACATGCGGCGCAATGCAGGAAGAAATTAATATCCGTGATATTATATTAGCCCAAGCCGTATCTTCAGATAGTAATATGACGGAGAAGATCTTCCATGGCTGTAATTATGCACCTACGGCAGATTTTTCAATGTTAATGAAAGCGTATCAACAAGCACAAGGTGGAAATGCAAATGTCTTTGTTGGCAACATCTATAATTCTGATGAATTCTACCGCGAAACCTTAGATCGGCTTCACAAGTTTATGGATTTTGGAGTATTAGCGGTAGAAATGGAAAGCACAGCCCTATATACTTTAGCCGCTAAATATGGTGTGAAAGCACTATCGATTTTGACAGTGGGCAGTCAATTGTTAAGACAGGAACATTTAACTCATCAAGAAAGTGAACAATCTTTTTATGAAATGGTCGAAATAGCTCTTAACACAGTCATTGATGGCTAATTTATTACTAAGAGTACTGGTGTAAGAAAAGAGAGAGGAAAAGAAATGAAGGTAATACTGTCCGGATTGCAGTGGATGATTTTTATGATCGCAGGTGCAATTGCTACGCCAATTGCTATCGCAGATTTATACAACTTAACACCCATTGAGACTTCTGGACTCATCCAGAGCACAATGATTACTTTAGGGATAGCTGGATTTTTACAAGGCTTGATCGGTCATAAATTCCCTATTCATGAAGGTCCGGCAGGGTTATGGTGGAGCATTTTTACCATATACGCAAGTTTAGTGGGGGTATTATATTCTTCTCACAGTGCTGCTCTACAGGCTTTAAGTGGAGGAATGATCATTAGTGGTGTTTTATTTATCCTCATTTCAACATTTAAGCTAATGGATAAAATCGCCCGTCTATTTACACCAACTGTCACTTTTATATATTTGCTCTTATTGATCTTTCAATTAAGCGGTACTTTTATGAAAGGGATGATGGGGATTACATCAAGCCACACTTTGTTAGATGTTAAAGTGTTCTTGCTCAGCGTGATTGTGATTTGCATTACCTTTTGGTTAGGGAGCAGCCGCTTTGTTTTACTGCGCCAATTTTCAGTAATAATTAGTATATGGATAGGTTATTTATTATTTATCATTTGCGGCAATATGCCGGTGATTTCACAGGCGGATACTCTATTTAAGCTGCCGGAATTATTCCCTTTTGGAAGGCCAAGCTTTGACGGTGGGACAATCACTACTGCTTTTTTACTAACACTGTTATTAATAACCAATGCGCTTGCATCCATTCGGCTGATGGAGACCGTTATGAAACAAAAGCAAATGGATAATAACCGTTATTTGCGTGCTGGGTTTATTTCTGGGCTTACGCATTTAATTAGTGGCTGTTTAGGGGGGATTGGCGCAGTGCCTATTTCAGGAGCGGCGGGATATGTGGAACAAACAGGGATGAGGGAACGCAAATCGTTTTTAATTGGATGCAGCTTAGTGATCTCTATTTCTTTGTTTCCGCCAATGATGAACGTAATATCAGGTATTCCAGCTCCTATAGGCTATGCCGTTACATTCGTCATTTTTGTGAAGATGGTTGGATTATCTCTGAAGGAATTGAAGAGGGTTATTCATGAAGAGCGAACTTATATCGTTAGTGGAGTTTCCCTTTTAGTTGGTGTGGGCCTAATGTTTATCCCTTCATCATCCACGATAAATTTATCTCCGATCGTGATAGCCATTATAAATAATGGGTTAATTTGCGGAAGTCTGTTGGCTATTATTTTGGAACAAGGATTAATGTGGAAAGATGGATTTCGATATGAGGATTTCAAGAAAATGAACCGATAATTTGGAGGGATATTGATGCATTATTTAATTTCTGTTGCCGGTCTTATTATTGTTCTATTACTTGCATGGCTTGCGAGTAACAACAAGAAGAAGATCAAATATCGTCCAATCATTGTAATGATTGCTATTCAGATTGTTTTAGGCTTGCTAATACTAAAAACGAGCATAGGCGAATTTTTAATTAAAGGTTTTGCCAATAGTTTTTCGAAATTACTTCAATATGCCAATGAAGGTACTAACTTTGTTTTTGGTGGGATTGCAAATGAAGGAGCCCATAGCTTTTTCCTTTATGTTTTAATGCCAATAGTTTTTATGTCAGCATTGATAGGGATTTTGCAACATTACAAAATATTGCCGTTCATTATAAAGTATATTGGTCTGGTACTAAGTAAAGTAAATGGCATGGGGAAATTGGAATCTTATAATGCAGTTGCAGCCGCAATTGTAGGACAAAATGAAGTATTTATTTCTGTGAAAAACCAACTTGGATTATTGCCAAAGCATCGCCTGTTTACATTATGTGCGTCTGCAATGTCGACGGTATCCATGTCAATTGTTGGTTCATATATGACGATGCTAGAACCTAGGTATGTAGTGGCTGCATTAATATTAAACTTATTTGGCGGATTTATCGTTGCATCCATCATTAATCCGTATGAAGTTACAACAGAAGAAGATATTATTGATGTTCAGGAAGAGGAAAAACAAACGTTTTTTGAAATGCTGGGCGAATATATTATGGATGGCTTTAAAGTAGCCATAGTAGTTGGGGTAATGTTAGTTGGGTTTGTTGGGATAATTGCTTTAATTAACGGGGTCTTCAGCGGCATATTCGGTATCTCGTTTCAAGGAGTTTTAGGGTTTGTTTTTGCACCAATTGCCTTTATTATCGGTGTACCATGGAATGAAGCTGTTACTGCGGGCAGTATTATGGCGACAAAGCTTGTTGCGAATGAATTTGTTGCTATGCTTGACTTTGTTAAAATTCAAGGCGGTTTAAGTGGGCGTACTACAGCTATTGTCTCTGTTTTTCTAATCTCATTTGCTAACTTTGGGTCCATTGGTACAATCGTGGGTGCAGTAAAAGGATTGAATGAAAAACAAGGGAATATTGTTGCTCGCTTTGGATTAAAGCTGTTATTTGGCGCCACACTTGTAAGCGTATTATCTTCCATAATTATCGGTATCATATTTTAGTTGAACCACTTCTCTTTTGAGTACAACTAGCATAGAAGGAGTATCAACATGAAACAAAATCCTCGATTTAAGCGGATTTTTATTATCGTTATGGATTCTGTAGGCATTGGCGAAGCTCCAGATGCGAAAAAGTTTGGTGATGCAGGATCACATACATTACGGCATATTGCGGAAAGAATGAACGGGCTGCATGTTCCTGTTTTGTCTAAGCTAGGGTTAAGCCATATTGATCAAATACCAGGGGTACCCAGAGTAGAGCAACATTTAGCTTATTTCACCAAAATGCAAGAGGCTTCGAATGGGAAGGATACGATGACCGGGCACTGGGAGATTATGGGCCTACGAATCGATGTTCCTTTCAAAGTGTTCCCTGATGGATTTCCATATGAGTTAATTAACGAATTAGAGCAAAGAACGGGTCGAAAGGTTATTGGGAATAAGCCAGCTAGTGGTACAGCTATTCTTGATGAACTTGGACAAGAGCATATGAACACTGGTGCACTCATTGTCTATACTTCAGCAGATTCAGTGATTCAGATTGCGGCTCATGAAGAGGTTGTTCCTTTGAAAGAGCTGTATCAAATCTGTGAAATTGCTAGAGAAATTACTTTACGTGACGAATATATGCTAGGAAGAGTGATTGCGAGACCATTTCTCGGACAGTCTGGAAATTTCGAGAGAACATCGAACCGTCATGATTATGCCTTGAAGCCTTATGGAAGAACCGTGATGAATGAGCTGGAGGATGCTGGGTTTGATGTACTAGCGATTGGCAAGATCTCAGATATATATGATGGCGAGGGTGTTACCAAGTCTTTGCGCACAGTGTCTAACATGGATGGCATGGATAAACTCATGGAGACAATTCATACTGATTTTACAGGACTTAGTTTCTTGAATCTTGTTGATTTTGATGCACTTTATGGACATCGTAGAGATCCGATCGGGTATGGGAAGGCGCTAGAAGAATTTGATAATCGATTAAATGAAGTTCTTGCGGAGCTGAGTGAAGATGATCTTCTCATGATTACGGCAGACCATGGTAATGATCCCATTCATGCTGGTACAGATCATACCCGTGAATATGTTCCTTTACTCATCTACAGTAAGAGTTTCACTGGACAAAGTGAGCTACCCGTAAGTAAGACATTTTCGGATATTGGAGCAACGGTTGCAGATAACTTTAATGTAACAATTCCACAATATGGACAGAGTCTCCTACAGGAACTTAAATAAACTTAACTTAATTTGATTAGAACCAGGATACCTAACTTTTATTTGGTGAAAAGGTATCCTGTTTTTCTGTAAAATGGAACTATTCATTTGTGCGGAGGCATCAACGGTTATTATGAATGTTTTGAAGCTTGACCCGAATTGAAAAGACTTTTGGATTACTTGAATTAATACTCACTTTGATAAGGAAACAATGCACTCTCAAATAAAAATGAGGCATTATTTGTAATACCCTTTCGCCGCTAGGGTGATACGGTTAACCGTATCATAAATGACGGCTAAATTTTTGCTGTCAACAACTGAAGAACCTACACCTGAGCTGAATCTAACGATTTTTAGCTCCTTTTTGGTTTAGAATTGATAATACGATACGAAATTCACGAGGGGTAAACGATACATTAAACATAATTGTTTTTTATTATCCATACATGGTAAGCAACCATGTATGGGTATGATGAAAAGATTGGGAGGTGGCCTTCGATGAAAAAGAACTGGAAGGTTTTGATTACTGCATGTGCCGGGTTGGTGATTTTATCGGGATCTGTTTTAGCTGCAGCAACTGGTCCACGGATTTTTATCAATAATGTAGAATTTGCCGATAGCGCCTTTAAGCTGAATATGGACGAAGGGACAGCGATGGTATCCTTGAGGTCCATAGTAGAACAGTTCCGTGGAAAAGTGACTTATAAGGACAACATTATCTATGTGACTATGCCCGAATCGTCCAATTTGTCTATGCAAGTGAACAGTCTGGAGAATGCACTGGAAGCTGAGTTTCCGGAAGAAGCGGTTCAGACATGGATCCGAGGTGTGCAAAAGAGAAGCGGTGCCATGCAGTACGCTGTCTTATCGCCCGATCTCCGCCAAGAGACCAAGCAGAAATTCGAAGACAATTTCTGGGTAACTGGTGGCTCCAGCCCTCATATGGGAAAAGTCGAACAATTGCATACCAAGGAAGTGTCACCGGATAAAGTCCAAGTTTCATTTGATTATCCGCTGGTGGTGACGAATGAAACAATTGGAGCCGGGAGTGCCTCTGTTATTGTTGAAAAGATAAAACGGGAATCGTCTAATTACTGCGCCATTTCGGATATTGGTTTGAAAGACCCCGGAGATACAGGGATCATGATCGGGGCGAAAAAGCTTGGAAAATAAGTGGAAATGAAATGGAAGCGACGCGATCAACGCCGTGATACAGATGTTATTTCAAAAGCACTCCCCCCCAGATTGCCAACAATCTGGGGTAATAGGGTGGCGACCAAGGTTTTGCATCAACGTGTTGGTAGCAATAGCAAGAAGAAAGCCCCAAAAGGAGCTGTGTGACTCACATGAATCACCGTCTCGTATTTGCAAGAGTCCATTGGTTGCCTCCCCCCGGATATAAGCGCCGTCTTTAATAATTTCCGTAGCTTTTTCAATTCCAACAACAGCTGTAATTCCGTATTCACGGGCTGAATAACGGTTCTCCAACAATGCGCTAAGTTCCTCCAGCGTAAAATAGAATACATCCTCTTCACGCCGTAATATACCTTTTCCGACAAGGATACGATTCTTCGAGAATAGTTGCGTTTGTATACATACACAAGCTTAACTAGTGTGAATTTGTGATGCTCCCGCATACCCATCAGATTACGATATAGCTTTACTAAACGGGATATCCTTCTTTTTTCAAGAAAACCAAATTGCGAAACAATCTCTTTTCCCGCCTCTTCTGCCTTAATTTCACCTTGTTAGGTATAAATGCGGTTTTAATGCAGCAGAACAATTACTAAGTATTTGGGGCTGTGAAAGAAAAGACTATTGATTGATCTCAA
This sequence comes from Paenibacillus sp. 1_12, assembly GCF_900114475.1. Lineage (GTDB taxonomy): Bacteria > Bacillota > Bacilli > Paenibacillales > NBRC-103111 > Paenibacillus_S. The sequence goes on along the minus strand of NZ_FOTE01000005.1, from coordinate 27,557 downwards.
TAGTCTTTTTTACACTTTGTAAGTGAATTTCAGTGACCCGTCCTATAGGTTATTTAGCCTTCTCAACACTTAGTTCTTTCGAAACACCAAATCTTTCAGAATGGTTGTTTTCAGCTAATACGAGCTTTATTGTGTTCGTACCTTCCTTCAAATTTTGAAGAGGATAAGGAGATGTATCCTTTATGGGGCCTACCAACTTACCATTTAGAAAAAAGTGGATATGTCCTTCTCCATCTACCGGAGCCCCTTCATAATGTTCGCTAGAAAGCTTCAAATTTGTATTAACTTTCAGGTAATAGTTGTCGTTTTCTTTATAGGTGGAAGCATTAAGCGAATATTTGGTTTCTTTATTGGGGATGGGACTGGCTGGAGCAACTTTTTCCGGCTGTGCGGTGTGCGGTTCATGTGCAGAGGCATTTGTCGCTGTGGACGTTTGATTGATCGGACTCGTTGAATTGTTTCCACAACCAACCAGAGCAATGAACATTATAGAAAATAAAATCAGGTATCTTGTTTTCACTTGTATAACCTCCATGTATAGGTAATAATTGTATATCAGGGATCCCTTAAAATGATTCTAACCTATACACCCTTGTTCTTACATACATCCATGAAAGAGTTCTCTCCATATTACTTTAGCGATGAAAGGGTGCTCTAGATTGATTGATCACATCGATATGGAAATAATAAGGTGTTTACAAAATAACTCAAGAATTCAATGGAAACAAATTGGGGAAGTAGTCCACATGTCTGGGGTGGCTGTAGCTAATCGAATTCAACGTTTAGAGGAAATAGGAGTTATAGAGGGGTATACAGTCCGGTTAAACGAAAAATTGCTGGGGAACATCTACTGTATTTTTATAATCGTTATGATGAAGGACTTTAGGCATAAGAAGTTCCAAGAATTTATTCAGGAACGCGATGAAATCAAGGAGGCCCACCGTGTTAGCGGAGAGCCGTGCTTTATTTTAAAAGTCCAAGTGGCTGATCATAACCAACTTAACAAACTCTTGGATGAGATCCTTGTCTATGGCCATTATAAAATCAACATGTCTATTGGGCAGTATAAATAACTGCTGAATTTTTCGTGCTTATATTAAAAAGAAAAATCTTGCCGTTTCAGACAGCGAGGTGAACCCTATCACAAGAACCGGCAAGTTTTTCGTGTTTTTTACAATACGATAAAATTCAAAACCCCTCCAGCCTTACTCATTGAGAGTTACTGAAGGGGTTTTAAATTACATAGTTATCTCTTATGCACGAAGGCTAAAGTGATAGTACGGTAATGTTGGATGTATTTAGATGTATTTGACTCTTACCTATAATTCGAACAAAGACCACGGAAAAGCAGCTTGTGGAGGTTTTGAGCTAAAGCTCAAGGCTTCTTTGGTCGTCGGGTGCTCAAATCCAAGCTCCGTCGACCACAGCGCGATTTGCTGCCCAGGCTTTGTCAGATGAGCCCCATAGCGCTGATCACCGATAAGCGGGCAGCCAATGGCTGCAAACTGGACACGGATTTGATGCGGCCTACCCGTATGCAGCTCCACACTGACTAGTGTATGACCTTCCCGATGACCTATAACCTGATAATCGAGAATCGCTTCTTTAGCTCCTGCCACACTGGAGGATACAACTGAAACCATGTTGGTTTTGGTGTTTTTTAATAAATAGTTACGCAATGTTGCTTGCTCCTGCTTGGGTTTGCCGTGAATAACAGCTATATACCGTTTGCGGATGGCTCTTGTCCTTACCGCATCTGACAGTCTTGAGGCAGCTTTGGACGTTTTGGCAAATACCATAACGCCGCCTACTGGGCGATCCAACCGATGCACCAGACCAAGGTAGACATTCCCTGGTTTCTGATGACGGTGTTTCAGATCCTGCTTGATGAGGGTTAACAAATCCGGATCATGGGAATCATCCTCTTGAGTTGGTACATTAACAGGCTTGATTACGACAATAACATGATTATCCTCGTATAAAACGGGAATCGATGATAGAGCTTTGCTAGACAAAGGCTATGCCTCCCAACGTCCCAATATACCGCATGGCAGCATAAGCTTGGACGCTGTAATCGGAAGTCCGATTTCACCACATGTGATCGTTCCGCCGTGTGCTTTTCCCATGGATAAAGCGAGAATATTTTTAAGCACCGTAGCTGAAATTCCGGTTGTGTAGGAATTGATCAGCATAAATAGAGGTCTGTTGGACATAATGCCCATACAAGACTCAACAAAAGGAAACAGATCCGTTTCCAGCTTCCAGGTCTCGCCGTTCGGTCCGCGTCCATAGGATGGCGGGTCCATGATGATGGCATCATATTGACTGCCGCGCCGCTGCTCGCGCTGCACGAATTTAAATACGTCATCGGTGATGAAACGGACAGGGCGATCACTAAGTCCAGAGAGCTGTACGTTCTCCTTGGCCCATTGGACAACACCTTTAGAGGCATCGACGTGACATACTTCCGCACCTGCATAAGCACAAGCTACCGAGGCTCCGCCTGTGTAGGCAAACAGGTTTAATACCTTGATCTTCCGTCCGGCACCCTGTATCTTGTCAATCATCCATTTCCAATTGGCGGCCTGCTCAGGAAACAGTCCTGTATGTTTAAAGCTGGTCGGTTTGATATGAAATTGTAATTTGTCGTATGCGATTGTCCAGCGCTCAGGTAATTGAGTACGCTGCTCCCATTGGCCGCCACCGCTTGTACTGCGATGGTAATGAGCATCCGCTGTTTTCCAGGGAGCTGTTTCTTTGCCGAGCGGCCAAATAATTTGTGGATCGGGACGGCGTAAAATGATGCTTCCCCAACGTTCGAGCTTTTCACCGTCGCCTGTATCGATTAATTCGTAGTCTTTCCAATCATGTGTTGCAAACATGGATGTACCTTCCTTCGGTGATTATGATTTCGGTAATGAGATGGACTTAATTAAGCTTGGTAATTCCGTTTCGTTGAATTTTTTATTGAGGTCCGTAAGAAGCTGCTGTTTAAACTGCTCCTTTGCTTCCTCGTAGGAGATAGTACTGCGGGATTCAACCCGTACAAAATGGTAGCCGAATTCAGTCTCAATCGGTTCACTATTCTTATTTAGGTCCAGTGAAATGACAGCTTGCTTAAAACCATCAACCCAATTAGAAACCGCTGCATCAGCATATAGCCCGCCGTTATCTTTAGATCCAGGATCTTCTGAGTACTGTTTGGCGAGTGTCGCAAAATCTTCACCACTGTTCAGTTTATCCTGAACTTCCTTGACTTTCTGATCGATGACTTCCTTGCTGCGAGAATTGCCTTTCGCATCCGTATTGCTAATCAAAATGTGACGTACCGATGCTTTTAACAGACTTTCATTGTTGCTGCTCACCTGTTGATCATACAAACCTTTAACGCGCTCTTCGGTAGCTTGAGATTCCAACGCGGAATGGGAACCAATGATCAGTTCTACGTAGCTGCGCACATCGGCTGCAGTCAAACTGTTTTTGGACAGGTCTTGACCAGTGGAACGAAGAAATTCGTTGAGCTCAATCACTTGCGCATCCACGGTTTCTGCTATCGCTTTCTTGCTCTCTTCACTTGCACGGCTCAGCAAAATTTGTTGACCGATCAATCTCTTAAGATTGTAGGTTCTGTAGCCCTCATCTTTATCATACTTAGCATTTTCAGGGTTAAGTAAACGTTGGAAGGTTAAATAGGTTTCAAGTGCGCCCGAAGTAACTTCTCCCCCTTGATAGGTTGCGACAATGGCGTTCAAATCGACTTTTTTGCCAACCCAAATCGTTTCGGTGTCACCGTCATATTGTACTTCTTTACCTAATGCTTCACTGACAAAACGCAGCGGCACATAGGTGGTCCCATTATAAATAAAACTTTCACCCTGCTCGGCTGTTGGGGATTTCCCATGTCCATCAAACATATATTTGATGTTTTTAAAATATACTTCTATTTGTGTCCCGCTGGCGTAGGCGATCGATCCTGTCAGCATAACGCCGAGCGATAAGCCGAGTACAAGCCCTTTAACCTTATCATTCATTCTTATTTTCCACCTTTCTAAGTGTAGCTAGAATATATTCCACTTTAATCGTCAAAATCCTGCTTTTTTGGGTAAAAGGAAGTGAAGCTATAAACGAGATGACAATTTCACATTTTACTAAGAATTTGGAATGTGGAGAGAGGAATTTGGACTCGGATGTAGTATTTGTCTATATATGGACGGAATTAATGAAAAAAGGGGATGGATGACTAATGACGAGCTTAATCCCCGGTCCTGACGACCTATTTTTGTTCCATGAGGGCAGCCTGTATCAAAGCTATAGGATGCTGGGAGCACACTTGATCAAGAATGAGGGAGTCGCAGGCGTCCGTTTTGCAGTTTGGGCACCGCATGCTAAGGAAATCAGGGTAATTGGAGATTTTAACAATTGGAATGGCGCCGAGCACAACATGCGTAAAGTCAGTACCTGGGGTATATGGAACTTATTTGTTCCGGATGTACAGGAGGGTGAATATTACAAGTACGAGATCGTCACTGAACAGGGGGTAACGCTCCTCAAAGCTGATCCTTATGCGTTTTATTCCGAATTAAAGCCAGGAACCGCATCTCGTGTCTATGCACTGGATGGTTATGAATGGCAGGATGAAGCTTGGCAAAAGCGAAAACAACATGAATCTGTTTATAACCAACCGATCAACATTTATGAAGTTCATATGGGCACCTGGAAAAAGAAGCCTGGAGGTGAATATTACACCTATCGTGAGCTTGCTGATGAAATGGTCGACTATGTGGCTGAAATGGGTTATACCCATCTTGAATTACTACCGCTTGCGGAGCATCCTTATGATCGTTCGTGGGGTTATCAGGCAACAGGATATTATTCGGTGACAAGCCGGTTCGGAACTCCAAAGGATTTCATGTATTTCGTTGATCGCTGCCACAGCAAAGGGATTGGGGTCATTATGGATTGGGTCCCGGGACACTTTGTCAAGGATGAACATGGTCTAAGGCAGTTTGATGGTCAGCCGCTCTATGAATACAATGATCCCAAGAAAGCCGAAAAGCCGCAATGGGGCACACTGATGTTTGATTTTACGAAGCCGGAGGTAATCAGCTTTCTGATCTCCAATGCACTGTTCTGGATGGATAAATACCATATCGACGGGCTGCGGGTTGATGCGGTTGCTAGCCTGTTGTCTCTGAATCTGGGGAGGCCGCCTGAGCAGCGGATCACAAATGAGCGAGGTGGGGACGAGAACTCCGAGGCTGTACAGTTTCTAAAGAAGCTGAATACGACGGTTTTCGCTCATTATCCGCACTCCTTAATGATGGCGGAGGACTCCAGTAATTGGCCGAAGGTTACTTCGCCTGTACATGATGGAGGCTTAGGCTTCAATTACAAATGGAATATGGGCTGGATGAATGATATGCTGAAATATATGGAAATAGATCCTTATTTCCGCCGTGGCAGCCATAACCAGCTAACCTTTTCTTTCATGTATACGTACAACGAAAATTACGTGCTTCCTTTGTCACATGACGAGGTCGTTCACGGCAAAAAGTCGCTATTGAACAAAATGCCGGGCGATTATTGGCAAAAGTTCGCTAACCTGCGCCTGCTGCTCGGTTATATGATGGTGCATCCCGGCAAAAAGCTGCTGTTCATGGGTAGTGAATTCGGGCAGTTTGATGAATGGAAGGACCTGGAGGATCTTGACTGGGAGATGCTCGATTACGATAGCCACCGTTCGATGAAGCATTATGTACATGATTTAAACCACCTGTATCTCAAGGAACAATCGTTATGGGAACTGGACCACCAGTCCGAGGGCTTTTCCTGGATTGATCCTCATGACAGCAAGCAAAGCATTACCACGTTCATGAGAAAATCAAGCGACCCGGATAACTTTTTGATCATCATTTGTAATTTCACTCCTGTTGTTCATGAAAAATATCGTATTGGGGTTCCGCTTTTAGCTGATTATATAGAGTTTTTCAATAGTGATCTGCCTGCATATGGCGGTTCCGGGCGATTGAATACTAAGATCAAGACAGAATCCGTATCTTGGCATCACCAACCCTACAGTTTACAGTTAACCGTTCCGCCACTTGCGGTCGTTATTCTGAAGCCTGTCAAGATCCATCGCAAAGCTATTTCTGGAAAAAAGAAAGGGGTTCGTGCCGATGCGTAAAAAGGAATGTGTGGCCATGCTGCTCGCAGGTGGCGAAGGGAAGAGGCTGGGTGTTTTGACCAGCAAGCTTGCTAAACCAGCTGTTCATTTTGGTGGAAAGTATCGTATTATTGATTTCACGCTCAGTAATTGCACCAATTCTGGAATTGATACAGTAGGCGTGCTCACACAGTATCAGCCTTTGGTTTTAAATACGTATATCGGGATCGGAACTCCTTGGGACTTGGACCGTAAGCATGGCGGTGTAACCGTACTGCAGCCGTTTATGGAGCAAAAAGGTGGAGATTGGTACAAAGGAACGGCTGATGCAATATTCCGCAATGTGTCCTACATTGATCAGTATGATCCGGAATATGTGCTTGTGATTTCAGGTGACCATATTTACAAGATGGATTATGATGTGATGTTGGATTTCCATAAAAAAACGGAAGCCGATGCAACCATCGCTGTTATCGAAGTCAAATGGGAGGAAGCGAGCCGTTTTGGTCTCATGAGTACGGACGACGAGAACCGGATTACGGAATTTGCTGAAAAACCCAAAGAGCCTAAGAGCAATCTGGCTTCGATGGGAATTTATATTTTCAATTGGAAAGTGTTGAAGGAATTTTTGTACAAGGATGAAGAGAATTCGGAATCCAGCAAGGATTTTGGCAAGGATATTATTCCTTTGATGCTTAGCGAGCAGAAAAAACTGATGGCTTATCCGTTTGAAGGCTACTGGAAAGATGTCGGTACCATCGATAGCTTGTGGGAAGCCAATATGGATTTGTTGGAAACTGTACCTGAATTTAATTTGAATGATAAAGAGTGGCGAATTTATTCCGTTAATCCATGCCAGCCTGGTCAATATTTGGCGCCAACTGCGCAAATTCGCCGTTCACTTGTAAATGAAGGCTGCGCCGTATTTGGTGAAATTGATCATTCTGTTTTATTTTACGGCGTTGAGGTAGGCGAAAACAGCTTAATTAAAGACTCTGTCATTATGCCAAATGTACGTATCGGTAATAATGTAAAAATATATAAAGCGATCATCGGGGACGGCACAGTTGTTGAAGATGGTTGCACCATAGGTGAGCCTGGGGATCATCAGGATATTACTTTGATTGGCGGCAATGAAGTGATCAGTTTACCATCCAAGATCAACGTGAAAGGGTGAGTTAATATGAAGCGAATGATGGGCGTCATCAATCTGGTCAATGAACCGGATGGTCTGGAAGAACTTACCTACTCTCGTAACGTAGCCTCGGTGCCGTTTGGCTCCAGGTATCGGCTGATTGATTTTACATTATCGAATATGATCAATTCCGGATTGGAAAATGTTGCCGTTTTTACCCAGCATAAGTACCGCTCCCTAATGGATCACCTTGGATCTGGAAAAGAATGGGATTTGGATCGCAAACGCGGAGGCTTGTTCATACTACCCGCAATCTTGCAGGAAACGACGGGGATGTCTCGTGGTGATTTATTCCAATTTTACAGCCACCGCGATTACTTTTATCGGGCACGCGAAGAATATGTAGTTATTTCCCGCAGTCATATCGTATGCAATATTGATTTGAATGAAGTACTCGACTATCACTTGGAGAAAAATGCTGATATTACCGTAGTTTACAAGCATGCGGATGACGAAGAATTCGCCAAGTTCCGCCGCATGGCAGTGAAAGAAGACGGCCAAGTCACGGTCATGGAAGATCAGAACGGCCGCCTGCGTACCGATAACATATCTATGGAAATCTATATCATGAGCAAGGAATTGCTGCTGGATATGGTCGAATCGTGCCTGGCACAAGGTTATGATCATTTGGTACGTGACGGAATTATGAAAAACATCGATAAACTGGGCGTTTATGGTTATCTACATGAAGGTCATGCGGGTATCGTAAATACGATCCAAAGCTACTATAAGCACAGCATGCAGCTGCTGAACCCTAAAGTATGGCGTGAGCTGTTCTTTCAAAAGAATCTGATTTACACCAAGGTTAAGGATGAACCTCCAGCTAAGTACGCCGAGCATTCTCTGGCCCGCAATGCGTTAATTGCGAATGGCTGCATTATTGAGGGCAAGGTGGAAAATAGTATTCTGTTCCGCGGTGTCAAGATTCGCAAGGGCGCTTATGTAAAAAATAGCATTATCCTGCAAAATTGCGAGATCGAGGAAAATGTGATCATTGAAAATGCGATATTGGATAAGGACGTATTTATTAGCAGAGGTCGTGTCCTTACTGGTGATAAGCAAGCGCCATTTATCGCTTCAAAAACGAAGGTTATTTAAGAAGTTATATAGAGAAAAATTAAATAGAGATCGGATACATATAAAGGAGTGGTAGTTTGTCCATGAAAGTGTTATTTGCCGCATCGGAAGCTGTACCTTTTGCCAAGACAGGTGGTTTGGCTGATGTCATCGGTTCGTTACCGAAGGAATTGGTCAAGCAGGGACTGGATGTCAGAGTGATGCTGCCTAAGTATGGAGACATACCGGCACAATTTACGCAAAAAATGGAAACCGTCGCCACCTTTACACTACGGATGGGTTGGAGAGAGCTCTACTGTGGTATTTTGAAGCTTGAGCATGAAGGCATCACTTTTTATTTTGTCGATCATGAAAATTATTTTTTGAGAAGCGGTTGTTACGGGTATAATGATGATGCAGAGCGGTTTGCTTACTTTTGCCGAGCTGTGATGGATTCCTTACAGCATCTTGATTTCATGCCGGATGTGATTCATTGTCATGATTGGCAGACCGGGATGATTCCGGTGCTGTATCGAGCCCATTTCAGCTACCAACCGGCTTATGCCCATATCAAAACAATCCTTACGGTGCATAACCTGAAATATCAGGGGGTGTTTGGTAAGGAGCAGTTTATGGATTACTTTACCTTGGGTCCAGAGCACTTTGGCGGATTTGCACTCGAATTGCATGGTGGAGCCAGCTTCTTGAAAGGTGGCCTGCTGTATTCGGATATGATTACTACGGTAAGCCCTACGTATGCAGAGGAAATTCAAACTCCATATTTCGGAGAATATTTGGATGGACTCTTACGCAGCCAAAGTCATCGGTTGTACGGAATTGTGAACGGGATCGATTATGAAGAAATGGACCCGATGACAGACCCACATCTGGAAGTGAATTATCGGGATTCGCTTGTGAAAAAGCAACAAAACAAGATGAAGCTGCAAGAAAAGCTCGGTCTTCCTGTAAATAAAGATATTCCGCTGATCGGGATCGTAACTCGTCTAGTCGAACAAAAAGGTCTATCGCTTGTCGAGCATGTGATCGAACAATTGATGGCTCTTAATGCACAGTGGGTCGTACTGGGTACGGGTGAGCACCGCTACGAGCAATTATTTCGTTGGGCTGCTGACCGATATCCCGACAAGCTATCTACGCATATTACGTTTAACGAACCAACGGCGCGGCAAATTTATGCGAGCTCGGATCTGTTCCTGATGCCTTCGCAATTTGAACCTTGCGGTATTGGTCAATTGATCGCAATGCGTTACCGTTCTGTACCCATTGTTCGCGAAACTGGCGGGTTAAAGGATACTGTAACCCCTTATGATGAGGTGACGGGTACAGGCACTGGATTTAGCTTCACGCATTATAATGCACATGACCTGCTGTATACGGTGAATAGAGCTGTATCTCTTTATAGCGATACCCAGGAATGGAATAAAATTTTGGCGAATATTAAAAAGAAAGATTTCAGCTGGCGTAAATCCGCACAGCAGTACGCTTCCCTTTATAACCAACTAGTGAAATAACCTTAAAAACCAACGCCCAGAGCGTTGGTTTTTGTACACGAAAGGGGACTGGACCTCGGATGAAGCCGATATATGCATTAACGGATTTGGATGGAACGCTGCTGCAGCCAGATGCGAGCCTTTCTTCCTATACCTTAGAAGTATTAACGGAAGCCTTGGATCAAGGACATATCATCAGTTACGCAACCGCTAGAAGCTACACAAGTTCACAAGCAGTTGTAGGTAAGATTCCCTGGAAGTACCCAATGGTTTTGTATAACGGGGCATTACTGTTCGATCCTGTTGAAGACAAGGTGTTGGATGGCGTCTTTATGAATGTGAATTTAACGAATGAATTGATTCAGTTCGGTAAAGTCCATGGACAATGTCCGCTATTATTCGGGTTGGATGAGGATGGCTCTGAGCGCGTACTGCATGAATCATTAGCAGGGGTTGGCTACAAGCAATTCGTCTCAAGCAGGCCTAATGATGCGAGGTTCAGAGAAATTCCAGAGCTGCGCTGCCCGGATCATATACAAACCTTGCTGCTTACCTATATTGGTAAGTATGATGAGCTGGTGCCCTTGATGGAAGCGGTACGTGAGGCTTATAGTGAAGTGATACAAGTACACTTTATGGCGGATACTTACATTATTGATCATTATTTTCTGGAATTCAGTCATGTGGATGCGAATAAAGGAAACGGTTTGCGTATGTGGGCCAAAAGTGTCGGATGTCAGACGGAGCAAGTTATTGCTATTGGGGATAATTTGAATGATATTAGCTTGCTGGAAGCAGCAGGGAAGAAGCTCGCGGTAAGTAATGCCAAGCTTGAGCTGCAGGCGATAGCTGATGAGATTATTGAAGCAAATTCGGAAAACGGTGTAGCCAAATATTTATTGGCGAAGATGACCGAGCTTCCTCAAAAGCAATACGAGCAAGTGGAATAACGGTAATGAATCACACACTGCCAAGCAAACAAAGAGTGAGATCTCATTAAGGGATCTTACTCTTTGTTGTGTATAGTTGGCTCAGGCACTCTGCAAAACTTTGGCCTCCAAATTGGCTCGGATCATCATAATACGTTGCTTGACGTAAAAGTCAAATGCAGCCCCTTTCAGTTCTTTAAGCGGAAAAGTTTGCTCAGTATGATTATCGATAATAACTAATGACCCATCTTCAAAAAATTTGAAGGTCAGATCAAGCCAATAGTTATCTGTTGTATGGAGAATCTTCTCAATTTGATGGTCTGTCAACTGCTCACTATTGGTTTCAATCAATTGTTTGTAATAATCACGTTCAATAAATCTGGCGTTAGTAGCTTGCATATTCGACACCCCTTTCGGATTACGAACGAATGTTCTTAACACCATTATACCAAACATTTGTTCGTAGTCAAGAGTTTGCAGAATATTCTTTCAAATACTCCATACCTTCTTTAAAGAAACAGTTTCACCAATGATAAAAGGCACAATAAACACAAAAAACGACTGATAGCTTCAGCCGTTTCTTACGATATTATCAGAAGTATAAGATAAGTTTTCAGTGGTGCTGAATATTCCTATCTGCTAGGAATACAACGGCATAGACACGGATGTATTTCGTCAAATAGGTTTCTTATGTCTGGTTATGAATCTTTTTATTATGAGGCGGATTCTTCACGATCCATCTCTTCAAAATACATCGACTCCTGATTAAAGGATCGGTTAATGGATAAAAAGGTATGCATCAGCTCAAAGAGCTCGGATTGATCCAAACGGACCGTGACATTTTCATCGGCTTCGTTTTTGGAAATATTAAATGCGATTGATTTACGCTCCGAATTAACTTGAAGCTCCCATTTCTGTTTCTTTAACACGCTTTCCCACATCTGTACATCCCATTCCTTTCACATATAGCTTGCTCAGCTGACTGGCATAAAATAAGTATATGCGCCCAAAAGAGATTTATGATGGATTGATGGGTTTGTGAAAAATGATTTTCAGGAGAAGACTAAGCAGACGATCATTTAAGGCTTTGATTATTGCCGTGGGTCGTGTACAGATGCGTAAAATACGTTTCTTAACAAGGTTTTTGTTTGACAAACCAGCCATATCCTCCTTACACTGAATGAGTATGAAATGTATTTGCAGCTTTGAACCAAGTCATGAGCTTAAAATTCTAATTATCGGGGTGCATTTGGATATGTTTATACAGCCGCAGGGAAAGCTGGTTCCAGATTTTCATGAGCATTTAAAGGTGATATTATTAGGTACAGGCACACCGCGCAGCTTCTACGGAAGGTCAAAATCGGCAGCTGTTGTATTTGCGGGCAGCAAAACCTTTTTGGTTGATTGCGGTGGCGGTGTTGTTGATCAGATGATTAAGGCAGGGGTAATGCCACAGCGTATATCAGATGTTCTATTTACGCATCATCACAGCGATCATAATTCCGGTTTTTTTGATGTATTTATTAGCAGCTGGAGGACACATGTGATTCCTGATCAAGTATTTGAGGGACGTAAAGTACCTATGACTGTATATGGTCCAACGACTACCCAAGAAATTATCGGAAAAATGAGGGAATCGTTCGATTTTGATGTTAATTTACGGGTGAATTATAACAAATCCACAGATGTGGGTGCCAATATTGAGTATGTGCTTAGCAATGAAGGCGTAGTGTATGACAATGAAGGGATCAAGATTACGGCCTTTGAAGTTGATCATAAGCCCGTATATCCGGCACTTGCTTACAAATTTGAATATAACGGACAATCACTTGTTATTTCCGGTGATACGATTCCTGTCGATAATATGGTTAAGTATAGCGAAGGCATCGATCTGTTAATCCACGAATCTTACAACAAAGAATGGCTGGATGCACTGATCACCCAATTTCCTGAGCAAGCAGTCGGACTATCGAATCCTGCCAAATACCACACAACGACACTCGAAGCAGCGGAAATCGCTCGTAAAGCTGGGGTAAAGCATCTGGTACTGACGCATCATATCCCTGCACCCATGGAAACCGAAGAGGCGGAAGAAGCTTACATAAAGGGTGTTAGAGAGATTTATCCGGGTAAAATTACGATGGCAAGAGACCTTATGGAATTTGATCTGGGCAAAAAATAGTTAAGAACATGCTAAATGCTTCATATGGAAAGCACCTTGATCCTTGGATCGGGGTGCTTTTTGTGTATCAGATGGGATTGTTTAGAAAATTTTAAGGATTGTTTTAGCTGGGCTTAAGGAGTGGTTTAGAGGCAGTTACGATTCGCAGGCTACAATGAAATTGTAAGGTAAGTGCTGTACACAAAACCATTTTGGAGAGGAAGTTATGAATGAATAAGAAATTAGCTTTAATTGGAACTGGCGTCACAGTAGGATCGATCCTGCTTTTTACATCTGCTTATGCAGGGATGGCCGCTTCATCGGGTTATGACTCTTATAAAACCGCGATCAAAACAACCGTTGCTGCCAAAAGCGTGACTCAAGCGATCACGGTTACGGTACAGGATAACGGAAAAAACCTGATTGGCGTCAACGGAACGGTCAAAAAGAGCAAGGACAGTCATGCTGTTAGCGCAGATATGACGATCAAAGGTGGAGGCACAGAGCAGACGCTTAAAGTGTACAACACCGATGGCAAAACCGTTATGAAAACGGGGAATAGTGATACTTATAAAGTAATGGAAGGCAAATCGGGAACGGAGCATCCAAATAAAGCAGGAAAATCACAGAAGGAGAGCAGTGGTCAAGAACAGGCAGACCGTTTCAATAAAGAAGCAGAAAATTTAATTGATGCGCTTGTTGGGAATCTGCAGCAGTATGTGACCGAGAACCCCGCGGCCAATGGCGCGAAAGAGATTCGTTTATCACTGGCGGGCAATCAGATCCCAACAGCTGTAAATGCAATTGGATCGTTTTTGGTTAAACAAGCCTCGCATGATAGCAGTCAGTTTACAGCTGACAAGTCTTTCAAAACACCTTTCGGCACGGATTTTAGCGCTTTGAAGCAATCACTTCCGCAGCTGTCCCAGGATGTTGCGATTACGAAGGTTGATTTGCAGGCCTCTGTCGACGGGAACAGCTATATCACGAATCAAAAAGCGAACCTGACGATAGAAGGCAAGGATGCGAGCGGTACTGCACATATCTTAGTGATTAGTATCGATCTGGGCTTGTCTGGCGTAAATGCAACTACCCCGGATTCGGTCGATTTGACTGGCAAGCAGGTGGAAACGATAGATGCAAAACAATGGGGCGAAATGAAGCATAATCGCTAAGCTTCAGTATCAAAAATAACTGCTGTAAATAAAGATTACAGTTTGGTTCTATGGGATACGGACGATTGTAGCTGCGTCCGTATCCTGGTTTGTGCAGCATATACAGTAAGATATAAACTCTCAGAAAGGGGGGACCCGGATGTTAGAGCCGATTATGCAATTGAATGGAATCAGTAAAACGTTTAAGAACGGTCGGGGTGTAGAGAATATTACACTTGAAGTCAATAAAGGCGATGTGTATGGTTTCTTTGGACCTAATGGCGCGGGCAAGACCACGGTGATGAAAATATTGGTTGGGCTCAGTCGGGCAGACCGCGGCAGCGCGCGATTGTTCGGGTACGATGTGTCCACCCATTTTGCACAAGCGATGCAAAAGACCGGCGCATTAATTGAAACAGCGGAAGCTTTCGAATACATGACTGGCTACGCAAACCTGGTTCTAGCCTCGCGTTTTTACCCTGAGCTTGCGAAGAGTCGGATTGATGAGGTGCTGGAGCTCGTTGGTTTGCAGAAATATAAAAATGAGAAAGTAGCCGATTATTCGCTCGGTATGAAGCAGAGACTTGGCATCGCGGCTGCCCTGTTGTCGAAGCCAGAGCTGCTGATCCTGGATGAACCGACTAACGGACTGGATATTGAGGGAATGGTTGAGATGCGCGAGCTGATGGTTAGTCTAGCTCGTGAGCATGGGATGACCTTTTTCCTTTCCAGTCACATGATTCAGGAGATGGAGCTGATGTGCAGCCGCATCGGTATTTTGGTTGAGGGCAGGTTGGTGCGTGAAGGGCAGCTGTCAGAGCTTGTCGACGGAGTCCAGATAACTTCACTTGAGCAGCTGTTTATATCGTCGGTTCGGGAGGAAAGGGGGAAAGCAGTGCATGCATAGCTATTGGGCAGGTGTACAAAACGAAATCAGCAAGCTGGCTGCAAGAAAGAAGATGATCCTGCTTCCAGCATTGCTGCTGCTGCTGCCGATTGCTGCCAGTATTCTGCTGTCACAGCTGCAATCCGGTATAGGTATTGCCGCGATCTCGTCAGGAGACTTTCCTCAGCTCATGCTGGGCGTATATACGAATTTTCTTCTTCCGCTCTTGATATTCATGGCCGCTGCCGATATGTTCGCAGGAGAGGTTCAGGACCGTACACTGAAAATAACATTAATGCGTCCGATTTCAAGGTTTCAAGTATTTAGCTCGAAAATTACGGTGCTGGCGTTGTTTGCACTGATCATATTGGCAGCCGCTCTGATCGTTTCTCTGTTGGCAGGACTTGTGCTGCAGGCTCGTTCTGGCATGGGGGAGTCGGTTATGCAAGCCATTGTGTCTTATATGGCTGCCTGGTTCCCAATGACAGCTCTGGCGATAGCGGCAGCTTTATTGGCGCAGTTTTTCCGTAGTGCTAGCGGTGCTTTGGCCATTTGTGTAGTACTGTATGTCGCACTTAAAGGGTTAGGGATTTTGTATCCGCAGCTTGCTGCCTATTCACCGACCTTTTATACAGATTGGCACCAGCTTTGGATTAACAATGGGGTATCAGCAGGTAAGCTGGTCAACGCGTCAACGTATTTACTAGCTTGCTGCATCTTGTGTTTTACGGCTGCATTTGTTATGTTCGACAAAAGACAATTATAGGGGATATGCAAGATGTCGATTAAGGTTCGTCTGCTGCTTTCATATATTGCGATGCTGGTTGTGCCTGTGGTTCTATTCGCTTTAGCTGCATTGATTATCGGTTTGATGTTTATAGGTGATTTCAAATCGGTTTATCAGATTGATATGAAGCGTCACAATCCATTCAAGCAGATCATGGAGCAGCAGGCTGCGGTTTATAGCGACATTCAATTGCGTTCCTCAAGAGACCCGGAGTCATTGCTTGATCAAAATGTGATTAATGAGCTGGAGGCGCAGTTGACACGTTTTAATATGGGGCTGGTGATCCGAAAGGATAAACAGCTTGCCGTAGTTTCCCCCCGATTGAATGATTCTCCGGCGCTTCAGATACTGCCTGCCTACGGAAATCACGATCTGAATGAAAATCGCGAAAATATGTTGAACGCGCGCGATCGTTTGTTTTTTTACAAGCAGTTGGATTTTACATTCAAGGACCAAAGTCAGGGCAGCGCTTTTATAATTACGGATATTAATTTTTTTGAAAAATATGCGATCCGTTATGCCTTTGCACTTTTATTGGCGCTGTTTTTGATCCTTGTACTAACGAACGGACTTCTGACTTATTTCGTATCTCGCAGCATCATTCGTCCGCTTCGTTCTTTGAAGCTTGCTGCCGAGCAGATTGGTGAAGGAAATCTTGATGATGTGGTTCATGCCCATTCGCGTGATGAAATTGGCGAGCTGAGTGATGCCTTCGAGCAAATGAGACGCAGATTGAAGGATGCGGTAGAACTGCAGCTGCAGTACGAGGATAACCGGAAAGAGCTGCTCTCAAATATATCTCATGATTTGAAAACACCTGTCACCTCGATTAAAGGTTATGTTGAAGGGATACTGGATGGTGTCGCAGGCGCGGATAAGCTTGAAAAGTATTTACAAACGATTTATACCAAAACGGTAGATATGGACCGGATGATTGATGAGCTGTTTTTATTCTCAAAGCTTGATTTGGGTAAGCTGCCGTTTGACTTTGAAGAGGTCGAGCTGGTTCCTTATCTGGAGGATCTGATCGGTGAAGCTCAATTTGATATGGAAAAAAAGGGAGTCTCGCTGATGCTGAACGTTGTTCATGCCGATCATATTGGTAAAGTGAAGGCGGATCGCGAAAAGCTTAAGCGTGTGCTTACGAATATATGGGATAACGCTGTTAAGTATGGTGATAAGGAACAGACGAGAATTGAGGTACATCTCGTTGAACAAAAGGAGGATATCGTACTGGAGATTGCCGATAACGGACAGGGCATTTCATCTGAGGCACTGCCGTTTGTCTTTGAACGGTTTTACAGAGCGGACCTTTCGCGCAGTACGGCTGCAGGGGGCAGTGGACTTGGTCTAGCCATCGCCAAGCAAATCATATGGGAGCATGGCGGAACAATTAGAGCCGAGAGCGAGGAAGGCGTGGGAACACGAATTATTGTTACATTGCCCAAGCTGACAAAGACAATAGCATTTCTAAAGGTACGGAGGGAAACGGATGAAAAAGATACTGATTATTGAAGATGAGCTGAGCATTGCTGAGCTGGAGCGTGACTATCTGGAGATCGACGGGTTTAAAGTAGACATGGAAAACCGCGGTGATACGGGCCTGCAGCGGGCTCTGGAAGAGTCTTATGATCTGATTATTCTTGATATCATGCTGCCCAAGATTGACGGCTTTGAAATTTGTCGCAAAATCCGAAGTGTTCAGGACACCCCCATTCTGATGGTATCCGCGAAAAAAGAGGATATCGATAAAATTCGCGGACTTGGACTTGGTGCTGATGACTACATCATCAAGCCCTTTAGTCCGAGCGAGCTGGTTGCCCGGGTAAAGGCACATTTAAATCGTTATGAACGGCTGATGGGCCGTAGGGAAACGAGTAATCAGGAAATCAGGATTCGTGGACTGGTCATCGATAAATCATCGCGCCGTGTGACAGTGAATGATCAGGAGGTTGTATTTACAACCAAGGAATTTGACTTGTTGACTTATCTCGCCGCTAATCCGAATCGGGTGTTCAGTAAAGACCAGCTCTTTGAGCAGCTGTGGGGAATGGATTCCATGGGAGACATCGCTACCGTCACGGTACATATCCGCAAGGTGAGGGAGAAGGTGGAGCTGGACCCGTCCAATCCTCAATATATTGAGACCGTATGGGGAGCCGGCTATCGGTTTAAGCTGTAATCAGAAAAGCTTTTTTTGAACAATCTGCGTAATTCATAGCTATATAGGGTAAACAATACTTAAGAAGTGAACACATACATACCCAATATAAGGAGTGATTACAATGTCCAAACACATTCAAGCCTATTTTCAAACGGAAAATGAAGCCGAGCACGTAAGAACCCTATTGCAAACCTACGATACGGAAGCATTGGAGGTAGGCAAGCTGGATGACGGTTATGCTGGCAACAGAAGAATTATTATACCGATTGCAGATACCGGGGCCGGTGCGCAAGCTAACGGAACAGGGGTCGTCGGAGCAGGAGGCATTGCTCCAGCAGCTGTGATTGGTGATGCAGATGATGATGACCTCGATTTGGACGGACACCGCGATCTGCACTATGCTTTATCGGCTAAGGTGCTGGAGGAAGACTATGAAGAGATCCGCAATTTGGTTCGCCGTAACCGCGGTCATGTGGAACGTGTCGATTAGTCTATTGAAACAAGACTTCATATTGTTTAGATAAGTACTGTATCCTGCCAATGTCGACACGATGTTGGTGGGAGCAGTTTTTTTGTAAAAGATTACTAGCTGGACCTCACAGGAGGTGGAGATAATGGCCGACATACAAAAAAGGTCACAGGCACTCGAGAAAACAAATTTACGCGATAACCCGGAAGGGTCTCCAACTGAAAAAGAAAGCCTGCTTGATCTTTATGAAAGCGAGCAGACCGTAGATCCCGTTCCGATCGAGGAATTAAAAATTCAACATGAGGATGAAAAGAATAAGGAAAAAACGAAAAATACATCTACCAGTGAAAAGCGTTATCCAAGCTAATGCAGTACAAGAAGCGTATTGAAATCATATTGTAGTCTTTCTTCAAGGGTATATGGACCTCATTCAGTTCTGGAGCTGTATAGTGGGACTTGAATCTACTATTTATGAAGCAAGGGGACCAAATGCTAGATTCCACATGGGTGGGCTCTGGACTTGGAATCCCCTTGCTTATTGTCGTTTGGAAAAGAGTTGATAATACATATTTCAAACCAACTTTACATACCCTATAGGGGTATGTTATTTTAAATAAAGCATGACAAATAATTGAAAGACATTTGAATGGAGGTAATCGTATGCAAAATGTCACTTTAAACGTCGAAGGCATGTCCTGTGGACATTGTGTCAACTCGGTAGAAGGGGCTGTGAAGACACTTGGAGCTTCAGCCAAAGTGAATCTGGATAGTAAAGCTGTTGCTATTGAGTATGACGAAGCCAAGACTTCCGTGAAAGCTATTAAAGAAGCGATTGAAGAAGTAGGATATACGGTCGTATAATTCAATATTCGATAGTGGAGTCATTTGTAGTGGCTCTATGGTGCTAAAAGTCCCGATAACCACAGAAAGTGGCATCGGGACTTATTTGTGTTATCTTTTTACATATGAAAATATTAAGAGGATTGAGATTGCAGCTGCAGCTTACGAATAAACATGACGAGCGGCAGTGCTGCGACTGCGATGAGAGTGGCAACGAGATAGACATCGTTAACGCTCGCCGTGAAGGACAGCAGCTTAATTTGTACCGCGTCCTGAACACCGGACTTCAAGATTGCTTCTGACTCACTCAGACCGAAGGTCCCCAATAAAGATGTGAAAATGGCGATCGAAAATGACCCAAACAAATTGCGTACCCAGTTACTGATGGAAGAGGCATGTCCACTAAGCACAGGCGAGATTTGTTCCATTCCCGCATTGCTCGCAGGCATGACTGCTAGGGCGATTCCTACATTACGGACCATCATCCAAATCAGAATGTACATATACGGAATGTCGATGGTCAATTTGCTTAAAGCGTACGTGCCGATAATGATTAATACAATACCAATTCCCATAAGGTTTCGTGGTCCGAAGCTGCTATAAACTCTACCAATGATTGGCATAACCAATGCCATAGCAAGAGAGGCGGGAAGCAGGATTAAGCCCGTATCGAGCGGGGTGACATGCTGAATGTTTTGCAGAAAAATCGGGGTCAGAAACGTTCCCGAATATAAGCTGATTGTAATGATACTGGATATGATCAAGGTGAGCGTATATCTGCCATTAGCAAATACCCGGATATTAAGTAGAGGCTCCTTCACGGTAAGCTCTCTCCAAATGAACAAAATGAGGACGATAGCACCTGTAATAAACAGGGTCATGGTTTTCCAATCTGTCCATCCCCAAGCACCGCTTTGGCTGAATGCCACGAGCAGCGAGATGCTGCTGATCATAACGGTAAGCAGACCGGGTAAATCAAAGGTTTTGGGAACGCTTAGACGATAAAAAGGAATGAGCCAAACTACCATAACGATGGCAATCAATCCAATTGGGATATTCATCAGGAACAGCCACTGCCAGCCGCCGACAACCATCAGCAAGCCTGCCAAGGTTGGTCCTATTGCTGGTGCAAGCATCGCCGAAAGACCCCAGAGGCTAATCGCCATGGCTTGTTTCTCGCGAGGGATGATTTGATAGATGATGGTCATGGTAGCCGGCATAATAAGTCCGCTGAATAAACCCTGCAAAATTCGGAAGGCAATCAAAGATTCGATGTTCCAGGACATTGCGCACAGCAGAGAAGCCAGCGTGAATCCTATTAATGCGAATACATAAAGCCTTTTGTAACTGAACTTCTCACCGAGAAATCCGGCAACTGGAGCAATCGTCCCCATGGCAAGCATGAAGCCGGTCATTGTCCATTGGACGAGATGTAAGCTTGTAGCAAAGTGCTCTTCAAGCTTGGGAATGGCAATTGTAACTGTACTTGAGCTCAAAACCGTAATAAAAGACCCAAAGAAGATGGCAAACATAATAGGCCAAAACTTGACTTGCTGTATACTTTCCGTGTTCATAATGGTCCTCCGTTTTCCGATTGTTATATCTAATGTGGAACAGAAAAAAGCGCTAAGATCAGATTGTAACATTTGAGCACAAAAATATCTAGTAATCAAACTAAATAGTTATCAAACTAATTTTAGTAATAAAAGATTGACTATCCGTAGTAAAAGGGGCGATCTCTCATGGAGCAAGTGATAATAAACGATTACAATCCCGAATGGACCCTTGAGTTCAGACTTGAAAAAGAGCGGATTTTCAATGCCATTCAGGATATTGCGATCCAGATCGAGCATATTGGAAGTACCTCTGTACCTGGATTAGCGGCTAAGCCATTAATTGATATGATGGTGGGTGTGGAGGAGTTATCAACTATTTTGCCGGTTCATAGGGAACGTTTGGCTGCAATCGGGTATGAGTTCGTAGATCATCCGGAGTTTCCCGAAAGACGTTTTTTTCGAAAAGGGTTGTGGCGTGCTGGCACACATCATCTACATATCTATCTATATCGAGGCGAGCAATGGACAGCTAATTTGTTATTTCGCGATTATTTAATTGACCATCCGGAGGAAGCGGCAGTTTATGGGGAGTTAAAAAGAACTTTACAGGAGCAATACTCGCAGGATCGGGTTTCCTATACCAAAGCAAAAGCACCTTATATCCAAAGCGTAATTCAAAAAGCTAAACAAGCATCCAAGCCAAAAAGACAGGTCCAAGGGATTATTTTTGATATGGATAATACCCTGCTGCAGTCCCGAATTGATTTTGGTGCGATGAAAACCGATATTTTTAATTATTTACATACATCAGGGATTGTTCCTGTTGATTTACCGCTGTCAACGCATACGTGTGCTACGCTGATTGAGTATGGCAAGCAAACCGGTCTAGCCAATGAGCAGGAAAAGAAGGTTTGGGAGATTGCCGCAAAGCATGAACTGCTGGGGATGGAGAGTGCGGGACTCGAGTCTGGGGTAGAATCTTTGTTAAAGCGGCTTCATCAGAACTATACACTGGCAGTCGTTACTAACAATTCGATCCATGCAGCGCTGGAAGCTCTTCATGAAACAAAAATTCATGAATACTTCGACCTTATCGTGGGGAGAGAGCAGATGACTGCTCTCAAGCCGTCGCATTCTGGCTTTCACTATGTGCTGAATCAGTTTCCACAGATTTCTCCTGACGAATGGTTATCTGTGGGCGATTCATGGATTGATGGTAAAGCTTCGACCGAATCGGGTATCCGATTTATCTGCTATCAGACCGATTTGGAAATCATGCGTGAGCGAGGGGTACCTGTGTTGGCCAGGATTGAACATATGATGGATTTACATAGCTATTTATAGCTGAAATGCCAACAATTAGATCCGAAATATACTGATTTTTAATTTCTGCTGATCTGCATGGTCTCTTAATACCTCCGAGGATGCAGCAATTTCCTGCATAACGGCTGTTTGGTCTTGTGTAGATGCGGCTACTTGCTTAGCTCCTTGAGAGATGAGTCCGGCAATGTCATCAATTTCTCGTGTGCGGTTCAAGGTTTGGCCGATTTGACGAATCTGTTCTGCGATTACACCAGTTATACCTTCTACAGATTCAGCCGTTACTTCGGTTGCGGCTGTCATCTCAGCAAGTGTACCTATAATGGCTTCCCCTTTAGCAGCTTCCTTATCGACAGTACTCACTTGTTTGGTAATATCCGAGACGACTTCATTGACCTGCGACTGGACCTCCTCAATTCGTTGGTTAATGCTGTGTACCGCTTCTGTGCTTTTTTCCGCTAGCTTGCGGATTTCCACTGCTACGATTGCAAATCCGGCTCCATGCTCACCCGCACGCGCAGATTCAATGGAAGCATTCAGCGCAAGTAAATTGGTTTGATCCGCAATTTCTCCAACTACCTTGGAAATGTGACTAATTTCCTGAGCGTTCTCGTCAAGCTTATGTATGCGTTCCAGGGTTCCTACGTTAGAATGGCTCAGCTCCGTTAATTGCTGAACAAGTGAATGAATGGCAAGACTGCTTTCCTGTGTGGACTTTACCATGCTGCGGGATAGATGCAGAGCTTCACTAGCCTTGCTGCTAGCATGATCAGCGGCTTGGGTAATCGTTTCGACAGCTGTAAATGTGCTGTGGGCAGACAGTGCCTGCTGATCGGCTCCTTTGGAAATACTATCGACCGTAATAGCCGTCGCTTCGATCTGCAGCGCAGCCTGCTGGAGCGCACTGCTCAACGTGGAGGCGTTCAGGTTCGTAAATGAAGCAATGCTGGATATATCTGTAATAATTTGTCTCAGGTTTTCAATCATTTGGTTAAAAGACAGGCTTAGCGTGCTCAACTCATCATTGCCGCGGTGGATCGGAATCGTAATCTTGAGATTGCCGCTTGCCGCTTCATCTACAGCCGCAGTGAGGCGAAGCAAAGGACTGACCAGCCAGCGTGCGGCCAACCATCCGAGAAAGCCTGTCCAGAATACGCCCATCGACATAATAATGGACATATATAACCAATCTGCCATTTGCGGAGCAATCCAGTCTTTTAAAACAAATATACATATCGCGCTTGTTCCGTAGGTCATCATGGAGACCGCAGTAATACCTATGACCATTTTTTTAACTATACCGATTTTCATAATAATTCCTCATTTCGCATGGAGCTGTAGTTCTTCCTATAATAGTGTAACGTTTGCAGCATTATTGATCTGTGATTTATCTCACAGCAGGCTAGTGAGCGCTGCCATTTCACCCAGTCGAAAATTGCGATATAATTCTAATGTTGGTAAAGGCGTAAGCAGATATGTATTCACAGCAGACTTCACTTATCGGGAAAGGGATTGATTTCTATATTAAACTTAGCTCATATCATCGGATCCAAGCAATTTGATCAAATAGCTCTAGGAGAGCTTTTTGCTTCAGCCAAAGAGATGGAGCAGATTACTTTGCAGGGCGGCTCCAATCTTCTTGCTGGTAAAATTATGTGTTCACTCTTTTTTGAAGCGAGTACGCGTACCCGGTTTTCCTTTGAATCCGCGATGCACCGGTTGGGTGGGAGCGTGATTGGTACTGAGAATGCGGCTCAATTTTCTTCAGCAATAAAAGGGGAAACGCTGGAAGATACCATTCGTGTTGTAAGTGGCTATTGTGATTTAATAGTTATGAGACATACAGAAGTTGGTGCGGCACAACGAGCAGCAGCGGTATCGATGGTGCCGATTGTCAATGCAGGGGACGGCTCTGGCGAACATCCGACACAGGCGCTGTTGGATTTATTCACTATTCAAAAGGAGCTTGGACGGATCGATGGCATACATATTGCGATGATTGGGGATTTGACGTATGGACGTACGGTTCACTCCCTAACTTACTTGCTCTCGAATTATAAAGATGTGAAGATTACTTTTATTGCTCCAGATAATGCGGTTATTCCTTCGTCTGTTAAGCAATTTCTCGATGAAAAAGAAATCAGCTATGAAGAAACGGCGGATCTCATGAAAGCAGCCGAGACGGTCGATGTCTTTTATCAAACACGAATCCAAAAGGAACGGTTTCCTTCACTGGAAGAATACGAAAAGGCGGCAGGCAAATATATCATCGATCGCCAACTTCTTAATCATATGAAGGATAATGCACTCATTCTTCATCCATTGCCAAGGGCAGGAGAAATTCATGCCGAAGTCGACTCAGATCCTCGCGCTGCTTACTTCCGTCAAGCACAAAATGGATTGTACATGCGGATGGCCATCATTGAGCAGTGTCTAAGAGACCGATAATGAATACGCGGAGCGGGAGAAATTCCGCTTCTTTTTATTACAATTGCAGGGATTTATATGAATATGTAGAAATTTTAAGTAAATCAAGTTGAGCTGTTATAGATCAATGGAAATTCTAGATGAAACAGGAGTAAGTAAAAATAGGAGAGGGTGTTCTTTCATGAGTAGAGAACTTGCAATTGATCGTTCAAAGCTGCTATCGAGAGAAAATAATAAATCATACTTTGTAATTCGTTCATCTGAAATCTTTAACGATGTTTTTAGCAATGAGGGTTATCAAGTTCTCGACAAAGAGGAATTAGATAAGCAAATCGCTTTAGGGAATTTAAGCAAAGATAAAATTATATTTAGTATTGAAGTTTAAAGAAATGTTAACGGCGATATCAAAAACCAATTAAAAGAAACACACAGCCCGAGCGGAGAAAGCGGACCCTTCTGGAGAAACGAAGTGTTCGCCTTTGCAGACGGATTCTTAACCCTATGGGGCTAAGAAAATGGGTACCTATCGTTTTGAAATACAAGCAAGCACGAAGGAATAGTTGAATGATCATTAATCATTATCAGATACCCCCGACACTAAAAAAATTAAAGGCTCTGGATAATAATTTACAAGAACAATATCAAAGTAATCTTGATGATTACTTGGGATTTAAATTAATAGACCGTGATGAGGAAGATGACTATAGATATCATTGTACCCCTTCTGATGCAATAGTTTTTGCAACAACAGGTATGGATGGTGATCATTTTTCATTTAACACAATTAACGGAACTATTGAAAATCTAGAAGAAGCATCTATTCTATTTACTCAACCCATGGATTCGGAGAAGCCTAATAAGATAGTAGCAAGGAATATAAAAGATTTACTCTCTCTGTTTATTAATCTTAAAGAACTGTACATACTTGAAAGATTTGATTGGTATCAAATCGAGAATGATTTTATAAATGACTACGAGGAGAATTACCTTGAAGCAATTATGGAGAGTGAAGATGAAATTAATTTTATTATCGATAAGTTAATCAGCCTATTCGAGCTTAAAGTGATAGATAATGCCTATAATTATATAACTGAATTAAGGAAACCAGAATAAACTCCACAGCCTAACCGCCGTAGCTACGCTTCTTTGTGGAAGTGAGTGACCGTGGATAGACAAACTCAAACGGTATAACCAATAGCCGCGAAAGGCAGGGAGAACATGAATGATCTTTTCCGTAATATCATCTGGATGGAAAACAGTAGGGATTTTCGATCATTGCTACCACAAGATGTCCCGAATAACATGACTCCAATGGAGTCCGGACTGGAAGCAGATGTGTTTAAAATCAGTATGATGGAATCAAAGTTTGTATTAAAAGTATGGAATCGGAATTCAAAGCCAAATATATCATTTCAATACAAGCTATTAGAGGGTTTGTATAATAGTGGAATAGCAGTTTCAAAACCATTTGGCTGGGGGTTTGATGAAAATAAGAATCAAGTTTTATTAACCAGTTTCGATGGTACTCCCGTCAATAAAGTGAATGAATCTATACTTACTGAACTTGCCAATATATTAACGGAAATCCATAAATTCCCCATCGAAGAACTGGACAGCCTTACAGTGCCCATATACGATTTTGTGAATTATTTTTTTCCTGGAATTGACGGGCATTTAGATATAAAAGAATTAGTAATCCAACTCGTCGTAAGTTCGAAGATGGAACAAAATTGTCTTATTCATGGTGATTATCACCTGGGAAATATTCTTGATTCAGATGGAAACTATACTGTTATTGATTGGACTAACGCTCAACTTGGTGACCCCAGATACGATGCTGCATGGTCATTTATCTTTATTTGGATTTATGCAAGTGAAAGGTATTGCTCGGCTTACCGTTCTGTATATTTAACAAAGAATCATTACACGCGGGATGAGCTAGAAATATTCGAGGCTATTGCTTGTCTTCGATGGATTCTACTAAATAGAATAGCGAATCTTCCGAAACGTCATAATACCATTTCGAATGTTAGGACCATCCTAATGAAGAATAAATATTTGAATGAAGAATTACTTTAGGGAGGTATTCTCATGAAAAAAGTTATTTTTACGGAGAAAGCACAAAAACCAGAGGGAATGCCATATTCTCAAGCAATCAAAGTTGGTAATACGGTTTATGTTGCTGGACAAGGGCCATTTGATCCCGCAACAGGTAGTTTGGTAGGCAATACACTAGAAGATCAAGCGAGAAGGACATTAGATAACGTAAAAGCAATTCTAGAAGAAGCTGGAGCTACATTGAAGGAAGTTGTCAAAGTGACGGTCCTTCTTGGAGACGGGCAGGATTTGATGAGTTTAATAGGATTTATAAAGATTATTTCTCTGAACCGTATCCAGCTAGAACTATAGGACCAGCCTATCAAATGGGCTTTATGGTACAGGTCGATGCTATTGCCGTTATTGAAAAATAACAAATCAGAGTAACACTATAAGGAAAGCAATTCAAGGAGGGCTATATGAAGACTATCATTTATATGGTTAGGCATGCTGAGTCCCCATATACTGAAGGAAATGAAAGAACGAGGGGTCTTACCCCAAAGGGAAAGATGAATGCAGAAACGGTTCAACACCCTAATGCTGGACACTATACCTCTTAATCAGCGGGTCTCATAGAATTGCTTGAAATTGCTATGTTTTGCTTAGTCTTTTGTGTCTTATACCTGAATAGATTTAGGTTTTACCTCGTTTTTCTTTAAAGCATCGATATATTCATAGGGCGACAAGTCGTAAATGCTCCCGTGAATCCGCTGCTGATTGTAGTCTTGAATGAATTGCGTGACGATCTCATAGGTCTGTGGATATGTTTCGAATTCATGCCTCCCATAGCATTCGGCCTCCAAAATAGCGTGGAAAGATTCAATATGTGCATTTTTATTTGG
>NZ_FOTE01000047.1 GCF_900114475.1 Paenibacillus sp. 1_12 | reverse complement strand
CCTAACGGGCAGTTTAACGAAGTAACGCCTTGATGTAAGTTTGGGATATAGCTGGTTAAATTGAGTCATATGGGTTTAAGGCGTTTACTGATTTCTCGTAGCTTCTCTTTGGTGCTTATTATTTCTTCTGATGAATTACTAGCTTCGATGAGTAAAGAATATCCTACAGTATTGTCAATTGGGCGTGCGTTATCAAGTTTGTATAACTTATAACGTCTTTTACTTGGGGGATAAGTAATATAAGCAGAGTGTTCGGAAATGGGGAATAGCCCCATTTTCTTCAGCCTCGCCTTAGTGAACATATCTGCAGGAACTTTATCAGGACTGAACTGTTTCATGTTACCTCCACAGGTTGATTGGTTGTTTCAATATTAAATTATTTTATCAAATCATTAAAAGAGGTGATTTTAATGTTCACTGTTACTGTGGAGATGACTCAGGAGCGAAAATATCAATTGCGTGAGTGGATACATACACATGAGAATGCAACAGATCAATACTTTATGGGAGTCTACGCAGGGCTAAAGTGGATGATTGATAAAGTTGGTGTTAAGGAACATCTCTACTCTGAGTTACCCGTAGCATCTCCAATCATTATCGATCAGGCTTTTATTAGTGAATGCACTAAGAAATTTGAAGAAAATTGGATTGATGTGATATGGAATAGCGGTTTAGCTTTAGCTATTATTGCGGTCCTGGATCTATTTAATATTCAAATTATAGAGTTTCCAACTCCGAAATTTGCTAATAAGACGTTAAACTAACGAAGAACTTATAGTTCAATAAAACAGCGGAATCTAGGACTTTATTTTCCCGTCTATGATTGCCGTTGTTTATTACTGGGGGTCAGTCTAACACTTATTTTACGAAGTCTGACTACTGTTTTTAATTCGAAAACCCGTGTGGATTACATATTTCTCGGGAAAGCATCTCGTTGTGGCAAGAATCCAGAACGGGTGCTTTTTGTCATTTAACCTTTTAATATGAGTAAAAAAAGGGGGGGAAATGAATGCTGCAAGTGTCTTATATGCTCCTACAAATCCAGTGACATGGATGAAGGCAACATCTACATAAAAAAACGAAATATCCTTAAAATGGCTAATAAATTTTGCGCATAATTATTGTGCATTGTGAAAACGTTTTCTCGTTGCTATGGTAAAGGTGTTAACAAACACGAGAGAGGAGGAAGCCAGATGTCGAGAACGACCGTATATGCGAACCGAGAGTCAGAACCCGGTACGCATCGGATTGTGGAGTATTTCACCATGCTGCGCAAAGATTTTATTAAAAATAAATATTTGTATTTGCTGTCCTTGGTCGGTATCGCATACTACGTCATTTTTAAGTATGTTCCGATGTACGGGGCAATTATCGCTTTCAAAAACTACATTCCTTCCAAAGGGATAACCGGAAGCGATTGGGTCGGACTGAAGCATTTCTATGATTTTTTCGGTAGTCATTATTTCTTCAGGGTGCTGCGAAATACGCTGCTGATAAATGTGTATGAACTACTCTTTGCTTTTCCTGCACCTATCATATTAGCAATTCTACTTAATGAAATCAGGCAAAGCTTTTTTAAGCGTTTGGCGCAAACGGTTACATATTTACCGCATTTCGTATCTCTGTTAGTTATTTGCGGAATGCTGGTTGATTTTTCGCTAAAAGCGGGTTTGATTAATTCGATCATCGCATGGTTTGGAGGGGAAAGAGAAAATTTACTGCTCGATCCAAAACTATTCAGAACTATTTATATCAGTTCCGGAATTTGGCAGAGTATTGGCTGGGGATCAATTATTTATTTGGCGGCATTAACCTCTATTGACTCGCAGCTGTACGATGCGGCGACGGTCGATGGGGCCAACCGTTGGAAGCAAATGTGGCATGTGACGCTGCCGGGTATTATGCCGACGATTGTTATTTTGCTCATCCTGCAAATAGGGGGAATGATGAACGTCGGATTTGAGAAGATCATCCTGCTGTACAATTCCCAAACCTTCGAAACCGGCGATGTGATTTCGAGCTTCGTCTATCGTCGCGGGATACTGGAGGCTAATTACAGCTATAGTACGGCCGTCGGCCTGTTCAATTCGGCTGTTAACTTTACGCTGCTGGTCATTGCAAACCGGATAAGCCGTAAAGTGAATGAAACTAGCCTATGGTAGAAGGAGGGGGACAACTTGATTAAACGGAGCCTCGGCGACAAAATATTCGACACATGCAACTATGTGTTTCTTAGTCTGTTAATGCTTGTAACGTTGTATCCGTTTTTGTTCGTGCTCTTCGCATCGTTAAGCACGCCGTCAGAGCTTGTGAAGGAAACCGGAGTGTTATGGAAGCCGGCAGGCTTTTACCTGGAAGGTTATAAACTGGTTTTGAAAAATCCTATGATTGGTATCGGGTATTCAAATACGCTCATCTATGTCACAGTCGGAACCGTAATGAACGTATTTTTCACCGCCTTGTTCGCTTTTGTATTGTCGCGCAAAGACCTTTACTGGAAAAAGTATATGATGATGATGATCGTAGTAACGATGTTCTTCAGCGGAGGGCTTATACCCGAATACATGCTGGTGAAAAATCTGGGCATGCTGGATACCCGATGGTCGCTTATAGTACCCGGTTTGATCGCCACTTGGAATTTGATTATTATGCGAACCTCCTTCCAAGCGATCCCTTACGAATTGGAGGAAGCCGCTAAGATGGATGGAGCCTCGGATTGGACGGTATTCAGCAAAATCATTCTGCCGCTGTCGGTCCCGCTGTTAGCGGTGATGGTCCTGTTCTATGGGGTATCGCATTGGAATGCGTGGGCGAATGCGCTTATTTACTTACGAGATCGCGATTTGTTCCCTTTACAGCTCGTGCTGCGTGAAATCTTGATTCAGAACAGTACAGGCGATATAACGAATTTATCCTCGGCCAGCGACCCTTTCTTGGGCGAGGTCGTCAAATACGCCACGATTATCGTCGCTACGCTTCCTATTCTTGTTTTGTACCCGCTCATTCAAAAGCATTTCACCAAGGGAGTTATGATTGGAGCACTCAAAGGGTAAGCAGTAGCGGCTGCTCTAGATGAATAGATGTCCAATAAATTGTATGATTAAATAGGAGGGTACACCAATGAATAAAAACCATGTGACAGGCTTATTGTTAACACTTACTTTCGGGGCAGCAACGATTGCCGGCTGTTCATCCGATTCCGCTCCGGCCGCTCAAGACCCGGGTAATAAAGGCGCTTCCTCGGGAAAGCCGGTTGAGCTTACTTTTTTCATGAACACCAATATTAATGCCAAGGCTGTCAAAGGCTTTGAGGAAGTTGAAGCCTACAAGGAAATTCAGAAGCGCACCAATACGAGCATAAAATTCCAGCAGCCTGGCGACGGGTCCCAGTTTAACATTATGCTGGCTTCAGGCACTTATCCCGATATCGTCTATGCACCAAGCAATTATCCCGGTGGTATCGCCAAGCTGGTGGAGGATGGGGTCGCTATTAAGCTGAATGATCTGATCGACAAGCATGCTCCTAATTATAAGAAAATATTGACGGAGCACCCGGAGATTAGAAAGCAGATTATGCTGGACGACGGCACCATTGCCAAGTTTCCGCAAATCGATATAGACCTTCACAGGATCGCCTACTCGGGTCAAATGGTTCGGGCTGACTGGCTGGACAAGGTGGGCTTGAAGCCGCCCGGAACGATTGACGAATGGTATACCGTGCTTAAGGCTTTCAAAGAGAAGGACCCGAACGGCAATGGAGTAAAGGATGAAATCCCTCTAGGAGAACGCGGCGATTCTTTGGGCAGTATAAGCGCGTTTGCTACGAGTTGGGGGATACTTCCGGATAAATTCCAGTTGAACCCGAAAACGGGTAAAGTCACCTTCGGACCTATTGAACCGGCTTACAAGGATTATGTATCTACAATGAACAAATGGTATAAAGAAGGATTAATCGACTCGGAGTTCGCTGCTACGGATAAAAAAGCGTTTGAAGCCAAATTTGCCAAAAATTCGATTGGTTCCTATGGAGGCGTCATCTCGGGAGTCAATGCCTATAAGGATTTGCTGAAGAGTCAGGTGCCTGACTTTAAACTACTAGGTTTGTCCCCCCCGATTGGAGCAGCAGGCAAATCGTACAGCGGACATACTCAGATGGTGCAGAACGTTCCGCTGGACGGTGCCTTCATCAGCTCGCAGGCCAAAGATCCGGTTGCGGCGGTCAAGCTGCTTGACTATATGATTGGACCGGATGGCAGCGATCTTCAGAACTGGGGCATTGAGGGGAAAAGCTATAAGGTTGAGAACGGTAAAAAGAAATTTACCGATGAGGTGTTCAAAAGCTCGGATGGCTTTGAGCCTTCAGAGGCTGTGAAGAAATACGCATTACCTACTACAGGCATGGTGAAGGTTATGGATTTTGACGCTTGGGCCGCATTTGAGCTAAAATATCCTGAGGCCGTGGAGGCCAATGACCTGTGGTTTAAAGCCGACCGTTCGCTGCTTATACCTCCAATTTCCTTTAACGGACAGGAGAGTCAAAAGCTCGGCAGCATAATGAGTGAAGTGAATACGTATGTCAAAGAAATGTGGATCAAGTTTATTATGGGGAATGAGCCTGTCGATAATTATGATAAGTTCGTTGCCACCTTGAAAAAGATGGGGATCGATGAAGCTATACAAATCTATCAAACCGCATATGAACGGTATCAAAACAGAAAATAAAGCAGCAGGGTTGGATACGCGAAGTATCCAGCCTTCATCTATTTGAAGGGAGGAGGAACCTTATGAGGCGGGCCAATACGTACCGGATTTTTATGAAATATTTGTTTTCGTATGTGATCATTTTGCTACTGCCTATTTCACTGATGACGCTCGTTGTGTATAACGTGTTCGTGGATAAATTGCTGGACGAGACGATATCCGGGAATCTGAATACACTTGATAAAGTCAGGTATGTATTGGATGAGCAGCTAAAGCGGGTAGAAGACACGACCTTCCAATTAATGCTGGAGGATAACCGCTTGTCCCAATTCAGAGTTTCCGATGATCGGGGGTATAAAGCTTGGGGAATTACGTCCGAACTCAAGCGATACCAGAAGATGAATCCCTTTATAGATGAAATATGGTTGTATTATCGCGGAGAAGACACGGTTTATACAAGTAGAAGCGTGTATGCGCTTTCGGACCTTACGACTCAAATCTATCAATTTGCCGATTGGACGCAGGCGCAGGTGATAGAGGACTTGAATGCGTTATCTGTCAGGACGATCAGGCCGCCATCCATGGATAGTAAGGGGCAGGAGCGTCTGATGAGGATCATCGTGCCCGTGCTTCCCTATCAGCATAAGTCTTATGCAACCGTGGTTTATTTAATAAAAGAAAAAGCATTTCAAACGTTATTAGCAAATCATACTTCGACTGGTGGATCAACCTGGGTGATGGATCAGAATAACCAGATTGTTACCGGCCTTGGCGAAACGAGAGAGCTTAGAGCGGATACTATCTTACAGCTCGTCAATGAGGATATGACCCAGTCTTATCGAAAGGTCACCGTTGGTACAGCGGATCATTACTTGTTTGCCATAAAGTCCAAGCAGACAGGCTGGACCTATGCGACGTTGCTTCCGGTGAGGCTGGTGCTGGATAAATTAGAACGGGCCAAGCAAATGTTTATATACGGAGTGACGATCGTTCTGCTGTTTGGAGCCGTCTTCATCTTCTACAGTATGCGTTGGAATTACCGTCCGATTCACCAACTCAAGCTGGATACCGAGCAGATGTTTCGGAGTAACGAGCCATCCTTAAACGAGCTGGAAACGGTACGTTATGCGCTGAATTCGTTGGCTAGCCAAAAACGCAAGCTGGATGAAAGGGTGAAAAACCATGCGTTTGTGGCTAGGAAGCAGTTGCTGCTCTCCTTGATTAAAGGCGACTTTTCATCCGCGGAGGAGTTGCGTCTGTATGGCGATGAGATTGATTTTCCGATTCGGGGCTCTTTGTTTCGTGTAGCTATAATGGAGTATCCGGCTACGCTCGATTTGCAGCGTCATTTACCTTTAGCCGAGATGGAGAAGCTGCTGCCTTCAGAGCTTACAGGCTATGGCTTGGAGCATTTGGAGAAGAATAGGTATATTTTCCTCACCATAACGGATGGCATCGAATTAACAACGTACACCCATTTGTTGAGTAGCTTTAGGGAAGCGATTCGTGGCAGATTGAATGAATCAGTCACAATCGGAGTTGGCAACGTCTCGGAACTGCATGAGATTCCTCGTTCATATCTGGAGGCTTATACGGCAATCGGCTACCGCTTCATCCAGGGGTATGACCGGACAATTTATTTCGAGGACATTCCGGTGAATCAACCTGCACAGGAAGAATATCCGCACCAGGAAATGGAAGGGCTGAGGCAATCCATTCGGACAGGGAACGCTACCAAGGTCGAATCGAGCCTGTCCAACATGCTGTCCTATATCCGGCAAAACCAGCTACCCCTCGTTGTTGCAAGGGGGCTCGTCTTTGACATCATCCGGACGGTCAACCGCACATGGACGGATATGGGGATCAATGATCAGAGCCTATCCAACTACCCCGATGTATTTTCGCTGGAGCGGCTTGATACAATTGATGACTTTGAGCAGTTGATTAAGTCCATGTGTCTAGATCTTTGCGCTGCTTTTCAAAGTGTACAAAACGAGACAAATGGGCTCCGCTCGGCGGAACATATGGTGGAATACATCCAGCAGCATTATCACCTGTGCGACTTTTCGTTTCAGAATATGGCTCGTCATTTCGGGATGGCATTACCGAACCTAAGCCAATTTTTTAAAGATCAGTATGGGCAAACCTTATTGGATTACACGACGAATTTACGTATGGAGCGGGCCAAGGGGTTATTGGTGGCGCAGGACGTGCCTCTGAAGGTAATCGCGGAGGAGGTTGGCTATTATAACGTTTCGAGCTTCATTCGCCGATTTAAGCAATTGGAAGGCGTCACCCCTGGCGAATATCGTATCCAGCTGAAGGCTGAGACCAATTAGAGCGATTCTTAGTATCGATGATAATCAAATAAAACCGAGACAAAGGATGGAGACCGTGATGAATTCAAAAATATGGTTCAACGAACCTGCCAAAGACTGGAATGAAGCGCTCCCGATAGGCAACGGAAGAATCGGTGGCATGCTGTTCGGCCTTGTGGAGAAGGAGAGACTCCAGCTCAATGAGGATTCGGTTTGGTACGGCGGCCCCCAGGACCGCAACAATCCCGATGCGTTTGCGCACCTTGATCTCATGCGGGAGCTGCTTTTTGACGGAAGGTTGAAGGAGACCCACCGTCTGGCCGAGATGGCCTTTTCAGGTACTCCCTGCAGTCAGCGTCATTATATGCCGGCTGGAGATATTTTTCTTTTTTTTGATGATCATCAGGGCGAGATCAATCATTACCGAAGAGAGCTGGACTTGAATACGGCCATCGCTGCTACTCAATTTGAATTAAACGGATATTTGTATAAAAGAGAGGCGTTTGCCAGTTACCCCGACGGCATCCTGCTGCTGCGTATCGAAACTGACTGCCCTGAGGGTGTATCGTTTTATTCCCGATTTGATCGCAAAAAGGGCAAATATATGGATCACGCCGCCAAAGCTGGGGACAATTCCATTCTGCTCAGCAACAGCTGCTATGGCACCGGGGGTTCTGATTACGCGATGATGCTCAGGGCGATCCCTGAGGGTGGTACGACGCAAACCATTGGTGAGCATCTTGTTGTTCAGGGAGCGTCTGCCGTGACCTTAATGCTATCGGCAGCTACGACGTTCAGGTATTCCGATCCGGAAGCGGCCTGTAAGGAAACACTGGACAGGGCGGCATGCAAGCCATATGCAGCCATTCGGGATAGCCATATTCGCGATTATCGAGCTTTGTATCAGAGAGTGACGCTACGGCTTGGGAGCTCGGATAAAGCACTTGCCGAATTATCGACGCCGGAACGATTATCGCGGCTGCAGCAGGGAAAGGAGGATTCAGGACTTGTCGCACTGTACTTTCAATTCGGCAGGTATTTACTTATTGCGAGCAGCCGTCCGGGCTCTCTCCCGGCTAATCTACAGGGCGTCTGGAACGATCAGATGCTTCCACCATGGGACAGCAAATACACGATTAACATTAATACTCAAATGAATTATTGGCTCGCTGAAACATGCAATTTATCTGAATGCCACGAGCCGTTATTCGAACTGATCGAACGGATGCGGGAGCCGGGAAAACGGACCGCGTCGAAAATGTACGGCTGCCGTGGCTTTGTAGCCCATCACAATACTGATATATGGGCGGATACAGCTCCGCAGGACATTTATTTGCCGGCTACATACTGGACGCTCGGGGCGGCATGGCTATGCCTTCATTTGCTAGAGCATTACCGTTTTACGCAGGACCACTCTTTCATGAGCCGGGTTTATGAGACTGTCAAGGAAGCGTCGTTGTTTTTCCTAGACTTTCTGATTGAAGACCGGAACGGAAATCTGGTTACATCGCCTTCCGTGTCGCCGGAGAACCGTTATATTCTACCCAATGGAGAAGCCGGCACTCTCTGCTATGGGCCCTCGATGGATAGTCAGATACTTAGAGAATTGTTTACGGGCTGCATCGCGGCCAGCCGAATGCTTGATAGAGATGAGCCGTTCCGCCACCAATTGGAGCAGGCTCTGGCTAAGCTGCCAGCTACGAAGATCGGTAAACACGGTCAAATTCAGGAATGGCTGGAGGACTATGAGGAAGCTGAGCCCGGCCATCGCCACATCTCGCATTTGTTTGCGCTTCACCCAGGTTCCGCAATCAGTGTCAGTGATACTCCAAAGTTAGCTGCCGCTGCTAGGACCACGCTGGAGCTCCGTCTGGCCAATGGAGGCGGGCATACGGGCTGGAGCCGGGCATGGATTATTAACTTTTGGGCGCGGCTTGGGGATGGGGACAAGGCCTACTTTAACATTAAAGAGCTGCTGCGGAAATCAACGCTTTCCAACCTGTTTGATAACCACCCACCATTCCAGATTGACGGCAACTTCGGGGGTACGGCGGGAATTGCCGAGATGCTACTGCAAAGCCACTTGGATTGCATCCAACTCCTGCCTGCCCTTCCAACGGAATGGCGAGAGGGCAGCGTTACAGGCTTGAAAGCGCGCGGTGGATTTGAAGTCGACATTCATTGGGAGCAAGGTCTGCTGCGCAAAGCGGTTGTGCGGTCCTTAAAAGGTGGTGTCTGCCTCATTCGATCGGCACAAGTCGTTCGGATCGTGGATGGCAGCGGAAAGGAACTGCCGTATATCCGGGAGGGCTCCTTAATTACTATAGAGACTGTTCCTTCGCAAATCTTGCAGGTGGTTTCGACTTTAACCGAGGAATAAGAGGATGAATGTCTAAAATAGCCATAATCAGGAAGCGTAAAAGAAGAGAGATAACGGAACTTTTTTCCTCAATACCGTCTGTAGTTTGTTCCCCAAGTTAAGTGACCTGTATGTTAAGGGATTTTATCGGGGCAAAGGCATGGTTCAGATTTGA
>NZ_FOTE01000048.1 GCF_900114475.1 Paenibacillus sp. 1_12 | reverse complement strand
TTTACAAAGAAAGCACGGAGAACCGAGTTCCTGCCCGAAAAGGGCTTTGACCCGTCCGCTAAACGCAATCGGTCTCCACAACTTGGAAAAGTATAACGATGGAATGTTAGGGCTTAGACCCGTAGAGCCATGGGATGGTAAACTTCCAGGTATTCGTGGAATATGCGTGCAGTAAAATGAAATTTAGGGGAATGAATTTTACGGCTCCTCTGTTCCCGCACGCTTTAAATGAAAGAATTTTAACCACGGGACTTTGTTTTTTTAGCAGTTGTTATTATCAAGGTGATGAAATCCTGCGAATGAGTGAGTATACGTTAGATAAACCATTAAAACCGAGGGACGGGCAGGATAATTCAATCGTTTCTCGAATATTTTCTGAGTTGGATAATTTTATGAACTTTGTGAATATTACGTTATCTGAAAAATACGCAATGATTATTTTTTGAAGGGATGATTAAATTGAAGCAAGGGATATTAGTTTTTCTAAATGGAACTTCAAGTTCCGGAAAGACCTCCATATCGACTGAACTGATAAATCAGAAAGAGATTCTTTTTTATCATTTATCAATTGATGATTTTTTTAATAATTACAATGAATTTATTAATAATAAATTTCCAGATGAATCTATAAGAGAAGTAGATGATCAAGTTGTCGCACAAATACTTGATGATTCCATAATCTCAGTGTACTATTCGACAATTAAATTGTTATCAGAAATGGGTTTTAATGTAATAGTAGATACCGTAATCAACAATGACAAGAGGTTTAATGAGTTTCTTGATCAATTTTTCGATCAGCCTACGTTATTTATAGGTGTAATATGCTCGAAAGAAGAACTCATAAGAAGAGAGCAAGCAAGAGGAGATAGAAAGATTGGACTAGCAGCTTCACAGTTTATCAAAGTATATTGCTTTAATGAATATGACCTTGAAGTAAATACTGAAGAGTTGAATCCAATAGAATGTGCCGAAAAGATATTAAGTTTTATTAAGTCCAATAAGGATTACTCGGTATTTAAGAAATTAAGTAAAAGAAATGTTAGTGTTTGCTAGATGGCGTATCCATCAGATAAGACCATATTCAAGTATTGGGGCTATCGCCCCTCGGTCTGCCCGAGGGATTTCGGAATTAAGCTAACGAAGAACGTTAGCACAATAAAAGCAGGGGCAGTCTAGGTCTTTCGAGTTCCTAGTCCGTCACTGCTTTTTTTACGAGTCAGTCTTATATATGTAGCTGTAAAATAGAGATTGCTTATTTGTTCGGACGGTACAAGGAAGCTTTGGAATGGATAGAACAAGGGGAGTTCAACACTGCTAGACAGAATTGGTTGCAAGCTCGTAAGCAACATGTTTATCATGCGCTTACGCTTGCCGCTAGATATGCTGAAGCGCCGACGGTGGAACGGACAGGTATTCGGGCTAAGCTGAAGAAGTTATTGTCGGTCATGAAGCAATGGTCTGGATACTATGGACAGAACACTCCGGTTTGTGTGCTCGTCTCGGCCGAGTTGTACAGGATTGATGGGAATTCGGTCGCTGCCGCCAAAGGATACGATGATGCGATCCGCGAAGCGCGAAGCCAAAAAGACAAATTAATGGAAGCGGTAGCTTGCGAACGAGCTTCCGTATTCTATAGGGAAGCGGGAAGCAGGAACGGAGCGGACGTGTTGATGGCGGATGCCTGCATTGCTTATTCGGCGTGGGGGGCTGCTCGCAAAGCACAAAGGTTACGAGAGGATTACCCGGATCTACGGTTCTCCGTCGTTGAAGCGCAATCGCAAGAAGACGGAATGGTGGCTAAAGGATTAGCTGGATTTGCGAAGGAGCGCGAGAGGGTACCGACAATCGGCGACGATCATGTGTTCATTAGACAAATTTCGGAATGGTCGAGTACGGAAAATAGTGAGGATGTGATGCATCATTTCCTGGAATCGGCGATTCGTTATTCGGGTGCGGAGAAGGGATACGTGTTAACCAGTCACGAAGAGGGCTTTACGATAGAGGAGCAAGCGGGCGATCATAAGGATGTTCGGAATGAGGCTTCATTCGTAGAGACCATCGTACGTTATGTCTCCCGCACTGGGGAACCGGTTGTGCAGGGCGATGCTCCACGAAGCCTATTTACGACGGATATCTATGCTCATCGCAGTCTCCCGCTATCCATCCTCTGTACGCCGATTCTTTTTCCGGGACAGTCGCGGTCGTCCGTTCTGTATTTGGAGAATAACCTCCTCGCTGGCGTGTTCTCTACGAAGACACTAGAGGTGCTAGATCTCATGATCGCCCGAATGGTGTATGTGAGATCATTGAATCATTGGCGTCAACAGACTAGAGATTCAAACGATATCGTTAGTCCTTCCACATTGTCTGTTCAAGATTCGCTGCTGTTCGTCGAAACGCTGACGACCCGCGAAATGGAAATGTTGTACGCATTGGCGGATGGCTTGTCTAACAAGGAAATCGCTTATCGGTTTGGGTTAACGGAAGGTACGGTCAAGAGTTACGTGTTCAACTTATACGGTAAGCTTGGGGCGAAACGACGAGCTCAGGCGATTGCGCGTGCAAGGGGAATGGGATTATTGGACCAGATATATGGCGTGAATAAATGATAAGCCAATAATTGGAGCGGACAACTGCTCTATTATTGGCTTATTTTTTTTGCGCAACTAACTTTCGTTAGTACTGTTGAGTTACGTGTAGGATATATACTTGATCTTCGGATGTAATATTGTGTAATCGTTCGGTAGAAATTAATGAGGAGGTTGAAGGGGATATGTTACGAAGGCGAGTACAGGGTATTAAGAAGTTAATGATTTGTCTACTCACATTGTCGTTGATTTCGCTTGGTACATGGTCAGTAGGTAATGTTCGGGAAGCGCAAGCTCAATCTTTCGGAGATTTTGAGTATTCTTTAGTTGGATCATTTGCCTATATTTCAAATTATGTTGGAGTAGATAAAGTGGTTACTATCCCTGACAAAGTAGATGGGCATTCTGTAATTGGAATAGGTTATGAAGCCTTTTATTTAAAAAAATTAACGAGTGTGACGATTCCAGAAGGTGTATTAAGTATAGGTAGGTCTGCATTTGCTGGCAACCTATTAACGAGTGTGACGATCCCGAACAGTGTAACGACTATAGGAGCATCTGCATTTCTTGAAAACAAACTTACGAGTGTGACGATTCCAGAGGGCGTAACGAGCATAGAGGAAAGCGCATTTCAGTACAATCAGTTAACGAGTGTGACGATTCCAGAGGGTGTAACGAGCATAGAGGAAAGCGTATTTCAGTACAACAAATTAGCGAGTGTGACGATTCCGAACAGTGTAACGAGTATAGGCGATCGTGCATTTGAGTATAACCAATTAGCAAGCGTGACGATTCCGAACAATGTAACGAGTATAGGCAATGAAGCATTTTCGAATTGCAAATTAACGAGTGTGACGATCCCGAACAGTGTAACGAGTATAGGGGGAAATGCATTTAGTCATAACCAATTAACGAGTGTGACGATTCCGGAGCGTGTAAAGAGCATAGAGGGTAATGTATTTTCGTATAATCAGTTAACGAGTGTGACAATTCCGAACGGTGTGACGAGTATAGGCGAAAATGCATTTAGTCATAACCAATTAACGAGTGTGTCGATTTCGGAGAATGTAAAGAGCATAGAGGGTAGTGCATTTTCTAATAATGAATTAACGAGTGTGACAATTCCGAAAGGCGTGACGAGTATAGGAGGAAATGCATTTCAGTACAACAAATTAACAAGTGTGTCGATTCCAGGGAGTGTAACGAGTATAGGAGAATATGCATTTCAATATAACCAATTAAAGAGTGTGACAATTCCGGTTGGTGTAACAAGTATAGGAGAATATGCATTTCAGTATAACCAATTGACGAGTGCGACGATTCCGGTTGGTGTAACGAGCATAGGCAATCATGCATTTTCTTTTAACCAATTAACGAGTGTGACGATTGCGAATAGTGTGACGAATATAGGGAAATTTTCATTTTATCATAACCAATTAACGAGTGTCACGATCCCAAGCAGTGTAACGAGCATAGGAGAATATGCATTTAGTACGAACCTATTAACAAGTATTATTGTTGAAGGGGATTCAACCACAATAGGAGATACAGCGTTCAGTGGTAATCCAAACAGTACGATAATAGCGTTTGATCCTTCCCCCGCGAAGAACAATGCGAATAATTTTGGGTATCCATACATCAATATTTTGTCTGCGGGAGTCAGTTATTCTCCTAACGGTGAATCCGTGGGTAAGCAATCGATGTCAACAAAGGTATCGGTAGCTATTCCTGATTCCATACCATCAGCTCATACGTATTACCAATGGTCATCAACGGAAACGGTACCAGAGGGGCCGAACGCGGGATGGGTAACGTTCACGAGCGAGGATTCCATTACTACGCCTCCTGCTGCAGGTACGTGGTATCTGTACGTTCGAGTAGACGATCAGAATGAGAATCATACAGTCGGTTATTCCCATTCCAAAGCGTTTAAAGTTACTATGCTGAGCGCACCGACGAATGTAATTGCGACCGCAGGTAATGGAACGGCGACGATTAGCTTCAATGCCCCAGTGAGTGACGGCGGTAGCGCGATCACGGGCTATACGGTTACGTCCAATCCGGGGGGATTCACAGGAACTTCTGCAACTGCGAGTCCGATCACAGTCACGGGACTGACGAATGGAACGGCGTATACATTCACGGTAGTTGCGAAGAATGGTGCAGGCGATTCGGCGGCATCAGCAGCATCAGCTAGCGTCACACCCAATACGAAGGTAGTGCCAGGCGCGCCGACGAATGTAAAAGCGATCGCAGGTAACGAAGCAGCAACGGTTAGCTTCAATGCCCCGGTGAGTGATGGCGGTAGCGCGATCACGGGCTATACGGTTACGTCCAAACCGGGAGGATTCACAGGAACCTCTACAACGGCGAGTCCGATCATAGTCAGAGGACTGGAGTATGGAACGGCATATACGTTCACGGTAGTTGCGACGAATGCTGTAGGCGATTCGGCGGCATCAGTAGCATCGGCTAGCGTGACACCCAATTCGAAGACATGGCCAGGCGCGCCGTGGGATGTAAGAGCGACCGCAGGTAACGGAACGGCAACGGTTAGCTTCGACGCCCCAGCGAGTGATGGCGGGAATGCGATTACGCTTTACACGGTTACGTCCAATCCGGGGGGATTCACGGGAACTTCTGCAACTGCGAGTCCGATCACGGTCAGGGGACTGGCGAATGGAACGGCGTATACGTTCACGGTAGTCGCGAAGAATGGTATAGGCGATTCGGCGGCATCGGTCCCATCAGAACGTGTGATCCCTAGCGCAAATGAGGATTATACGTATGAATTAAATGCGATGCTAATGGCGA
Organism: Paenibacillus sp. 1_12; assembly: GCF_900114475.1. GTDB lineage: Bacteria > Bacillota > Bacilli > Paenibacillales > NBRC-103111 > Paenibacillus_S. Next base: position 3,418 of record NZ_FOTE01000048.1, on the reverse strand, counting down.
CGATTACAGGTTATCGCGGAGTAGATAAAGTGGTTAATATCCCTGCTGAATTAGATGGGCATGCTGTAGTCGCATTAGGCCGGCAAGTATTTATGGGTAAAGATGTATCGAAGGTCACGATTCCGGTGGGTATAACGAGTATAGGAGAATTTGCATTTTATAACTCCAAATTAACGAGTGTGACAATTCCGGTGGGTGTAACGAGTATAGAGCAATTTTCATTTTATGGCACCCAATTAACGAATGTAACGATTCCGGGAAGTGTAACGAGTATAGGAAAACTTGCATTTGCTAACTCCCAATTAACGAGTGTGACGCTTTCGGAGGGTGTTACTAGTATAGGAGAGAGTGCATTTTCTAATAACCAATTAACAAGAGTCACGATCCCGAACAGTGTAACGAGTATAGGTGAGGGGGTATTCTACAGTAACCAGTTAACGAGCGTGACGATTCCGAGCAGCGTGACGAGTATAGGACAATCTGCTTTTAAATATAATCGATTAACGAGTGTGACGCTTTCGGAGGGTGTTACGAGTATAGGCAAGGAAGCATTTTCTAATAACCAATTAACGAGTGTCACGTTCCCAAGCAGTTTAAAGAGTATAGGTCTTAGTGCATTTGAGTACAACCGTTTTACAAGCGTGAGAATTCCAAAAAGTGTAGAGAGCGTAGGTATTTATGCTTTTGAAAATAATAGCCTATTAACAAGTGTTATTGTTGAAGGAGATTTAACTGCAATAGGGGTTCTAGCATTCGGAATGAATTCAGACAGAAAAGGTACGATAATAGGGTTTAATCCTTCTACCGCGAAGGATTACGCTAATAATACTTGGTATCCTTTCCTTAATATTTTGTCTGCGGGAGTCAGCTTTTCTCCAAACGGTGAATCCGTGGGAAAACAATCTGTGTCAACAAAGGTAACGGTAGACATTCCTGATTCCGCACAATCCGCCAAAACGTATTACCAATGGTCACCAACGGAAACGGTACTAGTGTGGCCGAACGCGGAATGGGTAGCGTTCACGAGCGAAGATTCCATTCCTACACCTTCTACTGTAGGTACGTGGTATTTGCACGTCCGTGTTGACGACCAGAATGCAAGTCATGCAACAGGATATTCTTATTCAAAAGCGTTTAAAGTGATTGCAGTGCCGAGCGCTCCGACGAATGTAACGGCGAACGCAGGGAACGGAGTAGCAACAGTTAGCTTCGCCGCCCCAGCGAGTAATGGAGGAAATGCGATCACAGGCTATACGGTCACGTCCAGTCCGGGAGGATTCACAGGAACTTCTGCATCCGTGAGTCCGATCACAGTGACGGGACTGACGAATGGAACAGCGTATACGTTCACGGTAGTCGCGAAGAATGGTGCAGGCGATTCCGCGTCATCGGAGGCGTCATCGAGCGTTACACCGACTGCGCCGATTGTTGTCGTGCCAGATGCTCCAACGAATGTAACAGCGATTTCAGGTGATGGAGAAGCGACGGTTAGCTTTGACGCCCCAGCGAGTGATGGAGGAAGTGCGATCACGCAATATACGGTCACGTCCAGTCCGGGAGGATTTACAGGAACCTCTGAAACCGCGGGTTCGATCACAATCACGGGACTGACGAATGGAACGGCGTATACGTTCACGGTAGTCGCGAGGAATATTATAGGCGACTCCGCTGCATCGGCGAGTGAGACGCCCGTTGTGCCGAGCGGTGCGCCGAGCGCCCCAAGGAATGTAAGGGTGAGTGCAGGGAATGGAGCAGCGACAGTCAGCTTTGACGCCCCAGTCAGTGATGGCGGTAGTGAGATCTTCTACTATAAAGTCGCATCCGATCCGGGAAGATTCATAGGAACTTCTATGACCGCGAGTCCGATCACAGTGACAGGACTGACGAATGGAACTTCATATACATTCGTAGTATACGTGGAGAATTATGCAGGCTATTCGGCAATATCGGAGGCGTCAGCGAGTGTTACACCGACTGCACCGATTGTTGTGCCGAGTGCACCAGGCACGCCAATGAATGTAACAGCTACTGCAGGTAACGGAACGGCAACGGTTAGCTTCGACGCCCCGGCGAATGATGGCGGTAGTGCGATTACGCTTTACACGGTTACGTCCAGTCCAGGGGGATTCACGAAAACTTCTGTAATCGCAAGTCCCGTTACGTTTACGGGACTGACGAATGGAACGGCGTATGCGTTCAAGGTAGTCGCGAAGAACGGTGCAGGCGATTCGGCGGCATCGGAGGCGTCAGCGAGTGTTACACCGACTGCGCCGATTGTTGTGCCGATTGCACCAGGCACGCCAACGAATGTAACGGCGACCGCAGGTAATGGAACGGCAACGGTTAGCTTCAACGCCCCGGCGAATGATGGCGGGAGTGCGATTACGCTTTACACGGTTACGTCCAGTCCAGGGGGATTCACGAAAACTTCTGTAACCGCAAGTCCCGTTACGTTTACGGGACTGACGAATGGAACAGCGTATACGTTCAAGGTAGTCGCGAAGAACGGTGCAGGCGATTCGGCGGCATCGGAGGCGTCAGCGAGTGTTACACCGACTGCGCCGATTGTTGTGCCGAGTGCACCAGGCATGCCAACGAATGTAACGGCGACCGCAGGTAACGGAACGGCAACGGTTAGCTTCGACGCCCCAGCGAGTGATGGCGGGAATGCGATTACGCTTTACACGGTTACGTCCAATCCGGGAGGATTCACGGGAACTTCTGCAACCGCGAGTCCGATCACGGTCAGGGGACTGACGAATGGAACGGCGTATACGTTCAAGGTAGTTGCGAAGAATGGTATAGGCGATTCGGCGGCATCGGAGGCGTCAGCGAGTGTTACACCGACTGCGGCGATTGTTGTGCCGAGTGCACCAGGCACGCCAACGAATGTAACGGCGACCGCAGGTAACGGAACGGCAACGGTTAGCTTCGACGCCCCAGCGAGTGATGGTGGAAGTGCAATTACGGGCTATACGGTTACGTCCAGTCCGGGAGGATTCACGGGAACTTCTGCAACCGCGAGTCCGATCACAGTCAGGGGACTGACGAATGGAACGGCGTATACGTTCACAGTAGTTGCGACGAATGGTGTAGGCGACTCCGCGGCATCATTGGCATCAGTGAGTGTGACGCCGATTAGTGTGCCAGGTGTGCCAGGAGCGCCAACGAATGTAACAGCGACCGCAGGGAATGGAGCAGCGACCGTCAGCTTTGACGCACCGGTCAGTGATGGCGGTAGTGCGATCATGCTGTATACAGCCAAGTCAAGTCCGGGAGGATTTACAGGAACCTCTGCAACTGCGAGTCCGATTACAGTCACGGGACTGACGTATGGCACGGCATATACGTTCACGGTAATTGCGACAAATGTAGTAGGCGACTCCGCGGCATCGGTGGCATCGGCGAGTGTGACACC
>NZ_FOTE01000049.1 GCF_900114475.1 Paenibacillus sp. 1_12 | reverse complement strand
ATCATGTTGCTGTAAGTAGTCCATTTCGTCGGTGCGTAACTTCTTGCCCAGCATGAGCATATTTCGAATAGATGCTAAACTCGACTGATCCTTCGTCGCGCGTGCGTCCTTGCATTGCTGCATCGCTTTGAAATAATCACTGACCGGCTGCACGGATTTTACATTCACGCCATTCCCCCCTAATTACAAATATCGTCACATGCAACGATGCCTTGGTCCAAGTATCTGGTTGTATATACCATCTCCCATGACAGCTAGCTTTTCTTCGTCAAAAACCTACAAATATTACTTCTAATTTATCATGGTAGATTGCTCTAAATATGAAACTTAAAGAAATCTTTAAGTTCGCACTTGCAACGCACTTCTGGCAACCAGCATATATCCGGACCCCCGAATCGTAATGATTCTTTCAGGATTGGCAGGGTCAGCCTCGATTTTTTTACGTAAATTACTGATGTGTACAACGACCGTTCTCGTATCCTCCAGACTCTCCATTCCCCAGATGAGCTGAAATAACGCATCGACACTGACGACACGATTAACGTTTTGTGCCATATAGGACAGTAGACTGAACTCTTTTTTCGATAAAAAGATGGTTTCACTACCCATGATGACGGACTGTGCGTAGAAATCCAGCGTCAAACCCGGTAACTCCAGCAGTTGTTCCCTTCTGCCCGTCGACACTCTGCGAAGGTGAGCCTTGATCTTGGCCATGAGTACTCCCGGACTGAACGGCTTGGTCACATAATCGTCGCCGCCATAGGATAATGCGCTGATTTTCACCTCGTCCTCCTCACGACTGCTCAGAAACACGATCGGCGCATTCGTGTAGTTACGTGCGTTCCTGCACCAATCAATGCCGTTTTCATTAGCCAGCAATACATCCAGTATAATCAAATCCGGCTCGAACGACGCAAGCAGCTTCATGGCTTCTGTCCCGTTGTGGCTATACGAGGATATGAAACCCTCCCTCTCGCAATACACCTGAACAATCTCGCATATATGGGGATCATCATCGACGATCATAATTTTGTGCGTGTCCATCACACCGTCACCTTCCTTCATTTATAATACAAGGAAGCGATACATAGAAGATCGACCCCGTCTTGCCGTCGCTCTCCGCTCGAACCATCCCTCCATGTCCTGACCAACCACACCGGCTTCTGCTAGCAGTTCACCATTAACCCATAATTTATACGCATGAGAGATGGTAGGTAGCCGCAGATCAAGCCGCTCATTCCTATCCTGCTCGCTAAGTTGGATGACCACCCGAAAGGTTGCAAAGCCTGTACCGTTCAGCTGCTGACCATCTAACCGATAGCCTAGCCAGGAGCTCGGGATGCTGATCCAGCGGTCATGATTTCCGTCCCTTGCTTGTGCTTATTCTTGATTAAGCAATTCTCCGCGAACGATAGAGATATCTTTTGGCGCTTCAATAGCCAAGCGTAAGTGCCCCTCTCTACTTGTAATTACCTTTATGATAATTCTTTCGTTGATCACTATGTATTGTCCGGGTTTTCTTCCAACGACCAGCATCAGACTCACTCCTTTACCGTGAAGGATCTTTATGTGATTTGAACATCTTTTACGAGAATTATCATAATTCGTTCAATTGAAGTTTCCGAGTTGCTTCCTGCAACAGTAACTCTCTTATTTGTAACTATTGGTTGTATACTTTTAGGGTCAAGTTGCCCATTTCCTTTTTTAGTGACACCCCGCTAGCGTTAAGAAGAACGTCGCCAACGATCGTCTCATGCCCAGTTTCAGGTCCATATACGCCTGCTTTAACATATGTGACTGTGACGCTCAGTGCACGATCAAGTATGACGATCATTTCGGCGCGGGTCATGATTTTATCGTATCCAAGCGTACCGTGGTCATAACCGTTATATATCCCTTTAGCAACGATTGCACCAATCATTGCCTTGCTCCAATCGGGAACTTGAGCGGCGTCTTTAAATTTGCTCAGATCGACACTCGCGGAAGTGTCCAGCTTCAACAGCTTAGCAATCATCACAGCCACTTTCTGGCGTGTGACCTTATGCAAAGCGATTGCGACTTGCTCGTAATCCCATCTTTGTGAATCTACATCTCTTACTATCACTTCTGACTTGTCATTCAATCCGAACGACCGGTTCACCAGAGCCATGGCTTCTGCTCTTGTGATCGCAACATCCGGTTTAAATGAGCCATCCCGTAACCCTTAACCTTTTCAAATCCAATCCATCAGTTGTTTCTCCGCCCAATGCCCATGGACGTCTGACTTTGTACCCTCGCTTGCTGCGTAGGCAGCAGGGAGGGGCAAGCTCAGTAGCAAAGCTAAAAACAAGCTGACCATTCGCCTTTTCATAGAGTTTTTCCTCCTTGTATTTTATCATGGTAGATTAGCCCGTTAATGAAACTCAAAGAAAACTTTAAGTTCGTGCTCGAGATAAAGCATGCCAAAGAAACAGATTACAAAGATTATTGGCTGTAAGAACTTCAATATCCGCCAGCGGCTTGATCGTGTTTAGATCGGCATGCAGCACATTCGCAACATACTGAATTACATTCAGGTACCCCAGTGCATCAATAATTTTCAGTCTCCATTTATCACTAATTTCGTATGCAAAAACAACCTCCATCTCCACTTTATCATAGGTGGAATTGGAGGTTGTTTTACATGAAGTCTGGGATCCTCTCTCTCATGCAAACACTTTTGGGGACAATGTGGCAGACTTGTGGCATGGGTTTCACTAGATAAGCAGCCGAGTCCATTGAGTAATTTAACGTTCATCGAAATATGAACTGTCCGCCTTATCTGTTTATGATACGGTTCAGCTCACTACACTTAAAGCAGCTTGCTTCTAAACCTTCTAGCTGTAGTGTGTTAGCGGCAGTCGTGGTCACACTACCAACCTTAACGCTATGTTCGCGCTTGCAACGCACTCTTGGCAACCAGCATATATCCGGCCCCCCGAATCGTAATGATTCTCTCAGGATTGGCAGGGTCAGCCTCAATTTTTTTGCGTAAATTGCTGATGTGTACAGCGACCGTTCTCGTATCCTCCAGACTCTCCATTCCCCAGATGAGCTGAAACAACGTATCGACAGTGACGACGCGATTAACGTTTTGTGCCAAATAGGACAGTAGACTGAACTCCTTTTTTGATAAAAAGATGGGTTCACTACCCATGTTGACGGACTGTGCGTAGAAATCCAGCGTCAAACCCGGTAACTCCAGCAGCTGTTCCCTTCTGCCCGTCGACACTCTGCGAAGGTGAGCCTTGATCTTGGCCATGAGTACTCCCGGACTGAACGGCTTGGTCACATAATCGTCGCCGCCATAGGATAATGCGCTGATTTTCACCTCATCCTCCTCACGGCTGCTCAGAAACACGATCGGCGCATTCGTGTAGCTACGTGCGTTCCTGCACCAATCAATGCCGTTTTCATTAGCCAGCAGTACATCCAGTACAATCAAATCCGGCTCGAACGACGCAAGCAGCTTCATGGCTTCTGTCCCGCTGTGGCTATACGAGGTTATGAAGCCCTCCCTCTCGCAATACGCCTGAACAATCTCGCATATATGGGGATCATCATCGACGATCATAATTTTGTGCGTGTCCATCACGTCCTCACCTTCCTTCTTCTCGAATACAAGGAATCGATACATAGAAGATCGACCCCGTCTGGCCATCGCTCTCCGCTCGAACCGTCCCTCCATGCGCTTGTACGATTTCCCTGCATATTGCCAGCCCGAGCCCGCTGCCCTCTACTCCCTTTTCCATGTCCGGTCGATCATACCTGTAATTGCGATCGAAGATTTGCTCAAGCTGCTCTGGAGGAATACCCGTTCCAGAGTCTTGCACACTTATGGTCGCATATCGGGTATGATTCGCCTCGTTCACAGCTAGTGCAATAGTCACCACCCCACCCCTAGGGGTGAACTTCATTGCGTTCGACACCAGATTGAACAACGCCTGCTCCAGCCTTTGCGTGTCCATCTCGACAACAGGCGAATTAGGTCCTTGATCGTTCACATCGCTGTATTCCAGCATGAAATCCAACCCTGCGTCACGCACAACCAGCTCATATTGTTCAAAAAAACCACGCAAGAAGTGAAACACATGAACCGGCTCCATTCGGTACGAGACTTGTCCCGTCTCCAAATGCGACAAGAAGGACAACTCCTCGATCATGCGGTTAATCCTTATCGTGTTATCCCGGATATACTTCAGGTACTGTTCATTGCGTTCCGGCTTGACCCTGTCCTGCACAGCTTCTACATAACCAAGCATGCTGGACAGCGGCATACGCAGATCATGCGTAATATAGGCAAGAAGCTTTTTTCTCCCTTGCTCGGAGTGAAGCAACCGGTCATACGAAGTGCGTAGATCATCATGAGCTGCGGATAAGGCCTGTGTGCGTTCCTGCACGGTCCGTTCCAAATTCATATTCATATCGGTCAGCTTGTTGTTAGCGTCCTGCAGCTCACGTGCAATCCTCTCCTCGTTCGATGCCGCCCTCGTAAATCTCGAAGAAAGCAGCATCATCTGTGCGATCGTAAACACCAACAGACCAAGTGGAGATGTATTTCCGATCAGCGACCATTCGTTGTAATATAAAAAATCGTTGATGACTGTAACAAAAGCAACTACCGACACCAACAGGAAGATCAGCGCTCCCTCCATACGCCACACAGCCGCTTGGACCAGCCCAATCATCAGATAAACCATATGCAGAACAAGCATTACACCGATCGCCAGTAACATTTTTGTATATATAATGGCAGGGGTCACCACAACAACGATACAGAAAACGCTGGTTACGATTCGCGTGCCAATATGAAACCAGCGCGACACATAATTCGGAAAAATGCTATCAAAGTACCCCGTCATGATATAACCAATGCTGCAAAGAATCAGGTACTCGATCTTGAACTGCAATCCCCATGGAAATGCTGGCCACAATTGTGTGAGCAAGAGCTCGCCGACCAGCAAGGATCGGATACCGGACAACACGGTGAACAGACCAAAATACAATGTAGCCCTGTCTTTGCGTCGCAGCATGAACAACAGCAGGTGATACACGCCAATCACCAGCAGGCTTGCGGTGATGAACATTTCTGCAGCGATTTTCAGATTTGTCCTGACCGTTAACACATCACTGCCGCCAAGCTCTATATACTTGGTGATGCCGCCTCGCTTATGATGGAAGTTGGCTACTTGCATAACCAGCTCCACCCTGTCATTCTCGGGCTGGAAGAACACCAGCTTCGTTACCAGCTGCGGTGTCACGCTGCTCTTGTCCTGACCAACCGCACCAACTTCTGCCAGTAGATCGCCATTAACCCATAATTTATACGCATGAAAGATGGTAGGCAGCCGCAGAGCAAGCCGCTCGTTCCGATCCTGCTCGCTAAGTTGGATGACCACCCGAAAGGTTGCATAACCTGTCCCGTTCAGCCACTGACCATCTAACCGATAGCCTAGCCAGGAGCTCGGGATGCTGATCCAGCGGTCATGATTTCCGTCCCTTGTCGAACGAATCTGTATATCCTCAGGCGACAGCAGTTCTTGCCAGTAGAACGCCCACTCCCCTTGTAACTTTAGCGGATTCTCACTGACATGAACCTGCGTTAAATCCAGAATGCCTTCTTTACTTTCGATCTTAGGGGAGTCCGGTGAAGAGATGACGGCATAGCTTGCAACCAAACCAACAACAACGGCAGCAGCTATATAAAGCAAGATCGTACGAGAACCGAATCGGAGAATACCCCTCATTATGAACCCAACCCCAATCTACAAGATGCGCAATAAGTAAGTTGATTATCTAAATAATATCATCATTAAAGGAAAATGTACCCTACAAATATCTGCGAGGCGTTGAACACAAACATCACGATGAGGTCCTTTTTTGAATGTAAGGCCACCACAAACACAGAAGCCCGAATACTAAATACATTCATGCTTCAATATACAGGTAAATGCAGCTCTGAAATATTGAGCTACACACAGCACTCCACATGCCCCGAATGCGAGGATCTGTTTCTTTGGCATGCTTTATCTCGAGCGCGAACTTAAAGTTTTCTTTAAGTTTCATTAATGGGCTAATCTACTATGATAAAGTACAAGGAGGAAAATCGCTATAATTTATCATACTTCAGGAGGAAAACCTCTATAAAAAGGCGAATGGTCTGCTTGTTTTTAGCGTTGCTACTGAGCTTGCCCCTCCCTGCTGCCTACGCAGCAAGCGAGGGTACAAAGTCAGACGTCCATGGGCATTGGGAGGAGAAACAACTGATGGATTGTATTTGAAAAGGTTAAGGGTTATGGGGACGGCTCATTTAAACCGGATGTTGCGATCACAAGAGCAGAATCCATGGCTCTGGTGAACCGGTCGTTCGGATTGAATGACAAGTCAGAAGTGACAGTAAGAGATGTAGATTCACAAAGATGGGAATACGAGCAGGTCGCAATCGCTTTGCATGCCGGGTATATTAGCGGCTATCACGATGAGAACGGGCAATAAGGTCACACGCCAGGAAGCGGCTGTGATGATTGCTAAGCTGTTGAAGCTGGACACTTCCGCGAGTGCCGATCTGGGCAAATTTAAAGACGCCGCTCCAGTTCCCGATTGGAGCAAGGTAATGATTGGTGCAATCATTGCTAAAGGGATATATAACGGTTATGACCACGGTACGCTTGGATACGATAAAATCATGACCCGCGCCGAGATGATCGTCATGCTTGATCGTGCGCTGGGCGTCAAAGTCACAGTTGGTGACCAAGGGATTACTAGAGTTGTCCATCTGGATGAAATAGTAGAGGGATTGTTTGCAGCAAGAATGAATTTTATCGGGGAAGTATCCTACGAAGGAGGAAAAGGAATGCGTAAAAAGATAAAACAGCTTATGGCCTGTGTTCTAGCTTTTCTGTTGATAACGGCACTGCTGCCTGAATGGCTCGGGGGGAAAGCCTATGCAGCAGATAGTTATATGATCAGCACGGTGGCGGGTACGGGTTCTCAAGGCTCTACGGGAGACGGAGGGAAGGCGACGTCGGCCAAATTGATCTTGCCGTATGGAGTGGCTGTAGACAGCGGCGGGAATGTGTATATAGCGGATACTTTTAACCATCGAATTCGGAAAGTAGATAATACGACGGGGAACATTAGCACGTTTGCGGGTACGGGTGTAGCTGGCTCTTCGGGAGACGGAGTAGCGGCGACGTCGGCCGAATTGAGGAGCCCGTTTGGAGTGGCTGTAGACAGCGGCGGGAATGTGTATATAGCGGATTCTGTTAACCATCGAATTCGGAAAGTAGATAATACGACGGGGAACATTAGCACGTTTGCGGGTACGGGTGTAGCTGGCTCTTCGGGAGACGGAGTAGTGGCGACGTCGGCCGAATTGAGAGGCCCGTCTGGAGTGGCTGTAGACAGCAGCGGGAATGTGTATATAGCGGATTCTGCTAACCATCGAATTCGGAAAGTAGATACGGCGGGGAACATTAGCACGTTGGCGGGTACGGGTGTAGCTGGCTCTGAGGGAGACGGAGGAGCGGCGACGTTGGCCGAATTGTGGGACCCGTCTGGAGTGGCTGTAGACAACAGCGGGAATGTGTATATAGCGGATAAAAATAACCATCGAATTCGGAAAGTAGATAAGACTACCCGGAACATTAGCACGTTGGCGGGTACGGGTACTTTGGGCTATTCAGGAGACGGAGGAGCGGCGACGTCGGCCAGTTTGAACCTGCTGTTTGGAGTAGCTGTAGACAGCAGCGGGAATGTGTATATAGCGGATACTAATAACCATCGAATTCGGAAAGTAGATACGACGGGGAACATTAGCACGTTGGCGGGTACGGGTGTAGCTGGCTCTTCGGGAGACGGAGTAGCGGCGACGTCGGCCGAATTGAAAAACCCGACTGGAGTGGCTGTGGTCAGCAACGGGAATCTGTATATAGCGGATCTTAATAATTATAAGATCCGGAAGCTGACGGTTGTTGCGCCAGCGCAAACGGTCAGCGCAGCCGCAGCGGCCCCCACTCCCGGAGTCGGTGTGGATGATGCGATCACGCTGACCGTGAAGGATACGTTGGGGAACACGGATACGACGTTCAGCGGAGCGCATGATGTGACGATATCCGGTTACCTGCAAGCGCCGAACGGATCCTATGGCAGCTTTAAAGAGACGGCCTTGACCGCGTCCCCGAACCCGATCAGCGTTACCTTTGCGAACGGGGTAGCCACGGCGAATCTGAAGCTGAACAAGGCGGCAGCGCAAACCATCAGCTTGAGCGTGTCTGACGTGGCAACGCCTGCGGCGAATACGCTGAGCATCACGCCTTCAGCGGGAAGTGCGGCTTCGATGGCGCTGACCACGGACGTTACGGCACCAGCCGGCAACGGAGGTGTGTTTGCGCAGCAGCCGGTCGTGACGCTTCGCGATGCTTACGGCAATACGAGCGTGAGCGACAGCACAACCGTAGTGACGGTATCGAAGAAGGATACGGGGACGTGGACGCTGACAGGAACAGCGACGGCAACGGCAAG
>NZ_FOTE01000054.1 GCF_900114475.1 Paenibacillus sp. 1_12 | reverse complement strand
AATACCCGTTACTTAAGGGCGCAGACCCATACATTGAACACGATCGGCCTCCACCCCTTGGGCAGGTATAACGAAGGAAGGCAAGGGCATAGACCCGTTGAGATCTGGGAGGGTGAACCCCCGAGGGCAGTATGGAGAATACGTGCAGTAAATGGAATAATGAGGAAGTTATGAACTGACCCTCTGTTTACGCATGCCTTCATGGTCGATTCGGTGGATCACCATCTGTAATTATACCGTTATGTCCTTTATTAAGGGGTATAATCCTGCGAATGAGCGAGCATATGTGAGAAAAACCCTTAAAACCGAGGGAAGTAACTGGCAGCATAGTTTAACAAATCCACCTGTTGCTTAAATTAAATGTTATAATATGGATAATAAATTGAAGGGGGTCTAAGATGAACAGTCCTTCCTACAATCCATTCAATGACGAGACGATTCACCTTACCTTGAAACGAACGCAATCGAATATTATAGACGAAAGGGATGCCTTTAACGATGTAATTAAACATGGTGATAGTGTTCAAGGTTTCCGGGCACCTAAAAAATCGAACAATTTCCAAAATGGTATCAAAATTCGCAAAGAATATATGGAACTATCTCGGTACTTGTTTTCGCCTCATTTATGATATATCAGATTTTCCAAATTATCGGGGATATTGCATCGGGGAAGTAGCCCTTGTGTATATCGACGACAGTCATAATTGTTATAGATACGAGAATTATAATTATAATCAATAGGAGAAGGCAGCCGGTTAAAGTGGATCGGCTGCCTTCGCTCAACTAACGGGATAGTGTCAATGCAGGATTTGGAAAAATTAATTTCATTGTTATCTCTTAGCGTTATGGAATTTGGAATACAGTCAGCATATCATATCGAGCCATTTTCTTTGTTCCTATAGTTTTAAAGAGTAAAGTCACAACATATTTGACACTTTGATGTTCTCGGATGCGCCCTGGGGTTCGCCGATCGAAACCGGGAAACGGGTGACGATCTGCATTACGTAGAACGTGATTGAGAAGTCAAATCGAATATTCGATGCTCTGCAGTAAGACGACCATGTCAATATGCCGTTACAGGAGGAATCCTTCTGCCCTGGATTCGGCGACGGCGTGACCTTCCAGATCTACACGGAGATGTAAACCATACCTCACGAAGAAAGAGTTGCCCACCATCTGGTCGCGCTACTCTTTTTTTATATACAAACGAATTCTTCTATAGGTATTATAGTATTGAAGAATTCGTTCCATGAAGGGTGGACACCGCAATGAAAGTAACCGCACCAGAACTTCAGTTATTTGACGAGTTGAAGCCGGGGTTAACCTCGTTCTGTTATAGGATGCTAGGGTCTATCGATGACGCAGACGATGCCGTGCAGGAAACCTTCATCCGCGTCTGGCAAAGCTGGAGCTCCTTCCGACAGGAATCCTCGTTTAAAACGTGGGTCTATCGGATCGCTTCAAATATATGCCTGGACAAGCTAAGACAAACGAAGCGCCGCATTCGCCCCGTAGACTTCTCATGCCCAGCGAAATCCATTGTCGAACCTCGCGAGACGCTGCCTGACTCATCTTGGATTTGGCCAGCCCCTGAATTTTCGAATAATCCGGAAGATATTTTCATCCGTAAAGATACGCTGCATATCTGTTTTATTACACTTTTACAGCTCTTGCCTCCCCGTCAACGTGCGGTGATGATTCTGAAGGATGTATTCGAGTGGCCTTCTAAGCAGATCGCAGAGACGTTAGGCATGTCGTCGGCAGCGGTAAACAGCGCTCTGCAGAGAGCCAGAGATACGTTGGAGCGGGAACAACTCCGTTCCGATGAATTCAATAGAAGCGAAGAGGCACCTGATCAGGAATTGTTGTCGCGTTATGTGGAAGCCTTCGAGCAATTCGATATCAATGCCCTGGTTGCCTTGTTTCATGAAGAAGGTCGGATGTCTATGCCGCCTTTCCCTATGTGGGTGCGCGGCAAGGACGATTTGTTCAAGTTCTTCACGCTTACGCGTTGGCATTGCGAGGGTTCCCGGTTTGTGCCGGTTACGGCGAATGGCGGTTTTCCTGCGTTAGCGCAGTATATGTGGAGCAGGGAAGAGGACGGCTTGGTCCCTTGGGGGATTCACCTCTTAGAAGTGAAAGACAACAAAGTATTCCACGTCCAAAATTTCATCAATCGAGACTTATTTGCCCGTTTCGGACTTCCGGATCGATTGGACCGATGAATTTCGTCGGTTGGTTTCGTCTATAGAAGTGAAAACTAAAAACAAGAGAGGATGTTATTACAATGGAAACGAATCAATCGACGAAAGTTACCGTACAAGTCGTCATTCAAGCGCCAGTAGAGAAGGTATGGAGGTACTGGTCCGAGCCGGAACACATCACGAAGTGGAATCAAGCTTCGGAGTCGTGGCACGCACCGAAGGCGGAGAATGATCTGCGGGTTGGAGGCAAATTCCTTACCCGAATGGAAGCAAAAGACGGCAGCATGGGGTTTGACTTCTTTGGAACATACGACGTCGTGAAGCTGCATGAACAGATTTCATACACAATGGAAGACGGGAGAACGGTTGAGATCTCCTTCCTGTATCAAGGAAACGAAACCAAGGTGATTGAAATATTTGACGCGGAAAGCACGCATTCCATTGAAATGCAGCAGTCGGGATGGCAGGCGATTTTGGATAATTTCAAGAAATATACCGAGGAATCCCGATGATCGAGACGAATATGAAAACGGGGACACCACCAGTAAAAGAAATCTCTAATGCGAGGCTATGGACAGCGCGTGCCATGAGCGGGATTGTTATTCTGTTCATGCTGTTCGATGGGATCGGGAAATTCGCCAAGCCCGTACAAGTGGTAGAAGGCACGGTCACGCTCGGATTCGCGGAGCACCACCTTGCAACGTTGGGCGTATTAGTATTGCTCTGCACCGTGCTGTATGCCATTCCGCGAACTCGGTTCCTGGGGGCGCTACTGCTCACGGGTTACTTAGGAGGCGCGGTGGCTGCACATCTCAGGTTGGATAATCCGTTGTGGTCTCATCTGCTGTTTCCCGTCTATGTCGCCATACTGGCTTGGGGGGCGCTGTGGCTAATCGATCGAAGATTGCGCAATCTTCTCCGAGAACGCGAATAACATATATACTGCCGCCGAGGAAAAAAACGGCGGCTTTTTTGTTGCGTCGCTACGGGATTAGCCTCATCAGGAGGCTGCCGCCTTTTTCGATCGGTTGGCTTTGCTGTGTTAACAGGCTTTGAATTTCACGATGAGAGTAGATACTATAGGATTGCAGCCCCATTAAGTTAACGGATACAATAGTGGAGGAGATTGCTTCGGGCATCTCCTCTTTTGGCTATTTAAAGTAGCGGGCAGGTTAGTACCAATGGACGTTGTGTTAAAATATAATCATTTTTTATCATGTTAGTTCATACCAAGTCTTGTATCGTTAAGTTATGAATAAGAGTTGAACACTTGTTTTGATAACGGAGAGCAATCAAATAAAATAAAAGACAAAGGGCTATCCAGCGGGTGGCTGCCTTTAAGAAAGAGAGTATTTATGCAAATAGAATCGCTTATTTATAGCGATAAGTTGTGGCAAGTCGTTGCTGAGTATGCGCAGAATTGTTCATGGAAAGCAGGAACCAATTAAGCGAACAAATGAAAAAATGCCATTTTTCAGACTGGGAAAGAGTTTTTGCAGCACTTGATGGTGATCACATTGCTGGTTATTGCACTTTAGCAAAAACCGACTGTATACCTGATGTTTCCTATACACCTTATATCGGGTTTGTATTTGTGGGAGAGCAGTACAGAAGCAATCAATTAAGTGAAAAGTTGATTTTATCTGCCTTGGCATACGCGAAGGAACTGGGTTTTGATAAAGCATACCTTGTCAGTGACCATGTTAATTTGTACGAAAAATATGGTTTCGTGAAGATAGATGAGAAAGAAGCACCTTGGGGAGCAATGGACACCATTTTTATGCACCTGACGTAAGGTGCTGCTATCTAGCAAAGAACCACCCCGAAAGGGAGGGACTTAAAACTTTACCGTTACATATAGCGCTGTGAACCTTATCGTAAATAAGGTAAAGGTCATTCCGCTAACTGGGAACTACAGCACAATAACCTGGGAGTGCAGTTTGCCGCGGCAGCTGCTCCCAAATTCGTTAAAGTAACGGGGATAGTTCGAGTATTCAAGTCCTGGCGTGAGGTATTGCGAATTATTTTTAAAATTATAGATAAGGGTTAATTTATTGGTTATTGAATTATTAGTACGATCGTGCTAAATTTTATCCATGAGTACTAAATCTGATAAAAAGTGCTGGCAAGCGATCATGGTACCGAACAAAACTAATCATCGCGAAGAAGACGTCGGGGAATATGCCCGGCGTCTTTCTTTTTGAACCCTAGTACGAGCGTGCTCTCTCTCCGTTAGCCTTAACCTTGTGCCGCATCCATGTTCATGTAGTTAATGGCCCACAGATGGCCGTCCAAGTCCACGAAGCCCCAATGATACATGAACCCATGATCTTCAGGTTCAGCGTGCAATTTCCCGCCCAAGGTGACCGCGGTTTTCACGATTTCATCGACCTTTTCCCGGCTCTCGAAGGCCAATGCGATCGTCATCTGCGCATACTTGCTCGTATCGACGGATTCCTTCTCCGTGAGCGTAATAAAGAATGCTTGATTGATCAGCATGACCTGCAGGTTGTCGCCGATCACGATGGCTACCGAATTCTCGTTATCGGGGAATTGCGGGTTGAGCTCGAATCCGAGTCCGGTGAAGAACGCTTTCGATTGTTCTACGTTTTTTACAGGCAGGTTGAAGCTCGTGAATGCGGACGTTAATGCCATTTTCAAAACACCTCTTCGTCAAATTAGTTTGTGTTCATTTATGCCTTCGTTTATATAGACGACAGCCGATCCGGGAATTCATCGGTCTCATGGATTCGGAAGCCCGTAAATTTTCAAAAATAACTTGGTATTGAGTTCGGATACCCGCCATTCCCGTAAGGTTGCTTATTCTTATTGTGCAGGGATAAAGATTGAACCTCTCTAAAAAGGAATTCGTCTGAATATATGACAATTAAAGGGCGGGTATCGAGTGACGGAATGAGGGAACGGTATGGAAATTAATGATAAAACCGAAGTACGAAAGAAAAAGTTCGAAATTAAAGAGACGACACACAACAACACTGTCCAACGACACAAAAGTTCCTATTTGTGTCGTTTATGTAGGAACTTTTGTGTCGACAAATGTCGGTTGTCAAGAACATTGTCCGAATGAAGTCCACGTAAACCGCGGGATTTTTTAGTTATCGGATCAAGTTCTTGTCATTTGGCAATGACAAGAACTTGATCCGATTCCCGATTCATGACAAGAACATTGTCCGATTGCCGACAAACAGTAGACTGACCTGTAACTGGCTAAACTATACCAGCTAATAGGCTGTCAATATTTAATAATTAATGAACGAAACGAAGGATGCTATACTGATAAAAGGGTACGATAAATAACCGTCCCACAGCATTTGGGAAGGTTTACCTCAATATCTAAGGCTTGCTAATCAGACGAAGCGAAAAGCTTCTTTCTTGGTTAAGATGGCATAAATCCAGTGGATCCGTTTATTTGCACAAGCGATCACAGCTACTTTAAACAGTTTGCTTTCAGCTCGCTTTTTAACGTAATAAACCCTTAATTTTTTATTACGTGAGCTTCGGAGACCACAACGAACAGCTTGGTATAAGGCTGTTCGGAGCTTTCTAGAACCGCGTTTAGTAATTGGATTTCGAGTAGCAGTAAACTTTCCTGAAGAAAAAACGCTAGGATCAATACCCGCAAATGCGATCAGTTTCTTTG
>NZ_FOTE01000050.1 GCF_900114475.1 Paenibacillus sp. 1_12 | reverse complement strand
CTTCGTAGTCTTGCCGCCTATCGTAATGTTGAACTGATTGGTGCCTTTGCTTACAACGGACGGGTCTGCTTTAGACAAAAATGTTCCATTGTTCGTTTGGGAAGTCGCGATCGCATTCACTTTAACTTCATAAGTTTTGCTCGCAGCTCCGGCCGATGCAGTTGCAGTAACCTTCTTGCTGTCCGATGATTCCGCCGTCCTTGCTTGGAAAGATGAATTATCCTTCTGCATTAATTTTTGCGCCGATGCTTGCATATCCTGCGCAGATTTCAAAAAATTAATAATCCCGGTTGCTGCTGTCTTGATATATTGCTCATAAGGCTTGCTCCTCGAAACGAACTTTGAGAATAAAGATGGGTTCGCACCCAGACTATTGGAAGATTGGGAACTCAAAGACGTCGTTCTGCTAATCGGATTCATCAAGTTATACGAGTTAATCGATATCGTCATCCGTTTACCCCTCCATACTGTCGCACAATATATAATGTTAATTTCTGCTTCAACATAAATTTGCTATGGTTTCATCATCATAATTTACGGGGGGCGTATCCATCTGACCTCAGTGAGGCATACTTGCTCGATCGCACGAACTCGCGATGGGCTTCCTGAATCGCGTTCGAGCGCATCAGCAGCTCCTCGGAACCACCATGCTTCAGTTGCCCGGCAATCTGCATCAGCTTGAACGTGTTGTAATAGTTCGCATCCGCTTTGCTACGGCTATGCTGTAGTGCGTCCTCATACGCTTGGCGTTCCATCGAGAGGCTCATTGCTTGATCATGTAGATTGGGATCATGTTGCTGTAAGTAGTCCATTTCGTCGGTGCGTAACTTCTTGCCCAGCATGAGCATATTTCGAATAGATGCTAAACTCGACTGATCCTTCGTCGCGCGTGCGTCCTTGCATTGCTGCATCGCTTTGAAATAATCACTGACCGGCTGCACGGATTTTACATTCACGCCATTCCCCCCTAATTACAAATATCGTCACATGCAACGATGCCTTGGTCCAAGTATCTGGTTGTATATACCATCTCCCATGACAGCTAGCTTTTCTTCGTCAAAAACCTACAAATATTACTTCTAATTTATCATGGTAGATTGTTCTATATATGAAACTTAAAGAAAACTTTAAGTTCGCGCTTGCAACGCACTTCTGGCAACCAACATATATCCGGCCCCCCGAATCGTAATGATTCTCTCAGGATTGACAGGGTCAGCCTCGATTTTTTTGCGTAAATTACTGATGTGTACAGCGACCGTTCTCGTATCCTCCAGACCCTCCATTCCCCAGATGAGCTGAAACAACGAATCGACACTGACGACACGGTTGACGCTTTGTGCCATATAGGACAGTAGACTGAACTCTTTTTTCGATAAAAAGATGGTTTCACTACCCATGATGACGGACTGTGCATAGAAATCCAGCGTCAAACCCGGTAACTCCAGCAGCTGTTCCATTCTGCCCGTCGACACTCTGTGAAGGTGCGCCTTGATCTTCGCCATGAGTACTCCCGGACTGAACGGCTTAGTCACATAATCGTCGCCGCCATAGGATAATGCGCTGATTTTCACCTCGTCTTCCTCACGGCTGCTCAGAAACACGATCGGCGCATTCGTGTAGCTACGTGCATTCCTGCACCAATCTATGCCGTTTTCATTAGCCAGCAGTACATCCAGTACAATCAAATCCGGCTCGAAAGACTCAAGCAGCTTCATGGCTTCTGTCCCGCTATGACTGTAGGAGGATATGAAACCCTCACGCTCGCAATACACCTGAACAATCTCGCATATATGGGGATCATCATCGACGATCATGATTTTGTGAGTGTCCACCACACCGTCACCTTCCTTCATTTACAATACAAGGAAGCGATACATAGAATATCGACCCCGTCTTGCCGTCACTCTCCGCTCGAACCGTCCCTCCATACGCCGCACAGCCGCTTGGACCAACCCAACCATCAGATAAACCATATGCAGAACAATCATCACACCGATAGGGGCACCATAGCCTCGTTTTTCTCCTGAAGTATGTTAAATTATAGCGATTTTCCTCCTTGTATTTTATCATGGTAGATTAGCCCATCAATGAAACTCAAAGAAAACTTTAAGTTCGCGCTCGAGATAAAGCATGCCAAAGAAACAGATTACAAAGATAATTAGCTGTAAGAACGTTGATTCGATGCGATATTAAGCAACTGTAACAGATGCCGCGGCAAAGTGGTCGCTTCCCGCATACGGGGCATGTGGAGTGCTTAATATTGACGGTATTAAAGCAAAAGATGAAATGTGACAGGTTCGAGAATAGAAAAGAAGATCGCCCGTCACCCTTCCTTCTTGGTCAGGATACTGGCGAACTTCTACTAGGGTAAATAGGGACTAGGCGTTTCTGTGTCTTGACTAAAGTTTTTTAGGCCGTTGCCTGCAACTTGTATTCGTTAATTCAATGATGCGTCATTTAATAAATTCCATTCTTTGCACCGTTCCGCGGCGTCCATCTTCTTGATACCGCGCCATGTTTACACTACCAACCTAAACGCTATGTTCACGCTTGAACAGCACTTCTGGCAACCAGCATATATCCGGCCCCCCGAATCGTAATGATTCTCTCAGGCTTGGCAGGGTCAGCCTCGATTTTTTTGCGTAAATTACTGATGTGTACAGCGACCGTTCTCGTATCCTCCAGACCCTCCATTCCCCATATGAGCTGAAACAACACATCGACACTGACGACACGATTAACGTTTTGTGCCATATAGGACAGTAGACTGAACTCTTTTTTCGATAAAAAGATGGTTTCACTACCTATATTGACAGACTGCGCGTAGAAATCCAACGTCAAACCCCGTAACTCCAGCAGTTGTTCCCTTCTCCCCTTTGACACTCTGCGAAGATGAGCCTTGATCTTCGCCATGAGTACTCCCGGACTGAACGGCTTGGTCACATAATCGTCGCCCCCATAGGATAATGCGCTAATTTTCACCTCGTCTTCCTCACGGCTGCTCAGAAACACGATCGGCGCATTCGTGTAGCCACGTGCTTTCCTGCACCAATCAATGCCGTTTTCATTAGCCAGCAATACGTCCAGTACAATCAAATCCGGCTCGAACGATGTAAGCAGCTTCATGGCTTCTGTCCCGCTATGACTGTAGGAGGATATGAAACCCTCCCTCTCGCAATACACCTGAACAATCTCACATATATTGGGATCATCATCGACGATCATAATTTTGTGCGTGTCCATCACACCGTCACCTTCCTTCATTTATAATACAAGGAAGCGATACATAGAATATCGATCCCATCTTGCCGTCGCTCTCCGCTCGAACCGTCCCTCCATGCGCTTTTACGATTTCCCTGCAAATCGCCAGCCCGAGCCCGCTGCCTTCTACTCCCTTCTCCACACCCGGTTGATCATACTTGTAATTGCGATCGAAGATTTGCTCAAGCTGATCTGGAGGAATACCTGTGCCAGAATCTTGTACGCTAATTGTGGCATAGCGGGTATGATTCACCTCGTCCACAGCTAGCGCAATACGCACCAACCCACCCCTAGAGGTGAACTTCATCGCGTTCGACACTAGATTAAACAACGCCTGCTCTAATCTTTGCCCATCCATCTCGACAACAGGCAAGTTCGGGCGCTGATCTTCCGCATCTCCGATATCCAGCATGAAATCCAACCCTGCGTCACGCACAACCAGCTCATATTGTTCAAAAAAACGACGCAAGAAGTGAACCACATGAACCGGCTCCATTCGGTACGAGACTTGTCCCGTCTCCAAATGCGACAAGAAGGACAACTCCTCGATCATACGGTTAATCCTTATCGTGTTATCCCGGATATACTTCAGGTACTGTTCATTGCGTTCCGGCTTGACCCTGTCCTGCACAGCTTCTACATAACCAAGCATGCTGGACAGCGGCATACGCAGATCATGCGTAATATAGGCAAGAAGCTTTTTTCTCCCTTGCTCGGAGTGAAGCAACCGGTCATACGAAGTGCGGAGATCATCATGAGCTGCGGATAAGGCCTGTGTGCGTTCCTGCACGGTCCGTTCCAAATTCATATTCATTTCGGTCAGCTTGTTGTTAGCGTCCTGCAGCTCACGTGCAATCCTCTCCTCGTTCGATGCCGCCCTCGTAAATCTCGAAGAAAGCAGCATCATCTGTGCGATCGTAAACACCAACAGACCAAGCGGAGATGTATTTCCGATTCGTGACCATTCGTTGTAATATAAAAAATCGTTGATGACCGTCACTAAAGCAACCATCGACACCAGCAGGAAGATCAGCGCTCCCTCCATACGCCACACAGCCGCTTGGACCAGCCCAACCATCAGATAAACCATATGCAGAACAACCATCACACCGATCATCAGTAACATTTTTGTATATATAATGGCAGGGGTCACCACAATAACGATACAGAATGCGCTGGTTACGATCCGCGTGCCAAGATGAAACCATCGCGACACATAATTCGGAAAAATGCTATCAAAGTACATCGTGATGATATAACCACTGCTGCAAAGAATCAGGTACTCGATCTTGAACTGCAATCCCCATGGAAAAGCTGGCCATATTTGTGTAATCATGAGCTCTCCGACCAGCAAGGATCGGATACCGAACAACAAGGTGAACAGACCAAAATACAATGGAGCCCTGTCTTTGCGTCGCAGTATGAACAACAGCAGGTGATACACGCCAATCACCAGAAGGCTTGCGGTGATGAACATTTCAGCAGCGATTTTCAGATTTGTCCTGACCGTTAACACATCACTGCCGCCCAACTCGATATACTTGGTGATGCCGCCTCGCTTATGATGGAAATTGGCTACTTGCATAACCAGCTCCACCGTGTCATTCTCGGGCTGGAAGAACACCAGCTTCGTTTCCAGATGCGGGGTCACGCCACTCTTGTCCTGACCAACAACACCAACTTCTGCCAACAGCTCTCCATTCACCCATAATTTATACGCATGAAAGATGGTAGGCAGCCGCAGAGCAAGCCGCTCATTCCTAGCCTGCTCGCCTAAGCTCTATGACCACCCGAAAGGTTGCAAAGCCTGTACCGTTCAGCTGCTGACCATCTAACCGATAGCCTAGCCAGGAGCTCGGGATGCTGATCCAGCGGTCATGATTTCCGTCCCTTGCCGAACGAATCTGTATGTCCTCAGGCGACAGCAGCTCTTGCCAGTAGAACGCCCACTCCCCTTGTAACTTAAGCGGATTCTCACTGACATGAACCTGCGTTAAATCCAGTATGCCTTCTTCACTTTGGAGCTTAGGGGAGTCCGGTGCAAAGATGACGGCATAGCTTGCAATCAAACCAATAACAACGGCAGCAACTATATGAAGTAAGATCGTACGAGAAACGAATTGGAGAATACCCCTCATTATGAACCCAAACCCCAATCTGCAAGAGAGCAATAAGTAAGTTGATTATCTAAATAATATCATCTTTAAAGGAAAATGTACCCTGCGAATATCTGCGAAGCGTTGAACACAAACATCGCGATGAGGTCCTTTTTTGAACGTAAGAAAAAACCGTCCACCTCAGGACGGTTCATTAATGTGCAAACCCAAGTTTTTAGCAAGAAGAAGGGGACGGGTAACGAAACAGACTCACCGATGCAGATCACAGCGGTAGATTCAGACGCCGTTTTCTTAACCCACAATGGGGCGTCTTGCATCGAAGATATTTCCCATGATTTTGCGGGGGCCCCATAGCCTCCATTTCTTTCGTTCGACCCGTTTGGCCACCACAAACACAGAAGCCCGAATACTAAATACATTCGGGCTTCAATATACAGGTAAATGCGGCTCTTAACTACTACTTCCTTACGAGCGACACACAGCACTCCACATGTGTGGAGACCGTGAATGGGATATATTAGTTTTAAGTTTGCCATATTATATTACTAAAAGTTAAATCATTTGATAATTCAAATTTTAGGCTATAACTCTTCCACTCTGATATAACCCTATTATTG
Source organism: Paenibacillus sp. 1_12 (assembly GCF_900114475.1). Taxonomy (GTDB): domain Bacteria; phylum Bacillota; class Bacilli; order Paenibacillales; family NBRC-103111; genus Paenibacillus_S. Next base: position 1,316 of record NZ_FOTE01000050.1, on the reverse strand, counting down.
GAATCACAATAAAAAACCATCTTATTAAAAGTTAGCGCTTCTATAATTTCAAATTTTAGCAATGAAAGATGTTTTTCAGTAACCCATTGCTTCAATCTTGGGGGAAGACCATCTTTAATAAAATAAAACTGATTTAGAAATTCTTTTGTAATTAACTGATCATAACTACGACAAAGCATATCAGATACTAGCAAATTAAGATCAACAATGTAAATAAAAAAGCAATCTTTATTAAAAGTAAAACACATTTGGCTATGATCATAGCTTACTACATTTGACCCAGCCTTGAATAGATAGACACATAGAAAACCTCTATAATAAAAGTGGAGGGATATACTATGGGGCAACGGAAGAAGTTTGATAAAGCATTTAAGGAACAAGTTGTATTGCGAATACTAGCTGGAGAAACAACATTTGTGGATGCGGCGAAGGAACTGGATGTTCATTACACCACAGTCCGAGACTGGGTGAAATTTTATAAACAAGACGGAGACAGTGCGTTTCCAGGTAGCGGTAACCTTAAGGCTGAGGATGATGAGATACGTAAGCTTCGAAAGCAGTTAGTGGATCTCAAGGAAGAGAATGATATTCTAAAAAAGGCGGCAGCCTACTTCGCGAAAAATCAGAAATAATGAGGTTCAAATTTATCTTTGAACACCGCTTCGAGTTTCGGATTGCGAAGATGTGCCAGGCTCTTGGCGTCTCAAGAAGCGGCTATTATGCTCATATCAAGCGACCGGAAAGCAAACGTAGCAAAGCGAACCGAGAGCTGCTTGATTCGATAAAAGACATCCACACGAACAGTCGCAGAATCTACGGATCGCCGCAGATTACTAAGAATTTACCGTCAGATAAGAAAGCTAGTCGGGGCCGTGTTGCGCGGTTAATGCGAGCTAACGGGATCCGATCGAAAGTGGTAAAGAAATACAAAGCAACAACAAATTCAAACCACAATCTGCCTGTTGCAGATAACATCGTGAACCAGGACTTTACAACGAGCAAACCCAATGAAAAGTGGTTGAGTGATATTACCTACATAGCAACTGCTGAAGGATGGCTTTATCTCGCTGGCGTGTTGGATTTACATGGCCGAAAACTCGTAGGTTGGGCGATGGATAGTCGTATGAAAACAGAGCTTGTCTGTTCTGCTCTGAAGCAGGCAATTGGTCGCACAGGTGCATCCAAAGGACTTATTGTACATTCTGATCGCGGCGTTCAATACGCCAGTAAAGGCTACCAGAAACTTCTTGAGAAGAACGGATTTATCTGCAGCATGAGTCGCAAAGGAAACTGTTATGATAATTCTCCAATGGAAT
>NZ_FOTE01000051.1:6370-7334 GCF_900114475.1 Paenibacillus sp. 1_12 | reverse complement strand
GGTACGGGAGTTACGGGTGAAACTGGAGCTACTGGAGCTACTGGCGCTACGGGTGCTACGGGTGCTACGGGTGGAACTGGAGTTACGGGAGTTACGGGAGTTACGGGAGCTACGGGAGTTACGGGAGTTACAGGTGCTACGGGTGGAACTGGAGTTACGGGAGTTACAGGAGTAACAGGTGCTACAGGTGCTACGGGTGCTACAGGTGCTACTGGAGCTACGGGAGTTACGGGTGAAACTGGTGCTACGGGTGCTACTGGGGTTACGGGTGAAACTGGAGTTACAGGTGCTACGGGTGCTACGGGTGCTACTGGAGTTACAGGAGTAACAGGAGTAACAGGTGCTACAGGTGCTACAGGTGCTACTGGAGTTACTGGAGTTATGGGTGAAACTGGAGATACAGGTGCTACAGGTGCTACTGGAGCTACTGGAGTTACGGGTGAAACTGGTGCTGCGGGTGCTACGGGAGTTACAGGAGTTACGGGTGATACTGGTGCTACGGGTGCTACTGGAGCTACTGGAGCTACTGGAGTTACGGGAGTTACGGGAGTTACGGGTGAAACTGGTGCTACAGGTGCTACGGGTGCTACTGGAGTTACAGGAGCTACGGGAGTTACGGGAGTTACGGGTGCTACTGGGGTTACGGGTGAAACTGGAGTTACTGGTGCTACGGGTGCTACGGGTGCTACTGGGGTTACGGGTGAAACTGGAGTTACTGGAGTTACAGGTGCTACTGGAGTTACTGGAGTTACTGGAGTTACTGGAGTTACTGGAGTTACTGGAGTTACTGGAGTTACTGGAGTTACTGGAGCTACGGGTGAAACGGGAGTTACAGGTGGTACGGGAGTTACGGGTGAAACTGGAGCTACTGGAGCTACTGGCGCTACGGGTGCTACGGGAGTTACAGGAGCTACGGGAGCTACGGGAGCTACGGGAGTTACGGGAGTTACGGGAGTTACGGGAG
>NZ_FOTE01000051.1:5880-6310 GCF_900114475.1 Paenibacillus sp. 1_12 | reverse complement strand
ACTGGTGCTACGGGTGCTACTGGGGTTACGGGTGAAACTGGAGTTACAGGTGCTACGGGTGCTACTGGAGTTACTGGAGTAACAGGAGTAACAGGTGCTACTGGAGCTACTGGAGTTACGGGTGATACTGGAGTTACAGGAGTTACGGGTGCTACTGGAGTTACAGGAGTTACAGGTGATACTGGAGTTACTGGAGTTACTGGAGTTACTGGAGCTACTGGAGCTACGGGTGCTACGGGAGTTACTGGAGTTACGGGTGAAACTGGAGCTACTGGTGCTACTGGCGCTACGGGAGTTACAGGTGATACTGGAGTTACGGGAGTTACGGGTGAAACTGGTGCTACGGGTGCTACTGGAGCTACGGGTGAAACTGGTGCTACTGGAGTTACGGGTGCTACTGGAGTTACGGGTGCTACTGGTGCTACTGGAG
>NZ_FOTE01000051.1:0-5237 GCF_900114475.1 Paenibacillus sp. 1_12 | reverse complement strand
GGTGCTACGGGTGCTACTGGAGTTACGGGTGAAACTGGTGCTACGGGTGCTACAGGAGCTACGGGTGCTACGGGTGCTACTGGGGTTACGGGTGAAACTGGAGTTACAGGAGTTACAGGAGTTACAGGTGCTACTGGAGTTACTGGAGCTACGGGTGATACGGGAGTTACAGGTGCTACGGGTTCTACGGGAGTTACGGGTGAAACTGGTGCTACTGGAGCTACGGGCGCTACGGGTGCTACGGGAGTTACAGGAGTTACGGGTGCTACTGGTGCTACTGGCGCTACGGGTGCTACGGGTGCTACGGGAGTTACAGGAGTTACGGGTGAAACTGGTGCTACTGGCGCTACTGGCGCTACTGGAGTTACGGGAGTTACGGGTGCTACTGGAGTTACGGGTGAAACTGGTGCTACTGGAGTTACAGGTGCTACAGGTGCTACGGGTGCTACGGGTGCTACTGGAGTTACGGGTGCTACTGGAGTTACAGGAGCTACGGGAGTTACGGGAGTTACGGGTGCTACTGGGGTTACGGGTGAAACTGGAGTTACAGGTGCTACGGGTGCTACTGGGGTTACGGGTGCTACGGGAGTTACAGGAGTTACGGGTGAAACTGGTGCTACTGGAGTTACAGGAGCTACTGGTGCTACTGGTGCTACTGGAGTTACGGGTGAAACGGGTGCTACTGGTGCTACGGGCGCTACGGGAGTTACAGGATCTACGGGAGTTACGGGAGTTACTGGTGCTACGGGTGCTACGGGTGCTACTGGAGTTACAGGTGCTACAGGTGCTACTGGTGCTACGGGAGCTACGGGTGCTACGGGTGCTACAGGTGCTACTGGTGCTACTGGAGTTACTGGTGCTACAGGTGCTACAGGTGCTACAGGTGCTACAGGTGCTACAGGTGCTACAGGTGCTACAGGTGCTACAGGTGCTACAGGTGCTACTGGAGTTACAGGTGCTACAAGTGCTACGGGAGCAACAGGAGTTACAGGAGTTACAGGTGCTACAGGTGCTACAGGTGCTACAGGTGCTACAGGTGCTACAGGTGCTACAGGTGCTACAGGAGCTACAGGTGCTACAGGTGCTACAGGTGCTACAGGTGCTACAGGTGCTACTGGAGCCACTGGCCCACCTCCTACGTTTATAGATGCATACTTTAACGGTAATGTTCAACCTCAGACAATTGCTTCGGGATCAAATATTTTAAATATTACTCCAAACCAATCTACTGCACTTCCTTATAACGCAGTAACAAGTATTTTCACAATACAAAATGCGGGTTTGTATAACATTAGTGTTGTAATAAATCTTGCAGCTGCCACATTACCAGAAGCAACAATTGGGTTATCACTAAATAATTCTACAGCATATCTCGCTCCTGCTGTAACCACGGCAACAAGTGGTCAATTGGTTTTAGTTCAAGTTGAGGCATATGCTGTTGGAGATACAATTCAATTTAGAAATATATCTGGTTTTCCTATTACCATTGCTAATTCACCAGTAATAGCTAATAGCGCAGGTCATGTCACTATATCAAGATTTTCAGCATTCTAAATTGTGCTTTACAGAGTCGTTTCGTAAAGTTAATAAACATCATTAAATGTTTGGTTGTTTTTTGTAGTGTGCCACGCATGGGGAGTAACTAGGTGGTGAAAGTCCACTAGTCAGGTTCTTGTCATCTGTCGAAAGTCAACATCATTGTTACAATAAAAGCCACGTAAATGGGACTGTTGACAAAGAATCGAACTGAATAGGTTTTTTGAAGGGCCGTGTAGAATTACTATCTATACGGTCTTTTCATTGTAGGGCAATGCTATGATGGGTGTAGATGAAGAAAAACAAAATCAACTGATGTATATTAACGACGTGGATGATCTCGTGCCTGAAGGCTATTTGTTTTTGGAATATTCAACAAAAAATCGATTTCCCATTTATTTACGAAAAAGTGCAACACCTTCCCTTTCTCCTTATAAAACGGTAGGTATAACACTTTTACCTTGGGCTCCTTATCATTGCGAACAAGCAGGTACTAAATTGCATGTGGCCCTTCAGGCCGAGACGCAGCCACTGGAAGATGTGGAAACCGTCGGCTCTCGACAAGATGGGCCTGTGAGCGAAAGTCTGAATCAGTCCTCTTTCATCCTGGTGATGGACCGGGCATATGGCAAGCAGGAGCGTCTGGATCGCTACAAAATAGACGGACAATCCTTTGTCATTGCGACATCACCTGCCAGCTCGGAACCCCTCAATGCCGTTCGGAAAAGCGCCATAGAATCGTGATCTTTCGAGTTTTCGAAGGCCGTGAAATCCGGGTAGTGACTGATTTGATGCAAGTGACAGCGGAGCAAATCACGCAGATGTACAAGGCTCGCTGGCAGATCGAAGTCTTTTCCGCTGGATCAAGCAACATTTAAACCTGGCCACCGTATATAGCCAATTATTTTCTGCTTTAATGGTCTATGTCGTGCTCACCTGGTTATTTGACGCCGTTTCCACGGGAATGCCTCGGGATGCAAGGCTCTCGTTTGTTCGGTTAGAGTTACAAAATCTGGTTAATCAATAGGACTGATAATTTATAGAACGTATATTTATGAAAATAGCCCCCATTCCAAAAAGGAGTGAGGGCTTTACGATATTCATTATGACTTTTCTGTGTTCACAAGATACCGAAATCTGCCCTGTACCTCGAAAATATACGCTTTATCGAATAACAAACCCATGCCTCTCTGTATCTTGATAGCATCCATGGCTGACGTCCAATCTGGAAAATCTGTTAAAGTGAGAGCAACTGCATTATCCTTTTTAAGGATCAATTCGTACATCTTCGACATTGACTCACTCGTTCCTGGGATTGAACGTTATTAGGAAATGAACAGGGTAAGCGATATATTTAGATCTTATTATCCATTATATCCTATTTCGAGGAGCGCAACTTATTATTTAATTTTCCGAATCACTCATTATACTTATTTGATGGAGAACTTGTTGGAGCTTTTGGAGGTAAGGAAATAAATAATAACATCCCAAAATTAAGTTATTGGGGGGACTATAGTTGAGGGGCTTGTTTCGCGGCAAATCCACTTTTGTTTATTAAACGGGAGTTTACTGCAAAACCAGCATCTTGGTTGCATAGCAAGGATAAATTTGCGAACATTAAAAAATGATTTGGATTAAGGAGGGGACGTCGATGGGAAATGACAAGGCTAAAGAAGTCTTGACTGAATTTGAACGGTTATCCGAAGAAGACAAAGAATCCATAGTCAAAGCATTTATACATCATTTGGGACAAATAGGATTTTCATTGGACGAATTAACGAAAATGGACCTAAAAGACTTAGAAATAATTAAATCAACAATAGGTGGTTTGATTCTTACCAGAGATAAAAGTACCATTTAATAAAAAACTTGCAGAATACGTTGACCATTATGTACGACGACTAACTATATAAAATAAACTAAATGAGAATATAAAAAGACCTGTTGGGGAATGTAATCAGGTTCTTGTCATTTATGTAGCCAGGTTCTTGCCATCCGACATTTCTTATGCTTCTGTAGAGGTTTTGTTTATGAACATGCACACAAAAGTAGGTTTTTTTCAAACGCCCTTTATTCCGCTATCGTGTCCCGTTAGAATTCCTGTAATACGAATAATTTGGCGGTTGAACAAAAACGAGCGCCTCGGTACGATGGGGTTGCACACGAGGTCATAGCCTCAAAAAGCCCATCATCTAGGAGGTCGCTCTACTATGAAGTTTAAAGCTCAGGACAAGCAAAATCAACTCATTGAAAACATTACCGTTCAGCATCTAGTCTTCGGCGTAGATATCGCTCAAGAAGTTCACGTTGCTCGCTCTGTCAGCTTTCGTGGAATTGCATTAGGTACACCGCTAGAGTTTGGATATCATCTTGCAGGGTTTGAGATGCTGGGACGCTGGATCCATGATCTACTCAAAACCTACAAGCTTAACAAAGTCATTATAGGCATGGAACCCACCGGACATTACTGGCTGAATCTCGCACGTTGGCTCTCTTCTCAGAGTATTGAGGCTGTTCTTGTTAATCCCCATCTCGTCAAAAAGAACAAGGAAAACCGTGACAATACCCCATCTAAAAGCGACCGCAAGGACGCCCTTGTCATTGCAGATATGGTCAAAAACGGGTATTACTCCCCTGTTCGTTTTCATCCTGAAACCTACGAAGAACTGCGAATTCTCATGGCTAATCGAGACACGGTCACCAAACGGCTCAACAGCGCTGTTAACCAAATTCATCGATGGGTAGATATCGTGTTCCCTGAGCTGCGGCAGGTCTTTAAAATCCTCACTTGCATGAGTGCCATTGCAACGCTCAGACTCTTCCCCTTACCAGAGGGAATTAGTCGCTTAACAACAGAGCAGGTCCTTGCCGGATGGAAACAATATGTGAAGCGTCATGCTGGAGTTAAACGAGCGGAGCAGCTCATTGTACTAGCAAAATCCAGTGTTGGCGCCACGCAGGCACTCCATGCCTACAAACTTCACCTGGGGCAATTGCTTGAGGAATATGACTTGGCGCAGCGACAACTAGAGCAAATTGAGACAGAACTTCACAGCATCCTAGAGCGCATTCCGTACGCACAAAAGTTACTTGCGATTCACGGTGTAAATGCAACGAGTTTAGCCGGTGTGCTTGGCGAAGCCGGTGATCTAAGCGGATATGTACATGGAAATGCCTTGCTTCGCCATGCCGGTCTTAACCTGACCGAAGCCAGCTCGGGTAAGTGGCGTGGTAAAATGTCACTTAGCAAACGCGGCCGACCTCGTCTACGGAGGTTTATCTACCTCATGACAATGTGTATGGTCATGACAAATTCGGATGTCAGAGCTTTGCACCATTTCAACGTCGAGGTAAAGAAGTTAAAGAAAATGAAATCCATTATGAAATTATGCGGTAAAGTTGCACGAATGCTAGTGGGCTTAGCTAAGAGTAGCGAGGGTTATGACTCAGCCAAAGTTTTCCCACAAGCAGCCTAAAACCATTCTTTCCTTACTAGCTCATGCATTCGCAGGATAACAAGAAGCACGGAGTATCGGAAGACGTTAAGCAAAAGGGCTCGGACCCGTTCCGTTAGAAAGACCGACCTCCACCCCTTAGTTAGATGTGACGAAGCATTCCTGTAGAGCGTTAATTTTCCGCTTTGAAAAAAGAGAAGCGCCCTCGTAAGATAGAATTGTGCACAGGGTCAGCAACCCTAAAAT
>NZ_FOTE01000053.1 GCF_900114475.1 Paenibacillus sp. 1_12 | reverse complement strand
AATGTCTTTTAATTTCTCAAGATGGCGTGGAGCCAATGAACTAGCTTATTTGCGCATGCTACCAGAGCCACTTTATGCGGCTTTCCTTCAGCTCTTTTACGATCATAAAACTCTTTGAGCCGCATATTGCGAGAACGGATAAGTCCGCACTGAACGCCCATAACCAGCGCATAACGAAGTTGCCGGGAGCCACGTTTGGTGATTCGATTTTGAGTTGCTGTGAACTTACCTGAAGCGAATACACTCGGGTCTATGCCTGCAAAGGCGACCAGTCTTTGGGGATGATCAAATCGGTCGATTTCTCCAATTTCCGATAAAATGGTTGCCGCAATTTTATGGCCAATACCAGGAATCGACTGGATTAAATCATACTCTTCAATTTCTTCAGCCAGAGCATCTATGTTTTGTTCCAACTTAGCAAGATGCTCCTGGTACTGAAGAATGAGGGTGATGAGAACGTTTAGATTGATCAAGTGGCTGGAGTACATAGTTTGTTCGAATGGGTTTTGTTTTGCGGCCTCCAGCAGCCGCTGTACGCGCTCGTTAATCCACACCTCTGATCGTCCTCGTCTCGAGGAAAGCAGCTCTTTGATTTTGGCATTCAGCGTTTGTTTGTCCGTTTGCAAGATCGAATATGAAGTTGGAAACGACTTTAAAAACCGAAGTGAAACGCCTGAATACATAGCCCCAAAGACACCTTTGTACGCAGGGAAGACCTGATCTAAAACAGCTTGGAACTGGAGTTTAGTCTGCACGCACATCTTTGAAAGAGACTCATATTGTCTCGTTAGATAACGCAGATTAAGCAGTTGCACACCCCTTTTCTTAAAGGGTTCAAACTCTTCTTTGTCGTACAGCTCTCCCAGCAGATAAGCATCAGCAGCATCCGTCTTCACTTTACGGAGGTTGGACTTTCTAAGCCGATTGGAGATAAGCGGATTAATGACAATGTACAGATAATGATGTTCCTCCAAGAACTGAACCACCGGACTTTGGTAATGTCCGGTTGCTTCTAGAACAAGCAAAGGACGTTGTCCGGACGCATGCTCTACATCGTGAACAGTTTGAAGGAGCTTCGCCAGCCCTTCACGGGTATGTTCGAAATGATATAGATTTACCGGTAGCCCCTATGGTCCTTCTTGTCGCTCCATAGCATCGCTTGTTATACGGGATCTCACGTCCCAACCAGCCTCAATCATGGTCATGACAAGTAGGGGTGAACATTATAGCGCTCGGGATCAAGTCCCACGGGCAGGTACGTTAGACCCGGCTACCTTTAGTCCTCAATCCTAAATAAAAAAGGATCAACCAGTAAGTTCTGGCTGATCTCAAAATACGAACGGGCAGGATAGTTCAAGCCTTTGTAGTATTATCTTGGTAATGAGTAATTTGATTTTTGGAGGGTGAAATTTGAAAAAATTTCGCGGCAAGAGAAGATATTTCAAACGATTATGGTCATTGGTGAATGGTTATCAACTACATGTGGAAGACGATTCTTGGTACGATTTTTGGCATAGACATCTTGATTTCGGTGGTTTAGGAAACGCCAGTTTAAAAATTAGACGGGAACACATTAACGCACATATTTCTCTTTATTCGAAATTCCTAAAACAACTTGAACACCTTAAAAAGCCTTATCAAACATGGGTGTGTATACATGAGGGGGACAGTGGAGCTGATGCTGTATACGTTCATACACCAAATCCTAACGTTGATGATTATCCAATCAACTTCAACTTTATAAAGTGGAACTGCAAGCTTCCGCAAACATTCAGTGACCTAATAGATTTAACACAATATAATGTCGGTTATTATGAATCTGAGTTTGAACGTGTTTATTACATACAATCAAAACACCTTAAATACCCATTATCAAACTAAACCATATTAAGCTCCCATGAAAATTAAATTAGCTCAAAACCAGTAAAAGAGCATAAGAAAACAGACCCAGAATAACTCTTTTTTAAAAAAAGGCTGAGCCTCTGAGTAATCATATAGATTGTTAGATTGTTTAGAGCAAAAGCGATCACTGACAACAATTAAAGGCAAGGCTGGTGCAACAACCAAAAAAGGATAAATCTCCCATGAGTGCTACCCTTATAGGGTGCGACATTCTGTGATGCACCGTGGTGGTCGGAGTCAGACTAACGGTTGGGCTCTATGGCACCATAGCTTATCGACCTTCTTCGCCAGCCGTACAAACAGTATAGACAGTGGGACCCATTTTCATCCTCTGTGTTGCAGCGCTGCTCTTGCGCTGCATGAGTGGCTAACGGAAAACGATAGTTCAATTCCCCTACTAATCGATCGTCCTTTGGAATCTACCTACTCTGAACATTCCCTTCCCATTAATTGAATGTCTTCTGCAAGGCGCATGATAATTGAAGGGAAGAAAAAGCCGCCTAATAAAGGACGGCGGCTTGAGTGATATGTAAATAATCTTCTAGCTTTGTGGATAGGCAGGGTGCCAGCCATTTTTACTCTGAGCAGCCCGTGAAACGGGCGACTATTCTATTTTATGTTGAACCAAGCACCACCGCTGCCATCATATTTTCTTCCATATGTAATTACAGGATTCTGATCATCCTTTTTCACTAAAAACGCCGCCCAACCGGTGTGTGAAGCGCATTCATAAAGCTTAGAACTAATTGACGGATCTGGTTCCACAATGCTTGCCCAATCATAATCTTTTCCAGCCGAGGATACTGCCACAAAGTCAAGGGGGCTGACATCAATTTGTTTGTCTTTGTTCTTGCTGCTGGAGATCATAATACTAATCTTGGCAAGAAGGTACTCGTATCCTTCTTTAGGAGCTGAATTAAACTTATTGGCCGAGACAATCATCTTCCAAGCCTCTTCACCACGGATCACTTGATCCACGGATAGATTTCCGGAATACTCGTTCGAAATGTCATTCACCATGAAATCCACCTTTTTCCCGACGGTTTCCGGATTACTTCTCGATTTTCCAGGCATGCCTTTTGACGGTATGGCATCCAAATTTTCACCGATAAGTACTGTATTTGACTCAGTGTCATATCCGATCTTAGTCCCCAGTGCTTCAGCGACTGCACGAGCCGGTAAGTAGGTGCTCCCATTGTAAGTTATAGGATATGTCGCGTTACCGTCCGCATCTTTAGGTTGCCACGCCTTTCCGTTAAGTTTGAGACCGAGGCCCTTGTTAAGGTAAGCCGATATTTCCTCAAGGTTCGCAGCAGCAAAAGCACCGATGGACATTGATCCTACAATGGTGACTGACAATGCAAGTGAGATTATAAGTTTACGTTTCAACTATAGCTTCCCCCTCAGTTCTTTTGTGTTTCATTAATCATTGTAAACGCATGAGGGTTGGATGGTTAGTACTATTTTACTAAAATTTACTTATAATTCAACTATTTGGGACTTTTTTATAGTAAAATATTCATAAATCATTTTGGATGTTGATTAGATGAGAATAGCTACCGGAATCATTTCCCTGTTTCTCATGTTCATCGTTGGTTTACAGTCCTGCGCTGTATCAATCGGTGGAGCCCTATCCGGTGATACAGATACTTCAAGTGTTGGATCCATTGGAATATTTGTTGCCTTTCTCTACTTGTTGGGTGGAGCGTTTGCATTTAAACTACCTAGGATATCGGTGTGGATATTTATCATAGCCGGAATTTTAGGGTTTATTGCTCCATCGAATGCGTTTAAAGACATGCCGATTTGGGGTGGAGTCTCTATTGCTCTTGCAATTATGAGTTATTTTGGAGGGAAACGAAAAAAAATCAAAGTGGATAACGAAAAATTAGCACCTGGAGAATACCGAATCAAACCTGGTGGGAAGGAGTTATAAATCAATAAATCCATCATAGGTTTTATCCACCTTCATCAATTCATCCCAAGTAAATTATCTATAGTTTTTTTGCAAATTCTTATCAAAACGGGTATGGAATAAATTTCTTGTCATCTGATAGGGAACATAATTGGATGGCTCTCTGCTTTTTTAAATATTGACGCAAAAAGCGTTTCCTTTTTTATGTTTATGCCGTATACTAATAGGTAATTACTCCTATATTGGGTGAAAATTTACATGAAAATGGGGATATTATGGCGTTTATTGTACTGTTGTTGTTTCTAGCGTTTTTGTACCTACTCCTCTCACTTATTAAGCCGAGCGTCTTCCTAGGATTCACTAAAATGAACTTAACACGTGGAAAGACCGCACTCCTTGCACTAGGCGCCTTTATCCTCATGTGTGTAGCGGCTGCCCTTTCTGACTCCGACTCAAAACCGGCTACTACGGTAGCTGCGGAAGCAAAACTGGCAGCTGCCGCTCTATCTCCAGAGGAAAAAGCTAAGATTGAAGCAGAAGCTAAAGCTAAAGCAGAAGCTAAAGCAGAAGCTAAAGCAAAGGCGGAGACCGAAGCTAAGGCTAAAGCTGATGCTGACGCTAAAGCAAAGGCAGACGCTAATGTTCCTAATGAATATAAGTCTGCATTAAAAAAAGCTGAATCATACGCAAAAACAATGAACATGTCTAAACGTGCTATTAATGATCAATTAACTTCAGATTATGGTGAAAAGTTCTCTCAAGAATCTGCCAAGTATGCAATAGATAATTTTCAATTTGACTGGAAAGCAAACGCTTTAAAAAAAGCTGAATCATACGCAAAAACAATGAACATGTCAAAACAAGGAATTTATGATCAACTTATTTCTGAACATGGTGAAAAGTTTACAGAAGACGAAGCACAGTACGCAGTCGACAATATAAAAGCCGATTTCAATAAAAATGCCTTGAATAAAGCAAAAAATTATCAGGATTCAATGAAAATGTCGCCAGCAGCGATACGAGACCAACTAACTTCTAAACACGGTGAAAAATTCACAAAAGAAGAAGCCGATTATGCTATTAAGAATTTGGATAAATAAAACTCAAAACGCCCTTAACTAAAGAATTGGTTGATGGCGTTTGTTAAAGTTCATTACTGATTTTCCATTTTTAAAAGTTAAAGCTGATTATAGAGATTCTTGTTGAACAAACGGAGAACTAGAGCTCAATAAGTAACCGGGACGAGGCTGCCTACACGAACGGCAGCCTTCGCTCACCTAACTGGCAGGATATTTTAGTTTATTTATGGAATATATAACTAAAATTCGGATTTAAATCTTGGTGAGAAGTCGTTAGAAAAACGGAGTGATTTACAGATTAATAATCAAAAACAACAAGCAGAACAACTAAACCGTGAAGGCATAAAATTAGTCCAGGTGGCTAGATTTGATGACGCTCTAGCTCATTTTCAAAAAGCGTTAGAATTGTATCCAGACAATGCAACGTTATATTACAACATTGCAAATACACTAGCTAAACTTAACCATCATGATGAAGCAATCACTTATTTCGACAAATCGTTAGTATTAGATCCGAATAACACTAATTGTATTTACAATAAGGCAAATTCATTGTCTTATCAGGGAAAGTCCATTGAAGCAATCACATTCTACGAACTCGTTATAAAGCTTGACCCTCGTTTTAGCTCAGCGTTCTATAACAAAGCTAATGAACTTAAGAAGTTAGAGAAGTACGAAGAAGCATTATGATAAAGCGATTGCAAGTGAACCGAATCATTCATCTGTTCATTTCAACAAAGGAATTGTATTGGAAAAACTAAAATTAGGTAATTCAGCAATAGAAAGCTATAAAAAGTGTGTTGAGATTAACTCGGATAATGACGATGCTCATTATAATTTGGGAAACCTCCTGTATTATCAAAAGTTGTATAAGGAAGCATTAGAACATTTAGATAAAGCTATTGAGATAAATCCAAATGATTTTAATTACTACTATAACAAGGGCGTAGTGCTGACAAAAACGGGAAATATTCAAGAAGCTGAAGCAAGTTTTAGAATTTATCGGAAGTTGCTTTCATAGTAAAATTAGTCATAGTTAAGCTAGCGGAGTACGTTTGCGTAATAAGAGGACTACATACAAACGATGAAGGAGCTGCCTTGAACTGCACCCCAATTGTTAGACACAGTCTAACAATTGGAGGTGTAGTTTTTTTGGCTAAATACTCAACTGAAGAGAAATTAGAAGCTGTCCTGGCTTATCTAGAAGGTAAAGCGTCATATAAGACAATTGCTGAAGAACGTAATATGAGCACTGCACCACTAAAAAGATGGGTATTACGTTATCAAAAGCATGGAGAGGAAGGAATTACATCAACGTATACAAATCACGAGATTCAATTTAAAATAGATGTACTCAATTACATGAACGAATTTGGGGCATCCATCAATGAGACCGCTGCTCGGTTTAATTTGTCTTCGGATTA
>NZ_FOTE01000057.1 GCF_900114475.1 Paenibacillus sp. 1_12 | reverse complement strand
GGTATTGGGTTTCGAACCCGTGGACAACCCCATCATACCGAGGTGCTTCTTTTTTGGCAAAGGTCATTTCTTAAGCCCTACAGGAAGGTTCAATGGAAACAGGGAGCAACTGCTACCGCGGTCTGCTCCCTGTTTCCATTGAACTGTCGTACCCGTTAGTTCAACGTCAGCTCCGTTACTTATTGTATCCTCGGAACAACGGCAGCCGTTGAACGTTAATTTCATTTACTTAAAATTGAAATATTCTTCATCGGGTTCCACTTTGGAACTCAACTCGTTATATGATGAGTTCTATACAATGAAAGTAAACACGAATACTTCTACGACTAATTTCGATTTATCGGTGCAACAATTCGGCGCGAACTACCAAAGAAATGGAACGGTCTGAGTTTGTTCTCCGTATGGACGAATGAAAAAACTCAAGCGGCGTTACACTTGAGTTTATCAGATAAGGTAAAAGGGGATCTAAATCAATGCGTACTTACTAGCAAAACACAGCACTCCAGATGCTCAGTATTCCAAATTAATATTTATTTTTTTAAGCTCTTTTGCTGGAACTCCTGCAACGACAGTATTCTCTGGAACATTTTTAGTGACAACTGCTCCTGCCGCAACAACAGAGTTGTCCCCAATCGTCACGCCGGGCAGTATGGTTGCGTTTGACCCAATCCATACATTTTCACCAATGATAACTGGAGAAGGGTAGGTTACATTTCTCGTTTCCAAAGGTAACCCATGATTAAGTGTAGCAATCGTAACATTCATACCAATCATTGTACCGTCTTCAATACTAATTCCACCTCTATCTTGGAAGGAACAGCCTGTGTTGAAAAACACATTCTTACCTATAGTAATATTTTTTCCAAAGTCTGTATAAAACGGCGGAAAACACATAAAAGACGAATCAACTTTATTGCCTGTTAGTTCACTAAAAATCTCCACTATTTCTTCTCTTGAATGATAGGATGTATTCAATTCCATTGTGATCTTTTGAGCTTGATAACTACATTGAGTTAATAATCCATGCAATTCTTTATCCTCACCCGAAATTGGATTGCCTTTCTTACAAAAATCTATAAAATCTTTCATGTTCATTTTTAAAAATCACCTGCCTAAATTAAATATATTTCTTGTTTTTTTTGGGCTAATAATACCCGTTAAGAAATATCAAATACATATAAGATTATTGAATTTCAGGTCATACATTTACCTTTTAATATCAATCGTTACTTCGATATTCCCTGGATAGTTTTCTAATACTTCGACACCCTCCATGATTTCACCGATTTTTACAAGACCGCTGATATACTCATCATCGTCCTTATAATAGATGACTAACACCTCCCCTGGTACCCAATAAGATATATCTCCTTTATCATAGCTTGACACAGTTTGATCAACATGTAATCCATGAACCTTCGCAAATTTTTCGCGATTATACAGGTCTCTCATATCCAACTTCAAGGGTAAGAGTTTTACAAAATCTACAACAGTGGCGTTATTTTCGATGATTACCGTAAGCTCCTCATCCCCAAATGAAAGTATAATTTGTTGTTTTTCTTCAATCATATTTGACCCTTTTGTTGATTGATAATGCGGTTCTTGTACAGATGTAGTTATTACATTTTCTGGATTCGTCTTTTCTTTTTCCTCTACGCTACATCCAATAAGGGGTAGCATAGATAGAAAAAGTATGAATACAACCCTAATTCGTTTCATATGTTTAGATTTCCTGTGTAGTTGGGCGGACAATCATATCACTAACCATCATGCGATTAGGTGTATCAATCGTAAAAACTACAGCTGACGCAATATCCTCTGGTGATAGTCCCCACTCTTTTTGGGCTTTGTGAAGTTCTTCAGAAACTTTTTTATCACTAATTGTTTTATATAGCTCTGTTTCAACTGCTCCTGGTGATATGATTGTCGACTTGATGTGATTTTCTCTTTGTTCTTGTCTTAATCCTTCCATGATGGCACGAACTGCAAACTTTGTTCCACAATACACGGCTGAATTAGGGTATACTACATGTCCTGCCACAGAATCCGTTGTAATAATATGCCCTGATTTTTGTTTTTCCATAATTGGCAACACCGCAGCGATTCCGTTTAAAACTCCCATAATATTGATATCAAGCATTTGCTTCCACTCTTCACGACGTCCTTCAACGATTGGTGAAGTTGGCATTATACCCGCATTGTTATAAAGAACATCGATTCTGCCATATGCGTCTAATGCGAGTTTCGCGACCTTGTTCACATCTTCATAGTTTGTCACATCCGCTTGTTGAATGAGAATATTTGATTCAGGAAATTCTCCTTTAATAGCTTCAAGACGATCCAAGCGGCGTGCAGCTAATACCAACATTGCATCACGTTTTGCAAGTAACTTTGCAGTTGCTTCACCAATTCCACTAGATGCCCCCATAATAATAATCACTTTATCTTTTATAGCCATCTATAAATCCTCCTTTAAAAGTTTACCCTTTTCAGCTACATCATAAATAGATATGATTCAAATATCTAATACTTATATCAAATACACTCTTATGCCTATTAAGCATACATATATTAAGGAGACTGTTATGGAAATTCGAGTGTTACGCTATTTCATTGCTGTAGCGAATGAAGAGAATATTTTGGCTGCTTCAAAACAGCTGCATTTGTCCCAACCTACATTATCAAGACAATTAAAAGACCTTGAAATGGAATTAGGAGCAACTTTATTTGAAAGAGGAAATCGAAAAATTACTTTAACGGACGAAGGGAGATACTTATTTAAAAAAGCGAAAGAAATCGTTGAGCTAGTAGATAAAACCGAAGCCAATTTTAAAGAATCAAAAGAAATCATTAGCGGTGAAATTTACATTGGTGGTGGTGAAACAGAAGCTATGAATTTTATTGCCAGAGCATCAAAAGAATTACTTGAACATTATCCAAGTATTCGATTTCATTTATATAGTGGTAATGCTGACGACATTACTAGCAGGTTAGACAGTGGATTATTAGATTTTGGCATTGTCATAGAACCCACAGATAAACAAAAATACGATTACATAAAATTACCAGCCACTGATGTTTGGGGTGTTTTAATGCGCAAAGATAGTCCTTTAGCGTACAAGACGTTCATTCAGCCAATAGATTTAATAGATAAACCACTGCTGATTTCACGTCAAACTGCTGTCAGTAACGAATTCACAGGATGGTTTGGAGAGAATATTGAGGATCTCAATATTGTCGCAACCTATAATCTGCTTTACAACGCTGCACGAATGGTTGAAGAAAATATTGGATATGCATTATGCTTGGATAAACTTATTAATACATCAGGAGATAGCAAGCTTTGCTTTAAACCTTTAAAGCCCAAATTAGAAGCTAATTTAAATATTATCTGGAAAAAACATCAAGTGTTTTCTAATGCAGCAAATAAATTCTTAGATCAGCTACGAAATAATATAAAAATATACAATTCATAACTGTCTATCGACGAAGAAAAATAGGCTTGAAAGACTTTTGTATCTAATTGATCATTTGAATAATCACTTAGATACCATCATTGATACTTCCCACACTCCGCATTACTGACAGTTAGCTCAACGCCCAGGGGTACATATGTACAAATCCCTATATTTTGTGAGCATGTTACCGCGGCAGCTACAAAACCATCCAAACCCGTTTAACAAAACATAAAGGCCCTAATTTTCCAATTTCAGTCGATGTTAACTTCGACCAATGAAAGATAAATTGGATATTAGGGCCGTTTTTGCGATTCTGATGATGTTTTGTATTTAACCATCTGCACAAAAGTGGGTGTTTTTTTTCATATGTACTTTATTGAGCTGGATCGGCTATAGTAAGTTGGACAGATAAATTGAGGGCTAGTAGAATAAAGATATCAGACAGGAGCGAATCTACGATGCCCAAAGAACGACGTA
>NZ_FOTE01000059.1 GCF_900114475.1 Paenibacillus sp. 1_12 | reverse complement strand
TTTGGTTTTGACAAGAACCTTATCTCATAAAACGAAAAAGCCGCGATTTACGCGACCCTTAATGAGATAGTGTTCTTGTCACCCGACATTTGTCGTTTTTGTCGGATGACAAGAACATTGTCCGATAACTGACAAGAACATTGTCCGATTAGCCCCTCAATGTGGTCTAGACTTTATCCCTTAAAATAAACCAGCCGCGCTGCTAACATCGCTTTCTTCGTTAAAAACTAGATGAGCCGCATCCCATGCATGCGGCTCATCTAATAATGCAAGTACGTGGGAGCACATAAGCCTAATACAAGCTTATCAATATCCATTGAAACAAGGCATAGGTTACCGAAATGATTCAGGTCTTGCTCGTCCCATTTGACATTGCTGTCGATGGGATGCTGCGGATACCAATGTTCCACCGAATTACGGAATTCAAATTGGAAATCCTGCTTCGTTTTTTGCCACAACAAGTAATCCAAGTAATTGAACACTATGTGTGGAGTGATTAGCCCTATAGAAAACTCGCCATCGTTCATATATTCACGCACTGCCGCTTTTGCGATGTTTTCCAGCTTGTCTGAATGTTCATTTGAGTCATAGCCATCCATATCAAAATAGAGCCACGCAAGGAACTCCGTAGCCCAATGCACGACCAGCGGGGATGTATACGTTACCCTTAACATGGCTTGCAACATTCGACTTGCGATTGAGTCAGTAACATCCACATAATACGCTTTTGGCTGCCTTTTAGCATATTTTTTGCTATTGCTCCATGAAACCTTGAGTGTTTTAAGACTCCATCTTCCTTCCGTATCGTCGCTGCTGAACTCCCTTTTGAGCATAAAATTATCGAACTAAAATCTACATCTTAACAAGCATAGCCCGAAACGCTCTACCGTTTCGCCGACATGCTGTTTGCGAGGAAATACTGCTTCGAAACGCTGAATGAGTTTTTTATCATCAATCAGTTCTCCACTCCACGTTTTTTTAGCAACCACTTCAGCCTCATTTTCCTCTACTTCAAAAATCTTTAATACGTGCAAGAGAAAATGTCGAAATGTTAAAAAACTTTCAAAACGTATATTGTCCTCATCTGAATGATCGAGGCGAGATGTATTCATCATTGATATAACGTCTGCGCTATCGGCAATCTCACCTATTGAACGCATTGCCGTGCTGTCTGTTTTGCAACTTGCTAAATAATACCCGTAAGAATCATCAGGGTAACAATCCCAGTCATCTCCAAAGTAGTGCTTTCTCTCAGCTACGTCAAAGTGCATTTGCACATAGCCCGCCATATCACTGCAAGCGTCCCATATTCGAGCAAAAGCATCCCTTTTCTTTCCATCGGTTATCATCTCTATCAATCTGGTTCTGGTGAATACGTGATCGCCTTTTCTGACACATGTATTACATTAGGATTTGCTTCTAACTGTCTGATTTCAAGCGCCGTAAAGCGACGTCGGTTCACTGGGAACTTGCTACTATCTGTCATTTTAGACCTCGCTCCTCTCTGATAACTTCCATTAAAAACGCAAATGACCCGGAAGGAGGGCACTTTTTTCAAAGTGTCTACCTTCCGGGTCACAGTTCAGAGGTCTCCATATCTAAAATCCTATTCGATTTTCTTCACATGAAGCAGGTTCATGATCACCGTCACAGCTTCGGCACGTGTTACCGTTTCTTTAGGTGCGAACTGGTTACCGTCGCGTCCTTTGACGATGCCTATCTGTTTAATCATGAACACCGCTCCCTTGGCCCACTCTGGAATCTCGCTTTCATCGGAGAAGCCAGTCGCGACATCCGTTGGGATCTTCGCGCCATACGCCTTAGCAATCATCATCGCCATTTCCATCCGCGCAATGTTCCCGTCCGGGCGGAAGCTACCATCTGTGTAGCCTGACAAGATGCCGGATTCTACAGCTTGAGTGATCGCTTTCTTCGCCCAAGTAGGAATCTCATTCGTATCGGTGAAGCTTAACGTTGTGTTTCCATTTGAAGGCTTCCATGCATTCATTAGCATCGTAACGAATTCTGCACGCGTAATCGTTGCGTCCGGTTTAAAGCTGCCATCCGTGTAGCCATTAACGATTCCCTGCCGCACCGCTTGTTTGATTGTCTCTTCCGCCCAATGACCGGCGATGTCGCTAAAGTTAACTTCCGTGGACTCAGTCGCTACGATAGGCAAGCCCGACTTTTTATCCACTACAAGCACCGCGAACTTCGTAAAATGGTTAACCTCTACGCGGATCTGGTTCCCGTCGATCTTGCCTCCAGGAACTTCTACCCAAGCCTTCTTTCCTTCATCATAATAGAACAAGGCTATTGTTTGATTATCCTTTACCTTGGTCGGGTCAAAGGTAAAAGTCAATGTCACCGGTTTACTAAAATTGCCCGAGTAATTCTTTAGAATCTCGAATATAGAGCTTGCCAGCACCTCATGATTCGCCAGCAGGCCAGGAATCTCACTTAATTCTTCTATCGTTATCTTCAATTCTTTGTCTGAAGCATTAGCTGGAACAGTAATGAGGATCTTGCCATCCAAGCTCATCTCGCCAACTTTTCCTAACGGAAGCGTAAGATTTCCGTTTGTTGAGCGAATCGGGTCAATGTTGGAGCTTCCGCCATTTCCACCGCTTCCACCAGAACCGCCCGACCCGCCGCTACCTCCACTGCCTCTTGGCATAACAGCCTTGGACGGAGCGGACGCTGCGCTTGATCCGACCCCATTCTTCGCAACTACCGTGAACGTATATTCCGTGCCGTTCGTCAGTCCCGTGACTGTGATCGAACTCGCGGTTGCTGAGGTTCCTGTGAATCCTCCCGGATTGGACGTGACCGTATACCCCGTG
>NZ_FOTE01000063.1 GCF_900114475.1 Paenibacillus sp. 1_12 | reverse complement strand
GATGAGTGGGGGACATTTAAATATGAAGTAATTTTGTTTGTAATTCGAAGTTGAGTGGCACTGCGTATAACACGTGTTCACGCTTCGGGCCTCATTCAGCATGGTTCATTAAACTAACGGATACGTTAGCGTAATAAAAGGACTACATACAAACTAGAAGATAGAAGAGGGATTGAAGATTAAGAGAGAAATTGAGTCCTAAGAGCGATAGAAGACGAAAGACAGTTTG
Source organism: Paenibacillus sp. 1_12 (assembly GCF_900114475.1). Lineage (GTDB taxonomy): Bacteria > Bacillota > Bacilli > Paenibacillales > NBRC-103111 > Paenibacillus_S. Next base: position 1,783 of record NZ_FOTE01000063.1, on the reverse strand, counting down.
AAGGTAACTCAATGAAGGCGAGACCGTCCGATAACACCATATTCACGCTTCGGGCTGACGCCCTCGGTCCGGCAGAGTGATTTCGGGGAAGCGTGGCAGCCGGACAACCCTGCGAGGCTAAGTCTGACGACCCGTTCCCTACGGTCACTTAAGCCTCTCGGGCTCGTGAATACCAGAACGTTAGCCGAAAGAAGTTCTTAATTTAGGAGGAGTCTATATGATATTAGAAAAAGTTATAAATAGAATTGTAATACAAAGTGAATATAAGGATTTTGTTGATAAGTATAAAGATAATATACTTACTGAATTTAAAGGTAAGATTCATAGCATTTATATGTGTGGCTCGATTCCAAAAGGAACTGCTATACCTTTTAAGTCAGATGCAGACTTTACTATTGTATGTGTAAATCCCAAAGATATTGATTACGAAAGATTGACAAATATTAAAGATAGGCTTTTGGAAGAATATCCAGTAGTAACTAAGATTGATACGATAATTTGCTCGATTGACGATGTATTAAGTAAACCAAATGAGTGGGGTTTTTGGGTTAAGATAATTTGTGTTTGCGTATATGGTCAAGACGCTGGTGAAAAAGTACCACCCATAATTATTTCTCCAGAGTTCATTTTAGCCTTAAATACAGAGACCAAGGAGGAAGTAGGTCGTATACATAGTTTACTTTCTAATGCTAGTGATAACACAATGAAAACTAGATATATTAAAGGTTACTCTAAGAGATTAATTCGTGCATTATACTCTTTGGTTTTAGAAGATACAGGTGTATGGCAAGATGACATTATTAAGATGAAGAATGCCATATTAAACTATTGTGAGATTGACTCCGCTTTAGTTGATTATCTGTATGCTTGTTACTTAGATAGTAATGTACTTGTTGAAGAGTTTCTGGGAATTGCAGATGAAGTATTTAGCTATTTTGAGAACGCCTTAAATGCAATGGCTGCTTCCAGAACTTCCTTCGGCTAACACCATATTGACGCTCCGGGTCACTCTGAGAAGCGAGTGACCACATCCAGCCCCTAAGTCCGTCGGGACATCAAAAAAATAATTGTAAGAAGACAAAAACATATATCGATGCGAATCCACGATTAGAGCGGATTTTTTATTTTGATAACCTGTACGCCACAAATTGTAGCTTTTGACATCGGAGGGGCTCTTGGCTATGAAAGCGTTCGACAATCCGAGCGATCAATATGAAAGATTACGACAGGATGTTGATCGGTATGTAAGAAGATTTATTACTTTGAAACAAATTATTTGGCCATCGAGCACGAAGCGGCACCAAGCCCTTTTGTATTAAGGCAAAGGTGCCGCATTTCATTTTTCATTTAATGAGATTGAGGAGTTTCAGAGGAGCGTTCATTTTCTTGTCTTTTATAGATATAAATTCTTGTCGTCTGTAAGTAATCAGTCACAGGCTGTCGGAAGTCAATATCATTGTTACATTAAATGTCGCTTAAATTGCGGCTTTTTTTAGTTATGTAATAAGGTTCTTGTCATCGGTCGATGTCAAGAACCTTATTACATTTCCGATAAATGACAAGAACTTTATTACATTCCCGATGGAATGACATAATTAATATTATGTAAACTTATGTTGTCGGTAATCTCTCAGCTCCCTCAGAGAAGATAGTGTGGAGTGGAATGCCGTGACAACAGCTCCACTTTTTTTCATTGAACCTTCCTGTAGGGCTTAAGAAATGACCTTTGCCAAAAAAGAAGCACCTCGGTATGATGGGGTTGTCCACGGGTTCGAAACCCAAT
>NZ_FOTE01000064.1 GCF_900114475.1 Paenibacillus sp. 1_12 | reverse complement strand
AATAAAGTAGGGGAACCACTCTCATGGCTCCCCCCTTATCGAACCGCACGTGCCCTACTAAGGCATACGGCTCACCAACGTGATTCAACTTGAATTTAATATGTAGCTAATCTCTGGGCATACTGCATTTTCCGAACGCGCTCAGGAGTGTAATATTCTTGTCCGCGTTCTTTCATTTTTGCTAATCTACTAGCACTTTTCGCTTTCTGTTTATCCTTCATATACTGGGTATAATTTTCTAATGTGTATCCATATTGCGCTTCATAGTAGAGCCAGAAAGCTGGAATTAGACCAATCCTGACGAAAAATTCGTTGTTCCACTTTGTTGTCATTGCATATCCTTTTCTTTGGCTCGGATGATCATGTATCATTGCTACCCGCAACCGTCGACGTACGTATCCGTCTATCTCAAAGAGTTGGTTTTTGCATGCGTTGATGAAACAGTGACTTTCTTGACCGTGCCGTTTGTTTTCTTCCACTGCATGGTACAACGTTAGAAAGTAATTCACTTTTCCTCGGATGATCGGATTTACTCGTTCTATCCAAGTCTTTTTGTTCAACGTCAGTGTTTTCCGTGTCTTTTCCTTGACCTTCTGTTTGAAGTCTTTCCATGTGCTTTCTTTCGGTTTGGCTACGAAGTATTTCTTCCCGTCTTTCTTTCTCTCTCGCCAATGTTCGAAGGTGAACCCTAAAAAGTCAAAGTCGTCATCTTTAAAATTCACGATCTTTGTTTTCTCCATGGCAACCTCTAATCCAAGCTCTTGCAACGTTTCGCTGGTAATTCCAGCTGCCGTTTGGATCGCTTCTTCCGTCTTAGCGAATAGCAGAAAGTCATCGGCGTAACGCACAAAACGAATGCCATGTTCTTCAAGCTTCCAGTCCAGTTCATTCAGATACAGATTCGCCAGGAGAGGAGAGATGACGCCGCCTTGCGGCGTTCCATAATCTGCCTCGTGGTATTTTCCTTCCTCCATGTACCCCGCTTTGAGCCATTTCCAAATCATGTCAAGTACCGTTCCATCCGCGATGTACTTGGTTAGAACCCCCATCAACTTCTTGTGTGGGATATTGTCAAAGAAACCTCGTATGTCACAGTCGTAAATAAAATTGTGATCCGTTTCTATGTTCCACAGAATAATTTGGGCTACACGCTTTGCGCCGTAGTTCGGACGATACCCACATGACCAGCGATGGAAAATGTGCTCCTCGCATTTCGGTTGTAGTACGTTGACAATGGCTTGTTGCACAATCCGATCCTCAATGTTCGGTATCCCCAGTGGTCGCATCTTCCCGTTTTTCTTTGGGATATAGCGTCTTCGTACAGGTGAGGGGACATATGCTTTATCCCTCAGTTTTCGTAGAAGTTGGCCCAGATTCTCATCCAGTTTCTTCTCGTAACTCTCGATGGTTTCACCATCAATTCCACCTGCACCTTTGTTTTCTTTTACTTGTAACCATGCTTGATGAAGTTTTCTTTCAAACAGAATTTGCCCGTATACACTATGCCATTTTAGCTTCAATTCTTGATTCAAGTCTATCTCTCACCTTTCATCATGCCCATTCCGTTCGTTCTTACCGAAGTAACGTGACGGTTGTCCAGCACCACATTCAAGTGTTTGTCCACGAGGTCGTTCCCCTTCCGTTCGCCAGATGTTTGGTCATCTGGTTACTTCCGTACTATGAGAACGTCTGAATTCTCTACCATGCCTACAACTTCGGCGAAGCCTTATATGTAACCATCCTGATTTTTTTTTCCAGGGGAGTAGAGAATCTCACGGGGTCATCACATCTTCCTTCTGTACATACCCAGCACCTTCACCTGATAAGCCATTGCTATTCGTCTGGTTCATTGGATAGCAATTTTTTTTT
>NZ_FOTE01000065.1 GCF_900114475.1 Paenibacillus sp. 1_12 | reverse complement strand
CTTTTTTATCGGGAAATGAAGCTCCACGACATTGTCTGGGTCATCGGGACCTTATGAGATTTTCATCGGTGTTTCAAAACCCAAATTTTTAAAAATGGCAACCGAACCCAAGTCACTGAAAAAGAGGACTGGACATCTGCACAAAATAACAGTTTTTATACAGATGTTCAGCAATGTTACTGAAGAAGATACCCGATCAACAAAAGAAATATGGCGTTATTAACGTGTTGTCCAGCAGCCAAAAGATTAGTGCCGAAAGTTTTGTGAGGGTTCTACAAAGTAAAACCTATTCAGAAGCATAGAAAAGGCCCTACAATCCATTTTTAAATTTTGTTCTCGCTAGATACGCCGCATACTGAATGGGACGCTGTATGGATTTGCGGTAAAGGCCCATTTCCTTCGTGCCTAAGAAGATGGAATGGCTCGGTTTCGGATTCGCCTCAATTAACCAGACATTCCCTTTCACATCGACACCAACATCCAAACCGAACTCCACCATTGAGCCATACCGATCTTCAATCACTTCCATCAATTTCATGGCCATTTGATCGCATTCCCGGCTGATTTGTTTGGCTTTCTCCGGGCCGAACCGTCGGATCATGAACGGTTCAAAACGCAATGCCATTCCGTCTCCATGAACCAGATTGGTGGTGGGGCTGTTTTTAGCACTAACCCGCATGCCCTTCCCGGTCACTTCCCACTCGCCCCTTTTGTTTTTTTGGATGATCAGACGGGCATCCAGTACGCGTCCGGGGGTCAGTTCCAGATTCAATCCTTGCTGAATCATGAAGTTTCCAGTGCGAATCCGCTGTGTACTCACCCATGAGTTAAGCCAGCGGACTACGGAATCTTCCGAGGGCAGAACAATATGCGTCAAGCGTGCCGATTTTTTTCGGCCCTTGATGTGAAATGTACCGGATTTTCGTGAGAGTTTAACTACACTGTGGCCACCAGTACCGTTGCCTGGTTTGATGTAGAGGATAGGATGCTTGTGGATCATGTCCCGTAGGTTTTGAGGGGTATAAAGCAAGGTTTCCGGTATCCATTGCTTCACCTTCTCCGATTTACTAAATAACTTAGTAGCTTTCCATTTGTAGGTGAACTTATGATTGGCATAAGTGAACAAATCTTTCCGGCGGCGCATATCCCGAAAAGGCTTTTTAAGATACCGGCAAAAATCAATCACGACATCTGGGCAAGGATAGATGTTCATCTTCCAGCGATTTGAAGGGGAAGGTATAAAGCCGTGAATTTTTTTATCTTTTTCTATCAGATCTAAATGAGAAAACACAACAACCTGGCTATCTAGTTTTTCGCCTTCACGGACTAAATCCCGCAAAAAACTGCCATTCATAAACGTTTTATTTGTTCTGTGTGCCAGAATACCAATAAGAGGTTTCACTCATCATAACATCCTCCCAAATCTCATTTAGCAATATTAACGTATGTGTGAAAGAGAAAAGAGGATGCTTGCCTAATCTAAATGGGCTGGATAAATGGGCACTAGCGGAAGACGAAGGTGAGTCGCCGTACTCATCAAGGAAGCGGAAAAGTGTCGTGAAAGTAAAACTAAGTAACGCGGATACATCTGCACAAAATAAGCAACTTTGTACATATGTCCTGCTGGGCGTTGAGCTGGCGTTTATTTATAACGACAACACTCACTTGAAGAATCTTTATGTTATTGATGAGATCTTATTGGTGGTATAGAGAGGTCAGGCTATCGGTTGGTTGAACAATAAGGGGATTTCCATGAAAAGGGCTAATAATAAAGTAGGGGAACCACTCTCATGGCTCCCCCCTTATCGAACCGCACGTGCCCTACTAAGGCATACGGCTCACCAACGTGATTCAACTTGAAT
>NZ_FOTE01000066.1 GCF_900114475.1 Paenibacillus sp. 1_12 | reverse complement strand
ATGGTGTTGGGTTTTAAACCCGGGACAAACCCATCATACCGAGGCGCTCCTTTTTTGACAAAGGCCATTTCTTAGCCTTAACAGGAATGTTTAGCACAACACGACTGCCGATCCGTGCCGGAAGCCGCGTTCTTGTTGAGCTATAGTTATCTGTTAGATTAATGAACGTAGAATAATATCATTTTAGAGCTTCTTTTTTCTAAGAACATAATACCTCTCCACATTTTATTAGCTTGTTTTTCAAAGCTACGGACCATTTTCCGGATAACGCCATATGGTTGAAATAAGAATATGTCGTACAGGAGCGTTATCATGCTGCAAAAAACTCATAGCGTCGCCGGATTAGTAGCCGCCGAGCTTGTACTCGTTCATCAGGATGTACCGTTTCTATCGTGGGAGGCTGTCGGCGCTCTGCTGCTTGGCTGTTTAGCCGGTACGCTGGCTGACGTCGATAAGCAAGGCTCCACTATGGCAAAGGTTCTCTATCCTATATCGGCTCTATTAAAGATTATAAAGGTTCGCCACCGGTCAATAACCCATTCCATTCTCTTTATACTGGTATTGATGTTTGTGACGATTCCTTTGCCTGCATTGTTTTTCTTGACGTTTGTCGTCGCATACGTCTCGCACCCGCTCATTGATCTGCTCAATCACAGAGGCGTCGAACTATTCTGGCCGCTCAAACTGCATATCCGCTTGCTCCCGAAGTTTATGGCGATCGATACAGGCTCCCTTGGGGAAAACGTGGTTCGCTGGCTTCTGCTTGCCATTAGCCTCTGGATTCCGTTTTCGACGATCATTTCTTAAGGTAAAAACTGCCAGTTAGCACAACGCGGCTGCCGATCCATGCCGGCAGCCGCGTCTCAGGTTGTTTATTATGCTATAGTTCCCAGTTAGTTGAATGAAATTCATGTTTTTTTTCTGGCTCATTTATTCTTTACCAAAAGAAATTACGTCACGTTCATGTACACTCAAAATATGTGAAAGAGACACTTTTTCATCATCTCTAATTAACAAACCAAACCGTGAGTTCATACCTGACCAACCTTCTATTCCATCTTCCTTATAGTTCCCAGATACATAAGCAAGGGCATGTTCTTTATTAGACCAAAATTCAATTTTCTTGGTTTTTAAATCACCAATTTGTTCGATAAGCAGTAATAAGAAAAGTTTTTGAAAATCAGTGTTATCAGGTATATCTTTATATCCCTCCGAAAAGACCACTGTCGTATCAGGATTATTTATTATGTTATCAGCTAAAATCTCATACATAAAGCTATATTTCCCATGGAGAAGTGATGATACAAAATAAGGATATTGATTTTCTATTTCGACCGTATTTAATTGTTCGTTCCAACTCACTTTTGCCCCAAGTGCCTCAGCAAGAGTTCTCATTGAAGTCATTGTCGTCCCATCATCAGATACTTCAACTTTGGTATTGAGCAATTGACCATTAAGAATAACCTTTCTCACGGCTTGAATAGTGTCTGAAGCATACACTGCTGTCGTCGCAGTTAAAGCAATGCCGCAGGTTAGACCAAGAATGAACTTTTTCAAAATTCATCACTCCCAATATTAATTTGAGAAAACGGCAGCCATTATGTCGGCTGCCGTTTCTTAGTGTTCATTGAGCTATCGTTCCTCGATAGTTTAATGACCGAATTACTCTTAGTTATTTATAAGCCGTAATGACTGATACGGATAGTTCTTCGGTAAATATACCAGTT
>NZ_FOTE01000069.1 GCF_900114475.1 Paenibacillus sp. 1_12 | reverse complement strand
TTCTTTGGGCATAGTAGTTTCACTCCTTGTCTATTGGTTTCATTCTACTAGCCCTCAATTTATCTGTCCAACTTACTGTAGCCGATCCAATTTCATTTTTATCCTGTGCTCGTTCTTAGGGTATGATAACCGAATTGTGGAAAAATATGTATCACTCCACTATCCTGCCCCTCAACGCCCCGCAGTACGTATGTACAAAAACCTATATTTTGTGAGGATGTTACCCGTGGTGTCTACAAAAAACGCGATAACGCATAAACAAACAGAAAGGCCCTATTTTACCACTTTCCCCTTTCTTGCGAAGTTAATCGACCAAGAAAAAGAAAATGGCTTGTAGAGCCTTTCTTGTCGGAAGTCAACATCATTGATACATTAAAAGTCGCTTAAATTGCGGCTCTTTTTAGTTATGTAATAAGGTTCTTGTCATCCGTCGATGTCAAGAACCTTATTACATTTCCGATAAATGACAAGAACCTTATTACATTCCCGACGGTGTGACATAATAATTATGTAAACTTACGTTACGGTTTTCACAAACTAACAAGCAGACTCTCTTGGCTCTATCATGTAAAAGGACAAACCTACTGAGGAGGCATTGAATAAAGCTTAAACTGTCCTCGTCAACTTCTAATCAAATTATCTTTGCCTGCCTATTTACTGTCGGAAGTGGTTGTACGTTTTTTCGTGCCGATTTCGGACTATTTGCTGAAACCTTGGCTGGGACATTAAGGTATTATAGAACTATAGAAAAAAACGTAGAGGGTTCTGACCGGACACGATTGTTGTAATTTGGAGTGCAGCTTGTAAAAATATAGAAGGCAATATCGATGAGTATCAGTATAAATTGGATTTCAGCAGGCAATTTGGAAGCGCTTAGACAAGAAGGCGAAAAGGTTATACGAGGCGGTATCGCTGTTTCGACGGGATATTCAAAGTATGTCAGATAGACCAAGGTTATATCTCAGCTTTCCTCCTCGAATTTATCTTTCCCCTCACATTGAATAATCGTTATATTTTTATTGTGAAGCACTTGTCTTATTTCAATAGGCACCTCTTAATCGGTAATCAAAATGACTACAAAGTCAAAGTCTAACTGACCTTCGTGAAATCTGCCACAACAATTACCTGATCCGATCTGCGGGTCATCTCTTTTTTAACAGAAACATCATCTTCGTAAGGAAAGTTAAGGCCATCGGCTCGTATAGCTGTAGCTCCGATAAA
>NZ_FOTE01000070.1 GCF_900114475.1 Paenibacillus sp. 1_12 | reverse complement strand
GAAATCAGTAAACGCCTTAAACCCATATGACTCAATTTAACCAGCTATATCCCAAACTTACATCAAGGCGTTACTTCGTTAAACTGCCCGTTAGGTGAGCGAAAGGCTTCCTTTTGTGCCGGCAGCCTCCCATTGGTGTTTATTGAACAAACGTTATCCGTTAGGTCAATCGTCAATTCCATAAATACTATGTCATTTCGCATAACTGAACAAATTTTAAAGAATAAGGGATCCTCTGACTGCCGCTACAGCCGGAGAATCCCTATTAAAGTAACGTGCCCTTTAGGCCGCTGGGTCAACCGCACAACTAAGCTGGAACGTAGGTCAACCTGATCACCTTCTCGCCAATTCGATCGCTTGCCACGAAGCGCAGCGGCGGCCGCGGACCGGCGAAGAACGGCTTGCCGTGACCCAGCACAACTGGATGGAGATAGAGTCGATACTCATCAACGAGACCGAGCTCCGTTAGACTGTGGGCCAACTCCGGCCCGGCAACTTCAATCTCCCCTTCATGCTGAGCCTTCAGCCCACGTATGGCCGCTGCGAGGTCGCCCTCGATCAGAGAAGCGTTCGGACCGACGGATTTTAACGTCCTCGACACCACCCACTTCGGTTTGCTTTGCCACGCCGCTGCGTATTCCCGTTCCGGCGCATCCCATTCAAAATGATCTCCGTCCCAATACCGCATGGTCTCGTACATGCGGCGCCCGTACAGGCTGCCCGCCAGGCCGCGCACGTCGTCGATGAAATGACGGAATAGCACGGGGTCGGGCTGAAATGCCGTGTGGTCGTGGTCGACGAATCCGTCCAGAGACTGGTTCAATGCGAAAACGATCTTTGCCATGCGACTGACTCTCCTCCCTGGTTTTCTCGCACATTCATCATCAAGATTACACGTTCCATATGCAGCCTCCTTTATGTCTACATTTTATCATCCAACAGCATGTCCGGTTTCTCATGGATTGCTAATGTGCACAGTCCTGGCCTGACCGAATACAAATTTAATTTAACGAAGGATGGTAAATTAAACAATTCTCCCTCTGAATCACTTTTCTCTTAAATGCTCATGTTTTCTTAGAATTTGAATGTTTTACTTATTTAACAGATCACTTTTTCATGAAAACAAATTAAAGATGAAGATAAATATAGGGCTGCAAAAAGCGCAAAATATCTCCACCTAGACCACTTCTCTGTAAAAAATGGTTTCT